>NZ_VORZ01000001.1 GCF_007997305.1 Psychrobacter frigidicola
GACTCATATCTAACCCCCTTTGCTGACGACCATAGCATGATGGCCCCACCTGATCCCTTACCGAACTCAGAAGTGAAACATCATAGCGCCGATGGTAGTGTGGTTCGCCCATGTGAGAGTAGGTCATTGTCAGCTCTCTATTCTAAAGATAAACCCCCCTCTGCGAAAGCAGAGGGGGGCTTTTCTTTGGGTTGAATAAATTACAAGACGTATCATACGATTAGTCGATGGAAGCCAGGCTAACAGCTACAATTTTATGATTATAAGTTTAATGACGTCAACCCTTGAAAGGTTGAGAAGGTTTAAAGATATCATTATTCATCATCTCTTCTACACTACTAAACGTAAACTTACTTTTATTTTCAGGCAAACGTAGAATGCGTGGAAGTCGAGTAATACCTATTTTTCCATCTGCAATAGCATAGTGTCTATAGCTTTCATTGACTATAATCTCGCATTCGAACTCTGGATATACAATACTAACTGCTTTATTCTTAGCTAGGCGAATAATGAACATAAATAGATCTTGATTAAGGGTTGATTCTATTTCTATTATTTCTTCCGCTGTATATCTTAGAGATTTACCTAGTTTCATCTTTTGCCAAAAGCTACCTTCTTGTTTAACTTTGAGGTAGTGATTCAACTCTTCTTTTAGACTGTTGATTTCTTGTAAATTAGCTTCACATTCTTTTAGCTTTTCTTTGATAATTAATAAAGAATTTTCCATTGTTGTTTCATAATCAGATATATTATTTTGCCCTATAGTAAATAGACCCCATAGGTTATCAAGTAGTTTTCTTAACGAAATTAATTTGATAACCATAATTTCACTGCTTTCAGAATACATTGCTAAAGGCTGTAGCCTAAAGTCTTGAGTGTTTTCAATCATTCTTTTTATTAATTGATCTAAGTGATAAAATAAAAAGTTTTGATCATTTTTGTCACTTATTACAGTCTGAATAACGTTAGGGAGTTTATTAAGAATCAGGATAGAGAGTTGCTTTTCGTAGTCGACCATTCTATTAGCGATAATAGTCTCTGAACTACTACCATCTTGATCAAGTGGCTTTTTTAGTAGAGTGGTTAGGTATGTTCTATTTAAGTGCTGAACTTCAAGAACAAACTTTAATACAGTATCAGACACTCCTCTATCTAGGGTATAAAGTCGACTCATACAATATGAAATGTGGTTGATATATTCATTATTATTTAAACTGTTTTTTTCAATGACTAAATGAGTTAAGTAAATAAATTTGTTAATTCCTTCTCCGCTACTTGATTCATATAAAAACCTTCTGAAGGAGTAGGCATTATTATTGGGTTGACTTGCGATTCCTACTATAAACCAATAGTTTTGGCCTTCTACAACGAAAAACTTTCTCTGTTTACCTTCTTTTTTTATCAACGATGGTAAGTGAGTTAACTCTTGAAAGCTCAGATCAGTCGAGTCCCAGCTACGAAAATCTCTGCCTTGTATTTTTTGTTTGATAAACACTTCTTTTAAATAGGTTTTAACAATATCATTGTTGAGACTGCGTAGTCCACCGTCGATAATTAACTCAACTTTATCTATCCAGTCTGCTAGATCATATAGAAAAGCTGTCTTTATATTGATCCGATTTTTTTGATCGTAAAGCGATCCTTGGACATCCAGTCCGTCTAAATAATCAAGCATTGCTTCAATTTCATCAGCTAATTTCAATGCCTGATAAGAGACAGGTGTTGAGTCAATAAGTTTAGACATATGAATAGTGATATTAGTTAATTCTTTATTCTGTGTAGTCATCTTCCTCATAACACTTTTCAGCGTATCAGGACGCTTGTATACTAAGTTGTAATTAATACCTCGAGGGGCAAGTATGTTTTTATATATACTTGCTTGGCTTTCTTTGTTTAGCTGGGGCAGTATCTCTTGAATTACTTCACGCCAATTTGAACCTAAAGCAGGATCTATAGATTTTAATTTATAAACCTGATATTCAGAGAGATCATAGATGTTCATTATATTTGTACCTTCTAAATGTATTTGACTATAAAAATCATAGCTCATGACAGACTGGGATATTTTTGTAGTATCAATAAGTGAACATAGCCCAAAGATCGCTTTGTTTTTTATAGTTATAAACTAACCATTAACATGATACATTAATTTAGCTTTTGTATAAAACGTAAGCAGTCAATATAAGGAGATAAAGTATGACCACCTCAAAAGTAACCTACCAAGGCGATCTGCGTACTACCGCCATTCATTTACAATCAAACAATGAAATCATCACTGATGCACCAATTGATAACCAAGGTAAAGGCGAAGCGTTTTCACCGACTGATTTATTGGCGACCAGCTTAGCCAGTTGTATGCTGACGATTATTGGTATTAAAGCTCGTGATATAAATATCGATATTGCAGGTACTACGGCTGACGTGACTAAAGTGATGGCAGCTGATCCAAGACGGGTTTGTGAAGTACATGTCGCGATTACTTTTAATCAAAGTTTAGATGATAAGACGCAAAAAATATTCTATAACACGGCGCTGACTTGCCCAGTTGCGAAAAGTATCCATCCTGATATTATCCAAAAAGTGACTATTAATTCTAAGAGCTATTGATTCCAAGAACTACTAATTCCAAAAACTAGTAATCTCTATCACGGTGAATAATATGGCTACCAAAACCTTGCTTATCGTCGCACATGCTCCATCGCCTAATACCAAAAAATTGGCTCATGCGGCGTATGACGGTGCTAGTCATCCTGATTTAGATATCAATGTTATATTAAAGTTACCACAAGATACTCAGCCTGAAGATGTATTGGCAGCTGATGCAGTATTACTAGGGACGACTGAGAACTTGGCTTATATGGCAGGGCTGACCAAAGACTTTTTTGATCGCTGCTATTATCCGGTGTTAGAGAAGAAGCAGGGCATGCCGTTTGCGTTATATATCAGAGCAGGTCATGATGGTACGGGCACTAAACTTGCTATCAAGACGATTACGACCGGACTGCGTTGGGAGTGGATTCAAGAGGCGTTGATTTTACAAGGTGATTGGCAACAGGCATTTACTGAGCAAGTAGAAGAGCTGGCGATGACGTTGGCAGCTGGGGTAGATGCAGGTATTTATTAATTTCAGCTCTAAGAAAGATTGTTAATATATAAGCTTTGATTAGAAATTTTGAGGGAATTAGAAATGCTTGATGATAATGTAAGTAATAAAAACTCTATCGATATAGCTGGATTACCGTTTTCTCAAGCTTGTGAAAACAATAAACAACCTATTTTAGAAGTCTTACAGCAAGAGCTAAAAGATTCTAAGAATGTATTAGAGATTGGTTCAGGAACGGGTCAACATAGCGTTTATTTTGCACCAAATTTATCACATTTACAGTGGCAAACTAGCGACATTATAGCCAATCATAATGTAATTGAAGCTTGGCATACTGCTTATCCAGCGCCTAATCTTTATGCTCCTTTACCTTTCGACCTAAATAGCGATCTATTACCACTTAGTCTTATTTCTAGTCAGTCCTATGATGCCGTGTTTACCGCTAATACCCTGCATATTATTGCGTGGCCGCTAGTGGAAAGATTGTTTAAGTTAGTAGGTGACGCTTTACCTCTGCACGGAAAGCTGGTTATTTATGGTCCATTTAATGAAAACGGTCAATACACCAGCGAAGGCAATCGTCGGTTTGATGAGATGCTACGTCGGCATAATAATAGTAGTGGTATACGTGATAAAGAAACAGTCGTAACGTTAGGAGTAACTCATCACTTAGCTTTATTAACAACGCAAAAAATGCCTGCGAACAACCAATTATTAGTTTTTGAAAAAACATTGTGATATTTACTCGGTTTTATTTCGTCTTTTAAAATTCCATTTTTAATTAAAAATTAAGTCTGTCTTTTTCGTAATAATATTTTATAGTTTTTCATTTTTATTCTTATTTTTTTACTGATCCCACCTACTATTTCTTGCAGTTTGAACCTAAGGACTTCTATGATTCTAATCTTTGTTTAGAAATAGAGTTTGGCTCAATTATTCAGATATCCTGCTAACTAATTTGATAAGTGCTTGTTAAGCTATGTAATTTTTAACTAAACATCAACAATATTGAGTAAAAACTTGCCTAACATAAGTTGCTGCATATTGGTAAGCTTGCTTATCCTAATCAGACCTTTAATGCTCTTGCATTAGCCTATCTCAACGTGAAATTAAACCGAAAAATATAGTAGCAATAGCTTTTTACCTCCCATTAACTAAAAAAATAGCTAGGATGGATAATGAAAACAAATATTGATCATACCGACCCCGCCAAGACGATGAACACCACCCGCGGCAATGGTGGTGAAACCCATCAGCGTGCAGACGATGATGGTAAAATGCTAACCACCCAGCAAGGTGTGGTTATTTCTGACAATCAAAACTCACTTAAAGCAGGTCCGCGCGGTCCAACATTACTAGAAGATTTTGTCTTACGTGAAAAGATCAATCATTTTGACCATGAACGTATCCCTGAGCGCGTTGTTCATGCTCGTGGTAGTGCGGCTCACGGTTACTTTGAATTAACCGAATCACTTGAAGAATATACCACGGCAAAAATCTTAACGGAAACGGGCAAACAAACCCCATTGTTCACGCGTTTTTCTACAGTTGCTGGTAGTAAAGGCTCAAAAGATACCCCACGTGATGTGCGCGGCTTTTCCGTTAAAGTCTATACCGAAGAGGGAAACTGGGATCTAGTCGGTAATGACATGCCCATTTTCTTTATCCAAGATGCGATGAAGTTTCCAGACCTTGTACATGCTGTTAAACCTGAACCTGATCGCGGTTTTCCGCAGGCGGCTTCCGCCCATGATACGTTTTGGGACTTTGTCTCATTAAGCCCTGAAACCATGCATAACGTCATTTGGCTGATGAGTGATCGTGGGTTACCGCGTAGCCTGCGCATGATTGAAGGTTTTGGAATCCATAGTTATCGTCTGATTAACAAAGAGGGCAAAAGTACCTTTATGCGCTTTCATTGGAAGCCATTGCTGGGTGTACAGTCGACCACATGGGATGAAGCTGTAAAAATCTCTGGTGCCGATCCTGATTATCATCGCCGCGATTTGTTTGAGGCAATTGATAACCAAATGTATCCTGAATGGGAATTTGGTGTCCAGTTATTCACTGAAGAACAAGCCAACGATTTTCCATTTGACCATTTAGATTCTACTAAACTGATTCCAGAAGAAATGGTGCCTGTTAAAATTGTTGGTAAAATGGTACTCAATCGTAATCCAGATAATTTCTTTGCTGAAACTGAACAAGTAGCTTTCTGTCTATCCCATGTACCACCGGGTATTGACTTTAGTAATGATCCACTATTGCAAGGTCGACTGTTCAGCTATTTAGATACGCAGCTGAAGCGTCTTGGGTCTCCTAATTTTGCACAGATTCCTATCAATGCGCCAAAATGTCCGTTTGCTAACAATCAGCAAGATGGTCATATGCAGATGCAAGTGCCTAAAACTCGGGTTCTCTATGAGCCACAAAGCTTAGATCCAACGAGACCTCGTGAAAGTGTCAAAAAAGGCTTTGAGTCGTTCCATGAAAAGCTAGATGATGGTGTTAAAGGCCGCGTACGTGCCGAAAGCTTTGCCGACCATTATAGCCAGCCGCGTATGTTCTATCGTAGTCAAACCACGATTGAGCAGGCACATATTGCGTCAGCGTATGCCTTTGAGCTTGGTAAAGTAGATGCTGCCCACGTGCGTACTCGTACGCTCAGTCATCTTATTCATATTGATCAAGATTTGGCCAGCCGTGTTGCAAAAGCACTAGGTATGGAATTACCTGAGGCCGCTGATCCAGCAGCACCAGTGCAAGATATGGCTACCTCTGCTGCGGTAAGAACTATTGGCCTCACACCTAAGAGCTTAAAAGGTCGCTTGGTAGGTATCTTAGTTGCAGAAGGCTCAAAACATAGTGAAATCAAAAAGTTTGAAGACGCTGCAAAAGCAGAAGGGGCCAGTGTAAAAATCGTTGCTCCAGGTCGTGAGGTCTTACTTGATGATGGCACTTGCATACAATCTGATGAACGCATTACTGGTGCGCCGTCAGTACTATTTGATGCAGTAGTCAGCATTATTATGCCAGACCAAGCTAAAAAGCTAGCTAAAGACAGCTCAGCTTTAGATTGGTTCACAGACGCTTATGTACATTGTAAAGCGATTGCTTATTGCGGTGCGACCGATGAGTTCATCTTGAGTAAGCTACCGATTGAAAAAGATGCTTTTGTGACCCCGTTAGCTGATTTAGATACTTTCATTGAAAATGCCAAATCGCGTCTTTGGGAGCGTGAACCTAAGGTTCGTGACTTAGCTTAATTCCTACCTAATGTATAAAGTGGCATAAGTTAGCGCATATATTCATTTTGTAGTTTTATTCTTAAACTCAGCCCAAAGGCTGAGTTTTTGCTTTTACGGCGTGTAATAGAGTAGAGATCCTCTGTAGTTGGCCAAAACATTAATATTAGTATAGTCACAAGCGTTCACTGAAAATAACTTATCAAAAAACAATCAGCGTTATACTAAACGTAATATGCTTTAGTAGATATATAACTATAAAGTCTAATTCCAATAAAGATTAAAAATTAATGATTGATCAAGGATGATTAATGAGTTTACGTGAGGTTGTACGTTTAGAAGGTTATATTCAAAGTACTTATCTTGCCGTATACCCGGATAAGCTATTATTACTGGATGGTTGCTGTCGCCCTGATGTACCAATGGTATTAGACTATATTAAAAATACTTTACAGCGTCCAGTGACTGATCTAAAAGTAGTCATGGTAACCCATATGCATCCCGATCACGCAGGCGGGGCACACAAGCTTCGGCGCGCCACAGGCTGTAAAGTTATATCAGCGAGTAAGCCCGAGCAATGGTATAAGGGTATCGGTGGTCAGTTGATGCATTTAGTAGACACGGGACTGGCGCATTATGTGGCTAAGCGCCAAGGCCGTCTGTTCAAAAGACTATGGTATCCAGCGCATTTGCATCCTGACGCTACGGTTAATGATGGTGATGGTGTGCCTGGATTTGATGATTGGCAAGTATTAGAGACACCAGGGCATACTGACCGCGACTTGTCCTTGTTTCATGTGCCAAGTCGGCAAGTTTATACTGCCGACCTGATCATTAAGCTGCGCCATAAGTTTGTCGCACCCTTTCCGATATACGATCCCAAGGCTTATATCAGCTCTCTACAAAAAATTAAAGACTTGAAACCATCCAACGTGATGATGGCACATGGACGCGAGCTGTCTATTGACGCAGCAACTTTTGATATGTTAATTATGCAAGCGCCTAAGCATCGGCGTACCGTAAAAGATACCATTCGTCATAAACTATTGTGGTGGCGGACTAAAGAGTCTGAGATGGGGTAGTATAGTTAGACGCTTTCTTACTAATAACTCATACACCTAGAGTATACTTAAAAATTTTAAGCAAGAAAAAGCCCAGTCATTAACTATGACTGGGCTTTAGAATATGGTGGGCCGTCCGCGATTCGAACGCGGGACCAATTGATTAAAAGTCAACTGCTCTACCAACTGAGCTAACGGCCCTGAGCGAAATAAAAATTACACTGTAATTTTAGCTTCGTAAAGGTAATTCCCTTAAAAGAGAACTGTTTGAAACTAAACATTTTAAAAATGTCTTTAAAAAGTAATCTCATTAAGCTAATGCCGAGTAGGGCAAAATACTTAGTAAGAATCTAGCTAAAAATGGTGGGCCGTCCGCGATTCGAACGCGGGACCAATTGATTAAAAGTCAACTGCTCTACCAACTGAGCTAACGGCCCTGAAGAGATTGCATAAAAGCCATGCTTTTTACTCTACAAGTTAAAACCCTTAAAACTGGATTTTATTTCTACATTTAGATAATTTGTATCTCTAAACGTGAGAGCACATTATATATAGAATCAGGGTAATTACAACCCTGAATTATAAAAAAACTAGAAATTCTACAAAAAAAGTTTATTTTTTATCATAAATTTGTATGTGAGGCATATTTACAGCTTTTAAGCAGCAGCATAAATGTCTAATGTGCATCCGTTTAATCCCTAGAAAGGGCTTCAACTGGATCAAGTTTGGCCGCATTACGTGCTGGCAGGAAGCCAAAAACGACACCAATAAGTGTCGAGCATAGAAAGGCGGCAATAATAGACGTCGGTGAATAGATAACTTGAAAACTATCACCGCCGATACGATTGATAAGCTCGCCAATAGCAAAGGCCAAGCCGATACCCAATAGACCACCCAAGATACAAACCAAAATAGCTTCAATTAAAAACTGCTGCATAATGTCGTTTTGACGAGCACCGACGGCCATGCGTACACCAATCTCATTGGTACGTTCAGTGACTGATACCAACATGATGTTCATAACGCCAATACCGCCAACAATTAAAGAAATAATAGCGATAGATGAGATTAGCAAGGTTAAGGCAGCAGTGGTAGATTCAATCGTTTGGCGAATAGAGTCGGAGTTGCGAATCCGAAAGTCATCGGTGCCATGGCGACTTTCCATTAGCTGGGAGATAGCAGACTCAGCGGCAGAGGAAGAGATGTTGTCATCAATCAATGCTACGAAGCTTTCGATATAGCTGCTACCGATGAGACGCGACATCATGGTAGTGTAGGGCATATAAAGGGTTGGTGAGTCTACGCCACCGCCAAAGCCGCCTGTATTAGGCGCTAATACGCCAATCACCCGTCCGGGCACACTGCCTATCAATACCACTTCACCAATGGGATTGGCATTATCCGGGAAAAAGGTACGTTTGGCATTACTGTCAATAATAATATCCTGAGTGCGCCGTAAGATACTTTGTTCGTCAAAGCCTTGACCTTGAGCTAAAGTCTCACCAGTTACATCAAGATAGTCTTTGCCCACCCCTTTAACGCTGGCTGCTTCTTGTATGTTGCGGTAGCGTACACTGGTGTTGTTATTAATTTGTGGGCTGACACTGACCACATAGGGCTGGTCGGCCACGGCTTGTGCATCTTGCGGGGTTAGGTTGTCATCGTTATATTGGCGTCTAGGGTCGCCATACGGGTAGCCATCAGAGACAGTGATGGTGTTAGTACCAAGAGAGCTGATATTGGTCAAAATCTGCGCTTGTGAGCCTTTACCAAGGCCTACGACCGATACTACTGAGGCAATACCAATGATGATGCCTAGCATTGTCAATAAGGTACGCATTTTATGGGCACGCATTGCCAGTAGCGACATTTTAAAGGCTTCAAGCAGACGATCAATAAAGCTGCTAAATGCGCTCTTACGGTGTCGATCTAGAATAGCTTCAGGCTTTGCTTGCGTTTGCTGGTAGTTTTTGGTTTTATAGTCAGCGACGATATAGCCGTCTTTTATCTCAATGACACGCTCAGCCTGCTCAGCAAGATTGGGGTCATGAGTCACCATGATAATGGTATGGCCTAGAGCGTTTAAGTCTTTCAGGATTTGCATCACGTCATTACCGGACTTGCTATCAAGCGCCCCTGTTGGCTCATCCGCTAGGATGATGTCACCGCCATTC
Organism: Psychrobacter frigidicola; assembly: GCF_007997305.1. GTDB lineage: Bacteria > Pseudomonadota > Gammaproteobacteria > Pseudomonadales > Moraxellaceae > Psychrobacter > Psychrobacter frigidicola. The sequence goes on from NZ_VORZ01000001.1 coordinate 9,584, forward strand.
ATTAGGGCGCGAGCGATAGAGACCCGCTGCTGTTGTCCGCCTGATAGCTGGCTGGGACGGTTATCAACTTTGTCAGCCAGTCCTAAATCAGCTAGTAACTGCTCAGCCCGGTCGCTACGTGCTTGTCCATCCATACCAGCATAAACGGCAGGGACAGCGACGTTGTCACGCGCGCTAATATCACCTAGTAGATGATAGCGCTGAAAAATAAAGCCAAAATGCTCGCGGCGTAGTTTGGCCAATTCATCGGGTTCTAAGCGGTTGACTGATTGGCCAAAGATTTTATAATCGCCAGCACTTGCTTGATCCAAGCACCCTAAGATATTCATCAAGGTAGACTTACCAGAACCTGACTGCCCAATAATGGAGACCATTTCACCTTGGTTAATGGTTAGATTGATATCATTAAGCACGCGAATGGTTTGCTCACCCGCTTTGAACTCTTTAATCAGTCCTTTAACTTGCATTAAGGGGACATCTGTCTCGGCGTTAGAAGTGCGGTCTTGGATATTCATCTACCATACTGCCTATATCAATATTGCTTATATAATTGATGTTAAAAGTACGTCTTGCTTGCCAATTATTCAGTGCTAATTATTGACTATTAGAATGGACGTCCGCCTCTTCTACCTTTACTACCTTTTTCTGGGCCTTCTTCGCTTAAGATAATTTCGTCACCTACCTTTAATCCGCTTAAGATTTGCGCATTAACACGGTTGTTAATACCCACTTTTACGATTTGTTCAACCACTTCGCCATTGGCTTTGAGGACACGAACTTTAGCCATAGTGGCATTATCACTATTAGCATTGACGTCATTAGTATCTTCGGAATTGGCTTTATTGCCACTACCCTTAACAGAGTTATTATCTTTCTCAGCACCAGTAGGTTTTTTAGATTTACCAATAGGTTGCAGGGCAGCGGAAGGAATGAGTAAAGCATCCTTAGCTTGATTAATAACAATATAAACTTGCGCGGTCATATCGATACGAAAGCGGCGTTCGGTATTGGGTACTTCAATGTAACCGACATAATAAATGGCAGCATCAGTTGAGCTGGTATCACTAATACGCTCGGGTGCTGGCTCGACGGCCTTAAGGGTAGCATCATATTTTTGGTCAGGATTACCGATAATATTAAAATATACCGGCATATTTGCCTGTACGTTGATGACGTCGGCTTCAGAGATTTGCGCATTAATGCGGACTGTTGATAAGTCCGCTAAAGTGACAATGGTCGGTGCGCTTTGATTGGCGTTAACGGTAGTGCCTTGTTCGGTCGTGACTGAGACGACGGTACCTGCCATTGGTGCACGTATAGTAGTATAGCTGAGGTCTTCTTGGGCCGTATCAACGTTGGTCTGTGATTTGCGTAGGGCCGCCTGTTGACTATTGATATTAGCTTTTGTAGTCGCTATGGCTGCATTAGCCGTATCAATAGAAGCACGGGCGCTGGCAACGGCAGATTTTGCCGTATCAATACGAGTAGCTTGGGTATCGTACTCTTGTTGCGAGATGGCATCAATAGCGACTAAAGACTGCAAACGCCCGAAGTCAGATTGTGCCTGTTTTAAGTCTGACTGCCGGCTAGCCAGGTCAGCATAGGCACTTTTTAGCCCTGCTTCACGGCTCAATGCTTCTGCTCGGGCACTTTGGATAGCTGCTTCGCTTTGCTCAAGGCTGGCTTGCTCATTGCTTAAGTTATTTTTTTGGGTGACTTGATCAATCTGTGCAATAAGATCGCCTTTTTGTACTTCATCGCCTACTTCAACGAATAATCGTTTAACCTCACCGGATACCTGTGCCCCGACATCAACGGTATTAAGCGCTTTTACCTTACCGGATGCCATGACGTTATTTTCAATATCGCCAATCTCAGCTATTGCAGTAAGGTAGTTGGGCTGAATATCTTTTGGTTTTAAGGTTTTATAGGCCAAAGCCCCTAATGCTATGACAATTAAGGCAATAATGGCCCATTTAATAGCAGACTTTTTGCTTAGTTTGCGCATGCTGAGCATCCAATTACAGTCAAATCAAGTATGGGTATAGTAAAGGCTTCATGCCTAAAAGGGAACGGCAATTAGTTTGCGAAAGGTTAAGGGAGAGTTAGAGAGGATGAGGTTTGATAACAGCTATCAGTTATAGCTATGAAAAATGGTTATAAATAAATTCTAGTAGAGTATGTTAACGTTTATTTTGTAAGGAACAAACGCTGCCCCGCTAGTTCTAATGCTGCCTGTAATAATAGCTCCCATGCTGGCTGGCGGATAATCCCTTTAATGGCTTGGTCACAGCGATAAATAAGAGCGGGCCACTGGGAAGTTTGGGCTTTTGACTGACGCCGGCAAGCTTGCTGGTATAGCCCTTGTTTACTGCGCCAAATTCCGAGTGCTTGCGGATCTTGACCTTCCATCAGTGCCATAATTTGGCGCATGTCTTTACTGATTGCCCATAGCACTAAGGTGGTCGGCTCATCAGTGACTTGCAGTTGAAATATTATCTTCGCTACCTGCGCGCTATTACCCGCTAGCATGGCATCGGATAAATCAAACACACTAAAGTGCGCATCGCTAACTAAAGCCGCTTGTAAATCATTAATATCTAGCGCGACGCTGGTAAGCACTGTTTTAGTAGTGTTGCTATTACTACCATTATCTTGGCCATTATTATTTGCTACTGCTGGTTTATTACTAGCTGCTAGTTCTGGCGCAAATAAATAAGACAGCCGCCAAAGGGTTTGATAAGCACTCAATATATGATGCTCAGTATGTGACATTAACAACTGCCACGCCTCTTGAGATAGCTTAAGACCGAACTGTTGCGCCTGAATTTGCAACAGCTGCTGGCGTTGGCGCTCATCGTTTAAATTACAATCGATGATGTGACCATATTGCGCAAAAGGCGTGAACCATTTACTACTTTGAGCACGGCGGTCTAGCTTAGAGGTTAACCATAATAGGCTGTTACCATTGACCTCTGTCTGGGCGTCAATAGCAAAGCGTTCAATCTCAGTAATAACCGCTTTATCCGGTTTATGGTTACCCGTCACAATTAAGGCACTGGCATCATCAAATAAAGACAAACTACCCAGCTCTGACAAAACTTCTTGCCAGCTCTTGACGGATACCAGCTCAATACGCTTGATTGCATAGTTTTGTGCACGCCAATGTGATCGCAGCGCATCAATGAGCCACTGATGTAATAATGGCTCATCACCATGTGCCAGCCATAAGCCTGCTACCGTAACCGTGGGTTGCAGCAGCTTTGGATAGGCTTGGATAAAGATCTCTTGCATAAGTGTTGTGCTACAAAGTAGAGAAGATAATCAAGAGTCGGGTGCCACAATGGTTGTTACTTGTGACTTGTTCGCAGGGTTTTTAATAAGTTGCGAGGACTTATTGGTGCTGGCAGGTGACATTTTAGGTAGACTGATAGCGACATATTGATCTGTAATACGGCGTGATAGACTGTCATATAACCAATCGCGAATTTGACTGCCTTGCTGGTCGTCGGTACTGACTGAGGCCTCGTTATATTGATAGCTGCGCTCAACTTGAATAGGATTGGTTAACGTCACAGACTTACCCTCTTGAATGGTTTGATAAGTGACCTCTGCTGATAATACCAGTCTAATCTCGGTTAACACCCCAACCAACTCGTAACGCTTAAAGCGCACGTTTTTGACGTTAATAGTCGCAATCTGTTCAACGCCAGTATTGCTGGTGGCACTGTTAGTAGAGCTGTTCGCCGTATTATTGTCAATAACGTCTACGCCCAAAGCCTCTAACCGTCTTGTTAACGGTAGTTTCAGTGGAAATGAGATACGATTGTCTTCAATGATAAGGGCGGTCTTGGCAACATCAAAGTGCAAAGGGGCATCATAACCACGCAATTGAAAACCACAACCACTAAGACCAGTTGCGACGCTTACTACCGTAAGCATTGGCAAGGCAGTCAGTAACACGGTAGCCAGCTTTTTTACTCGGCCTTTTGCGTCTGCTAATAACTGCGTTGGTCGATCTTGATAGCCCATAATCGTTATCCTTGTTTTTAATCAAGCTGCTTAATAAGCTTAGCCTGCTACCACAATATTGACCAATTTATTAGGCACGACAATTTCTTTTTTGATCTCGCCAGTGATGAATTTTGCCACACTTTCAATGGCACGTGCTTGTGCTTTAAGCTGCTCAGCATCGCCATTTGGCGCGACGTCCATTTTGCCGCGTACTTTACCGTTAACCTGAATGACCATTGTAACGGTATCTTGTACTAATGCGCTTGTATCAACAGCAGGATAAGCCATAGTTTTGGTATCAAGTCCTAACTGTTCAAGCAAATGCTCACCAACGTGCGGCGCGTAGACAGACAGTACAATTAGTAAGTCAATTAAGGCTTCATGTTGCACTTGCAAATCTTGCTCGTTACTGGCCTTAAAGCTACCCAGCTCATTAGCAAGTTCCATCAAGCTCGATACCGGCGTATTTAGCGCTAGGCGTTCACCCAGATCATTGTCAATCTTGCCAATCGTTTCATGAGTCTTACGGCGCAGATTTTTGGCCGCTTTGGTCAAGCCCTCAGTATTCAAAGCTTCTCGATTAAGAGTATCAAGGTCTAAATTAGCAGCCGTTAGCGCCTGCATATGTTCAGTGGCAATGCGCCAAACTTTTTTAACGAAGTTATAAGGGCCTTTTAAAGCATCGTCTGACCATTCAAGGGTTTGATCGGCAGGAGCCGTAAATAGGGTATAAAGACGAACGGTATCTGCACCATATTGGTCAATAGTAGTCTGTGGGTCAACACCGTTATTCTTTGATTTGGACATTTTTTCTATTTTGCCAACCGTTACTGGCTGTCCGTCCGCTTTAAGGGTCGCTGTTACCGGATGTACACGCTCGTTATAGTCAATATCGACATCATGCGGGAAGTAATACGTGGTGCTACCATCGGCATTTACCCGATAAAAAGTACCAGCAAGCACCATGCCTTGGGTCATTAAATTGGCAAACGGCTCATCGCCTGATACCAAGTTCTCATCACGCATCAGTTTGTGGAAAAAACGGGCATAAAGCAGATGCATAACAGCGTGTTCAACACCGCCAACATATTGATCTACTGGCAACCATTTATTGGCGGCCGATTTATTCACCATGTTCTGAGCGTCGTGTGGACTGGCGAAGCGCGCATAGTACCAGCTCGACTCAACAAAGGTATCAAATGTGTCGGTCTCGCGCTCAGCAGGATTACCACATTTAGGACAGCTGGTATTCACAAACTCTGGAATATTTTTGAGTGGATTACCGCGACCATCAGGTACGACATCAGTCGGCAACACTACTGGCAAATCTTTTTCTTCAACAGGGACGGTACCGCAATTTTCACAATTGACCATCGGGATAGGGCAGCCCCAATAACGCTGGCGTGAGACGCCCCAATCGCGCAGACGATATTGAATCTTTTTATTGGCAAGTGCTTGTGGTTCAAGTTTGGCAAGCATCGCCTCAAAAGATTGCTCAAAGTCCATACCATCAAATGCGCCAGAATTGACTAAGGTATTGCGCTCGGTATAAGCTCTATTGTCGTCCTCTGCCTCATCAAAATAACCATCAGGAACATTGATAACTTGTTTAATAGGTAAGTCATACTTGACGGCAAACTCATAATCACGCTCATCATGGGCGGGTACAGCCATCACAGCACCTGAGCCGTAGCTCATGAGTACATAGTTGGCGACCCAAACAGGTACTTTTTCGCCCGTTAATGGATGGGTAACCGTTAGACCAGTATCCATACCAACTTTATCGGCTTTAGCAAGGTCTGCTTCAGCGACTGAGCCTTTTTTACAAAGCGCACAGAAGGTAGCAATTTCTTCATTGTGCTCAGAGGCATACTGCGCCAATGGATGCTCAGCAGCAACGGCAACATAAGTAACGCCCATTAACGTATCAGGACGGGTAGTGAAGACATCTAGCGTATTGTCTTGACCTTCGAGGTTATAAGGGAAATGAACTTCCATACCCGCACTCCGACCAATCCAATTGCGTTGCATCGTGAGCACTTCAGACGGCCAATGGCCCTCTAACTGATCTAAATCATCAAGCAGCTCATCAGCATAATCAGTGATTTTAAAGTAATACATCGGAATATCGCGCTTTTCAACGAGAGCGCCACTACGCCAGCCTTTACCGTCAATGACTTGCTCATTTGCAAGTACGGTATTGTCGACTGGGTCCCAATTGACTGTGGCTAGCTTTTTATAGACCATGCCTTTTTTATATAGTTGCAAGAATAACCACTGTTCCCACTGATAATACTCAGGGCTACAAGTAGCAAATTCACGTGACCAATCTACTGACAAACCAAGTAGTTTTAGTTGCACGCGCATGTTATCAATATTAGAAAACGTCCATTGGGCAGGCGGCGTTTGATTCGCAATCGCGGCGTTTTCAGCGGGCAAGCCAAAAGCGTCCCAACCCATTGGTTGCATCACCTCAAAGCCCTTGAGGCGGTAATAACGGCTGAGTACATCGGAGATGGTATAGTTACGCACATGGCCCATATGCAGCTTGCCACTTGGATAAGGGAACATCGAGAGCATATAGCGGCTCGGCTTATCGCTTGGCTCATTACCAACTTCAAAGCGCTTGTCTGTAGCCCATTTGGCTTGCTGCGCCGCTTCAATAAGCTGCGGCTGATATACATTAATACTGGCGTCAGTGGTGTTTACTGGTTGATTATTAGTTGGGGCTATTTGCGAGTTACTCATTGTGGGCTCTAATTGGTTAACACAGATAAAGGAGGATATTTTATTATGGCATAGCATAGCGTAATTCAGCAAAAATTGCGATGCTATGATAAGGCAATCGTATGGTGGCTATGCAGTATGTTTGATTGATAAAATGCTAGACTGGGTAAGGTTTAACGGTAATTTAAATAAAAATTTAAACAAAAAATAATTTGGAGATAACATGAGCATTACTATTTACGGCATTAAATCCTGTGACACTATGAAAAAAGCTTTTAAGAAGCTTGAAGCGCTGGGCGTAGATTATGAGTTTTACGATTATAAGAAACAAGGTATTGATGCAGATAGCGTGCAGCGCTGGGTAGGTACGCTAGGAATAGATAAGGTATTGAATAAGCGCGGAACCACATGGCGTAAGTTAAGTGATGATCAAAAAGCCACCGCTGATACAGATGAAAATGCAGCGATTGAATTACTACTTGCCAATACTAGTATGATTAAACGTCCGATTATAGAAGGACAGATTGAGAATAAGCATCAAGAACAGCCAGTACTGTTGTGTGGCTATGATGAAGTAGAGTTTGAAACTACCTTCACATAACATCATTATTTAAAAAGTGTATTTTCATAAAATCACTATGACCTTATCTCATTCTGTCTTATTATATTGTTAATGGAATGAACTTCGTTATTTACGTTGTGATAAACAAGGCAGCATAAGATAAGGAGAGCATTATGAAAAAGTTACTATTAATCACCGCGCTTGCTACCGCCCCTTTAATAGCTATGACGGCGCAAGCGGCAGATTCCTCTACTAAAATTACCTTTGCAAAAGACAGCTATTGTGGAAGTTTTACTGGTAATATAAAAAATGGTAAAATTTTTCGTTTATGGCTAAATGCCAATCAAGAAATGAGTATCCGTAATGTGGGCGATGACCAAATTAGCATTGCTTATGTTAAAGGACCCAACGGCCGTATTGATGTTGGTCGTTATGAAACTTACTCGTCGTTTTACACTGACACTAAAGGCAATCACTATATGAAGTTATACGGCAATAGCAGCCACAGTTCAGTAGAATTCTGCGCGTATTAGATAGCGCCACACTACCCTTAAGTTAATCCTGAGTTTAAATGAATCGATACTCAGGATTAATTACGCCCATCATAAAGAAGAACAGCGATATTAACCAAATTAGCAGGACATACATCCGAATTTGTTCAGCATTCCAATCGAGTGCAAACCAACTGACTAAGAAAAATGAGCGCCAGCCCTCTACGCGCTTTGCGCCGCCATAACCAATAATCCACCAGATATAAAAGCTATGGATAGCAAAAAGTAGACACCATAACCAAAATGCCATTATTGATTCCTAATATAAGCCATTCCTAGTATAAGTTGGGGCTAACATAAGGCCGCTTCTAAATCACGGCTGATAAGCGTACCGACTCCTTCATTGGTGAAAATCTCTAATAGCGTGGCATGAGGAACACGGCCATCGACAATAACGGCACTTTTAACGCCACTTCGAACGGCATCGAGCGCGCACTGTATCTTTGGAATCATACCGCCTGAGATGGTACCGTCTTCAATGAGACTGTCTACTGTTTTGGGCGTTAGACCTGTTACCACTTTACCGTCACGCCCTAGTACACCTTTAATATTGGTCAGTAGCATTAGCTTTTCAGCTTGCAAAAATTCGGCAACTTTACCAGCAACCAAGTCAGCATTGATATTATAAGTATTGCCTTTGCTATCAACGCCAAGCGGTGCAATAACAGGAATAAAGTTGGATGAGATGAGCATATTAATCACGTCTTTATTTACGCTGACTACTTCTCCGACAAAACCTAAATCTACCGGTACAGCGCTACCATCCTCGCCAGTCTTTTCCATCAGCAACTTTTTGGCTTGAATAAGATTGGCGTCTTTTCCAGTCAGGCCGATAGCTTGGCCGCCATGCTTGTTAATTAAGCTGACGATAGATTTATTCACGCTGCCGCCGAGCACCATCTCCACAATATCCATGGTTTTTTTATCGGTTACGCGCATGCCATCGATACGCTGCGACTGGCGACCGAGCTCTTTTAATAAATTATCAACCTGCGGGCCACCGCCATGCACCACTACTGGATGCAGGCCGACCGTTTTTAATAGCACAATATCACGGGCAAATGAGCTTTCAAGCTCTGGATCAGTCATCGCATTGCCGCCATACTTGACCACAATCAGCTTACCTACAAAGCGCTGGATATAGGGTAGTGCAGTGGTTAGTACTTCAGCGGTAATTTTGGCATCATCTAAATTAAGCGACATAATGAACTCCTAAGGCACAAGTCTTAAACACATGTGAATAATATGCATTTGTATGAATACTAAAATTCGCAATAAATAATAATAGTTAAAAAACAGATTTAAAAATACCGTTAGCTTAGGGTCAATACTTGCTTAACCATAACGGTCAATCATGAGTAATAGCGGCAATCTGTTCAGCTAAATTTTTATCAAATGAGTAGGATAATGCCACGAAATGCGCTTGTACTTCTTTTAGGTCAGCAGCACTATCACCTGCAAAACGTACGGTGAGACTATTACTTGTATTTGACTTGCGCAATATGCCAAAGCCACGAGTAAAATCTAAGCGCACGCCGTCAATACAAGATAACTGGGTACCTACGGGCAATAAGCGCAGAGCTTGTTCTCTGGTTATATATTGACCGGTACTGAAACAAGTACAAGAGGATATTGTTAAAGCTGACACTGCTCTGTTTGATCTCTTAGTAACTGGCACTTTAAGAGAGGTTGACTCATCAACTAAATGCTGCAAATAGCGACAAAACTCTGCTAAATGTTCGACGATAGCGCAGTTAGCATTGCCATTATCTGGTAGTGGCAAATACTGATCAGCAGTACTGATTAGTATAGGCAAGTTCTGAGTAATATCAGTCAGCTGATAAGGAGAGGTTACAGGTTTAGGCTGTCCCCACACATCCTTGGGAAGAAAGGTTGTTTTATACTTAGGCTTATTATCACTAACCGCATCAAACTCAATATAGCCATTAATGTTCGATACTGTTGCAGTATGCGCTAACCAATGCAAGAGCCTTAGGCCTGCATACATGGCATCATCGTAGATAATAAAATAACTGTCATTAAAGATAAAGTGTCCTGATAGTTCACCTGCAAAAATAATATCAGTGGCCGAAGACTGTAATTGTCGGCGCATCAGACTGCTGCCCGTTTTACTCATGATAGGCGTTGCACCAAGCTCTACCAGTAAACGTGGCAGATGGTGCGAGCATTTGACATCAAATAAAATTTTCGGGGCATTCAAATTATCTGTAGATTCAGGGCGTTCAGTCATTGCTACCGTCGCTAATAAGTATAGCAGATGGTCAGGAAGGACAACTTTACCTCTATTATCAACAATCATTAAGCGATCGCCATCGCCATCAAAGGCCAATCCAATATCTGCCTCATTAATGATAACGGTTTGTTGCAACTCTGCAAGACGATTGGGCTCGGTGGGATCAGGATTGCCTGTGGGAAAATTGCCGTCAGGTGTATCATTGAGCATGATAACTTGTTTACAAAAACGCATAAATAAAGGCTGAGCAATGTTACTCGTCGCGCCATTCATACAATCAATAACAACGGTTAAGTTAAGCTTAGATAAGGTAGCTCTATTATCTGTTTCTAGCTCATCATTAGGCCGAGTTATACGAGTAAACACGTGTGCAATTGCATTAATATAAGCGGTCGCTACGTTATTAGTAGGCAAAAATATAGGGCTTTTAATAAGGCTGCTATTAGGGGTATGAAATAACTGTTGAGAGCTGTGCTGGGTAATATTATTTTTATTATTCAGCGCTGTTACTACATCATTATTAACTAAACTTTGATAAACGCGAGCAATATCTGCACTACTAGGAGAGGCGTTACCGACCATCCATTTTATCCCTAAGGTATCTTTAGCAGAATGGCTGGCAGTGACCATGATGCCATGACCGTCATAGTGCTCTGCCCAAAATGCCATCATTGGTGTGGTAATAAGACCTAAACGGATAACTTGTAGCCCGTGCTGATGCAAAATATTGGCAAGCGTTTGCGCAATAATGTCACTATCGCAGCGCACATCATAGCCAATCACGACAGTGCGAATGTCATAGTTAGGGATTTGTTCAGCATCAAGTGCGATGTCTTTATCTTGCACCTTAAATTTTTGCGACTTATAAAGCTGAGCGAAAGTCTCACCCAGCGCTTGTATAAATTCAGAGGTAAAGTACTCCCGCGCGCCGCGAATATCATAAGCACGAAATAAAGAATGCTGAGCAGCAAAGTTTGACCTATTTATCATACGATTACTCTCATCTCCTTATTATTGTTATGACTGTTTCATTACTTACGCTAACGGCTTATGTTAATAGCGCTTACCCAGTTTTAGACTGACACAGAATCATGCATAACTGTAATTTATTGACGACCAGAATGGCCAAAACCACCAGCACCGCGTGCGCTTTCATCACTAAATTCAGTCACCACTGCAAATTCAGGGCGGGCGACTGGCACCACAATGTACTGTGCCATCCGTTCAGCAGGGTTAAGGATAAAGTCCTCGTTGCTACGATTCCAGATACTAACCATCAGCTCGCCTTGATAATCCGCATCAATTAGCCCGACCAAGTTACCAAGGACGATGCCATGCTTATGACCAAGGCCTGAGCGCGGTAAAATCATGCCAGCATAATTAGGGTCTTGAATATAGACTGCAAGCCCAGTACCGATTAAATGCGTTGCACCAGCTTTAATGGTCAACGGCTCATCAATACAAGCACGCAAATCAATACCTGCTGAGCCATCAGTGGCACGCGTTGGTAGCGAAAATGCTTCATCTTCAGTGATTTTTGAGTTTAATACTTTAACTTGTACAGCGTGCATGACAGACTCACTTAACGATTTGACTGTTTATATATAGTTTTAATAAATAGATAACGACAGCAGTTTTTGGTGCTGTCGTTTTTAACAACTTCAACTGCTAAAATAATAAGACGCTAGCCAGTTCCAAGAATAATATAAAGCCAACAATATCAGCAATTGTGGTCGAGACCACTGAGGCTGATAGGGCAGAGTCGAGATTCATATTTTTTACTATCAGCGGAATAGTGATTCCTGAAACATCAGTAGCCGTCATATTAATGGCGATGGCAAAGCCAATCACTATGCTAATCTTAACATCATGAAACCACATTTGTGCGATGAACACCATAACAAATACCCAAATAGTACCGTTTATCGCGCTATTTGACTGTCCATGCCTCTCGTTATGAGGCTTAATGACGGGTGCAAAATGGATATCTTATGAACAAAAAATAACCCTTATGTGTTGTATGATTAAATTTTATCGCTAATAACCGTATTATTTATGAAGATTTATCACAAAAACTAACGCTTACCCAATAACGCCCGTATATTTGCTAAGTATTCATCAGCGACGGCTTCTGGGTCTTTAGTGGCTTTTTTCTTTTTAGCTTTGGCTGGCCAGTCGATATGGTCTTCTGGTAGCTCATCTAAGAATCTAGATTCTGAAGTAACACGCATCTGGCCTCCTGCACGGCGCTGAGTCGCCAAAGTCAAGGTCAGTTCACGACGGGCGCGGGTAATACCGACGTACATAAGGCGGCGTTCTTCTTCAACGGTCTCACTGATAATAGAGTTACGATGCGGTAGCATCTCTTCTTCTAAGCCCATAATATAAACGTAATTAAACTCCAAACCTTTTGCTGCATGCAAAGTCATTAAATTGACCTTATTAGTATTCTCATCTTCTTGCTGCTGCTCTAACATATCAAGCAACACCAGCTTACGAATAATGGTATCAATAGTACGGTCTTCATCGTTTTCAGCACGGTTGATCAGTGATTGAATACTGGTATATAGCACTTCAATATTATCGAGACGGTTTTTTTCTTGTTGCGGCGTTTTCGCCTCTGAGCGCACTACATCGACGTAACCAGTTTCATCAATCATCTGCCGAACGATAGGTACAGGGTCCGGATGCTGATCCAGCTCGCGAGTATAATGCTCAACGAAGTCGCCAAACTCTTTTAAAGTACTATAAGCCTTAGATGGCAATACATGACTGAGACCCGCATGGGTACAAGAGGCGAGCAACGAGATGCTATGTTCTTGTGAAAACAGTCCAAGCTTCTCGAGGGTCGCAGGCCCCATACCGCGTTTGGGAGTATTAATAATACGCAAAAAAGCACTGTCATCTTCAGGGTTTAGAATCAGACGTAAGTAGCCCATGATATCTTTGATTTCGCTACGGGCAAAGAAAGATTGACCACCAGAAATCTTATAAGGGACTTGTAATTGGCGTAAGTTAGCCTCTAACATCCGCGCTTGGAAGTTACTGCGATATAGGACTGCGTAATCTTCCCATTCATTACCAAAACGTAGCTTATGGGTGACAATCTCTTTGGCAACCCGCTCAGACTCATCATCATCATTACGGCAGTTGATAATACGAATTTTTTCGCCATGACCTTTATCTGACCACAGTTTTTTCTCAAATAAATGCTCATTATTGGTAATAACGGCGTTGGCAGCGGTCAAAATACGACTGGTTGAGCGATAGTTCTGCTCGAGCATAACGATTTTTAACTTAGGAAAATCTTCTTTTAACAGTGCCATATTTTCAGGTTTGGCACCGCGCCACGCATAAATAGATTGGTCATCGTCACCCACTACCGTAAAGCGCCCTTGCGGTCCCACCAGATATTTAATCATTTCATACTGCGCAGTATTGGTATCCTGATACTCATCGACTAGTAAGTAGCGAATACGGTTTTGCCATTTATCACGTAACTGAAGGTTGTCACGTAAAATCTTGGTTGGTAAAACAATCAAATCATCAAAATCGACGGCATTATAAGCCCGCAGATTACGCTCATAGAGCGCGTATAAAGTCGCAAAAATCATATCTTCGGGATCGTCTAAGGTTTCCATCGCTTTATCGGGATCAATTAGATCGTTTTTCCAGTCCGAGATGAATTTCATGGCTTTGCCAACTAGCTCACGACTTTCAGCGCCACTTAAGTTGTCGCGCATCATCAGCTCCATCAATAAGCGCTTACTGTCCTCGCCATCCATAATTGAGAAGTTACCCTTAAGTGGGGTATGAATGAGCTCATAACGTAAAAACTGTAGCCCAAATTGATGAAAGGTTGATACCGTTAGACCACGAGTTTTTTCACTGGGCATCAATTTGCTCACTCGAGCTTTCATCTCACGTGCGGCTTTGTTGGTAAAAGTCACTGCAGTAATGCGCTCAGCTGGCACATTACATTCTTCGATCAGGTAGGCAATCTTACGGGTAATGACTGAGGTCTTACCGGAGCCAGCACCGGCCAATACCAGTAGTGGGCCTGATACATAGAGCATAGCTTCTTGTTGTTTGGGATTCAGTTGACTCATAAAATGACCTGTAAGACAGAAGCAGAAAAAAGGAGAGCTATAAAATAACTATAAAAAATGATTTAAAGAAATAAGCGCTAATAGCAGCGATGACCAAATAAACGCAGCGCGTTTTAGTATAAGAGGTTTGGCAAAGTTAAATAAAAATCAGGTGAAAAGGTAGGCTGTCGTTATAGCTTAAATGACGTATTTTATATAAATAATAACATGGTAAATGTAATGATTTCTAGAGGTTAGTAGCAATTAACGATTGAAATTTAGTGGGCTATTATAAAGCATAAAGGCTGCATTTGGGGAGCTGATAAATACAGTATACCAGCCTCACACTAAAAACTATGGTGACAAAGATATTAATAGAATTGCGCCAATCAATCTAAACTAATTGGCGCGAAAAAGAAGTCTTTTTTAATAAAAAATCTTAACACTAGGCATTATTAAGCTGGCGTGCGGCTTCTAACGCAAAGTAGGTTAAGATACCATCGGCACCTGCGCGGCGGAAGCCAATCAATGATTCCAAAATCACTGCATCACTCAACCAGCCATTTTGAATAGCGGCCATATGCATCGCATATTCACCAGACACCTGATAAGCAAAAGTGGGTACGCCAAAGGTATTCTTGACTTCACGAATCAAATCTAAATACGGCTGACCGGGTTTAATCATTACCATATCCGCGCCCTCGGCAATATCCATCGCTACTTCATGCAAAGCTTCTGCGCGGTTGCCATAATCCATTTGGTATTGTTTTTTATGACCACCTTTTAAATTACCGGCGCTGCCTACCGCATCACGGAAAGGGCCATAATAAGCAGAGGCATATTTAGCCGAGTAGGCCATAATTGCAGTATTGACAAAACCTTCTGCTTCTAAGGCATCACGCATAGCTTTGATACGGCCATCCATCATGTCACTTGGTGAGATAATGTCAGCACCAGCACGGGCATGTACCAGTACTTGTTTGACCAATACTTCAACAGTCTCGTCATTGACCACGTAGCCTTCATCATCAAGCAAGCCGTCTTGACCATGTGACGTGTAAGGGTCTAAGGCCACATCAGTCATTACTACCATTTCTGGGAGGGCATCTTTGACGGCTTTTACCGCACGGGCGCTCAGACCATTCTCGTCATAGGCTGTACGACCATCAGCCGTTTTTAGCGAATTGTCGATTACGGGGAAGATATCAATGGTAGTGACGCCTTCAGCTAATAGCTCTTTAGCATGCTTAATAAGCAAGTCAATCGATAGACGTTCAACCCCTGGCATGCTAGCAATCGTTTCGCGCTGATTATTGCCTTCTAAAACAAAAACGGGCGCAATAAAGTGCTTGGGATGTAGCTCAACTTCGCGAATCATCGCTCGTACATTATCGTTATAGCGCAGGCGACGTAGGCGGGTAGCAGGGAATTGGCGATTAAAAGTGTAAGTCATTATTTTTCCTTATTGTTGGGTAAAATTATGAAATGGCTGTCATTATCAATTATAAAATCAGTGTTTATAAAAATAAGGAGGTATCAAGTAACGTTTAATGCGGTATGACTACTATAACCAAAGTCAGACTCTAAAAGCAAAAAGCCCCACCAAGTTGGCAGGGCTAATTGTAAGATATTTATGCAATAGTCATGCGCTAAGTAAGCCCTTAAGGCTCAATAATCTGCGTCACTGGCACTTGTTCAACAGGTGTCTCTTGGGTGATGGTACCAACCGTAGCGTCTATTTTACCATTGTTATTGATATCAACAACTGCCGTCGGTTTAAATATAGCAGTCGCTGGTGATTTTGATTGTTTAATCGTGATGGCTTCTTGCAACGTAGTCACCCGTGCTGAACTGGCAGCATCAATAGCGTAAGCTGCTTTAGTCTCAGCGCTATTACCAACTTTACTACCAATTTGCGCGACATTGGTATATTGCGGTATAGGAATGAGCGCTGGTACATCAAGATTAGACCCACCACCCAGTGCTTGATACAGCTCAATTTGACTAATAAGTTTTTGTAGCTCTAAATCAAGAATGCCTTGCTGGGTTGAGAATAACGAGCGCTGCGCATCAAGAACATCTAGATAGTTTGAAATACCTGCTTTGAAACGCGCATCAGCAATTTGATAGGTTTGCTCGAAGTTATCTTGCAAGCGATATTGCGAAAGAAGCTGTTCGCCTAGTGTCGCCCTTGTTGCGAGTACGTCTGAGACTTCACGGAAGGCAGTTTGAATAGATTTTTCATAACCAGCTAGCGTTTGCTGACGTTCAATCTTAGCCACATCATAGTTTGCATCTAAGCGTCCGCCATCGAAGATAGGTACACTTACACTTGGGCCAAACGACCAGCCCAATGAACTGCTTTTAAACAAGTCATTTAAGCTACTACTACCAATACCAATACTACTGGCAAGGCTAATAGAGGGGAAGTATGATGCCCGTGCAACCTCGATATTTGCCCCAGCAGCTTTCAAGTTATATTCCGCTTGTAAGATGTCAGGACGATAACGCAGCAGCTCGCTTGGTAGACCGGCACTAAAGATTTGATGGGTCGTAATGTTGCTGACTGCAGGCGTTGGAACAAGGCTACCTGGAATTGGCGCACCAACTAGAAATTGCAGGGCATTACGTGATCTTAAAATACTGCTTTGGGCACGTAATACCGCAAGTCTAGCATTTTCTAATGAAGCACTGGCTTGCAGAGAAGGCAGCTTAGGATCAATACCTGCCTCAAAACGTTTGTCTGCAATAAATAGCGATCTATTACGACTGTCAACCGTTGCTTCAGCCAATTTGAGCTGTGCTAAGCTATAGCTTAAGTTGGCATAGCTCTGCGCAATATTACTGATTAAGCTGATTTGGGTCGCGTCTTTTGCTGCTGTTGTTGATAAGAAATTTTGTAATGCTTGGTCTTTTAAACTGGAGATTTTGCCCCAAAAATCCAACTCGTAATTGGCGAGACCTAAATTAACATTATAGCTATCGCCAGTTTGACTGCCGCCTAGTGGACTGCCCTGACGCCGGCGTGAATAGCCTGCACTACTATCGATTGTTGGTAGGTCACGAATATCGGTAATTTGATATTGTGCGCGCGCTTTTTCAATGGCTAAGCGGGCATTTGCAAAGTCTTTATTATTCTCAAGACCTAGCGCAATCAGACCTTTTAAACGCTCGTCGCTGTAAAAGTTCTGCCAGCGTTGACTGGCAAGGCTTTGTTGTTCGACACCACTCACAGTCTCCCGATCGAACGCACCGTAAGCTTGCTCAATGGGTAAGTTGGGTTCTGCAAGTACAGGACGCATATCTGCTTTAGGAATAGTATTACACGCTGCCATACTCATTGCCAATACCGTCAAGCTCAATAAGCGGCCAGATTTGCCAGCTCTTGAAGACGTAGCAAATAGTGACGTTGCTAGTATTGTGCCTGTAGTGGGGCGCATGCTAGCAGTAGTATGAACTACTGCTTTGATGGCTGAGTTAGGGGTAAAAAAGGATCTGAAACTCATTGTATATTATCTCCGAAACTTACAGGCTGATAACTCTGAGGAGTTGGGTTTGACGTATCATCAGTTGGTGTGTCATCCGTTGGTATACTTGGCGTGTCGTCTGGATCATTTGGATTATTCGGACCATTACTGCTCTCTTTGTTATTGTCGTCATTACCTTTGTAAGGGAAGATACTACGCACCCAAATATAGAACATAGGAATGAAGAAAATACCCAATACGGTGGCTGTAACAACCCCACCAACAACACTAGTACCAATGGCGTTCTGACTACCAGAACCGGCACCAGTGGCTATGAATAATGGCACAACACCCAGACCGAAGGCAAGCGAGGTCATAACAATGGGACGTAAACGCTGACGCGCTGCGAGCATGACCGCCTCTTTGAGAGTATAGCCTTCATCCTCTTGGTGATCCCTCGCAAACTCAATAATCAAGATAGCGTTTTTGGCGGATAGCCCGACCACCGTGAGTAGACCAACTTGTAAGTAAACATCATTGGATAAGCCACGGAACCAAGTAAATAGCACCGCCCCTAATACCCCAAGTGGGATTACTAATAGTACTGAGAATGGAATGGACCAACTCTCATACAGAGCCGCAAGACATAAGAATACCACTAAGATAGAGATTGCATACAGCATTGGCGCTTGCGCCCCTGATTTTTTCTCTTCTAATGATAGACCTGTCCACTCAAAGCCGACACCTTCAGGTAATTGTTCGACCATAGATTCCATGGCATCCATCGCTTCACCAGTACTTAAGCCTTCAGCCGCATTACCCTGAATGTTCATTGAGGCTAAGCTATTATAGCGTGTGAGACCCGGTGAACCGGTTTCCCATTGACTACTAGAGAAAGCATCAAAGGATATCATCTCGTTGCTGTCATTACGGACATACCATTTACCGATATCAGTAGGGTTAGTACGGCTACTCGGCTCACCTTGCACAAACACACGCTTAATACGACCACGGTCTACGAAGTCATTAATATAACTTGAGCCCCATGCGGTTGAGATCACGCTATTAATATTTGCCAGTGACAAACCATAAGCTGCGGCTTGTTCTTGGTTGATATCAACTTTAAGCTGAGGTGCATCTTCTTGTCCGTTTGGACGCACACCGGCTACTTGATCATTTTGAGCGGCCATACCGAGCAGCATATTACGTGCCTCTAGCAAACCTTCATGCCCAACGTTGCCTGTATCTTGGAGCATCAAGTCAAAACCACTCGAGTTACCAAGCCCACTAATCGCTGGTGGAATAATATTAAAAACAGTCGCTTCGTTAATTTGGGTAAAGAAGTAACCTTGTGCACGATCAGATACGGCCTGCGCGGTATTTTCTGCCCCTTTGCGATCTGCCCAGTCATTTAATTTCACGAAGGCGATACCGACGTTTTGACCTTGTCCAACGAAACTAAAGCCCGCGATTGTAAATGCTGAAGCCACATTATCGGGTTCTTGACCACTATAATAATCGCTAACTTTATCCAGCACCGCTTGTGTCTCATTAAGGGTCGAACCAGCGGGAAGCTGTACTGCGGTAAACATAATACCCTGGTCTTCTTCTGGTAAAAATGAGCCGGGGATACGTAAGAATACCACTGCCATAATAGCGATAATGACAACATAAACGATAAAGTAAATCCATTTATGGCCAAAACTTTTACCGACAAAATTCTCATAAGAACGACTTGCTTTGGTAAAAGAGCGGTTAAACCAACCGAAAAAGCCTTTTTGGTTTTCGCTATTGCCTTTTTCATGGCTCTTGCTACGTTTTAGTAAGGTCACACATAGGGCAGGGGTAAAAATCAAGGCCACCAAAGCAGACAATACCATACTAGTAATCAGGGTAATGGCGAACTGACGATAAATGACCCCAGTGGAGCCGCCAAAGAAAGCCATCGGTACGAATACCGCTGATAAAATAAGCGCGATACCAACAACGATTTTACTAATTTCCTTCATTGATTGTATCGTGGCGTCTTTGATAGAGATATGTTGGTCTTCTTCCAATAGCCGCTCAACGTTCTCCACGACGACAATAGCATCATCCACCAGTAGTCCAATGGAGAGCACCATGGCAAACATAGTCAGTACGTTAATACTAAACCCTGCGACATACAGCACCGCAAAAGTACCTAGCAGTACAACAGGTACGGCAAGGGTCGGAATGATAGTCGCGCGCCAGTTCTGTAAGAAAATGAACATGACGATAAATACTAAGATAATCGCTTCGATTAAAGTTTTGACGACTTGCTCAATAGATAAGCGTACAAATGGAGTCGTGTCGTAAGGAATGACTGACTTTAAACCTGCAGGGAAGTTTGCTTCTAGCTCAGCGACTTGATCACCGACCAATTCGCGAGTTTCAAGCGCGTTAGCACCGCCTGCTAGTGAGACGGCAAGGCCAGCAGCTTTTTTACCATTAAACAATGAAATAGTACTGTAATTTTCACTACCAATCTCAACGTCTGCAACATCGCCTAAGCGCACTTGAGCACCAGAGGTGTCTGTTTTCAACAGAATGTTTTTGAATTCGTCAGGTGTTTTCAGATAGCTTTGAATGGTGACTGTCGCATTAATAACTTGTTCATCGGTATCAGCAGGTGCTTGGCCCAATTGACCGGCAGATACTTGTGCGTTTTGCGCCCGTACTGCATTGGCCACATCAGATGGCACCATGTTATAGCTACGCAAGCGTTCAGGGTCAAGCCAAATACGCATGGCGTAGGCCGCACCGAATGCTTGTACTTGGCCAACCCCTTCAACACGGCTGAGCTGATCGACGACATTCGAGTTGATATAATCACCGATATCAGCAGCATCCATACTGCCATCTTCGGAGACAAACGCAAACACGGCTAAAAAGCCTTCAGAGGCTTTATTAACGTTGACACCCTGACGCTGAACGGATTCAGGTAAGGAGCTCATTGCCGCTTGTAATTTGTTCTGAACTTGTACTTGTGCGGTATCAGCATCCGTACCGTTCTCAAAGAAAAGCTGTACAGAGGCACTACCATTTGAAGCACTCGACGACTTCATGTACATCAAGCCATCAAGCCCCTTCATGCGCTGCTCAATAATCTGTACTACTGAGTTCTCGATAGTTTCAGCGTTAGCACCAGGGTAGCTTGCGCTGACCGAAATGGTTGGTGGCGCAATAGCTGGGTATTGCTCAATCGGTAAGTTGATGACCGATATTATCCCGATGAGCATGACCAAAATAGCCATCACCCATGCAAAAATAGGGCGATCGATAAAAAAACGTGACATAGTATATCCCTAAGTCTTCCTAGCTTTGAATGGAATTATTTGGCGGCGGCTGGTGCCGATTTGTTGGCATTTTTGCCATCGGTAGACTTATCCATATTTTTTGCAGCTTGCTGTGGTGTTTTAGCAGCATTACCAGCAGGAGCACCTTGCTCAGAGGGTGGCGCATTTGGATCTTCCAAAGGCTTAGCAACCACCTCTTGTTCCGGCTTAACTTTTGCCCCACCGATAACCACGACTTTATCACCACTCTTCAGACCGTCAGTGACCACCCATTGTCCCTTATAAGTACCATTAATCTTCACTGGACGAACTTGGATTTTATTGTTCTCATCCACGATATAAACTTGGGTTTCGCTTTTAGTTGAACGCATCACCGCACTTTGCGGCACTAACGCTGCATTAGTAATAACGCTTTGAGTGAGACGAGCAGAGACATACATACCCGGTAGCAAAATATTGCTATTATTCGGGAAAACCGCGCGTAGTGTTACTGCACCAGTTGACTCATCAACTTTTGCTTCAGATAATGCAAGCTGGCCACGAACTGGATAGACAGAACCATCTTCTAACACCAGCTCAACACTATTCATCCCTGCTTGTGCTTTGCCTTCAGAGATTTGCTGACGCAATTTGAGCAGCTCAGATGAAGACTGACTGATATCGACATAAATGGGGTCTAAGCGCGAAATCGTAACCAACGGATTGGCTTGGCTGGCGCTGACGAGCGTACCTGCAGTCACGCTTGAGCGGTCACTACGACCTGAGATTGGTGACCGTACAATAGTACGGTTCAAATCTAAGGTGCTAGCATCAAGACCGGATTTAGCCGTTTGAATACCCGCTTTTGCACTTTGAATACCCGCTTGTGTTTGACCAATAGCAGCATTAGCACTTTCGACCGCTGCTTGAGCAGTACGAACTTGCGTTACTGCTTGGTCATATTGTTGCTTAGAGATAGCATCAATCTCAACCAGACCATTTAGACGCTGTAAGTCGTTTTGTGCTTGTGCTAGTGAGGCTTGGCGACTCACTAGCTCAGCTTTAGAATTTGCATTATTGGCCACAGCTGTCTGATAGTTTGCTTCTGCT
Source organism: Psychrobacter frigidicola (assembly GCF_007997305.1). GTDB lineage: Bacteria > Pseudomonadota > Gammaproteobacteria > Pseudomonadales > Moraxellaceae > Psychrobacter > Psychrobacter frigidicola. Next base: position 31,653 of record NZ_VORZ01000001.1, read on the forward strand.
TGTTGAATAGCCGCTTGACCACTAGTAATTGAGGTGGCGTAGTTATCCGTATTGATACGATATAGAGGTTGGCCTTTTTTAACGCTACTGCCTTCTCGGAATAATACCTCGTCAATGATGCCATTTACTTGTGGACGCACGTCGGCGGTCTGATAAGCCGTTGTACGTCCAGAAAAAGTTTGTTCTTGGGGCACAGTACCAAAAGTAACGGTCTGGACGTTGACGACGGCAGGTGGCATCTGCTGCTGTGCGGCGTCCTCACCAGCGGCGTCCTCTTTTTTGTCACAGCCGACCAATACCGCTCCGGATAGTACAGCTGCTATTACAAGCGCTAGATAAGAGTGCTTCATCAATGTCCTCGGCAATAATATATTATTAATACAATGTAAAAATTGTGGTGCATACAAATAACAGCATGCATTCATTGTTGCCTATAATTATAAATAGCTAGGCGCATAAAACTGGATTAACTGATTTAATTCAATCAGCTATTATAAACTATAGGGTCTACCCAACAGTCAAGCGTCAAAAAGCATGTTTTGAATTACTTAACTCGGTGTTGGTGTCTCCCACGGCTATAAAACACTGATAATACAAGCGTTACACGAAAAAACGTACAGGAAACTATATGATAACTTATGAGTTAGAAGATTGTTAAATTTTGTTGTATAAGTTGATTTGAATAAAACTAGATAAGAAATGATGTATAAATATGGTAAAAAAATGAGTCGCACAGAAAACGATTGTTTTAGCAATCCTTAAATATGGACTTTCATTTTATTATATTTATAAATAATGATTTAAGAACCACTTTCATTCTAAATGATATTTTAATGGTTCTATTTTCCATAAAGTTGTTTTTTTCATTAACTTGACATTGTAATCGTTTACAATGTCAAACAGTATCACTTATATTATACCAAACGTGCGCTAGCAAGCTCAGTCAACTGATATAACCCTTGACGATAGCAGTTATCGGGTAAGGTACTTAATGCTTGCTGGGCAAGCTTGGTTTCATCCAAAGCGCGCTGTTTACAATAATCTAATGAGCCTGAACCGCGTACTAGCTCGATCAATTGATCAGCATCGGGTGTTTTACCCGTTTGTACCGCAATACGCAGTTGTTTATAACCCTCTGGATTACTTGTTTCTAATAGCTCAAGAGCTTTAATAGTGGGTAGAGTAGGTTTACCTTCAGCAAGATCATCACCTAGGTTCTTGCCCATCAGTTCACTATCGCCACTATAATCAAGCACATCGTCAATAATCTGAAAGGCATTACCGAAGTGCTGACCAAAATCTGCTAATGCTGGTAAATGTTGGTTTTGACCTTGCAAAATAGCTGCACCTTGAGTCGCCATCATAAACAACCGTGAAGTCTTGCCATCAATAATGCGCAAATAGTCATTTTCAGTGGCTTCAGGATTGTGCTGATGCTGTAGTTGCAGTACTTCACCTTCGGCAATATCACAAGTGCCATCCGAGAATAACTGTAGCAATGGCAAACTTTGAAAACCCACTAACAAGTTAAAAGCGCGTGCAATAAGATAATCACCGACCAATACGGCAGTGGCATTATCCCAAGTGGCATTAGCAGTAGGTTTACCACGGCGCTGATTAGATTCGTCAATCACATCATCATGTACTAAAGTTGCCGTATGCAACATCTCAGTAATGGCTGCCAAATGCATCGATTGCTCAGAGGGATTGTCATTGAACATCCGTGAGCATAACAGAGTAATCAGCGGGCGCATGCGTTTGCCACCCGCATTAATCACATGCTGGGACACGCTCATTACGAGCTGAACCTTCGAATCGAGACTACCAAAAACCTGCCTATCCATAATTTTAAAATCGTCAGCAACGATACTTTGGATATCAGCATAGCTTGGCGTGGATAACGTTAGAGCAGACTTATTAGATAAGTCATTAGATGAGGCGTTGGATAAAGAAGTGCTGGTCATAATAAATAGTCATATTGATTAGAGTAAAAGGAATATGCGTATAGTGGCAAGTAACATTAGCGTTAATATAGCCATCAATGTGCTTATAATAGCATAGCTGATATCCCAAATTGAGAGTTAAGTGTGATAGAAAATATACTTAAGACCGCGAGCATTAGTCGCTCAAATAGTTATTCCAATTTCAATAAAAATACTGCTTTAAGAAAAAACTGTAAGTAACTGATAATGTAAGTTATAATAAACGCGGCTTGACAGCTACGTATAACTACTGGGTTATGAGAGCTAATAATTTTGCCTTTAATATGTGTTGTTTAATAGCTACTATAGGCTTCATGTCTTTGGCCTCATAACTGTAGTTGTTATTGTCACAGTCGCAAGAATACCACTTTTCAAAAACAGGACAAGCGGCTTGCTTTTATAGGTAAAAAGCCGTAAAATCTTGCCTTTAATTTTTCCCTGTCGTGTTCGTTGACGAAGCGTTGGTATAATACTAGCCACGGCACACGGGTTAAACGGAGTTATACAATGTACGCAGTAATTAAAACTGGTGGTAAACAGCACCGTGTAGTCGTTGATGAATTACTCAAAGTCGAATTGCTTAAAACAGAAGTAGGCGAAACGATTAAATTTGATGACGTATTGATGGTTGTTGACGGCGAAACCGTTAAAATCGGTCAGCCAATCGTTGATGGCGCAAGCGTAGAAGTTGAAGTGGTTGAACATGGTCGCGGCGATAAAATCCGTATCATCAAGCACAACCGTCGTAAGCATTATCACAAAGAGCAAGGTCACCGCCAATGGTATACCTTGTTAAAAATCAAAGCGATTAATGCTTAACTAGTTATCAATTTATATTGACTAATGACTAGTTATGTACTAAAAGCTCAAGATACATCGCAATTGCGATAAGTCACATTAACAAGGAGATTTTCTCATGGCACATAAAAAAGCTGCCGGTTCGACTCGTAACGGTCGTGATTCAAACCCAAAAATGCTCGGCGTAAAAATCTTTGGCGGTCAAGCCATTGTTGCCGGTAACATCATCGTCCGCCAACGTGGTACAGAGTTCCACGCTGGCGCAGGTGTTGGCATGGGTCGTGACCATACTTTATTTGCACTAAATGATGGTGTGGTAAAGTTTGCGACTAAAGGTAAACTTAATCGTCGCTACGTAATGGTTGAAGAAGCATAGATATTGCTGCGTGACCAACTTATGGCATAATAAGTTTATTTAACGGCCACTAAGAATGGTTCACATAGTACAAAAACCTCTATTGCTAATCGGCAGTAGGGGTTTTTTATGCTTGTATATTCATAGCAATATAATAGCTTGAAGAGATACACATGTAAGATCATTGAATAGAAACTGTTGTAGTTCTTACTAATTGAGCTGTGTAACTGCGACCGTTACAAGCGCGTATGGCAGGCGTAGTATTGATTGCAATTCATGACTAGGCGCGTAATAAAAAAGCTGGCACACTGTGGGCATTGCTTAACAGAGTTGGCTACGGGCTAATGAGTTAAGCATTAATTAACTAAAAAAACTTTAAGAAATTGTTTTATTGTATTTATTTTCAAGCTATTTTATTTTTTATTATGAGAGGGTTCACTATGACTTTATTTGCTAAGAAAACTATGGAGCAAACCATAACTATGAAACAAAAAGTGTTAAGCGGTGCTTTGACTGGTATATTGATGACCACACTTGGCATTGCAGCGCCTATGGTTGTATTGACGCAAACAGCGCAAGCGGCGCCCGCAACTAATATAGTAGCCGCTCAACGTTTAAATAAACTGTTAACTACTACTAAGAGTATGACTGCAAACTTTACCCAAACAACGAAAGGTGCCAGTAGTGGTACGTTCAAAGGATCGATGAGCGTTCAGCGTCCGAATAATTTTCGCTGGGAAACTAAATCTCCATCAGAGCAATTGATTGTCGCTAATGGTAGCTCAATGTGGATTTATGATAAAGATTTAGAGCAAGCAACCAAACAAAGTGTAGATAGCCAAGTGGGTAACACACCGGCACTGTTGTTATCAGGCGACCCGAGCAAAATTGATAAAAACTTTAAGGTTACTCAGCCCTATGCAACTAAGAACTACTATGTACTCTATCCTAAGTCAAGCAATGCCAGTTTTAAAAACCTCTCACTGAGTTTTAGTGGTGGCAAGCCGGTCATGATGGTACTTAATGACAACTTAGGTCAAACTACCTCTATCAATTTTAGTGGCATTAAGCTGAATCCTACTATTAACAGCAACCAATTTAAATTTACACCGCCAAAAGGTGTAGATGTCATTAATCAATAACGGTTGAGCAGATTTATTGATATTATAATTCTTTTAAATATAAGTGAACTATATATATGAGGGCAAGCCGAGATATCGGCTTGCCCTTTTTTTATTTTAAAATAATAGGTGATGAGTAGGTCTTACAACTATTTATAATAGGTGGGCAGAGTGATAGGTTGCATTTAACCATATTTGGTTTACAATATGCGCTCGTTTACGCTTGCATTATAAGCGATTGCCGCTAATTATTGCTTTAAATATTTGGCACAGTGTCTGTCTGACCCCTAGTTTTTAATGATGTTTTTGCAGGTGATAAAGTCAGCTACTACTATAATCTGTAGCACAGTTTTTGCTTAAAATGTATTTTTTACAGTCTATAAAATGACTTTGCAATATAGCTAACAACTGGCTTTTAACCTTTGATGCGCGTATAGTAAGTAACCAGTTTATGCCAGTTATCATGACATTATTGGCCACGTGTAACGAATTATTAAATGATTAAGTATAATATTGATTTAATAACTTGGTTTTTCGTTGTTAGAAGATAAGTTTGATGACCAGCCTTTATCTAAGCGACTTTCATTTCATACTGATCACGTCTTTTAAGACATTTAGTTTAGCTTTTCTATGCTTTGTAGCTAGAGAAGCGCATACTGTATTAGTAACGTCTTGCGTTTAGATAGTTCTATGGTTAGCGTCGTCTTATACTGTCGTCAATAATCTTGATAATGGGTCATTATCAACACACATACCTGTGGTTTAGTCTGCGTTAGATAAGCCGTTATGCTATCCCATCGTAATTGGCGATAGCAGGCGATGCTTGTGACACTCGATTAGGTGAGGAGCACGTACCATCATGTCTGCCTTTAATTGGTCAGCAGTTGCCTTTATTCTAGCTGCAATCGGTCTGGTTGTATTTATGCTGACCGTTCCACGCTTGCTTGGCGGACGCTCTCAGGGTTTACAAAAAGAAGAAGTGTTCGAAGCTGGTGTTGTCGGAGCAGGCAACGCCCGTATTCGTTTGTCTGCGAAATTTTATTTGGTCGCAATCTTTTTTGTCATTTTCGATTTAGAAGCCCTGTATTTATTTGCTTACGCGGTTTCAGTTCGAGAAACTGGTTGGGCAGGCTTTATTGCTGCCGCTACTTTCATTATTGACTTATTGATTGGTCTGGTCTATGCCTTAAGCTTAGGTGCTCTAAACTGGGCCCCTGCGGATAAGCTGCGCAAAAAAGTACGTCTTTATGCGACACCTGCCGGCTTTAATCTAGCGGATATTACAAAGTTTGATGGTGTTAACGAGCTGATGGTGGATCCTACCGGCAAAATACCGGCGCAGTCCTCAGGTCAGATTAACGTCTCAAACAATATTGAGGCCAACCGTCTGCATCTACAAGGTATTGATCATATTAATACTACGGGTAATATTACCTCTGTGGATTTTGCAGCGTCTGCGCAAAATAAAAATATCGAGCTTAACCGCTAGTAAGTTTAGTAAAAATTAAACATGGTACGAACAAACAAAATATTCGCACGATAACTGGTAGTTATAATATTATATTGCCACACTGCGCTTCATTTAAAGGTTGTATGTCATGAAATACACATTAACAAAAGCCAACCCTGATGCAGAGACTTATCCTGCACAGACTCGTCAAACGGTTAATGATCCGCTTGAAGATGAGGTTAACAAAAACGTTTTTATGGGTCGTCTAGAAGACATGGTCCATTCAACGGCTAACTGGGGGCGTAAGAACTCTTTATGGCCATTTAACTTTGGTACGTCTTGCTGTTATGTTGAATATGCCACTACTTTGACCGCAGTTCACGATTTGTCACGCTTTGGGGCAGAGGTTATTCGTGCCTCGCCACGTCAGGCAGATGTAATGATTGTCGCCGGAACCTGCTTTATTAAGATGGCACCAGTTATTCAGCGTTTATACGAGCAAATGTTAGAACCTAAATGGGTGATATCTATGGGCTCATGTGCCAATTCTGGTGGTATGTATGACATCTATTCAGTAGTACAAGGCGTAGATAAAATTATTCCTGTCGATGTGTATGTACCTGGCTGTCCACCGCGTCCAGAAGCTCTGATTCAAGGCTTGATGCTATTACAAGAGTCAATCACTAAAGAGCGTCGCCCGCTTGGTATTCATGTTGATGATAAAGGTATTTATCAGCCGCAAATGACGCCGGAGCGTGACCGTAAACAGGCAGATCGTATCGCAGTGAAAAACTTGCGTAGCCCAGACAGCATATAGTTTACTGGTTTTAGCCTGAGGGTTAATCATTCTACCAGCTCGTAAATTGATCGTTAACATTTTATGCGCTTATCACAGTCCAGTTATAATTAATTATGATGAGTTAGTTATAATTAATGAAGGAAGACATCATTCATGGTCACGGTAGTCGAAAATATAGATCCTAAGATCAAGCTTGTACCAGCAGTTATTACAGAGCTGGAACTTAAGTATGCCGGTAAGTTTGTCATTCAGCAGACTGTCGATGAGATTCCAACAGTTTGGGTGGCGCGAGCTGACTTATTGGATGTTCTCTTGTTTCTACGTAAGCTGCCAAAGCCTTACGTTATGCTATTTGACTTATCGGCAATGGATGAGCGCTTACGCCAACATCGTGAAGGTCTACCTTCCAGTGATTTCACGGTGTTTTATCACTTAATGTCACTTGAGCGTAATAGTGATGTGCGCATTAAAGTGGCGCTTAGTGAAGATGACTTGAACGTGCCAAGCGCCACTAAAATTTGGCCAAATGCCAACTGGTATGAGCGTGAAGTGTGGGATATGTTTGGGGTTGTCTTTACTGGCCATCCACATTTAACTCGTATTTTATTACCCAAGTACTGGGAAGGCCATCCGCTGCGTAAAGAATATCATGCGCGCGCGACTGAATTTACCCCTTATTTCTTGAATACTGCTAAGCAGCAATATGAACAAGAAAACTTGCGCTTTGTTCCTGAAGAATGGGGTATGAAACGTTCAGGACGTGATGAGGACTTTATGTTCTTGAACATCGGTCCTAACCATCCTTCAGCGCATGGGGCGTTCAGATTGGTTTTGCAGTTGGATGGTGAAGAAATTGTTGACTGTATTCCAGACATCGGCTATCACCACCGCGGCGCCGAAAAGATGGCCGAGCGCCAAACCTGGCATTCCTATATTCCTTATACCGACCGCATTGATTATCTAGGCGGTGTGATGAATGAGCTGCCGTATATCATGTCGGTCGAAAAGCTGGCTGGTATTACTATTCCAGCGCGCGCTGAGACCATTCGCGTGATGATGAGCGAGTTTTTCCGCATTACAAACAACTTGTTGTTTGTGGGTACCTTCATTCAAGATGCTGGTGGTATGACACCCGTTTTCTATGCCTTTACTGATCGCCAAAAAGCGTATGATGTTATTGAAGCGGTAACTGGCTATCGGATGCATCCAGCATGGTTCCGTATCGGCGGTACGGCACACGATTTACCGCGCGGCTGGCAGCGTTTGGTTCGTGAGTTCTTAGAGTGGATGCCGAAACGTTTAGATGAGTATGTTAAAGCGGCGATGATGAATAGCGTACTTAAAGGTCGTACCCAAGGCGTTGCTCAATATGATGCTAAGCAAGCATTAGCTTGGGGTGTAACGGGCGCAGGTTTGCGTGCAACGGGTATTGATTTTGACCTGCGTAAAGCGCGTCCATATATGGGTTATGAGAACTTTGACTTTGAAGTGCCTATTGGCTATAACGGCGATGCTTATGATCGCTGTATGATAAAGATTGAAGAAATACGTCAATCAATGCGTATTATCAAACAATGCATGGATAATATGCCACAAGGCCCTTATAAAGCAGATCATCCATTAGCAGTACCACCACCGAAAGACCGTACTCTAAATGATATTGAGACCTTGATTAACCATTTCTTATCAGTTTCTTGGGGGCCTGTGATGCCGGCGGGCGAATGCTCAACGATGGTCGAAGCTACCAAAGGTCTAAATAGCTATTATATTACCTCGGATCACGCCACTATGAGCTATCGTACGCGTATTCGCACCCCAACATTTGCACATCTGCAACAGATGCCGTCAGTAATTAATGGCTCGTTAGTGTCTGACGCTATTATGTATTTAGCATCGATTGATATTGTTATGGCTGACTGTGACCGTTAATTCGGTCTCAGTCATTAAAGTAAAAAAACGTTAAAGTAAAAAATAAGTTAAACCCTATATTATTGCCAAATGGCACACCAAAACGCTGTAATGTTTGAATGTGGCGACAAGCGCAATATGGCTATAGTCGTCATAAGATAAAGCGGAATGAGTGAGGAAAGAAAAAATATTATGAAAATTGTTTCCGATAAAATGCCAAAAGTAGATGTCGCAAGCATCCTTACTGCTGAAGAAATTGCAGCTATTAACGAGTTTGTACATCATTACCCGCATGCTCGTGCGGCCTCATTAGACTCGTTAAAAATAGTACAAAAGCGCAATGGCTGGGTCGATGATGCACAAGTAAATGCTATTGCCAATATTTTAGATATTCCGATGACAGATATGGATGGCGTTGCGACGTTTTTTAACCGTATCTATCGTCAGCCAGTTGGTCGCCATGTCATCTTGATTTGTGATTCTGTAGCGTGCTTTTTAACCGGCTACGAAGCGCTGTCCACGGAGCTTAGATCTCAGCTGGGTATAGAGTATGGTCAAACCACTGCTGATGGTCGCTTTACTTTATTACCAATTTGCTGTTTAGGTAACTGTGATAAAGGTCCTGCTGTATTGATTGATGAAGACACTTATGGCCCTGTTCAGCCCGATGAAGTCGCGCAATTATTGGAGCTATACGCATGAGATTAACCGTTTCAGAGCAAATTGCTCTTCGCAGTCAAGGCAAAGCACCAAGCCAATTAAATGAGCAGCGCATCCCTGTGTATGGCGACAAAGCAACTGCCACTAGTGAAACCAAACCATTGACATGGCGCTTGGCACATCATGATGCAGTATTAGATCTAGCGACTTATGAATCACTTCGCGGTTTTGAAGCGTTAAAGATGGCTTTAAATCAATCGCCAGATGCTACTTTAACCACTATTAAAGAAGCAGTCGTCAAAGGTCGCGGTGGTGCAGGTTTCCCAGCAGGTATTAAATGGTCGCTAATGGCGCCACCGGATGGCGGACCACGTTATTTAGTGTGTAATGCTGATGAGATGGAACCGGGTACTTTTAAAGACAGATTACTCATGGAGCGCCTGCCACTTCAGCTTATCGAAGGCATGTTAATATCTGCCTATGCTATTGGTGCAACCGCTGGATATATCTTTATCCGCGGTGAGTATATTCTTGCAGCCGAACGTCTTGCCACTGCTATTGAAGAATTAAAGGCCAATAATCTCGTTGGTGATAATATTTTAGGCACAGACTTTAGTTTTGATTTGCATGTACATACGGGTGCCGGTCGCTATATCTGCGGTGAAGAGACAGCGCTACTCAATTGTTTAGAAGGTCGCCGTGCCAATCCACGTACGAAACCACCCTTTCCACAGGTATCAGGAGCATGGGGACGACCAACTGTCGTCAATAACGTTGAAACCCTTCATAATGTGTCAGCTATTATCCTGCATGGTAGTAAATGGTATCAAGACTTACCAAAAGCGAAAGGCGTGGTTGAGACACCCGGTACTAAGCTATTTGGCTGTTCAGGTCTGGTCAATGATCCGGGTCTTTGGGAGTTGCCATTTGGATATACCGCACGTGAAATCATCGAAGATTTCGCAGGTGGTATGCAAGAGGGCCGTACGCTTAAAGCCTGGTTACCAGGCGGTGCATCAACTGACTTCTTAACGGCTGATCATTTAGATACGGTTGTCGATTTTGATACCATTCAAAAAGCCGGTAGTCGTATGGGTACTGGTCTATTGATGGTGGTCGATGAAGAACAAGACATGGTGCCATTACTACGCAATCTTGAGATATTCTTTCAACGTGAATCATGTGGTTGGTGTACGCCTTGCCGTGATGGTTTGCCTTGGGGTGTTAAACTATTGACAGCTATAAATGATGGTGAAGGGCAGATTGGCGATGTTGAGAAATTAGAAGAGTTAACTCGTGACTTATGGATTGGTAAAACTTTCTGCGCGCATGCCCCTGGCGCTATGGAACCATTGATGAGTGCGATTAAATATTTCCGTCCTGAGTTTGATCAGAAGATTGCACAGGCGGTTGGTGTAGATGTCATTGAGGCTGCAGCCAATCAACAGCCAGATGTAAAATAAGGAGAGCGGCATGGCAGTCATACATATTGATGGAACCACTGTCGAAGTAGATAGCGCAGACAACTTGCTACAAGCATGCTTGTCACTCGGCATTGATGTGCCGTATTTTTGTTATCACCCAGCCCTTGGCTCAGTCGGCTCTTGCCGTCAGTGCGCGGTTAAGCAATATCAAAGTAAAGAAGATTTGGAAGCGGGTCGTGGCAGGTTAGTAATGTCATGTATGGTTGCGCCAACTGATGATATGTATATCTCAGTAACAGATGACGAAGCTAAGGCTTTTCGTAAGTCGATGGTTGAGCTATTGATGGTCAACCACCCGCATGACTGTCCAACCTGTGAAGAGGGTGGACATTGTCATTTGCAAGATATGACTTATATGTCAGGTCATAGTCGTCGTCGCTATCGCTTTACCAAACGCACCCATCATAATCAAGAGCTTGGTCCTTTTATCGCTCATGAGATGAACCGTTGTATCGCTTGCTATCGTTGCGTACGTTTTTATAAAGACTATGCCGGCGGTGAAGATTTGGGTGTTTATGGCTCGAATGAACGCGTTTATTTTGGTCGTGATAAAGATGGTCAGTTTGAAAGTGAGTTCTCAGGTAACTTAACTGAAGTATGCCCAACGGGTGTATTTACTGATAAAACTCATTCTGAACGCTATAACCGTAAATGGGATATGCAGTATGCGCCAAGCATCTGTCATGGCTGTTCTGCGGGTTGTAATATCTCAGCGGGTGAGCGTTATGGCGAATTGCGCCGGATCGAAAACCGTTATAACGGTGAAGTAAACCGTTACTTCCTATGTGACCGTGGTCGCTTTGGTTATGGCTACGTCAACCGTGAAGATCGCCCAACACAAGCGCTTGAGCGTATTAATGACAAGCATGTCAAAATCAATATTGACTATGCGCTTGATGGAACCATCAACCGTCTAAAAGATAAAAAAGTCATCGGTATTGGGTCACCACGCGCCAGCCTTGAGACTAACTTTGCGCTAAAAAACCTCGTTGGCTTTGATAACTTCTCAACGGGTCTCAATCATCAACAGCAAGCACTAGTCAATAAATGTATCGAAGTGTTAAGTACTGAAGGTATTTATAACCCAGGCATGACTGATATTGAAAGTCATGATGCGGTACTAATTTTAGGCGAAGATATCACCCAGACCTCATCACGAGTGGCTTTGTCTATTCGCCAAGCTGCGAAAAACGAAGCGCTTAAGATGGCCGCCGCTGTTAAGACTCAAGCATGGTTAGCAGAGCCGGTACAACGTATCGCTCAAGGTGCGCTGAGCCCCGTTTATATTATTGATGTGACGCAAACTAAGCTTGACGATATTAGTAAAGTCAGCGTTGTAGCGACGCCTGAAGATATCACTAAACTTGGCTTTAAAGTCGCCGATGAGATTGCAAAACTAGCTGATGATTTAGCAGAAATTAAAGCGCCTGATTCAGAACAGGATGCTGCCAATATTGATATTGATCCGATGCAGGCGCTTGCACAGCAAATCGCTTATGACTTAGTGCAAGCCGATAAGCCGTTAGTGTTATCCGGTAGCAGTTTATCGTCTATCACTTTAATAGAAGCAGCGGCGCAGATTACGCAAGCTTTAAGTCAAAAGCGTGCAGCGATTAAAGCGACTGAGCATGAGCATGTTGAAACTTATAATGCCAAAGTTCAAGCTGCCGAACAGCAAGCGCAAACTGCGCAACAGACTGAAGATCAAGAGTTGGCCGCTAAGCCTGATAAACCTGAAACGGGTACTAATAAAGACGAGCAGGATAATGTTGAGCGCGAACCAGCTGAAAAACTTGAGCTAAAACAAGAAAACCCTCACTACCATGCACAAGCCAGTATTTACCTTACTGTTCCAGATGCTAATAGCATGGGCGTATGCCTACTAAGTGGCAAATCAGTAGAAGAGCTGCTGGCTACAGATTTTGATGTGGTCGTGGTTGCCGAAAATCAGTTAACTGATGCTATTGATGTGCTCAAGCTAACACAGCTATTAGCGGATAAAACAGTGATTGCACTCGATCATCAACTGCTTGATTGGCATAAAGATGTTGATATTGTGCTACCAGCAGCCAGCTTTGCCGAAGCGGATGGTACGTTGGTTTCCGCTGAAGGCCGCGCTCAGCGCTTCTTCCAAGTGTATGATAATAACTATTATCATCCGCTTAGTAGTATTAAAGAAGGCTGGCGCTGGTTACATGCGATTCATAGCAGCTTAATGGGCAAACCAGTGGATTGGATGCAATTGGACGATGTGATTGATGCCTTAATAGCGACTCATCCTAAGCTTGCTGGTATTAAAGCGGCAGCGCCTGATGCTGATTATCGCATTACTGGACTAAAAATTGCTCGTGAGCCACGCCGTTATTCAGGTCGTACGGCGATGCGTGCACCGATATCTGTGCACGAGCCTATGCAGCCAAAAGATTGGGATACGGCTTTAACCTTTTCAATGGAAGGCTATAGTGGTACTCAAACGCCAAGCTCTATGATTCCATTTGCCCAATCGGCAGGCTGGAACTCCCCACAAGCATGGAATAAATATCAAGATAAAGTGGGTGGTAGCCTAAAGAAAGGCGATCCAGGTGTGCGTTTGTTTGATTATTTAGAGCGCTTAGCCATACGTCAATATGTAGCGCCGCAAACGACCTCTTTAATGCTGACTGATATGCAGCAAGGGCAAGCAAAACTTGTGCCTATCTATAATATTTATGCCAGTTCAATGATGGCATCACGTAGTGCAGTCGTTGCTGAACAATTACCAATTGCGACATGGCGTATTGGGATTGACGATGCTAAAGAATGGCACATTGCCGCTGGTGATTACTTAGCGATAGAAATTGATAAACAGCAAATTACCTTGCCTGTGCAACTGGTACATTACTTAGCAGAAGGTTGTATTGGCTATCCGGTTGGGCAAGTAAGCATTATCCATCCGTCATTGCCAGCATCCGTGCATAAAGTTGATGCACCTGCAGCTGCCGTCACTTTGTCTGGAGCAATGGCAGACGATAGCGCTTTAATAGCTGGATCTAACATTAATTCTAACAGCGCGGCGGTTGTATCGACCACCACTCAAGAGGTGTAATATGTCAGTGACCCGTATTATTCCTGATGTGCCAAGCTTTTTAGCCAACATGATGACTTTCGACACTTGGTCAATTCTATTTATGGTTGTACAGTCATTGGTTATCTTTTTAGTGGTCGTTATTGTTGCCGCGATGATGATTGTCTATGAGCGCCGGATGCTTGCCTTGTGGCAGGATCGTTATGGCCCCAACCGTGTAGGGCCTTTTGGCTCCTTACAACTGGTTGCCGATATGCTCAAAATCTTCTTTAAAGAAGATTGGACGCCAAAATTTACCGATAAATTCATTTTTACTTTGGCACCTGCGGTCGCAATGTTCACTGCACTTGCCTCTTTTGCCATTATTCCAATATCACCAACTCTGGGAGTAGCAGATTGGGATATTGGTATTTTATTCTTCTTTGCCATGGCAGGTATTGCAGTCTATGCAGTTATGTTTGGTGGCTGGGCATCAGCGAATAAATTCTCGCTACTTGGCGGTTTGCGTTCAGCCGCGCAAACCATTAGTTACGAGGTGTTCTTAGGCTTATCGTTAATGGGTGTGGTCGCCTTGACCGGCTCTTTTAACTTACGTGCGATTGTTGAAGCGCAGGTTGATGGCTGGTATATCATTCCGCAGTTTTTCGGGTTTTTGACTTTTGTAGTAGCGGGAGTTGCGGTGACCCATAGACATCCGTTTGACCAACCAGAAGCTGAGCAGGAACTTGCTGAAGGTTATCATGTTGAATATTCGGGCATGAAGTTTGGTATGTTCTTTATTGGTGAATACGTTAACGTGGTATTGATATCAGCACTAATGACTTGCCTGTTTTTTGGCGGCTGGCTGGCACCTTTTAACTTAAATATTCCGTTTATTCCGCCTGCTTTTTGGTTCATGATTAAGACGTTATTTTTTATGACGATGTTTATTTTGGCACGGGGCTCACTCATGCGTCCGCGCTATGATCAGGTGATGAATTTTGGTTGGAAAGTTTGCTTGCCGGTAACTTTGATTAACCTGCTGGTTACGGCAGCGGTCATTTTGATTTTTTCTCCAACGCTGTAGTCATCTTTAGCCATTGCTGATGAGTTAGGGTAAAGCTGATAAGGATTATAATCCCATGTTTACTACGATAAAAAAGACTGTCATTGGTATATTTACCATTGTCCGCAGCATGTGGATGGTCAATAGTCATGCGATCCGTCCGCGCGATACCATCTTATATCCTGAAGTACCGGTACCCGTACCGCCACGATTTCGAGGGCGTATTATATTGTCACGCGATCCTGATGGTGATGAGCGCTGTGTTGCTTGTAACTTATGTGCAGTTGCTTGCCCAGTCGGCTGTATTTCTCTGCAAAAAGCTGAGCGTGAAGATGGGCGCTGGTATCCAGAGTTTTTTCGGATTAATTTTTCGCGCTGTATTTTTTGTGGACTGTGCGAAGAGGCCTGTCCAACGACAGCCATTCAGATGACCCCTGATTTTGAGATGGGCGAATATGTGCGTCAAGACTTGGTGTATGAAAAAGAGCACTTGTTAATATCAGGACCGGGTAAGTATCCTGACTATAATTATTATCGCGTATCTGGTATGGCGGTGGCAGATAAACCAAAAGGCGCGGCGCAAAATGAAGCGGCACCTATTGATCTAAGGAGTTTACTGCCATGATGACTGTTTTAAACAATCCTGATTTGGTGGGATTCTATGCGCTTGCTGCGGTGGCGATATTTGCCAGCCTACGCGTCGTTATGCATCCTAACCCTGTGCACGCCATATTAGCGATGATTGTATCGCTCTTGGCTGTCGCTGGTATTTTATTTATACTCGGTGCTCCCTTTGCAGGGGCCCTTGAAATTGTAGTTTATGCTGGCGCTATCCTAATCTTGTTCGTTTTTGTAATTATGATGCTCAATTTAGGGATGGCAAATGAGGCGCGAGAAGAGAGCTGGCTTAATGCCAAAACATGGGCGGTGCCGACAGGACTGACCATTATTATTGCCGTGGTGCTCTATGCATTGATTGGTCTTAACGACAATGAAGCAGCGGTTATTGGCGGGATTACTGTTCCTGCAAAAGCGGTGGGGACGGTATTATTTAGCAAATATATTATGTTGGTAGAAGTGGCAGCTTTACTGTTATTAGCAGCGCTAGTCGCCGCTTATCATTTGGGTAAAGAGTCTCTTAATGATGAGATTACTACTGATAATAACCCAGATATTGATAGACGTGCCGACGGATTTAAAGACTATTTACTTCGCGATAATGGCATTGATTCTACGATTCAAACGCCTGAGCCCTATGAGTATAAAGATGTTGACCCTCATGACTATGTTGGTATTCAGAAAGTCACGCGTAAGGAGTCAGACTGATGGTACAAGCAGTAAGTATGGCACAAGAGGTGTCAAACGTGCCATTTTCCCACGAGGTGGCAGGTTTAGTACAGCCAGTCGCTGAGGTGCAGAATGTATTGGGTATGATACCTATGAGCCACGGACTAATATTGGCAGGTATTTTATTTGCCATAGGTTTGTGCGGTGTTATGGTACGACGTAACTTTTTATTCATGCTGATGAGTCTTGAGATCATGATGAATGCAGCAGCACTGGCATTTGTGGTGGCAGGCAGTCGCTGGGTCGATCCAGATGGACAGATTATGTTTATCTTTATATTGACGTTAGCTGCGGCTGAAGCTTCAATTGGTCTGGCAATATTATTGCAGTTTTATCATAAGCGTGGACATCTCGATGTCGACAGCGCCAATGAGATGAAAGGATGATGTCATGAGTTTATTACCATTAACCTTTATATTTCCGCTCATTGGCTTTTTGATTTTAGCCTTTATGCGTGATCGGTTAACTGAACAAGCAGCTGCGTTTGTTGGTGTGGGTAGCATGTTGCTATCGGCATTATGTACGTTGGTTGTTAGCTTTACTTTTTTAACGACCTATCCGGCAGGAACGGTGGTAGAGATGCCGCTATGGACTTGGTTTCAGGTAGGCGACTTTGCGCCAAGTTTTGGCCTAAGTTTTGACGGCCTAGCACTAACGATGATCGGTGTGATCACCGGCATTGGTTTTTTGATTCACCTGTTTGCCGCATGGTATATGAAAGGTGAGTCAGGTTTTGCACGCTTCTTTAGTTATATGAATTTATTCGTTGCCAGCATGTTGCTATTGGTACTGGGCGATAATTTATTATTATTATATCTTGGCTGGGAAGGCGTTGGCATTTGCTCTTATTTGCTTATTGGTTTTTACTTTCAAGATCGTGCCAATGGTCGGGCTGCCATGAAAGCCTTTACAGTAACCCGTGTCGGTGATGTGTTCTTAGCATTCGGGCTGTTCTTGTTATTCCGTGAATTCGGTACGCTTAATATTCAAGAAATTATTACCCGCGCGCCTGATGTGTTCGATATTAATAACCCAACGATGATTTTGACCACCATGATGTTGGTTGGTGGCGCGATGGGTAAGTCGGCGCAATTGCCGTTACATACCTGGCTTGCTGATGCGATGGCGGGACCAACGCCGGTATCGGCCTTGATTCACGCAGCAACTATGGTTACCGCTGGGGTTTATTTAATCGCCCGTATGCATCCGTTATTTTTACTGACTCCTGGCGTATTGCTATATTGGGTCGGTGCCGTTGGTGCTTTAACTCTGACGGTTGGTGGACTATGCGCGCTGGCGCAGACCGATATCAAGCGTATCCTTGCTTATTCAACCATGAGCCAAATTGGCTATATGTTCTTAGCCTTAGGCGTTGGCGCATGGCAAGGAGCAATCTTCCATTTGATGGCGCATGCTTTCTTTAAAGCGTTGCTATTCTTATCGTCAGGTGCCGTTATACTTTCTGTCCATCATGAGCAAAATATCTTTAAGATGGGCGGTTTACGTAAGAAGATACCTTTAGTGTTTTGGTGTTATATCGTCGGCGGCGGTGCACTTGCTGCAATACCTTGGGTTACGGTTGGTTTCTATTCAAAAGAAGCGATTCTTTGGGAAACTTATGCCACAGGTCATCAAGTCTTATTCTATATGGGTGTATTCGGTGCTTTCTTAACAGCGCTATATACTTTCCGTATGATCTGGATTGTCTTTTTTGGCGAAGAAAAAACGCCAGCGCACAAGCTCTCAGGAGTGTCGTATTGGTTGCCGCTTAGCGTGCTATTAGTTCTATCAACCGCAGTAGGTGCTTTTATCACACCGCCGTTACAAGGTGTGTTACCAGAAAGCGTTGGTCATTTATTAGAAGTGGCAAATCAAGCACAGGGTAAACATACTGCTGAGTTTATCGCTATGGGTGCAATGCTCGCCGGTTTAGTGTTAGCAGCCTTATTATATGTAGTGAATAAAGGCCGAATGCTAGTGAGCTTTAAGCGTTCACGTATTGGCAGCGCATTATATTATTGGTGTTATCACGGTATGGGCTTCGATGCCCTATACGATTTGGTTTTCGTAAAACCTTTTTTATTCATTGGCCGCTTATTCAAAGCCGACCCTGTTGATAAAACATGGAATATATTGCCAATGCTGGCGTCAGCGGGCAATAAAGCGTTGTCTGCAACGCAAACTGGGTCGCTTCGAGGCTATGCTGCAAGCTTTGGCTTGGGTGTTGCTGTACTGTTGGTGCTGGTAATGATGACGGTGGTATAAGATGATAGACTTACAACAAACGTGGATGCTACCAGCATTGATTGCAATACCCTTTATTGCCGGATTGCTATGTTGGTTGGTTGAGCGGGTTAATAAACGTCTGCCGCGCTGGATTGCTTTGATTGGCATGATACTGACTTTTGCGCTATCTATAGTGCTTTGGTATGTCGGCGACTTCTCTGGTATGAGCACTCAGGTTATTGCGCCTGATTCCGCTGTGCCATGGGTTGCTGAATTCGCTGTGCCATGGATACCTAGTTTTGGTATTAGCTTCCATTTAGCGATGGATGGCTTGTCACTCTTAATGGTTGGCTTAACTGGACTGTTGGGTGTAGCAGCAGTGGCGTGTTCGTGGAATGAGATTCAACGTCGGGTAGGCTTCTTCCACTTGAACCTTTTGTGGAGCTTAGGCGGGGTTATTGGTGTTTTCTTAGCCATCGATATGTTCTTATTCTTCTTCTTCTGGGAGATGATGCTGGTTCCTATCTACTTCTTGATTGCCATTTGGGGTCATGATGTGGTCGGTGGTAAGACCAAAGAATATGCGGCAACCAAATTTTTTCTTTATACCCAAGCGTCTGGGCTTATCATGCTCATCGGTATCTTGGTTCTGGTTATTATTAATTACACTCAGCGCGGTGCGCTCAGCTTTAACTATAATGACTTGCTCGGTACGCCCCTTGGCGGCTGGGAATTTCCGATTATGCTGTGTTTCTTTATTGGCTTTGCGGTTAAGTTGCCAATTATTCCCTTCCACGGTTGGTTACCGGACGCGCATGCGCAAGCGCCAACAGCGGGCTCGGTGGATCTGGCAGGGGTGCTGATTAAGACTGCCGCTTATGGTTTGATTCGTTTTGTATTGCCGTTATTCCCAGCAGCATCACAAGAGTTTGCGCCGATTGCCATGACTCTAGGTACGATTGGTATCTTTTACGGGGCTTGGCTGGCCTTTATGCAGACGGATATGAAGCGCTTGCTCGCTTATACCAGTATCTCGCATATGGGCTTCGTGGTACTGGCCATTTATGCTGGGACTTTATTAAGCTTGCAAGGCTTGATGATACAGATGCTCGCACATGGTTTAAGTTCAGCGGCGCTGTTTATTATGGCTGGACAATTGTATGAGCGTCTACATACGCGTGATTTGACGCTAATGGGCGGTATGTGGGGTCAGTTCCGCTATTATGCACCGATCTTAATGTTCTTCTGTGCTGCTTTGTTAGGTATACCTGGTACCGGTAATTTCATCGGTGAATTTATGATTCTGCTGGGCTCCTTCGCTGATTATCCAGTATTTGTAGTCTTTGCAACCTTTAGCTTAGTATTGGCAGGCTTGTACTCACTTATTTTGATTCATCGTGCGCTATTCGGTACTAATAATATCGAAGAAGTAGCGATGCACGAAACTAAATCACACGGTTTACCTGCGCGTCCACTAAAAGATTTGGGCAAACGTGAGATATCACTGTTACTCATGCTAGCTGCTGGCTTGGTATGGCTTGGGTTATATCCGCAGCCGTTCCTTGATACCTCAAGTCACGCGATGCAGTGGATTAATAATGCGTATATCTACAGTCAGGTAACACAAGTAGATGCGTCGCAGTTACTTGATGCAATTGCAATGGAGGCACGTTAAGTCATGAATGAATTTACGATGAATGATTTGATGGGGCTACTGCCTTATGCACCAATCATTGCAGTAGTGGTTACGGTATTAATAGTGATGATTGCTATCACTATTAAACGCTCGCATGTCGTCACTGGTACTATTACAGTAGTCGGTCTAAATGTGGCCTTGTTTACGTTACTTGGGCAAATAGGTGGCGTTGTAAGTATGGGTTCGGCTTCACCGCAAGTTGAGCAGCTGTTCGTGATTGATAACTTTGCTCAGTTTAATATGGTCGTCATTCTTATTTGCGCGCTGGCATGTTGTACGCTCGCGTATGCATACTTGGCTGACTATAAAGACAATAAAGAAGAGCTGTATCTGCTCATGCTGCTATCAACAACGGGTGCGTTGTTGATGGTATGTGCGCAGCATATGGCAGCCTTCTTTATGAGCTTAGAGCTGTTATCAGTGCCGTTATATGGCCTACTGTCTTATACCTTTTTACGTGACAAATCTTTGGAGTCTGGGCTTAAGTACTTAGTGTTGTCGGCGACGGCGTCAGCGACCTTATTAATGGGTATGGCGTTTATTTACGCGCAAGTTGGCTCATTAGGCTTTAAAGAAATCAGTGTACAGTTAGGCAGTATGTTTGAATCGCCCCTATTGATATTAGGCGCCGCGATGATGATGTTTGGTATTGCCTTTAAATTGTCTGCTGCACCTTTTCATACGTGGACGCCTGACGTCTATCAAGGGGCATCAGCGCCTATTGCTACTTATTTAGCTTCAGTGACCAAAGTGGCCATGATGGCACTGGCTGTGCGTTTCTTAATTGATACGTCGCTATTGGCACTCCCTTCAGTACAAATGCTCTTAATGGTTATAGCGACTTTGTCTATTCTAGTCGGTAACTTATTGGCTGTACGTCAGACCAACCTTAAGCGGTTACTTGGTTACTCTTCTATCGCGCATATGGGTTATGTCTTGATTGTTATTGTGAGTATTGGGACAGCCGCTGATAGTATCTCTAGCATGTACATGGCGATTTATGCCTTTACCTCTATTGGTGCTTTTGGCATTGTGACCTTGATGTCGAGTCCTTATCGTTTATATAGTGATGCTAGTGAATTGGTGCATTACCAAGGATTATTCTGGCGTCGTCCGATACTAACAGGGGTGATGACTATTATGATGTTATCACTGGCGGGTATACCTCTAACTGCAGGCTTTATTACCAAGCTATTTGCTATCTTATCTGCGGTTCAAGGGGCCCATTGGTTCTTAGCAGCGATGATTATTCTAGGTAGTGCGATCGGTCTGTTCTATTACCTGCGCGTGATGTTAACATTATTCAAACGTCCAAAAGAGTTCATTGAGTTTGATGTTGGTGGACAGTGGGGCATTCGTACAGGTGGTCTGATGGTGATTGCGGTCACAGCAGTTATCATCTTCTTCGGTGTGTTACCTAACAGCCTAATCGTATGGTCAAGTATGGCACGCATTTGGTAACATTAGCGTTATAGAAATAAGGTAGGTGATTGCAAGTTTTTTTGCCGTTACTGATACAAAACCAAGATGCGCCTTGTTTATGATAAGCTTGGCGCATCTTTTTTATTTGTATTTTCGAGAAACCTCTACTATCTTCCTTAAAAATAAAAATTTTTCAATAAAAAACGCAAATTAATAAAACTATAAGTGATCAATTCCTATGAGTGACAATATTCAAACGGTAAAAGTGCTCAGTAAAACCACATGGACCCCTAACTTATTTAGCTTCACGGTCAGCCGACCCGACAGCTTTAAATTTACCGCTGGGCAATTTGTACGTTTAGGGGTTAATCCTAGCAAACTGCAATACTATCAGCAGAATAATAAACAAACAGTAGAGCAAGCACCAAATGAAGATATCTTTCGTGCCTATTCCATTGTTTCATCTCCTTTTGATGAAGTGCTAGAGTTCTTCTCGATTGTCATCACAGATGGCGCATTTACCTCACAGTTGCAGCATTTGCAAGTCGGCGATGAGCTGTTACTTAATACCATGCCGTTTGGGTTTTTGACCTTAGCACGTTATCAAAAACCAATGCCAAAGGATTTATGGTTACTGGCAACGGGTACTGGCTTAGCCCCATTTTTATCGATGCTACAAGATTTGCAAACATGGGAAGACTACGAGCATATTGTGCTGGCATACAGCGCACGATCATTTGATGAGCTGGCCTATGTTGATAGGATTAAACAGCTACAAGAGGATTTTGGAACCTTAGTTGATAACCCAGCACAGCTGATTTTTATCCCTATTGTGACTCGCGAGCCTATTGCGGGTGCACTAACCGAACGCTTGCCTAAGTTACTGTTAGAGGGAACACTACAAGCGGAAGCGGGGATAGCGCTTGATATCGATAGTACGCATGTGATGCTATGCGGCAATCCAGAAATGGTCGATGACACCAAAGAAGCGCTGAAGGAGCTGGGTTTAATAATGAATCGCCGCGGTGAGGGAAATATTGCCGTAGAAAATTACTGGTAAATTAACTCCAATAAAAACGCCGCGACCTCATGAAATATAAGTCTGCGGCATTGAGTGTTAGTAAGTTGCTTTTTTTATAAGCGTTTTTTATTCTTCGCTAGGTTCGGTGGCATCCCCTAAAGGATTAATAGGACCTTTCATCAATTCTGGCTCATTACTGTCGTCATCATCAATAATGTTTTCACCACTGCTGCCCCCTAATAGATCTCGATAATTAATTTGGGTCTTAAGGACAAGTTGTTCTTCTTCGACCTCGCCATAGTTCACTTGTACTTTATGTAGCGTGCTCATGATTTTTTGGTTATTTTTTAGCCAGCGATGAATATCTAGATAAATAATGTCTTCTTTAGCACGCGCAATATTGATATAAGTTAGGATAACACCCAAAGGGTCTTTTTTGAGGACAGTATGATAGAACCAGATGGCAAGTTTGATGCCTTGGCGCTTGACAAAAGATTCACAGCGAAAATTGAGCACATCAGTATAAGTTAGCTGCCCAAAGACAAAGCGCTGTACGTTGCGATCAAGCTGGGCATGAACGAGGCGAAAGTTACTGGCAACCTCAATATAAATGCCGGCGACGTTAATCGTACAATAAAGGCGAAACCATTTGTCATGCAGCTCAACGCGTAGCTCTAAAATGGAGTTTACATTGTCAGTGACGAACTTTTGCAGCGCATCATTCACATACTTTTCCGCCACTGGTAGCCGAATCTCATCATCAAGCTTGTCAGTGGTTTTGTTATATAATTTTTTTATAGATTGGGTTAGACTTTCCCAACCATCGCTGAATGACTCGTTAAAACGATAGTCAATGTTGTCAGAAAAGTCATCAAAATCATTCAAACCCATTATCCTTATGTATAATTAAAATATGTTGAGTCATTGCTCATTATAAAAGTTGACCTTGAAAAGCAAGTCATTAAATTGGTAGCGTGCACTAATAAGTTATATCGATAAACGACAAGGTAGCTGATAAAAATAGTATATAGCAAAATAGGATAGGGCAAAACTGATGGGGGCACATTGTAGCAAATAACCTAAACAAGTTACCTATACAATTATTAGCCTTATATGACACAGATAAATTTCTAAAAAATACAGTCTTTAAAATACATTAAGAAGAAACACAGAATAAAGAGTCACTATGGAGTTTTTAGGATTAACGCTTGATATTGCGACGTTGACTGACAATGCATTGGCGCTACTATTTAAAGTCGCTATGGCATTGCTCATATTTGTCTTTGGACGCTGGCTTGCTAAAAAGGTTATTATTATTACCAATCGCGTTATGGTACGTGGCCGTTTAGATATTACCGCTGCTAATTTTTTAAGTCGGCTATTATATGGGGTGTTATTAGTCATCGTTGCCATGGCAGCACTAAACCAAGTGGGCGTTCAGACGACTTCAGTTGTGGCCATATTAGGTGGTGCAGCCGTTGCTATTGGTCTGTCGTTAAAAGATCAATTATCGAACTTCGCCGCTGGTATTATGATTGTGACTTTTCGCCCGTTTGTACGTGGCGACTACGTGCAAATTAAAGAATTTACTGGGACGGTTACTGAAATTACCTTGGTCAATACTCATCTGACCACCATTAATAATCATGATGTCATTATACCTAACAGCGCTATCACCACTTCGTCCACCATTAACTATACTGCGCTACCCAATCGCCGCGTAGACATCACGATTCGTATTGGCTATGACGCCGATATCAAAGCCGCAAAAAATATCATGTTAGGTTTGGCAAAAGATAATGCCGTCGCTTTTAGTGAGCCTATGCCTATCGTACGTGTCACTAATTTAGCTGAGAACTCGGTTGATTTAACCTTAAACGTTTGGACAACTAATAATGACTGGTGGGCAATGCAGTGCGATTTGCTTGAGCAGTTTAAGTACGCGCTTGATGACAATGAAATCGATATTCCATTTCCGCAGCGTAGTGTGCATGTGAAAGGTTTGGATCAACTGGTTAATAATATGGATCAATCACAAAAACTGCCGCTGAATAAAGATAAGTAGGATTAAACGTAAGGATTAGGCAAGTTTAAGTGCGCTAAGATATCAATCTCATAGCTTTCCATCTCGTCTTGTTCCGCTTGTCCAAGCTCATGATCAAAGCCAAACAGATGCAGTATGCCATGCACCAATAAATGGCTAATATGCTGCTCAACCGTTTTTTCCTGTTCAGTAGCTTCCCGTACCACTACTTTATGACAAATAATTAACTCACCTAATGGCAGCGTTGGCATGAGCTCAATAATATTGGCTGGCATCTCGCTTGGATAAGATAAAATATTAGTTGCATAAGCCTTGCCACGCGACTCTAGATTTAGCTCATGGCCTTCAATAGCATCAGTAATATAGATATCTAATGCTTTAGGTTTTTGCTCCCACAATTCATTGTCAATATCGGTAAAGTAGGGTAGATGGAGACCGTTTTTAATGCGTTCACCAATATCATTTAGGGTTGCTGCCAATACAGGTTGTAGTCTGTCTTCTGTATAAAAAGTACTGACCAGCTCGTCGTCGATACTTTCGGCTGCACTAATTGATATTTCATTAATGTCAGTTTTATTAATGTCTGTGCTGTTTGTATCTATATTATTCATACTAGAATCTTCATCATTAGAATGACCCATTATTATATCCTTTGACTATTAACTATATTTTATTAAGATTAGACCATAAAAAACCGGACATCATATCCGGTTTTTTAATTTAAATTTTGACGTATTGATTTTAACAGTATGCCCTATAATTTAGAGGTGGCGTCTGCTATCGCTTGTTTACGTTCTTGCTCAATCACGAAGCGTTCTTGTTTGCGTTTCTCTTTTAGGATCTCTTCTTTTTCGTCAAACTCATCATACGCTTCAACGATTTTTTGTACCAACTGATGGCGCACAACATCTTTTGAATCAAACTTAGTGATATGGATTTCTTCAATATCACTCAAAATCTCCATCGCTTGCGCCAGTCCCGATTTGGTACCGCGTGGTAAATCGACCTGTGTAATGTCACCAGTAATCACTGCTCGCGAGCCAAAGCCTAAACGCGTTAAAAACATTTTCATCTGTTCAGGCGTGGTGTTTTGCGCTTCATCCAAGATGACAAAGGAGTTATTCAGCGTACGTCCACGCATATAAGCCAGTGGTGCAATCTCAATCTCTTGACGCTCAATCATTTTACCAACTTTGTCAAAACCTATCATCTCATAGAGCGCATCATATAGGGGACGCAGATAAGGGTCGATTTTTTGGGTCAAGTCACCGGGTAAAAAGCCCAATTTTTCGCCCGCCTCAACAGCTGGACGCACCAGCAAAATACGCTCAATCTCCTTACGCTCTATCATATCAACCGCACAAGCGACCGCGAGATAGGTTTTACCCGTACCCGCAGGTCCAATGCCAAACGACACATCAGAAGATAGAATATCCTTAACATAACGCTGCTGATTGCCACCGCGCGGCACGATTTTGCCGTTACGGGTACGCAAACTAATAGGCGTAAAGTCACTGGGCGAATCCAGATTATCTTCGCTACCATCTTGACCATCGCTATCAGTAGCTGGCATGTCATCTTCTATATCTTGATCGCGTGCGATGCTTGATTGGATGATGAGGTGTAGCTCTGCCGGGCTAATATCTTTAGAGTTCTGGGCTTCATCAACCAGCTTATATAAAACCCGCTCACCGATTTCAACACCTGATAAATCACCACTTATAGTAAAGTCACCTTGGCGTTGGTTGATTTTGATATCAAGACGTTCTTGTAAGTATTTTAAATTATAATTATATTCACCAAGCACTGTTTTGAGTTGGGCGGTGGTTAAAAATTCTATTTTTATATGGCGGCTCATGGAGGCAGTCAAGCGATTATCCTTGTATTGGGCATTCAATGTCGTCGGCATAACGTTATATTTATATAGAAGACACGACATTATCAATGGGTTTAATAAATAAATTGTCTGGCAAAAAGTTATTAAAATTTTATTATTAAATAGGCTGAGCGATATATAAAAGCACTTCCTTCATTATGGTTGATAGTTTTTAAATTTCAAGCCATACATCCTAGTGGGCGAGACAGTTTTTGTATGTTGATTGCAACCACTCGGCAAGTGGCTATCATCTTAAGGAGTTATCAGTAACATCCTGCTGATAATAAATGCGGAAAAATATCAACCTTAACCAGCTAGGCGCTGTAAATACTGTCAATCCCGCTGAATGATAGATAATTTGTGGTAATCTATTCGTTAGCCAGCCACTATTCAGGCACTGAATTTGGCAGCGTTAGATCATAATAAATAACGTACGATAACTAACCATTGTGAGCAATCATTAACTGCTTAGCAAAAGCGCATTGAGCAAAGCATAATAGGAATAATAATGTCAAATATAGAGTCTAAATCTTCAGGTACCGAGCCAACCTTTACTAGTCCCCAGTCTACACCTTCATCCATGCTAAGTGAGCAGCAAGTGTTGATTGTTGGTGGCGGTCATGTTGGCTTGTCCTTTGCATTATTACTGGCACATCATGGCATTGCCAGTACTTTGCTCGAGAAAAACAGCTATCCGACTATTAGCCCAAATGATGATCAGACACGCAGCCACTATTTAGACAGTCGTAATACCGCGTTATCACGGCGAACCGTGCAAATCTATGAAGAGATTGGCTTGTGGTCAGAACTACAAAGTCATGCTTGCCGTATTGATGCGGTGCAAATCAGTGAGCAGGGCAGCTTTGGGCGCGCGCAGTTGAAT
This sequence comes from Psychrobacter frigidicola, assembly GCF_007997305.1. Taxonomy (GTDB): domain Bacteria; phylum Pseudomonadota; class Gammaproteobacteria; order Pseudomonadales; family Moraxellaceae; genus Psychrobacter; species Psychrobacter frigidicola. The sequence goes on from NZ_VORZ01000001.1 coordinate 58,834, forward strand.
AAGGAAGATGAGCAAGTTGAGTCATTTGGGCAAGTAATGGAGAATGCGTGGCTAGGACGCAAGTTATTATTGGCAGCACAAGAAGAGTCGTTAATTACCATTATAGATAACGCCAACGTTACGGCTGTTGAGCAACAAAAGGCTGGCGTCACGCTCCGCTTCAACTATTACGATACGGACGAACATGAGCAAGAGTTGCAGGCAAGCTTACTGGTTGCGTGTGATGGTCGTGACTCTACGATTCGCCCGTTACTGAATATTGGTACGACGACTTATGATTATAAACAAACGGCTATCGTTGGCGTCGTACAGACGGATAAGCCGCACGAGCATGTGGCGATTGAGCGCTTTAGTCCAGCAGGGCCGCTTGCCGTACTGCCATTAACTGATCCAGAAGGGGATGGGAATGATGATTATCAGAAAGGCTACAGACGCTCAGTCGTTTGGGTATGCCCAACCGGGGAAGAGACGCAATATCTAGAAGACGATGCGCACTTTTTACAGACCTTGCAAAAAGCGTTTGGTCAGCGCGCGGGCACGTTTGTCGCGGCTGGTCGTCGCGGTGCATATCCATTAACACGCGTATTGGCAAAGCAACAGGTCGATGGACGTTGTGTCATTATGGGCAATGCCGCTCATACTTTACATCCAGTAGCAGGTCAGGGCTTTAACCTTTGTATGCGTGACGCGCATGTACTCGCGCAAATGATAAGCGCCCAAGTGCTCAAAGGCGCTGATATTGGCGACCCAACACTACTAAAACGCTATGAAAAATCACGGCAAACAGATCAGAAACGAGTCATCCGCTTTTGTGACGCCGTCGTTCATGGCTTTACCCATCCCAATCCAGCTATTAAGCTGGCGCGTAATGTGGCTTTAATTGCTTTTGATAAGTTGCCTAATATCAAGCCATTGATAGCCAATTATGCAATGGGCTTAAAATCATAGTCTCTAAATTTCAGTTTTTATCATTTTAACCGCTATTAATTTAATGGTTAAAATGATAAAAACGCGGAGCTCAAGAATAAAAAATATAAGTTTAGGCTGTGTTTGCTGCGGTTACTACTAGATACGATTAATAAAGGATGTCTTATGAAAAATAATCACACGCTCATTATCGGCGGCGGTATCGTTGGTGCCAGTCTGGCGCTAAAACTGGCACAAGCTAAATGTCCCGTTACTTTGATTGATGCGAGTCCTAAGCAGAACGAAGTAGACTGGGCTGCTAGACTCGCTCAGCGTGATGCGCGGGTTTATGCGCTTAGCCTTGCCAGTATCGGACTGCTAAAAGAGGTGGGCGCGTGGCAAAAAATAGCAGCGTCAGAGCGTAAGGCCGATTATTCACAAATGCAGGTTTGGCAGCGCAATGGTATCGGTGAGCTAAAATTTGGCGATGAAAGGCTTGGTAATGGGGATAATGCTTCACCTAAGCTACTTGGCAGTATGGTTGAGCCTTTTGTTATTGAATATGCATTATGGCAGCGTATGCAGGAAGAGGATGTCAGTAGCTACTTAACCGTTATCGCAGGCCAAAAAGTGGTAGCAATGGACTGGCTGGGTTCAGAGAAAGGTTATCGGGTGACCTTAGAAGATGGTAAATCTATCGAAGCAGCGTTATTAGTAGGGGCAGACGGTCGCGGCTCGTTTGTACGTCGGCAGGCAGGGATTGAGCTGGATACTTTAGACTATAAGCAGACTGCGATTTGCTGTGCGATTCAAACTGCCAAACCCCATCAAGCCACCGCTCGCCAAGCGATGTTGCCCACCGGCACGCTAGCGTTATTGCCATTGGCTGATATTACAGCAGAGGATAAGGCCAGCCCCCAGCATTGGCAGTCTATCGTCTGGACATTACCGCGCAATCAAGCATTGGCACTTATTGAGGAAGACCCGCAAGTTATCGCTGATAAATTAGCTGCAGCTAGCACTTATGAGCTTGGCGCGATCAGTCAGATTGAGTCCATTGCCAGCTTTCCATTGGCAGCGCAGCAGGCGAAAAGTTATGTCGCTGATAACTTAGTACTAATTGGTGATGCAGCGCATGGGGTACATCCTTTAGCTGGACAAGGGTTAAACCTCGGTATGCTCGATGTGCAAGCGTTAAGCGCACAGTTAGAGAATGACTTTGCGCGGAGTAGTGGCAAATTATGGGGAACTAACCAGACTCTACGCATGTATGAACGCCTGCGCCGTCCGCATAATAGTCTGATGATGCATAGCTTCTCTGCACTCAACTGGCTGTTCGCAGGCGAGTTTGCGCAACTGCGTCCTGTGCAGCAGATACGTAATGAAGGCATGTATCGGGTTAGCAAAATGAAACCGCTGATGCGTTTGTTTGCTAAGCAGGCGAGTGGGGTTTAATTCAATAAGGAAATAGTCATGACGATTAAAATTTGTTCAAAAGTGGCGGCTTTGTGTGCGGTTTTGGCATTATCAGCATGTCGGACTACCACCCAAAACCCTTTAATAACCAATGCTATTATTGTTGATGCGCCTACCATATTTATTAGTATTGATAGCGACGGCGACGGTGTGCCTGATGATATAGACGAGTGCCCAGGCACACCTTTGAACGTAGTAGTTGATGACAGAGGCTGTCCGCATTCCTTACTTTTTGGTGAAAACGAATTTAGGATGGAAGCTAGAGCATATTATGCTGAAAATAGCAGTGAGATAAAAAGTGAATATTATGAACAGCTAGATAACGCAGGCAAAAAAATGCAAGATCATTTGGACGCTGTTATGCATATTGAAGGGCATATATCCAAGCGTGAAGACAATGGTGCCAATCAAACATTATCAAGATACCGTGTGGAAGGTATTAAAAATTATATGACCATGAAATATAATATTGATCCTGATCGTATTAATACCTTTTACTATGGATCAGAGCGTCCAATTGCGACAAATGACGCCGAAAACAGTTGGCTCAACCAGCGTATTTATGCGCTTATTAGCAACGTTGAGTAATATATTGAACGTTTTAAAAAGAGTGGAAGCTGATGACAGATAAAGCCTTAAGTTACTCTGGATAAAGAGAGAGTAATAATGACCATTAAAAATCATCGCACTTTATTGTTATTAGCAGCATCTATAACTCTAGCTGGCTGTCAAACGACTACAACGACGCCTTTTAAAGATGCAACTCAATATGAAAATATTGTCACAATAAAAGCAGAGATTGACTCAGATGGCGATGGCGTTCCTGATGAGTTAGATATGTGTCCAGCCACTCCAGAAAACGTGGTTGTAGATGACAGAGGCTGTCCTTTTACGATGCCTGGGGTAGGTCTAAAAATGGAATATCGCGCCTTTTTTGATAAAGATAGCAGTGAGCTGTTGCCGAAGTATCAAGCTGAGCTTGATAAGGTAGGAATGAAGTTGCAAGAGTATAAAACCGCTACCATATTGATTGAAGGTCATAATTCAAGAACTGAAGTCGATAGCGTCTCTATAGACCAAGCGAACGCCTTAGCGCAAGATAGAGCGAATAAGGTTAAAGATTATTTAATATCGAAATATAACATCGCCCCTGAACGCCTCACGGCGACTGAGTATGGCGCAAGAAGACTAATTACGTCGTCTGATAGTGAGGAGGGCAATATGTTGAACCGACGCGTTTATGCGATTGCGTCTGAACCTGAAGAATAAAAAATAATTTTATTATTAAAACGATTCGAGGCAAGTCATCAAATCCAACTGAATAAGAACTTCGATTCGATATGAAACTAAATTTATATCTAGCCAGTAGCGTTTTTTGCAGTTCTTTGGCGTTATCGGCTTGTCAAACTGCGCCAATATTGACGATTGAGAACACAGTGACAGCGCCACTGCCAATATTGATTGTGAGTCTTGATTCAGATGGTGATGGCGTGCTTGATGAAATAGACGAATGCCCTGAAACGCCGCTTCATACAGTAGTAGATGCTAAAGGTTGTCCAATAGTGGTTGATGTAGGCGGAATTGAAATGGAGTTTAGTGGGTTTTTCCCGTCAATGAGCAGTCAATTACCTACTATTTATGCTGCAGAGTTTGTGAAAATGGCAGAAAAAATCAATGAGTATCCAGAAGCCAGTGTTTTTATTTTTGGTCATGCAGCTACGAATGAAATTGATGAAGATGCTTTAGTGACTCTTGGTTTCGATTCTTTATCACGCAATCGCGCACTCATCCTCAAGAATACTTTAGTCTTGCAACATAATATTGATGCTGAGCGTATCCGTACTTACGAGTGCTCAAATAAATTATTGGTTAGAGAGACAGATTATATAAATCCTAGTTTTAAAGCACTTAATATGAAAGGTCTTGAGGCAAAACAGCGCCGCGCCACTTTAATGGCGAGTAGTTTAGTCAATGATTTAATGAATCTTAAGTATAAATCTGATATTCAAAGATATGGTGGATACGCCAAGCATTGTAAGCTTTTTGAATAATGGCAAATTTTGATAAACCGTAAAAATTTAACCTTACCCCAACGCCGAAAATACCACCATCAGCACCGGCGATACAATGTTAATAATAAACCCAAAGCTGATGGCAAGAGGTACAACGGTTAGTCCACCTGATTGCTGTATAACGGGTAAGGTAAAATCCAGACTGGTCGCTCCGCCAAGACCTACTGCTGATGAAGGGTACTGCCGCATAAATACCGGAATAAATATCAGCGCAAAAAACTCACGTATCAAATCGTTAAACAACGCCACACTGCCCCAAATCGCACCATAAGCATCGGTCATTACAATCGCTGATAGTGAATACCAGCCAAATCCTGAGGCTAATGCTAAACCTTTGGTCCATGATACATCAATAAATAACATCGCAAAGACCAATCCGCCTACCAATACCGCTATGGTAAAGACAATACTCATCTCAACCCCGCGTTTATTCAGCATCACCTCTTTTAAGGTAATGCCTGAACCTTTGAGCCCAATACCGACTAGCAGTATTAACAGCATGAGCATCACTGTCATAGTGGTATTGTGCGGTAGATAAGCGGCAGGCAAAAAGTGTCCAATGACAAAGCCAATCACCACACAAATTACTTGTGTGAGACTACCGCGAATACTAACACGGTGCTGCTGAGACTTGGCGCTTGGCTTTTTGGCATGCCATGGACGCAAGTGATCAAATAACATCAACGCCAGCAGTCCCGTACCGATTGTCAATATCGATAATATAGTCACATACAACGCAATCTCGCCCAACTGACTGCGTAGACCTTCTACTTGTGACAGCTCAATACCGATTAGGGTCAAAATAATAAAGACCAAGTAAGACAAACCTTTGTCAGCAAACCTCGTCAACTTTGGGTTACTAGGGATTACAAAGCCAATAAATAGCGGCATTAAGACTAAAACAAGGGTAATTAGGCTTTGCATAGAGGCAGGCTCGTGAGATTTTTGCTAAACCGGCAATTGTAACATAATAAGGGTTAAAAACTGGAATCGCTAGGCGCAATTCATCACTGAAAGAGAGATGGATAACCACTCTGAGGTAGCAGTCAGGTTATTTGCTTTATCCGTGACTGGCTCAATGACACTGATTAATGGTTGACAGGCGTAAGCAGGATAATCTTTTCGATAATGCCCGCCACGACTTTCACAGCGCTGATAAGCTGATTGCACAATAAGCGTGGCTAATTGCAACTGGCGTTCTAAGCGAAACTGAAGCAGATGTTTAGGCGTGGTTGCATTATCTATGATGTCTAAATTGCTTAAACCCGTTAAGTCATCTAAACCTGAAAGTTGAATGGCTTGTTGCCAACCTTGTATTTTTACAAGCGCCTGTGCTAATAGATCAGCGCTGCGAGTGATACCCATATTTTGACTCATCAAGGCTTTTAGCTTGGCAGTAATATCATTAATGTGATGAGTAGTATTGAGTTTAGCTTGATTATTATAGTTACGTTCAGTCATTAAGTTAGAGGAGGGTAAGTGAATCGACTTAGTATTGGTAAGCTCTACAGGGCTCCAATTCGCAGAGAGTAAATACGTTGGTAAGTGCGCGGCGATATTACGACCGATAACCACACACTCTAATAAAGAGTTACTCGCTAAGCGATTTGCGCCATGTAGACCGGTATAAGCAACCTCGCCAGCAGCATATAATCCTCGCACATCAGTTAGACCAGTGGTGCAAGTGACCACACCACCGCAACTATAATGCGCAGTAGGCGCAACAGGAATGGGGTCAGTGGTAATATCAATACCAAGATCTAGTAAAGTTTGATAAATCTGCGGAAAATGCTCACGCAAAAATTCTGCTGACAAGTGGCTGACATCAAGATGTACATAGCCTAAGCCATTATTATGAATTTGCTCAGCAATGGCACGCGCCACAATATCTCGTGGGGCTAATTCCGCGCGACTGTCAATGTCTAACATGAAGCGTGTGCCTGTTTACGGACAAAGCAAATGCCCACCTTCACCGCGCAAGGCTTCTGATATAAGAAAGCTGCTATCGCCTAATGCTAAGCCTGTCGGATGAAACTGCACAAATTCTAAATTGGCTAAACGGCATCCTGCTTGCCACGCCATCATGACGCCATCGCCTACACAGACATTAGGTGCGCTGGCACGTTGGAACAGTTGCCCTAAGCCGCCGCTAGCTAAGACGACTGCGCGACTGTGAAAGGTCAGTTGACGTTGATGATGGTGGTTAAAGACAATCGCACCATTGCAGTAATTGTCTTTAGATTCGGTTGTCTTTTGCACCTGAGAAGAGGGCTCAGTTAATAAGCCCAGCGCTTCATGATAAGGCAAAATGGTGATGTTGGCAGCCGACTGTGCCTGTGCCGCTAGTGTTTGCATGATATGACGACCTGTTGCATCGTCTGCATGGGCGACACGCCGACAACCATGTCCGCCTTCTTTGGTCAAATGTAAATCAGCTGTTTTTAACTCATATCGAGCATTGTCAGCGTTTAGATTTTGATGGTTATCACTTTTAGGAATTTGGGTAAATGGCACTTCTTGGTCGCACAACCATTGTACCGCCTGTTGCCCAGCGCTGAGAGTTTTAATGGTATTCTCAGCATCGCACAATCCTGCACCGGCGGTTAAGGTATCGGCCACATGGGCGGCACTAGTATCATTTTCATTCAAGCTTGCCGCGATACCGCCTTGGGCGTAGTGACTTGAACAGGTCTCCAGCGCGGCTTTGCTTAATATCGTAATATTTAATGACTTTGGTAATGCCAGCGCTGCACTTAATCCTGCCAATCCTGCACCGATAATCAAAACGTCGGTATGAATAGACGTGTTATTATCTGCTAATCGTGCACTCATATCAGGCTGCTCCGACATTGGCAAACAAAGGACGGTCGGCAACGATATCTCCACTTGCAGCGACTCGCTGTTGGTTGTCTTTGGCAAAATCAAGCATGCGTTGCAATGGTTTTCTAGCGGCATCTGCCATCTCAGGCGTGAGTGTTACTTCGCCACTATTGTTAATCAGACACTGCTCAATACCTTTTAGACCATTCATCGCCATCCATGGACAAAAGGCACAGCTCTTACAACTGGCACTTTCACCTGCGGTAGGTGCCGCTAAAAAGCGTTTATTCGGAGAGCGTTTTTGCATTTCGTGCAAGATACCTAAGTCAGTCGCCACAATAAAGGTATCTGCGTCCATCTCATAGGTTGACTGGAGCAGCTTACTGGTCGAGCCGACCACATCGGCAAGCTCTACCACACTATCCGGTGATTCAGGATGCACCAGCACTTTTGCATCTGGATACTCTTCTTTTAGTTGCAGCAGTTCTGTGGCTTTAAATTCATTGTGTACCATGCATGAGCCTTGCCATAACAGCATATCTGCACCCGTCTCGCGCGCAATATACTTGCCTAAATGGCGGTCAGGGCCCCAAATAATAGGTTCACCTTGTTCATGTAAATGACGGACGATATCGATACCCACTGAAGAGGTTACCACCCAATCCGCGCGCGCTTTAACTGCCGCACTGGTATTGGCATAAACGACTACCGTACGTTCAGGATGAGCATCACAAAAGGCTGAGAATTCATCAGCAGGGCAGCCCAAATCGAGTGAGCACTCTGCCTCTAAATCTGGCATCAAGATAGTTTTTTCCATGCTTAGAATCTTAGCCGATTCACCCATAAAGCGAACACCTGCGACCACCAACGTTTGCGCGCTATGTGCCTGACCAAAGCGTGCCATCTCTAATGAGTCGCCGACGCAGCCGCCTGTCGCCAATGCCAAATCTTGAATAAAAGGGTCAACATAATAATGGGCGACCAGCACCGCATTATTGTCTATGAGCAACTGCTTAATATTGTCTTCAACTTTCAGTCGCTCGGAGCGTGGTAAGTCTGCTGGCATCTTTGCTTTGGCGTATTCAATATTAAAATGAGTAGCAATACGGTTATCGGTACTTAAAATCGGCGCGTCATAAGGATAAGTTTTCATAGGTGTAAGCCTTTAGTGTAGTCGCAATGACAAATGAGCAGCTAAAAAGAGATGTCAGAAAGAGTGAGAAAGTATCTAACAGAAAGTTAATAATTTAATTATGCTCATTTTGAGTATAAATACAAGTAAATTTTATCTTGTTTGTTAATGAGCGTTATTATCTAGCGTATTAATGATTATCAGTTATGATGATAAGAACGTATCTAAAATCCCATTCACGCTATACTGCGTCTTATTGCTGGCATACTGCTTTGTATAAAGCATTAATACTTCATTCGCTATAATATAAAAGGTAATCATAAAAAACATGACGTTGTCTTATTCGCATGCGCACCAGCAGGGCAGTGGCACGACCGAAGTGGTTGCCGTCTTGATTGCCATCACTGATCATACCGCGCGTGTCTTAACCGTTGATCAAGGTAAATTGTTGCCTAATGGTCCTTTAATGCCCTTACATCGCTCATTACAAGCGGGTGTACGGCAATGGGTTGAAGAGCAAACGCAGCAGCCATTGGGTTATTTGGAGCAGCTATATACCTTTGTCGATACCAATCGGCGCAATAAAGAGGGCCATGCGCTGGTTTACGTCAGCTATCTTGGCTTGGTGCAAGAGACGCAAACGGTTACGTTGCAAAGCCAAGCATTATGGCGGGATTGGTATGATTATTTTCCATGGGAAAATCATTTGAATGGCGCGCCTGATATCATCATGTGTTTCATAGTACCTGCGTTATTAGCATGGGCAGAAACTGCTAGTGATGAGGCGGCTAAGTACCGTCGCAGGCAACGTATTCGTTTATGTTGGGGCGTAAATTCTGCAGTGATATACGAACCAGAAGAAGCTCAATCTGACCTGAGTAATCATAATGAATGGCATGACCATAGCGACAATCGTAATGATAATAATGAAGGCAGAGAATGGGTTGCAGAGCATGTGCTGCTGCGTTATGAGATGCTATATGAAGCAGGGTTGATTCCTGAAGCACCCACTTATCCACCCACCTATCTGCTAGATAATCTGCCAGTTGATTGGTCACAGAAGATAGGCATGCCGATGTATTACGACCATCGCCGTGTCATTGCCACTGCCATCTCAAGGCTACGTGCAAAAATTGAATACCAACCACTGATTTTCGGCTTAATGCCGAATGTCTTTACCTTGTCGCAGCTTCAGCAAAGCGTTGAAGCATTATCAGGGGTGCCTTTGCATAAACAAAACTTCCGTCGCCTGCTTGATTCGCAAAATTTAGTGATGCCGACAGGAGAGAGCAGTAACGCCCAGCGCGGTCGTCCAGCGAAGTTATATCGTTTTCGTCATGATATCGAATTGCAAAGTTTATTAATGGATAGCAAATTTCCTAAACGTAAATAATTTTGCAAAGGATAGTTTTTTATACTGCGGATATTATTGTCACTGACTATAAATAAATGACTCCATTATCTTCTTGCGAGTCGTTGTACTTTACGTTATATTTATGCTCATTTTGAGTTTAAATACGTGACATCCATATTAATATCAATTTCAATATCAATAAAGAGCCGAAAAAAGGGTCGAATATGACAGACAGAGTAGAGCCAGCATTAGATGAGGTGTTACTCAAACCATTGGTTGAAGTGGCATTAATTGAGGATTTGGGACGGCGTGGTGATGTGACTTCTCAGGCGACTATTCCAGCAGATATGCAAGCCCAATTACAGATTAAAGCACGGCAAGCGGGTGTCATTTGTGGTATGGACTTGGCACGTCTGGCGTTCGCCTTGGTTGATGCGCAGATTGAGTTTATCGCTGAAGTTACTGATGGGGAAACCGTTGCTGCCAATACGGTATTGGCTACTGTCCGTGGGAATGCGCGGCATTTATTAACGGCAGAGCGCACAGCGTTGAATTTTATGACCCATCTTAGTGGTATTGCTACGGCTACCAAGCAGATCGTTGATAGCGTAGCTGAGTATCCCGCGCATATTACCTGTACTCGTAAAACTATTCCAGGGCTGCGTACGGTACAGAAGTATGCAGTACGTTGTGGAGGCGGGCGCAACCACCGCTTAGGCTTAGATGATGCTATTTTAATTAAAGACAATCATATTGCCATTGCAGGTGACATTACGACAGCGATTAAGCAAGCGCAAGATTTTGCTGGGCATTTGATACCGATTGAGGTTGAGGTTGATACCTTAGCGCAACTAAAGCTGGCATTAGCAGCTGGCGTCAATTTGGTATTATTAGACAATATGTCACCTGAAATTTTGCAGCAGGCGGTTGCTATGTGTAAAGGACGTACAAGAACTGAAGCGTCCGGAGGCATCACCCCTGAGACCGTTCAAGCCGTCGCAAAAACAGGCGTTGATTTTATTGCCATGGGTTATCTGACTCACAGCACCACTGCGCTAGATATTGGCCTTGATTTCAGCGCGTAGGTTCAATAGCTCTAATAAATATTTATTATTTTAGCGTAAGAGTTAATTGTACTGCTGCGTCTAAAATCAGTTAAAGCTAATGATTTAATTGGCTCATCTGCCTATGATACAATACCACTATTAACCGACTATTATGAGGTCATCACTGCACGCGCGTGATGGCCTTTATCTTTTTGTCAGTTCCTCTTATTTATATACAAGTGAGCGCTCAGTGGATACTGAAATTATCAAAATCATCTTGGCCTTTATGGTATTGATTAATCCGTTTGGTGCCCTGGCGCTATTTTTGGATTTAACCCGCGGCTATTCGATGATCGATCGACGTAAAGTGGCGCGTGTTGCTTGTTTGACTATTTTTATCACCATTAGCTTTTTTACGATGGCAGGCGAGTCACTACTCAAAATATTGGGTATCTCAATTGGTTCGTTTCAGATGGCAGGTGGCATACTAGTGTTTTTAATTGCCATTAATATGATGAATGGGGATGGTAATCCGGTTAAGCCTGATCAAGAGAACTTCGATGTTGACCATGTACAACATACGCCGCCAACCACCGCATCAGCAGTAGTGCCGTTAGCCATTCCAATGATGATTGGGCCAGGTGGAATCTCAACCGTCATTATTTACTCTTCGCAAATCTCTGGCGCATTGCGAGTGTCGGCGGTAATCATTGCTGGCTTGTTTATTAGTATCTTTTGTTATTTAGCCCTGATGGCAGCAGGCCGTATCAGTCGTGTGCTAGGTGATACTGGACTGAATATCATGAGCCGAATTATGGGGATGCTACTTGCCGCTGTAGCTATTGAAATTATCGTCAGTGGTCTCCGCACCCTGTTTCCACATTTAATCTAAGTATTGGTTTGCTCCATTGCTTTCTTACTACTTCAAACAATGGGCTATTTAAACTATTAAACGGCCTACGACAACCGAAATATATGATAGAAAAATATTAGCGTTTACTTACCTATCCTGATTACTATCTTTTAAACAGAGCTTGTTTGCCATCCTACCAATCAACAGATAACCCCCCTATAAACGCTATACATAAAATAATGTTATAGTAAGACTCATTACATTTATAGGAGTCAGTTTTGAGTCAGAAAAAAATTGCTATTTTAGGTGCAGGTCCAAGCGGTTTGGCGCAATTGAGAGCTTTTGAAGCCGCTCGTTTAGCCGGTGTGAAAGATTTACCGGAAATAGTATGTTACGAGAAGCAAGATGATATTGGCGGTATGTGGAATTATACGTGGCGCACTGGTTTAGATAGGAACGGTGAGCCAGTACATGGCAGCATGTATCGTTATCTGTGGTCGAATGGGCCAAAAGAATGCTTAGAGTTTGCTGATTATTCGTTTGAAGAGCATTTTGGTCAAGCCATTCCCTCTTATCCTCCGCGTGAAGTGCTCAAAGACTACATTATGGGACGGATTAATAATCAAGATATTCGTAAATATATTCGTTTTGAAAGCCCCATACGTTGGGTGACTTTTGACGATGATACCCGAAAGTTTACGGTTACGGTGATGAACCATAAAACCGAAGAGCAAGAAGCGGAAGAGTTCGATTACGTTGTGGTTGCGACCGGTCACTTTTCAACACCGAACATGCCTTATTTTGAAGGTCTAGAAGAATTCCCTAACCGTGTTCTGCACGCCCATGACTTTCGCGATGCATTAGAGTTTGAAGGCCAAGATATTTTATTGGTGGGCAGTAGTTATTCAGCAGAAGATATCGGTACGCAGTGTTATAAATACGGCACCAATTCAGTTACGATCAGTTACCGTAGTACCCCATTAGGCTATGACTGGCCTGAAGGTATTAAAGAAGTGCCGTGTATCACTCATTTTGAAGGGGATGTTGCACACTTTGCAGATGGCACAGCGCAGCGTTTTGATGCCGTTATTATGTGCACAGGGTATTTATTTCACTTTCCTTTTTTGCCCGATGAGCTGCGCTTGCAAACACATAACTGCTTATATCCCGCGAATTTATATAAAGGTATCTTCTGGCAGCCCAACCCGCAGCTGATTTATTTGGGTATGCAAGATCAATACTTCACCTTTAATATGTTTGATGCCCAAGCATGGTATGCGCGTGATGTCATCTTAGGCGACGTTGAATTGCCTGACTTAGCCATGCGCGAGCAGGATGAGCAGAAGTGGCTAGCAGAATACGAGCATGTGCATACCGTTAATAGTGAGATAGACTTTCAAGCCAAATATATTCGTGATTTAACCAATGCTACCGATTATCCCGAATTTGCGGTTGAAAAACAGGGCGATATCTTTAAAGAATGGCAAAAAGATAAAGTAGTCGACATTATGGGCTTTAGAGAAAAGGCCTACCGTTCGACATTAACGAATACTTTAGCACCTGAGTTGCCAGAGCCTTGGTTAGATATTCTCGATGACTCGCTAGAGCATTTTTTAAACTTAACGTTTATTGAAAGCAAAAAGCCCAATAAAGTGTCATATATTGAGAATAAAAAGTCTAGGAAAGTGTCATAAACAAAGTTAAGCTGTTTTATTAATAATAATTATTAATAGTGACTAAATGTCTAACCTAAACCAAACACGTCAACCAGTCGTGTTTGGTTTTTTCATTTTTGATATTTACTCTGACTTTAGCTTTGATATAAATGCCATGCTAAATACCACATTAATATGCCGACCATTGCATCGAGTATATTCCATGCTTTAGGCTTTGCGAATAAAGGGGTTAATAAACGTGCGCCATAACCCAATGCAAAAAAGAAGAAAAACGAGGCGCTAACCGCACCACCAGTAAATATAAGTTTACTACTAGCACCTGTAGACACCATGCCAACTAACACTAAAGTATCCAAATAAACGTGCGGATTCAGCCACGTAAAGCCAAAACATAAAAGTAGGGCTTTTTTTAAGCTAGTGACCACTTGTCCATTAGTCGTTAGTGCGTGTGAGGCAGTGATACTGGCATATAAACTTAGTAGCCCATAACCGAGCAAAAATGTGACACCAGCAAGTTTGGCGAGATGAACGACTTGCGGATAACGTGTGGTGACGGCACCGAAACCTGCAACACCTGCTGATATCAATAACGCATCACTGACCGCACAGAATAGACAGATAAAAAATATATGCTCGCGTTTAAGCCCTTGCTTGAGGACAAAAGCGTTTTGCGAACCAATAGCAAAAATTAGTGAGAGCCCAAGCAAGAAACCGGAAAAATAATCGGTAGCATTCATAATGGTTCGTTTAATTTGTTAGTAAGAAAATTAGGACAGGTAATCATGGGGTAACTATATAGACGCATTGCTTTATTTAAAGGTTTAAGCGTATAGAGCGTTGACGTTTGCTTACTGGCAGACTATTAAAAAGCTGCTAAGATACGCTATAGGTTTAGCATATGCAATATGAATTAAACACGTAAGGACAGCGTCAGCTATGGTCATCAGTTTGACAAGAATGCTCCAGTCATTTGGGCAAGCACACAATGATTTACCTGCACAAGCTGCTAAAAATGCGCGGCAAACTGCTGCGCGTGAGCCTATTAATGATGATTCACATTCTAATGTTAAACAAGACCAAAAATCCGTTACAACCCTAACCCAGCCGCAGCGGGTAGAGCGTATTTGTTCGGCTTTAGCACAAGTCAATGATATCCGCACACCAACGCCGCTGACAGATCGCTATTTATCCAATCGCGCGCAGATGCGCCCGACTAATCGACCCCCCTTCGACCCTAATACTTTATGGTTTCTTAAATATGGATACTGTCCGATTATGACTGAACTTGTCGATGTTGTTGATGAGGCCACTTTAAATGCCATGCCAATTGAAGCAGTGGCTATCCTTGATCGTATTAACGGTAAGCTAAAACGCTACCGCGATTGGAGTGAGGAGCTAAATAAAGAACAACAGCAGCAACATAGTGAACGGCAGTTCGTCATTGATAAGCTGGTAACTGAAAGTATTCCTGAAGCATTGCATCATTATGAACAGCTGTTGCGATTTAGTCCGCACCGTACAAAGAACAGCACTGTTCAGGGTAATATGACTGCAGGAGGCATGTTGACTGATCTATTTTTGGAGATTGATTATGAATTAGATGAATTGTTAGATGAGCTACACCAGACCGTGCTTAATCGCCTAGCCTCGACCCATCGTTATGTTAAGAGCCGTACCAAAAAATAAGACAGACTTAATTTTAGCTATCATCGTTCCAAAAAAGCGATATCTTACATAACAATATAGGGCTTTAATTTGCCCTTATTTTTTTGTTTAATATTAGAAGTTAATTTAGTCTTGAATGCTGAAGAGACAATAATAATAAAGAGTTACCTAACACCATAAGAATAAGGAAACTATAATGACTCAATTAACGGCTATGTTAGTGATGTTTGTTTTATACGGTGTGTTGCCGGCAGCGGGAATATATTTAGGTTATCGTGGTATCAAAAAAGTTACGGCGCCAAAAATGCTGGAATATAAAGCTATGCCACAGTTGGGTTATATCCCTGAAAAAAGCTTGCCAGAAGCAGTCAAAAATTCGTTGGCTCAAATCAATGGAAAAGGCGAGAAACTACGGGTAATTTACGGGGATACCAATAATGATGGTCAAATTGACGATAAGGACGCCGTCTCCGAAACTTATGTCATGATTCAAAACTTAATGGATAAGCATATTCCACAAGCGGTTGCTGATTATCGGCGTTTATACGATTTGGAAGGTGCACGCGTTGATACTACTAAAATTAAAAATTCGGATGTCACGGGTAAAGAAGCCTTATTAGAGGTATTAGGGACTATTGATGCTCAATTTGATGACTTATTAGATGCCTCTTATCATCAAGATGGACAAAAGCTGCTAGTGACCAATCGTTATTTACAGCAGCGTTTTGATACTCCTGCTTTCAATACTCAGACTGGTAAGCTTGCAGATGTTGATAATAGTATTAACCTTATTAAGGATAATAGAGAGGAATAATGGAGTAAAGTAGGGGAGTAGTCAAAGGATAAACGAATATGAGTATATTGCTAGGCGTTGGGGTAGTAACCACAGTTACCGTTATATATTTAGGTAAAAAAGGCTGGCAGGCGCTGCATAGAGCGGTAGGTATTACCCCAGGTGTGTTGATTTATAAAAACCCCAATGAACCTTTATCGCTGCTTGATGTGACGTGGCAAAATTTAGCTTTAAATGTTAAGTATTTAAATGGTCTGCCCGATGAACAGTTGCGCCAATTGCAACGTATTGATAATAAGGTGACTACTTATAAAGGTTATCAACGAAATCTACAAGAACAAAACCTAACGGAGGCTCTGACTGAACAAGAATTTGTGCTGCATAAATTGCTTCATACGCGTTTACCAGAGATGCTTACCAGTCATCATCATGTACGAAGCACGAGCGCCGGTGATAATAGAAGTCATACGGATAATATTAACACCGTTCAAGCCAATGAAATTTTGCAAGAAGTGTTAGACAATATCGAAGAGCGCTTAGATAACGGGTTAGAGAGAATGGAGACACAGCACTTACAGGATTTACGAATCATGAAGCGTTACATAGATAGCCATAATGCTTAGCTTAGTCGCTATCTTAGATGATTGTAGATGTAAAAATCTGCCAACGATACACATCGTTGGCAGATTTTTTAATTCAATAGATTAAGTATGCGTTAGTCTAACTTTAGGGCTAACCATTACTATTGCGGGTGTTACGTGAACCACGGCTAGCAGGACTTGCACTGCTTTTAGGTTTTGCGCTCTGACTGCGAGAGCTATCAGTACGGCGAGCCTTGAGTGGTTTATTTTTGATACGTTCTTGCTTATCTTTAGCGGCACCGTGTAGACCAGTACCATAACGAGGGCGCAAGCTTACCAAGTCGGTTAGGATATTAATATCTTTTCTATCCAGCTCTAAGAAGCGACCTGTACGCAGCTCTTTTGGTAGCGCAATGTTGCCATAGCTGGTACGCAGTAGACGGCTTACCTTAAGGCCTTGTGACTCAAACAGACGGCGCACTTCGCGATTACGACCTTCTTTTAGTTTGACATGATGCCAACGGTTCACACCTTCGCCGCCACCATCTTTGATATCATCAAATTTAGCCAAACCATCCTCTAGCATCACACCCGTGGTCATCGCACGTGCTTTCTCAGGGGTAACTTCACCCAATACACGTACCGCATATTCACGCGTGACTTCACTAGAAGGATGCATTAAGCGATGCGCCATCTCGCCGTCATTAGTGAATAATAACAACCCTGATGAATTGATATCCAAGCGTCCCACCATCACCCAACGGTCATGAGTCAATTTAGGCAAACGCTCAAATACAGTCGGACGACCTTCAGGGTCATTTGCTGAGCAAATTTCACCTTCAGGCTTATAGTAAGCCAATACGCGGCGACGCTTCTCATTCTCAGACGTATATTTAATCTGACGGCCATCAACGCGAATCTCATCGCCTTGCTCAACACGGTCACCAATGGTAGCTGGGCCGTTATTTACCGTTACACGGCCTGCTTTAATCACTTCTTCCATCTGGCGGCGCGAACCAAGTCCCATACGAGCGAGGGCTTTTTGTAATTTTTCATCTTTCATAACGATATCCTTGAGTCGGTTGTAGTTACATTTCGCAATGTACGAATTTATAGACGTTCATTCTACGCTATTTCATAAGAAACATAATGAAAAATTTGTACGGTTGAACCATTTTTAGAATACATAATGGTTATTAATCATTGAATATCAATAATTTAAGGGTTGACTGATGCTAATTATCAATATTTATAACAAAAACTTGTGAGGTATAGTTAAATTATGATTAATTCGTTATTGTGTACATAATGTTACCAACAAAAATAGAGTACTTTAGGTATAAGGTAAAATAATTAGCTTTAATATGCTTGAGAATCAAGGTATGCTTATTGCCGACGATGATGTATAGAAAGTGCTTAATGGTAACGGCTGACCGTAGTAATCTTTGCCAAAAACTCGAGATAATGCGCTGTTTGTATTTGATGTTACTATAGGTAGCGAGCCGAGCGTATTATATACCGTCTACGTTTTGGTTTTGTTTCATCTTCAGCAATAATAGCAAGACGCTTACATCCTATAGGTCGTTCTGATCGGAATATATCATAGGCTCTCATCCCTATAGTTGGTACTATTCTACTTATTAGTTGGCTAGCAAAAGGAATAGTCTCACAAGATAATCCATGGGTTTTGCTTGATAATCATGTTTAAAAAAGGGATTACTGTTTAATATTACATTATAGAATTTAGCAAAATTATTATTCGCAGCAATTAATTGAAGAAAAATAAAAAATGCTCGACAGAATATACATTTACGCAGATAAATGGTAACAATTAATTATTTATACACAACTTATGTTATGATGCGGATTATTTTTGCTACTAATGTAAAGATAAGCATGTAGTATAATAAGCTTATCTTACGTGACCTTGCATTACCATTATGATTCTATAGGGTTTCTCATATGAGACAGTCAACCAAGCTGCTAAGTGCAGCATGCCTAGTAATCAGCAGCCTACTTTCTGGTTGTACTGCTACCATCAACTCTGGCCTTCATTCTGGCCCATTGCCACCTAATGGCGAATTTACAGCCGATAATGGCATTCATTTTAATGTTCAACCATTGAGTTTAGCCACACTGCCTCCTAAGCAAGCTGCTGTTCGACCTAACAGTGACCTATCTCGCCTAATTAAATCGTCTCATCGAGTAGACTATCGTATTGCACAAGGTGACGTCCTAAGCATTATCTTAGTTGGCTACCCTGACATTACCACTGCCGGTGCTTCCGGTTATCCAGTAGATCAGCAGGGCTTTATTCAATTCCCGCTGATAGGACGTATTAAAGCCAGTGGCATCAGTGTGCCGCAATTTACCGCTAATCTGCGTGGACAGCTGCAACGTTATCTTAAGTATTCAGACCCCCAAGTCAAAGTGGTTGATTACCGTGGCAACAAATTTTTTATTGATGGTGAAGTGAGTAAGCCTGGCGAGTTCAGTATTGCAGATGCACCAGTTTCATTATATAGCGCACTCTCTATGGCAGGAGGAGCGACCCCAGCTGGCGACTCCAACAATATCGTATTTAACCGTAAAGGCATCAACTATAACGTAGGTCTACAATCATTAAGACAAATGGGCTCGTCAGCCAACCAAATTTATTTGCAAGATGGCGACTCCATTCACGTAAACAGTCAAAGCCGCAATAGAATTTATGTTTTAGGTGAGTTTGGCAAAGTAGAGCCTGTCCCCATTCTCGAGCAAGGCATTAGTTTGGCACAGGTCCTAGGTGAGTCGAATGGTCTGAATTCTAATACCGCCAATGCTGCTAAAATATATGTGGTTCGCGACAATCCAGCAAATCGATATACCAATATCTATTATGTAGATATGCAAACCATTACGAGCTTTGCACTTGCCAACCGTTTTGAGATGCAACCAAACGACATTGTTTATGTTGATCCAACAGGCTTAACACGTTGGAATCGTATTATCAGCTCATTATTACCCTCTTCATCGGCAATTAATTCTATTTCACGTCTCTAGGTAGTAGTAGGTATCATGAGTTTTAATAATATCTTAGTGGTCTGCGTGGGTAACATATGCCGCAGCCCGATAGCTGCCGCTCTTTTGATGCATCACTATCCTGAAAAACATATTGACTCTGCGGGTCTATCAGCCGTGGTAGGTCACCCTGCTGATAGCAAAGCGATGGCAGTCATGTCGGCAAGCCACTCAATCATGTCGGCAAGCCACTCAATAGACGATATGTATATGAGCGACCATATTGCCAAACAGATTAACGAGCAGCTGGTAGGAAAAGCAGACCTGATTTTGACCATGTCAACCAGCCAAAGCAAGTGGATTGAAGAACAGTGGCCGCATTGCCGTGGCAAAACCTTTAGAATCGGACATTGGATTGACAAAGATGTTGCCGATCCTTATGGTCATAGTGAAACAGCATTTGAGACTGCCAAACAAGATATCGTTGACAGTTTGGATCAATGGTTTAATAAAATCTAAGTAGTGACTATTTATGAATACAGATTCAAATAATTTATCAAAGTCTGCCGCCGATAATAATGAGATTGACTTATCGGTTTTTCTGCTGATGTTATTGCGCGGCTGGAAATTTGTGGTTTTTTTTGCATTATTGGGCCTAGCTATAGGGATACTATATAGCCGATATGTAAACCCTACGTTTAGATCAGATGCGCTATTACAGATTGACGAGACGTCACAGGGCATCTCAGCGCTCGGTGCGAATATCTCTGATCTTATTGGATCGGAAGTTAGTAAAGCTCAGACGGAAGCAGAGTTAATAAAATCGCGCATGGTATTAGAGCCTGTCGTAGATATGCTGCACCTTGATATTCGTTTGAATGATCCTACAGTCAACTCTTGGGATAAGATAAAAAACAATCGCACGGATACCCAATTCAACACGCCTGGAGGGGTATCGCTAAAGACAGAAAACGGACAGGTAGAAGTCAGTCAATTCAACGTCTCACAAGACTATCTCAATCGTCCTTTTACTTTGGTAAGATCTGATACAGGATTCGTACTCAGTAATGGCTTTGATGACTTCAAAGGACAGCTGAATCAGCCCCACCGCTTTAAAGGCACAGACGGTGTCATCCAAATTACCGTCACCGATTTACCCGCTGGCGCTCATCCTGTCAATATCACTAAGCAATCTTTACAGTCTACGACAGATTCTATAAACGGTGCCTTATCTGTAACAGAAAAAGGCAAGCAGACCGGCATTATCGCTCTATCTCTAACTGGGGCAAACCAACAGCAAACAACCTCAATATTAAAGCAAATCCTTTTATCTTATGTCGATCAAAACCAGTCGCGTGGTTCTGAAGAAACCACTAAAACCATCACTTTTATGGAAACTCAGATACCTACGCTTAAACAAAAGCTTGAGGACTCTGAAGCTGTATTCAATGAGTTTCGTAAAAAATATGGCACTATTGATGTCAGTAAAGAAGCTGAGCTACTATTGACAGAAAACTCTCAAATAGACTCTCAGTTAAATGAACTAAAACTTAAAAGAGCCGATCTGACGACGTATTATACGGAAGAGCATCCACTAGTCGTGCAAATTAATGACCAGCTCAAGGTTCTCAATGATAGAAAGCAAGAGATAAATGGCACTATCTCAGGTTTACCTGAAATACAAAGAGAGTTTTTGAAGTTGTCAGAAGATACTGGTATTAACAGAGAAATTTATCTCACGATGCTCAAAAACTATGAGCAATTAAAAATCGTCAAAGCGGGCCAAATTGGCTACGCACGTATTATTGACCTTCCTATTAGTACCTATAATACTATTGCGCCAAAAAAACTACTGATAATGTTGTTAGCAACAATAATAGGCTCTCTTTTAGGAGCGATATTGGTATTAATTAAAAACTTGATTAGAAATGTAGTTAAAGATCCCGAGCGTTTAGAAGCAAAAACTGGCGTACCAGTGATTGCCACTGTCCCACGCTCGGTAACTTTGGCACGGTTGATGAGGAAGAGCAAGGCATCAAATCGTCTGCTGGCTTATGTTGATCATAATAGTCTGAGCTATGAGGCTATCAAAAGCTTAAGAACGCACCTGATGTTCGGGATGCCAGAAGAAGGCAAAGCCGGTCAGCGTGCTAAAGTGATACTCATCTCAGGTGAAAGTCCAGGTGTTGGTAAATCGTTTATTTCTGCTAACTTATCAGAGGTATTCGCCCAGCTTGACAAAAAAGTCTTACTTATAGATGCGGACATGCGCTTAGGTGAATTGCATAAAATGTTTAAGATAGAACAGAATATTGGTCTAGCAGATTACTTATCACAGAACCGTGAAGTCTTAAAAGACAATAATAATTTATCTAATTTTATTCATCCTACTACTATGGATCATATTGACTTTATGCCTAGAGGTGAGTATCCACAGAATCCATCCTCACTACTAGCCGGTGATAAATTCTCTAATTTAATGACGCAAATAAATCCTCATTATGACTACATTATTATCGATTCCCCACCTATTTTGGCGGCCTCAGATGCGATAATATTATCGCAATATGCAGATAAAGTATTAGTGGTGGCTCGATATAATGACTCTACAGAGAGGCAAGTAGTTTATGCAGTTAAACAAATGAATAAAGCTAATGTACAAGTAGATGGTATTGTTCTTAATGACATGCAGCAAGGTATTATGAATAAATACAGTTACCATTACAGCTATGCTTATGGCAATAATAAATAATCATATTGTCATTACCAATTATCAGTACCGTAAGTGAGTGTTATATTCATGAAGTCGAATTCCAACGATAGCAATTATGATCATAAAATTACCAATACCTGGTTTCAGAGTAGTGCTCAATATCTATTAGCGTTACCACGTAGTGTTAAGCGCGGGATCTTGATAAGCGCCGATTTCATCATGTCAGCTATCTGCTTATTTTTTGCTCTTGCATTACGTTATGGTTATATTAGTAATCATGTTAGCCCCATAGCTCTCTTTGGTTATGCGCTGCTTCCAGTAGTGGGTCTTTATGCTATTGGTTTTTATAAAGGTGTGGCTAGAGTATTCTCTGATGCAGTAATGGGTAGGGTGTTACAGTTATTTATTATCCTTATTGTTCTTTATGAAACCATTATTCAATTTGAGTTATTGCCTAGCATTCCACACACTGTGCCTATTATATTTTTATTCATGTTTTTTGTTTGGGTATGGAACAGTCGACTAACTGTCAAAGAGCTATTAACGCGCTGGCAGGGTAAAAGCCAAAAACGTCTTAGAGATTATACCGGTTATGACAACATTATTATCTACGGGGCAGGAGAGGCAGGTAGGGAGTTACTGGAAGGACTAAAAAATTCTCACAAGTACAATGTAGTTGCTTTTGTTGATGATGATCCGCAACTGACAGGTGCATATCTACTTGGTAAAAGAATTTATGCGGCTAATAAACTAATAAGCTTGGTAGATAAGCTGGATATAGCACAGGTATTTTTGGCTGTGCCATCTATTAGCCGTGCACGTAAAAGACAGATTATAGATGAGCTAGCAGATGTTTCTATTAAGATTAAAGAGCTACCTAGTCTACAAGAGATTGCTGATGAAAAAGTTACTGTAAGCAATATGCGTAAAATAGACATACTAGATGTATTAGATCGACAAACAGTAGAACCAGATGCTGACTTGCTACAAAAAAACATTACCGATAAATGTGTGCTGGTTACTGGCGCAGGTGGTTCTATTGGCAGTGAGCTATGTCGGCAAATTATTAAAAACAAACCCAAAACTTTAATACTTTATGAGTTATCAGAGTTTGCTTTGTACAGCATTCATCAAGAGCTTGTAGCGACACAAGCGAAAAATATTGAATATCAGAATATAAATATAGTAGCCATTATTGGTAATGTTACCAATGAAGATAAACTCTTGAGAATATTTAAAAAGCATCACATTCAAACGGTATATCATGCTGCTGCTTATAAACATGTTCCTATTGTCGAGTACAACCCTTTTGAAGGGGTAATCAACAACGCTAAAGGTACTTACCATTGTGCTCGCGCTGCTATTGGTGCTGAGGTTGAAACCTTTGTACTAATATCTACTGACAAAGCAGTGAGACCTACCAATATAATGGGAGCGTCTAAGCGTTTAGCTGAGCTGATATGTCAAGGGTTAAGTAAAGCAGAACAGAGGAATAGCCATACTAATATTAGCATGGTACGCTTCGGTAATGTGCTGGGCTCATCAGGCTCAGTTGTACCTTTGTTTACTAAGCAAATTGAGCAAGGTCGCGCTATTACAGTCACACATCCAGATGTCACACGCTACTTTATGACTATTCCGGAAGCTGCTAATTTAGTGATCCAAGCGGGTGCTATGGCAATGGGTGGTGAAGTATTTGTACTCGATATGGGTAAGCCTGTCAAGATTGTCGATCTTGCGCGTCGCATGATACACCTAAGTGGCTGCGAGACTAAAGATAATGACCATCCGAATGGCGATATAGAGATTCTATTTACTGGACTGCGGCCAGGCGAAAAGCTCTACGAAGAACTCATTATTGATGAAAATAATGTCAAAGAAACTTATCATCCATTAATTATGCAGGCAATGGAACAAAGCTTCCCGTTGGACGATATTGAAAATACCTTATTTGAGCTCTCTCATAGAGAGCGAGAACATGATGTTATATGGCTAAAACAACAGTTTAAACACTTTGTTGTAGGCTACCAAGAGGGTTCTACACCTATATAATACTAGAGCATATAATATATTAAATTAAATACGGCTAATATAATTCAAAGGAATACTATGATAGATATCAATAACATTAAGATAGCCGTGATTGGTCTTGGTTATGTGGGACTACCCCTTGCAGTTGAGTTTGGTAAGACTAACTCAGTAGTTGGCTTCGATGTTAATACTGACCGTATTTCTGATTTAACGTCAGGTATAGATCATACGTTAGAAGTTAGTAATGAAGAGCTGTCACAGTCATCATATTTGAGCTACAGCTCAGATATCCAAGCGCTTAAAGACTGCAATTTTTTTATTGTAACTGTGCCTACCCCTATCGATGAATATAAGCAGCCAGACTTGACTCCGCTGATAAAGGCCTCAACAGCTATTGGTAGCCTACTGAAAAAAGGTGACATTGTGGTTTATGAGTCTACCGTATACCCAGGTGCTACGGAAGAGGTCTGTATCCCTGTATTGGAAAAAATATCCGGGCTTGTTTTTAATGAAGATTTTTATGCAGGCTACAGCCCTGAGCGTATTAATCCAGGTGATAAAGAACATAGGGTAACTAATATCCTAAAGGTGACTGCAGGGTCTACTCCTGAAGTAGCGGATTTCGTCGATGAAGTCTACAACCTAATTATCACCGCAGGAACCCATAAAGCACCGTCTATCAAGGTAGCAGAAGCGGCAAAAGTCATTGAAAACACACAAAGAGATGTCAATATTGCTCTTATCAATGAGCTAGCAGTCATTTTTAATAAGATGAATATAGATACTGAAGCTGTATTAGAAGCAGCAGGGACGAAATGGAATTTCTTACCCTTTCGTCCAGGCTTAGTAGGTGGGCACTGTATTGGCGTTGATCCTTATTACTTGACGCACAAAGCACAAGCTATCGGCTATAATCCAGAAATTATCCTTGCTGGTAGACGTCTTAATGATGGTATGGGTGCTTATGTAACGACTCAGCTCATCAAGACGATGATAAAAAAGCGTATTCAAGTCGAAGGTGCAAAGGTATTAATACTGGGACTCAGTTTTAAAGAAAACTGCCCAGATGTTCGTAACACTAAAATCATAGATATCGTACATGAGCTACAAGAATACAATATCGAGGTCGATATTTATGATCCTTGGGTGGATAAACTTGAAGCTGAGCGTGAATATAATGTCATTCCTATCACTGAGCCCCTACCTAATCATTATGATGGTATTGTTCTAGCCGTTGCGCATCAAGAGTTTATCAAAATGGGCATAGATAATATTCGCCGTCTTGGTAAAGACGATCATGTTCTCTATGATCTAAAATATATGTTTGCAAAAGATAAAACTGATATCCGCCTATAGTTAATTGTTCAGTTTAAATAATAAGCAATAAGGAAAATAGCTACGATGAAAGATATTAATTACGAACAAATTGAACAAGTACTGCTAACTGATACAAAGACTTGGCTTATCACTGGAGTAGCAGGGTTTATCGGCTCAAATTTACTTGAGACTTTATTAAAGCTTAACCAAAAAGTTATTGGTCTAGATAACTTCGCTACTGGTTATCAGAAGAACTTGGATGAAGTCCAGTCATTAGTCAGCGCAGCCCAGTGGCAAAACTTTAGTTTTATTGAAGGTGATATTAGAAAGTCAGATGACTGTCATCAGGCGTGTGTAGGTGTTGATTATGTATTGCATCAAGCAGCACTTGGCTCTGTACCACGTTCTATAGCAGATCCTATTGCTACTAATGAGACCAATATTTCAGGATTTCTGAATATGCTGACTGCGGCACGTGATGCCAAAGTTTTAAGCTTCACTTATGCAGCTAGTAGCTCGACTTATGGAGATCATCCAGCGTTACCGAAAGTTGAAGATGCTATTGGCAAGCCCTTGTCTCCCTATGCAGTAACTAAGTATGTTAATGAGCTTTATGCTGAAGTATTTGCTCGTACCTATGGATTTGAATCTATTGGTCTTCGCTACTTCAATGTTTTTGGTAGACGCCAAGATCCAGAGGGTGCTTATGCTGCGGTTATTCCAAAATGGACTGCTGCCATGATTGCAGGAGATGATGTCTATATTAATGGCGATGGAGAAACGAGTCGTGATTTCTGTTATATCGATAACACGGTACAGGCTAATATCTTAGCAGCGGTTACCCGTAATCCAGAAGCTAAAGACCAAGTTTATAATGTAGCAGTCGGTGATAGAACAACATTAAATGAATTATTCAAAGCTATCAAGACAGCCTTAGCGGATAATAGTATTGTCTATAACAAGCAACCTGTATACCGTGAATTCCGTGTAGGCGATGTAAAACATTCGCAAGCTGATATAAGCAAAATTAAAACTTTACTGGGCTATAATCCTAAATTTGTTATTAAAGACGGCATTGCCAATGCTATGCCTTGGTATGTTAGTTTTTCAGGTTAAAAACTATTAGAAATAAAGAAAGTTTTCTAACTAAACGTTAGTATGTTTAAAAGGTTTTATATTCTAGAAAGTATAATTAAAAATACACGTTTAAATGATATTTTTAAAATTACGTCTATATTATCTTCTCTATTCTATAAAATCTTGGTTGAATAAATATGAAATCAAACATTTGTTTTTTAATATCTGATTTAGAGAACTCAGGGGGTACACAGCGGATGTTGTGTTGTCTCTGCAATTTATTAGTGGACCACTTTAATATAATCATAATGGTTCATTCTAAAGGTGATTCTTTTTTTCCTCTTGACTCACGTATTAAAATAGATGTTTTGCCTGCTACACCAGGATATCTAAATACAAACTTAGAGATCTATAAAATATTAAAATGTAATAAAATTAAATATTATATTAATTTGGATTCTAACTCTTTAATATTAAATGGTTTTTTTGTTCCAAGATTTACTAAAATAATTCTTTGGGAACATTTTTCAATTGAAAACAACTTTAAAAAGGTGCTTTTTACCATCTCCCGGCATTATTCAGTAATACGCTGTAAAGAATTAGTGTTTTTATCTAAATATGAGGTGATGGCATGGAGCAAATATAGTTTTTTTGCAAAAAATAAATCTGAGCTAATATATAACCCATTATCTATAGATACAAATGATATAGATAAGTCTAATAAAATGCACTTAAAGACATTTCTAGCCATTGGTAATATTACTAATGTTAAAGGTTTTGATATATTGCTTGATGCTTGGGTAACTTTAAATACTGACTGGAAGTTGCGTATAGTAGGTCTGAATGAAGATCAAATGTTAAATCTAAAACATTTAGTAAACACTAGAAATGTTAAAAACATAGAGTTATACGGTAAAGTAAAGAATATACAGGATTTTTACAAAGACGCGTCTGTGTTTTTATTACCTTCTAGAAAAGAAGCGACTCCATTAGTTCTGATTGAAAGTCAAGCTTATGGATTGCCAGCCATAGTTTTTAACCATTTACCAGGAGTTTTAGAGCTGGTAGATGATTCAGCTTTAATTGCAGACTTTGATAGAAAAGCTGAATCCTTTTCAAACGAGATGAAATTGATAATAAGTGATAGTCTTTTATATGAGAACCTACATCTAAATGCATTAAAGAATGCTGATAAATTTAGTTTGGAAGCATTTAAAGAAAGATGGTTAGATATTTTAATATAAAACAATACTATATTTTTTGAAAAGTTAAACTAGGCTCGTTCTGAGACTATGCTATTTAACTTTAACAAAATATTAAATATATTAAGGTTCAGTCTTATTTAATTGTCTTTATAATTAAAAATATTTCTACTTTTCGAGAGTAGTACGTATTATAACAACTGAAGTGCTACGGGCAAGCATACCACATCTAATTTAGATCTTAGTCAATTAATAAATTATGGAATATTAAACTCAATGGCACAATATGTTTTTGTGAAAATTCGCCAATCCGTTGAACCATCAAAAATATTCTCAAAGCTTGAACAGGTCTGTGATTTATTAACACCTGTAGCAATTAAAGGAAAAAGTAAAAATACAGTAGCGGTATGGCCAAAAGGTTCAAACTCTTTTTATGCTATCCAGAATAGCGAGAGTACTGCTAAACCCGAGCATGGCGCGTTAGTGATCGGATGGGTTCAGCAGTCAAATTATAACGGCTCAGATTTGTTCAACTCTGAGTCTGATGGTTCTTATGCTGTTATTAAAAATACTGAAAATGAGTTGTCATTCTTTTCAGACCAGTTCGGATCACGAACTTTATGGTACTACTGTGACGAGAGTGCTGTTATCGTTTCTACCTCACAGCGTGCGATTGTTGCTCTAAAAGGCAGTTTTCAATTTAATGAAGAGGCGCTTGCTTGGTATCTATCATCAGGGTGTCAGGGACCGTTTATTTCTTGGGATAAAGATGTTAAGCAGGTACTTCCACATTTAGAATACAGACTGGACGTTGCTAATTAGTGTGTAGACTCAAAGCAGAAGCCTGGTATGGAACTTCCGTTGTCAGGTAGTACTAAAATGAGTGATTATCTTGATTTGTATGAACAACAAGTAACTACTTCGCTGGATCAGATTGTTAACAGTTATCCCAAAGGACAGGTTTTAATGCCATTGTCTGGAGGACTGGATAGTCGCTTACTGTTGGCGCTCAGTAAAAAAGCCAACCTCGATGATAAGTTGACTCTTGTTAACTGGGGAGTAGCGAACCGAGAAGATGTTTTTGATGATAAAGTAGCTGCCCAGCGTGTAGCAGACTTTTATGGTAAAGACTTATTGGATATGTCCTTGCCTGCTCATATAGACTCTTACAACCAAGTTTTAGATAGTTTCGTGGAAGCAAGTGAAGGTCGTATTGACCACTTTAATGCATTTACAGATGGTTTTAAGATGTGGGATAAATTTTTTCAGAATGGGTATCGAATGATCGTGAGAGGTGATATTCCATTCCCTGCCGGATTTTGCCTTGATGAGCTTCAAATTAGGATAATGATGGGTCTAGAACTGTTTAGTGACTATTCAAATATAGATAGTTTTAACGTAAAAAAATATTCTGAGCTACAGAGTGAATTCCTAACTAAGCGTTTAGATGGAGAGTCGCTAACAAGATGGAGAGATCGAACTTTCACAGGTATTCGTGTACCTATAGTACTTGCAGCATTTTCACATCAAATAAGCGGATTTACAGAAAATAGAACGCCAATGTTAAATTGGACGTTATTTAAGCTTTATATGGGACTACCTGATAAAGAAAAAGGAGACAAACTACATATCAGAAAACTTTGGAAAAAGTATGACCGCAGTGGCACATCTTCCAAAGCAGCTGGCTCGTTGCGCTCAATGGACTCATATTTTAATAACAAGCAGGGCCAAAAGTATTTACTTAAACAGCTTAAATCTTTGGAAGAAAGTAAGTATATTTCTTCAGATTTAGTTACATCTATTCAAAGGCTTCTCTCTGAGCAAAAGTCCTTATCATCAAATCAATAACATGTGACAGTTTCTAGAAAAACAGTAGTTTCCAAAAAAATTCAAGCGTTACTATCAAACTATCTACCAACTTCAATTAAGGCTTATATTAAATCTAAACAAGTAAAAATATTATCTTCGACAACCATAGCTTATCGTATTACTCTTGCAGAAAAAATTATAACTATGTATAAGACTGATTCAAATAAAATTAAGGTGGACTACTGATGTTTCCTAAACGCGTTCTTCATATTATAAGTAAAATGGATCGTGCGGGAGCCGAAACTATGCTGATGAATTTATATCGGCATACTGACCGCAATAAGATCCAATTTGATTTTATAACTTTTACAGATGAAACGGGTGATTACGATGCTGAGATTATAGCATTAGGTGGAAAAGTTATTCCAATTATAGCCAGTAATCCAATTACACGAATGCTGAAACTAAAAAAATTCTTACAACGACATCCTGAGTATACAATCGTACATGCTCATATGTCATTAAGTAATGCTTTCCATTTACTCGCTGCTAAAAACGCTGGAGTTAAGCACCTTATTTCACATGCACATAGCACTAAGAATGGTAAAAGAGGTATAGTAGAAAAAATATATGAGAAGTGGGCCTTAATAACTAACCGTCACATAGCAACATATAAAATAGCATGTGGTGAATTAGCTGCACAGTATTTATTTGGTACTACAAGAAATGTTTTATTATTACCGAACGCTGTTGATATACAAGAAATGGTAACAGTCGCTGAAAATTCTCGTGATTATATAAATCGCGAATTTAGTGACAATGGTCTAAAAATCATTCAAGTGGGTCGTTTATATAAAGTCAAAAACCATACTTTTTCTCTAAAGATTGCTGAAGAACTTAAGAAGCGTCAAGTAAACTTTACAATATATATTATTGGTCAAGGCCCGCTTGAAAAAGATCTAAAGCAACAAGCCCAAGATACCTCGTTACTAGATAATGTTAAGTTTTTAGGGCTACGCACGGACATTACCGAATTAATGGCCAGTGCAGACTATATGATAATGCCGTCTTTATCTGAAGGTTTTCCCGTAGTATTAGTAGAAAGTCAAACCGTTAGGTTAATGACGATAGTTTCGAAAGAGGTACCAGCTGAAGTAGATTTAGGGATTGGTTTAGTTGATTTTTTGCCCATTGACTCCGCTGTCGAATGGGCCGATCATTTATTAGAAAATAAACAATCTAATATATCTAACGAAGAAATAATAAATGTATTGAAGTCAGGCGGTTTTGATGTGGCTTTAAGTGCAGAAAAACTAGCTAAAATGTACATGAGCTTATAATTAAGCACCAGTATGTTTTAAGAAACTTCTATAGAGGAATAAATGCTTCCATATTTATTAGTTCTCAGTTTTGTAATGTTTTGGATTACTCTAGAACAGAAAGTCCTTAATCGCAAATCTTTTTGGTTACCTCTCATAGTTTTGGCATTGTTTGCGGGTATTCGAAGTTATTATGTTGGTACTGATTCACCAGGCTATGTGAGAAGTTTTATTAATCCACTGGATATTGGGGAATTTAAATTTAGAGATGATGTAGAGGTTGGTTACCAACTGTTACAGTATAGTATATTGAGCTTAACACGTAACTATTTCTGGCTGTTTTTTATTACTGGTTTGATAGTTGTTTATTGCTATTTAAAAATGATTAAAAAATATAGTGTAAATTACCTATTGTCTGTTTTCTTGTTTATAACTCTTGGTACTTATATATTCTTTTTTAATGGACTGCGGCAAGGCTTAGCTATGGCTATTTTTGTATTAGCCACTCCTTATTTGCTAGAAAAGAGAATTATTCCTTATGTATTGATATCCTTACTTGCTTCTCTTTTCCATGTTAGTGCCCTGTTTATGATTCCATTCTATTTATTATCTACTATAAAGATAAAAATGATTTATAAGGTTCTAATATCTTTTTTCGGTTCTCTGGTTTCAAGTAGCTTTTTAGTTTCTTATTTTGCAGAAAGTAATCAAAGGTATGAGGTTTATACGGAAGTATCAGAAAAACCTGGAGGTTTATTGGTACTAAGCTTTTTTGCTATAATAATGATTTTTATATACTTTATTAGCAATGTTTATAGAATTAAAGAAGAGAATTTTGATAGGCTTTTTACATTTTATGCTGTTGGTGTGGCTTTTATTATACCAGTTGCTATGCTAGGTACAAATCCATCAGGTCCGCAAAGACTTCTTACTTATTTTATATGGCCGTTAATTCTAGTATTACCTATAGTGTTTAAAAAAATCAATAATACTTTGTTTTCTAGCCTTTTCGTAGGGCTCATTTTAACTTACTTCATTCTAACAGTATCTAGATTTAGTGATTTAACTCCATATATTATTAACCCTATTTTTGAGATTTTCTAATGAATAAGCAAATTTATATCTCTATTGGTATATCCTTTTTTAATGATGAAAAGTATTTAGAAGATGCAATATGTTCGGTGTTGGCTCAAACCCATCCCTATTGGGAACTTATTTTAATAGATGACGGATCGACTGATCGCTCATTAGAAATAGCAAAGTCATATGAAGAAAAAGATAGTCGCATTAGGGTTTTATCTGATGGAGAAAATAAACGTTTAGCAGCTCGCTTAAATCAAGTTATTTTGGCATCTAAATATGATTATATCGCCCGTATGGATGCAGATGATTTAATGAGTAATGATCGACTTGAAAAGCAGTTAAATATTTTGGAAAAAAATAGTGCAATAGACCTTGTCACTACCGGATGTTTAACAATAGGTGAAGATAATGAGCTAACTGGAGTGAGGTTAGGCAAAAATTATCAAATGGACGCAGAAATGATTCTGAATGGACTTACTAATTTGTTACACGCTTCTTTATTAGCACGTAAAAGTTGGTGTGTTAGGAATAAATACAATGAAAATAGGGTAATAGCACAGGATTTTGAACTCTGGTTGAAGTCTGCAAAGAATAATGATTTAAATTATATAGTGATTGAAGAGCCTTTATATTGGTATAGAGTAGCTGAAAATGTAACAATCACAAAATTAATTAAAGGCTATAACACTCAAATTGAAGTTATAAACAATAGCTATAAAGATGTTATAACAAAAAGCAAGAAAAACAAAATCATAAATAAATTTCAGTTGAAAAAATTAATAGTAAAATCTTTAAATAAGTTTGGATTGTTAAAGTTATTACTTCTTCTTAGGTCTGATAAGTATAGTCAAGAGGACTTAGACTATTACAAAAAAAATATTATAGAAATAAAGAAAATGAGAGTTTTATAATATGAAGATTATTCTGATAGGTACCGTAGCTAGTAGCTTTTTAGGTTTTAGATCTGATTTAATCAAGGAGATTATAGCTCGTGGACATCATGTGTATGCATTTACATCTGAATATAGTATAAATGAATTGAAAGAGATAGAAGGTTTAGGAGCAATACCAGTCACCTATAAGCTAAGTCGAGGTGGATTAAACCCTATAGCAGATATAAAGGCAACTCATTCGTTAACTAAAAAAATTAAAATGATAGCTCCAGACTTGGTATTTTCATATTTCTCTAAGCCGATAATTTTTGGTACTTTAGCCGCCAAGTTAGCAAAAGTTCCTAAAGTTATAGGAATGTTAGAAGGACTAGGATATACATTTACTGAGCAACCTGAAGGATTGAGTAAGCGAACCCAAATCATAAAACGATTCCAAGTGCTTCTTTATAAAATAGCATTACCTCAATTAGATGAGCTTATCTTCTTGAATCCTGATGATCCGAACGATTTATTGACTGTTAATAATATAAATGTTAAAGGGTTAAGTGTATTAGGTGGTATAGGACTAAATCTCAAAGAATATTGTTATTCAGATCAATATCCCATAAATATAACTTTTATTTTTATCGCTCGCTTATTAGCTGAAAAAGGCATACATGATTATATAGCCGCTGCTAGAATAGTGAAGGATAAGTATCCAGATACTAAGTTTATTGTGTTAGGTACAATAGATAAAGAAGCTTTAGGTGCCTTAACAGAGAAAGAACTAGAGCGATTAGTAGAAGAGAATATTGTTGAATATCCTGGTCATGTTAACAATGTGTCAGAATGGATAGCAAAATCTAGTGTGTTTGTCTTGCCTTCTTACTATCGCGAAGGAGTACCACGTAGTACTCAAGAAGCAATGGCGATTGGGCGTCCTATTATTACTACTGATGTTCCGGGCTGTCGCGAAACGGTCATCGACGGCTTAAACGGTTTTTTAGTTGAAAAATGGAACCCACAAGCTTTGTCTGAAAAAATGATTTATTTTATTGATCATCCTGATCAGATTGAAAGAATGGGTTATGAAAGCTATAAAATAGCACAAGAAAAATTTGATGCTGATAAAGTCAATCAGCGCTTATTAAAGCTGATGGGTTTATAGGAGCTAAAATGTTAAAGAGACTATTTGATATTACTGTTGCAACAACAGCATTAGTTGTTTTATCTCCGGTATATGGTTTTTTGGTTTATAAGGTTAATAAAAACCTTGGGTCACCGGTGCTGTTTCGGCAGACACGTCCTGGCAAGCATGGTGTGCCATTTGAGATGATTAAGTTTCGTTCTATGATAGATTCTAAAGATACCGATGGTAATTCTTTGCCAGATAGTGGCCGCCTCACAACATTTGGTCAGAAGCTACGCAGTAGTAGTCTTGATGAGCTACCAGAGCTTTGGAATGTAGTAAAAGGTGATATGAGCCTAGTAGGACCTCGTCCACTGCTTATGGAATACATTCCGTTATATAATCAAGAACAGAATCGTCGCCATTTGCTACGTCCTGGTATCACTGGGTATGCTCAAGTCAATGGGCGAAATGCTATCAGTTGGGAAGAGAAGTTTAAGCTTGATATATGGTATGTCGAAAATCAATCATTATGGTTAGATATCAAGATTTTATTTAAAACAGTTGGTAAAGTCTTTAAGGCAGAGGATATAAAGGCTTCTAATCACGTTACTGTCGAAAATTTTAGAGGTAATAATGTCTGACTATACAGCCCTTACTAATAATATAGAGCGATCTGAAGCAGCGTACCACATATATTCTGAACATCCGAATTACCATCACGCCCTACATATCTTTCACGCTAATGAAAAAGTGTATACTTGCTTAAATCACTTATTAGAACTAGAAGTTATGACTAAAGAGATATCAACAAAGGTATTTGACTATTTATTTCATCTTGAAGACTGGTTTTTACAGTTTTCTGCTTTAGAGAAAGAAGTAGAAAACATAGAAGACCGATTCTCTTTTGATTCTTTAAAAAATAGCATACCTTACCCTTCTAATTTTTTAGAGAGTATAAAAGAATGAAATACGGTTTTGCGGGCGATAGACAGCTATCAGTAGAGATATTGAGCTTTTTAATTAATGAAGGGTATAAGCCAAGCTTCTTAATTGTTGGTGATTCTAAAAGTTCAAGTCATAAGCAAGAACTTATTAAGATAAGCGGTTTAGAAGAAAAAAGTATTTATAATATGAGCTTTATGAATGATCCAAAAAATGCAGATGTATTAAATGACTACGAGGTGGATTATATCTTTGGGATTCATTTCCCTTATATTATTTATGAAAATGTGCTTTCTATACCGAAGATTGGCTTTCTTAACTTACACCCAGCTTATCTACCTTATAATAAAGGTTGGCATACGCCAAGTTGGGCCATTATTGATAAGAAAAAATATGGAGCAACTCTACATTTTATGAGTGAAGAGCTCGATGGGGGTGATATAGTAGCTCAGGCAGAAATAGAAGTAGAACCATGTTTCACTGCAAATGAGCTATATAAAAACGTTCTAGAATTAGAAAAAAAGGTTTTTATTGATGCACTACCAGAATTAGTATCATTAAACCCAAAAAGAATACAACAAAGTGGCAAGGGTACCAGCTACAACAAAAAAGCTTTGTCTAGAATTCAACAAATTGATATGGATAATAAAATATTACCTTTGGAACTTATTGACAAGCTTAGAGCCCTTACGACAAATGATGTTAACGAAGCTGCTTATTTCATTGTAGATGGAAAAAAATATAGTATACAAGTGAATATAATAGCTAATTAAATTAAAGTAGTAAAATGAAGGAGCTGTATGCTAAATACAAAGTTTTCACCGTGGCCGAGTTTCACTCAGCAAGAGGCTGATGCTGTTAGCCAAGTCCTATTATCTAATAAAGTGAACTACTGGACAGGGCAAGAGTGTCGTCAGTTTGAACAGGAGTTTGCTGACTGGGCAGATAGTAACTATGCCATTGCTTTAGGTAATGGTACGTTGGCACTAGATGTCGCCTTGCAAGCACTCAATATTGGTACTGGCGATGAAGTTATCGTCACCCCACGTACTTTTATAGCTAGTATCTCCTGTGTAGTCAATGCTGGTGCCATTCCTATCTTTGCTGATGTTGATGAAGCGACAGGTAATATCACTGCTGAAACAATTAGTGCGGTACTGACTGATAAGACCAAAGCTATCATATGTGTGCATCTAGCAGGCTGGCCATGTGATATGGACGCGATGATGGCGATTGCAAATAAGCATGATTTATATGTTATTGAAGACTGCGCGCAAGCACATGGTGCAACTTATAAAGGTCGTAGTGTGGGCAGTATTGGTCATATTGGTGCATGGAGCTTTTGTCAGGACAAGATCATGACTACAGGTGGTGAAGGCGGTATGGTCACCACCAATGATGAACAGCTATGGCGCAAAATGTGGGCGTATAAAGACCACGGCAAAAGTTATGCTGCGGTCTATGAAAAAGAACATCCTCCTGGTTATCGCTGGTTACATGAGAGCTTTGGAACTAATTGGCGCATGCTTGAGATGCAAGGAGTAATCGGTCGAATTCAACTTGGACGTATGAGCGATTGGACCGCGAGTCGTACTGCTAATGCGCAAGCAATCTTGCAGGCGTGTGATCAATGGGCTGCGAAAGGTTATTTGTCTGTGCCCAAGTTAGAAGACACTGCGGAGTTTGCTGACTCTAAGCATGCTTATTACAAGTTGTACGTTTATGTACAGACAGAAAACTTACCTGTTGGCTGGTCGCGTGACCGAATTATTGAAGAGATTAATCAGCTCGATGTACCCTGCTTTTCTGGATCAGCTTCTGAAGTATATTTAGAAAAAGCTTTTGATAATACGGGTCTGCGCCCAGAGCCTAGATTGCCAATGGCTAAACAACTGGGAGAGACTAGTTTGATGTTTTTGGTACATCCAACGCTTACTGAATCAGAGATTAAGCAGACGGTAGAAGCGATTGATACTGTATTTACTAAGATAGATAATTTGAATAAAGCTTGAGTCATATCCCATCGTCATTATCATTTGATAGTGGAGTGAGAGAGGTTTGCTCGCTATCAAATGTCACGTTATCACCATACACATTTATAAAAGTAGCCAATTATGTATAAACAACTGAGCATTCTATTGGGTTTTGGTGTGGTATCAGTGCTAGCATCAGCACAGAGTCTATATATGAACGATATGAGACTTAAGTCAGACCTTGATTGGTTAAACACTCAAGGCGTCACTCAAATTAGTACCAGTACATGGCCACTAACTGCTAATGAAATCGGTCGAGCCTTGCAGTCTGCTAATGCGTCAACCCCTGCGCAGCAGCAAGTACTACAATCTGTTCGAGCTATGCTGAATGAAAGTACTCAAGTCGGCGTTAATGCTTCTGTAGGGCTATATGCTCAGACGGATCGACAGCAGCTTCCGCAAACATTTGCTGATGATCAAATGGCGAGACAACAAGCTACTGTACAAGTAGGCTTTAGTGACAAGCAGTGGGAAGCAAACTTACAAGCTAATGTAAAAAAAGATGATTTGATAAATGATGACGATGTCAGCTTTGAAGGGTCTTATATTGCTGGTACTGCTGCTAATCAATGGCTGATAGCGGGGCAAATTCCTACATGGTGGGGACCTGGAAATGACGGTAGCCTTATCCGAGGTGATGCCAGCCGTCCTGTGGTTGGTGTTACTATGCAGCGTGATGAGCAAAAAGCGCCCACCTCAAAGTATCTATCATGGGTAGGGCCATGGCAATATCAACTATTCGGTGGTCAGCTTGATGATTATGCCGCTGTACCAAAAACAAAACTATTTGGTATGCGTCTTACGGCAGCCCCGTTGCCATGGTTAGAACTTGGGGCGTCCCGTACTTTTATGTGGGGCGGTGACGGCCGACCGCAAAGTTTTAGTTCTTTTGTGGATGCATTAAAAGGAACAAAAGACAATGGCGATACTGGCAAGGAAGACCCTGCTAACCAGCTCGGTGGTTTCGATGCGCGAATGAACCTTGCGCCTTTAGTGAATATACCAGCTGCGGTCTATGCTCAGTATGTAGGTGAGGATGAAGCGGGTGGTCTGCCTGCCAAAAACATGTATCTGCTCGGAGCAGATTATGCCTCTGAGATTTATGATATGCCTTATCAATTATATACTGAGTATGCGGATACGCGCTCCAGTGGCAAAGCACGAGGAGTTTCTTATAATCATTTTAATTATACAGATGGTTACTATCAGCAAGGTTATCCTCTTGGTCACGCTTTAGGAGGCGATACCCGAAGTATGTCTGTAGGCAGTAAACTTTGGATAAATAATAATGACTTTATCCGAGCAAAGTTGCAGTATGCCAAGGTGAATGAATCGGACAGAGATACCAATCAAGCTTTTCCAAATACAGATACCCTAAAAGCTATCGATATTTCGTGGGATCATCAACTAAAACCACAAGCGCTAATCACAACTAGACTTTGGGCAGTGGACTCAAAAATAGAGTCAACTGATGTAGGTGCAGGAATAGGGCTAGAGCTTAAGACTTATTGAGCTTGGTTTTCTGAAGCTTCTAAAATAGGGTTTGTTAAGCTTTTAGCAAACCCTGTTTTTTGGTCTAAATAAAATGATTCTAGCGTAGCCTGGAGTAGATTCACAATGTTATATTCATTAAAAAAATAATGAATAATAATTTTATATTAAATTTCTGGTAGTGTTGAAATGAAGTTTAGAAAAGATATTAACGGCCTTCGGGCAATCGCAGTCATTGCTGTTGTGCTATTCCATTTTAATGCGTCTTGGATGCCTGGTGGCTTTGCTGGCGTTGATGTATTTTTTGTGATTTCAGGTTTTTTGATGACTGGAATTATCTTTAGAGGTATCGAGCAAGAGAATTTTTCTATTTTGAAGTTCTATGTCGCTCGTGCTAATAGGATTATTCCTGCTTTGGCATTGCTTTGCTTGGTATTGATAGTCTTTGGTTGGTTCTATCTCACACCACTAGAATATAAAGCATTAGGTAAGCATGCTGCCAGTAGTGTTAGTTTCTTATCTAATTTTGCTTATTGGAGAGAAGCTGGATACTTTGATGCAGCTTCTCATGAAAAGTGGCTCTTACATACTTGGTCACTATCGGTGGAGTGGCAGTTTTATATCGTCTACCCGTTATTACTGGTTGGTATGCGTAAGTTCTTGTCTATTAAAACCATGAAGATAATGCTGTTGGTAGGAACGGTTTTAGGCTTTATTTTTTGTGTTGTTTCTACCTACAAGTGGCCTAATGCTTCTTATTTCCTACTGTCTGCTAGGGCATGGGAGATGATGATTGGCGGGGTTGCTTATCTTTATCCTTTTACATTGCAAGAGAATAGAAAGAAGTTGGTAGAGTGGACAGCAATTGCTTTAATCGTTGGCTCTTACTTCTTGATATCGGCAGAAGACCCTTGGCCAGGTTATTTAGCACTATTCCCTGTTCTAGGCTCGTTTCTTATTATTCAAGCTCAGCGTAATGACAGTATCATTACAAGTAATATTGTATTCCAAAAAATAGGGGCTTGGTCTTATTCTATCTACCTATGGCACTGGCCTCTCGTGGTCATTATTTACATATTCCCATTACCTAAATATTATATTTATCCGGGGATGGCACTCTCCATACTTCTTGGTTTCCTAAGCTATAAATATGTGGAGAAAATTAGGTTTAGGAATGATTTTTCTAGTTTATTTAGCTATTTTCGAAGTAAACCGATATATATTGCGGGAATTGTAGGACTATTAGGAAGCATGTTGTTTGTAAGTTCTCAAGCCTTTACTTCTTATCGCTTATCGGCAGACCAGATCTTGATAATAGAGCAGAAGCTGAGAGATCCTAGAGAACCAGTTTGTGGAAAAGTGGAAAACGGCGTCTCTCCAAAATGTCTTTACGGTGATGGTCCAGTAAAAGCCATTGTTATTGGTGATAGTCACGCTAATGCTCAGATGGTTGCTATTGGAGAAAGTGCTAAGTTACATCATGGTAGTATTTTAAGTTTTGGCCTAGATAATTGTGTGACAATCAAAGGTATGAAACAAATTGTTAATAATAGAGGAAATGTGGATTTAAACTGTGGACAGTTAGTATCGAATGCTATTGATATATCAGCAAGTAAATACCCTAATATACCTGTGATTATTATCAATAGAACTAGTTCAACACTACTTGGATTCAATGAAGTTGATGATGATAGACAACCTCCAACATTCGTTGATAAGGTTTTCAAAAAAAGAAGTAATGAGTATGTAAACAATATAACTAACCATATGATTAATACGGTTTGTGATTTTTCCCAGAATAATCCTGTTTACTTAGTAAGGCCAACGCCTGAGGTTAAACGGCATGTGCCAAACACTATGTTTAGAAGTTTAATTTTTGGTAAGGATACACATATCAAGATAACACGCGATGAATACAACCAGCGTCATACCGCCGCATTTAAAATGCAAGATGATGCTGCAGCGCGCTGTGGAGCAAAAATATTAGACCCTACACCAATTCTATGCGATGACGGCTACTGTTATGGTGATGTTGATGGAGTTCCACTTTATTTTGATGATGATCATTTAAGTAGTTATGGTTCAGAACTAATTTCACCTATTTATGATGAAGTCTTTAGATAGGGCTAAAATGCTGTTATGGGATATGTATTCTATACCAAACGAAAAATTATCATAACTGAGTTGGGATGAGATATTAAGTAAATTGAATCCATGAAAAGTGACCTTGGGAAAGCTTTAATTTTATTGATAGTAATAGGCTTAGCCTCGAAAATTGCAAAGCTGTGTGCTAACATTTAGAATTCTTACAGCATTGAGTAGCGTCCGATGTAGTACGACTCTCAATTCTTACCACTACCCATCCAACATTAATGGTTTTTAAAATATGAAAGGCTGCGTGCGAGGCCTAACGCGTTTAGCTCTACCAATGCGGTCTATAGTGTTATAGTCAATCCAAAATAAAAGAAACATAACCCATATTATGAGATAGTTTAGGCATATCATTCTCCATCCAACCTTGACGCAGAGATTTAGCTTGTGCCCATTTCTTGTCGGTAGGGTTTAGATTAGAGTAGGACTATAGGGTGCTAGAAATAACAGAGGATGACTATGCCTATATCTTTTTTTTGCTAATATTCAATCTTTTCAAAGCATAGCCCATGCCTGATTTGCTACAGTTTAGACGCTGTGCTCACTCATACAGATAATCGTCTGGATATTGTTCCACGTCTTTAAATATTTTCATTAGATATACTGGTTGGCACTTTGTATCTGGTGGTTTGGATGCTAGAGTCTATGAGCCAGCGCTGTAGTATGCTTCTGCTAATACTATAGAACACACAAGCTTACTGAATACTTATATCTTGCTGTTTGAAGTTTTTTAATAGCTTGATTACGAAAGTCTCCTGAATAGGTCATCGTTTTTATTTCGCTTTACTTGCTTTGAAAGTATGATACTATTTCTATTTTGGACTTATTGTATGACGCTACAGTTATTGGGTTTGTAACTTTATTAAATATCTGCTAATAAAAAGTATAATATTTATATCAATTTCGAGCTTCAGTTATGACTTATGCAAGAGGCTTAACGTAAAAATCCAGTCAGTAACTGAATTAACCTGTTTTAAGCAAGTTATTTTGTTTTTAGCATAGTTTGATTTTTATATAAAGAGTATTGTAAGCCAATTTATAAGTTGTTAATTATTAAAACACTGTGATTAAAAGTGTTGTGTATTTCAAATGTGGTTTCTAAAATTAAAGGTTGTTCAATGACTTATTTTATCAAGCGTAAGTTTAGAGATATTTCCCATACTAATATATTTTTTGGTCGACTCTATTCCTTACTTAATAACGTTAAAGCTAATTATTCAAGTGTTATTAGTGATGATCTATATGCAAAGATGAAGTATTATGATGCTACAAAACTTAAGTTAAATTTAAAAAATCCAATTACATTCAATGAGAAGTTATGGTGGTTAAAGATAAATTATAGAACACCTTTAATGACAAAGTGTAGTGATAAAGTTGAAGTACATAAATATTTAGATGAAATTGGTTTAGGTTGTTTATCTAATCCAATCAGAGGTGTTTATGATACTGCCGAAGATGTGCCATTTAGTGAAATGAATGGTAAGTTTTTTATAAAATGTAATCACGTTTCAGGTGTTAATGCATTTTTTGATTCAAAAAATGAAAGTAGTTTTAATAGAAAGCGCTTCAATAAAGAATTTAATAAAGCTTTAAAGGTAAATTATTACCATCAAACTAGAGAGTGGAATTATAAAAATATTGTACCTAAGATATTAGTAGAAGACTTTATTGAGAGTCAATCGACGCTACTAGATTATAGGTTTTTTTGTTTTCACGGTAAGGTTAAGTTGATATTTGTTGATACAGATACGGCATCAGAAGATGGTAAACATAATCCAAATTCTAAAAGAAACATATATGATGAACAATTTAATCTACAAGATTTCACAGTTGGTAGAGAGAACTTCGATGAAAGCTTAGTTGAAAAGCCTGATAATTTACAACTGATGATTGAATATGCTGAAAAAATAGCTAATCCATTTATTTTTTGCCGAGTAGATTTATATAATAATGAAGGTAAAATAAGTTTTGGTGAAATTACCTTTTACCCAAGTGGAGGTACACAGCAATTTAGCAATGAAGAAGCTGACCTCTTAGTATCAAGTTGGTTAGATATTAAATAAAAAATAGTTCATATTATCATTGATATAGTCAATCCTTACCACTGTAAACCTAATATCAATGGCGTATTAGAATATAAAGGACTACTACATCAGATCTCCAAGGCGCCAAGCTTTACGCATGCGTTCCTTACTGCTACCTATAACATTCATTGAGCGTTTTTAAAAATAAAGATAATTTAGA
The DNA here is from genome assembly GCF_007997305.1 of Psychrobacter frigidicola. GTDB lineage: Bacteria > Pseudomonadota > Gammaproteobacteria > Pseudomonadales > Moraxellaceae > Psychrobacter > Psychrobacter frigidicola. The sequence continues at coordinate 101,624 of NZ_VORZ01000001.1, forward strand.
TCACTTCCATTGATACTTTACACATTCACTGATTATGTGAATAAGATGTACGGCAATGTATTTTCTAAAGAGAGAATTAAGGGGCACTGCAAACTAATAATGTTAATCTGATTAGAACTTGGTTTTATTTTGAGTCTGCATCTGAGGTAGGATGGCGTTTTTAGGCTATTACAAGCAAAGCCAAAGCTTTTTTTGAGTTTTTAATTAATGAAGTTATTAGAGGGTAGTATTACTCCAGTACTTCAATTATTTTAGGTAATAAATTTAATGAGAGTTCTACTTACAGGTGGTGCAGGATCAGTCGTGCTATCAAATGTAATTCCTGAAGATGGTGTAGCTATTGGTGCTTTAAGTTCGATAATAAGAAATTATCGTGATTTTGGAGTTTATTGTGGCATACTAGCAAAAATAATTAAAGAGCAAAAAGTCTATTAAGGTTATAAAATATTTATTAAAGAACTGCTGTTTTGTGTCGAAGTCTAGTAAGTAATTATCGTACTCCATAACTATAATATTGAAGACTATAATAATTACTTACTCATACATTAATAGAAAATTATAAAATAATTAACTTAAAGAACGGTACGTACAATCTAATCGTGTTTTAAAAATTATAATATAAAAATGGAAATTTAAGAGAAAACATTGAAAAATCCTTCTCTAAAAAGAAATGCTATAGCTAATTATTTTGGCCAAGCATATGTAATGCTGATTGGTATAATTGTTACACCATTATATTTACAGCACTTGGGTGTAGAAGCTTATGGGTTAGTAGGTTTCTTTGCTTTGCTGCAAACTTGGATGAATCTGTTAGATATAGGCTTAACACCAACGTTAGGTCGACAAATTGCGCATGCACGTGGCAAAACGAAAGGCTTTGATGAATTTCGAAAGTTATTAAAAAGTTTCGAAATAATATTTTTCGGTTTAGCGCTAATTGCTATTTCCGGTGTTTATTTTGCTAGTACGTGGTTAGCTAATGATTGGATCAATGCTGAGCTACTCTCAACTGATGTGATAGCCTATTGTATCAAACTAATGGGTGTAATGATTGGCCTGCGCTGGTTTTCGGGCTTATATCGTAGCGGTATTAATGGTCTTGAAGACCAAGTTTGGCTAAACATTGCTAATATTCTTTTAATGACACTTAAGTTCGTTGGCGCTTTAATATTACTAATCTTTATTAGTAATGATATACAACACTTCTTTGAGTATCAGCTTGTTATTGGATCAATTGAGCTTGTTGTTGTAATGATGCGTTTTTATACGAAGCTACCGATATCCAAAGTACCTATTCATGTCATCTCATTTCATTGGGATAGTGTTAAATCTGTTGCACCTTTTGCGTTGGGCGTAGCTTATACAGCGGGTATCTGGATATTTGTCTCTCAAGTAGATAAATTAATTTTATCAGGTGTTCTAACTCTTGCAGAGTTCGGATACTTTAGTTTAGTCGTTATAATAGCATCCGCTATTAACGCCATTACTGGACCTATTAGTAATGCTATACAACCGCGTATGACCTATCTATTATCAGGTGGTTCAGAAGTAGATATGCTTGTCCTTTATCGTAATGCAACGCAGCTTGTGACTTGGGTATCAATGTCAGTCTCTATTATGGTTGCTTTTTTTGCGGAGCCATTAATTTATGCTTGGACAGGGAACAAAGAAGCAGCCAGTTGGTCAAAAGAAATACTTTTTTGGTTTGCTCTAGGTAATGGTATTTTAGCAATTATAGCTTTTCAATATTATTTGCAAATAGCACATGGTAAATTAAAACTACATATATTAGGTGCTACTCTTTCAGCAATTGTTGAAGTGCCAATTATAGTTTATGCTGCATTAAACTATGGAGCATTAGGTGCTGGTATTACATGGTTTATACTGAGAGTAGTTTGGGGACTGGTTTGGACGCCTATCGTACATCATTATTTCGCACCAGGTTTACATTGGAAGTGGTTATTTAATGATATATTGATTATCGTATTAGCTGTAACATTAATTGCATTGCTAATGCAGTATCTATATCCAGAAACGAATAACTTTTCTCGGCCAGTTATATTTCTTGTACTAATGATTATGGGAACGATAGTAATGGCAGTAAGTAGCTTGTCTTCAAGCTTTATTAGAGGGAATGTTAAAAATAAAATAAAAAGAAAGCGTACAAAAGCTATGAGTTAGCTAAAAGGTTGATATTTTTTAAGTTATAAGTAATTAGTCGTAATTTAATATATTTGTTTTTAATCTTAATACCGTAATTGGTTTTATTTTTTGTAGAAATGAATCAATAATAATTTATTTTATAAATTTAATTAATAGGTAGAATAATAGTGAACTTACTCAGCGAGTTTGAAATATTAGATAGAGTTAAAGCTGACTGGAGTAGCCCATCAGTTACATTCTTATGTACGACATATAATCAAAAGGATTACGTAGGTCAAACCATCGAAAGTTTTTTAGTACAAAAAACTTCATTTCCTTACCAAATTTTAATTCATGATGATAAATCTACAGATGGAACAAAAGAAGTTATTGAAGGTTATAGGTTAAAATATCCAAATATAATAAAATGTATTTACCAAGATGAGAATAAGTACAGTCAAGGAATATCACCTATACTAATTGCAGCAAAAGAATCTGATGGTGATTATATTGCTTTATGTGAAGGAGATGATTATTGGATTAATGAAGATAAGATCGAAAATCAATTCAACTTGATGATGAGTGATAAATCTATATCTATGGTTGTAGCTCCTGGTGAGCGATTGCGTGATGGTGAGCTATTATCCGATCTACATTGTTATTACGGCCCTAATGAAAAGAGTGTAACAGCTCAAGATATTTTGAATGTTCCAGGTATGTTTGCACCGACCCATTCATATATGGTGAAGAAATCTTATCTCATCAATGCTGAAGAAGCGTTTATCGGTGCACCTGTAAGTGATACATTTATCGAGTTATATTGCGCTGTTTTTGGAAAATTCGTTTATTCTCCTGAAGTAGGCTCAGTCTATCGGCTTGCAGCAAAAAACTCTTGGTCTGAAACAATGGCTAGTAATAAAATTGATAATCAATTAAAGTTTATAGCTTCCATGCGGCAAACAATAGAAAAATCAAGAAAAATTAAAGGCTTTGAGGATTTAGATTGGTCTGTAAAGTTGTCTGCTATGTATTATACACTTGCTTTGTATTATCTTAAAGAAAAAGAGTTTAATAGTTTTAGTAAAGCAATTGAAAAAAGCTATAATTATGCATTTATCTTTAAGCAACAGAAAATGCTTTTTTATTTAAAAGACCATATGCACTTAATATATGATTCATTTTATCCTGTATTATTACTTAGGCGTAAACTAAAAGTAGTTTTAAAACGCTCATGATCCCAATAGGGATTACGGAGATGAAAGTTTAATACTGATAGCAGTTACAGTCTGTATTGGCATTTTTTATAGTCAGCTACTAGCTTAGTCAATCTCATCAGTACTCAGTAAGAAAAGACTTTGGTTACGATTGACTACGTTAGTGATGTCAATTGATTGATTATCTACGTCTGGTATAAAAAATACTCGATATAAATTTGGAAGCTATATCCTCGATTGTGACGTACCATCCAAGCTTTAGTATTTCGAAGTGAATCGATCAGTTAGAGTCACTAATCGAGCTACCTCCCCTATAGAATGTGTCAATATCATACAGATGCATTATCTAAGACAATAAGTACTAATCACCGCTAAACTTTAAACAATAAAGCTAACAGACATTTGAGTATGTATGAGTTATAGCTTACTACTTATTAAGTTTGGCCTTAATGAGAGATTTAAAAGGAACTTATCAACTTAACAAGTCTTTTTTTATAGAGTCAGACCTTTAAGTTATTGCATTAGTTACTGTCATATCCGGCATTGGTGGCAGCAGATCTAAACTAGTCAGTCCAAAAGCGTCTAAGAACTGAGGAGTGGTGTGCAATAATGCCGGACGACCTAAAGTATCTTTATGGCCATTTTCTATAATCCAGCCTTTATCAAAAAGCTGTCGTAAGATGTTACTCGATAAGGTTACACCGCGTACATACTCGATGTCACTACGGGTTACTGGCTGCTTATAGGCAATGACGCTTAAGGTCTCTAGTAGTGCTTGGCTGAGCCGCTCTTGGCGCTGGGGAAATACGCGCTGAATGAGCGCGCTATAGCCATCAGCGATTTGTAGGCGGTAGCCGCTGGCCGTTTCAGTAAGGCTCAATACACCAGCCTCTAAACGTTCTTGAAGTTGATCCAGTGCCAGTTGCAGCTCTTTATTAGATAGTGACAAATATTTTTTTAGAGCATTTGCAGTAAGCGGCGCTTCTGAGGTGTGAAGGAGTACTTCGATATACTTGCTAATCGTTTCGTACTTATTGATATCTTTGTCTTGTTGATTTAGAACTGCTGAGACTTTCTGCTTATCATTATCCGTTGTAGCATCACTAGATATTGTCATTACTATACTGCTCTTTAAAAAAGGTTTGGTAGAAAGGATGCTTTGAAGAAGTTGCGATGGTCTTTAAATGCGCTCTAGGTTATCCACTGTAAGGTTAATGGATTAAGATTAGTAGCTTCTTCTTCAGCTTTTTGATTAGTATTATCTTTAGTTAATTTCTTATCGGCTAAGCCAGTATTGACTACTTCTATCATCTGGCTTTTTATCAGCTCTAACACCGCCACGAAGCTAACCACTGCTCCTATTCTACCCTGTCTTTTATCAAGCAACTCATAAAATAAACATGCGCCATTTATACTTAGCTGACGACTAATACTCACAATCCGATCAGCCAGCGGTACAGCGTCGACCTTAATGGTATGCATTTGATAATTTGGTATGAGTTGCATTTTAAATAGGCTATCAATCAATAAGGTCGGTGAGTAACTGGGTAGCTCTGTGCGCATAATATCTTGATTGGGCATGCTAACCATCGCTAAGAATACATCGCGTTCAAGACGGAGGAGAGTGTCCAAACGCTGGCTCGCCTCTTTAATTTGTGCGTATGCTTCTAAGCGATCAATCAACTCAGCCTTTGGGTCACACTCATCAGTAGGAGTTTGCGGAGTGGGCAGTAACAGCTCAGTTTTGATAGCAATCAAGGTTGATGCCATTAATAGGTAATCACCTGCTAATTCAAAATGCTCAGTATCTAACTCATTGATATAAGCTAAATACTGTTCAGTGATAGGCAGTATAGGCATTTGAGTCAAATCAACGTTGTTCTTCTTGACCAAATATAATAAAAAATCTAGTGGTCCTACAAATTGCTCGAGCCAAATAGCAAACGCTTGTGGTGGTACATACAAGTCTTCCGGCAGGTGCTGTACCGGTGTCTGATAGATACGCAGTGCTACAGTATTGTGGGGATTGGCGATATCATAAACATCGGCAGTAATAGATGTATGGCCGCGATCAGGTACGCTTTCAAAGCTCAGGCTATTACTTAAGTTTAGCAAGTGGGCGTATACCAATAGCACGGCGCGTTTTATCTAATTGCTTACGGCTATGGCGTCGTGCTTTGTCTGCGCCCATTTGTAAAATTTCTTCCAGCTCTCTTGGATTGGCCATCAACTCTTGATAGCGGGCACGGAACGGGGCAATCTCACTATCTATTTTATCAAACAGCGCTTGCTTGGCATCGCCCCAACCAATACCTGCTGCGAATTGTGTGCGCATAGCTGCAATTTCTTCAGGAGTGGCAAAGGCTTTATAAATCTCAAATATAGCGGAGTCATCAGGGTTTTTTGGTTCGGCAGGTAGCTGTGAGTTGGTGACGATTTTCATAATGGCTTTATGCATCTGTTTTTCGGCACTTACTTGCGGATTACCATCACCAAATAGCGGTATAGTATTGCCGTAACTTTTACTCATCTTACGACCATCAAGACCCTTTAATAATGGTGTGTCATCATCAACCACCGAGCTAGGTTCAGTAAATAGTGGCTTGTATCTAAAGTTAAATGTACGAGCAATATCGCGCGCCATTTCGATATGTTGTATTTGATCGTGACCAACAGGTACGTGAGTAGCGTTAAACATTAAAATATCAGCTGCCATCAAAACAGGGTAGTCAAATAATCCCATACTAATACCATCATCAAACTCATTATAGTTGATATCTTCTAAGTTTTTTATTTCCATATCGCCATGCATTTCTTTAGCTACTTTTGACGTTTCTTTATTCGCATCAACAGCAGCCTTATAAGCATGGGCACGGTTCATCAGACCTTTTGCACATGAACAATTCAAAATCCAAGCCAGCTCTGGTATTTCAGGCACATCCGATTGACGATAAAAGGTCACGCGCTCTGGGTCAAGACCACAGGCAATCCAAGTCGCCGCAATTGATTTGGTAGATTCATGAATAATCGCAGGATCATAGCAACCGATAATGCCGTGATAATCCGCTAAGAAGAAAAATGCTTCATCATCACTGTCTTGGATAGACTCAATCGCTGGGCGAATGGCGCCAACATAGTTCCCCAAATGTAGAGTACCAGTTGGTTTAATACCCGTTAAAATACGTTTGGCTACTGTCTGTTGGGTATTTGAAGGGTTTACACTGTCATTATTATTCATGAAAAATCCGTAGATATTTTTATTAAGGTGTCATTAATGGGGTTAAAGACTACTAAAGAAGTATAGCAAATTTCCATCACATCTCATATTACTTAGCTTATATTACTTGTAGATGTCAGTACGACCATTAGGGCCATTTTTGAAACGACGATGGAACCACATCCACTGAGTAGGGTCAATACGAATGAGACCCTCTAGAATCTCGTTGACGCGCGTGGCATCAGCGACCTCATCGTGACTAGGATAGTTGTCTAACTGGGGCGTAATGGTCAGATGATAATGCGGACGTTTTCCACTAGGTAAGCTATCAGGGGTTTGTCGATAAGTATGCAGAGCCATAACGGCTGGCGGATGCGCTTTATCTCCGAGCTTAGCCAGTCGTCTTGGTGCAGTAATCGTTGCGGCTGGCACGCCAAAAAAGGGCGCCATCACCCCTTGTTTAAGGCCATAATCCTGATCTGGTGAGTACCAGATAACGTGCCCGTCTTTAATGGCGCTTACCAAACTGCGCATGTCACGGCTAGAGATTTGTTTGCCAAAGATAGCATTGCGGCCGTTATAAACGAGCCAATCCAAGAATGCATTATTCTGTGGTCGATACATACAATCCATCGGAAAAAATTGCGTGCACAGCATACCGCCTAAGTCTAGCATCGTATAATGCGCGCCCAATAGAATAACTGCCCGACCATCATTTTGTGCATTAATGACATGCTGTAATCCAGAGATAGAAACAGTACGAGTAAAGATGTTCGGACGGAACCAGGTACATAACGTCTCAAATACCCCGATACCTTGATTGACAAAAACTTGCTTGGCCATCAGCTCGCGTTCGACCTCAGGCTTCTCAGGAAATGCCAATCTAAGGTTGGTCAAGGTATCGCGCCGCCGCGAGCTCGCCAGCTTATAGAGTGTAATACCTAATTTACGCCCTAGCCAAAACTGCCAGCGCAATGGCAAATAAATCATGGGCAAAATCATGGCAAGAAGCAGCCATATACCCCAATATTTTGGCAATAAAAATCGCCCCTCGAACGGCTTTCTAGCGGCCTGTTCGGTATGTTTATGGGTTTGCTTTATGGTGGGTGTACCGACCGGTATAGCAGGCGACTTAGCAAGCTTGCTATTATTTGGCGCAGGCGTGACGGTCTTTGAGGAAGTTTTACTGGGATCGAACTGTTCGGGCGCTTTCATGATATCGATACTAAGGCTGAAAAGTTATGATAATGATGAGGGAGCGGGGACAGCTTTGCAAGTGAGTTTTTCACAAAGGTTTTGAGTAATATTAGCAGTTATTGGCTCAGCTAGTAAGAGCGGCAAAAACTTTATCCAAAATGCAGATATAAAAAAGCCTTATAAGCTGCTTACAGCTTATAAGGCTTTGCAAATCTATTTTCCTATTATTGTACTGCTTATATAAAAGCAGGGGCAATAATAACCAACAGATAGGAGATAGCTTTGATTAACGTTCTGAAGATTAACGTTTTGAGAATTGTGGACGTTTACGTGCTTTACGTAGGCCCAATTTCTTACGTTCAACTTGACGCGAGTCACGAGTAACAAACCCAGCTGCTTTTAGAGAAGGTTTATTAGTGTCATCAAGCTCAATCAATGCACGAGTAATACCGTGACGGATTGCGCCCGCTTGGCCACTCATACCACCGCCTTTCACGGTGATATAAATGTCATAAGCGCTACCAGATTCAAGTAACTCTAGCGGCTGGCGAACAACCATACGTGAGGTTTCGCGGCTAAAATATTCATCAAGTGGTTTACCGTTAACAACGATGCTACCAGTACCTTTAGCTAAAAAGACACGAGCGGTAGAGGTCTTGCGGCGACCAGTTCCGTAATTGCGTTCCATAAGTTTATCCTTAGATGTCTAGTTCTTTAGGTTGCTGAGCTTCATGTGGATGATCGGTACCCGCATATAGTTTCAGCTTTTTGATCATCGCATAGCCAAGAGGACCTTTTGGAAGCATACCCTTAACCGCTTTATGTAGAACATCTTCAGGCTTACGTGCAAGCAGCTTAGTGAAGTTGGTTTCTTTGATACCACCTGGATAGCCACTGTGGCGATAGTATTTTTTATCTTGCGCTTTTTTACCCGTTACCGTGATTTTTTCAGCATTGATGACAACAATGAAGTCACCAGTGTCAACGTGCGGGGTATAACAAGTCTTATGCTTGCCACGTAAGCGGCTAGCAATTTCAGTAGCTAAGCGACCAAGGGTTTTGCCGTCAGCATCTACGACATACCAGTCATGGGTCACTTCAGCTGGTTTTGCACTAAGTGTTTTCATGATAAAACCTTAAATTTAAAATTCGTTGAGAGTTCATCTGGGAACGGGGCTCTCAAAAAACAGACTGCACATTATAAGCAGTAGCGCTTACGCTTGCAAGCTGCATTGTTGTTTATTTTCGCCTGCTAATCATTAAATCCTAACGTTTTGCAGGGTTTTAAGTGTTTTTTGATATAAGCTGTCTGATTATGACGATGACAGTCTATAAAGTCCAGCAACAACTTGCCCCACTTTGGTATGCTTTAGGCAATCAAAACCGGTTAACCCTTGAGCGGTCAACGTCGTGCGTAAAGAGAGAGCCAATTCATCCAGTTGTATAGTCAAATCTTTATCGGCTTCTAAATAAATCAGCGTTCCTGCCGTTATTAACTCTTGAGTAATCAAAGCTGTTAAAATCGGCTGCCATAAATTATCAGCATAAGGGGGATCGATGAAGACAATGTTGAAAGAGGTATTGATTATATGGTTTTGGGTTAACACTTGCTCAGCGGCACCATGCATAATTTGATAGCTATCGGCAATAAGGCGTAGTTGCTGAGCGCTTTGTGTGAGCATTTGGCTTTGCGCACGATTGGTTTCGATAAAGGTGCAATAAGCCGCACCGCGTGATAGGGCCTCAAAGCCTAACACTCCACTACCAGCACAGCTATCAAGTACACGCGCACCATGAGTATCCGCTAGTAGCCAATTAAATAAAGTCTCACGCAATCGATCTGGCGTTGGACGTAAGCCGTCGGCATCGATGAAAGTAATGTTACGACGTTTAAACTGTCCACCGATAATACGGACATTACCGGCAGCTGTATTTTTATTATTATGATTTGTTTTAAGTTTGGATTTAGGTTTTGGTGATGCAGATGTTTTTTTCATAGTATTAATAATATCTTTATTTTGTCTTGGCAGTGGCGGTCAACTCAGCCTCTGCCTTTTCTTTGAGCGCATCTTGTTGATCACGTATGGCATCACGTTCAGCTTTATCTTGTACTTTTTGATTTTTAATGGCTTTAAGCTCATCGGCACTCGGCGGTAAAATAGGGTCGTTGTTACGCTGTAGCACCCAATAATCAAATAAGGCACGACCAATGGGAGCCGCGACAACGCTACCACCACCGCCATTTTCAACCAAGACTGATAGCGCAATTTGCGGGTTGTCGACGGGTGCAAAGCCATTGAACCACGCGTGATCCCAATGGCGTTTATCGAGTGCCGCTTTATTATAGCTTTTGCCTTGTGCAATAGACTTTACCTGTGCCGTACCTGTCTTACCTGCAATACGGTAATCGGAGGTGTATATACGGCGACCGGTACCTTGTTTAATCACATTTTCCATTGTATCTTGCATGCGTGTCCAGTCAGACTCTTCTCCATTGTAAGCGATTTTACCGTCCGGCTTTCTAATAATGGCCACTTCTGCGGCACCATTACTGCTCTTCAACAGATGCGGGGTAATGTGATAGCCTTTATTCGCAGTGATAGCAGTGGCTTTAGCAATTTGTAGGGGCGTGGCTAAGAAATAGCCTTGACCAATACTGACGGAGATGGTTTCACCTGGCAGCCACTCCGTACCGTAGCTATCCTTCTTCCATTTCGGTGAGGGCATAATACCAGCTTTCTCATTAGGCAAATCAATACCAGTTTTTGAACCAAAACCAAAGCGTACCATCCAGTCGTGCAGGCGCTGAATGCCCATCTCATACGCCAATTTATAATAATAAGTATCGACCGACATGACAATAGATTTTGTGAGATTGACCGTTCCATGACCTCCTTTTTTCCAATCACGAAACCGATGCGAATTACCTGGCAAACTAAAATAACCGGGGTCATAGATAGTGCTGTTCCAAGTGCGCAGGCCGTAATGCAAACCTCCTAACCCCTCAAATGGCTTTATGGTAGAGCCGGGTGGATACATGCCCTGTAAAGCGCGGTTATATAACGGCTGATCAAGATCTTCACGCAGCTCGCCATAGTCTCTAAAGGAGATTCCAGAGATGAAAGGATTGGGGTCATAGCTTGGGTTACTGACAAACGCCAGTACGTCGCCATTTTGAGGGTCTATCGCTACAATTGCTCCACGGCGACCAGCAAGCTGTTGCTGGGCTACCATCTGCAAGCCATAATCTAAGCTCAAGGTAATATCATTACCTGCAATTGGCGCCTTAGTATCCAACTGGCGCAATACATTACCATGAGCATCGGTTTCTACAGCTTTATGTCCCGGTTGTCCGAGTAGAATATCTTCATAAAAATCTTCAATACCGATTTTACCAATAAGGTCAGTGCCGGCATAACGATCTTTATCAATCAGCTTGGTTTCTTTATCATTAATACGTCCGACATAACCGATGACGTGCGCGAACAGCTCATCATAAGGGTAGGAACGGGTCAGCTTACTTTCAATAGTGACCCCATTGAAAAACGGCTGACGCTCACTAAACTGCGCTAACTGGGCGTCAGTGAGGTCGATTTTAATAGTTACCGGATCATTTTTTTTACTTTGGTGCAATCTTGCCAAAATATTGATGATGTCTTCATCTGTCAGCTCAAAAATAGGCGCAAGTAACGCTAGGGTATTCTCTGGGTTCTCTACGGTATCGGGATTGAGCATAGCGGTAAAAACAGGCTGATTGTCCGCTAGCAGTATGCCATTACGATCATAAATATAACCCCGACTCGGTGGCGTTGATATCAGTCTAATGCGGTTATTGTCTGCTTGCGCCTTATATTTATCATGGGCGTACAACTGCAGGTAGCCATAACGCAGCAGCAAAACGGCCAAACCTGCAAAGATAAGCAAGCCAAAGATAATAATCCGGTGCATGAAAATACGGTCGACTTGTTCGGCATCTGGGGTTAACGATCTATTCATGTAAAGTCAGTACCAAGGCGTGTGCCGTGTTTAAAATAATAAAAATAATCAGTTACGTTAGATTATAACAGAACAAATTTATAAGATAACATCCGTTAAAAGTGCTCGTCTTTGCTGTATTCAGCATAGTAATAGATTTTCAGATGATTATGGGTTTTTAATTGAAAAGTTAAGAGGGTGGTGATGGTTCGTAATTGATTGTCCACAACCATTAAAACCTGAGGTTTTACAGAGAAGGCTGTACCTACCACTTACAAGCGATCGTTAAAAAATACAATCAAATGCGTTACCTTCAGTCATTTATAACCGAGGGTAATATGTGCTAATAAATAGCAAGTATGCTAAAATTAGACGTTTTTATTTATTGCATTGATTATCGCTGAAAGCACGGTTTTATTAGAATCCAGAACAAACCAGCCGCCAAATGTCAATTGCGGATAGCTAATAACAGTATCAATAGCATTAGAACGATGATAACCGTTAAGGTAGGGGCATAAAGAGTCATGGTTGCAACTTCAATATGGCAGACACTCGCTGAGCATCCAGAATTTTTTGCCATGCTGACCATTCCACCAGTGACCGCGTTTGTAACGTGGGTACATGTGTGGATGGCACTAAAAATGCTATTTTATCCGATTAAGTTTCGGGGTATTCGCATTCCAGGTTTTCCATTTTTTGGGCTACCGGGTATTGGCTGGCAAGGTATCGTTCCGCGTAAAGCTGGCAAGATAGCGGGCGTTATCGTTGATCAGACGCTCTCAAAACTGGGTTCGCTTGATGAGTTTTTTCAAGCGATGGAACCTGAGCAGATGGCGGATTTTATCACTGAAACTGTTGATAAGAACCTTGAGGCGCTGATTGATGAGATTATGCTTGAGCGCTCAGAGACGCTTTGGAATAACATTCCTTATGCTGTAAAGCGCCGGATATATAGCCAAGCGCATCAAGAGTTGCCCGGTATCATGCAGTCACTGGTAACTGATTTGACTTACCATGTCGAAGACTTGGTTGATATGCGGCAGATGATTGTCAATAAGATGGAAAGTGATCGGCGCTTGATGGTTAATATGTTCCTAAAAGTTGGTCAAACAGAGATTGATTTTATTTGGCATATTAGTGCCTTGATTGGACTCATTTTCGGTTTTATCCAGATGTTCATCTTTTTGGTGGTGCCAGCCCATTGGACGGTGCCGTTCTTTGCTGCAGTTTGGGGCTTACTCACTAACTGGATTGCGATTTGGATGGTGTTTAACCCAGTTGAGCCGCGCTTTATCCCGTATTTGAAGTTTTTTGCACGTCGTAGTGGTTTCCCTTTTATTAACTTGCAACTGCCGCATATGGCGCAATTTCGCTGGCAAGGTGGCTTTATGAAACGCCAAGAAGAAGTTTCAGTGGTGTTTGCTGAAATTGTTGTTAATGATTTGGTGACGCTTGAGAACATCATGAATGAGATGATGTATGGCGAGCGAGCGGCGCAAACCCGTGAGTTGATGAAATCGCACCTTTATCAAGTGCTAGAGTCACCTGTCGTCAGCACCACTTTACGTATGGGTCTCGGTCGCCGCGAGTTTGGTCAGCTAAAAAATACGATCATTGATAAATCGATTATGGCAACGATGGTGCCACTGCGCGATCCTGAGCTGAATGAGAGCCGGGCTAGTAAAATATTTGGGCTGTTCCGTGACCGTATCCGCGCGCTATCGCCTGATGAATTTCAAAACTTATTGCGTCCTGCGTTTCGTGAAGACGAGCTGACCCTGATTGTGCTGGGTGGTTTAACTGGATTTTTAGCAGGTTGGCTACATCTGATTTTAGTGTTTTTTCCAGCCATGCAATAAAGAGGTAAGCTGAAATTATAAACAGTCATTTTAGTGGCTGTTTAACCTATCGATTTGCAGATTAGCTAGTAGGTAAATCAACAGTCAGGCTATGGTATTAGTAGCATACAGGTCTTCTACACAGGCGATACAGCGTAGATACGTCTCTGTAATAAACTGACGGTAATGTACGTCAATGTAAATTAAGTAATAAACCGTATCAGTGATGAATATTAGTGACTCATATCGATTACTAAGAATAAGATACTGATAATAAAGAGAGCCACACCAATACTGGGCGTTTTAAAAAATCAAACAGCCCAGTCCGCAACTGTAACCGTATTAAGGTAAACAAGGTTAGACCGTATGTTAATCACAGAATTGGGTTATTTTGCCTTGCTTGCCGCCTTTGTGTTGGCGATTTTGCAAGTGGTATTACCGACCTTTGGCGTTATGCGTGACCAAATTGCATTGCAGCGTCTGGCGCCAAGTTTAGCTTGGGCGCAGTTTGCGGCAATGATTACCTCATTTGGTGCGTTGATGGCAGGCTTTTATTATAATGACTTTAGCTTAGTCTATGTCACTCAGCACTCCAACACTTTATTGCCTTGGTACTATAAGTTATCAGCAACATGGGGCGGGCACGAAGGTTCGCTGTTGTTATGGATGACTATCATGGCGACGTGGTGCGCGCTAGTCTCTTACTTTAGCCGTGGTCTGCCGCTGTCTATGCGCGCGCGGGTATTGATTATTTTAGCAGGTGTCCAGTTAATGATGCTGGCGATGTTGATTTTCACCTCGTCACCATTTGATCGCACTTTGCCAAATCTAGCCGTGGATGGAGCTGACCTTAACCCTGTGTTGCAGGATTTTGGTCTGATTATTCACCCGCCGATGCTATATATGGGTTATGTGGGCATGGTCGTACCGTTTGCCTTTTGTATGGCAGCATTATGGGCAGGGCGCTTGGATGCAGCTTGGGCTCGCTGGTCACGACCTTGGACGCTTGCGGCTTGGGGCTTTTTGACAGTGGGTATTTCGCTAGGTTCATGGTGGGCTTATTACGAGCTTGGCTGGGGTGGCTGGTGGTTCTGGGATCCAGTAGAGAACGCGTCATTAATGCCGTGGCTTGCTGGTACTGCACTACTGCATTCTTTAGCGGTCACCGAAAAACGTGGGGTATTTAAAGCTTGGACGATTATGCTGGCGATTTTCGCTTTTGCATTAAGTCTGCTTGGAACATTTTTGGTACGTTCTGGGGTTATCACCTCCGTACATTCATTTGCCGCCGATCCGACCCGTGGTCTGGTAATTTTAGTGATTCTGGGCATTATCGTTGGTGGCGGCTTGTTAATGTTCGCCGTTCGCGGTTGGCGCTTGACGGTCGAAAGTCAGTATCAACTGATTTCACGTGAGTCATTTCTAGTCATTAATAATGCCATTATTTTAATTGCCACCTTAGTGGTATTGCTAGGTACGCTCTATCCTATTATCGCTGACGCCTTCAATCTGGGTCAGGTATCGGTAGGTCCTCCTTATTTTAATGCGTTATTTGTCCCTTTGACTTGGCTGCTATTAGTAGCGATGGGTATGGGATCTAATATTCGCTGGAAGCAAGATAAGCGTCCGCTCTTGGGCGTTGGGATGGTCATTGCGGTCAGTAGTATTATACTGGGCGCAGTCATTGCCTACTTTGTTCATCCGTCCTCTATGCTCAATATTGGCGTGACCTTAGCGCTTAGCTTTTGGGTGCTGTTCTGGATGGTGGTTGATTTCAAAGACAAAACTAAAAATGCACCAAACTTCTTTAAAGGGTTGGGTCAATTGCGTTTGAGTTATTGGGGCATGCAAACCGCGCATATTGGCGTACTCATAGCAGTTATTGGGGTGGCCTTTACCAGCAGTTTGAGTATAGAGCGTGATGTAGCATTAGGTCTCGGTGATACCGTTCATGTGCAAGGGTATGATTTTGAAGTGAAGGACTTTCATGAAGTCAGAGGGAGTAACTTTGATGGCATGCAAGCACAAGTTGAAGTGACCAAAGACGGTCGCGCGGTAGCTACTTTATTCCCTGAAAAACGTACTTATGTCGTCAGCATGATGCCGATGACTGAGGCAGCTATTGATGCCAGTCTCATGCGCGATGTTTATGTGGCACTCGGTGAACCTATTGCTGAGGGTAGCAATCAATGGGCCGTGCGTATTTATGTTAAACCACTTATACGCTGGATTTGGTTGGGTACGCTTATTATGACCTTAGGCAGCTTACTGAGTATGTTTGACAAGCGCTATCGCATTAAAAAAGCGAAAAATTCACCGTTGCTTGCTGATACGCTTCCTAAAACAGAGTTGCCAGTCGTGTCCACAGGGGAGAAGTAAGATGACATCTCCTGATAATATGCCTAATGATAACCCTGCTCAGAATAACGATGAGAACCAAAAGCCTAGCCCTAAAAAGAAGAATAAAAAACAGCTTAAAATCTGGTTTTTGATTCCGCTTATCGTCTTTGCGGGGCTGATGATTATGCTATACATGCGCCTAGGTAAACCGGTAGAAATTGTGACCAATACGGCTCTTGAGCGACCAGTTCCTACTTTTGAGTTGCCTTTATTATCAGACACGACCCGTATGATGACCAATGATAATTTACCAAACCAGCCATTTTTAATGAACGTTTGGGGGTCTTGGTGCCCAACTTGTATCATTGAGCATCCCTTTTTAATGCAGTTATCCGAGCGCGGGGTTAATATCGTTGGGGTAAATTATAAAGATGATATTGGTAATGCGTTTAGCTATTTAAATCAGCGCGGCGATCCTTTTTCAATGTCTATTCAAGATTTATCGGGGCAGTTTGCGCTAGATTTGGGCTTAACGGGCGCACCTGAAACCTTTGTGGTTGATGGTGATCGTATCATTC
Source organism: Psychrobacter frigidicola (assembly GCF_007997305.1). GTDB lineage: Bacteria > Pseudomonadota > Gammaproteobacteria > Pseudomonadales > Moraxellaceae > Psychrobacter > Psychrobacter frigidicola. The sequence continues at coordinate 118,125 of NZ_VORZ01000001.1, forward strand.
GTCAGCATATTATTGGTGAGATTAATGAAGAAAATTGGCAAAATCGTATTACCCCTTGTTTGATGGTGCTTAATAAAGCCAATGAGAGCGGTGGTAGTCCAGATAAGCAACAAATTGCGGAGGTATGCCAATGAGTACCAAACAATTTATAGTCCCCGAAATGCAAGTTAATCGTGTGCCAACCAACGCGGTCTTAAAGTTGTTGAGCGTGATGCTGGCATGTCTGCTTAGCATGACGGCATACGCGGCTATTGACGTTTACGATTTTGACTCACCGCAACAAGAAGCCCAATATCGTGGTCTAATCGAAGAGCTACGATGTCCAAAATGTCAGAATCAGAACCTTGCGGCCTCTGATGCCCCTATTGCACAAGATTTAAAACAGAAAACGTTTGATTTGATTAAAGATGGCCGTAGTGATGGCGAAATTCGTGACTATATGCAGGAGCGCTATGGCGACTTTATTAGCTATAAGCCGCCTGTGCGTCCATCGACATGGATCTTATGGTTTTTTCCGCCATTATTATTAATCGTCTTAATTATCGGCTGGTTTTGGCAAAGTAAGCGTCGCCAAGTTGTGGCCCGTGGTCAAAAAGACGTCATAGTGGACAGCACAGCTGAGCCCTTAACGCCGGCGGAACAAGCTGAACTTGATCGTCTATTATCGCGAGCCGAGAATGTCGACCACGACATCACTAGCCCAGAGGACAAAAAATGACCATTTTTTCTACTGCCGGCTTATTTATCGCTTTAAGCTTACTGATTGCTCTTATACTCGCTCTTATTGTCATCATGCCGTGGCTACGAGCTGCGCGCTCGCAGGATAATCCTGTGGACAATCAACTGCTGGATATCAACGTCGCGGTATTTCGCGAACGTCTAGCGGAGCTTAAAACCGATAAAGACAACGGTACCATTGATGACAGCCATTATCAGAACCAGAAGCTGGAACTGGAGCGTCAGCTATTAGAAGCCCAGCGCCAAATAGCGCCAATGGTTACCCCAAGTAATAAAAGCCGTCTAATTGTAGCGGCTTGGGTGCCAATATTGGCGGCGCTGGCTTATCTATTAATAGGTAATCGCACCCCTGTATTTGAGCTGTGGCAAGCTGAGGATAAAGTAGGACAAGTTGCTGATGACTTATTGACTGGTAAAATTGACCAGCCACCAGCATGGGCGATTGAAGATGGTCGCCAACTGATTACAGCGATGCAAACCAACGTCCATCGTCATGCTGATGATCCCAACCGCTGGATGCGCTTGTCTGAGCTATTTTTATCGCTTGAAGCCACTGATTCTGCGTTAGAGGCGTTATCACGTGCTTATCGTTTATCTCCTGACAATGAAGAGATTGCGACTACTTACGCTCAGATCAGCTTTTTTGCCAATCAAGGTAAATTGGATGCCAATAGCCGCCGTGTTTTACAAGACGTATTGGCCAAAAACCCGCAACATGAAGGGGCGCAAATGCTCATGGCCATGGGTGAGGCTCGTGGCAGTAACTTCGATCAAGCTCAGGGTTGGATTCAGCGTTTGCGCAACAGTATCGCTGCCAAACCGGGTGACCATACTAAAGCGTTGGCAAGCTTAGATGAGCTGAGTGCGAACGTTAGCGCGCAGAAGCAGCAAGCTTCTGAAGGTATTGATGTCACCGTAACGGTTAACTCTAGCTTATTACCCTTGGTAAAAGGCGACGATGTCTTGTTTATTGCGATTCGTGACATCAAAGGCGGGCCACCATTTGCCGCCAAGCGTTTGCCAATCAGTGTGATTAAGCAAGGTGAAGCTAGCGTTAGTCTAAGCGATTTGGATGCGATGATGCCTGAACGCACCATTGCATCAGCCCGTGCAGAAAAGACCCAGCTTGCTGTCGTTGCTCGCATTAGCCATAGCGGCAATGCTGTTGCAGAGTCAGGCGATTTGTCTGGTAATCCGGTTGTGATTAGTGCTGAGCAGAATCAAGTAAATGTTGAGATCAATCAACAAGTACCCTAACAAATAAGTACGATAATAAATTTGGTAAAATCAGCGCCGTAGACTTTAGCTACGGCGCTGATTTTGTGTTATGAAAAGATAAATCTTCCATAATTTATCGCATCAAGACTAAAAATACTTGAGCTTTGTAAATTCACAAGGTAAGGTAAGCGGGACAATTAATAGCGTACCTAATTAACATTATGGTAACATTAATTTAAGGTCTAAATAATTGCCCTTAAGTCCTATTTATTTTGAACATTTTCTATTGAGGAGAGTCGTACAATGATGCGTATTATTTTGCTAGGTCCACCAGGTGCCGGTAAAGGTACCCAAGCCCAATTCATCTCTAAAGAATACGATATTCCGCAAATCTCGACTGGCGATATGCTGCGTGCTGCAATTAAAGAAGGCACTGAGCTTGGTAAACAAGCCCAAGGTATCATGAACGCTGGAGGTCTGGTCTCTGACGACTTAATTATTAACCTAGTAAAAGAGCGTATCACTAAGCCTGACTGTGCTAATGGCTGCATTTTTGACGGTTTCCCGCGTACTATTCCACAAGCGCAAGCCCTTGCCGATGCTGATGTAGTTATTAATCATGTGGTTGAAATCAGTGTGCCTGATGACGAAATCGTTAAGCGTTTGTCTGGTCGTCGCCAGCATGCAGGCTCAGGTCGTGTCTATCATATTGACCATAATCCACCTAAAGAAGACGGCATTGATGATGTCACGGGTGAAGCCCTTATCCAGCGTGAGGATGATAAAGAGTCTACCATTCGTGAGCGTTTGGCGACTTATCATCAGCAAACTGAAGCCTTGGTTGGTTTTTACCAAGACAAAGCTAAAGATGATAGTAATGCTAAAACTGCGCCTGATTATGATAAATTTGATGGTACGCAAGGTATTGATGAGGTTAAACAGCAAATATTATCTGCGCTAAAAGGTTAAGCTAAATAACGTTTAGTTGAACAAAAAAATCCTGCTTATTAGCAGGATTTTTTATTGAATAGTGTAGAAGCTTTTAACTTCATACTTATGCATTACCTTCAGCATCTATTTGTGCTTGTTGTTGGCTCTGAGCATAAGCTTGATCAAAGTTAACGGGAGCTAGTAATAACTGCGGGAAGCTACCACGAGTAACGATGTCGCTGATTACTTCACGTGCATAAGGGAACAACACGTTAGGGCAGTAAGCACCTAAGATTTGACCGATTTGATCTTCAGGAATATCTTTTAATAAGAAGATGCCCGCCTGATGAACCTCAGCGATAAATGCCGCTTCTTCAGCATTTTTAGCAGTTACACTAACAGTCAAAATCACTTGATAATGGCCGTCATCAAGCTTATCAGCATTGCTTGATAAATTGATATCCAGCTCAGGATTCCACTCTTTGGTGAATACCTCTGCGCCTGGTACTTCAAGTGACATGTCTTTGACATAAATGCGTTCTAGCGCTAGTTGTGGTTGTGCCTGTTCGTCAGCCATGATAATTCCTATAATAAATTAGTCAAATGTTGAGAAAATGTAATTCTACTCTGAATTATAATTCAATAGTAATAAATTCTCACCCAGCTAAATCTTTATTAAAAGATACCACTATAAATATAAGTAGCATCTTAATAAAGGTAGGGTAGCGGATTAACCAGCTAATAGCTCGTCAAGTTTGCCTTGTTGATTCATCTGATTAAGCTCATCAAAACCACCAACAAAAGTATCGCCGACAAAGATTTGTGGCACAGTGCGATAGTTATTGGTTTTTTGCATTAGCGCACGGCGATCATCGCTGCTCATATCATGCATGCCAATTTCTTCATATTCAACGCCTTTAGATTTGAGGAGTTGTTTAGCGTTTGAGCAGTATGGGCAAATAGGGGTAGTATAGACTTTAACAGAGACAGTCATTATCGATCCTTAGTTAATTTATGAGTTTATCATGCAATATTGGTATTATAAGAGGTGCTATGGTTGGCTGCAATCAAGTTAAGCACAAGCCTATATTTGATTGCGCTCATTATAAAATGGGGATGGATGCCATGAATTCAAGTTCTCTCAGCTGGAATATCAGATAAGTATGATGAGTATCCTAAAAAAATAGCCCATAGAAAAAGATACTAGTTTATATCGTATCTTTTTTTATGGGCTATTTATCGCTAGTTATTTTTTACAATATCCTAGACTACTTAAGCAAACTAGGTTTGTTTTTGCCTTTAGTTTGTTTAGCCTGAACGTCTTTTAATCCAACTAGAGGCATACCGCCTGCTTGCCAACCGCCAATCCCGCCATCTAAACGATAGACACTGTCTTTACCTATCATCTGTATCGCAGCGCCAGCTTGTACGCCCATATCACAAATAATAATGACAGGATGCTCAATAGCGCGTATCTCTTCTAGGCGCTCTTTGAGCTCAGTAAAAGGAATATTGCGACTGCCTTGAATATAGCCGGTGGAAAACTTCTTTTTGGCGCGAATATCAATAAGTTGCGCGTTCTGAGAGTTAACCATCATGCCTAAGGTGTTTGGCGACACTTTTCTGCCGCTACGTTTATTTTCAATGGCAAAGAACAGTACGATAAGTACCGCTAATATACCAAATAAAAATGGGTGGTGACCCACAAATTCAAGCGCACGATCCAAACCATACCTCCAAAAAAATAGGTGCTCTGTTAGGCGCTATCCGCAATCTAACATTGAACAAGGCGCTATTATACCGCTAAGAAGGTCTATAGTAAACGTGTCATCGCCAAGCTTCTGTTATAACGATTGGCGTTACTAATACTGTTATTAGCAAAACTTAGTTTTAATAATGCTCGTTGTCAGTAAAGTTCAGCATTAATAAGGCTTAGTATCAGCCTCGATTTGTAAGGTAACCAAATTCTCAACACGGCGCTGTAGTACTTCACCGTCAGCGACCGCTTGCCATAGCGCACATCCTTTACTGTTATGGGTATGACGACAATCGCGGAACTGACAGTTGCCAGATAAAGGTGCCAGCTCAACGAAGCCTGAGATAATATCGTCAGGGGTTAAATGCCAGATACCATATTCACGTATCCCTGGGGTATCGACAATGCCGCCTTGGGTTAAGTCTTCTGGATTAAACGGTAATAAGCGGCTGGTAGTGGTGGTGTGCTGACCAAGTTTTGAGTTATCAGAGATGATATTAACGCTCTGCGCTGATTCGGGCAGTAGCGCATTGATTAAGCTGCTTTTCCCCACGCCTGATTGACCAGCGAAGATGACCAGCTTAGTATCGATATAACGTTTAAGTTCGCCAAGTCCTTGCTGATCATTGCTAGCGGCGACGTTTTCAGGACAATCAACTGAAGTTAATACGCTGTCATAACCAAGCGCTGCATATTGGGTTAGTAGCTTGTTAGTATCAGCGTCATCATTTTCTGCCAACAGATCTGCTTTATTAAGTACCAGCAATGGCTTCACTCCAGCATGATGACAAACCACTAAATAACGGTCAATCAAAGTAGGCGCAGCGGCAGGTAAGGGCGCAAAGACAATCGCTAGAATATCAACATTAGCGGCGACGGGCTTGAGTTTATGATAGCGATCGGGGCGTGAAACTAAAGAGGTGCGCGGCTTTACGGATTCTATACGGCCAAATCCAGTATTGGAATCGGCATTCCAGCGTACATTATCACCTGCAGCTAACATCGGTAGGTTAGTACGCACGTGGCAGCGCCAAATATCACCCAATGCGAGCTCTTGCCAAAACGGTTCAGGGTCATCGGGTGCAAATGCGGGTTGAACAGGGATAACGGCTGGCAAGCTAGTGACTTGTACTTCCAACTGCTTACCATAGTGCGCCATGACCACGCCATCCATCAAGCTTTCATCTATGCTGTCTTGATTGGATAACTGCTGTTTATCAATGCGACGAATCTGCTGTTTGGTCAGTCTGCGTTGCCGAATTAATGCCATGAAGGGTGACCTATTAAAAAATATTGCTAAGTGTAGCGTGAAAATTTGCTAACATACAGCCTAAAGCGCCTATGACAGCCAGTGATTTTGTAACGTTTTAGGTACAATGCAAATCATATGCGGGCAATTTAAACTATTATTTGTACCCCATGGTATTTGCTAATAACTATTTATTAACAACCATTTATTAATAACTATTGATTAAGCATATTAAATATAGGATAGCTTATGAGTACCAGCGACCATCCCAATAAGATTAGAATTAAAAACCAAGGTAAAAAAGGGCTGGTATGGATTGACTTAGAAATGACCGGACTTGATACCTTAAATGATGAGATTATCGAGATTGCTACTGTCGTGACCGATGAAGACTTAAATGTCTTAGCAGAAGGCCCAGTTTTTGCTATCAAAGTATCTGATCGTAAGTTAAACGGTATGGATGATTGGAATACCAAGCAACACGGGCAGTCAGGTTTAGTAGATCGGGTGCGCCGTAGTACGGTTACTTTAGCGGAAGCAGAAGCCGAAACTATTAAGTTTTTGAATAAATGGGTGGACAGCGGTAAGTCGCCTATGTGCGGTAATTCTATTTGCCAAGACCGCCGTTTTATGGCGCGACAAATGCCAGAATTAGAGAGATTTTTTCATTATCGCAACCTTGATGTGTCCTCCATCAAAGAGCTATGCTTTCGCTGGCGCCCTGATATTCTTAAAAACTTTGAGAAGGGTGGTAGCCATTTAGCGTTAGATGATATCCGCGACTCTATTCGCGAGCTTAGGCATTATCGTCAGCACTTTTTTAATTTGCTACCTTAAGTTTAAGCCGTTCGATAAATGTAGTATTAAAAAAAGGGTTTGTTGACTAGTCAACAAACCCTTTTTTTTAACGTCTTTTTTAAGAAAGTTATTTAATAAACGTTACTAAGTTTTGCAGTCTTATAAAGTTTGTAACCCTACACTAGCTTAAAGCTATCTTGGCAAAAACTTAAATTCAAATAATCCAAATCCGGCATTATTAGTATTGCTGTCAATATCTGTATCGATATCTGTCGTAATGGCACCAATAACAGCGCTAACTTTAGGCTGGCGTGTGTCTTTATCGAGCAGGCGCCAATCACCAAGCACGTAGCGGCTTCTGCCATCAGAGCTGCGATGAATCTCAGGACGATGCGTATGACCATGTAGCAGCGCGTCAAAGGTATAAAGGGCGTAATTCACCGCGCCTTCATTCACATCCATAATATGAGCGGCTTTAGTAGTATTTTTTTCTTTACTTTTTTGCCTTATATTCTCGGCAATGGCCAAGCGTTTTTCTAATGATTTATTGAGCAGATACCACTGGGTTACTCTGTTGCGCATTATTTTGCGAAAGAACTGATATTTTTTATCATCGGTACAGAGGGCATCGCCATGCTCTAAACGATACCGCTGCTGTCCAATATGTAAGGTATAAGGCTCATAAATCAGCTCACCACCGAATACATTACAGAAAGGCTGACCTAATAAAAAATCACGGTTGCCATGCATCACTAATACTTCACAACCATCAACACGCAGTTGTTTTAACTTCATCATCAGTGGGGTTAACCAATGTGTCTGTTGTTCAATCTCTGATAGTGATAAATAAGCGTCATCCCCTAGCCACACCTCAAACCAATCCCCTAGAATGAATAAGCGCTTAAGGGCAGGTAGGGCAAGACAGTCATCAAGCAAGGCCAAAAAAGCCTGCACTAAGGCAGGCTCTTCAGGTGATAAATGCAAGTCGCTAATCAATACTTGCCGCACCTCATGAGGGCGGGTGGTAATCAGATGGTCGAAACTTTGCATTTATCATAATCCTAGTAGTTTATATAAGGCGCTTACTCAGAAATAATCTTCGCTGAGTTGATGATAACTGGCGTTTTTGGCACATCAGCATGCATACCGAAGCGACCAGTAGGGACACCTTTCATTTTTTCAATCACATCCATACCGCTTGTGACTTTACCAAAGACGGTATAACCCCAACCTTGGGCGTTTTTACCAGTATGGTTTAAGAAGTCATTGTCTTTTACGTTCACAAAGAACTGGCTCGTTGCTGAATGCGGGTCGTTGGTACGCGCCATAGCAAGGGTACCAGCGTCATTTTTCAAACCGTTATCAGCTTCGTTTTCAACCGGTGCATTGGTGCCTTTTTCTTTCATCTCAGCGTCCATACCGCCGCCTTGAATCATAAAGCCATCAATGATGCGATGAAAGATAGTGCCGTCATAATGGCCAGATTTTACATAGTTTAAAAAGTTTTCTACGGTTTTTGGGGCTTTTTCTTCGTTAAGTTCGATAACGATCGCACCCATAGTGGTGTCAAGTTCTACTACTGGCATATCTACCATATTATATTCCTTTCTAATTGCAGCACCTAAAATAGCACTGTGGTGAGTTGATGGTGTGGTTAGTCTAACGACTTTTTTGTCGCCTGTCATGTATCAGGCTGTTAATGCGTTTGTGAAACCTGATAGAATAAGGCAATTTTAACTTTTCTTAGTATATTTCTTTAGTAATTATTGATTATTCCCTTCTGAATTTTTATGAGGCGTGATCGCACGCACCATAACCTGATAACTTGCGCTAGGAGCAATGCCCCATGAGTGACAACTCGAGTAATATTGAACAAAAAGTGGAACAAAAAAATGACTTTATTCGTAATATGATTCGTGAAGATGTCAAAGCGCAAAAATATAAGCAAATTGTCACGCGTTTTCCACCAGAGCCTAATGGCTATCTGCATCTTGGGCACGTGAAGTCTATCTGCCTGAACTTTGGCGTTGCTGAAGAGTTCGATGGTATCTGCCATTTGCGCTATGACGACACCAACCCCACAGCTGAAAAGCAAGACTATATCGATAATATCAAAAAAGACGTCCATTGGCTGGGTTTTGAGTGGGCAGGCGAGGCACTACATGCCTCTAGCTACTTTGACCAGCTCTATACCTGGGCAGTGCAGCTGATTGAGCAAGGCGAAGCTTATGTTGATATGCAAACGCCTGAGCAAATTAAAGACAATCGTGGCTCATATAAAGAAGCCGGTACCGCCTCTCCGCAACGTGATGCCAGTGTTGCCGATAACTTACAACTGTTTGCAGATATGAAGAACGGCAAATATGCCGAAGGTAAAGCCGTATTGCGTGCCAAGATTGATATGGCTGACCCTAATATGAACATGCGCGACCCGATTATTTATCGCGTCATGCATCAAGAGCATCATCAAACCGGTGATAAATGGTGTATCTATCCGATGTATGATTATGCTCACCCTTTATCTGATGCCATTGAAGGCATTACCCATTCGTTGTGTACCTTAGAGTTTGAAGACCATCGTCCATTTTATGATTGGATTGTGAATAAAATTGGCTTTGAGCAACCGCCACATCAGTACGAGTTCTCACGTTTAAACGTTGACCATACCTTGACCAGTAAACGCAAACTTAAGCAATTGGTTGATGAAGGTATCGTTGATGGTTGGGATGACCCGCGTATGCCTACCGTTGCTGGTATGCGTCGCCGTGGTTATACCCCTGAAGGGTTACGTGACTTCTGCCATCGCGTTGGTGTCGCCAAGGCCGATGGTGTGGTCGATATGCGCCTGCTAGAGTTTAGTATTCGTCAGTCATTAGATGACACGACCGCTCGTGGTATGGCAGTGCTTAAACCATTAAAAGTAACCATTACTAACTTTAGCGAAGCCGTCAGTAGTTGGGAATCTCAAAAAGCCGATAGTGTTACTGCCCGTTGGGATGATACCGCCCAAACCTTATGGCTAACCCAGCCTAATCATCCGAACGTCGATATGGGCGAGCGTGAAATTCCATTCACTGAAACGCTATATATTGACCAAGGCGATTACGAAATTGAGCCACCAGCTGACTATAAGCGTTTATCACCAGAAAAACCAGAGATTCGTCTGCGCAATACTTATGTATTGGCTGTCTCTGAGCATGTGTTAAATGATGCAGGCAATGTCATTGAGCTAAAAGCAACTATTGACCCCGCTACTTTAGGTAATAACCCTGAAGGCCGTAAGGTTAAAGGCGTTATCCATTGGGTATCTGCTAGCCAAGGTGTCCCAGCTACCGTGCGTTTATATGAATCACTGTTTAGTGTTGAGGATCCAAGTAGCGTCAGCGATGTCCATGCCGCACTCAATCCTAATTCATTGACTGAGCTGTCTGCAGTGGTTGAGCCGTCGCTTGCCAATGCTAATGCTGGCACGCGCTTTCAGTTCGAACGTGAAGGCTATTTTATAGCTGATGAGATTGAACATAGCAGCGAGAAACCAGTATTTAACCAAATCGTAAGCCTACGTGACAGTTATAAACCGGCCTAATCTATAAGTATTGAGGTCGTGCAACCATACTGAACAATAGTAGTTTGCAAGCTTGCCCATTTCTAGTACGCTAGGGGTGGGCATTTTTATAATAAATAATAAATTTTTAACAGTAAACATTGAGGACATACGTATGGCAAAATTTTTAAATAGTAGTGGCACGACCTATCATCTAGAGGAGTTGATTAAAAACGCATCTGACCGTCTGATTATTATTAGCCCCTATCTCAAACTCAATGACCGTATTTCTCAAACTCAATGACCGTATTAAGGAGTTGTTAGAAGACCGCAACCGGTTAAAAATTGATATTCGGATTGTTTATGGTAAAAATGACTTGCAGCCAGAAGAGATTAACTGGCTTAAGAACCTCACCTTTATTCGTACTAGCTTTTGTAAAAATCTACACGCTAAATGCTATCTTAATGAAAATGAATGCATTATTACCAGCCTAAACCTGTACGAGTTTAGCCAAGTGAATAATAATGAGATGGGCGTGCTTATCTATCGTAATGAAGATACGAAGCTGTATGCTGATACCTATGATGAAGCCCAACGTATCATCCGTATCAGTGATGAAGTACGGATGTCGTTTGAAAAAATTATGCCAACGCCAACGGCCGATGTCAATAATTCTAATAATAAGACTGTGAATACAGTCGTACCTTCTGTTTCCAAAGCAGCAGAAGATAGTGCAAAACCTAGCTACTCTAAACTGACGACGGCGAAGCTCGCTAAAGAGTTGGGAATCAAAACCCAAGAGCTGAACGATAGATTGCTGGAGATGGGTTATCTAGAGGAAAAAGAGGGCGAGTTGGTACTGACTGATACCGGTAGTGCAGCGGGTGGCACCAGTAAGCGCGGACGGTTCGGAGAGTTTTGTATATGGGATTCGGGAATGGTGATTTAAGAGGGTTTTTTATCACAATCAATGTAAAATTCCTCAACAGCCATTTGGCTTACTTATCTACAAATGGAATAAGCGCATTACAATCCGTCACAAGACATTCATAACCAGTTTGTTAAGATAAAATGAGTTTTTAACGATGTGGTAATCGTAATCTTTAAAATTCCTACATCAATTATAATAATACCGCGCGCTGAGGCAAATATAAATTTGTTATCAGCGCATAAATCTCGAGAAATAAGGACACAATCATGGCACATTTACGTTTAGGCGATAGCGCACCGAATTTTGACGCTAGCACCACAGATGGTGATATCAACTTTTATGATTGGGCAGGGGATAAGTGGGTGGTTTTCTTCTCGCATCCAGCAGATTTTACCCCTGTGTGTACTACTGAGCTTGGTCGTGCTGCCGCCCTAAATGGCGAATTCCAAAAGCGTAATGTTAAGCCAATTTGTATTTCAGTTGATGGCTTAGAGGAGCATCACGCGTGGGCAAAAGACATTGGTGAGACGCAAGGTACGGATTTAAACTTCCCAATCATTGCTGATCCTAATAAAGAAATCGCTAATCTGTATGACATGATGCATCCCAATGCAAGTACGACTGCTACGGTTAGAAGCGTATTCATTATTGATCCAAAGAAAAAAATACGCCTAATTCTGACTTATCCTGCGAGCTGTGGTCGTAACTTTGATGAAATTCTCCGTGTTATTGATGCGCTGCAATTATCGGATGAGTATAATATTGCCACGCCAGTAGATTGGCAAGATGGTGATGATGTTATCATTCCGCCAAGTGTGAAGAATGAAGACATCGCAGCCAATTATCCTAAAGGCCATACAGAAATTAAGCCGTATCTACGTACGACGCCTGCGCCAAATAAATAATTAAGAATTAAATAGCAGGTTTAGAATAAAAGCCCTATAACTTAAAGTTGTAGGGCTTTTCACTATTCTCTTTACAAGCGTCGATGGACTTTTGCTATTATAATAAAGCTTGCTCTCATCTGAATTTTCTAAGCAATAGTCGTTTTAATTAAAATAACATGAAACCTGTCAGCACTGAAAAGCTGTTTGCTGTTTCTTACAAGGAGTTTGCTATGAAAACATTATATGTAAGCCGTACTGCCCCTAATCCACGTAAAGCCTTAATTTTATTGGCTTCAAAGGGTATCGATATCGATGATATGGACGACCTTGATGTGGTAGATATTGATATTGCCAGTAATGAGCATATGACCGAAGCCTTTACTAAAATTAATCCCATGCAGACCGTGCCAGTGATGATTTTGGATGATGGAACGGTTCTTAATGATTCACAGGCAATTTGTGAGTATCTCGACCGCGTTTTTGGTGAGCGTTCAGTGATGGGCAATGATGTGGTTCAGCGGGCACAAGTGTGCGCTATGCGCCGTACCGCTGAGTTTGAGGTGTTGTATAACTTTATGCTGGCGTTTCAACATAGCCATCCATCAAAAGCTCAGCGCGTTGATCAAGTGCCAGAATTTTCTCCTAAGTCTATTGAGCGAGCCATTAAAGCCTTGCCTTATTTTGAAGCGGCTTTAGAGGGACATGAGTACTTAGTAGGTGACCAGTTAAGTTTTGCTGATATTGTGCTTTATCTGGGACTTGATTTCGGTAAAGTGTTAAAAGTAAATCCAAACAAACAAGGTGAGAATCTTGCTCGTTTTTATAAAAATATGAATGAGCGTTTTAGTATTCATAATATGGCAAAAGCTAAGCCAGCAGCGGATAACGAGTAAGATTAATAGAACAGGTATTACCTTTACAAGCGTTATGTTTTACTTTATGGACAACCTTTTGGATTGTCCATTTTGCTATCTGGTATTGATAGATTGTTTTTTAGTAATTATGAAGGAGCATATTTAAATGTGTTTGGATGATAAAACTTTAGGTTACGAAACCAAACACTTCGTTACAAAATCTAGTGATATCAAGGTTATAGTGGACAAATAATCCGCACCTGCCAAGTATGATATAAGCTATTTCGATTTGTTGTTATGTACTTTTATTCTAACAACTTCCTTTAACATGAGCATTATCATGAAGTTGTGATATTCGATAGCTAAATCGGCTGGCAATAAGGATGTGATTAAACTGTAACTTTGTAGGTATGTTAACTATGAGCTCATCAACATCAACTTTAAAATTCACTTTGTTGCCAATATTACTGGCGGTAAACTTTGCGCTAACAGCGTGCCAAAACTCTTCCTCACCAGCCGATACTGAGGTGAAGGAGCGTACAGATGTGACCACCGATGCTAGCAACTCAGTAGTGTCTGAGGATGCCAACCCAATGAGCACGGCAACTGCGGATGCATCCATGACTCCTGAACAGCAAATGATTGATAACCTGTCTAAATATCGCTGGTCTCTGGTCACCGCGAATGATGGCACCAACCAGCCGCTGACCTCCTTGACGACTATAAAAGACCAAGTCACTTTAAATTTTAATAAAAACCAAGGACAGGCTACTATCAGCTATAGCGTTGGCTGTAACACCATGAGCGCCGCTTATCAGCTACAGGGCAGCCAGCTCAGTACTGAAGACAGTATGAGTACTAAGATGTCATGTGGCGATCTTAATGCGGCAGAAAACCGTCTCAATGACCTGATGGAAGGTGACAGCCAACTGGACTTGGTAGACGGTGACACGCCAATGCTAACGCAGGTGACCAGTGATTCTATCACTTTAGTGTGGCAAGGAAGAATGACAGCGCAAGCAAAATATAATAGTAAAGGCGAGACGGTGTTTTGGGCAGTGGATTCCGCAACCAAGCCATGTGTGAATAACAGCGCGCAGGCATGTTTGCAAGTCAAGTCAGTGACCTATGATGAACAAGGCGTGAAGACGAGTGAAAGCGCGTGGACTGAATTTGCAGGAGATATCGATGGTTACCAACATGACGGTAACCATAACGAAGTGCTGCGTCTACAGCGTTATAAACTTGATGGCAAGAAAGACTCAGCAGATGTAACCGATGAAGATCATGCCTACGTACTTGATACTATTATCGAAACTACCGCTACAAAGTAAATCCGTAATGCGATTTATAATTCAATAAATCATCAGCGCTTAAAACAAAAAACACATGTCTAAGTGCGCGTGTTTTATGGGTGGAATAATTCTATAAATCTCTAATTTTAAGAGAGTAAGTAATTAACGTCGGTTATTTAAGTCTTCTTCCGTTAAGCGCCAACGGCCTTTTTTCTTTGTAGCGCCGCGTCCGCTCATACCACTATTTAGCAATAGTTTAGTCATAGAGTGGCTTGAATGCGCATGACAAATGGCGCAGGCAAGACCATCGGCAGCATCTTGTTGAGGTACGACATCAAGCTTCAGAATGCGACAAACCATCTCTTGCACTTGCTCTTTGGCGGCGGCACCATACCCGCAAACCGCTTGTTTGATTTGGCGCGCTGTATATTCTGACACTTCTAAATCTAAAGCGACCATTGCTGCAATTGCTGCACCGCGAGCCTGCCCAAGTTTCAGCGCTGAGTCTGGGTTCTCTGCCATAAATACCTGCTCAATAGCGGTATAAATAGGCTCGTCAGCATACTTTAGATGATGCTGCGTAATTCGCGTTAAGCCATTAAAGATGCGCTTAAGACGTTCTGGCATCTCTTTAGTATCTGTCCGAATAGTACCGGCATCAATATAAGTCAGCTTATCCCCCGTTTGTTGGATAATGCCATATCCTGTCATCCGCGAGCCGGGATCAATCCCAATAATAATTGCCATAGTGTTCCATATCACTTAAAAAAAGCTTACAAGTTTGATAGTATAGCAAGCCATCCCCATATACATCATAAGTTAACCGTTTTAATTTATGCACAGATTTTACTTTATTATTTTATAGGACGACACTTTATGGGTCAGATAGTCGGTATTGCCATCGTTTGGTTTATTATTGAAATGCTACTGTGGTATTTAATGGCCCAGTTTATCAGTGGCTGGTTGGTCTTTGGCTGGTTTGTTATTGCCGCCGTTATTGGTATCTCGCTCATTCGCAAAGGTATGGTTGCTCTCAACCCTATGGCGCAGCAAATGAAAGCAGGCGGTATGATGAACCCTGCGATGCGTCCCCAAGAATCAACTATGCTTAAAAGTGTTGCTATGGCAGTGGCGGGTATTCTTCTCCTCATTCCAGGTATTATCAGCGATTTACTCGCCTTACTGGTAGTATTGCCACCGGTTCAAAAGAAACTGAAAGATATGGCCAATAAATACGTCATGAACAATCAGCAAAAAATGATGGAAATGATGGCTAAGCAGATGGGTGGGCAAATGGGCGGTGGTCAAAATCCATTTGGTGGCATGGGCGGACAAAACCCGTTCGGTGGCGCTGGTGGTATGGGTGGTCAAAACCCATTCGGTGATAGCAATCCATTTGATAAGCAGCAACAAAACCCATTTGGTAATGTCTTTAAACAACATACAACGATTGACGGTACTGCTAAAAACATCCCTAAAGATGTGAAAAAAATTACTAAGTCTGCTAATGATGAATAGTTTATCAGTTTAAAGTTTTATTGATTTAATAGAGTAGTCGCTCATACTAGACAGATCAGTGTGATCTGCGTCATATATTTATAAATAACAACAACCCATAATCCATAAATAGCGATAAGCAGACATAAAAAAGCCCCTCTGATTGACAATCAAAAGGGGCTTTCTACTATGGATGTCATTACTTACTAAGAGTAGTTAGTGATATCATTCTTATCGCACTTTTGCTAAATAATGAATGACAGTCACTGAATAAAACAACCGGAGTATCGCCGTAAGATGGTGACCCATGAACCGTGAAGTTCAGGGCGGATACGTCACTGCCTCTGCAGGTTTCCTGAGACACCGCAAGCGGTGCAGGCATACACAATGAGACAATAGGTAGCGTATCCAGGTATAACATTATCGGCTCAGGGAATAAACATCTACTAGCCAACACTCCAGAATAAAACCATCTTACCCAATGAAATAAGCGATTGCAAGTCTGTTTTACAGATTGATACGTCCTGTTAATAATGCTCTTACTTATAGTCACTATTGTCCAGTTTTAAAATTTATATGAAAATGAAACTTTTATTTAACCCTTAATAATGTCGAGTTTTAGGCTATTTTAGGATTTGTGTTAGTATAGAGCGCTTGATACGTATCAATTCTAATTAATTTCAACAATGCACGATAGGCGTTCATTCACTTGAGGAGCGGTAATCTATGACCAGTACGCAGCAACAATCAAAGTCTATTGACGACAATCAGACTCAGCCTAATAATAAGCAGAATAAAAAAGTACCCCATGTGTTAATGATATTAGATGGTTTTGGACATCGTGAAGATGAAAAAGACAATGCCATCGCTGCTGCCAAGATGCCAAATTTAGATAAAATTTATGAGCAATATCCACATGGGTTAATATCCGCGTCGGGGGAAGATGTTGGTTTGCCTGAAGGACAGTTCGGTAACTCAGAAGTGGGCCATATGAACCTAGGCGCGGGTCGTGTCCTATACCAAGACTCAACCCGTATCTCAAGTGAGCTTGCTGACCGTGATTTTTATAAAAATGAGGCGTTAGTTGGCGCCGTACAGGCGGCAAATGAGCTGGGTGGTAACGTGCATATCATGGGTCTATTGTCTGATGGCGGCGTTCACTCCCATCAAGATCATATTGAAGGCATGTGTCATTCTGCTTTGGTCCACGGGGCGAAGAATGTCTTTGTTCATTGTTTTTTAGATGGGCGCGACACGCCGCCTAAGTCTGCTGATAAATATATCAATCGACTACGTGATTATATTGATAAGCTTAATGCGCACTATGAAGGTCGGGTTCGGATAGCCAGTATTATCGGGCGCTATTATGCGATGGATCGTGACAATCGCTGGGATCGGGTACAAAAAGCCTATGAGCTACTGACCGAAGGTAAAGCTGATCGCTTAGCAACGCGTGCAGATGGGGCAATACAAGCGGCTTATAAAGCCCGTGAGACGGATGAATTTATTAATCCTACTATTGTGATTGGCCGTGACGAGACACCGTTTACCGTTGATGATAATGACGCTCTTATTTTTATGAACTTCCGCTCTGATCGCGCCCGTCAATTGGCACAAGCGTTCGTGTTGCCAGACCATGAGTTTTCAGGGTTTGCGCGTCATAAGCGTCCTAAACTTGCTGCCTTTGTGATGCTGACCAAATACTCAGATATTTTAGAGGATAGTGCTAAAACCAGTATTGCTTATTACCCAACCTCCCTTAGTAATACGTTGGGAGAATATTTGCAGGATCAAGGAAAAACCCAACTGCGTATTGCCGAAACAGAGAAATATGCGCACGTCACTTTCTTCTTTAGTGGCGGCCGAGAGGCGGAATACGAGGGAGAAGAACGTATCTTAGTGCCGTCTCCTGATGTCGCCACTTATGATTTGCAACCCGAGATGAGTGCGCCTGAAGTCACTGATAAGCTGGTTGCAGCGATTGAATCGGGTAAATATGACGTATTAATCGTGAACTACGCGAATGGTGACATGGTTGGGCATACCGGTATCTTTAATGCGGCAGTGCAAGCGGTTGAAGCGCTAGATGTGTGCGTTGGTCGTATTGAGACAGCAGTACGTGCTGCTGGTGGCGATATGTTGATTACCGCTGACCATGGCAACTGTGAGCAGATGCAGGATTATATTAGCGGACAAGTACATACCCAGCACACTACTGAACATGTGCCACTGATTTATATTGGCGATAAAAAGGTACAAGTGCGTGAAGGGGGTAAGCTGAGTGATGTTGCGCCTACTATTTTAGCGCTACTGGATCTTAAGCCACCCGCTGAGATGACTGGTAAGAATTTACTGGTTCCAGTATTGTCATAGACGCACGTTATTGTTATGTTTACTGATGATTAATGTAAGGGAAGGGTAAAAGGTTATCCTTCCCTTTTTTATGAGCTAAGGTTGCGCTGTTCCCATTTTTATACCGGCTTGGTCGTTCACGCGTATTTAACGCTATTGTGTTTTTATTGTCATGTTATTGGTTAATACCCTTATAATAATAACACGATTATTTTCCTTATTTTATATGAGTATTTTTATGCGTTTATCTGCTCGCACTGCTTCTCGCCAATCAAAATTATGGACGGCAATTAAATTAGCGTTACATAAACCTGTATTGAAAGTAGGGTTGTTTGGCATATTGGGGGCCTTAAGTCTGTACTCTCAAGCTGCACTTGCAGCAAGTAGCGCCAGTAACTCAAAAGCACCAAAATCTAGCGCTTCGAATAAAAAAAATAGTAATAAAGCTCCTGTAATTCAGGCAAAACCTGCTAATAAAGTGACAAGCAGTAAAAAATCAGTCAATGCCAAAGTGAATAAAAGTCCTACCGCAGGTTTGCAACTTATCAACTTAAAAAGTGATGAGGTTACCGCGGAGAACGGTGCTGATGATTTATCAGATATCGCTGCCGCGATGGATGACATCGATGACTGGACGGATACTAGTGCTATTAATGCTGTTAGTGATGCGAGTGTAAAAGCGTCTAACAACATAAATGGGATACCCGATATCAATACTGATATTCCAAATGAGGTAGCTCAAGTCTCGCTAAACGCCATTTCTCCTGAAACATTAAAGACGTTTGTCGCCGTGGTAGACTTGATACGCCGTGAGTATGTCAATCCTGTGAATGATGAAGAGCTCTTTAATAGTGCCATGAGTGGAATGTTGACCAAACTTGACAGCCATGCTGAGTTTTTGGATGCTGAAGCTTATGAGAATCTGCGCGCCTTTACTCAAGGTGACGTGGGCGATATTGGCATAAAAGCAACGTATCAAGCGGCAGTGGGTTATTGGATAATTAAGGAGGTCATTAATAATTCTCCAGCGGATAAAAAGGGTATTACCATTGGTGATTATTTGCACCAAATTGGTGAAATTAAGCTTGATGAGGATAAGCAGAGTAGTGACATTGAGCAACTGCTCACAGGCATTGCAGGGTCGCAAGTGGACGTTGTCACGTCCAAAGCTGGTCGGCGTAGACATACTACTACTTTGCAGCGTAATAACACGCACTCTCAGACCATTGAGACCCGCCTCATCGATGGTATTGCCATCATTAAACTGCCAGCCTTCCAAAATAATAGTCGCGAACAAATCCTAAATAGCTTGACCCGTTTAGATGCGCCTGTCTCCGGGATAGTACTTGATGTACGCGATAATCCTGGGGGCGTACTGACATCAGCGGTGGAGGTGGCGAGCCTATTTATGGATAATACTCAGGTGGTGCAAGTCCAAAGTCGGCAAAGCCCGCTACAGACTTTAGCCACGCGCGGCACGCCAGTACTTAAATCACTGCCTGTAGTGATTCTACAAAATCGCTATTCAGCATCGGCGGCTGAAGTGCTTACTAGCAGCTTACAGACGCAAAAACGCGCTATCATCGTCGGTGAGCTTAGCTATGGTAAAGGTTCGGTACAGTCAGTGATACCGCTTAATGATGAGCACGCCGTAAAATTAACGGTCGCTCATTACCTAACTACCACTGGCAAAAAAATAGATAAAATTGGTGTCCAGCCAGATGTGACGCTAACAGGTAACGAGCGCAGTTGGGAGCAACAGGCACTTGATATATTACGCCCAAAATTACTGTCATCGGGTATTCGCTTTGTGCAAAAAGGCAGTGATAATAATTTGAGCAATGAATAAAAAGCTTAAATACTAATTTTTAGTTTTGGTAGCAATTATTAATTACTGTATTAGTCTTCATCAATGTCTAGTTTTTTCATACGATAGCGCAGTGAGCGAAAAGTGGTTCCTAGTAAATCAGCCGCTTGAGTTTTATTCCAGTCGGTCTGTTTTAAGGCGGTGATAATAAGCCGCTTTTCCTGCTCCTGTAAATAAGCTTCCAGACCTTTTGCGGGCAATGCAGCGCTATCAGCCTGCGTTAATGGAGATTGTACAAGATCATCTTCAGAGTGATGAGCTGTCTTTTTAACAACAGAATCATTTTGCTTGATGTCTTTACCAAAACCGATAGGATTAGACGCCTGAATGGCTGAGGGGTAGGGTTGGTTATTCGTGCGATAGGGGTGCAAATTAACAGTGGTATGTGTTTGGCTGGCTACTGTTCCAGCTTTTGATTGAATATTATTAACTTGTTCGGATTTAGCAGTATTTACAGGTGTGTCATCGGTGCTATTCTTATTAGTGACAGTCGCATTGGTATTTAAAATATTATTATCTAAAGCATGATTTAAATAATGCAAATCTGGCGTTTGCGAACTAATATTGATTTCGGGTAAACCCAAATGATTCACGTCAATTACTGTGGTTTCAGCTAAAGTTATCGCGCGCTCAAGTATATTGCGCAGCTCGCGCACGTTACCGGCAAAGTCATGCTGCTGCAAACGCTGATAGGCATCATCAGTTAATTGTGATGGCATATCCAGCTGCCATTCTTCAGCAATTAATCTTAAGAAGTGCTGGGCTAACGCTGGAATATCATCATAACGGGTGTTGAGAGCAGGTAATTTGAGCTCAATCACATTAATACGGTAGTATAAATCTTGACGAAAAGTACCGAGTTGTACCAGCTGGTTTAAGTCTTTATGGGTCGCTGATAATATCCGTATATCGACTGGCATCTCTTTGGTATCACCAATAGCCCGTACGTTCTTTTCTTGAATGGCGCGCAGCAGTTTTACCTGCATGGCTAGCGGTAAGTCTGCCACTTCATCTAAGAATAATGTCCCACCGCTGGCTTGTTGAAACAGCCCTTGCTTGTCGGCAACTGCACCAGTAAAACTGCCTTTTTTATGTCCAAAAAATTCAGATTCCATTAGCTCTGAGGGTATCGCCCCGCAGTTCACGGGCACAAAACTGCCATCACGGCGCGGGCTTAGGTCGTGAATGAGTCGAGCAACTACTTCTTTACCCGTACCAGAAGCCCCAGATAAAAACACTGGTGCTTGCGAGCGTGCTAATTTTAAAACTGTATTTTTAAGGCTATGCATTACGGCAGAGTCGCCGATTAGACGGCTATCCAACAACTGCTGCTCAGGCGTGCGACCGTTTGGCGCGGCATTCATATCCTGTCGAATAACTTTTAGCGCATTTTCAACCAACTGGCGCAGACGTGGCAATTCAAGCGGCTTATTTACAAAGTCAAAGGCGCCGAGCTTAAGCGCCTCAATCGCCAAATCCATACTACCATGCGCCGTAATAACAGCGACTGGGGAGCTGGAGCTACTACTAATTTGCTTGACCAACTCTAACCCTGAACCATCAGGCAGATTTAAATCTGTCAAGCAAAAGTCATATTGATTGGTTTCCCAGTAGGTTTGGGCTTGGGTTAACGTATAAGCGATGTCGCTTTTTATACCCATTTTAGTCAGGGTTATTTGCATCAATCGGCATAAATCTACTTCATCATCGACGACCAGCGCAGTTGCTGTCATACATAACCTCATATCTGTCTAATTGGTACAATTTGCAAAATTATGGCGGAGTTTATTATGTTTCGAAATCGAATTTTATAGTTTAAAACTAATTCTTATTTTTCATAAATAACTTCTATCATTCAATACTGAAATATAGAGCATATAAAATAGGTGTTATAAATGATTTAATAGCAAACTGCCTCACCAGTGTTTTATTGCTTAGGGTTCGGGTTTGTTGGACAAGACACCACGGGAATAATTAGGCGAAAGCAAGTTTTTTCATGGTCGGGTACGTATAGTAGGCGTGCATGATTGGCCTCACTAAAAGCTTGTGATAAATAAAGTCCCAATCCTGTACCAGCTTTATCAGTTGTAAAAAATGGATTGAATAATTGCTCTAAATTGGCAGTATCAATGCCGGCACCAGTGTCCAAAACATCAATTATAACATCGTTCTGAGCACAATGAATTTCGACCTCAACATAGGCGTGAGGATGGGCGTAACTGCTATAGTGCAGGCCATTGTTAATGAGATTAATTAACACTTGTTCTAACTGATGGGTGTCAAAGCGGATAATGGGCTGGGAATGGATTTGTAAAAATACGTCCTGACCACGAAAGTAATTGTCTAAAAACTGTGGCATCCAATCTGCAAGGGCTATCGGCCGCTGATTGGGCAATTGTTGCCGTGATAACTTTAAGACGTCTTCAATAATACGATTAACGCGCTTAGTCTGGGCAAATATCATTTTGTATAATTCGTGATTGCCCGCTATATCGTCATTATGCAGCGTCGGAGCCGATGCGCTATCGTTTCCTTCTACACTGTCAACAATATCCTCCATCAACAGCTGGCTGGCTTGCGATATAGCTGCCAAAGGATTACGAATCTCGTGTGCGATACTGGCGGTTAATTGTCCAAGAGAGGCTAGTTTTAGCTGTTGTGCGGAAGCTTGCTCGCGGCGCAAGTCTTCTAGTAATACCAGTTGACTGTAATCTTTTAAAGGAATAATTTGGACACGCAACTTATTCATGACTGACGCAGTGGGAGTAGGCGGCAACTCATAAATAAAGCTGCGCGATTGCCCAACACCGACCGCTGAGCAGCTATCAAGCAGTAAAGTATGCTGACTTTGTACTTGCTGTTGGAACGCTATCAATAGCCTTTCTGTCTGATTAGCAGCTGTTCTGCGTTGTCGTTTAAAAATGCTAATGTACCAGCTAGTACTATTAGGCGGTGTCTGAGCGTGTGGATGGGGTATTATTAACTTGTTGATGATGCCTAATAACTGATAGGTTGCCGCATTTGCTAAGACAATATGTCCTTGATCAATCACTATTACCCCATTTAGCATCTGACTGATGACTTCTTGGTTGATAGTATTAAGGCGCTCAACCTCTTGTGCGTGCTTGACGGCCATTTTTTCGACCTGTACCAAGCGCTGAGAGACTGACCAGCTCAAAAACCCTACTGCTAAAAAGCTAACAGACATCAATAAGGCATCGCCTAAATTGGTCAAACTCATACTGTTAGCGATAGCATAAAAGAACTGCTGATAGATAACAAAAATAATCGCTAATAAAGTAATTATGACGGCTTGGGAGCCATGCAACAGCATAAAGCTCGCGGCAACCACCACCATATAAAGCATAGTCAGCTGTAAATCTGGTGCCCCATTGGTGTAGAGCAACAAACTTAAAAAGATGACATCAAGTGTGAGTCCGAACGCTAGCTGACGACGTAGCTGCTTGGTCACCACATAAAAAAGTCCGAATAGTATGAGGCTTAGTAATAAATAAAAACCAAGTGCCGTTTGCTGTAATAAAGTAGGCAACAACACATTGACATCAGACTTTATCGTGAGGTAACTCATCAATATAAAAAAGATACTGATGACTAGCCGATAGCTGCTATAGGTCAGCCCAAGCCGGCGGAGCTGCGGAGAGGGCAGCGCATCGCCTTGATGCAAATAATCAATCACAGTGGCAATGGCGGAAGAGGCAGTTTTCATAATACAACCAAATGAGTACGACCAAATGTATGACCAGTTTAACCTAAGGTTGAATTAAACCATGACGAATGGCCATATGTGTCAACTTTACGTCACTATCGACGCCAACTTTTTCATAAATGCGATAACGATAGGTATTGATAGTTTTGACACTGACAAATAATTGGTCTGCAATTTCTTGCGGGCTTTGACAATTAACGACTAGCATTGCTACTTGCTTTTCACGATCACTGAGTAAGTCAAACGGTGAGCCGGCGTTATCTGACAATAGAACCCCTACCAATTGTTCAGCAACATCATTACTAAAATAACGACCACCTTGATAAAGCTTTTTAATGGCGCGAATCATCTCATCTAGCGGGGTGCCTTTAGTAATATAACCATTGGCCCCAGCTTTAAGGAGCATCGATGGATAGGGCTGGGTTGCCATACTACTGACGGCTAAGATTTTAATCCCCATATCCAATTGTACCAAACGCTTGGTGGCTTCAAGTCCGCCAATATTGGGCATATTAACATCTAGCAATACCACGTCAGGACGCAGCTGTTTGGCAAGTTTAATCGCCATATCACCGCTGTCCGCTTCACCTACCACTTCAATATCAGTGCTATCGGCTAACATACGACTGATGCCCATCCGCACCAAATCGTGATCATCCACTACTAATACTTGAATCATAGTTATACTCTTATCGATTGCTCAATTAAGGTGAAATTACATTGATTTTACCTTATGCTGCTGAATCATTTTACAGTATGTTTGAAGATATTTAGTTTACAATATTCAATAATAATAAGATGAATCTTTTGCCACTGGCTGCTTTTATACCAACTTCACTAGGCTATTATGAAAACCCCTATTTATTAGCTTAGTGTTAATAAACATTACCGGAACCCAAAGCAAGTGTAGCAAATATTGACCATATACAAAAAAATTCGCTGTGGCCAGTTCAGGAGA
Source organism: Psychrobacter frigidicola (assembly GCF_007997305.1). Lineage (GTDB taxonomy): Bacteria > Pseudomonadota > Gammaproteobacteria > Pseudomonadales > Moraxellaceae > Psychrobacter > Psychrobacter frigidicola. The sequence continues at coordinate 142,727 of NZ_VORZ01000001.1, forward strand.
TTAAATTTGAATGCAAACCATGATACACTAAAAGTACAAAAACTCTATACGAGTGGTTACAAACGCATCCTTATCTATACGCGTCTCTATAAACACATCCATAATCGCTACGTATGTTACTTGCATCTCGCTTTATTTTGTTGATGCTACAGCCATAGCCGGAGGAAGAATGAAACATCTACCATTAACCAAACAGCGATTAATTGCTGCCATGATTTCGTTAAGCTTAGGTACTGCTGCACAAGCTGCATTGACGATCAATGGTGCTGAATCCAGTGCTCGTGTGAGTTGGGGCGGGGCGAGTAGTCTATCTGAAGCTCGTAATATTATGTCGAAGTCCAATGGCTCTGGTATTAAAAAAGTCGATAATGGTTACGGTACGACTAAGCTTACCAATGCTAATAAGAGCGTTGGTACTGCAAACAATACTTTTAACACCACTTATCGCGGCAGTTTTGGTAGCAGCGATATGATACCGATCAGCACCAATTCGCGCAGTGTGGCGGTCATTGATGCGGAGACTGGTGAGTCCATCTATGAAAAAAATGCGAATACAGCAAGCCCAATGGCCAGCATCACTAAACTGATGACGGCTATGGTTGTTTTAGATGGCAACCTCGACATGCGTGAAGAAATCACGTTAGATCCGGAAGACTTTGTTGGCCCCAAACGCGCAAGCTCAAACCTTAGGTCAGGCGATCGCATGAATCGTGCTGAGCTATTGTTGATGGCCTTGATGAAGTCAGAAAATCCAGCAGCAAAAAGTTTAGCTCGAAATTATCCAGGTGGCTATAGTGCATTTATGAGTGCAATGAACCGCAAAGCTAGAGATTTAGGAATGACGACTGCTTTCTTCGGTGATCCAACGGGTCTTGATGCACGTAATGTAGCTTCCTCAAATGACTTAGTCAAAATGGTACGTGCAGCAGGTAATTATGATGTTATTCGCCGCTTTTCTACCACTAAAAGCTACGACTTCTTTGTTGCCAACTATTCAAGTGGTAACCGCACTTACAAAGCAAGCAATACCAGTAGCTTAGTGCGCTCAGGTAACTATCCGATTGGTATCTCAAAAACAGGCTTTATTAACGAAGCCGGTCGTTGTGTAGTCATGGAAACCAAGGTAAATAATAGGCCTGCTATTATTGTCATTTTAGGTGCTAATAGCTCAGATACTCGCTGGGGTGATGCGAAGAACATCTTAAACAGTCTCTCCTCGCGCCGGACAGTATAAGTTTAGCGAGTTGGATTTATTTATATAAATTAACAGAGTTGTTATTCGATATAACAGCTCTTTTTTTTAATTGTATTATGCTAAAGGATTAACATGATTCAACGTTTAGCGCCTAAGTTATTAACCCCTAAACTCTACTTACTTACCAATGATGATGAGTTCGAGCTACTATATTCTAAGTTAGAGGCAGCCTTAGCAACAGGGATGATAGGCTTGTTGCAAATCCGGCGCAAGCAAGTTCTATCACAAAAAAATGGCCAGCAGCAGCTTTTTAATGAAGCAAAGCAAATGGTCGCTTTAGCTCATAAATATGACACTCAAGTAGTGATTAATGATGACATTGACTTGGCCGTTAAGCTTGGGGTAGGTGTTCATCTGGGTCAGCAAGATGGCAATATCAGTACCGCTAAACAACAACTGGCAGCCAATCAAATTATTGGTCGCACTTGTCATGGCGATATTGAGCTGGTCACAGAAGCACTAAATGATGGGGCAGATTATGCAGCGATGGGTGCGGTCTTTGCATCCACTACTAAGCCCAATGCGAACACTATTAGCCATCAACAGCTGATTGCTGGTTGCCAATTGGGTATTGATAATGGAATTGATATTTGTGTTATTGGTGGATTGACTGCTGAAAATATTGGTCAATTGGCAGGGTTGACACTTGCTTATATTGCAATCGTTGGCGATATTATGGATTTTCCCGTGGATAAAATAGCTGTGCGTTGTCAGCAATGGCAGCAGGCGCTTACCGAATGGTGCGCCCCTTCTTAGTAGTTACAATAGATTTGAGTAGCCTGTAATTGAGCTGACATTACTCAGCATGTTCCATACATAAAGTCGCGTAAGGGACGGCTTGCATACGTTGTTCTTGTATTTCTTCGCCACATACTTCACATTCACCATAAGTACCGTTTTCGATGTGGCTTAGCGCATCTTGAACATAGATAAGGTTCTGTTGTGCTTCTGCTGATAGGAGTTGGCGTGTATCGTTTTGACGGATAGAGATGGCTTGGTCTTCCCAATCTTTATTAAGCTCGTCTTGCGGATGTTGGATATCATATTTTATCTTATCAATACGGGTCTCATATTCTTCTTTAAGTGCTAATAGCTTTTGTTTGGCAATACCTAAATCGATGCTCATTATTCTCTCCTAGTGGGTAAGTAGATGTACATAGTTATTATTGTTTACTTATCTATAATAAAGGCCGCACAGGCCTAGTACCACCACGAAATGTTACTGGATCTTTGGTTTTGTTATAGTAGCTATCAAGTAGTGACTATCAATACAGTTATTAATTAGTGGCTAAATTTTGTTTGATTAACAGTCTAGAAAAGTTTGCCTTATGCTACACTCACGCCCTAAAGCTATCAAACCTTTATAACCAAATCTTTATAAATCAATAAGAGTGTGCCGTTAGCAACCGCATCGTTAATAAATAACAGTGTCTATAAATAACAAATTAATATCTAAAATAGGAGCAGGTAATGAATTTTTTGCGTATGAGTGAGCTGGTTTTAGCAGAAAAAGTAGTATTAATTCGTGAAGACTTAAATGTCCCTGTCAAAGACGGCAAGATAACCAGTGATGCACGCTTACAAGCCAGTTTGCCAACCATAAAATTAGCGTTAGAAAAAGGCGCAGCAGTCATTGTTTGCTCACATTTAGGCCGTCCGATCGAAGGTAAGCCAGAATCACAGTATTCGCTAGCACCCGTTGCCGATTATCTAACAGATAAATTGAGCACGCAAATTAAGCAGCCAGTGACTCTTAATAGTGACTATCTGAGCGCAGGTGTAACCATTCAACCGGGCGAAGTCGTGCTGTTAGAGAACGTCCGCTTTAACCAAGGCGAGAAGAAAAATGATGCTGCCTTGGCTAAAGCTTATGCTGGCTTGTGTGATGTGTTCGTGATGGATGCTTTTGGCACAGCGCACCGAGCACAGGCTTCAACCGAAGGCGTTACTCAAGCGATGCGCCAAGCGGGTAAAACGGTCTGTGCAGGGCCACTACTATCAGCGGAACTCGATGCATTGACCCATGCGCTAGAGACACCAGCTCAGCCTATGTTGGCTATTGTTGGCGGCTCAAAAGTATCTACTAAGCTGGAAGTACTCCATAGTTTAGCAGAGTTATGCAGTCAAATAATCGTGGGTGGCGGAATTGCCAACACCTTCTTAGCGGCACAGGGTCATAACGTTGGCGCGTCTCTATACGAGGCAGACTTATTAGATACTGCTCGCGATATTATGCAGAAAACTGAAATATTATTGCCTGAGTATGTCGTCGTTGCTGATAAAAACGAGATTGATTTCGCTGATTTTACCGGCTCTTTGCAAAATGCTAAAGCTACCGTTAAAGCGGTGGATGCTATTGCTAGCGATGATATGATATTAGACATCGCCCCGCAAAGTGCTGAGAAGTTAGCAGAAGCTATTATCAATGCTAAAACCATCTTGTGGAATGGCCCAGTTGGGGTGTTTGAAGTCGATGCTTTTGGCGCAGGTACTGAAATTCTGGCCAACGCTGTAAAAGATAGCGCAGGCTTCTCTATTGCGGGTGGCGGTGATACGCTAGCGGCAATTGATAAATATCAAGTTGCAGATGGCGTTAGCTATATGTCAACAGGTGGCGGTGCATTCTTAGAGTTTGTAGAAGGTAAGATTTTACCAGCAGTAGCAGCGTTAGAGGTTTAGACTTGCATTGAATAAGACTACGAATACAACATTTGGCGAATAACTGAAGTGACGTATGATGATTTTACAAGCTTCGTAACTACTTATACTAACCCTTCACTAATAGCTGTAAGTTTGACTATCAGTTACTTAAAGCGGGTTAGTTTGCTATATTGTTAAGCCATTAATAGTAGATTGGCAGAGCTGGTAACTAACGATTACTGTTTGCTATTAAGCAGTTACTATTTGTTAATATTTTGAAAGTTGTTATTGCATGTCTCAAATGCTGTCTATAAAATGACGCTACCATGTATTTTGACATGCATTATTTACTAGAGGTTTATTATGTTAAAACGTCATTTGTTACTTGCTAGCGTTCTTGCTGGTACTTTTGCAGTCACTGCATGTAGCCAAGAAACCAAAGATCAAGCGGCAGTTACTGCTGATGAAGCTGGAGATACTGCTGAGTTAGCTGGTGATGATATTGCAGCCAATACTGAAGCTGCGTCAGCTGAAGCTGAAATCGCTGCTCAGAATGCTGGTACTGAGATTTCTGATGGTGCACAAAATGCTGGTGAAGCAATCGCTGATGGTACCAACACCGCCGTTGCAAATACAGCTGAAGCAGTCTCGGATGGGGCTGACTCTGTTTCTGATGGTGCCTCTAACGTAGCGGCTAATGCAGAAGAAAAAGTTCCTGCAGATCAACAGTATTAGTTTTTGATACTATTAAAAAGTTGAGTAAGTGCATCTAAAAAGCTTTGGTTATTACCAAGGCTTTTTTGTGTTTGCTCCATTTCAGCTTTTATAAACTTTTGATCAAATAATGAGAGGATGTGCCAGACAAATAAATACTAGCGTAACCCCTGCGAGAGGCTGACAAAATTTGCTATAATCGGCGCCTAACAAGAGTTGCTAAAATAGTACAGCACTACCTAGCAAGCTTATTGAATATTTAATCATTTTTGAAACTCAATTAGAGAGTGCTTTATGGCCTTAATATCTTTACGTCAACTTTTAGATCACGCCGCTGAACACAGTTATGGTGTCCCTGCATTTAATGTGAATAATCTAGAGCAGATGCGGGCGATTATGATGGCAGCGGACAGCTGCAATTCACCAGTAATTGTACAGGCCAGTGCCGGTGCGCGTGGCTATGCAGGCTCAGCATTTTTACGTCATCTTATTACAGCTGCAATTGAAGAGTGGCCACATATTCCGGTGGTGATGCATCAAGATCATGGTATGTCGCCAGCAGTTTGCCAGCGCTCAATCCAGCTTGGTTTTTCATCGGTTATGATGGATGGCTCGCTAGGTGAAGACGGTAAAACGCCGATGAATTATGATTATAATGCCAGTGCGACGCGAGAAGTGGTCAAGTTAGCCCATGCGTGCGGCGTTTCCGTTGAAGGTGAGATTGGCTGTTTAGGTAGCCTTGAGACGGGGTTGGCCGGAGAAGAAGATGGCTCTGGCGCAGAAGGTGTACTTGGTCATGAGCAACTGTTGACCAGTGCTGATGAAGCCGAGCAATTTGTCAAAGATACCAACGTCGATGCCCTAGCAATTGCTATTGGTACCAGCCATGGTGCCTACAAGTTTACCCGTCCACCTACTGGCGATATCTTGTCCATTGAGCGGGTAAAAGAAATTCATGCCCGTATTCCTAATACCCATCTTGTCATGCACGGTTCTTCCTCTGTGCCGCAAGAATGGCTACAAGTCATTAATGAATATGGTGGTGATATTGGCGAGACTTATGGCGTGCCTGTTGAACAAATCGTGGAAGCGATTAAACACGGTGTGCGCAAAGTCAACATCGACACCGATTTACGCCTAGCATCAACCGGTGCGATTCGTCAGTATTTAGCACACAATCCTAGCGACTTTGATCCGCGTAAATACTTCAAAGCCTCAATGGTTGCGATGTCAGATATTTGTATCAATCGCTTTGAAGCCTTTGGTTCAGCTGGACAAGCAGACAAGATTCGTCCGATTAGCCTTGAAGGTATGGTTGATTTTTACCAGTAACGTTATGAAGGCAAACTGTTCGGTGTAACAGCGGCTTATTTTATTTCTCTTTTTTTAAGTAGGTAGTGATTTATGATAGGACTGATTACTGGACAGGTGCAATATTTAATGGCGCCAACTGCTTGTGTCATGACCACCTCTGGCGTGGGTTATGATATTGAATTGCCACTGCCGTCGTTTTGCCAATTGCAACTGAATCAGCAAGCAAGTATTTGGACGCATTTTCATGTGCGAGAAGATGCCCAGCTGCTATTTGGTTTTATCGATCGTAAAGAACGTAATGTCTTTCGGCAATTGATTAAAATTAACGGAGTCGGGGCTAAAATGGCATTGGCAATGTTATCTGCGATGTCAGCGGCTGAGCTTAAAATGCACGTTGAACAAGATTCAGAAACGGCATTAATGCGTATTCCGGGTATTGGTAAAAAAACGGCTCAGCGTTTATTAATTGAGCTAAAAGATAAACTTAAAAATATTGAAGTTGATGACAGCAATTTAGAATTTAACATTCAATCAGCGCCAGTCTCTCACGAAGGTAGTATCATTGCTGAGGTAGAAGGGGCGCTGATTAGTTTAGGTTATAAAGAGAAAGAAGCCCAGCAGGCGATTAAAGCAGCTAAGAGTAACGGTGCTATTTTTGAAGATACGCAGGGATTATTAAAGGCGACTCTCCAGCAGCTCTCTGGTTTTTAGGTAAGTGTTGTCATTTTTATAAGCTTTATTCGGATACTGTTATTTATAGCTTCAATAGAAAGCTCGTAACCTAGCATTAATTCAAAAATTAATTAAAATGTTAAATAAAAATAAGCGACACTGGTTGTCGCTTATTTTTATTGTGCGTCTGTCTACACATAACTTTTGCATGACTTATCAACTTGATTTGGTTATGCTATTACTCTCTCTTTATTATCTCTGCCTTTGATATAACGATAAAACCTATGATGCAAGATCGCTTGATTAATCCCTTTGAAGGGGAAGATGACGCTCCGGATAGTAATATTCGTCCTGCATTACTGTCTGAGTATATTGGTCAGCCAGTGGTACGCGAGCAAATGGAAGTCTTTATTGAAGCGGCACGTGCGCGCGACGAAGCACTGGATCACACGCTTATCTTTGGTCCGCCAGGCTTAGGTAAAACGACGCTTGCGAACATTATCGCGCGTGAAATGGGCGGTAATCTGCGCTCAACTTCTGGACCTGTGCTTGAGAGAGCAGGTGACTTAGCCGCGATGTTGACCAACTTAGAAGCAGGTGATGTGCTTTTTATCGATGAGATTCATCGTCTAAGTCCGGTTATCGAAGAGATACTCTATCCAGCGATGGAAGACTTCCAGCTGGATATTATGATTGGTGAGGGGCCGGCTGCCCGCTCTATTAAGCTTGATTTGCCACCATTTACGTTAGTTGCAGCAACCACGCGAGCAGGACTATTAACCTCGCCATTGCGAGATCGTTTTGGTATTGTCCAGCGTCTTGAGTTTTATAATATTGCTGATTTGACGACGATTGTTAGCCGTGCGGCTCGCTTAATGCGCGTGCCTATGAGTGAGGATGGTGCGGTTGAAATTGCTCGCCGTGCTCGTGGTACGCCGAGGATTGCCAACCGTTTATTGCGCCGTGTGCGTGATTATGCTCAAGTGCGAGGGGATGGCAGCATAAATGGTAATATCGCTGGCAGTGCACTCGATATGCTGGCAGTCGATCGGCGCGGTTTGGATCATTTAGACAGACGTTATATCGAAATCTTGCACGAACGTTTTGATGGTGGCCCAGCTGGCGTTGAAGCGGTAGCTGCAGCAATGGCGGAAGATCGTGGAACGCTTGAAGATGTGATTGAGCCGTATTTGATTCAACAAGGTTATGTGTTGCGGACAGCGCGTGGGCGTGTACTCACGCAAATGGCTATTGATCAAATATAATAACTCAGTTTCACAACAAAAAACGCCTCTACTTTAAACCAATAAAGTAGAGGCGTTTTTTATTTCATTTTGCCTATTCTGCTGTAACTGCCAACGGTTGCGGCCATATCTTGCCCGGATTTAAAATATTTTTGGGGTCAAGTGCCGTTTTAATCGCTTGCATTATGGCTATAGCATTGCCATGTTCTTGATCCATATATTTCTGCTTACCTTGACCGATACCGTGCTCACCAGTACAAGTGCCATCCATGTCAATAGCGCGCATCGCTAAGCGACTGATGATACCATCAGCGGTAGCGACTTCTTCAGGATTATTAGTATCCACTAGTAATAAAACATGAAAGTTACCGTCACCAACATGACCGACGATAGGACCGATCATGCCTGATTCTTCAACATCGCGCGCTGTAGCGGTTACGCACTCGGCTAGACGTGAAATAGGCACGCAAGCATCGGTAGATAGAGCGCTGGCCTCAGGTCGTAGCGCTGAGCTGGCGTGATAAGCATTATGCCGTGCTTGCCACAAGCGCTTGCGCTCAGCTTCATTGGTATCCCAAACAAAATCGGTACCGCCAAACTCTTCAATGATATTGGCAAAGGTTTGCGCTTGTTCACGTACGCCAGCTTCGGTACCGTGGAACTCAACAAATAGGGTTGGGGTTTCGGTTAAAGTTAAATTGGCATATTGATTGCAGGCTTTGATTTGCATGGCATCGAGCAGTTCAATACGAGCAATTGGCAGACACATCTGAATGGTCAGCATTACTGCCTGACAAGCGTCTTCAATGGTCGTGAAATGAAAAAGCCCGCTACCGATACTTTCGCTAATACCAAATAATTTGAGCGTTACTTCGGTGACGATACCTAACGTGCCTTCTGAACCTATCATTAGACGCGTCAAGTCATAACCTGCCGCCGACTTTTTAGCGCGCGTCCCTGTACGAATAATATCGCCAGACGCTGTTACCACTTCAAGCGCAAGTACCACATCTTTCATGGTGCCGTAGCGTACCGCATTAGTACCAGAGGCGCGAGTCGCTACCATTCCGCCAATACTGGCATTCGCACCGGGGTCTATTGGGAAAAATAAGCCAGTATCGCGTAGATAATGATTGAGCTGCTCACGAGTAACCCCAGGCTATACCGTGACGGTCAAATCTTCATTATTGACCTGCAAGATAGTATCCATGGCATACATATCAATACACAATCCGCCATAAGGCGCGTTCAGTTGACCTTCTAATGAAGAACCAATACCAAAGGCAATCACTGGCATCTGATAGTTATTACAAATGGCAACGGCTGTGGCGACATCTTGTTTATCATGTACTGTCAATACGGCATCTGGGGGCTGATTGGCAAGCCATGTCATGGTATGGCCATGTTGCTCGCGAACAGTTTGATTGATACTTAGCTGCTTGCCAAACTGCTTTTGCAATGCCGTAATAGCAGCGCTATGATCGGCGGTAGTAACAGTAGGTTTGATTTCAGAAGTAGTCATAGATAACTCCGATGAAGAAAATGTAAATAGAGCTACGCCAAGATACGCCAAATAACCGCTAGGACAGCCAAAATATAAAAGACAGGAGATAACCAACCGATCACCTGTGTGGCAATAGTGATACATAACCCAAACCCTGCTAACGCTATCCAATCACGGCGGCGATCGTTGAGCATATCGGCGCGGATTTGTTGGATTTCACGCAGTTGACTGTCTTGTCGTGCCCCTTGTGAGGCGAGGCTTTGCATACCTTCATCCAATAATTTAGGGACATCGGTCGCAGATAATAATAGTTCCGGCAGTCTGTCGCGTAGCTGTCGCAAATTACGCATCGGATTAAGCTGCTCTTTGATCCAACTGCTCAAAATGGGTTTGGCAAGTGACCAAATATCCAAGTCTGGATATAAGTCGCGACCCAAGCCTTCAACGTGTACCAAGGTCTTAAGTAGTAGCATTAGCTGTGGCGGAATGCTCATATGATGACGACGGGCAATATCTAATATTTGCATGAGTACACCTGCAAAATCGATATCGTTAATAGATTTTTGCAGCATCGGGCCAACAGTACGGCTCATATCACGCATCAAGGCATGCTTATCAGCATTCGGCGGTATCCAGCCTGCGCGGCCAACGATATCCACCATCGTGGTAAAGTTATTATTCATAACAGCCAGTAACATTCGCGCCACTATCAGCTGATCGTTTTTAGATAAGGTACCCATGATAGCGCAATCAAGACCGATATAGCGTGGCTCATGGCCGAGGTCAATAGCCGACATATCAGAGGTTAGCGTCTTAACTGGTGGCGTCTCAACGAACACATTACCGGGATGCATATCGGCATGAAAAAAGTTATCACGAAAGACTTGGATAAAAAATATGGTTAAGCCTTTTTCTGCTAATGCTGCGCGATCGTAGCCGAGCTGATCAAAGAGTTGTACTTGCGAAATAGGTACGCCTTGAATACGCTCCATCACCATGACATTTTTGGACGCGTCATAAACTTCTGGTACATACATTAATGCTGACCCTAAAAAGTTATTGCGCATCTTAGTGGTGTTTTCTGCCTCAAGAGTTAAATCCAACTCATTGAGCATCACTTGCCGATAGTCTTCGACAATATCAATGATATGTACCGCACGCGCCGCTTCAATACGTGCCGATGCCCAATTTGCCAGCTCACGTAGCAGCTCAAAGTCCGCAATGATTGTAGTACGAATGTCAGGGCGGACGACTTTTACCACCACTTCACGACCATCCGTTAGCGCGGCAGTATGCACTTGGGCGATAGAGGCGGCCGCTAAAGGCTTAATATCAAAACGTGCAAACAGCGTGTTAATAGATTGGCCTAAGCCATGCTTAAGGTCTTGAATTTGGGCAATGGCGATATCTGGCGCGAAAGGTTTGACTTGGTCTTGTAGCTGAATTAACTGCGTAATAATATCAGGAGGGACTAAATCTTGGCGGGTAGAGAGTAATTGCCCAAGTTTTAAAAATAGCGTGCCCATATCTTCAAGCGCGTATTTGATGGCGTTCGGCTGATGTTTTTTACCCCACGCGGCTGGATGTAAACGAATTAAACGCGCCAGCGGCTGCAACTGCGGCGCGTCTTCAATAAAAAAATGAGTGTCAATTCGATAGCTTGCCGCAATGCGCCAAAGCTCAAGTAGGCGGGCACGATGAGATAGTAGCATGGGCGATAATTACTCTAAAAAAGATACTCTAAAAAAACTATAAATAGATAGTTACTCTACATAAATTGCTATGAACCAATCATTACGCTAAACGATCAGTTTAGATAACTATACGGATAAGATGAGGAGTATTTATTACTTATTGATTGTGGGTCAAGCGCGCTTGTTCAGCTTTAATAGCATTCAACCGCGCTTCTTCACGTTCAACATCAGCACGTAGCTTCAATAGGTGCTGCTTTAAATCATCAGATTGGGCTTTTTCCACAGGGTCAGGGGTGCTACTACCTGCGACATCATTGGCCCAATCGCTCACATCTTCGAAGGCACGCTTGGCGCTATGGCCAAAACTGCGCTTGAGCTGCGAGATAAGCAGGTGTAGTTGACTTGCCAAGGGCTTACCAATTACAGGCTCAAGCTGTCCTGCGATATCAGGGTCAAAGCCTGCTACCAATTGCTTAACTTGCATAAGTACTTTGTAATCACCAGCAATCGGCAAATTACCTTCAGCACCGCGCATCAAGTTAAGCAATTGCGCAGGATTTTCAACGTTAAGGATACAATCAGGAAGACTACGACCAAGACGCGCCATGTCTATATCTGCTTGCAGACGCCCATCAGTTATAGGCTTACCAGCGCTATTATGCTGCGATTCCAACACATCACCAGTAGTAACAGGCTCAAAACGTAGGCGTTCATGATTAAATAAAACATCTACCTGTATCTCAGGCATCGCCATATTAAGGCGCAATACTTTACCAGCAAGCGAAGCAAGCCCTGCCTGAGTAATCTCATCACTACCAATAGCGATATTAATCAGCTTTTCGGCACCTGCTAAAAGTAATATAGTCAGCATAATACGCCCTCGTGTTGAATCTCTGATGTTGGATAAAGAACGATGACTTTTAAGCTTTAAAGCCGCGATGCACTGCCACAATCCCGAACGTTAAATTATTATAATCGCAATTTTCAAAACCTGCTTGCTCCATCATCTGCTTTAATGACTGCTGATCGGGATGCATACGAATCGACTCTGCTAGATACTTATAGCTTTCAGAATCGTTGGCAACAACCTTACCCATCAATGGCAAAGCTGTGAAAGAATATAAATCGTAGGCTTTTGATAAGGGTTCAAAGATAGGTTTTGAGAATTCCAAAATCAATAAGCGACCACCCGGTTTAAGTACACGGTACATCGCACGTAGCGCTGCATCTTTATCGGTCACATTACGTAGACCAAAGCTGATGGTCAGCAAGTCAAAACTATTGTCCTCAAATGGGGCAAGCGTTTCAGCATTAGCCAATACAAAGTCCACGTTATTACAGCCGGCATTAATCAAACGCTCACGACCGACCTCTAACATCGCAGCATTGATGTCTGATAACACCACATGACCATTCTTGCCCACTTCACGGCTAAAGACTTTTGCCAAATCGCCAGTACCGCCTGCAATATCAAGCACATGCTGACCTGCGCGCACACCGGATAAACTGATGGCATAGCGCTTCCACAAGCGGTGAATACCAAACGACATTAAGTCATTCATAATATCGTATTTTTTGGCAACTGAAGTAAAGACATCGGACACCCGCGCTTGTTTTTCAGCTTTATTTACCGTTGTGTAGCCAAAATGCGTCTCTTCTTCGCCATCAGTATCAGAAGTATGCGGATTATTAATATCATCACGATGATTAAAAGCCGTTTGTTTTGCTGCTGGCTTGTTATCAGTATCTTTATCAGTGCTTTTTTTGGTACTACTACTCGGCATAGTCGTTTGTTGACCTTGTGGCGTGCCCGTAGGTAAGTCTTCAACCTTAGTAAAAGCATCCTCACTGCTGGTTTCTACCGCAGCACTGTTCTTGATGACTTCATTAAGCACTGGGCTTTGGCGCGCTTGCGCTTTGGCACTGATGTCTTGACTATGAGCAATACTGTCTCTGACCAGTTTATCTTGAATATTGCCATTGGCAGTTTGCTTATTATCGATGGCAGTTTTCTTATCGTCAGGCTGAGCGTTATCGCTATTTAAATTAACATTTGAGGTATCAGGCATAAGGGTATCCAGTTACTTGTTTTTATGTTTATTGATTGAAAAGCATTGGGCTTGGGTTATCGCTATGATACACCAAACGTCGCTGTCTTGCCGTTACTGCCAGCAGCATGCACTTGATCAATAATCTTCATCTCACGCTTGCAGAACGGTTCAATAAAACCAGTGACACTATCCAGCGGTTTCATTGCCTTAAAACCGGCATCAATAAAGTCATACATAGGCTGATAATTATGACTATAGGCAGTGCTTTTAGCCATTGCAAATACCTTTTTTAACACAAAGGAGTTGAGATATTTGTCTGTGCGATAGCAGACATCTTTAAGGTTGTTAATTTGAACACGGCGCTCATCTGATTCATCAACGGCTTGGTAGGCGGCAAGCATATTCTTTTCGTCAACAGGCAAGTCTTTTGATACCAACCATTGCGCCAAATGCATATCCAGTTCAATCGCTAAAATGGCAGCTTGAATGGCCATACTGCCGGTTTCAAGAACCGTCTCTTTTGCCAAGCGTTCAAGTTTTTTGGCTTTAGGTAAAATACGTTCTAATTGTTCCGCTAATAGCTTAAATTCTCCACCACCATATAATTGAGTAAGAAAATAGTCCGCCATAGGTTTATTCTTTGGCTGCTCAAATAAGTCGCTATGTGTACGCTGAAGACGCGCCCGTTGCCATGCTTGAACTTCAACAAGCTTAGACTGGAGCTCAGTATCTTCATGATAAGGCAGCGCCCAATAACGGGTTAAATGGTGTTGTAGCTCAGATAAAGCAGACATGGCAGACAATCCTCTATAAAGAAATATGGGGTATTAAGCAAAGTGGTTTTAATATTAACTGGTTTTAGGACGGTTTTTATAAAACCAACCGTTATAAGGTGGATGATAGGCGTTAATGACTTGGCATGCCACCATTATAGTATGTCACCTTAAAATAAAATAAGGCAGAATACAAATGCCAAACTGTTACATAGCAACGTTATTTATGGTTTCGGTGAGTGCTATTATTTATAGATACGTCTTATTAAGCTAATATCATCATTAATCTTATGACAGTGAGAATAAAAAATGTCAAAAAATAAGCCAGATAACAAGAAGGCTGATAGTTTAGCGAAAGAGAAAGAGCCATTACAAACCGTAAGCGCACAATTTAGCGAAGAGGTGATCAATCAGCGTTTAACACCCAATCCACTGAGTCAGTTTTCAATGGATAAAGATGCCCTTAGATTGGCGTTAGTCACTGCCCAATTTGCTCTGCGAGCCACACGAAAGCAAGCACCGCCAACGATTGATAAACCCACCGGACTGTTAGTACTGGTCAACGGTATGGAGCAAGCAGGTAAAGGGACGGCCGTTACGCAGCTGCGCCAATGGGTGGATCCGCGTCTATTAAAGGTGGAGGCGACCATCGGTTATCCCTCATTGATGCATCAGCCGATTTGGCAGGCACATATCAAAGCCATGCCTCGTCATGGAGATGTGATGGTCTATTTTGGCAACTGGTATGCTGACTTGTTATATAACGTCATGCGCATGGCGACCACTAAGGTTCCAATTGACAATAAGTCCGAAAAAAACACTAAGGTTAAAAGTAAGTCGTCTAAAAATAACGCTTATCAAAACAATAATTTTAAAAATAAGCAGCCAGACTCAAATCTACCTATCGCGAAGTGGCAAAATTACTTACATGAGCAGCTTATTGAACTACAAACCTTTGAGCATGACCTTGCGGTTAACCACACGAAGATATTAAAATGCTGGTTTCATATCGATGCTGAAACCTTACAAGCGCGGTTAAATGATGACGAAGCCGATCCCCAATTTTTATACCAAATCGACTGGAGCGATGCTGAAGTTTTAGCGCAGTTTAATCAGGTTGCCGCTACGCTATTAAGTCAACAAGGGGATTGGGTTATTATTGATGGCTGCAATAAATCACAAGCAGCAACCGATTTCTGTCATGAAGTGCTACAGGCAATGCAAGCAGCACTAGCCAGTAGCAGCGTGCCTGCTAAAGATATACTTGACGGTGATGCTAATGATGATATTAGCAATATTGATAAAAAGTGCGACAAGAAGTCTTCTACAGCGACTGATAATATAGACGTGGTTAACAACAGTTTTATCAATACAAGCTTGTATCATGATTCAGCTCCATTTGTACCAGTAGAGATACCCAAACTACTGATAGATATTGATAACCCGGACATGGTTAAATCTGTTTATCATGAACAGCTGGCGGCGAAACAAGCCCAGCTTGCTGAGTTGTTGCGTGCGCGTGGTAGTCGTCATGTGGTGTTTGCTTTTGAGGGAATGGATGCAGCGGGCAAGGGCGGGGCAATCAAAAGAGTAGTTGCACCGCTCGATCCGCGTGAATATCAGATTTATAATATTGGTGCACCGATGCTTTATGAGTTGCAGCATCCGTATTTATGGCGGTTTTGGACGCGGCTGCCTAATGAGCAAATAGATCGCATTAGCCGTATCGCCATTTTTGACCGCACATGGTATGGGCGAGTATTAGTTGAGCGTATCGAGAATCTTACGACGGGTGATGAATGGCAGCGGGCTTATGCGGAGATTAATCGCTTTGAGGAAGATTTAGTATCAACAGGCACAATTGTGCTGAAATACTGGCTGGCTATTGATAAAAAAGAACAGCTAGAACGCTTTGATGACCGTCAGGATACCCCGCATAAGCAGTTTAAGCTTACGGATGATGACTGGCGCAACCGCGATAAGTGGGGAGATTATGTGCAAGCGGCAGCAGATATGCTGGCACGTACCGATACTACTGCTGCGCCGTGGTGTGTGGTAGCGACCAATAACAAGCACTACGCCCGTTTGCAAGTCCTCGATCATGCGATTATACAACTCGAAAATCGTTTATAATATTAATTAATAGCAGTATCCTAAAAAAATTATCATCTTCATCATGCATTATATGCATATATTGAATATAATAGGCGCGATGATAGACGCAGACCGATAGTGCCGCTATCTGCGCGTCAATTTACAACCCTATTTTTCTTGTCATCAGTGCTCGAACATACAGTGGAAAGCTCAAGTTACAAGGTGATGCACGTAAAGCGATTTCATATGGACTCGTTTTATGTGCTGCTTGTTATCTTGCCTATTGATATGTCGCCCGCCGCATTGGTTTTATTTCACGTTTATCATAATGACTATAAATAGTCTCAATGTGATGGCAGATGATTATTCAAAATAGTCCGTGCCTAAAGTTTTATATTAAGAGGAGATGGCATTGTCGAATTTATGTTATCCATAGTTTATGTCAGACCTCACGTTCATAATATAAGTCTACGTCATCTATAGTATTGCGCTGCCATATTATTGTCACTGCACACATAATAGCAATGTCATCAATTGCATGTATCTTCACTAAGCTTACGCAAGGCATACCAATTTATGGGTATTAGCAACCAATCTTCAAAGTCTGCCGGATCAGTCGGCAATACGAGAATTAATATATTTTTCGCTCTTCTCCTTATCGGGATGACCGGCTACTTTTTGTGGTGGGGTTTGGAGTACACCTTGCATCAGCAGACGTTATTGTTTGTCGTGGCTACCGCTTTTGGTGTCTTTATGGCATTCAATATTGGTGGTAATGACGTTGCCAACTCTTTTGGCACCTCTGTTGGTGCAGGCACGTTAACGATTACGCAAGCATTATGTGTGGCGGCGATATTTGAAGTATCAGGCGCTGTTCTCGCAGGCGCTGAGGTGACAGATACGATTCGTAAAGGCATCGTTGATTTAGATGGTCTTTCAGTTACGCCCAACCAGTTTATTTATGTGATGCTCTCAGCTTTAATTGCCGCGGCGTTTTGGCTGTTATTTGCCACTAAAAGGGGACTTCCAGTATCCACGACCCATGCCATCATTGGTGGCGTCGTGGGCAGCTCCATTGTACTGGGTTTTGATTTGGGCGGCAGTTCAATGGCGTTTTCTACGGTCAACTGGCCAACCATTGCGCAAATCGCCACTTCTTGGGTCATATCGCCCGTATTAGGTGGAGTCATCGCCTATTTGCTATATGGACAAATTAAAAAGAACATCATTGATTACAATGATAAAACCGAAGCGCAAATCGTTGAGCTCAAAGACGATAAGAAAATAATAAAAGAAAACCATAAAGTTTATTTCGATGCAATGACAGAGTCCGAGAAGCTGCCATATACCTCGTCGATGCTGCACGATCAAGACATCTATAAAGATGAAGATTGTACGCTTGAGGATCTTGAAACAGACTATTATAAAAACCTGTATAAAATTGATCGTGAGCGTACTGGTTTAGATACCTTAAAAGCACTGAAAAAATGGGTACCTATTATCGCAGCAGCAGGCGCGGTAGTAATGACTGCAATGGTCGTCTTTAAAGGTCTCAAAAACGTCAATAGTCATCTGACAAACTTAAATGCCTTTTTATTCATGGGTATGGTAGGCGCATTGGTTTGGCTTGCGACTTATATCTATACCAAAAGTATCCGTGGTAAACATAAAGAAGATCTGACCAAAGCGACCTTTATTATGTTTAGCTGGATGCAGGTCTTTACGGCCTCAGCATTTGCCTTTAGTCATGGTTCGAACGATATTGCCAACGCGGTAGGCCCTTTTGCTGCCATTATGGATGTCATTCGTACGAATGAGATTGCCTCACATGCTGCTGTACCTCCAGCAGTGATGATAACCTTTGGCGTATCATTGATTGTTGGCCTCTGGTTTATCGGTAAAGAAGTGATTCAAACGGTAGGCACGAACTTAGCGAAAATGCATCCTGCTTCTGGTTTCTCTGCTGAGCTTGCGGCGGCGGCGGTCGTTATGGGTGCGTCAACTATGGGACTGCCTGTATCAAGTACACATACGCTAGTCGGTGCTGTTTTAGGGATTGGTATTGTTAATAAAGATACCAACTGGGCATTGATGAAGCCCATTGGCTTAGCTTGGGTAATCACGCTACCAGCTGCAGCTATAATGTCGGCAGTAAGTTTCGTTATTTTAAATCAGGTTTTTCATTAATTTAATTTAGGTTAATGAAATAAAATTTTCATTTAAAATCATTTTCTTAGAACTACCTATGAAAAAACGCTTATTGGTATTATGCCAATAAGCGTTTTTTTAGCTATATTCACCGTATTGAGCAGTAAACTTTTACGGTTAAATCTAAAAATTAGTTAGTGCCATATTGCTGGCGTTTTTTAGCAAAGAAGCGGTCTAAACGATCCATTGCATCTTCTAAATCATCCATATTAGGTAAGAATACCACACGGAAATGATCTGGCGCATCCCAGTTAAAGCCAGTGCCTTGTACCATTAAGACATTTTCTTCAAGTAACAGCTCCATCATAAACTCCATGTCATCTTTGACCGGATAAACGGCAGGATCCATCTTTGGGAAGCAGTAAAACGCGCCTTGAGGCATAGTACAAGAAATACCTGGAATCGCATTAAGGCGTGAAATAGCCAATTCACGCTGCTTAAACAGACGACCTTTTTCTGAGGTCAACTCTTTCATGCTTTGATAGCCGCCCATCGCGGTTTGAATAGCATATTGTCCCGGCACGTTCGAGCATAGTCGCATAGAAGCCAGCATGTCTAAGCCTTCGATGAAGTCAGTAGCGTGCTGTTTTCTACCAGATAGCATCATCCAACCTGCGCGGAAGCCAGCAATTCGATGCGACTTTGAGAGACCATTATAAGAAAGAACCAGCACATCATTGGTCAAAGTGCTCATAGGGGTATGCACCATATCGTCATAAAGGACGCGGTCATAAATCTCATCAGCCATAATAATTAAATCATGCTGTATTGCCACTTCGATAATTTGTTTGAGGATGTCATCTGAATACAAAGCACCAGTAGGGTTGTTGGGGTTAATAACCACAATACCTTTTGTTTTGCTGGTAATTTTTGATTTGATATCTTCAATATCAGGCTGCCAATTGTCCTCTTCATTACAGCGATAATGCACCGCTGTACCGCCAGCAAGATTAGTCGCTGCCGTCCATAATGGATAATCTGGCATTGGAATTAATACCTCGTCTCCATCATTCAGTAGCGCTTGCATGGTCATGACAATCAGCTCAGAGACCCCATTACCTAAATAGACATCACTCACGTCTACGGCAGAACGTAGACCTTTTGATTGATAGTAATGCAATACCGCTTTACGAGCAGCAAAAATACCTTGCGAATCTGAATAACCAATCGCATTAGGCAGGTTCATAGCAACGTCACGTAGGATTTCATGCGGGGCATGCAACCCAAAAGGTGCCGGATTACCGATGTTCAACTTTAAAATACGTTGGCCTTCTGCTTCCATTTTATTGGCTGTTTTCAATAATGGACCACGAATATCGTAACAGACACTTTTTAACTTATCGGATTTTTTTAGTAACGTCATAGGTTTGCCATCCATAGTTGTTCTATCGAGTAAAGGTTGTTTGTCTGGGTGTACTATTGCTTCTGAATGCTCGTTTTGCGTCACTACTGTTTCATTAGAAGAAGTGTGCGTATCTGTAGCAACCTCTAGAGTAGCATCTTGGTCGCTCGTATGAGTTGCGTTTGTTGTCATATATCCCTTCTTATTATTTTTGAGTGTTGCGCGATTTCTAACAGTCTTAGCGCTGTTATTATTGATGTCAACATTAAGATCCCCACGTAATAAGTAGCCCTCACTACAGCCTAATATACGGGCAAGCGTAGGCAGCTTTGAAGATACAATACCATTAGTACCACGTTCCCAGTTAGAAATAGCCCCGCGACTGACTTTTGCACCTGCTTTGGTCATTGCTTGGGCCAATTGTTCAGCGGTTAATCCCTTTTTGCGCCGCAAGTGAGCCAAGCGTTCAGCTTGTGCCTGTTTATCCTTGTCACTATTCATAACGTTTAAGCCTTTTCTTATAATAAACTAACTTTCAGGATTTTTTAATAGCTACTTATTAGCCAGGCCATTTTAGTTAAGCCGTTGTCTTTTTGTTGTCTAATATCAATAGTTTGGGACTTAGTTTTATTCTAAATTGATATAAATATAATTGTTTTTGATGTTAAATCATATATATAAATGGGCACACTTTATTTGAACCTTAATGCAAGATATTATTGCATTTTTCAAGCTCATGCAAGTCTTTTTTGATATAAAATGCAAGTTATACTTGCATTTCACTAGTCATAACCTAGCAGTGAGCTCACGTTCATACCATAGGTCAAGTGTCTTAAGCGCTCTTTAAAAGCATTATATAAAAACGGCTTTTATAAAGTATTAAGTTCTTAAACAAATTCTAAATCATTACGTGTAGGTTTGGTAAAAATTAGCTTGTGTCCATTGTATAAACGATAAAAAACACGATATCTTTAAAAGCAAGTAGCACTCTCAATACTATCCATATATAGATAATTAATAAGGAATAACGATGCAAGACAGTCAACTCACTCAAGAAGAAATTGCCCAATTAACAGAAGCTGATTGGAAACAACGCCTTAGTGCTGATGAATATCATGTTATGCGTGAGAAAGGTACGGAGCGTCCATTTACCGGTGTTTATAATGATACTGAAGATAAAGGGGTTTATCGCTGTAAAGGTTGTGGTGCTAAATTATTTGATTCAACCAGTAAGTTTGATGCCAGTTGTGGCTGGCCGAGCTTCGATCAAGGTATCGACAACAGCGCTATTGATGAGCATGTCGATAACTCCCTAGGTATGAGCCGTACTGAAGTAACCTGTAGCAACTGCGGTGCCCATTTAGGTCACGTTTTTCCTGATGGCCCACGTGAGACAACCGGCATGCGCTATTGCATCAATTCAGTATCTATTGATTTAGATAAAGAAGATAAATAATTAGAAAGAGAATATAGTTAATAGGGTGATTAGGTTCTTCCTTTCATTCTATTAATTTTGTACCTGTTGGTTAAAATCATAAAAAAATTGTAAACTAAGGATTCCTAATGAGCACTATTTATGACTTTATTGCTGATCGTATGGATGGTACGCAGCAAGCCCTCTCTGACTATCAAGGTAAAGTACTACTAGTTGTTAACACCGCTAGTAAATGCGGCTTTACTCCACAATTCGAGGGATTAGAGACGCTATATCAGCAGTATAAAGATAAAGGCTTGATGGTTATTGGCTTTCCTTGTAACCAATTTGGTAGCCAAGATCCTGGTAGTAATGATGAAATTGGTGCGTTTTGCCAAAAAAATTATGGTGTGACCTTTCCAATGATGGCTAAAGTAGACGTCAACGGTAGTGATGCTCATCCAATTTTTAACTGGTTAAAGGAACAGAGAGGTGGGGTGTTAACAGACGGTATCAAATGGAACTTTACTAAGTTTTTAATCGGTACTGATGGTCACGTGATAGATCGCTATGCACCAACGACTAAGCCTAACGCTATTAAAGACGATATTGAACAAGCATTAGCAAACTTTAAGAAATAAATGATTGAAATTATTTGTATAGCGTAAACGTATAAAGCTAGCAAAAACAAATGTTTGTCAGAATTAGTATTAAATTTAATTAGAAACTGCCTTAAAAGGCTAAATAGTATTTGACAGGGCAAGGGAAGTGTATATAATACACACCCACAGCAAGAGGCTTTAATGAGCTTTTAGCTGTATAAAAATTAATTGGAATATGACAGTTTTAATTAATTTAGAAAATATTATTTATGATATTTTTTAAAGGGTGATTAGCTCAGTTGGTAGAGCGTCTGCCTTACACGCAGAATGTCGGCGGTTCGAACCCGTCATCACCCACCACTCTTTTAGCGAAGTGGGCTCCTTGATAAGAGCAGAACGCTAAAAACGACCTAAGCAGCGGTAGTTCAGTTGGTTAGAATACCGGCCTGTCACGCCGGGGGTCGCGGGTTCGAGTCCCGTCCGCTGCGCCATATTTAAAACGAATTTAAACTCTCGAGTTTAAGCAAGTTTCGCCTCAAGTATTAGTTTACTTGAGGTTTTTTTGTGTCTGAATTTCCGCTTAAAGCCTTTATCCGTAAGGGTTGGTTATTCTTTCTTTATCAACCCTTAAGAAGTAGTCCACTCTTTAATAATGTATTTTCTATAAGTCTGCATACATGCACTCTGCTTCTTGAAAATCGGTGACCAAGTGCTCGGTGACCAAACGGTGACCATTTTGTGACCAAGATTATTAAAAGTTACTGACGTTAACTGATCCCTAAAATTTGCACTTATCAACAAGTTCAGCAGCTTGAAATATTAGACTCAAGCTAAGTTAAAGATAAAGATGGAAACCTTTCTACCCATTCACTGATAACCATTTTGTCAGTTTCAATACAAAATGGTATTGCCCACAACCTCAATTTTTCTGCTAAATGAAAACATTCCAAAGGTGTTTCGAACTGATGGTGTTTAGGATAAATAAGCATCATGTCTCCACACCCATTCAAATATTTGTGACCATAAGCAAATAGCTGATAAATATCATCCTGTTCTATATCAAAATTCTTTTTATTTGAGTTTATTAACTTCCATTTGGTATCAAGTACATGGTAATTTTTTCTTTCTCTACTGATTAATAGATCAGGCTTTAATTGAAAGCGCGATTTTAAACCTTTTTGGTCATTCACCATGTGCTTATTAGAAGCCTGTGTTGTTAGTTGCCAGGGCGACTTGATATCTCGTCGTAAGCATTTTGCTACATACTTCTCGAACAAAATTTCCATTGGGAATAACAATGCAATACCCCGATGCTCTCCCTTTTGAAAGTTTGGATTAAGCTTTTCAAGTATTAGTTGGCACCATGGCTTTATCGCTCGGTAGGATTGCAATATTTTGATGTCTGACCACTTATGCATTGAGTTTAGAGGCTCTCTAAGACTCGTTATAGGGTCTAAGATGTGTGAGAGCTCATTAGCCAGTCGCCAGTTCTCAGAACTCCTACAGTGCTGCTGTACGTAATCCAATGCTGTTTTGATTAGTTGGTTCTCAAGTCTATTGGGATGATAGACATCATGACGAATATGAAAAAGATGAGCTCGGCCAACCGTTTGCCTTTGTTGAACTGTAATATCAAGCTGGCCACGAATAAATCTACTTTCTTCTTCAATTCTTTGATAGTCAAATCTGAGCCCAGACGCTACCAGCTCCTTTAGCAAATATAAAAACTGGTAGTATATCCACTCATGAATAGGTAGGTTCATTCGATTGAGACTGGCAGATTGAGCCTCTTTATAGGATAGGTTTAATACGGAGCTTAGCATTTTGCATAAGACCTCTCTGCTCTTATCTGACTCTTGAGCACCTAATCCTGTCTTTGGTAGTATCTCAATACCTTCGCCGCAAGGACTTTCCAAATAACCTACATAAGAATGCAACTGTAAGTAATTTGGACGCTTATAAGTAATAAACCGTCCATAGCTCTCTTTTTCACTTAATTCCACTAACCAATCAAATGTTTCTTGCTTGATAATAGCTAAATCTAAGCTAGATGATGCTGTCTGGTCGGTAGTCAGCTGAGCATATTCTCTGACTTGAATCATGCTTTGACATCCGAAGAATTAGACTTAAGCTCGATTAATATTTTCTTATAGGATTCGGGATTGTTAAAAGCAGTCTCATTGATAAGGTAACGACGATCGTTTAGACCTTTAATACTACTATCAAATAACTCGCTAACGGTCGGAGTTATCTCCCCAGTTTGAATAAATTGCTCTGAGTTATGTTTGCTAGGGTCATTCAATACCCAACTAATACGCTCCCAGTCCGAGAAGAAATATTCTTGCAGTAAAGGGATAATTCGTCTCTTAAAAATATTACCTAATTCAATTTCTTTTTCGTCATCTGAATCCAAGTCTTTCAAAGACCAAAAATACGAGTGACCTATGGTGTGTTCACGATCTAACAGCACTTCAATACGCTGATTTATTACTGTTAATACTTCAGATACAACAATGCCATGAACTGTTATGCCATCTAATAGTTCAGGCTTAGGTAATAGCTCAATAAAATCAAATCGGCGGCGTAATGCTAAATCCAGCTGTGCGAGAGATTTATCAGCGGTATTCATAGTTCCTAGTACGTAAAGATTTGAGGGCACTGAGAATTTCTCTTTAGAATAAGGCAGTATAACTTCGCGCGCATCTGTACCGCCTTTACGCTTATCAGGCTCAAGTAATGTAATAAGCTCACCGAAGATACGAGATATGTTGCCGCGGTTGATTTCGTCAATAATCAGTACGTGATTTTTTGAAGCTTTTGGCGAGTTACTTATAGACTGGCTATCTAGTGAGTAATCTTGATGCTCCAAACTTTTAGCTAAATCATCCCACGTAAATCTATTAATTTTATAACAAGTTTTCTGAGTTAAGTTTGTACTGTTATTTAAGGTATATATATCAAAATTAATATCTCGTAGAATCCAATTCACCTTGCGAGTATGGTGAAACTCTGCGAGACCCTTGAAGCTTGTATCAAAGACATAGTCTGACGTGACGATACCAACAGCTCGTATGGTTTTCTGATCCTTAAGGCAAAGCAACACATCTCCAATTTCAATGTTTTCAGAAAAATCTTTAATAGAAGACCTGTCATTACTACCCATACCTTTTAAATAGTCTTTCTCTTGTTGACTACGTTCTGATAAATTAGTACTTAAATCACCCGTATAGCCCCAACCTATACGAGCTTCATCATTATCAAAACAATACTCACGCAGCTCTTTCTGCCATACATCACCTAACGATATCTTCCAAAACTTTGGTTTTTCAGCTAATCCTTCTATTTTATTTCTAGTAACTATGTTAGCCGCACGGTCTGCAATCTGTTTGAATATCCCGTCTTCTATATCGTAGGAAATTTGCTTTGCGTCGTCATCAGTCTTTGCCCGAATTCCCTCAACAAAGTCTTCGTAAGCAAAGCTTTGATGAAAGGTAGTGAAAGCTATACGCTGTTCTGATACGAGCTCATCGTACCTTTCCTTAGTAACGTTCCTCTGATCATCAGGATCTAAATCTTGTTCTTCTAGCTCAAAATACCATTCGGGATCTGCTAAGCTAACAGCCCGCCATGTGGTTGAGTAGGTTTTACCTGTACCTGGGGGTCCATAGAGAATCTGATTAAGAGAACTATAATTAGAAATATTCGCGACTAATGGCTCATTTAATTCATCATGGGAACTAGCATCAACTGTCACTTTCTTTGGTTTAATGCCCAACTTATCACTATAAAGAACTAACATAAACTGATGCGGAGTGAGATCTAAATTATGTTCTTTTTTAATAGCTTGGTATACATCAGTAAGCATTAATAAGCGTTGGATCACATTTTTATAAGGAGGTATTTCCGATTCAGGAAGACCTAACGCTTTCAGAAAATGCTTGATATGAACGGTAGAGGAAATAGGTAGGATAATGTCTGGATTGTATATAGATACTAAACGAGCACGACGTCCTGCTCCCATAACACATCTAGGCTCTACACCTGCACGATCATATACCTCATTATCTTGGTCAATCCAAGTGATATCAGCGTTAACGTCAGCATCGATTATCACTTGATGTACCTTAAGAACATAACTTAATGCGTCATCGTCACTTAAGTCGCTCAAGCTTTGATGCTTATATAGTGTTCCATCTTTTTGTAGATAAAGTAGATGACCTCTCGCCGTGCCCGGCATATAACGACCAAACATAGGCTGTAGCTCACGCTCTATCCATCGACAATAATTATCTGTGATAGATCCTTGACCTAAACAGTATTGCTCCTGAGTTAATTCCGTTATTTTATTTTTTGGAAACTTACTTAAAAACTCTTCATAAAGCTCTTCAACGCCTTCTGGTCTACTTGTAATCGCATCGTCTTGGCTTAGTTCAATAATCTTTGATACCAAATCACTATCTATTTTTGTTATATCCATACTGCTAATTCCTTTAAAAAACTCAAAAATTACAACCAGAAAACGGTTTATAAAGCATTTAATCACAAATAAAAATTTTTACGGCACTAACCCAGTGGGTGGTCGCTCAAATGTTTGAGACTATATAGAGGCCACTAAAGGCATACACAAAATAGGAGCGACACCATGAGTAAGTCTATACAAGCAAAGCCAACTTCGAACCAAGGTAACGGTGGGAATTGGCCAACTAAGAACGGTTCAAGCAATTCGTCAGGATCAAATCGCGGAAATGCAAAGCCTAAATAAATTCAAATATAATTAATTTGGAGAGGCAGATGCGGTAGCAAGCCACATCTGCTTTCAAAAATATGAGATATTCGACTAACAAAGATTTCAATCATCATATAAAGCGCCTTGTAAAGCAAGGCTGGTTATTTAGAAAGAAACAAAAACACAATCAGATCGTTGCACCATGCAGACAGTCTGTTACTTTTTCTAAAACGCCGAGCGATCATAGGGCACTTAAGAATTTTATTAATGATATTAGACATGCAAAAGAAGGATATGCATAATGAGCAATACAAGCACTAAGAAAACCCCTTATTTCTTCCCTGCTGAAGTAGTAAGAGCTATTGCTAGAGCAATTGACAGCAAGAATGATAGTGAATCGTTAGATAACAAATGTCATGATCTATATCTAAGTAAGAATGAGCTTGACCAGCTTATCAATATACATATATATAAAGTTATCGAACGAGTTGAGCTAAAAAAATCAGTCGAGAATGAGCTTAAGGCTTTAGTTGCTCAAATTTTTGACGATTATCTGAAGGTAGTAGCAACCTACAATCTATCAGAGCGAAATAGAGACGATATTGGACCTTGGATCCTTGAAGCTTTCTTCTGCCCTAATCTAATTAATATTATTTATTTTTTAGGGATAAGGACTAAGCCTTTTGAAAAATCTGACTACGTTAAACTAATGGTTGATAATTCTTCTAGCTTAGAGCCAGCTTTTAAAGTTATTGAAAAACGGATTGAAGGTTGGAATACCTTTTATGCAGTTTTATCTAAGAACGATAAAGATAAGATTACGGCATGGCGTCGTGGAGCTGATCTTCCTAGTCGTACCAGCTTGATGTCTATTTTTAACACTCAAAATGCACCGAAGAATGTCTTAGTTTTCTTACTAACTGCACGTGCTATTGAATATTTCAAAAGAAGCCATGAGTCTGATATTTTTAATCAATATATTGAGCAGCCTAGGTCATTGGACTCATCTATGGTAATGTTTGAAGAAGCTATATTCGCCCTTGAAACGCGAGATACAGATTACGTTCATCGGTTATTTGAAAAAAACGATGATAAATTTAGAAATAGTATCAGTGCAATTAGAATGGAGCTTCTGGCCTACAGTGTGGCTAGTTTTGCCAAGAATGATTTAGAACAGGCTAAAAAACGCTTTATTGATGCGTTTGATTTGAGCTTATACAGATCTGGTCATATATGTGAAAAAGTTATTGAAGTTGGTTTTGTCATTGCTAGCTGGCAAGAGTCTCCTGATATGAACCTGATAACAAAGCTAAAAAGTATTCAAGCTCTGTATGGCTATACTCTACCTACAATAGTAACGAAAGACACCAAACGTAAGAAGGAAAACCTAGTCGAGGACTGGGAAATTAATATGTGGCGAAGTAATGCGCAAAGGGTGTTCAATGAATTTAAGGTTGAACTACCAGAAAAATATAAAGTGAGCTCAGCTGTTCTACCTATACGTTTAAACGCAGAAGAGCTAACACTTGACCTCAAAAAACCTAATAAAAAAGTGAAAATAAATAACAATGACAAGCTTCATAGAAATAAGGGTAAGAGCAAGCAAGTAACGACACAGCTTATTTGGAACACATTACGAAAGGATCTAGATGCTGTTAATCAACTCTTACAAACTGGTGCTGACATCAACATCCTCTCTGATAACAACGAGTCAGCTTTATTAGTCGCTTTACAGCACATGAATTTAACTGATATTCATGAACCAGACGATAGGTTTTATCAAACGCTCAAAGATTTAGAGTACGTGCCAAAAACGATTAATGCAATGACCTCTAAAAAGCACCTTTTACCATTATTAAGTGCGGTGCAGACAGGACGAACTGATGTCGTTGAACATATTCTAAACCTAGGAGCAGATGTCAATCAAAAAGGCGGTAGTGGTCATTTAGACGCATTAACTACCTGTATATCTTTAATTGGAACGATTAAAAACTCAAAAATGTTACTCAAACAGTTTTCTATGATCACTGAAGATCCAGAAACAGCGATAGCTAGAATGAGCGATTTTGAATTTTCTGCCTTTATTAGAGAGACACAGGGTAGCCTTGGTCTTAATAGACAGGAAGTTACGAGCTATCTTATTCAAAGTATGAAAAGTTCGGATGAAATGGCTATTCTTAAAGAGCTATCTGAAGTTTTTAAAGAGCATTCTCAGGCAAACTACGAGTTATTTGATTTGAGAGAAATGCGCAAAATAGCAAAGCTACTAATTGATGAAGGTGCAAATCCTAGCTCTAAATATGACTGGCATGGCATCGACGGGTACACTCCATTTTTATTAGCCTGTGAGCTAAATGAAGCTGAACTGGTCTCTCATGTGCTAGATAACGCTACTGAAGACTCAAAAGATGAAATCATCAATATGGTATATAGAGATCGTAGATATGGTAAAGCAGTCGGCTATGAGAAAATTTGCAAGCACTTTAAGGCTGACAATGTGCTGGAGGTTATAGACAGGCATTCAACTTTAGAGATTAGTGATAGTATAAGTTAAACAGCTTTTTAGCCTCAGGTTTTCGATTTACTTGAGGCTTCTTACGTATATAGTCTAATTACATAAATGCGAAAAACTCTCGAAGAGCTCGGTTTTATTCATTCACAATAACATTCAGGTCTATATTCGCAGTCTCTTTCAAATATTTTTCAGTGACTGCCAATAATCTTAGAGTATCCTCAGGTGGATTATCAATAGAAAGACTAGGTTGTACAATAAAAATCTCAAACTTTATGGGCTTTCTATTAGCCATACTCATTAAACTTTCAAGCTTTTCAACACTGCCTTTTTCAATCCTACTTCTCGATTGACCTAGACGTACTTTTGTCTGCCTGCGTAATAGATGATTAAAAAAGTCGCTACCCTTTTTTTGTTTCCAAATAACTGACTTCTGTGCTTGCCCGCAAACCTCGTAAAAATTATCAATACGTGCGCTAATACGACCATCTTTAGCATATTTCAGATGATGTAGTTGAATATAAATTCTTGACTCCTCATCTCTAATAGCAACCACATCCGCAATTTCACCTGACCCGTCATCATCGTAAATAATATCAAAATCTTGAGCCTTCAAATCGTTGATCACTCTATATTGAATAGAATCAATTATTAGTGGCTCAACGTATTGCGACTCTTTGCCTATATCTACACCTGTCCAGTCTCGCGCTATTAACTTTTCGACTGGGTATGGTGTCATAATTTGTTCTATGGTCGTGTACTCATTACCAGTTAGACGTGATCCATCAGCGTACCAAACTGAAGGTGGAGTATCATTGAAATAAAAATCTAAATCTACTCTTTTTGTTTTGAGCTTAAAATGTGCTTGATAAGTAGATAGTTTAGTAATCAGATATCTTGACTGCGCCTGTCCGTCTACTTTCTCAACTATAATAGTTTGTTTAAACTTAACGTTATGGCTAGGTGTCTCAATTTCAAAAAGTATCTCATTATTGCTACAATTGCCTAAATTAATTGAGCATTCAGATAAGTTGATACTTTGATTATCAATCTCTAAATAAACATGCGACTCAGAGTAATCCGTATAAATTCCTTCATCCCAATCAATCATGATTGGTACATTATCAGGTAAGCTATTAACTTCCTTGGGTTGTAACGTGGCTTTTAGAACCTGATTCGGATCAATACTTTCGTCGTTTAAGCTCTTACTCATCTCTTCACACCATGTGACGAAGTTTTTTATATTACCTCGGCGTTTACTCCATATTCTGCCTTTAAATGAACAACCGATAGTTACCTTATCACCTTCCTTGTAACCAGTACCTGATACAAATGACTTTTCAGTGCTTCTTAGTGTTGAATCAGCTATAGCTTCTTCAATGTCTGAGCCGGAACGCATTGTAAACCTGATGCTTTTGCTTAAAAATTCTTTTAACCCTACGTTTTGTAATTGTAATCTATTGATGCCATCTAACACTCTAAAGACATCTATCTTCTTTATATGAAGTGGTGCGACTAAGATTGCTTCAGCCAATTTATCAAAGTTGTCGTCTCTATTTGAATCATGTATAAACAAAAGCTTTTCTTCTACGTTGTAGTGCAATACCATTAAACGCCAATTTAAACCATAGATTTCTTTGTAGTTCACCCAGTCAATATTAACTTTATCAGCAGTGATGATTACTAAAGTTTGATTTGCTTCATTGTAGTCGCTAAAGTGATATTCGCATTCTTTGAATCTTTGTAAACCTTGTTCAAACCTATCAAAATAAGCTATGCTATTTTCACTTATATTCCGATATACCATAGCGCTCATAGCAAAGCGGATATTTTGGAATGGTATTTGACTGTTGGCTAAATCTCTAAACTCATGTATAAATTCGTAAAACTCCATCTCCTCTGATGTAGCATCTGTACTATAAGCAGCAAGCAGACTGTTCCAATTTGCATCTCTAGCATACAAATCGCTTAATTCCTCTTCAACAGTCACATCAGCGATATTCGCTACAAAGCTAGCGGTTCCTAGCTGATTATCTAAAGAACTTCTTGTAAACCTGCCCGCAAACTGTAATGTAATAGGTAAGCTTTTTCTAATATCATGAAACGCTGCTATTTTAAGGTGAGGTAAGTCAAACCCTTCTCCTAGCATATTGACAGCAACTATTACCTTATGTTCAAGATTGATGATAGCGTTTAAAATAGCTTTTTTATCTCGTATTGATGAATGAACTAAAATGGGGTTTAAATCAGTGAATTCAGCATAGATTCTAAACACCTCTTCAGCTTTGCTTTTAGTCGCACACCTTGCCATTAAAATATGATTATGACCATTGGCTATATCTTGACGTAATCTTGCCACAGCCGTCTGTGCAATAACTCTATCAGCTTTTTTAAGATCGTATTCTCGAATAGGTAAAAAGTCGATAGGCTTAAAATAACCTTGGTCTTGAGCCATTTTTAGGCTGAAATTAAAGATGACTTTGCCATTAAGTGCTTTGCCATCCTGCCGAAAAGGGGTCGCCGTAAATTGCACAACTTTGGCCTTATCAAATTTACTTAACACTCGCTCCCACGAGTTTGCTTTGGCATGATGTGCTTCATCCACGAATACATGTGTAAAACGCTCAGCAA
Source organism: Psychrobacter frigidicola (assembly GCF_007997305.1). Taxonomy (GTDB): domain Bacteria; phylum Pseudomonadota; class Gammaproteobacteria; order Pseudomonadales; family Moraxellaceae; genus Psychrobacter; species Psychrobacter frigidicola. Next base: position 174,117 of record NZ_VORZ01000001.1, read on the forward strand.
TTTGTAATAAATCATTTGAATTATAGCCATCCATGATACTCATGGTAGTGACAATCACGTTAGAGTTATCAATAATATCAAATAAGTCATTAAGGGCTGATACGCCTTGCTTGAGAATGCCTACTATAGGATTTAATGTATCCTTATCAAGAATGCCAAATGCTTTCAGCAATCCGAACGTTATAAACTTCTCTGCTAATTGGTTGCGCAGTGCGTCCGATGGCACGATAACCAGTAACTTTTCACATCTTTCGACAGCCAATACAGACAGCATGGTTTCTGTTTTGCCTGTACCCGTTGGCATAACAACGGTAGCCATCTGGCTTGATACTTTTATATGACTTAAAATGGCATATAAGGCTGATATTTGCGGTATTCTTAGGCCCAAAACTTCATTTGACGTATCTTCTTCTTTAAAGTGGAATTTATTTCGCCAAGACCCTCTTACTTCCGCTGGCGTGTGATGGATTTTATTGGGGTGCTTTAGCCACTCTTTTAATTTAACACTATCGAAAGAGTTAACCGTCAACTGTTTATCACAATGGATAACGTATTCAAAGCCTTCAGGAACTCTGTTGTTATCTCTAACGAAACAATATTGAACTTCACCATCATGTATAAGGCTATAACCTTTGTCCTCAATAATCTCGTCAAAATTTATAATTTTTCTCGGCTCAATGGACAAGTGGTAACTATTCTTACTTCCGACTTGTTTTGTGGATAGACTTAGTTCTGGTAAGGTTAGTTCCATCAGTATAATTCCGCTTGGATAGAGTTGACGTTGATCTATCTTCTTAAATGATCTATGTTTTTTGATATATGCATTTCAACTCAAATATACCAACACCCCACAAAAATTGATAGATACAATATATCTATATACGACAAGTAATGTCGCAAAGACTCAATTCAACCCTGAAAAAAATCCAACAATAGCTTAAAGTAGCTCTGCCAAAGCAAAAGCCTAAGATATCGTATTACAGGTCGATATCTGGTGAGAGCAAGCGGGTTATATGATAAATTACCACTCAGAATATTAAGCACTAAACATGCCAGCCATTTACGGCTGAAAATAAAGAAGGAAGTGAGGCGATATGCCTATATTGAATTGGTTGAATAAAGAGCAAGCGTTGACTACAGCACGTGACTGTCCGTATCGTTTGGTGGAGCTAGTGCCAGAATTATCGTATGGCGAGTCAGATACTGACAATATGCTAATCCAAGGCGATAACCTCGATGCATTGAAGGCACTTATTCCTACGCATGCAGGAAGGGTAAAGTGCATCTTTATTGACCCGCCTTATAACACCAAAAGTGCCTTTGAACACTATGATGATAATTTAGAGCACAGTAAATGGCTGTCGATGATGTATCCACGTTTAGAGTTGCTACATCAGCTACTATCTGAAGATGGGTCTATTTGGATAACTTTAAATGATAACGAGGCGCACTATTTAAAAGTAATGTGCGATGAGATTTTTGGAAGAAGTAATTTTATTTCAAATTCAATTTGGCAAAAAAAGTATGCCGCATCCAATGATGCAAAGTCTTTAAGTGAGGATCATGATCATGTGATTATTTATGCTAAGTCAAAAACAAACTGGACTCCTAATAAATTAAAAAGAAATATTGAGTCTAATAAAGCTTATAAAAATCCTGATAATGACTCTAGAGGCTTATGGAGAGCAGATAACTACAAATGTAATAAAAGCTCAAAAGAAAGACCGAATTTATATTACGCGATCATACAACCCGAAACAGGTAAAGAGATCTGGCCCTCTAAGACTGCTGTTTGGCGTTACAACTATGAAACTCATCAGCGCCATGTGAAAGAAAATTCAATTTGGTGGGGGAAAGACGGTACGAATAGTACCCCAGCTTTTAAAAGATTTCTTAGTACAGTTGATGATACAACGACACCTCAGTCTGTTTGGCTCTGGCAAGAGGTAGGTCATAATCAAGATGCCAAAAGAGAAGTAATGAAGTTAAATCCAGATTCGCCTTTTTCTACCCCTAAGCCTGAAAAGCTTATTCAACGAATAATTCATATCGCTTCAAACGAAGGTGACTTAGTGCTTGATTCATTTCTTGGGTCTGCTACTACCTCCGCTGTTGCTATGAAAATGAATCGTAGGTTCATTGGTATCGAGCTTGGCGAACATGCAGTTACACACGCCCAACCACGCCTAAAAGAAGTAGCTGATGGTGAGCAAGGTGGTATTTCAGAAGACGTCAACTGGATAGGCGGCAGTGGCTTCAAATTCTACCGCTTAGGTGAAGTCATTTTTAATGAAAACGGCTCCTTAAGAGAGGGTATCAGCTTTGATGCGCTGGCTTCCCACATTTGGTATGGCGATACTAGGCAAGCACTACAGCAGTCTGCTAAATCACCACTACTTGGCGTGCACAATGGCGTAGCTTACTACCTACTTTATAACGGTATTTTAGGTGATAAACGTCCTGACGGTGGTAACGTACTCACATCGAAAGTGCTGTCAATATTACCACCACATCCTGAAGACCCCGAAAATGGTAAAAAAGTCATCTATGGTGAGACGAGCCGAATGGGAGAAGCCCGTCTCAAGAGTGAAAGTATTATATTTAAGCAAATACCATACGATGTGAAAGGAAGATAAGCGATGTTTGAACTAAAGAGCTATCAGCAAGGTGCACTTGACACCCTTACGAGTTTTTTTCAGCGTTGCCGTATGGATGGTGACATCGACACAGCATTTCAGCAGACACTACAGGATAATAATTTTGTAGAAACCCCTTATCGTACTTACTCTTTCGATGATACGCCTTATGTCTGTATTCGCATTCCGACAGGTGGCGGCAAGACTGTACTAGGCGCTTATGCGGTCTCTACAGCTGCGACTCATTATCTGTCGCAAGATTTCCCCATTGTATTATGGCTAGTACCTACTACTACCATTCAGCAGCAGACCGTCTCGGCTCTCAAGAGCAACCCAGACTATACTGATCATTTAAACCGCGCCTTTGCCAATCAAGTCAGTGTCTACGATATCGCTGATGTCAATCAAATCCGTGCACAGGATATTGGCAACAAAACGATCATAGTCGTCTCTACTATTGCCAATTTGCGAGTAGCTAAGACGTCTGATCGCAAGGTATATCAGTATCATGAAGATTTTGAACCGCATTTTGCCAAACTGAGTCGTCAACATCCTTTTTATGACAAGCTAGAGACTGTCAGTGAAGATGACGTTTCCGAAAACGGTTTGACTGTAAATGATATAGGCAAGATAAAATACTCTTTTGCCAACCTATTAGCGCTTTACAACCCTTTAGTAATCGTCGATGAAGCTCATAATGCTAGAACCTCATTAACCTTTGATACCCTAAAGCGCGTGCATCCTGCGGCCATTATCGAATTTACCGCTACTCCTAATACCTCAACGACCAATGGTAGTAATATTTTATATCATGTCTCAGCGGCGCAACTAAAAGCTGAAGAGATGATCAAGTTACCTATCATTTTGACCGAGCATATTAATGGCTGGGAAGAAGCGGTACGTGATGCGGTATTAACACGCGATAGATTAGCGCTTAAAGCACAAAAGGATATCGACTATATACGTCCTATCGTCCTACTACAGGCAGAGAATAAGAACGGCAAGGTAACGGTTGAAGTACTCAAAAAGTGTCTGATTGAAGATCATAATATTACTGAGGATAAAATTGCAGTAGTTACAGGGGCACAGCGAGAGCTAGATGGCATTGATCTTTTTGACCCTAACTGTCCTATCGAGTACATCATTACTATAGAAGCTTTGAAAGAAGGTTGGGATTGTTCATTTGCCTACGTGTTCTGTTCAGTCAAACAAGTCTCTTCTAGCAAAGATGCTGAGCAGCTATTGGGGCGTGTATTGCGAATGCCTTATGCAAAGCGCCGCGTGATAGAAGATCTAAATAGAGCTTATGCACATTTGGCAACCACAAGTTTGGCACAGGCGGCAAAAGAGCTGACAGATAAACTCATCTCGATGGGTTTTGAAGAGATGGAGGTAGCCACGTTCCTTCGACAGCAAGATGCCAATCAAGGCGATTTATTTGGTCAGGTAGATAAAGATGACGCTGTAAACTCGAAACCTAAATTTATGCCACCTTCCTTGATGGTTGAGGTGGAAGATACGATAGATACTACCGAGTTATCAGAAGAAGAACGCAGTAGCATTAAAATCTCTGAGGTAAATGGTCGCCAAGTGGTCACGGTTACGGGTAAAGTCTCAGAGCCGTTGAAAAAAGCTATTACCAAAGTAGCTGTTGAAGATAAAAAAGAGATTGAGACTTCAGTTGATAGGCATAACCTCAGTGTACATGCAGCTTTGTCACCAGCAGAGAACGGAGTGAAATTTGCCCCGCTACCTAGATTGTGTGTCATGGTTCAGGGTGAGCTTGAACTGGTTGAGAAAGAAGTATTCTTGGATGTATCAGGTTGGAATCTATTAGATTATCCAGCTAAGCTCGACTACCAGCCTCACGAGGAAACGACAAGCTTCCTAGTCGATGTAGAAGGCAAAAAAGTTAAATATAACCTTGCTCATGAGTCACAAACTTTAAATCTAAACCTGGCTCATACCGAAGTAACCCAAGATGAGCTTATAGGCTGGCTAGACCATGAATGCCGTCAAAGTGATGTCACTCAGCGTGAAATGACGAGTTTCTTAACTAAAATAGTCAATCAGTTATTGCAAATACCCGCGCTTACATTGACCACGCTCATACGTAGTAAGTACCCCCTTGCTCGTTCTATACAGGAGCTAGTATCTGCGTATAGACAGCAGGCCATGACTAAAGGGTATCAGCAAACTTTATTCGCAAGCGATGCTGACGTGCTTACGACTTACGATTTTAGTTACGAGTTTAAAGCAGATAACTATCCTGCGCGACCACCTTACTATTCTGGCAGATATGATTTTGATAAACATTATTATCCGCAAATTGAGGATATGAAACCTTCAGGTGAAGAGTTTGATTGTGCTCAGATCATTGAGTCATTGACTCAAGTTAAGCATTGGGTAAGAAATCTAGTTCGGCGTGGAGAAGCATCATTTAGTTTGCCCTTAGCACATAATAACTTTTATCCTGACTTTATAGTTGAACTGCAAGATGGTCGTATATTGGTGGTGGAGTATAAAGGCAAGCCTTACGAAACCAATGACGATTCAGCAGAGAAACGTATGGTAGGCGAACTCTGGGCAAGTCATAGCCAGGGTCAATGCTTGTTTTTAATGGCGGTTAAAAAAGATGATAAAGGTCAAGACGTGCGGCAGCAGATACTTAACATTATTGGATAAAGTAGCTTGTATTGCTTTATTGAAGTCACTCGTTACTTGGATTTATAGCTCTTAATATATAGACCATAGTAGGTTAAAAGAAAAATTTGTATCAATTGGTTTGAAGTTCTGGAGAAACGATGAGTGCGAACAGCCTTAAAAACATGCTTTCAAGTATTGAGGGTGGCAAATCGATAAATTTATTGCGATTTAAGAAACTAATAGACTCATTGAACTTAGGAGTGTGCTTTGAGCTAAGCGATATCAAAGCCACTAAGTCTTCAGGAAATAATTATCGTGTTATCAGTTTGCCAATAGAACTAGATCAAGTACTTAAGCACTACGTTAATCAGATTGGTGATGACCGCATAAGCAGTGCTCGTCAGAACTTAAGTCATAGTCACAAAGTAATGGGGTCTTATTTGCTAGTGATTCATGATGCTCACCTTTCAGACTCACTACAGTTTTCTAATATGTCTCATCCTATCGTTATAACAATAGATGCTAAGGGAAAGCCCAGCTATCCACCATCTTTTTCTGATGAATTGTCTTCAAATATCCAAGCTATCGGAAATATGAAACAAAGGAAAGAAAAAGACGCAGTTATTATTGAGAACAGACAGCTTTTTTTAAATTGGACTCAAACTCAAGCATTCTTACAGATGCGTTGCCAATTCAGCAGCTCAAGCTATGATGTCATTTTCGGAGCGGGTAATGATATCAGCAACTCCCTACATCGAGATTTTCTGTCAGATTATCGGAAACTTTATGTATGTGGCGATATCGACTTAGGTGGCGTGACTATTGCTAGTAATCTTATTAAATTATTACCTAACAAGACGATTGAGTTTGTAATGCCCGATGACATTGAATACCGATTGAACCAGGTGGCTGGCTTTACTAAGTCTAAAACCGTATCTGACATTCGTCATATTTGCTCGCATCATGTTGAATTGGATGCTATAAGCAATGTAATTACCAAGACACATAAAACCTTAGAACAAGAGAGTTACTTATATGACTGATATGCTCGCAAGTGAAACTTTAAATTATACCCTGAAGCGCATCGTATTCGTTAACTCTGCAAATCATGCTTATTCAGAGATTCGCCTAGACAATCATCTGGCCTTGTTTGGTGCTAATAATGCAGGCAAAACAGCAAGCCTCGCCGCGACCAAATTAATGCTTTATCCTGAAACAGATTTTAGTAATTGTCATAAGAAATTTCAGTTTAAAGGTAAGACTGGCGTTTACTCAAAAGAAGATTCCTACGAGTTCTACTTTCCTTCACCTCAGTCTTTTTTGATAATGGAGACCAAGAATGATGCTGGTGTAGCCTGTATGGTGCTATATCGTGATAAAGGTTTTCGCTACTACCGTATTTTCTTACCCTTATCTTATGACGAAATCAGACACTTATTTTGGGATGATCACAGCAAAAACTTTGCTAATGATTTAAGTGTGACTACTATTTTGGCATTTCAAAAGAAACATGGTGGTTTACATGTGAGCGATGATAGGCAACTAACTGAGCTGATGTATAGCAACTTTACAGGTGCTCATAGTCGTTACAGTATTGTACCGCTATCTGAAAACACCAATAAGGCAGTACATGCGTTTCGCAGTATCTACCAAATGGCGTTTGATGCAGGTACAGGTGGCACTGAAGCTTTAGCAGATGCCATTGCCACATTGATTGAAATGAAGCGCGGACGACCACAAGAGCGCATGAATGCTGACTTAGTGAGCCTTGAAGAAGACTACCAAAAGCTATTACAAAAGAATGAAGAGTTACAGTGCCTAAAAAACAATAAAGAGAATTATGAAAACTTAAAATCTAAATTTGAAGACTTAAAAGCAAAGCGTAAAATACTGACTGAGCAGCATATTATACTGTCAAAAACTTTGTCGAATAGCAAAGCAAGCTATGCTAGTAGCTTTGCTAACTTATCTAAAAAACTCACTGAAGCGCAAAAGTCACATTCAGATTTAGATTCTAGATTTGAAAAAGTTGAAAAAGAAACTAGCAAGCTAGAGGGTGCTACTAATGAGTTGGATAAGACAATACAAAAATATCAAGATAATATATATCTAGCTGAGCAAGTACTATCCCAACATGATTATACTAATGCCATTGAACTGGCATCTATACTTAGTGAACGTAAAGAGGCACTTGGAACTCAACAATCAGCACTCCTTGATACTATGCGTAGTACTAAAAAATTAGAAGAATTGACCAAGAGCATCAATCAAAACACAGAAAAGCTTAAGCATAAGAAAGATACTTTAGAGAATATCGATAATCTTATGTTGACGCAGCTAACAGCTGAAACAGCTGACGTGTTATTTAGTCTAAACAATAACTTTGGTGCGCTCGCATTAGAATTGACATCAGATCAGATTGATTCTATAAAATCATTTACGAATTGGTTCGATACAGCAGGTAAGCAGCTCCTTTTTAACCAAGTCCAAATGCCAAATACGACAACTCAAAGGTTCCAAGTAGAAGAGCAAAGACAGTCTTTAGTACACTCTATTGCTAATCTTGAACAGCGAATTAAAGAAGATGACAGTAATAGAACAACGCTCCTCAATGCAACTAATGATACGAGCGGCGCTTCACGCCAGCAAAGTTTAGATGAACTTACAGAAGAAATAGCTACTCTTAGCAATCAAATTGTTGCTCTGGAGCGCTATAAAATCAGCCTCGAAGATATTGAAATTAACAAGCAACAGCTCAAAGAAAAAGTAGACTTAAAGTCAGAGCTATCTGAACAACTTATAATGCTTGGGAATGAAAAAGATCAGGCATATCAAGCCTTGCAGACTATGCTTACTCAACGAGATAAACTTGAAAGTCAGCGGAGTAATTTTGATCATTATACTGGTAGCTTAAGTCAGGTGACTACAAGCATAGGTGCAACACATTATAGCGAAACTGAGATTTCAGAGATTATAGAAGCCTATACCCAAAGGCACGATAAGTCGCTCCACTTAGATATGCGCACTATTAATGACTTAACTCAGCAAGCTAACGCTCATACTAGTGATTACAGTGAACTTAAAAATGTAATTGAGACTTTCATACAAAAGGTACCTAATGACAATGTTGATCAGTTTACTAATATTCAAACACTGACCCAATTAAGCGATATCATTGCTACTTATAACAATAGTTTTAGTTCGCTTAATTATCAGATCCAAACGCAAGCCAACAATATCAGTAGACATAACCAGATCATCAGCAGCCAACTTCGTGAAATTAGTGATGCTAGCCAAATGCTGACGGACTATGTAGCCGCAATTAATGCTGAGCTAAACACACATCAAATATCCAATCTTAAGCAAGTTCGCATTAAGCTACACTGCCACGCAGACTTTGAACACGTTCGCAAACTACAGAAAAATCATGATATTACCCAAACCAAGCTTATGAGTGATGAGTTTTATCGCACTTTAATGGCGTTTATGGAAAAACATGCGAACAAGCGAACCAAGCTAATTAAAATGCGCGACATCATTAGTAAAATTAATTTTGAATATATCGATGTGAATGGCGTTTTGACTGATAAATCACAGTCTGGCGGTACTACCAGTACCATTACCGCCTCAATCATTGCTATTTTACTTGGACAAATCTTTATGCAAGGGGCTTCTTTTAAGATGCCTATCGTCATTGATGAAATCGGTGATTTAGATGATGATAACACCAGCACAATTATCGACTGTATTGATAGACACGGTTTTTCAGCATTTTGTGCTACGCCAACTCAGCGAGCATCAGTATGTCAGTCTGTCAAACGCTGGATACGTGTGGATTACAACGTTTTTCAGCACCCACCTAAAGTAGCAAGCTGTGTACTTAATATTTTGCCTGAATCAGTTGAGGTTTGGGGCCAGATCAATGACGACCAAGCACGACTAACTGGGGCTTTAGCATGATTAACCGTGATGTCCTGATTGAAAAGGTACTAGAGTTTAAATATGATTTTTTTCAATTTATTGACTATATCAACTCACATGACGGCGCTATGGAGTTTCCTTTTACCGCCTATGTTCAATTTTATAATAAGAAAGTTTTATCGCAGGATAACGAATCTTTAAAAAACATTTTGAGTCTAGATCATCTGCTTGCTGGAGGCATTTTTACTCATCATGATAAAGTGAGTGGCATGCTAGTTATGTCAAAGGTAGTATACGATTTACTGGTATTTTTAGATGTGTCTCGAAATAAAGAGCTTAGCCACGCCAAGTTTGAATCATTAAGACAACAAACTGAGCAAGCTACTATTAACATCATGCAGTGTGAAACCGGCTCTCAAGATTACCGCGATCAACTTAATCTATTTTGGGATTTAATAAGTGAGATTTTAACCACAGTTAAAGAAAATATTCGGGTTTTGCATCATAAGGTAGATGATGTTGCCAACCAATATGGTCAGTTTGAGGCTGGTAAGCAAAAACATTCTATCAATGAGTTGTACGAGACTGCTCAACAGCTACACGATCGTCATATAAAACCCTGTTTAGAGTTTATCAATCCTGACATACAACTAGTTAATCGTAAAAACTTTGTAGAGTCTATTGATACTTTGATGGATTACTACCGGCAAAGTGGTCATGAATCAATTGCTATCGCTATACGTTATAAATTAACAGCAGTTACTTCATATTATAAAGATATTGAATCGCTTTCTAATAGACTTTTGACTTACTTGTATAGTTTGGCTGAACAGCGTCGCTACTTTATGGCTATTGAACAAAGATACAATGCATTGATGCAAACCTTTGATAAGCTTTATCGTCATGGAGGACAAAAGAATCTGTACCTTACAGCGGGTCTTGAAGATATCAGTGATATGCGCTGTTTTGATGGACTCTCATCTCACAAGTTAAGTTTTTCTGCTAAATTTGACCGGCACCCTGAAAAAAGCATTCAACAGTTTAAGCACTACTTTGAAGAGATTCAGCTACGACCAATTAAACAAAAAGTTGATATTGCTCATGCCCCAAAACTACCTGATAAAACGCTACAGAATCGTAAAAATGATATTTTAAAACATATCGCTTCTCTACCAAAAGAACAATTCATCGAAGATATCCATCAATACTTAGATAATTATCTTAAAGCGTCTATCAATGAGTATACGCTTGTCGATGTGCTCTATGGACTTGAGTTTTACTTGTCACTTATTCCAAAGACAAAAATCAGACAACTAAGTGAACGTCGACGCGTAGAAGACGGGAGTTATTATTGGGAGTATCGAGTACTGACTCGCATAAATAATCAAACTAATTCGAATATGACTGATCTCAAGATTAAGGAACAAGTAAATGATTGATTTGCATAGTAGTGTGGAGATATATGACCATTTGATGAACGGCCGTATCGTAAACAAAAGACGTCTGGGTTCACATGGCAGTTTTGAGCCAAACCCTATGTTTGAAGAAGTTATCAAAAACTTGGATGTATATAAGAACCAGTATGATATGTGCGGCTTTAGTTTGCTCGCCAACACAGAGTTCATTTATATAATTAAAGGTAACGCCTATGAACTAGGCAAAACTGAAATTGCAATGAAAGCATATTGTTTGCTATTAATTATAGGTAAATACGTCACCTCACATAATTATAAGGTTGATAAACTCAATTCCGCTTCAGGTGGATTAACGCTTTCTGATATTGATAAGATTGGATTACTACAAGATACTGCAGAAATATTACAACGAGCTGGTATGAATGAGGATATGTTCAAAAGTATTAAATCGACTCTAATTGAGCGCCAAATTATGTTTGAAAACCCTATTACTCAGAATTTTGTTTTGTCTGATTCAGGTATGGCATTTTATGAAGAGCTCACAGCGGACTTTATCGTCGGCTGAGAAGTAGGATTGATGGTTGTATCAGCTAGATACGTTGCAGCTAAATTAACCTAAGATTCAGCTTATAGTTAAGTGTTAAATCACAAAAAGCCAGATAGTTGAACTATCTGGCTTTTGAGTATAGTTAAATTATCACCTACCAACTGTAAGCTGCCCGCCAGAAAAACTGATACATGGTTCGCAAAACCAAGATGACTGTTTTCTGACATAAGGCATATCTGCTGGTACATCGAGTTTATAGGGTCGTCCACAGTACTCACAATGCACATCATCTAAGTAAGCCTGACACTCTGCTAATACGCCAAACAGAATATGATAATCGATATAGTATTGTCTGCAGAGTATTTCTACATGCTCTACATACCTTCCATCATGCTCATATGCCCAATAATCTTCGCATAGTTTTATGTCAGACTGATCTGCATTAGGGCTAAAAATAAGTTTTAAGCTCATGGCTATCTCCAAACCAAATAATTAACGTTAATCACAACGAATAATAAATCTCGTAATGATTCATAATGGCCAAAAATTTGGTCTCAAGATTCGTTAAGGTATAACGATTCAGCGCTAATCCTTCATTTAGCTCTCGTTGCACCCATATCCTGACTGCCTCATCATTATAAAATATCGGATTGACGCCTAGCATCTTTGCTAACTGTGAACCCTGTTGTATTTGCAGGTTTACCATAAGCTTGGTAGATAGCGATATCGCTACAGCACTTAGCCAAATTGAAGCATGCGGCGGTTTAATAAATGTGTTCATGTATAATCTCCTGTAGATTAATATTTATTCCTGTTAGTCGTAATGACTTTCTACAGATTAAATTATACATACATTTTGAGCTATTGCAACTTAAAATAACCTTCTATAGAGCTTTTTATTACTTAATAGAACATTCAGCCTATTTGAGAAACTATAGTTTGCTGGATATTATTTGGTGTAATAACTGACAAGTGCAGCGTTATCTTGGGTTCTAAAAGAAGAGAGGTTTATTCTTCTTCCTTAACTATCTCATAAAGGTCGCCAACTTCAATATCCAAATATAAACATAGCTTCTCGACAACTTCTAGATCCACTCTTGTGGCTTCTTCGTTATACATGCGTGTGATTGTGCCTCTGTTAACATCAGTATCTCTAGATACATCAGCAATCTTTAATCTTTTCTCACCCATAATTCTAGATAAATTACACTTCACCATAACCTCCTCCATAATAAAATAACCTACTGTAGATAAAAATGTCTTGCAAAAGATTATTTTTAGTGTAAATTATGTTCTATAGCAGGTCATAAAGCTATTAGATAATAACACTTTAATCTTTAGTAAGGATTTTACTATGAGTTATACCTATTTAACAACCGAAGAGCTGTCACAACGCATTAAATATGACAGCAAGACTATACGCAATCAACTTAAGGATGCAGTATTCATTGAGGGCGTTCATTACATCAAACCATTTGGTGGCCGCAAGATTCTTTTTATTTGGCAAAAAATAGAAGAACTCATGCTGACAGGCTACGACGATACCATTCCATTTGTAGCGGGAGCGTAATCATGGCGAGTATCAATAGCCGTAATGGCAACCTGTATGTAGATTTCCGATACATAGGTCAACGTTGTAGAGAGCAAACCTTACTGGCAGACACTAAGCCTAATCGAAAGCGTCTAGAAAATTTCGTTAGCAAAATGGAAGCTGATATTCAATTAGGTAGTTTTCGCTATGAAAACTACTTTCCGAAAAGTAAAAAGCTTGAGCAGTTTCAAAGCTTAGAGCTTATGAGGTCAACGAATAGTCATAAGGATTCAAGTTCAGGCTTTGATAGTTTTAGCAAAGTTTGGTTAGAGGAGAAAAAGCCAGAATGGCGGGACTCTCAAATAAGTAATGTGGAGGATATATTTAGAATTTACCTAATTCCTCATTTTAGCAATTTACCGCTAAATACCATTAGCAAAGCCAAAATCATGATTTTTCGAGGTAAGTTAGTCAAAGATGGTAATAACGGACGAACCTTATCAGCGTCTCGCATTAATCATATCATGACGCCATTACGTATGGTGCTGACCGAAGCCTCTGAGCGTTTTGATTTTGACAGCCCTTGGAAGAATATAAAACCACTCAGTGAACCTAAAAGTAATGTCAGTCCTTTTACTCTAGATGAGGTCATGCTGATTATCAATAACGTGAGAGCAGACTATAAGCCTTACTATATCGTACGATTTTTTACAGGTATGCGTACAGGTGAGATTGATGGCTTGCCTTGGAGAAATATAGATTTTGAGCGCCGACAAATCATCGTTGATCAGGCAGTCGTTAATGGTGTCATAGGCGAAACTAAAACCTCAGGTTCGAATCGTATCATTCAGATGAACCAACTGGTTTATGATGCGTTAATTGGTCAGAAGAAACTAACTAAACATCAAAGTGAGTTCGTGTTCTGTACAAAAGCGGGTACCCCTTTAAATCATCGTAATGTGACAAAGCGAGTTTGGTATCCATTACTACGATATTTAGAGCTTGATAAGCGAAATCCTTACCAAAGTAGACATACGGCCGCGACGCTTTGGCTTGCTGCTGGTGAGTCGCCTGAGTGGATTGCTGCGCAAATGGGTCATAGCAACACAAAAATGCTATTCACAGTGTATTCTCGATATGTGCCCAACCTAACTCGTCAAGACGGAAGTGCTTTAGATAAGCTACTGATAGCACGAGGAATACTACAAAACGTATGAAAAAGCCTATATTTAACAAAAAGACATCCAAACAGGTGTCTTTTTTTTATTTTATAGCTGGATGCTTTGTATAAATGCAGCTACAGTGATTGAAATGGCTTGTAAAGGATGCGTAGCAATGGATACAGGGATTAAAGCAGCTTGTAAAATCGAAGAGTGGTTACAAGAAAATATTATTGTTTGGTGTAATGTACAGGAAATTCCGAAATTACTCATTGAGCTAGAACTTCTACAACATACCTTGTCTGAGCAGTTTAGACTAGTGATGGAAAGTGAATATCATGCTTTATCTGAATGGATAAAAACAAAGAAGATAGATTCTACTTTAACTGGGTCAGAGAAACTCCATATCTACGAAAACGGTATTGACCAGAAAGACTTCCTCAAAAACTTAAAAACACGTCACAAGTATCTCAAAAATCTCTACCTCATTACTTTTTTAGTCAGTCGTTCAGACTCAGCAAAGATAAATAGCATTCGTTCTCTCTACTTTTTTCTCTGTCTTAAAATGGTTCAGCTGACTGACTATGAGAGTAGGATTGAAACCACACTTGATGAATGCCGATTTTTAACTAATAAAACCCGTGAGTTTTTGATCCCTTTCTTACCTGATTTAACGGAAATGGATAGCTTGGAGGATGTTCAGGATAATCTTATCCAAGCTCAAAATAACGACAATTACACCAGATGGCTTAATAACTCCCCTGATACCTTTGAGTCGGAAATAAAAAGGTATGGAAGCAAGTTACTGGATAAAAATACATTATTTCCTTCTAGCGATGCTAGAAATGATATTAATGAGCGTATATCCCAATATCTTTACGAGTATATTCTACCGATTGAAAACTTCTTCAAAAATGTTTCTGGTATTACTCGAATAACTAGCACTACTTATCAAGTTGTCAACGGCCCCTCGTATTATGACGATACGACAGGAAATACGTTTAGTGACCTAGTAAATATCTTTGAATCTACAAGCAATACAGATGCTTTTGAAGCTAGTGAACGCCAAGATAATGAGCAGGAATCCTTTGAGCAAGTAACTATAGATAATCCAAGTAACTATTATTTAGATCTGGTAAAAGCAGGGGGCCAATCAAACAGTCGTCGAAAAAATGCTATGAATCAGGTGACTGATGTTAATACGGCACATGAAGATGAAATAAAAAGATTGGTCGAATATATAGCTAGCAAACTAAGCAGACTTGATTTTTTATCTATTGGTAAAGAGTACGAATATGAGCATGAATATGAAGAGGGAAAGTTTAAATTCGATATATCTGATCAATCCGCATTATATCTATATATGCTTTTACTGACAGGTATTCATGACATATATACTTCCGAACAGTTAAAGCTTGGATCTAACGGTTATCGCTACCAACTCACATTTTGTCCAGCACGTAGCCATGTCGATGATGACTGGGATAAATCGTTATGTGCCTATAAATCAAATAAACTTAATAAGCCAGACAGGCTATATGTTTTCATGCCGTACCCGTTAGGTGCGATGCATATTGAAATGATTGAAAGTACTGATGATAAAGTAAGAGATTCTATTCATGAAGAAGCGAAAGAGGATCTCCGTAAACTCAATAAAGAGTTTGGAATAAGACTGAGCATAAATAAGGTTAAAAACTATTTGCCTCACTATTTAGCTCAAACCAATATAGATAAAGCGCTTATAGAAGTATTGACCAACTGTCCTGTTCATCACCTCTCAGCACTACCTTATTATAATGTAAGTCAATATGATTTATTTCGATGCCAACGGGACTATATGGATCACTTGATAGGGCTACTTGAAAATAAGTATGAGCCAAATCAAACTAAACTATATATGCTTTTTGAACTACCCGATGAAACATTAACAGATTATTGGGATAAGACTATAGGGAGTGCATTAGCTGTTAATGAGTTTAGACTAGAAGAGATTGTGTTTAAACTAAGACAAAAAGTGGAAGCCGCTACTGTATATTTAAAGTTAAACAACTTGGACTCATTGGTTTGTCTTCATAACAGCTTTATGGACTATCTATACGTTTTGATGTCTGTTGCAAGTGGTTATCGACCTGTTACTGAGCCATTTGGCAGGTTGTCAGATATAGATACCAGAACTGGAGTCTATTTTATTAGCGATAAGGAAATGCAAGATGACACTATTGGAAGATTAATCTATCTACCACACACCGTATGTCAGCAAATAAATGAGTATGAAAAATTTATTAAAAGTAATGGCATTCTCTTTAATAAATTAGGAAGTAATATTGGTCAAATATACATGGGAATTTTGGATAGTCATATTGGACTGATAAGTTATCTAAAATTAGATGAGATAACCAATACTGTTATTCAGTTGAAGTTAAACAAAGTATTCATAAAAGAGCGTATGTCACAATATATATCGCTACCTCTTAATTGGCATCGACATTTTATACGCTCGCTAAAAAATATACACATCGGCAAATATTCATACAACTCAGACTTCAATGAAAGACCAATTGGATATGACGTTATTAGTGCTTGGATGGGACATTCTGATGAACTGGGATTCAGCTTTTACGACCCTTTTAGCGGTTTGAAACGATCTGAACTTAGAGAGTTTGCAAATACACTAGATGAGCTTATCAAAGGTATTGGCTTTACAGTCATCCAATTGGAGCGCTAAAGATGGTAGGTCAAAAATCTGGTATTAAGATACGAGAAGAAAAACGAGATAAACTAGAAGAAAAGCGCTTTTCGTTAGCTTGCGAACTAATAGACAAACACATCGACCTGACAAAAATTGCCGCATCTGAAGATAAACAGCGATCGTTTGACTTGATGTGGCTAAAGTTTGATACTAATTTATCCACTAATAAATATTTTAAAGATGTTAAAAAATATTCTAGCTCATATAATCACGCCGTAAAATACTGTCAAAGTCGAATAGAAGATGAAAATATTGATATAGGTTTTCCTAAACTTATCATTCAATCATCTCGTGCCAAATCTTTTCGTACACAAGAATGGTTCAATGACGGCAAGCGCGTGCTAGATTTTTATTTAAACTGGGTTAAAGATTTAGAAACTAAAAAAACTGTTGATATAACTGTAAGTGATATCTTATTCACTCTAATCTTTCACAGTGCAATCCTAAAGGCTCCTATACTACAGGAGATATTGGATCAAATAATTGGGAAACGTCTAAAAATTGAACAAATTTCAGGGTTGCCAACCATCACTGTGATCGTCAAGGATGAGGCTTATCACACAAATACTTATAAAGCGTCAGAAGCAGTACATCAAGTACAGGCTTTTATTTCTCCACTATCAGCTCATATTATTCAGTCTTATAACAAAGAGCAGAAAAATATCGTTACCGATCGTGATAAAAATCTCACAATATACAAACGGTATCAAAGCATACAACTGATACAAGCAAATCAGGGTAATGAAATAGAACTTGGTTTGAAACGTTTTTTGATGGGTGCGGTCTATGTGCTAGAAAATAATTTTTTCTTCGATCTCCCTGAACATACTTGGTACATTATAACGGGTAAAGAGAATACCTATAGCCTGGCAACATCCAACTGGCAATCTCTGATTTATAACATTCAACATAATGAGAATCAGAAACAAGAAGAATTTAATAGCAATTTAACTAACATGGACAGTAATGGCCATGTAGAAAGCATTCCTCGCTTAGTAGTAGAGATAGCGAAGTTACTTAGGAAAGACATTAAAGATAATAATGCCAAATTATCTGAAAAGAAATTGATTAAAGAGCTAGATGAAATTTATAATCGATTAAAAAGTGGTCAAAGCTCTTTACAAGAAAAGGCAATAGTTGGCTGGCTATTATCAAAAGCACGTACCTGTAAAGTAAGCAGTGTTCAAACATATAGTAATACGATCACTAGTCGCTGGCTAGCACTTACTCAAGACACAAATCTAGAAAGTTATCAGGAAGAAGACTTTATAACGCTATACAGTGAGATGATTGAACTCAGTAAGACCACGAAAGCAAAGAATTCAGTCGCTACATTAATTAATGAAATACACCAATACATGGTTAAAAACTACCATACAAAACCTATAGCTCCATTGATTACAAGCGATAAACCCCATCATAAAGTTGGTTATATATCAGAGCAGATGTTCCAAGCTATACTTGATAAGATTGATAGCCTTACTACAAATGTAGATGAAAAACAGGCTTTGAGCTTAGCGTTAATATTAGGACATCGGTGCGGGCTGAGAATTGGTGAAATAGTTAAAATAAGATTGCGTGATGTAGCCGAAACTCAGAATTATCTAGAGATTAGAAATAATAAATTTGGAAACAATAAGAGCCTCTCTGCTTTACGTCGTGTATTACTTGCACAACTATTAACAGAATCTGATATTAAATTAATTAAGCGTGTTTACATCAAACGTTCAGGCGATAAAGGTCAAACGCTTATAGCCAGCCAAGATGGTATGTCTTACAACGCTCAAACAATATCAAAAATGCTTACTCATCTTATAAAAGAGGTTACTGGCTTAAGCTATCTTACTACACACCATCTACGCCATAGTTGTCTAACTAATTTTCAGTTAATGTCATTTTTATATGATAAAGACTATCAATTTAATAGCCATCCAAGTGCAACGTTTTTAAAAAGCTTGCTACCCTACGAATCAGCTCAAGCTGCTAGCATCATCAATCATTTCGAAACGAATCTTGCATACAAGAAAATATATGCTTTGGCAGGAATAGCAGGGCACGCTACTCCTAGTACAACATTTTCATCATATGTACATTTTACGGACATTCAGGTGGGATTATTATTATGGCAGACCAATTTTAAGCTAGCTATGAAGCACAATCAGATACTAAAAATACCGAGAAGACAAAAATTTGAAACTGAAAATATGCATTTAAAAATAAATGAATATCTCATTGATAAGCTTAAACTGTCTTATTTTCCGCAACCTATGCACAGTAAAATACTTAATAATGAGTTTGATGAAAAAATTGTAAAAGTTAAGAAATATTCTTTCGATGAAGTGCATCAAGTTCTTGAAGCTTATACTCAGAAAGGTGATTATGAGAACCTCATGCATATCTATGATGTCAGTCAAGAAACTTTTGAAACATGGCATCATAATGCAAAGCGACTAAGAGACGCTTCAGAGTTTCAAACTAGGAAAGGTAACCCTAGGTTATTTGATATCAATAATAAAGGAGGCTTATTACCTATTAAGGACAGGTATGATGATGATAGAAAAATCATGATGCGAATGACGGAAAAATTTCGTAGCCTTTACTTAGAGAGTGATGACAAAAAACCTATCCATCAATTTATATATCATACACTTACTCATTCTCAATATAATAAAAATTTTATTATATTCAACTGCGCAGTAGACCTCTATAACTACCTTCAAGTTATTCGTAAACTAGTCTATAAAAAAGATATTCGACTGAGCTACTACAACTATGCACAAGCTGCCGAAAAAGATCAGAATGCTTGGAACGACGCTTTAAAAGATATACCTATTTCACAGAGAAGAAATATGGATAATGAGCTAGAAGAGAATTTTTGTCAAAATCAAAGGCAAATCCGAGTAGAGCTATCACTCGCTAGTCAAACTGAAGTTACAAGAATTAAAAATAGAGTAAACTCTGTTATACCTATAAGGCAGTGGAATGTGAGAACAATACAAATATTTAGTCACTATGTATTTATTATGATAGGCGAGAGGGTAAAACTAACTCAAGGATTAATATTATGAAACTATCTGCCAAAACGATTAGTTTGAATAGCAACTCAACCGTAAAACTCCATCCTTTAGCCAGAAGGCTTTATCAAGTACTGATGGAAGCCTATATTAGTAGTGATAAGAGTACTTACCTGAAAAACGTATCTAACTATTTCGGCAACAGAGTTGAGATACCTATTCATAATATTTCTGTCATATTTAAAGACGGTTCATACGAAATCATCGGGGGCTGTTTTTCTCCTATATTTGATCTAAATGACATTTCTAATGAAAATACTGTGATTCTAAGTTATACAACATCTCAAGGCCATGATACAAAGAATAAAACTGATGAACAGGTAAAGAGAGTAAAAAAAAGAATTCAAGATAAGTTTGACCAAGACGTAATAGACTTTATATATATGGATTATATTAGGGCGATTTCTATTCTTTCACTTTCAAAACCAGGTGTCATGTATTCAGAAATTAGAGAGTTATCACAGGCTAAAAGCAAATATAGTAGTGCTGTTTGGAACGAAATATTTGGCAATGAAGATGAGTCGCCAATAAATTATTTCAGTCAAAAAGACTTTTCAATGCTTATCGGCAAGACTCGATTCACTGTTAACAATCATAATAAAGTCAAAAACGATTAAAAGCGTTAATCTGATTAATTTAGCTAGGTAAACACCTTGCTAGTCAAATTTAGTGCCGAGAAGTACTAAATCACGTTTAAGGCATGATGGCTTTGCTTTTGATATGGAAATATCTTTTACTTTTTTAAACTAACTATCTAAAGCAACACTGAACCGCCCCGACTTTATCGGAGGCTTATTGTTCATTTTGATATAGGAAGTCAGTACTGTAGCAATAATTATTATCAGATCGTTGAGCAGCATAAGTTGAAAGGCTCAATGTCCAGGCGTAGTAATTGCTTTGACAATACTTTAATAAAAAACTTCTCGCGTGAGGAGCACTGCTCCGCAAGGAAGAATGAGCCGGTGTATTACCAAGACTATAAAACAAGATTCGAAGCCATTAGCGATATCACTAAATATATTGAACTAGATTATAACCAAACTAGAATTCAAAAGGGTTAAGGCTGTCGATCGCCAAGGCAGGTGTGGTTTGATTATTATCGTCAAGCTGCGTAATTAAAATCTCCCAAGTTTGAGCCTACGGATTTGATAGAAGGGGTCAAAGCGATTTCAATAGTTATAGGCTATTGGGTTTAATTAGTGTACATCTGAGTGTACTTGATAAGATTAGCTTTGTGATTCTTTGACTAGGATATTCCCTAATAACCTAGTCTTTATTCATCCTCTGTCCTTATACCCAAGTTGTTACAACCTAATTGGTATCCATTGTCACAAGCCTTGGAAAAGTACTTTTTCGCTATAACTGTATTTCGACGTACGCCTATGCCATTAAGGTACATCATACCAAGGTTATATTGAGATCTAGCATCTCCTTGATTGGCGGCTTTTAGATACCACTTACCGGCTTTAGCATAATCCTGAGGCGCACCTTCGCCATAGCTATAGATTGTTCCAAGGTGGTATTGGGCAGGAATATATCCTTGGTCAGCGGATTTTGTATACCACTCGATAGCTTTAGGATAATCCTGACGTACACCTTTACCCTTGTAGTAAGCGTTACCAATGTTGAATTGAGCCTCAGTATTGCCTTGGTTAGCTAATTTCTGCCACTCCTCAACGACTTTGGCATCATTTTGACGCACACGCTCGCTCTTTCGATGTGGTACGCCATTGATGAATTTCATGGGACCAATCCCTTGGTTAACAGCTTTTGTACGCCAATCGATATGTTTATCGTAATCCTCGTCTGTACCTTTGCCATCGTAATTGTAGTAAGTTCTACTAAGTTCAAGTTGAGCCTTAGCGTAGCCTTGATTTGCGGCTTTTGTGAACCATTCAATAGCTTTAGAGCGATCCTGATCTACCCCTTCGCCATCGTCATACATTATTGCAAGGTTGTATTGGGCAAGATCATATCCTTGGTTAGCTGATTTTGTATACCATCCAATGGCCTTAGCGTTATCCTCGCGTGTACCTTCGCCATCGTCGTACATTACTGCAAGGCTATATTGAGCCTCAGCATCACCTTGATTGGCTTGTACTGTAAGGTCTTCAAATTCTTTTTCAACATCTGATTTTACGGGCAAGACATCGCTAGGAAGACTAGTAGTCTGAGTATCAATGACTTTATGACATCCTGTGAGCATCAAGCCAGTCAGTAAAAATGTTGCTAGCTTTTTTTTCATAGCTGTTAGTCCTGTTATTTAATCAAGATAACATTACAATTTATCATTTACATGCTTATCATGATGTTTCTAAATACATCATTAGATGGTCTTATTAGGTATACCTATGTCGAACCAATCAAGTGTCTTCACTGGTTTGATTCCCTTAGTGAGGACTTCAATATTAAGCTGTAGGCTTTTGACATCATTAGGCTGATTTATTTATAGCAGTGTAACTGTGCACATGAAATGGTGGTATATCTATCTTTTTTAATGAGTCGCTGTAACTATTAAATATAAAACTGCATTTAAACCACCATATTCACGCCAATAGCTATCAACACCAAACCGCCTAGCGCTTCTGCCCAACTGCCCAGCCAAGTTCCTGACTTGCGCCCCATATAAGCGCCTAAAACACTTAAAATAGCCGTTGTTAGTGCAATAATTAAACATGCCAAATAAGCATTAACAGCTAACAGGTTTAACGTAAAGCCTGCCGCCATCGCATCAAGACTCGTTGCTATAGCCAACGACAGCAATGTTTTATGACTTAAATTGATCCGAGTCTCATCGTCATTAACGGAGCGCGACTCATAGAGCATCTTAATTCCAAGTACTACCAGTATGACAAAAGCAACCCAAGAAGCACCTTCAGAAAACCAGCCTAGCATGGTAGAGCCAAGCGCATAACCAATCAGTGGCATCACCCCTTGAGCAACACCAAAATACAACCCAATGAGTAAGGCCATTTTTATAAACTGTGGCTTAGAGTCAACCCTGTGAGTGGAGCCAAGACCGATTGAAGCGGCAAACGCATCTGCAGCCAGTGCTAGCGCCAACAATAATATCTCTAACATAATAAAGTAGTGCTCTTTTTATAGGGATTATTGTTCGGACTGCTTTGATGTGATTGGGATGGGTCATAGTTTAGCGGCATAATAAATTCAAGCAACCTCTAAGTGAGTTTTCAAATGTTTTAATGCCTATTATTGATAGCTTAATACGTTTATTTAACTGATGCTATGTGTGGGTTTAATCAAACCTGAACCATTAATTTTGTTAGCATATGTTTACTAAATCACGCTAAACCCTTGTATATAATCAGAACATCATTCGAATTATAAAAGGGTACAACGCCGTGAAAAACCGTAACCAATACACTTATAAAAAGCCCATAATGAAGCTCAGCGTGAGTACGCTTGCTTTAGGCAGTTTACTAGCAATTGCGGGTTGTAATAATAGCCTAGTTGATAATCAACTGATAAAAGTGACAGATAACAAACCCATAGTCAGCAAGACTGAGAACACTTCGACCCCAAAGACTAATAAGGATTATATCGCTGCTGACGACTCTGCTTCAACGCCTGAAGGTGTAAAAAAAGTCGTCGACGCCAACAACCAATTCGCTATTGATTTGTATAAACAGATAAATAAGCAACCTGCACAAGCAGAGAATAACGTATTTTTCTCACCCTATAGCTTGTCTACTGCCATGGCCATGCTCTATGCCGCAGCAGAGAAAGAAACAAAGCAGCAAATCCAAAATACCTTTCATTATCCGACGCCAGCTATCCTTAATCCCAATAGTGCCGCGCTCTACAATCAATTTAACAAGCCTAATCCAAACTATGATTTAAGTACGGTTAATGACTTATGGATGCGTCAAGGCTTAAGTCCCAATCAAAGTTATTTGGATACGGTACAGCGCTATTATGGTGGTCAAGTCACCAATCTTGATTTTAAGAACAGTCCCGAGCCATCACGTCAGATTATCAATAAAACCATTGCTAAGCATACCAAGCAGATGATTCCTGAGCTGCTAGCAAAAAACAGTATCAAGCCTTCTACCGCTGCTGTATTAACCAATGCGGTTTATTTTAAAAGCGAATGGGCACAGCCTTTGGGTCTGCAAGGTAGCTCTCAGCCTTTTTATAATGCTGATGGGTCAACGTCCTCAGAAGCGATGATGTATGAAATAGCTAATTTTGATTACATGGAAGATGAGCACATACAAATGGTAGAACTGCCTTATAAAGGCGACGACCTATCAATGCTGATTGTCTTACCAAAATTAAAAGAAGCCGCCGCTATGCAAAAGCTGGTAGCTAATTTGAGTCCCACTCAAATGAATAAATGGACTGAGAAGTTGGAGAATAAAGAGATTTTTCTTGTTATGCCCAAGTTTAAATTAGAAGAAAGCTATCAGATGGAGGCGATATTGTCCAAGATGGGAATGCCGATAGCTTTTGGTAGTCGCGCTGACTTTGGTTTGTTTAATGACAAGCAGTCACTGGCAGTAGACTCTATCACTCACAAAGCCGTGGTTGAGGTTGATGAAAAAGGAACGGTTGCGGCAGCAGCAACGGGTTTTGGCATGGTTCCTGTTATGGCTACTTATGAAGCTGAACTTACAGCAGACCATCCGTTTATATTTATGATTAAAGACAATAAAACCGATGCCATATTGTTCTTAGGGCAAATGAATAAACTATAGCTTAAGGATGCAAGAAATGATGACCATAAAAATGATGCTGATACCCTTAGCAATGCTACTGACTGCTTGTCAAAGCACTTCATTGTCACAGCCTGATTTGAGTCAAACCATTAAGGTAGAGCAACACTCAGAGCCGCTAATACATTACCGTACATCAGGTATTGAGAGTTTATTTTATACCTATCCATTTGAGTTCTCTGATCTTGATAAAAGTGATGTTATGGATGAGGTAAACGTACGACTCGCCTATGAAGAAGGCTGTGTTTATCTCTATTATGGGCCGTATAAAACGATTCCTTTTTTACCACAGGGCCAAGCAAGCTGGGATGACAAGAATAAAACGCTCAAATATTTTAATGTCGTTTATGAGGTGGGCGATATCATAGAAAGCGGTGGCTATAAACTTAGGCCATCGGATCGAGAACGATATGCCAAAGAAGGCTTTGCTAATCAAGCCTCAAGTCGCTGTGATGTCAAAGAGATGATGATGTTATCCCGTTTACCCCGTGGTCAGGCGGCTAGAAAAAGCTTGTCGTAGTTCGGTATTTATGGCGCTAGAATGTCAGATGTACTTATTTACTCTTAGAGTAAGTAACTAAACTTGGCGTTTAATTGCAATCGTATTTAAAGGTGTTTAGGCAATATTTTTATTAATAGATACTAGGAGTAAATAATGATAACCCGCAATATTCGAAGCCTTTTTATAGTCCCAATTTTCGTTTTATTGAGTTTATCGGGTTGTCAAACCACAGATGTCATTGAGGGTGCAGAACTGGCCTCAGATCAACCAGATGTGACTAAATATAGTGATGGCTGGTTCTACTCTTATCCTTTTGCCTACAGTGATTTAGACAAGACAGAACTCGCTTTTAGAGATCCGAGCGTTGTCGTTTTTATAGAGTATGAGGACGGCTGTTTGTATTTTAATGATGGTCATCAGCGCACAACGCCTCTATTACCCTATGGTCATGCTATATGGAACGATGAGAAAAAGGTATTGAACTACTTTGGCAGCGATTATCACATCGGCTATAACATTGAATCACCAGGCTATATTTTAACGCCCTCTCAAAAGCATGAATTTAAAAACAAGCAAGGACAGTTTAATAGCAGAACAGGGTTTGTGACGACTCCTCGTAGCGAATGCGATACAGGTCAGATTACGTATTTATTTTCACTACCGCCAGGCGTTATAGATCCAACGCCGTTTCTTTAGATTTATATGATTCAGTGCTCTATACCAATAGAGTCGCCTACTAAAGTCCTGATAAAACCAAGCAACGAGACAAATTAATGAATAATGTAAAATTAAAAAATGGCTTATTATCAACCACTTTCGGAATTTTTATACTGCCCATTTTATTTGGCTGTACTACCTTGAAGCCCTATCAAGTAACACCAATAGCAGAAAGAACTGCCATTATCAATGAAAGTCCCTCAGATTCTCCACAACGAGACTCTAATAAATCCCTGTCCGACATATTTATTTATCTATCTACGGGCGGTCAAATGCCAGGTATCGTAAGTGGCAAATTTGTTATTAAAGATAATTGTCTTATGTTGCAAGTCGCCAAAGATAAATATATGACGCCCTTATTTCCTCCGGATAATGTCGCTTATTTAGAAGAGGAAAAAACTATCGTACTGAAGAAAGGTGTCAAAATTAAATTAGGTGAGAAAATATTTACTGGGGGCGTAACAACACCAACGACAAATCTTGAGTTTGCGACTCAAGGAGATGCCGCTTGTCTGACCGAAATAGGCATGGCTATCGATGCCGATATAATGGAAGTCTCTGAAGAGATTAAAAGGAAATTGGATACCTACTAAAAAATAGGTGAAGAAGCTGTTTCCCACTGCTTACATTCAAAATACGAGTTTTCTGTCAAAACGGAGCGCACAGATGAGAAATGCATTTTTGATTTTAACAAGCCTAATAGTCGTCGGTTGTACGACAGCTCCTGTAGCTACTCCATCTGAATCAGTGGCAATGATAAAGCCTGTTCCAGAAGTTGTAGAACCTGAGAAAACAACCAGTATCTTCACTTACGATGTTAGCCCAACTACCTATGCTCAACCTGTCGCAGCAGTCAGAGGGGTGTTTGTCTGGGAAAATGGGTGTATTTATATAATAGATGACGGCGAATATAGGACTGCTCTGTTTCCTTCACTTCCAAAAGGTATCTTTAAGTGGGATGAAGCGACTAAAACATTAGACCTTGAGGGTCATGTTTTTAAAATGGGTGATTATATAAGCACAAATGGTTCATACAAACGCTATACCCCTAACACAGTGGGTGGTGCAGATTATGAAAAACAAGGCGATAAAAAATGCTTAACACCATCTGTTGCAAAGATAGGTACTTTTTTCGATTAAAGAGCGAATAAATTAAATTGAGTATAGATAGGCACGCTTACCAAATTATACTAAACGATTGTATAGAGATGATATTAGAATGGCATCATCTTAACCCTACATTATTAGTGAAGCAGATATGAAGAATAACCAGTGTTGTTGTCCTAAAAAAGCATACGGTAATCGTGTCATGGGTGCATTGGCGGTCAGCAGCCTGTTATTGATTGTCAGTGGCTGTGATAGCACCATCAAAGAGTCTAAACCTACTGACACAGTAACCAATACCGCACCAAACTCAGACCAGTCATCCTTACCAGATAAGACTAAAAATAAGTCTGATTATAAGGCTGTTAGCAAAGATGGCTTTATTGCTGCTGATGATGACGATTCAACACCAAATGGCGTCACCCAAGTCATCACTGCCAACAATCAGTTTGCCATTGATATGTACCAGCAGATAAATGATCAACCTGACCAAGCAGATAAGAACGTATTTTTCTCGCCCTATAGTTTGTCTACTGCCATGGCCATGCTGTATGCCGCAGCCGAGGGAAAGACTAAACAGCAAATTCAAAAGACCTTTTACTATCCCTCAATGGATATTCTTAACCCTAATAGTGCCGCGCTCTATAATCAATTTAACAAACCCAATCCCGACTATAAGCTCGCCACGGTTAATGATTTATGGATGCAACAAGGGCTAACGCCCAATAAGGCATATGTAGACACCATACAACGTTATTACGGCGGTCAAGTGACCAACCTTGATTTTGAAGGCAGTCCTGATCCTTCACGCCTAATCATTAATAAAAAAATTGCTCAGCATACCAATCAGTTGATTCCTGAATTACTACCGAAGGGCAGTATCAAACCCATTACGGTCTCAGTATTAACTAACGCCGTTTATTTCAAGGGCGATTGGAAAATACCTTTTGAGGTTAAAAGCACCAGTGAGCAGCCTTTTTATAACCATACGGGCACAAGTGCTAATGTCAGAATGATGCAACTACAGTCGTATTTTAGATATAACGAGGACAAGCAGGTGCAGGTCGTGCAACTGCCTTATAAGGGCGACGACTTGTCTATGCTGGTGGTATTACCAAAATCAAAAGACAAAGCAGCCATGCAGCAGCTGATGCGTGATTTGAGCGCTGATAAGATTAAGCAATGGAGTAAAGACTTAGTAGGACAAGGGGTGAACGTTCATCTACCAAAGTTTAAGCTTGAAGAAGCCTACCAGATGAAAAATCTGCTGACGGATATGGGTATGCCAAGAGCCTTTCAAAACGGAGCTGGGTTTAACTTATTCGATAACAGCCCGCCTATAAAGATTGACGACGTTTACCACAAAGCAGTGGTTATCGTGGATGAAAAAGGAACGGAGGCGGCAGCAGCGACCGGCATTGTTGCCGATTCAACTGCGGCGTCTGCTCCACCCCCTGTGTTTAAAGCCGATCATCCGTTTATTTTTATGATTCAAGACAATAAAACCGATGCGATATTGTTCTTAGGGCAAGTGAATAAGCCTTAGTTGGAGGCAATCCAATTAGGATATGGGTGGATTAGTAAACAAAATAAAATTACAAAACATTCTTCCTCTTATATCAGCATAGAATCTCAACAATTTAGGAGTGAGTATTGTCAAATCGTCCCATTTTACTAACCGCAGTCTTAGCTCTGATATCAGTTTCAGGGTGCACTCATCAGATGTTAGAAAAACTTCCAATCGTTCAAGCAGTCGAACCAGTGGCTGTTGTGGTTAAGCAGCCGTTGCAAATTGCTACTTGGTCTCCAACTAAATATAACGGTCGATTTACAGCTATGGGTTTTGGATATTTAACTGTTGTTAATAACTGTCTTGCTATGGCTAGAGATAGTAAAGAAGTAACGACGAAAGATAATACTTATTTACTGGTACTGGCGGATACTTCCTTTTCATGGAATGCAGATAAAGAGATTCTAACCTTTGAAGGAAAGCCTTATAAGGTTGGAGATGAGCTTTATCTTGGTGGTACTGTATTTACTTACCCTAACGCTAACATTACAGATCAGATAAAAGTAAACTGGATAGAATGTGGCTTGGATAAAGGATGGCTGGGTGGGTAGCGATGAATTTATTTATCAAGCTGGTTAGATCTATTCGGTTCCCTAGTTAGGACCTGAACATCTAGCTTTGAGTTATTAGTGTCAAAGGTTTTAGTTATTAAAATAGCTACAGTGTACATTTCTAGGTACATATAGTGATGTTTTCGTGCGTAAAACTATAGTTGGTCGTAAATTTTGTCTAAGTGCTGTTTATACACCTATTGCTCGTATAAATGACATGGACTTAACCCTTTATTCTGGATACTAAAAAATGAAATATGCTATCCCAGTATTTATTTTAATTTCTTTATCAACAGTAGGATGCCAAAATCAGACTAAGGAAATTAACAACGACGAGCAAACTTCAATTAGCAATTTGAAAGTAGACGGAAATAATTCATCCAGCATACAACCAGATTTTCCATTACCGAACTATGGGGAAGTTTATATGATAGATGAAAACGGTAATACTAGAAGTGACATTGTTATGGAATATGAAGCGCGTAATGAAGGCAGGCTCACTATTAGAAACGGCTGTGTTACCTTAACATATCCTAAAGACCGTTATCCTACATCTACAGCGGCAGATGATTTTTCTAGTATGCCTATATTTCCTGGAGGATCAAAATTTATTGAAAATGGACAAGCAATAGAAGTGAATGACAAAATTTATCGAGATGGTGATTATGTTTGGATGAGTGGACGAGGAACCGTTAGAGCGTTCTGGACATCTTATCCGCTTGATATGGACTATATCCCTATACCAGATCATTGCGTTGCAGATGAATACTGGGAGGTTGGGGGCACAGGGTTGAGAATTATGGATTAATTCTAATGTCCAAAAAATACTTGCTCAATGGACAGTTCTTAGAATTAATAAAGCTTTATTTAACACATTTAAATTCATGGCTTTTTTAAAACATATAGATACAGTCTCGGTAGTGGTTGTAATAGCATAAGAAGGCTGTATACCATATGACAATAGGCGCATCTTTAATTGAGATGTCTTATCTCTAACAAGACTATTCTGTCGCGTCCTCTGGCAATTTCACAATTTGATAATCGTAGACAATACAACGAGACTCACAGGTATTATTAAGATCAGCGGGCCGCAGCTGGCTTACTACCTTCCAGTTTATCCCATCCCTTGATTTGAGTACCTGCTTGTTTTTATTGGTAACCATGAAATCCTCCGATAAGGGCGATAGCTTACTGATGTAATAATCGAATTCATTGTCATCCTTTGGCAGCTTTTTAAGCAACCATTTTTTATCACGGTAAATATAAAGATAATCTGCAGCTTGTAATAATAGGGTGTCTGAATTATGTTGTAGATTACGTGGACCAGCACTTAATAAATTTTCAGTTGATAGGCTTCGCCAATTAGCCAAGTCATTAGAAGCATAAAGAGCCATAGCGTCGCCCGTTAATAAATACTCACCTTCAAAATAGTCAGCATCATAAAAAGCAGGTACGGTTTTTATTTGTTGCTGTTGCCAGTGCTTACCATCACGACTAGTGGCCACTACACCATATTGACCCGTGACAACAAACCCTCCGTTTAGATAACGGATATTGGTAAAAGGGTTACTACCTCGCGAGTAAACCTTCTCCCAATTCACGCCATCCTTACTACGCACAATCACACCAAGAAAGTTATGTGGTGGTACGCCTTCACCTGCATTATAAAACCAACCATTAGCAAAGATTAAGCTTCTTCCTGACGTAGGTATACGTGAAGGAGTTGGTGCCCAGTCGCGTCCATTAGTTGAGATATAGGGTTGATACCCAACCTCAGCGATCACTTTGGGTGAAGTCACAGGCTTTACGAGAGATACAAATAAGCCATTTCCCTGTGCTATTAGACCTCCAGGAGCTTCGGGCATAAGCTGCCATACTACTCCTGTTGGACGAGTATCAATATTAATTGGTTCCCCTGCATCACTTAAGGTGTTTTTACTAATAGCGCTAACGCCATTGCTTTCAAATCCTGATAGCGGTTTTGGGTTGCTCGCGCAGCCAACGATTGCCGCATTAAGACTTATTATAAGAAGAATTATAAAAGCATTTATATGCATAAGAGCGCGTACTTTAAGCATGATCATATCCTATATAAAAACAATGTATCGTCGATAAATACTGGGAGGTTGGCGGCATAGGGCTAAGTCTTATGGATTAAGTAGAATATCTTAATAAATGTTAATTCGAATTCCAACGTTCAATGCTTATCAAATTTTCAGTTAAGCATTGAGGTTGTCCTTTAGTTATAAACGTACCAACATACTTTCTTTCTATAGGGACAGCTGAAATCTCTAACGTTTCGCCTATAATTATTTTTTTACCCTCTAAAATTATCTGAGTATCACCTTCTTTATACTTAGTATATTTTGCCGGAAATATAGGTGTATACAGCTTATTATCCAATTGAAATAATAGGCATCTATTATTCAGAACAAACTTGCCTATCGCAAAATACGCTATTGCTGGCTGAGGGTATTTGGATTCTTTATAGTAAGTAAACATTCCACTCGGTAAATCCAACCCTTCTTGATCATAATCAAAGCTACTGGCATCGTCTTTTAGGTTGGTTGCTAAAGCGCAGCCCGTTAAACAATAAGATATCAGCGTTATCACTATTATTTTTTTCATCGGTTTGCTTTCCTTAGATATAAAAGTATTTATTCAACTTTGAGCTTGATCTCCGAGTATGGCCATCATACATATGATTGACCATATAAATACTGCCTGTTTTTCCAGAATTGTTGACCTATGACGCCAATTTACTCTATTCGTTTAAACAAGTCCTATAAATTTATTAGCATTTGTTTACTAAATAATTTTACATCCCTGTATATAATCAAAGCATCATTCAAATATCAAAAGTATAAAATATTATGAATAACCACAAACCAATCAAATCCATAACGAACAAGCATATCGTCGGTAGTCTTGCCCTTAGTGGCTTATTGTTGGCCATTACTGGCTGTAATAATAGCCTTGTGAATAACAAAGCCACCCAACCAGTCACTAACATACCCTCTTTGCCAGACAAGAATAAAGACCAATCGGACTCTAAAGTCGATAGCAAAGATGTCCCTAATACTGCAGACGACTCTACTTCAACGCCTGAAGGTATAAACACCGTAGTCAATGCTAATAACCAATTCGCAGTGGCCATGTATCAACAGCTAAATGGTCAATCAAAGCAAGTGGACGCTAACGTATTTTTCTCACCTTATAGCCTAACCAGTGCTGTAGCCATGTTGTATGCCGCAGCGGAGGGCGACACCAAAGCGCAAATTCAAAAAACCTTTTACTATCCGTCTTTACCCATTCTGAACCCAAACAGTGCCGCCCTCTATAATCAATTTAACAAACCCAGCCCAAACTATAAATTGAACACCATTAATGACTTATGGCTGCAAAAGGGTCGTATTCCCAACCAAGCCTATGTCGATACGGTAAAACGCTACTATGGTGGACAGATCAACACGCTTGATTTTAAAAATAATACCGAAGCATCTCGTCAAGTTATTAATGACAAGATAGCCAAACATACCAACCAGATGATTCCTGAACTGCTATCAAAAGACAGTATTAAAACAAATACTTCGGCAGTATTGACCAATGCGGTTTATTTTAAAGCTGATTGGAGAAGTCGTTTCTGGGGTAGTGTTATTAAGCCTTTTTATCATTATGAGGATAAAAAAATGGTCACGATGATGTACCAAAGCTCATCGTTTGGCTATAGCGAAAATGATCAACTGCAAGTCGTAGAGCTGCCTTATAAAGGCAATGAATTATCGATGTTAGTCATTTTACCTAAATCTAAAACTAGGTCAGCTATGCAAAAACTGGTAAAAGAGCTAACTAGTGAGCAAATCAAGCAATGGACTGGTGCTTTAAAAACTAAAGAGGTCAATCTAAAACTACCAATGTTTAAAATAGATGAAGGCTATCCAATGAGGACACTACTGACAGATATGGGAATGCCAAGCGTCTTTGGGAGTCAAGCTAAGTTTAACGTGTTTAAAGACAGTTCACCCATCGCCATTGACGATATTCATCATCAAGCAGTTATCGACGTTAATGAAATAGGAACAGAGGCAGCAGCAGCGACAGGTGTCGTTGCAGTAGATATATCTGGTTCTATGGTTCCACCAGTAGAGTTTGAAGCCGATCACCCGTTTATGTTTATGATTAAAGACAATAAAACCGATGCGATATTGTTTTTGGGTCAGGTGAATAAGCCTTAATTTCAGGTAATCCAATTAGGATACGGGTAGATTCATGCACCAATGAAGCTTTCAATCCGACATCTTGTTTACACGTGCAAAGAATCTCAAAAGCTCAGGAGCAGCATTGCTAAATCATCTCGTTTTACTCACTGCACTTTTAGCACTCCTATCATTTTCAGGTTGCGCCAATCAGAGCTTAGAGAATCCTAGAGTTTTTCCTGCAGATTACCAGTGATTATAGAAGTTAAGCAGCTGTTACAAATTGCCACTTGGTCTCCCAATAAATATAACGGTCAATTTACAGCTATGGGTTCTGGATATTTGACAGTTGTTAATAACTGTCTTGCTATATCTAGAGATAATGAGGTGACGACCAAAAATAATACTTATTTACTGGTGCTAGCGGACACTTCTTTTTCTTAGGATGCGGATACAGAGACTCTTACCTTTGAAGAAAAGCCTTATAAAATTGGAGATGAGCTTTATCTTGGCGGTACTGTATTTTTTTATCCTAACGCGAATATTACCGATAAAATAAAAGTAAACTGGATAGATTGTGGTTTAGATAAAGGGTGGCTTGGTGGCTGAGCTGGATAGACCATTACTTAAACTTTAGAAGCTGATTTTCCAGATAGCTTTAATAGATAAGTTATTTAAAAACGGTAATCTAAATAATAAACACGAAAACCTATGTGTAATTATTCAACATCTATTAAATATAAATGTTGAATTATTCCACATTTTTATTGACCAAAATGTGGAATATAGCTTGTATAAAATGTCTTGAATTACGCTAAATGTCATAGCTGCTTATTAATTATATCCCTTGCTATATATAGTATCACAGGTTAATATACTTTAAGATCTCTTTAAGTAATTTAGTGGTTCTAGCCTGTCACGCCGGGGGTCGCGGGTTCGAGTCCCGTCCGCTGCGCCACATTTAAAACGAATTTAAACTGTAAAGTTTAAGCAAGTTTCGCCTCAAGTATTAAGTTACTTGGGGTTTTTTTGTTTTTATACTGTTAGAGTAAATTACATATTGATTGTTTTAGATGTGTTATAAAGTTAGCCGGTCTTCAATATCAATGGTAGCCTAAACCGTTGAAGTTTCATGCCGCTATTTTCATTACTGCAACTTACCCAAAATATTTTAGTTAGCAGTGCCCAGTAAATGTTTGGTTAGTATATAGTTGTATGTAAAGACAAAAGTTTAAAAAAGTGAGTACTTTATGAAGCGCGCCAATCAGTTACAACCATTATCACGTCAACATCATCTTGGTCTTAACCTCTCTCACCATGCTAAAGCGTGTATTGATGACCCTAAAGAAATAACTAAGCATTGGCAGATTCTGTCGTCTTACCTTCATGATATGCAATATCACTTTCGAGTTGAAGATAATTTAATTGTCAAGGCTTTACTGCCTTATCAATCTACCCAGCCTGAGGTTGCATCCGTACTGGATACCCTTGAAAAGCAGCATAAGCTGCTGAACGAGGCGACTGGTAACGTTCAAATGCCTAAAGAAATCGGCACTAACCATAACTCTGTGATAGAGGTTACCGTAACCCAAGTCAGACAACTTGCCAATATATTATACGATCATGTTCGTTTTGAAGAACGTGAGCTATTTCCTATCGTAGAAAAATACCTAACTAAAGATGAGTTAGATGCGATTTACAAGGCGAGCCCAGATAAGATTAAGCATTTAGATGAGCAGCGATAAGTTAGTGATTGAAGAGTAATATAAAGTATAGAGCATTCTTAATTAATAATATTTAAGAAATATTCTATTTTAAATTTAAGCCTGTTCGAACCTGTTGTAATGATAGGTTCAAGATAGTTGCAGACGCATTTTAGAGCTGAATGGTTCATAATGAATGCTATCAACATAATGCCTTAATGTGTTCGACCCATCGATAATGCTTTCTAAAAGCGGCATTGAGCTGAGCTACACACATATATATTTGTAGGCTTTGGTAGAGTAACAAGCCATGCTTCACTAAGGACTTGCTTAATAGCCTCAAGTTAGTGTTTAGCGACGATAGGATAGGGCTTTGGTAGAATTTGTAAGACACAGAGCTTATAGCTGATGCCAGTGCCGTTTGTTAACGTTCTAGCTTTTAGTTGGTTTCACTAAACGTATCTAAAATTTTAGGATTTTAATGAATTTATTCTAGTAAAGTATTTTGGTTATGACAAGAAAAATGAATAGTGATAAAGTTATTATCAAGCTTGATTTTTCTTACAGTTCAATATAGTAACAATATTAACCCATAAAAAAACCTCAAACGCTTCAAACACCTGAGGTTTTTTCGAATAATATTAGAAATATCATACAGCTAAAAAATTTAGTACTAATCAACAATAAGCAATATTTAATAATGTAGCTTAATATTAAATCTCTTGATAACTAGACTACTATATAAACTAGACTCCCGAATAATAGGTGACTCTGTCATCACGTAAAAAACCAGCCAACCCTAAACCGTAGCGCTGCGCAACACGCACTGCTGTACTGGTAGGTGCGGACATACCAACCAACCAAGGTATCTGGATACGAATAGATTTTTGTACCAGCTCAATCGATAAGCGTGAGGTCATGATGACGTACTCAACATCTACCTTATGGCGTAGTTTCCAACCGATAAGTTTATCGAGCGCATTGTGCCGTCCTACGTCCTCAAACAGATACAGATGCTCATCATGCATGGTTGCTGCGGCATGCACAGCACCGGTTAATTGATGGGTATGTTGGCTAGCATCAACTTTTGCTCGCATTTTTAGTAAGCTATCAAGGCCGGGCTTAGTTGTCATCATAGGTGGCTTGTGCTCTAAATAACTGCTCAAATCTGGCAGTGCTTGAGTTAACCCTGTGATACCGCACATTCCGCAGCCTGTACGCCCTGCCAGCTGACGTTTTTGTGCTTGAATACGTTGATGGCAGCGCTGACTCAATACTAATTCTACGATATAAACATCATAATCTAGCAACTGATCAAAGGCTATAGAGGCATTGGCCTCATCAATTGAGTCTTCAGTGAACTTTTTAAAACTGGCTCTATCGGTCAGCTGCGTAACCTCCCAATCTAACAACTCATAACTGTGCTGAATCAAGCCTTCACTAAATAAAAACCCAATAGCCAGATAGTCAAGCTGGCTGGGACTGGCCATCAGTACCGCATAGTGAATACCATTGATAATAATAGATATAGCCGCTTCTACCGCTAGGCTTGCCGACTTACTATCAATATGAATATCATCAACGCTATCTGTATCTATAACATTTTGACTGTGCTTATTTGATAGATAGTAATGCTTTTGTGCCACGTGGTTACGTGCCAGCGGTGTTGCCAATGACTCTACTGGCACAAGCACGTCATCCGTTAGGAGTTCATGACTATATGGAGCGCTATATTGGGAGTTATATTCAGCTATCATAAGTGCTCGCTATCTAGTTTTGGCATCGGCATAGTCGTGTTAGTTGCCCTTTTGGATGTTATTCAAGCAGCGTTTAGCAATGCTGACTACGCAGAAGCCACAAGCTCATCAGCACTCACGCGTTCTAAAACGACCGTTAACGACTTATATGACGGTATTCTGGAGTCTGGGGCATGAGTGTCTAAGTCGATTAAATCATTACACTCAGGATAATAAGTGGCAACTGCATTGGCAGCAATATCCATCTCAGTCAATATTAGCGGTCCCAGCGTACGCTGCTGACCCTTGCTGTCTTGACGTAATACTCTAACGGTATCACCTTTTTGCCAACCTAGACGCCTCATCTCATCCGGATGCATAAACAAAACATCACGACGATCCGTTTGGCGGTAGCGATCTTGGAAGCCAAATATCATCGTGTTGAATTGGTCATGGCTACGAACACTGGTTAATTGCCAAATCGCTTGTTCACTAGATTGAGCCTGATTCTGAGAGTCATCTATAGAAATACTTTGAGCATCGTTAACATCACTATTAAGGGAGTTTGCATGTTTAGAATCTGCTACAAGCTTCGATGTTCTCTCTGCCATTTGGGTTGCGACATAGGTAATCGGATATTTTGGTACTTCGAACTGGGCTTTGCCGCTTTCGGTATGCCATTCACGATGACGGGCAGGATGATATAGATAAAAGCCACGATCTTCGGCACGAATACGCTGGTTAAAATCTTCAAAACCCTCAATCGCTTGAGCGATATAGTCACGAGTTACATCAAAATCTGCACCCATCGCTTGCCAAGGAATTTTGGACTCAGATCCAAATAAATGGGTGGCAATATCGGCCACAATCTGCGCCTCAGATTTTAGGGTTTTGCTAATAGGATTTAGGCGACCTTGGGTGGCCACAATCTTACACATGGAATCCTCAATCGTCGCGAACTGTTCACCTTTAGTCGTGATTAGGCGCTCTGTACGACTGACGCAAGGCAGAATTAAATTGTCTACCCCTGGATACAACATGGTTTCATTAAGTTTAGTAGCCACAAAGACATTAAGTTGATTGCTCGTTAATGCTTGCTGAATAGCACTAGTATCAGGTGCTGCAACCGCATAGTTACCGCCCATACTCATAAAGGCTTTAATCTTACCTTCAATGAGAGCTTTTGCGCCATTGATGACATCAAAGCCATCTTCTTGAGGCATTGGATGGTTGAAGGTTTTTTCCATGCTATCAAGCAGGCTTTGAGATGGGCGCTCATGAATGCCCATAGTCCGATCCCCTTGGACGTTAGAATGCCCACGCACCGGCGAAGCGCCGCCACCATCAATACCTATCATGCCCATTAGCAACAATAGATTGGTAATCATCGCAACATTATCATCGCCTTGGACATGTTGGGTAATACCCATACCCCAAGTACAAATTGTGCCCGGACTCTCAGCGACAAGACGCGCAATGCTAATGATCTCTTCTTTACTAATACCGCAGCCACGTACGACATCTTCCCAAGATTGCTGACGCAACCAAGTGTCCAAAGCTTCATAGCCTGAGGTATGGGTGTTTATAAAGTCACTATTAACTTTACCGTTTTTGGTGAGCCATTTTGCCATACCAGTCAAGAGTGCCGCGTCACCACCGATTTGGATTTGAATCACGTCATCAACCATGTCATCACTATTACCTAACAGATGGGTAGGCTTTTGCGGATTTCTAAAGGCTTTCAGACCTTGTTCGCGCATAGGATTAACGGACAGGATACGGCAACCTTGCTTGTGCGCATGAGCAAGCATCTCTAACATGCGCGGGTGATTGGTTGCTGGGTTTTGTCCAAACATAATAATGAGCTTGGCCTGCTCAAAATCTTCTAAGATAACGGTTGCTTTGCCTAAGCCTAACTGCTTTCCTAGCATCACTGAGGTAGGCTCATGACACATATTAGAGCAATCAGGTAAATTATTAGTACCAAAACAGCGCACCAGCAACTGATACATAAACGCCGGCTCATTAGTCACACGTCCTGAGGTATAGAACATGGCTTCATCGGGTGAATCAAGCTTTTTCAATTGCTCAGCAATACGGACATAAGCATTTTCCCAAGAGATAGGCACATAGCGATCTTGTGCCGCATCGTAGTGCATAGGTTCCGATAAGCGACCGCTGTGTTCCAGTTCGTAGCCAGTCCACCCTTGCAACTCTGTGACGGTATGTCTGGCAAAAAACTTAGCATCTGTACGTATCGACATGGCTTCACTAGCCAACACTTTGATACCAGTCTCACAGACATCCAGTGCTTTATGCGACTTATGATCTGGCCACGCGCAACCTGGACAATCAAAACCACCTTTGGGTTGGTTGCTACTTAATACACTCAAACTACCCCGCAAAAATGCTTGGTAATCCATAAGCTTACGAGCAGAAGAAATCAGTGCAGACCAACCAGCAGCAGGGTGCTTATAAATAGGAATTTTGCGCATGATAGACCTTAATATAGAAATGATAATAAATGAATTATATTTAATAATATTAAATGATATTTGCAGAATAACCAGTAAAAAAATGCAACTTTACAGTATGGTTACTTTTATACTCACAGATAAATGACAAAAACCTCAAGTCTATTAAGGACTTGAGGTTTTTTTGAAAATGGCATTATTAGATTATTTTATGAGAGTATAAGTTTATGAAGCTCTACGCATCAATAACGCGCATCTTTTGGTCTTTTAGTGGTTGGCCAATCGCCATCTTTTTTGGCAAAGTCAGGACGTGGCTGATGCGTAAAGAACTCAGCCACATCAACAGCATCTTGGTCACTTAAGACATTACCATGGCCCCATAAACCTTGGGTTTGGATACCCATTGGCATGTTATATTTGACAAAGGCCGCCGCCTTATAAGTCCGTGCCATACCAGCACCGATGTTAAAGGATTCATCACCCCAGAGTGGTGGGAAGACGATATCGCCACGGCTGTCTTTAATACCTTCGCCGTTATCACCATGACAAGTGGCGCACTGTGCATGATAAATCTTTTCGCCGTGTACGGGATCAGGTATTAATGATTCGTCAACTTTACCGGCGTTATCAATATTAACCTTTTGGGCTTTCGGCGTCTTTTGCGCGAGCCATTCCATATAAGCCAAAATCGCGAGCATCTCAGGGGACTCAGGCTTTAAGGGTTTACCGTTCATAGAGCGCTGGAAACAGCCGTTAATGCGTTTGGTTAAATCAATCTCTACACCGGCACGTGGCATCACGCGCGGATAAAAGTTGGCACTATTAATGTACGGATCGCCAAGTGGGATTTTGCCTTGTGCGATATGACAGCTGTTACAGTTCATCTCAGCGCCAACATGCTCTGGTAATAAGCGCTTAGTTTCGTTTAATAAGCGCTTACCATAGATGATTTGTTCAGCGTTGGGCTCATCAGCAATTGAGGTATCTTGTGGTAATACATAAGAGCCGATATCCTCATTAGCATCGTCAGCAGTTACGAGCCTATATTCAACTGGGTTGCGCTCGGTAGGTTCAGGTTGCGAGCAACCACTGATACTGATAGTAAATATAGCGGCAGTTAGCACCGCTATAGAAAACCTGCGAGAGGCAGCACCTGCAACATCGGCTAAGCTAAGTAAGTTACGTGAGTCGTTATTCATTATTTTGCTCCTTTTGCTGCAGCAGTTATGCTTAGGTCTGGGGCAACGTCGGTGCCTGTTTTTGGTTTTTTGGCGAGGAAGGCACGCATTTTTACCACATCGTTAACCGAAATTTCAGGCGCTTGATTGGTCCAACTATTACGCACATAGTTGACCACTTCTGCGATATCAGCATCGGCTAGATTGGTAAACTCTGGCATGGTAAAGGCCATGCGGTCGTGCGGTGTCTCAGGCATACGGCCACCACCTAAGGTGATTTGCAACACAGAGTCAGCGTTACGAGCATATACCGCGCTATTGCCATCTAATGCTGGGAAGATGCGTGGCACCCCTTTACCATCAGCGCGGTGACAAACGGTGCAATATTCTACATATAACAACGCGCCACGTGAATCATAATTACCATCTAATAGTTTTTGCGTGGTGACGTCTTTTTTCACGGGCAGCGTCACTTCTTTATTAGGAGCAGGCGTTAGCGTTTTTAGATAGGACGACATGGCATTCAAATCATTATCAGTCATATATTGGGTGCTGTGCTCGACGACTTCAGCCATTGCGCCAAAAGCAGCAGTGGTATCGGTACGACCCGTTTTAAAGAAGTCGTTAAGCTCAGAGACATTCCAAGTACCTAAACCACGATGCTCACCGCGAATACTTTTTGCGCGCCAGCCATCAATGACGGCACCGCTTAGGTATTCTTCAGAATCCGCGTTGGTTAAGGCGATTTCTTGGAAGCCAATACCGCGCTCAGTGTGACAAGAGCCGCAATGACCTGGGCCTTCGACTAGATATTGACCACGAGCCAACACGGCATCATCAGTTTCTGGAACGAAATCGCGCTTACGGTCAAACAGTACTTGCCAATAAGCGAGCGGCCAGCGCCAGTTTGCAATCGGTGGTAGCTCACTTTTTATATTAGGCGCATTCACCGCTTTGACGTCTGACATAAAATAGGCGTACATCGCCGCCATGTCATCGTCCGGCATGATTTGATAAGAAGGGTACGGCATAGCAGGGTATAATGCGCTATTGTCACTACGAACACCGTGCTTGACGGCATTTTTGAATTCATTAAAGGTGTAGTTACCAATACCGGTTGCTTTATCTGGAGTGATATTGGTTGAATAAATGGCACCAAGCGGGGTCAGCATAGGCAAGCCACCAGCATAATCTTCGCCGCCAAGCACGGTATGACAAGCGACACAGTCAGCGGTACGTGCGACGTATTGGCCTTGTTTGATTAAAGCAGGGTCAGTAATATTGACTTCGATGTCGCTATTAGTGGTGCGCATATTCGGCAGTAGTTGCCCAATAATAAAGGCAAGTATCAGCCCGATAACTGCTGCAATAAGAATAATTAATGGCCACTTTTTCACAAGCCCGCCCTCCGTAATGAGATGTTTGCTGTTCTTATTATTAACGCTTGATATAAAAGGCTATTTACTTAAGCGTAGCTAATGACAAGATACAATCTTGCTATATAGTATAGGGTAGGCAGCAACATAGTGATATTGTGGAAAACCACATTGTTTTTAAGGTAATGGTTATTCATGCAACTTTGGCAATACAAACAGCAAGTAAGAATAGTTCGTGCTTTATTAGACGCGCTTATTTTTTCCATAGTTATTGCTGGGCTGGCACTGTCAATAATTGATAAGGCAAACGCACAAACTTATTATCTAGGGGTGCTGGCACCGCAAGGAGAGCTTGCCGCCCAGCAACGTTGGCAGCCTTGGTTAAGCGAGCTTAATAAAAAGCTGAAAGGGGATACAGTCGTACTGGTGCCATTGGCGCTTGATAATTGGCAACAACAAATAGAGGCGCAGAAGTTTGCCTTTGTATTAGGGCCACAAGTACAGTTTATTAGAATGGATACTAAGGGCTGGCGCTGGCTGGCAACTTTGCAGGCCAATACTCAAACCGTAAAATCAAACGAATTTAAAATATCTGATGTTAAGCAGTCTGACTTTAAAACTGATGAGCAATATAAGTTATATAAGCAATTAGAAAACGAGCTAGCGCTAGCTAAGCAAAATAAAGCGGACAAAGTAATCAATCGGTCTATTGCGATGGAGCAGATTGCCAGTGCGTTGTGGGTAAAAGCTGATAGTGATATTCAGCAATTGCGTGATTTACAACATCGAAAAGTAGTGGCGGTTGATCCTGATGCCTTTGCAGGTTACTTACTCGCAGCCCATTTATTACAACAAAATGGCGTGACGCCTAATGATTATGAAACCCAGTTTGTCGGCTATCCGATTGAGCTGACTTTAAGTACCTTGGCCAGCGGCGCGGTAGATGCGGCAATAGCGCCTCTATGTTTGATGGAGGAGATGGCAGGACAAGGTAAGATTGATCAATCGCAGTATCGGCTTATTAACCCAGTGGCAACGGATTCTAATTGCCAGTCTTCAACCAAGATTTATCCCAATTGGACATTGGCGGCAACCAATCAAGCACCAATGGCATTAACCGAGCAGATTAATCAGTATTTATTTACTAGCGGTTCGCAAAGGAGCAATAGCGGCGCTAATGCTGCTATTGATAATACAGAGCTACGCTGGCTAGCACCTGAATCAAACAGTGATGCTGAACGTATCTTGTATGAAATGAACCGCCATCCTGCCCAAAGACAGTTGGGCGCTTATGTCATCGATTGGATACAGTCGCATCGAATCTGGGTAAGCCTTATATTTTTTATTATTATGATATCTACTATTAATTATGGTTGGATGAGCTGGCTGGCATGGCGGCGCCGGCAGCAAATAATTGTGCAGAACCAAATGCTGCGAGATTATGATCAGCAGCTTCGACAGTCAGAGCGTTTTGCAGTGATTGGGGAGATGAGTGGCGCGATTGCTCATGAAATCAACCAACCGCTGGCTACCATTCAGAACTATGCGCAAGGCTTACTTATTCGCAGCCAAAATAGTGCGGTCAATACAAACAAGGCTACTAATAACGGTAACTTAGAGCAGGAAACTAGCGAGAACGAGATTCTACGTAAAGAAGCGGTAGACAAAGAGCTTATAGAAAAGGAAAAGGTAGAGAATGCTTTACAGCAAATTGTTAATCAGACTGAGCGTGTAGCGGCAGTGAT
Organism: Psychrobacter frigidicola; assembly: GCF_007997305.1. GTDB lineage: Bacteria > Pseudomonadota > Gammaproteobacteria > Pseudomonadales > Moraxellaceae > Psychrobacter > Psychrobacter frigidicola. The sequence continues at coordinate 217,384 of NZ_VORZ01000001.1, forward strand.
AAGCAATATTCGGCGCTGGGCAGGGCGCTCGCAAGCGGATGAAGTTAGCGTTGATATTGCAGCTACTTATCAGCAGTGCATCATGTTACTTGGCGAGAAGGCGACAGGTATTAGCTTTTGGTTCGTCAGTGACTATCAGCAATTACAGCTGCCAAGCCTAGTGCTCGATCAACTGCTTATTAATAGCGTACTTAATGCGCAGCAGCAAGGTGCCACAACTATTATGCTGCGCTGTCAGAAAGTAGACTATGTTGGTGCGTCTTGGCTTGCGCTATATATTACGGATGATGCTGGTGGGTTTGATGAGGCGCGCTTGACAGACCATCAGGCTGCTAATCAATCAAGGAATCAACAGTTACATGAGCAACAAGCTATGCATTCAACAAAGGCAGAAGGCTTAGGTTTAGGACTGATGATTTGTCAGCGCCTCTGCAAGTCGCTTGGCGGTATGATGCAACTAAGCAATGTGAATGTGAGAGATGAGTTGGATGCCGTAAAATCACTAGACAGTAGCTATCAGCAGCGTATCAAGCGCTCACTCAATAGCACGGTACAGCTGATTCAAACAGACAGCAGCTATCCACTGATGAAGACAACGGGTGCACAAGTAACTTTATATTTGCCGCTACATTTAGTGGATAATAAATAAGATGTATGAGACATATTGAACGGCACATTTTGCCAAAAATATAAAGAGTAGGGTAGCGTATGAGCTCTTTTGAGATGCCAAGTGTAAGACAAGATCCATCCGCATTAGTGGACAGCTTAGCTGATGATATCGTTCCCGAGCAGCTGATAATTCATATCATTGATGATGAAGAAAGCGTGCGAGTATCATGTGAATTTTTGATTAGTAGTTTAGGCTTACCTACTCAACTATGGTCAAGCGCAGTGACGTTTTTGCAAACTGCTGATATTTATTATCCGGCAGTAGTCATTAGTGACTTAATGTTGCCAGATATGAGTGGGCAAGCGCTGCAAATCCATTTAAACAAACAGCACAGCCCGCTTGCACTGATTGCCTTAACCGGTAATGGTGAGATTACCGATGCTGTCGCTATGCTCAAAAAAGGCGCTGCTGACTATTTAGAAAAACCTATTAGCAGCCAGCGTTTACAGGAAGCGATTGCACGGGCACAAGCCTTAACGCTTAAGCGTGCCAAGCTTTATTATATTCGTAAGCTGTATGCGCAGTTGACTGATAAAGAAAAACAAGTTGCTAATGAGCTAATGCAAGGCAATATTAATAAAATCATCGCTGATCATTTGGACGTTTCTGTACGTACCGTAGAAGTACATCGCTCGCAGGTAATGAAAAAGATGGAATCCCAACATGTGAGCGAGTTGATTCAAAAGTTGGTTATGCTTGATAGTTAGTTTTATGACTTGTAATTTGATTGGCTTTTAAGCTAATGAAAGGTGGCCTTATGATAGCTTGGTTCAATTAATGCAATAAAAAATACCTATTTAATAATATTAAATAGGTATTTTTTTGACTGATACTAAGCTCAAGTAATTAACTTAAAATCAAACTGTCATCTTCAACCTTCTCACCACGCGTTTGCTCAAACATATCAAGCAAATCATGAACGGTCATACCTTGACGTTTATCACCGGAGACATCAAGCACCACTTCACCTTGATGGAGCATCACCGTTCTACTGCCATGCGCCAATGCTTGCTGCATCGAGTGAGTGACCATCATCGTGGTCAGCTTGTTATCGGTGACAATCTGATCTGTCAACTTTAATACAAAGGCGGCAGTCTTTGGGTCAAGGGCGGCGGTATGCTCATCGAGTAACAGAATTTTGGACGGCTGTAACGATGCCATTAGCAGACTGACTGCTTGACGTTGACCACCGGATAATAAGCCCATACGATCCGTTAAACGGTTTTCTAAGCCTAATTTTAGTACCGCTAGCTTTTCTCGGAACAGTTCACGATTATTAGGATTTAATGCAAAGCTTAAACCACGTTTTTCGCCACGTTTATAGGCCAGAGCCATATTTTCTTCAATGGTTAACGCTTCGCAAGTTCCGGCCATTGGGTCTTGAAATACCCGTGCAACCCAATGGGCGCGCTGATGGGCGCTTTTTTTAGTGACATCAATACCATTAAGCAAGATAGAACCACTATCTACGCGAGTGGTACCGCTGACAGCATTCAAAAACGTTGATTTACCGGCGCCATTGGTGCCAATAACGGTCACAAACTCACCATCAGCGATATTAAGATTAATACCACGTAGGGCAGGATTCTCAATAGGCGTGCCTGGGTTAAAGGTCAAACGCAAATCTTTGGCTTGCATCATAATCGTTTTATCCTATTCTTTATTCTTGCTTTGAGCTAAGTTCGCGACATCATTTATAATAGATGCGGCTTGTAGTAATCAGCGTTTATTAACTAAAAGTTAGTAATTAACGCTTAGCAGTTGACCTTAAGCGCGGAGTTTACGGCTTAAGAATTTATTCTTAGCTTTTGGCAATACCAAAGCAAGGACCACTAACAGCGCGGTAATTAAGTTTAAATCTTGCGGGCCAAAGCCAATACTACGCAAGGTATCACTCGACAAGGCCACTTGAATAAAGAGCTTATACAGTATGGCACCGATGATAACAGCTAGGGTAATGAGCCAAATACGCTTGGCAGGGATAATAGTTTCACCAATAATAACGGCCGCAAGACCAATAACAATAGTACCAATCCCGATAGAGATATCTGCGCCACCCTGAGTCTGCACAAACAGCGCGCCCGCCAAAGCAATCAGACTGTTAGAAACTGCCATACCTATAATAGTCATCCAAGAGGTATTAATACCTTGTGCCTGTGCCATGCGTAGATTGGAACCTGTTGCGCGCATAGACAAGCCCGTTTCAGTATTATAAAACCAGTCTAAGAACAATTTGGCTACTATCACTACCACGCCAATGATGACACAACGCATCCAATAGCCATTGCCATCGTTAACCAGTGAGCTAAAAACAGTGGTTTCGCCCAATAACGGTAAGTTGGGTGCCCCCATAATACGTAGGTTGACCGAATAGAGCGCTACCATCACCAAAATACTGGCCAGTAGCTGTAAGATGCCAAGTTTGACATGCAGCCATGCGGTGACGATGCCAGCAACCGCACCTGCAAGCATCCCAAAGGCACAAGCTAGCCAAGGATTGACACCAGCGACAATAGAGATACCAGCGACCGCGCCACCTAACGGAAAGCTACCGTCAGCCGTTAAGTCAGGGAAGTCGAGAGTACGAAATGAGATAAGTACGCCAAGAGCTACGAGACCATAGATTAGACCACTTTCAAGCGCACCAAAAAAAGCAATTAAAGACATAAGGAATCAGTAAGTCATAACCAAGCGTTCAATGTATAAGTAACTGGCGTTTACCAGTCTCTTCTATCATTTGAACGGCTGAGCGGTGAATTTAACAGATTAAGCAATCTGCGGTTAGGGTAAACCAAAACATATCACAATGAGGGATTATCATAAACTACCTTGGTTCAAAAATTAGGCATAGCACTTTTGTGTTTTAAGCACTTTAAAAATAAGCCCAGCTGATTAGTTATCGCTGGGTTTTTATAGTAACAAGTTAGTTTTATAGATTTAAAGACAGACGACTATTTATTGCTGGGTAAGCAAGTCCTTTTAACTGTATTAGACGTCTGTCTTATTGGCGCTCACAAAAATCCAGCGCTATTCTACCACTTCTTTTGCTTTATCGATAACCGCTTGTGGCAAGGTAATGCCTTCTGCTGTAGCATTTTTTGGACTGACGTATAAATCAAGCGCTTGTGAGGTATAAACTGGAATATCACCTGCTTTTTCGCCATTCAAAATGCGGACAACGATTTTACCCGTCTCACGGCCAAGCTCGTAGTAGTTAACCCCTAAGGCAGCAACGGCACCGCGTGGAACAGAGCTGGTGTCAGAGGCAATCAATGGGATTTTACTTTCTTTGGCAACTTGAAACAGGGACTCATAAGCTGAAACCACGTTGTTATCAGTCGACGTATAAATCATATCAACTTTACCAACTAAGCTGCGTGCTGCCATAGCAATATCATTACTACGGGCGGCGGGTGCTTCGTGTACGGTGATACCAAGTGGCGTCAGCTTCGCTTTCAAATTTCTCAGAATAATCGTTGAGTTAATTTCACCTGGGCTATAAACATAACCGACGTTTTTTAAACTTGGGATAATTTGGCGCATTAATTCAATTTGGGGCTCATAAGGGAGCGCATCAGAGCCACCAGTCACGTTGGTACCTGAGCCATCAAGTTTAGGTACTAGCTTGGCTTCAACCGGATCGGTAACCGCTGAGAATACTAAAGGAATACTACTGGTTGCCGCTGCTACTGACTGTGCTGACGGTGTACCAATAGCTACAATAACGTCTGAGTTATCAGCAACAAATTGTTTAGCAATCTGACCGGCAGTGGCAGTATTGCCTTGGGCACTTTGGAAGTTGACAGTTAAATTCTCACCATCTTTGAAGCCGGCCTCATTGAGCTCATCAATAACGCCTTTACGCACTTCATCAAGCGCTGGATGCTCAACGATAGCAGTGATGGCAACATGCTTCATTGCGGTTGCAGCATCACCGTTATTAGTGCCATCAGCAGTAGTGGTGTTTTGTGCTGATTGGTTGCATCCGGTCAGAATAGCGGTACAGACACCGCCCCATAGTAAGGCCTTGCTAAAACCACTAAAACGTTTTTGATACAACATGGGTCATACTCCTAAAGGTGACTATGTGACCGTACAATATATAAAAAAGAGATAAGCTGATATTTCAATAAGGGCTACTTGTCGGTATTTATTGCTACTATCTATTTCTCAGTAAATTTAGTGTCTACATTAATGGCATTTTTGAGCATAACCGCTGGCAAGCTAACGCCCTGCGCTTTGGCATGCTTGGGACTGACATATAAGGTCAGCTCATTCATCACTTCAGGTTTAATGGTATTGACCGCTTCACCATTTAATATGCGGTAAACCATCTTGCCAGTCACGCGGCCAAAGTCATAATCATTGACCCCAAGCGCTGCGGTTGCGCCGCGCTGTACACTAAATTCGTCAGAGGCAATAATTGGAATTCGTATCTCATTAGCGGCTAAAGTCATCGCTTCAAAAGCAGATGCTACGTTATTGTCAAATGAGGTGTAAATAATATCCGCACGGCCCTGCAAACTGCGGGTTGCCATGCCAATATCTGTAGGCCTATTGGCTGGAATGTCTAACAAGAATAAATTGCGTGCCGGTAGTACTTTTTTCAGCTCATTACGCAGCGATACTGAGTTGGCCTCACCTGGGCTATAGACATAACCGATGGTTTTTAAATCAGGCTTGATTTGCTGTAATAAGTCTAGCTGCGGGTTTAATGGTAGTTGGCTGGATAGACCCGTTAGATTGTCCTGAAACGGCTTGCCATCTGCAGTAAGTAATTTAGCGCCCATTGGGTCGGATACCGCAGTATAGACAATAGGAATGCTGGAAGTTGCCGAAACGATAGACTGCGCAGAGGGCGTAGAGATTGCTACAATTGCATCGGGATTGTCACCCACAAACTGTTTGGCAATCTGGCCAGCAGTGGCAGTATTGCCTTGGGCGCTTTGGAAGTTAACTGTCAGGTTTTGACCTTCAATATAACCATTGTCTGCTAGCTCATCGATGATACCGCGGCGCATATCATCTAATGACGGATGCTCGACAATCTGCGTGATAGCCAGTGTTTTAGCTGGTTTATTTGCAGTCGCAGCATTATCCGCCGTTGGCGCAGTTTCAGTAGAAGAGTTTGAGCAGCCCATTAGGCCAAGCATACTAATGGCACTAATAGCAGCTCCGCACAGGCTTAAGCGTAGAGTAGAAGCAATGGTCATTATTATTTTAACTCATAGGTTGGAAAATGCAGGTTAGGCAAGTCAATGCGAAGAGGCGAACACTAAAGTAATCGATTCGTTAGTTTATCAATGATTTAATTCTTTAATCTATCGACCAGAATAGCTATATTATGACAGCAATAACACTTATCGCAATAAAAACTTAAAGCGGGTTCGTCATGGCAGTAAATAGAATAAAAAACAACGATTTTATTCTATAATTTTGGCGTTTTTATCATAAAAAAAGATGCCATAATGACATCTTTTCCATATTAACATAAAGGTTTAAACCAGTGCTTCTGTGACGTTAAGCCAGCACATCACCAACGATTGCCTCGTCTGGTAAAGTAATAACCACTAGGGCTGTTTTTGGGTCACCAGCGGACAATACCATACCTTCTGATATGCCAAATTTCATTGTACGCGGCGCAAGATTAGTCACACAAATTACCTTTTTATTGACCAATTGCTCAGGCTCATAAAATTTACGGATACCACTAAACACATTGCGTGGCTTATCTTCACCAACATCTAGAGTAAACTGCAGCAACTTATCGGCGCCTTCCACATAATTACATTCTAAGACATGGGCAACTTTCATCTCAACCTTACTGAAATCGTCAATACCGATATAATCAGTTAGTTTCGCACTGTCTGCAGTTGACTTAGCTTTAGTTGATTGAGTGTTTTTGGCAGCAGGCATGCTTGTAGTAGCTGATCTTGTGTCTGACGTAGCAGTTGCACCCAATGACGCTTTCGACGCTTCAACCATCGCTGCCACATCTTTCTCTTCAATACGCTGCATGAGTGGTTTGAACTTATTAATTTGATGTCCAAGTAGCCACTCATTGCGGCTAGCAAAGCTCAAGTTATCGATATTGAGGAACTCTTTGGCGTTGTTAGTAAGCTCTGGTAGAACTGGCGCAAGATAAACCATCAATTGACGAAAGATGTTAATCGCAACCGAGCAGACGTCTTGGACTTCTTGCTCTGAGCCTTCAACCTTGGCGAGCGCCCACGGTTTTTTCTCATCGATATATTCATTCGCTTTATCCGCGCACTGCATAATCAAGCGCATAGCTCGTGAGAATTCGCGGTTTTCATAAGCTGCGGCAATCTCATCACCAGTTTTAGTAATGTCTTCTAATAGACGTGGTTCTGCACAAATCTCTGTTAGCATGCCATCATATTTCTTAACCAAGAATCCTGCACTACGACTGGCAATGTTGACCACTTTACCGACCATGTCAGAATTGACTTTTTGCATAAAGTCTTCTAAATCAAGATTGATATCCTCAACCTTATCAGACAGCTTACTGGCAAAGTAATAACGCAAATATTCAGGGTGCAAATGCTCAGCGTAAGTTTCAGCTTTGATGAAAGTACCGCGCGATTTACTCATCTTCTCGCCATTGACCATCAAAAAGCCGTGTGCAAAGACCCCAGTTGGCGTACGGAATTCACTGCCAGCCAGCATCGCTGGCCAAAACAGTGCATGGAAATAAACGATGTCTTTGCCAATGAAATGATAAACCTCAGTTTTGTTCTCGTTTTCTGGCAGCCAATAGCGATCAAAGTCGAGGGCATTATCCGACCCAACACGTTTCTCGCACAGGTTCTTAAAGCTTGCCATATAACCAACTGGGGCATCCAACCACACATAGAAATATTTGTCCGGCTCATCGCTTGGGGTATCTGGAATTTGAAAACCAAAATACGGCGCATCGCGGGAAATATCCCAGCTGGTGAGACCAGCGTCAAACCACTCTTGTAGCTTATTGATAATAGAAGGTTGCAAACGATTGTCAGTGCGTGTCCAATCTTGCAAAAACTGACTAAACTCTGGCAAGTCAAAGAAATAGTGCTTTGATGTTTTAAGTACGGGTGTGGCATCTGATAACGTTGAGCGTGGATCTTTTAATTCTGTAGCGTCATAAGTCGTGCCGCATACTTCGCAGTTATCGCCGTATTGATCGGCAGCTGCGCATTCAGGACAAGTGCCTTTAACAAAACGATCCGCTAAAAACAGCTGTTTCTCAGGATCAAATAGCTGCTCGACATCTTTAGTAGATATGTGTCCAGCGCTATTAAGTCTACGGTAAATGAGCTCAGAGAAATGCTTGTTTTCTTCTGAATGGGTCGTGTAATAATTATCAAAATTAATCAAAAATTTGGCAAAATCAGCTTCATGAGAGGCTTTAACGTTAGCAATTTGCTCTTCTGGGGTCACGCCATTATCTTCGGCTTTGAGCATAATCGCCGTACCGTGTGCATCATCGGCGCAGACGTAGGTAACTTGATGACCTTGCGCTTTCATCGCCCGTGCCCAAATGTCAGTTTGAATATATTCGACAAGATGGCCTAAATGAATATCACCGTTGGCGTAGGGCAAGGCACTGGTTACTAGAATTTCACGCACAAAATCACCTATGTTTCAGTATAAAGGGGTTAATTAGTAGACGTCAGCCTTTAGCTGTGATCAAATTATGGTCGAAAATAGCGAGATACGCTAATTATAAATAGTGAGCTGAAGACCTGACGTTATAAAAACGAAAAATTGTGTTTATGATACCGTAATTTGAGTAAATTTGTGACCTTAGTTTATTATTAAAATAAGCAGTTAATTCTATACTGTCTATATGTGATTTTTATTATTGGTTAGTTAGTATTGATACAGTCAAATGGATATAAATTACTCAGCTTTTTGCTTTTGAAATTATTTAAGTTTGATATAACTTTTTATTTGGTTAACCCTAACTTTGTTCATTCAATAATAATCATAAATTAACCTGCAATAGTTCGATAAATAGTTTATATTAAGTGAGCACTAAATCCAACGGATGGATATCAGCGTGCGCTACACATTGTTTTTAGCCCTATTCTTAAATTAGATGCTACCTATAATGTCCATAAAGATATTGCCCGTCCAATACGATTCAATCTAAATCCATAAAAATCAACCTATTTATATTACTGCTCAACTCCTCGTGTCTATTAAAATAAAATGGTTTGTTCGCTATCCTATTATTATCTATAAGCATTATTTTATCTAAAGTCTGTTAATCAAAATATGCCTTTGGCACATCTAAACATGCATTGAACATTCTCTAAGTAGCAGCATTTGACGGGCTGTTACTTATTCAAAACTGCGCAATAAGAAGGATATCTATTGCGTGTTAACCCTTGGTATGGCTTTAATACGCAATAATAGTGGCACAAGTCAACTGCCTGCCATAACGCTTGCATATTGCTGCTACAACCACACTTACCCATAATAAGGACAATATATGGCGACTCAAATACAACAAGACTTGACAGGCAAGGTAGCCTTAATCACCGGTGCAGCAGCTGGTATCGGACGTGACATCGCAGAGACTTATGCCAAAGCGGGTGCTGTCGTCGGCATCGCTGATATCGATACTGAAGGCGCGCAAGAAACCGTTGATATTATTACTAAAGCGGGCGGCAAAGCGCTGGCAATCAATATGGACGTCAGATCCGAAGATGCTGTCAACAATGGCGTCAAACAGCTGGTCGATACTTTTGGTGGCATTGATATTTTGGTTTCTAACGCAGGGATTCAGCTCATTGATCCTATTAATAAAATGAGTTTTGAGAATTGGAAAAATTTGCTAGCCACGCATTTAGATGGTGGGTTTTTGACTACTAAAGCTGCCGTAGAATATATGTATAAAGATAATAAAGGTGGCACAATCATCTATATCGGCTCCATTCATGCTCATGATGCGTCCCTATTTAAAGCGCCTTATATTACTGCTAAGCACGGCTTACTGGGCCTATGCCGTGCCGTTGCCAAAGAAGGCGCACCGCACAATGTGCGCTCGCATATGATATCTCCAGGCTTTGTGAGAACGGCCATGGTTAATGACCAAATTCCGTTACAAGCTGCTCAAAAAGGCATCACAGAAGACGAAGTGGTCAATGACATAATGTTGGTCAATACGCTTAATAAAGAATTTACCACCATTGAGGATGTATCACAAACGGCACTATTCTTAGCCGCATTCCCAACCAATGTCTTTACCGGTCAGTCTATCAACGCCAGTCATGGTTGGTGCATGAGATAATTTTTTAAGTTCATTTTTTATAAATTAAAGAACTATAAGATAAAAAAATAAGTTTTGAATTACCACAACGCGAGTTTTACTGGCGTTGTGGTTTTTTTATAGGTATTGTGTGCTCACAATTACCTTAGGAATCTTGCGTGCTGATATCTTGAATCTCAAACCTATAATAAACTGAACAGTTGAAAACTGTTGAAGGTCAGTACCTTTTTTATTAGGCTCAGTATTTACTAGGCTCAGTGAGCTGTATTTGGTGTTATGTTCAGTAAAGCGGTATGATGTGCGTCTAATTAATTTAAAAATTATGATATTAATAATAAACATCTTAGCATCTCGTTTTCTATTAACTTGAGCCAATGATATTGGCTCTTTTTATTGATTCTATTGAAGGGCGCTTGTTGCACCGTTTTAGGGTCGTACGGAGTAAAAAAATAATGAACTATGAAACCCTTGCGTTGACGTTAAGCAATGCGATCGAACAACAACGTTTTGATGAAGCGATTAATCAGGTTCAAGCTTTACGTCCCATTGATACAGCTGATATATTAGCGCTAGTTAAACCATCGCTTGGTTGGCAGCTATTAGAGCGTCTGCCGAATCGCTCCACGATTTTTTCTTACCTAGAAGATAATGTTCAGGTGGCTTTAGCACAAGAGTTTCCTCGGGACAGTATGGCAAGATTGGTCGGTGAAATGCCTTCTGATGAACGTGCTGATTTATATAACTATCTGGATCAAGACCAACGTGATGCTCTATTACCGGCACTGGCACAAGCGATGCGCGAAGATATTCGCAGGCTAGCAGCCTATGAAGAAGGTACGGCTGGGGCTTTAATGAGCTCTGATTACGCCACTTTAGGAGCAGAGATGAATGTTTCTGAGGCACTGGCTGCTTTGCGACTAGAAGCCCCTGATGCAGAAACTATTTATCACGCCTACGTGATTGACGAACAGCGTAAATTATTAGGGGTCGTATCGCTACGCACCTTAATTTTAGCGTCTCCGGAGCAGTTAATTGGCGATATCATGGTTAGCTCTGTTGTGTCTTCCAATGTTAACGAAGATCAAGAAGACGTTGCTAAAACCGTTGCCCGTTATGACTTGATTGCTTTACCAATCATTGATGATAGTGGTGCGTTAGTAGGTATCGTAACTCATGATGATGCGATGGATGTCGCGAGCGATGAGGCTACCGATGACTTTCATAAGTCAGGTGGTGTTTCTACCATGGTTGGCCGATTAAAAGATGTCAGCATTAGTATTTTGTATCGCAAGCGCGTATTTTGGCTGGTATTTTTAGTATTTGGTAATCTGTTTTCTGGGTTGGGTATTTCACACTTTGAAGATGTAATTGCCGCTAACTTAGTATTGGTATTTTTCTTACCCTTGTTAGTCGATAGTGGCGGTAACGCCGGTTCTCAGTCTGCCACCTTAATGGTACGAGCTCTCGCGACTGGTGATGTGGTGATGCGCGACTGGTTCTCACTATTAGGCCGAGAAGCAATGGTGGCGTTATTACTGGGCGCTACCATGGCAGTCGCTATTTCTATCATCGGTTATATCCGTGGTGATGCAGTGGTGTCTTTAGTGTTAGCGCTTAGCATGATGTGCGTCGTAATGATTGGCTGTGTGATTGGTATGAGTTTGCCTTTCGTACTTAATAAACTTGGCTTTGACCCTGCTACTGCCAGTGCGCCATTGATAACGTCGGTATGTGACGCCTCGGGTGTGCTTATTTATCTATTTATTGCCTCAAAGTTTTTAACGGTATAAATACCTCGGCTGAAGCTATGAGCTATTAGTGTTATGGTTTTTTTATGTACCTAATTCAGCTACACTGTTGTGATTAAAAGGTTTAATGGACTTACTGGTTATTCATACCTGCTAAGTCAATTTATTATTAATGGTTAGAATAATAATGACATTCATATATTCATAACGACAGAGAAGGTAGCTATGTTTAACTTTATAAAAAAAATAACCGCGTCAAAATCTGAGACCCCGCAGCAACAAGCAGTACGTGATAGCGCCGTTGACAAGGTGCTACTGGATTATAACGTAGGTAATGTAAGTATTTCACAAATGGTAACTGGTCTAGATCGTGATGGTGACCAGCTCACTTTAGAGTTGCGCTTGCCGCAAGATTGCGACCCTGAAATGATTCAACAAGAGCTTGGAAACTTGTTGCATCCGCACGGTATTAAAGCGATTCATATGAATGTACGTCTGCCAGCACCAGCTAAAGGGGAGGCTAAAACCTTGCCCAAGCAAATGCCTAAAACCACCGATGCCATGGGTAATAATAGCAAAGCAACCTCGAAGCCAAGCCCGAATGCAGAACCACCTATTACCAAGGCGGCGCCAACCCAAGCATCACTGTCTCCTCATCCTCATATTCGCCATATTATTGTTGTAGCCTCTGGTAAAGGCGGTGTCGGTAAATCAACCACTACCGTTAATATTGCCTTGGCATTACAAAAGCTTGGTAACCGCGTTGGTGTACTCGATGCGGATATTTATGGGCCTAGTATGCCAACCATGCTAGGGGTAGCTAATATAAAGCCTGAGTTAGAGAACGAACAATTTATACCTATTAATGCTCATGGTATGGCAATGTTGTCTATTGGCAGCTTGCTTGATGATGACAATACGCCTGTTGCTTGGCGCGGGCCAAAAGCGACAGGCGCATTAATGCAATTATATAACCAAACCAATTGGCCACAGCTTGATTATTTAGTCATTGATATGCCCCCTGGTACCGGTGACATTCAGTTAACCTTGGCGCAGCGCATTCCAGTAACTGGCGCGGTTATTGTCACCACCCCGCAGCATATTGCCCTACTTGATGCCCAAAAAGGCATTGAGATGTTTAATAAAACTAATATTCCTGTGCTGGGTGTGGTCGAGAATATGGCGCTACATACTTGTAGCAATTGCGGTCATACCGAAGCCATTTTTGGGGTTGGCGGCGGTGACCGTATCGCAGAACAGTATCAGGTTCCGCTATTAGGTCGGCTGCCGTTAGCCGTTGGCATCCGTGCGCAAGTGGATAAAGGCGTACCGAGCGTCTTGGCTGATGATGAATTTGCGCCGTACTATATAAGTATTGCCAAAAATATCGAAGCCAATATCGATAAATTTGCAAAGCCTGTTGATGATAAGCGTATTTTTTAGAGAAATTAAGCAAGTTTACTATGTTGGCGAGGGGATTTTAAACGCTAAGGTGCTATAAATTGAGTCTACAGTTACGTATAATCCCCGCTATTGAATGTTTTTAAGGAATAACAATGTCTATCAAGTCTGACCGCTGGATTCGAAAAATGGCTGAAGAGCACGGCATGATTGAACCATTTGAAGCTGGTCAAGTGCGTTTTAATGACAAAGGCGAACGCTTGGTCAGCTACGGCACCTCAAGCTATGGTTATGATGTACGCTGCGCACCAGAGTTTAAAGTGTTTACCAACGTGCATTCAGTAGTCGTTGACCCGAAGAACTTCGATGAAAGAAGCTTTATTGATATTGTCGGTGATGAGTGTATTATTCCACCTAATTCATTTGCCTTGGCGCGTACGGTGGAGTATTTCCGCATCCCACGTGATGTGCTGACCATCTGCCTTGGTAAATCGACTTATGCCCGTTGCGGTATTATCGTTAATGTCACGCCACTTGAGCCTGAGTGGGAAGGGCATGTCACGTTGGAGTTTAGCAATACCACTAATTTGCCGGCCCGTATTTATGCGGGTGAAGGCGTGGCGCAAATGTTGTTTTTCCAAAGTGATGCTGACGATGTTTGTGAGACCAGCTATAAAGATCGCGGTGGTAAATACCAAGGTCAAACAGGTGTGACATTACCAAAAACTTAGTAAGTATCAATATTTAGACATAAAAAAGCTGGGCGTAATTGATACGTCCAGCTTTTTTTTGGCAGCAGTTATTATTGTTATTTTAAAACTTTTAGTCCTGCTTTATTGTCACGTTTGGGCTTAGGCGTGGCCGTAGTATTGTTTGTTTTAGGTAATGACGCCGAATCTTGTTCTGGATGATAGTCATCATATTCATTAGGATCAAAAAACATTCCTTGTGAATTCTCTTTAGCATAAATGCCTAATACTGCAGTAATTGGTACCCAGATCTCCTGCGATACCCCACCAAAACGTGCACTAAAATGAATATAATCATTTTCCATACTCATATTACCGGTGGCACGGCTCGCGATATTAAGAACAATACGTCCATCTTGCACATGTTCAGTCGGAATCTGTACGTTCTTAGCGGTTGCATCGACCATTAGATAAGGCGTAAGTGCGTTATCCTCTATCCAGTGATAAAGCGCGCGTACCATATAGGGACGGGTGGGAGTAATAGAAGTAGTGTCGCTCATCTGATGCTTTCCTATATGAATATGATTAAATAATGATTTATTTAGTGGTCTTATTGTTATGTAATTTAATACTTATCAAAAAAGCTTACTCAGCGAATGCTTGCTTGAAAGCTTTTGCGTTCAAATACTCGCGTTTGGTAGTCGAGCAGCGGACGGCTAATAGCAGGCGGCAAGACAATATCCATCTCCTCTAAGCGCCATAATAGAGGTGCTAAAAGCACATCGCACCAGCCGAAATCATCTGCCATAAAATAAGATTTATGAGCGAACAACGGTGATAAAGTAATCAAAGAATCCGCCAGCTGTTTTTTGGCTAAGGTCGATTGAGCTTTATTAAAACTGTCAGGGTGCATCAATAAGCGTTTACCTAATACCAGCCAATCACGCTGAATACGCCACGCCAGTTGTCTGAACTGGGCGCGCTCTTGCGGGGTATCTGGCAGCAGTTTGTTAGTATGATAACGCTCTTCTAAGTATTCAAAGATAACGTTAATCTCATAGAGTGCAATTTCACGTTGCTGCAGCACTGGCAAGGTATGATAAGGATTAAGCTCAGTCAAGTCTTCAGGACGCTCTGAATGCAGGCGTGATAAATAATAGGCTAGCTTCTTTTCTTCAAGTATTAAGCGCACTACATGACTGTCGTAGCCATCGTCAGCGTACAGAATCAGCTGACTACTTGGAATGTTATTCGCATCAATCATGAGAGCCTATTGTTATGTGTTAAGGTTGTTATCGTAAACAAAGTGGCTCTCTTTATCAAGGTAGTAAGCGTAAGCTACGCTTTAATAGCAATGTTGAGCTTATCAAATATGCATTTTAAATCTTTGATTTGAGTAACATATGAATAACTATATAACTAAGTGAAAAAAATATAATCTAGCAATACATGTATGAGATACAAGAAAAAAGCACTACCGAAGTAGTGCTTTTTTTGTGCTTGTATATAGTACTTAGTCTTTGCTTTGTTAGCTTATTTAATATCTTTCCAAAATTCTTTATTAAGTAAGTAAACTGGAATGAGTAAGACTAATAAGAAAATAATCACAAAGAAGCCGATAACTTGACGATCATGGCGGACAGGTTCAGCCATCCATGCCATAAAGTTGACCAAATCACCTACTTCAGTTTCAAATTCTTCTTTACTCAAGTCTTCCTGCAAGTTATGCAAAACATGAGGCATCGCTGCGTTTGCAAGCACTAAGTTATTAGCGCCCCAAGGACGACTTGGGTCTTCGTAAAACGATAAAAGGTAGGTATAAACCCAGTCATCACCGCGCAATCTTGATTCAAGTGACAGGTCTGGCGGCGCTGCCCCAAACCATGATGCTTGAATCTCAGGATCGATCTCAGCATTGATATGATCACCGATCTGATCGGTAGTAACCATCAAGTATTTTTCGACCAACTCAGGTGGTATTTCTAAGTCTTTAGCGATGCGCGAATGACGAACGTATTTCGCTGAGTGACAACCTGCGCAGTAGTTCATAAACATCTTCGCGCCGTTCTGTAGCGAACCCTTATTGGTAAAATCAATAGGGGCTGTGCTACAAGCTAAATGCTCTACAACACCGTCAGCGTTAGTAAAAGTCCCGCAAGCGCCTTCCGCCATTGCGGTACCAGCAGTCAAAGTTAATGCCGCACCTAAGCCCAAACCTGTTAGGTATTTTGTTAGCGTGTTCATTAGTGACCTCCGGTAACGCGTTCTGGTGGCTGTTTACACTTCTCAATAGCCGTATAAATCGGCATCAATAAGAAAAACAAGAAATACAAGACTGTAAATATACGCGCTGCTAAAGTTGCTGCATCCGTCGTTGGCGTTGCACCTAGATAACCTAGAGATACGAAGCTAATTGCAAAAACAGTCAAAGCAATTTTCGATAAGATGCCTTTGTAACGCATAGAGCGGACAGGAGATCTATCAAGCCACGGAATTAAGAACAACACCGCAATTGCCGCACCCATTGCAATAACACCACCCAGCTTATTCGGAACCGCACGTAAGATGGCATAGAAAGGAGTGTAGTACCATACTGGTGCAATATGGGCAGGTGTTTTTAGTGAGTTTGCTGCCTCAAAGTTAGGTGGCTCAAGGAAGAAACCGCCGCCCTCTGGAAAGAAAAATACCACTGCAAAGAAGCAAATAAAGAACACCACGATACCAACCATGTCATGCACGGTATAATAAGGATGGAATTCGATACCGTCTAATGGCACGCCATTTTTATCTTTTAGTTTTTTAATGTCAATGCCATCAGGGTTGTTCGAACCAACATGATGCAGAGCCACTAAATGCATGAATACTAGGCCGACTAATACTAGCGGAATAGCAACCACGTGTAACGCGAAGAAACGGTTTAGCGTAATACCTGAGATAATGTAATCCCCACGTACCCATTCAGCAAGACCATCACCAATGACTGGCAGAGCAGCAGGAAGGTTTAGAATAACCTGTGCACCCCAGAATGACATATTGCCCCACGGTAATAGATAACCGAAGAAACCTTCTGCCATTAAGGCTAAGTAAATACCCATACCGATAAGCCAAATCAGCTCACGCGGTTTTTGGTATGACCCATAGAGCAATGCTCTGAACATGTGCAAATACACCACGACGAAGAACGCAGATGCGCCAGTCGAGTGCATATAACGGATGAGCCAGCCACCTTTAACATCACGCATGATATATTCAACAGACGCAAATGCCCCTTCGGCGCTTGGGTTGTACATCATCGTAAGCCAAATACCAGTGACTAATTGGTTAACCAACACCACCATCGACAACACGCCAAAGAAGTACCAAAAGTTAAAGTTCTTTGGTGCATAGTACTTTGACATATGGTATTCATAGGTTTCAGTCGCCGGAAAGCGCGCGTCCACCCATTGCATGATTTTTTTACCCATACTCATATTAAGCCTCCCCAACCGTCAAGATGGTGCCATCCATATTATAATCTGGGATGGGTAAGTTAAGCGGTGCGGGAACGCCACTATAGACGCGGCCCGCTATGTCATACTTAGACCCATGGCAGGGACAGAAAAAGCCACCATACCAATCATTACCGCCTAAATCAGTTGCGCCAACATCAGGACGGTAGTTCGGTGCACAGCCTAAATGCGTACACACGCCTTCGACAACCAATATACTTGGGTCTAAAGAGCGTGCAGGATTGGTACAGTATTCAGGTTGTAAAGAATCGGCTGAGTCAGGATCAGATAGAAGCGGCTTTACTGAATCTAGGGTTGCCAACATGTCTTCGGTACGCTTAACCACAAAAATAGGTTTACCGCGATATTTGATGACAATCATTTGTCCAGCTTCAACAGAACCGATATCTTGGGTAACCGCCGCACCGGCAGCTTCCGCTTTGGCACTTGGATACCAAGAACGCACAAAAGGTGTCGCCACAGCGGCCACTCCTGCTGCTCCAATCGCGGCAGTCGAGGCAATCAGAACTCTACGGCGTTGTACATTAACGCCTTCGGCATGGCTCATTAATACTTCCTCCAGGTGAATGAAATGGGATTATCCCACACTGGGTTTGTGGCTTAGAAATCTACAATATCAATTACCAGCCACGTTAGCTGTGCCTAATTTTGCTAATTGTTGCTATTCTAAGCTATTTTGGTCATAAAATAAATTATAGTGTTAAAAATAAAACAATCCCGACAGTACATTCAATGGTATTGAACATGGTAAAAATGTCCACAAAGGCCTTATAGTACGTCTTTGGCACCAATATTTAAATTATCGAGGGTAGTGTAACAATCACCTTAGAATCGATAAGGGATTTAACAATAGGGAATGATACTTGAAATGAACATAATGTTCACTAACTTTCAGTACATTTCCCCTACGTAGATAGGTAAAAGCCACAATCATCATGATGAATCAAATAATGATGATGGTGGCTATATCTTTAGTTTAGCCTTTAAATACATTAAAATTTTACATGAGAGCTATTAATAGTGTCACTCAGTAAGAAAAATAACTAACCTTCAAGGGTATCCCAGCGTTCAAGCTTATGCATCATCTCATCGTCGATGGCCGACAAACGCTCACTTGCAATGGTAGCTGCATCAAAGTCTTTGATAAACCACGAACCATCAGCCAGTTTTTCTTGTAGTGCAGCTTGTTCAGCTTCTAAGGCAGTAATTTCTTTTGGCAGATTATCAAGTTCGCGCTGGTCATTGAAATTCAGCTTTTTGGGTGCATTAGACACCTTTGGAGCAGTAGCGGCAGGTTTGCTGGTTTTATTATTAGTCGTACCATTATTAGATTTAGCTGCATTGGCTGCCGCCGCACGGTTTTTTTGTACCAAATATTCTTGATAGCCACCGACATACTCGCTAACGGTGCCCTTACCGTCTTCATCAGTATCAAAAACCCACGTTGAGGTGACGACGTTATCCATAAATGAGCGGTCATGGCTGATAAGTAAGATAGTACCGCCAAAGCTTGCTACGGACTCCTCTAATAGCTCAAGGGTTGCCATATCCAAATCGTTGGTTGGCTCATCGAGCACTAGAATATTAGCAGGTTTTAACAGTTGCTTAGCCAGTAGCACACGGTTGCGCTCACCACCTGACAAGGCTTTAACTGGGGTACGTGCACGCTCTGGCGCAAATAAGAAGTCTTGTAGATAGCTCATAATATGAGTCTTGCGGCCACCGACTTCAACGAAGTCTGAGCCTTCAGAGACGTTTTGAGCAACTGTTGCTTCAAGGTCTAACTGGTCACGTAACTGGTCAAAAAACGCAATTTTTAAGTTAGTACCGAGCTCAACGCTGCCAGTTTTAATGACGTCATCGTCAGACATGTCGAGTAGAGCTTTAATCAGCGTGGTTTTACCGGCGCCATTAGGACCTACGATACCGATTTTGTCCCCGCGCATGATGGTGGTACTAAAGTTATCGACCAATACATGGTCGTCATATTGTAGATGTAGGTTTTTGACTTTACAGACCAGCTTGCCACTTTTCTCGCCTTGACCCATGGTAATATTAACATTACCCACTTGCTCACGGCGCTCACCACGTTCTTCGCGCAATGCTTTTAGATCACGGACACGACCTTCATTACGGGTGCGGCGGGCTTTGATACCTTGGCGAATCCAAACTTCTTCTTGTGCCAGTTTCTTATCAAAGTTAGCGTTGTTTTTTTCTTCCGCCAGTAGTTGTAGCTCTTTTAGCTCTTGATAGCGCGCGTAGCCGCCTTCGCCTTGCGTCACGTCATAGCTGGTCAATTGACCGCGATCAAGCTCAATAATGCGGGTCGATAGCTTATTTACGAATGCTCTATCATGAGTGACGAATAACAAAGTCAGACCTTGCCAATCTAATAAGAAGCGCTCTAGCCACTCAATACTATCAACGTCTAAATGGTTGGTTGGCTCATCAAGGAGTAGCACATCAGGCTTAGTCACTAACGAGCGTGCTAATAATACACGGCGTTTACGACCGCCGGACAAAGACGATAAGTCGTCTTCTGGATCTAGTCCCATAGTGGTTATCAGGCGCGTCGCTTCACGCTCCAAATCCCAACCATGAACCGCATCAATATCATGCTGTAAGTCTGCCATACGCTCGCAAGCGTCCATGTCACCATTGGCGCACAAGTCGGTTTGCTTATTATAGCTGATCAATAGGTCTGCAGTACGGCGGCTACCGCCCATGACGATATCTAATATTTTACCGCTGGTTTCTGGTACATCTTGCTCCAGCATTGCTACGCGCACGCTATTGTTAATAATGACTTCGCCGCTATCTGGCTGTAACGTGCCATTGATGAGCTTAAATAAAGTCGATTTGCCTTCGCCATTACGGCCAATCAAACATACGCGCTCGCCTGCGTCGATACTAAAATCAACGCCATCAAGAACAGGAGCAACGCCAAAAGCGAGATGAATATCTTTTAAATGTATCAGTGCCATAGGTTATCTTAAGCTTATATATAGGAGTAAAAGGGGTAACAAAATTATTATCATATAAAGGGTGATGCTAGATTGTTAGCAGTATACCATGCTGCCACGCGACTTTAGCGTGCGCCTAGATTTTTTATCGCTATGATTTTATTGAAAGGATACTCATAATGCACGGGTAGGGTGCTGTTGGCAATTAACATCAATGAGCAAAGACGCATCAGACCCTAAGTTATAGACTTTAACTTATTAACAGTTATTAGACCAATTATACTGAGATACCAATGGAACGAACACAAAATATTAATAAATCCCAACAAAAAAGCCTATCGGTGCCAACTGAGCTGCAAGAACAAATGATTGAGCTACAAATGAATATTGCACATCTGGAGCTGACGGTTGAGCGCCTTAATGACGTTGTTACACAGCAAGATAAGCATATTCGCAACCTACAACGACAGCTACAGCTGGTTTATAAACAAGTAGAAAGCCAAAGCGCTGATGATGGCATTGCGCCTTTTGATGTCATAGCTGACCGACCGCCACACTATTAAATATAATCATTAATGACTATAGCCAAAAGATTTAATTCTTAATTTCCAAAGATTGTTAAGGTTTCACTCTAATAATTTTTAATAAAAGTAAGTATGATTCCTAATTATTTTTAACAAATTGCAATATTTTCTATGTACATCATTTAATATGTTTAGAAAATTAAAACGGTTACAAGATTATGACTATCCAGTCATAATCAACAAGTTATTGCTTTTTATTGTTGTCTTAGTGTTGAATAATCATTACTATTCACCTCAGGAAGCCGCTCATCCAATAAAAATGGATGCAGCAGCAATACAATTAGGATGTTTGGAGATATAGAATGCGCCCCACCCTTCATTTAAAAACTCTAGTAGTAGCCGTCGCTGCTTTTTCTGTTGCCAGTGTTGCCAGTGCTGCTGGTCTTGATCGCTCAGGCCAAGATATCACCGCATTCTTACAGGATGGCTTATACGCTGAAGCCAGTTATACTTATCTTGATGCTGATGTGACGGGCTATGACAATGCTTATGTTGGTAAAGACAATAAAGCTTACCAGCAAGGTAAAAAAATTGGCGACATTGCGGAGTCTTATGACTTCTTTCGCTATGGTGTAAAAGCCGATATCAACGACACATTTAGTGTTGGTATCTTATACGATGAGCCTTTTGGCGCTGCAGCTGACTACAGTGGCAATAATAATTTTGTCGCTAGAGGCGATCGTGATGCAGTACTCAAAGATATCATAGGTAACCCCGATATCACTGAAAAATATATCGATAATGTGTTGTTACCTGACTTGAAAGAAGCGCTTACTCCAGGCAATCCAGGCGGACTGACAGCAGAGCAGCTACAAAAAGCAGGAAAAGAATACAAGGATCTTCTTACCGCAAAAGCAATAGCAGATGCTGAAGAAGCGACTAAAGGTGAAGGCACAAACGTCGAAGTACGTAGTGAAAGCATTACCGCTATTCTTGGCGCAAAGTTTGGTGCAAATAAGAACTTCCAAGTATATGGTGGACCAGTCGCTCAGCGTATTAAGGCTGATGTTAACTTACGTGGTCTTGCTTACGGTCCTGCTACAGGTTATAGCGCCCATATCAGCTCTAACCAAGACTATGGCTGGCTGGCTGGCGTGTCTTACAGTAAGCCTGAAATTGCTTTACAGGCAGCATTAACTTATCGTTCTGAGATTGACCATAGCTTGCCAATTTTTGAGAGTTATCCAGCGGTTGGTATTGCTACAGGTAATACTATTGATATCACCACACCGAAATCAGTCAACTTTGACTTTCAAACAGGCCTCAACCCTACTCTGCTAGCCACGGCAAAAGTACGCTATGTGCCATGGGATGACTTTGCTATTGTACCGCCAGTATATACCGAAGTCAGTAAAGCTAAATATCCAGAAGGCTTGCCATTAGTAAGCTATGATAAGGATCAGTGGTTAGTAGAGTTAGGTTTGGCTAAGCGTTTAACGCCAGCTTTAGCAGTAACAGGTAACGTTGGTTGGGATAGCGGTGCTGGTAATCCAGTAACATCATTAGGTCCTATCGAAGGCTATTATAGTGCTGGTCTTGGTGCTAAATACAATGTAACCGAAAACTGGGCAGTATCCGCCGGTGGTAAATACCTATGGTTCGGTGATGCTAAAGGTCAATTACCGACTAAGGACATTGTCAGTAATTTTGAAGACAACAATGGCTATATACTAGGTGTCAAAGTATCTTATCAAGCTAAATAATAATTTTTATAATCAATAATAGTTATCTGTTGTTAAAGAATAAAAAAGCGATCCGTTGAGGGTCGCTTTTTTTATGGCAAGTATTACTAACATTATAAAAAACTAGTATCTGAAATAACTTAAAATGTTAAATATACTGTTCAGTCATATCTATGAAATAAAGTACTTTAATTGTTGTTTTAGTGTGTGAAAGCCATTACTATTCAGATTAGGACGACGTTTAAGGGAGTTCGCATTTGGTGCATATTGACCATTTGTTAACAATATAACCGTATATAACATGGATGTTTGGAGAAATATAATGCGCCCTACCTTTCATTTAAAAACTCTTGCAGTAGCCGTTGCTACTTTGTCCGTCACTAGCGTTGCTAGTGCTGCAGGTCTAGATCGTTCCGGTCAAGATATCACTGCCTTTTTACAAGATGGCGTCTATGCTGAGGCCGTCTATACTTACATTGATGCCGACGTTAGTGGTTATGACAGTGCTAACAATATTCCTACGAGCAATGGCTATGTTCAGGGTAACAAAGTCGGAGATATCGCCGAATCCTATGACTTTTTTCGTTATGGTGTAAAAGCGGATGTTAACGATACTTTTAGTATTGGGATTTTATACGATGAGCCTTTCGGTGCTGCTGCTGATTACAGTGGTAACAATAACTTTGTAGCCAGAGGTGATCGTAATGCCATTATTAGTGATATATCAGGTGGTGCCATCACTAACTTTGGCGCAGCAGCTGGTATAGTCGGCGATATTCAGGACAAAATTGCCGCTGGTAATACACTAACACCTACGGAACAGGGTCAGTTAGCTCAATTAGGGGCACCAGTAGCCATTACTCAAGCGGAGTATAATACTAGAGGTGAGGGTACAAACGTTGAAGTACGCAGTGAGAATATAACTGCCATTTTAGGCGCAAAATTTGGTGCCAATAAAGAGTTTCAAGTCTATGGCGGCCCAGTCGCTCAGCGCCTTCAAGCGGATGTGAAACTACGTGGTACTGCTTATGGTCCAGCAACAGGTTACACTTCCCATATAAGCCCTGATCAAGATTATGGCTGGCTTGCGGGCGTCTCTTATAGTAAACCTGAAATTGCTTTAAAAGCAGCTTTGACTTATCGTTCTGAGATTGATCATAAGCTGCAGATCGCTGAGACCTATCCAGTAGCTGCAGCATTGGGTATTAATCCAGTCCAGAGCAATACTATGGAGTTGTCTACGCCGAAGTCAGTGAACTTTGACTTCCAAACGGGTCTCAATAAAACCACATTAGCAACGGCAAAAGTACGTTGGGTACCATGGAGTGACTTTGAAATCGTTCCGCCACTATATAATGATGTTAGCAAGGGCTCATATGGTCCAGATGGCTTAGCACTGGTTGGCTATGATGATGATCAATGGCAGGTAGAGCTAGGCATGGCTAAGCGTCTATCGCCAGCTCTTGCTTTAAGTGGTACTGTTGGTTGGGATAGTGGCGCTGGTGACCCAACGACTTCACTAGGCCCTATCGATGGCTACTACAGTGTCGGTCTTGGCGCGAAGTATAATGTCACTGAAAACTGGGCAGTATCAGCCGGTGGTAAATACCTATGGTTCGGTGATGCTAAAGGCCAATTACCAACCAAAAAACTTGTTGGTGATTTCCAAGATAATGATGGGTATATACTTGGCTTGAAGCTCTCTTATCAAGGCAAACAAAACTTTAACTAGAATGATATAGCGTTCATTTAAAGTTATTTACATTGTGCATAATGTAAAAGCGACCTCTTGTAGGTCGCTTTTTTAGGTCTGTACTTCAGGTGTGTCAGGCACATTTGTCATAGTATCCCATAAAAAACCCCTCGCTATCATAATGATAACGAGGGTTGTTAGTTTAGATTAAGGTGATAGCTATCATAGAATAGCTATTGAACTTACTCTTTTATGATGCTTTCCATCTCTTCAAACTTCGCTGAGACTGAAGGTTTTGGAGCACCTGTCATGATGCTAACCGCAAAGATGGCGATAGTACTGAGGGCAAAGCCAGGAACAATAGCGTATAACCAATCATTGAGTGGCATACCATTATATTCAAAGCCACCGTAGACCCATAAGATTACAGTTAGTGCACCAACGACCATACCAGCAACGGCGCCATTGCGGTTCATACGGCGCCATGTCAAACTGAACACCACTAATGGTGCAAATGCAGCACCGAAGCCTGCCCATGCATGGGATACAAGGCTAAGTACAGAGCTTTCAGGGTCAGAGGCCAATAGAATAGAAACCACAGCGACCAATACCACAGAAATACGACCGACCATTACTTGACGGGATTCTGATGCTTCTCTATCAAAAAAAAGTTTATAAACGTCCTTTGTCAGTGAGCTTGATACCACCAATAACTGTGATGAAATCGTACTCATAATTGCTGCTAAAATAGCCGCTAATAAGAATCCTGAGACTAATGGCGTAAATAAGAACTGCGTGAATACTAAAAATATAGTTTCAGGATCATCTAACGTCATCGCTGTTTTTTGTACATAAGCACGACCAGCAAAACCAGTTGCTAAAGAACCAAGCAAACTCACAATCATCCAGCTCATACCGATATTACGCGCGGTCGGAACATCTTTAACTGAACGAATGGCCATAAAGCGTACGATAATATGTGGCTGACCAAAATAGCCTAAGCCCCAAGCTAACAATGAAATAATGCCTAAAATTGTCATGCCGCTAGTAATATTTAGTAAGTTCGGGTCAATGTTTCTGACAGCAGCAGTCGTAGCTGAAATTCCGCCAAGGTCAGTAAACGCAACCACAGGTACAATCACCATCGCAAATAACATGATGACACCTTGTACAAAGTCCGTCATTGAGACGGCTAAGAAACCACCAAATAAGGTATAAGCGACAACGACACCGGCGGTAACCCAAAGACCAGTACTATAAGATAAATTAAGCGAGCTTTCAAAAAGCTTACCACCACCAACTAAGCTGGCTGCGGTATAGACGGTAAAGAATAAAATAATAACCACTGCTGAGATGACGCGTAGCATGTGCGATTTATCTTCAAAGCGGTTGGCAAAATAGTCGGGAAGAGTGATGGCATTGTCTGCAATCTCGGTATAAACACGCAGACGTGGGGCCACAATAATATAGTTTAAAAAGGCACCTGTCGTTAGACCAAGCGCAATCCAGATACTGACGACACCGTCAGCATACATGTAACCGGGCAGTCCAAGTAACAACCAACCGGACATGTCTGAGGCACCAGCAGATAGCGCTGTTACTGCAGGCCCTAAGTTACGACCGCCAAGCATATACCCTTCTGAGTCATTAGACTGCTTAAAGTAGGCATAAATGCCGATCCCAATCATTACAATAAAATAGGCGCCAAGCGATACCAGCACGCCACTAGAAACTCCGTTCATATAAACTGTCCTTAACCAACATAGTTGGCTGTAATAATATTCGACGGTAAGACCATAATCTTAAAAAACATATCTAAAGACGACATCTGAAGACAAAAAAAGCCATTAAGTAAGACATAATGGCTTTTTAGGATAAAAATTTGCTGTTAGTTCTATAGGGTTGATACTACTTTATCCTCTTGTCGAGCTACCTTTTACTTACGAATCTAATCAGTAAAATTGTCACATCATTATGTCTAATGCGTAGCCACGTATAACATCAATCATTTAAAACCCTTAGCCCCGCTGCTAAACAGTGTCATATTTTGTATCACAATATTTTATAAAATATAAATAGTCCCTTCATGCAAAATAAAAGGTACTAACATATAGCGCTATCACCCAATGTCTTTAAAGATATTTATAGCCTTTTCGCCATAGTACCTTACTCAAAACATTCAAAAAGTAACCATCAGTACGGTTCTAGTAATTATATGTTATAACATTAAATTAGGACGCATTATAACGTATAGCAAGTTCAATTGCGAATTGTGGCTATTTAGCAGTATCCTCAACCTATACTCTTAAACAAGGTAGTCTCTTTAACCTTTTGGTGTTAATCAATAGGCGCAAGAAGGTTAAGTAAGGCGGTAACGCTGTTAGAAGGCGTCAATTTTGGATTAATAACCACGCCCAAATAACGCTGAAGCTCAATGTTATCCGCCATATTGATACGCTCTAAATCCTGACTAATCATAGTTTGCGGTAGCACTGACCAGCCTAGTCCAACCGATACCAACATACGAATAGACTCTAGTGGATTGGTACTCATCGTGGCATAAGGTTTCAGGTTATGCTTGGCAAACTCTGCTAAAGTGATCTGACTGGTAAAGGTATTTGCAGAAGGCAAAATAGCGGGATAACGTGCCAGTTGCTCTAGAGTTACATTGGTCTTTTGTGCCAGCGGCGATAGCGTGCCGGTCATAAAGTAGAGTGGATCTGACCATAAGGTATGATAGGTCAGACGCTTGTCATATACAGGTGGCAGCGTCAGAAAGGCTAGGGATAAGTCACCATCAAGCACCGCTTTATGTGCTTCTTCTGAATCTACAAAATGCACTTCCAACTGTACTGCTGGATAACTTTGGATAAAGTGTTTCAATACCGGCGCTAAATGATGCAGACCAATATGATGACTAGTACCTATGACCAGTTTGCCCGATACGATTTTCTTGGAATGTTGCAGATTAATCTTAAAATTTTCGTAGTCATCCAGCCAGCGTTTGGCATGCGGTAGCATCTCACTTGCTGCTTGAGTGGGAACAATACCGCGACCCACCGTATCAAACAAGGTAATTTTAAATTCTTCTTCTAGATTTTTGATACGCTTACTTACCGCAGGCTGGGTGATAAAAAGCTTTTCTGCAGCACCCGAGATACTGCCTACTTGCATAACGGTCACAAACGTTGTCAGATTAGTGGTATTCAAACCGGTGTCCTTAGCTATTAATTAAGCTATAAATAAAAGTTGGCTGACCTATTCATAAAGTATTAGAAATAAAAGTTTGTGAATAGATAAAAATCATCAATTATTATTATAGGATTAGCCTGTTATAATCACAAGACATAGAAGAGAGTTTTTGATATTTTATTGTGTCAATAATATTTCTTCATAACCCAGTGGTTAACAGTGCCAGTAACGAATAGTTCAAATACCAGATAGCTTAAAGATTAGATATTTCAGATAATTGTAAAACGCCAACGCTTAAAGACTTTGCTGATAAATATATGAGCAGATATAGCCTCTTAAGCAACTAGCAACCAATAAAGGATAGCAACATGGCCGGTCAAACTTTATACGACAAACTTTGGAATGCTCACGAAGTTACTAAACGTGATGATGGCTCAAGCCTCATTTATATTGACCGTCATCTATTACATGAGGTGACGAGCCCGCAAGCGTTTGAAGGCCTAGAGCTGGCCAATAGAGCACCGTGGCGTCTCTCTGCTAATATCGCAAGCCCTGACCATAACGTGCCGACGGTGACCAAAGAGCGGCTAGAGGGCGTGGCGGGTATTAAAGATAAAGTGTCACGCTTGCAGGTAGTGACTTTAGATGATAACTGTGCGAAGTTTGATATTGCAGAATTTACGATTAATGATGCCCGTCAAGGTATTTTGCATGTCGTTGGTCCTGAGCAAGGATTGGTATTACCGGGTATGACGGTGGTATGCGGTGATTCGCATACAGCAACTCATGGCGCACTAGGCTGCTTAGCACATGGTATTGGTACGTCTGAAGTTGAACACGTCCTTGCTACCCAGTGTTTGATCGCTAAAAAAATGAAAAATATGCAGATTCGCGTTACCGGTAAGCTTGGTGCTGGCGTGAGCTCAAAAGATGTGGTGCTGGCTATTATTGCGCAAATTGGTACTGCTGGTGGCACGGGTCATGCGATTGAGTTTGCAGGGGAAGTGTTCGAAGATATGAGCATGGAAGGGCGCATGACGGTCTGTAACATGGCGATTGAAGCGGGTGCGCGCGTCGGTATGGTCGCGGTTGACGACATCACGATTGACTATGTAAAAGGTCGCCCTTATGCGCCAACAGATGAACAATGGTCACAAGCAGAAGCGTACTGGCGTACTTTATACTCAGACGACAATGCGGTCTTTGATACCCTTATTGAGATTGATGGAGGTCAAATTGCCCCACAAGTGTCTTGGGGTACGTCCCCTGAGATGGTCGTAGATATTACTCAGTCTGTACCGATGCCTGAGCAAGCAGTAGATGCAGCACAGGAAGAAGGCTGGCTACGTGCTTATACTTATATGGGCTTAGAGGCTGGTCAAAAAATTACTGATATTCAGCTCGATCGGATATTTATCGGCTCTTGTACCAATTCTCGTATCGAAGATTTACGCGATGCGGCGGCAGTCATTAAGGGTCGTACGGTAGCGTCTACTGTGAAAGAGGCCATCGTAGTGCCAGGGTCAGGACAAGTAAAACTACAAGCGGAAGCAGAAGGCTTGGACGTCTTATTTACCGATGCAGGTTTTGAGTGGCGTGAGCCGGGTTGTTCAATGTGTTTGGCGATGAATGCCGATAAGCTTGAGCCTGAAGAGCATTGTGCCTCAACTTCTAACCGCAACTTTGAGGGTCGTCAAGGAACGGGCGGACGTACGCATTTGGTGAGTCCAGCAATGGCAGCAGCAGCGGCATTAGCCGGTCACTTTGTTGATGTGCGTACGTTTTAACGATATGCACTAGCTATTTATCTTTTCATAAGACATTTTATTTATAGGAAATATTTATGCAAGCCTATCATGTCCAAACTGGCATCGTCTGTCCACTTGATCGCTCGAACGTTGACACTGATCAAATCATTGCCAAGCAGTTTTTAAAATCTATTAAACGTACTGGCTTTGGGGTCAACTTATTTGACGACTGGCGTTATCTTGATGACGGCTATCCGGGTCAAGACAACAGCAAAAGGATCATTAATCCAGATTTTGTCTTAAACCAACCACGCTATCAAGGTGCTAATATTTTGCTCGCACGCAAGAACTTTGGTTGTGGCTCTAGCCGTGAGCATGCACCTTGGGCACTGTCAGAATATGGTTTTCGTACGGTTATTGCGCCAAGTTTTGCCGATATATTTTATAATAACTGCTTTAAGAACGGTATGTTACCTATCGTTTTAGATGAAGCCATTGTTGATAAACTCATGCAAGAGACCTTTGCTATCGAAGGCTATGAGCTGAGCGCTGATCTTGAGCGCCAAGTCGTTATTACGCCAACGGGTGAAGAATATTCATTTGAAGTTGATGCCTTTCGTAAACATTGCTTATTAAATGGTCTAGATGATATTGATTTAACATTGCAGCAAGGCGATGCCATCAAGGCTTATGAAGGTAAGATGATGCAAAAGACGCCTTGGATATTCAATGAGGTGCAAGCGTAGTTATTTTTACAAACATAGTGGTTGGTCTATTTATTCACACTGTCATGAAGATAGATAGAAATAAAAGAATGCAGTTAGGCCTATAGCGTTGAGTTATGACGATGAACTGGATAAAATGAGTGGCAATATATAGGCTATAATTAGATTTATATGCTTCCTCATATTTATAAGACTTTCTCACCTTTATAAGAGTAGTAGCCGCCATTATGAATAAAAAACGTTACGCTGCATTTACAAGCATGGCTGTCGCTGCCAGCTTATTATCATTATTGGCTTTGTCTGGCTGCCAATCTTTGACCGGTTATCAGCAGATAGACCAAGCGGAAAATGCTGAGTCATGGGCAGGAAAAATTAAACCTGTGGCAGGTGAGGTGAATATCGCCTGTTTAGGAACCTATCATTGTGAGATTACCCAAATTGATCAGACGCTGGTGATTGCTCCTGACTCCCATAAACCTGTAAATGCCGCTATGTTAGCGAATATAAGCGGTAGCAGCGGACTAAATAATGCCAAGCCTAATAAAGGCGCGCAAGCACAAACCCTAAATAAGACAGCACCAGTAGATATAGATATGACGCCACTATTAAACCAAAAATCGGTAAAGGTGGTGCCGTTATCTGCGTCCGGTATGAAGGGCCTAACCAATTACTATGTACGAGTAAAACCCGCAAAGCGCGAAGTGCATCTCAATTTTTATCCTGAAAATAACGTCGGCTATGTCGAGCGTTTTGCGATGATTCATGAGTTCATGCAGCCCGGTATTTATCATCTACGCGCTTATCGCCAAAAATCCCCCCAAGCAACAGGCAGTCTATTAGATACTGCTTCGCCTGAACCGTTATGCATTGACTTGCTACAAGACAGTAGCTTAGTAAGACGCTTTTGTAAGCAATTAGATACTGAGCATCAGGGTGAGTTTGTAGAAACGCGTGTGGTCAATAAAGCGCCAGCCAAATTAAAAGTTAATAACCAAGCTAAAGGCTAATAAGTAATATTATTGCCTTTGCATTTTATATTACTTAATATCGCATTATCATTGCGTTCAATCATTATATAGTACATCTCATAGCTCATTTACTCACAAGGATTAGTATGGCAACGATATTAACATTAGCAGGCGATGGCATTGGTCCTGAGATTATGACCCAAGCGATTGATGTGCTGCAAGCCGTCAATAACAAGTTTGCGTTGGGTTTGACCCTTGAGTCTGGTTTGATCGGTGGTGTGGCATTTGATGCCACTGGTGAGCCGTTGCCAGAAGAAACTCTAAACCGTGCCCGCGCAGCTGATGCCGTATTATTAGGGGCAGTGGGCGGGCCTAAATGGGATGGCATTGAGCGTAGCAAACGCCCTGAGCGTGGCCTACTTAAAATCCGTAGTGAGCTGGGCTTATTTGCTAACTTGCGCGTGGCGAAACTCTATCCGCAGCTGGTAAACGCGTCAAGTATTAAACCTGAGATTATCAAAGGTTTGGACTTACTTATTGTTCGTGAATTAACGGGCGGTATTTATTTTGGAGAGCCACGTGGTATTCGCACATTAGAAAATGGCGAACAGCAAGGCTATAATACGATGGTATACAGCACTAGCGAGATTCAGCGTATTGGTAAAGTTGCGTTTGAGCTGGCACAAACCCGCGCTGAGGCCTCAGGAAAACCAGCTAAAGTATGCTCAGTAGATAAAGCCAACGTCTTAGAAGTCACTGAGCTGTGGAAACAGACAATAACAAAGATGCAAGAGTCAGATTATAGCGATGTGAACTTGTCACACATGTATGCGGATAATGCTTGTATGCAGCTGATTCGTGACCCTAAGCAGTTTGATGTCATGGTCACCGGTAATATGTTCGGTGATATTTTATCCGATGAAGCCGCCATGTTGACGGGTTCAATTGGCATGCTGCCATCCGCCAGCCTTAATGAGCAAGGCAAAGGCATGTATGAGCCTTGTCATGGTTCAGCGCCTGATATTGCCGGACAAGACAAAGCCAATCCATTAGCGACTATTTTATCAGTTGCGATGATGCTGCGTTATACCTTCAAACACGAAGAGGCCGCGCTCGCTATTGAACAAGCAGTCAGTGACGTACTTGATGATGGTCTGCGTACCCTTGATATTTTAGATAAAAATGAAGCTGGACTTATCCAAGTGGGCTGTAAACAAATGGGCGCCGCCGTATTAGCTAAATTAATATAACGCACATTTTTAATAAATATTAGAGACTAAAAGCTAAAAACCCATAAATTGCTTGGCAGTTTATGGGTTTTTTGATGGCTATCTATAATATTAGTATTAATTCTGAGTTTTTATCGTACCTTTTGGTTAGGCTTTAGCATGAATAGAGTTAACGTATGAGTCAGCGTTTATTAACACAAATCTCTTACAGGATAACCTGCTGGTATGGCATTATTCATAATACAGAAAGGTAGGTAACACACTAAGAATAATTTTGGGAGTAATTCATGCGTCAATTAACAAAAATTAGTACAGCGATAGGAATGGTTGGGCTATCTTCTGTATTATTTATGGGTCATAGTGTTGCTGATACAAGTGCCAATATACCAGCTAAAACGCCGGACAGGATGGCAAAATCAATCCAATCACTTACTGCCGTAGCAGACTTATCAGCTACAGTTACCAATCAAGATGGCAGCAACGATGCTGACGAAAATGGTTCTACAACTGAGGGTATGCCTAACAGAGCTGTAAACAATAGCAATGAAGTCAACGTTAAGCCCGACAAGCTTAGCCAACAGCTCACTGGCACTAATAAATCGGTACCCTTGCTCAATAAGCTCTTGCCTACTATTCAATATAATACAGAAAACTTACCAAAGGCAGCCCAACAAGTTAACGCTGCTAACTGGACTGTTGGTGCAAAGATAGACCGTACCATTGGCACTAAGCTGCAAGCTTTATTGAACTGGCAACATAGCGGCGTTGGTCCCGTAGACGGGTATTGGGGCAAAAATACGCTTAAAGCCATGCAAGCCTTTCAAAAAGCGCAAGGGTTACCTATAACGAACACTTTAAATATGGAAACATGGCAGGCATTAACTAAAGATAGTAAATTAAACATGCAGCCAGTATTGGCCAACTACATACTTAGTGATAACGACGTTTATATTAAGACCACCACCATACCTGCGAGTGCAGCAGAAAAAGCCAAGCTTGACGGCATGTACTATGAAAGTGTACTAGAAGGTTTGGCGGAAAAATTTCATATGAGCGAGAGTTATCTTAAGTCATTGAACCCTAAGGCTACTTTTAACACGGGTGATATTATTACCGTTTATAACCCCGGCAACCCAAATACCAAGTCAGTTAGTCGAGTCGTTGCTGACAAAACGACGCAAACCTTGTATGCCTATGATGATGAGAATAATTTGGTTGCCAGCTATCCATCTACCGTTGGTAGTATCGCCACACCATCACCTACAGGCACGCACACGGTAAAAGTGAAGGTTCATGAACCGAATTATACCTATACTAACGAGGATGGGAGTAAGTTAATTATTCCACCAGGCCCTAATAACCCAGTGGGAGCGGTCTGGATTGGACTGAGCGAACCTACATATGGTATTCATGGCTCACCAGATCCTGCGCGTATCAGTCGTCAAGCGTCCGCTGGTTGTGTACGCTTAACCAACTGGGATGCGCTGGCTTTACTAGGGACCATTACCAATGATGCGACGGTTGAATTTCAATAGCAGCTGTGAAGTTTTAATATGCTTCCAAGCATTTTAATAAAAAGGTAAGTCAGTTAAGAAATTTAGACAAAAAAATACCGCTGAAGATTAGCGGTATTTTTTATAAATAGGAATAAATGAACAAAGATAAGATTGATGGCATGGTAAAAATATAAGGCTAACAATAACACCAGCAACTCATCAGTATATATTCTTAGTTACCAATGAATATCCAGTTATTAAAACGGTGTATGCTTGTTACTTGTAATCATGCTTACGGGCGCCCGTAGCTTAATAAACAGCACTTATGAATAGGTGCTGCTTGTTAACAAGTACTGTTCTCAAAGGCTTATGTATTGCGAATATAACTTAATAACTAGGTTTTACCGCGATAAGTAATGCGACCTTTAGTCAAGTCGTAAGGGGTCATCTCGACCTTAACTTTATCACCGGTCAAAATACGAATATAATGCTTACGCATTTTACCTGAAATGTGGGCAATAATTTCGTGTCCGTTTTCTAAACGAACTTTAAATAGGGTGTTTGGAAGGGTATCAACAACTTCGCCTTCGAATTCAATAATGTCGTCTTTTTTGGCCATAATTATATAATCAATCAATGAAAAATAAGCCCACATTATACGTAAGTTAACGGCTTAAAGCAACAAAATATATGATTTTTACTTGACAGCGTGTAAGCGTTATGTATATCAATCAGGCAGATTTAGCCAGATAGGGGTTAAAGGAGCTTTGGGTAATAGCTGCTGATACTGTTCAGAATAATAAGCATTAATAAAATATAACCCATCTCCTGAGGCGGTGGGCGGTGCAATAGTGCGGTCTTTTTTAGCTAAAATACTGAGGAAGTCCGCTGGTTGTAAGTCATGTTTGCCAATCGCATATAGCGTGCCCATCAGGTTGCGTACCATATGATGTAAGAAACCATCCGCTTGAATATCAAAGATGATAAATTGTCCATGCATAAAAAGTCTAGCATGGCTAATAGTACGCACTGGCTGATTGGACTGACAGGCAGCAGCACGATAACTACTGAAGTCGTGCGTACCGATAATATCAGCGGCGGCAAGCTGCATTGCTGCCAAATCAAGCGGCTCATGAATGTGAGTCACTTGATGATTAAGAATAGCAGGGCGCTGGGGCTGGTTAAGCGTAATATAGTGATAACGACGGGCAATCGCCCCAAAACGCGCATGAAAGTCGGGAGGCATAGGCTGAACCCAGCGCAATGAAATATCATCTGGCAGCAGACTGTTGATGCCGCGCAGCCAGTTATAAGCTGGCCGGTAAGCATGGGTGACGAAATGGGCAATCATATTGCTGGCATGGACGCTAGAATCGGTACGCCCTGCAGCAATCACCTCTACAGGTTCGTTAGCGACTTTACTGATGGCTGTTTCTAATGCTTCTTGGACACCAAGGACTTCTTTTTGGCGCTGCCAGCCATGATAGTTGGTACCCAAAAACTCAATAGCAATAGCTAAGGTATAAGTGGGTAGTTCTGAAGCTTTTACAGGCTCAAGTAGGATAGGGTCGGACATAATATTTCGCATTGTATTTGTAAATAAGGTAATTCTAATTAGTGTACTTTTGATTAGCGATGTTTGCTGATGGTAGTTTGTGTTTTGCTAATCGTA
The DNA here is from genome assembly GCF_007997305.1 of Psychrobacter frigidicola. Lineage (GTDB taxonomy): Bacteria > Pseudomonadota > Gammaproteobacteria > Pseudomonadales > Moraxellaceae > Psychrobacter > Psychrobacter frigidicola. Next base: position 252,633 of record NZ_VORZ01000001.1, read on the forward strand.
TGCATCCAGCGTTGACGCCGGCGTGCAGCAGTAGCGTAGCGTAGCAATAACCATAATAATCGAGCATAAATAGCTGGAATGGTCAATCGACCTCCAGCAATCACTTGATACTCATATTGCCAACTGCCAGCTGCATAATTATCACTGACTCCGCCAAACGGACATTGACTGGCACATACTATCATATGGCCACAGTCATAAGCGCTCTGTAGCGCTGCTGCCAATGCTGATGAATAAGGGATATTACCAGCCCCAAACCCTAATAAAATAATACCGCAAGGTGGCTGCGATATTAACGCTTGAATTTGTGTGCATAAGACTTCGGGGTCGTTTGGCAGACAATATAATGCATGAACCCTACTATGCTCAGCACGAGTCTGGATAGCTTCTAAAACAGCGTGCTGGTCATCAAGCCAATGTTGTTTGCGCGTAGCAGGTAGTGCTTTTAGATAACTATTAGCGGGATAAGCGGCACGAGTATGGCCAGTAAAAGCCATAAAATCATGGCTATGAATTTTCTGGACGGTTTGTGCAGCCCATGATTCACCGCCAAAGCTTATTTTGACTCCAGATTCTCCAGCTGCAGCTAGCCGTAGAGCATCACTCAAGTTGTCCCAAGCATCGCTATTGGCATTTATGCTATAAGACTCTAGCATTTCACTGTCTAATAAGGGACTCATACTGCCGGTAACAATCAGGCATAAGTCAGTACCAGCAAACGCTTCTGCTAAAAACGCACCCAAATAGCTCAAGGTATCTGTTCCTGTAATTAGAACGAACTGGCGATGTCCTGCGGCATAAGATTCTAACAATAAGGTATAAAAATGAACAAAATCACACGCATTGAGCTGACTGCTGTCTTTGATTAAAGGGTTGTCTAACCAGGATATAGCAGGTAGATTTGCAGCACTTTCATGCTCTGCAAGCAAGACTTGCATAACTGGTAAAAACTCTGCGGTTGATAGAGGTGCTAGGGGTTTGCCATAGCTACCAAAAGTGCCACCCGCATAAATGACTTGAATAGGATTGCTATCAGAGTGTAATAATAAAGCAGTGCGTGAGCGCATAAAAGTACCGCAGTAGAGATTAAGAGAAAGAGTCGATAATATAAATCATAATCAACCCTACCTAACAAGCAGTCTATGATTATAGAATGCTTGTTAGGTAGGGTTAGCCAACATGTAGACTATTCTTATAGAAGATGGCTATTAAATCTAAATGTCGTTTAGAGTCCCATCACTTAAGCTGTACGAGTAAGCAACTCTTGTGCTTGCTGCTGCTGCTGGCTATTACCTTGCGCAACCACTTCATTAAGTAGGCGTTTGGCACTATCGTATTCACCCAATTGTAGATACTGACCCGCTAAATCCAAGGTGATTTGATTGTTATCTAAGTTTTTAACAAAATCAAAATCTGAGGCAAATTGTGCGGTAAAGTCAGCTGACGGTAACGACTCTTCGTATTTACTATCAAAGCTAACATTATCGTTACCATCATTAACATTGTCACTTTCTACAATTACGGGTGTGAGTATTGTTGGTAATATATCGGTGCTATCAACATCAATATCGAAGTCAAAACTATCAATGCCAGTGTCATCGTCAAAAGTGAGAATGTCATTATCTAGGGTGGGGGTTGATTCTGTCTCATTATTGCTTATATCTAGGTTGTTGTCAGTATCAAAGCCTACATTTAAATCAATAAAATCAGCGCTGTCTGTTGGCACATCTTCTTGGCCTATAACTAGTCCGTCAAGCTGTGTTGGCGTACCGTTAGTGCTACTTTCTGAAACATCGCTTTCTAAACTTAGGGTTTGGCTACTGTCCTGAGTGTCAGTTGTCGGCGCGTTAATAGTAGTAGTATGAACAGTAGCGTTGTCATCCCCATCTATAAATAGTGTAAAGTCATCATCAATGGACTCTGAGCTTACTGGCGTAGTAGCTACATGAACTTCATTGTCTACATCTTCAGCCAAATTATCAAAATCTAAAATAAAGTCATCATCGCTAAGCGTGGGCGTGGGCTCATTTTTCTGTTTTTCCTCTTTCAGGTCTGTAGACATATCCTCCAAGAGCATATCAAAATCGAGCGTGAAACCATCATCGTTAGTGTCATCGAAGCTATTAGTATCATTAATATTATCGAGGCCTAATACGGCTGCTTTGGTGTTTGAATCGGCATCGGTAGCTGTAACGGCAGGGGTATCTTCTAGTGCAAATGTGGAATTATCATCTAAAGTATCTTGCTGTAGTTCTGCTGTTTCTAAATCATCTAAAGTAAGGTCAAAGACGTCGCTATCGTCATCATCACTGCTAATACTATTGCTAGCGATTGAGTCAGAGGTACTTTCTTGTTCGGTAGACGGTGATAGTATGTCAAAGTCTAAAGACATGTCATCATCACTGATGTCTGTAGTTGGGGTTGAGTTTTTAGAATGATATAGAGGTATATCACTCTCTAAATTCATACTGGTTTTGGTATCGGTCATTGTACCGAATGTCGCTGATGCTTGTGCTTCCTCTAACAAATCTTTGAGCTGCTGGGCTTCTTCAACAGTTGACGCGTCATTGTGCATTTTAATAGTCGCATAAGTGCTATAGAAATCTTCTTTCTGATTGGTCAGTGCATAGACACTGAGCAGTTTGAGAGACAGCTGGGCATCATTTGGTTTTTCACTCAAACCACGCTCTAAGGCCTCAATTGCCTTATCATAACGCTGCTGATCCATAAAGCGCTGAGCAACGGTTAGGTTATCAAACTTAGTAACGCCATGTGTTGCATTACCAGCTGCGCGTTGGGTCGGCGTTCCTTGGTTGACATGTACCGCAGAGAATGCCGTATTCTTTCTGTCATCACTAATAGGTTGAGCGCGCGGTGAAGTAGGCTGCTGTTGCGCCTTGTTTTTGCGTAGCACCCAGACTCCTACCAGCAAAATGATAACCAGTCCTGCAATGATATATAGCATATTATCCATAGAGATTCCCACGCCTATAACTACTGTCTACAGCATCTCATGCTGAGCAATTAGGCTTTCATTGAGTGCGTAATGTTTTAAGGCGAGCGTTACGCTTAGCCAGTTTTTGGTTTTGTAATGGTAACTCTTTGGAGTAGTTGCCAAGGATACTATTAGTTGATTTGTTGCGCTTAGCTTTTTGTTGTTTGATAGCTTTTGTATATTGTAGTTGTCTTTGTGCCGCAATCGCAGTTTGCATACTCTGTTGAGAAGGTACGACATCGTAAATGGAGAGATTCAGTTGAGCCTTGTGCTTAAGTTGACTGGCATCTTGATTAGTAAAGGCTTCAGGGTTTTGATTCTGAATTTGCGCCATGGTCGTTGTGACGTTAAGATTATTTTTCTGAGCAATATACTGCGAGATTAGCCATAAATTATCGTTACGTTGAACCGTATAGCTGCCTGCTTTAGGAGTAAGCACTTGTGGAATCAATGTCACTTGCTGATAAAAGGCATCTTTGTTAGTTATAGTTTCGTCAGTTATCGCGTCAGCATCGTTAGAGTCAGCAGCCAATATCATAGATGACTGAAGGTTTAAGTCTTCTGCGATGCCTGACGATAGTGACGACTGTGTGGTATCAACAGCGAATTTTTGATTAGACAATTGAATGCGACGAGTTATTTGTATCGTGAGAACATCAAGCAGTTGATCTATCGTACGGACGGTTGTTAATTCTGCTGGGTCTTGCTCATTTCGTGCCGTGAGCGCTTGATTATCAATGCTAATAACAGTGTCAGTATTGCTGTTAATAAGGCTATTGCCTTGATATACCGATGATGTGCTTACAGTCGTATTTGATGCTTGCGACGTTTGCGGAGCTGCTGGCATGTCTATACTAGAGGCTGAAATTGGAGGTAGGTTAAAGCTAAATGGAGAGCGATTGTACTCAGTGTTGGGCGCCGTATCTTGTGTTAATGCCTGCATCTGCATAGATGTAGACGCTTTAGATGAGATAAATAACAATGGCGGAGGTGTTACATGTTTGACTATTAAAGGTTGGTCATCGAAGGTCTGGTTCATAACCAAACTAGGCGCTTGGGTGGTAGAAGTAGAAGCAATACGACTCATAATACTATTATTTGGCTGCTCGGTTAAAACGCTCTTGCTCAAGGGTAAAAGCAAAGTCTTAGGCATGACGTTACGCTGTCCCTTGTCATTGAGGGTCAATATCATGTCAGCGAATGGCAGGGCAATAGGTTGCGTAGTATTGATAATGACTTTCCCCGTGTCAGCAGAGGTAGGTACAAAGCGTACCGACATTGAGGTCGTTGGTGTCAGCCCCATTTGCTCATATACTGTGGGACTGGCTAAACCTACCGTAAAATCAGCTGAACTGATATCTGCTACCGTGATACTGGCAGCAAGCGGCTCAAATTGAGTTGAGGTAATCATGGTTTTACCAAAGCTCGCTGCATGTGCGACAGAGGGTAGTGCAGCTGAGCTGACCGAATACAGGAGCGCAATTGACACAGTATAATATATGGTGGTCAAGCGATGAGGTAAATGCCAAAACATGCACAGCCCTTTTATAGTAACTGATGAGATATTAATAGAAGCAACAATAACGTGTCGCACGTGATAAAACACAAACGCAAAGAAGTACAGCGTAAATGACAACAGACATAACTGAACTCAAAAGCCGTTACTGAGCCCATCTTATACTATTTATAATCTATCGGCCTAGCTAATCCATACATAAAACGTTTTGTTTCATCAAATATTATACTATCTATACTGATATAACAAATTAGGGTGTTCTAGCGAATAACTATTGTTTTTGCTACTTTATGTCGTTTTTGAGCTCTAATAGAAAGTGGCGTGCTTAAAAATTGATTTTATCAAGCAGCATGGCATCGCCATAACTAAAAAAGCGGTATTGGTTAGTAATAGCGTGTTGATATGCCTCTTCAATAGCTGATTTTCCTGCAAATGCTGATACCAACATTAATAAAGTGGATTTAGGCAAATGAAAGTTAGTTAACAGGCGATCTATTACCCCAAATTTAAATCCAGGATAAATAAAAATATCGGTATCACCTGACCAAGAAGTGAGCGGTTGACCATTTTGCGCCGTTTTTTGGTAAGCGGTCTCAAGGACACGGGTCACCGTAGTACCAATCGCAATCACCTTACCACCATTAGCATGGGTCTGATTGATTATCTCTGCTGTCGCTTGCGGTAAGTGGGCGTATTCACTATGCATAGTATGGTTGAGTAGGTTTTCCGTTTTGACTGGCGCAAAAGTACCAGCACCAACATGTAAGGTGACAAAAGCGGTGTTAATACCTTTGGCGGCTAAGCGCTCTAAAACAGACGTATCAAAATGCAAGCTAGCAGTAGGTGCTGCAACGCTGGCAAGTTTAGCGGGATCATGAAACACCGTTTGATAGCGGATATTGTCAGTGGCATCAGCATGACGCTCAAAGTAGGGTGGTATGGGTAGCTCACCATGAAGTTCTAAATTTGGTAAAATGGGCGCATCAAAAGCTAAAATAAATAGATTATCGCGACGTCCAATCATTACACAACCCATATTACCATCGGCTAATGATAGACGTTGTCCCAGCTTTGGCGCTTTACTGGCTTTTACATGACACAGCGCCACATTTTTATGCAGGCTTAGCGCTTCTTTAGGATTTGTATTGTTAATATCTAAAGAGTCGCCATTTAGCAAACGCTCAATCAACACTTCAACGCGACCACCCGTATCTTTATTTCCAAACAAGCGCGCTTTCATGACTTTGGTATCATTAAAAACGATTAAATCACCAGCGTTGAGAAGTTCCGGTAGCTCAGTAAATATATGGTCTTGTGGTGAGTGCAGCGGCTGGTCCTGGGAACTTGCTGGCAAGTATAATAGTTTAGAGGCTGAGCGCTGATCTAAAGGATAACGCGCAATTAGAGAGTCTGGGAGCTCATAATCGTAGTCAGCTACACTTAGATATTCTAAGGTAGTATCGTCTGCACGAGATTGGCTAGCAGAATTGGTAGAATTAGAAGTGGTCATAATTGGTCATTAAATGAAGGGTAATTTTGCCGTAATTGTAGCAGAAACTAGGTGCTAGCGCGGTCGCTATTTGGACGTTTTATAGTTATTCACTAATGACAAGTAGCAATATACTTTATAAAATAGCCTAAGTATTAAATGTCAAAAATCATTTGAAATTTACTTATTTGTAGCATGCAAAGTATCAATCAAATAAGTTCAATTGAGGTAGCTTTTGCCCAGCAGGAGTTAAAGATGAGTAAGTTACCCCGACTAATCTGATTGGTAAAGTGCGCGGAATGTCTAAAAAGAGTTTATTTAACCAATAATGAGACGATTCAGCACTGACAAAAGCTGTTGATAGAGTATGTGAGCGTGTAATTTGCGTGAAGTCAGCATATTTTATTTTTAGAGTAATCGTATAAGCAATGAGGTTTTTATTACACAGTTGGGTAAAAGCATCCGCATTCTGCTCGTATATTTGTGTCAGCAATTCCTCATTCGCGCTCAAATTATCTCGAAACGTGGTCTCAGAACCTACAGATTTATGCTGGCGCTCAGCTTTTACCGGGCGCTCATCACGGCCATGCGCAATATCATGATAAAACTGGCCACGCTTACCAAATTCGTTGACCAATAATGCAGCAGACACACGCTTGAGATCAGCTCCGGTACTGATATCCATATCATGTAGACGCTTGGCAGTAGCCTTACCTATACCGTGAAAGCGCTCAATCGGTAGGGTACTAATAAAGGCATCGGCATCTGCTGGGGTGATAACTGCTGTACCATTCGGCTTATTGAGGTCAGAGGCAATCTTGGCCAGCATTTTATTAAATGAGACACCAGCTGATGCGGTCAGGCCTGTTTGCTCTAGAATTTGCGCTCGTACCCAATTAGCCATTAAGGTTGCTGAACCTTTATGAACCTGTAGACCTGTCACATCAAGATAGGCTTCATCTAAAGACAGCGGCTCAACTTGCGAAGTTAAACTAAGCATAATTGCTCGAATATCGGCGCTAACAGCGCGGTAAACGTCAAAGCGTGGTAATACAAATAACACATCTGGACAGCGTTTACGCGCCTCATAGCAGGACATTGCCGAGCGCACGCCAAATTGTCGCACCTCATAACTAGCTGCTGCAACTACACCACGTCCGCTAGGGTCACCGCCAACCACTAAGGGCTTACCGCGAAGCTCAGGAAAATCGCGCTGTTCAACGCTGGCATAAAAGGCATCCATATCGATATGAATAATCTTACGCTGGGCTTGGTTTATAGGAGCTGTCATGAGTGCTATTTTTTACCTGAAAAATAAGACATCATAAGTATAATCAAAATGTACGAATGGGGTGAGATAAAGTAGGGTATAGCATATACAGGAAAACTTAAAATCTTGATTGTAAAAGTTTGTTGAAAGTTATAGGTTAGTCTAAAATAACTAAATTTTATCATTGGCCAGAATCGAAGCGACAGTACAAATAAGCACCTAAAGGTAATGTGGCGACACTTATTTTTTGTTTAAGTATTTCGATAAAGCACACAACATATCTAAAAGTGACTGAATAAGAGATAATACTCTTGATAGATTCTGAGACAGTGTGATAACTAAAATACATAGCAACAGACATCTAATACAGCTCACTTAAATAAGAAGGCAGTCCTGAATGACCAATAATAACCCATACAACCTCATACCTTTGCAGCCTACCGGTAGAAATGAGACGGATAGTGGCAATACCTATTCTCCTCAAGATATGATTAAGATATACGAACAACAGTTTTTAACCCCAGTATCGGAAGAAAAGCTGACTGAGTTTTTACCGTTTCTAAAAAGTTTTTATGATATTGACAATAATACTTTAGATATCTGTGCGGTGGTTTTTGAAGCAATCGCTGATTTCTGTATCATTTATAACCACAAGATAAAAGTAGGTGATTATGAGATATTGGGCGGCTTAGTAAAAGAAGAGCTTGCGGACGAAGACGGTAATGAAGAGGAGGCACAAGCTTATACTTTAGAATGCACACGTACTTTTTTCATTAACGACGTAGAGATGCCTTATCAGTTTAACTTATTTATTCATGGCGATAGTTATTCTACTTTAACCAGAAACGAGTCTTTATTAGAGAAAATATACTGGTTCGCCAGTAGTGGATTTGAAGAAAGCTTATTAGGTAATCCTGAAGATAATGAAAGTTTAGAATCTATTAATGAGCAGCTGGCAAGTTTAGGGATTCGGGAAATGGATCTGACCACCATACATGAAATAGTTGATTACGTAGAAGACAGTATTATAAATGATGGTATGGTGGATGCGCTTAATAAGCTATTAGATGCTGCAGAATAAAATGATAGTTTTAAGATGCTTTTATAAATATTAGACAAAAAAATACCGCTAACTTAAATTGTTAGCGGTATTTTAATATTGGTACCGGTGGTCGGACTTGAACCGACACGCTTTTAAAGGCAACGGATTTTGAATCCGTCATGTCTACCAATTCCATCACACCGGCGTGTTAGGATAATAAAGTTAAACTCTATCGTATTGGGTTACAGGATTAACTGTATAGGTGGCGTATTATAGCAGCCTATTGTTAGCCGTCAAGAATTATTTATGATAATTATCTTTTTTCTGACCCGCATTGCCTTAATTGACATTTTTTTAACCAACAAAGGCACGTTCAACCGCGTAATCAGCTTGCACGCCCATACGCGGTGATACCGTCAGACCAAAGTCATCTAAAATAGCGGATACTTCAGCATTAAACGGCATACTGCCGCAAAGCATAACGCGGTCATCTTCTTTATTCATTGGCGGTAGACCAATGTCTTCAAAAAGTTTGCCTGAGGTCATTAAATCTGTAACGCGACCTTGGTTTCTGAATTCTTCACGGGTAACAGTCGGGTAGTAGATGAACTTTTCGCGGAACCATTCACCAAATATCTCATCATTAGGCAATTCGTTCTCAAACATATCACGATAGGCTAAATCGCTGACACAGCGTACCCCATGTACCAAGATAATTTTGTCAAAGCGCTCATATACTTCAGGGTCACGGGCTAATGCCAAAAATGGGGCAAGTCCGGTGCCGGTTGACAGCATATACAGATGTTTACCTGGTAACAAATCGTCTAATACTAAGGTGCCCGTTGGTTTTTTGCTAACCAGTAATTCGTCACCGACTTTGATATGTTGCAAGCGTGAAGTCAGTGGACCGTCTTGAACTTTGATAGAGAAAAATTCTAAATGTTCTTCATAGTTGGGGCTGGCGATAGAATATGCGCGTAATAAAGGTCTACCATCGACAACGATTCCAATCATCGCAAACTCGCCATTGCGAAAACGTAAGCCGTCGTCACGCGTGGTCTTAATGCTAAATAAGGCATCATTCCAATGGTGAACCTCTGTGACGGTTTCGGTGCGAAGTTTTGACATAAATTCCTCGTTGGTAGCTCGTTATGGGTTTAAATAGAATGAGAATGGTATTAAATATGGGTGTTAAATTAAACATTAGATAAAAAATGGGGTTAAAAATTAGTAATAATAGTAAAGAGGAAAAATAAATTTGTCGAAATTGATACTGCGAAGGCAAGCAAATTTCCTTCAAATTAAACAAGTTACGTGGTTATTAGCGCGCCATTTATTATCCGTCTATCAAGACGTAAGTAAGGATGCAAGCTATTCTCAATAAATATGGTTGCTTATCATAACAAACTTTAAAATAAAAATCCGGCAAGTAGCGTTATCACTAGCATGATAAAATGGAATATCGTTAGCGAAAAACTTTGTATGCTCACTTATGCAAGTATTAGAGCGCTAATTTATTGTTAATAAATATTTTATGGATGTGGTTTATGCTGGGTCATTCTGAAACTAGCCATGTTGCGCCTATTATTGGCTATCACCGCGCGCCATTATCGCAGAAATTTGGCGCGCCAAGGCAGCCGAATTTAGTGGCGCTCATTAGTGTGATTGAAATGCTCGCGCCTTATGATACGCCAGCAGCATTCGTAGGCTTAGAAGGTTTTAGCCATATTTGGATAAGTTGGCAGTTTCATCATAATTATCTTTATAAAGCAAATTCTATTAATAAATTAAGTCAATCCAACCAATCTAAGAAAAAAGAGCACACAACCACTGCCAACGAAGCCACGTTTCGCCCGCAAGTACGACCGCCTCGTCTCGGTGGCAATCGAAAGATAGGCGTATTTGCCAGTCGTAGTATGTATCGTCCGTCAGGCTTAGGATTGTCGGTGGTTAAGCTTGAGCGTGTTGAAGTAGCAGAGGGGCGCGTATTATTGATGATTAGTGGGGCTGATATGATTGATGGCACACCGATTATCGATATTAAGCCGTACGTGGCCTATAGTGATGCGCTTATCAGCGCGGACAGTGGTTTTGCCGCAAGTGTGCCTACACTATTAACAGTCACTATGACGGTACAAGTACGAGATCAGTTTGTAAAAATAATATCTGATGGACAGGACTATAGAGATAGAAATAAGACTAGCGACAAAAATTCTAGTTTGACAGCCATTATTTATACCTATCAAACTCAACTTATAGAAGCAGACATTGATTATATTAATACATTGATTGCGCAAGACCCACGACCTGCCTATCGCCGTGAAGAACTAAATAAACCGTTTGTCATGCGTTATAAAAACGTTGATGTGAGTTTCCAAATGATAGGAGAGAGACAACTCCAGATAACCAACGTCAGCAACATAAACTAAGCTTGCATTAAATAATCTTAAGTTAGCTGCAGATTTACCTTAAAAATTAGATTTTAATACTCGACAATAAAAGAAGAAAAATATGCCTGTTCCAGAACTCTCCTTAGTCGTTGATTTACGCTGGTGTTTGGATGAGTTGTTGGCGGATAGAGTCATTGACCAGCGCGGTTATAACTTAGTGATGACCAGTCGCCGTGACAAAGCCCAGCATCCACTTGTTACTATCAGCGAATTTGGTCTGCCCAATGGTCATGATTTGGATAATAAAAACGAGCAGAAACTGACGCTGATTTGGCTTAATCAGTGGTTGGCTGCCAAAGCAAATATGCCAATAGTACGCATTGACCCGTTGAAGATTGATGTGCCAGCTGTGACTCAAATCATGTCATTTGAATACGCGCGCTCGCAGCATGTTTTACCGATTGAAGTTACTAATGATGAAGTCGTTATTGGTACCGATCAACCGTTTTATACGGATTGGCATGCCAATATTGATAAAATCATCAAATCAAAAACCTATCGTACGGTTTATATTAATCCTGAACAAATTAACCGTTATCGGCAAGATTTTTATCAAGTGACCCGAGCGATTGCTGGGGCAAGTTCCGCTCATAAGCGGGCAGCGGCTGATATTAGTAATGTCGAGGCTTTACTGCAATTGGGTAATAATACCAATCCTGATGCCAATGACCAGCATATTGTTAAAGTTGTCGATTGGTTGTTGCAATATGCTTTTGAGCAGCGGGCGAGTGACATTCATTTGGAGCCGCGCCGTGAGACTGGCAAAGTACGCTTTCGTATTGACGGAGTGCTGCATACCGTTTATGAGATGCCGATTGCTATTATGACTGCGGTCACTGCCCGCATTAAAATCTTAGGGCGATTGAACGTCGCAGAAAAGCGCAAGCCGCAAGATGGGCGTCTAAAAACGCGTACTCATAATGGGGTAGAAACGGAGCTGCGCTTATCTACTTTGCCGACGGCTTTTGGTGAAAAGCTAGTGATGCGTGTATTTGACCCAGAAGTATTAGTGCGCTCTTTTGCTCAGCTGGGCTTGTCTGGAAAGCAGCTAGAGATGTGGCATGAGCTGACTGCGCATCCTAATGGTATTATTCTTGTCACGGGTCCAACAGGTTCCGGTAAGACCACCACCCTTTATAGTACGCTCAAGCAATTGGCAACTGAGCAAGTCAACGTCTGTACGATTGAAGATCCGATTGAGATGATTGAGCCGGCATTTAATCAGATGCAGGTAAATACAAGCATTGATTTAAATTTTGTTGATGGTATCCGCTCGCTTATGCGCCAAGATCCTGACATTGTGATGATTGGTGAGATTCGTGATAGCGAGACGGCTAATATGGCGGTACAAGCTTCATTAACGGGGCATTTGGTATTATCGACCTTGCATACCAATGATGCGCCCAGCTCTTTAACGCGGTTGCATGATCTAGGAGTGCAGCCATTTTTGACTTCAGCGACGATACTGGGTGTCATGGCGCAGCGCCTGTTAAGAACGCTCTGTCCCCATTGTAAGCAAGCCCATACTGTGACAGCTGATAGTGAGATTGCTATTCAGTGGCAAGAGCTTGTCCAACCATGGCGCGCGTCATTACCTGAGAAAGTTTATAGCGCCCAAGGCTGTGAGCATTGTCGTCACACCGGTTATCAAGGACGTATTGGCTTGTATGAGATTATGCCCTTGTCCAATGAGCTCAAAAAGCTGGTCGCAGCTGATGCCAATTTGGATGTTATTAAACAACAAGCGTACCGTGAAGGGTTGCAACCCTTGCGTCTATCCGGTGCAAAACGTATTAGTGAAGGGGTGACGACATTGGAAGAAGTTATGCGCGTGGTGCCACTAAACTAAACTGAGCAACGATCGTTCATATAACGTCAAATCAATTTAGCATTTTATTTAGAACAGCTTCTTAAAAACGGTCACTTGAAAAATATCATAGTTAGGACAATTAAAGCTTTTATTAAAACACTTTTAAATTACGAGATTATTTATGTTTACTGATAGCCACTGCCATCTTAACCGCTTAGATTTGACTAAATATGACGGTGAGTTGTCCGGAGCAATTGCCGCGATGAAAGAAGCCAACGTCACCCGTGCCATGGCCATTATGTGTGATTTTGCTGAATATGACGAGATTGCCAATATCGTCAGCACTTATAGTGATGAGACTTTAAACTTGGGTATGAGTGTCGGAATTCATCCGTGCGAAGATATTAACGTATTACAGTCAGCAACCGTAGAACGGCTTATTGAGACAGCAAGCGCTGAGCATGTGTGGGCAATAGGTGAGACAGGGCTGGATTATTATTGGTCAACGGAGAACAAACTGGCTCAGCAAGAAAGCCTGGCGCGTCATATCCATGCCAGCCAACAACTTAAAAAACCCCTGGTCGTCCATACCCGTGAAGCTAAAGACGATACCATTGATATTCTCAAGGCAGAAGGTGCAGAGCACGGTATTATTCATTGCTTTACTGAAGACTGGGATACCGCCAAAAAAGCTCTTGATTTGGGGTTTTATATCTCGTTTTCAGGAATTGTTAGTTTTAAAAGTGCGCAAACCATCAAGGATGCTGCGCAAAAAATGCCTAGAGATAGGGTGTTAATTGAAACGGATAGTCCGTATCTTGCGCCCGTGCCAAAACGAGGGCGTCCAAATGAGCCAGCCTATGTGCCTTATGTGGCCAGTTGCCTTGCGGAGATGTACGGCATGAGCGTTGATGAGGTCGGCGTGCTGACTGCAAAAAACTTCGAGAATTTGCTAGCACAGTATCACTAAAATCGTTATGCTATGACCAGTCAGTCATTTACCGAATATAGTTGTTTAGCTGCTCGTTGCGGCTAATCCTTAACAGGTTTTAGGAGAGGTCATGAGTCGCCAGCATCAGTTCAAAGCACGAGAAGAGAATATCTTAGCGATGGCTGAGCAATTGTTGCTTGAGTCTGGCAATGGTGATATTACTTTGGACAGTCTTGCTGACCAGCTTGATTTGGCAAAAGGTACCTTGTATAAGCACTTTTCCAGTAAAGATGAGCTGTATTTGCGTATTATTATTCGTTATGAAGAGCAGTTATTCGACATTAATCGCATTGATGATTGTGCATCAGCCGGCGTTGCCCGAATGATTCTTCAGCAGTTACTAAATCCACAAAAAGCCATGCTGCTCAATCAAATTGAAGAACGTCTGGCGGCTTCGGTGACCGGGCTTAATCGCCTGTTTGGAGAATTGTATGACATTCGCCGCCAGCGCATGAAGCGTCTGATTGATATTATTAGTGTTTATCTTCGAGATGAACGCAGTATTTTGAGCACTCGTGATTATCTATCTTCAATTTGGGCGATGGGACAAGGCGGTGCTGGTCTACTAAATTCTAGCTTTTATCAGCGTTATTTAGGTCGCCGTGATACCTTGCGCTATGCTTTAGTACAGCAGATGTTAGATTTGCCCAGTCACTATCCGTCCTCCGCGCGTAATGAAGAGGTGAGGGATGAGGATATGCATGAGCTGGTCGAGCAAATTGAGACTGAGTCGAAGGCACATCGCAATACCGCTTATTGAAAATAGCATTTTATTAAAAAGCGTCTGTTAAATTAAGATTTAACTTAAGTTAATAATTAAATTAAAACTATGACTTCAAAAAGCTTAGCCGGTCGCTATGGGCATCGGTTAAGCTCTTAGTATCTTCTAACCTTTGTACTTTCTCTCTATTTTTATACATCCTGATAATAGGTATATTATGCCGGTCACTGCTAAATCTCAGTCCAGCGTCGCGCCTTGCCTATCAGCAGATATGTCTGCAAAATCTATCAAGTCTGGTCAACGTACTAAATTTAGCCAATTTAACCAATCAAATAAATCTGTAGTAGCCAGCACGCAGGCTGGTTTTACGCTGGTTGAAATCGTGGTGGTAGTGGTTATTATCTCTATCTTTGCTGGCATGATGAGCTTGTCGGTTGGTAGTGGTGAATCGCGTAAGAACCGTGCTTTTTATGAGCATCTCACTGATTCGTTAAGCTACGTGCGTCTGCTATCCGCTGAGCGTATGCAGCCGATGGGCTTGAGCTTGCAATCAAATAAACAAGGGCAAGTCACGCCAGTTATCGTCACCTTATCCAATCCTTATAGCCCTTATCAAACCTCAGCTAACCCCGCCAATAACAACGATAGTACGCCCAAAAATTCAATGGAGCTGTCCACTAATTTGTTAGCGACTAATGGTGAAAAACAACCCACACCGAGTTGGGAGTTGGAGCCAGAAGTGACGTTGCCAGAGCTACCGCTTGGGGTAAGTCTAAATATTCAGAGCTTAGAGGCCAGTAGTATGAGCACTGGCAGCGCTGAGGTAGAAACGCGCACGTTACAACCTTGGTTTAGTGACCAAACTGTGCCGCAAGTATTGTGGTTTGGCACGGGGCAAGCTGCGCCGGTAACTATAGAGGTTCGGCATCAGTCGCGCTTGGTTGGTGAAGTGATTACTATCATGCCTGATGGCAGTATCACCATTGGACAGGGGTTATAACTGATGTCCAAAACTGATCAATCGACCAGTAAAAACGTCGTTAATAAATTGATAATTCCTAAACCTCTATTAGTAAAACGTGAAAGTGGCTTTACACTCATTGAAGTGATAGTAGCGCTGGCTATTTTAGCCGTGGTAGCGGTTGCGGCTAGCCGTGCCAGCAGTGCCTATTTAAGCTCAGTTGATGTGCTGCGAACACGTACGCTCGCACACTTTGTGGCACAAAACGCAGCAGCTGATTTACGTATTCAAGAGACATGGCTGACGGCCAATCGTACTCAAACTGTCAATGCTCAAGGTCGTGATTGGCAAATTAATATGACCACTACCGATACCTTAACTCCAGCCTTAAAAGACGTTAATATTGCGGTTGCACCCATTATCAATGGTCAAGCACGAGCAACTGTCACTGATATCAACGTGCTGCTAAGTAATGCTAAGCAAGATATCGGCAGTATGGATTTGGGTAGCTTAAATAAAGCGCGAGGCCAGCGGTGAGACCACAACGCGGCTTCACCTTACTTGAGCTGATGGTAGCGATGGCGATATTTGCGATGTTAGCGGTCTCAGGCTGGCAAGTATTTGATAGCGTTAATCGAGCGCGTGAACGAGCGCAATACCATGCCGATAATTTGGCAGTATTGCAATATGCTTATCTACAGCTACAGCAAGATATGGGGCAAGTCATTGCCTATCAAGCACCTGCTGCTCAAAATAATAATGCTGAGAATACGCCTAATCCCTCCAACCCAAACAGCAATCAAGCCGCAGTTATTGTTACTGAACCTTTTATGAGTTTGGATGGCGAGCATGTTAGCTTTGTGCGTTTTGCTGACCCTGACCCACGCTATCAAAACAGTCCTAGCATCCAACGTATTGAATATATTCTTGCTGATGAGCGTTTGATTCGCCGCCAATATACTAGCGTTCAAGAGGGGCGTGATAGTATCAGCCTAGATACCATACTACTTGAAGGGATAAGTGCAGGGCGCTGGCAGGCTTATTTACCTGAGATCAGTACAAAATTCCCCAATGCAGATGCGAAAAATAGTCAGAGCAATAATAATAGTGTAGTAGGACAACCAAGCAATTCTGCTGTCGGTGATGTGGAAACGATGCTGCTGCCTAAAGGTATTGGTGTTAGTTTCACTTATCAAGATATGCCAATTACTTGGCAATGGGCGCTGACCCCGCAAGCCATTCCTCAAAACAGCATTAATAATCCGCAGAACAATAACCCTAATAATCAGAATAATAATAACGCTAATGGCAATAATTCTAATAACAGCAATAGCAGTAACAATAATGGTTCGCAAAACAATGCAGGCAATAACTCCAGTTCTAATAATCCGCCAGTAAGTTAATAAGGATTCAATAAAATAAATCGCTTATGATAAACACAGCAGACTCTCAGCGCGGTGTGGCACTATTGACCATTTTACTATTGGTGGTCAGCATTACTGTGGTTGCAGGGGCGATGCTGGCCAGTCAAAAAATTGCTATTCGCCGCAGTGGTTTACTATTTAACCAAAATCAGTTACTACAAGATATCAATGCTGGTCAGCAGTTGGCAATTACTATGCTGCGTGCAGATGCCAAGCTTAATGATACCGATAGCATGCAAGATATTTGGGCGCAGCCGCTACCACCTTATACCTTGGGCTCACATAGCATTACTGCTGAACTGCGTGATGAAGGCAGTCGTTTTAATATCAATAATCTTTATCATGATGGCGCAGCTGATAGCGTAGCATTAGATGTATTTCAGCGGCTTTTAACCCAACTAAATTTAGAGCCTGACATTGCTATTGCGGTGCTAGATTGGCAGGATACAGATAGTGAAAGTTATAAAGATGGCGGTGATGAAGCAGTGGTTTATGCACAGCAGGCAGGTAATAGTCAATCTGGGAATAGTGCCGATAAGACCTTGCCCAATCAGCCGTTTATAGATATTGAACAGTTGCAAGAGGTACGCGGAGTAAGTGCTGACGTGTTGGCGACTTTGCGCCCTTATATCACTGCTGTGCCTTATTACTTACCTATTAATGTCAATACTGCCAGTCCAGTGGTGTTGGCGGCGTTGATAAAGGGCGGTACTGTTGAGCAGATGCAAGCATTGACTGAGCTGCGCAGCCAGCAAGTATTAGAGTCTATTGATAATCTATGGCAATTGCCACAGTTGGGTGCTTTAAGTGATGAGCAGCGCCAAGCTTTAACACCAATGCTAGCAGTGGATAGCCAAGCTTTTACAGCACTTATCACTGCGACCGATAACTCAAATATGGGTGCGGCGCGCCAGCGTTATGCCACAGTGTTGATTAGTAAAACCAAAATTAATACTGCTGAAAATAGCGTTGTTAGTAATGGCAATAGCAATACAAATTCTACGGGCAACAGTAATGGTAATAACAGTACCAACACCAATAGCAATGAGGCTAGCGACAGCGCTAAAGAGATTCGAGTAATCTCGCAACGCTTGTGGGCATTTCGACCCAGTTTCTAGTTATTCAACAACCAGTCACTTAAAAGTAAATAATTAAGAGCCGGTTAGTTAAAAATTATTTATATAAAATCAGTCGTTAAGGCGGGTCTCTTCGCTCGACTTCCAATTATAAGCGCCATAAAACAGCATTTGTGCTTGGCGAGTGCAATTGTGTAGCATCAATTGTTTCTTATCTTCAATCTCTGTCAAATTAATTTCGTCATCATGAGCTTCAGAATAAGTCAGCTCCAGCCAGTCGATTATCCAAGAAAAGAACATATTGACTCCAGCCTCAGCAAGCAGGCGGCGGTCATAAGCATTGATATGAGCAAAAGCAGGTTGCAGCGCTAAATCTTCTCCTAAAATCTGTGCATGCATTTTCATCAATGTATTGATTGCTTTGCGCACTGCTTCTGAGCCACCAAAACGTTCGCTCACTAAAAACTGCCAATAGTGTGGCTGGGTACTGACTGTTTGCAAAAACAGCTGAATACTTTTGGCGATTTGCCGATCAAAACTACGTTTGCGCCCAATTTGTAGGCTATTACTTAATATCGCGAGCGTACTGCCTAACTCCTCAACCACTAGCGCCTGACCGAGCGATTCCATATCATCAAAATGTCGATAGAAGGCGGTCGGCACCACACCGACCTCACGCGTCACTTGCCGTAAGCTGATGGAGCTAAAAGATTGGCCGGTCATACAAAGGTCTAAGACTGCGTTAAAGAAGGCACGCCGGGTTTGAAGTTTTTTTTGTTCGCGACTGCTCATAATGTATCAAAAGTTAGTTATTAGAGGTTTATCATACTCACATCGCTGCAAAAATACGACTGAAATCCCTATCTATCTTAAATACAGCAAAACTCCATATGGCAAATTTGCTATACCATTGTCCCCCAATGGCCTTGTAGTTCTTGCGCCAATCGATAAGCCTCATGGTCATTCATACCGGTAATAAAATCTAAAATATTAAGAATATTATGATAAATATTGTCTGATAATACGCGTTGATGTTCAGCAAGATGTGGCTGTAGCAAACTTAATAACCGTTGTTGCTCAAAAGACATTGGCGCAGCTTGCAACGCTGCTACTTGAGTCCAAGCTAGCGGCATAAAAGCATCAAGCAGTCGGTGCAAGCATTGATTGGCCATCAGCTCCATCCTTACTTTACTGGGATGATTGAATATCTTCTCACGTGCCAGCTGCTTTGCCTGAGTGATACCGTTTTGTACTGCTGCATCACAATGGGTAAATAAACTACCAGTTAGAGTTCCTGCTAGCATTGCATCGCTATTGGCAACGAAGGCATCGGTGACAGTATTAACCAAACGCATCATGGCTCGTGCCCTTAGAGAAGCTAGACTTTGCCTAATCGACATTGTTAGCGGTAAAGTTATCGTGTCAGGACGCTCGCCAATCAGCTCATATAGGATACGGGCCACTTCCTTGTAGCTGAGCATACCAAGATGAACACCGTCTTCTAAATCTATCAGCGCATAGCAAATATCATCGGCGGCTTCTAGCAAATAGGCAAGGGGATGACGGGCGTAGCCACCATGTTGTGCTGAACGTGGCAGATGCAAACAAGCCGCCAGCTCTTCTAATTGTGCCGCCTCACTAGAGAAGCTACCAAATTTTTGCGGATTTAGTGTTTTATTATTATGACTATCATTGCCATTGCTATGAGTGGCCAACCACGGATACTTCATAAAGGCGCCAAGGGTCGCGCAAGTGAGACGCATGCCACCTGCATCTGGATGACGCTCATTGCTTACCAACAGTCGAAACCCTTGGGCATTGCCTTCATAAGTAGTGATATCCAAACGCTCATCAGCGCTTAAATATTGCAGCACTGACTCACGCTCAGGATTTAAAAACCAATCACGAATGGCATATTCGCCGGCATGACCAAACGGCGGATTACCGATATCATGAGCAAGGCAAGCTGCTTGGACAATCACGCCAACATCGGCAGGTGTGACTCCGGCTGGCAAGCCCTCTGCTAATACGTCATGCAGCTTTTCTGCAGCCATCATTCCTAGTGAGCGCCCAATACAAGACACTTCCAATGAATGAGTCAAACGGGTATGAATACCCAATTGATTGGTTAAGGGGTGCACTTGAGTTTTTTGATTAAGCTGACGAAAGGAGTGGGAGAACACCAGTCTATCGTAATCTTTATGAAAGGCGCTACGGACACTATCGGGGGTTGGTGGTAATTTATCACTACCCAAGCGCTGTGCACTAAATAGTCGTGCCCAGTGTTCGGAAGAATTGCGTGGTTCATCGAATTGATTGCTCATAAATAATAGTCCATTATTATTATTTTAAACTTTAAAGTTAACTGGCTTTTCCAATAATTGTTAAACTTAGTATAGTAAAAAAGCCAGCACAAAGGCTGACTTTTAGTTGTTCAATATCAAAGTGATATAAATAACAATATTAGGTAAGTTTTTTACTTACACGTTAAAGCGGAAATGCATCACATCGCCATCTTGGACAATATAGGTTTTGCCCTCTAAACGTGACTTTCCGGCTGCTGCTGCGCCTTTTTCACCGTTGCATTCGATAAAGTCGTCATAAGCAATCACTTCAGCACGAATAAATCCGCGCTCAAAATCGGTATGAATCACCCCAGCGGCTTGCGGCGCGGTAGCACCAACGGCAACCGTCCAAGCGCGTACTTCTTTAACACCAGCGGTAAAGTAAGTCTGCATATCAAGTAAGTCATAGCCGCCACGGATTACTTGATCAAGACCCGCTTCTTCCATGTCCATAGCTTCTAAGAAGTCTTGCTTATCGGCTTCATCAAGCAAGGAAATCTCAGATTCAATTTGATTGCATAATGCAATGACAATTGATTCATCGCCAGTGGCATAGTTGCGTACCGCATCAAGATAAGGATTGTTTTCAAAACCATCTTCACTAACATTAGCAATATACATCGTTGGTTTTAGAGTAATCAAACCATAACTTCTAATCAGTTTTTTCTCGTCACTATCTAGATTGGCTGCACGTGCAGGTTGACCTTCAGCAAGTAATGGCTCAATTTTTTTGAACACATCAAGCATGGCTGCCGCGTCTTTATCGCCGCCTTTAGCTTTTTTGGTCAAGTTAAATATAGCACGTTCAACTGCTTCGAGGTCAGCCAATGCCAATTCAGTATTGATGGTTTCGATATCATCAATCGGACTGATGCGACCATCGACGTGGACGATATTATCGTCATCGAAGCAGCGTACCACATGGGCAATGGCGTCAGTTTCGCGGATATTGGCCAAGAACTGGTTACCCATACCTTCACCTTTTGAAGCTCCAGCAACCAAGCCTGCAATATCAACAAATTCCATCGTAGTTGGCAATACACGTTCAGGCTTGACGATATCAGACAGCTTTTTTAAGCGTGGGTCTGGTACTGGCACGATACCGGTATTGGGGTCTTTGGTACAAAAGGGAAAGTTTTCAGCGGCGATTCCCGCTTTGGTTAAAGCATTAAATAAGGTGGATTTACCCACGTTTGGTAGGCCGACGATGCCGCAGTTAAAACCCATAACAGTCTCTCAATAAAGTAATAAAATAAGGTGGTTTAATAAGTAGTTAAATTGGAAATCAAAATTGGGCGTATTGTAGCAAAAATTACCGACTTGCGCTGATGGTTCTGTTTGAGTTTTTAAGGCTTACTTAACCCTAAGTTTTATATTTAGATAAGAGATGGCATTAAAAGTAATTTAAATTGCAGCCTGACTAAAGACCGTTTTTACTTACAGTTTTATGGTAGCTTTACTCTTTGGTTGCAACCACTCCAATCATAACGCCCATCTCTTTTTTATCATGTTTGTCGATAGTGGGTGCATATAAGGCTGAGGCAATGCCGCCATCTAAAAACAGCGCATTTTGGCACTGCAAGTCATCTTTAAACAGTGAGGCAAATTGATAAAAGGTAACAGGCTCATTGCTATTGACAAATTGTATGCTGCCATCGCTACAGACGCCTGCGCCATTACGGAATTTGGCAGAAGTACCCGCTGGATTAAGCTTTGGATGGATTTCGTTATTAATGACCAGCATCGGTCCTGATTGGGTGGCAAACCAAGGCTTAGCCGACCCATCATTAAGCTGTTGTTGAAGCGCATGGCTTTCAGTAATTTGGACTTGACCGGCTTTATCCCACCACATGACACCATTGGGCAACAGATGGAAATTACCACCGCCTTCATTGAGGTTTAGCGCGCGTATCTCTTTTCCTTCGATGACGGTATAACCAATCGGGGCATAACGCTCATTATACATGCCAGCATTCATAGCAAAAGCTAAGGTTTGCGATGACGGCAAGGCAGATAATAGCTTATCAAAGGTCAGCAGCGGCGTCTCATTATCTGTTTCTTGCCAAAACAGTTTCAATGCATAATCGCTATGGGTCGCGTCATTATCGGTTAGAGCCGTTGCATTTATACGGCAAACACTATACTTAAAAGGCTTCTCTTGAGTCTGACACAACCAGCTTTCGGCAGTAGCGTCAGGAGGTGAAGGCCGACAGGCACTTACGCTTGAAGTCAGCGCAAGCAATGCCGCTATAACGGGTACAGTAATAATAGAGCGCGGCATAGTGCACTTAACTTCTATAGAGTTTAGAGGGTTGATGATTTGTCAGTTTTTATGTTTGCTTAGCTTGTTGTATCAGGTAGATCACGGAAAGTATGATTAACATTGCCGATCAACCGGCCACCGTGAACCTCATCCATTACCGTATCTCCAGACTCAAGAGTGGGCGCCTCAGTCTCTTTACCCTTATCACGGGAGTCCGAATTGTAAGCAATTAGTGCATCATTATCCGCTAAGAAACTAGCAGGATTTGCCATCACCCACATCTGATTAAATACATCTGCTCGAGCACTATGATCTAGTAACGCGCCTTTATCGGCGAAGTAAAAGAATTTTGATAATAGTTTAATCTTGCCATCATCTAAACGCCGCGCAATATGGTAGGGTTGCAACTGACTTGGATGTTGTAACCCTACCGCGCCCACGATACTGGCAAGAGACTTGACCGTATTTTTATGAAAGCTTGCTACGCGTTCAGCTTTACTAGGGACATCGAGCGCTTTTTGACGATAAGGGTCTTGCGTTGCCACCCCTGTAGGGCAAGTGTTGGTATGGCATGAGCGCGACTGAATACAACCCACGGCAAACATAAATCCACGTGCTGAGTTACACCAATCTGCGCCCAAGGCGATTAAACGTGCAATATCAAATCCTGAGACGATTTTACCGCTGACACCAAGCTTAATCTTGTCACGGATACCCGCGCCGACTAAGGTATTGTGTACTAATAAAAAACCATCGACCATTGGCATACCGACATTGTCCATAAACTCAACTGGCGCTGCACCTGTCCCACCTTCCGCACCGTCAATCACAATAAAGTCAGGATAGTTGTCCGCTTCAATCATGGCTTTCACAATCGCCATAAATTGCCACGGCTGCCCAATACAGATTTTAAAGCCGACCGGTTTACCTTCTGATAATTCACGCAACTGCTGCCAAAATGCAACCAGCTCGCGTGGGTTACTAAAAGCAGAGTGGGAGGATGGCGAGACGCAATCTTGTCCCATCGGCACTTGACGCGTATCAGCGATTTCTTGTGTGATTTTTTCAGACGGCAGTACGCCCCCTTTACCAGGTTTGGCACCTTGTGACAGTTTAATCTCAATCATTTTTACTTGGGGGTCAACCGCTTTTTCTGCAAAAGACTGGGGATCAAAATGACCATTGTCATCGCGGCAGCCAAAGTAGCCGGTTCCTAATTCCCAAATTAAATCACCACCGAACTTACGATGATAAGGGCTGATCGCACCTTCACCAGTATCGTGGGTGAAGCCCCCCATTTTTGCGCCTTGATTCAGTGCCATGATGGCATTAGCTGACAAGCTACCAAAGCTCATGGCTGAGATATTAAACACTGACATGTCGTGCGGCTGCAGGCAACGCTCACCCCCAACGCTAATACGAAAGTCTTTATTTTTTAACGGCTCACTAATTGCCGATTGTAAAAACCACTCTTTACCATGCGCATATAGATTATCAAGCGTACCAAACGCATTGGTGTCGCTCACATTCTTAGCACGTTGATACACGAGCGCCCGCTGTTGGCGTGAAAACGGCACTTGTTCTTTATCATCTTCAAGCAAGTATTGGCGAATTTCAGGTCGAAAATCTTCTAAAATATAGCGTATATGACCAGCAACGGGATAGTTGTTCAATATGGCATGCTTTGATTGCAGTACATCATAAATGCCCAACGCAACCCCAAACCCACCAATGACAATCAGCCACCAGTTCAACAACAATAGCCCTGCTATGAGCAGTAATATCGCTGCGCCAAAGGTACTATAACGCAACAGTACCCCTATAAAATAGGGAGAGTTATGTTCAGGTTTAGGGTTTAGATTGGTACGAGATTTGGGCATAGTAGCGCTCAACTATAAAACATGAAAAATAAAAAACGCAGCCCTCATTAAAACAAATAATGAACATAATAGGTTTACTTGCTACTGATGTAGCAAGTAAACCTATTAAAAAGCCACGTGTATCTTGCCTCCATAATATCACGGGTTAAAGATAAATGAAGTAACAGCTTGCTAACATTGCTATCAGTATCCTGTATTGGCTACATTCAAGTCTAGATACAGGCAGAAAAATAACAAAATAGGTAACGATAACGTTCTAGATAGTGATTAGAGTGGTGGTTGTATTAATAAGTAATCCTATTTATTGAAAAATAGTCTAAATTTACGATGCAAGAAACACTATTCAAAAAATACTGCCTCATAAAATAATAAGGAATCTAAAAATGCTAACGCTTTCAAATCCCGATTTACTTAAACAACGCTGTTTCATTAAAGACGGATGGCATGCTGCTGTTGACGGCACTACTATTAACGTGACTAATCCATTCAATGGTGAGGTTATTGGCACTATTCCAAGTTTGACCGAGCAAGACGTCAATGATGCAGTAGCGTATGCTCACAAAGTACAAAAGACTTGGGCAGCAAAAACAGCCCAAGAGCGCGCTGAATTATTACAAAAATGGGCGGATCTCATTGACGATAATAAAGAGGACTTAGCCATTTTAATGACGGCTGAGCAAGGCAAACCTATCTCTGAGTCGCGCGGTGAGATTGGCTATGCCAATAGCTTTATTCGCTGGTTTGCTGAAGAGGGCAAGCGCGTCTATGGCGATACCATTCCAGCGACCCAAGCCAATCTGCGTTATGTCGTTTTGAAACAGCCAGTCGGTGTTTGTGCAGCGATTACCCCTTGGAACTTTCCAGCAGCGATGATTACTCGTAAAGCGGCGCCTGCATTAGCGGCGGGCTGTACCATTATTATTAAACCGGCAACCGAAACGCCATTTTCAGCGTTGGCATTGGGCGTATTAGCCGAGCAAGCGGGTATTCCAGCGGGCGTTATTCAAGTCGTGACGGGTAAATCGTCCATGATAGGCGATATTTTAACCGGCGATGCGCGCATTCAAAAACTGTCATTTACCGGTTCTACTGAAGTTGGACGTACTTTAATGGCACAATGTGCGCCTACAATCAAAAAGTTATCGCTTGAGCTTGGTGGTAATGCGCCCTTCATAGTGTTCGATGATGCGGATCTAGAAAAAGCCGCTGATGGCTTGATTGCCTCCAAGTTTCGTAATGCCGGGCAAACCTGCGTGTGCGCCAATCGTGTCTATGTGCAAGCAAGTATTAAAGATAAGTTTTTAGATATCTTTGTCAAAAAAGTCCAAGCGCTTAGCGTGGGAGACGGTGCAAAAGAAGGCGTGGATATTGGCCCGTTAATCAATCAAGACGGCCTAGAGAAAGTCCAAGCATTATTACAGGATGCGCTTGATAAAGGAGCAACAATAGTAACCGGCGGTGATAAAAATGATGCTTCAGCGCTCAGCTTTAATCCAACCGTCATTACTGATCTTAATAGCGATATGGATATTGCAAGCGAAGAGATATTCGGTCCTATTGCTTCAATATTTACTTTTGAGACCGAAGAAGAAGCCATTCAAGCTGCTAATGACACTATTTATGGCTTGGCATCTTACTTCTATAGTCGCGACTTTGCGCGGGCTTGGCGTGTTACGGAAGGGCTGGAGTATGGCATGGTCGGACACAATACTGGTATGATTTCAACGGAAGTTGCGCCATTTGGTGGGGTAAAGCAGTCAGGATTTGGTCGCGAAGGTTCCAAATATGGTATTGAGGAATATGTGGTGACTAAATATTGGTGTTCTGATATCAGCTGATTTTACTAAGAAGATTTAAGTATTCTATCTAGAGCGCACCATGTGTTATTTAGCAAATTAATACATGATGCACTCTATCTTCTTATACGCCGGCTTTATGACTATTATTTCTGTGTGGACTTTACGGTAGGCGACTCATTAACATTCAGGTTGGTTATTGGTTGCTTAGTCGTTGATACTGAAGGCGCTTTTGATGTATTCAGTGGCTTGGTTATAGTAGATAATTTCCCCGTAGGTTCTGTATAGTAGTTAAGCATGGATTTTGGGTTTTTCTTAAGTTTACGAGATGTGTAGTTCTTTTTTAGTAACTGCTCTTCTGTTAATGTCTGCTCATATAAATCCTGATAGACCGCAAGGGTTTCTTGAATCATCTCACGCATGGTAAATTTATCAGTCATCTCAGGACGCGTAACCCCTTCCAGCTGGTTTTTCACCGCCTTACACAACGCATGGGCATTATACTTTTTGACCAGTCCTTGCGGATATAGGGGCTGTAAAATCTCACTAAAAGCAGCTTGATCCCAACCAATCACGGGTGTCCCTAAGTGAATAGCTTGTAGGGCGTTAATCCCAATCGATTCCGGCTGGTTAGCTAATGCCAAAACGATATTGGCAGCCGATAGCCATTCGCGCATATCGTTCCGCTTACTGCCGACATAAGTGATATGATCGCCAAGATTAAGGGTATTGCTGCGCTGGCGAAAGTCCTCGTGAGCCACGTCACCATCTTTATGGTCTTCATCCATAATAATGGCGTGAATATTAGGAAATTGCTCTTTTAAATTGCCTAATATATCAATCAGCCATTCTTGTCCATACTCATTACCGATAACCGTTGGAAACACCAGCCATTTTTTATTCTCAAGCTCAGGATATTCTGCAAAAGTGTGCCGTAACCAGTAAACTGACGGATTATGGCGATAAGGGTAACGACGTATATCGATACCGCGGTAGATACGTTTGATAGTTTTAGGGCCAAGATGTTCGCGGCGCAGCCCTTTATTCAGATAATTAGTCACACTATCAGAGACTGTAATAATGGTATCGACATCTAGTAGTGCTTGGGAGTATTTATTAATAGGGTAAAAACCATACATGGTCGAGACCAATTTTGGTATGTTTTTGACGCGGGCGCGGCGTAATGCTAAATGTAATATCCAAGCAGGCGTTCGAGAATGAACGTGAATAATATCAGGCTCATATTGTTCAATTAAATGGCGTAGCGGCGCAATTTGTAATAACGATAACCAGGATTTTTTATTCATATATAGCTGATGATATAGGTTGCCATCACGTTCTAGACGTTTGACCAGCTCATTATCATCGTCGGCGCTAGAGACAATAATCGAGGTATGACCGTTTTTGACCAGAGCACGCCCAAGATAAAAGATACCCCGTTCGGATTCATCATGTTTTAAAGACGATAGTAGGCGCATTACGATCATAATAGCGGTAAATATCCGTTAATAATATCAAGGGGCTATTGTCAGTTAAAAACAGTCAAAACTCAACTATGAAGTCTTATTCAGTATCATAAATAAGAAGGTAAGTGTAAGTAGCATCAGTGGTGAACTTCTAGCGTGCTAGACATTCGGGGTATAGATACGGGTAAATTGCGTTTGCTTTTTACGCTTAAAAAAGACCTTGAATAACCAAATATTTTTGAGCATATCGCAACTTAGGGAAAATTATAATCAAATCATTGAGCGCTACATATTGAACTTTAGCTCTTAATCTATTGAACTTTAGCTCTTAATCTATTGAACTTTAGCTCTGATTATTACAGTTTGCGGCGTATTGGCGGCAAGATTAACCAAGTTCCATTGTAATCCAGAGTAAGCTTCTTGAATCACAACATTATTCCCCATTTGCTGAATGGTCTGATAGCGGCCTCCACCCGTAGTTGCCAGCGTTGGCAGCGGGCTGTTTAAAGAGACGAGGTTAACGCCGTTCGGCAAAGACACCGTCGCATTGAGCTGATGGATTGGCTGGGCTGACGTATTAGTATAAGTGGTGTGGTATTCAATCACATCGCCTGAAACCACGTGATTGGCAGGCACGGCAAACTCTTGTCCTGTGCTGTTTTTTAATATTTTCATAACTTTAGTCTGCGCACTAACGATACCAGGGGTACTAAAAACTGGTTTTAACTGTAAAGTATCTAAGGTTAATGGGCCAGTTGCTGGGTTATTAATAGCAATGGTATTGGTAGTCATAGTCAGCACTTGAGCCACGGTATTTACAGGCGTGGTTACTACTGTGATTGGACTTGCCTGATTGGTTACGGGCAAAGTAGTGACTGTCGTTACGCCTTGATGAACCGTGTGGCGAGGCACATTGCTGATTTGGGTGACTGAAAACGGGATGCCATCTTGCATCGATATGCTATTAGGAGTCGTGGTGATAGTGGCAACTTTGCCGTCAGAATACTGCTCAACGACTGTAGTGCTAGCAGCAACAGGCTGAGTAACGATAATTTTGGGAGCGGCAGTGGCAGATGTCGCTAATAGAGCGCCAGTCAGTACACCTGCAATCACACTGGTTGGTACATCAAGTTTTATAGTCATTATAGATCCCTGTTGTGGAGTAATAAAAATAATAGCGAACAATTATAATACATAGCAAAAATAAGCAGCCAGCCTATTATAGATAAACAAAACCCCCGCCAAATGACATCATAACCATGCCAAATAACGGGGGTACCAATAATGATAACCGCAAATCTAGCAGTCACCCTTATTATTCACCAAATGCTTAAACCTTCATACCAAATAATTATTTGCCAAAAATAAGGAGTAAAGCCGCATGGTGTCACTATGAACTCTTATGTATTTATTATGAAAATCTATTCAACAAGCCTACGATCTATTAACCGTAAATGACTTCCACAATCTCATATTCAACCACGCCTCTTGGGGTTTCAATACGGGCTTCATCTCCTTTGTGTTTGCCAATCAGACCACGAGCAATAGGTGAGTTCACTGAGATTTTACCGCCTTTAAAGTCAGCTTCATCATCACCTACGATTTGATAGCGTTTCTCCTCTTCGGTGTCCATATTTTCAATAACCACCGTCACGCCAAATACGATTCGACCTTCTTTTGGTAAGGTTGCGATATCGATCACTTGCGCGCCACCAAGTTTAGCTTCGATATCACGAACTCGCGCTTCACAAAACCCTTGTTGTTCGCGTGCAGCATGATATTCAGCGTTTTCTTTTAAATCGCCATGTTCACGCGCTTCAGCGATAGAAGCGGTGATACGTGGACGGTCAATAGTTTTTAGCTGTTTGAGTTCGGCTTCTAAAGCCGCATGTCCTTCTGGCGTCATGGGATAACGTTGCATATTTTTTTCCTTAAACCAATAACACCACACCACCTCATAGTGAGATGGTGTGCACGTTATTATTATAATGAGTATGAAAATTAGAAAAGGGAGCGTTACGGTTACTTAATCAGCAGATTATTAATCGTTTACTGACTATTAAGCAGTAAGCTGACGTAATAAAAAGCATAGTCACAATGTGGCGACTATGCTTTTTAGATCACTATACTTTTAAAAGACTATATTATATAAAACAACTACTATGTTTTAAATCATTACGGTTATGCTTAATTTACTGAATTTATTCCGCTGCGTCAAGCGCCTTTGCTTGCGCGTGTAAATCTTGCAGCTTATAAACTTCAAATGGTAAGTCAATCGAATAAGATTTACAGACCGCGTCAGCTGCGCCTAAGGTGGTGACATAGAAGACTTTACCTTGTAGCGCGCTGCGACGGATAGAAAATGAATCCTCTTGTGCCTGCTTGCCTTCAGTGGTGTTAATAATCATATCGATTTTGCCATTTTTTAGCGCATCAACGATATGCGGGCGACCTTCGGTGACTTTATTGATTTGCTTGCACTTGATGCCATTTTCCGCCAAGACCTTTTGCGTGCCGGTGGTGGCGACAATGTTAAAACCGTAGTCGATGAGTTGACGGGCAATCGGCGTAACTTGTTCTTTATCGCTATCGCGTACCGAGATAAAGACGGTTTTGGTTTCGCCTTCAGTTGGCAAACCTGGCAGACGCTCATTACTACTGATAACCGCTTTGTAAAATGCTTCGCCAAAGGTTTTGCCCACGCCCATGACTTCACCCGTTGACTTCATTTCAGGGCTCAAGATTGGATCGACACCTGGAAATTTAGCAAACGGGAATACCGCTTCTTTTACCGCGAAAAATGACGGTACAATCTCGCAGGTAAAGCCTTGGTTTTTTAAAGAAGTACCAGCCATACAGCGGGCGGCAATTTGGGCTAAGGAAGTACCGATACATTTAGAGACAAAGGGAATCGTACGCGCGGCACGTGGATTGACTTCTAAAATATAAACGGTATCGCCTTTTACTGCGAACTGAACGTTCATTAAGCCTACAACGCCAAGTTCTTTTGCCATCGCAACGGTTTGCGCGCGCATCACATCACATAATTCTTCTGATAATGAATACGGCGGCAATGAGCATGCTGAGTCGCCTGAGTGGACGCCCGCTTGTTCGATATGCTGCATGATACCGCCAATGACCACATCAGTGCCGTCACATATACAATCGACATCAACTTCGATGGCATCGTCTAAGAAGCGGTCAAGCAATACTGGCGCTTCGTTAGAGGCTTGTACGGCAGTACGCAGGTAATGTCTGAGCTCGTCTTCGTTATAAACGATTTCCATCGCACGACCGCCAAGGACGTATGATGGACGTACAACCAATGGATAGCCAACGTCTTTTGCTTTCACCAAACCATCTTCTAAGCTGGTTGCAAGGGCATTGGTTGGTTGAGTCAGATTTAACTGCTGAATCATATGCTGGAAGCGTTCACGGTCTTCGGCGCGATCAATCGCATCTGGGCTCGTACCGATGATTTTAACGCCAGCCGCTTCAAGTGCACGTGCTAATTTCAATGGGGTTTGACCACCAAACTGCACGATAACGCCATCAGGCTGCTCAATACGGACGATTTCTAACACGTCTTCTAGCGTGATTGGCTCAAAATATAAGCGGTCTGAGATATCATAATCAGTTGAAACGGTTTCAGGGTTACAGTTGACCATAATGGTCTCGTAACCGTCTTCACGCATGGCGAGCGCCGCATGCACACAGCAATAATCAAACTCGATACCTTGACCGATACGGTTTGGACCACTGCCGATCACCATGATTTTTTTCTTGTCAGTCGGCTTGGCTTCACATTCGCTATCATAAGTTGAGTACATATAAGCGGTGCTGGTTTCAAATTCTGCGGCACAGGTATCAACGCGTTTATAAACAGGATGCACGCCTAAATCCCAACGCTTAGCACGCAATTGCTTTTGTGAGACGCCAAGCAATTTGGCCAAACGCAAATCTGATAAGCCTTTACGCTTAAATCGACGTAGGTTGTTCTCAGTTAAACCACCAAAGCCTAGTGCTTTAACAGTAGCTTCAGTCTTAACAATATCTTCAATTTGCACCAAGAACCATGGATCAATTTTGGTTAAATTAAAGACTTCATCAACGCTCATACCAATACGGAAAGCATCAGCCACGTAATAAATACGCTCAGGCGTTGGAATGGTCAGACGGTTGGTAATTTCGCTGCGTGCTTTATCGGCAGGAACTTGGGTCAAGTCGATTTGCTCATCAAAACCGTCTGAGCCCGTTTCCATACCACGTAAGGCTTTTTGCATGGATTCTTGGAAGTTACGACCAATTGCCATCACTTCGCCAACGGACTTCATTTGCGTCGATAAAAC
This sequence comes from Psychrobacter frigidicola, assembly GCF_007997305.1. Lineage (GTDB taxonomy): Bacteria > Pseudomonadota > Gammaproteobacteria > Pseudomonadales > Moraxellaceae > Psychrobacter > Psychrobacter frigidicola. Next base: position 284,477 of record NZ_VORZ01000001.1, read on the forward strand.
ATTATCTGCTTGTGGAAATTTTTCAAAATTAAATCTAGGTATCTTGGTTACGACATAATCAAGTGCCGGCTCAAAGCTGGCAGGGGTTTTGCCGCCAGTGATGTCATTTTGTAATTCATCGAGCGTATAACCAATGGCTAATTTGGCAGCGATTTTGGCAATCGGGAACCCCGTGGCTTTTGATGCCAATGCAGATGAGCGTGATACGCGTGGGTTCATTTCAATGACGACCATACGACCGGTTTCAGGGTCAATACCAAACTGGACGTTTGATCCGCCCGTTTCTACACCAATCTCGCGTAGAACTGCCAATGAGGCATTACGCATGATTTGGTATTCTTTATCGGTCAAGGTTTGCGCTGGCGCAACAGTAATTGAGTCACCAGTATGTACGCCCATTGGGTCAAAGTTTTCAATCGCACAAATGATGATACAGTTGTCGTTTTTGTCACGAACCACTTCCATCTCGTATTCTTTCCAACCAATCAATGACTCGTCAATAAGCAATTGATGGTTTGGCGATAAGTCAAAACCGCGCTCGCAAATCTCGATGAATTCATCACGGTTATACGCGATACCGCCACCTGAACCGCCCATGGTAAACGAAGGACGAATGATACACGGATAGCCCATTTTTTCTTGGGTAATAAAGGCTTCTTCCATGGTTTCAGCAGTTTCAGCGCGTGGACATTCAAGCCCAATACGCTTCATAGCTTTGTCAAACAAGTTGCGGTCTTCTGCCATCTCGATTGACTCTTTGGTCGCGCCAATCAATTCGCAGTTATACTTGGTCAATACGCCATGCTTATCTAATTCTAACGCACAGTTCAATGCCGTTTGTCCGCCCATGGTAGGCAAGATAGCGTCGGGACGTTCTTTAGCAATAATTTGCTCAACCGTCTGCCACGTAATCGGCTCAATATAAGTCGCATCCGCCATGGCAGGGTCAGTCATGATGGTCGCAGGGTTTGAGTTGACCAAGATGACACGGTAGCCTTCTTCTTTTAAAGATTTACACGCTTGTGCGCCTGAATAATCGAACTCGCACGCTTGACCGATAACGATAGGACCTGCGCCGATGATAAGAATACTTTTTATGTCGGTACGTTTTGGCATGATTGGGGCTACCTTCGTTTGAGTAATATTTTAATGGAGATGTATTTTGATTGTATCTGTTGTGGCTATTTATATGTTGCGACTGTAGGCGCTGTGATTGCTCTTAGCGCCTAGTCTATTGGTAATGAATGGTTTTTTGATAAGGGGAACTTAAGCTTGCGCTGTTTTAGCATCTGCCATCATGGTGATAAATTTATCAAACAATGGCGCGCAATCATGAGGACCCGGGCTGGCTTCTGGGTGACCTTGGAAACTAAATACAGGCTTATTGGTCAGCTCAATCCCTTGGTTAGTACCATCAAATAATGAGCGATGGGTCGACTTAACATTGGCAGGAAGCGTATCTTCATCAACCGCAAAACCATGATTTTGACTAGTAATCATCACAATGCCAGACTCTAAATCTTGTACTGGATGATTTGCGCCATGATGACCAGTTTTCATTTTAATAGTGTTTGCGCCGCTGGCAAGACCGATCAGCTGATGACCTAAGCAAATTCCAAAGGTTGGAATGTCCGTCTCTTCAATAATATGACGCACGCTATTAATCGCATAATCACAAGCAGCTGGGTCACCAGGGCCATTCGATAAGAAGATACCATCTGGATTCATCGCTAGCACATCTTTGATTGGCGTCTGTGCAGGGACAACCGTGACATGACAGCCACGGTCAACGAGCATACGGAGGGTATTGGTTTTGCTACCAAAATCATAAGCAACAACGTTATATTTTGAATCGATATGCGTGCCTAACTGTTTGAAAAATCCGCCTGTACCGCTGTCATGATTGCCTGCTATATCACGATTTAACAGCGTGTCTGATAATTCCCACGTACCCGCTGTCCACTCAAAACCGTCTGGATGGCAGCACTCTTTTGCCAAGTCCATGCCATCTAAGCCAGAAAATTCTTGCGCCAGTGTAATCGCTTGGGCTTCATCCTCTGCGCTAATGGTTTCGCCATCCGATGCAGTCATGATGCAACCATTTTGCACACCTTTATCGCGTAGTAAACGCGTCAATTGGCGAGTATCAATCTCAGCGATAGCAACGGTATCATTACGTTTTAAATAGTCGGTCAACGACTCAGAATTACGGAAGCTCGAGGTGACCATCGTTGAGTCACGAATAATAAGACCATCTGCCCATACTTGATGACTATTACCCGATTCAGCGTCCTCGCTATTGGTGCCGGTATTGCCGATATGCGGATAAGTAAGCGTCACCAGCTGACGCGCGTAGCTTGGGTCAGTCAGTATTTCTTGGTACCCTGTCATGGCGGTATTAAACACCACCTCACCGACACGATGACCTGTGCTACCGATACTGACACCGCGAAAAGTCGTACCGTCTGCTAGTGCCAAAATTGCTTGTACTTCTGCCGATGAATTCAAGGGGTTGCCTCCGCTGTTATTGATGTAAGTTCTGAATTTTGTTAAGAATATTTAGTGCTTGCACAAAAATTTTCCACAAAAAAGCGAGAAGACAAATAGATGAAAAGATACTTAATTCACTTTAGGTGAAGAGTAACTCACATCATGTCCACTCGCTTGGGTACAGATTTTGAGTATTATACTAAAATTTTACTTTTAGGGCTAGCATCATCATTCGTAAAGTTTTTACAGAATATTTCAAGATGCTTAATTTCAGTACTGGATTTCAAAACTGAAATTTAAAAAATTAAAACTGATAATTTACCGTTAGACCATAATAATCAGGTGACAGATTAGTAGCGATATGCAAAATATCGTTATAGCTTTTAGTTAGAAACATACTGCTAGCGATACCTAGTGCCGCGCCAGCCAACACATCTGTAGCATCATGCTCATCGGCTTTCAAGCGCGTATAAGCAACAAATCCTGCGCCCACATAAGCGGGAATACTGGAGTTTAATCCATAGCGTTTATGAATGAAGCTAGCACCTTGAAAAGCCACAGAGACATGCCGTGATGGGAAGGAATTATCATCGCTGCCGTTGGGTCGCTCTTTATCGACAGTCAGTTTGAGCACTTGAGTGGCTGCTAAGTTGGTTGCAAATGATTTATAAAATTGCTGACGACCTTCTTTATCATCCTTATAATAAGTGCTACCGTAGGCAAGTGCGGGTATAGCCACGGCAACGATATCGCCTGCCAGCTCAAGGTTAGAATTATTAGCGCTGCAAACAGGACTTATGGTTATTAGGCCAGTTGATATTACAAGTATCGCTAGATGATTTTTATGGCTCATAGCCTAATTCCTAAAGTTGTATTGGTTATACTCTGAATAGACAGATTAATTTTGCAGCGATTGTACTATAAAGTGCGGTCAAATTATTAGCATCAAACCGCCATTAGCGACAAATTGTTATTCATAAAAATCAATCATAATAAAGACTAAGGATAGGCTATGATTTATCAATATTTAGATAAAACACCTGAATTTGCCAGCCCTTTTAATGGTTGGGTGGCGGATACGGCACGGGTCATCGGCGATGTTTATTTAGGCCATCAAGCCAGCGTTTGGTTTGGCGCGGTGATTCGCGGGGATAACGAGCGCATTCATATCGGCGACTATAGCAATGTACAAGAAAATAGCGTGATTCATACCGATGCAGGCATCGAGGTGAAAATTGGCGATTATGTCACTATCGGTCATTTAGCGATGTTACATGGCTGTGAAGTCGGCGATAATAGCTTGATTGGTATTGGCGCGGTGATACTTAATAAAGCAAAAATAGGTAAAAACTGTATAATTGGGGCCAAAGCGCTCGTCACCGAAGGCAAAGAGATTCCTGATAACTCGCTAGTGATGGGCGCACCTGCTAAAGTGGTCAAAACCTTGACTGATGAGCAAGCGGCTATGCTGAAACTGTCTGCTATGCATTACGCTGAGTGCTGCCAAAAGTTTAAAAACGGTCTCACTGAGATTGAGCAGCCAGAATAATTTTCACCGTAAATTTTTCTTAATTTTAAATACGAGTTAGTCACACATGAATTCTTTAAACAATCAGCACACGCTTGCACTATTCGACTTAGACCATACTTTGCTCGATGTCGATAGCGACTATTTATGGGGCGAGTATATCGTCAAACATAATCTGGTCGATGAGGCTGAATATCGCACGGCGAATCAAAAGTTTTATAATGATTACATTGAAGGCACGCTTGATGCGACGGAGTATAATGAGTTTGTCGCGCAGTTTTTGGCAAGCTTACCGATGCCGCGTTTGCATGAGCTGCGCGAAGATTATATCAAGTCTGAAATTGAGCCGCATATTCGACCAAAAGCGATGGAAGTATTGTGTCAGCATATTGAGAAAGGTCACGATGTGGTCATTATCTCTGCCACTAACGATTTTGTCGTATCGGCAATCGCTAAACGTTTTGGTATTGAAGAAGCCAATGTGTTAGCGACGCCACTAGAGATTAAAGAAGATCGATACACTGGTAAATTGACCGATAAGCCCAATTTTAAAGAAGGTAAGGTTTATCATTTGGATAAATGGATTGGTGAGCAGCAAGCGTCAGGTGTTAGCTTTGAGAAAACCTATGCTTATTCGGACTCTAAAAATGATATTCCGTTGCTAGAGTGGGCGGATGTTGCCATCTGCATATCACCTGATGACGCGCTGCATGCGCATGCATTAGCACACCGCTGGGCAGTAGAGGACTGGTCGCTTTAGTCTATTTAATATCAAACACCTACTTTAATTTGGTTTTATATATCTATCATATAGACCAAGCGATTCTCAATTGTCATTATAGTAATCATTATCAAATGTATTTATAGGAAAATTTATGGAAATCAATCCGTACCAAGAACAAATCAAAGACTTATCCGAGCGTGGACAGGACCTTCGGAGGTATCTTTGACTTTGATGGTAAGCAAGAGCGCTTAGAAGAAGTCAATTTAGAACTAGAAAACCCTGAGCTGTGGAATAATCCTGAGCGCGCGACTGCCATTAATAAAGAAAAAAGCCTTTTAGATGGCGTCATCGATGTGGTCGTATCACTTGAGACCATTTTAGAAGACGCGTCTGCTATGCTAGATTTAGCCGTAGAAGAGAGCGATGAAACCCTGCTCGAAGAGGTACAAGCAGAATTAAACAATGCTGAAAAACGCGTGGCTGACTTAGAGTTCCGCCGGATGTTTAGCGGTGAGATGGATCCCAACAATTGCTACTTAGATATTCAATCAGGTAGTGGTGGCACCGAAGCACAAGATTGGGCAGAGATGCTATTACGTATGTATACGCGCTGGGCTGAGGCACATGACTTTAAAGTTGAAGTGATTGAGATTTCATCGGGCGGCGTCGCGGGTATCAAATCGGCAACGATTGCCATCAAAGGCGATTACGCCTTTGGCTGGTTACGTACCGAGATTGGTGTACATCGCTTAGTTCGTAAGTCACCGTTTGATAGTAATAATGGCCGTCATACCTCGTTTGCCGCTGTTTTTATCTCGCCTGAAATTGATGATGATATCGAAATCGACATCAATCCAGCCGATTTGCGCATTGATACTTACCGCTCATCGGGCGCAGGTGGTCAGCATGTGAACACTACGGACTCTGCGGTGCGTATCACTCATGAACCATCGGGTGTCGTCGTTACCTGTCAAAATGAGCGTAGTCAGCATGGCAACAAAGCGACAGCAATGAAAATGCTGCGCGCCAAGCTGTATGAGCTGGAAATGCAAAAACGCATGGAGTCGCAACAAGCGGTGGAAGATGGTAAATCTGACGTCGGTTGGGGCAGTCAAATCCGCTCATACGTGCTTGATGACTCACGTATTAAAGACTTGCGTACTGGCGTTGAAACTTTTAATACTGGCGCGGTACTCGATGGCGATTTAGACCAGTTTATTGAAGCCAGCCTAAAAGCGGGACTATAAAGCCAGAACTTAACGGTTAATACTAATCATAAAATTTCAAGGAAAAAACGATGCTAAGCGTTAATAACTATTTCGATAATAAAGTGACTTCTATTGCCTTTCAAACGGCAACTAAGCCAGCTACCGTTGGGGTTATGGAAATCGGCGACTATGAGTTCGGTACCAGTGAATTTGAGACCATGACTGTAGTTAGCGGCGCACTAACGGTTAAGTTGCCTGAAAGTGATGAATGGCAAACTTTTGATGCCGGTCAACAATTTACCGTTGAGGCCAATAAAAAATTCAACGTTAAAGTGGAAATAGAAACTGCTTATTTATGCGTATATGGTAAATAGAATCTTAAACTAAAGTCCAATGATAAAAAACGCCAAGTGTTCTGTGCTTGGCGTTTTTTTATGGTTGCTAATTCTTAATAGCTACTAACAACTGGTATTTGTTAAAAACTATTCACAGCTTAGACTACATTAGCCATTATAAATCTTTGCGGTATTGCATCATATCAGTTTCAGTTGCAATATTTTTATACAGAGCTCGAGCTGGCGTATTGCCTTCTTGCGTATGCCAATAAACACGATTACAGCCTTTTTTAGCAGCAAATTCGTATACATACTCAATCAATGCACGTCCTACACCTTTTCCACGTACAGACTCATTGACATACAAGTCTTCTAAATAACAACACTCAGTTGTATTCCAAGTATTGGGATGTAGCACTACATGAGTCATGCCTACTAGCACATCATTATTCCACGCGCCAAATCCATAAATAGATACTTTGTCATCGATTAAATTGTGCCATGTTGCGTTTGTGGTTTCCAATGGCAAGCTAGTGTTATAAAAGGTGAGATAGCTTTGCCATAGACGTAACCAAGCTTCGTAATTGGCGCTGGAGAGGGGCGCTATTTTTATTGAAGTTTTGTTTTTCATAGTATATTCGGCTTAAAGGTGGATATAGAAGAAATTGAAGCAATCAGGTTTAAAATTAACTGGCTTTTATCTGTCATCTCACTGGTGTTTAAACCCCTTATATTTTACACAGCCTTACACATTGTAGCTGGCAAATAAACAGCAAAAACAATGAGTTTTAATTATCCTAAATATATATCTAAAATTGTTGATAATTTAAAGCTAAGGTGAATATTTCATGATTAATAAAAATACCAGCAGTGACGACTTGCGCCACGATTATGAACAGTTAGCACAGCGTGCCAATTTACGCTATGTGAGCGACGATGAACCCGGCTACGAGCGTAGACGACACGGACGTGGGTTTACTTATCGTGATACGACTGGCAAGACGGTTAAAGATAAAATTTTACGTCAGCGCTTTGACGCTTTAGTAATTCCACCGATGTGGTCGGAAGTATGGATATGCCAAGATGATAGTGGGCATCTACAATCAACAGGGCGTGACGATAAAGCACGTAAGCAGTATCTGTACCATGCGCTGTGGGACAATGTACGCGACCAAGCCAAATTTGATGCCATGATAGGCTTTGCAGAAGCGCTACCAAACCTGCGCGCTCAGGTTGAGCAGGATTTGGATGCCGCGCCTTTATCACGCACTAATGTTCTTGCGGCTGTGGTTAAATTGCTGGAAACCACTTTAATTCGTATCGGTAATAGTCGTTATGCCAAGCTGAATAAAAGCTATGGACTCAGCACCCTCCGCAGTAAGCATGTTAGTCGAACTGATGATGGCTTAGCCTTTGATTTTGTTGGTAAAAGTGCAAAAACCCATCATATTGAACTGCAAGATGAGCGCTTAATTGACATTATACAAGCGTGCTCAGAGCTGCCCGGTTATCAGATTTTTAAATATTTAGATGAACAAGGTCATAAACAAATTGTAGACAGCTCGGATATTAACAACTATCTGCGAGAGCATACTTGCGATAAGAATGGTAGCAACGGCAGTAATTTATACAGCGCCAAGGACTTTCGCACATGGATGGCAAGTGTCCTCGCTGCCAGTTATTTATACGATGAGCTGCAAACGCCAGCAGGAAGCGAGACATTAGCCAGCGCGGCGGACAGTAAGGAGCGCTACTCATTGGTGACAGAAATAGTCAAAAACGTCGCTGACGAGCTGGGCAATACGCCCGCTGTTTGTCGTTCTTCTTATATTCACCCTATTATTATTCAACAGTTCTTAGCGGGTCAGTTTTTTGAGCGTTATAAACAAGCTCGGCGTGGACGCACTAAGAAATATCAGCGCGCTGAGGAAAAAGCGCTGCTTGGGTTTTTAAGAGCTTTATAAGAATAAGTTTGCATGGAGTCATTCTTATTAATAAGTTTTATAAGCTTAACTTATAAAATTTGAGTTGAAATTTCACTAATAGTGCCATATATAAATGATAGATTACGGTGAGCACTGTTTAATAAAAGAGTTACTTAATAAAAGTGCTACTGTACATATTAACTCATACTAATTATAAAAGGACACAAACATGAGATTCGATAAATTTACTCAAAAACTGCAATCTGCTATTCAAGAAGCACAGAGTTTGGCATTAGGACGCGATCATACGGGTATTGATCCAGTACACTTGCTTGCGGTTTTGCTACAAGATGAATCGAATTTGTCTATTTGTCAGCAGGCAGGCGCCTCTATTCCTGCACTAAAAAATGGCGTTGCTAAAGCACTTGATAATCAAGCAACTATTAGCGAGCCAACAGGTGAGGTCAATCTAAACCCGAACTCAGTGAAGATTCTTAACCTTGCCGATCGCCAAGCACAAAAAGAAAGCGATGATTTTATCGCGACTGAATGGGTAATGTTAGCTTTAGCTGAACAAGGTGAGACCAAAAAAATATTTGAAAGTGCTGGCGTGACTGCTGCTAAGCTAAAAGCGGTCATTGAACAGCTACGCGGTGATGAAACCGTTAATAACCAAAATGCTGAAGACCAGCGTGATGCGCTAAATAAATACACCATTAACCTGACTGAACAAGCAGAACTTGGCAAACTTGACCCAGTGATTGGTCGTGACGAAGAGATACGCCGTACCATTCAAGTGCTCTCACGCCGTACCAAAAATAACCCGGTGCTCATTGGTGAGCCAGGTGTTGGTAAAACGGCGATTGTTGAAGGCCTAGCGCAAAAAATCATCAATGGCGATGTGCCAGAAGGGTTGCGCCGTAAAGAAGTGTTGTCATTAGATTTAGGTGCTTTGATTGCGGGCGCAAAATTCCGTGGTGAGTTTGAAGAGCGTCTAAAAGCGGTACTCAGCGATTTATCAAAGCAAGAAGGCAACGTTATCTTATTTATTGATGAGCTGCATACCTTAGTGGGTGCGGGTAAAGCAGACGGTGCGATGGATGCCGGTAATATGCTCAAGCCAGCCCTTGCGCGTGGAGAGCTGCACTGTGTCGGCGCAACGACTTTAGATGAATATCGTCAATATATTGAAAAAGATGCCGCCCTTGAGCGTCGCTTCCAAAAGGTACTGGTCGATGAGCCCACGGTTGAAGATACCATTGCGATTTTACGTGGTCTCAAAGAGCGTTATGAGCTCCATCATGCTGTCAGTATTCAAGATAGCGCTATTATTGCTGCGGCGCGCATGAGCCATCGTTATATTACCGATCGCAAGCTCCCCGACAAAGCGATTGATTTAATTGATGAAGCCGCCAGTCGTTTACGGATGGAGATGGACAGCAAACCTGAATCACTAGGAAAGCTTGATAGCCGCTTGATTCAGCTGAAAATGGAGCGTGAAGCACTCAAAGGTGAGGAAGATGCTGGCGCTAAAGCCGAAACTAAATTACTAGATGCGCAAATAGAAGAGATAGAAAGAGAGATCGCAGACTTAACTGAAATTTGGCAAGCAGAAAAAGCACTGGTTGAAGGTAGTAAGCAGCATAAAGAAGACTTGGAAAAAGCACGTATTCAGCTAGAAAAAGTGACTCGAGAAGGTGATATTGCTGAGATGTCACGTTTGAAATATGGCGTCATTCCTGAGCTTGAAAAACAAATTGCTAAGCTTGATTTAGCAGAGCAAAAAGAGCAAAACGGTGAGCCTATTGAAATCAAGCTGCTGCGTACTAAAGTCACCGATAACGAAATTGCTGAAGTCGTCAGCGCTGCTACGGGTATTCCAGTTAATAGAATGATGCAGGGTGAGCGTGATAAATTATTGGCGATGGAAGACCAATTGCATGAGCGCGTTATTGGCCAAGATGAAGCGGTAGAAGCCGTTGCCAATGCGGTACGCCGTAGCCGCGCTGGCTTGTCAGATCCCAACCGTCCTTCTGGGTCATTTTTATTCTTAGGGCCTACAGGGGTAGGTAAAACGGAGCTGACTAAATCTTTGGCCAACTTCTTGTTCGATAGTGAAGACTCGCTAGTGCGTATCGATATGAGTGAGTATATGGAGAAACACAGCGTTAGTCGCTTAGTGGGCGCGCCTCCCGGTTATGTTGGCTATGAAGAAGGCGGTGCGCTGACAGAAGCCGTACGTCGTAAGCCGTATAGCGTTGTATTATTTGATGAAGTTGAAAAAGCGCATCCAGATGTGTTTAATATTTTATTACAAGTACTGGATGATGGACGCTTGACTGATTCCCAAGGTCGAGTCGTTGATTTTAAAAATACCGTTATCATTATGACCAGTAACTTGGGCTCGCATAAAATCCAAGAGATGGTTGGCGAGAGCTATGAGGATATTAAAGCGGAAGTGATGGATTCAGTTGGTGAGCATTTCCGTCCAGAGTTCGTCAATCGTATTGATGAGATTGTGGTCTTCCATGCACTCGGTCAAGCACAAATGGCAGGTATCGCTGATATCCAAATGGAACGCTTGCGTAGTCGTTTGCAAGAGCGTGAACTAGATATTACCTTATCTGATGCTGCGATGAATCAGCTGGTAGAAGTAGGCTATGACCCTGTATATGGTGCGCGTCCGCTAAAACGTGCTATTCAGCAAGAGATTGAAAATCCACTCTCATTAAAATTACTGGCTGGTGATTTTGTCGCCGGTGATATCATCAAAGTCGATGTTGGTACTGACCATAAACTGACCTTTGATAAGCTTAGAATGAGCTAAAGACAAGTTTTCCATTGTAATCACACTACCAAACTCGACCCCGCATTTGACTCAGCAAGTGCGGGTTTTTTTGAGAGTTATTATTTACATTTAAAATACTAGCCTAAATAATGATTGAGAAATAATGAGCGTTTTTAAATTATATATCTTCCTTGTTAAGTCTTTTGTACTATACAACTGGGCAAATAAGGTAATAAGTTTGAGGCTCATACTATAGAGATAAAGACATTGTTTTTATCAAGTTTTATTTTGTAAAAATTGATAATTAAGGGTCAATTTGTTAAGGTGATGCTCCTTATATTATGAGAGCAAAGAATGGATGAGGTAAAAGTAGGCCGATTGGGCCCTTTTCCACGGGTGAGTAAACCTGTGTTTATTGTATCGATGGTATTAATCGTCGGATTTATTATTTTTGGAACTTTCTTTACCGAAACTGCGGGCCTGCTATTTAGTTTTTTACAAAAATTTATTACCCATAAGTTTGGTTGGATGTTTGTTATCCTAGTCAATGCGGCATTATTACTCTGTATCTATCTGGCCATGAGCCGCTATGGTGACATTCGTTTGGGTGCTCAAACTGAGACACCGCAATACAGCTTGTTCTCATGGATTAGCATGTTGTTCTCTGCTGGTATCGGCATTGGGCTGCTGTATTGGGGAACTGCAGAGCCGATACAACATTTTATGGCACCACCACTTGGGGAAGCTGAAACCGTCGCTGCTGCTAAGCAAGCGATGAATCTATCATTCCTGCATTGGGGTTTGCATGCTTGGGCGCTGTATACTATCGTCGCTTTGGCCTTGGCTTATTTTCACTTTCGCCGTGGCCTACCATTATCTATTCGCTCAACCCTATATCCACTATTAGGTAAGAAGATTTATGGTCCATGGGGACATACCGTTGATATCTTAGCCGTATTTGGCACGATGTTTGGGGTAGTAACGTCACTGGGTCTTGGGGTGATGCAGATCAACTCGGGTCTGACTAGTTTGTTCGATATTCCCAATAATATTACCATACAGTTTATGCTGATTGCTTTTGTCACTGCGATGGCAGCATTGTCAGTTATGATGGGATTGGATAAAGGGGTTAAGCGTTTAAGTGAAATCAATATTGCCCTAACTCTTATCATGTTGATATTTATGGTCGTGCTGGGACCAACCTTATTTATTTTTAACAGTTATATTGAAAATATCGGTAATTATGTCTCAGGAATTGCTACTTTAGGCACATGGGGCGAGTCGTATAGTGGTACAGATTGGCAAAGCGCTTGGACGATATTCTATTGGGCATGGTGGGTCAGTTGGTCGCCATTCGTTGGGATATTTATTGCGCGTATCAGCCGTGGTCGTACCATTAGAGAGTTTACGCTTGGCGTACTCCTTATACCTATGATGATTTTGTTTTTTTGGTTCACCACTTTTGGCGGTGTTGCTATTAATATGGAGTTATTGGCGGGCGCTGATCCTAGTATGGTTAGCCCTGGACTCATTGAAGCAGTACAAGCTGATACTGGTAGCGCTATCTTCAAACTGATTGAGTATTATCCACTGGCTAAGCCCATCACCTTGCTAATTGTAGTAATGATTATGCTATGGTTTGTGACCTCGTCAGATTCAGCCAGTCTGGTTGTCGATATGTTGACGGCGGGCGGCGATACTAATCCACCGAAGATTCAGCGTCTATTTTGGGCAACGACACAAGGTTTAATTGCCGCAATATTACTTGCAGCTGGTGGGCTGTCTGCACTACAAGCGGCTGCTATTATTGCGGGTTTGCCGTTTGCGTTGGTTATTTTTGTGATGATGTATGCGCTATTACGCGGATTAAGTCGAGATCGATTGATTCTCTATCGGGCGCAGCAGTACTTTATCACTGAGGAGTCGGCGGATCACAACTCGGCCAATGAGTTCGTCGATGAGCATTTGTTAACAGGGCCACCGAAGATTGTCAAAGGTGACTAAAAAAAGCCGGTTACTAGGCAGATCCTTTTTGATGTTATGTGTGCCAAGGAACTGTTTACTAAAATATAACAATTAAATTACTGCAATACTATGCCCTAAGGTAGAACGCTGCCTCAGGGCTTTTGCGTTTTCAACGTCATAAGGCGTCTGCTAAGATTTGATAGTTATTAACTATCTTGTTAAGGTAGGCCCTTCAAAAAATTGAGACTACTTATGGATCATGTGAAAGTTGGGCGCTTAGGACCCTTTCCACGCGTCAGTAAACCTGTTTTTTTATCTTCAGCCCTGTTAATTCTTGCCTTTATTATCTTTGGCGCTTTTTTTAATGAGTTGGCAAATGAAGTATTTGGTCAAGCAAAAGAGTTCCTTTCTGTGCGCTTTGGCTGGTTCTTTATTGTGGTGGTTAATTTAGCATTGGTCATGAGTATTTACTTAATATTTAGTAGATACGGTGATATTCGATTGGGGCATCAGACAGAGAAACCGGAATACAAACTAATTTCTTGGATTGGTATGCTGTTCTCAGCCGGTATCGGTATTGGATTGCTCTATTGGGGTACTGCAGAGCCGCTACAACATTTTATGGCGCCACCACTCGGCGAGCCGGAAACCATTGCTTCTGCTAAGCAAGCAATGAATATTTCTTTCTTACATTATGGTCTGCACGTGTGGGCAATCTATGGCATGGTAGCCTTATCATTAGCCTATTTTCATTATCGCCGTGGTCTGCCGTTGGCTATTCGCTCGACCTTGTATCCTCTGATTGGTAAAAAAATCTACGGTCCATGGGGTCACATGGTTGATACTTTGGCTGTATTTGGTACGATGTTTGGGGTGGTCACCACGTTAGGTCTTGGGGTATTACAGATTAATTCTGGCCTCGAAACCTTATTTGGTATTCCGAACACCATTACCGTACAAATTATTTTGATTGTCTTTATTACCATGCTGGCAGGTCTTTCATTATTTTTGGGATTGGATAAAGGTATCAAGCGTTTAAGCGATATCAATATTTTCCTCACCTTTATACTGTTAAGCTTTGTGATTATCTTGGGCCCAACGCAGTTTATTTTTAATAGCTTTGTTGAAAATATCGGTAATTATTTACATCAGGTTATTCCATTAGGTCTTTGGACTGAATCTTATGCTGGTGTGGACAAATGGCAGTCGTCATGGACGATTTTCTATTGGGCATGGTGGATTAGCTGGTCGCCATTCGTTGGGGTGTTTGTCGCTCGTATTTCTCGTGGTCGTACTATTCGCGAGTTTATATTAGGTGTATTATTAATTCCTATTACTATTTTATTTTTATGGTTTACAGCCTTTGGTGGTTCAGCAGTACATCTGGAGTTACTAGCGGCTGCTGACCCTAATTTGGCTAGCCCAGGTCTTATTGAGGCGGTGCAGGCTGATTATGGTAGTGCTATCTTTAAGTTAATGGAGCTATATCCGCTAACTCAGCCCGTAACGCTATTAATTATTGTGATGATTGTGCTTTGGTTTGTGACCTCATCAGATTCGGCTAGCTTTGTGATTGATATGCTAACCTCAGGTGGTGATGCCAACCCACCAAAGATTCAGCGTCTATTTTGGGCAGGTACTGAAGGTGTTATTGCGGCGGTATTGTTGGCAGCAGGGGGCTTAGGGGCGTTGCAAGCGGCATCCATTGTCTCAGGCTTCCCATTTGCTATTGTGATAGTCGTGATGCTGTATTCACTACTGCGCGGCCTAAGTCGAGATCGCTTGATTCTATATCGCAATCAGCAATGGTTTATCACTGAGGAATCAGCAGAGCATAACTCCGCTAATGAGTTCGTCGATGAGCATCTGTTAACAGGGCCGCCTAAAATTAAAGACCCTAGTGAATAGATAATCAATAAATTTTCAATAATAAAAAGACCCCAGCTTATTAGGCTGGGGTTTTTGTGTGAGGTTGTATATCTCATTTATTTGTCGTCAACCAAATATTATTAAGGAAATAGTGTTCTGACATGAGAATATCGGTCATATACATTGCCCTTTCACATAACCTACCGCCGATGTGGTGCCGCATGCAGAGCACGCATTGCCTGCAGTTCGGTAGCTGATAGTTGCCCCATTGTTCACGGTAACGCAGACCGGATCATATTGTGCAGTACACATGGTTTGTTCAGGATTATAAGGCGGACATCTGGTAAAATTTTTATCGCTAGAGGTTTGCTGATTAGTAGTGGGTGTATGAATAGGAGTGGTATCGGGTGCATTAATGCTTGGCATATTACTACAGCCGGTTAGAGTGATCGCAAGCGACAATCCTAGTAATGAAAAGCTCGACCGCCACAAGGTTGAATAGTTTTTAGTAAACATAAGATATCCTTATTTATCAAAGTCATAACGTCCTGTTAGAAGCAGAGGTAAACTCTAATCATACCGCATTGGTGAGATTATAAAAGACTACACCGTACGATAGTTATCTTATTGGCACAATAAAAACCCCCAGTCCAATAATAGACTAGGGGTTTTGCTTTTTAACAGAGTAAATACGCTCTAAAGACGCTATTTAAATAAAAAGTAACGGTTATTGAGCAGGTTTGTCATCTTTATTTAGTTGTACGTATTGATCAAAATTCTGCGCATAGTCCGTTAAGTTGTCACTGAGCATTTGGCGGTATTGCTTCACATAAAATTCAACGATATCGTCTTTTTCTTTAGCGAAGTCGTCTCCTTTTACAAAACCAATTGAGGCGACAGAGGCACTATAGCGGGCGGCAGCATACAGTAAAGAGGCACCGACTTGGCCTGAATGCGCATCAGAACCCAACTGGCTATTAGCCATCCCAATAATAGCATCGGCGCGTTGATAAAAGCCTTGCATTTCAGGGGTAATCTCAACGTTTGCTTCAACAGCTGCATTGTTTTTGTCATTAAGGCTTGCAAGGTTATCTTCAGACATAAGCTATTCCTATTAAGGGTAAGGGTAAGGTAGGTGGATTTATAAAGTGGTTTGTTAAAACTAAGTATCACAACTATGTATCACAATCATGTATTGAAATATTGTATTGAAGTAATAGTAACGCTTAAAGGTAGAAACACTAATATAAAAGTGTAACTTAGATATATGAACAATAAATAAAAGCCGGACTTCTATTTAAGCATTATGCTGCTATGAAGTGCGGCTTTTATTTGTTGCTCACTAGCGTTTATAGCTATTCATTATAATAGCTAATTTTAGTTACAGACCAGCGTCCGCTTTTAGGATTTCTGCTTTATCTGTTTTTTCCCACGTAAAAGCAGTGTCAGAGCCTGGACGACCAAAATGTCCAAAGCTGGCAGTTTGTTGATACATGGGCTGTAATAGATTAAGCATGCGGGTAAGTCCATAAGGGCGCAGATCAAAATGCTTACGAATCAGGCGAATAATTTCTTCGTGGCTAATTTTGCTGGTACCAAAAGTATTGACCGAAATTGAGGTCGGTTCAGCCACACCAATGGCATAGCTGATTTGGACTTCACAACGATCCGCAATACCTGCCGCGACAAGGTTCTTGGCAACATAACGTACGGCGTAAGCGGCGCTACGGTCAACTTTAGAAGGATCCTTACCACTGAATGCACCGCCGCCATGACGTGCCATACCGCCATAAGTATCCACGATAATTTTACGACCAGTAAGTCCGGCGTCTCCTACAGGGCCGCCAATGACAAACTTACCCGTTGGATTAATATGGTAGCGCGTTCCAGCATGTAATAATTCGGCTGGCAAAACATGCTTGATGATAGTTTCCATTACCGCTTCTTGTAAATCGGCTTGCGAGATACTAGGATCATGTTGCGTAGATAATACGACGGCATCGATAGCAGTTGGGCGGTTGCCGTCATATTTAAGGGTAACTTGGGCTTTAGCGTCGGGACGTAACCACGGCAGCTCACCAGCACGGCGCAGTTGCGATTGACGCTCCATTAAGCGGTGCGCATATTCAATTGGCGCTGGCATGAGAACGTCGGTTTCATTACTGGCATAACCAAACATGAGGCCTTGGTCACCAGCACCTTGCTCTTCAGGGTCAGCACGGTCCACACCTTGGGCAATTTCAGGAGATTGCTTACCCAGCATATTGATGACGGCGCAAGTCTCGCCATCAAAGCCTAAGTCTGAATGGTGGTAGCCAATGCCATTGACCGTATCACGGACAATGCGTTCAAAGTCGATGTTGGCGGTGGTTGTAATTTCACCGGCTAATACTACGGCACCTGTTTTGACTAAAGTTTCGCAGGCAACACGTGCGTTCAAGTCTTCACGTAAAATAGCATCGAGAATGGCATCTGAGATTTGATCAGCCATTTTATCAGGATGGCCTTCGCTTACGGATTCTGAGGTAAATAAACTGTATTCACGCATAATGGGGTCGCTTAATTGAATCAATAAAAGTAGGAAAAAGCATAACGTCTGAGCGCCGCTTTAATTAATATCGGCCGTGCAATTATTTACGCGGCAGGTAATTGGTATTGTTTAATTTGTTTACTGTTCTGCATAATTAGAAGCTAATAAGTATATTGTTAAGTTTCTGTGGTTTTAACGCAGGGCAATCGTGATAAAACTAACGCTCAGCTACCGTTATTTATACGGTTATCACCTTATCAATATCGTATTTATGGCTAAGACATCTTAACGTAAAATAGCCTTATTCTACCTTGAAAAGTCGCAAAACTCTAGTGAGCAGGGCTTAAGCTATTATAAGTAATACTCAATAAGGTGTTTGTTATAGTCAAACTTAACCAATAATTCGCTAGTAATTATATTGCTACAAAGGCGGCTTTGTCCTTGAACATACACTCGTTATACACCGGACATGCGCCGCATTTGGGCGTGCGCGCCTGACAAGTATAGCGACCATGCAAAATTAAATAATGGTGAGCATCCAGCATAAACTCCTCTGGAATACGCTCTACCAGTTTTTGCTCAACAATTAATACGTTTTTGCCCGTTGCCAGTCCTGTACGATTGCCTACTCGAAAGATATGAGTATCAACTGCCATAGTGGGTTGCCCAAAGGCTGTATTTAATACCACATTAGCCGTCTTACGGCCAACACCCGCTAGCGACTCTAAGTCTTGACGGTTATCAGGGACAGTACTGTCAAAGTTATCGATTAAAGCTTGGCAAGTTTTGATAACATTTTTAGCTTTAGCATTATATAGGCCAATATTTTTAATATACGCTTTAAGTGCTTCCTCACCTAATGCCAAAATGGACTCAGGCGTATTGGCAACTGGATATAGCTGCTTAGTGGCAATATTAACGCTGATATCGGTTGCTTGGGCTGAAAGTATCACGGCAATGAGCAATTCAAAGTTACTTTTATAATGCAGCTCAGTAACTGGCTCATCAATCGTGGCCGCTAGCTTTTCAAAAAAGGGGTGTACATCACGATTGGGCATGCGCCGTGATGGTGGGGTATCGGCAGTTTTATGTTTGACAGTTTTACTCATGGCATTTTGGCTATCGTTGTTAGCTAAATTTTTAAGTTGTTTTTGTTTTAAGTCAGCATGTTTTAAAAAGTTGTAGGTCGTTAAAAATAGAAGAGAGTCGTTTATAACACTATGTTTTTTCCAAGCTAATTCAACTTTATAGTTGCGCAAGTTCTGCTTGCAGCGTCTCAAGTTCCGCTTGTTTTACTGAATTTTCACGTACGCTTAGCTGTTTCTCTAATCTCTTAATTTTACTACGCAGTTTCGCTGCAGCGATGGTATCTTTTGCTTGTTGCTCAGAGATGTCGAGCATTTGGCTGGTGGCGTTATTCAATTTGGCCTCGACCATACTGACTACCGGCTTTGCATTGCTGCTGTCTGCAAGCTGCTCAGTAACGCGTTTGAGGTGAGTATGATAACGCTGACGCAGATCGTCTTGTTCTTGCTCGCGCTCAGATATTGTTAGCTCGCGCTCAATAATGACTAAGTCGATACAGTCAACTGGGCAGGGCGCTATACATAGCTCACAGCCCGTACACAAATCGGTAAAAATAGTGTGCATATGTTTACCGGTGCCAACAATCGCATCGACTGGACAAGCAGGAATACATTTGGTGCAGCCAATACAATCATCTTCACGGATAATTGCACGGACTTCTTGAGGGCGCTGCGAGGTGTTGTCTATTGACCATTTTGAAGGAGCAGCAATGAGGCGCTCTTTATCATGACTGATACTGTCACTCAAATTAACTAAGGCATTCGGAGCAATAATCTGCGCAATGGCATCTGTCACAGGCTGTCCACCGGGCACACATTTATTATAAGGTTCACCATCCATAACGATAGCTGCAGCGTAAGGCAAGCAACCGTCTGGATGATCACAAAGACCACATTGGGTTTGCGGCAGACACGCATCAATGCGCGCAATTTGTTGCTGTACGTCAATAGGTAAGGTGTCAAGCGCTAACGTATCAAATAATATTGGCAGATTAGTTAAACGAGCATGTGTAGTGGCGCGTGCGGTGGTATGTACAGTACTGGGCATGTAATTACTGGCCTTAACATCAGTCAAAATAGGCTGGTATAAAAAAGTGAACATATCAAGTGTTCATTATAATAGCAACAAACATTAATAAAAGTTAAACGTTATAACGAATGCCTAAAGACAAACGCCTTGCTCATGCAAAATCTGGGCGATTAAATCATAAGCAATACTGCCCTTAAATGGTATCTTTGGCAAGTTTGAGATATCAAAAAATTCAGCATGCGATAGCTCATCTTTTTGTACCAAAATATCTCCGCCCGCATAAGTTGCCCGGAAGCCTAGCATTAAGTTAGAGGGAAATGGCCACGGCTGGCTACTCACATAGCGAATATCGGTTAAGCTAATGCTAACCTCTTCAGCTACTTCCCGTACCACAGCATGCTCCAAGCTTTCACCAACTTCCACAAAGCCTGCAATCAGCCCATATTGTAGAGGCGCGCTTTGTGTGCCATAACGATGATGATGCGCCAGTAAAATCTGCATCTCACCTGTTAAAGGATTGGGTCGAGTAATAGCAGTGATAACACACGGCTGCACGCGTGGATACTGGCGCAGGCGACATACTGCGCAGACCATCGAGCGCTCAGCAAATTGAGCACTGCTGACCGGCGCACTACAGCGGCTACAGAACTGCGTATCAGCTTGCCAGCGTAGCAGTTGTATCGCTTGGCTCAGTTGCGCGGCTAAGGCAACGGGCAAGTGGGTTATTAACTGACGGTATGAAATAAATACCGCACTGTCTACATTAGCTGAACTGTCTAAATTTGTTGTTATCTTAGGAAGGGCAATATTATTATTGATAGCATAATTATGAGTAATTGCCCTAGTGGCAGGTGCTGTTTTATTCTTTAGGGTATTCTCTAACGTACTTTCTAAAGTGTTTTCAGCAGTTTCTAAATCTTTGTCTGAGCAGTCGCTGGGTCCTAGACTCTCAGCAAGTTCGACACAGCCAAGCTGATAGGCATTAATAACATCAATACTATCGGCAGCAACATTAGGAGCAGTGCTATGCGTGCTCTCAACGCTTATATTAGGAATATTCGTAGAAGTGAATTTTGGGGTGGCAGAAACGCTTGGCTGCGGTAACTTAACTTGTATTGGCCACCAACCATCAGGGGTATGGCAACATAAGACAGTTTCGGTATCAAATACAAAAGCAGTAGTCATAACACAATCCAAAGCAGGCAGCAGCGTGCATGCTTACTGTCTATAAGTTTAATTAGGTGAGCGTTATCAATGATTCATTTGAACGCAATTTGGATGGTAATTATCATTTAAACAACTATCCATTAATAAAGAGTTGTTTAAATGATTTTATTAAATATTAAGCGGCTAATAATTGGCTTAAACTTTGCTGAGCAAGGTCTAGTGTACGCTTACTTACTGGACGATTGTGCTCAAAGCCATTCAAGCGATAGTCTACTGACATCATAATATCAGCCATATGGGCGAGAATTTGCTCGTCAATAGGATAATCTACAGTCAAGCGCTGCTCTAGATAATTGGCCAATTGGCTTAACATGCTGGCCGAGATGGTCATTTGTAAGAAACGTACTGCACCGGAAACTTGGCGCATCATCTCTGGAATGTTTTGAATGTTGAGCACATCGCGATTGGCATCGGCTAAATAGTCGTTTAGCGCCTGTTCAGCACTGGCAATAGTGGTACGACTTTCTTGAATCAAAGTATCATAAGCCGTATCGAGCTGATGTAAAGAAATATCTTTATTATTCAGCGGTAGTTTTACAATCCCTGGTGTATGCATTTTTGCCATAGCGATGGTCGCATTTTCCGCACTCATCAACGCGAGTAGTAGATGGTCAAAGTCATTTGGAGTCGGGGTTTGCCATTTTGCTACCGCTTCTCCTGCAGTATGCAGCGCCGTGGCTGCTGTACTTAATCCTAGTAAGCGTAGGGTTGAGCTCAGCTCGACCAGCTCATCGGCTATTTGCGAAGTTTGTAGGGCTAATGGATTCAGCGAACCGCCACGTGCGTAACTGTCAACTTTTTCTTTGATCGTGTAGATTTGAGCTTGAATTAAGTCATTTAACGTGTCTGTCACCTGACGGTTAGGGCCGAATAAAAAACGCTTCAGCTGTTCACGCTGCGGTCCATCTAATCGGTTAACAGCATATTGCGCGCGGATACTATGCGCTTGTTGCCCATCACGCTGACAGGCCAAACTAACCAATTCGGCAAATTTGGCGTCCATTATAGGTAAGTAATTATGAAACTGCTGCTCTAAATAAACCAGCGTATGTTTTTGGCTGAGACTTAACGGTAAAATCGCCTCAATATCGGTAACTGCTGCTGAAGCTGCTTGCCAAAATAATCTGCTAGAGTGAGCAGCAATCAGTTCACATGCAGCGCTCATAGCAACCAATTTCTGCTTATCCTCAGCAGAGATTGCCCCATTTTTATGCGTGAGCGCTACTGAAAAACCACTGCGAAAGGCATTGGTCATTAGCTTGGTATCAAGGTTCAACTCGCTTAATGGCTGAAAGTTTTGCTCAGGGTTGGCGATAATGACGCTACCCGTACCAAAGTCAGCAAAATAGTCCTCGGCAATATTCGTCTGCGACCCGTACCGATTTAATTTATTAATAATCGGTAGCAGTAACGTCGGCTCGACTGTTTCAGTCAACAGTACAAACTCAATATAGCGGTCAAGGGTCATGATCGCCTCCGACAAGTCCATAATCAGCGCCGTATTATTATTATCGCCGCTGTTATAGAGCTGTTGTAAGCCATGTACAATAGCAGAACTTAACACTTGCCCGCCACCAAGAGAGATGAGCTCAAAGATACGAGACAATTGGGTTAAGACACCAATAGAGTCTAATAATAATGGCGCTTGTTCTTTATCATCATTAAATTCGCTTAAGTGCGTCTCTGTATCTTTTAGGGTGACTATAATTTCATCATGTAATAAATGTAATGAGGGCAAGTCGAAGTTAGTGATACTCAAAGTAGGGGTGGTTAACGTGACTTGTTCAGACTGGCTCATAATAATTTATCCATAATATGCTGATAATATAAGTTATTTATAATCATAAAGGCGGAGTTTATACCACCGTTTTTTATAAGAAACACATTCAAATTAAGTTTATATTTTTTAATGAAATTTGTAATACTTATCAGTCCCTGACTTTCAGTGCGTAACCTTGTTTTTAAGCTCTGGATATTCATCTACCAAGCTTGCAAACCAGCTTTGATTGGCGGTGCTGTCGGTAGTGGATTCCAATAATAACGCTGCAAGATCGGCAAAACGGGCATGAGTTGTGCGTCCGCTGTCAGAGTGACTGTCTTCTTCAATTGCTAAAGACACCTGACCACCGGTCATCGCTAAATAAACCTCAGCTAAAATTTCTGAGTCCAATAAAGCGCCGTGAAAGGTACGGTCTTGCTTGCCCACATTTAATCGGCGTACTAGCGCATCAAGGGTGTTTTTCTGCCCAGGATATTGCTGCTTTGCCATTATTAAAGAGTCGGTAACCTGAACTCGTTGGGCAAAATCTGTCATCCCTACTTTGTTAAATTCCATATTCAAAAAGCCCATATCAAATGAGGCATTATGGGCAATGATTTCTGCGCCATCCATAAACTCATATAAAGGTTGAGCGATTTGATCAAAGGTTGGCTTATCGGTTAAAAACGCCTCAGAGATACCATGAATACGGATGACCACCTCATCCATCCCACGTAGTGGATTAATATAAACATGAAGCTTTTCGCCGGTAAATTTGCGGTCGATCATCTCTACAATACCGACTTCGATAACGCGGTCGCCTTTAAGCGGGTCGAGTCCTGTAGTTTCGGTATCCATGATTAGCTGTCGATTGGCTTCATGGCGATGAATAGGCTTGGGTAATAATGGGCGAAAATACGGATTGGCGCGGCTGGTATCGCCATCAAATTGTGGCAAGTCCTCTGACGTATTGGATGCACTGCTATCTGTGGTCAAGCTATCTACTGTCATCGTATGAGCACTCGTCTGTTTTATGGCGTTATTCAACTTGGCACTTGGTTGACTGAAAGGCAGTTCTACTAAAATGTCGTCATGAGCGTGCACCGGAAAATCATAAACTGACTCATCATCCATCATATTTAAACCGAGTGGGTCATCCAGAAGCCAGTCGCTATGATTTACTATGGGGTTATTATCAGACATTATGTGCTCTTTTTTTTTAGTCATAGGGTCATTCGTAGCAACGGATGAATAATTATTATTGCTTAATGAGTTATCGCTACTAGAAGTAACGCCGAGGTTAGCCAACTCGTCCGCTTTTTCATTACCAGCGTGACCAGCATGCCCTTTTACCCAGTACCAGTCAACATCGCGTGCTCGGCAAAGCGCATCAAGCTGCTGCCATAAGTCTTGATTGGCAACTGGTTTTTTACTGGCCGTCTTCCAGCCTCTTTTTTTCCAACCGTCAATCCACTCGGTAATGCCTTTTTTGACATAACTTGAGTCTGTCCAAATTTCAAGTTTTAGTTCGCGCGGACTGTGCTTGAGCGCTTGAATTGCACCCATCAGCTCCATGCGATTGTTGGTGGTTTCCTTGTCACCGCCATATAAATCTTGCGTTTGCCCATCGCTAAATATTAGGTGCGCGCCCCAACCACCCGCACCGGGGTTGCCTTTACAAGCGCCATCGGTATAAGCCACCGTGGTGTTCGTTTTAGCGGCAAGCGGATTAACAGTGGTGTTTTTTGCGGTTTGTGCTGACGGAATAAAGGTGTCTGACATAAAAACTCATTGGCTTAATAAAGGGCTCGATGGGGAGTAAACAGGCGCTCTTTTCAGAGCAGGGTTCAAACGTTATTATAGTGTTTAAATGATACAGAGTTTACTGTGCGTGATTATAACAAATCTGCTGCAATCATGGGCATTCTCACTATATAAATAAAACTGCAAAATCACATATCAAAATAGCAGTGCCCTAATTTTCTGTTAAAATAACAGTGATAGTAAAATATTTTAACGCATTCATGCAGGATGATCTTATGATGAGCAGACGCACAGACATTATTAGTAAAAAGCTATCCATTCTCGCGGTCAGTATTACCGCTTGCAGTGCGTTATTTTTGGTGGGTTGTGACAGTAGCGATAACAATAAATCGACTACGACAGCAGATAGTAACATTACTGCCACCAAGCCCGATTTATCTATATTTGAAGGATGCTATACCGTCAGTAATGACGAGCCCGCCCAAATCAAAGTCAGTGAGCAAAATGGCGCATGGGTCATGCAGATGAAAGAGCCTGCCAGCGCCAATCGTGTTTGGGATACGCCTGAGCCGTTAGAGGTTCTTGATAACAGCGATATTTCTAAATACTTCTCTATTGATCCTGATAATGTCGATGCGGTCATTGGGCGTCCTGATAGAGTACTGGTGATGGCCCATGTCAAACCAGTTTATGCCAATATTGATCCGCTACTCGATAGTGAATACTTATCTTATATTTATAAAGGGGCAAACACCATTTATCGGGTAGAGTGCGATGAGGTAAACACCGACATTTTAGCCAATCCGCACGCTAATATTAAGATTGATAATGTACGCAATACTAAAGAACTTTAATATCTGAAATTGTTAGGCAGTAAAGGGCAAATAGTAAGCGGGTAGTTAATCCGCAGTTAATTAATAACAGCATGGTCAAATGATATGAATTTTTTCAGTTATGTGGTGTTAGGTGGGTTCTCTTATGCAGCGGGTTGGGCGATACGCACTTATGTATTGGACAAACAAGTGGCGCCCGCGCAGCCTTACAATCTAAAGCATCCGGCTATTTTGGGATACTTAGGTGGGTTTTTTATTATTATGCTGATTGTTTCTTGGATGATAGGGCGTTATTTGCTGGGTCATGTGACCCTTGATTTGCCTTTTATTCTGATGAATAGCGCTGTGGCGACCTTTGTCTATTCATTTGGGCTTAATCCAGAAAAAGTGCGTTATGATGTCCCAGACTAGCTTGTAACATGACTCAATTATTTTAAGATAAACATGCTGTTTTAAAATAACGACACTTTTCATTAGGATTAAATTTCAAGCTTAAATTATT
Source organism: Psychrobacter frigidicola (assembly GCF_007997305.1). Classification (GTDB taxonomy): domain Bacteria; phylum Pseudomonadota; class Gammaproteobacteria; order Pseudomonadales; family Moraxellaceae; genus Psychrobacter; species Psychrobacter frigidicola. Next base: position 310,039 of record NZ_VORZ01000001.1, read on the forward strand.
TTGTCAAACTGCTTTTTATACAGCGCAGTTTTTAAGCTTCTTTGTCTATAGTGCTAGATTCTGTAGAAGATTGGACATTTTTCCACGCTTGATACTTTAGCAAATCTTTTTCGACCATTTTTAAACAGAAGCCGATAACGATAGCATCATCAATATAGCCAATGACTGGGATGAAGTCTGGAATGATATCTATAGGGTTTAGAATATAGAGTAAACCTAAGACCACGGCTGATATGGTTTTATAAGGAATGTCACGGTAATTACCTTGAGAGTAATCCTTAACCAAGCTTATGAATAGCGTCACGTCAGTGGTAAAGCGCTCAAGATGGGTACTCTCTTTTAGCTTTTCTCTCAGTCTTTCTTCTTCTTCAAGAATGTGCGCAAAATCGGCTTCCAGTAGTTTTTTCTCTCGTACGTTGTTCTGCATCCTTTCTTTGACATCATTCATTTTATCGTTATAAAGCATGTTGTTGCTAAGATTAGTATCGTCTTTCTTTTTATCCGTCATTATCATTATTCCTTATTGTTGATTAATTATCGAGTCTATACTATAGCAAGCATAGCGGCATACCAAACGTCATTATCTTTTATTTGTTGTACGTCGGTAGCCGAAGCTAGTTAATGTGCAGACAATAATTATATTTTATGCGATCGAAGAGTTCACATTTAATAAAGGCTTTACTATTGTATTTGCAGTTGAGTAAGCGATGCTGTAAAAGTTCTCATGATAGGTTTTTTTAAGGCAATGACCTAAAAGCAGTGATTTAAAAGTAATAATTTAAAAGTAATAATTTAAAAGTAATAATTTAAAAGTAATGGTGCAACATGCGAGCAATTAAACAGAGGTTACAGCAACCTTTGACAGATAAAACCGTAAATTCTGCTTTCAGCCGTCGGAAGTTCTTAACCAAAATTGGGACAGGGGCGGGTTTGTTGGTGGCGCAAAGTATGACACAGGCGTTGGCCACTACAAAAGAGAGTGCGGTCGCCAACACACGCTTTACTAAAGACGATTTACCCATGTCATCGAGTAACGATAGTTATGTATTACCGACTATACCACCCACACTAAAGTGCGCGATACCTACTATTGAGACCCGTCTGTTTGCCAGCTCCAATGTCGGCAGCAATGACGCGCGCAACCAATTGGCATTACAGCGCTTGGCTTGTGCTGGTTTTAAGGTGGCGAACCCTACTATCGTTAGTCGCCAGTATCTGCGCTTTGCTGGTACAGATGGCCAGCGGGCGAGTGATTTACAAAATATTGCGACCGGTGCTATTGCGGCGCCAAAACTATTGCTTGGTGTACGTGGTGGCTATGGCGCAATGCGTTTGCTGCCACTGATTGATTGGCAGACATTAGGTCGTATTATGCAAGAGCGTGGTACGATACTGGCCGGCTTTAGTGATGTCACGGCCATTCAATGTGCCCTGCTTGCAAAAGGGGGGATGAGCTCGCTTGCTGCACCCATGCTGTATAGCGAGTTTGGGAAAACCAAGCCGGATGACGTTAGCTGCCGTCAGTTTGTGGCAGCATTAAGCAATCCTAATTTGAATATCAGTGTTCAAAGTGTGGACTTAACCAGTAAGCAGTTACCAATTATTCTAGCAGACGATGAAGCTCAAACACTGAACGGAACAATTTGGGGTGGTAATTTAAGCGTGGTCTCAGCGCTAGCAGGCAGTCCGTACCTGCCGCGTATTAATGGTGGCATCGTATTCTTAGAAGATGTCGGCGAGCAGCCTTATCGTATTGAGCGCATGCTGTATAACTTGTACTTGTCAGGTGTTTTTAAAGGCCAACAAGCCATCGTATTTGGTGCACTGTCAGGTACGGGTGAGGACAGTTACGATGCGCGTTATGATGTGGCAACCGTTATCCGTCAATTGCATAAGCTGACCGGCTTGCCCATCTACAGCGGCATGAGTTTCGGTCATATTGAACGTAAGCACAGCTTCCCATTAGGGGCTCAATGTCAAATTAGTCTAAATATGCAAGGTGGGTATACATTAAGTTTCACAGATTATCCGACTATTCAGGCAAACACTATCAATAGTGCAGGATTGTGGCAGACAGGATAGCTAAAAAATAAGCAGTACAAAAAATACCGTTAACAATGAGCTGTTAACGGTATTTTTTGTACTGCTATAATGGTTCCCCAGTTAGGACTTGAACATGTAGTGTAAATTATTGATTAATAAGGTAATGTTGTTTGATGGGTTTACTCAGTGTACTTATGGGTGTACTTGTTGCGATCAACTCGAAGTATTTTTGACTAGGTTGTGAAGTTTTTAAAGTCCAACTTTGGGCGGTGGAATATCCAATCCCCATTGCTTGAGATGCGTCTAGAGTAAATACTCTAATAAAAAAGAGTTACGAAAACTACTATTGAACATACCAAATAAAAATATAAAAGTTGAGAACAACCACATAATTGAAAAGTAGAGTTTGTTTTGGTCTGGAGTCCAACCCCAAGAACCAAGTCTATGTGCCATATTAGAATTAGAGAATATAAGCCACCTAAAGAACAAACAAATAATAATATAAAGTGCAACCCATATAAGCATTTTACCTACCTAGTTTTTGAGTGTGGACGGTCATGGTAGGAAGTAAACTGTCAGCTGTAGACCCAGTGTTTACGGCATTTCTTGTTTTAGTTTTTGTTCTATACGAACGAGGGTGCCAACAATAGATTTGTACATCGATTAAATCAGCTCTTTTAGTGCGCCTTTTTTATAATCATCAGACAATAAAAAATCCACATATCACATATCAAGTGGGCTTGTATTTGATTGGTATGCAGTGTTTTTTTTCGTTTGACGAAATATTTACTAATGGTGATTAGCTGCTCAAAAATACCTTAAATTGATTTTATCTCTACTGAACAAGTGTGGTGCTCAAAACAAGCATCGTTTATTGAGTTAAAGCGAATATTTATACAATCACTTGCACACTCTGCTTTAGCATACCAACACTCGTCATTATCACCTGTCATTACTTCAAAAAATTTTGAATTTATATAATCGCCTACAGTGTAGACACCGCCTTCAACATAAAAATCATTACCAAATATACATAGTAGGTTATCACCTGTACTTATCATAACCTCTATCCAATTAAGAAAAACTTAATAGTATACCTATGAAAATCTTTAAAAAACAGATAGTTTAAAAAACAGATAAAAGGTTAAAACTATGTAATGAGCGGTATATTGCGATTTATCCACTATACAGGCATCAATCTGTTTTTTGGGTGTGACTCTATTCAAGGAGGTAAACCGTAGGCTGTTAGTTTTGCTAAGTATAGCTATCGGTTTTCTTTGCTTGGAATATACCGCAATTTATACCGCATTATGCAAAAGTCACTTACGTTTTAGACTGTGTTTGAGGTGGTGACATTATCCTTATAAACGATCTCTATCCACCTATGCCAAAACCTCTAGAAGCTCTCTAAGGACAACATAGGATTATATAAACAGTAGTAAACATAAATCAAATAATTATTGATGAAAGCGTTTCGCAGTGGTATTGTTCGGATTTATACTCTTTGCTTATTAAGGTTGTCGCTTATTAAAATGTGGTCAGCATTTCTTGTTTCTATGTTAATGATGGCTCCAATGATGGAAGCTAATGCTAGAAATTATCCTTGTTCTGGAAAGATGGGTGGAGTGTCGCATTGCAAGGATGGTAAGTTTGTCTGTAAGAACGGCAAGATTAGTCAGTCTAAGAAAACTTGTAGTAGATAGTTTAGTCAACAAAATTACATGATTGACATGCATTGCAGATGATAATGATGTTTGGCTTGGTGACTATGACAAATTAAAGTTAACAGAACTTGAAATTAAAAATTATTTTAGTGGGTCTATTTTGGGTATACCCAAAATAGATATGTTCAGCACTAAAAACAGGACAAAAAAAGCCTCACTTCACAGTGAGGCTTTTTAAGTATTTGGAGCGGGAAACACCTTGTAACTTTCTCACTCCATTGCTCAACATATGCTTTATTTTGTTAAGGTGAATTGCTCTGTTTTAAGTCGTTTGTTATATTCGTTAGGGTAATAAACATAAGCGTTTCTAAGAAGTTGAGAGTGGCGTTAAATAATATAATTAATAAGATCATCAAAAAAAGATAACTATAAGGGCGGCTATTATGAGTAACACATCTAAAAATAAAAAACAGCATATCATCGATAACAGTGAAGATCTAAAAGATAAAATTACTGAATCCATTGATGATTTTAAGCTTCGTGCTGAGCTACTGATAGCCAATTTAAAAGAAGGCGGTAATGATGGTTATGATCACTCAACTACCACTACCGGTGAAAAAGGTCTGAAGTCAGGTAAGGTGTCAGAGCTAACTGTCATTGCACCATTAAAAGAAGGCGGTGCTAAACGTCTAAGAAAGGTTTTAGAAATCGCTGGCGGTAATTTAGAGGGTGCGACGCGGGTTGGAACGCTCCATGACTTACGCTTTGTGTTCCTAGACGATGACAGTAGAGTGCTGTTTTGTACCGCCTATGATGGCGATTGGGATCCTTATATTGACGACTTTGCGACCAAAATTCCTGCGCTAATGGACATATTATTCGGTAGTGTCCAAGGCTGGCCTGGGATTAAAGACCCAAGTGTAAAGCAGTTTATTTTGGACCATCAAATCACCGCAGCGGGTTGGTATGTGGGCGTCCCTCATCTGACTATCCAAGATATTCGCCGCCAAGATCGTATTGTGAAAGGCATTAATAAAGCTTTAGACGAAGCTCAGTCTTAACTGGCTATTTCTTAAAGTGCAATTTATCCAATCTGTATCGCCCTTTTTCAATATGAGAGGGCTATGTGGATTTCAGATATAAATGGCTTTCAAGTATAAATAGCTTTCAATATGAAACGTATCAAGAAAATTATAATAATAGGTTTACCTATGAGTAACGATAATTCTAAAAACAGCTTTGGAAACAGCTCTAAAAGCGAAACTAACCAACCGCTGAAAGACAAGTGGCAGGATTTAAAAGATGAATTTGGCAATCGTATCGAAGACAGCAAATTTGATACGTGGCTTAAAGAAATCAAACAAGACGTCGGTGATGGTGTTGAAACATTCGCCCGTAAAGCGCGCGGGGTATTCAATCCTAATTTGGTCACGATGGAGCTAGAAGATATTCAGTCCATTATTTTACGTGACCGTCCTACGCCTTATTTTGGTACGGTGGTCGCAATCAAAATTAATAATGCTGAAGTCGGACGGCAAATACTAGCTAACGTTTTGCCTGACGTGACCGGTAGTAAAGAATGGCATAAAGACACGCAAGCAACGCTGTCCATCGTTATGACATATGAAGGTCTGCAAGCATTGGGCGTGCCGCAATCGTCATTAGATAGCTTTCCTGACTCTTTCAAAGCAGGTATGGCAAATAGAGCCAACAAGTTGCGTGATGCCGATGTTAACGCGCCAGAAAATTGGGTAGCGCCATTTGGTGATAAAGGCGATATCCATGTTTGCGCTACCGTTATCGCTGATACTAAAGAAAAATGGCAAGCAAAGTTTGATGAGCTTAAGAGCAATATGAAGCCGTATATCGACTATGACACTCCTGAAAATGGCAATATTGAGATTCTGTTGGAGCATGACTTTGGCTCAGATAATAATGTAAAAAACGTCTTTGGCTATCGTGATGGTATTAGTAATCCAGAGATTAAAGGCAGTGGCATTCAGACGCCGCCAAGCAATATGGACGAAGCCATAGCGGCAGGGGAGTTTGTACTGGGTTATGAGGGTGAAGCAGGCACGGTTCCGCCAATGCCGCAACCTGAGGTCTTAGGAAAGAACGGTTCGTTTATGGTACTGCGTGCTTACAATAGCCATGTCGCTGCTTTTAATAAATTCCTAAAAGATAATAGTGATAGCGATGAGGAAGCTGAGTTACTCGGTGCCAAAATGTGGGGGCGCTGGCGCTCAGGTGCGCCGCTTGTTTTATCTCCTGATCATGATGACGAAGATTTGGGAGATGACCCTAGCCGCAATAATGACTTTGGCTACAAGGATGACCCTTATGGTAAAAAATGCCCATTCGGTGCCCATGCGCGGCGCATGAACCCAAGAGATAGTAAGGATTTCATCCTATCTGATGTGCGTATCCACCGCATCGTTAGACGTAGCGTTGGGTTTGGGGAAGTATTACCAGCTGATGTCACTGAAGAGGATGGGAAAGAGCGCGGCTTATTCTTTATTGGTATCAATGCCCATGCCATGGAAACTGTGGAGTACCTACAATCCCAATGGATTAATGATGGCAACTTTATGAGTTTAGGGGAAGAAAAAGACCCAATGATAGGCTTGCATCATGGCGATAAAGATAGCGCTGCTGACACTTTTACTGTGCCCACTGACCCTATACGCAAGCGCTATCATGGTATTGAAACCTTTAATACCTTGTACGGTGGCGAATATTTATTCATCCCAAGCTTGTCCGCCTTGAAATGGATTAGCGAGTTATCTTGAACCACGCTAGTTTATAAAAAATGGATATCTACTTATAAAAAAGGCTGGAAAACTATGTTAAAAAAATTATTCAAACCTAAGTATGTGCCATACGATACTAAATATATTGAGTTGTCAGAACAGGATGAGCGCAATATTCGGACTATCACTGACGATATTAGAAACTACATCACTAGAAGTGATAAAGCCAGTAACGTTAATTACCATACGCGAGATGCCCATGCCAAAGGCTACTGCGCATTGAAGGCTAAGTTTGAGATTTTAGACAATATTCCTAAAGAATATGCGCAAGGTCTTTATGCCAAATCAGGGATCCACGATGCTGTCATTCGCTTCTCTAATGGTGCCTCTCGCGTATCGCCCGATCGTAAGTTGGGGTTGGCACAAGGCTTGGCTATAAAGGTTTTCGATGTACTCGGTGAAAAGCTTGCACCAGGTGAAGAAGATAGCACCACTTTCGATTTTAACTTAATCAACCATCCGGTTTTCTTCTGTAATAGAATCGAAGATTATGCGTATATCTCTAAGTTATTTTTAGAATTACCTGAATACTCTGAAAAAGGCGCAATCGGCAAAGCTCAATTAGCATTTAATTGGTTGACCAACTATGGCTCAAGGCTGCCAACTAAAGAATCATTGAAAACCTTTAAAACACTGGGCGGTTTCACCTCGATTGAGCCCAAAAACACTTTGCTCTATGACTTTCATTCGCAAGGTGTTGTTCGCCATGGCGAATATATGGCAAAAATTCGTGTAAAGCCAACTGAGGCTTCTAACGAAAAAGTTAAACGCCGTGATTTAGACCTTGCCACCAAAGAAGAAGCGATTCGTCCGCTGATTATTAATGAGATACGTGAGCATGATTATGAGTTTGAAGTACAAATTCAGCTTTGCCGTAATCCTAAGAAGCAGCCTATTGAAGAGCTAACCACTGAGTGGAAGGAGTCCGATGCACCCTTTGTGACCGTGGCGCGATTAACGATTCCTTGTCAAGATGTGCCTGATGACGGTAACTTTGACATCATGGAGAACTTATCGTTCACACCATTTCGCTGCTTAGAAGAAAACCGTCCTATTGGCAATCTACAGCAATCACGCTTAAAAGCTTATCAAATAGCCTCTGAAACTCGTCATGAGCTTAATGATGTTAAGCGTCAGGAACCTAAAAGGTTAAAGGAAGTCTTTGATAAGTCATTCTTCTAGACCAAAGGTTTTGTTAAGCTGTACGGGTAAATAATAAAAGAGCCAGTAATCTATCTTCTGGCTCTTTTATTATGAGCAAATTTTAATAAAGGGAGTCGGTATGGTTGCTCTTTTTCTTGAAAATGCCGCTGTTATTAGGTAATCATCCCAACCATAAGACCTACCAATCATTATCTCATCATGTATGACGATATAATGATTGGTAGGTCTTATGGTTATTCCGATATAGGATTCGTTTGAGGTATACCCAAAACAGGTTTGGTAAAAGGTATACCGTGGTATAGAAGACAATAACTGCCATCTAAAACACCGATTGAGGCGAGCTGAAGGCTTTATGAAGCTCCTAATTTTTTAGAATCTTAGTTAACTTTAAGCAAAAAACGAAAAGGAAATTCTATGAAAATAATAATTAACCAAATTAATATTATCGACTATCAAGTATTAATAAATTCTACATTAATATTGAAATCGATAAATGACCATAAAGCTTGTAATGATTTCATGATTTTTCCAGAGCTAGCTCTTACAGGCTTTCCTACGAAAGATAATATTGAGTACTTATGGGATGAATCAGAAGAACACTTTCAAAATATACTTTTAGCAAGCAAAAATACAGGTTCGACAATAATTATTGGGCATATCGAAAAACAAGATCAGTTTTTTTATAACTCATGCTTTTTTATAAAAAATGGAGAGGTTATTCACAAGCATAGAAAATCAAAACTTTGGCTTGATGATATCGGTATATTTACGAATGGAAATGATTTGTCAGTAATTGAAATTGATAATGTAGTTTGTGGTGCTCAGATCTGCTTTGAACTAGAATTTCCAGAAGGCTCAAGATCACTTGCAAAACTGGGTGCAGAAATTATTTTTATGCCAAATGGCAATATGTCTCCATATGCAAATGTACATTATGTACTTACTCAAGCTCGTGCCATTGAGAACCAATGTTTTGTGATTACGTGTAATAGTGTAGGCGTAGGCCATGGAGGTAAATTTGTTGGAGAAAGCCTTGTTGTATCTCCTACAGGAGAAATTATAAAAAAACTTGATTCAATGCAAGAAATAGTAGAAGTGAATATAGATTTGAGGGATATAAAGAAATCTGAAAAGGATTACAAATATATAAATTTAATTTAAGAGCACTTAATTTAAGGAGAAATAAGCCAATATAGAGCAATTATTAGAGTATTAGCTAAACCCCAAAACCGCCTATTGTTTGCACAAAGGATAATTATGGACAATCAAATAGAAACAAAATATCTAGTGTGCGCACTTTATGGAAGTACTTATACAGAAGAAATTATTGCAATTACTGACAGGGGAATAATACAACACACTAAGCTAGGTAAACGGATGTTTCATGACCCTGAAAATATTAGTCTTAAACCTAAGCATGAGGAAAATCTTAAAAATTACTTAGGATCGTAACGGAAAAGGTAATTTTGAGTAAATTCTCAGAGAACATAGCCATGCTAAGATTAAAGATTATGGCATGGAACGCCAATGTCCTGTGGTTGTTGGGTCAAGTGTTGGTGCCTAGCTTTACCAATACTTGACCTTAAAATTATGTTTAAATAGGGTGTCATATCATATTTATATTTTCTGACAATTTTGTAGCAATAGATATCCATCTTTAGATTTCTGCAAATCTATTAGTGAATAAACTGTAGAGTCTCCAAATACACCCTCTTTAACTGTACCTATACTTAACATATAACGACTGTTTGAAAAGACTGGGTTATTTTGTTTACTATACTGGGGATCGAATTTTAAAAGTTGTAAGGTATTTTCATAACTTACAGTTGCAGTGGAATTACGATTTGCAAGGTGATAAGTCACATCTAATGTTTTATTGCTATCACATTTGTAGTTTACTACGGAGTTATGCTGGTTAGAATTACTTTGCTGATCTGTAATATATGCTTTTAAGTTAAATTTAATTTCGGCGTTGGGGTTATGACGAGCATCATTACGAGTTTGGCTGACTACTAGTTTATACTCCCCTTTATAAGGTAAGACCTGAAAGTCTCCAGATAATGCTTCTATATTGGTATTAGTGCCTAAATATTGTAATGTCAAAACCACATTATCGGATGTATTTTCTCTAACCACTCTTAAAACTTGGTTTGAGTTTGCTTTGAATGTATATTCTTGAGAGTTATAGCCAGTAAGATTGCCCTCTATATTTAAAACTGGGTTATTTGAACCTTGATTTGTAGGCACACTTCTATCATCTATGTGAACATCATGTTTCTTACCAGTATTGCTGTTTACATTAGAAGCACAGCCTGCTGTTACAAAAATGGCTATTGCCAAGAAACCCATAATTTTTTTCATTTATTAAACCTTATATAATCTTTGTAATACTGATGAAACCCCGTCCTATCGTTGACACCGTCATTGGTCAGCTGTTAGAACGATTTAATATTTAAAAGGTACGAGCCAAGGACTTGTGGCATTTGTAGCATCGATTTATTCGTAAAATTCTGTCGTATAACCTGTGTCTTGTACTCGATAAACAACTTGGAAACCCGCCTATTCAGTTTGAACTGCTTATTTCAAGTTGAAGAGGCGGGTTATCTACTATTATTTTGCCTTAGTATAGATAAATTAGCACAAGCACAACAACACAACCACCCTATAAAAGACTGTTTATCATGATAAAAAATGCCTTACTTTCAAGGGTAATTATCGTTGCAGGCACTCTTATTTTTTCTATGCCGACTTTAGCTGAGCTCACAGTATCTGAGACTACAGTTGTGATGTCAAACGAAGTATTACCGGCACTGACTCTGTCGAACTGTATCGCAGACAGCGCAATCACTGCTGATGCCCTTTCAAATACTCGTGATAATGGTCCTTTTACGGTAAGTACCAAACGCGTACCTCGTCAGTCAGCCGATGGCTTCGGTGGCGGCACCATTCATTACCCCACTAATGCTAGCGGCTGTGGCCTTTTAGGTGGTATCGCCGTAGTTCCTGGTTATGTCTCTTATGAGTCCTCTATAAAATGGTGGGGGCCGCGTCTGGCTTCTTGGGGATTTGTTGTTATCACTATCAATACAAGCGATATCTCTGATAATCCAGATAGCAGGGCAACTCAGCTAAGTGCAGCACTGGATCACCTTCTACTCGATAGTACGGTTGGTAATATGGTAGATCGAGATCGCTTGGGCGCTATCGGCTGGTCAATGGGTGGTGGCGGTGCACTTAAACTGGCAACCGATCGGAGTACAGTTCGTGCCATTATTGCGCAAACGCCCTATCACGATACTAGCTATCCCACTATGGACACACCCGCTTTATTCATTGCTTGTGAGAACGACCGTATTGCACCCAACAAGAAATATACCAACGTTTTCTATAACAATGCTGCTGGCCCTAAAATGAAAGTTGAGGTTAACAACGGCAGTCATTTCTGCGCAAGCCACGGTTTTCACGAAATATTGCTCAGTAAGCCTGGTATCGCATGGATGCAGCGTTATATAAATGGTGATACTCGCTTCGATCAATTCTTATGTAGCAGTGAGAACTATAATAGCAGTCCTCGTATATCTTCCTATAATTACGAAAATTGCTTATAGGCGCATTTTAACGGGATTAATATTCGATAACTATTACAAGCTTTACCACACCTTTTTTACCCTGCGGATACTCGAGCTCGTCTAGCTCGTTCAGAATATCCATTTATTTTATCCCGTTGCCGAAGTATTATGAATGCGTGTTGTATTGTCCAAAGGGGTTGAACCCAACTAAAGGAATTGGTAACTTACATAGTGTGCAGATTGACCAAGCAAGCTAAGGAGCGAGGCTATGACTCAAAATAATAATAACTATCATCAGGAAATCTCTAATACTTCTAACAAAACGTTAGATACTGACGATAATTGGGTTAAGAAAATATGGGAATGGGCAGACGAATTTGAATTGATCGACTCTGAGGTTCCTCGTCATAAAGAGGCATTACTAGCTATAAAAAAGCTGGAGATTCTAGAGCCTGAAATGAATGAACGACATTCTAGAGACGTTTATAGAGTGGGCTATATACCCGAGGAACTCACTAATCTTACAAATCTCACAGAAATAAATATTAGTGGTATTGATGCCAGTCATTTACCGCAGAATATAGGTCAGCTTACTAATCTGACCAAACTGTCTATTAGGCATTCTAACCTCATAGCATTACCTGATAGTATCGGACAACTCACTAACCTCACTGAGCTTTTTATTGATGAAAGTCAGCTTGAAAAGCTACCTGACAGCATTGGACAACTCACTAACCTTAACAGGATGTTTATTGGTCGCTGTAAACTTGGTGCTCTGCCCAGCAGCATCGGGCAACTGAGCAGACTTAAGATACTTGATCTCATTCAATGTGATATTGGCGAGCTGCCCGATAGCATTGGGCAACTCACCAATCTTGCTAAGATTTTTATTAGCTATTGTCCGCTTAAACACTTACCGGCTAATATTGGTCATCTCACTAATCTTGCTGAATTTGATCTTATTCACTGTGATGTTAGACATCTGCCTGATAGTATCGGTCAACTCACGAATCTCCATAAGCTTTATATTAATCACTGCGGGCTTATAGAGCTCCCTGAGAGCATCGGGCAACTTCATAATTTAACTGAGCTTTTTATCAGCCATTGCCCTCTTCAACAGCTCCCTACCAGCATTGTGCAACTTACCAACTTAATTAAGCTTGATCTTATTCACTGTGAGCTTAATGAGTTACCTAATAGTATTGGGCACCTTGCTAACTTGGCTGAGCTCAATCTTATTAGCTGTCAGCTTGAGTATTTGCCTGACAGTATTAGTCAACTCACGAAGCTCACTAAACTCGATGTTATTCACTGTGTTCTTAGTGACCTGCCTGACAGTCTTGCACAGCTAACCAATTTGGAATGGATTAACCTCGATGGGAATCCGCTTGAGAATCTATCTACGCCGTTGTTAGACCATCTGCTCACTATAGATTCAGTATCTGGTTTGAAAGGACAGCGATAATCAATTTATCACTATCAATCTGGTTAATGTAACTTCATTTTTGGTCGCCCGACGCGCAGTGCTTTTTCAATAATCCATAAGATAAATGTTTTGACGATGCCGTGAATGGCCCGTTGATGCATGCGGTAAAGCGATATATACATAAAACGAGCAATTTTTCCTTCAATAAAAAAGCTATTACTGGTCAAATTGCCCATTAAACTCCCTACCGTGTTATAGCGAGACAAATTAACCAGCGATCCATGGTCTTTATATTCAAAGCTATTAAGGGGCTGATCTTTTAATGTTGCAATCAGGTTTTTCTCGATACATTGTGCCATTTGATGCGCCGATTGGGCACGTGGCGGTACTTGTGTACCATCGGCTTGGGTAAAGGCGCAGCAATCGCCCAATACAAAGATACTGTCATCGACCGTGCTCTGTAAGAATTGGTTTACTTGAATTTGATTGCTACGAGTGATCTCAAAAACCCCCAAATCTTTAATAAAGTCAGGCGCCTTGATACCTGCCGCCCATACCATAATGTCGGCATCAATCTGCTTGTTGTCTTTAGTGATAAAGCCGTGCTCGGTAGCCTCTTTGACTTGGGTATGCTCATGTACATTAACGCCTAACTTTAATAGCTCAAGTTTAGCGCTGGTCGCAATACGCTCCGGCAAGGCAGGTAAAATACGTGGACCCGCTTCAATCAAATGAATGTGTAGGCGTTTAGGTGACATGTTCGTCAAGCCGTATAGCTTCAATAAACCAGAGACATGATACAGCTCAGCCGAAAGCTCCACTCCCGTAGCACCGCCGCCAACAATGGCAATATTGAGTGCTTGCTGTTGATTGTCGTCTTGGTGAAGGCGCGTAAAGCTGTCGAGTAGTGACAGCTGAAAACGCTGTGCTTGCTGGTTTGAATCCAAAAAATAGCAATGCTCTTTTATACCAGGAGTATTAAAATCGTTGCTAACGCTGCCTATGGCAATAACGATGTAATCGTAGTGGACACGCCGCTCTGGCAGAATAGTGTGGCCTAACTTATCATAAAGAGGGGCAAGAGTGATGGTTTTATCGCTTTGGTTAATATTATAAAATGTCCCAAGCTGAAAACGGTAGTAATGCTTAGCAGCATGCGCTGAGTACACCACACTATCCAAATCAGGGTCAATAGAGCCTGTTGCCACCTCGTGCAATAATGGCTTCCAAATATGGGTACGATTTTTATCTATTAGTAGTATATCTGCGTGTTTTTTTCTGCCTAACTTGTGCCCTAATTGGGTTACAAGCTCTAATCCGCCCGCACCACCGCCAATAACAACGATTTTAGGTATAATAATACTCATCATGTGGTCCTGAAAATAACATAACCAAATATAGACCGCTATGACTATATTAATGACTATTTAATTGGAGTCAGGACGCTAAACCTAACAGGATTAAATATTAATAATACACCTCTTCAAGCTCAAAAGGCGATAAACAACCGCCCTGTACAGACGCTTTTTATTGAACCAATCAACTAGACTAAAAGTGGCTAGTTCGAAGTTGTTTAGAATCTGCTGTTTATCTTTCAGCGATCTACGCAAACTTCAGGTAATTGATCTCTACTTAGAAAATACGCTTATGGTAAATGGTTTTACACACAAAAAAGTCACCGATCCGATAGCTTGAAAACACCCTCAAAATGTGAGTGACCTTGTAAGATTGCGGTATAAATTGCGGTATATTTCAACAGCCAATAGCTAACAGCATTATCTATCAATGCTTACGGCTGTCTGTTTACTTCCTTACTTACAGATCAAACTGCTAAAACAGCGACTTTCGGGACAAGTGAACGCCTATTTTTGATGGGTAGCGACAGCCAAATGTTGTTAATAGTGTTGTGCATAGCAAAAATCTAAAACGTGAAAACCGCTAAAAATCTTGGGCTATGCCCCAAGTAGAATCGCCTAATATCTCACGCATAACCCAAAAAAAAGTTCATCTAAATAGATGGGCTAATACATCTCTCTTTTATTAAGTTGAAACTTAAGTGTAGTTCGGTATCGCAGTATTACTAAGTAGATCTGCTAAGCAGTTTATAACTGACGACATGCCCTGATTGTGCATGTTGTAGACGGCATACATAAGCTCTGTTTTTCTGTCATGTCTGTTTGATTCACTGTCCTGCAATATCCGATTTGCTTTATTAGTAATGGCACATCGCAACTGATACTCAGGCGTACCAAATCCACCACTACCAGCAAGCACATTATAGCTATCATTAATAATAGCTTCGGAGGAATCCACCATCTCAACTTCAAACGAATTTTCATCAGTCTTATTGCTAAAAGCATTAAGCCATGTAATTGCTGCCATCAACTCATCATCGTTTGTGCCAGTGATATTATCAAGATTGCTCACAGTGAAAAGCCGTGCTGGATAACTCTGTATCACTTCGCGGTCATTGAAGAAGGTTGGCATAAAATTTAACACACTAAGTTTTCCATTCTTCATGCATTCATGACCATTTATTAATGAGGTGCTAAGGGTTGACATAAACTCGTAGTGGAATAGGTGGGTCTTAGCGCTAATACGCACTGTATGATTGCACGAGTAGTCGCCAAGCAATCCTACTGGGTTTTCTGTACCACGTGTATTGACGCTAAGGGTTGATGCCAGCCATTCTATTGTTATTTGTTCGCCGCGGTTGAGGTTTTCATCAAAGTGTTGTGCTAGGTCGATGACTTTCATGTGATGCTCCGATTTTTATAGTTTGATTGCTTTCTAAAGGCTCTATTAAAGTATAGACTCACCTAGATGAAGCTAGTAATGTATGTTGATCTAACGCAATGTGTTATACAACTTATAAATTTTAAGCTATAATTGTTTGTTAGGGTTTACATTGTTGTAAGGCGTTACTCGTTTTTTCAATTATTACTAAACTCTATATAACCCCTAGTGTTTTTATTTATCTTAATAAATAGTTAATAAAAACAGACAAAAAGCCCTTACAGTGTGTAATGGTCCAGATGAAGTCTACGCTATGCTAATAAAAAGCGGTATCGTCATATTTATTAAGGGTATTGAGATGAAAAAAATAACATTGAATACATCATTACGAACCGTAGTATTTACAGCACTCGTATTCACTCTTGTTGGAATAAGTGCCTGTAGTAGTGAGAAAGAGAACACTAATGCACAATCAAGCGAAGCCATGGCAGTAGATCAAGATGAAGAAAATGCATCTGAAGGAACGGCACCGATGGTGACGAGTGATGATAACCTGGCGGCCGAAGCAGAATATAGGGCGACCACTGCAGATACGGACATGTCAGAGTCTACGGATAGCGTTACAAATGATAGTTCAGATAACGATATTGCCGAGAATCCAAATGCTGATCAAACAGCCGCAGATGGATTACAGTAAATGATGAAGCAGAGGCATATCTCTGGCTAATAAAAAGCCCTGCATATTGCAGGGCTTTTTATTAGCCAGAGATACTAGTCTTGTTTACGAGCTTCTTTGATTTTCTCTGCAGCAAATTCCATCCCATCAGCTGCTTTGTCAGCCATTGACCCGACCACATCTTTTGCTGTAGTTGTAGCAGTCTCAACTAAAGATACGTCTTCATCGTCTTTAGTGTCAGACCCTTTGTCATCTTTACTGTTTTCAGAGTCAGACCTTTTAGTGTCTTCGTGTTTAGTATCGTCGTACTTGTTATCGTCCGTAGTTTTAGAATTACTCATTATTCAATCCCTTTAATGAAGTTTTTTTCATTTCTATATGACTAGTACAAACTTTACCATTCTGTTACTTTAACTGTCTGTATGTTATAAGTTTCAATAGGTAAGGTGTGCTAATCTCTGTAATACAAATGGGAAATTTTTGAATCGAACTAAAGAAAACTTCTCTAGTTTTTTATACTAAATATTCGTTAACTATCAAATATTTAGGCCAATTAATGCCTGTTAAACTAAGTAGTTTTAACCAAATATCAACAACTTCAAGATGGATATTTGCTTAATATGATTTGGCGTATTTGAACCATAACAAAGTTTTTATGTGACTTAACGTTAACTAAAATAATAACTAGGATGGATAATGAAAAAAAGTATTGATCATACCGACCCTGCCAAGACAATGAATACCACATATGGTACAGGTGGCGAGACCCATCAGCGTGCAGACGCTGACACTGCAGCATTAACTACCCAGCAAGGGGTGGTCATCGCTGACAATCAAAACTCATTAAAAGCCGGTAGCCTTGGACCAACCTTATTAGAGGATTTCGTCTTACGTGAAAAAATCACTCATTTTGACCATGAGCGTATCCCTGAACGTGTGGTACATGCTCGCGGTAGTGCCGCACATGGCTATTTTGAGCTGACTGAATCGTTGGAAGCGTATACAACCGCAAAAATTCTAACTGAAACAGGCAAACAAACCCCTCTGTTTACCCGTTTTTCTGAAGTTTCTGGCAGCAAAGGTGCTAAAGACACCGCGCGAGAAGTTCGCGGCTTTGCCGTGAAAGTGTATACAGATGAGGGCATTTGGGATTTAGTAGGTAATAATATGCCCATCTTCTTTATCCAAGATGGGATTAAGTTTCCAGATTTGGTCCATGCGCTCAAACCAGAGCCAGATCGTGGTTTTCCGCAGGCCTCTTCCGCCCATGATACCTTTTGGGATTTCGTCTCTTTAACCCCTGAAACCATGCATAACTTAATTTGGACCATGAGTGATCGCGCCCTACCGCGCAGTTATCGTATGATGGAAGGCTTCGGTATTCATAGCTTTCGTCTACTGAATAAAGACGGCAAAAGCACCTTCATGCGCTATCACTGGAAGCCAGTACTTGGTGTACAGTCGACCACATGGGATGAAGCGGTAAAAATAGGAGGTGCCGATCCTGATTATCATCGCCGTGATTTATTTGAGTCTATTGAGATGGGTGCTTTCCCAGAATGGGAGTTTGGTGTACAGTTATTTACTGAAGAAGAAGCCGCTCAATTTCCGTTTGATCATCTAGATGCGACCAAGCTGATCCCAGAAGAATTGGTACCGGTTAAAATCGTCGGTAAAATGGTACTTAATCGCTATCCAGATAACTTCTTTGCTGAAACGGAACAAGTCGCATTTTGTGCCTCACATGTGCCACCTGGTATTGACTTTAGTAATGACCCATTACTACATGGTCGACTGTTTAGTTACTTAGATACGCAATTAAAACGCTTAGGCTCGCCTAACTTTGCCCAAATCCCAATTAATGCACCGAAATGTCCGTTTGCTAATAATCAGCAAGATGGTCATATGCAAATGCAGGTGCCAAAAACGCGCGCGCTTTATGATCCGCAAAGTCTAGATCCAACACGACCACGCGAGAGTGTTAAACGTGGCTTTGAGTCCTTCAAAGAACAGCTCGATGATGGTGTTAAAGGTCGCGTTCGGGCTGAAAGTTTCGCGGATCATTATAGTCAATCGCGTATGTTCTATCGTAGCCAAACGCCAACTGATAAAGCCCACATTGCTAGTGCTTTTACCTTTGAATTAGGTAAAGTAGATACCCCGCACATTCGTACACGCATGCTCGGTCACCTCATTAATATCGACGAGAGTCTGGCTAATCGTGTCGCTGATGCACTTGGTATGGAACTTCCAGAAGCCCCGACACCACAGGCACCGATTCAAGATTTGCCAGAATCAAAAGCCGTGCAAACGATCGGTGTTACGCCTAAAACCTTAAACGGTCGCATGGTTGGTATTCTTGTCGCAAAAGGCTCAAAGCGCAGTGAAATAGAAAAATATGAGAGTGCAGCAAAAGTTGAAGGCGCAAGCGTGAAGATTGTGGCTCCTGGCCGCGAAGTCGTGCTTGATGACGGTACTCGCATACAATCTGATGAGCGTATCGAAGGGGCGCCGTCCGTACTATTCGACGCAGTTGTCAGCATCATTATGCCAGAACAAGCTAAGAAGCTGGCTCATGACAGCTCAACGCTAGATTGGTTCACTGACGCTTATGTGCATTGCAAAGCGATTGCATATTGCGGTGCAACTGATGAGTTCATATTAAGTAAACTTCCCATTAAAAAAGATGCTTTTGTCACGCCATTGTCTGACATAGAGGACTTTATCAACAATGCCAAAACGCGTCTATGGGAGCGTGAGCCTAAGGTTCGTGACTTGGCGTAATCCAAGTCAGTTAGCGACAAGAATTAATTCAATATGCTACAACCTCAAACTCAGCCTATGTGCTGAGTTTTTGCTCTTATGGAGGTCAATTATATTTAGACAACTGTTAAGGGTCGATGAAGCAAACAGGGTCCTGATTGAAATACTTGCTTAAGCTACAGGGTCCTAAAGAAATAATAGTTACAAGCATTTCCTGAAATAAATTTATTTTTAAACGTAGCTACCATATTGAGGTCTTCGTTAAATACTTGTTAATACAAAGTAACTGCCTATTTATTCAAACAGAACTGACTACAAAACCGTCTAGCAATTTTCTAAAAACTATGCCAAATTGTAGTCTCGTAACGGCAAGGTAGATATGAAGTTAATAGCATATTTATTGGTCATTAACACCTAAAAAGAACTCAGCTAAAGCAAAAGGAATTGCGACCGCCGCTTAGCCCATTATTAAAACCATTGTGATTGAAACCCTTATTATTACAATAAGATTAGCAGATAACTACAAACCATTCTCAGCGTTTGATAGTCAATCGTTCTAACAACACTATTTACGCTAAGCTTGCCGCTTTAAGACCATTTTAGGAATAAATCTATGGAAGGTTTAGTCAATACAGTAAATGGGATTATATGGAGCCCAGCACTGATCTATCTGTGTTTGGGCGCTGGTCTGTTTTATTCCATTATGACGCGTTTTGCGCAAGTACGTCTGTTTGGTGAAATGATACGTTTAATCTTTAAAGGTAAATCCAGTGCTGATGGTATCTCCTCCTTTCAAGCGCTAACCCTATCTTTAGCAGGACGCGTAGGTATGGGTAATATTGCAGGCGTAGCAGCAGCTATCGGCTTTGGCGGCCCAGGAGCGGTGTTTTGGATGTGGGTGGTGGGTTTCTTAGGAGCCTCGACCGCTTACGTTGAATCTACGCTTGCCCAAATATATAAAGAAAAAGACGTCAATACCGGTCAGTATCGTGGTGGTCCCGCCTACTACTTTGAGCGCGCTCTCGGGCAGCGCTGGTATGGAGTGATTTTTGCGATTGCAGCTCTTATCGCTTTAAGTATGTTCTTACCCGGAATTCAGGCGAATGGCGTGGTCAATGCCGTCACGCAGGTGATCGGTGAAGGCACGACCATGAATATTTTGGGCGCAGAGGTTGGTGCCACGCGTTTAGGCGCACTAGCGATTATCCTAGTCGTCTTTGGTATTATCATTTTCGGTGGTATTAAACGCATTGCAACGGTTACCGAGTTTGCGGTGCCCTTTATGGCGATCGGCTATATTGTTTTGGCCTTGATCATTATGATTAGCAGGTTCGAGATGATCCCGCAGGTATTCGGTATGATCGTCGGCGATGCCTTTACCGCTCAAGCAGGTTTAGGGGCAGCCATTGGTTGGGGTGTGAAACGCGGCGTTTACTCCAGCGAAGCTGGACAAGGTACAGGCCCTCATGCCGCGGCGGCTGCAGAAGTTGATCATCCGGCGCAGCAAGGCTTGGTACAGGCGTTCTCCGTCTATGTCGATACGTTATTGGTGTGTTCAGCAACAGCGTTTATGATTTTAACCATGGGTACCTATAACATTCAAGGCACACTACCTGAAGGCCAATACTTGGTACAAAACCTCGTTGCTGGGACAGAAATTAACTCACCCGCCTTTACCCAAATGGCAATGGAGTCTGTATATGGTGCTTTCGGTAATATTTTTATTGCCATTGCCGTCTTCTTCTTCGCCTTTACCACCATTGTGGCCAACTACTACATTGCTGAAGTAAACGTGGTCTATCTGACTCGCTTTATTGGTCCTAAAGCCAATAGAATTGGTTTATTCCTTGTCAAAATCTTGATGATGGTGATGATTGCTTATGGCGCGCTCAACTCAGCAGGCTATATTTGGGCCATTGGTGATATCGGAGTTGGATTGATAGCGTGGCTAAACATAGTTGGTATTTTAATCATTTTCTTTATGGCACGGCCCACTATGAAAGTTCTTAAAGACTATGAAGCCCAGCGTAAAGCGGGAGTGACACGCTATACCTTTGACCCCGTTAAAATCGGTATTAAAAATGCCCTCTATTGGGAAGAGCGTCATCTAAAAGAACAGCAAGCTCTTAAAAGCGACCTACTACGTAAAGACGCTAAATAATGTTTGTACGGTCATGCCTATTAAATAAACGCTCTTAATCAAGTGAGTCTAATTAAAAAAAGCCTGTGACCGCAGTCATAGGCTTTTTTAATATCGATAAAGGGAGAAATTAATAAAATTGAATTGTCTGACAATCCTATTATTGATAGCTCTACTCTGGCTCCTACATTTATTATAACAGCGACCCCAGAACTCATCAGGCGCTGAAGGACGATCAACATGGCCAAAATACGTACAAGCATAGAGATGTTCCGCATCTATCTGAGTGACAGCTTGATATTGCTTGGGGAGTAGGGGTAAGCCATAACGCACCTCATCGTGCGGATATAACAATACGCTAAAGCCACCTGTAGTTTCTAGTAAGTCGGTACGAACCTGACTTAAATGCTTAATACCTTGCATGCGCATTTCAGTAAAAAATTCATCATGTGACAGCTGGCCCTATAATTAATATGATCTTACTATTGAAGAAATAGGAGGCTTTTTCCCAAACAGTAATATTAAGAAGGAATTGCATGTTTCTGCAAGCTGGGCTGATCATAATCCTTGTCTTAAATCGTATCTAGAGCATGTGAATCCTGAAAAGTATTTGATATAAAAATAACGTTGCGTGGATTGTGTCTAAAGGCAGGGTATCGTAAGTCTATAGTTGCTAATAATATTGTCTAAATTAGAATAACAGATGCAAAAAGACCGTAAGTTATAGGCATACAGCCCACGGTTTAATACCTTAATAGCGCACCAAATATATTCCCATAACAGACGTTATGGTAGATCAAAAATAACTTAATATACCCTCGAAAAGCTTACTGCATGTACACAACGAAGTACACTGGCATTATTTTAATAGCTCAATTTATTGGCGTATATAGCACACAGCCGAACATTCAAGTCTTCACTAGGGGGAACATATCCTTAGACAGTGCTGAACATATCTCTTTTAGGTATACTCTATAACTGCATTTAATAACATCTCATCAAACTCAATGTATTCCAAATTTTATATATTACGATATAGGTAAAAAAATAGCCATTAGGATTTTGCCTAATGGCTATTTTTACATTTTAAAACTTAAGCCTGTCATGATGTGCCGTAATTGTAATCAACCAATCTTAATGGCAATGGTAACCTTCAGTTTTTGACTTGTGACACCCAGCGGAGTTAGTACGTCCACTTGTAGCAAACACAGAGGTAGCGAATGTGATAGTAAGTAATACAACAAGTATCTTCTTCATAGCTTTGAATCTTTTAGGGTTAAGTTTAGATTGAGTTTCCAGGCTTATTTATAAATTCGTTGAAGATACTAAAATCTTTATTACGGGTGGGATTGTTGGCTAAGGCTTGCAATTCGTCTAGCAATGGTTTAATCCTGCCTACATCATCATTGCTTATTATGTGCTTTCTAAGGTTGTCTAATACCATTTGAGCCATTGCAGGGTTATCTTTGGATAGTGATAAAAACATACCACCTATTACGACCTTTTGTTCTGTTTTTAGTTCGCTTTTTTGAGATTTAAGAAGGCTTAGTTCATGTTCTTTCTGCGCTATTTTTTGATCTATAGTTAGCATGTCGTTATCCTTTTTTATTGTTGCCTATACCAGTGTAACAGTAATTTCTTGTCTTCGGACTTTCACACTCCTTTGTGTAAATGGTAATATCCATCATAAGCTATTTTCCCTTGTAGCGGGGTGTATCACCTACTTTAGTCAAGACTTAGCCTCTTCCCAAGCCTTTTTATGTCTCCGTAAGAGTTCAGCTACTTAGTCAGAAGTATATTTTTAATACGATATACACTTAGGCAGAGTAATGAACATGAGCAATTAGACAAAGATAGAAGTTGAGTCTCACGATTTCACTGCAAACAAAGATGGAACAGTGACAATAAATTAAGATGAATTATCTAAAGTAGTTTCCAAGCATCTTGCTGTAAAAACTCTTAAAGGAGTGTTTTTGAATATATGAGATTATTTACTAAAAATAGATGCATCTCTAGCGAGACTTATATGATGAGAATTTCATAATTGCGGTGTATATCAGGTGGCAGATATAGTACCGGAGATAACAACAACTAAAAGCCATTACGGGCGGCAGATTAACCTAATAGTCTTTCTTGTATTAATTTACGTAAAGTCAGTAGCGTAAAGGGGTGTAGGGTGTCTCTTGACGATAAAAAAGTCTTTTATAATTAATATTTTTATGATGTTATACATGAAGTATGTTACTTCACGTATAACTTTAAGACAGAACTATCGGTATTAATCTATCTAGATATGAAGTATATGATAGATTTGAATGTTACAAAATCATGCGGTTGAAAGTGGCTAAATAACTTCAACAACCCAAATGAGATAAGCTATGTATGTGCACCAGCTTCTAGTGCATCGTTAGTTCTCAATTCTTCATTATTAAAATAACTTTGTTCTTATAGTCAGTTCTTTATAAATAAAATACAATCGTTTTAAAACAAGCGAAATAGCAGAAGAACAAATGACCTATTCAGCAGATTTTCGAGCACAAGTGATTAAAAGTGTTAAAAACAAAGACATGAGTATCCGTCAGGCTTGTACTTTTTATAACGTTAGTAAAACCGCGTTACAGCGCTGGCTAAAAAACCCAAGTATCAAACAAACTCGGGATAAGTCACCGACTAAAATACCGAATGAAGCACTCTTAAAAAATGAAGAGGATCAATTAGAGAAAATTATTAATGACTTTAATGAGCGTTGGTTTAAAAACTGGGGTCTCACCCCTGAAGAGCAGCGAGTCAAATTCATAAGCCTTGCTAAACGGCTAACTGAACGTGCTGACTTTAAACATAAATACGTTGATACCAATGATGCACAGCATAAGAAGCTTGAGTTTGAAAGTATGGTTAAAGAAATAGTCGTGGCAGGTCGCCGAAAGGAGCTAGACTTTTATAAGCAGTTTATTCAAGACGAATCTTTTCAGGCTGCCTTTATACATAGTCTTAGACACGTTGTGGGTAGTGGATTGGTAGAGAGTAACTAACCTAAGATCGGTCAAGTATTAATAAGGATTAAAATCTTAAATCCTTATTATTCAGTAAAGAGTAGAGGGTTATTATATAACCTACTTATCTGAGCAAATAGGTTGGGAGGATTTTGTTTAAATAAATTTAGATATTTGCGAAAAACTGTAGCTATTCTAGCCGAATAGTTTAAAGTACAATAAATTAATCGTTTAAGTAGTAGTTGATAAGGTTTTTTAATTAATAGTATATTACTTAATAAATTTTAAACCTTAGTTTGAGACCCTGCTATTAAGCAACTCAAACACTTTATCTTCTCCTAGCTGATCAATCAATGATTGCAGCTGAGCAGTAGAGTCGGCTTTGGTGTGCGCATCTGCTCTAAACTCTGCTGTATCTTTACCATCCCTTAAAGCATCCAAGTAGTCAGCCCACTTCTGCATCATATCACTACGATCATCAATATACTCAAAACGGCCATAAGCAGCCCCATTAGGATCTTTAGTGGTATGTCCTAATGCCATCTCTACAAGCAAGAGAGGGTACTTAAGGTGCTCTTGCATGATGGTCTTTGCAGTGGCTCTAAAGCCATGCGCACAATGTATGTTTTGATAGCCTAGTTTGTGTAGTTGATTATTAGCGGTAGCGTCTGAAATGATATTATGTTTTTTTGCCGTTTCGCTAAAAAAAACGTATTCAGTATGACCATTAATCTTTTGCTGCTCACGTAGTATTGCTACTGCTTGCCGTGGTAGAGGGACAACCATATCTTTAACCATGTTTACTTTGCCTTGTCCCTTCAAGGGCTTAAACTGCCATCTGCTAGCCTCTAGGTCCAAATCCGACCATCTCATCCGTCGTAGATCGCCATTACGGACAAAGAGTAATGCTAATAGCCTAAGGGAGTTGATCGTATTCAAATCCCCTTCTACTGTTTCGATGGCTCGTAATAACTTGGCTAATTCTTTTGGCTTGGTAACAGCTGGGCGATGGCCGTAACTGGATTTTGCTAATTGGCTTTTAATTAATGAGGCGGGATTGGTACTACAGAACCCACGAGCACTAGCGTACACAAATACGTCACTAGCGATACCTGCACAGCGTTCAGCTTTGTCAGTAGGTTTACCCTCTTTATTTAAAGACTTGGTTTGGATGTCTAAAAGCACTTTAAGCATTCTAGGTGAGTCAATTTCACTAATTGGCTCATTGCCAATGTAGGAGCATATAAGCTCTAAGCGACCCTTCTTACGAATTAACTTTTTGAGTTTGTTCGAGAGTATCGAAGTATTCCCAAGCAAAGTGATTAAAAGAGTTTTTAGTTTTACTAACAAGAATATGTCTTATCTCTTCACGATGCTCTTTTGGATCTAGTCCTTTAGTAATGAAGTCTTCATTCTCTCGCCAAATATCACAGGCACGAGCAAACGAGACGTTTGGATAAACGCCAAGGGAAAGTCTTCGATTTTTTGAGTAAGTAGGGGATAGGTAGCGATAGACCCAAGACTTAGTACCGTTCGGTCTAACCATTAGATATAGCTTGGGACATCCTTTGACAGGAACCAAGTATTCTTTGTCTTCAGCTTTATGACTACTGATGCTCCTATCGGAGCTGATAGGCTTACGCTGTTCCATGACTGATACCCCAATGTACATTTAAAAACCGGTGTACATGACAGTGTACATCAGATGCATGGATTGGGATAGATACAGTAGGACAGTATAGAACACTAGATACAACAAATCCCCTGATATCAGAGGCTTTAGTTATTCTATAAGATAGTATAGAACTATGTAATGGTACCCGGAGCCGGACTTGAACCGGCACGCTATTGCTAGCGAGGGATTTTAAATCCCTTGTGTCTACCAATTTCACCACCCGGGCAAAACTTGTATTATCTATAAGATGAAAGCTATTAAATAAGCAATCAACTTGCTAGATAGTGGTCGCTATTATAAGCGATTATACTAACAATGCAAGACAAAATTAGCATCATTTATAATTAATTTGACCAAAATAATTGGAGGCTGGAGTCGGAATCGAACCGACGATCAAGGAGTTGCAGTCCAGTGCATTACCACTTTGCTATCCAGCCAATCAAGGTGGACTATATTAGCAAAAATAATTTAAATTACAAGTCATTTCTTTGCCAAATTTTCTTTATCTATTATACCTGTAGCTTTTATAGCCACATTATTACTAAAAACGTTATCTTATATCGGAGATAATATTAAGTTTTCTATGAGAAGGCTAACTATTATTCTTATGTTATTATGGGTGTGAGCAAAGGATTTCGAGCTAAGAGGTGTGATCGACTGGGCTTTTGGTTGTGATGCAGGTACAATACCATGCTTAATTTAGTGCTTGTTTTAGGGGTTAAGGTTGGATTTATAAATGATAGCTTTTATAGATTCCGGCTCCTATAAATGC
Source organism: Psychrobacter frigidicola (assembly GCF_007997305.1). Taxonomy (GTDB): domain Bacteria; phylum Pseudomonadota; class Gammaproteobacteria; order Pseudomonadales; family Moraxellaceae; genus Psychrobacter; species Psychrobacter frigidicola. The sequence continues at coordinate 336,470 of NZ_VORZ01000001.1, forward strand.
GAGTACAAGGCAGATGTGTAGAGGGTCTGCTCGCACTGTCTTTACTTTTTGTCGCTTAATCGCTGGAGTTACTATGTCACCTGCTATGCCAAATGCTACGTTAACTGAGACTAAAATGGAAGAGGATAAGCCGTCGTCTGATCCTAAGTCAGCTATTGTGATGGACGGTAAAGTGCTAGCAAAGCAGATAGAGGAAAATCTGCGCGTGCGCGTTGATGCTATTAAAGAAAAAACGGGTCGCACGCCAATTTTGGCGACCATTTTGGTAGGTGATGATCCTGCTTCAGCGACTTACGTACGTATGAAAAGTAACGCTTGTAAGCGTGTTGGTATGGACTCTATGAAGGTGGAATTGCCAAGCGTTACTACTACTGAGCAGCTGTTGGCTAAGATTGATGAGCTTAATGACAACCAAGACGTGCATGGTATTTTATTGCAACATCCAGTGCCTGCCCATATTGATGAGCGTGCCTGCTTTGAGCAGATTGATCTAGAAAAAGATGTCGATGGAGTGACCTGTCTGGGTTTTGGGCGTATGAGCATGGGTGAGCCAGCTTTCGGTTCTTGCACCCCGCAAGGCGTCATGCATCTGCTACGTCATTATAATATTGAGCTGGCAGGTAAAGAAGCGGTTGTGGTCGGTCGTAGTCCTATCTTAGGTAAGCCGATGGCAATGATGCTGCTCAACGCTAACTGTACCGTGACCATGTGCCATTCACATACTGAAGATTTGGCCGCTTATGTTAAGCGTGCTGACATCATTGTCGGGGCAGTGGGTGTGCCGGAGCTGATTCGTACAGAGTGGATTAAAAAAGGGGCAGTCGTTATCGATGCTGGTTTCCATCCTTCAGAAAATGGTGGTGTGGGCGACACGCAACGAGACGGTATGAAGGAAGTTGCTGGTGCGTATACTCCAGTACCGGGCGGTGTGGGTCCTATGACAATCAATACTCTTATTCGTCAAACGGTCGCTGCTGCTGAAAAGTCTGCTGGTCTTGATGCCAGTATGATTAGCTAAGCTTTAAATAGTAAACAAAATGTTTAGGCATAAAAAAGGGCTAATGATTCAGCCCTTTTTTATGCCTAAATTTTAGTCTTATGTTTATATTAAACTTCAATAAATCGTCTTTTAAGTGAAGTTAAATACCTTGTAAAAAGGTTAACAATGTCTCTTTTTTTTCAGATGGTAGTTGCTTAAAACGTAACTTAGTAGCCTCAGCTTCACCGCCATGCCAGAGTATGGCTTCGGTTAAAGTGCTGGCGCGACCGTCGTGTAAAAAACGTGCCTGCGCGTCACGAGCGACGATACCTATGCCCCAAAGTGGCGGCGTACGCCACTCAAAGCTTTCTGCATTTTTCTCTTTTACCCCATCGTCTAGACCTGCACCCATATCATGCAGTAACAAATCAGTATAAGGATAAATGGTTTGCTGCGATAATAGGGGGAAGCGGATACTGTCCCCAGTCTTTTGCTTAGGAGTATGGCAACTGGCACATCCCGTTTGCGCAAATAAATTCGCGCCTTTATTAAAGGTCTGTAAATCACCAGTTCGACGCTCTGGCACTGCCAAAGCGGTCATAAAATCTGTCACAGCATCCAAGCTACTATCTGACACCTCTGGGTTACCCCCGTTGGCAGCTGTCCAACAAATGGGCTGATTAACCGTACAGTTAGGCTCCATAAATACAGAAGTTGTCAGGCCCATATCTTGTGACATCGCATTGGCATTTTGGATACGCAGGCTAGTATTAATGGCTTTCCATCCAAAGCGGCCTATTTTTTGCTCACGGCCTTCATTAACCCAATGTACGCGGCCACTGATGCCGTCATTATTACTATCATCGGGGTCAGAAGCTGCAATAATGTTGGCCGCAGGAATCAAATTAAGCAGCCACATACCGACCAGTTGTGGAGAAATGCGTCCGCTAATGGCCGTATCTCCTAAAGGCTGATTGGCATCGGTAGGGGTAAAGTTAAAGCGGATACCGGCTGGGGTATTGTCAGTGGCGGCTGTGTTGACATACTGCATTTTACCTTCAGTCGCAATCTTCACACCTGTGCTATCAGTGATACTTTGATGCTGCATTTGCTCGCCATAATAACCGTGTGCCAGCCCTTGTTTATTGCCCAGTCTAAATAAAATGGCATCATTTAACTCGCCATTAGCAGCATAAACCGGCTTACGACCTTCGGCGCTATGGCACTGAGTACAAGCATTGGCGTTAAAGAGTGGGCCGACTCCATCGAATAATACCCGACCTTCACCAGCGGGTGTCCAATGGGTAATAAAGAGTTCACGCCCTGGTGACACACCGCCTAAAGTGTTGCTGGGTAGGTTGGGTATAATTTGCAAAAACGGACGAGTGATGTCCGCAGCTATCGTGGCCGCTCCACCAGTTGGTAGCCAATTGGTATCTGCTGTATCGTTACTGCCATTATCGCTCTCGCCACCATGATTCTCACCTGTATCTGGGGAGGTCGGCGGAGTAGGGTTGCTTGGGGTATCAGGCGTGCTGGGTACGCCAGGGCTATTATCATCTGAGTTACCGCAAGCAATGAGGCTTAAGGCTATAGTTAATATGCTCAAGTTTAATAGAGTCATACGCAAGATTGCTGCTAATAAAGGTGATTGAGGTGTTGAACGGGGTAGTGGGCTGAACAGCAAGGACATGGGGTTACCTGAACAAAGTATGGTTTTATCAAAATAATGAGGGTATAAACAATAGCTAGGTAATAAATAACAATGGTGCAAGGTTCTCTAAAATTAAAAAGGGCAGCATAAGATGTGCGCCCTTTTTTTGAAACCATTGCTGTTAAATATTTATTAACAAGCCGCGCGGGCTTATAGCTGACTCGATAAGTTCACTGGAATAGGGTTGTTATACATCCAGATATGGGTGGTGTCTTTATTGCCTAATGAGCCCTCAAAGCTCCACCCCCAAGTGAATAGGCTGCCATTTTTATTCTGGTTATCGGCTTTTTCATGGGCAATCAGATGCATGGTTCCCATCGCCATATTATCGATGTTGGTTAAACTTGGTAGCTTGTCAGTTGGCTCATTTAAATCGTTATAGATGGTTTTACCTGTGCCATCAGTCTCACCAAACATACCCCAAGGATAGACTTTGCCATTGTCTAGCAATACATAGCTGGCATTGCCATTGGCGTACACACGGCGCACATCTTTATCCGCAAACCATGGCAGTTTGGTTGGTGTGGTGATGATATCTGCCCAAGCGTTAGCCGTATTGGCATTGTTTTCGCCATTTTTCTCAGCATTGTATCCCACTTGGCTGGCGGTATTGAGTCCCCAAGCATAAACCGCGTCTTTACTGGTGAGTGCTAAGACATGATCCTTGCCAGCGGCCAGTTGAATCACTTTTTCAGTAGCAGTTACAGTAGCGTTATTATCATCCGTGGTTATGACCTTAATAAGCATTGGAGTCGCATTGATATTGATGCAGTTGTTGGCTTTATTACACTCTTGGCCATTACCGAGGTTGGCATAAGCGTTGCTGCCCCAACCCCAAACCTGCCCTCTATCATCAAGCGCGTAAGAGGAGTTAGCGCTCGTCACTACTTGTACAATATGACCAATATCAGTTGCTGCCGAGAAATCGACTTTGGTAGGTGTGCTATTACTGGTGGTATTAGTCGTATTGCCATTACCAAGCTGGCCTTGACCGTTGGCCCCAAATGCCCAAACCGTTCCATCTTCGGTGAGCACTAAGTTATGGCTGTAGCCAGGTGCTACCATGACTGCGTTATCAATACCTGCTATCACGCTGATATCAAGGCGGCAATCATTCTTACTGCTAGTGCAGCTATCACGTCCCGCAGGCTGCTACTTTATCGCCAAGATAAATAGTCTTAGCTGAGCGCATAACATTGCACGCATTGTCGGTTGCCATTAACGTTAGCTCATTACTGCCTAATTTTAATAAAACACGATCGTCAAAATATCCTTCACTATCGACGTTCAAGGACTCCACTGGCTGCTCGTTAAGATGATAAGTCACTGATTTTAAACCACCATCGTCTTGCACTTGTCCTGATAAGAATACCGCTGCCACACCGGTATAACCGTCGTTAAAGTCACCATTAGTGGTTAGTAGCGGCGGCGTCACATCGCGAACAGTCGTGTGTTCCTCAGAGTCATTGCCACAGGCAGTAAGTAACAATGCTGCTGTAGTGAAAGCTAATGTCTGGGCCAGATGGGATAAACGCATAGAATCCTCGGTAATAAGTATCAATAGGTAAATGTCGGCAGAGTAATGGTAACAAACGTTGCGAATACTATTACAAATGATAATTATTATCAATCATCTAAATAAAAAAACAGCATGCGTAAGAATGCTGTTTTTGAGTTATTATTTTATCGCTACAACCAGCCCAACCTTTTAAAATTAAGATATAAGAAACTACACAATGAACCGATAAATCCAATGACAAAAAGGTATGAATATTTCCAATGAAGCTCAGGCATAAAGTCAAAGTTCATCCCATATATACCTGCTATCGCGGTCGGTACGGCTAAGATACCAGCCCACGCAGCAAGCTTACGTACCACCTCATTCTGTCCCATGTTAACCATAGCCAAGTAAGTATTCATGACGACGCTGAGCATCTCATTAAGACCATTAATGGCATCTAAAGAGTGGAGCAAATGGTCATTAACGTCACGAAAGTAGGGCTTAGCAGCATGCGAAAATGGGGATACCAAATCACTTTTATTGTGATTGATAAAAAACTTACAGATATCTTGTACCGGTAAAATAACCGCGCGCATATGCACCAATTGTGATTTTAATTCATATAAGTTTTTTAGCGTTTCTTTATTAAACTCATAGGTAAAAATATTACGCTCTTGCTCACGCAGATAGCTGCCTAAGCGATCTGTAACCGGCATATAGTTATCGACAATAAAATCAAGAATAGCGTGCAGGACAAAAATAGGCCCCATACGTAATTTTTCAGGGCGTCGGTTACAGTGCTCGCGTACTGGGGCATAAGAGTTTGAGGGGCCATTACGGATAGTAATCAGATAGTTTTTACCCATAAATATCGCGGTCGTACCATAGCGAATCACGTTATCTTCAAGCTTAGCGGTACGTATCACTACAAATATTGTGTCGTTATCATAACTTTCGACTTTAGCACGTTGATGATCAGCGAACGCATCTTCAATCGCCAGCTCATGCAAATCAAATGCATCTTGTACCTCAGCGATAGTTTGCAGACTGGGCTCATACAGACCCAACCAAATAAACTGTCCATTATTGGTCAAGGCGCGGCTGACATCACTCAGCCCTATTTTACTAATGGGCTCACCGGTTTTACGTGAATAGGCGTAGCAATTGACCACCTCATCATCGCTTGAGACATCAATGTCTTCATAGCGCTCAGATTCGGGGTCATAGACCGTCATGGTCTCAATCGTATCTTCTGGTGTTGCATCCGCATCGCCATAGATATAGCTGTCAAAATTGTCTGTGTATGGCAGTTCGGCCGTATTATCAGAGTAAATACGGCTGAGATTGGTGTCAGGGGTGATGCGAGTTTTGGTGCTGACCAACAGGTCGTTATCCTGATTCATAGCCCTCCCTTAATTTGTGATAAATTAGTATTATTAATGAAAACCTATCTATGCTTTATAAGGCATAGCGTTTTAAGGTGTCCATATCAACTAGGGTTAATAAGCTTTCGTGACAAGCAGTCAGCTTGATTTGTGGTGCAACGTCGAAGTCTAACGCTTCAACCCAGCGTAGGGCGCAGATACACCAATAATCGCCTGGTTGTAGACCCGGAAAGTTGTATTCAGGCAAGGGGGTAATCAAATCGTTACCGCGGCTAGAGGAGAAGTTTAGAAATTCACTGGTCATCTTGACGCAAACGGTATGTTGACCGACGTCATGATTGCCAGTGTGACAAAAGCCATTACGGTAATAACCGGTAATGGGGTCAAAACAGCAGCTGGCAAGCTCAGTACCTAACACGTTGGTTTGGTTAATGGCAGGATTGGGATGATAGTCAGAGGACATAAGATCTCCGTGATATATAATAGGATAGATGAGTGGTGGAAAAATATTGGCTATAAACCATTCATTATAAAACAACAAATAATTGGTTATAATAGTTGGTTATAAAGGATGAGCCAAAATAATGAGCCTATAAAAAGTTGCGTCAGTGTAACATGAGTCCAGCGTGTAGGCGTAGTGTAAATAGCGTCGGTAACGATACTAGAGTAGGATCTAAGTCAGTTAATAAGTGGTATTTAAGACCTAGTATAACTACAATATAAAAGCTAAAAAGTTGACCGACTACTCTCAAAAATTGTTATATATGCTGACTGTATTTTGCTAGATAACCCTGACTATCAATAACGATGCCATTAAATATTAGGACTGTTTCAATTCAATATTAACCTTAATTGCGACTAGGCGAAACTTGGCAGCTATGCTAAACTTGGGCATAAAGTGCCGTGATTCTTTATCGCACTAATTGAGTCGTTTTGTTATTCTAATTCAGTTTTAAGTCAATATTTATTATTGCCATTTTGGTGTTACCTAACTCGTTTATGATAATTGGGCTGATGAGGTTGCGCGTTAAAAACACTGTCCTAAAAACAGCAAGTGCGTCTCATTGATTTAATAATAAACACTCTCTTATAATGCCGCGTTTTTTGGTAAGCGATACACCAAACAAGGATTTATTGTGTCTGCAAGTTCTAATTCTGCTGTACCCGCCTCGTTAAGCCCTAGTAACAGTGCGCCTAACCGTGATTCTGTATCTGCTTCTATCTCTGATTTAAGTACCTTCTCTTTAAGCAATTACGCTGCTGAAGTCGCCAATAGCTGGCTGCTGCCCGATGGCGTGGCTGACGTCTTATTTGAAGATGCCCAAAAACAAGAAATGCTACGTCATCAGTTGACCCAACAGCTTACTACTCACGGCTATCAGATGGTGTGTCCGCCCATGATTGAGTTCACTGAGTCGTTGCTCAGTGAGGCATCAGAAGATTTAAAACGTCAAACTTTTAAGATTATTGACCAAGTTACTGGTCGTTTAATGGGTCTGCGGGCGGATATTACGCCGCAAATTTTGCGTATTGATGCGCATTGGGGTGGCAAAGGTATTGCACGATATTGTTACGCAGGCCACGTTGTTCATACCTTGCCATCAGGCTTATTTGGCTCACGTATCCCGCTCCAATTGGGCGCGGAGATTTTTGGTTGTACGTCGCTGACCGCTGATATTGAGCTCATAGATGTGCTGTTTAGTATGATAAATAGCTTAAATATGAGTGCAGCATTACATATTGACTTGGGTCATGTGGCCATATTCAAGCGCTTGGCAGTATTGGCGCAGTTGTCTGATAGTGACACTAAGCAGCTCATGCACTTATATGCTAATAAGAACTTGCCTGAGCTCAAATGTGTCTGCCAAGCATTATCGATGGGTGATGATTTTTATGTGTTGGCGCGTTTTGGGCATAATATGGTAACGTTATTGACCAAGCTGTCAGATGCCGCCCGACAAGATACACAAATTGCAGAAGCCGTAGATGAGTTGCAACGCTTAACCCGTCATTTGCAAGATCAATGGCAATGCCAGGTTAGTATTGACGTGACTGAGCTATCAGGTTATCACTATCACACTGGTATCGTTTTTAACGGTTATATCAATAGCGAAACCCAACCGTTGGTTCGCGGTGGACGTTTTGACAGCTTGCACAGTAATAGTCAAAGCAGCGGTCATAGTAATAAGCAACAGCCTCGCGCTGCAACGGGCTTTAGTATGGATGTCAGCCGTTTGTTGGCTCATATTGAGCTCGATAAGCCGACCGTTGTTATTGTTGATTATAGCGCTATGAATACTGCCGATGATGCAGAGCTACAGACATTACAGCAGCAAGTTGCTAGCCTACGTCAGCAAGGCTATCGCGTGACCATGCCGCTTGATGCCGACGACTGTCCTGTAGGCGTTACGCATCGACTAAGCGTGGCGAACAAACAATGGCAGTTAGCAACCCTTTAATTTATCGTTTTTTAAACTTAGTTTTAGCAGCAAATACTATTAACGTTTGTTTTTTTTAGCATTTAAATGGTTATTGCACACACCTCAATACATAAAGGTAAGGATTGATCATGGGTAAGAATGTCGTAGTTTTAGGTAGCCAGTGGGGCGATGAAGGCAAGGGTAAAATTGTCGATCTACTCACTGAAAAAGCCTCAGCAGTTGCACGCTTTCAGGGCGGACATAACGCTGGACATACATTGGTAGTCGATGGTAAAACCACTGTTTTACACTTAATCCCATCTGGTATTCTACGCGAAGGCGTTACCTGCTTTATTGGTAATGGCGTGGTGCTCGCACCTGATGCGCTACTTAAAGAGATGAAAGGTCTGGAGGATAACGGCGTACCAGTGCGTGAGCGTTTGCGTATTTCTCCAAACTGCCCACTTATCATGCCGTATCACGTGGCACTTGATCAAGCACGTGAAGCCAAGCGCGGTAGCGGTAAAATCGGTACGACGGGTCGTGGTATTGGGCCTGCTTATGAAGACAAAGTAGCGCGCCGTGCCATTAAGCTTGCTGATTTGTTCCGTGATGATTTAGAAGAAAAATTGCATAACTTAATCGAATATCATAACTTCCAACTGACGCAGTATTATAAAGTTGATGCGATTGATTTTGATGAGACGCTTAAGCTTTGTAAAGAGTGGAAAGAAGAAATCAGAGGCATGGTTACTGATGTGACCGAAGAGCTTGACCAGTTGCGCCGTGCCGGTAAAAATCTGATGTTTGAAGGTGCGCAAGGTACGCTACTTGATATCGATCACGGTACTTATCCGTTTGTGACCAGTTCAAGCGTCACCGCTGGTGGCGTATCGACGGGTACCGGTATCGGTCCGTTGTATTTAGACTACGTGCTTGGTATCACTAAAGCTTATACCACGCGTGTGGGTAGCGGTCCGTTCCCAACTGAATTATTTGATGATGTTGGCGCCCATTTAGCCAAAGTTGGTCATGAATTTGGTGCAACCACAGGACGTGCGCGTCGCTGTGGTTGGTTTGATGCCGCCGGTTTACGCCGTGTTGTGGTATTAAACTCACTAACGGGTATCTGCTTGACTAAACTTGACGTCTTAGACGGTTTAGAAGAGCTACTTATCGGCGTTGGTTATGAGTTGCCAGAAACTGAATGTGCTGGCGCGCATGATGCTGAGTTCTATGAGTCGGTAACGCCCATCTATGAGACCCTACAAGGCTGGAGCGAATCAACCGTTGGTGTCACCAATTATGATGATTTGCCTGAAAATGCCAAAATTTATATCAAACGTATCGAAGCGTTGATTGATTGCCCAATTGATATCATCTCAACCGGTCCTGACCGTGAAGAAACTATCGTTCTACGTGATCCGTACGATGCTTAATTTGGTTGCCAATTTACTTATAATATAGCCAAAACAGTTCGTTATGATATAAAAATCCCAATGCTCAGCATTGGGATTTTTATATCAGCTTTTTAGTATCAGTTTGGATAAATTTTATTATCTTATTAATTACATTAAATCAAGATACAGTGGGTTGAAAAGGGTTAAGATAAAGTTTAATCATATTGTTTTTATCTGAGTAAATATCATTCGGTGAGAAGGAGTTTTACCAACGCTCAAATGATAAGAGGGAATAAATATGACAATCAATATTATCAAGCATTCTATTCGCAACTCATCTCTAGTACTGCTGACTTCCGCAATCTTTATGCTTCCCACGCTGTCTTGGGGTGCGCAAAACTGTGATAAGCCTATTAATGACTTTGACGGATTATATTGTCTAACTAAAGTATATTTAGAAGCAGACAAAGAGCTCAATAATTCTTACGGTAAATTAAACAAACTGCTCAATAACAGCCAAAAAGCCATCCTAAAACGCGGTCAACTTGCTTGGATGCGCGAGCGTAATAATAAGTGTAGTTATAATAATGAAGCGGGTTTTTATGTCAACATAGGCTGCGCTACCCGCACGACTACTAATCGGGTGAACTTCTTAAATGAACGGGTGCGTGAATGTGCCGCTGGGAGTTGCCGAGACAGTCGCTTAGGAGAGTAGCCTGATAATTAATTTAGATAGATGAATACAGTGCGGTTAAACATTAACTTGCACTTTGCCGCATAAAATATCGTTCTATAATCCTACTACCTATGCTTTACTCAAGAATAAAAAATCTCTAGACCTAAGCGCTAGAGATTTTTTATTCTAGCGCTTACAAGTGGTTTCCATTAAGCGTTATGATTGTAAGTGAGCGCGATAACTGCTATTAATCATGGTCAAGTTTACGTTCAGGTCAACGCTGATTTTAAATTGCCCCTATCATTTATAGCGCCAATCATTATAATAGCTAACAGTCACACACTTAGTAAACCAACTATAAAGTGGTTAAGTGCTGTGGTTACAGACAATAAAACCATTCATTCTTTCACTTATTTATTAGGAGCTTTTTATGGCTATCGAACGCACTCTATCCATCATCAAACCTGACGCTGTTGGCGGCAACCATATCGGTGCTATCTATGACCGTTTTGAACAAGCTGGCTTAAAAATTGTTGCAGCTAAAATGCAACAGTTAGATGATGAAAAAGCGGGTGGTTTTTACGCTGAGCATGCCGAACGTCCATTCTACAACGACCTAAAATCTTTCATGATGTCAGGTCCAGTATTAGTATCAGTGTTAGAAGGTGAAAACGCGATTGCTAAACATCGCGAAATCATGGGTGCAACTAACCCAAAAGATGCTGACAAAGGCACTATCCGTGCTGACTTTGCGAGCAGCATCGACGAAAATGCGGTTCATGGTTCAGATTCAGCTGAATCAGCCAAACGTGAAATTAGCTACTTCTTCAATGATGATGAAGTATGTGCACGTACGCGCTAGGTATTAAGTAGTAGTGTTGCAATAAAATAGCATTGCTAAACGGCTTATATCCAAGAGGGTATAAGCCGTTTGACCTACTACTGATTGTGTCAGTCGGTCGATTTTTCATTGAAATAGTTAATAACCTCCCTCATTATAAATATTTCTTTATCCTATAATAGGATTTTAGTAGTTAACCATTGTTTATAAAACTAACTACTAAAAATTAAATAACGTTATCAATCCTTTATCAGCATAGGTTTACTATATAATAAACCATACTATCTGCGCTCATAATGGATTGCTAATAGCCCATTTTATTGCATACCTAATCCTATGCTAACAGGTCACCGTTTATGTCAACTCTCATCAAAACTAATGCCGCAACCACTGCCACGCGCGCTCAGCCAGTACAAGCGCACACCCCAGCTAAACGTAACAATAGCATCAAGCTATTAGATGAGGCACAGGCAAAAACCAATCTGTTAGGAATGACGCAAGCGCAACTCGCTGATTATTTTAAAAGTATTGGTGAAAAACCATTTCGCTCAACCCAAGTAATTAAGTGGATTTATCAGCAAGGAGTTACTGACTTTGAGCAGATGACCAATTTAAGCAAAGGCTTGCGTGATAAATTATCAGCCAACGCCTGTGTGATTCCGCCTAAAGTTATTCATCGCCAATATAGTGAGGATGGCACGCGTAAATGGGTGTTTGAAGTGACCGGTGGTTCGTTGGTCGAAACCGTATTGATACCGGCAGATGATAGCAAAATCAATGGCCGTAAGACTTTGTGTGTCTCATCGCAAGTCGGCTGTGCACTAGATTGTAGTTTTTGTAGTACCGGTAAGCAGGGCTTTGAGCGTGACTTGACTGCCGCCGAAATTCTTGGTCAGTTGTGGGTGGCCAATGCGTCTTATATGACTGATGCTCAGGACAGTTTGGATGATGTCGATCATAGCTTATGGGAAAATAACGTGACCAACGTCGTCATGATGGGCATGGGCGAGCCACTATTGAATTATCGTCCGGTTGTCAGCTCAATGGAGTTGATGCTCAGTGACCATGCGTATGGTTTGTCTAAGCGCCGTGTGACCTTGTCGACCTCAGGTGTTGTCCCTAAAATGTATGAATTAGCGCAAGAGCTTGATGTGGCACTGGCCATATCTTTGCACGCGCCAAATGATGAGCTGCGCAATGAATTAGTACCGATTAATAAAAAATATCCGCTAGATCAGCTGATGGCGGCAGCGAGAAACTACGTTTTTGATGTGAATCCGCGCCATAAGAAACACGTTACCATTGAATATGTCATGCTAGATGGCGTCAATGACAGTGATGTCCATGCTAAGCAATTGGTGGCATTATTAGGTGACTTACCAAGTAAGATTAATCTAATTCCTTTTAATCCGTTTCCACATGCAGGATACGATAAATCAAGTAACAACCGTATTCATTCTTTTAGTAATATTTTGAGTGAAGCGGGATTTGTCTGTACTATTCGCCAAACACGCGGTGATGATATTGATGCTGCCTGTGGTCAGTTGGTTGGGCAAGTAGCGGATCGCACCAGACGTTCTGCGGCCTGGCAGCAAAGTATTAAAGACCGTGAAAACACTTAAAAAATGGGCCACTTGTAGGATACTAGTAGATATTTATTTGCATCAATAATAATAGAAATGTAGTTATAGCAACTAAACTGTACTTATGCGGGCTAAATCCATTAAACTGATGTCTCGTTAAATGACAGCAATGATCTTTAGTGTTTTTTTTAATACGGATCCTTAGATTTATGATGGCGGCTATAATGAGTTCTGTATGTTCTGGTCAGATCAAATCTCAAAAATACGGTTGCTTACTAGCAACTGCGCTAGTGGCTGTGCTGCTTACAGGGTGTCAAAGCTCTCCAACAAATGATTTGCTGGGTGGCACAGGGTATCAAGCGTCAACAAAGCCAAACAATGGCCGTAATACTAATAAAGAAGAAGTGGCACGGGTTCGCACCTCACTGGCTGCGCAATATATTCGTAAAAATGACCTTGATTCTGCGCAGCAACAACTGGAAAAAGCTTTTGCTGCTGATAGCAGGTACGCGCCTGCCTATGATATGATGGGCGTCTTATTGCAGCAAGAAGGCAGTCGCCTTAATCTTGAAAAAGCAGATGGATATTTTAAGAAAGCTATTGGCTTTGATAAAGATTTTGTGCAAGCACGCAATAACTATGGGGTTTATTTGGCACAGATGAGCCGCCATAGTGAAGCGGTAGAGCAGTTTGAGATTGCAGGGTCAACTCTTGGTTATGATGGTCGTATTGGTGCGCTTGAAAACTTAGGGCGCACTTATTTGCAGCTGAATAATCATCCGGCAGCAGCAAAAGCATTTTTGCGAGCGTTAGAGGGCAATCGTAATAGTGTTATTGCCCATATTGAATTGGTGGATTTGTTAATTGAACAACAGCGTATCGAGCAGGCGCAGCGCTTATATGATGAGACTTTGATTCTGGTGCAAGGTCAGGGTATTAGCCCGCGTTTGCTATTACAAGGTATTAAGCTTGCTGCTGCTCAAAAAGATATCCCTACACGGCAGCAATTAGCGCAGCAGCTTTTGTCCGCTTACCCGCTAAGTGATGAGGCAAAAAAGCTTAAAACTTGGCTTAGTAATCCACAGGCTCCTTGGACATGACCCAATCACCGTCAGATAATCAGCCTAATGCTCAACTATCCTTTGGGGCACTATTGCAGCACGCCCGTCAAAGTAAAAAGCTGAGCCTAGAGGAGGCATCAAGTGAGCTGTTTATCTTGAAGCGTCATCTGCAGGCGCTTGAAGATGAAAGTTTTGCTGACTTACCGCAAGCGGCTTTTGCGCGCGGTTTTGCGATTAATTACGCGAAGTTTTTGGGTTTAGACGCCGCTGAAGTAGCGACTAGTTTTGATGCCGTTTATCCTGACGCGCTTAAGCATTTAGCAAGCAGTAGTGAGTTACCGCTGCGACCGATGGGCACCTTGCAGCATGATAACCAGAGCCGGATCCATTTTAATCCACTACTGATATTGGCGGTTATTGCGCTAATTGTTTTAGTGGTGTTTTTATTTCGTATGGTCAGTAATGCCAGTAAAGATGACCAAGCACCAACTGTAGTTACTAATGAATTGACTACTACAGAACAAGCGCAAGGCGCGGCGATTAACACTCAAGGTACTGATGCTAATGACAGTCAAAATTTAAGCAATACCTCTTTACAGGTAACACTAACCGATACGGCCACTATTAATATCACTGACGCTTCAGGCAACAACCTTATTAGTGGCAGCCAGACTTCTGGTGATTACAAGTTAAGTGGTATGCCGCCGTTCAAAATTGATATTAATAATGTAGATAATGTGCGCTTATTATTAAACCAGCAGATAATTGTTTTAGATCAATATGCAATAGGCAAGCGCGCAAGTTTTGAATTGTCACTCTAATTTATAACTTATTTAAGCATTCGTTTTTATAAGCAGTTGTTTTTATTTTCTATGTGTTTTGCTCAACCTAAGGATTCTTGTATGTCAACGTCAGCGCCTATTAACCGTCGTCTTACCAAAAAAATATATGTCGGTGATGTTGCCATTGGTGGCGATGCGCCAATTAGTGTGCAAAGTATGACCAATACGGATACTTGTGATGTAGCAGCGACCGTCGCGCAAATCGAGCGCTGTGTTGAGGCTGGTGCCGACTTTATGCGGGTATCTACGCCAACGATGGATACCGTTGAAGCTTTCGGCAAAATCCGTAAACTAGTTAGTGTGCCATTAGTAGCAGACGTCCATTTTGACCATAAGATTGCCCTTGCGGTGGCTGAAGCGGGTGCCGATTGCTTACGTATTAACCCCGGTAATATTGGTAGCGATGCTAAAGTTCGAGAAGTGGTTGCTTGTGCTCGTTATCACAATATTCCTATCCGCATTGGCGTCAATGCGGGCTCGCTGGAAAAAGAGATTCAGCGCAAGTATAGTGAGCCGACAGGTGAGGCGATGCTTGAGTCAGCAATGCGCCATATTGATATCTTAGAGCGCCTAAATTTTGATCAATATAAAATCTCGGTTAAAGCCAGTAATGTGTTTTTAACTCTCGATGCCTACCGTTTAATATCCGCCCAAATTGATAATCCGCTGCATTTAGGGGTTACAGAAGCAGGTGTTTATCGTACGGGTGCAGTTAAATCTGCTATTGCGCTTGGTGGCTTGTTGCTCGATGGTATTGGCGATACTATTCGTATCTCCCTGGCTGCTGAACCTGAAGAAGAGATCAAAATTGGTTTTGATATCTTAAAGTCGCTTAATATTCGCTCTAATGGCGTCAACTTTATTGCTTGTCCGAGCTGCTCACGGCAAGAGTTTGATGTCATTCGAGTAATGACTGCTTTAGAATCACGCTTAGATGACATCCGTGAACCCATGAATCTGTCAGTCATAGGCTGTAAGGTCAATGGCCCAGGTGAGGCAAAAGAGGCAGATATTGGCATCGTTGGTGCCGCAAAAAGATCGCTCGTATACCGTATGGGTGAAAAAAGCCATCTTATCGATACCAATAATTTGGTCGATGAGATTGAAAGTATGGTACGCGCTCATGCCGAAGAGTTAGAGAAATCACGTGAAAACGAAATCATTCGGGTAGGATAGCATCGATATTTAAGGTAAGAGAGCGTCGATGTTTAGAAGCTTCTAAATATAAAAGCTTTTAAATACTAGCATGAGTTTTAACTGCAACAATAAAAACAATAGCAATAACGTTTAAGGGTGTCATCGTACCATGATTAAAGCAATTAAAGGGTTCAACGATATTTTGCCAGAACAATCGGCAAAGTGGCTGCATTTAGAAGCGGTATTGGCAAATGTGTTAGCCAGATATGGCTATGAGCATATTCGCTTGCCTATTGTTGAGCAGACTGATTTATTTGCTCGTGCTATCGGCGGTGCTACTGATATTGTCGAAAAAGAGATGTATAGCTTTACCGACAAGTCGGAGCCACCGACGCCGCTCGCACTACGTCCTGAGGGCACAGCTGGGGCCGTACGTGCAGTTATTGAACACAACCTATTGCGTGGAGACACCCCAAAATTATGGTATATCGGGCCAATGTTTCGCTATGAGCGTCCACAAAAAGGTCGCTATCGTCAATTTCATCAATTAGGGGTGGAGAGCTTCGGTAGTCCGTTGCCAGATGCTGATGCTGAATTGATTGCGATGACTCATCTAATGTGGCAAGAATTGGGTCTAAAAGACGAAATGCGTCTGCAACTGAATAGCTTAGGCGAGCTTGACGAGCGCCATGCTTACCGTGAAGCCTTGGTTAACTATTTAACGGATAAGCATGATCAGTTAGATGATGACAGTAAACGCCGCTTGACCACCAATCCGCTACGTATTCTAGACAGTAAAGAGGCAAGCACCCAAGCGGTATTGGTTGATGCACCTAAGCTGGCTGACTTCTTGGGGGCCTATAGCATTGCGCATTTTGAACAAGTGCAAACTTACCTCACAGCGCTTGAGATTGATTATGAAATCAATCCGCATTTGGTACGTGGCCTTGATTACTATAATAAAACCGTCTTTGAATGGGTAACGGATAAGCTGGGTAGCCAAGCGACAGTTTGTGCTGGCGGTCGTTATGATGGTCTGGTTGGGCAATTAAAATCTATCGGCGCTCGTGATGATAGTAATGATAAGCCAGTTAAGTCGGAGCCTGCTGTTGGCTTTGCGATGGGTCTTGAGCGCTTGTTATTATTGATTGATGCGGTTGCGCCTTTTGCTGAGACGTCAGCTTGTGATATCTTTGTGGTCACTCATCCTGAAGTGTATAGCGCTGGCATCAACTATGCGCAAAAACTACGTTATGATCGTCCAGATTTAAGAATTAAAATGGCGAGTGCTACAAGCTTAAAAGCGCAAATGAAAAAGGCGGACAAGTCGGGAGCCGCTTTGACTGTGATCTTGGCGCAGCAAGAGCTTGAAGATAATACTATTAGTATTAAAAACATGCAGACTGGTGAGCAAACGACTACCGCACAAGATTGGTTATCGCATGCAGAAAATTTCTCAATATAATTGACTGTAATTAAACTCAGTTGCCGTAGTTATATGCTAGAAGTTATATGCTAATAGCAACGAGTCTTATAGCAACTCTACCTCTAGACACTAGATTTTATCAGGTAAAAAACATGGCTTTGACCCCTAATTCGCCAAATACAGACAACTCAATGCAAGCGCTTAAGCAATATGGTAGCTACATTATTACCGTCATCTTATTGGCGCTTGCCGGCTATTTTGGCTGGACATATTGGCAAGATAATCATGCGCGGGTAGATACCGTTGCCGCTGATCAATATGCAGATATCCAAAGGCTCAATGAAGAAGTAAGTTTGACTGGGCAAAATCCAGATTTAGAGGCTCCAGCACAAACAGCGCTAGCAGAGAGCCGCGTAAAGCTCAATAAAAATATTGATGCGCTGGTTAGTAGTCATGGAAATTCTGTCTATGCATGGCAGGCGCTCATGATTAAAGCGCGCGGGCAAGTCGATAGTGATGATTTTAAAGGCGCAACGGATAGTTTGAAAAAAGCCTTGGCAATTGACTTAGGTGATGCTGGCTTGAGTGCAGTTACCCGTTTGCGTTATGCCGGAACGTTGCTGGCTTCCGGCAATGTGGATGCCGCGTTAGCTGAAGCTAACAATGATATGCCAAGCTCGTTTGAAGCCAGTCAGCAAGAGCTATTGGGTGATATTTATGTAGCAAAAAATAATAAAGATGCTGCTATTAAGTCTTATAATAATGCTTGGGAATTATTGCGCGCTCGCAATGAAACCCGTGCAGTATTGGCATTAAAAATGGAAAGCTTAGGTATTGTGCCTGAACCAATCAGTGAGCAGGCCAGTCTTATACAGGCGTCTACTGTTCCTGAGCAGCCATTAGTCATTGAAAATATTGAAGAAAGTGAAGTTTCTAGTACTGCTAACGTTTCCAATGCTCCAAGCATACCTGCTAAAGCTGTACAGTAAACCGGTAGAATAATATAAGATAATATAGACAGGTTATACTGTTATATTATTAATATTAATGCATAGCGCTTTTTTATTGCTAGCAAATATATTAGTCTTTTATTGGTTAAATAATAGTCCATTTATTCGTAGTGAGAACATATAATGAACCCCTCTATTCGCTCCAATAAAATGATAACAGGCAAGACTATAAAAGCGACTGTTATGCAGGTAGCCGTGTTGGCACTGATGACGACTGCTGTCGCTGGGTGTAACCGTGGTATCAAACCGGTTGTTAATGATCCGGTAAAGTTAGTCCAGATTGCCCAGCCAATTAGTGTGTTGCAGCCGGTATTTAATGTTGATATTGGTAATAAGAAAGCCAACAAAAAAGATCCGCTTAGTTTGCAAGTAGGCTATGACGATGGACAAATTGTCATTGCATCACGCGGCGGTGACCTGACAGGTTTCGATAATGCTGGTCAGCGCCTATGGTCAATTAATGTCGGTGAACAAATCACTGGCGGCGTTGCTTTAGATGCGTTTAGTCAAACTGCAGTTATCAGTACCCGTGGTGGGCAAGTAGTGGCCTTTGACAGTATGACAGGTGCTCAACGCTGGCAGCAGCAGCTAACAGGCTCAGTGTTAACGCCAGCTTTAATCAGTAATAATCGCGTGATTTTATCGGGCAATGATGGCCTGTTACATGGCTTGTCGCTACAAACAGGTCAGTCTGTTTGGCAGTTTACCACCCAAGTACCAGCAATTAGTGTGCGTGGCGCAGCAGCACCGACCTTATTAGATGACAAGACCGCACTGATAGCTACCGCTGATGGACGTTTGCATGCTATTACTACTGATAGTGGTCTGCCGCAGTGGTCACGTCGCATCGGTGTCGGCACAGGTAGCAGTGAAGTCGAGCGTATGAGCGATGTCGATGGTATGCCCATTGTTGATAACAATCAGCTGTTTGCAGTTAGCTATAGCGGTCAGTTATTAGGTATCGATTTGGCATCGCGGCAGGTTATGTTCGTCAACGAGCTTGCCAGTCTTAAGGCTCTGACAGTCAACAACCAGCAAGTGATTGGTACTAGTTTAGACGGTAAAGTCATCGCCTATAACCGTCGTACTGGTCAGCCGTTATGGGAAAGTGAAGCACTAGCGTATCGCGAGTTGACCAATCCAGTCATGATTGGCAATTATATTGCTGTCGGTGACCTTGATGGAGTGGTGCATTTATTTGATCCTGCGACTGGCAATATTGTAAGCCGCGTACAGACCAAAGGTTCGCTTACCAATTTACAAGTACAAGGTAGCCGCTTGATGACCCAAAGTACATCAGGGCAAGTGGCTATTTGGCAGCTGGCACGTTAAACCTTTAATCTAAGCTTTAAATAAAAGAATGCTAGTTTTTATAAAATTTAAACGCTGCTTGGTCAGCGTTTAATGCCTTGTTTAAAACCTTGGTTTGTCGTAATCTATGCGCCCTTGGAAAATTTGAATTCGGCTGATTAATTGCTGGTTGATTATTGAATTCGTTTTAATTTAAATGATAATAATAACCAATGGTTTATTGGCTATTTTTTTATTTATACCCTTTTTATTTTTATTATTTATTTAAGTTTGCGGTCAAGTGCAGCATATTCGCTGGCATCATTGTCCGTCACTGCCTATCATCGAGAGTAACGCATGAGTATCAAGCCTGTGGTCGCCTTAATTGGTCGCCCAAATGTCGGTAAATCCACCTTGTTTAATCAGTTTACCAAAAGTCGTCAGGCATTGGTTGCCGATTTATCAGGTCTGACCCGTGATCGTCAATATGGTGATGCTGAATATGAAGGTAAAGCATTTATCGTGGTAGACACCGGTGGTATTGGTGAAGCAGACGATGGCAGAGGTGATATTGATGACTATATGTCTGAGCAGTCATATACGGCCATTCATGAAGCCGATATTATTGTTTTTGTGGTTGATGCGCGCGCAGGTATGATTGGCGCCGATGCTGAGATTGGCAAATTTTTGCACACGCTCGGTAAGCCAGTATACGTCGTTGCCAATAAAGTTGATGGCGTTCATGATTCTGCACCTGCTGAGTTTTACGCGTTAGGATTGGGTGAACCGTATCCAATGGCCGCCAGCCATGGTCGCGGTGTTGGTAATCTGTTAGAGGTTCTGACAGCTGATATGCCTGAACAAGACAATATGTATGAGCCTGATGGTCTTAAGCTTGCTATTATTGGTCGTCCTAACGTTGGTAAATCAACGCTCGTAAATCGCTTATTAGGTGAAGACCGAGTTGTCGTATTTGATATGCCCGGTACTACTCGTGACAGTATTTATATTCCTTACAAGCGTGATGGCAAAGACTACGTATTGATTGACACTGCTGGTGTACGTCGCCGTGGCAAAATCGATGACAAGGTCGAAAAGTTCTCGGTCATCAAAACTTTGCAGGCGATTGAGGACTCAAACGTTACTGTCATTGTTATCGATGCGCAAGAAGGTATCGTCGATCAAGATTTGCATATGATTGGTTATGCGCTTGATGCTGGTCGCGCATTAGTCGTGGCTATTAATAAGTGGGATGGTCTGACTTCTGATCAAAAAAATTATATCAAGATAGAAATGGATCGCCGTTTTAACTTTATTCCGTATGTGAAAGTACATCAAATATCTGCTTTGCACGGTACGAATGTGGGTAATTTATATCCGTCAATTCTACGCGCTTATCAATCGTCAATGTTCGAGGTGTCAACCAACCGTCTAACTCAAATTCTACAAGATGCCGTTGCTGCAAGCCCGCCGCCTACAGTTGGTGGTCGACGGATTAAACTGCGTTATGCGCATATCGGTGGACATAATCCTCCGGTGATAGTCATTCATGGTAACCAAACCGGCTCGCTACCTAAGAGTTATCAGCGTTACCTTGAAAACCAATTCCGTCAAGTATTTAAGTTAGAGGGCACGCCACTCAATGTGGTCTTTAAACTCAATGACAATCCTTTTGCTAATAAAAGCGATACCCCAACCAAAGCGAAATCTCAGCAGCTGAAACAGCGTGAGCGTAATCGGACGCAGAAGTTTACTACCCGAGATAAAAAGAATGTCCGTCATGATACAAAGCCGACTAAAAAACGTTAAAAAGGGTAGGTAGCGTGGGTTAATATTAATTCACACTCCTTAAGTCTTCTCTCATAATATTTTGCCTACACTTTATAATGATGGTGATTTCTACCATCATTATAAACTTTCACTAAACAAACATAACTCCTATTCTCATCGTATAAGATAGGTCTTGGCTGTCCTAACGTTCTTGAGTTACATGTACACATATTCTGCTAGAAGTATTCCTACTCTTATTAGGCGCTCTGTCCTCCAAGCGATAGCTGTTGCTATCATCGCATGTTTTCTGCTGTCTCTTGTCTGTGGTTTTGTCTATCATTATCAACAACAGCGTCTACACCTGCAACAACTGGCTGAACTACTGGCAACCAGTGCTTCTACTGCCGACGGGGCCAGTTTGGTCGCGCGACAAGTTAGCATCTTATTAGAAGACAATTCGAGTATTCAAAGTATTTCATTTTATTCTACCGACCATCCAATTCTCACCCTTGATCAAGCACTCATTGAGCAAGAGAGTAACAATTGGTACAAAGCTTTATTTGCTGATACGGTCAGTTTCGACAGAGCAGTAACAAGCGATTACATGAATGGCATTACGCTTCAAGACTCTAACAGTCGTCAGCAGTTATCAAGTGATTTATCTAGTAGTGCGATTAAAACCAATATAATCAATGATAAAGTACCAAATTCTACTGCGTTAGTCGGTTATATTAATATTACTTTAAATGTAAATAAGCTGCGCATAGACTGGTTTCGTAAAAATATTTGGTTATGGCTTGCAACTATGATTTTAAGTAATGGCCTCATTATATTTATAATACGCAAGCTGAACTGGCCGTCCAAAGACATCACTGAGCTGGCAAAGGTCTGCGAAATTGTCATTGATAATTCACAACTAAAACAGTTACCTGTTATCCAGCAGCAATTTGAGTTTCAAGAGTTGGCTCGTATTAAGCTGGCGTTTATAACCTTATTCAATCGCCTAAAAACAGCGGAGCAAAAGGTGAATGAACTCGCCGCCTTTGAACAGCAGTTGCGTAATAAAGATTTGTCTCTGGATGTTCAGCGTAACAACTTTCAAAGCATGATCACTCATGAGTTGAAAACGTCATTAAATGCGATTTCTGGTGGTTTGCAGCTGTTAGATCCTCAAACTCTAAATGAGGAACAACAAGACGTCTTAACTATTATTCGTAAAGGCAGCCAGCATTTGGATAATACGCTTGAGCAGATTATTCAGTTGAATAAAATAGAGAAAGGTCAAATTGGGGTTAGCCTCAGTGACTTTAACCCTCTACAGCTACTCGCAGAGTTACTGTCTGAGTTTGAGCCTATCGCTAAGCATAAAGGTATAGAGTTAATCGCCCGAATCCAGCATATCGACTATACGCTTGAAGGGGATACCAATAAAATCAGGCAGGTTATCTCAACCTTGATAGATAATGCGATTAAATTTACCGAATCGGGGCAAGTTATTGTTGAGTCGCAGTTGACTCATTTTATTGAAAGTATCCGTTGGGAGATTAAGGTCATCGATACCGGTATCGGTATCGATACTAACTATATGGAAGATATCTTTACCCCATTTTTTCAAGTAGATCCAAGCCATACACGCGATTATGAGGGGGTTGGGGTAGGGTTGCCTGTGATTAAGCAGATTGTACAGCTGATTGGTGCCACTATTAAAGTTAGCAGCGAGCTTGATATGGGCAGTGAGTTTATGGTCATTATGCCCTTACGTAATACTTATCAAAATCAGCAGAAACTGTTCTCATTTGTAGGTCTTAATATTGTTTATTATCATCTCGAGAAGACGGGATTCATAGTTGATGAGTTACAGTGTCTCGGCGCCTCAGTAAGCTGTAAGCAGTTTGGGTTGTCGTTAACAGAGCAGTTAACAATGTCTGATGTAGATATGATAATGATTGCAGAGGATATATTACCAGAGAGTGCGGCGCAGTTAGCACGCTATATTCGTGAGCAAGAAAGCACGCATCGGGTACTATTAATTTACTGGTATCCACCGCATAAGGCGCATACTTTGAATCGTTTTGAGTCTGGCTTAAAAGCGGTGGGTGTAGATTTTTGTCACAGTGCCACGAACGATAGTAAGGTACTATACAGTTTGCTTAAAGAATGGCTGGCTTGGTGGTAGTTTTTAACAGGTTTCCTGACCTTTTTTAACGGATGCTTCTACACTATCTTTAATATTGACTACGGTAGTTGTTTTAGCTTGCTGGTTTTCGTTAATTAAAACACGCAGATGATCACCAGTTACTATCTCTAATTCCTTGTGTTTTCTAAATCGTACCGATGGCTTACTGACAAACTGTCCTGCTAGCGCTTCAGTAACCGCCGTAAAATGACTATAGCCCCAGTTGAGCAGCTCAAGCGCTTGCTGACTCTTTGTTCCTATAGTTAGCAATATCAGGCGCATATCATCGCGATTGCTGGAGCTGCTAAGCAATAACTAGCAGCGTTGGCATGGCAGCCATAGAAAAAATGATAGCTACTATCAGCTGCCCATACTGTTTTTTCACCTGCGTTATTATCATAAACTTTTACGACCTATTATGAAGACGAATGGTCTTAACACTGCAATTAAAGTTATTTACTAAATTACGGACATAAAAAAACTTGCGACATCATCAAATATTTAAACGGATGACAGCAAGTTTGATTATTTATAGGCCGATTAACTTGTGACAGAAGAAGGTTTACTACAAGAAGCTAACTCGTTTCGTTAAACACGCATTTGTATAAATCACCAATAAAGAAGCTTAGTTATTATTGGCTTTTATTTGGTGTAAAGCTTTGATACAAGCACTTTTTTAAAATGCGGCGTTAGCCATGTCTTCACATAATGCTTTATTGTCTTGCTTAGGGAAGCTAAGCGTCCAGCTACGCATGCCTTGTAAAATCTGACGATAGTCTTGCTGAGTCGATAAATACTGAATCGCCGCTTTTGGATCCTCTAAAGTTGGCATAAGTTCATGCAATTGAACGTTATAGGCCTTATAGAAGCGCTGTTTTTGTTTGCTATTTAACATTGGCGGACAAATCTCAGACAAGACTTGCATTACTGCAATTTCGTGTTTGGTGATATTCATCCCAGACATATCAAGCGGAATAGTGGTTGAGACATTATTTGCCGCATTGGCTGTTTGGGACAGCATGGCAACCGAAGTTATTAGCCCCGCAACCCCAACCTTTGATGCTATTTTTGACGCCATGGAAACTATAGATAATATCGATTGCTTGTTCATTCGGTATCACACTCACTTTGCATTATTTGATGGTAATATGGTAATAGGAAAAAAAACAAATGTCACATAAAATATGGGCTTATGTGTAGACGTATTGTGACCTGAGGGTGGTTTGCAGCAACATACCAGTAGCATGTGCTAACAAGTTACGCTGTTATGAATGGATGAGCAGAATTTGTTGGCCCTTGTAACATGAGCGGTACAATGAGGTTGTTCATTACAGCATGATTGTTTACTTGCTTTAAAAATGATAATTAATGCAGAGCTTTTTAATCTATTGATTTACGGTCTAGTTTGTGACAATTTATTATTCAGGTATAATCGACTCTGAGATTATAAGCAAGTTCAGTAAAACTGCACTAACTAGCTTAGATTTATATCTGTAGCTCATATTTTATCTTGAAAAAAGTATCGTTCTTCTTAGTGATATTCTACAGTCTATAGATAAAACCATGCTGTTATTGACTGTCGCAAAACCCCTGCTGCTAATTCATATGTGTGCAGATATGTGGTAGCTTTCTGACTAGAAAAATCCTTGAGAAAATCCTTTCATTATCATAGTAGCCACGAGCAGTAGATTTAGACAATAAAAACAACTATAAAATAGTGACCCATTATAGCAATTTTATAATAACAAACCAGATAAGCCGATAGACGGGCAGATATGAATATATTGAGTAGATATGAAGTTTTTGATTAGTAATGATGATGGTATACATGCGCCAGGGTTACAGGCTTTATATCAGGCGCTGTGTGTGGTTGGGGAGGTAATAGTTGTTGCACCTGACTCCGAACAAAGCGGCTGTGCTAGTGCGCTGAGTATCTCTCAACCCTTATATACGCGTAAATCAGAATCGGGATTTATAGCCGTTAATGGCTCGCCGGCTGATTGTGTTTATTTAGCGCTGCACCAACTGTATAGTGATATTAATTTTGATTGCGTGATTACGGGTATCAATTCAGGGGCAAACTTAGGGCAAGATGTATTATTCTCAGGTACTTTTGGGGCAGCATTGACGGCGCAATTGTTTGGCATACCAGCAATTGCTACCTCGTTAGTTGGCGGTGCTATTAGAGGTGACGGTCAAGACAATACCAGCCAGTATCAAATGGCAGCAGAAGAAATCGTTAAACTATTGACTGAAACGCCATTATTAGAAGAAATGAGGCGTTTACCCTATCATGTGTTAAACGTTAATATACCTGAGGTACATAGCGCCAAAGACATTAAAGGGCGCAAGATTACGTGTTTAAGCCACAGCTTGCTGGCAAAACCAGTGCATCATGTGGTTGATCCGCGTGGGCGTGATGCTTATTGGTTAAGTCTGCGTAAAGGCGTGTCTTCATCGTTGTTAAATAAAGGATTAGTGTTAGATAATGCCCTAAACAATGAGATGCTGGATAAAGAAACTGAAACCGCTACTGGTCAGCCGGTTAAGCCGGCAGATAATAATGAACCTCTGTCTTATGTTACTGATGAGGAGGCCGTAGCTGCAGGCTATATTAGTTTGTCACCTGTTAGGTTGCATCATACTCCAGCTAGCACGCTTGACCAGTTATCGGCGTTGGCATTATAAGTTGTGCCCTATATAATGGCTCACGTATTTCTCACTCTGACTATGATTTAAGCGATATACAAAGCCATAGCCTGCTCATGAATAACATAAAGTATAGGAAATCTTGTATGAAAAAGCTCAATTTTGGATCGCAGCTTGCGACCTTAGCACTCGTTGGTACGATGGCACTGACCGGCTGTGCTACCAAGCCTACCTATCAGACGCCGTCGTCAGGCTCAAAAATAATTACGAATGCTCAAGGTGTGCCAAACTATCATGTGGTAGCGCGCGGCGATACTGTCAGTCAAATTGCCTCACGTTATCGCTTGGATTATCGTCAAGTTGGTGCGCTAAATGGATTGGATAGTCAGTACACTATTTATAGTGGTCAGATGCTTAAGTTATGGCAAGGTGGCCGAGATCAGTCTACTAACAATAACGTCAATGCCTCTAATAATAGTGGAACAATAAGCACTCCCTCAAGTCCAGCTTATGAAGTGACGGCTAATTCTACTCTAGGCTATGATTACCCAAGTCGCAATCAAGTCACCCGTAATTTTGACGAGGCGGCGAACAGTTTGGGTATGTGGTTTGCAGGTAAAGAAGGCGAACCAGTACTCGCAAGTCAAGCTGGCATCGTACTTTATGCCGGTAGCGGACTAGAAGAGTATGGCAACCTAATCATGATTCGTCACAATGATAACTACATTACTGCCTATGCGCATAACAGTCAGATTCTAGTAAAAGAGGGCGATTCCGTACAACAAGGCCAGCGTATTGCTAGCATGGGTAGGAATGCTCAAACTAACGAGGTGGGATTCGAGTTTCAAGTACGCCTTAATGGCAATCCTATTGATCCCCGTGCGGTGCTAGGGCGTTAGTTAGCTGCTTGGCTTATGACGCTGATAAGCGTTTAAAAGCCCCACTATTCCCTTTATATTGACATTTATTTTTGGGTCGATATAAAGGGAGTAGTGGGCTTTTTTAGGGCCGATAATTAATTGTAAAAGGTAATCATTATAAGCAGTATATTTAAAATAATTGTTAGTGATTAGACTTTGCAAATACTATCAGCATTAGCGACGCTCCTTGCTTATTGTCATTTGTAGCAGCTTTGGCGCACTTAAGCCGTGTATAAAGATAGATATTAAAATAACAATAGAACAGACTACCCATAATTTAATCGCATCCTCATCGCGAAAAAATCCTTGGTTGAGCGCATATGATAAATAATACAGCGTCCCAATACCGCGAATACCAAGAGCAGATATGGCGTATTTCTCTGTACGCTGCATGTTTAGCCCCGATAACGCAATAAATCCACCAATGGGACGTATTAATAATAAGAATGTAAAACTAACCGCATACACTCGCCATGTCAGCTCGACCCCAGATTGCAAGCCTTGTCCGATAAACATACCAAAAGTCACTAGCACTAACGACATCAGCAGACCTTCTGACTGTTCGGCAAAGTCGTGTAGCTTATGATGATATTCATGCTCACACTCTGAGCGGCGAAACGCAAATGCGGCAACAAAAACGGCAATAAAGCCATAACTGTGCACAAATTCAGCCAATCCGTACGCTAACAAGGTCAGCGCGATGACCACATAGCCTTGGGATATAGCTGTTCCTCTAGTGCGTTTTGAAAATATCAATTTGGCTACAGCTTTACCAACGACGACGCCAACTACCAAGCCTGCACCAATCTTCCACAGTACATCATGGGTGAACCACGACCATAACATCTCGCCATTAAAATGTTGACCTGCACTGTAAGCTTCTGCGATTTTAATAGCGAGATAAACAAACGGAAAGGCTAAGCCATCGTTCAATCCAGCCTCTGAGGTTAAGGTAAAGCGGGGCGCATCTTCACCGCCAGTATTGGGCGGGCCTACTTGAATGCTGGAGGCCAGCACCGGATCCGTAGGTGCTAATACTGCGCCTAATAAAATCGCTGCACCCATACTCAGGCCAAACGCATAATAGCCCAAAAATGCCATTGCAAAGATACCAATCGGCATGGTGATCAGCAATAGACGTACAGTAGGACGCCATAATTGCCAAGTGAGAGCGGTATCAATCTTAATGCCGGCACCAACTAAGGACACTAACACTACGATTTCGGTAAGCTTCTCAATAATAAAACCGTTATCTAGCGGGTTTAAAAACGACAGTGTCGTCCACCAATAGCCCATTATCATGCCAAAGCTGACTTGTAGCATAGGTAAGGAGATAGGCAGGCGTTTGAACATAATGGGGAACAGCGCCCCAAATAAGAACGCGATACCGCAAATAAGTAAAAATAAATTGTAGTTTTCAAGCATAACGTTTGCGCACACCAGTGTGTTGGTTTCAGTTAGGAATAAGCGCTTAAAATGAACGTTGAAGAGTTTTCTAGTGGGCTTATGACAAGCCGCTTATCATGACTGCAAAAGCCGCTGAGTTTCGCAAATAAACGTTATCAGAGGTGTTACTACGTTGTTTTTTGGTGAAAAAAAAGCCTGCTCGAGGCAGACTTTTTAAAATAGTTATTTTTATTAAAAGACTTACAACAATATAAGCAGCCGCTTAACGCTCAACTTGACTCACATCACGTATCGCACCAGTATCCGCACTGGTGGTCATCGCTGCATAAGCACGCAGAGCTTGGGTTACATGACGTTCACGGTTCACTGGTTTCCATCCTTTACTACCACGGCTTTCCATCTCTTCACGGCGTGCGGCAAGTTCTGCATCACTCACTTGCATGTTAATGGTACGATTTGGGATATCGATATGAATGATATCGCCTTCCTGTACTAGACCAATCGCACCGCCTTCAGCTGCTTCAGGGCTAACATGACCAATCGATAAGCCTGATGTACCGCCAGAGAAACGACCGTCTGTTAAGAGGGCACACTCTTTACCCAAACCTTTAGATTTAAGGTAGGTAGTGGGATAGAGCATCTCTTGCATACCCGGGCCACCTTTTGGACCTTCATAGCGGATGATAACCACGTCACCAGCGACGATATTATCAGCCAATACTGCGGCTACTGCGTCATCTTGTGACTCAAATATGCGTGCGCGTCCAGTGAAGACTAAGTTGCTGTCATCGACGCCGGCAGTTTTGACCACGCAGCCGCGCTCAGCAATATTACCGTACAGTACGGCAAGGCCACCATCTGCGGTATACGCATGCTTAGCACTACGGATACAGCCTGACTCACGGTTGACATCAAGGTTTGACCATTCTTTTGATTGGGAGAACGCCTGAGTGGTACGTACGCCACCTGGCGCTGCGATATAACGTGCGCGCGCCTCAAGATTGTCAGGATTCATGATATCCCACTTATCAATCGCTTCTTTCATCGTGGCACTATGAATGGTCGGTAAGTCAGTATGCAGCAAGCCCGCACGGTCAAGCTCGGCTAACAGCCCGAATACACCGCCCGCACGATGCACATCTTCCATATGATACTTTTGTGAAGCTGGTGCAACCTTAGCTAGGCACGGCACATTACGACTTAACCGGTCAATATCGTGCATCTTAAAGTCGACTTCGGCTTCATTGGCGGCAGCCAGTAAATGCAAAATGGTATTGGTTGAACCACCCATGGCCACATCCAAGGTCATGGCATTCTCAAAGGCAGCTTTAGTCGCGATTGAGCGTGGTAGCACCGAATCATCATCTTGCTCATAGCGACGTTTGGCGAGTGCCACAATCGTGCGTCCCGCTTCTAAGAACAGCTCGCGGCGTAGTGAGTGCGTGGCGAGTAACGAGCCATTGCCCGGTAATGCCAAGCCTAATGCTTCGGTCAAGCAGTTCATCGAGTTGGCAGTGAACATACCAGAGCATGAACCACAAGTTGGGCACGCTGAGCTTTCAATAGCGAGCACGTCTTCATCGCTAATGCTGTCATCTGCCGCGTCCATCATCGCATCAACGAGGTCTAATTTACGAATGGCATTGCCTTTGTTGCTGTCGTCGACATTGTGGCTTGCCCCGACCGTACTGGCAAGAATTTTCCCTGCTTCCATTGGGCCACCTGAAATAAATACCACTGGGATATTAAGGCGCATGGCTGCCATCAGCATACCTGGGGTGATTTTATCGCAGTTAGAAATACACACTAACGCATCGGCGCAATGCGCATTGACCATATATTCAACAGAGTCAGCAATTAAGTCACGGCTCGGCAGTGAGTACAGCATGCCGCTGTGACCCATGGCAATACCATCGTCGACAGCAATGGTATTAAATTCTTTTGCCACGCCGCCCGCTTTTTCAATCTCGCGCGCGACCAATTGTCCTAAGTCTTTAAGATGCACATGACCGGGTACAAACTGGGTAAAGGAGTTGGAAATGGCAATAATAGGCTTGCCAAAGTCATCATCCGTCATGCCAGTGGCGCGCCATAATGCCCGTGCGCCTGCCATATTACGACCACCGGTAGAGGTTTTTGAGCGATAATCCATGTGATATTCCTTATAATGAGGCGAGGTGACTTAATGTTTTTGCCTTTAGGTTTTATATTAATAGTGTGCTTTTTATGGTGAGTGGTTATTAGTAGAGAATACTAAGTTAGTGAATAATACTAAGTAGCTACCATATCATTAGATATGGGTAAGTAAAAATAATGAGATGTTGATGATAAGAAGATTAATGTCAAAAAACTACTCAAGGCGCTCTAAAATTGCGGTCTCAAACCAAGGCAGCTCAGATTTATCCGCCTCGAGTTTGGCGATGACCCCCAATGTATGAGGCGCTGGCAGGAACTGATAATCAGTGCTGGCATGGATAGTAAGTAATGGCTCATTACTTGCACTGTCTTCATCAATACTGACTAAGGCTTGCTTGTCATTCTTGTATAGAACATCAATACGACCAAAAAACTGCCAGTCTTTAAAAGCAGCAATTACGGCTTCTTCTGCACTTTTAGTATAAATCTGTTGGGTACTTTTACCCGTATTGGTCCAATGCAACCGTACTGCTAATTGTAGCGCTTCACTAAATACCACTAACGAGCCAATAATTTTTACATGCCAAGGGCTTGCAAGTAAGTCGCTTGTAATGCCAATAATATTAGCGGCAGCATCAGCAGTCATAGGGGTATTAAATTGTGCAAGCAGCACCGGCGTTAATGGGTGAGCCTGTTTAACGGCATCATCTAAACTATCATAGTGATATAAGAATAGCATCGGTAACTCTTGTGTCATCGTTTTTTTACTAATTTTGCAATTGTGAATACGCCAACTAATAGCAGCATCCGTCAGTGCTTGTGCCAAAATAATCGTATTTGGGCCAATCGTTACGGCTTGGCTATTGTCGGCAGCAGGCTCTTGCCTCTCGTTATTAGAGTTAGATGCTGGCATAGCCGTATTGGTTTCTGTATAAGGGTCAGTATAATCTGATAGTTGAGTCGGCAAAGTAGTCAAATCCATAAACGTAAGTTAGACAAGCAATGCCTTAATATAACATTTAATAGGGGTTGCTCGCCAACAAATTAGTGGGTTTAAACAATGAACAGTATAGCGTAATTGAGAAGTAGTCATGTTAACCGTAACTTGTACTGACCGCGCATTTCGTCCACTATATTATACACATCATAATTAATATCAAAAACAGCCAATGCTAAAGGAACAATATAATGAGTCAAGCCAATCAACAAACTGCTTATGACGATAATAATATCTTTGCCAAAATGCTTAATGGTGATATTCCTTGCCACAAGGTTTATGAAGATGACAAAACTTTGGCCTTTATGGACATTATGCCGCAAGCAGAGGGTCACGTACTGGTCATTCCGAAGCAAAAAGCAGTGGATTTAAGCGATCTAGAGCCTGAATATGCTGCAGCTATACTGATGACGTCCAAGAAAATTATGCAAGCCCAGCGCCAAGTCTTTGAGCGTGACGGTATTGTTCAGATGCAGTTAAATGGTGCACAAGCTGGACAAACGGTTTTTCATTATCATGTGCATCTGATTCCTTCTAGTATTCATGAGCTAGGTCGTCATGCAGCTATAGAAGTCGATCATGAAAAACTGGCTGAGACTGCCAAACAACTTGCTGCTGTGATTGAGGCATAACTTAATAATGTTATAATTGCGAATAATATGACCGTTTTTTTAAAGGGTTTTAGTAAAATAATCTAAGTTTTTTAATGCTTCTAACTACTTATTAAAAGGCAACCAGCAAGTTGCCTTTTTTATTGCTTGGTAATAGTCATGTAATAAACGTTAAAATAATGTTACAAACTGACGGTAATCCTAGGGTTTGTAAATAGTTTGTGGTAAACAGTACTTCTATTTGGGCGTTGTTGCTTATTTTGACATTGTCGCTCATTCCACTTCAGCGTTTTAAACGAAACCTCGCTTTTACAAACTTTGAGAATACTTTAATTTTTTGAGGATATATCTTTTTAAGAGGCTAGTTTTAAGAGTCTATTTAAGGTGTCCGTTTTAATGAGAACATCTTTATGAAGAGTACATCATCCCGTTCTACTATCTTATTACCGGTATTTTTACCCGCAGCGGCCATCATGTTGTTGCTAGTGATTGGCACTGCCGTTAATCCTGAAGCTGCTGGCGAGCTATTCGGTACCGTTCTGAATTTTACCACCGATACTTTCGGTTGGTTTTATATGTTGGCAGTGGCCATATTCCTCATGTTTATTATCTATCTGGCATTTTCGCCTTATGGCAATATTAAGCTAGGGCCTGACCATGCCGAAGCTGAATATAAGTTTCTTGAATGGTTTGCGATGCTGTTTTCGGCAGGTTACGGGATAGCCTTGCTGTTTTACGGGGTAGCAGAGCCAGTAATTCACTTTGCCAGTCCACCGTTATCGACACCGCAAACCATTGGGGCAGCAAAAGAAGCGATGCAAATTGCCTATTTTCACTGGGGCTTTCATATTTGGGCGATTTACGGGGTGGTAGGCTTGTCACTGGCGTATTTCGCTTTTCGTCATGGCTTGCCGCTGTCGGTGCGCTCAACGCTATATCCATTAATAGGCGATAGGATTTATGGTCCTATAGGCCATACCGTTGATGTATTTGCCATTGTTGGTACGATGTTTGGTATCGCGACCAGTTTAGGGATTTCAGTATCGCAAATTAATGCCGGCTTAAATTATCTGCTGCCAGATATGATTCCGGTCAGTATTACCGTACAAATTATTATCATTGTGTTGGTGACCTTAGCCGCTTTGGCATCGGTGCTGGCTGGGATGGATAAAGGTGTAAAGCGGCTATCTATTCTAAATATGCTGTTAGCAACTGCCTTAATGCTATTTGTGTTTGTGGTAGGTCCAACCATATTTATTCTAAACGCCTTTATGGAAAATACCGGTAGTTATTTAGGCAATATCGTTGAGCGTACGTTTAGTTTACAAGCATATCAATCAAGTGATTGGATAGGCAGTTGGACGCTATTTATCTTTGCATGGACGATTGCTTGGGCACCCTTTGTTGGACTGTTTATCGCTAAAATTAGTCGGGGTCGTACCATTCGTGAGTTTGTATTGGGTGTGATGTTAGTACCAACCTTATTTACTTTCTTCTGGTTTTCGGTATTTGGTGATACCGCGTTACATATGATTATGGTTGATGGATATGAGTCGCTGATTAGTGAGGTACAAAACAACCAAGCAATTGCGTTATTTAAATTGCTGGAGAACTTGCCGTTTACGCAAATCGTTTCATCATTAACCGTATTATTGATTATCACCTTTTTTGTGACCTCATCAGATTCAGGTTCATTAGTCATTGATGCCTTAGCGGCTGGCGGACGTACCGATACACCATGGTGGCAGCGTACGTTTTGGGTGGTCACTGAAGGGGCGGTCGCTGCGGCTTTACTAGTAGCGGGCGGGCTAGAAGCCTTGCAAACGGCAGCGATTGTTAGTGCTTTGCCCTTTGCTATCATTATATTGATTTCGACCTTTGGTATGTTGCGTGCGCTACGTATTGAAGGGCATCGTAATCAGAGCCTGGGTAATGACAATCATTTACCGCCGCATCTGCTGAAACTAGATGCTTGGCGCGAGCGTATTGATTATATGACTCAACAGCCAACGCGCGATAAAGTGCTTGGTTATATCAAAGGAACGGTTTTATCTTCTATGAGTGAAGTTGCTGAAAAGTTTGCCGACACAGGTTGGTTGCCTGATGTGAACTACGATGAAGTCAATGATCGTGCGGTGTTGGAATTGAGAAGTGGCGACAACGTTGAATTTTGGTATGAAGTTCGCTTATCAGAGCATGATATTCCTGATTATTACACCGAAGATATGGCAAATAAACTGCTGCAAAAACACCATTATCGTGCTGAGGTGTATTTGCGCCGCGGCGGTCAAACCTATGATTTATATGGTTATGAATCAGTGTCAATTATTAATGACATTATTGATCAGTTTGAGAAATATCTACACTTCGTCAATATATCGCCAGATATTTTACCATGGCGCATGCAAGAGCATGATGATGATATTACGCTAGAGCAGGGCAGTGTGTTTGATAAATAGCTATTCCACCAAGGTATGATTGAATTGATTTCTTTGAAACTTTAGTATTAAATAGCTGGTTTTTTCAATGCACAATGAGGGCAGCTGATAAGTTGCCTTTTTTGTTGGGTGGTAGTAGTACTATTTCCAATTTATATCAGCCGCGCCTATTTTCGACCATCAAATAGGCTTTTATACTTTAACTTTTACACTTGAAAAAGAAACTTTCTAGAGACTAATATTAAAAGCCTGTTTGAAGAGTTTTATTTCTGCGAGACCCACTTATGAGTAAACTTCCGCGCTCAACTATTCTGCTGCCCGTATTTGTACCGGCAGCAGTCATTATTATATTACTGGTTGTTGGCACCTCTATCAATCCTGAAGCCGCTGGCGCGTTATTTGCAGACGTGCTTAGTTTTATGACCGATACCTTTGGCTGGTTTTATATGCTGGCAACGGCATTGTTTTTAATGTTTATTATTACGTTGGCATTTTCGCCTTATGGTAGCATTAAGCTGGGGCCCGATCATTCAGAGCCTGAATATAAATTTGGCGAATGGTTTGCGATGCTGTTCTCAGCTGGTTACGGTATTGCCTTATTGTTCTTCGGGGTTGCAGAGCCGGTGCTACATTTTGCCAGTCCGCCACTCTCAGACCCGCAGACTATTCAGGCGGCAAAAGAGGCGATGCAGATTGCTTATTTTCACTGGGGTTTTCATATTTGGGGCATTAATGCTACGGTCGCATTAACACTAGCTTATTTTTCATTCCGTCATGGACTGCCATTGTCCATGCGCTCAACTTTGTATCCTATCATTGGCGATAAAATTTACGGCCCTATTGGGCATACAGTGGATGTGTTTGCAATTTTGGGCACAATGTTTGGTCTAGCAACCAGTTTAGGTATTTCTGTCTCACAAATTAATGCAGGTTTAAACTACCTACTACCTGATTTGATTCCGGTTAATAACACGGTACAGGTCATAGCTATTGCACTTATTACCGCAGCGGCATTGGTATCAGTGCTTGCTGGAATGGATAAAGGCGTGAAGCGGCTGTCTATCTTAAATATGGGACTGGCAACTGCGCTGATGTTATTCGTATTTATCGTTGGCCCAACCATATTTATTTTGAATGCCTTCATGGAAAATACGGGTAGTTATTTAGGCAACCTTGTTGAGCGCACTTTTAGCTTACAGGCTTATCAGCTCAGCGACTGGATTAGTAACTGGACACTATTTATTTTTGCATGGACGATTTCTTGGGCGCCTTTCGTAGGGCTATTTATTGCGAAAATTAGCCGTGGTCGCACTATCCGTGAATTCATTGTCGGTGTGATGTTAGTCCCGACCATTTTTACCTTCTTTTGGTTTGCCGTGTTTGGTGATACGGCACTACATATGATTATGATTGACGGCTATACCTCATTGATCACTGATGTACAAGACAATCAAGCAATTGCGTTATTTAAATTATTAGAAAGACTACCTTTCACCCAGATTGTATCTTCACTTGCAGTGCTTCTTATTGTTACTTTCTTTATCACCTCGTCAGATTCAGGCTCATTGGTTATTGATTCGCTTGCCGCAGGTGGTCGCAGTGATACACCAGCATGGCAACGCACCTTTTGGGTAGTGACCGAGGGGTTGGTCGCTTCTGTATTGTTACTTGCAGGGGGACTGACGGCGTTGCAAACCGCTGCTATTGTCAGTGCGCTGCCGTTTGCAATTATTATGCTGATGGCGATGTTTGGCATGTGGAAGGCTCTACGAATTGAAGGGCATCGCAATCAAAGTTTAGGCAATAATAATAGGATACCGCCACATCTACTCAAGGCCTCATCGTGGCGTGACCGGATTGATTATCTTAACGATCAACCAACGCGTGATAAGGTTTTAAACTATATTAAAGAGACAGTGATGCCATCAATGGTTGAAGTGTCTACTAAGTTTGCAGAAACGGGCTGGATAACTGAGGTCAACTATGACGCAGTCAATAATCGTGTGGTGTTGGAGCTACAACGCGGCGATGATGTTGAGTTTTGGTATGAAGTTCGTTTATCTGAGCATGAGGCACCAGATTATTATACTGAAGAGGGTGCGGATGAATTGGCGCAGCAGCACGATCATCGCGCTGAGGTGTACCTGCGCCGTGGTGGCCAAACCTATGATCTATATGGTTACGAATCTGAGGCAGTTAACAATGACATTATTGATCAGTTTGAGAAATACTTACACTTCATAAATATCTCACCAGATACTTTGCCGTGGCGTATGCAGGAGCACGATGATGATATTACGCTTGAGCAGGGCAGTGTGTTTGATAAGTAAGTTATTCAGGTTAAGCGCTTGCAATATGCGTACGAATGCTTAGAATAACGGCTTGTTTTTATTACAAATCAAGCCGTTTTTTATGTCTATCAAGCCTTTATTTTTACCCTCATCTCTGTCAGCATCCGATCATCCTTTATTACAGCCATTAATAATTGGCGGATTAACGATTGAAAATCGCCTGATCGTGGCGCCGATGGCAGGGGTAACTGATAACCCATTTCGTAGATTGTGTAAATCATTTGGTGCAGGTCATGCCGTCAGCGAAATGATTATTGCGGATACCGCGCTTTATGCACGTAAAAAGTCCTTATATCGTGCTAACTTTGATAATGAAATAGCGCCTATTTCCGCACAAATTGCTGGCGCAGAACCCGATAAATTAGCTGAAGCCGCCCGCTATCAAATTGATAATGGGGCGCAGATTATTGATATTAATATGGGTTGCCCGGCCAAAAAAGTCTGCCGTAAGCTGGCAGGTTCAGCACTATTGCAAGATGAGGATTTGGTGGCGCGTTTGCTTGACACCGCCGTCAATGCCGTTGATGCCCCCGTAACATTAAAAACAAGACTGGGTTACGAGAATGGGCGTGAGAATATTTTGCGTATTGCGCGTCGAGCGGAGCAAGCAGGTATTGCCGCCATTGCCATTCATGGGCGTACCCGCGAAGATATGTATACTGGGGAGGCGCGTTATGATTTAATACGTGAAGTGAAAGAAAGTGTCAGTATTCCGGTGATTGCCAATGGCGATATTGATAGCGCGCAAAAAGCACAGCGTGTCTATGAGTTAACGGGATGTGATGCGGTCATGATAGGGCGCGCCGCACAAGGGCAACCGTGGCTATTCCGTGATGTTAGGCACTTTTTGCAAACCGGTGAAACGTTACCAGCACCAACTATTAGCGAGATTAAAGAAATCGTCTTAGCGCATCTGCAAGAATTATATGAGTTTTATGGTGAATATTCTGGCTGCCGTATTGCCCGTAAGCATATCGCATGGTATACCACCGGTATTCCAAATTCTAATGTTTTTCGACAAGCTATGTATTTCGAAGATAGCACCGCCGGACAGTTCCGCGTGGTCGAAGCATTTTTATGCGCTCATGAATAGGCTGTCATTTATACAGTTTGAATATTTGAATAACCGTCAACCACCTCAAAACAAATTACTAGCCAAACACCCGCCATAATATCCAAAATAGTCCGGCCATAATGATAGCAATGACCAATAAACGCTTGGCCCAATAAGGGATGAGCGGTTTTTTATAACCCAAATCATTGAGTTGACTGTCAAGCCCCTTTTGTAGGCTTTTAAAGTTCTGTTCCGGCGGGGTTGTTTTCACTCGGTCTTTAATTAATACATCCATACTGTCTTTCGTTTGTTCGGTATCAAAGGTAAGGGCATCATGCGGAATGCCTTGTTTGTTAGCAATGGCATTGAGTTTTTGCTGCTGCTTAACCTTGAGCTCAGTCTCATAGGCATCAATACGGTTTTTTGCAGCGTCCATACTTATATTTTCGTCTGCCACTAATGTTTTGATTGCAATGACTAAGTTGCCTTTTTCTACCATCATGATGACCGCTTTTGGCAGCTTGGCGTTGACAGGCTTTGAGTTGGGGTCGGAGTTAAACATGATTGTCCTTCATAATTATTCTTATCGTCTACTGGCGCGAACATGCGTATGCATAATATGAGTCATTATAGCAATTTTATGCCAGTAACTTTATCTTAGTAAATTTATACCTATAAAACGTATGCAAAAAAATACCGCAACCTTTTTTATGATTGCGGCAAATTTTCAAGTTATTACTGTCTATCGAGATGAAAGATTACATATCTTTCCAGCGCTGAATAGAATCTTTAATCACGTCTTTAGCTTCAGCGACGTCGCCCCATGATTCGACCACAGTCGTGCCTGGTTTTTTCAAATCTTTATAGTGGCTAAAATGGAACTGTAATTGGTTGATAAGCTGTTTTGGTAAGTCGTCTAAACTGTTATAAGCGTTACCGTTATTACGGTCATCAGCTGGTACGACAACAATCTTATCATCAACTTCGCCATCATCAACGAATTTCATGACGCCGATAACTTTGGCTTTTAAGAATATACCAGTGGTTAAAGGATATTCAGTGATGATTAGTACATCAAGCTCATCGCCATCTTCATCAAGAGTGCGTGGGATAAAACCATAGTTGCAAGGCTTAGCAAAAATCTGTGGATCAATACGGTCTAGCTCAAATACGGCCAGTTCGCGATTCCATTCAATTTTATGACTACTACCTGTTGGGATTTCAACGACCACATTAATAATGCCGCCATCAACATCGCCTGCGTCTAAAATTTTATTAAAATCTGCCATAAAGTGCTCCTGTTTGCTTTTGTTGTTTATACTGAAATTTAAGGAAGTGGTAAAGATATGCACATAAATATCACTAGCCATTTATTTTTAGGCCATATGAAAGCTATATTAACGCGGCAAGGTTATTGCTGCATTAATTCTGTGCCACCCGCGAGTATAACAAGTTTGGAAAATATTTTCTCGTTCCGCTTTAGTCCAAGCAGGCACGATATTATGCATAATTGGACTCAGACTATTATTGTTGATAATAAAGATTCACAATTAACGCTTAGGCGCTACTGGCCGCAGCTCAATCAATCCTGCATGACGCTGAGCAATATTATCAATAAGCTTTTGCGTGACTTGTTCATAGCTTAACGCCTCGTTGGTGTTTTCCTGTATAGCTACAAAGCCCGAGAGCCGTAGCATTTGCATACCGGCATAGCCACAAGGATTAATCGCATTAAATGCAGACAAATCACAATTGATATTGAGCGCAATACCATGATAACTAAAGCCATGCTTAATCTTAAAGCCTAGTGAGGCAATTTTGCCAAGCATAATAGCGTCGTCAGATGGTAAGTTAAGTTCATTATCTTCAGCAGTTACGCTAGCTTTTTCCGATGCATCAGCATATAGGTATACACCCGGTGCATCACGGCGAGCATGAGCGCTGATTTTGCTACCGTTGTTAGTATCCGGGTCATTAGATGATGACTGACTATTTAGGCACTCATTGACCACATCTTCAATAGCTTGCTCGGCATGAGACACTAAATGACGCACACTCCAGCCCAGACTGTGTAAATCAAACAGCCAATAAATCACCAGCTGTCCATGACCATGCCACGTCACTTGTCCACCGCGATCGGTCTTGATAATCGGCGTATCCGTATGCTGTAAAACATGCTCTTCTTTACCTGCTTGTCCGAGCGTATAAACATCGTTATGATCGACAATCCATAGCTCATCTGGCGACCGTAAATTTTGGTCTTTTTTTAAGGCGATACGTTCAAGGGTACGGGCTAGCATGGCATCGTGAGTGGGATTGTAGTCAGCGGCTATCAAGGTTTTACTGAGGAGGGTTTTACTGATAACAGTATCATTGATTTGTTGAGTCATTAGCGTAGCAACTTCTTATTTTATAATGGTAATAGATGTAATGTACTTAATAATAGGTAAGATTAATACTCCGATATTATCTCGCGTAGCAGTCGAGTGTAGCAGTTTTTAAGTGGCCTACCCAAGTACTAATAAAGCTAAAAATGCGACTTAATAATATATCTCAATTGTCATTAATGACACTCCTGAAGCCTTTTACAAACCTGTCAGTGTGCTAAATGCGCTTTTCATTCACCAATCAATACGCTACATTGAGTGATAATCAAAAGCTGTAACCAAATATAGCGCCTTAATTCTAAGGTGTATAACAAGGATGACCGATGACAGATAATAAAACTGACAACAATGAAGCCAATATTAAGCAAACCATCAGCGTTACTGACCATGCGCTTGGCATTATTACGACCTCTGAGCAATTACAAACACAGTTTTCACGTTTGCATACAATCAGCCGTACCAAGCCGATACTAGACTGGGCAACACGTGCTACTCAATTAGACAATCTAGAGGCGATGTTAAGTGACAATCAAACGGGTCTAGCAAAAGCTATTAGCGCTGACTTCGGGCATCGTAGTGTGTCAGAGACGCAATTTGCAGAATTGTTTCCCAGCTTCACGGGTATTACTCATGCTAAAAAGCATGGTAAAGCATGGATGAAAACTCGCCGCGCATCTATATCACCGCTGTATCTACCGGCTCATAATGAAATCCAGCCGCAGCCATTAGGGGTGGTAGGTATTATAGTGCCATGGAACTATCCGCTATATTTAGCAATAGGACCGATGATTGATGCCTTAACTGCGGGCAATCGGGTGATGATTAAAATGAGTGAGTCAGCACCGCAATTTGCAGAAGCCTTTGCTAAAGCGGTCGCCCATTATTTCTCATCCGATATGGTTTGTGTAGTGCTTGGTGAAGTCGATATTGCAGAAGCTTTTAGCAAACTACCTTTCGATCATCTACTCTATACGGGTTCGACTGCGGTCGGTAAGAAGATAATGGCTGCGGCAGCGCCTAACCTGACTCCAGTCACCCTTGAGCTTGGTGGTAAATCACCTGTGATTGTGCTGGATGATGCCAATCTTGACAGTGTCGTCAATCGGATTATGATGGGTAAAACGCTCAATGCAGGACAGACCTGTATCGCCCCTGACTACGTGCTGATTCCGCGTCAGCATCATCAACGTTTCATCAGTCTAGCGAAAGCGTGGATGCAAGAGCATTATCCTAATATTGCTAACAATCAAGATTATACTCATATTATTAATGATGAGCAGTTTGAGCGGGTACAAGGCTATCTACAAAAACTGCCAAAGGATAGTGTGCATCCGCTAACCGAAGTGGCCATTAATACCGAAACTCGTCTGATGCCGCCAGTTATTATCACTGAACCTGCGCTTGACAGCGACCTGATGCAAAATGAGATTTTTGCGCCGATATTGCCGCTAATACATTATGAAACCCTTGATGATGCCATTCAGTTTATCAATGCGCGTCCACGGCCCTTGGCGTTATATGTCTTTGGCAATAATGACCGTGCTATAGAAAAAGTGCGCAACCATACAGTATCAGGTGGCGTCTGTATCAATGAAGTCATCGTTCATGTGGCACAGCATGATTTGCCCTTTGGTGGCGTTGGGCATTCTGGTATGGGCGCGTATCATGGCAAAGCTGGCTTTGAGCGTCTTAGCCATATGAAACCGGTATTTGTACAAGCTAAAATCAATGGTATGAATTTATTATTGCCCCCTTATGGCGATTTTTTTAAAAAAGGCATGGCGCTGTTGTTGAAGTGATTTTTGTATAATTATTAAAGCTTAATTTAAAATAGCGTCTATTAATATAGACGCTATTTTTTTTGTGAAAAAACATTAAAATCTATTAAGTTTAGACCTGCTGTTTCCTGAAAATAGTATTTAATAACTCTGAAATAAACATTTGTTATCAATAGTATAAATCGCTACACTTCGTAGTAAGTCTAAACGTCAGTTATGGTACGTCTAAGTTTGCTATTACCTTTAATTTAGACTATTAAAATATAAGTAGTAAATGTTAATTCGTATTTTTCAGTAGCCTTACTTCAGTAACTAGAATACCTATAAATAGGACATGTCATGCGCCAATGGATTGCGTTAAGTTTACTGTTACTTAGTTCGTGGTTACTGCCTGTATCCGCATCGGCAGCATGTGAGACTCCGATTAAATTTGGCGCATTGACGTGGGAGAGCGGGCAATTTACGACTGGGGTGCTGAAGTATATTGCTGAGAGTGGTTACGACTGTCAGATTGAAGAGGTTCCAGGGGCGGGACCGGCAATAGAAACGGCGTTATCACAAAACGACATCCAAGTTATTGGAGAGCAGTGGGTGGGACGTTCGCCTATCATGGAGCAGGCCATCAAGGATAATAAGGTGGCGGTTATCGGTGATACGCTCAAAGGTGGTGCAACTCAGGGCTGGTATGTGCCCAAATATGTGATGGAAGACAACCCAGGATTACGTCGCTATCAAGATTTACCAAAATATGCGCATCTGTTTAAAGATCCTGAAGACCCCAAAAAATCACGTTTTATGAATTGTCCATCTGGTTGGGCGTGTGAGGTTTTTAACACCCGATTGCTCAAAAATACGGGTCTTGGTAATACCTTTAACAACGTTCATCCCGGTACAGGTGCAGCTCTCGATGCTGAGATTGCTTCGGCATTTGAGCAGCGCAAACCATTATTATTTTACTATTGGCAGCCGACAGGATTAATTGCTAAGTATGACTTTGCACCGCTAGAGTTTCCTGCTCATGATGATGCGTGCTGGCAAGATTTGCTAAGAGCAGATGGCAACGCTAATTGTGTCTCTGGCTTCCCAGTGTCACCGCTAGGCATCGCAGTATCAACATCCTTTATGACGACCAATCCTGAATTGTCTGACGTCTTTAAAAAAGTACAGTTTACGCCTGATGCGCTCAATGGTGCTATTTTGGCAATGAGTGAAAGTAAGCGTAGTGGCGATGAGCAGGCATTAGAGTTTCTACGTGACAACCCAACAGTCTGGCAAGCATGGATATCTGATACCGCCGCCAATAACCTTGCTGATGCTTTAGGAATTAGCTTACTTGCAGATAGTGCGGGAAATACCAGCATCAACTCACCGCTCAATAACACAGCATCAAAGTCACGAACTGATACTATGTTAGGATTATCATCGAGCTTTCCCTCGTGGTCGCTTGAAACGCCGCTTAACAAGTCTCTCGCCAGTCTCGTCAAAAACTATGGCGATATATTTCGTAGTATCAGCCATATAGCTTTAACGTATTTATTATTACCTCTTGAGCGTTTGCTAACGATTATTCCACCATGGTTAATCATTGCGCTGGTGACTATATTGGCATGGTTTGGCGTGCGCAAGATATGGTTTGCGCTGGCATGCGGCGCGGGGTTGTTTTTAATTGGTGCTTTTGGGTTGTGGGGCGCATTGATTGATACGCTAGCGCTATTAATCGTTTCAGTATTGGTCACCGTAGTGATTGGGATTCCTATTGGTATTGCCATGTCAGGGAGCAAGCTGCTGCGTAAAATCGTTACGCCCATACTTGATGTGATGCAAACCATGCCAAGCTTTGTGTATTTAATACCGGTGCTCATGCTATTTGGTATAGGCAAAGTGCCAGCCTTATTTGCCACCGTTATTTATG
Organism: Psychrobacter frigidicola; assembly: GCF_007997305.1. Lineage (GTDB taxonomy): Bacteria > Pseudomonadota > Gammaproteobacteria > Pseudomonadales > Moraxellaceae > Psychrobacter > Psychrobacter frigidicola. The sequence goes on from NZ_VORZ01000001.1 coordinate 380,321, forward strand.
CTTTACCGCCATTGATTCGACTAACCACTTTAGGTATTACTCAAGTTAATCACGAAATGGTTGAAGCGGGGCGCTCATTTGGTAGTACGCATTGGCAATTATTAATTTGGATTAAACTACCGCAAGCATTACCCAGTATTATGGCGGGTATCAATCAGGCAGTAATGATGTCGCTAGCAATGGTAGTTCTAGCGTCTATGATTGGCGCACCGGGCCTTGGAGAGGACGTATTACAGTCTATTCAAACCCTTAATATCGGTCAAGGTCTACAAGCGGGTACAGCGATTGTCATTGTAGCGATTATCATCGACCGTATTACTCAAGCTTTTGGTCAAGGCAAGCGTGCACGGCAAAAAACGATCGAAGCAGGCAAACGCCCTGCTGGTTAGCCGGATTGATTAACTGATGTTTAAACAGTACTTAAATAATATATAAATGACGAGAGCAATCATGGACCATATTCGGCTAGAGAATATTAGTAAAATCTATAATGCGACCAATACCCAAGCACAGGTGGCGCTGTCCCTATTGGCTGAAGGTATGAACAGCGTCGCAGTAAAAGAGCAAACTGGCTATTCAGTAGGACTTTATGATATTAATCTAGCCATTAAAGCGGGTGAGTTGCATTGTATTATGGGGTTGTCAGGTTCGGGGAAATCAACCTTAATACGCCATATTAATCGCCTTATTGATCCGACCAGCGGTAAAATTTGGGTGGATACTGCCATTAATGCGCAAACTAATATTGCAGAATATGATTCTGCACAAGCTACGCCGTCTGCACAAACTGCATTTTCAAAATATATGCCATCTACCGTTATTAATATTTTAGAGCTTGACGATAAAGGACTACAGCAGTATCGACAACAAAACGTCAGTATGGTATTTCAGCACTTTGGCTTAACACCACATATGACTGTGATTCAAAATGTCGCTTATGGGCTACGTGTGCGTAAAATGAGCGTTAGCGAGCGCCATGACATTGCGCGGCACTGGCTTAATGAAGTGGGTTTGCCAAACTTAGAAAACAGTTATCCTGATGAGTTATCCGGCGGGATGCAGCAGCGAGTGGGGTTAGCAAGAGCATTAGCTACTGACACACCGATTTTGCTTATGGATGAAGCGTTCTCAGCGCTTGATCCCTTGATTCGTTCTCAATTACAAGACCAATTGTTAGAATTGCAAGCGCGGCTTAATAAAACTATTGTATTTATTACTCATGATATTGATGAAGCCGTCAAAGTCGGTCAGCGTATTAGTATTTTAAATGGCGGGCGTCTAATTCAGACAGGCACCCCAATTGAGTTGCGTAATAATCCTGCTGATGATTATGTCGCTCAATTTATGAAAGCAAAAAAGTAACAACTCATGCCTTATCCTATGATGATTTGATTATTAATAGCCTAAGTACAATTCCTAATTTTAGGGAAAAGACACTATTATTCCTCTCTCATTATTTGTAGAATATATTTAACTTTATGCATTTATCTGCATACACTTTATTCTGTAAATTTTAAATATCCACCGATATTACTTTTAGTGACCACTCTTTATCTCTAATCTTACAGACCCGTCAAGTAAATGTATCCACTTCTATTTTACTGTTAAAATAAACTAAATTGTCAATGACTAATATTAATATTATCTAATTGTAATTATCCCTTAATCCTCGTAGTATCTACATATAAGCGCATTATCTATTTAAATTTCAGCGCTAATCCTATCCTGATAAGCTCGTTTCTGTAAAAAAATTCTATTATCGAACCACCTTTACTACTTATGAAATGCTTAAGCAGATCATGGGCTACCATGTAACATTTAGCCGTAAGGCTTCGTAAAAAGGACATACCATGTCACATAAAGATTCTAAGAATGACAATGACTCAACGTCAGAGTCGCAGCGTCAACCATCACGTTGGTTAAAAAACGTCAGCACAATTGGGGTGACCAGTGTGTTGAGTGCAGGATTATTATTAGCCTGTGGGCAAATGAGCAGTGCAGAAAATAAAGCTAATGGTGGCGCTAAATCAGGCACTCAGAATAGTGGTGTGACAAGCTCACGCGATATGCTGCCATCCGATATGCTTAAGCAAATGCAAGCGTTGCCCCAACTCACTAAAGGTCTTGGTAAAAATGGGGCAGCAGTCATTGACCCTAATAAGCCAACGCTAGTGAAGTTTTGGGCAAGTTGGTGTCCACTGTGTTTGGGTACACTAGAGGAGACTGAGAGCTGGCGCACTGATCCTAAGTTTGCGAACCTGAATGTGGTAACCGTTGCCAGTCCTGGTCATCTGAATGAAAAAGCGGCAGGCGAATTTGAGAAATGGTATGCGGGTGTGCAAGCTGATTATCCTAAGCTACCGGTCTTGGTCGATACGTCAGGCGAGCTAATTAATAAGCTTGGCATACAAGTTTATCCAAGCTGGGCAATATTGGATAAAAAAGGCAATCTTGTGCATTTGGTCAAAGGTAATATGACTGAACAACAAGCTTATGCTTTGGCTGAAAATGCGGGTAACGACTTCGCTGAGCTAAAAGCGGGTAGTGCTAAACCTGCAGCGACCCAAGCACTAGACAATAACAGCAAAATTGAGACTATTAAGCAAAAAGGTGATGTCTACTATAATGCCCAAGGCAAGCCGATTAATACGCGTACGATTTACTTAGCGGGCGGCTGTTTCTGGGGTGTTGAAGCTTATATGGAACGCGTTGAGGGTGTTGTCGATGCCGTATCAGGTTACGCGAATGGTAATGCAAATAGAGCGAATCCTAGCTATGAGCAAGTGATGGGTGGTTCAGGCCATGCTGAAACGGTAAAAGTGACTTACGATGCCGATAAAACGGATCTTGAAACCATATTGAAGTATTACTTCCGTGTGGTTGATCCAACCAGCCTTAATAAGCAGGGTAATGACCGCGGCGCGCAGTATCGCTCTGGTATTTATTACACAGACAGCAAGGATAAAGCGGTCGTTGATGCTGCCATTAAGCAAGTACAAAACAAATATAAACAAAAAGTTGTGGTCGAGAATCAGTCGTTAGATAATTTTTATTTGGCTGAGATGTATCATCAAGATTATTTAGCCAAAAATCCGAATGGTTATTGTCATGTTGATTTAAGCCTCGCTGATGATAAACCTGCTGGTACTGCAAAGACTAAGCTTGCGCCGGTTACGACTGTTGCTGAAACCTTATCTGCTAAGCGTTATACTGGATTTGATAAAGGTGCGCTTAAAAATACCTTGACCAAAGAACAATATAATATTACTCAAGATGCCGGTACTGAGCGCGCATTCAGTCATGAATACGATAACTTATTTGCACCGGGTTTGTATGTTGATGTGGTGAGCGGTGAGCCGTTGTTCTTATCGACAGACAAATATAACTCACAATGTGGCTGGCCGAGCTTTACTAAACCGATTGATATGCAAGTGATTACTCAGCATGACGATATGGCGTTTAATATGGTACGCACTGAGATTCGCTCACGGGTTGCGGACTCTCATTTAGGTCACGTATTCCCTGATGGACCTAAAGATCGCGGTGGTCTGCGCTACTGTATTAATGGCGGGTCGTTACAATTTATCCCTGTCGATGTGATGCCACAATCAGGCTATGCGCCATTGGTGAAACTGGTTAAACCAGCGAAACCATAGTTATTGACAATGATTAATAGTAATTATATGACCATGATCTAGTTTAAAAAAAAGACGTTAAGGATATCCTTAACGTCTTTTTTATAGGTTATAGGCTATTAATAACGCGGTAAATAGTCTTGCTATTCGTAGTAATTTTGCTGTTATAACGGTTGAGTTATGAAAACTAATCTTAATTTCGGTATACTCAATAATCCATGAATGGCTCGCTATTTATAACTTAATAATATGATTAATCGTATTTAGATACTAATTAATATCTGTTACTAGTTTTGTCGCTTACCGAATTGCGCGACGTTCATTTCTTTATCTTACGTTTAAGGCTGTAACATGACCGTTATCCATGCACCTATTACCGTTGCCCCTATTATTACCTCATTACTCGATAACGATCTTTATAAGTTTACGATGTTACAAGCCATGCTGCATCAATTCCCGCAGACGCATGGCGTTTATCGCTTTCGTTGTCGCAATAATGAAGATGCCTCGTATCCACTTGCTGATATTAAAGACGCTTTAGAGCAACAGTTAGACAGCTTATGTGAATTGCGGTTTTTACAAGATGAGCTCGATTATTTACGTGGTTTGCGCTTTATGCGTTCAGATTTTGTTGATTATCTAGAGCTGTTTAAGCTAAAACGCCGATTTATCACCGTGAGCACTGACGATGAAGGTCGCCTATTTATTGACATCGAAGGACCGATGATTCAGGCCATGTTTTTTGAAGTATTTGTATTGGCTATCGTTAATGAGTTGTATTTTAATGCCTTATCAAATCCTAGTGTCATTGAAGAAGGGCAACGCCGACTGGACGAAAAGGTGGCGTTATTACATAACTATACCGAGCAACAAACCGCTCAGAAAAAGATTGTAGATGAGCCACCATTTATCGTCGCTGATTTTGGGACGCGCAGACGGTTCAGCAAAGTTTGGCAAGCGCATGTAGTTGAAACTTTACATAAAGCTGAACCAAAGATTGTGAGTGGTACGTCCAATGTGTTTTTAGCCAAAAAGCTGAACATGACACCGATTGGGACGATGGCGCATGAGTTCATGCAGGCATTTCAGGCGTTAGATGTGCGTTTGCGCGACTCACAAAAGGCGGCTTTAGAATCATGGGTGCATGAATATCGTGGTGACTTGGGTATTGCGTTGACCGATGTGGTCGGCATGGATGCGTTTTTACGCGATTTTGATTTGTACTTTGCTAAGCTGTTTGATGGATTACGCCATGATAGCGGCGATCCTTATGTTTGGGGTGACAAAGCCATTGCCCATTATCAAAAATTAAAGATAGATCCTAAGACTAAGATACTGACCTTTAGCGATGGCTTAGATTTACATAAAGCGTGGGAGCTGCATCAGTATTTTAATGACCGCATTAAGACCAGCTTTGGTATTGGCACCAATTTAACTAATGATATGGGCATAACGCCGCTCAATATCGTCCTTAAATTGGTCGAGTGTAATGGCCAGCCGGTGGCTAAGTTGTCCGATAGCCCCGGTAAAACCATGATTAATAATGACACTTATCTGGCTTATTTACGCCAAGTGTTTGAAGTGGACGAGCTTAAATAAGGTTAAAGTTTAACTTAACTGCCGTTATTATCAGGCACTTCTTCTGCAAAGGCGGCATCTAATGCTTGCTGAATAGCATTAATGCGGGTCTCACACACGCGATAAGCGGCGATGGATTCTTCGACCGTGCTCATCAAATTATCAATATCTGGCTCGTCTTGCTGCTGTAGTTCAGCCGCATTGGTTTTTAGAATATTGTAAGCTGCCTTAAAAGTCTTTGGGGCGGATTTTTTACGTTTGCGCGTTGGGGAAGTAGTGCTGGTCATAAGTTATCCTAAATTGTAGAAGCGTTATAAAAATAATAATCAGGTAGTAATGTGTGATTAATTTGGTGAATCATCAGTTGGGATCGTTTCAGTATTAGCATTTTCAATGTGGCTGATGCATGCGGTCGCCTGGCCATCTTTTAATATAATTTTAATAGTTTGGTCAGGATTGAGTTGCGTACTGCTAGTCAATATCTGCTTGCCAGTCTCAGTAGTTAGCATGGCATAGCCTTGTTTGAGTACACGTGCAGGTTGATGAAGCAGTATAATATCGCGTAAATGCTGACTATCACGCTGCGCTTGTAGGACTTGCTGCTGCACATTCTGCATGATTGTTCTTTGATAGTCAGTACTATTATCACGAGCTATAACTACTTGTTGATAAGCGGCTATTTTTGTTTGCGCTTGCCACTCAATGATATGCTGTGCTGCTTGCTTAGTCTGTCGTTGAGCACTTAGTTGAATACTGCGCCACGCAAAATCACTGTCTTTTTGTAGCGCGGTCAGCTGTCCAATGGTCTGCGACTGTACTCGATTGAGTTGTCGCGTCGTTTGTTGCTCCGCAGTTTTAAGCTGTCGTTGCGTGGCTTGTTTAATCTGTGTTTGGTAACTTAACACTTGCGCTATTAGTTGGGTTAAGTGCGCAGTTATGGCGGCAATGACTTTTGATGGCGTATCGAAGCTCGTATGCGCCACTTCATCTAAAATCACTTTGTCACGCTCATGACCGATGCCGACCCAGACGGGCACAGGCTGCTCTGCCACCAACGCGGCGAGTTCATAATCGTTCAAGTACGCTAAGTCACCGACGGCACCACCACCACGAATAATGACTAGCAAATCCGGTAGGCGATGGTAAATCGCATAAAATTGTTTCTGCGCGCTGACAATCGCTTGGCGTATTTCCATCGGCGCATGATTACCTTGAAATGTCGCATGATAATAATGGAATTGACACGCACCCGTACGGGCGAGTCTATCGGCATCCGCTCGAAAGTCTCCTAATCCAGCAGCCTTTTCAGGAGCAATGACAATAACATGTTCGATATCAAACGGAGTAGGCAGTTGCTGATTGATATGAATCAGTCCTTCACCGGTTAAGCGATCTACCATCTCAGCATATTGTCGTGCTAAGTCGCCTAACGTATAACTGGGGTCGATATCTTCGATGGTCAGCGAAAAACCATATTGCGCATGAAAACCTGCGGATACTTTCAGCAAGACGGTTAAGTCGCGGTCGAGCGCCATACCCGTTGCGCGCTCAAACTTTGCCAATACACGCGTCGCTTTAAAGCGCCAAAGATTACCACGGCAGCTTGCCACCACTTTACCATCGTCGTCTTTTTCCGCCAATTCAAAGTAATAGTGTCCACCTTTGCTGGATAGATTACGAATCTCCGCCTTGACCCACACTCTATGGTCAAAAGTCTGTTTAATAACCATGTCAACTGCGGCTAAATAATCACTAAGACGCAGCACCGTATCTTCAAGGTTTTCTACAAGACTGTCATCAATCTCAGCAAGCTCCGCTTCAAGAGTCGCCAAGTTCTTAGCAGGTACTAATACCTTTGCAGCCTTTGCATTTTTAGCGTTTGCATGTGCCAGACTAGCAAGATTGGGTTTGCGCATAATATCAGACCAAGGCGATAGAGGTAGGGAGTATAAAAATGAACAAGTTAGCATGATAGCTTAGCGTAAAAGCAGGCTGACAAACAACTTATTCATATTATTTATAAAAAGAAAGCCAATAAACAATCGATTCAGACAGTGCCCTTTTTAGACAATGTATTTATCACCTGCTTATTGGCTAGCGGTTGCTTTTTATTTATCAAGAACAGATTTTCTATTTATTAACTATTTAGACTTACGCCAAAATAGGTTACTGACAACGGAAGTTAATCATATATTCATAATCATCGCTGCGGGCAGTATTAGTTGTGTCTTTACCAAATATACCACCGATTTGTCCAATCACACGACCTGTGCGCTCACCTAAAATACCATTATATTTAAACTTATCATCGACGATAATGACTTGACGTGAGCCACAGGTTTTTTTGGCACTGTCGAGAGCGTTTTGCTGCGCCTTTACTTTAATGTTGCTAACGCCTGTGGTTTCGTAAATAGAATTGGCGCGTTGAATAACAGGAGAGGATGGAGTAGTAGATTGACAAGCACTCAAAGCCAGTGTTGCTGCTAAGGTGGCAGCCAAAGTGGCCGTTTTATTAAAAGTAATCATAATTATTCCTATAAACAAGTCAAAAGACATGAAGTCATTCAAGAATGGCGCAACTAGCATTATGAATTTAGCCTATTTGACTCATTAACGTCTAGACAGTTATTGTGTGTGGTGTTACCGCCATGTTGCCTGTGCTCATTAATAAAAAGTAAGCATAACAGCTGGAAGTTTTTAGCCATTCTAAGCGGTTATTTTAATGGTTATAGATAGCAAACCAAGCAGATACACAGCAAATGACTTGAAATATAACTCATATCTAGGATAATCACCTCATCCATTCTTAATTAATAATGATACCTATGCAATTAATTTCAGCTCCTGCCGGCGTGTTAGAGGTCGATGCGCTTTGGCAACAAGACAATCCTAATCATCCAGATACCGATACGGTGGCGTTATTGTGTCATCCTAATCCGCTGTTCGAAGGTACGATGAATAATAAGGTGGTGACGACTATGTACCGCTTTGCGCGTGACAATGGTATGCATGTGGTACGTTTTAACTTTCGCGGCGTGGGGCAATCGACGGGTGAGCATGATTACGCTGATGGTGAAGTGCTTGATGCGATGACCGTGCTACAATGGCTGGCAGGTCAAACCACTGCGCGCAAGCTATGGCTGGGCGGTTTTTCTTTCGGTGGTTATGTGACGGCACGCGTCGCTGAGCAAGTATTAACCTCTGCACACGTGTGGGGTTTAAGTGAGTTCGAGATATCTAAAGTTGCGCTTATTTCACCGTCGATAGAAAAAAACGACAGTAATGACATCAGCTTACCCATTGATAAGACTTTCGAGATTTATGGTAATGCTGATGAGGTGATTGCGCCCGCTAATATGCAAGCCTTTGCTGAGCATTTGGGCATTGATGTTAGTGTGGTTGATGGTGCTGGGCATTTTTTTCACGGACGTTTGTCTGAGTTGAAGAAATTACTACAGCAGCATAGTTTTGATAGTGATATATAGTATCATCTGATAAATACTGTAGAGATTTCAAACAATTCTAATTGACATTGAAGTGATTGGTTTTACTGTATTTTGATAAATTTAATTGAGTGTTCGTATAGCCTTAAGCCGTGCTAACCTAAAGAGTGGCGTTGATAAGCCACTCTGACATCTCAGTTGCTACTGTCTCAGTGTAAAAGACATAAGTTAGTAGCGACTGACGGTTTCAACACATTACTTCATTATTTATTTTGTTCAATGACGAGTCGCCTTATGAGATTATCTCCATTGCAGCGCTACGAGCAAGCCGTTAGTACCGATGACTTTACTCGAGATGACCAGCAGTACCAGGCCATGAGTTACCTTGATGAGTTATATCATCAGCTTGAGAATGGCGCGGAACAAAAGAAGGGTTTTTTTAGCTTTTTAAAAGCAAAACCTGTCGCGCCAAAAGGTCTGTACATGTGGGGAGGGGTAGGGCGTGGTAAGACGTGGATGATGGATATGTTCTACGATTCGTTGACTATAGAGCGTAAGATGCGTCAGCATTTTCATCATTTCATGCAGCGCGTCCATAAAGAGCTCAATGATATTCATGGAGAGTCTGACCCATTAGAGAAAGTGGCTGACATTATTTATAAAGAAGCCGTGATTATCTGCTTTGATGAATTTTTTGTCTCTAACGTATCCGATGCAATGATTTTGGGTGACTTATTTACTATGCTTTTTGATCGTGGTATTACTCTGGTCGCCACATCTAATATTGAACCGTCTGGACTCTATAAAGATGGCCTCCACCGTGACCGTTTTATGCCGGCAATTGCTGAGGTTGAGTGTCATACGTTGGTCATGAATATTGATTCTGGCATTGATTACCGTTTGCGCGTATTGCAGCAAGCTGAGCTGTACAAATCGCCAATGACTAAAAGTAATCACCATTGGCTAGCGAACCGTTTTGCCAGTCTCTCTAACAATATAAAAATCAGTAATGAGCCAATCGAAGTCAACGGTCGTGAAATCCTAATCAATGCGCGAACGGAAACCATTTTATTCTGTGACTTCCGTCATCTATGTATGCAGCCACGTTCAGCGGCTGATTTTATCGAAATTGCCAACCGTTATAGTACGGTTTTAGTCAATGCGGTGCCCGCACTAGATGATGATTTACGCGATCCAACCCGCCGCTTTATTTATATGGTTGATGAGTTTTATGATCGGCGGGTGAAGCTGTTGATTCGTGCAGAGCAATCCATTCTTGACTTATATCAAGGTGAAAAACTGGCGTTTGAGATTGAGCGTACGCGTTCACGATTGCTTGAGATGCAGTCAGAAGACTATCTAAAAATGAAGCATCGTCTTGATGATGCCGCATAACCCTATGATCAAAACTGCTTTATACTATAATCAAAAACGTGTTCATAAAATTATCTTAATAATGACAATAATGAATAAGGACGAACTATGAGTGATGCTAAGAATGATAAACATATCTCGATAGACGAGGCGAAGGGTGCTGCAAATGCTGCATTAGCAGATGCCACTGTAACCGACGAGCAGCTGATTAACTGGATAAATTCAAGGCGTAGTATTGGCAATTTAAACGAGCCTGCGCCAACTCATGAACAAGTTACGGCTGCTATTGGTTGTGCGGCAACCGCGCCTGATCACAAGAAATTGCAACCTTGGCGCTTTATTGTGACTGAAGGAGATGCTCGTCACGCTTTTGGTCAAGCATTAGTGGCTGCAGCTGAAGCCAAAGCAATTAGAGAAGGCGATACATTATCTGATAAAGAGCGCCAAAAAGCGGCCAGTTTGCCGCTACGCGCACCCGTTATCATTACCGTCGTTACCCACATGCGAGAGCATAAAAAAGTACCGCTCTTTGAGCAAATGCTTAGTGCTGGTGCTGCGGTTCAAAATCTTATTCTCGCCTTAAAAGCCCAAGGATTTAGTACGGTTTGGCGTACTGGATTGCTATGTAATGAGCCTGCTGTAAAAGCTTATTTTGACGTAGGCGTAGATGATTATGTGACCGCTTTTGTTTATACCGGCACCAGTCTTCGCCGTACGCCTCCGCACAAACCCCTTGATATTGAGCCCCTGTTACGCTTTGAATCGTAAGCTTGTATCGTCATATCATTGAATATTGAAGCACAATATAATGCTATACCTTCTTATGCCAAATGTATAAGCTGCATTTATAATATAAGCCGGCCAACATGGATAATAAGATATGACAAACCCTATTCAGAAAACGAAATCTGATAAAGCTGGTGTTGAGAAAAAAGCGACCAGCACAGACGCTCATATTGATGAAAGTATCGATAAAATCAATGATGAAAAGCCAAGTGGCTTGCTCGCAGGTATCATTGAACGCGCGATCAAAACAGGACTTGGACGTAAAAAGCTTAATCCTAGCGCCGTTGAAGTAGATGTTGCTAAGAATATGGAGAAAATACATAAGAGTCCGACTAAGCTACGTTTAGCGTTCTTGGGTGGCGGCAGCTTTGGTACTGCGATGGCAAACTTAGCGGCGCGCAATGGTTGCGATACGACGCTATGGGTACGAGATAAGCGTACGGTCAAATCGATGGCAAAGCTGCAGATGAATAAAAAGTATCTGCCCGGCTACAAGCTTGATGATCGCCTTAAATACAGTCATGATTTAGAAGCTGCGATTAAAGATAAAGACATTATTTTTCTTGCCGTTCCGAGTTTGGCTTTTCGAGAAACCTTAAAAAATATTGCGCCTTTTCTGACAGGGCAGTCGGTTGTGTCCCTAACTAAAGGTATGGAAAAAGATACCTTTGCATTGATGAGTGACATTATTAAAGACGAGCTACCGGAAGTAAATTTTGGGGTGATGTCGGGTCCGAATCTTGCGGTAGAGATTATGAAAAATATGCCATCTGCTACTGTGATTGCCAGTGAGTCAGAACCCTTGCGCCATGCTGTACAGGCGGCGCTGCACAGTGCATTTTTCCGTGTGTTTGCCAGTGATGATATTCGCGGTGTTGAGCTTGGCGGGGCGCTCAAAAATATCTACGCTATCGCTATGGGAATGGCAGCCGCGTATGATGTTGGTGAAAATACCAAAGCAATGCTACTAACGCGTTCTTTAGCAGAAATGAGCCGCTTCGGAGTGGAAGCGGGCGCGAACCCATTAACCTTTTTAGGGTTATCGGGCGTTGGTGATTTATACGCCACTTGTAGCTCAGAGCTGAGCCGTAACTATCGCATAGGCAACATGCTAGGGCGTGGCATGACTATTGATGCCGCTGTGAAGAAATTAGGACAAACTGCTGAAGGTGTTAATACCATTCAGCAAGTACATGAAAAGGCGACTAAAGAAGGCATTTATATGCCGATTACTCATGCGCTATATGCGGTCATTTATGAAGATAAAGCAGCACTTGGCGTTGCTCTAAATTTGATGGAAGCTGGCTTTCGTAGCGACGTCGAGTTTGTGATGGCACATGACCACAGCAATGCCTCGCTTACCGCCCAAATGCAGGCAGCAAGCGATAGTGGTGATGATGACGATAGTAGTACTAACGATAATCCCGATAAATAAAAAACTTAAGATTATAATTAGTACTCAAAAAACATGAGAAAGATAAGGCACTAGGAACTATCATGAAAATTATATTAATGCGTCATGGACAAGCAGAAGATGAGATGCGTCCAGATAGCGCACGGCAACTCACTGAATTTGGCCAACAGCAAGCAGCGCAAACGGCTGATTATATTATGGCGCATTATACGCCAGATTTTTTTGTGGTCAGCCCTTACGATAGAGCGCAACAAACCTTAGCTCAACTGCAAACGCGAGCGCCTAATGTGCTAGCGACCGTCCAAGACAATCTTACCCCAGCAGACGATGCCCATACCGCATTAATAGAGCTTGCAAATATTGAAGCAGAATGTTTAGTCGTAGTCTGCCATATGTCGATTGTGGCGCATATTGCCAGTCTACTTACCGGTATCAGCCCTGAGTCATTTTCATTGGCAGAAGCCCGAGTATTTGAGATGGAGTTTGTCATGTCAGGTATGGCCACTGAAAGTGATCGCTTTGTTCCTGTGCAGCCTGATTAATATTGATAGCTTTAACAGTATTTGTGGTAAAAACTAAATTCAGTTGTTAGTAAGCGCTATAACCAATAAGGATACGCTTAGTGTTACACGTTTGGTTAAGAGCGCAGCACAGCTCGTTAGCTGTTTGGCACTCGGATACAAAGAACTGGCATGCAGTCGACGGCTGGCAACAGCTGCATGATATTTATAGTATTCATGGTCATAAAACGCTGTGCTTATATTTTCCTTCCAGCCATTTATTACAAGTAGAGACTGAACTGAGTAGTGCCCAGCTTAAGCAATTAGGTCTTGTTGGCAAACAGTATTTATTTGAGGAGACCTCCATTGCTCCGGTTGAGCAGTTAGCCGTACGCCAGATTGGCTATGCTAGTAGTCAGTATTTATATGCGCTGGCGCAAAATGATATCGAGACTTGGCAGCAAAGTGCGTTACTGGCAGGTTTGACCATTCAAGCATTACTACCAGACTTTTTATTATTACCTATTCCCGAAGAAGGAGCAGGTCAGCAGGTGGTTTTATATCAAGATGACTGTACTACCTTACTACGCCAGTCGTCTTACCAAGGACTGGCGGTCAGCTATTTACCACTCATATTTGAACGTTTGCCACAATTAAATGAAGTCTGCGTGCTACCAGTGCTCGATATCTCTACCAATTCCGTAGCTGATAGTTTGATTGTGAGTGCAGACAATGATGATAATACGATTAACTTACAAAAAACAGGATTAAATTCAGTAACCAATATAGCCGCGGAAACTGTTGCCTTACTTACTGAGTACCAGTTATTACTAACCGTTCTACCAGTTATACCTACTCCTATCGACAGTCCTGAGCGTCATGCGCTCAACTTTTTTACTAAGTCATCAGACTCGCATGTATCGCCTTATTTACGTGTGGCCATGATGGTGGCGTTATTGGCTTTGGTGCTGCAAATAGCTACTGATGGCGTGGAGTGGTATCGCTATAGTGAGGCGGCTACGGCCACGCAGACAGAAGTTGTGGTGCAATATCAGTCATGGTTCCCTAATGAAGCGCTAAGCACTCGTACAAAACTGCAAGCACAAATGCAGCCAAAATTACGCAACGATAGCCAAGCACCAGCTTCACATATTGCCGTATTGGCACGCATAGCCCCACTCATTAAACAGTCCTCTCTGCAAGCCCAATCCTTAGTGATGGAGCCGTCTGTATTAAGGTTTACTCTAATTGCACCTGACCGAAATAGCCTTGATGAGTTTGCCAATATATTGAGTACCCAAGGTCTGAGTGCTAATTTAGAGGGGGTAAATAGTAACGAGCAAGGGCAGTTAAGTGGTCAAATAACCGTGAATGTGACAACAGACAGCTCAGTACCTACTTCGGTTACCGACTCCTAAAACTGAGTAGCCATCGCAGTAATAATATATTTCCTCTTCTTTGCAGTTCACATCATTTAGACATAATAGTAATTAGTGCTTAATAATAAGTAAGTAGCATAAGTAACCAAGGTTGAGTGATGAAAATATTACAGCGCCGTGTTAAAAGCCGCACCCTAACCAAAAGTGTAGTGTCAGGGCCTATTGCTCAGTATCAAAACCTGCTGTGGTCACGATGGTTATTATTGTCGCCACGTGATCAACTGGCTTTGGGTGCATTGATGGTGTTTTTATTGCTGTTTATAGGCGGCTATGGTGGTTACAGTGTGCACCAAGCAGCGACAGATAGTAAAGCGGACTATCAAGAACAAGTGGCTGATTATTTTTGGCTACGTGCGCAAGCGGGCAATATTGACAGCACTATGAATACTGCTACTGCCCAAGATGGCGTAGCGATGCCCCCAGCGAGTAGCGTCAATGCTACACTTAATAGTTCGGGTATCGATAATGCGCAAGTCATCGCTGCCGGCGATGCGGTGCAACTTAGCTTTAACTATCCTAGCCAAGCTATCGTTAGTTCGGCACTTGCCCAGCTTGAGCAGCAAGGGTGGCAGTTTACACAGTTATCCATGCAGCAAGACGTTGTCACTAAGAGTATTCAGGTGCAAGCGACGGTGACTCCTTAGGCTGGTCTGTCATAAGATACAACTTATTATTATAATGTCTTTTTATAAGATGGAGCCATCATCTTGAAAACAGTTATCGTTGCCACAATGATAATAAAGATATAGCGGTTCTAAAGGCTGTCTGATAAGCAGCTATAATTTAAAAGAACAGCGATGATCATCCAGCTAAAACCAGCTAAAAAAATAACTATTAATCTAACAATAATCGTCAAGGTAGTGTAATGACTGATGTTAAACAACGCACTTTAATTACCTATAACCATGTGACTTACTTGTTATATGTATTGAGCTATTTTACCGCGGGGCTACTGTGGATTGTGCCTATTGTTATGAATTATACCAAGCGCCACAATGCCGATGGAACTTGGTTAGCAACGCATTTTGATTGGCAGATTAAGACCTTTTGGTACAGCATCGTCTTATTTTTGATCGGTGGTCTATTACTAGTATTTGCGGTAGGGGGTCTAGGCGTGAGCATGATGGCTGATAGTGGCAACAGCGCGATAGTATCAATTGTATTGACTGGCTTAGGTCTGCTAATTATGGCTTTTACTTTCATTTGGCATTTATATCGTATTGTACGTGGCTGGATCGCGCTCACAGATAATCGTCCTGTACCCTAGAGTCATTTAACTGTTTTTTATAGACAACGGCTGATTTTATTTACTACGTGAAACTTGAGTCTTATTTCTGTTAAGCTGATATAATCGCAGCGCTTAATTTGATACCTTTTGTTCCATTCATCATTTTTCTTTAATCAGGGTTCATTGTTACTATGTCCTACGCCTTACTTCGCCCGTTTTTGTTTAAGATGGACCCTGAGCACGCTCATGACATGACCTTGTCTTTATTGTCCAAAGCGCATAAAGCACGCACTCTAGGCTTGGTTTATGGTCAACATATGCAGCCGATAGACTGTATGGGATTGCAATTTTCTAATCCCGTTGGGTTAGCAGCAGGTTTGGATAAAAATGGTGATTATATTGATGCGCTTGCCGAATTAGGTTTCGGCTTTATTGAAATAGGTACGGTCACTCCAAAGCCGCAACTTGGCAATGAGAAGCCCCGTTTATTTAGAATTAAACAAGCGGATGCCATTATTAACCGGATGGGCTTTAACAATCAGGGCGTCGATTACCTGATTAACAATGTCAAACGCTGCAAGTATAAAGGTAATATTGGTATAAATATCGGTAAAAATGCCAGCACGCTAGTTGAGAATGCAGCAGACGATTATGTCTATTGCCTTGAGCGTGTATATCCTCATGCCTCCTATATTACGATTAATATCTCATCGCCTAATACGGCAAATTTACGCGACTTACAAAGTGGTGAGGCTTTAACATATCTTTTAGATACCATCATGAATCGTCATCATCAGCTGGCAACCGAATATGGTTTTTATGTGCCAATCGTGCTCAAAGTTGCCCCAGATTTAGACCCTACACAAGTCGATTATATCTCACAGCAGCTACTAGACTTTGAAATTGATGGTTTGATTGCGACCAATACGACTTTGAGCCGAGTGGGCGTCGAAGATTTAACCGATGGCGACCAAGCTGGCGGCTTATCAGGTCGTCCGGTCAGCCACATCAGCACCCAAATACTACAACAATTCTCTGACCAGCTGGATGATAAAGTGGTATTAATTGGGGTTGGTGGTATCGACAGCGGCGAGAAAGCGGTGAAAAAAATCAAAGCCGGCGCTGACATGGTGCAACTATATACTGGTCTTATCTATAAAGGTCCCGGCTTGGTACAGTCCTGTATCCAAGCAATTGGCGGCTATTACGACGCGATGGAAGGTTAAAGAACCTATCAAACTATTTGCTAAGTAACTTGTGTATTAATAAGTGAATTGAACCTTAATAGCTATCAAGATATCAATAGTAATAAAGACAGGGTGGTAAACATGAGTGGTCTAGATATTGTGATTGCCGTTGTTGTCTTAATTGGCTTATGGCGCGGCTTTCAAGTGGGTTTGATTAAAACAGCAGTGGGTCTGGTAGGATGGTTTATTGCTCTGATTGCAGCGACTCGGCTGGCAAGTGCTATTGCGCCGCAGTTGCCTGGATTTGTGGAAAACCCTGTGCTGCAAATGGCAATGGCATTTTTATTAGTAGTGATAGTTATATTGGCAATTATGCATCTGGTCGCATTTGTATTCTCAGGGGTGCTCAAAACCTTGCGCTTAGGTATATTGGATAAAATGGCTGGCGGCGTACTTGGCGCGGCTAAAAATGTGCTTATTATTTTAGTTATACTCAGTGTCAGTGCCCCCTTATTAGTACAGATGCCGCAATGGCAAACGTCAGTATTAGCGCCTGAACTGCTGCCTTATGCCCCAATGGCCAAGACCTTAGCTTCAGATATGCTAGGTGGTGCTTGGGAGCAAATTAATAAGTCTTAAGCTTTGATGCTTAAAGATTTTTTAAATATAAATAAAAGCTTTGATAAATGGGTTTTTAAATTAAGCCTTATCAGATAGACAGTCAATGGTTCGCTAGCCTCATTTAGCACCTGTAACTTTTAATGTTCACAGCTTCCAGTTTTTGTGGTTTCCAACGTTACAGTTTTAATAGTCATCAAGCAGCATTCATAAACCACCAATTATTTATCTTTAATAACAATCTAATTTCAGCAAGCAACATCATCAGTGCCGATTGTCTGACAGATAGTGCTGTCAGTGACCGTGCTATTATTGCCTTACTAATGCGTGGCTAAAAATAGGATATAACTATGTGTGGAGTCGTTGGGGTTGCAGCTCATGAGCCAGTTAACCAAATTCTTTATGATGCCTTAACTATGTTACAACACCGCGGGCAAGATGCCGCAGGTATTGTGACTTTACAGGATGGGCGCTTATATTTACGTAAAGAAAATGGCATGGTACGTGATGTGTTTATGAACCGCCACATGCAGCGTTTGGTGGGTAAATTCGGTATTGGTCACGTACGTTACCCTACTGCTGGCACCTCTAGCAGTGCTGAGGCGCAGCCTTTTTATGTGAACTCGCCTTATGGTATTACGTTGGCGCATAATGGTAATTTGACCAATGCGGAGAGTTTGGCAAAATCTCTATATCAAGATGATCGTCGTCATTTAAATACTGACTCAGACTCTGAAGTACTATTGAACGTCGTTGCACACGAAATGCAAAACTTGAATAAAACCCATCCGACGCCCGATGATATTTTTGAAGCGGTAACCGCAGTTTATAGCCGCTGTGAAGGGGCTTATGGTGTGGTAGCGTTGATTACTGGTCATGGTCTGCTCGCATTTCGTGACCCGAACGGTATTCGTCCCCTAGTTTTTGGTGAGCGCCTAGCAGCAAACGGCGGCACAGAATATATGGTGGCCTCAGAGTCAGTGGCACTTACCGGTTCAGGTTTTAGCATTATTCGCGATGTAAAACCGGGTGAGGCCATATTTATTGATCTCAATCACCAATTGCATACGCATCAATGTGTAGAGCCCAAAGAGTATACGCCGTGTATTTTTGAGTATGTTTATTTTGCGCGTCCAGACTCGATCATGGATAATATTTCAGTCTACAAAGCACGTTTACGTATGGGCGAAAAGCTTGGCCAAAAGATTCTTAAAGAGTGGGGTAAGGATCATGATATTGACGTGGTGATTCCCATTCCTGATACGTCACGTACTTCAGCGATGGAACTTGCGCTGATGATGAATATCAAGTACCGTGAAGGGTTTATGAAAAACCGTTATATTGGCCGTACTTTTATTATGCCAGGTCAGCAGCAGCGTAAAAAATCAGTGCGTCAAAAGCTAAGCCCCGTACCCTTAGAGTTTAAAGGTAAAAATGTGCTATTGGTCGATGATTCTATTGTGCGCGGAACGACTTGCCACGAGATTATCCAAATGGCGCGTGATGCGGGTGCGAAACAAGTCTTTTTTGCAAGCGCTGCACCCCCTGTAAAATACCCGAATGTTTATGGTATTGATATGCCAGTACGTAGCGAGCTGATTGCTTCAGGTCATACGGTAGAACAAGTACGCCAGATTATCGGTGCTGATCGCTTGATTTTTCAGGACTTAAATGACCTGATTGATGCGGTAAAAGACACCAAGCATAGTAAGGTTGAAGGCTTTGACTGTGCGGTATTTAACGGTTGCTATATCACCGGTCAGATTAACGAAGCGTACCTTGAGCATCTGCAAGAGCGGCGCAGTGAGACTGCTAAAATTGGTAAAGAAGGCATGCAGATAGTTTCTGATACCCCTGTTGATATGACGGGTGTAGAAGAGATGTAGTCGAACGCTCAATAACAAGCTGGTTTTGGGTAAAAAACGTGATAAAAAAGGCTAAACCCTCTATAGGATTTAGCCTTTTTTATTACGTTTAATTTAACCTAGCTTTTTTTAAAACACAAACCAACTATAAAAAGTGATTAAATAACCAGAGTAATCCATTAATAGCAGCTATACCCGCTACCATACTCACCAGTAGCTGGCGACTGATATGATAGATAAATAATACCAGTCCTAAAGCGCCAATTTGTGCTAGTAATAAATGCAGTTCGGCAGAATTTAAGCCGGTCGTCAATGATAAATCTTGATAGGCGAGACTGGTTAGAATCAATAATATTAAGACTGATAAAGGCAGGCTCTCATTAAGACGATGCAGCCAAGGTTTATCCAGCAGTTTTTGCGGTATTAATGCGGGGATGGCACGGGTAACAAAAGTGACGGCCGCCATGGCAAAAGTCGCTGCAATAAGGTAGCTACTCGTCATGAGAACCTCCTATCGTTTTATCTTCTACAACCTTACTTTGCATCAAAAATGCACGCGCTAAAATCAGCATCATACAAACTGCAATAGCGACTAATAATAACCAATGGCTGGTAAAAAATGAGGCAATTATTAAACCGATCACAGCAATACTAATCGGAAAATAACGTTTAATCGTTTGAAATTGCTCATAGGCTAAAATAACAAACAAGCATATCAAAGCAAAATCTAAATGCGGCACTAAATCATCGAGAGCACTGCCTATTACCACGCCAATGGCAGTGGCTAAGACCCACCAGCTTTGATTGAATAAACTTATCGGTAGTATCAGTGCTTGCCTTGTGTCAGCCGGTAAGCTGGTCATTACTGAGAAGGTCTCGTCTGTTAGCGCAAATAAACAATAAGTTTTTGCCAGCTTTTGGGTGGGTAAGTATTGCAATAACGGCGCACCATAAAAAACATGGCGTAGGTTGATAGCGGCAATATTGGTGGCTATATTCCCAACGGGTAGGCCAGCACTAATCATCGGCAGGCAAGCATATTGCGCCGCACCTGCGTACAAGACGATACTCAGCATAATGGTTGCCCATATGGGTACGCCTGCAACCTGTGCCAGCACACCAAAGGCGATGCCAGCTGGTAAATAACCCATAGCGACCGGAATACTCTTTTTAAACCCTTCAGCCCATTGATACGCTGACTGTCGTTGCTGCTTAGAATAAGAAGTCACGTGCTATCCTAAAATTTTCTAGCGGTATAAATAATAATCTAGTGATGTTGAAAGTTCTTAATCATAAATTATGAACTTGGATATAATGTTTCATAACCACCATTAGCATGTGCATAATATAAAAATCCACTAAGCACCAGCATACGTAACAATAATATGCTCCACACACTGAGCCAAATACCGGTCATACCCCATTGCTGATATAACATCCAGCTGAGTGGAAAGAAAATAACTGCCCACATTAAAGCTGCATTACGAATCACTCGACCAGCCGTTAAGCCAAAAAACACGCCATCGAGCCAATATGCTCCGACACCAATCAAAGGTAATAGTATTGCATAGCCTTGATAGATTGATGCAAGTTGAAAGACCTGCTCAATATTGGTCATCATCTGCAAATAGGCGGGCATAGCTAGCCACCAAATGAGGCTTAATCCTAAGGCGAGACCGTAGCTCACTACGCCTGTACGCTTCACGATAATACCAAAACGCCGCCAGTCTCGTCGTCCTGCTGCTTGCCCAGTTAGAGTCTCCGCTGACACCGCCACGCCATCGAGAGCGAAGGCTGAAATACTTAATACTTGCAATAAAATGGCATTGGCGGCCAACACTAAGTCACCACTTTGCGCCGATAAACGCGTGACCCAAGCAAAGCTTAAAGTTAAAACTAAAGTACGAATAAAGATATCTTTATTTAGCGAGAATAGCCTAAGCTTTTTTTCTTTAGCAAAGTGCTGAGGGTCTGCCGTGAATAGAGCCGTCCAAGTAAGTTGTAGGTGACGACGACTCAGCCATAACGCTAAGACCACGCCCGACCAAAAGGCAATAGTCGTTCCTAAAGCAACACCGCCTATACCCATATCCATAACATAGACAAAAAACAGGGTTAAAATAATATTAAGAATGGCAATAAAACCTTGCTGATACAGCATGTAACGGGTTTTACCTTGGCCTGCAAACCAGCCAATAAAGGCAAAGTTCATTAGTTCTGCAATCACACCCCAAAAACGCACGTCTAAATAGGTTTTAGCAGCGAGTCCACTTTCAGGATTGGCGGCTAATGCTTGTAGCCCATAAACAATCAACCATGGCTTTGCTAGTAATAATATTGTCCCAATCGCAAATGCTAGTAATAGGGCACGCTGCAAAATCGATAATAATGGCGATTGTTTCTGCGAGCTGTTTTTTGAATGATTACCTAGCGCATGATTATTTTCGGCAAGTTGCCCTAAGGCTTGTGCGGATAAGCCAGAGGAGGCATATTGCAGGAAATTAAAGCTGACCAGTAATAATGACAACAGCTGAATTGCAAGCCCCATTCCCGCAAGCTTAGCCGCATCATTCATATTACCTACAATCGCCGTGTCAATAACGCTTTGTAGCGGCATGGCTAAATTGGCCAGTATAACCGGTACTGCAATCGCGATAATGCGAGCATAGCGAGTATCAATAGGTGGCATGGCACTTGTCGGCGTAGTAGAGGGCATGAAATAATCACTTATAAAGAAGTGCGTAAAAATTACGTCTCAAGGATTGGACTATGTCAGTATAAAAGTACGAGCTAAAGGTGATAATGCGTGAAGAATATAAAGGTAAAAGCACCTATAAGGTTAGGTGCTTTTATTTAAAACTTTCATTGTCTTTATTAAGTCAGTTGTTTAAACAAACATATTGTTTGACTGTCAGTCTTGTTCAAACATTTTTGGGTCATTAAAAGAGACAATTTCTTCTTCAAACTCAGGTTTCACTTTTACCACAAAGTCATCTCGTGACAATCCCATCGCTAATGGAATAGAGCTTGCAATATAAGTTGACGAGTAAGTACCTGCAATCAGACCAATGAATAGCGCTACAGCGAACCAATAAAGACCGTCACCGCCTAAGAACATCATGGCAAGCACGACCAGCATAACGGTCGAGATGGTCATAATAGTACGGCGCAACGTCTCTGTTAGCGATAAATCAATAGTTTGCCTTGGACTGATACCACGGACACGGCGGAAGTTTTCGCGAATACGGTCATAAACGACGATAGTATCATTCAACGAATAACCAATTAGCGCTAATATCGCTGCTAATACCGTTAAGTCAAACGGGAAGCCGAATAAAGCAAAGACGCCAATAGTGACGATAGCATCATGAAATAATGATACTACTGCGCCGAGTGCTAACTTGAATTGGAAACGCAGGGCGACATAACCCAGCATAGAAAGTAAGGCTAAGCCTAACGCCATCACTGAGTTTAAATAAACTTCGTTACCAACTTGGCTACCGATAATATTAACGTTACTGATTTCAGCTGTATTATTCGGTAAGTTTAGGGCTTGTCCAAGTGTGGTATTGAGTCCTTCGATATTATCTGACTGTGGTGGCAGACGCACTAGTAACTCCTGACGCGTGCCAAGATACTGTACGACAGCATCGTTAAAGCCATTATCTGCTAATGCTTTAACCACCTCAGTTTGCTCAGCTGGCTGCTCATAGCGTACATCTGTAGAGACACCGCCTGTAAAGTCGAGACCAAAGTTCAGACCATTGACTGCAATTGCAATAATACTAGCAATGACTAAGAAGATAGATAAAATTGCCATTGGCTTTTCTATCTTCATAAAAGGAATAATACGTCGATCACCGATGGATTTGATGCCACCTTCAGCATTTGCCGCCGCGTTATCATCGGCGCTATCTAGTGTACCTTTGCCATCAATGTCAGTGTCAGTGTCAGAATGAAGCGTTTGCATGGTTAATGCTTCACTGCTTTTGCTAGCAAGGCGCGTTTTATTCTTACCAGCTGCCGGCGACGTCTGTTTACTGTCCTTATTATTACTGCCTTTACCATCACGGCGCGGCTTGCCACGGCGGCGGCGCGTTTTGTCATTTGGGTCATTCGGATTGCCGTCTGAGCCGCCACCTGAGCTGTTAGAAGCTGGCGTATTTTCTTTTCTTGGGGGGATATTCTGTTCAATCGCCATATTTTTCTCCTAGCCGATGCTCAAACGTTTGATAGATTTACGCTTACCGTAAGCAATTTGTATAAGTGCTCGTGTGACTAAGAGCGCGGTAAATAGCGAACTGACAATACCGATTGCCAAGGTAATCGCAAAACCTTTAATCGGACCGGTACCGATAGCAAACAGGATAAAGGCGACCAATAATGTAGTGATGTTAGCATCGAAAACACTACTAAAAGCACGGTCAAAGCCTGCACCTATAGCGGACTTGGGCCTGACCCCGTTTGCCAACTCCTCGCGTATACGCTCAAAAATCAAGACGTTGGCATCCACCGCCATACCAATGGTTAATACAATACCAGCGATACCGGGTAGCGTTAAAGATGAGCCTAAAATAGACATGATTGCCATGATAATAACAACGTTAATCGCCAGCGCGATGTTAGCCATTAAACCAAACAGACGATAGAAAATAATCATAAAGGCAAAAACTAACAGATAGCCAACTTGGGTTGAAAACAGGCCTTTATCAATATTCTCTTGACCCAAAGATGGACCAATTGTACGTTCTTCAACAAAATACATCGGGGCAGCAAGCGCACCTGAGCGTAACAATAATGCCAGCTCAGCTGCTTCAGCGTTACTATCAAGACCAGTAATACGGAATGATGAGCCGAGTACTGCTTGGATATTGGCACGATTAATGACTTTAGTTTCAGCATAAGGTGTGCGTACTTCTACGGTTTCACCAGTCGCTGGATCTGCTTCATAAGTGATTTTTTGCTTATTCTCAATGAATAGCACTGCCATTTGCTCACCGACTGCGGTACGGGTAGCATTTTGCATTAGCTTGCCACCGGCGCTGTCTAAAGTAATATTGACCTCAGGACGACCGCTCTCGTCGAGACTGGTCTGGGCATTGGTTACTTTGTCACCAGTGACGATAGCTTGACGCTCTAATAGTACAGGCTGACCATCAAGCGACTTGAATGGGAAGGCTTCAGTGCCTGCAGGCGGGATACCACCCATGTAGTTTTCGCTGTCTTTAGCGACCATACGAAATTCAAGGTTCGCGGTACGACCAAGGACACGTTTGGCCTCAGCAGTGTCTTGTACGCCCGGCAGCTCAACCACAATGCGATTGGCACCTTGCGACTGTACCAACGCTTCAGCAACGCCAAGCTCGTTAATACGGTTACGTAAAGTGGTCAAGTTTTGGCTGACCGCGTAGCTGTTAATCTCTTCTAAAGTAGCGTCGTTATACGCCATAATTAGTGCAGGACCCTGCTCATCTATAGACGACTGCAGCGTAAAGGTATTACCCATCGAGCCTTGCAAGATGTTTTGAGCGCGATTACGAATATCGGTATTAGCGAAATGCAATACAATACCTTGCGCTTCAGTTTTGATCCCTTTAATAGAAACACGCTCAGCACGCAAGTCCCGACGCACATCGCGGCTGGCACTGGTCAGACGCTGCTCTAGCGCCTTATTCATGTCAACTTCAAGTACGAATCGCACACCGCCACGTAAATCAAGACCCAGTTTCATCGGTTTGGCACCGATATCGCGTAGCCATTGCGGGGTGGTTTGTGCAACGTTAAGTGCTACCACATAGTCATCGCCCAAATTCTGACGTAAAACCTCTTGCGCTTTTAGCTGATCGACTGGGTTATCAAGACGTACCAAGGCACTATTACCTTCAAAAGTACCGTCATGATAATTCAAAGACGCCTCTTCAAGCAGGCTTTGTGATTGGGTCAAGATGCCTTCAGACAGCTGCGTGCCTGCAGCCGCACTAGTAATCTGTACCGCAGGTTCGTCAGGGTATAGATTAGGCGCAGCATATAGACCGGCAATGATGAGCACAAAGATGATGACGAAGTATTTCCAAGCAGGATATTGCATAATCACTTCTTTAAGTTGATAAAAGACTGGCGACGCAGGCCAAAAGTCAGCAGATGTGACGTTTATAATTACAATGGGCGGCCATATATATTCAGCGCTTGCAATCACCCATTATTGCGATCATCCGCTACGATATTAAAGCGTAAAGCTAGGGGTTGTAATCTTAAAATAAATAATGAACGTCAAGAGTATTAATTAAAAATATGCAGTATAAAAATGCGTCCGCATTAT
This sequence comes from Psychrobacter frigidicola, assembly GCF_007997305.1. Classification (GTDB taxonomy): domain Bacteria; phylum Pseudomonadota; class Gammaproteobacteria; order Pseudomonadales; family Moraxellaceae; genus Psychrobacter; species Psychrobacter frigidicola. Next base: position 405,707 of record NZ_VORZ01000001.1, read on the forward strand.
TAAGACCGTGACACTATCTTAAGACTGAACATCAGAACTTCATAGCAGAAAATGACCGCAAATTAGTAGCGGTCATCATTATACGAACAATTATAGTTATAGATATCACAGTGAAAAATATGATACCGACGACTATACGCTCTCGATAGTACCTGTAGGCAATACAGATATAACAGAAGCGCGTTGTACTTTAATATCGGTATTGTTATTCAAGCTTACGATAGCGTAGTCGCCTTCAAGGTTTTTAATACGTCCCATCAGGCCGCCTGCAAAAATAACTTCACTACCGACGGTTAACGCATTCACCATGTTACGGTGCTCTTTGGTACGTTTAGACTGCGGGCGAATCACCAAAAAGTAAAAAATAGCAAAAAAAGCGACTGGTAATAAGATTTGACCAAAGATTGAAGCACCGCCAGCCGCATCGGCGGCATGGGCAGACTGAATAAAAAAGCTCATAATTTCTCTCAATGACTGGTAGATAATAATAAAATTAGACGCATAGTAACAAAAATTCCCAGACTTGGTAACTGTTAATCATGCCACACTCGTATTTTCTCTCCGTTATTCTATCACTGTCGATTTTTCAATAGGTAATAACCATATCCTTAAGATAATTTGAGTGATAAAACGTAGGTTACTTTAAGCTCTCAGAATAGCTAGTAGTGAGGACGATCTAGTAGTGAAGACCGTTATGAAAACAGAGTGTGAGTAAGCGCGTTTGAGTAAAATAGTGCAGTAAGTTTTATGTGGATATACATGACCGATAAAGGAAGTCGAACAAATTAGGGACTTATTGTTAAATTTCATGATCAATGTTAATATTAAATAGCTATATTTATAGTTATAAGAGGCAAGTTTTTGCCTTCTTTATATTCTTTTATTCGCTTAGGTCATCTAACTTGCACCCCACTTTTATGTCTGTCCCTCGTTTAAGCCGTCCACGCACTTGTCGTCAAGCGGCGTCTGCCAAACCTCCCCCGACGCTATTATGTATACGTAATCACTCACGTTGGGCTGTTGTAGTCGCCTTCTTAATTTTATTATTGCCTTATCCCGCATTAGCCGCCGACGTCACAATTGAACCAACCACTGGCAACGTAATATTGTTGATTGGTTTTGTCAGTATGGCCATTGGATTGTCTTTCATATGCTCGTTAGCAGAGTCAGTACTGCTCAGTATGACGCCTTCGTATATTGCCGATGTCCAAGAGAGCAATCCCAAAAAAGCGCAAATGCTCAAACGCTTAAAACAAGATAAAGTCGATCAATCGCTAGCGGCTATCTTAACTTTGAATACGATGGCCAATACTTTAGGCTCTATTGGCGCTGGCGCGCAAGCAACTATCGTCTTTGGTAGCGCATGGTTTGGCTTGTTTTCAGCACTAATGACCCTAGCTATCTTAACTTTTTCTGAAATCATCCCCAAGACCTTGGGTACAGTATATTGGCGACAGCTTAGCGGCCCTGTGGCTTATTTTGTACGCGGTATCATTGTAATTCTATATCCTATTATTTGGCTCTCAGAGCGCTTGACCAAGCTCTTGGTACGCGGTAAAAAAACAGATGTGTTTAGTCGGCGAGAGTTCTCTGCCTTGGCGAGCATCGGTGAAGCCGCAGGCCAAATTGATCCGCTAGAGGCCCGTATTATTCGTAACTTATTGGCGTTTGGTGCCATTAAGGTTGAGGACATCATGACCCCGCGCTCAGTAATGCTGGCGTTCGAGGAGAATAAAACAGTGGCTGAACTGTTGGTAGATCGACCAAAACTGACTTTTTCGCGGCTGCCAATTTATGATGGTGATTTGGATAATATCACCGGTTTTGTATTAAAAACTGACATGCTATTAGCCAAAGTCAATCATGCGATGCACAAGCCATTAACCCAGTTTCAGCGTGAGATTACCTTTGTCTTCTCTAAAATGAAATTGTTTGATCTCTTGGATTTAATGCTAAAAAACCGTCTACATATTGCCATTACTGTGGGTGAATATGGTGAGGTTAAAGGTTTGGTCACGTTAGAGGACGTTTTTGAAACTTTATTGGGTCTTGAGATTGTGGATGAAATAGACCGTGTTGAAGACATGCAGGCGCTGGCCCGACAGATGATGGATAAACGCGTTGAGCGTCTTGGCATGAAACTTGACGAAGATGAATAGCTGAATAATTGGTTAATAGCTAAATAACCATAGCTAAGTAACATGAGTAATAACAGACAGCTCAATGATGAGTATGATAATAACGTAGTAATTCAAGCTAAAACCTTAATGTGGAGAGTTTGAGTGATAGCGTTTTCAGATGTTACCTCACCTATATCAGCCGAATAAGTATACAGCGACTTGTGCTATCAAGAATTGCACATGACGTAACATAGGTGTGAGAATTTAGTGATACGCTTAGGACTACCGTCAATTTCTACATCAGCAAAATTTAGATAAGTATTGATAAAAGTAAATGACTGTCTCAAACAGTTAACCTATTATGACGAATAGACCGTCAATAAAATAAAGAACATTGCTAATATCGCTAAGGACTAAGATGAAACGTATTTGGGAGAAAGGCCTATTGGCCTTGTTGATAAAAAGTGTTAGTGTCAGTGGTTTAGCAGCCATCGTAAGTACGGTAGCTGTCAGTGCACAGGCTGCAACTATGAATGAAGGGTTGGTACAAAATTATGCAGCTGCCATGAAGTCTGCGGCCAACAGTAAAAATATCAATCAAGTCGCCCAGTTGGTTTCTGATGATGCGCTAATTTCATTGTCGAGAAAAGGAAAATCTACTAGCTTAGACAAAAGTGCGTATCTAAGACTGTTACAAAACAGTTGGAACCAAACGTCAAACTATCGCTATGACATTAGCATTGACAATATTGTCACTACTGGCTCGCAAGCTAAAGCCAATGTTAATACGATTGAGAGTTGGGTGAAAGATGGTAAAGAGGTCTCATTTGTGACCACGTCGAGAGTGACTTTAACGGTATCAACTGGCAATGCCGTGTTATTACGTGCTGTATCGCAAGTGACTATTAATTAGTAAAACAAATGATTAATTAATGAAATAAACGATTGAACAAGTGATTTATTTGGTCACTGTCTATTACCATAATTGATTAATAAAGTTGCTTGTTAAAGAATAACTGAAGCGTATTAAGATTTCTCATTGTTTTTTATAGATGAATACTGTTTGTTTCGTATTACAGACGATACTATCAATCCGTTTTTTATATCTATCTTGCTAGGAAAATTCCACTATCATGTCTACTGTGTCATCAATTTCTCGCACGTTTATCGCTTTACCACTGACGCTAGCGGTGTCAACTTTACTTATCAGTGCGTGTAGTAGTACGCCCACGGCGAAAAATTCAGGTGCAAATACTAATGCACCTTTGGTGAGCAAACGTCCGGTTAATCAGACTGCTGCCACGCCTAGACCAACGACTAGCACTGGTTATTCTACAGCTTATTTGGATGCAGACAGCTTAGACGAGTTGGCAGATTTGCTAGAAGCTACCGATATGACTATGGTTGAGAGTAGCCAACTTGCCATTCAACAATACGGAGATTTATGGAATAGATTACGTGCTGGCTACCAAATGAACGGTGGTAAAGCCATGTATGATCCTCGTATTGAGGCACAAAAAAGCTGGTTCACCAGTCGGCAGGATTATCTAAATCGTCTGACTGCGCGCTCAAGTCGTTATTTGTATCATACCGTGCGTGAAGCTGAACGCCGCAATATTCCAACCGAGTTAGCACTATTACCAGTGATTGAAAGCTCTTATGATCCGACTGGTACCAGTACCGCAGCGGCTGCTGGACTGTGGCAGTTTATTCCAAGTACAGGACGAATATTTGGTCTGAATCAGAGCAGTACCTATGATGGCCGCCGTGATGTGATTGAGTCCACGCGTGCCGCCTATGATTATCTGACCGCTTTACATAATCAGTTTGGCAGTTGGGAGCTTGCGTTAGCCGCTTATAACGCTGGACCAGGGCGGGTGCAAAAAGCGATTGATGTTAACAGAAACCAAGGATTACCGACCGATTATTGGTCGTTACGATTGCCGACTGAAACGATGAACTATGTGCCGCGTTTTTTGGCCGTGGCAAATATTGTCTCCAAACCTGAACAATATAATGTGTATTTACCAGCGATTGCCAACCGTCAGCATTTCCGGAGTGTACCCGTTAATTATGGCGTGAGCTTAGCTGAAGTGTCACAGGTGACCGGTGTGGCCTACGATGAGCTAGAAAAGCTTAACCCTGCCCTAACTTCAGCACGTATTGATTCGTCAGGTCCACAGCGGGTGGTAATACCAAATGATGTTGGTGTGACTCTTGATGCTAAGCTCAGCTCATTGCGCGGCAATGGTACCAGTAATGTGATTGCTTCAAGTGTGCCTAGTAGCCCAAGTCAAAGCTATACACCTAGCCCTAGTTACACGCCAAGTCCAAGTCCTACCAATACGACCCCAAGCTACAATAACCAGCCTTATACCAGCTCATCACTTCCCTCTACAGGGAAGGGGCTAGCCGATTATGCTGCCAGCGCCCGTGTACCGCAGCAAACTACCAGCTATATTCCACCAACTTCTAGGCCAACCAGCAATTCTGTTTATAGTAGTAATGCGTCCATTAGTCGTGAGCCTCCTATTACCAGTACAGAAATAAGCAGAATTAATGCTGAGCTAAAAAATAGTAATAGCCTGCCGACCACTTCAGCTAAAATTACCCAAAACAATACGATTGTCCAAGAGCCGGCTCTAACTAGAGAAGAGCGCGACTTCATTGCTGCGCAAATCATGAGGCAAACGCCTGAAGTTAAGGAAGTCATTAGTGCTATTGATGGTAATATTAATCTATCAGCGATACAAACGCAGCTGTCCATTTTAGAGGCCAGTGGTAAAGACAAGAAGTTAAGCTTTGCTGATACCCCAACCAGCACGCCAAAACCACCGGGTAACCGCACAACTTATACGGTAAAAAGCGGTGATAACTTAACTAACATTGCTAGTCGCGCTGGTCTTAGCTGGCGTGACATCGCTGATTGGAATCAGATAGATGCCAGCGCTAAACTCTTCGCTGGCGATAGTTTATATTTATATAACGCCAAGAAAATAGAGCCATTAGGCACATCCAATAATGCGACGAGTCGAACTGAGAGCTATGTTGTACAAGGAGGGGATACTCTAATTGGTACCGCAAATCGCTTTGGTTTATCAGTGAGTCAACTTGCTACCTATAATAATTTAAGTAGTCGTGCTGATTTATTCATAGGACAAAAGCTATGGTTGGTACCTGGCAAAGTATCCGCGCCAACAAGCAGTAGTTCTGGAAGTAGTAATAGTTCTAGCAGTAGCAATTCTAGTAGCAGTACTTCTAATAACAGTTCTCCTAGTAACAGTAATAGTGCCAGTAACTCAACGGCTACCAGCAAGTATACGGTAGTATCAGGGGATACTTTAAGTGGCATCGCGCAGCGCTATAATATTACGATAAGTGATTTAGAGACTGCTAATAACATGACTAGTACTTCAAACTTAATGTTAGGGCGCACCATCACTATTCCTGCAAAAGGTAGTAATGGCAGTGTTGCGAATAAAACCAGCGCTAGTAGTAGTGTTGCAAGCAGCAGCGTTAGTAGTGGTAAAAATATTAGTAATATCGAAAGCTATAAAGTTCAATCTGGTGATGGTTTGATTGTATTAGCACGACGTTTTGGCGTCTCAGTCGAGGATTTAGCAGCGACTAATAATATGGCTATCGATGGTCAATTACAGCTTGGGCAAACTATCAAGGTACCCAAAACTACGGTCAGTTATACGGTGGTATCAGGGGATAGCTTGATTGGTCTGGCACGCAAACATGGCGTCTCAACGCAGGAGCTTGCTGATATGAATAAGATTGCCAATGATGCAATGTTACAGCTTGGTCAGCGTATGACTGTGCCCAATCGTTAGTTATTAGCAAGGTATGACATAGATTTGATTAAATCTTTAATCAATATTTATTCCGTAAAAAAAGCTGCTCTTTAAAGAGCAGCTTTTTTTTATACAGCATTTAGATTATACCGTTTGCATTTTCATCGTCTCAATATAGCTTCTAATATTACTCACATACTGCATGCATTGCTCATAACGACTGTTTGACGCTTTATTTTCTGATAAATAGTTATAGATATTTGCCCAATTCTTATCGTTAATACCGTCCGAATCCAGATGTTTTTGAATGCGTTTAATAGCATTTGGTCCCATATTATAAGCAGCAAGAGCAAACCAAATACGGTCTGTTTGTGGGACGTCTTGAAAGGTAGATTTCATCTCTTCTAAATACCTCGCGCCGCCACCGATACTTTGCAGGGGATCAACGCGATCAGCAACGCCCATCGCCTCAGCGGTACTATTAGTGAGCATCATGATACCGCGCACGCCCGTTGGCGACACTGCATCAGCATCAAGATGCGATTCTTGATAACCCATCGCTACCAGCAGTTCCCAGTCGTGATTATAGTCTTTCGCTTGTTTTTTAAAAGAGCTTTGATAATCAGGCAATTTTTCGGTGAGCGTTTTTTTAAAGTGCTGCTGGCTATAGGCATCTTTAAGTAAATTCTGATTATAAAAAGCGGCTAAACTTTGGGTGCTTTCCAGTTTTATACGGTCACATAAAAAGTAGCTGGCCTTTTGCGATAATGGGTCGTCCGCTTGTTTAAATGTCCAGCTGACTTTAGGATTCAAGCCATTGTCAGTCAAGCTGGTATCATAACCACAGCTCACATTAATTGAGGACAATTCAAGCTGGTTCTTAAGTTGTGAGCTTGCTGTCGTTAGTGCCATGTCAGCAGCACCGGACTGTAGCGCGCGTAATGCTGCCTTATCGCTGGCATAGGCCTTCAATTCAATACCAACTCCAAGCTCATCAGCATAGCCACGGACTAAATCATAGCCAAAGCCGTGTTGAAAACCATCAGTGGCAAAGTATGTACTGTCGCCTGGTACGGCTGCGATGATTAAAGTTTTCTGGAGCATAACCTTATTATAGGCCGGTACTTGCGCTTTCATCGTCGTTAGACTGTCAGCAGGTAACGATAAGAGGGCGATGCTAGACAGCTGTACCAATTTTTTAGTTTTAGAAAAACGAGCTGATGGACTATAGGGAATACTAGGAACAAGATTGCTCTTAAGGTTAAGGGTGCGTTTGCTTGGGCGTAGTAGATAAGATAGACGGCGTTTAGCCCTTAGCGTCGATACTTTGACACGATAAGTCATGCGCTGCATGCAGGTCTCCTAATGTTAGCCGTTTTGCTTACTTTTAAAAAGCAGAACGTCTATATCGGGGTGACAGATAGCCTTTAGAGTAGGTCTTCAAAGTTTAAATTAATTCTTTAAACAATAACGCACTCATTATTATCTGTCCGCTTAATGTCATGGCCGGAGGTTGTAGTAATAGGAACGTTTCTTGATAAAATTTATTTTGTGAAAGGTTCTCTTACATTATAATAATATGCGGTATATATATGTATTATTCAAGTTAAGTTAACTAAAGAGTGACGAAACTTAATAATAAAAATGTAAACGGCCAAAATTGAATTTCTTCTAAGTGTTATATATGCACGAAAGCATATAGAAAAATATTTTCTTTAAAAGTTAGCATTTTTTGGGAAGGTTGAATATCAAAAATAATATGTTAGCCGATTATTTAATCCTCTTATTAGGCGGGGTTATCAATATCGATAAAGGTCACCGGAATGCCAAACTGCTGCGCCACTAGCTCACCTAATGCTTCGATGCCGCCGCGTTCAGTAGCATGATGACCGCATGCAAAGTAGTCAATACCAAGCTCACGTGCACTATGGGTGGTACGCTCTGATATTTCCCCAGATATATAGGCATCACAGTCCATCGCAGCCGCTTGCTCAATCATATCTTGCGCGCCGCCTGTACATAAGCCGACGCGCTTGATAAGTCTAGGAGCATTCGTATGAGTGTCTTCTGAATTACAATAAGTATAGTCAGCTGGAATATGTAGCGGCGCGCGTCCTAAAGCATGGGTAATGATAGTAGTAAGGTCGTTAGGACTCTGCGGTATACAAGTAGCAATATTACCCACCGGATGTGATTCATGAGGATATAGGGCACCAGTGATGGTTAATCCTAAGGCCTCGGCCAGTTTGGCATTATTACCGATGATCGGATGTGCATCGAGCGGGAGATGGTAGGCAATCAGAGAAATACCATGCTGTAATAACTTGCGGATACGGCGACCCTTCATACCTACTATTGGCTCAGGCTCACCTTTCCAAAAATAGCCATGATGCACCACAATAGCATCCGCATTGGCCGTAATTGCTGCATCAATTAAAGCTTCACAAGCCGTCACACCGGTAACAATACGCTGAATAGGCTGACCGCCATCCACTTGTAATCCATTAGGGGCATAGTCTTTAAAGGCGTCAGCCGATAGATAATCATCACAAAATTGCGTTAATATCTGTGCAGTGATTGATTTATGTGTTGCTTCAATTGTTGCATTTGTTGTCGTCATTATTTTTCCTTATTACTCTTGGTTTTATTATTAAAAGGCGCGTATGGTGCTCATGTCTTTTAGCTAAAAATACTCAGATGAAATCATATGCTAAAAAGGTTATAACGGTCATGTTAGCACAATGTGGTAAACGGTCAGGCAAAGGTAATAACTGAAATGGTACACGATGCGTTACTATTCTAACGTGATGCCAGTTATAATTTGCACAAGTGCCAGCGCCCATACAGTAATGCTTGTCACCGCCACTCGTTCATATCTTACATGTATAGAGGTTTTTGTATGTCGTCGTCCCCGAACACCACTGATAAGGCAGCTTTTGTAAAATGGTTGCCTTGGGTCTTATTGCTGATAGTGATTGCAGCATTTGTCTGGTTGTTTACCAGTATGAGGGCGCCATCAGAAGCGAAGTGGGAAAAGCCTGTCACCACGACGGTAGAGCAACAAGCTTCCGCTCCGATTGCAGGTAGCGCAGAACCCATATCCTCTTATCATAATGCCGTTGCACGCGCGTCGCAGTCGGTGGTTAATATTTATACCACGCAAGCGATGGAAGAACATCCCTACATAGATGACCCGGTTTTGCGACGTTTTTTTGAGTTTCATGGCGATCAGGAAAATCAAGGCGCAACCAATTTAGGCTCTGGTGTCATTGTGTCACAAGACGGTTATATCGTTACCAATGCTCACGTCATTGAAAAAGCGGATGAGATTACAGTCGCTTTTAACGATGGGCGTAAGAGCCGTGCCAGAATTGTCGGTACTGATCCTGATAGTGATCTAGCGGTCATTAAAGTGGACATGACAGGATTAACGCCGCTTGGCTTTCGGGAAGCGCCCAGCCGCGTTGGCGATATAGCATTGGCCATTGGTAATCCATTTGGGGTAGGACAAACGGTCACCCAAGGTATTATCTCAGCGACAGGTCGTACGGGACTTGGGGTCAATAAATTTGAAGACTTCATTCAAACGGATGCGGCCATTAACCCAGGTAACTCGGGCGGCGCCTTGGTTGATGCTTATGGTGAGTTAGTCGGTATCAATACCGTGATTTTCTCACGCTCAGGTGGTTCTATGGGTATTGGCTTCGCCATTCCGACTGCGTTGGTCGAGCAAGTGATGAATGCGTTAATTAAAGATGGCCGTGTCAGTCGCGGTTGGCTGGGAATTGAGATACAGTCGCAGATGCGTGACCCCACTGTTCTTGAAACTTCGACTGGTGTGGAAGTACTGAAAGTTATTCCCCAAGGTTCAGCGGCTAAAAGTGGTCTAAAAGTTGGTGACGTTATCCTATCCATCGATGGCGTTGAGATGACTGATGACAATACACTGGTGCAGTATGTGGCTCGTAAGCCACCCAATACTGAGCTACATGCGCAAATATTACGCAATGGCAAAAGTAAACAAGTCAAAATTATCCTAATGGAGCGTCCGCCCCAAGAGGAGGTTGAGCAACCCACCATTATTCATGACGAAAGCTTTGGCGGGTTACCAAACTATCATGACGACTCGCAAGATGCACCGCCGATGTCAGAAGAAGAGCGTCTGCGTCAGCGTGAAGAGCTGCTAAAGTTGTTTGAAAAAAATGCCGCTACTCAGTAAGTAGGGGTAGAAGCTCATAGCTTCGGACTGGTATCTATCAAAGCCTAAAAAAAGCGCGTTATCTAAAACAAGATAGCGCGCTTTTTTATGGTTAGTCTGATAATAAAGAATAAACTTTAAAGGTTTAGGAGGTTATTCTGGTATCAGTTCATGGTCAATATAAATGACGCCTTGCACACGACAACAGCAGGGTAATATCTCATTCACTTCAATCATCGCCAGCGGTGCAAAGGGATAATCAATCGGATGTGAGCTTGATACTTTTCTAACACGGCAGCTACCACAGTAGCCCTCGCGACATTGGTAATTCACCTCATGCCCCGTACGCAGCAAGCCATCAAGTAGGCTTTCATCCTCATGTAAATAGAATTGCATCTTACTGGTCATTACCCAAGTCATCATTAATCCTATATTGCGCTACCGCTCAACAATTTTTATCAAAGTCGTCACTTGTACTTATGATCGAGTCTTATAACTCAAAATCATCAAAATCACTGTTTGATAAGTCCGAATCAATTTGACCGACTAAGTACGAGCTAATCTCGGTCTCTTGCGGGGCAACTTGGACGTTATCAGACGATAACCACGTATTAATCCATGGAATAGGATTTGATTTGGATTTTGGAAACGCTGATGGCAAGCCAACTGCTTCCATGCGCAAGTTAGTAATGTATTCAATATACTGGCATAGAATGTCTTTATTTAGACCAATCATCGAGCCGTCTTTAAATAAGTAGCTTGCCCACTCCTTTTCCTGTTCAGCTGCCTTGCGGAATATCTCAATGCTGTCTTCATAGCATTCATTAGCAATCTCTACCATTTCTGGATCATCTTTACCGTTACGCATCAGATTGAGCATGTGTTGCGTACCGGTTAAATGCAGTGCCTCATCACGAGCAATCAGCTTGATAATCTTGGCATTGCCTTCCATCAGCTTACGCTCGGCAAAGGCAAATGAGCAAGCAAATGACACATAAAAGCGAATCGCTTCTAAGACGTTAACCGCCATGATGCACAGATACAGCTGCTTTTTTAGTGACCTTAAATCAACCGTGACTTGTTCACCATTAACGGTATGCGTACCTGCACCATATAAGTTATAGAGCTGGGAATTATAATATAAGTCATCATAATATTTGGCGATATCAGAGGCACGCTCAAGGATATGGTCATTGGTCATGATGTCATCGAACACCACGCTTGGATCGTTGACGATGTTACGAATAATATGGGTATAGCTGCGTGAGTGAATGGTCTCTGAAAATGTCCAGGTCTCAATCCATGTCTCAAGCTCGGGAATAGATACCAAAGGCAGCAATACCACGTTTGGGCTACGACCTTGGATAGAGTCGAGTAGGGTCTGATACTTCAGGTTGCTTAAGAATATATGCTGCTCATGCGAGGATAAATTACCAAAGTCGATACGGTCACGCGAGACATCGACTTCTTCTGGACGCCAAAAGAAGGACAGCTGCTTTTCAATCAATTGCTCAAAGATAGGATGCTTTTGTTGGTCGTAGCGGGCAATATTGACTGGCTGACCAAAAAACATCGGTTCTTTCATAGCATTATTTGGGGTTTGATTAAAAATGGAGTAGGTCATGAGGTTGCCTTTATAAGTTATACATATTATTAATCTAAAAGTTTTATATGCTTTTTTTAAAAATGTGGCTTTAAAATATTAGCAAAAATGCGTTATAGGCTCTCTATTATAAGTTCTCTAAAGATATTTGTGTTGGTGCTTGTCCATCATTCATATACGCTTTGAAGATTTCGCTGAGCTCACTATCATTTAATGCTTCTAGCTCATCGATAGCGCCCTTGCGCTGCGTTCCCAAATCAAGGTTTTCTGCTGCTTTTGGCGCTTCTTTTTTTGGTTGCTTCTTGACTGGTTTTTTTGTCTCTTTTGGCGCTGTCGTCTTTAGTGTCTCTTGTGTTGGTTCTGTACTTGCACTTAACTGCTGACGAACGGCTGCGATGTCGACGGTGACTTGTACAATGTGCGCGCCACCATCGTTGCCATTATTTAGGTCTGCAAATACATTAGGGATAAACAAACCACCGTCTTTAATGATTGCGGTATATTGCACGTCTATGACCTCCGTCGGTTTTATTCTGTCTGTGTTTCGATTATAGCGATAAAGCCACAGTGTTTTCGTTTGATAGGGTGCGACTCACGCAAACTGTGTTGGTTAATTAAAACTTACGTTCATCTTTAAATTTAGAAATTATTTCGTTCATCTCTGGCTGGAACAGTTCGATATAGTCATAAGATATACCATGGCTGCCACTAGGATGAGGGAACCCAATCACCTGACAATTATCAAATGATTGAAATTGGACTTTGAACCTTGTGTGAGAAGACTCTTTTTGAACGATATGGTGTGGCTCTGTTATCTCACCCATTATGTCTTCAAATCTAGTCAATACAGCAGGGTTTTGGAGGTAGTCCATTAGTTTACTACCCATAAAGATAATAACTTTCGGTCTTAAAGCTTCAACGTGACGTATAAAGTTATCTACGTGCTCTTCTAATAGAAATTTATTAGAGTCACTATCGTTAATAGAGTTGCCCTGTGTGTCTGCCCAATTGGTTTGAATTATAGATTTCTCAAAATCGCCCCCTAGATCTTGGCTATCTAGTGGAAAACCCCAGAGTTCAAACCATCTTTTAATACTATTATCATAACGCCAAGTATTAGCAACCGCGCCCCAATGTCTAGCTTTATTTGCAAAAGTATGCTCAACTTCTTCACTGGGTTCAACCCAACTGCCTAATTCTTTCTCTTGCTCATCTTTCTTACTAAAACCCCATTCATAACCACAAATCATCAAGCCATTTTGGTCGTTGAACCCGTCGAAAATTGAATTACCCAAGTTTAAATTTTTATAGTTCATATAGTTATATTTCCTTTTTATCTAAGTAGGTCGATTGCACTTCGGCTAATTAAATATGAGATAGCTTATTATCTTCAATTTTCAAGTATGACTAACCTAATCGTATTTGAAAATTGAACTTGCTTAATGGTCAAGGATGATAACAGCTCGAAAGCCATTACCATATTTCAAAATAAGTTTAAGGATATTAAAGAGTTAGGAAAGACATAATAATTTCCCACCATTGTTTCCAGATACCTGTCGTCAGCATGTACTGTAAAATTAATATTGAAGAGTTTATAATAAAAAAAGTATCTTCAATCTTCATAAATAATTCCTTAGGAATTGCCATTAGTAAATAAAATAATGACCCCTAAGTCTTCGACGTGACAATCAACGATTTATCATGTAAGCTTTGTCCGTACGATTCCAAAGTAAAACAAAGCTAACAATCTGTGAATGTCCTATCTAAATCTTAGAAAATCATTCACCGGTTTTGGCTAAAATAGCCTTTTTTAAGCTGTGTCGAGCAGCCTATTCTGGGCTATTTTTTTGCCTGTATTTCTAAGTTTCTGTTTTAGTTAAATTTTTTAAACATATTTTTTTCAATCTAACTAAGCAGAGAACATGCAACCTCACTGGTCACATGCTCTATATCTGAGCATTTAATTTCAATAAGTATTTCTTCAAACTACTAGGCTTAACTGTAGCATTTAATTTGTATATCTATATCTTACAAGCCCCGCCAGCACAATCATCTTCCATATCCGCTTGGGCATCATTCGCGCCATCACGCGTATTGTGATAATACAACGTCTTAACGCCCAGCTTATACGCGGTCAACAAGTCTTTGAGCAAGACCTTCATCGGCACACGGCCGCCTTCAAAGTGCGAGGGGTCATAGTTGGTATTGGCTGAGATACTTTGGTCGACGAACTTTTGCATAATAGCGACCAGTTGTAAATAGCCGTCATTATTCGGCATTTGCCACAATAATTCATAGTTATGCTTTAATTTTTCAATATCAGGCACCACTTGCTTTAAAATGCCATCTTTTGACGCTTTAATAGATACCAGACCGCGTGGTGGCTCAATTCCATTAGTGGCGTTGGCAATCTGACTAGAAGTCTCAGACGGCATCAAGGCGGTTAGGGTGGAGTTACGTAGACCATGAGTAGTGATGTCAGTGCGCAGGGTTTCCCAATCTAAATGTAGCGGCTCTTGGCAGATTTTATCCAAGTCTTTCTTATAGGTATCAATCGGCAAGATACCTTGCGAATACGTGGTCTCATTAAAGGCAGGGCACGCGCCTTGCTCTTTTGCCAATTTATTCGACGCTTTCAAGAGATAATATTGTAGCGCTTCAAATGTTTGATGAGTCAGACCAAGCGCACTGCCATCTGAATAGCGCACGCCATTCTTCGCCAGATAATAAGCGTAGTTAATCACGCCAACCCCTAACGTACGGCGACGCATACTGCCATTTTCAGCGGCTTTAACCGGATAGTCTTGATAATCGAGTAGGGCATCGAGCGCACGGACGATCAGCTCAGCGGGTTCTTCGATATCGCTGACCTTGTCAACTTTACCTAAGTTAACCGCAGATAGCGTACAGAGTGCAATCTCGCCTTCTTCGTCATTGATATTATCAAGTGGCTTGGTCGGTAGCGCAATTTCCATACAGAGATTGGATTGGCGAATTGGAGCGACGCTGGCATCAAATGGGCTATGGGTGTTGCAATGGTCCACGTTTTGAATATAGATACGGCCAGTGCTGGCGCGTTCTTGCATCATTAAGCTAAACAATTCGGTGGCTGGCACTTGACGCTGACGAATCGTTTTATCTTGCTCATATTTGGTATATAACTCTTCGAACTTATCTTGGTCTTCAAAGAACGCATCGTATAAACCCGGCACATCTGATGGCGAGAATAAAGTGATATCTTGCCCTTTAATCAGACGGCTATATAAAGTTTTATTAAGCTGAACGCCATAATCCATATGACGGACACGGTTGTCTTCAACGCCGCGGTTGTTTTTAAGCACTAATAGCGACTCAACTTCGAGATGCCATAATGGGTAGAATAACGTCGCTGCACCACCACGAACGCCGCCTTGTGAGCAACATTTAACAGCGGTTTGGAACAGTTTATAAAAAGGTACACAACCAGTATGTTGCGCTTCACCGCCACGGATAGGGCTACCAAGGGCGCGAATACGACCAGCATTGATACCAATACCAGCACGCTGCGAGACGTAGCGTACGATGGCGCTGGTGGTCGCGTTAATAGAGTCGAGGTTGTCACCGCACTCAATCAGTACGCATGAGCTGAACTGGCGTGAAGGCGTACGTACGCCTGACATAATAGGGGTAGGCAAAGAGATTTTGAATTGTGAGGTCGCATCATAGAAACGTTTTACATAGTGCAGACGCTCTGACTGGTCGTAGCTGGCAAATAGACACATGCCAACGAGCATGTATAAAAACTGCGGGCTCTCGTAGACAGTCTTGGACACGCGGTCTTGCACGAGGTATTTACCGGCCATTTGCTCAACAGCGGCATAAGCCAAATTCATATCGCGCCAATGGTCGATATACTCGTCTAACTCATCAAATTCGGCATGGCTATAATCGGCTAAGATATGTTGATCGTATTTACCAGCATCAGTAAGCTTAGTGACATGATCAAATAGAGAGGGCGGGGTAAATTTATTATAAGCAATTTTACGCAGATGAAAAATCGCTAAACGGGCAGCGACATACTGATAATCAGGCGTATCTTCAGAGATTAAATCAGCGGCAGACTTGATGATCGTTTCATGAATATCACGAGTTTTGATGCCTTCATAGAACTGGATATGTGACTTTAGCTCAATTTGTGACACGGACACATTATCTAACTTGTGAGCGGCCCACTCGATGACTTTGTGAATTTTATCTAAATCAATAGGCTCGAGACGTCCGTCACGTTTGGTCACTTGAATTTTATCGATATGTGTCATGCTACCCTCGGTTATTTATTGCTGATATTGTCTGTTAGCGGATAAACTCGCTCAACATTTCTTTATCATATTATTGATTGCTATGATTAATAACGATTACGCTAGTTAAGCTTTTTTAGACAAAAGTAAAGCACTACCCATAGTGAGAATAAAGTCACTGGGCACTACATATAGCGTGTTTGTTATTAAGTAGGCACAATATAGCGGGAATATTTTGAAAATACTATATTGATTTTAGAGGCAAACTATGTTGCCGGAGAGCTTTGATGTGTTCAATTTTTAGCAAAGGACGATGGGATAAGGGTTAAGCGAATTATCAATAAAAATAAAATAAAATTAAATAAATGGCTTGCGTTTTTATCTAACTAGGCCTGAGAAATGATTCGTTACGATAGTGACGGCTCTATTCATATTACGGGCGCTGATTGTACCGCACACCACAAAAAATCGCCACCCATAAGCGTGACGATTGTGGTTACTATCAGTGTTTTAATTTCTAAATTAGACAATATTTAAAAACTCAAACTACATAACAATGCGTACGGTTTTAGCGTCATCGAGTGCCGCATATAGCGTGTTCACTTGTTCAGCGGTAGTCAAGTATAGATTAACGCGCGCAGAGTGGAAACGCCCTGTTTTAGATGGCTTTATTTCAATAGAGGCCAAGTCAAAATCAGGGAACTGGCTACCAAGAATTAGCTTAACTTCATTGAGTAAGCTTTCATGCTCGCCCTCATGCCCGATAATACTTAATGGGTAGTCCATAGGGAAGTTCCAGAGCTCAGGATTCTGAATATCTGTTTTCTTACCTTTGATTTTATCATTGCCTAATGACACATCAGAGACGTTGACTTCTTTTTTAGAATTTTGGTTTTGTTGATCAGGTTTGTTATCTTGATTGTCGCTCATAATTGAGTCCTTATCGTTGTTGGGTGTTATGATTTAATAAGCCACAAAAAAGCTGAGACTTAGCTCAGCTTCTAATACTATATCTTATTTACTTTATAAGGACTTACTCTACTATTTTCAAGCACTAGTCGTTTTCAAGGAAAGAGCGTAGATGCTCAGAGCGTGAAGGGTGACGTAGTTTGCGCAGAGCTTTAGCTTCAATCTGACGAATACGCTCACGAGTCACATCGAACTGCTTACCGACTTCTTCGAGGGTATGGTCAGTTGGCATATCGATACCAAAGCGCATCTTCAGCACGCGTGCTTCACGTTCAGTTAGATTGCTAAGCACATCACGCGTGGCTTCACGTAGACCGGCAGCCGTCGCATCGTCAACCGGGCTTGAAATAGTACCATCTTCAATAAAGTCGCCTAGGTGCGAGTCTTCATCATCACCGATAGGGGTTTCCATTGAAATCGGTTCTTTAGCGATTTTGAGAACTTTACGGACTTTGACTTCGTCCATCTCTAGGCGTTCGCCTAATTCCTCAGGCGTCGGCTCGCGTCCCATTTCTTGTAGCAATTGACGAGAAACACGGTTGATTTTATTAATCGTTTCAATCATATGCACCGGAATACGAATGGTACGCGCCTGATCCGCGATAGAGCGGGTGATTGCTTGACGAATCCACCATGTGGCATAGGTTGAGAACTTGTAACCACGGCGATATTCAAATTTATCAACCGCTTTCATCAAGCCGATATTACCTTCTTGGATCAAATCCAAGAACTGTAAACCGCGGTTGGTATATTTTTTGGCAATTGAAATCACAAGACGTAAGTTGGCTTCAACCATTTCTTTCTTAGCGCGACGTGCTTTGGCTTCACCGATGGCCATCCGGCGCGCAACGTCCTTCATGTCATGAATTTCCATGTCGAGCTGATGCTCGTAATCAAGAATTTGACGTTGTAGGAGAATGACATCATCGGTCACTTTCTCTAACGTGCCAGCAAACGCCGGCTTGCCTTTAAGACGTTCAGTTAACCAGTCAACGTTGGTCTCATTACTTGGGAACGTTTTGCGGAATTCCTCACGCGGCATCCGACCACGGCGAATAACCAGACGCATAATTTGGCGTTCATGCTTGCGCACATCGTCATAGACGTCATGCATAATGGCCATAACTTGGTCTGACATGCGGTTATTTAGTTTGAGCATCATAAAGCGTACAGCAAGTTGTTCATAAGCTTCGACAGCCTGCGCGCTACCACGACCGAAATCAAGCAAGGCCTGTTTGGCAGTAATAAACAGCCCTTCGATTTCCTCTAAACGCAAGCGTACTTCTTCTGGATCAATACCACCCGTTTCTTCTTCCGCTTCTTCTTCGACTTCTTCTTCCTCTTCGTCATCACCATCAGCTTTGGCTTTAGGATCTACTTTTGGCTTAATGACTGGCGGCTTTAGTTTTTCTTCTCTCGCCGCTTCTCTCTCTTCTTTTGCCACTTCTTTGGCCACTATTGCTGCAGCTTTATCTTCTTCAGTTTCAGGGTCTAAAAAACCAGTAATGACGTCAGAAAGTTTCTTTTCGCCATCTTGCACTTTTTGATATTCATCCAGTACATATTGCACCGTTCCTGGCCAGTAAGACATGGCGTGTTGCACATCACGGATACCTTCTTCAATACGCTTAGCAATCGCAATCTCGCCCTCGCGAGTTAACAAATCGACCGTACCCATCTCACGCATATACATACGTACAGGATCCGTGGTGCGACCCGGATCCGTCTCAACCGCTGCCAATACGGCTGCGGCCTCATCTGCTGCTGACTCGTCATCGCTTGACTCATCGTTCATCAAGATATCATCAGCGTCAGGTGCGGACTCAAATATTTTGATACCAACGTCGGTCAGCATCTGGACGATATCTTCAATTTGATCGCTTTCGGTGATAGAGTCGGGCAGTTGGTCATTCACCTCAGCGTAGGTCAAATACCCTTGCTCTTTACCCATTTGGATTAAGGTGGCCAGCTGAGATGTGGACTTAGAAACTGACTTATCGTTCATAAATACTCACTTTGTTTGTGTCGGGAATTTTCATTATATGACGGCTTGCAACGTGATGCGGGCGTTGATCTACTCTACAGAGTGATCACAAAAAACGTCAAGTGAGTCAATAATAAAAATAAATGAATGTGAATAACGGCTCAAAATTAATAATAAAATGGTTCAAGGTCGTACTTAAGTCATATAAATAATATTTAAAAAATGTGGGTCATAGTGGTAAGCAGTATATTAATAACCCTAAAATTAGTAATCATTAAAAGGCGCTACCTATAACAGCGCCGTATTTTAACACAATCTACTTAATCTAGACTATGGCTATCACTTCTGGGCTATTTAACGGCAATAACTTACCATCCATAGTAGATTGTTGTTATGCACAATCATAAATAATGGGGTCAATGAGTATCGTTTTAAAGGGTTGCTGGTTTATAAAGTAAAAATTAAGAAATAGTTTAAGTGTTATTGATAAAAAATTAATTTTGAATACTAATCATTTGCGCTGACTGTTCCGCTTGCTGCGCTCGTAGCCAGTTACTCAGTAACTGCGTCTGCTTACGTACAACGGCAAGCTTGATATTATTAGGGTTTTGGATCAGCTCTTGCATCTTTTTCTTCATATGAAGTTCGAGAAGCTGACTGACTAACTCCTCGACTAAACCATCAAGGCTTAGAATGTTTCTTGTAATTAGGGTTTTATAAAACGATCCCCAACTGCGACTGAGCATTTCCTGGGTCATCGGTTCCACATTAGACAAAATAAAATGTGCAGCGGCATTTATATCTTGCGGCAAATAGGCCAAACAGCGTTGAATGGTGCTTACGACATCAAGCAACGCTGCGTCCTGCAAGTCAGCCCATGCTAACGGGCGCAGAGCATCGGCAGGTGCTCTTTGCTTAATATGGGCCGGCAAGTCTAAACTATGAATACCCGCTTGCTGCCAAATAGCCTTGATAGGGTCGTCTTGCAATAATGTCCGTGGCTGAAATAAAAAGCACAATTGTAACTGCTGACTGGCGGTCATATCACCAATAAAATCTACTAAGGCGTCTTTTGCTTCAGTATTTTGACTGCGTTTACCACCAAGCTTTTGATAAATATCGTTATTTAGCAGGTAACGAAAGCTGCTGCCTTTAGGGAGGGATGTGGTCAGTGCGCGCACTTGTGACATCAATTTTGCTTTGCCTTCTACCAACGATAAGTCGTGGCGTTCACTTAGATAAGCAAAGATATACTGTGACAGCGGCATGGCATTGGTGATTTGCTCACGCATGGCCTCATCGCCCTGACTTTTAATAAACGTATCTGGGTCTTGGTTATTAGGCAGGGTCAAAAACCGCAGTTCTTTATCGTCACTGAGTACTGGTAAGCTGACTTCAAGTGTGCGCCAAGCGGCTTTTTGTCCCGCGCTATCGCCATCAAAGCTCAAAGTTAAAGTCGGATTCAAGGTCAATAAGCGCGAGATTTGGCTCTCGTTAATTGCCGTACCCATTGAGGCAACCGCACCATAAATACCCGCTTGGTAAAGAGCAATCACATCCATATAGCCTTCGACCACCATCCAGCTATTAGCACGCTGCTGGCGAGATTCATAATAGCCGTATAGCACGTGCTGTTTATGAAAGACTGGTGAGTCCGAGGAGTTAATATATTTTGGCTTAACCTCATCATCAAGCGCCCGCCCACCAAAGCCAATCACCCGTCCTTGATTATCACGAATCGGAAAAATAACCCGATCGCGCAATAAGTCATAGTCACGTCCAGATTCCGATTGGCGCACAAGCCCCAACGCTTTTAGACCCTCGATATCGTGCGGAAACTGATGTTCAAGATGTTGCCAACCAAAGGGGGCATAACCCAGTCCAAAAGTGTCTAAACTTTGCTCAGAGACCCCGCGTGCCGTAAAGTAGTGTTTGGCATGCGGGTGGGTGGTTAGGTTGTGCTGATAAAATTGTTGAATCTGGCTTAATAATTCGTATAAGTTACCGTCTTTGTCAGCAGCGATACTATTGCTACTTGTAGTTGGGGCATCGTCATCCATTAACCATGCAGGCGGGTAACCTTGTTGCTCAGCAGAATCATACTCTGCATTGCCATACTCTGTATTACTATAATCTATAGTGCTGTAATCTATAGTGCTGTAATCGATGTCCGCATAAGGAATCTGATTTGGCGCGTTATCATAGCTTGCGTTGTCGTAAGTAGAAAGACCGTTGTTATTAGTATCGTCATAAGCCTCACTATCATAATGAGCATCACTATCATAATAAGGGTAATCAGGTAGGCTAATTTCTGACGATGAAGTGTTAGGTACCGGCTTAGGTCTTTGCGGTTGCGGTTCGGGCGTTGGCTTTATTATGGGTTTAGGCGTTGGTTTATTGCGTCGATAGCTGACATTTTGCTGCTCCTCAACAGGTATCTCAATGCCGGTCTGCTTTGATAGCTCATTGACCGCTTCGATAAAGGTTAGGTTTTCATAATCGCGCAAAAAACTGATGGCATTGCCACCGACGCTACAGCCAAAGCAATGATAGATGTTTTTTTGTGGATTGACATAAAATGAAGGTGATTTTTCACCGTGGAATGGACAGCAGCCTTTGTACTCACTACCTGCGCGTTTAAGCGTAGTATGACGACCAATAATACTGATAAGATCAGCTTGGCTATTTAATTGTTCGAGGATATGATTGGGAATACTCATACAAAAAATAATTTACCATAGACAATGTAAGTAGAACGATACAACAGAATAAAAACGGAAAAGTAAGGCCAACTATATAGTTGGCCTTACTTTTTTATCGTGAGTTATAGATGGCTTAAAGTAATAGTAATTGTTTATATAATCTAATTATTATTCTGACCATCATTCATATCAATATTATTATTCTCGATACCACCTAAACGAATACGATCACGACCGTCATCATTAGGCAGGGTAGTTCGACGGCTTGGATTGGTGTTTAAAGGATCGACAGCAGCCTCAATAGCAGCAGCGCTGGCGCTACCTTGGCCTGAAACTTGTTCAGTGGCACTCTCAGGCAAACCTAAACCAATATTAATACCACCCGTACGTGCAGCATTGCTACTACCAAATGTAGCAGCACCAGAGGCATTGTCATCGGGTAGTCTTAGCTGAACGGCGTTAAGAATCGTTTGCGTTTTGGTCGCGCCGCTATATTGACCCGTAGCGTTTGGTGCATCTGATAGATTGACACGGCCAAGTTGTCCAAAAGTCAGCTTATTCAGTAATGAGCGGTCGCCTTTTGTATTGAGCCTGACGCGACCCTCTTTAGTCAGCCAATTTGGATAGTTAATTTGCAGCAGTGTTTTATATTCAGTTGCCAAATCCGTCAATCCTAATTTTTCATGACTATAGGCAAGAATGGCAATGGCTTCAGGTATTGACTCACTGAGTGGATAATACTGGAAGACCCATTTAGCGCGGTTAACCGCAGCGACATAAGCTTCGCGCTCAATATACCAGTTCGCAGCAGTCAGCTCACTTTCGGCAAATTGATTATAAATGAAAGTCATCCGTTGGGCGGCATCTGGCGCATAAGGACTGCTTGGGTATTTATTGACCAGCTCTTGAAAATTGGAGAAAGCAAGGCGAAGAGAACCAGTATCACGCTCGGCTTGATTGGTCTTAAACAGCTTAATACCTTCAGCTGACCCCTGCATATTGGCCACACCGCGTACATAATAGGCATAGCTGACTTGAGGATTAGAGGGGTATAAGCGAATAAATTGGTCAGCGCTAGATGCAGCAGTTTCATATTTACCACTTGCATATTGCGCATACATCATGTCAAGTAGCGCTTGCTCAGCATACTGTCCAGTAGGATAGAAGGTACGCAGATTGGTTAAGTCTTCAACCGCTTGCGTATAGCGTTCTTTATCGAGTTGATTAATGGCGTCACGATAGTAACCTTGCTCTGACTTCTCGGCAGTTTCTACCGCATCGACATCTTTAGTGGTCAATTTTTTGAAGGTCTGACAGCCAACTAAGTTGACACTTAGAGCCAGTAAAGTTACTGATGATAGTTTGATGAACGTGTTGCCAACAGGGCGCATATTTCTCTCCGCACAAAATGCATAATAGCAATAGCGCTATTATGCTATAGAACAGGTTAATGGTTAAAAGATCAAAAATTCAAAAATATAGAATGGATAAATCATAAAAAGTGTTATTACGGCAGTAGCCAATAAGTTATCTGCTTGTCATTATTTGCTTATAATGAACCTGGTCTCTTACAGCATAATCTGCAAAATATTGCCTACTTTATAGAATAAAGCATGGCTCGTCTATTTTTTCGTTATCTATTTTGTACTGAGTCGGCAAGCGTTTATGGCAACATAATTATGGCATGATAATATTTTTTATAGTTTAGCACGGTCAGTCGTATTGGGTGATAGTGAATATCGTTAAACTAAGAAATAACCCGTAAATGACGCCAACGTTGCATTGTGTAAAGTAATGCTATATTCGATTAGCGCAAAAACTTTGTTTAAAATTTATATCTAGAAAGTGGTAGATAACCGTGAGCCGCTATAGGGCTTGAGCGCGCGGCATGCTACACTATGGCGACCTTAGACTTGTTGTTTAGTTTGCCTTTTATTATTTTTAACGGTCAAAAACGGTCTATCTATCTTTTATAAAGCTCACTATTGTGACTTTGCCACATATGAATTTGCCATGAATAATGATGCTATGATCAAAAAACTACCACCAAATCAGTCGTCAGATACTCCTTTATCGGCGCAACTATCAGCTCAAAATCCATCTGATCAAGACGAAAATCAACCAGAAGGTCTCATGGCTGAGCCTCTAGCATCTGAAAATGAGGTGCTAGATGACGATGACTTATATGATGAGTCACTTAACGCTGATGAGCTGTCATTTGATGACGACTTGCTTGATGATGACGAAGATGACGCACAAGACGATGCGCTAACTGAAGTAAGGCTAGCGGTTCCAGAAGAGATTGATGTGAGTCATACAGCCACTGATAAAGAAAGTGGCTTGCGCATTGATAAGCTGGCATCACAAGTCTTCACTGATTTTTCGCGTGCTCAATTGCAAGGCTGGATTAGTGACGGCAGTTTATTGTGCAATGGCAGCGCGCAGAAGCCAAAATACCGGGTCAAAATAGGTGATGTTCTCCATTTGACCACTATTTTACAACAGCATAGCGAAGACTTGCCAGAAGACATAGATATTGATGTGGTCTATGAGGATGACGCGGTGTTGGTCATTAATAAGCCAGTCGGCATGGTGGTGCATCCCGGAGCAGGCAATCAAACGGGGACGCTGGTTAATGCCTTACTTTATCACTATCCGCAGCAGCATCATTTGCCGCGAGCAGGGTTGGTACATCGTATTGATAAAGACACCTCAGGGTTACTGCTCATTGGTAAAACCAAACCGGCGCAAATGGCATTGATGGCGCAGTTAAAAGACAAGTCAGTCTATCGTCACTACCAATGTGTGGTAGCTGGTGACGAGGCCAGTCTAATGCGCCATCGCCGTATTGATGCGCCAATTGGTCGCCATCGCAATCAGCGTACTAAAATGACAGTAATGACAGCGGGGCGCGATGCGGTGACTCATTTACTAAGCGTCACGCCATTGAACGATAATTACTGTCTATTAGATGTTGGTCTTGAGACTGGTCGCACACATCAGATTCGTGTGCATCTCAGTCATATTACCTACCCGATAGTGGGTGACCGGGTATATGGCGGGCGTCGCCAGTTGCGTGCTGGCTTAACAGAAGCGCAGCGTCAAGCTATCGGCAATTTTCCGCGTCAGGCATTGCATGCGTATGCGTTAGGCTTTGTTCATCCGACCACGGGTGAAGACGTTGAAGTGACGACGCCAATACCTGAAGATATGCAAAAGTTGATTGCGGTATTAAATGACGGTTACGATCTGGGATAAATGCTTGTAAATTAATTTGTATTATTAGTTACTGCCAAACTAATGACTTATTAAATACTTTAAAATATACAATGTACTGCTTTGACCCGTTATATAAATTATTACTGCTAGATACATGATGGTAGCTCAGCCATGACCAATAAATTTCCTATAACGATGCTTGCTCAGCTCGGTGACGTGACTGTTTTTCAAACGGCAGCTTTTACGGATGTCGTCGCTGATACTACAACAGAAAGTCTTGATGCTGACCCGAGGATACAAAATATCCAGCAAATGCGGCAAGCTGGTCAGTCAAGTTATGGTGAGTTTAATTTAGGTCTACATGTTAATGATGATGCCGCAAAAGTATTGAATAATCGCATGCGTTTATTATCATACATCAATGAGCAACTGGCGATACAGCAACGTTTACCTATCAAAAGCTTGCACTGGGTCAATCAAGTTCATGGCCAGCAGATTCATGATGTTAATACTACAAGGCTTAGTATGCGTCCGGTAGATGCCGATGCGATCATTAGTCAGCAAGATGATCTAAGTTTAGCAATTATGACTGCTGACTGCGTGCCGATTGTTTTATATCAACCAGCAAGCGGAAAAATAGCAGCCATTCATGCGGGCTGGCAAGGGTTGGCGTGCGGCGTTATTAGAGCCACCGCTGAGTGTTTTACGGCAGCAGGGCGAATTATGGCATGGATTGGTGTTAGTATCAGCCAAACGCATTATGAGGTGGGCCATCAAGTTCAAGATAAGCTATTAACAGGCTGTATAGAGAATCAGTTATTATCAGCAGCACATATTCATAATTTTGATAGTTTGTTTTCTATACCGTCCAGCGCTCACCCTGATACTAATGCTAAAGACTTACATAATACCGTTGATAAACTATCAACTCCTGCTACAGTAACCACCGATAAAGTGCAGCTAGACTTACCGAAACTGGCGGCCTACCAGCTGATAGATGCGGGTATTACCGTATGTTCTGACGCGCCTTATCCTTGTAGCTATGCTGATATGAAGTATTATTCATATCGGCGTCAGACGCATTTGCGGCAGCCAGCCACAGGGCGTATGGCGCTGGTTATTGTGCGCAGCTCATCAGCAGCGATAGCGATGCACAATTGACAAGATGTAACCTGTTTATTTTATCTCGTTTTCAATTAATTATTAGCCATTATTAGAGTTCGTATGAATACATCTGTAGCGCCATCTTCTGCTAGTCCTGAAACGAACACAAGCGTATCGATAGCCGTTATTTATCATAGCAACTATGGTCATACCAAGCGGGTTGCAGAAGCGGTAGTTATTGGGGCGCAGCAACAGTTGCCAGCAGAACAAGTAAAAGCGGTAGATATTCACGATGTCGATTGGGATTTTGTGGATCAAGCAGACCTGCTTATTTTCGGTAGTGCCGTCTATATGGGTAGCGCCCCTGCTGCGTTCAAAACATTTATGGACGAGACCTCAAAGCGTTGGTATCATCGTAAATGGGAGGGGAAGTGGGCCGCTGGCTTCGCCAATTCAGGCGGTCTAAGCGGGGATAAGCTGGCAGTATTACAGCAAATTTGTCTATTTGCCATGCAGCATGGGATGAATTGGATTGGCATGCCGCTTATGCCAACGGGGCACAGCGAAAACGATTTAAACCGTCTCTCGAGCTTTTTAGGATTGATGACTCAGTCTATGAATGCGCCCCCTGAGGAAACACCGGGACAAGGCGATATAGACACGGCTATTTGGTTTGGCGACCATTTAGCTAAGACCATTATTAAACACCAGCCAGCACCCTAAAAATGAATCTGGTTCTCATTTTCCAGTTCTCATCTATTAATATAGTGATACTTAATTCATAAATTATAAAAAAGCAGATACTTATTTTAGTATCTGCTTTTTTATTGCGACTTATATCTATTATTTGATAGTGACGTTGGCATTAGGACTTGTAATATGGCTAGTAACTGGGATGGGACTTTCGACAAACTGAAAGGATTGACAACCCGTCATTAATATCATAACTGTGATTAAACAGCTAAAACTGTATAGTTTCATAATTATTCTCATTAGTAATAGTTGGATGCTTACCATATTACTTAAATTGATGGTTCAGCGTCATTATGCATTTTTTAGTTTCAGAAATGTATCTATTATGTACCTGTAAAATTATTCATATGTGAGTTTAAGTTGTGTTTTTTGACTAATTTTAAATAAAATATCTTAACAATTGATTAGTTTATCTTAATTCAAATATTGTTAGTTATTGTTTTTTAAGGGTTTATTCTGTTAGGTTTTTTATTCTATCGATACAAATATTATTGAGATGGTGGTAAAAATAGATTTAGACGACACTTTTACTTTTGTAAAAAGATGGTGAAAATGAGTTAATATTCAAGCAACACTAGCGAAATAGTCTTACTTTGATAGTAGTCAATAAAATTTTTTAGACAGTAGATGCTAAATATTGACTGCAATAGGTAAAGAAAAATTGAAATAAGTAAGCTAATTCAGATGCCAGTTATCAGAGGTTATCTGGTTAGCCAGCTATATGAGGATATTATGAAGCCATTTTCTGTGATGCTATCGATGCTTGCTATCGGTATCACGTCCAGCGCCGCGATGGCTGACGGTGCGAGTCTACCTAATGTGAGCCCGGCTAATAGTGATTTGGTCAATCGCGGTGCGTATATTGCGCGTGCTGCTGACTGCATGGCCTGTCATAATGAAGACTATACCGGTGGTAATCCTATCGCCACCCCAATGGGCGATATTTACTCAACCAATATTACCCCGTCCAAGCGTTACGGTATCGGTAAATATACTGAAAAAGATTTTAAAAATGCTTTGCAAAAAGGCCGTGCGCCCAATCACATGCTTTATCCTGCCATGCCGTATCCGTCTTATAACGGTATGACTGACGAGGACATCAGTGCCCTGTTCGCTTATATGCAGACCGTACCAGCAGTTAACAATGCGCCTGAGCATAAAACTGACTTACCATTCCCGTTTAATATTCGTAGTTTGATGTTGGGTTGGAATGCTATTAACGTGCCATCAACAACCAAACGTACTGGACTGAATGAGACACAGCAGCGCGGCGAATATCTGGTCAATAACCTAGAGCATTGCGGTACCTGTCATACCCCGCGCAACAGCACGATGGGTTTTGATAAAGGCAATTATCTATCGGGTGCACCTTTAGGCAACTGGCACGCTCCGAACATTACTCCTGATAAGTCCAGTGGTATCGGTAGCTGGAGTGAGAAAGATATTGTCACCTACTTGCGTACTGGTCAGCTAGATCAACGCGCTTACGCTGGCGGGCCTATGGGCGAGGCGGTTGCGCACAGTACTCGCTATCTAAAAGATGAAGATTTAGGTGCAATTGCCTCTTATCTAAAGGCTGTTCCTGCGATTCAAACCGATGATAAAGTCACAGAAATTGATGTTGCGCGTCTACCAAGACCGATAAATATGTCAATTACGCATGATCTTATTGCTCAAAAGGACTATTTAGCGCGCGCTAAAACCAGTGCGGGCAGCGATAGTAATTCGCCAAAAGCGCTTTATCTTGCAGCGTGTGGTAGCTGTCATGGGGTGAGTGGGTACGCCCAGCCTGATTCAGGTTATGCACCTATTGTTGGTTTGAGCAGCATTCGCCGTGATAAGCCTGATGCCCTCGTTAATGTCATTGTTTATGGTATTGACAGTGCGAGCAATACCAGCCCTAAAATGCCAGGTTTCTCACAGGATCTGAATGCAGAACAAATAGCAGGTATTGCTAATTATGTTCGCGTTAATATGGGTGGTCTGCAAGATAGCAAGGTGAGTGCCGCTGATGTTGATCGCATCATGACTGCAAAACCTGAGCAGCCTTTCTTGATTAAATACGCAGGAATATTGGCATGGCTTGGCGTTATTGTGGCAGTACTGTTGCTTGGTTTATTAGTATGGTGGTTAATGCGTCGGGCGAGCCGTTCTCATTAATAGGGGTGTGCAAGGTCAGTATTGGCCTTGATACTCATACCTTTACTCACTGATGACCCGTTGATAACAATTAAGACCGTTTAAAAATGATCTGATAGTAAGATCTAAAAGGATAGTACGATGACAGACACTCTTAAGTCCCCGACACGCCGGCAATTACTTAGTATGATTGGTAAGACCGCTGGGGCAACTGCGATGTATCAAGCAATGACCACATTAGGTTTTGCTTCTGAATCCAGTTTTAAAGAAACATTGGATCTAAAAGGTGCGCCTGCTGGTGCCACCATTATTGTTTTAGGTGCAGGCCTTGGTGGCCTTACTGCTGCCTATGAGCTACGAAAAGCGGGCTACACTGTTAAAGTACTTGAGTTTCAAAACCGTGGTGGCGGGCGTAGCTGGACACTAAACAGCGGTGATGAATACACTGAGCTTGGCGGCGGTAAAGTCACCTGTGATTTTGAAGAAGGTAACTATTTTAATGGCGGCCCATGGCGTCTGCCAAGCAACCATTACGCTGTTTTTCATTACTGTAAACAGTTTGGCGTCGAGATGCAGCCCTTTATTCAGACTAATGACCGTGCTTATTTGCACCGTGCTAATCACTTTGGCGGCGCGCCGCAGCGCCTAGGTGATGTCAAAAGTGACATCCGTGGTCACGTCTCAGAGCTGTTATCAAAAGCAGTCAATGTTGGTAGCCTCGATCGTTCAGTGAATACTGAAGATAAAGAGATGCTGTTAGAAGGTTTAAAAGGTTGGGGTGTTCTTGATAAGGATTACCGCTATGTAACCAGCCATGCAACCAGTAAGCATCGTGGATATAGTGTGTATCCTGGGGGCGGATTAATGCCAAACTCAGAACCGTCAAGCACGTTACCCATGGACGAGCTGTTGGCATCAGGCATGTGGTCGGATATTTATAATAACTATACTGTCAATGAACACCATCCTACAATGTTCCAGCCAGTTGGCGGTATGGGTAAGATTGGTGATGCGTTCACTCGCGAATGCCAAGAGATGATTGAGTATAATGCTAAAGTGACTAAGATTAATCAAGATGACAGTGGCGTGACGGTCAGCTATGTTGATAGTAATAACCCTGACGGTGAAATTAAAACTGTCCGCGCCGATTGGTGTGTCTGTAATATCCCACTAACCATATTGACCCAGATAGATATTAACGTCTCAGCCCCTATGAAAAAAGCCATGGCTGCTGTTCCTTATGACACCTCTTATAAAGTCGGCTTGGAGTTTAAGCGCCGTTTTTGGGAGGAGGATGAATGGATTTATGGTGGTCTGACTTATACTGATATGCCCATTACCCAAATCTCTTACCCCTCACAAGATATGTTCAAGGATGGTTCAGGTGTGTTATTAGGAGCTTATGGCTTTGGTGCTACCTCTTATAAGTTTAATACTTTGACGCCACAAGAACGTATTGATGTATCTTTAGCCTATGGCAAACATATCCATCCACAATATCCAAAAGAATTCCGTGCAGGCACCTCTGTTGTCTGGCATCGCATCCCTTGGACGTTAGGTTGTTATGGTATTTGGAGTGAATCAAGCCGCGACCAGTATTACGATACGCTTTGCAGTATTGACAACCGCATTGTATTAGCAGGTGAGCATTGCTCGCACATTCCAGCATGGCAAGAAGGGGCTATTCTGTCTGGTATGGACGCTGCGAAGCGCTTACATCAAAAAGCTAAAAAGCTCGGTTAAAATTCATCACAATAATACATTTAGAGGCTATCATGGACAATATAACCATGGAAAATATCAAACCCAAAGCGCTTGCTATGGTATTGCTGAGCGCCAGTGTTATCGCTGTATTATCAGGCTGTAGCCAACGTGCGGGCGATGATGTAGAAACGGTTGGCAGTAAGCAAGCCGCCGTACAACCCACTGACACTCAAGAAAGCCGTAATGC
The DNA here is from genome assembly GCF_007997305.1 of Psychrobacter frigidicola. GTDB lineage: Bacteria > Pseudomonadota > Gammaproteobacteria > Pseudomonadales > Moraxellaceae > Psychrobacter > Psychrobacter frigidicola. Next base: position 436,526 of record NZ_VORZ01000001.1, read on the forward strand.
TGGCGCATGGGGCGGGGTCTATATGAGCCGCGATGAGCTGGCTGCGCCGAAGACCAATATCGTCAATGTCAGCTCGCTACCGACAGTTGCAAACGATCCAAGTCTGGTAAAGTGGCAAGCAAAATTTGAAGGTACAGAAGTAAAAACTAGAGAAGGAAGCGCCAACGCACAGACTGTATTTGAAAGTACAAACGGCTTTGTGACGACGGACGGCGAAAAGCTCTATCATGACTCTTGTGCTGGCTGTCATATGCATAAAGGCGAGGGCGCGATAGGAGCAGGCTATTATCCACCGCTTGCCAATAACAGCAAGATGGAGTCAAAGTACTACGTTATTGATATCTTAATTAATGGCTTTCGTGGTATGCCCTCATTCCATACGATGATGAATGATGAGCAAATGGCAGCGGTTACCCAATACGTGCATAGCGAGCTTAATGGCTTTAAAGATACCGTAACAGCCGCTGATGTTGCACAATTACGTCACGCCAATCCACCGGGCGCTGACCCTAGTGAATAATTTTTCTTAATACGTAGAATTAAGTAGAAACACTTTAATTTTAGATGTAAAAAAGCGCCTTATGATAGGCGCTTTTTTATTAATAATTTTTCATGTAAAAGTGTTTCTCTATAAACCAGTACTATTTAGGAGTAGTAGACCAGACAGGAGAACGGATGATGCCTTGACCAGATTTGCCAAAAGATTGGCCACCGTTTAATGATTTAATGGTTAGAACGCCTTTGCCACCTTGGGTTGAGGCATAGACGACGCGTTTGCCATTAGGTGAGAAACTTGGCGCTTCATCGATACCCGTATTACCAAGATTGGCTGTGACTGCTCCATTGCTATTCATGATAGCTGCTGAGCGCCCACTTAAGAAAGCAATTTGTTTGCCATCGCTACTAAATTGTGGACTGGTTGCATAGCCACTACCTGATACTTTAGTTGTACGTCCTGAACCGAATTCATAGCGATAAATTTGCGGTCTATTAAATCCAGCTTTATCTGAGACGAATACAAAAGATTTGCCATCTGGCGCGTAGCTTGGCTGGACTTCACTACTTGGCCAATTGGTCATTCTTTTTGGTGTACCACCGCTTGAGCTGATCTCATAAATATGAGCACTGCCCTCAAAGCTGCTAGAGAAGAGTATTTTGCTACCATCAGGAGAAAAAGAAGGGCTTAAATTACTACCAGGGTAAGGTGTGATGACACTGGCCGCGCCGCCACTGACATTTTGAACATAGATGAGTGGGTAGGATTTATCACGCTGCACGGCATAAGCAATGCGCGAGGCGTCAGGTGACCATGTTGGCGAGAAGATAGAGCCTTTAACTTCTGTAATGGTGGTGGCATTCTCACCATCGGCGTCCATGACTTTTAAGCGCGAGACTTTATCTTTACCGCGTCCAGTTTCTTCAATATAAGCAATACGTCCTGAAAAGTCACCCGGAGTGCCTGTAATCAGCTCGTAAATCTTATCAGCGATGACATGACCGGCATAACGCATGCTTTGCGTGTCTTTAGCGGACGATAAGCTTTGCTTACCGCCAAGCACTTGACCTGACTCTACATTAATAACTTCATAGTCAGTTACGATTTTGCCGCGGTCAGTACGCGTGCTACCCACTACTAAATAGGGAATACCCAACTGCTGCCAGACGGGTAAAGTTCCAGCCAATTCGCTACTACTGCGCGGTTGCTGCGGGAGGTTTTTGCTGGTTACAGACAGCTCGGTTCTGCTCAAATCATTTAACACAATAGGCGATAGCACAGAGTCCCCAGCAAACGGCACAAAAGCAATTTGGGTTTGCTGGACAGGGATATCATAATCTAACTGCAAAACGACAGGCGCAGCAAGGGCACTTGGGGCAAGTAGTACGCTTGTAGCGCTGGCAAGTAAAGCAATCAATAGCTTCTTATGGGTACGTATGACCAAATCAGGCTCCTAAAATCAGGTAGTAATTGGATATGTATTATATTTTTACGCGGTAATTAGGTATTAAGGTAAGACAAAATAACAAACGGCGCAAGCTGCTTACCGTAAATTGAGTATCCATCTAATGAGTGAATCATAAAATCGCTAAATGAATAACTCAACTAATAGTGTGCAGTAGCGTATTTATATGGCATTGCACATATCAGTTGCTGCCATTGAATTGGATGGTGAAAGTAGGATATTTGGGATCATCTGTATCAATGGGCAGGTTGCGCGTGTTCAGGACTGCCTGCTTTGCCGCCTCATTGACAGCACTGTCAGCACCTGAAGCAGAAACACTGACCACGTTACCGCTGGCATTGACAGTAATGGTTAAGGTGGCACGCTGGGTTGAGCCTTTAGCGGCTGTCGGTGGATTGTAATTACGTTTGATTAAACTAACAATCTGACTGTTACTCGCGCCGCTGCTACCACTTGAAGCGCTGCGTCCGCTACCTTTTGAGGGGCTAGAGGTCGAGGAGTCACCAGACAGTGTTGATTGGCCATCTGATAAACTGTAATTTTTACCGCCACCCCCTGAGCTACCAGCAGTGATTTCTATATTACGCTGAGAGCTGTTTGGTTTCTCAACTTTTGGGGGGGTGTTCTGTTTACCTCGTAACTCTTTTAGCCTTTCATTCTCTTCATTAGCGCTACTTTTTTTATTTTGCTCGATGCGGTCGAGCTTCTCTAATGTTAGGTCATCTTGCTCTGCTGCCCATTCGGCAAGGCCGCTTTCATACTCTTGGGATTGCTCGGACAGGCGCTGTTGTTGCTCTTGGCTCATCAGTATCGGCGCATCTGTACTATAGTCAGAGTTGGCATTGGTATCATTGTCTGATTGCGTAAAGACAGGGACTCGCCGAGAAGTTGACTGCGAGCTATTGGCACCAGCGACATTTGAGTTATTTGAATTAAAAGGCTCATTACTTAAGGCACCACTCGAACTGCCATCCATTTGTGAGCCGTCAGAGGCAGCAGCACGATTGGCCAGTATTTGCCCTTGCATCTCTGCCAGCTGTTCCGGAGACACCATAGTGGTCTCAATGCTACCAGTAGTATCTAGTTCGGTATGTTGATAACTATAAATCAATATCCCAATCACGATACCATGCGCCAGCAAGCTGAGGAGCGTGGGCAGCGTGAGGCCGTCGCCTTCAGGATCGGTGGGAACATAGACGGCAGGAGCACTATTCATTGCTTTTATACTCGTGGACGTAACTCATCAAAGGGTATTCTTAATTAAACGTAATCCTTCATAGAGGATATATTATAACTTAGGCGTGGGTAGGGGCGCACCTGTTAATAATCCGACCTTTTGAATGCCTGCTTGTTGTAGGTTTGCCATCAGTCCCATAATCGCGCCATATTGGTTATTTTGGTCAGCATTAATCATGACTTGCAGTGGCTGTAACCCATCCGCGCTACCTTGTGCTTGTAGATTGGATAAGGTATCAATCAGCTCAGGCTCACTGATAGGCACGTCAACATTATCCTCATAACTGATAAATATCTCACCACTGCCTGTTAAAGACACGATTACTGGTAGCTGGTTTTGGCTTAAGGTGTTGGTCTGCTCTTTGGGTAAGTCCACATCAACACCGGTGGTCATCATCGGTGTTGTGACCATAAAAATCACCAGCAGTACCAGCATGACGTCAATATAGGGTACGACGTTCATATCAGAATTAAGGGCTATTTTCTTACGAGCATAGGGACTTGGTTTCATAATCTTGTTACCTGAGTGCCCGCTACCTGATTTGCTTGCATAATCTGGGTAGTTGGGGTCACCGCGGTAGGGTTGTCCGTACTGGTTTCGCGTTGCAGCATCCCGGTCATCTCATCACAAAACAGCGCCCGTGAATCGTACAAACGTCCAGATTTGGAGGTAAAGTGGTTGTAGGCCAATACGGCTGGAATTGCCGCGAACAGACCCATCGCAGTCGCAATCAACGCCTCAGCGATACCCGGGGCTACGGAGGCAATAGTCGCTTGCTCACTTTGCGAGAGACCCAAAAACGCGTTCATAATGCCCCATACTGTACCGAATAAACCAACATAAGGTGCAACCGAACCGATACTGGCTAGAGTCGCAATACCCGACTCAAGCTGCTGCTGTTGGCGACCCAGTCCGACTCGTAGTTTGCGCTCAACACCATCAATGATATCGTCTTTAGGCTGACGTTTTTTATGCATTCTTAAGTATTCAGAAAAGCCCACATAGAATATCTGCTCAAGCCCTTGGCGGTCGGGTGAGCCTTGGATACCTTGATAGAGTTTGGCTAAATCCTCACCTGACCAAAACCACGTTTCAAACTGCTCATCGAAGTTTTTGGCAGTACCTAAGCGAGAGCTTAAACGAAAAATAATGACCCAGCTAACCAGCGACGCTAACAATAATAGCGCCATCACAATCTGTACCAGTAAGCTGGCTTGGGTAACTAAGTCGAGAATATTTAATGATTCAGGCATGTAACGGACTCACTGACGATGAATAATAATCTGCTTAAAGGCATATTGAAGGTAACCCTTTAAGCCAGATAAAACCCCAAAAAACGTAATGTACAGCTTATTGTTTATAGGTATTTAAGAGTTCTGCTAAAAGAGATTGTAAAAAGAACCAATAGGAATAGAGCATGATAATAGCCCCATGCATACCTCAGCCCGCTAGTGTACTGCTAAATGGTGAAAAGGTCATTTAATAATGTGTTAAATGGTCAGAAAGAATGGTTTTCACTCTAGAGACTTCGAGTAGACTATTATCTAGCAGTCAGACTAAATTGTAGTTTTATGCCATAAGACAGTCGTAGTGATTGAATTTGTAAGTCTAATTCTCTAAAATGTTAAGCTTTGTTACTACAGCTTTCTAAGTGTGACATCGCCATTTTTCTGTTACAGTTCTCATTATATTTAATACTTGTAACTTTTTACTAGCCAGTTGGAAGCGACGCTCATGAACGCAATTGAACGCTATTTTGGGATTAATGGTAATAACACCACAGTCAAAACAGAAATACTTGCCGGTATCACCACATTTTTGACGATGGCTTACATCATCTTTGTTAACCCCAACGTATTGGCAGAAGCGGGTATGGATAAAGGCGCGGTATTTGTCGCGACTTGCTTAGCGTCTGCGTTGGGCTGTTTTATAATGGGTATCTATGCGCGCCTGCCGGTGGCCTTAGCACCCGGCATGGGACTCAACGCTTTCTTTACTTACAGCGTGGTTCTGGGTATGGGCTATGCATGGCAGACGGCGCTCGGTGCAGTATTCTTGTCCGGTTGTATTTTTATACTGTTAAGCTTGTTTAAGATTCGCGAGTGGATTATCAACGCCATTCCTGTATGTCTTAAGCAAGGCGTGGTGGCAGGTATCGGCGCGTTTTTGGCCTTTATTGCGCTACAAAGCTCAGGCGTTATCGTCGGGCGTGACGCAACTTTGGTTGCCCTCGGTGATATGACGACGTTTCCACCCATGATGGCGGCTTTAGGTTTTATTGTTATTATTGGTCTGTCTTATAGAAAAATTCCTGGTGCGGTTACGATTGGTATTTTGCTCATTGCTTTGATTAGTTTATTAACAGGTCATACGCAATTCACTGGAATTATGTCCGCGCCGCCGTCAATTGCGCCGACGCTGATGCAGCTTGATATTGCTGGCGCGTTTGATGTGGCGATGATTAGTGTTATTTTTGCCTTTTTGTTTGTAGATTTATTCGATACCGCAGGCACGTTGGTGGCTACGACAAGCCAAGCCAATTTGATCGATAAAAACGGTAATATACCTAACATGGGTAAGGCGCTGTTAGCAGATTCAACAGCAACCGTGACAGGCGCGCTGTTAGGCACGTCGTCCACGACCAGTTATATCGAAAGTGTCGCAGGGGTCGCAGCAGGTGGTCGCACTGGATTGATGGCAGTAACAGTCGGTGTCCTGTTTTTATTAAGTGTCTTCTTTGCGCCATTAGCCGGTATGATTCCCTCTTATGCGACCGCTGGTGCTATCTTTTATGTGGCAGTATTAATGCTATGCACGCTAAAAGATATCAATTGGGGAGATTTAACGGACGCGGCACCTGTTGCGGTCGTGTTGTTGTTCACACCGCTCACTTATTCTGTCGCTGATGGTATCGCTCTTGGCTTTATTACCTTTACTGCGGTCAAATTAGTAGCGGGCAAATTCTCTGAAGTGACCGTTCCAGTTTGGGTGTTAACGCTAGTGCTATTGGCTAAAATTATGTTTCTATAATTTGAGCTTAATAGTTTTAGCTCTATAGCTTTTGATTCTTTATAAGCTAATTCTTTTATTTTAAAGCCTCCTTATCTACTTATAGTAAGGTGGCTTTTTTTAATTAAAATTAACGTTTTTTATAATTTAGCTTTGAAAGCGCATATAAACCCTGCTGGTTAGCCATTAGTAAACAAAAATTTATGAGTCAAGCAGTATTATAGGTTTAACTCTGTTCTCTATTTGTTTTTGAATGGTAGGGTTATGAGCCTAAACAATTGAGAACGTTAGTCTGACAGCTTCTTTCGTGATACCATAATTAGGTTAAGCGCATCACCTCAATCAACGCCGTAGAGGTTTTTCTTACAGTGAATTAGCGACAGATTTGATCACAGTTTTTTGGCATCATGACTCTATAAATAGTAAAGTATTTATCATTCAAAAATCTCCTGATCTTACATCATTCACTACCAACAAGAAGAAGGCACTAATGCCGCTTAACGTGACGTTGTTGCCTTTAGATTGTTGACGTAGTAGCCCGTTCAACTCTCGACGACCTACTTAACCAACCGTCTCCAGCTTATGCTGGATTTTCTCGTTATTTATCCTGGTATTAAACGACAGTTATGGAGTTGGTATGAACCCAATAGATCAGTTTACCCCGAAAGAGCCAATTTTATTTAAGCCCACTGATTTGCTCGTGCCTGATTCTATCAAGCAGTCAGCAGATGAGCTGTATGCGCGTATATCACCGTTATACAGCGTCGATGAAGACCGCTGGTTGTCTGAGTTGCTGCCACTTGCTAAGCCTACTGATAAAGAGCGTGACGCTGCTGCTGAGCAAACACGCCAGTTGGTGGAATATGTACGCAACGATGGTAAAGCGGTCAAAATGGTCGACTCGTTGTTGTTAGAGTACAGCTTAGATACACAAGAGGGCATCTTGTTAATGAGTCTGGCTGAAGCCTTAATTAGGGTGCCAGATAACTACACGGCTGATGCGCTAATCCGCGACAAAATGAGCGTTGCTGATTGGAAAAAACATCTTAAAGATGACAACGGTTTCATTGTTAATGCCTCGACTTGGGGTTTGATGATGACAGGCCGTGTGGTCAGTATTGATAGTGCTACCACTGCCTCAGGATTTTTGGACCGTATGACCAAAAAAATGGGCGAGCCTATGATTCGCGCGGCCATGCAAAAAGCCATGCGCGTGATGGGCCATCAGTTTGTGTTGGGCGAGACTATTGAAGACGCCAACAAGAACAGCCAAGTTTATCGTAATAAAGGCTATACCTATTCGTTTGATATGCTGGGTGAGGCAGCCGTTACCCATCAAGATGCTGAAAAGTACTTTAATGATTATCTGCATGCGGTCAAGTCTACCGCCAATATCAAAGTTAAAGACGGCATGCCGAAGCCCTCTGTATCTATTAAGTTATCAGCACTGCATCCCCGCTATGAGGCGACTCAAGAAGCGCAAGTAATGGGGCTACTACGCCAACGCTGCCTATTGCTTATTGAAGCGGCGCGTGAAGTGAATGTCGATATCAGTATTGATGCGGAAGAAGCTGATCGTTTAGAGATTTCTTTAAAGCTGTTTGAATCGCTATATCATGATACCTTGACGGCGGGATGGGATGGTTTGGGTTTAGTCGTACAAGGCTACTCAAAACGCGCGATTGCTATCTTTGCTTGGCTGGCACGTTTAGCGACAGAAGTTGGTGACCGTATTCCGCTACGCTTAGTAAAAGGCGCGTATTGGGATACTGAAATTAAGCTGGCTCAGCAACGAGGTTTGTCTGGCTATCCAGTATGGACGCGTAAAGAAGGTACGGATACGGCCTATTTAGCGTGTGCGCGTTTCTTACTGTCAGAGCATCTGCGTGGATTAATTTGGCCACAATTTGCCACTCATAACGCGCACACGCTAGCGACCGTGATGACCATGAGCCCCCATAGAGACTTTGAGTTTCAGCGTTTGCATGGTATGGGTGACGCGTTATACGACCATATTTTACAAGAATATAATATTCCTGTACGTATTTATGCGCCAGTTGGGGCACATAAAGATTTGCTCCCGTATTTAGTACGACGCTTATTAGAGAACGGTGCTAATAGCTCATTTGTACATCAATTATTAGACAAAACATATCCGATTGATAAGTTGGTTGTGCATCCGTATGACAAGCTGCTTGCCAATGCTAATTTGCATAATCCGGATATCCCGTTGCCATTAGATATCTATGGCCAACGTCGTGCCAGCTTTGGGCCTAATATATTTGTAGAGTCACAGTGGCAGCCTTTCAAAGCCGCTATTGATGAGCAGTTGTCCAAAACTTGGACAGCGACACCGATTATCAATGGTCAAGCGGTTAGCAGCGATACGGCTGGCGAACAAATCCTTGATAAACAACACAGCATTCGTGCGCCATGGAATCATCAAGTCATTGCTGGTGACGTACAATATGCCAATACTGATATTGCACGTCAGGCTATAGATGCAGCCGTCGCTGGGCAAGCAAACTGGCAAGCAGTACCTGCAAGTAAGCGTGCTGAGATACTACGCAAAATTGCCGATTTATATGAAGAAAACTACGCTGAGTTAATGACGCTATGCCAAGTTGAAGCGGGCAAGACCACGCAGGACAGTATTGACGAGATTAAAGAGGCAGTCGATTTCTGCCGCTTTTACGCCGATGAAGCTGAGCGTTTAGATATCAAAGTACATGAGTTTATCGACTTAGCTGGTAAGCAGTCGCGTCAAGTTTATAAAGCCCGTGGCACTTTTGTATGTATCAGTCCATGGAACTTTCCATTAGCGATTTATACCGGTCAAATCGTCGCTGCATTAGCAGCAGGTAATACCGTCGTTGCTAAGCCTGCCGAACAAACCAGCTTAATCGCCCATTTTGGTGCACAATTAATGTATCAAGCTGGCGTGCCTGTCGAGGCGCTACAGTTTGTTACTGGCGCAGGCGAGGTCGGGGCGGCATTGACCGCAGCGGACAACTTAGCAGGCGTTATTTTTACGGGTTCTACCCAAACCGCGCAACGTATTAACCAGAGTCTCAATGACCATCCACAATCGAATGGTGAGTTACCAGTCCTGATTGCTGAGACGGGTGGTCAGAACGCTATGATTGTCGATTCAACGGCTTTACCTGAACAAGTGGTCAAAGATGCCGTGCTATCCGCATTTGGTTCTGCAGGTCAGCGTTGTTCAGCTTGCCGTATTCTCTGCGTACAAGAAGAGGTTGCGGATGGCATTATTGAGCTACTGCAAGGAAGTATGGCTGAGCTGATTGTTGGTAATCCGACTTATGTGACTACTGATGTCGGTCCAGTCATTGATAAAGATGCTAAAAAAGTACTAGAAGCGCATATTGCGCGGATGCAAGCTGAGCCTACGGCGACTATTCTAGCGCAAACCCCTATGAGCGCCAGCTCCGCAGTCAATGAAGAGGATTCTACCTTTGTATTGCCAACCGTCATTGAAGTACAAAGCATCGACGTTATTGGCGGCGAGCATTTTGGTCCGATATTGCATGTTTTACGTTATCAAGCGCGCCATTTAGACCAGCTGATTGATGCGATTAATGGCACTGGTTTTGGTTTGACACTTGGTATTCATAGCCGTATAGAAAATATTGTTGAACACATTGAGCGCCGTGCTGTTGTTGGTAATACCTATGTTAACCGTAACCAAATTGGGGCGGTGGTCAACGTGCAGCCTTTCGGCGGTTGTGGTCTCTCCGGTACTGGCCCGAAAGCGGGTGGCCCGCATTATGTGGCGCGTTTGATGCAGCTTACTACTGAGCAAACAAGCACTGAAAACAGTGTGAATAACACTCAAGCATCAACATTCATTCAAACTAATATCGCATAAGGAGCAGCAAAATGGCGAATCAATTCAAAACCAATCATGCCCAAGTCTGTGAAGCTTGGCGACTACTGAGTGCGGTTGAGCGAGCTGTTTATATAGAAGCGGCTATTCCAAAACTGGCTTTGCTCACTGGCGATGCTAATAAAGCGCGGCGTTTATTTAACCATTTATTAAGTGCTGCCCCTCAGCTGGATGACGTCCAGCGTATGACAGGCGCGACTGGCGAATCTAACGATTTATATGTGACCGCTCGTGGTAAAACAATGGTTACCGGTGGTGAAACGGCCAAGACTATGGCAGTATTGGGGCAACTTATAGCTGCCTTATTGACCGGCAATGAAGTAATACTTCATTGGCCAAGCGAAGATGAGATGTGCATTGAAGCGGTAAAAGCGCTTTATGCTACTGGCATCAGCGATGATGTTATCAGTATTGCGAATGACTCGCAGACGGTTACTTTGTTATATATTGACCGTCTTGCTCAAGTGGCAGTTGCGGGCAATCATAGCGAAGTACAGGAAATCAGCCAAGAGCTGGCCAATACTGATGGTATCTTAACCCAAGTCATTGCGGTGACTGATATGGACGGTTTATCTGAAATGCTAACCCCAGATTATCTCTATCGCTTTGTCACTGAACGGGTAAGAACCATCAATACTACCGCTATTGGTGGTAATGCCAGCTTATTAGAGCTGGGTACTTAGTAAATAGTTAATCTTTAAACAATACTAAATAACTTTGTTGAGTATTGCTTAGGTCAAGACCAGCGTTTATTTATTGGGATTTCAGAATCCTTAATAAACGCCGGTCTTTTTTTATGCACCTTTATTATTAGCATTTTTATAGGTCATTAAGTACATAGACGCGGTATAGTACATTGAAAACTGACTAAACAGTCAAATTGTTTGGCGTAGTGCTACTTTGCATGCTATAACAGACATACAAGGTTTTTTCTAATTAAAGCCAGTCAGTTATTATCAGATGATTATATAGCAAATTGCTAATTAATGAGCTGTCAGACATAGACTATAAACATGGATTGTTTATTGGCTTAAAGCCATACTAAAAAGGATGATTACCCGTGTCTAAACCTTTAGAATCGCAAGATAATAGCGAGTTGATGTATCAACTTGATGATAAGCCGAGTTTTTGGCCAGCTAGCTTTGCCGCTTTACAACATTTACTGGCTGCTATCGTCGCTATTGTCACACCTACCTTAATCGTTGCTGGAACTTTAGGTTTGGGCGCTTATGTACCCTATCTTATTAGTTGCGCTCTAATCTCATCGGGCATCGGTACCTATATTCAATGTAAAAAAATAGGACCGATAGGCGCTGGCATGCTATCTCTGCAAGGGACTAGTTTTGCCTTTTTAACGGCTATTATCGCTGCTGGACTGATTGTTAAGGGCCGTGGTGGCTCACCGGAAGATATCTTAGCTACTATTTTTGGCGTTAGCTTTTGTGCCGCCTTTATTGAGGTTATTCTTAGCCGTTTTATTCATAAATTAGAAAGAATATTTACACCCGTAGTTACCGGTACGATTATTATTCTAATCGGTATTCCACTGATTGAGGTCGCAATGACTGATATTGCCGGTGGCTATGGTGCAGAGGACTTCGGAAGCCTGCAAAACCTTCTTTTAGGTATGATCGTGCTGGTATCAGTGATTGTGTTTAACCGCTCAAAAAATCCTTTATTAAGACTTTCTTCAATTGTCATTGCCCTAATTTTAGGTATGGTAGCCGCCTTTTTTATGGGTAGATTGGATTTTTCCACCTTAAATAATGTTGGTTTTATTACGGTTCCAATTCCATTTAAGTTCGGTTTTCAATTTGATCTCGCAGCATTCATTCCGTTAGTCATTCTGTACTGCGTCAGCGCCCTTGAAACAACAGGAGATTTAACGGCTAACTCTGTTATCTCTAAAGAACCCGTCGAAGGTCCGATCTACCTTAACCGAATCCAAGGCGGCGTATTGGCAGATGGTGTCAACTCTATGATTGCCGCAGCTCTCAATAGTATGCCGTCAACTACTTTTAGCCAAAATAATGGCGTTATTGCTTTAACCGGAGTAGCTAGCCGTCATGTTGGTATCTACATTGCAACTTTCATGATTGTTATTGGGCTGTTTCCTATTTTTGGCGCCATATTGCAGACTATGCCCCAGCCCGTACTTGGCGGTGCAACCTTAGTTATGTTTGGTACAGTGGCGGTGGCTGGTATCAAAGTATTGGCCAGCGCCAAGCTTGACCGCCGCGATATGTTGATCATTGCTACTTCTGTGGGCATAGGTATTGGCGTCTCTATGGTACCTGAAGTGTTGTCACAACTGCCTGAAGCACTGCGTAATGTATTGATATCTCCAGTGGCAATAGGTGCTATAACTGCAATAGTACTAAGTTTGTTTTTACCCATTGAAACACATAGCGCTGATGAACAATAAATAAAAAGTTGTTGAAGTCGCTACTATATGTTATTAATTAAAAGGTCTTTACTTACTCTTAAATTAATATCACCTTCTAAAAAAATTACTATTAGAGCCATGGTTGAATATTTAATACGTTCTGAAATCACTAAATTTTTTTTATATCCCTTTCATCAAGTTAGCCGAGTATTGCTATGATTAATTTTTATCTAAATGGGAAGTACCATGAGTTAACCCACCTCAATCCCAATACGACGGTACTTGAGTATCTAAGATTACACGCGCGTCAAACCGATACCAAAGAAGGCTGCGGTAGTGGCGATTGCGGTGCTTGTACCGTGATGGTGCAGCGCTTGCCTGTTAACGCTACTGACAATTCTAATAACAGCACTAATAGCACCGCGCCTTTTTATACCCTGAATTCTTGCATTACTTTGCTATCTCTCATGGATGGTCATCATCTTATGACTGCCTCTTATCTAGCGGATAATCCTGAGAACCATCCAGAGCGCGCGCTATTGCATCCAGCCCAGCAAGCGCTGGTTGAGTGTCATGGCTCGCAATGCGGCTTTTGTACCCCCGGATTTGTGATGTCGCTGGCCAGTGTTTATGAAAATAAGCGTATGCAAAAAAAGCAGAATGATAATAGTGATGAGCTAAGCGAGAATAATTTAAGCTATGATGAGGTTGTTGCCTCAATATCAGGTAATCTGTGTCGATGTACGGGTTATCGACCTATCATCGAGGCTGGTTTGATGATGGAAGAGATCGGTAAGCAAAGAGAGACCAATCAAACATCAACAAAAGATTTAACTATAAACCTAGCTACTGATGCGATGGCAAGCACTAAAGAGCCAGCAGCATCTAAAACTGAGTCTCTAACAACGATTACTGAAGCAGAGACTATTGAGCCTGCGCTTACAGAAGCTGGACGACAGCTATTTATTCCACAATCAATTGATGAGCTAAATCAGCTGTTAGCAACCTATCCAAAAGCAACTATTTGGGCTGGCGGTACAGATTTGGGATTGAGTGTCACCCAAAATTTAATTGATCATGAAGTAATTATTCAGCTATCGGCTATCGATGCGCTAAAATCTTGGTCATTATCTGATATCGATGAAGCCGCTAACAGTCATACTGAACAAGTAGAAGCAGGTCAAGAGCTGATCTTTGGCGCGGGCATGAGCTACGCAAAAATGCTGCCGGTACTAGAACAGTATTTTCCAGAATTTGCGCGACTGTTTGAGCGTATTGCTTCCCCACAAATCCGTAATATGGGTACGCTTGGTGGTAATGTAGCTAATGCATCGCCCATTGGGGATTTGCCGCCGATTTTACTAGCATTAGAGGCACGTATACATTTGCGTCATTGCGGTGCTCATGACACTGAACAACCTTATACTGATGAGACTATACCTTTATCAGAGTTTTTCTTAGATTATAAAAAGACCAAACTGCGCGCTGGTAGTTATGTGGTCGCCATCCACATTCCACTGATGCAAGACCATCAGCATTTATTTATTCACAAAATTAGTAAGCGTTTTGAGGATGACATTTCTGCCTGTTTGCTGGCGGCAAAAATTGAACTGTCAGCAGATTGCAACACTATTAAGCAAGCAAAATTCGGTTTAGGCGGTATGGCAGCGATACCTTTATTAGCTGAAAAATGCCAGCAAGCTATTATTGGACAACCTCTTAACGTTACAAGTTTTGAAAAAGCGGCACGAGCGCTACCTTCAGATGTCTCGCCATTAACCGATGTTAGAGCCAGTCGTGAGTATCGCATGCATGTGGTACAGCGCTTATTAATTAAGTGTGGTAAGCAGTTAATAGCAAATGTACAAACTGAGAGTGCTTAATAAAAAGTGCTAGCTAGATAATCTGCCAACTATAAAATTGCTACTGTCAGCCTAATTTTATTAAAAATAAAAGAGCATTAATAAAAAAGAGAACCACTATGAGCCACCAGTCCTCGTTATTTGACAGCTACAGTATTCGCCGTGTGCGTCCGGCAAAAAACAAAATCGGTACCTCGGCTAAGCATGACAGCGCGATCAGTCACGTCCTGGGGACGGCAACTTACGTGGATGACATCTTAAAGCCGCAAGGTACTTTTCATCTAGCTGTGGGTAAAAGTAAGCACGCCCATGCACGCGTATTAAGTATGGATTTAGATGCTGTAAAGGCTGCCGATGGGGTAGTGGATGTTTTAAGTTTCAAAGATTTGCCTGCCAAAACTGATATCGGCGCAGTGTTTGACGGCGAGCCATTGATGGTTGATGAGATCACAGAATATGTGGGTCAGACACTATTTGCGGTAGTAGCGACCAGTCATCGTGCTGCAAAACAAGCGGTGCTCAAAGCCGTTGTAGAATATGAAGCCTTACCAGCGGTACTTAGTATTGAGGAGGCGTTAGAGCAAGAATATTTTGTTCGTCCCACTCATACTATGCAGCGCGGTGATGCTGAGACAGCGCTTGAGAATGCGCCTGTTCGTATTAAAGGTCACATTCATATGCTGGGGCAAGAACACTTTTATCTTGAGGGTCAAGTGGCTTATGTAATGCCTTGTGATGATGGTGGGTTAGAGGTCTATACCTCATCGCAGCATCCAAGTGAAGTGCAACAGCTCGTCGCTGAAGTGGTCGACTTACCTTTTCATGCAGTCAATACCGTAGTGCGTAGAATGGGCGGCGGTTTTGGTGGTAAAGAAACCCAAGCCGCTGCATGGGCCTGCCTGTGCGGTATCGTTGCCAAACGCCATAATGTGCCGGTTAGCATGCGTTTAGATCGGCAAGATGATATGGTAGTAACGGGTAAACGTCATGAATTTGCCAATCGTTATGAGGTCGGTGTCAACGCGTCCGGTCAAGTACTTGGCGTCGATATACAGTTAGCAGGACTGTGTGGTTATGCGCCAGATTTATCTGATGCTATTGTCGATCGCGCCATGTTCCATTGTGATAATGGCTACTACTATCCTGACGCCCATGTTGCAGGACATCGTTGCAAGACTCATACGGTATCTAATACTGCTTTTCGAGGTTTTGGTGGCCCGCAGGGTCTTCTTACCGCTGAATATATGATGGATGATATTGCTTATACTTTAGGAAAAGACCCTCTGCAAGTGCGCTTAGCTAATTTATATCAAAATGGCCAAAGTACCCATTATGGACAGCCAATTGAGCATTTTGATTTGGCAACGATCATCAATACACTGGCAGAAGACTGTGATTATGAGAGTCGCCGTCAGCAAATTATAGCTGCTAATCAGCAAGCCGAAGCTGAGGGTAGTGATAAGCGCCTTGGTATTGCCTTGACGCCTGTGAAGTTTGGTATCTCATTTACCGTGCAGACCCTGAATCAAGGTGGCGCTTTGGTACACATTTATACTGATGGTAGTATTCACCTCAACCACGGTGGTACTGAGATGGGGCAAGGGCTCTATATCAAAATTGCCCAAATCGTTGCTAATGAATTCGACGTTGATTTAGATACGGTTAAAGTTTCAGCCACGCGGACGGACAAAGTACCTAATACTTCGCCGACGGCTGCCTCATCAGGTACTGATATCAACGGTAAAGCGGCGCAAAATGCTTGCATAACGATTAAGACACGTATCATTGAGTTTGCTGCTGCGCATTTCGACGTTGCACAAGAGGACATACGTTTTGAGCGCAATCATGTTTATATCGGCGATAAAGAAGAATTCACCTTTGCTGAAATGGTTCTATTGGCGTATCAACATCGCATCAGTTTATCTTCTACCGGCTACTATAAAACGCCGAAGATATTTTATGATCGCTCCAAAGCATGGGGTCGCCCGTTCTTCTATTTTGCTTTGGGAGCATCGTGTTCTGAGGTTGAGATTGATACTTTGACAGGCGAGTACAAGGTACTGCGCTGCGATATATTGCATGATGTGGGACAGTCGATTAATCCTGCTATTGATATCGGTCAGATTGAAGGGGGTTTTATGCAAGGAATGGGCTGGTTGACGACAGAAGAGCTGACATGGGATAAAACGGGAAAGTTAGCTTCCAATGCTGCCGCGAATTATAAAATTCCAACTGCTCATGATTTGCCGAAGCAGTGGAGCGTAAATCTGTTTGATCGCAAAAACGAAGAGCAAACCATTTATAATTCTAAAGCAGTGGGTGAGCCACCATTGATGTTAGCGGCTAGTGTCTGGTGTGCTATTAATAATGCGGTTGCTAGCTTAGGTGATTATAAGAAAAACCCCGAACTTACAATGCCTGCAACCCCAGAAGCCGTACTAAAAGCAGTCATGCGCATGCAAGGTGCACCGTGGGAAATCGCAACGAGTGTCAATGTTGAAGCGATTGATAGCTTGCTTAATAATAATAGTAATAACAGCAACGATGGCATCGACGACGATAAAGTCAAACCACAGCAAGTACCTCACGCTCGCGATATAAATCCGCCAGAGGTTGAAGGTCAGCAAGTTGACGACCAACCGGATGCAGTAGAGAACCCTAATGTATCAACGGCTAGAGGGCCTGCGCACAGTGAATGATTTATCACTAGCTCTGACAATGCCGCCCACACGTTGGTATGACGGTCTAGCGCACTATCAGCAGCAAGGGATAGCGCACGTTTTGGCAACTGTGGTTGCGGTCAATGGCTCAGCACCACGCGCTTTACAAGCAAAAATGATTATCACACAAGATGGTTGCTGCGATACGCTGGGTGGCGGTGGACTTGAGCATGATGTGATGATGACCGCGCGGCAATTATTGCATGGTGAAATAGAGACGACCGTATCAAAAGAAGGTAAAGAAAAAGACGCTAAGAATAATAGTGCCAACGCTAATGGCACTGGAAATGCTACTGTTAGTGAAGATAAGATAGAGTCAAAGCCAGCCAAAGCAGTCCGCCGTGATAGTGTCTATACCAAACATTATCCGCTGGGTGCTAAATTAGCGCAGTGCTGCGGGGGTAGTGTCACTGTGATGTTTGAATGCTTTAATATTACACCGTCGTTATCGATATTGGTTTTTGGGGCAGGACACGTGGCAGCCGCATTAATGACTATACTTGCCGAGTTGCCTTGCCAAGTGGATTGGGTAGACAGCCGCCCTGAGATGTTTGCGCCTTATTTAGCAAATACGCCGCAGAAAAAAGAAAGTTTACTACAAGGTTTGGATGATTCAAATATAGCCACTCTTTACCGTCTTCCTGCGCATATTCGACCATATGTTACCGATGAACCTGTTGATTGTATTCGCCCGTTTCTTGCGCCATTTAATGAGCAGTGCGGTCAGCGTTTTATTTTAGTTATGACCCATGACCATAGTTTGGATTTTGATTTGGTACGCGCTACTATTGAGGTAGGACTGGCAAACGATAACGCAGAATATTCGATGCCATATATTGGCTGTATCAGCTCAGGGACCAAAGCCAAGCGCTTTAAAGATCGATTGCTTCAGCGCGGTTATAGTGAGCAAATGGTTGATAAGTTAACCATGCCAATTGGTCTGCCAATCGGTGGTAAAGAGCCGATGGCAGTGGCGGTCTCTATTGTCGCTCAAATCTTGCAACAGTATCATAGCGCTTAGTACTCGCTAAATTTCTTAGCGGCTGCACCCTTAATCTGAATTTTGTTGTTATGCTAATTATTCGACATTCATAAGCTTGGTATTCCTAAAGCACTACGAGGTATCATTATGACCCTACATATTTACCAAGCTCAATTGCTACATTATCTTACTGAAAAGGATGTTCAGAAGCGCTTACTAAAAACGCCACTGGCTGATAAAAGCATCACGCTAATGCCTGTGGTTGCGGGCGTGAGTGTATATCCTGAGTATATCGCTAACGGTGCCTTGGTTGTCGATGATTCAACAGGTCTTATTGTCGATTACGGCAATAGTGAAACTATACTAGCCGATTATGCCAGTGCTCAAGAAGGACAGGCACCCGTACAGATTCATGATTATCAAGATAAGCTTATCATGCCCGGTTTTATTGATACCCACGTGCATTATCCACAAATTGATATGATGGCGGCATTTGGTGAGCAACTGCTCGATTGGCTAAATAACTATACATTTGTCACTGAAGCGACCTTTTCTGACCCAAAAGTCGCACAAGATACGGCAACATTTTTCTTAAACCAACTGCTTGCCAATGGTACGACCAGTGCATTGGTGTTTTCGACCAGTCACCCGCAGTCGGTAGAAGCTTTTTTTACCGAAAGTCAGCGCCTGAATACGCGTATGATTACTGGTAATGTGTTGATGGATCAAAACGCACCGGCGAATTTGTGTGTGCCAACTGAGCAAGGCATTCGCGATACGCAAGATATTATTGATAAATGGCATGAGCGCGGGCGTCAGCACGTGGCGATTACCCCACGCTTTGCCATCACTTCAACGCCTAAGCAATTACAGATGGCGGGCGAGTTATACGCCAGTTATGACAGTGTGTATCTGCAAACGCATCTGGCAGAAAATCACGATGAAATCGCCTTTGTGCGCAGTCTGTATCCCAATCATAAAGGCTATCTAGACGTTTATGATGACATGGGATTGCTGGGCCGGCGTACGACGTTGGCGCATGGCATTCACCTTGAGACTGCTGAGTATGAGCGGCTGCGTGAGACGGATACACAAATCGCCCATTGTCCGACCTCAAATTTATTCTTAGGCAGTGGGTTGTTTAATTTACCCAAAACTTTAAGCTACACGGGCGTGAGTATCGCTACTGATGTTGGTGGAGGCACCAGTCTATCAATGCTAACGACTTTGTCAGAGGCGTACAAGGTACAGCAATTACAAAGTAATCCCTTATCCGCGCATCAAGGTTTGTATCATATCACCCTTGGCAATGCACAATCGTTAGTATTAGACAGTAAGATCGGTAACTTTATGCCTAGTAAAGAAGCGGATTTTGTGGTCATTGATATGGCAGCAACGCCAATGTTGGAACGCCGAATGGCACAGACCAAAACGCTTGATGAGCAGCTATTTGTGTTAATGATGCTCGGTGACGATAGGGTAATTGAGCATACCATGATTGCGGGAGTGAATCGTTATAGTCGTACGAGTGCTACTTAAAGTGCTAATGACATAAGTGTTTCTTGTATAAGTATAGCCAAATCCTAAGCGTCACTTGCATTGGACAAGTAGCGGCTTAGGATTTTTTGTTTTAAGCAAAAAAAGGGACAACAACGGTAACTTGAATCATGCGCCAATTAACCCCATAATCTACCTAACTCCAAACAATAAATAGCCTAAGCAAATATGCCTGATATTCTAAAAAATAATCAAGACGATAGCCAACTACAAACTGAAAGTCTAAGCGCTGATGCAAATAATAAATATCAAGCAGATACAATAGCTCAAAACGCTATTTCTGTTGCTAATTTACCTGTGCTCGCAAAAGATGAATATTATCTCAGTCGCCTTGAGCGTGAACTGAAACGTGCCGCTTCTACTAAACAGCCTGCTGAGAATTTAACTAAAAAACGTGCTAATTTTGAAAAACTAAAAGCCCGTTCACAGCAAGCGGTACAAGCACGCATGGACAGTATTCCGGCGAATTTGCCAGCTAAGCTAAATCTTGATTTGCCAGTCAGCCAACGTGCTGATGATTTGATTCAGGCGATTATAGATAATCAAGTGATTATTGTTGCTGGCGAGACTGGCTCGGGTAAGACCACTCAGCTACCAAAGCTTGCTATGCTGGCAGGTCGAGGAATACGTGGGCAGATAGGGCATACACAACCAAGACGATTAGCAGCACGCAGCGTGGCGAACCGGATTGCTGAAGAGTTGGGTGAGCAGTTAGGTAATACGGTCAGTTTTAAAATTCGCTTCAATGAGCAGGGCACTGCGCAATCCGTCGTTAAGCTAATGACTGATGGTATCTTGTTAGCTGAATTGGGTCATGATCGTTTTTTAAGTAAGTACGATACCATTATTATTGATGAAGCGCATGAGCGTAGCTTGAACATCGATTTTATTATGGGTTATCTTAAAAAACTGCTGCCCAAACGCCCTGATTTAAAAGTCATTATTACTTCAGCAACACTTGATACCAAGCGTTTTAGTGAATATTTTAGCCATTACGACGCCAAGCTTAAACGAAAAGTACCAGCCCCTATTTTTAATGTCGAGGGGCGCAGCTTTCCAGTTGAAGTACGTTATCGTCCGCTGACTGATGAGCCAGTGACCAGCTCAGACGATGACAGCTATGATGATTTTGAGGAAAATCTGCCGCGTGCCGTGGTTGCTGCCGTCGAGGAATGCTTTAGCGATGCCCAAAGTAAGGGTCATCCAGATCAGGCTGATATCTTGATATTTGCTGCCACTGAAGCTGAGATTCGTGAGACGCAAGACGTTCTTGAGCGGCATGGACCCAAGCATACCGAAGTGCTGCCGTTATTTGCACGTCAAACATACGAAGAACAGCAGCGCATTTTTCAACCATCTGGTCGTGGTCGCCGTATTGTGATTGCGACTAACGTTGCCGAGACCGCTTTAACCGTGCCTGGTATTCGTTATGTCATCGACTTAGGGTTTGCGCGGATTTCACGTTACTCCTATCGCTCACGGGTGCAGCGTTTACCGATTGAGGCGATTGCCCAAGCAGCAGCCAATCAGCGTAAAGGTCGCTGTGGTCGTGTCGCACCGGGCGTTTGTATTCGTCTCTATAGCGAGGAAGACTTTAGTGGTCGTCCTGAGTTTACTGAACCCGAGATTCTACGTACCAACTTGGCGTCCGTTATATTGCAAATGGCAAACCTACGCTTGGGCAGTGTCGATGACTTTGATTTCATTGAGCCGCCCGACAGTCGTCTAGTAACCGATGGTCATAAGCTGCTCAATGAGCTGGGTGCCATTACCGAAAAAGACGAGCAAGCAGCTAGTCATTCAAATGCTAATAACACAGCAAGCAGCAAGCCAAAACGCCAAGGATTAGACCATTTAAAACTGACGCGTATTGGGCAACAGATGGCGCGCATGCCAATTGATCCAAGGCTAGCACGTATGTTAGTTGCCGGTAGTGACTTTGATTGTATCCGTGAAATGCTGATTGTAGTCGCCGCGCTCGCCGTGCAAGACCCGCGCGAACGTCCTGCTAATAAGCGCACGCAAGCCGACCAAAAGCATGCAGAATTTCGTCAAGATGATTCGGATTTCTTGTTTTATCTCAGCCTATGGAAAGCGCTGTTCGAAAAAGACGAGGATGGTAATAAGCTGTCAGGTAATCAGCGCAAAAATTTCACTAAAAAGAATTATCTTAGCTTTCCACGTGTACGAGAATGGCATCAAACTCATAAGCAGTTAGTGCAAATGGTCACTGAGCTTAAGCTGACTGATGATGCGACTAGCACTAAATCTAATACTAAAAATGGTGAATTAGCCAATAGTGATCCAACGGGCGTGAATGATGAAGCGCTTAAAGCAGTTAAATATGCCAATTTGCATCGTGCATTGTTGACTGGATTATTATCAATTATTGCGCACAAGACCGAAAGCCGCGGCGAATATCTAGCTGCGCGCCAGCAAAAGACTAAAATTTTCCCA
This sequence comes from Psychrobacter frigidicola, assembly GCF_007997305.1. Lineage (GTDB taxonomy): Bacteria > Pseudomonadota > Gammaproteobacteria > Pseudomonadales > Moraxellaceae > Psychrobacter > Psychrobacter frigidicola. The sequence continues at coordinate 458,604 of NZ_VORZ01000001.1, forward strand.
GCCAGTACGGTATTTAAACAGATACCACCGTGGGTAATGGCATTTGAGATGGTAGAGACCTCGCAAGTCTTTATGCGCACTGTTGCCAAGATTGAGCCGGAGTGGATTATCTCAGCGGCTGGCAACTTGTTAAAGTATCACTACTTTGAGCCACATTGGTCGAAAAAAACTGGTCGCGTTAAAGCGTATGCGCAAATTAGCTTATTTGGGCTGATTATCATTGGTAAGCAGCTGACCAATTATGAACAAGTCAATTTAATCGAAGCACGGGAAATTTTTATCCGTGATGGATTAGTGACGGGTAACTTTGGTCGCGCGGCGCCATTTTTACAGCATAATATGGATAAAATTGCGGACATTGAACGTATTGAGGATAAGTTACGTCGCCGTGATTTGTTGGTTGATGAAGAAACGCTGTATCAATTTTATGATCATAAAATACCTGAGCATATCGCCAGTCGCAAAGCCTTTGAAGACTGGCGTGCAGAAGTCGAAAAAACCGATACCAAATATCTATTCTTCACTGATGATGACGTACTCAATAGCCAAGCGCCGACCACAGGCGATTTTCCAGAAGTGTGGAAGTTGGGTGATTTAAAACTACCGCTACGTTATGTCTTTGATCCCTCAAGTGATGAGGATGGCGTCACTATACGTGTACCATTGGCCGCGCTCCCACAGCTTGATGCTCTTGAGCTGCTATGGGGCGTACCCGGTTGGCGTTTTGAGTTGGTATTGCAATTACTTAAGTCCTTGCCAAAAGAGATTCGTCGCCAAATCGTACCGATTCCTGATACCGCCGACAGCTTATTTGATGAGCTACAACCTGCGCAATCACAAGGGTTGCTCAAACAATTGTGCCAAGCGTTGAACCGACGCGGCATCATGTCGGTAACACCTGATAATTTTAATCCGTCTACCATTGACCGCTATTTACAACCGCAAATCTGTGTGGTCGATGATAAGAACCGTATTATTGAAAAGGGTCGTGACCTGCAAACCTTGCAAATTCGTCATGCCAGTGAGACCAGCCAAGCGGTGAATGAACAGCAAGGCGCGCATACCAGCTTCCCTGAGCACTTTAGTTTTAGTAAAAATCATCATAGCGCAGGTGTAGTCATGAAGCAGTTTGCCGCGTTAGTGACTGATGAGGCGGGAGAGGCCGTATCGATTCATCAATATACCGATGTGAATGCTGCCCTGCAGGCACATCGTATTGGTATATTGACCCTGATTAAAAAGCAGCTTGGGGCGAAGAAAAAACAGCTCACCAGTCAAATTGATAGCGTGTTTAAACTGGCTTTTGCGCCGCTTGGCGATATGGAAAAGCTAAAAACCATTGTCATTGATGCGGCGCTAGATGCTGTTCTTGAGGAGCACTATGTGTTGTTTGACCATAGTGCAGACTTACCTGAGAGCGCCGACGCTATTGCGATTGGCTTGGCGGAAGAATTGCCATTTACGGCGGAAGAATACCAGCAAACGGTTGAAGTAGTGGTGAGTAACTTCTTATTGACTGGTCAAACGGTGATTAAAACCCTTAAAAATGTCTATACGCGTTGGCAGCGTATTCGGCAGGGACTATTGATGCTTGACCGTGAAATCTTTGGTGAGTCTATTGACGATATTGAAGACCAGCTAGAGGATTTGCACTTAGCAAAATTTGTTTACCGAATGGATTACAGCCATTGGCAACAGTATCCGCGCTATCTAGAAGCGCTCGAGATTCGCCTTGAGCGCCTTGAGCACAATATAGAGGCGGACTTGGATGGCGTTTATGCATTAGATTTACACATGGAGCGCTTATCGGGTCGTGCCGATAATGAAAAAATTAGTGAATATCGATGGATGGTTGAGGAATATCGTATTCAATTGTTTGCCCAACCGATGAAAACGCGAATGGCAGTGTCACCGAAGCGTCTGAGTAAGATATGGGATAAGGTGACTTAGGATAATAGAGGGTGGCTGAGACTATAATGCTGATTGTAACTATCTTTTCAGATATCTATAGCAGCTTTTATTTTAAAAATATATTAATTATCTATCTATGATATTTTTTGTCGGTAAGTTAAAAAACTAAAAAATTTATATTATAAAAGCTGAGATAGAACCATGGAACTAATTAATGTTGAAGAGTTGTGCGAAAAACTTCAAAACTGTTCATCGAAAGAACAAGTTTATAGAGTTTGGGAAAAAGCTAAGTTGACTAATGACTGTTCTATGTTTGTAATAGGTAATGCGAGTAATGTTGAATTTGTTGAAGGTTTTAATGATATTTTTTCAAATGAATTAGTATGTGATTATTTTCAATCGAAAAAAATACAGTTTGTTAATAACAGTATTATAAACAAATTGGAAAACAAAAAGGTTCCAGAAATATTTATTGATTACTCTTTGATGTTTGATTCTAATATTTGCACATATATTAATGCCATAATGAAAAGAAAAGAGTTTGAAGGTAGTAAAAAATAGTTCCTACTCTGATAGATATTTCACATAAAAAAATAAATTATGACTTTACTTTTTATTTATATGAAAGTTCAAAAGATTTTAACTTCGAAATAAGTCATATAAATAATAGTCATGAACTGTGGAGTTTACTAGGATATAGCTTTCAAGAAAATCTTTTAAATCTGATTAAGTTTAAACATATTAAACCAGAAGATGCTAATAGTTTTCAAACTAGTATTTCTGAATCTGATGCTAAAATAGAAGCTATGGATCTTTGTTTTAAAGTGTATGTTCAAGCTAAGGGTTTACTAGAAAACATCAAAACCAAATTTAAAATGATAGAGCTAACAGTCTTGAAGATTATCAATATTCAGTTCGATAGCAAAAAATCTCATCAAAATAAGTTCCTAAAACTAGTTGAGTTTATGAATGATAAACACTGTTTTTCAGATAGAGAATCTATTCTAGCTATAGAGTATTTCAAAGATAAAAATCTTGAAGTATTTAAAGGAATATATAAAGAAATGAAAATCGATGTTTTTTCAAAGAAAGTCAAAAATATTTCTTGGGATTTAATGGCACCTAGGATTATGGAGGATTTTATAAAGGGTATGACCTTTGAAAAAGATGTGTTTATCCCTTTTTTGTTTCTCATGATATTAACCTTAGAGGAACTATAAGGGCTTATCCTATTAAGTACGTATTTCTAAATGGAGATAGGAATAAGCGTCGTATAGTATCAGTCCCTATGAATAATACACATAAATATTTATACGAAAATAATTGTCATAAAGCTATTAAGGAAATTCTTGAGAATAAAAATACAAGAAGAGGAAATGTGCATAATATCGTATCAAATCTAGATAATTTGTTAGCTTGTAGCTATCGAGAGTGTGAAAAAACTTTGGAACTCAAGCTTGAATAAGTCAGTGATGCCGAAATGTAGTAAATATATAGTTTTTTCATTAAGCTACCTTGTCAGTCATAAATTATTAAAGCGTATTAATTAATAAGTAACTTACCTATCATAACAGTTATAAATCAAACTCTATCTTCAACTAAACACCAACTTCCGCCACACGCTTCTTAGTCAACACGTAATGCGCAATCATCCCGATACAAATATCCCAAAATACTGAGCTGAGTCCTAAAAACTGCATACCGGATGCGGTGGCTAAAAAGGTAATTAACGCCGATTCTCGTTGGGTATCGTCTTTCATCGCCACGGAGTATTGGCAGCAATGGCACTGATTGGTGCCAGACCTGCTAATGCAGCCACCAAGTATATGGGCAGCAAGCCAAATACCATCACGATACTACTCGCAAATATCCCTTCTAATAAGTAAAAACCCGCATTAGAAATGCCTGCAATATAGCGTTTTGTTATCAGATAAACAAGCCAACATACTAAAGACGATAAATGTCATAGTATCAGTAGCTTTAAATAAATCTAAGCCGAACTGGAACAAGATACCTGTCATCATTCCCGCTGCGATACCATTGGGAATTAATCTCAGGATTTTATCAAGATAGCCTGTTGCACTGACGATGAAAATAATAATAGTATAAGCAGCAACAGACGCTGAAAGTGACCGATCTTCTTTAAGCATTTGTATCAAAGCTGCCATATTGCACCCATGTCAGTCATCACTAATCGTTAGATATTAAGCAGTTAAGAATAATTTAGATTTTGCTCTAAACACAATACAGTACTAATTTGTATGGAGTACAAGCTTTACTATAAGAGTGATAATGCTACGGATTAAATAGTAGAATAAGACTTAGCTTGAAATACTTGACCTCGAATAACAAAAGGAAAGTAACATGTGGGATAAACGTTATAGTGAACCAGAGTATATTTTCGGTACAGAGCCTAATGACTTCCTAAAAGAAGAGTTTCAGAGGATACCAGCAGGCGGGCGTGTGCTGTGTATAGCGGAAGGTGAGGGACGTAATGCGGTATTTTTAGCTCAAAACGGCTATCAAGTAACTGCGATGGACTTCTCTGAAGTAGGCCTAAATAAAGCACTAAAATTAGCCAAAGATAAAGGCGTTGAGATAACAACTGACGTTGCAGATTTAGCCGATTATGCATTAGGGGAGGCACAATGGGATGGTATTATTTCCATTTGGTCGCATTTACCTGATGCTGTACGCCAACGTCTCCATGCACAGATTGCACCAGCGTTAAAGCAGGACGGTGTATTTATTCTTGAAGCTTATACTTATGAGCAAACTACTATGGAAGCCATTGGTGGGCCGCCTGCGACGCAGCGAGAGCGGTTTATGTCATTAGAAAAATTGCGTCCAGAACTTATAGCACTCGAGGAAGTGGTCGCTATTGAGAAACATCGCAGTATTTCAGAAGGCACACGCCATCAAGGTTTGAGCGCAGTCGTTCAGTTTATCGGGGTTAAAAAGTAAGTATACGAGTGGTTGCAAAAGGCATAATTAACTCCTTAGCTCTGTTCGTAATGATAAATAGCCTAGGTAATAAATTAATGCTCTGTCTTAAATCGGTTCTTTAAATGCTTTTTTATTCAATATAAAGACTAGTACCGCTCCTAGAATGACAACGCTCGCTATAATAAATTGCATAGTGAGCTGCTCAGATAAAAATAGCATACCCGCAAAGGCGGCAATTACTGGTACACAGAGCTGCACCACCGCCGCTTGTGTACTTTTTAATAGTGGCATTGCCCTATACCAAATGCTGTACCCAAGACCAGACGCTATCGCTCCCGAGGCACAAGCCAATAATATGCCCTCGATGCTGATATTTTTTATATTGCTTATACCTACTAATAACAATATTGGAATGGCGATTAGGCTTCTGATAAAGTTAAAGCCTGTTGCTCGCAGTGGTGAGATACAGGCTTTGCCACGAATGCTGTAGATGCCCCAAGCTATCCCACTGACTGCCATCAGCAATGCGCTGATTGGAGAGGGCAGAGCCGCTGAAGGCAGCATTAAATACACAAAGCCGACCACTGCCACTATAAAAGCTGCCCATTGTAAGATACTTAAACGCTCTTTTTTATAAATACCCCAACCTATCATGGTCAGTTGCACGGCTGAAAATAGAATAAGCGCCCCAGTGCCAGTATCTAGCTGTACGTAGGCAACCGAAAAACAGAGCGCGTAAATTAATAGGCTGACACTACTTATCCAACTGCCTTTGTCTTTTAAAATGTCACTATTATCCGCCTGATTAAAGTCGCCCTTACTTTTTAGATTATAAGTATAAACCACCATAATAATACTAAGGCAGATAGCAGCACTCAGCAGGCGAATAACCGTAAAGTTCCAAGGGTCGATATAACCTTCTGCTAACGCCATTCTGCACAAAAGCGAGTTGGCAGCAAACGCAATTAAAGCAATAATCGTGTATAGCGTGGCTCTCAAAAGTTATTCCTGATAGTGTCTAAATTGTGTAATAAGAGCGCATCGCTAACGAAGCCCACAACTATTTAAGCTACATACTATATTGATAAATAGCCTAAGTAAAAATAAGTCTTAATAAAAATTGGAATCAAAACATAAATGTTTCTCTAACTAAACTCATCCAAAAAACTATATCGAGAATTTACTATCCATAAATCTACCCTAAGTACATTTTAGTTTGAGCACTCCAAACATTATATAAGCAGTTGGTTTGAGGTATAATGAGACCAGTTATTGAACGCGTCTTTAAATGAGGTAAATGAAACTAGCGCAATAGGCGCTTTACTCAAAGCTTCGCTAAGCAACTCTTAATAATAATAAACAGAAACATAGTTAGTTATTCAAACTTATCTTCTTTTAAAAATCATTTTTATTTTTTACTAATCACTTTTCAGTTTAGCGAGCAACTTCACTACCTGCTGAACTCTTTGATTTCTATCGCCGCCAATACGAAAAAACAGCTTCCCATAACGCGTCAACTCTGTAGCGAAGCGGGCGCTTATCTGTTCACGTCCATGCGGACTATCACGTAAATCATCAGCCACCCAAGGAATGTCGACCTCGGTTAATAAAATCAAATCGTAATGATGCGCCAATGCTGCTTGTGTCAGGGCCTCTGGACAATCGCCATAATACCAATTTGCATAAACCATCAGTTCAAACAAACTGGTATCACAAAATAAAAAACTATTCGTCTGCTCAGTTTGTAGGGCGAGCTTGTTTTCTAGCGCTATTTGACCTTGCGCTATCGGTAACAAATCTTCCCATGAGCAGGTTTTTTGCTCACTATCCCATTTTTTTTGCAAATAAGTCCGCATGTATTCTGGCACCCAAGGGCTATCAAAATATGCGGCCAAATCGCGACATAAAGTGGTTTTGCCGGTACTTTCTGCGCCTAAAATAGCGACATTGATAACTGATTTAGGCGTATGCTGCGTTAAATTGAAGGCGGTAACGTTGTTGCCATTCATAATAAGCCCAGATTGCAATGAGAGTCAGCACTACGTATTGCAGTGCGGTGAAGGTATAGCCTTTATAAAAATATAACGGCACTGAGATGGTGTCGGCGACTATCCATACTAACCAATGCTCAATTTTGCGGCTAGCCATCAACCACATGGCTATTAAGAATAGCGCGGTGGTGAGCATATCGGTATAGTCGACCCAAGTAAATAAGTGTAGACCCAATACCGCTCCCTCGAAGCTAAAATTGTTATTAATGACCGGGCGGAAATAATATACTAACGCCACAAAAGCGATGGTAGTGGTGGCCAGTACGGTCATCATAGGTACATCGCTTGCCTGAATATGCTCAATTTGAATATCATCTTGAGAGGGTCGGTCTACTTGCTGGCACGCTTGCTTACTATCCTGACTTATATTGGCCTTACTTTTTGACCAATTAACCCAGCCATATATGCCCATAATCGTAAAGTAAGCGTTGATAAGCATATCGCCAAATAATTGCCACTGCCAAAGCAAATAAACAAAAATAGCGGTACTGACTATTCCTACAGGGAAGACCAGTATATTGGTGCGCCGCGCAAGTAAAACACTGGCGACACCAAAGATAACCCCAATGATTTCCAGTATAATAAATAGCGTGGGATACTCAGCATATTGGCCAAATAGCCAATCAAAGATTCCTGCCATTATGTCTCCTAATTATTATTTTTAATAAACTTTACTGCTTTTGAGTGCGTGCTATTGTTTATTTGAGTGAACATGATTATATAGTAGGTCTGTGTGGATAACGTCAGCCTTTGCCTATTATCGGCTGTAAAATGCTTATTTGTAACAAACCATTAGAATAATAGTAATATTCAGGCATAATAAAGGCATTGGTTTTAAGTTTACAGCTATTCACCGAAAGTAGATATTTACTATTTTCTAAAAATTTATGCTTAGCATTAAGCACAACAGTAGTAGACAAGGAAGCTTATCATGACGACTTGTATCACCGGTACCGGCCTGTACATTCCCCCTTATAGCATCAGTAACGAAGAGCTGGTGACGTCATTTAACCAGTATGTTGACAACTATAACGCAGAACATGCTGATGAGATAGCAAGCGAGGCTACTCCTGCATTGCAACATTCGTCAGCAGAATTTATCGAAAAAGTATCGGGTATTAAGTCCCGCTATGTGATGGAAAAAGAGGGCATCTTAAACCCTGAAATTATGGCACCGGTCATTGCCTACCGTGATATAGAAAATGAGTTGTCGGTAATGGCTGAAATGGGCACAGCGGCGCTATTGGAAGCGCTAAAAGATGCTGGTTTAGAGCCCAATGATTTGGATGGTATTATTCTTGCCTGCTCAAACTTTCAGCGTACTTATCCAGCGGTGTCAATTGAGATTCAAAACGCGATTGGCATGGTTGGCGGTTTTGCTTTTGATATGAACGTGGCTTGTAGTGCCGCCACTTTTGGTCTAGCACAAGCGCAAGGCTCTATCGCATCTGGTTTGGCAAAACGTGTGGCAATGGTCAATGTCGAGATTAGCTCGGCGCATCTGAACTGGCGTAACCGCGACAGTCACTTTATCTTTGGTGATGTGGCGACCGCTTGTATCATTGAGGATTTGGATACCCCAAAAGGCTATGAGATTTTGAATGCTAAATTATTCACTGAGTTTTCAACCAATATTAGAAACGAATATGGTTATATGGATCGCTCAGAATTTTTAGCAGCAGAAACAGAGATGTATCCTGATATTAAAAAACCGGCCACAATTAAGTTATTTACCCAAAATGGGCGTAAAGTGTTCCGTGAAGTCTGTCCTAAGGTCTCTCAAATTATCACTGAGCACTTGCAAGAGAATGATTTGCAGGCCAGTGATATCAAAATGCTGTGGCTGCACCAAGCCAATGCCAATATGATTGATTTAATTTTGCGTACTGTCGTTGGTCGTGATGCAGATAAAGCGATCGCGCCTAGCGTTATTGCTGAATTTGCTAATACCAGTTCAGCCAGTCCGATGATTGTGTTCCATCGTTATAAAGACGCTCTACAGTCTGGTGATTTAGGTGTGATTTGCTCATTTGGTGCCGGTTATTCAATTGGTTCTGTACTGGTTCGTAAAGTTTAATATGTATAATAAAGATAAGTAGAGCTTAGTATAATACTAATAGTTTATTTTCAATTATTATACTTTCAATTATTAAGTAAGTTCAATGAAATAGCTAAGAGCAATCTTGGCTATTTTTATGTCTGAATTTTGGCTTACTTATGCTTATAGGTGAGAGCTATTAAATAAATTTAGACGTGTCTATTAATATAAGTATGAAGTTTACGCAGTGGTTTTAATTTTGTTGCAAAAGTTTGCTATAATTACGCTCTTATTTTCCTTATTTAGATAAAGTTACGTTATGAAAGAATCCCTGCGCTTACGTTTAGACCAGATGGTAGACCGTTATGAAGAGGTGACCGCCTTATTGTCAGACCCTGGTGTCATTAGCGATAATAATAAATTCCGTGAGCTGTCTGTTGAGCACAGTGATCTGATGGATATTACTACCTTGTGGCTGAACTATGGACGTGCAGAAAAGGATCAAGCTGATGCTGAATTTATGCTTGGCGAGTCTGCTGATGCTGACATGAAAGAGATGATGCAAGATGAGATTGATAGCGCACGTGATACCATCGTAGAGATGGAAGAGGCACTCAACGTCATGATGCTGCCAAAAGATCCGAATGATAAAGTGCCTGCTTTCTTAGAGATTCGCGCAGGAACAGGTGGTGACGAAGCCGCTATATTCTCCGGTGATTTATTCCGGATGTACCAAAAATACGCGCAAACTCAAGGTTGGACGATGGAGATTCTATCTACTAACGAAGGTGAGCATGGCGGTTATAAAGAAATTATCACTCGGGTGTCTGGTAATAGCGTTTATGGTCGCTTAAAGTTTGAGTCTGGTGTGCATCGTGTGCAGCGTGTGCCTGAGACCGAAAGCCAAGGTCGCGTACATACGTCAGCCTGTACTGTTGCGGTCATGCCAGAAGTTGAGATTGATGATACTGTAGATTTAAATCCAGCGGATATTCGCTTTGATACCTTCCGCTCAAGTGGCGCAGGTGGTCAGCATGTTAATACTACAGACTCAGCAGTGCGCTTGACTCACATACCTACAGGAACCGTGGTAGAGTGTCAGCAAGAACGTAGCCAACATAAAAACCGTGCGCAAGCGATGAAAATGCTCATCTCAAGAATTCAACAAGTTAAAGTGCAAGCGCAAGTGGACGCGGCGGATACTATCCGTCGAGATTTAGTGGGTAGTGGCGACCGTAGTGAACGGATTCGTACTTATAATTTCCCGCAAGGACGTATGACCGACCATCGTATTAACTTAACTTTGTATAAGCTTGATGCGATTATGGAAGGTGATATGGATGAATTGCTTGATTCGCTACTACGCGAGCATCAAGCCGACTTGATGGCCAGTATTGGCGGTGAACAATAAGTTATAAAAGTAAGGCAGTAGCCAATAACATAAAACATGTGAGCCCTTGTTATGATAATAAATAAGGCATTACCTTTAAGAGCAACGTCTAAACGTCTAATAGTATCGTAACCATTGCGGTTGCGATGTTTATGGCGTTTTGGTTATCAGCCTGTAGCGTATCACCATCATCAACGCCACAAAGTCCAGCGCCAACAGCTGCCGTATCGGATGAGAAGAGTGACCCCTTAACGTATCAAGGTTGTGTCTATCCAGCCGATGAGATTGTGCAAGCTTGTACTGTGAAGGGTGGTGAGTTCTCAAAGCAAGGTATGCTGGGGTGCTATATGTGTGTAGTGAGCTACGCTGATGTAGGCAAGGCTTGCCAGGACAGTACTGACTGTCAGGGAGTTTGCGCTAGTACTGGTGAGTTTGTTGATTCCGGAACCACCAAACAAACGGGTCAGTGCTCATTAGATAGCAGCCCTTTTGGGTGTCGTCAACTGCTTGAAAAAGGTGTGGCGCAACCGGCGATTTGTGTTGATTGATATTTATTAATACTGTCTGATAGTTGCCAATCAATAATAAAAATCATTTTTAGGCCAGCTCATTTTTATAGTTACTGGTCATAGCCAATCTCTATCATTGCCTCTTATAGCTACTTTTTATTCATTATTTTGTTCATTTAATTAATTAACTAACTAACAATTTTGAGAGTTTTATGTCAAAAAACAATAACCAAGACCCAGTTCCAGTAGTAGAAGATCCAAATGAGCTAATCGCGCAATTACAAGCCAAGCTAGATGAGATAAAGGCTTCTGGTCAACAGCCTTATCCCAATCAGTTTAAACGTACTGATTATGCTCAAGATTTACAAACGGCTTTTGAGGGTTTATCAAAGCAAGAGATTGATGAAAATCCTGTTAAGACCCAAGTTAACGTCGCTGGTCGCGTGATGCTTAACCGTGGCGCGTTCATTGTCATACAAGATATGACCGGCCGTATTCAATTGTACGTTGCACGAAAAGAGCTAGATCCTGAAGTACTGGCTAGCATCAAATCGTTAGATTTAGGCGATATCGTTGGGGTTTCAGGCTATATTAGTCGCTCGGGAAAAGGCGATTTATATGTGCATATCGAAGAGATTCAGCTATTAACTAAGTCATTGCGCCCCATGCCCAATAAATTTCATGGTTTAGCCGATGTTGAAGCCCGTTATCGCAATCGTCATTTAGATTTGATGACCAATGAATCGACTCGTGAAGCCTTTGTTATTCGCAGTCAAGTGGTCAGCGGCATTCGTCAGTTTATGTTGAATGAGCGTTTCATGGAAGTTGAGACGCCGATGATGCATCCTATACCAGGTGGTGCGGTAGCGCGTCCTTTTGAGACTCATCATAATGCCTTAGATATGCCTTTATATTTGCGTATTGCGCCTGAATTATACTTGAAACGCCTAGTAATTGGTGGTTTTGAAAAAGTGTTTGAGATTAATCGTAGCTTCCGTAATGAAGGGGTATCAACCCGTCATAATCCTGAGTTTACGATGATTGAGTTTTATCAAGCGTATGCCGATTATCATGATTTGATGGACTTAACTGAGCGCTTATTTAACCAACTGGCAACTGATATTTTAGGTAGCACTGAGCTAACTTATCAAGAAGAAACCATCAGCTTAAAAGCACCTTTTGCCCGTATTTCAATGTCAGATGCTATCGCGCAATATGCAGAAGGTTTTGATATGGCGCATATTGATGATCGCGAATATCTAGCGGACTATGTGTCAAATACCCTTAAGCAACAAGTGAAAGATGTTTTCGGTGCTGGTAAACTCAAAACCATCGTCTTTGAAGAAACGGCTGAGCATCAATTACGTCAACCTACCTTTATCACTGAATATCCAGCTGAAACCTCACCGCTGGCACGCCGTAACGATGACAATCCTGAGATTACTGATCGCTTTGAATTATTCGTCGGTGGTCGTGAATTAGCCAATGGCTTTAGTGAGTTGAATGATCCTGCTGATCAGGCCGAACGTTTCCGTGGTCAAGTCGCTGAAAAAGATGCGGGTGATGTTGAAGCGATGCACTTTGATGAAGACTATATCGAAGCCTTGTCTTATGGTCTGCCACCAACTGCAGGCGAAGGTATTGGTATCGACCGCTTGGTGATGTTGTTTACTGATTCTGCCAGTATTCGCGATGTGATTTTATTCCCGCATATGCGCCGCAAAGTAGAACAATAATCCTCTTTAATACTTAGTTATTAGCGAGCATTTAGCGCCTACTAAGTCATGGTCAAACCAGCAGGAAGCCAGACGCATGCGCTGGCTTTTTGCTATAATAAGCACCCTAAATTAGTACTGTTATGTACTGATAGCACTCTAGTAGTATCGTTTACTTTACTTGCAGCCACTTGGCATAATGGATGGATATGACGCAGCAATATCAAGTCTTAGCCCGTAAATACCGCCCCAAAAACTTTCATGAGTTGGTTGGGCAGAATCACGTGTCGCAAGCGTTAATCAATGCGATTGATTATAATCGTCTGCATCATGCTTATCTGTTTACAGGCACCCGCGGGGTCGGTAAGACTACTATTGCCCGTATCTTAGCTAAATGTTTGAACTGCGATATGGGCGTGACCAGTACGCCGTGCGGAGTGTGTGATAATTGCGTGGCGATTGACCAAGGGCGTTTTATCGACCTTATTGAGATTGATGCGGCCTCTCGTACTAAGGTTGAAGACACGCGCGAGCTGCTTGATAATGTGCCTTATGCACCGAGCCAAGGGCGTTATAAAGTCTACCTCATTGATGAAGTGCATATGCTGTCAACCCACAGCTTTAACGCGCTCCTCAAAACTTTAGAAGAACCGCCTGAACACGTGAAGTTTTTGCTAGCCACCACTGATCCGCAAAAGCTACCGATTACCATTATTTCACGTTGCTTGCAGTTCGTGTTGCGCCCGCTACCGCAAACTTTGCTCAGTGAGCATTTGGCCAATGTTTTAACCCAAGAACATGTGACTTATACTCAACCAGCATTATGGCAGCTGGCAAGTGCTGCTAAAGGCTCTGTACGGGATGCATTATCATTAACCGATCAGGCGATTGCCTTTGGGCAAGGCGCGCTGGATGATGTGACGGTTAATGAGATGTTAGGCTTAATTGATGCCGCTGACTTAGTGCGTTTAATCACTGATATTTATAACCATGATAAATCCGCTGTTGCTGCACATATTGAACAGATGCGCGCGCAAATGGTCGATGCGAGTAGTATGTTTGATGGCCTCGCTGAGTTACTGCATCAATTGGCCTTAACGCAACTACTGCCTGAAGTTGCGCTTAATGTGAATGCAGCTCAAGCAGAAACAATTAACGTTTTGGCCCAGCACATTAGCCCTGATGTCTTACAGCTGTATTATGAAATTGTGGTGCAAGCACGTGAAGGTATTAAGCTGGCCAGTACGCCGATGCAAGCGCTGGAAATGTGTATCTTACGTCTACTAGCGTTTCGCCCATTGCCGCTTAATGAGATGCTAATCAACACCTCAGTTACTAAGGTTGATAATGTTGATAGTTCAAGTCCTGCAACAGCAGCCATTGGACATAATGTAGCAGCCGCGCATGATTTGCAAACTTACGACGTTACTAGACAAGATAGTAATATTAATGATGACATTATTGAAGATAACTCTAATAATGTTTATTCAGACTATGAGTCTGCTACCTACAATACTGAGGTAGAGCCAGAACCAATTGCAGAACCAACTGCAGAACCAACTGCAGAACCAACTGCAGAACCAACTGCAGAACCAACTGCAGAACCAACTGCAGAACCAACTGCAGAACCAACTGCAGAACCAACTGCAGAACCAACTGCAGAACCAACTGCAGAACCAACTGCAGAACCAACTGCAGAACCAACTGCAGAACCAACTGCAGAACCAACTGCAGAACCAACTGCAGAACCAACTGCAGAACCAGACCGAAATGATTCTCAGTTAATAGCGCAGTCTGATGACCCGCGTATTTTACTGCGTTGTTCGCCCCGGGAATTGACAGGTGAATGGACACCAGAAAAATGGGATTATTGGCTGCAAACGGCGCGTGAGGATAATAGTCTTGCATCTGATGAATTGGCACTTGCCCGTCAAGGTATGATGACAGGTCAATGTAATGGTGAAGCGATATTTATCACTGGGGTAGACAGCAAACACCTGCAAGCTACTTTTCAAGAGCTAGCTATAAAGGTGCAGCAGCAATTTTCTCAAACTGAAATTAGCTTACAAATTGATAGTAGTATCGCTCAAGCTGAGAATAAAACCCCTGAGAGGCGTCAAAGCCAGCGCCTAGAGCAGGCCAAAGCTGTTGCCCAGACTCGATTATTAGATTCGCCAGTCATGCAATATTTGACAAGCCGCGGTGAAGGAAAAATGGGTAAGGTTAAGCTATATTAAACAGTCGACAACATTTGTCAGTAAAAAAACCATTAAATTAAAAAAATGAACGCTAGCGTCTACTAATAGATTCATAAGGTTTAAATCTAAAGCTTTGATATTGATAAGATTATTGGTTAGATAACCTAAAGTATGACTGTAGGAAACAATATAAAAAATAGTTAGAATAAGCTATAATGATTAAGTTATATTAAAAAATGTAAAATAGCTTAGGTGACAGTATGATAGATAATTTGCGCGGTATGGCCGTGTTCGCCAGTGTGGTCGGACACGGCTCTTTTAGTGGGTCTGCTCGTGAGCTTGGTATCACGACCAGTGCGGTCAGCCAACAAATCCGATCGTTAGAAAATGAGCTTGGCGTCGTTTTACTACATCGCTCAACTCGTAAACTAAGCCTAACAGAGGCGGGCGAAAGCTTTTATGGGTCAGCAAAAGATGTGGTTAGTGCCGCTGAGCAAGGTAGAATCAAAGTCAATCAGTTGCGCGATGAGCTTGCTGGCAGTCTTCGAATTGCGACTACGCCTGAGCTAGGGGTCAATCATATATTGCCTGCTTTATCCACGTGGATGGCAGCGCATGATGATTTGAGTATTACTTATTTTGCAGACAATCGTTATATCGATATGATTGATGAGCGCATTGATATTGCTATTCGTATGAGCCCTACTATTAATGACTCCACTTTAAGTAGCCATCCGCTTACTGATGTACGCCAAGTATTGGTCGCCTCACCGCAATACTTACGGCAACATGCAAAAATTGACAGTCCAAAAGACTTAATTGATCATCATCTGATTTGTATTGATATCATGAAAGACTCTAACCAAGTTGATTTAACCCGGACAGAAACAGGTAAAAAACTCCGTACAAAAATGACCTCACGCATTCATACTAACAATGTCTTTATGGCAACAACGTTGGCTAAAGAAGGTCATGGTCTGGTCAGAATGATGGAGATGGATGTGAGAAAAGAGCTAGAGAGCGGAGAGCTGGTTGAGGTGCTAACCGGTTATCAGTTGCCAAGCTTTGTACTTTATGCGGTCACCTTAAGCCGTGAACAGCAGCCTGCAAAAATTACTCGCTGCTTAGAGGTGCTCAAAAAATATTTTCATGCGAGTTAGTAATTAAGCTAAAGCATTAATTTAGTTATCAACTAATATTAATAGGACGCAGTAGATAGTCAGAAAAAGCCCTTAGATTAATCATATTCTAAGGACTTTTTTAGTATTAAATTTTAACGACAGTACTGAGTGGTAATTTGATAATTAAGTGGATAAAATTTTATAGAGTTGTGTTATTACTAATAAAGTCGTCAATAGTTGTATCATTAATAGTTACGTTAAAATCCACTGTTTAAAGTAACGGTTTTAATAAGTTAAGCAGACGTTCAACTACCTGTTCGCTCTCGTTACGGCTGATATTGAGAGGCGGTAGCAGGCGAATGACATGGCCGCCAGTGACATTGATAATTAGCTTTTGCTCATCACGCGCAAGGTCAACCAGTTGGCTGCAATCCATAGTTTCTGGCAATACAATACCGATCATCGTTCCAGCACCGCGACTACTGATACCATATTGCTGCAGCTCGTCTGTCATTGTCTTACGGATGAATTGCCCTTCACGTACTGAGCTTTCCATTATATCGCTATTGGTCAATACATCGTAAACACTATGCACTACACGGCTTGCAAGAGGTGTACCACCATAAGTAGAGCCATGACTGCCCGCACCAAACAGATTTTTTGCACGGCCACTCACCATACAAGCACCGACTGGAAAACCGTTACCAAGCCCTTTGGCAGTAGTCAATACATCCGGACGCGCCTTGCTATGCTGGTAAGCAAAATATTTTCCCGTACGGCCATTACCTGTTTGTACTTCATCAATCATGAATAACCAGTTGTGGGCATCGCATTCTGCTTGCAGTTGCTCTAGATAGACAAAGCCATTGTCGGCAGTATTGAGACCGCCTTCACCTTGAATAGGCTCGACAAATATTGCGCAGATATCATCAAAATCTTTAGCAGCTTGCTTAATAGCCTCAATATCGCCAAAAGGCACGCGAATAAAATCATCGTCTAAAGTAAAAAAGCCTTCGCGTGCTTTCGGATTGGCCGTTGCTGATAAGGATAACAAGGTGCGACCATGAAAGGACTGTTCCATTACAATCACTTTTGGACGTTTAAAGCCTTGATTATAGGCATATAATCGTGTCATTTTTAATGCCGCTTCATTTGCTTCTGCACCACTATTAGCAAAAAACACGCTGTCCATTTGTGCCGCTGTACATAGCGCTTCACCTGCGCGTTCTTGCCAGTCAATACCAAATAGATTGCTGGTATGAACCAAAGTCGCCGCTTGTTGTTGTATGGCTTCCGTCACCTTTGGATGGCAATGTCCAAGACCGCATACCGCGATGCCAGTAAGCGCATCTAAATATGCTGTATCGTCTTGGGTATAGAGCCAGCTGCCCGAGCCACGGGTGAAGCTAATCGGCTGACGATTATAAGTGGGCATCAGATAAGTAGCTGACATACAGATATCCTTAGAAGGGTAGAGTGTTAAATGATAAAAAAGTTATGATGATCGTTTCGAATGAAAGGGTAGTCAACGTCATAAGCCCTGATAAAACTAATCCTACCATTCATGATAAGATTTATAGCTCATCAGAAAATGGTGAGATCTCAGCAGGTAAACTATACTCTTCGCTTGCCCAAGCGCCTAAATCGATAAGCTTACAGCGCTCACTGCAAAAAGGCTTAGATTTGTTATCTTGCCATGCTGTTTTAGTACCGCAGTTAGGGCAGGGATACGTTTTGGGTAAGGTGTTAGGGTTCGATGGAGTGGTCATAGAAGTGAGGATATCCTCATAGTTATTAAAGTATTGTCAGCGAATAGGGGTTGTCATAATAACACGCAGCTATTGAAAGACAAAGAGCGATAAAAATTAAAGCCTGATAGAAGACTAATCTACAATATTATAAATAAGATTAAAGGCTTGTTAGCCTGAAATGAAGGAAGGGAAATTTAACATTTAACCAAAAAAATAGTGAAATAACTATGAGTGCAAAATAGCCTAAGGAATAAATTAAATAAAATCGTAAAAATGCAAGAACCGCTACAAAAGAGCGGTTCCAAAGATTAAGCAATCAATATACAAATTAGCAACTATAGATAAGGTTTTACCAATTTACTAGAATCAGTACTAGCATCAATTACTGTTAGAAAAGTATAAGCACCAATAAACTTACGGCTAATAAACATAAATTCTTTCGGGGGTAAATTGAATTCAAACGATTGCATGGCTTGTGTGGCGGATGCTGATAATCGTGAGTGCAGTTTACTATTCGCCCAGATATAACGCTGCTGGCCATCTAAACAGCTTTCAGGAATATCAGGATTGGTGGCAGGGCTACTAAAAGGCTCAGTAGCTAATAAAAATAGAGAAGCGACATTAGATCGAACCTTATCACTCATGCTATCGAAGAAGTCGTAGCCAGTCATCGCCGCCATCATTGCTGTATGGTCATGATGATAACCCGCACGCAATAGACTACGAGCAATTGTCAGTAGAGCATTGTCAAACTGACGAATAGCACCAAAATCTAATAATACCAGCTTATCGATTTCACCATTATTACAAGCATCATTATCACTAATATTTACGAGGTAATTACCAAAGTTTGGATCTGTTTGCATTTCTCCCCAAACAAAAATTTCCTGCATCATAATTTCTATGGCCGCTTGACCAATGGCATTCAAACGCTCGGAAGACAAAGATTGTAGTGCTTCCGATGTGACTGAAACACCAGGCTCATAGGTCATACATAACAAGCGTTTACTTGAATAAGTACGATTTATTTTGGGTACAATATAACGCGGATCAGCAAGCAAACGCTCATAAAAACGTTCAGTCGTTGCCGCTTCTACCTCATAATCCACTTCGTTTTTTAGTAGGTCGCGTATTTCCTCAAACCACGTATCTAGCGAGCGTGTTTGTGGCACGACATTACTGACTTTTAATAAGCGTTTGAACAAAGCCAGGTCAGAGTCGATGGCATCTGCTACCCCTGGATATTGAATTTTTAGGACAACTTGTTCGCCAGTTGCAAGCACAGTTGCACGGTGAACTTGGGCAAGGGAAGCAGTACCAATAGGAACTGGGTCAACTTCAAGCTCGTTAAGTTTATTACCTAAAGTGCGCTGTAATGTCTGTTCTATTTTTGGCCATGCTAGCGTTGCCGTGTCATCATTGAGGGTTTGCAAAGCGCGGGTAATTTCAGGCGGCAAAACATGTTCACCATACAATGCAAGCATTTGACCGATTTTGACCACGGAGCCTTTTAGTTTACCCAGCTCTGCTGCAATATAATTCGCTTGCTCTTCCATAAATATCTGATTGCGTGCTGTGCGTGCCTTTTTATCTAAAAACATGCCAGAGACACTGTTACCTGCCCAACGTCGACCAATATTTAAAGACGTTTTAGCAATCGACAGGCGACGCTCAAAGCCTGACGTTTTCAAGCTGTCTATAGACTGCTTATTATTCAACGGTTTAGACGGTTCATTTGCCATAAATATAATCGTTTATCAGGTTAATAATGATTTGCGGGTCTAAGAGCAACAATACAAGGAAACTATAGCATTCATATACAAAATTGTATCATACAAAGTCACATCGATTTATAAGCTATGGGTAGCTTATCGCCTTTGCTTTGTAAGTCTACGTCTTATAATTGGTATTGGACAAGATAGTAAGGCACCAAAATACTTGACCTAGCGTAATAATAGATCAAGTATTGAACTACGATAACCAAAACGGTCTAATATTCTACCAGCCGCTTATTTCACATCAAGCATGATCACGCGCAATCGCATGATGACCAATATCACGGCGATAATGAGCGCCATCAAAGCTAATTGCAGCGGTAACGGCAAGCGCTTTTTGTTGCGCGCCTATAATATTATTTGCCAAGGCGGTCACACATAGTACGCGCCCACCATCGGTAATAACTGATTGCGCATCATTAGGGTCAATCGCTGCACCCGCATAAAATACTTTTACAGATTCCGTATAATCGGTACTAATGGCTGGTAATCCAGTAATATCGTCGCCTTTAGAAGAGGACTCTGGATAGCCTCTAGACGCCACAACGATACCAAGTGAGGATCGAGTATCCCACTCTGCTTGATTGGGTAATTGTCCAGCCAGCCCCTGAGTAACCAAGTCTACTATTGAAGATTTCAGGCGCATAAGAATAGGCTGCGTCTCTGGGTCGCCAAGACGGCAGTTGAATTCAATCACAAACGGATTGCCAGCGTCATCAATCATCAGGCCTGCATATAGAAATCCAGTATAGGGATGACCGGCAGCTTTCATTGCATTAACAACTGGCTGAATAACTTGTGCCATAACCCTGTCATGAACATCTTGGGTAACGACTGGTGCAGGAGAGTATGCGCCCATACCGCCAGTATTGGGGCCTGTGTCGCCTTCAAAAGCACGTTTGTGGTCTTGGCTGGTGGCCATGGGTAAAATATTATCGCCATCAATCATGCAGATAAAGCTGGCTTCTTCACCTTGTAAAAACTGCTCAATCACCACGCGACTGCCTGCATCACCAAACTTGTTGTCCGCTAACATGTCGTCAATGGCTTCATTCGCTTGCTCAACGGTTTCCGCAACGATCACGCCTTTGCCAGCCGCAAGCCCGTCCGCTTTAATAACGATTGGTGCACCTTGCTCATTAACATAGGCTTTGGCACTTTCTGCATCTGTAAAGCCTTGATAGGCAGCAGTTGGAATATTATTCGCTGCCATAAATTCTTTTGCGAAAGTCTTTGAGCCTTCTAGCTGGGCACAATAAGCGGTTGGACCCCAGGCTTGGATACCAGCGTCACGGCAAGCATCGATGATACCGGTGACGAGTGGTGCTTCAGGACCGACGATAACCATATCTATTGCATTGTTTTGGCAAAATTCGATGATGGGACTGTGATCAGCATCGCTTGTGCCAGATTCTAAGACCACGTTTTTACATTTGTGTTCAAGGGCAGTGCCAGCATTGCCGGGAGCGACGCAGACTTGTTGCACATTATTGTCTTTGGCGCACTGCCACGCCAATGCGTGCTCGCGTCCGCCTGCACCAATCACCAAAATATTCATCATACGTCTTGCCCTTAGCATCCGTTAATAGCTATTAAATAGCGAGAGAGTTATCAATGTTCAGTAAATATCAATTTATTCAAGATCAAGTCATCAAATAGAATTACGATGCCGTATTCTAACAAAAATACATCATCGATTGCCACGAGTATCATGGCAGTTCATTGTATGTAATACACCCGTACAAATAACTGTAGTTGTACAAACAACCATAGTCGTATTAATAAAGGTTATCAAGGATTACTTAACCTATGAAATGATGTTGTATGCTATCGCTAGGCTTGCGTGTGCGTTACACTCTAATGGACAAACGAAGTCCAGTATGAACTATTGCCAGAAATAAAGTCAATGCTCAGCTTAAAAGCTCTAAATACAATAATACTAAATGCAATAGTGCTAGCTATAATAATATTAATTACGCTCAATAATAAAAAGGATCGGTGTTATGCCAAACTCTTCGCACACAACACAGACGTGTGCCGCTAAAAACGATATGCAGAATGACACACAACCAGAGCCACGACTACTCGAACAGTTTTTAGAACACATTCCAGCGGCGCATCAAGCGCGTTTTGATGATAAAACGGTAAATGAAGACATCCAGCGATTATTAAGCTTAACCGACACCAAACCTATGATTTGGCACTTATATCAATCGACAGCTGAGGCTGAAAACAAGCTACATTTAAAGCTCTATGGCAATCAGCAGCCGGTTACCTTGTCTGATATCTTGCCCGTCCTCGAGAACTTCGGGGTATCCGTTATCACCATGCAAACTTATGACTTTGACTTAGCGGATCAGCCAATCTGGATGCAAGAGTATGAGCTGATCTTGGCGCATGTCGATAACGTTGATATGCAGGTAGTTCGCAGCCAATTTGAGAATAGCTTACAAGAGATTTGGGCTGGGCGCGTTGATGATGACGGCTTTAATGAGTTGGTGTTGATCACTAAACTCGATACGTATGATGTGGTGGTATTACGCGCACTGTCACGTTATATGCACCAAGCGCGCGCCGGGTTTTCGATACGTTATATCAGACAAACAATGATCAAGCATAGCGCTATTAGCGTGCTACTGGCTGGGTTATTTGACGCAAAAGTGAATCCTCATCATAGTAATAATGAACGAGATAATAAAACCGCAAATATCCAAGAGCAAATCAGCACAGCGCTGGCAGATGTTGACAGTTTGGATGAAGATCGCATTTTGCGTTGGTATTTAGATTTGATTAACGCCATGTTGCGTACCAACTTCTATCAAGTGGATAAAAATGGTGAGCGTAAAGACCGCTTATCGTTTAAGTTTTTAGCATCCGCAATTCCTAATTTGCCAAAACCTAAGCTAATGTTTGAAATATTTGTTTATTCACCGCGTGTTGAAGCGGTACATATGCGCGGTGGCAAAGCGGCGCGTGGTGGTTTGCGTTGGTCAGATCGGGTAGAGGATTTCCGCACGGAAGTTTTAGGACTGGTTAAAGCGCAAATGGTCAAAAACGCGGTGATTGTTCCTGTTGGTTCTAAAGGCGGTTTTATTGTTAAGTCCAAAACCATGGCAGATGGTCGCGAAGCGTTTCAAGCGGAAGGTATTGCCTGTTATCAAGCATTCCTACGCGGTATGCTGGATGTCACTGATAATATTGTCGATGGCAAAATTGTCCCGCCAGCCAACACCGTGCGTCATGATGACGATGATCCATATTTAGTCGTTGCTGCTGATAAAGGCACGGCAAGTTTCTCTGATATCGCCAACGCCTTATCTGCTGAATATAACTTTTGGCTTGGTGATGCCTTTGCTTCAGGTGGTTCGGTCGGTTATGACCATAAAGCGATGGGTATTACCGCACGTGGTGGTTGGGAATCCGTTAAACGTCACTTCCGTATGCGCGGGATGGATATCCAAAATCGCGATGACTTCACGGTCGTTGGTATCGGTGATATGAGCGGGGATGTCTTCGGTAACGGCATGTTGCGCTCAACACACACCAAATTAGTTGCTGCTTTTAACCATTTGCATGTCTTTATCGACCCCAATCCTGATACTGCTGCTTCTTACGCAGAGCGTGAGCGTTTATTTAACTTACCGCGCTCGACGTGGGATGACTATGAGAAATCACTGATTAGTCAAGGTGGCGGGGTATTTTCGCGCATGGACAAAGCGATTACTATCAGCCCTGAAATGAAAGCATTATTTGACATTAGTGCTGATAGCCTTGCGCCTAATGACTTTATTAGCGCCTTATTACGTGCGCCTGTTGATTTGATTTGGAATGGCGGTATCGGTACTTATGTGAAAAGCGCAATCGAGACCCATGCGGATGTTGGCGATCGTGCTAACGATGCTGTACGCGTTAATGGTGGCGAATTATGCTGTGCAATCGTTGGTGAAGGTGGCAACTTAGGCTTTACCCAGCGAGGTCGTATTGAATATGCTCAAACCGGCGGACGTATCTATACCGATGCCATCGATAATTCAGGCGGTGTTAACTGCTCAGATCATGAAGTCAATATTAAAATCTTACTTGGCAAAGTCGTTGAGCAAGGCGATATGACTGTAGAGCAGCGTAATGACTTACTTGAAAGTATGACCGATAGTGTTGCTAATCTGGTATTACGTCAAAATTATTTACAACCACAAGCCATTGAGCTGAGTCAACTTCGTGCTGTAGCTAACTTAAACGATCATCAACGGTTTATTCAAATGCTAGAAGCGGAGCAGCGTCTCGACCGTGCCATTGAATATTTGCCATCAGATGAAGAAATCGCCCGTCGTCAAAAAGCAGGTACTGGCTTGACCAATCCTGAGCTGGCCGTGGTCATGGCCTATGGCAAAATGTGGGTTTACGATCATTTACTATTGTCGGATGTGCCTGATGCGCCGTATTTCGTTAATGAGTTACGCAAATACTTCCCCGCTGAGCTGTCGAATCGCTTCTTTGATGAGATGAAAGAGCACCGCTTACACCGAGAAATCATTAGTACTTACCTCACCAATAACGTCGTCAACCGCTTAGGTATCGAAGCCTTGTTCCGTCTAACTGAGGAGACTGGCCAGTCGCTCGCAACCATCATTCGGGCGTATACGATTACGCGGGAGGTATTTGACGTATCAGTCGTGTGGAAATTGCTAGAATCGCTTGATAACAAAGTCGATGCCACGCGTTTGCTAGAGCTTGAGCTGCGCCTGCGTGATGCACTTGAGCGTGGCGTGGTCTGGTTTATCAATGCCTTTGGTCAAGACTTACAAGTAAATGATCTGATTAATCGTTTTGCAGATAGCGTAGAACAATTGACTAAAAACGGCGGCTTTATTGAGCAACAGTTTGCTGAGCATTTACAACAGGATACCGCCACCTTAATACAAGATGGTATGTCTGATAATGATGCTGCCTTGTTTGCGATGCTGCCGTACCATGTCGATGCTCTTGATACGGCGCGACTCGCTGAGCAATATGAGCGTCCAGTCAATGAAATTGCAACCTTGTACTTTGAAGCTTATCAAGTCTTACAACTTAATTGGATGATAGACAATATCGCCACCTTACCGCAGCAGGACTACTGGGATCGCCGCGCCCGTCATGCACTAATCAACGAGTCAACTCGTAGCCTGCGCTTATTGATGGATTCGCTATTATCACACCCTGATTCTGCCCAAGCGTTTAATGACTGGAAGTCACGTCATGAAAATCAGCTTGAATCAGTAAAAACTGAAATGCAGAAGCTGAATGATAATAAAGACAGTCATATTAGTTTGTCCACACTATCGGTATTGATGAGTGAATTGAGCGGACTAGTTACTAAGTAAAAACTACTTATCTTGTAAAATAAAAACCACTCTTAATAATTTAAGAGTGGTTTTTATTGTCTAACAATTGAATAAGAAAGAACAGCATGCAAAACAGCTAGTCTAATTTAATTAAGGTATCCAAACTCACCATCTCACCGTTTTTTTCTACCCAAACTTTATCGGCCTCATCACGATAACTATCGAACTGCGGCTTTAAGATAATTTTACCTTGCTCGTTAATGAGTCCGTACTTACCGCCTTCTTTATAAGTAAAAAGCTGATGATATAAAAGCCTAATGATAGGCGCATCAGAACTTAGAATCAGTTTGCCAGTAGCATTAATAATTTGAGCGCTCACAATATCGTCTTTGATATCCTCAGTCATGCCGATTGCGTGACTGCCTTCAATCAAAATACTGCGTAAAAATAACGTTGATTTGTCACCATTATTCAAAACCCCGTTATTAAAGAGTTCAATATTCTGATTCGGCGCAAACGGAATTATAATATGAGCATTTTGATCCAGTAGGGCAGTTTGCTGTTGTTCAGCTGTTGTAAGTACAGCTTGTAGATACAACGGCTGACCGCTACAAGCATTCAACGGATAAAGTGCGTCATACTGCTGTGCAATTACCCAGTTACCTTGGTCATCAAGTAAGCCAGTCTTATTTATTACAGATTGTATTGCTGACTTGCCAGCATTATCTTTATTTTTAATATCATTGGATAAAGACTTAACTAAAAAATAGTCGCCATCTTTATCGCTATCATAATGGGCGTGACTAATATTAGCAGCTATAAGGTTAAATGGTGCATCACCCGCTTTTATAGGTTGCGCCGTTTCTTTAGCATCGCTGTAATCACCATAGCCATTATCCACTCTGCGTTGCTTGCTTTTCTTACGGTGAGTGGCGTTATCTTTCTGATTTATTTTGGGCTTAGGGTAAATCCAATAGCCGTTGCGGTCAATAATACCTTGTTTGGTTATACCGTTTGGCGCCTTAATACTGACGATAAAGCTGGTGCTAATATCAGGCTGAGTCGCAATATTATCATAAACAAACGGTACAATGACTTCGCCCGTGGCAGTAACGATTCCATAATTCTTGCCATTTGCGCCAAGCTGCTGCGCCCATAAATACTTATCCATCAAAATATAAGCGTCAGTAAGTCCCTCTAAAATGACGTTACCATTTAAGTCTTCTAGCTGCTGGCTACCATCTGCGAGTTCAACCAACTTGCCAGCAAATTCTTCATTATCGTCAATACGCTCAAAGTAGCTATTGGGAAGATAACCCGCACAGCTGATGGTTGCTTGTGCCGTACCCAGCGTCATCATTGTCAAAACAACCAAACCAAAGGGTAGGGCGCTAGAAGATTTTATACCAGCTGCCCTAACAATCTTTTTAATAGCGTTATTTACTATGATAACCATTCAAAAACTCCTCAAATGATAGGGCTAAAGCCTTTTTTTTAAAAACCCGTGTTAAAAATATATCTTAAAAACTAATATCAAAAAACTGGTATTAAAAAATAAAGTTAACTGGCAATTTTATGACAGCCTTGACCGGTGATTTCACTAAAGCCACCTGAGAGCTTTTTCACGTGAATCTGGGTGAAAATACGTGCTTTTAGCGCTTGTACGTGAGAGATGATACCAATAATTTTACCTTCTTGTTGCAAGTTAGTTAAGGTGTCAAGGGCGATATCTAGCGATTCCTCATCTAAAGTACCAAAGCCTTCATCCAAAAATAGCGAATCGACACGCGTATTTTGGCTTGCCATTTGTGATAAGCCCAGCGCTAGAGCGAGACTAATAATAAAACCTTCGCCACCTGAGAGGTTTTTAGTACTGCGAACATCGCCGCCTTGATAATTATCAATCACGTTGAGCTCTAGCGGATTAGTGATATCAGGTGTCAGTAAATAGCGATTACTCATTTTTTCTAATTGAATGTTGGCATGGTCAATCATGATTTTGAAGGTCAATCCTTGTGCAAAATTGCGATATTTTTTGCCGCTTGATGACCCTATGAGCTCATCAAGCTGTTGCCAAACTTGCAGCGCTTCTTTTTGAGCATTGATAGCAATATTCTGTGTTGTCTGCGCCATTTTTTGTTTCTCATTGTCTCTTAGTCGCTGCTTAATCGCCCCAATCGTGCCCAATCGCTGCTCAGTTTCTAGTGTTAGTTCAGTATGTTTGCTGGCAAGACTGTCTCGATTTTCATCAGTCAGTTCAGTTAATGCCAAAGTTACCTTTTCATCGAGTGTGTGCTGCGTCTGCTTTAATTGCATATTGGCATGATTTAACGACTGTTCAATAGAGGCGTACTGCTGTTGGAGAGAGTCGCGTGTTGCTTTGGGTAGACGAGCATTGAAAAAATCAGTTTCAGTAGCAAATTGCGATTGCATTAATAAGCTGGAAAACCCACTTTCCTGCGTGTTAAGTGTGCTAGAAATTCTAATAAGGTCAGTTGACAGTTGCTGCGTGCGACTTCGTAGTTGCAATAGCGCCTGTTCGCTATTATCCAGCTGTCTTTGTGCTTCTACCTTTTTGGACTTCGCGTTATCAAGTGCTTCATGCAAACGATTGCTTTCTTTATCAGGATTTTTATCAGCAAATTTTTGTGTTCTATCGCCTTGTAATTGTTTAAGCGCTGTTGTTTGTTCTTCGATACCATTATTAAGCTTATTAAGCGCAGTATTCTCATTATTTAACTGTACCTGCTTGGTCTCAATTAGAGTGGATAATTTACCACTTTCCGTTTGTAAGGTTTGGGTGTTGTCTTTTTGAGTATGAAAGTACTGTTTGAGTTGTGTTAAGCCCAGACTAAACTGGCGCAAGTAACCAATATGGGCATCGCTATCCTGTTGATTAACAATTTTTTTATCTTGAACGCTACTATTTAATATTAATAGCGTATCTTTTATTGGGCTAGAATCTGTTATTACACCGTCGCTTAATCCCTTATTAGATATCTTGCTTAAGTGATTTTGATACTTATCAGCCGGATAGGTTTCTACCACAGTCGCTACCGCAGCTGTTACGGTAGTCAGCTCTACAAAACTTGCCTGTAGCACGTTATCTATGTCGTCTATTCTCTGAGTGTTGAGCTTGATATCAGTAGTTATCTTATTATTATCATTGTAATAGTGCTGCTGTTGTTTTTGAGCATTATCAAGCGTTTTAGTCGTCTCGGACAGTTTTTGAGTCAAACTATCATATTGGTTGAGCGTAGTTTTGATATTTTCTTTTTCTTGGTTCAGTGCTGATTTGGTATCGTTGACGGTAGATAACAAATGACTGAGCAATTGCTGATCTGTGCCTATACTATCGACGACATCACCAGCTAAATGCTGAGCAACAATAGGGAGTATTTCATTACTCATGTCTTTTATAGTCTGAACGATAGTGTTAATAGCAGTGTCATTAGCTGAACTAGACATTGCTACACTTATCGCATTAATATCATTTTTGATATGACTATTAATATCAGTACAAAGCGTTTGCGCTTGCATACGTAATATAGCGAGTTGATTGTTTTCATGTTGCAGCTGGTTTTGTTTGCCAGCATATTGACCTTGAGAATCTGATAATTCGTGCGTCATATTATCTATACGCGTATCGATATTAGCAATTTGTTCCCGTGTTTGCTCAGTTAACGAGGTTTCATGTTGGCTATCATGACTGTCTAATAGAGGGTGCTCATCTCCATAGGGGTGTTCAAGCGCTCCGCATAGCGGGCATGGTGTGCCATCCTGTAACTCGATAATATAATTCTCAAGATTAGCGACTTTTTGTAGTGCTTCAAGATAGTATTGCTTGTCTTGGCGTTGATTTTTTGCACCTTTAATATCTGATTCATGGCGAGCGATTGTATCTTTAAGGGCGCTCAATGCTCGTTGGATATCCGGCACAGCTTTACTGACGATAGTTATTTTTTCTGAGACGTCAGCTAACTGTTGTAGCCCAAGGCGTACTTGTTCGTTGTGCTGCATAAGGGCGTCGATATAATCAATATGAGCGCGCAGCCCATTTAGTGACTTATCTTGTAGTAATACCGATTGCTGATATTGTAACTCTTTGAATGCGTGTTGCTTCTCCCCAATGATTTTGTCGTCTGCTTCTTGCTGCTGATTGAGAGTAGAGAGTTGTTTTTGCAACTTACTATTTGCGTTTTGATACGCCTGTTTGTTGTCACTTGATTGAATATTGATTTGTAGCAATGATTTCATACGAGTACAATTATTATTAAAGGTAATAATATCGCTATCAATATTATTTAGCGCACTGCGCTCGCTTAAATAGCTTGCGATGCAGGTCAGCTCGCTCTTAATGTCTTGCTCTGCTGATTGATGGCTACTTATCTCTTGTGATAAGCGCTGGATACTCGATGTTAAGGTATTTTTGCGCTGATTGTCAGCGGCTAATGTATGTATATGCTGCTGTATCTTGGCATCGAGTTGTCGCACGTTATCGATAATGGGTTGGGTGTCGCGTAGCTCATTTGCCAGTTGTGATTCAGACGTATTGGCAGCGTCAAAATTAGCGGTGGATTTCTCTAGTAATGTGGTTTGAGTAGATGTTTTATCAAGTAAACCTTGTTGTTCATTTTTGAGCTGTTTGCTTGTATCACGACTGTGCGTCAGTGCTTGAAAAGCGCTTTCAATTTCAAGTGCCTTATTTGCCGCATTTAGGCGCAAAGCATTTGGAATAAAGTCTTGCTCATCTTGTGTGGCGCTCGTCAGTGTGGTGAGGTTCTGCGCTAAGCTTTGCTTTAATTGCGCAACATCCTCTAGCCAGCCCAATTGCTTAGTGACGGTATCAAAGTCTTGCCGCTGCTTTTTTTGTAAGCTTTGCTGCGTTTGTAGATCTATTATCAGCTGTGCTTCATCCTCAGCACTTAACAAGGGTAAGCTGTCCACGCCAGCTTGCAATTTAGCAAGCTTATGCTCCATATCCCGTTTTTTCTCAAAGACATTTTTAGAGATTTGTGCATAAATAGCAGTGCCGGTTATTTTCTCTAAAATAGCTGCTCTTTCCCACGTTTCTGACTTTAAAAAAGCAGCAAACCCACCTTGTGCCAGCATAATTGAGCGTGTAAATTGGCTAAAATCCATACCAATTAAGTCTTTAATAAACGGTGTTGTTTTAGACTTGGCATCCTCTAAGATATCACCGGTTTCAACATCACTTATTTCATGTCTGATAGGTAGAAGATTGCCTTTAGCTTTTTTATGCGCGCGATGCTGATACCAAAAGCAGCGATAATGCTTGCCACTAATTTCTATGATCACCTCAGCTGAACACTCACCGGTACCTTGGGTCATCATCTCATTAGAGGAAGCTGTGATATCACCCAGTCTCGGCGTTTGGCTGTATAGCGCTAAGCAAATCGCATCCAAAATGGTGGTCTTGCCAGCTCCTGTCTGCCCGGTAATGGCAAAAATGCCTTCGTTAACAAAGGCGGGGTCAGTGAAGTCAATATGCCACTCACCTTTGAGAGAGTTTAGATTTTTTAGGCGCAGTTCAATCAGTCGCATGAGCAAGTCTTACTTATGAGTTAAGGAGATATTTTTTATAGTAGTTTTGATATTATTTTTAATGCTATTTGGCACTTATTTTATTCAGCGCGACTGTCTGTATGATGAATGGCGTACAGTATTTGCTCATAAGCGTCGCGTAGGCTTATTTTTTGTGCCTCTGTTACCTCATTAAGCGTCAAGCAGCGCTCAAAAACTTCTAATTCATTTAAATCTTGTAAGGTTTCAGAGGAATGTTCTTGGTTGAGTACTTTATTATATTTGGTCGGGTTTTTACTTATAAGTACCTCACATGGCAAACCGTCTACTATGGCCTCTATTTGTTCACGCAGATTGGCAACAATGTCATCGCCAGTATAGGTGATTTCAAGCCAAATTGGTTCTGACGATGAGCGCGACTGCGTAAGCGTGCGAATGGTCATCTCAATAGTTTGCATATCACCTAAGACTTGCGCTAATGACTGAAAGCAGGGAATGGGAAGAGAGACGACTTGCATATTATGGTCATTGTCATGATGTAGCAATGTCGAAGCCGTACTAGGATTTGTATTACTCATAAACGAAGGTAATGGCTGGCGATTACTATCTAGATGAGCGTTATTATCTGATGATATAACTTTGTCATTAGAAGTATCCTCAAAGCCAAACAAGTCATCCATATAATCATTATTGCTATTAGCATGGTAACTTGAGATGATTTCAGGTTGACACTTTGGTACGTCAATGTCGCTATCTGATATTAGATGGTCACTATTATTGTTGTAATCACTATAAACGTTATGGGCTACCGCGCCAAACTGTACTAATAACACCAATTTTTGTTGGCGCGCTTCGCCAAAGCCCATGGGAATAGGTGAGCCACAATAGCGAATATGCTCACGCCCTCCAACTCGCTGCGGTACATGCAAATGTCCAAGCGCCACATAATCAAAGCACTCATCAAACATATCGGCGGATATTTTACCTAAGTTGCCGACATACAAGTCACGTACGCCATCATCAGAAGTACGTACGCCTTGATTATTATCAGAAATATTACTACCTGCCGCAAATAAATGCCCTGTCGCAATAATAGGGATATAGTGGTCAACTGTCTCAGTAAGCTCAACTTGCTTGGCTTTGGCTATAGCAGCCACACCATCATAGTGCGCGCGAATACCGTTGATTACATTGGCATCTTTGCTATCCATCGACTCGCCAGCGCTGCTGTTTCTGACATCACGATCGCGTAAATAAGGTACAGCGGTCACGATACAATATGGAATATCGTGCCTGTCATTTAAAACCAACACTTCGTCATTTAAGTCTTCACAAGCCATACCAATGACATGTACGTTTAAAAACTTTAATACTTGATTGGGCGCATCTAAAAATGTTGGCGAATCGTGGTTACCTGCTACAACAACGATATGCTGACAGCAGGTCTTTGAAACCTTACCTAAGAAATCGTAATATAAGTTTTGCGCACGATTGCTTGGGGTCATGGTATCAAAGATGTCACCCGCAACGATTAGTATGTCTACTTGTTGGGCGCTAATCGTTTCTTGTAGCCAGCTTAAAAACGCCTCAAATTCCTCGTAACGCATACGTCCATAGAGCCGTCGCCCCAAATGCCAGTCGGAGGTATGTAGGATATTAAGAGGTTTAGTATGAGTGTTGGAAGTCAAAGGTATGGCAGCAGCGGATAGGGACATAAGCAGGCTATTATTAGAGTAAATAGAAAGCCTTTATTCTAGCAAGAATTAGCGGGGTTTGCTGTGTTGGATATAAGAGAAAAAGTAGCAGAATCTTTTTTCGTTTGTAGCTGATATATATCAGACGAAGAAGTAACATCATAACTGTAGAAAAAATCTAACAAAAAACTTGAAAATGTTCTGTCTACTTGCTTATAAACTTCTTTTGAATTTAAAGATGCAGTGTAAGCTGAGGAAAGTAGACGTTTGGCAGAAGTTCCATTTCCTAAGCGCAGTTCTATTTTTACATTATAAGAGTCATTTTTAACGCGAGAATCAAAAATAATGTCTAAGTTGTTTTTCTCTATAAGCTTTTGGTTTTCGTTGGGTTTAATATCTTTTAAATTGCAATCATCCGCAATATTTTTTATTTTTAACTTTAAAGTAGCTCTAATAACTATTGTGTTTTGCAAGATTTTTTTACTGCTCTAGAAATTCTTTGTTCATCAGGACTTACCTCTAAATCAGAATAAAAAAGAGTGGTTACAAAATATTCAACCAACTCAAAATTAGGCTGCTTACCTATAACTGCTTTTTCATAATTACGGAACTGTTTTTCTATCATAGCTAATTGTTTTTCTACAGCGCCTGATAAGATTCTTAATGATTCTTCAGACCCTTTTTGAGCAGTAACTTGTTTATCTAATGATTCACGCTGCAACTCTAATTCTTTGCTTTGTGATTGATAGCTTAAGTAAAACCATAACAAAGCTAAAGGTGAGAACACACCTGAAATATAAACTCCTAGTTTACCAATATTGTTTAAGGGGAAGTAGGGAATAGCCAGTGCTGCTTATATAGCAATCTAGCCTATTGTAAAAATAATTGGTAAACGTGATTTTTGTGGCTGTGGCATAGTGATTTTTCTTTTTGGTTGTCGTGGTTTATTTTACCACGCAAACATAAATCAACTAATCACCAACTGCTCTAAACTATCGCTTTCTTTCTGCTCGGCAAGATTGGCTACCATCGATAACGCATGCGCTTGCTGGCGAGAAGAGCTATTAATAGAGCTGTTGGATGTTAAGTCATCTTTTGGCGTAGCAGCCGTTCCCCCACGTAACCAATTGTCATCAGTATTGCTGGCATTTTGATTGTGCTGCTGATGGTGTAAATTATACCAAGCCAAGTCATGATGCAAAGCGACCACATCGCCCATAATCAATAGCGCAGGCGTGGGCAGTTGTGCCTCTTCTTGTTGGGCGGTGATAGTGCCAAGCGTCCCGGTTAAGACTTGCTGATTGGGCATGCTGGCATTGGAGACGATGGCGATAGGGGTATCACCACTGCGACCCGCGTCAATTAACCCTTCAGTCAAACGTGCCAGCGAATGCAGACCCATATAAAACACTACGGTCTCATCGGTATTTAAAAAGTTCTTAAAGTTGTTATTGGGTGCACCTGCCTTTAAAAATCCAGTCACAAAGCGAACTGATTGTGAATGGTCGCGGTGGGTTAGCGGAATACCGGCATAGCTGGCAGCAGCATTAGCAGCAGTAATGCCGGGTACGACTTGGTAAGGAATATCGTGTGCGCGTAGGCTTTCAATTTCTTCCCCGCCACGGCCAAAGATAAACGGATCGCCACCTTTGAGTCGCACCACGCGCCGGCCTTTTTTGGCCTCATTGATCAGTAGCTCATTGATACCTAATTGCGCCACGGCATGATTGCTGCGCTTTTTACCGACGAACACTTTATCCGCATCACGGCGACACAAATCGAGCACTTGCGGCGACACTAACGCATCATAAAACACAATGTCGGCTTGTTGCATCAAGCGTAACGCCTTAAAAGTCAGTAGCTCTGGGTCACCTGGTCCTGCGCCAACGATATACACCTCACCAACCGGCTGTACATGTTTGGCGGCTGTATCATCGTGACTGGTAATGATTGAGTCTGTGGTTGGCTTTCTTATTGAGTGTTTAATCATGGGCGTCGTAGCTGTTGCCTGTGCGTCTGCCACGTTAGTGTGCTGGCTCGTAGGCGCATTTTTCTTAATAATATCTGCAGCGGTACTGTCCAAATCCGCTTGTAATTGTGCAGCGGCTTGGGTCTCGTTACCCGCAAACATCAGCTCGCTCACTTGACCTTCAAAGGCGCGCTCCCAAAACTGACGCCGTCCCGTGAGGGTTGGTATTTTAACTTTCACTTCTGCGCGAAAATCGCCGGCAAGTTTAGCCAATTTGCCATAACCTTGCGGAATTAAAGTCTCTAGCCGCGCCCGTAACAGACGTGCCAGCACTGGTGCTTTACCATTGGAGGAGATACCAATCACAATCGGGTTACGATCAACGATAGCGGGGAAGATAAAGTCACATAAATGCGGGGTGTCGACCACGTTCACCGGAATATTCAGCTCAGTGGCATCCGCATGAATTTGGTGATTTAGCGCCTCATCATCGGTGCCTGCGATAATCACCCGTGCGCCTGTCATATAAGACTTGTGGTAATTTTCATAAATCAGATGATGGTTATTATCGATTTTGTCATTGGTCAGTAAGGCTTGCAATTCAGCACAAATATCGGGCGCAAGAATGGTAATTGCTGCACCCGCACGGCTCAGTAAGTCTGCTTTACGTAACGCCACATCGCCGCCACCGACGATAAGCACTTTGCGGCCTTCTAATTTAAAAAATAGCGGAAAGGTGTTCATAGGATTACCAGCAATCGATTCAATTTATGCAGCCATTATGGGTTAAATTTTCCCATGGCTCACCTAGCGAATTGGCATTAGCATATTCGTTTTTTACCTATTGATGATAGTTTTTAATGATAAAGGGAATAGCGGTATAAAATAATGACGTAAAAAAATCCCACTTAACTCATTTATTGAGGTAAGCAGAATTTTTAGTATTGATTTTTTAAATTACCATTTAATGATTGGCTGACTATAACTGGGTATGCAAACCACATTCGCGATGCTCTTCAACCTTAGTTGGATCAAAGTAATCGAACTCATTAGGTAAGTTATGTTCAGTCAAATAACCATCTAAATCCGTATCTGTTTTTTCAAACAACGGCGCTACTTTTAACACGCCATCTTTTGATAAACTTAGCACATCAAGACCTTGACGGAACTCAGTTTGGTCGCGACGAATGGCATTGAACCAAACGTCAGGTTTTAGCTCATCAAGCGCGCGGCGGAAGGGCTCAAGCTTTACTTGGTCAGTGAATTCGTCATGTAGCGGATTATCAATACCCGGGATGCCTTCCATCGTCACGTCACGATGGGCGCTGGTTTGCTTAGGGATATAGGTGATGACGTTTAAGTTCAAATCACGAATCACTTTATTGGCAAATTGATAAGTGGCATCAGTGTTATAGCCTGAATCTACCCACAATACCGTGATATCTGGGCGCTGCTTAGCAACCAAATGCAAAATCGCTGACTCATAAGGACGGAAGTTAGTGGTAATGATTGGGTTTTTGGCTTGGGTCAATGCCCATGCAACGATTTGCTCAGGCGTCTTGCCTTGCAACTCTTTATTGGCTTGGTCTATATCTAAATTTGGGTGTAATTTACTCATGTTTCTTCCTTGATTGAGGTTAAATAAAAATTAGTAGGGGTTCATATAAAACTTTAAAATCATTAAATATCAAAACTAAACACCTGCAAACATCGGTAAGGCCGCTGCATTTTGACCATCATAGGCGCTGGCAAGGGCGGTAAATGCTTGGCTAATATCAGACCTTATATCATGCTCGCTTAGCACAAAACTATCGGCACCAACCCGCAATAAATAAGCAATCTGATCTCGGCCAAACGCGCCAGCCATCCGAATCTCACCCTCATAGCCCAGCTGGCGCAGCGTTTGCACAAAGCTAAACCCGCGACCATCGGCAAACAAGGGCACATGAATGACAATCAGGGCCTGTTCTAATAAAAACTCTGTCAGATTTGTGAGCGCATCGGCATCAGTATCGGCGTTAATCCAAATCCCAAGGCGACTGCTATGATGGATGAGTAACTTATAAACTTGTTGCAATAGACCGCTCACAAGAAGACCCGTTGGACTTAATAAATCAGCAAGAGGTACGAGCACATCGAGCTTTTCTTGTTTATGTAGCAGCTCAAGCAATGAGATATCTGTCAGCGCAATGCCATCTGGTAACTCAGTAGTGGTGAGCGCATACCAAGTATCTTTGCTGCTAATATCAATACCTTGGCTGTTTAAAATATGGTGATTACCCATAGACCTTCTCCTTAAACGGGGCAATGCCAACGCGATTGATCACATCGCCAAAGCCTTCTACCTCATTCTCACTATTAGCACGTATCTCAAGATAGGTGTCTAAAATAACTTGCAAGGTACTGGCAACGTCAGTCGCAGGAACCGCTCTACCTAGAATTTTGCCAAGCTTAGCATCATCGCTAGAGTTACCGCCGAGGCTAATTTGATACCAGTGTTCGCCTTTTTTATCGACGCCTAAGATACCGATATCGCCAACGTGATGATGGGCGCAAGCGTTCATACAGCCGGACATATTGAGACGAATATCGCCTAAGTCGTAAAGATAATCGAGGTCATCGAACTGCTTTTCGATTTGTTCAGCGATATTATGAGTCGTCGCATTGGCAAGCGAGCAATAGTCCCAACCTGGGCAAACAATCATGTCGGTTAAGGTATTGATATTGGCGCGGGCTAAATGCAGTGCATCAAGTTGCTGCCATAGCTCATATAAATGGCTGACCTGTACATCAGCAAATACTAAATTCTGCTGATAAGTACCGCGTAATTCACCAAAGCTGTATTTATCTGATAAGTCAGCGAGTGCGTCCATTTGGGTATCGTTCACATCACCGGAGGGCACATAAGTACCATCGACCAAGCCGGCTTTTAGAGAAATCACTACAGCACGGTAACCGGCCACTTTATGAGCGACAGTATTTTGGGTATACCAATTGGCAAAGTCTTTATTGCTGGTTAACAGGGTTTCCAGCTCAGACTGCACTTGCAGCGCATCAAATGACTGGTAATCAGGCGCAGTAAAGAAGCTTGCTGCGGTAGCAAAGTTGTCTTCCGTTAATGTCAATGCGCCATCTTTGGTGTGTGCTTCCCATTCAGCATCAACCAATTTGGCAAATTCGCGGCCGCCCATGCTTTCGACCAAGATTTTGATACGGGCTTTATATTTATTATCACGGCGACCATGCAGATTATAAACCCGCAAAATAGCATCTAGATAGCTCAGCAGGTGCTCACGTGGTAAAAACTCATTAATCGTTTTACCAATCACGGGCGTACGACCCAAACCACCACCGACGATCACTTCAAAACCAATCTCGCCAGCATCATTCATTTTTACATGCAAGCCCACATCGTGAACTTGGGTGGCAGCGCGGTCGTTTTCAGTACCGATAACCGCAATCTTAAATTTACGTGGCAAAAAGGCAAACTCAGGATGAAAAGTTGACCACTGACGAATAATCTCGCAATAAGGACGCGGATCCGCAATCTCGCTTTGATGAATGCCTGCATACGGGTCGGTAGTAGTATTACGAATACAGTTGCCTGACGTTTGAATGGCGTGCATCTGTACCGTGGCAAGCTCCGCCAAGATATCAGGCACGTCTTCTAGTTTCGGCCAGTTCAGCTGAATATTGGTACGCGTGGTGAAATGCCCGTAGCCTTTATCATATTTGCGCGTGATTTCAGCCAATTTGCGCAACTGATAGCTGGCAAGTAGGCCGTAAGGAATGGCGATACGCAGCATAGGCGCATAACGCTGGATATAAAGTCCATTCTGCAAACGCAGCGGCAAAAACTGCTCTTCTGGCAGTGAGCCATCCAAAAATCGCTCAGTCTGGTCGCGAAATTGGGCAACCCGTTCCTCAACCAAGGCTTGGTCGGCATAGTTATATTGATACATGACGTACTCTCAATTTTGTTTTCAAACGTAAAGGATATCAAAAAGTGCGCTAAGTCAGTGCAATAAATCAAGGCAAAGAGCGGCGGAAAAGGTGGTTTGCTAGGTAGTGGCACCAAAAAAAGTGGTTAGTTGCGTCTCAAAAAATAGGCTTAAGACAACTTAGCTTCACATCATATAAGCTGGCGTCTCAAAATATAAATTCCTTTAAGTCATATCCATAGTAAAACACTGCATAAATTTTCATAACGAAAGTTAGGTAGCCTATGGGCATCCCAAATTAAAATTGCGGCATGACTTAATGACGAGACTTCATTTACAACTTGGTAAAGATTACTCGACTCCGTTGTTCGCAGGCTCTCAAAGTCGCTCGTTTATCTTTGTCAAATCGCTCACTTAACCTATCTAGTCGATACTATTTTCTATATTTTATTCAACTCTCCTTTATATAAGGTTTTAAATATCAATATGACCCAGTCTATAGCAGCCGAAACCACCGCCACCTCTAATTCCCAATCTAATTTAGTGCCACCGCATGGCAGCAGTGAGCTAAAGCCATTATTGTTAACTGGTGATGCGCGCAAGCAAGCCCTTAAACTTGCCAGCACTTTGCCACAAATTACCCTAAGCTCACGTGAGCGCGGTGATTTAATTATGCTGGGCATTGGTGGTTTCACCCCACTTGATGGCTTTATGAATCAAGCCGATTGGCAAGGGGTGGTGGATGATATGCGTTTGCAAACTGGCGCCAATGCGGGCTTGTTTTGGCCGATACCGATTACTTTGTCTGCACCAAAAACGACTGCTGATAGCTTAAACCAAGGTGATAAAGTCGCTTTGATCGCGGAAAACGGCGAAATAATGGGCGTGTTGACGGTAGAGGAAACCTATACCATCGATAAAGAACATGAGTGCCAGCAAGTCTTTACCACGACTGATAGTGAGCATCCGGGTGTGCAGCAAGTACAGAGCCAAGATGAGGTTAATATTGCCGGTCGTGTTGAGGTGTTAAGCGAAGGCGAATTCCCAACGCTTTATCCTGACACTTATAAAACCCCTGAGCAAACCCGCCAAATACTAGCGGATAAAGGCTGGAAAACGATTGCTGCCTTTCAGACCCGAAACCCCATGCACCGCTCACATGAATATTTAGCTAAAATTGCGATTGAGATTTGTGATGGCGTCTTGGTACATTCATTGTTAGGTGCGCTTAAACCAGGTGATATCCCAGCTGAAGTGCGTCAAGAAGCCATTAAAGCTTTGATTGATAATTACTTTAAACAAGACACGGTCATTCAGGCAGGCTATCCGCTTGATATGCGTTACGCGGGCCCACGTGAAGCGTTACTACATGCCTTATTCCGCCAAAACTATGGCTGTAGCCACCTAATCGTTGGCCGTGATCACGCTGGAGTTGGCGATTATTATGGCGCGTTTGATGCGCAAACCATTTTTGAGAAAATCGAAAAAGATGATTTATTGACTCAACCGTTAAAGATAGATTGGACATTTTGGTGTAATGCGTGCGAGGCGATGGCTTCCAGCAAAACTTGCCCGCATGATGCCAGCCAACATGTCAAAGTATCGGGCACTAAGTTACGTAAAGCATTATCAGAAGATGAAGAGGTACCAGACAACTTTAGCCGTCCAGAGGTGTTGGATATTTTACGCAGCTACTATGCCAACATTGCTATCGATGAACGCGCTGAAGTTAAATTAGTAGGGGCGTCTGCGGTATAAACTAAACTCCTTACTGAATAGAACAGGCAATAGAAAAAGGTGTCAGATTTATCATCTGACATCTTTTTTGTTCTCTAGAATTAGCTATTAAGACTTTTAGCTTAGTTTTGATTAACTTAGTTTTGTGATAAGCTTTTAAACAAAAGTATTTTTAGTTGCGTTTTTAGCTAAAGTTTAAGTTACCAGTAATCTTTTGATAGTTACCGGCAAGCGTCGCCCCACCTGAACAAAAATAATTAAGCGCATATTTATCTTGGCTGTCAATAGTCAAGACACCCTCTTTAAACTGCAAGAACATCACACTACCGTTAGCGATGGTCTGAAAAATAACGCCATGCGCGCTATCCTGACCCATCAGCGTCGCCTTGCCATCAAAGCGACAACTGGGCTTTTTGATATCGCTACGCGCGCGTACTTTAATATCAATCTCGGCATCACCAAACGGACGCACCATCACGCCCACCCAGTCATACCCTTGCGCGCGCTGATTATAGTCGCTCGGGGCATAGCCGTCAGTAGCATAATCACCGACCACAGTTTTTACAGCTGGCGTGAGTACTGTTAGCGGCTGAATTACCGAGGTCGGTAAGGTTGTATCGGCAGCGCTAGTTGAGCTACTGGGCGTCACGGTCTGACAACCCGTCAACAGCAGAAAGGCACTGGCGATCGTCGCAGAAGACAAAAATACGCGTTGTTGCCAGAGTTTGTACCTACAGAATGTGGACATAGAAGCGCCTTAACAGGAATAAGGAGATGGGGCTTAGGAATAAAGACGCTAATAGCCATAGGTGAGTCATTAAACAGAGGCGCAGCGTCACGC
This sequence comes from Psychrobacter frigidicola, assembly GCF_007997305.1. Lineage (GTDB taxonomy): Bacteria > Pseudomonadota > Gammaproteobacteria > Pseudomonadales > Moraxellaceae > Psychrobacter > Psychrobacter frigidicola. The sequence goes on from NZ_VORZ01000001.1 coordinate 499,059, forward strand.
TAGAGTATACCAAAATATGTCGCCTAACCTATACGTTATCAAGCTTATCAGCTTATCGCATAACCAGTTAGCAATCTTGAATAATAAAGAATACCTAATAAAGTCACTTATGCCAAGTTAATAACTTGATAAGCGCTTTTGTCACTAAGCCTGCGCGCAACAAGCTGATAGCATAACCCCATCAAGTCATAACAGCATCTGTGGTACGAATGGCATGATAAAAAACGTTGAATAATTCTGACTCACTAATAATCCAATTTGACCTGTTCCTTAAACTTTATAGAGAACTGTTATGCCTAGCATCACGCCAATTATTACAAACAACCAAGCTAATAAAGTTATCCCCCGTGTGCCGCGTACCTTAATTGCTGGTAGCGCTATTAGTGCCATCATGATGCTCAGTGCCTGTAGCCCTACCAATGCCGATCAAAATGAGGGCGCGAAAAGCCCTAGCAAAGATGTCAGCTTACTGAACGTCTCTTACGATGTGTCCCGCGATTTTTACAAAGAATACAACCCTTTATTTAGCAGCGCTTATCAAGTTCAGTATCCTGATAGCACCGTCGATATTAAGCAATCTCATGGCGGTGCCAGTAAGCAGGCGCTATCCGTTGCCAATGGTTTGCAGGCAGATGTAGTGACATTAAACCAAGAAAGCGACATGAATATGCTGGTCAAAAAAGGGCTGGTCAAAACTGATTGGCGCACGGCTTTTCCTGATAATGCTGTCCCTTATACCACCACCATGATATTACTGGTTCGTAAAGGCAATCCAAAGCAGATCAAAGATTGGCAGGATTTAGCACGTGCTGATGTCGAAGTTATTATGCCCAATCCTAAAACCAGCGGCACCGCACGCTATGCTTTTTTGGGTGCTTATGGCGCAGGACTGCATCAATTTAAAGAGCCGGTCAATCAGCCGCAAAAAACTGATGACTTTATAAAAAAAGTGCTCTCCAATGTCGTCACTTATGACAATGGTGCGCGCGCCGCAACGACCAGCTTTACCCAGCGTGGTCTTGGCGACGTACTGGTCACTACAGAAAATGAGGCGCATTTGGTCGCCACTCAGCATGCCAAAGGACAAGTTGAGGTGGTTTATCCCAGCTACTCCATTACCATCCATAACCCAGTAGCAGTGGTCAGCTCAGTGACTGACAAAAAAGGCTCCACGGAGGCAGCAACGGCTTATCTTAAAGCGCTTTGGGACAAACCTGCGCAAGAGCTGATGGCGCAGATGTACCTGCGACCCAGCAATAAAGAGGTATTGGCTGCGCATGCAGGCACGCTAAAAGATATTCAAACCTTTGAGCCCGTCGACGTTTTTGGAGATTGGAACAATATCATGGCCACCTTTTTTGTTGACGGCGCTCTGTTTGATAAGCTTGCCGTAAAACCTAAAAAATAAGTAAAGTATTTGCCTTTATCTATAATCACAAAGCCACAAAGCCAAAAATGGAATAAACAATTAATGAATAAATAACGTGGTAGAAGCAGTCATGCCACCACCATATTCTTGCTTATTCCATTTTGGCAATAATATACGCATATTCGTCATTAAAGATAATAAGCTGTCACTGTTAGCATACCTGCATGACAACACCTACTTTTGAGGCAGCTATGACATCTTACGCAGCAGGAAAACCACTCGGCAAAACCGCCAGCCCTTACAACAACAAAGCACTTAACGTCTTAAGTATTGCAGGCGTTGCCATGACTTTGGGACTTGCAGGCTGTAGCAATAGTGAGCAAGCAGATACCAAGGCGACAGCCGACGGCACACCTGCGACAACAGAGAGTCAAAATATCGAGTTGCTAAACGTCTCTTATGATGTGGCGCGCGATTTTTACAAAGACTATAACCCTTTGTTCGTTGAGCATTACAAAGCCGAAAACCCCAACAGTAATGTGACTGTCAATCAATCTCATGGCGGCTCAAGCAAACAAGCCTTATCGATTGCTAATGGTCTGCAAGCCGATGTCGCCACCATGAATCAAGGCTCAGATATCGAGCTGCTTGAGAAAAAAGGTTTGGTTGCAAGCGATTGGGAAGGGCAGTTTCCTGATAATGCCGTCCCTTTTACCAGTACTATCGTATTTTTGGTGCGTAAAGACAATCCTAAGGGCATCAACGATTGGGCAGATTTAACGAAGCCTGGGCTTGAGATTGTGTTGGCCAATCCAAAATCTACCGGTAATGGTCGCTATGCCTTTTTAGGCGCTTATGGTTATGGTCTGCATGCCTTCAATAATGATGAAACTGCGACTAAAACCTACGTAAAAGATATGCTCAAAAACGTCAAAGTCTATGAGAATGGTGGCCGTGCGGCAACGACGACCTTTGTCCAGCGCGGTATCGGTGATGTGCTGGTAACGTTTGAAAATGAAGCCAATCTTGCCGTGACTCAATTTGGCGCTGGTAAAGTAGACATCGTTTATCCTAAATATTCTATCAAGTCAGAAAGTCCGGTTGCTATTGTGAAAGCTGTGACGGATAAAAAAGGCAGCACCGCGGCAGCAAAAGCTTATCTTGATTACTTATGGAGCGAGCCTGCGCAACAGTTGGCGGCTGACCTCTACTTACGTCCTAGCGTGAAAAGCGTCCTTGATAAAAATGGCGATAAATTGCCATCCATTGACACTTTCCGTCCGAATGACACCTTTGGTTCATGGGATGACATCATGGGTAAATTCTTTAGCGATGGCGGGGTGTTTGATCAATTGGCCGTTAATGCGCCGCAGTAAGTCGTTATATTGGCACAATTCTTTCAAATAACATCAGATTAAACAACGCGTTCATAAGGACATGGCTTACCGCGCTATGTCCTTATTTCCTTTATAACCTTAGCACGATATTTTAAAACAGCCTCAAAACACTACCTTAACAAAGCACGCAAAAAAGCACGTAAAAAACAATCACACCTTTAATATGACATGGGCTTGATGACAAGTGCCATCAGATAGGCAATAGGACATCACTATGAGTGCAACTAATTCTCATGCCAGTACACCTAACAAAAAGGGCTGGATGACCCGCATGCGCCAGCGCAATGTGCTGCCAGGCTTTGGTCTGAGCATGGGCATCACTGTCTTTAGCCTATCGTTATTGGTGGTATTGCCGTTTGCGATGATGGCGTATACCACAACGCAGATGGGTTGGACGGGCTTTTGGGAAACCATTAATCAGCCACAGGTTGCCGCTGCTATTAAGCTGAGCTTGTGGATGTCGTTTTTAGCGATGTTAACCAACATGGTATTTGGTACTTTGGTGGCCTGGGTATTGGTGCGTTATGAATTTTGGGGTAAATCCTTAATTAATGCCTTAGTCGATTTGCCCTTTGCGCTGCCAACTGCGGTGACGGGTATCTCCCTTGCTACTTTATATGCACCGAATGGTCTCATCGGGCAGTGGTTTGAAAAAATCGGTATACAAGTTGCTTTTACGCCTATTGGGATTTGGCTGGCGCTGGTCGTGGTCAGTTTTCCATTTATTGTGCGGGCAGTACAGCCCGTATTAGCAGAGCTATCCGTTGAGTTTGAAGAGGCGGCGGCGGTATTGGGTGCCAATCGCTTCACCACGTTTACCAAGGTTATTTTGCCCGAGCTACTGCCGGCATTACTTATGGGCGCCGGTATGATGTTTGCGCGGGCGACAGGCGAGTATGGCTCAGTGATTTTTATCGCGGGTAACATTCCGATGGAGTCTGAGATTTTGCCCATTATTATTATTAGTAAGCTTGAGCAATTTGATATCCAAGGCGCCTCCGCCGTGGCATTGTTTATGCTGCTGATATCCTTTGTGATTTTATTAACCATTAATATCGTACAGTGGAAACTGTCGCGCCGCGTAGGAGCACGCTAAGATGCAAATAGCCAATAGCTATGACTACCAAAGCAACCCTGCGACTAAAGACACGCCGTGGATAAGACGTATTTTTATTACCATTGCCGTCTTGTTTATGATTGTTATGTTGGTTTTTCCACTGCTTGCTGTATTTTATGAAGCCTTTAAAAATGGTTGGCAGCTGTATATTGCCTCCCTCGTCGAGCCTGAAGCGCAGCAAGCCATTAAGCTGACCTTACTGACTGCCGCTATCGTATTGCCGATTAATATGGTGATGGGTATCGCAATTGCTTGGCTTGTGACCCGTTATCATTTCAAAGGGAAGCAGCTGGTCACTACCTTACTTGATTTGCCGTTTTCGGTATCGCCGGTGGTCGCAGGCTTAATGTTTATCTTGTTGTTTGGTCTTAATTCTCCCATTGGCGGCTGGCTTGAGGGGATGGGGTTTCAAGTTATTTTTGCTGTTCCTGGCATCGTGTTGGCCACGTTATTTGTGACTTTCCCCTTTGTTGCTCGTGAGTTGATACCTTTAATGCAAACTCAAGGTGATTCTGAGGAGCAAGCGGCATTGACACTTGGTGCTAGTGGTTGGCAGACCTTTTGGCATGTGACTTTACCTAATATCAAATGGGCATTGCTGTATGGTTTGATTTTGACCAATGCGCGGGCAATGGGAGAGTTTGGGGCGGTAAGTGTGGTCTCTGGGCATATTCGCGGTGAAACCAACACCATGCCACTATTGGTTGAGATTGCTTATAATGACTATAACTTTACGGCCGCTTTTGCGTTATCGAGCTTACTTGCTGCCTTGGCTCTGGTCACACTGCTGGTACAACAAGTAATGACTAAGCTACAAGATCGTAAGTTTGCTAAATCTGAGCGTCTGGTGAGTGCGCCCCAGCTACCGGTTAGCGCCAACGCAACGGTGATGAGTACTGCTGATAATGAGTCTGACAGTACTAAATAAGTGATTAAAGATACTGCTAAAAATAATCGGCCATAATAAGACAAAAGACATTATAAGAGACACCACTATGAGCATCGAGATTAGACACGTTAATAAAAAATTTGGTGATTTTACTGCCCTAAATGATATCAACATCACCGTACCTACTGGTAAGCTGACCACCTTACTTGGCCCCTCAGGTTGTGGCAAAACAACGTTGCTACGTATTATTGCGGGGCTTGAGTATGCAGACTCAGGGCAGGTATTGTTTGATGAGATTGATGTAACTAATACGCCAGTACAAAAACGCCATATCGGCTTTATGTTTCAGCACTATGCGTTGTTCCGTCATAAAAATATCGCCGATAATGTGGCATTTGGGCTGACCTTATTACCAAAAAAAGAACGTCCAAGTAAAGCGGATATTAATAAACGGGTGGCAGAGCTATTAGAGTTGGTGCAATTACCGCAACTGGCCAATGCTTATCCGCATCAATTGTCAGGTGGTCAGCGTCAGCGGATTGCGCTGGCACGTGCCTTAGCAGTAAAGCCTAAGTTATTATTACTCGATGAGCCGTTTGGGGCGCTGGATGCCAAAGTACGTAAAGAGTTACGTACGTGGCTAAAAGAGATCCATCATGAGCTGGGTATCACAAGCATTATGGTCACCCATGACCAAGAAGAAGCCCGCGCCGTATCCGATGAGATTGTGGTCATGAACCATGGCCGTGTCGAACAAGTAGGGACATCAGAAGCCCTGATAAACCGGCCAGCCAACGCTTTTGTCAGCGATTTTTTGGACTTAGTATAGTTTTACTTTAACTGTAAGTTGAATCAATAGAAAAGACCTATACGTACAGGTCTTTTTTTGTGTCCCATATTTTATACCACATAGAAATATGCTATGAGCGAGCCCAGTTTATGGCTATCCATTTGCTTGGTTGGCGTCTGTTACGTGGTCTCTAAAACATTTTACCTCATACAGGTAAGATATTTGCTACTACCACTTTTTATCCTAAAATTGATAGGTATCACATGGGAGGCTGGCTTAGCTAATAAATATTATAAAAAGTTATTGTAAATGGTAATAATTATCGTTATTATAATAACCACTCAGCCAAACGTTGTAAGATATTGATTGCTAAGTAGGTTTATTTAAAGCGTTATTTAACCCAGTCTAATAATTAGCTTCATTTTTAGTGACACAACGATTGAGCTCATTAACCGATAACATTACCTTAGTAGTAAAACTAGTAATAGTAGCCTTAACGGTAGGAGCCAGCACATGTACGTATGTATCTGCAATAACGTGAAAGATAAGCAAATCCAAGCAGCGATTGCCTCTGGTGTTGATACCCTTGATGGTTTAAAAGATACGCTCGACGTTGCTACTTGCTGTGGTTGTTGTGAGCCGATGGTCAATGACTATCTACATGAGTATCATGCCAAGCTTGATGTATTGGCTTTCGCAGTCTAAGACTGACTCTCTACTATATCTGTATGAGAGATTTAGCAAACCTATCACAATAGCCTTACCTTTTACATTAAGTAAGGCGTCCTCTTTTTTCTGAACTTTCCTATCTAAGTTTATTCAAAATCATTCTAGCTAACTATGGTTATCAATTAGCACCTTATTCTTAGTTCCTAACATTACAAGCCATATTTTGCCTATGTGTTACACTATCTGTCTAAAGTTATAAGACACTTTGTGGTGTCTGATTTTTACTAATTGGTCTTACCAACCAGTTTGCCCCTAGTATCATTATTATTAGCATTGTTGTTATTAGCTTTAAGTTAACCGTGATGATAATAGGGTAATCTGAAGAATAGAGGAGTACACGTTATGATAGGCAGCCAAAAAGTTATTGATTATTTAAACTTCTTACTTGGTGGTGAGCTGGCCGCTCGTGACCAGTATTTCATTCATTCTGAGATGTATGCTGAATGGTATTATGGCAGGTTGTATGACCGTATTAGCCATGAAATGCAGGATGAAACCTTGCACGCACAGGACATTATCCGCCGTATTTTGATGCTTGGCGGCAGGCCAAACATGAGTGTCAATGATATTCATATTGGAAGTACTGTCCCTGAGATGTTGCAGCTCGATCTTGATCTTGAATATGAGGTAAGACAGCATCTTAAAGACGGTATTGCCATATGTGAAGAAGAGCACGACTATGTCACTCGCGAGATGCTCGTGGTTCAGCTAAGAGACACTGAAGAAGATCATGCGCATTGGCTTGAGCAGCAGCTGCGTCTTATTGAGATGATCGGTCTACCGAATTACCTACAAAGCCAGATGGCTGAAGTACCGCCCAATCTTGTCTAATTGTCTAAGACAGTAGCGGTATAAAATCAGTCATATGAGCATAAAGGTAATAAACAGGGAGAGAAAGTATGAAAGGTGATAAAGACGTTATTCGTGCGCTAAATAAGGTGCTTGGTCAGTCATTAATTGCGATCAATCAGTATTTTTTGCATGCACGCATCGCACGGTATTGGGGGCTTGAGTTACTTAATGACTCACTATACCATCAGTCTATTGCAGAGATGAAGTGGTCTGACGATCTCATTGAGCGCATTTTATTGTTAGAAGGTCTACCAAACTTACAGGATTTGGGTAAAGTTCTGGTTGGTGAAGATGTACCCGAGATTATTGACAGTAACCTGCGCTTAGAGAAGCAAAAGTTCGCTATCATTACAGAGGCCATCACCTTATGTGAAGAGCGTCATGATTACGTATCGCGCCAGCTGTTGGTAACACTCAAAGATGGTAACGAAGAGTATGAAGACTGGTTAGAGACTCAAGAAGACCTTATTAAAGAAGTTGGAATACAGAATTATATCCAGTCACAGATGGGTGATGATAAAGCGCCTTAATGCTTAAACAACCTATAGCGGTAGTTTAAGTTAAACTTGCCAGCATGCTCTCTTTTCTATTATAAAGGAGAGCATGCTGGCTTTTTTGGGTCTAAATTTTGGCTGAGCTTGCCGTTTGGGTTCCCAGTTCAGTATCGTATATTTAATACAATCCGCGACCATCTTCTGGCTGTAAGCGCAAGAAATATAACCCTGAAAGAATCGTCATTCCGCCCAGTATCCAGTAGGTAATATGAAAGGCCGTTAACGTATCTATTTGCAAACGCTCGCGCAATAAATTAAGTAATGCAGCACCAAAAGCAATACCAAAGGTAATCGCTAATTGCTGATTGACCGCCATCAGACTGTTGCCGCTACTGGTTTCTGTCCCTTGTAAATCGCCAATCGTAATGGTGTTCATAGCGCTAAACTGCATCGAATTACAAGCGCCCATCAAGGTTAAAATAGGGATAAACCACGGCCAATGTGTCGGATCATTGAACTGCGCTAGAACGATAATTAAGACTCCTAATAAAAAGGTGTTATAGACCAGAACGGTACGATAGCTATAGCGCTGAATCAGCTTGCTGACAAAAGGCTTAACACTTATTGCACCGACTGCAATAGGGGCTAGCAGCCAACCTGCCTGCGAGGGTGAGTATTTAAAGACCACTTGTAATAACAGCGGCAGTAAAAATGGTACGGCACTGATACCTAAGCGGGTAAAGAAGTTACCTGTAATCCCAATACGAAAGGTACGAATGCTAAATAGGCTCAAGGGAAATATGGCCGCTGGTCGACGTTTAGCATGCCAAATATAAGCCCCTATTAAGACAGTCGCTACTAGCGCAAGCACCAAACCATATACTCCACGTCCAGTTTGTGAGCCAAACTCAACTGCTAGCGTAAAGCCGCAAGCAGCAATAGCAAATAAGAAGAAACCCCGCCAATCTAAGCGTTTGGTATCTTCAAATAATGCGGGAACTAGTTTCTTACCCAGCATAAAGCCGACTACTCCCATCGGAATGTTAATTAAAAATATCCAGTGCCAGCTGGCGTACTGTACGATATAGCCGCCAAGTAACGGCCCTACTAAAGGGGCGATCAATGCTGGAATTACCGCAAAATTCATGACAGTTAGTAGCTGATTGCGCGGATAGGACTTGACCAAAATCAAGCGCGCAACGGGCGTCATCATCGCGCCACCAATACCTTGCACAATACGCGAGCCAATCAAAAAATCTAAATTAGTTGAGGCGGCACATAAGATGGAGCCAATACAAAAAATGATAATCGCCGTTAAGAATACGCGCCGCGTGCCATATTTATCTGCCAAAAAGCCGCTAATCGGAATAAAGATAGCCAAAGTCAACGCATAGCTGATAACTGCCCACTGCATTTTTAGCGGTGACTCTCCCAATGCTTGTGCCATTTGCGGTAATGCCGTATTTAAAATGGTGGCATCCAAAATCTGCATAAACAGCGCCACTGCCAACACATAGGGTAGATATTTGCTTTGTACTGCTGTTAGCGTCACCATACGACTGTCACCAAAATTTTAATCTATTTATCATAGCGTCTTTAATTATGAAGCACGCCTTACCATGCCCGTAGTATAAGAATAACTTTCAGGTAATAAAAGATAAGCAAGGTAACGATGCAAACGTATGGTTTGAAAGCAACGATTTAAACAACAGCTACATTAATTACAGGAGAGGCCTGTATAGGCAGGCAAGCCCTCGTTATAGTAGGAAACGTCTGTGTTTACTATAACCATTTAATATAAGTGTTTCACTTATATTCCTACTCAAAATAAAGTTCATTAATAATTAAGGATATTCCATGAGTAATACTAATAAAAATAATACCACTAACGTGCAGGACGCTGACTACACCCCTCCTAAAGTGTGGACAAACGATAAAGAAAATGGTGGCAAGTTTGCTAGCACTAATCGCCCAACGGCTGGTGCGCGTCACAAGCAAACCCTACCGATAGGAGAGGCGCCGCTACAACTGTACTCACTGAATACTCCAAATGGGGTTAAGGTCAATATCCTGTTAGAAGAGCTGGCTGAGATTGGCGTCAAAGGCGCTGAATACGATGCCTACCAAGTAGATATTTCTGCGGGTGACCAATTTGGCTCAGATTTTGTCGCCATTAACCCCAACTCAAAAATTCCAGCGCTCGTTGATTACTCTGCTGTAAAAGATGCCAATAAAAAGGATGGCGAAGCTGTCGAAATTTTTGAGTCTGGGGCTATTTTATTATACTTAGCAGAAAAATTTGGCAAGTTTGTGCCCATGATGCAACAAGGGCAAGCGCGCGCTGAGTGTCTGTCTTGGGTTATGTGGCAAGTGGGTAGTACACCTTTCTTAGGTGGCGGCTTTGGACACTTTTATGCCTATGCTCCTGAGCCAATGGAATATCCGATTAATCGCTATACTATGGAGACCAAGCGTCAGCTCGATGTGCTTGATATACACCTAAAAAATAGTGAATACATGTGTGGTAATAATGAAGCAGACTATAATATCGCGGATATTATTATTTGGGCATGGTATGGCCAGCTGGTATTAGGTAAGTTATACGATGCGGCTGAATTTCTGCAAGTTGACGGCTATAAAAACGTCCAACGCTGGGCACAAAAAATAGCGGAGCGTCCTGCAGTAAAACGTGCGGTAAATTTGTCATTAAAACCAATTGGTTAGTTTGGGTTTAGCAGGTGAGTTAGTATGAACTGTCTGTTACTAATAAAAATTTGAATACCAATAAGGCTGATAAGTAATCACTTATCGGCCTTAACTTTGGTCAGCAATTATGTTTGAGAGGTTATTTTTAAAAGACATTTGCTTGTATATTTACACAGTGATACATTAGTACAACAGTCAGAAACATCGGTAGGTTAAGATACGACGTGAAAACAGATTTTCGCGGTCTATGGTTTTAATAGTTTTACTATTAATCATTTTGTTTTCAACGGATTGTTTTTGGACCCTTACTTTTATAATAATAACTAAGATGACCTGTCTATGGTAAAGAATAAAATGTTGTTTTCGGTATTGGCTGCCATGAGTGCGGGCTTAGTTAGTCCTATGAGCATGGCAGCAGCACCCGCTGAGTTTATCCACCAAGATTGGCAAGTGGTCTGTGACAACACGCGCACGTGCCGGCTGGCAGGCTATCAAGCTGAGAATAATAGTGATTTTCCAGTATCTGTATTATTGATTCGCCGTGCTGGTGTCAATGCTGGCGTGTCTGGAAAGGTCAAACTTGGCGGCGCTAAAGACAGCTCATCTAAAGCCTTATTGCAGTTAGGTAGTCGTCACCGTATCTCATTGTTTATCAATGATAAAGACTTAGGCGAGACCAAAGCATTTTCAACCGTGACCGGCGATGCTGATTTTACGCCTGCTCAAGTTACGGCGCTGCTTGAGGCATTAACCAAGTCTAGCAAGATTGAGCTGGTACTCCGTAATTCACGCTGGCAGTTGTCTGATAAAGGGGCAACTGCAGTGATGCTAAAGGCCGATGAGGCACAAGGGCGCGTAGGAACCACAAGCGCTTTTATTAGTGCCGATAGTGCTAATAAATATAATAGCAGTGTGTTAGCACCTAAACCCACCCCGCAGCTGCGCTTGGTGACCCCAAACCCCAAAGCCCGCTCTAACACTGATAAAAAGTTCAGCATGAAGTCCTCACAATTATCAGCCTTGATGCAAGGCACTATAAAAGAGGTGAGTAACGACTGCCCAAGCTTAGGGGATAGTTCGCCATGGCGTGTCAGTCGTCTAAATAGTACGCAGCTGTTGGTGCAGCACAATTGCTGGTCAGGTGCTTACAATGCTGGCACTGGCGCTTGGGTGATGAAAGATAGCAAACCTTATAACCCTATATTGGTTACCACCAGTGCGACAGACTATGATAACGGCAAAATAAGTTCGGTACAAAAAGGCCGCGGTATCGGTGATTGCTTGAGTAAGACATATTGGATATGGACAGGAACAAGCTTTGCGAAAAGTCATGAAAGTACGACAGGGTTATGCCGTATGGTAGAGGCGGGTGGAGCCTGGCAATTACCCACTTATGTCACAGAAGTTAAAACACTGCGCTAAGAGTGGTTAACATAAAAAAGGTTTTTAAAACAAATTAAAAAATAAATACAGTTGGCATATTTACTGTGCTATACTGCGTCGCCACGTTAGCATAGACTGACGTGAATTATGAGATTGATAACATCGCCTGCGATTTTGGGTCTAGGATGACCATGAGTAATTGTTGCCGATGATTTTGTGTGATTAAATAATCCTATTATTTAATACTCATATCTTATCTACCAGTGCCGTATTTAACGGGCTAGATTGATTGTTGTTAGGTTTACGTGCTTTAGACAAAGTAATGATAATCCGTTTATAACAAACAAAGATGAGACTCTCGGCATTACCACCAAAATACGTCAGACAGCATGCAAGCTTACTATTTATCGATATTTCGATAAACAAGCTGCGTGATGAACGGTTATCAGTGGTATGCATCAAGCTTGTTGAATTTACAGCAGCTTATACTACCAAGGATAATCATGACTGACATCTTATCTGCAATCGCAGCTGAAAACGGCATCATCGAAAACACCGACACCCCAAATACTGCTACTAGTAATGAAGCGGCTACTACTACTACTGACGACGATCAAGTGACCTTTACTGATCTTAACATTGCCAAGCCAATCCTTACCGCGCTTGAACGCAGTGGCTATACCCACCCAACACCTATTCAAGCACAAGCGATTCCTTTTGCTTTAGCGGGTCGCGATCTTTTGTTATCAGCGCAAACCGGTAGTGGTAAAACGGCTGCATTCGTTATTCCATTATTAGACCGTTTAAGCCGTGCGACTAGCTTCGATAAATATACCAAAGCCCTTATCTTAACGCCAACGCGTGAACTTGCTCAGCAAGTACATGACAGCGTGCGTACCTATTCTAAAGACATGCGTGGTTTGTTCTGCGTACCACTGGTTGGCGGCGCACCGTACAATGGTCAGATTACGGCTTTGAAAAAAGGCGTACAAGTTATTGTCGCAACCCCTGGCCGTCTACTTGATCATATTAATGCTGGCCGTGTTGATTTATCACAGCTCGAAGTATTGGTACTTGATGAAGCAGATCGTATGCTAGATATGGGTTTTGCTGATGACATCAGTGATATCTTACGAGCAGCACCGAGTGATCGTCAAACCATCATGTGTTCTGCAACTTGGGATGGTCCTGTTGGCAAAATTGCAGCCAGCTTTACTAAGAATCCTGAGCGCGTTGCTATTAAAGTAGAATCAGCACATATTGACGAAAAAGTGTACTACTGTGATGACTTTGATCATAAAAACAGATTGCTTGACAAAATCGTTTGCCAAAAAGATATGGAACAAGTGATCATTTTTGCAGCAACTAAGCGTAGCACTGAAAAATTAGCAAAATCTCTACAAGAAGAGGGTCATAAAGCCAGCTTCTTACATGGTGATTTGCCACAAAGCAAGCGTAACCGTATCGTTCAAGACCTACGCAATGGTAAATGCAAAATTTTGGTAGCGACTGACGTTGCTGCACGTGGTCTTGATGTACCAGCGCTATCACATGTCATTAACTATGACCTACCGCGCCAAACTGAAGATTACGTGCATCGTATTGGACGTTGTGGTCGTGCCGGCCGTACTGGTGTAGCCATCAGCTTATGTAGCATGGATGATCGTCCACAGTTAAACGCGATTAACCGTTATTTAGATCGTAAAATGGAAGTTTGTGTCATCGAAGGCATGGAACCTAAAAAGACTTATGTTCCAAGCGAAAATAAAGGCAATGGCCGTGGGCGTGGTCGCTCAGGCGGCGGTAACGGTCAAGGCCGTGGTCGCTCAGCTGGTGGTTATCAGGGCAAGCCTAGTAATCAACGTGGTCGTCCATCAGGCGATAGCAGCACTGGCACTGGTCAACGCGCAAGCAATGACAGCGGTTATCAAGGTAAGCCACGTGATTCATCTGGCAAGCCAAGTGAGCGTTCAGGTGGCAAGCCGTATCAAGGCAAGCGCACTGGTGCTCCTAGCCGTGGTGATGGCACAAGCGCACCACGCGGTGATCGCGCAGCAACGGGTCGCGGCCAAGGTCGTCCTACTGGCCGTTCAGGTTCAGGTAATAGCCAAGGCGGCCGCCCAACTGGCGGTAACCGTAACAAAAACTCGTAATAAGCGAATCTTTAGCAGCTAGGCTAATTTTAGCCAGTCCAATCGCTAACAATGAGTTCTAAATAAAGAAAAGCCAGATACTTGCTATCTGGCTTTTTTGTGCTTGCATGGTTTTTTTGTAAAATCTTCGTTTATTCCCTTTAAATAAATTCCTATGAGAACTCTCTCGTTTATATATGACACTTCAAACAAGCTAAATCGCTGCTTGCGCTAGTTTTGACCTTTGTCTATACTGGCAAATTTTTATTATCTGCTGTAACTTGGAGCCATTTGATGCCCGCTATTTCCCATTTAGCCATTGATAGTTTACCGGTAGCGTTTGGTATTATTATGGCCATTATTGGCTTAGTGTTTTATACCCAAGGACTACCGGGTAAGTTCTGGCGACGCTTTTATGCGGTGCTCCCAGGTATTGTATTGTGCTGTTTTATACCAGCAACGCTCAATAGTCTTGGCGTGTTTGCTGAGGGTGTTGGCTCACAGATATACGGCTTCACAGCTACTTATCTGCTACCAGCAAGCTTGCTATTAATGACTTTGTCGATGGATGTGCCAAAGATACTCGGCTTAGGCTGGAAAGCAATCGCGATGTTTTTAGCAGCAAGTGTCGCTATTATTATCAGCGGACCAATTAGCTTAGGACTGGCTAAATGGGTATCTCCAGAGATGTTCACCGACGATACACTATGGCGTGGATTTTCAGCGGTAGCAGGAAGTTGGATAGGCGGGGCCGCTAACCAAGCGGCTATGAAAGAGCTGTTTGGGGTCAGTGACGACTTGTTTGGGATGATGATATTGGTTGATACTACTAATGCATCATTATGGCTGCTGGCAATTTTAGTCATGGCAAAACACAGTGCTAAGATTGACCGCTGGCTCAAAGCAGATACTAGCAGTATCGATAAAGTCATCGCTGCTGTTGAGAGTTATGAGCGTGACCATGCACGTCCGGCAACTTTAAATGATTTGATGGTGATGTTTGGGCTGTGCTTTGCCATGGTTGGGTTAGCACATTTTGCTGGCGGACAAATTGCTAGATTTTTTGCGCCCTATGATTGGGCAGTGCAATATAGCTTCGCCAGTTCCTTCTTTTGGATGGTGGTAATTATCACCTTACTAGGGGTAGGTTTCTCGTTCACTAAAATTCGACGGCTGGATCATGTTGGCGCGTCTAAAATTGGTACCGTCTTTATCTTTGTATTGATTGCGGCTATTGGTATGCAGATTAATTTAGCAGGTATCGTCTCCCAGTGGAGGCTACTATTAATCGGCTTTGTATGGATGATTATCCACATAATTATTATATTTATCGTCGCTAGAATCATTCGGGCACCATTTTTCTTCTTAGCTGTCGGCTCCAATGCCAATACGGGCGGTGCATCGTCAGCACCGATTGTTGCCACCGCTTTTCACCCATCGCTCGCGCCAGTTGGGGTGTTTTTAGGTATCTTAGGTTATGCAATGGGTACAGTAGGGGGTTATATCAGTACTCAATTGATGCGATTGGTAGTGACATAAGTATAGTTTAAAACTTAAGTCTCATAATAAAAGCTCAGCCACAAAAGCTTTATAATGAGGGTTATGGAAGTTCTATATCGGTGGTTACCAGCCTGCGCAAAAGTGGCTAAAAGACCGCCGTGAGCGCATGCTAGATCACAATGGCATTAAACACTACATGAATATTATTGCTGCGCTAAGCCTGACGCACACGATTATGCAGTAGATTGACGCGATAGTTATACTCTAAATCTTCGATAGTTAACCCTTACTTTACAATCAATAATATGGAGTAATAATAACAGGCAAGGGCAGTGCATTATACAAACGATGCACTGCCCATCTTTGATGTTTTACGAGACAGTTACAGCCTTAAACCGTCCACTGGTCATTAATAATAGCAATGAGATAACGTTTTCCCTGATAGTCATCGAATACCATTCGCACGCCACGCCAGTCCACACCGTCGTACTTGTCACTACCTTTATAATAAAAATCAACCACGTCTGACTTAGGGTAGGCCTCATTAACGTTATTAATCATATTTCCGCGAGCTTCAAAGGTATTGACCGTGATACGTGCGTTATTATAATTTTTACTATCGATCCAAGTGTCTAAATACTCCGGTAGTGGCACGACAAATGTTTCGCCAACACCATCTAGCTCGCCCCACGTAAAACGTACTTTTGATTCTTTAAGATATTGAGCGAACTGTGCACGACTAAATAATTTATCTTTGTCTAGATGTACATACGCATACATCGAAAAGCGGACACCACGGGTCGGATGAATGTCATTAATGATGCTAGCATAGTCTTTATTGGCCAGTGCACTCTGAATATGTAACGCTTGCTGGGTAAGAGATTGCTGAAAGGCTTGTGGGTTGGTTTGATTGGGTGAGTTGCTGCTTTGGGCGTTATGTTGAGTATTTGGTACAACAGGAATAGTAGCGACTGGAGATTGACAACCTGTTGCCGTAAGTAGGAGTGCTAAACAGCTACCAGTAGCTAATTTGTAATAAAATGGCATTTTCATAATATTATCCTTAACGCAGCAATATCAGAATCAATATAGATTGAATGATACTAAATAATATAGTAAGAATAAGTTAGCAAAATTAATGACAAATCTGTGTTAATTGTTGTTTTAGCCGTTGAACCTAACGAATACAATGAAGCAGAAAATTGTTGTCATAGATATGGTGTAATAAGGAATGCCAATCACGAAATCATCGCTTTAGAGCTTATAGAGAACGCAATGCAAAAATTAAAATTATCTACGCTGGTCCTATTAGTAGGAATCGCGACTGCGACTACTGCCATTGCTAATCCAGCAGAGGACATGCAGACACAGGCTGCTATGACAGTGGCTACTATTGAAAAAATGTATCAGCAAGATGCGAGCAATCAAGGACAGGATTATCCGGTGACGCTGGAGCAATACGGCAATCAAGAGCTACAGGCAGCAATGCAACTGGAACGAGAGTATTTTGATAGAGAGCAGATGTCCTGTCATATTGGTTACGATGTATTATGGGATGCTCAAGATCCTGACTATGGGCAAGACAAGCGAATCTCAATGACGAAGCAAGGCTTGGTTAAGGTCAGCTTAGCGCAAGGCAGTGATATTTATTATAAGTTATCGTGCGATGATTCTGAGTGTAGCGTGGCAGATGTTATTGTGGATGACGATGGCACTTCTTTACGAGAGTATTTGATTGAAGCTTGTCGTTAGCTAAAGTTTGTTTGCAGCATATTGGGACCAAAGGAATGTATTGATATTAACTCATAGTGATTTCTATAGCCGTTAGTATGTTTTCGCATAATGTATATTATGTTAAATAGAATGTATTATATTCTATTATGAGTAACTATCCCCAAGCCGTAGCCGAATCTCGTATACCTACGCATAAGATTAAAGTTGTAGTAATTGATAATTAAATGCGACTACATACACTACTAATCAGCTAAAAACATTTTGTTAGACACCTATAGTTATAGTTACCCATTAAGGTTATATAACTTTAAGATTATGATCTCAAAAAACTTCTTGATAGCTCTATCTACATTGCTGACTCCTTTGTCGGCATGCTTAGTTAATTGTTATATTGAAATTTTTAACAGTGATTAGTCTTTTTCTATACAGAATGAGTCCTACTAATGCATCCTGCCACACCCCTACTCTATTAAAATTAATAATATATATGATCGTCTCTACTACCGGCACCTAACTATGGTAAATAATCGATATAATTTCTTTAGGCGTCGAGTTTTGATTAGCGAAACAAAATATTGCTATCAATAAAAGTATTGTAAAAATTTAGGGTCTGTTGAACATTCATAATTTAAGCCAGATAAAGGCACAAGCTAGCGCCACCGTATTCTCATAACTTTGCTTAAGCTTATCAAATCTGGTGGCCACTGCTCGGAACCGTTTTAAGTGAGCGAATGCATTCTCAACTAAGTGACGGACTTTGTACAAGTCCCAGTCTATATGGTTGTTATCTGATTTCTTATTCTGCTTTCTAGGGATATTATCACAGCTCCCTGCTTGTTTAATATGCTCTCTTAGCGCATCAGAGTCATAGCCTTTATCAGCACACACTATATCTGTTTCGCTTAAATCTATCTTATCAACTAAGTCTGGTGCTACCTTCACATCGTGAGTGGTGCCATCTGATAAGATAAAGCTAATCGGGTTACCATGAGCATCCACCACTAAGTGAATCTTAGTAGCACGACCCGCTACACTTTTACTGATAGCTTGTGCCTTTTCATTACCACCACTACTGTGCTGATGCGCTTTGATATGAGTCCCATCTATAAACACCCATTCAAGGTCTGCATCTTTGATTAACAAAGCAAACAGTTGAATTAACTTATTGCTGCGAAACCAACGCTGGTAGGCTTTGTAGACCGTATTAGGCTTGCCAAAGTGAGTTGGCAGATCACGCCAAGGACAGCCAACACGCATACGATACAGCACACCTTCAACCGTATTCCTAAGATTTCCTTTGTCATAGATATTACGTTCTAGTAATATGGGTCTTAGTCTTGTCCAATGTTCATCTTTGAGCATAGTGCGAGGCATAGCAAACGAAGTCTTTTTTGTGTGAGAACTTAAAGATTAATAGTTTGCTATTTTTTTGCCACTAATTTGTCGCCAATGTTCAACACGCCCTAATATAATAAATTAAGATTTTAAAAGGAATATAGAATAGTAATCAATCACTTAGCGTGCAATGGCCTACATGATATGTTACAATAAGTTAAGAAACATTAAAGATGGCTTACAGTTTGTAAGTGCAATAATGAGGTGGTCTCAGGTAAGTACCTTATACCAGTGGATTACCAAAATACGTGATTTTTGTTATTTAGCAAGGTAGAGGTCAATGATCAATTTGATATTGTCCTTTATGACACCGAAACACTAAGAAATTTATACTCACTGGAGAATTACCATGACATTTAATAAAAACCTACTGACTGCTACATTGCTTACCTTTGGTGGATTCGCCGCTATGTCTGGTGCGAATGCTGCAGTTGAAGATACTTTTGGTATCACACTAGCAGTTGAAACTGCATGTAATATCGCTACAGGCGCTACTGCTGATATTGATCTCGGTACGGTTAACGATGGTAGTATAAAAACTGCAACTACTTCTATTGAGGTATTATGCAGTTTAGGGACTCCTTACCAGCTTGCACTGACACCAAGCAGTGACAGCGACGTTGGTATTGGCGCTTTGCAAGTGGCAGGCGCAGGGACAAGTATTGATTATCAGCTAACCCAAACAGTTGGCAGTGCGGTTTGGGGCAATATCGTCGGTACAAATACATTAGACGAAATTGGTGATGGCGTACTTGCTGGCGAATCTCATAGTGTAACAGCTACAACCACTAGTGCTACCGACGTTGCCCCTGGTGCCTATACTGACACTGTTACTGTTAATTTAACTTTCTAGTACTCATGTTAAATATTTGGTTACGCCGTGTTGCTAGACCTGCGCTTGTCTCAGCCTTGCTACTGTCATCTAGTTTGGCAGTAGCAAGCGGGCTGCAGGTCTCTCCCACCTCATTGAGCCTGCAGGCTCGAGAGAGTGCTAGTGGTCTGACTCTTAGTAATTCTGGTAACGATATGATACGCGCGCAGGTGCGGGTGTATCAGTGGTTACAGGACGAAAAAGGCGACCAGATCACTCCCTCACGAGGATTATTGGCCAGCCCGCCAATGATTGAGCTAAAACCGGGTGAAAAACAACTCATCCGAATTATCCGTGCTAAGGCTCCGCCGCAAGGCAGTGGCGCTGTAGAAGACGCTTACCGGGTTTTGGTTAATGAGCTACCTATCAAACCTGCCAATCAAACAACAGGCTTACAATTTGCGTTGAGTTACTCTTTACCGGTTTTTGTGCAGCCCGTTGGGGTCGCTAAGACTAGCCCGCAGCTGCAGTGGAGTACCCATTTGCAACCAGATAGCAAAGAGATAAAACTCCGCGTCAGCAATACTGGTAATGGTCATGCCCAATTGGCTGGGTTGAGCTTTGTAAATACTGCGGGTGATAATACAAATATTAATCCGGGGCTGCTGGGCTATGTGTTACCTGGTGCTACCATGAACTGGACGCTGAAAATATCGCCTTCTGCATTAACGACCGGTGGTAAATTCAAGGTTATGCTCAATGGAACTCAGACGACGCCAAACGTCACGATGGACACTGCCACTCGCTAAAGTAGTTCTTCTACAGTGCGTGGCGGTATCCGCCAGCCACGCCGTAGAGCTGAATGACATTGCTCTTACAAATCAGGCTCCTACTCCAGACAGTGACAGTGTCGATAATGAACTGTCTCAGCTTAACCTAGACAGCTACAACCCTGACGACGATGAAGCTGGCCTTGACTTGTATCTGGACGCCACTCTTAATGGCGCCAGTGCAGGCTTGGTACACTTCTACTTCCGTGACGATCAACTCTGGGCAAGTGTTGCTATTCTGCAACAGCTTGGCTTTATAATACCGCCTGATAGCCCTGAACCCATACCGCTCACTAGCCTACCTGATCTCAAGATTGATTATGACGCACGGCGGCAAACCGTGAGCCTTATCGCACCCCTAAGTATACTCAAGCTGGATTCCACGATACTTAATACTCGCACTAATAAGCGCCCGCAACCCACCGCCTCTCCTGGTATGTTATTAAATTACAACCTCTATGGTAACCAAAATCAGAATAGCGCTAAAAATCTAAGCGCTTATACCGAACTGCGCGCGTTTAATGCTCTCGGCGTCATAAGCTCCACCGCTTTAACCACCGCCAATCGCCCTGCTGATAGCGACAGTAATAGCAGTAACTGGAATAGTCGTACCGTACGTCTGGATACCAGCTGGAGCAAATCATTCCCCGATAAGCTAATTACGGTTCGTGCAGGTGACATCCTCACAGGTGCGCTGTCATGGACGCGATCTACGCGTTTAGGCGGGCTACAGATTGGCACCAACTTTGATTTGCAACCCTATAGGTCAACCACTCCACTACCATCATTTTTTGGCTCAGCCACGTTGCCTTCGGCGGTAGAGCTGTATGTGAACGGTCTTAAGCAATATAGCGGCAATGTACCCGCAGGGCCATTTGAGCTTAATACCGCGCCGAGCTTCAGTGGTGCAGGTAATGCCCAGCTGGTGGTGACTGATGCACTAGGTCAGAGCACAACGCTGAATTTTTCTTTATATGACGCCCATCGTTTACTACAGCCGGGGCTTTCTGACTGGTCACTAGAGCTCGGTGCTGTGCGTGAAAATTACGGCAACCATTCCTTTGATTATGGCAGCAATATTGTTGCCAGTGGCACTTGGCGTTATGGGGTGAGCGACCGCTTTACCGCAGAGACCCATGCCGAAGTGACTAATGGTCTTAACAATGCAGGGGTCGGTGGTACGTGGATATTGGGCAGTGCAGGCGGCATTCTGTTCGTATCATTAGCAGGTAGTAAAAGCCAAGATCAAGTCGGTATGCAATACAGTACCAGCTACTCATGGAATAACCGCCGCTTTAATATTCGTGCCAGTGCCTTGGGCAGCAGTAGAGATTACCGTGACGTGGGCACGCAGTACGGCTCTGCTCCCGCTCGCCGAAGTGAGCAGATCTCAACCGGTTATAGTACGCAGTCTTTTGGCCGGTTTGGGGTAAGTTATAATCAAGTGGCGCAGGCACAGCAAGAGACCAGCCAATTTGCCAGTGCCTATTGGTCTAAGTCCTTTGGTCGCAGATTAAGCCTTAGTGCCAACTACAATCACGATATCAATAACTCCGCTAATAACAGCGCCTCTCTTAGCGCATCCTTATCGCTGGATCGTAATATTTCGCTGAGCAGTAGTCTTCAGCACGCCAATGAGCGCAACGTCTTTGCAACTGATGTATCAAAATCTGCACCAAGTGCCGGTGGCTTTGGGTGGCGGGCGCAAGCGCGGCACAGCCTAGGTAACAGCGCGAATAACAAGGACAGCACGGGTGGCCTTGCCGAACTGAATTACCTCGGTCGCTACGGCCAAGCACAGGCAGGTATCAGAGGTAATGATGGTAATTACGCAAGCTATGCCAGTGCCAGAGGGGCACTGGTCAAAATGGGCGGCGGACTTTTTGCCGCGCGTCAAATCAATAGTGGTTTTGCCGTGGTCTCCACAGGTGGCATCGCTAATGTGCCCGTCCTACTGCAAAACACAGCTATTGGTACAACCAATAGCCGTGGCTTATTACTAGTATCACCACTAAATGCCTATCAAGACAACAAAATCGGCATCGACCCCCTGGAGTTGCCCGCTGATCTGCGTATTGATAAGGTGAGCATTGAGGCCACCCCTACTGACCGCGCGGGTATCCTCGTCGCTTTTGGTATCACACCGGTGCGCTCGGCATCTGTTATCCTATTAGACCACGATAATCAACCGCTACCACTTGGCAGTCAGGTACGCCAGCTCACCAATAAAGACGTGCCATCGACCGTTGTTGGTTTTGATGGTGAGGTATATCTGGACACGCTTGATGCGCACAATGTGCTGGAGGTGACCATGCCCTCTGATGAGGTTTGCACAGTTAGCTTTGACTATTCCAAGCAGGGTGATGAGATTCCGCTTATCGGACCGTTTATCTGTCAGGAGACAAAAAAATGATAAAACTATTTGACATGACAGTATTTCATTACGGCTATCGCCTATTATTGCTTCCTATTATTTTCTGCATTGCGCTATGGTTAACGCCCACTAACGCACAGGCAATTCTCAATGTGACTTGTACAGCAAACATGAGTAATGTTAACCTCGGCTCTATTATTCCTGAAAACTCTGAAAGCGCCAATATTACTGGTACCTTGAGCTATAGCTGTGATAATGCAGGTGATACTGCTGGATACATATCTGTTTGCCTCGCAGCCAATGGCGGCGCCGATGATCCCGATGGTATTTCTCCACGTAAGATGATATCTCCATCTGGTAAAGATGAGTTGGAGTTTAATATGAGGTTGTCGTCGTCGAATGGCGAAATTTGGGGAGACCGCGATGAGGGCGGAAATGAATACAGCTCAGAACCAATCTATATTCTCGCCGGTCAAAAAAATGTTACGGGTCAAGAGACTATCTTTATTTCTCTGATATCAGGAAAAAGAAATAGACAGGCTACACAAGGTATCCACACCAACAAGCTCACCGGTAAAAATACAGCATTGACAGTATATACGAGCACTGTACCATTTAAAGATGGTTGCTTGGGAATAGCTCAAGGAAAAACTCGATTCCCCTTTATCGTACAAGCCACTGTCACTGCCGGCTGTTTTATCAGTGCTACCTCTGACATTAACTTAGGCAGTTATTCAGCGGGCGCAACTAATATCGCTGGTAGCAATAATGCGGTCAGTGTCACCTGCCAAAAAGATGTTTCTTATAATATAGGATTATCACCTTCCAACGGTAATAAATATGGTGCAGGCGTGATGACCAGTAAGATTAGTAATCCGGACAGAATTCCCTATCAACTACAATCTGATGCAAGTGGGAAAGTTTGGGGTAACGACGGTACCACTTATGCGACTTTAACTAATGGCGTAACGGGCAAAGGGAACGGAGACGCTCAAGCACACACTGTTTATGTTACCGTACCGAGTGCAGACGTCAGACCTGACAGCTACTCTGATATAGTGACTATCAGCGTGAATTATTGACAGCCTCGCCCTTATTATTGACTTAAACTTTCGTTGAGACTTTAAGTCATCTAGCGACGCACCAGCAATGGTTTAACACCTACACCTACTACAGCTACCAAACTTTAGGAGGTTTATTCTTATAGAGAATCTTGAGTCTCGCGATACAAGGTATTCTGCGCCTCTTCCCTAAAATCTTCGTAGGTAATATTTGAGTCAGTAACTGCTTTGCTATTTGGCGATGTGGTCGATTCCTTGGGCTCTGCTGCGCGCTCGGCTACTACCGTGTTCTGATTACTTATGGGCGTGTTATCTGAGCCGGTAGCTATTTTTGGTTCTTGAGACGGTATTGGTGCGGCCTCTGCTAAAGATTGAGTGGCCGTTTTTTGGCTTGCAGTTTCAGTCGCTGGTTGTGCTGTAGCCACCACTTGCGTGTTTGGTAGTGTCGTCTCAGAATTATTGGCCATTAGGCCATCTGTGAAGACAGATAGTAATCCCGTCTTATTAAGTAAGAAAATAATACTTACGCTCAATAATAATCCGCATACCACGCCAATAGTGAGCATCTTAATACTGCTGACTTGCCGGCCTCTTATAGCTCTAGATTCTTTAGCCTTTGACACATTTTTTGTAAGCTGACTATCAATACTTACGTCGACATCAGTGGTCTCGTCACTATATTCAATAGCTGCATCATGATTCTTGTACTCATCGCTACTATTACGATTATCAATTAAATCAACATTTAAGCTATCTTCTGCACTTAATTGTTCTTCAATAGTGGCATTTTCATCCTGAGGTACTGTTAAGTATTGCTTGTTATTGGCGTCATTTTGCTCGCTAAAGTCAGAAAAAAAACGTAATTCTTCTTCACTTAATGGCTCGTATAATGAGGACTTACTGAAGCCATCATCCCCTCCACCATCAAGTTGCTCTACACGAGTTAAAAAACGCTCATAAATATCACTGGTACGTTTGGGTTTACTGGCTCTTGTATCGTTAGCGGCAAATGTATCAGTCTGATTATCGTCATTATGGTTATCTGAATCATTCATAGTATAGTAAGTTAATTCCGCCATTAATATTTAAGTGACTGCTGACATTACGTTAGCATGCTTTGCTAAAATGTAACAGTGTTCGGCAGGCACAATATAATAGCCTAGCCGACTCCCTTCAAGCACAATTTGTATTTTTACCCAATCATCAATTATATATGAGCAAAAATCATGCCAGTTGTATAGGTAAGATGATAGACCACAATAAAAAACGCGTACCAAGGATAGTGCCCTATGGATTTAAAGCAGCTCAATGCCTTTATTGCTATTGCTGAGTTACAGAGCTTTAGTGCAGCGGCAAAAACAACAGGCTTGTCACAGCCTAGTTTAAGCCGGCAGCTGAAACAGTTGGAGACTGAGATTGGCGTGGTATTGGTTGATAGGTATCACCGTCCGCTACAACTGACTGAGGCGGGTCAGTTTTTTTATGATAAAGTTAGCGCGGTGCTAACAGAGCTTAAAACAGTTATCAGTATGACTCAACGTTTATCAATGCCGAGTACTGCCCTCAATATCGGCTTTGTTCCGTCGGTACTATATGGCTTGTTACCGGAAGTCATTGCCACTTTAAAGCACAATAATTCTAATTCTGGTCGTAGTACTAACTCTAGCACTGACATTGAGGTCAATCTAAAAGATATTAGCTCTTATCAGCAGATTGAAGCCCTTAAAACTGGGGAGATTGATGTGGGCTTTAGTCGTTTTGCGCATCAAGATGCTTGGATACAGCAAATACTCTTACGTCATGAGCGCTATGTTGTGGCATTGCCAAAGGCGCACCCCCTTGCTGATGTTAACGAACAGCGGCTGATTAATTTAGCAAATAGCCGCTTGATTTTGTATCATCAAACGCATCTGCCCGCGTTACAACCAGATACGGTTGGCCAGAACAATACGTTCAGTTTAGCGCAATCGGTTACGGAGCCTTTATTGCATTTATTTGCGCAGCACAACATCACCCCATTAATGACTACTAAAGTCAGTGATTTACAAGTGGCGCTGGGCTTAGTTGCCGCGGGCGAAGGCATTACGCTTGTTCCTGCCAGCCTACAAACGGTACGTACCGAGCAGATTAGTTATCAGCGTCTGATTCATGAAAATGTCACCTCCCCTATTTATCTGCATACTCTTAAAGACTTTATTCATCCAAAAATCCCTGATTTGCTGAATGCTATTTATCAAGTGTATGAACGACGCGGTATTACTTATCGTCGGCAACAGTTTGTTTAATAATTAGGCTGCCCAAGACGTAATTTGACGCTTACTCCTTAGACCAGTGTTTTATTATTGGTGTTATCAAAATTTAATGTTGTATTGTGAATCTTAATTACTTATATGAGGTTGCTTATTAAGCGAAGCTAGAAAGTAAATTTGACTCTTAACCTTCTATTGGCATTTGCAATAAAAATAATCATTATCGCGAATTGAATAAGGTATGTTACAGTCATCGGCTATTTTTCAGCATCCCTAGACGTTGCTGTACTGGTAACTGGCAGCGCACCACAGGTCAAGTGGTGAGTGACTGCTTTAACTATTTTGAGGTACTCATGACCGCACAACGAATCGATAACTCTGAAAGCACTGCGGCCCAAGAAGGCTTCAGTTGGCGCATCTTTGGCCCCGGAATCTTAATGGCAACTGCAGCTATCGGTGGCTCACACCTAATTTCATCGACGCAAGCTGGCGCGTTATATGGCTGGCAGTTGGCTATTATGATTATTTTAGCCAACGTCTTTAAATATCCGTTTTTTCGTTTCGGTACGGATTATGTCTACGATACTGGCGAGAGTCTAATTGCCGGTTACGCCAAACGCTCTAAAGCCTATCTTTGGGTATATTTTATTCTATCTGTCTTATCGGCAGTGATTAGTACCGGTGCAGTGTCGTTGATTGCTGCCGTAATTTTAGGCTTTATGCTGCCCGCCTCTATCGGACTGTCAACTATTACGCTGGCATTGATAGTCACTGGAGTCTGTTGGGTATTTCTGATAGCTGGTCATTACAAGCTGCTCGATGGGTTGACGAAGTGGATTATGATTGCGCTGACTACCGCGACCGTTGCTGCAGTAGTGATTGCTGCCGGTAAACCTACGGTTATGACGGTGGACTTTGTTGCGGCTTCCCCTTGGAATTTAGCCACTTTGGGTTTCATTGTGGCGCTAATGGGCTGGATGCCCGCACCACTTGAGTTTGCTGCGATTACTTCGATGTGGACGTCAGCAAAAAGAAAGACCGACAATACGACCAAGCGTCAAGGTCTGCTCGATTTTAATGTAGGTTATTCAATATCTGCTATTTTGGCTTTATTCTTTCTAGCCTTAGGTGTGTTTGTACAGTATGGTTCAGGCCAAGAGATTCAAATCGCGGGTGGCGCTTATATTGACCAGCTCATCAGCATGTATACCAACACCATTGGCGAATGGTCAAGACTGCTGGTCGCCTTCGTGGCCTTTATGTGTATGTTTGGCACCACGATTACTTGTGCGGACGGTTATGGCCGTGCCAACGCTGAGTGCTGGCGCTTACTTAAAGGTCAAGACGAGATTAATAAAAAACAAATCGCCTTTTGGACGACTTATGCCATTGGTGGCGGTCTCGTGATTAT
Source organism: Psychrobacter frigidicola (assembly GCF_007997305.1). GTDB lineage: Bacteria > Pseudomonadota > Gammaproteobacteria > Pseudomonadales > Moraxellaceae > Psychrobacter > Psychrobacter frigidicola. The sequence goes on from NZ_VORZ01000001.1 coordinate 526,282, forward strand.
CAGCTTCTTTGCTGGACAATTGGGCTCTATGCTTAAGTTTGCGATGATATCCGCTTTTGTCTCTGCGCCTATCTTTGGTTGGTTGAACTACTCGCTCGTAAAAAACCATCAAAAGCTTTCCCCAGGTATGAATGCGCTATCGATTGCTGGCTTGATATTTCTAGGCGGCTTTGCTTTATTGTTCCTAGCCAATCTTGCCGGCCTATTTGGCTAAGTGTTTACTCAAAATAAAAAACTTTAATAACACCTATCACTATAAACCTCCCTTAGCTTAGCTATCGGAGGTTTTTTATTAGCTGTACCTATAAATAGGCTTAAGTGTAACTAAAAATGTCAAAGGAGCTATCTTAGAGCTGTTTGGTTTTACCAATATGAATAATAGATAGAACAAAACTACGAATTATGGATAATACTATTCATTATATGAATGAGTTTAGAGTAAGTAATTAGTAAAGTTAGTATTACTAATCTATAAGAACTATTATGGCTTTGCTATCAATGATAATTGCGTGTACTTTAAGATAATACTTATCAAATTAATAATTTACATATTAGGCATAAGGATTATCGCATGACCATGACATCAGGATCAGCTGGCGCTCGCTTTCGCAGTGCAATCAAACAAAAAAACGATAATAAGCAACCCTTACAAATCGTTGGCGCTATCAATGCCTATACCGCAATGATGGCAACGCAAGCTGGTCATCAAGCCTTATATCTTTCTGGTGCTGGCGTGGCAAATGCCTCGTTTGGTCTGCCAGACCTTGGCATGACCAGCCTTGATAATGTCTTAGAAGATGCCCGCCGTATTACCGATGCCGTTGATACACCATTATTGGTTGATATCGATACTGGCTTTGGTGGCGCGTTTAATATTGCTCAAACCATCCGTAAAATGGAAAAAGCCGGTGTTGCTGCCGTACATATTGAAGACCAAGTCGCGCAAAAGCGTTGCGGTCATCGCCCAAATAAAGAAATCGTTAGTATCTCTGAGATGGTAGATCGCCTAAAAGCGGCTCTTGATGCCAAAGTTGATAGCGACTTTGTGGTCATGGCACGTACCGATGCACTCTCTGTTGAAGGTCTCGATGCGGCGGTTGAGCGTGCGGTTGCTTTTCAGGAAGCTGGCGCAGATATGATTTTTGCTGAAGCCTTAACCGATATCGAGATGTATCGTAAATTTACTGATGTGCTTGATATCCCCGTACTCGCGAACATGACTGAATTCGGTCAGACTGACCTTTATAGTACTGAGCAGCTGCAGGGGGTGGGTGTCGATATGGTGCTTTATCCATTATCCGCATTCCGTGCGATGAATAAAGCCGCGCTCAATGTTTATCAACATATTTTACAAGATGGCACCCAAGAAAAAGTTGTTGATACCATGCAAACCCGCATGGAGCTCTATGATTTCTTGAACTATCACGAGTTTGAGCAGACGCTAGATAAGCTGTTTGCTGATAACAAATAAAGCCCTATTTACAACAGTCGTTCAAGTACAGCATTAAAGCTTAAAGCGTTGGCTTTGTCATAGATGACTACAAACAGCGCTTTATTTAAAAACCATCAATACCGTGCAACACTTCTTATCTAACCAAAGCTACCAACAAAAGGAATTCATCATGGCAGGACAAAAGGAACTTTCAGGCGCAGGTCTACGCGGTCAAGTCGCTGGCAAGACGGCTTTATCTACCGTTGGCAAATCAGGCTCAGGTCTGACTTACCGTGGTTATGATGTATCAGAGCTGGCAGACAAATGCATTTTTGAAGAAGTGGCGTATATGTTGCTATACGGCAACTTGCCTACCCAAAGCGAGCTTGATGCTTATCAAACCAAACTTAAAGGTTTACGTGGTTTACCACAGCCGCTAAAAGAAGTGCTTGAGCGCATCCCTGCTGAAGCGCATCCGATGGACGTATTGCGTACTGGTTGCTCTATGCTCGGCAACCTTGAGACCGAAATGAGTTTCGATGAAGAAAATGACCAAGCGGATCGTATGCTTGCGGCATTCCCATCAATCATTAACTATTGGTATCGCTTTACACATGATAACGTGCGTATCGAAACCGAAACTGATGATGAAACTATCGGTGGACACTTCTTGCATCTGCTAAAAGGCGAAAAACCAAACGAGCTGCATACCAAAGTTATGAACGTATCGCTTATTCTTTATGCCGAGCATGAGTTCAACGCCTCAACCTTTACTGCGCGTGTTTGTGCCTCTACGCTATCTGATATCCATTCTTGTATCACTGGTGCGATTGGCTCATTACGCGGTCATTTGCATGGCGGTGCGAACGAAGCAGCGATGGATATGATTGAAGGCTTTAGCTCTCCTGATGAAGCTGAAAAAGAAATGATGGCGATGCTGGCTCGTAAAGATAAAATCATGGGCTTTGGTCATGCGATCTATAGCGAATCTGACCCACGTAACATCGTGATCAAAGGTTGGGCTGAAAAACTGGCTGCTGACGTTGGCGATGATGTACTTTACCCAGTATCAGTACGCTGTGAAGAAGTCATGTGGCGCGAAAAGAAACTGTTCTGTAATGCAGACTTTTTCCATGCGTCAGCTTATCACTTCATGGGTATTCCGACTAAGCTGTTCACGCCAATCTTTGTATGTTCACGTCTGACAGGTTGGGCGGCTCACGTATTCGAGCAACGTGCTAACAACCGTATCATTCGCCCAAGCGCGGAATATACGGGTGAAGAATTGCGTTCAGTACCAGAGATAAGTGCGCGTTAATTTTTTTAATACGGATAAAGTTACAGGTAATCATGACCAAAGATCATAGGCTCTTGCCAAAAAAACATCGAAGTGGCGTGATGTTGCAGGTGAGCTGGCAGGAAGTGTGCTCAATGAAGCACTTCTTCCCCTCATTGCTACATTACCTTTCGTCGCTATTGCTTGGATATGGATAGTGTGGGGGTCAGTTTGGCTTGTGTTACCTGTAATATTTCTGATAGCTATATTTTTAATTTGGCTATTTAAAAAACTTAAAGGTACTCAACTAAGTCTTGTAGGGTGCGTTCTACACCTGATTGTTTATTTACATCAAAAGTTATCCAGTTCATTTAGCAAAACTTGCCCGCATGATTAAAAAAATAGTAATGCTGATAGTTTTGCTAAGTGAACTCCTATTTCTATGTAACCCACATTCCAACCAGCCAATAGCCAAAGGTGACTCATGGACAACGCCCTAGTACAGCCAATGAATGAACAATTCAAAAAACCACTGCCCGATACCGACCTATATTACTTTGATACCCGCGAAGCAGTCGAGAATATCGAAGCTGGCGCGTATGACAAACTACCGTTTTGCTCAAAAGTATTATGTGAAAACTTGGTGCGTCGTTGTCCACCGGAAGACTTAACGGCGGCGTTAGAGCAGCATATCTATGGCAAACAAGATTTAGATTTTCCTTGGTACCCTGCCCGTGTCGTTTGTCATGATATCTTAGGTCAAACAGCCTTTGTTGACTTGGCTGGTCTACGTGATGCCATAGCTGAACAAGGTGGCGACCCCTCAAAAGTAAACCCCATTGTCCCTACCCAATTAATCGTTGACCATTCCTTAGCTGTTGAACATGCCGGCTTTGAAGAAAACGCTTTTGAGAAAAACCGTGCCATTGAAGAGCGCCGAAATGATGACCGTTTTCACTTTATCAATTGGTGCCAATACGCCTTTGATAACGTCAACGTCGTACCCCCCGGTAACGGCATCATGCATCAAATTAACTTAGAGAAAATGTCACCGGTTGTACAAGTAGCAAAAGGTAAAGACGGCTATAAAGTTGCTTTTGCTGATACCTTAGTCGGTACAGACAGCCATACGCCAATGGTTGATGCCCTAGGGGTTATCTCTATCGGTGTTGGTGGTTTAGAAGCTGAAAGCGTGATGTTGGGCAATCCTTCATATATGCGCTTACCGGATTTTGTTGGTGTAAAATTAAGTGGCAAATTACAAGAAGGGATTACTGGTACTGACTTAGTATTGGCAATGACTGAATTCTTGCGTGATGCAGGCGTAGTTTCTACCTATATTGAATTCTTTGGTGAAGGTGCGCGCAATCTAACCGTTGGCGACCGTGCCTCTATCTCTAATATGACCCCTGAATATGGCGCTACGGCAGCGATGTTCTATATCGATGAGCAAACCATTGATTATCTGCGCCTAACCGGTCGTAGCGAAGCCCAGATTAAATTAGTCGAGCAGTATGCTAAGCAAACTGGCCTATGGGCTGATGGCATGGAAACTGCCGTCTATGATCGCGTACTTGAATTTGACTTGTCAGCTGTTGTCCGTAACATGGCAGGTCCTTCACGTCCACATGCCCGCGTATCAACCACTGACTTGGTTGCTAAAGGTATTGCTCACGCTCCTGAAGATAAATTACCAGAACCAAAAGACGGCATGATGCCAGATGGTGCAGTGATTATCGCAGCGATTACCAGCTGTACTAACACTTCAAACCCACGCAATATGGTTGCAGCGGGCTTGGTTGCCCGTAATGCCAATGCAAAAGGGCTATTACGTAAACCTTGGGTAAAAACATCATTAGCCCCAGGTTCTAAAACGGTAAAAATGTACCTAGAAGAAGCGGGTTTGTTGTCTGAGCTACAAGAAATTGGCTTTGATGTGGTTGGCTTTGCTTGTACCACTTGTAATGGTATGAGTGGCGCGCTAGATCCTGATATCGAAAAAGAAATCATCGATAATGATTTATTTACCACTGCAGTGTTATCCGGTAACCGTAACTTTGATGGTCGTATCCATCCGTATGCCAAGCAAGCATTCTTAGCATCACCACCATTGGTTATCGCTTATGCTATCGCGGGTAACATTCGTTTTGATATTGAAAAAGATTCATTAGGCCAAGACCAAGATGGCAATGAAGTCTATCTAAAAGATATTTGGTTTGATGACGAAGAAGTCGATGCAATAGTCGCCAAAGCGGTGAAACCTGAACAATTCAACGCCGTCTATATCCCAATGTTTGATGAAGCCAAAAAAGATACGGGTAAAGCATTAAGCCCACTCTATAACTGGCGTGATCAAACCACTTATATCCGTCGCCCACCCTATTGGGAAGGTAAAATGGCAGCGATGAATAAGCTGACTGGTATGCGTCCATTAGCGGTATTGGGCGATAACATTACTACCGACCATTTATCCCCGTCGAACGCTATTTTGGGTGATTCAGCCGCTGGTGAATACCTTGATACGATGGGCTTGCCGTCTGAGGACTATAACTCATATGCCACTCATCGTGGTGATCACTTAACCGCTCAGCGTGCGACATTCGCCAATCCTAAGCTATTGAACGAGATGGTACGTGACGAGCAAGGTGAAGTTATCCAAGGCTCGCTGGCTCGCGTTGAACCCGAAGGTCAAGTCATGCGTATGTGGGAAGCGATTGAAACCTATATGAACCGCGAGCAACCCCTTATCATTATCGCAGGTGACGGCTATGGTCAAGGCTCAAGCCGTGACTGGGCTGCCAAAGGTGTACGTTTAGCGGGTGTTGAAGTAGTGGTTGCTGAAGATTTTGAGCGTATCCATCGTCAAAACTTAGTCGGTATGGGAGCGCTACCTTTGCAGTTTGAAAAAGGCGTTACGCGCAATACGCTTAATATCGACGGTACGGAAGTATTTGATGTCACCGGTGAAGTCTCTGCTGGCGGGTTGATGACTTTAGTGATTAACCGTACGGATGGCAGCAAAACGGAAGTGCCTATCATCTGCCGCTTAGATACTGCTGATGAAGTAAAAATGTATCATGCGGGCGGAATGCTGCAGCGCTTTGCCAAAGAGTTTATCGATGGTACGCTAGATATTGCTTAAAACGTCACAAAGATAATTAATAAAAAAGATAATTAATAAATAAAAGAGCCGATGGTATATAGAGTGTCTATATGGCATCGGCTCTTTTTCTACTTTAGTTATAAAGTTTCAATATCTACATGTCAATCTTATAAAAAGGAATTCTCATAATGACTAAACCAAAACCAACTTTCGCCCCGCAAATCTCCTTACCCGCCACCTATATGCGCGGTGGTACTTCAAAAGGCACGTTCTTTAAATTATCCGACTTACCAGAGCGTTGCCAAGTTGCAGGACAAGCACGTGACAATTTCTTATTACGAGTCGTTGGAAGCCCCGACCCTTATGGTAAGCAAATAGACGGCTTAGGTAATGGTAGCTCTAGCACGTCAAAGACGGTTATCTTATCTGAAGCTAAACAAGCAGACCATGATGTAAATTACCTGTTTGGCCAAGTCAATATCGCCAAACCTATGATCGATTGGGCGGGTAACTGCGGTAACTTAACCGCAGCAGTTGGCGCTTGTGCCATTAATATGGGCTTAGTTGATGCGCAAAAAGTAGCTGACAGTGCCACTAGCGGTATCTGTGAAGTACGTATTTGGCAGCAGAATATCAGCAAAACCATTATTGCGCATGTGCCTGTTTATCAAGACGCTCAAGGCGAACTACAAGTGCAAGAAACGGGCGATTTTGAACTCGACGGCGTAACTTTCCCAGCGGCTGAGGTGAAAATTGAATTTATCGATCCGGTTGACTCCTCCAGTGCTATGTTCCCTACTGGCAATTTAATTGATGATTTTGAGGTATCCGGTTGTGGCTTACAGACTGATAGCATCAAAGCAACCTTTATTAGTGCCGGTATCCCAACCATCTTTTTAAATGCAAAAGACTTAGGCTTTACCGGTACGGAACTGCAAGGTGACATTAACAGCGATAGCGAAACCTTATCAAAGCTTGAAAAAATCCGTGCCAAAGGTGGTGTGGCGATGGGGCTTTTTAAAGACGAGTCTGATGCGCAAACCAGTCAGCATATGCCAAAACTGGCATGGGTAGCACCGGCAGCAAGCTATACCGCATCGAGTGGTAGCAAAGTATCTGTGGATGATATAGATTTAGTCGTGCGCGCTATGAGTATGGGACAGTTGCATCATGCTATGATGGGCACAGCAGCAGTTGCGATTGCCGCTGCAGCGACGACGCAAGGTACGTTAGTTAATACTGTTTCTCAAAAGCAAGCAGGTGGCGGTGAGCTTAACGAGGTGCGTTTTGGTCATCCCTCAGGCACACTATTAGTTGGTGGTAAAACTGAACAAGTCGATGGACGCTGGCAAGCCAAAAAGGTATCGATGAGTCGCTCAGCGCGTCGTATAATGGTCGGTGAAGTTTTCGTCCCAGCGGATGCTTTTTAAATCTAGTACCAAACTCAAGAAAAATGGACTGCCTATATGCAGTCCATTTTTTATTTATAAAAGTAAGATTAGCTTTTGTGAATGGTATTATTCAATATTAGCAAGCAGCCACTGTATTTTGAGATAAAAGTGCAGGATAATACTATAATTAATAATTTTCTCTTTATTGACTCTGATTTTTGCCATTAACATTAAGACCAAAACCCTAGTATGCCAAAACCATCTAAGCTATCCAAACCGCCCCGCGTGTTATCAGACAATCCTTTTCTTAATACTGCGCCGATTGAAAAGACCGAACGGCGCGCGCTGCTGTGGAATATCCTCAAAAAACTAGCCGTATTTGCCGCGCCTTATAAAACCTTAATCATTGCTACCCTGATTTTAACGGTGCTCGGCTCCTTTACTGCACAGGTTAATGCCTTTGTACTGCGCTATACTGTCGATACTTTAACTGAGATTGCAGCCCTTGCCGACCCTTGGCAGGCAGGTTGGCGCATGCTCGGTATTATTAGCGCTATTCTTTTGACCAAAGAAATATTATCGATATTTATCTCTTTTGGCCAGCGCTACTTTGGTGAAAAAATTCGTATCAATCTCTCTCGGGATTTATCGCAGCGTATTATCGAGCGTATTTTGACTTATCGTATGGCGTTTTATACGGATAGTAAGAACGATAGCGGTAAGTTGCAGACCCGTATTGATTATGGCGTCAGCAGTCTGACCAGCTTAGTGCAAAACTTTTTTATCGATATGTTGCCGCTGTTTGCTAGTGCTATTGTATCGCTGATTATTATGTTTTCGACTAACTTTTGGATTGGTCTAGTCGGCCTTATCATCATACCGATTTACTTTTTCATCAGTCAAAGACAAGCGCGACGCCTGCAAGGTTTTCGTCGGCAGATGCGCGGCTTTAGAGAGGCCAAAAGCGGCCTCGTGATCTCGCTTATTAATTCAGTAAGTGTGGTCAAATCATTCGTCCGTGAGTCGATTGAAGCGGATAAGCATTTAAAGATTCAAAAAGAGATGACTGAAAATCAGCTACGCATTCGCAGTATTGGCTTTATTTATGATGCGGTAAAAACCTTTATTGAGCAGATCGGCATCGTGGTTATCATCGTACTAACGGCCTACTTTGTATTAAAAGGTGAGATGACAATCGGCATGGTTTTGTTTCATGTGTTACTGTTTCAAAACGTCGCCGCCCCTATTCGCCAATTACACCGTATCTATGATCAAATTAATAACGCTTTGACCTATGCTGAAGGCTTTTTTGAGATTTTAGAAGATGACGCGCAAGTTGAAAACATAGACGGTATCAGTAGCGCAAATCTACAAGGCCATATCGAGCTTAAAAATGTAGACTTTACTTATCCGAACGGCACAAAAGCTTTAGAAGACGTCAGCTTTACTATCAAGCCTAATCGTATAACTGCGTTGGTCGGCCTCTCTGGCGCTGGCAAGAGCACGATTATCAGTTTATTAGTAAAATTCTATCAGCCAGACTCAGGTACGATATGTTTAGATGGTCACGACCTACAAGATTGCGATACCCATGAATTGCGCCAGCGTATTGGACTCGTGCTACAAAGCAATCATATTTTCTCAGGGACGATCAGTGAAAATATCCGCTATGGGGATATGTATGCCAGTGATGATGATATTATTATTGCTGCCAAAAAAGCCTCTATTCACGAGCAAATTTTGGCTCTACCTAATGGCTACGAGAGCGAGGCAAAATCGTTATCAGGCGGTCAGCAGCAGCGTATTGCTTTGGCACGAATGTTTTTAAAAGATCCGCCGATTGTGTTTTTGGACGAACCGACCGCAAGCCTGGATGCGATTGCCAGTCAGCAGATTAAAAAAAGCCTTGATCTCATTAAAAAAGACCGCACGGTGATTATCGTCTCACACAATATTGCCCAAATTATTGATGCTGATGATTTAGTCGTGATAGAAAACGGCCGCGTGGTTGAGACGGGCACGCATGAAGAGCTGTATGCGCAACATGGCAAGTATTTTGAGATATTTAACGCCATGTCCGATAGTTTAAACTTAGATAAAATCAGCCAAACCTTATCTATCAACTCTTAAAGGGTTAATGAGCGCTTAAAAGGGGTTGAGATGTGTAAATATAGTTGCAATCCATTTACTATGCCCTATCTAATCACTATCAATTTATCTAATTCCTATTAAGTCGCTAAAAGCTGTCTAACTATGACCTGTGAATTTTCTTTAAAAACGTTCGATGAGCTGACCTCCGTTGATCTTTATCATATTTTAAAAGCGCGCTCGCAAGTATTTGTGGTCGAGCAAAACTGCGCTTATCAAGATATTGATGAAGTGGATTTTGATTGTCTGCATTTGGTCGCTCATAAAAATGAGAAACTTATTGGGTACTGCCGAATCATTGCGCCTAAATTTAATACAGTTAAGTCTAAGCCGTACAATTCAGCGAACGCTTCAGGGGTCATGCCGGCAATTGGCAGAGTGTTGGTATTGCCAGAGTATCGCGGTAGCGGCTTAGCACGCCAAATTATGACGCAAGCCATTAAATATTGCCGTAAACAATATGGTAAAAAGCCCATTGCCATCTCAGCACAAACTTATTTAATCCGTTTCTACGAATCGCTCGGGTTTGTCCCTAATAGTGAGTTTTATCTGGAGGATGGTCTTGAACATGTCGATATGATTTTGCATCTACGCAAAAAAGTTAAAGCAACCTCTCCCCGCTCAGGTTCAGCAAAAATTCTAACGAATCTACTTATAGTACTTGTTCTGTTGTTTATCGCCGGCTTGGCTTATTTAACGCTATAACGGGGTTTACTAAACATTGTTTTTACTGAGATGCTTTGTAGGCAGAATGGAATAACAGACGCAACCCCATAAAATATAGGGAAAATTCAACACATGTCCTTCAAAACAATGCCAAGTACGACCACACAGAATAAAAAATCTGTCTCTTTGTCAGCATCAGCACTACCATTAGTATCAGTTGCCTGGCAACTAACGAGTTTCGCTGAGCTGAGCCCCTATCAAATCTATACCATCATTCAAGCACGCGAACAGGTTTTTGTAAAAGACCAGCACTGCATTTATATCGATGCCGATGGCCTTGATTTTGAAGCGATGCATTTATCAGCCTATAACGACGATGCTAATACCAATACTGATAATAATGACAATCCTCAGCTACTGGCCTATTGCCGGATACTGGTGCCAAGTACGGCACAAGGCTATCCGCGTATCGGTCGGGTATTGGTATTGGCTGATTATCGTGGTCATGGGCTGGCACGTGAGCTGATGATACAAGCTATTGAGTATTGTCATAACCAATTTCCCAAGCAGCCCATTCATATATCAGCCCAGACTTATTTGATAGAATTTTATCAATCATTGGGGTTTGTCTGCGAAGGCGACGTTTATAGTGAGGAAGGTATTGAGCATATGCATATGGTTTTACCAGCCCCTTAAACGTAAAGTATTTACGCAATCTTCTTTTAAACCCTTGTTTTACACTATGTCACTATCGTTTCATATTGAGTATGCTACTTTTAATTATGCTAATCCTAATTAAGTTACTTTTTATAAATTAATGATAATTAATATGCATTATCAATACTCAAGGATGAGGAGACGATTATGTCTAGTGTAGATAGAGTCACCGTAGAGAGCAACGTGCGTCCAGAATATGATACAGAAATTCAAAAAATCGCTGATTATGTTCTCGATTATTCTATAGATAAGGATTCTGAAAATAGTGAAGATGCTTGGAATACGGCACGTTATTGTTTAATGGACACCCTGGGCTGTGGTCTACTGGCGTTACGCTTTCCCGAATGTACCAAGCATTTAGGCCCAACCTGTGCTGATCAAATTACTCTAAACGGTGCGCGCGTTCCTGGCACTTCCTATCGTCTTGATCCCATCAAAGCGGCCTTTGATATTGGCGCTATGGTACGCTGGCTTGACTATAATGACACGTGGCTGGCGGCAGAATGGGGACATCCGTCTGATAACTTGGGCGGTATTTTAGCCGTAGCCGACTATATCAGTCAGCAAAACATCAGCCAAGGCTATGCGCCACTCATTATGAAAGATGTGTTAGAGGCCATGATTATGGCACACGAAATCCAAGGGGTAATCGCGCTTGAGAACTCCTTTAACCGTGTCGGTCTCGATCATGTGTTTTTAGTTAAACTGGCATCAACTGCCGTCGTTGCTAAGCTATATGACCTACCACGTGAACGTATTATGGCTGCCATCTCGCAAGCGATCGTCGATGGACAAGCGCTGCGTACTTATCGGCACGCACCCAATGCTGGTAGCCGAAAATCATGGGCGGCAGGCGATGCCACCAGTCGTGCAGTACGCTTGGTAGATATTACCCGCCGTGGGGAGATGGGCATACCGGGGGCGCTAACGGCACCGCAGTGGGGGTTTTATGATGTGCTCTTCAGCCATACCAATGCAGATCTAGCCACTAAACCTGAGAATGAAAGACAATTTACCTTTCAGCGTGAGTTTGGCAGCTATGTGATGGAAAATATCTTATTTAAGCTCAGTTTTCCAGCAGAGTTCCATGCACAGACCGCATGTGAAGCAGCCGTTATTCTGCATCCCCGTATTGAAGACAATATTGATAACATCGAAAAAATTGTGATTAATACTCATGAATCAGCGATTCGTATTATCTCAAAAGAAGGCACCCTGGACAATCCTGCTGATCGCGACCACTGTTTGCAATATATGGTGGCTGTACCGTTGTTAACGGGTGATTTAATGGCTGAGAATTACGAAGATGACTATCACGCTCAGCATCATATCTTTATTGATGGGTTACGGCGCAAAATGGTAGTAGAAGAAGATCCGCACTATTCAAAAGACTACCATGACCCAGACAAGCGCTCGATTGCCAATGCCATTCAGATATTCTTTAAAGATGGCACCAGCACTGATAAAGTGGCAGTCGAATACCCTATCGGACATAAACGTCGACGCGCGGAAGGCATTCCGGTATTAGAAGCTAAGTTTCAGGCCAGTCTCGCCACTCGGTTTATTAGCAGTCGCTGTGATGAAATTGTTGCACTGTGTAATGACCAAGACCAATTAGAACAAACACCCGTCAATGAATTTATGGCGCTGTTTGTCACTAATTAGCTGATTAATTACATCTTTAAAATAACTTAAATTGATACTGTCAATAACGTGGGTTTACCACGGTATTGACTCCCCTGCCCAATCAACAAAGCTGCCGCTGTCTGTCGCACTTAGGCCTACCAATACTTCAAGCAAGCATTCTGCGCTATAGGCTGGTGTAAATAGATGACCTTCAGTCACATTCGCTTGAAAGGGTGCAGACAGTTGTGTATTCACAGTACCTGGCTGCATCACCACCACGCAAACATCTTTAAGCGCCCGTGCCCACTCAATGCTTAAGTTTTTCATACCCATATTGAGGGCAGCCTTGCTCATACGGTAACTGTACCAGCCACCCACTTGGTTATCACTAATACTACCTACCCGTGCTGATATCGTTGCAAAAATTGCTGGTTGCTCATTACTGCGTTCAGCCTTAGCCAGTAACGGCTTGATATGCTTTGCAATCAGAAGACCAGCCAGGGCATTGATTTGCATATTTTGTAGAAAGAAATCCGTACCAACTTGTCTGAGCGCTTTTTCAGGTTGTGCCGTTTCGGTATGCAATAGCCCTACGCAGTTAATGACCCAATCAAGGTGCGCGCTATGCTGCTTTATAATATCAGCACCCTGCTCAATACTGTCCTCGTCGCTGACATCCATTTGCAACCAATGCAAATTGTCCGCCTCAAAGTCAGGCACACTTCTATGATAGGTAGCAAAAACGCGAATATCGCTTTGCTCATTAGCGGTTGCAGTCACCAACTGTCTAACCATGGCTTGACCGATGCCGCCAGTACCGCCGATAATCAGATAGGTTTTGTTGTTCACACTGTTATTCGTCATACTGACTCCTTGTCGTAGTTCTTAAGTTCAATAATTGATATCAAATACAGTATTTTTCATTAATTTAGTATGGCTACTTTTCTGAATACTTACCAATTTATATTGTTGCAGCATTCGCTGATTTATCCTATTTTTTTAATCTGACTCTACTTTATTTTCGATAGAGAAAAGCCGCCTCATTGGGCGGCTAATACATCAAAAGCAAGTCTTTAGATTACCCTATATAAGGATAAGGAACATCGTTAATGTGCAGCTGGTTTTTCTACTTCTACCACTGGAACTTCATTGTGGTCTACGTCAAACAACTTACCTTCAGTAAAGTAATCGCCTTCAGTCAAATCTAAGATAACTACAGGGCGTACTGAACGGTCTTCAGTACCAGCAGCGAACACAGACTGATTCTCTGAGTTACCCGTTTTAAGATGGTTAAATAACAAGTTCAGTAGAATAGCCATAATCGCAGCAGAGCTGATACCTGAATGGAAAATAGTGGCGAACCAATCTGGGAACTGATCATAAAATGCAGGAGCCGCAATCGGTAACATACCAAAGCCGATAGAGGTCGCAACAATGATAAGGTTCATGTTGTTGGTGTAGCTAACTTGCGCCAAGGTGCGGATACCACTGGCTGCTACGGTACCAAACAGTACTATACCCGCGCCGCCAAGCACTGCAGTAGGAACGGCAGCAATAACGCGACCCATAACAGGCATCAAGCCTAGAACAACTAAGATGATACCGGCGTAAGCGACTACAAAACGGCTTTTAACACCGGTTACAGCAACCAAACCAACGTTTTGCGCAAAGGCACTTTGAGTGAAAGAGCCAAACATAGGAGCGATGATACTCGCCGCCATATCAGCACGTAGACCATCACCTAAGCGTTTTGAATCGATGTCGGTACCAATAATATCGCCAACAGCTAAAATATCCGCTGAGGTTTCTACTAAAATAACCAGCACTACAATGAACATAGAAATAATGGCGGCAAGCTCAAAGGTCGGCGCACCAAAATGGAATGGGCTAGGAAAGGCGAAGATAGATCCGGTCATAACGCCAGCGAAACTGACAAGGCCGAATGCCCAAGCGGCAATTGTGCCGATGACAATAGCAAGCAAAATGGATAAGCGACTAATAGCAGCATTACCAAGTTTACTTAGTAGTAATACGATTAACAAGGTAAAGCCGGCCAAACCAATATTGGTCACGCTACCGAAGTCAGGTGCACTTCTATTGCCACCCATTGCCCAACCTGCGGCCACTGGCATCAAGGTTAAGCCAATAGTGGTGATGACCGTACCTGTGACGAGCGGTGGAAAGAACCTAATAATCTTAGAGAAAAAGGGCGTTATTAGAAATCCGAGAATAGACGCTGCAATGACGGCACCAAATACAGAAGGTAGTCCGCCTCCTGAAGTCACAATCGCGACGACGGTCGCCACACTCGCAAAAGACACCCCTTGTACTAATGGCAGCTGAGAACCAAAGAACGGGACACCGATGGTCTGCAGCAAGGTCGCTAGGCCACCAATAAATAAAGACGCTGCAATCAATAAGCCGATTTCAGAAGGTCCCAGTCCAGCGGCCTGACCGACGATCAATGGAACGGCAATAATGCCACCATACATCGTAAGTACGTGTTGAAAGCCATAAGCAATATTAGCGCCAACGCCCAAGTTTTCATCTTCTGGTCGCTCGAACGTTGGATTAGAGGTGGATTTAATATCCATAGATAGGTGTGCTCCCTGCATGTTGTATTGTTAATGTATCCTAACTGATACACTTTGAATGATTTAGAACGATAGTAATCTAAAGTAACTTAAGTTTTACAATGACTGAGCCTATAGTTGTTGAATGAGAATGGTTTATTCACCATTTTCACTCTATCTACTAATGGTCTGTCCCTACTAAACATGTAAAAAGAAGCAGATGCCTCTTTTTTCTAAATTTTTTAAACATTATGTTAGCTATATTCACGATTAGATCATGCTTTCGCACTTATCTTATATTTCTTCGTAACTGAACAATTTCGTGAATTGAGGGTTAGCAGATGCAGGTGCATCAAAACCGTTTACTGCTATCATAATTAGTGTTTAATTAACAAGTTTTGACTTAACGAATGACTAATTATTTATTACTGTGCTTGTTTTAGTTATGCTGCGAAGCTGTTAACTTACTTTTAGGATAGCGTGTATTGATAATAACTGCCAGCGATTTTTTGACCATTTGGTCAGTTTTTAGGATAACCTATTAATTTATAACGACTTAATCTTAAAAAAACAACATTTATACTCCCGAATATAGCTGTATTATATAACATGTTCAGCATTATCCTTAAGCATGACCTTGTTTTTATTGAATTGCTCACTCATTTATCTTTTTTTATTTCACACTTTTTATACGGATGCATCGACCGCTATGTTATCTCCACAAGACCAACTGACTGAGTTGGTACGTACGCTTGAGAGCGAGCATCATATCTTTGCTACCGATCCGCTACTGGTCACTGAAAAGCTACAAGCAGAAGCCGGTACGCCACTCCAAAAGCTGCACAGGCGAGCATCGCGTATTGATAGCACTGGCGCGCTGGCACGCGTATTGGGCAAGATTGATGGTCGCATCAAAGGCATTATGACAGTGATGAGTGTCGTATGGTGTGTGTCAGGGTTTTTAGGGCTATTCACTTTACTACAGGCCAATGTGGTTAATTTCTTTTATGTGCTCGTCTGCCTGCTTGGTTTCCATACTATCATGTTGATAGGCTGGCTAGTATTAACAGTGATTAACCAAGGTAAGCAGTCTTCAAACTGGTTTGCAAGTTTTGTTAGTCCCAACCGTTTAATTCGCGGTAAAGATGATATCACCCAAGCGGCGGTTAGGCTGTATGAAGAACAACTTCAACATAGCGGCATGCGCTGGTACCTGGGACGATTTAGTCATCAGCTGTGGCTTGCGACTTTAACTGGCATGTTGTTTGCTATTATATTCTTATTAATTGTGCGTCAATATAGCTTTAGTTGGGAGTCGACACTGCTATCGGATGAGGCGCTGATTAGCCTCACCCACGTTTTAGGGTGGCTGCCCAGCATAGTAGGTTTTGATGTACCTGATAATGCCGCGATTGTACAGAGCCGCTTAGTCACTGATGCCCTGCCCCTATCCGTTGCTCGGCAGTGGGCAGGCTTGTTAATTGGTAGCCTACTGATGTATGGCATTGTGCCGCGGGCGATAGCGTGGGCGTTTTGTGCGCTGATGTTCCGCCGTAAAAAGATGCGCCTTGACATTAAATGGCCTTATTATCAGAAAATCATTAACTTTTGGCAGCGGCAAGTGATTGATGCCGACGACTTTACCGAAGTCGCTGCGCCAATCGCACCAAAAGCTACGGTTAGTGCTGGCAAAAAGCTAGTTGCTTTACTTGAATACCCTACTGATAATGACCAGTGGTGGCAGGCCGGTTTTGATGACAGTAATAATGATGAGGTGGAAGATTTTGGTATCGTTGATGATCGTGACGATGTGGCACGCTTAACGGCATATCTTATGCAACATCCGGTTCAGGTATTGCTTGGTATTCATAGTCAAGCGCTTCCTGATCGTGGCACGCTACGTAAGCTTGATCAAATCGCTAACTATGCCAAACACGGTCTTATTGTGCAACTACTAAGCCAAGAGAATAACGACCGCCCTACTCCCAATATTTCTAATACGCCACAACAAACTGTCCGCCACCAGCAATGGCAAACGGCGCTTGCTGCACGGAAAATCGGCTTGGTAGACAATACTGTGAATAACAAGTCGCTTGTTAATAAATAACTTTTTAAATCGATTCAACTATTATTTGTTATTTAGAACATAATAAATGCTGTCAAATGACGCCCACGGCCACAACAAAGGCTGATTTTTTAAGGGTTTAGTCTTATATTAGAATAACAGTGAAGACTCACAACGGCAAACAAGTGGCGGTATGATGTGGCAGCGACAGATGATAGTAGTCATAATAGTAGCCTAATCAATTTAGGTCAGTATGGTCAGACTTTAGAAGGTTATAAAGACGCTGTGAATCACAGTATATTGGCCATTGCTCCTGAATCATGGCAGCCGCTACTGACCAGTATTCTACCCACTCACTGGCAGGAGTGGTTATTACCGTTAATGGGCGCACCATTTTTTCTACTTTTTTTAGCAGAGTGGTTTTATCAGTCTAAACGCGGACGCGGTGCTGCTTTTAGCTGGAAACGAGCGATGACTAACTTTAGCTTGGGCGGCTCTTATTTAAGCTTTGAACTGGTGATTCAAGCCCTGATCGTCCTCCCTATTTGCTTATGGTTATATCAATATAGTCTGTTTACTATTGACGTGACTTGGCTGACAGCAATACCGATATTTATTGCCGTCGAGTTCTGCTATTACTGGTTCCACCGCAGCTCGCATTGGGTCAATTGGTTTTGGTCAGCACATGTACTGCATCACTCTGACGATCAGATGAATCTATCGACTGCCATGCGCCAAAGTTTGCTGTATTCCCTCACTGGCTGGTGGTTATTCTTCGTTCCGCTCCGCTTATGCTACTTGGCGTGCATCCGGTTTGGGTGTTCTTCTTTTACGCCCTTGATTTAATTTATCAGTTTTTTATTCATACTGAAACCGTCGGTAAATTTCCCAAATGGGTGGAGTATGTCTTTGACACACCTTCGAATCACCGTGCCCATCATGGGACTAATAACGACTATATCGACCAGAACTATGGCGGGATGCTCATCATTTTTGATCGCTGGTTTGGTACTTATGTGGAAGAAGATGCCGTCAATAACCCTGTAACTTATGGTGCGGTTGGTGAGACCAGTACCGATAATGTGTTTGGCTTGATATTTTCAGTGTTTTACCGGATGTGGCAACGATTTTTTCGTGCTAAAGGATTAAAAAACAAGCTAAAAGTGCTATTTAGTCCACCAAGCGCGGTATAGTATTCTAATTTATCTTAACTTTTACTATAAATAATATAAGACCCTATTATGAACCATGATAATAATAAAAATATGGATACCGTCGCCTTAAATAAAGAGAATAGCAGAGCTCAAATACCAATAGCATTGGATATAACGCCAAAGTCTGCCCGAGAAAAAACGACAATTGGTAGTGGGGAGCCGTTAAAACTGGCGGTGGTTGGCCACACCAATACGGGTAAGACCTCAATTCTGCGTACCTTGCTGCGTGATGTGTATTTTGGTGAGGTCAAGAACGAAGCCGCCACTACCCGCCATGTTGAGCGCGCTCAGTTGACTGACAGTCTGACTGGTGATGTCTTGGTATCTCTATATGACACCCCTGGCCTTGAGGATGCCTCTGGATTGATGGATTGGCTGGAAGATAATACCGCCAGTCGACGCGATGGTATTGAGCGTTTACAGCAGTTTTTAGCCGCTGACATTGCATCTGGAGCAACAGGTTCTGATGCTGTAAGTGGAGATGAAGACTATAGCCAAGAAGCGAAAGTTATCCGACAGCTGCTGGCAAGTGATATGGCAATCTATGTCATTGATGCGCGTGAGCCCGTTCTGGGCAAGTATAAAGATGAATTGGCTATTTTGTCTTGGGCGGCCATTCCAGTTATGCCAGTATTTAATTTTACGGATAGCCAAGATGCCAATATTGACGCGTGGCAGACTATGCTGGCACGGCGTAACTTACATATCTCGACACGTTTTGATTCGGTCGCGTTTGAATTCACAGACGAGATGCGGCTATGGCAAAATCTTGCTACGATGCTGACCCACGCAGAAATGCTTGAACAACTCATGCAACGCCGAACTGAGGATTGGGCGCAGTTATATGATGAGGCCAATATTATCATTGCGGACTTTTTATTGAATGTTGCCGCTTTTGTACGTGAAATTAACGATGATGATGACCCAATGCCTATATTGCAACAGATGCAAGAAGCAGTGCGTCAAAGTGAGCGGGCCATGCAACACAAGTTATTAAATTCGTATAAGTTCTATGATAACGCCGTAGCCGCAACCCCACTGGAACTACAAGCTTACCAGCAAGACCCTTTTGATCCTGAGTTGCTCAAGAGTTACGGTATTCGTACGACCTCTGGCGCGGCAGCTGGCGCGTTATTAGGACTGGGTATTGATGTAGCGGCGTTAGGCACGACTTTAGGGCTGGGCGCTGCTCTCGGCGGTATCGCTGGTGGGTTATTATCTAATACTGGCAGCATCGCAGATAAGCTAACTGGGGTGAAGCGTTTATATATTGATCCGGCTACTTTAACCTTACTGGCTACGCGGGCGATAGACTTACTTATGGCGTTACGTCATCGTGGACACGCCGCTACCGATGCGACCCAAATGCTATATAGCGGTGAGATTGATGAGCATTCGGGCCATATGGACGATGATGTCAATCTTGTTACCCCATGGCTAACCCATAAGTTGCCAAGTGAGCTTAAAAAAGCCCGTGGTAAGCCGCAATGGTCATCACTAAGTAGCGGGAAGTCTGAACAAGCACAAAGCTTGCGTATCGATGCGGCATGGTCATTATCGAGAAGACTTGAACGAGCATAAATTAGTGAGCTAAGACTGTTAATAAGTTATTTCTTTAATTTGTTAGATCAATAATACACTTAATGCCTCAGTGCCGCGCACGTCTGTTTGTTGCAGATAGATAGGATATACCGGATAGTTTTTGAATTGTTCTTCGATATCATCTACTAATTGCTGTTGTCTATCAGCACGCTGTTGCCAAAACTCGTCTGCTTGTATAGGTGTAATCAGCTGATTAACTACGATTGCCGCTGGCGTGAGGTTTGTTTCTTCTAACTGCTCAATAGCGCGCTTGGTTTCAGCCAGTGGCAGCACATCTGCAGTCATTACCAGCACAATTGCGGTTTGCTCGCGGTCGTGAAGCAGCATTCCTGCCTGACGAAACAATGCCTTACGCTTCTCTAATACCGTTACTGCCTGTTCCCAGCGGTCAGATTTTTGCTTGGCAAATGGATTTGGTACGTCATTTTTATTATTTGCACGACTACTGGTATCCAAGTGAGTGGCAACTGAGCGCAACTTGGCTTGTCTTCTCTGCTGAGCCAACAGTCCGTCCGTCCATGCCCCCATCATCTCCGGCAATACCAACAATCGTAAAGTATGTCCTGTTGGGGCCGTATCAAAAATAATATGATCGTAGCCTGCCCCAGCGGCGGCAACCAAATGCTGACACATCGACTCGAGCATGGCGGCTTCTTGTGCCCCTGGTGCTGACTTTGACAGGCGCAGATGCTCGCGAATTTTGGGCATCATATCGGGATTAGCATAGCCTTTAATCGTGCGCTCAACTTGTGCAAAGTGCGCATCGACTATGACATCAGGATTCAACTCAATAGCATCAAGGTAAGGCGTGATAGCCGTTTTTTCATTACTCAAGCGTACGTTTAATACATCACCTAAGCTATGTGCAGGATCAGTGGAAATAATGAGTGTCTTTTTCTGCTGGCGAGCATAATAGCTGGCAAGTGCCGCTGCGGTCGTAGTCTTCCCCACGCCGCCTTTACCACCAACAAATATAATGGGCTGCACAGATAGTTGTGTTACTAGCGCGCTTAAAGGTTGTAATGCCATATTTTTGATCTCAATTATTATTTTACTATCAGTTACTACTACTATATTAGCAGCAACCCACATGATCAAAAGGACATCTATCCATGCCCATACGGGTGTGCCATTCGTGAAAGTTTTCTAAGAATAAAGGCTGCAATTCAAGCGTATAGAAGCTGGCTGGATTATCGATTCCTAAGCTTTCAGCGAACATTAGTAGCATGAAAAAATCTTCTTCATCACGAGCTGCGCGTGCCATCGTTTGTCGATACGGGGCATGATAGAACTCATTGAGTCCTTCTAAAAACCGCTGCCACCATGATACGTTGTCTTCTACTTGTCTATTAGACATAGCTGGCAAGCTATCTATTTGTTCTGAATGCTCTTTTAGAATTTTATTATTATCTTTGTTTCTCATAGCCTACCTCATCTTGCTGATAATGACGGACTTTAAAATATATTGTTGTCTAAAATATAACACGTCTAGCGCACAATATAAAAAACGCCAGCAAGTGCCGGCGTTTTATTTTTAAAGTATGATTACTGCTGAGCTTTACGCCTGATTCTTACCTTTATGAGCTGACCATTCACGGCGCAATACAGACAGACTCTCGAAGGTCACCAAAATGGTAGCAATCAAAATAATAATATCCATAATAATAAGTAGCCAATTGCCATCAACGTAGAAGGTTTTAAGTTGTAGTAATAACGCCAATACCGTCATAACTAGTAAGAAAGACAAAGGCGCTAAGGTATACCATACTGGCTTGCCTTTACGCAATAAAATGACCGTCACAATCATTAAAGTTAATGCTGCCATTAACTGGTTAGTAGTACCAAATAACGGCCAAATAATCATGCCGCCTTCTCCATCGATACCACCTGCACCAAATGCTAATAGTAAACATGTTCCTACTGCTAAGAAGGTTGCTACTGTGCCTTTGGTCAATACTGGAATATTATAAAACTCCCCAAACTCTTGGAAAATATAACGTTGTAAACGCACGCCAGTATCCATCGTTGTGCCTGCGAACAGCGCTGCCATAACGGTCAGCATGGTTTGTGATAATACCATGTCAATACCAACACCAGCATTCAGTATCGTTGCGCCGCCATCAATAAACGCGCCTATCGAGCCATCACCGAATTTTTGATAGACTGCTTGCCAATCACCAAGGGAGGCAAAACCTGCAGTTGCCGCAAGGATAGCGCCTAACGCTAGCATTCCTTCACCAAGGGCACCAAAATAACCGACAAAACGCGCATCTTCTTCTTTATCAATTTGCTTAGAAGTCGTTCCCGTTGCCACTAAACCGTGAAACCCTGAAATCGCACCACAAGCAATGGTCACGAATAATAATGGCATAATTGAGGGTGTGCCGATTGGCAAGTCCCTATTAATTGCTGGAGCTACAATATCGGGTGTAGCAATAAAAATAGCCGCATATAATAAAATCAGTCCAACGAATAGTTGCAAGCCGTTAATATAATCACGTGGCTGTAGCAGCATCCATACGGGTAATAAAGACGCAATTGCAGCGTAAATAAATAGAACAATAATCCAAATTGCAGTATCTGGCAGCCCTAACACCGTCTCAGGTAAGACCACTGGGAACATAGGCCCAAGGTAGATAAGTCCGTATAAGGCCACTACGCCAATTATCGATACCCAAAGTAAACTCATTTTATAGCGATAGATACATTGACCAATAATGAAGGCAACGACTAAAGCGCCCCACACAGGTAATACAGCTGAAGGTGTTTTAATAAGCATATTAGCGATGGCAACACCAAATACAGCGTTGACCATTAATAGTAACAAAAAGATAACCACCATCATTAGGCTGCGAACCCGTGAGCCCATCACTGTACCAGCAATAGAGCCGATAGACTGTCCTCTATTACGCATACTGGCCCAAATAGCGGACATATCATGAATGCCTGCCATAAAGATAGTACCAAAAACCACCCAAATAACAGCGGGTAGCCAACCCCAGATGACCGCAATAGCAGGCCCAATAATTGGCGCAGCGCCTGCAACTGAGGTGAAGTGATGACCCCATAATACAAATTTATTGGTTGGTACATAATCCACCCCATCTTTCATCGTATGCGCAGGCGTGGGTCGGCTATTATCTAATGCTAAAATTTTGGTTGCTATAAACTTTGAATAAAAAATATAACCGCAGAACATTGCGGCGACGCCAACTAATAATACAATGGCACTGTTCATCTTGCCTCTCCTTAAATATCTTAAGAGCGATAAAAATATATCGCTTTTTGTCTTTTATACCAAAATAAATACTGGCAGGATGATTAGATTTAGATCTTTAACGTTTCTCTTTTTTAAACACAGATTTATAGCGTTATTATCGTTACGCGCAAGCTTTTACGATTCAAACCTTACCATTGTGATAGATTAGAATACTAAGAAAGCTCATACCTTCTCTGTGTGGAGGTGAATAACAATAATTATGGATAGCAGGTTTTCCGTAAAATACAAACTAATACTACCAACAGTAAATGTTTCAACAATCCTTTCTAATTGTAAACGATTTGACATAAAATGTAACGTTTGATGTCAGAGTTCCTTTAAACTACTGTTAGAATTAAAATAACGATAAATTAGAAAAGCAGTGTGTTCTTACTACTTCTCTTCCCGATATTATTCTGCACACTCATAAATAAATTATAGAAATAAAGGTAGCATAATGACGCATTATTTTGGTTTTTTACCCTCCGATGAACTAAGCGATATGATCGCTGAAGCAGAACGTATTATTGAATCGAATGAGCAAGTAGACTATTACCCCTATCGCAACAAGCTTACGCAACAAATTGCTCGTGAACTGCTCGATAACTTACTAGTCAGTCTTATTGATGTGATTCCGAACGCGGAACGGCAAGCATCCATGCGTAAGATTGTAGGTACCATTGAGCGCGCTACAGAGACGCTCTTAAACATATTACTTGGTAAAGATAAAAACGAAGATATTATGCCCAGTTTTAATTTCTTAAAAAACGAAAGTATGTTTATAGATAATGAAGGAATGCGTCGCGTTGGTTTTGCACTATCTAAAGAGTCAGCTCAAACAATTACTGAAGGCTTTGCGGCAATGACGCCTGATACTGTTGATAAAGTTAAATTCAAAACTGCGCTTGAAACTATGACCGAAGATGCGTTAACGCATTTTATGAGCCGATTCACTGAAACGCTTAAGCTTGGGATGATTAAACGCAAATCCGTGCCAGTGGCTAAAGCTGCTATTGATAAGGGAATGAGTATGGCGCTTAATAAGCTATTACCACAACTTCCTGATGATGGCTTAAATCGTTTAGCACGTTTTTATCGTCCTTTTCTTATAGATATGGCCGATTAGCAAAGACTGTTCACTGCAGAGATTTATTTTTGTTCCAAAGGTACGTTATATTGGGCAAAACCAGTAAAACTTGATAGAATAATCAGCACTTTTTACCGAAGGCGCAACCCCATGACTCAAATCAGCAATCAAGAAATTGAACAAACCCTGCGTAACTCAGAGTGCCTTATTAGTAGTACTGAAGTGGCCGCTGCTTATGAGCGCCTTGCTGCCCAGCTTAATCTACATTATGTTGGGCTAAACCCGATTGTTATGGTCGTGATGAACGGTGGTCTTATTCCAGCGGGTCAACTACTTACCCATCTTACCTTCTACCATCGCATGCATTATATTCATGCTTCGCGCTACCGTGACAATCAAGGTACCAACGAGCTTGATTGGAAGTTTAAGCCTGACGTTAATCTTGCAGGCGAGCACATATTACTGATTGATGATATTTTTGATGAAGGTATTACCCTAAAAACTATTGTAGAAGAGCTGGGTAAAGAGAATCCTTTGTCTATTGAAACTTGTGTTTTACTTAACAAGCAACATGACCGTAAAGTAGAAGGCTTCGATGTTGACTTCGTTGGTCTTGATGTTGCTGATCGTTATGTCTATGGTTGTGGCATGGACTTTCATGGTTACTTGCGTCATCTACCAGGTATTTATGCTATTAAAGAAGATAAAATGTAATTCGCATTCTTTGTTAGTAAGATATATTTAAAAAAGCACCTAATGGGTGCTTTTTTTGATTGAAAATAATTTTATTGAGCATATAGCGCTAGTATTTTATCTATAGGTATCGTACTTACATGACTAATTTTAAAAAAATAGTCCAATTGCCATAGTTGAGTTTGTATTGCTGTTTTATTAGTTGGCTTATCCCAGCTTGGATAGACTCTCATACCCATTTTTCCTGTGGTTATATGTGACTTGAGGATATCTTTGTTAATAAGAATATCCTTTGGAAAAACAAACTATCCAAATTTAAGCTCTTTATTAAAAACGGCAATGACTAATAAATCTGGCGCATTGTCGATACGATAAGGTTGATTGATAGTGTCAGTATCTTTCTCCCAAAAAGTAACGAACTGCCCTATTTTAGTTGGCGTTGTCTTTGACACTCTAAAACGAACAGTCCGTGTTATCAGCCTATCAGCCAGCTTAAAATTTAGTGTAAATCTACCCGCCGCATAATCAGCATTCTGCTGTTCTTTTATAACGCAACTTATTGTCATCTGATTAGCCATATAGATAATATTATTAACTTTATTTAAAACTGTTTTGAAATTCTGCATTTATGCTTCTGCTTTTTTAGCATTTTAATTGTTTATGGAAAATAATTTCAAGTGACTTTCTGTTTAGTATCTCTAATTAAATTTAGAGAATTGCAGTGCTAGCCCAGTTTGGCGCACCGTTGGCGTTGACAGTGCGTAAGTAAATGCAGAGGCAGTACTAAAAATAGAAACCCGTTTTTTGGCGCGTGTAACTGCAGTATAAATAAGCTCTTTACTGAGTAATCTTGTATTTTGATCATCAAAGCTAATGGCTATATGTTCAAATTCTGAGCCTTGTGACTTGTGAATAGTCATTGCATAAGCGGTTGCGGTGGTTTCATCGCTGAGCATATTAACAGAGATTCCTTGAGCTTTATTCTCAAAAAATACTTGTAAGCGCCCTCTATCTGTCTGTAGACAGATGCCGATATCACCGTTAAATAAACCTAGCTCGTAATTGTTTTGTAATATCATTACTGGACGCCCGTGGTACCAAGGTGATTTAGATAAGGGCAGCTTAAGCTGATTTTTATGCTGTTCACTGAGGTAGTTATTAATATAATGGTCGCCATGTTGTCCGTAATGCCCTGCTGTGAGTACTTTAAAAGTATTAAGCGATATCATAAGTTCTTTATAGTTCTTAATGTGCTCAAGCGCTGGTATGGATTTTTCCTTTGTTGTTTTTTTTAGTATTTTTTTTGTTCTTTCAAAATATCTATTATAATCACTTAGGCTATTTAATGTTAATTTGTTACTAGTACTAGGAATATCTGACGCAGTATTAAATGCCTGATAAAAACTTAAAGCTTCATCATCTCGCAGCAATTCCCAAACAGCAGGCAGATCTGTATCGTTTTGATTGATAAGTCGAGCCAGCTTGCCTATGCCCGACTCTGCACTAAAGCGACGACTTACCTCTAAACGTTGATGCACATCTTGTAGTGCAGGAATGCGGCATAAATCAGCCAACACGGCACCTGCATCCACTGCAGCCAACTGATTGGCATCACCCAATAAGATGAGCCGCGCATTGGGCTTTATCGCACTAACCAAATAGTTTGCTAGCTCTACTCCCAGCATTGAGGCTTCATCAACAATAACAATGTCTTCGCTCAATGGATTATCAGCGTTATAACGTGGTTGCCCGCCGCGCCCGATACCCAGCAAGCGGTGAATTGTTTTAGCTTCAGGCAATTGCATAGTAACGCCTGCTTGTTGCAGTGCATCTTGTAGCGACTCTTGCATACGCTGAGCCGCTTTACCAGTAGGCGCTGCAAGTGCGAGATTCGTCTTACTAACGCTGTCCCCTATTACGTCTTCAGCTTGTGCTTGCTGTAAAGCTATAACGAGTTGCGCAACGGTAAAGGTTTTTCCTGTGCCCGGCCCTCCAGTAATGATACTAAAGGCCGAGTTATTAGCCATATGAATGGCATCTTGCTGCTCAGTGTTTAAGAGTGGGTTGAGAGTGATAGGCAATTTGTTAACCGTTTGGTTTTTAATACGCATAATGTGGCGCGCAAGAGCATATTCTGCTTGCCATGTACGGTGTAGCCATATAGTTACTGTTAAGTTGTCATCTACTGATAACTCACTTTGTAAGTTTTTCTCTTCTTGAAAAGTTATGGGGCTATCAATATTTTTGCTATTGTTTTTAGCCTTACTGAATAGCGGGTTTTTTTCTAATAGTGTGATAAATTTACTTAGGCTATTTTTTTGTAGATTAAGCGTTTCACTTTGGGGATGATTGCCAGCTATTAAGAAGTTATAAAGCTGTCTACAAGTGACATAACGCTGCTCTAATATCTGCTTTTCATAAATAGGTAATGAGGACTGTAATAATGCCGCTTGCCATAACTCTTTATTCTCTAGTATTTCGATACCAGTCGTCATCGTCGCTGCCAAAATACCCTCAGCTTGGATAACTAGCGGTTGTAACAATGGCTGTAATAACTGTAGTTGCCATGTCGATAAGTTGGCATTGTCATCCTGCAGCCCATTACTAAGCGCAAAGCTGTCAGCATTACTATTGAAATTATTATCAGTATCACTATCCGCAACAACTTCCAAAACCAGTACGGTATGCCCCTCTTCTAAACGTTGTACGAGTATTTCAAACACAGCTTCAAACAACCAGTTTTCGGTATCGCTACCTTCATTAGTAGTAACTGGGCTCGGTTGCAACTGGGCTTGATAGGCGGTCTGCGTCTGCTTACGACGCTCTAACAGATAGCGGCTGATGGTGGTAGCCCAGCTATTATTAATGGTGCTATCGACTTTACTTTGAGTGTTACTCTTTACATCATTTCTCGCCAGCAGTTGTGCCGGTTTAACTTTTGTAGCAGTGATTACGTCTTTGCCTACGTTTTCAGCAGCAACTGGATTGGTTATTGGTTTTATATTCTTATTTATAGAACTATTCATAATGTACCCATTAATTATTTTATAACTTATCTTTTATATTTAGCAGCTCACACGTATTGCCATAGCGGTTGTTAGGTGATGGCGAATTAGCAATTATGGAGTTGGTTTGCCAAACAACTTATCTAAGGCGTCTACCAATGCAAAAGGGATTTGCCATTGAATACGTCCGTAATTATGCAGTCCTTGTGAATCAATACCACGTAAAAACACATATTCCACTGCTCCCAGATATTGAGTCTCGTTACCTTCGTAATTTTGCAAGCGCAAGCGTAAAAAACGATGTAAAGCCACTTGATAGATAGCAGCTTGTAACCAATAACCTGCTTTATTCATAGCGGCACTTAGACTTTCATTGTTATAATTACTTAGGCTATTTCCTAAATAGTTACTTTTATAATCCACTACATAGTACTTGCCAGCATATTCATAAACTAAGTCAATCTCACCGCGCAAATAGCGATAGATATAATCAGAATACTGAGAGGTAAGCTGAATATGTTTTTCGGGCTCATCAGGCAGATGTTCTGTAAAGGCATCGTTAATACCTTCCGGTGTAAAACCAGCAGCCAACCCCATATTAAAGCCCAGCTCAGCAATACGCTGTTTGGGCACTAACGCTTGTAATGGCTGACCAGATGCGAGCAATGGTGCAGCCAACACATCAGCGACCCAAGCTATCAGATCGTCATGAGCAACGGCTAACGACGCATTATCTGCTATTGACTCAATAGATTCACCCGTAATTGCTAACTCTCTTTCTAAGTCTGACGTACTTTGTGGTTGCAGGCGCTCTTGATACTCCGCACTAGTATAGCTAAGTGGCAACTGATACTGGCGGATACCTTGGTCTATGATGGCCGTCCATTTATCTTTATTATTAAAATCTATCTTCTCAAAAACTTGGTGCAAAAAAGTGCCAGCATTGGCCCCTTTAACAAAGCGAAAACGAATGTCGTCTGCTGTTATTATACTGCCATTACCACCATCGTTTTGATCAGCGCTAGAGGAGTTATTTTCTGACACTATTATACTGTCAGTTATGTCTAGCTCGTCCTCTATACCATCATCAAAAATAGCGAGGGCTTGGCTTTGCTCGCTTAACTGCCGCGATAACGCAGTAAAGCTGGTTTTCGCCCACCCTTTAAAATAACTGTGTTGTAGCTGATCATAAGCCTGTTGGTAATCAATACGAATAATAGGGTTTGGGGTCGCTTTTGCTGATAAATGCGTAGCGCGTGCGTCTTGTTTATTAGTAGTAATAACCGCTTCGGCTGCGGTCTCAATGGTTTGATATTCTACCCAGCCAATTTGGTCTTGTAATCGTTCCGGCAGCGTAAAGGCTTTATCCTTATTATCACCATCTAGCCATTTCAAAATCGGTTTACGTTCGGCTCCTGCGCTACTATAAACATCGCTCAGCACTATATACAGCTGCTCACTGGCACGAGTGAAGGCCACATAAGCAAGGCGTCGCAATTCTTCATAGTTTTCAGTGGTTTCAAATTGGGCACAGTAATCCAATGATAACTCGCCTTTTGCAGACTTACTATGTGGCTGACCCGCACTGGCAGATAAACGTCGTTCTGTTCGTTCATTATCAATATCATGGTCATATAAATATAAGTTATGTTTGTTACGGCTACCCGCTTTAGGACTAGCACCATCCATACCCACGACATAAACGACTGGAAACTCTAAACCTTTTGACTTATGGATGGTCATCAGTTGCACGCCTGATTCGGTCGGTAATGGCTGCTGTTTCGCCCACTCTGGTGTGTGCTTGCTGTTCATGTTTTTTTTGTACCATGCCAATAACTCATGCTCACCGATGTGCATCCCATGCTGCGCTAAAATGTCTAACAAGTGTCGTAAGTCCATTAGGTATCGTGCGCCATCTTCTAAGCCTGCAAGACCGACCCAAAGGCTTTGACCTTGCTTCCCCTCTTTTGGTGTGGCCATCGGGTTATATGCCAACACATAATGTAATGCCGATAAGATGCCCCCATGTTGCCAATGGTTGGCCGCTGTCTTTAGATAAGTCTGAAAATCATGATAACGTTGTTTGAGTTCTACAGGTTCAGAGTCAGGATTTTGTACTTCTGTATTGTTAACATCAGCATCAACACTTAGCATCAGTGCTTGTACCTCATCGAGGCTTAACTGATAAAGATGACTGGTTAACACCCGATTGATAATATCACGTCGATATGGGCGTAGCATGGCTTCTAATAATGCGACCAAATCAGCAGCGATAACGGTATCGAAAACATTGGTCTCTGCGGTCTCAAGCGTTGGCACACCAAGCTTAGTCAGCATGTCCTCAACTTGCTTTAACTCTTGCTTTCTACGTCCTAACACCCCGATGTCGCTTGGTTTTAACGGACGTCCCTCTATGGTTTGTTGACTGGCTAATAAGGCGGCGATATGCAACGCTGTCAGCTCACAAGCATTATATTTTGCTTCTTTATTGTAAGGCAGATGAATCACGCTAACAGGACTGTCCGGTAATATAGCAACTACATCAGATGACGCCATACCTTGTTCAATTACAGGCTGCTGCCATGACACACGCGTATTAGTATTGGCAGCGGTGATATGCTGATAATAAATACTTTTACCTAATTGCGCCAATTGATCAGCGCTTTGCGAAGCTGAGGTATCGTTAGTAATCATATCTTCAGCATTAATAGTCGGGTTCGAGCGGCCAAACCAATGATTTAACGCGGTAATCAAGCGCTCGTTTGAACGGCGATTGACATCAAGGCTCATCATATTTTTATTATCAAAGTGTGCTTTCATCGCGTTATAGTTGGCCACATCACCGCCACGGAAACCATAAATCGCCTGTTTTGGATCACCGACCAATAGTAAAAAGCTACGACTGGCTTCTTTAGCATCTTTATGGTCTTGATTGATATAAATACGCTCAATCATGCGTGCCTGCTCGCCATTGATATCTTGCGACTCATCAATCAATGCAACAGGGTAATGATGGCGAATATAACGTGCCAGCCGCTCACCTTGCTTACCAGATAGCGCTTGGTTTAACCGTACCATTTGCAGCGCAAAAGTCGTCTCGCGTCTGGCTTCTAGTATCGCTGGTAATTTATCTCGTACGGTAAGCGCAATATTGCGGTTAAGAATCTCAATCAGTGAATCAAGATAACGTTCAATATGTTCGGCATAATCATGCAGCGCTTTTAACGCCTGTATGCTTTCAAGATTGATAAAAGCTAAGCGCTCGGCTTCTTTACCTTTATTAAAACCTTTACCGCCCTCCTCTTTACTCAAAAAAGCATGGGGCAAAGCATCATAAAACTTTTGGGCTTCGGTATCTAAATGCTCAAAAAAAGTCATATCATACTGCTGAATAGCACTTTGGATACTGATTATCCTATCAGCTTTCGTACCAAGGCTAGCATTACCTGTAAAGCCTTGAGCCTTACGATAGTCCTTATCAAAATACGGCTCAACATCCTTTAAGTCGCAATTTTTAAAACGTGCCAACGCCTGCTGATATCCCTCAAAATCAATAGCGTCGCCCAATTCAACAGTTTCAATAGGCGTTGAGATAAATTGAAGGGATTTTTGCGCGACAGACAGATGATCAGCAGGCGCTGTTAAGCGATTAGTATGCTGTAATAGCGCATAAATCTCTGGTTGCTGATGATACATCTGGCTGTGGAACGCGCGTACTTTATCGTGAATGATACTTTCAATGACAATTTGCTCATGGTCACTGATTTGCATCCCTTGCTGATAACCAGTCTCGGCACTGTATTCAGACAGCCACTTTTGTGACAGGCTGTCTAACGTTCCCACAAACAACTTATCTAAGGTTGTGAGCACTAAGGCGGTGCGCCTGATGGCCTCAATGAAAGGATAGCGTTCAGTATTGTCGAGCAGGTAGGTCAACAAATGACTATTAATAGGGTCAGTCATTAAATCTGCATACCCTGCTAGCGACGCTTGCCGCTCTAACCATACCTCTCTTGCCTGTCGCTGCTCTGGACTAACTTTTATAGAAGATTTTACCTCGTCGTCGATTTTATGGCTGGCAGATATCAACGTTTTCTTATGTTGCTTAGCGCTGTTACCTATCAGTTGCGGATAAAGAATATCATGGGTTTCAGGGTTAGCTTGTAGCTTGTTAAGCCATTGCAATAATTGATAAAAATCAACCAGCCGCGCATGGATACGTTCGCGCATCTCAGCGGCAGCGGCGCGGGTAAAAGTAGTGGCAATAATATGCTCAGGAGCGCGTTTTGCCTCAATCAATAAGCGCAACACAATACCAGTCAGCGTCCATGTTTTACCGGTACCTGCTGATGCTTCTATCAGATACTTACCATTTAGCGGCACTCGTACGGCTGGTAATTTTTGAGGCGGTTGCTGATTGTGGGTATGGGGCCTCGATGTCGTCTCAACAGCTTCAGAGTGATGAGTGTTATTGTTTTCGTTATTATTGTTAGGCATAGTTTGAAACATAAAAGGTCACTTGTTCTTGGTATTCATAGTAATAGTCTGGTAATAGCATCGCCACTTAATCAGTTATCAAACTACACAGCTATAGCGTTCATTATCCTTAAAGGCCATCATGGACACGGCTTCAAAGCGTCATTCATAGCGCCAAATAACAAAGGTGCTAATATGGGCAGCGCATTAGTCAAAGCGGTAAAAGCGTCTTGTTTTTGTAATATATATTGCCATAGCTCATGCTGCGAGCAGGTGTCATAAACCCTATCATTGTTATAGCCTGACCATAACCAGTTCTCAAAATCACTACGTTTAAGCTGATAAATACTGTCTTTACCTTGAGCAACATTTACTTTATCAAGGTAAGTAATCGCATACACTGGTAACACTGTGATTACCGTACTAGCAGCAATCTGAGCAAAGCGTACCCATTTCAATAGCTCGGCTAACGCGACTTTATAAGTAATAGGCGCAAGCTCAAAAATAGTTTTACCTTTGTATTTTGTGTGCTC
Organism: Psychrobacter frigidicola; assembly: GCF_007997305.1. Taxonomy (GTDB): domain Bacteria; phylum Pseudomonadota; class Gammaproteobacteria; order Pseudomonadales; family Moraxellaceae; genus Psychrobacter; species Psychrobacter frigidicola. Next base: position 559,148 of record NZ_VORZ01000001.1, read on the forward strand.
TTCACTAGACTTATTAAAACGCCAGATACTTCTGCCATCATTATTAGCGACTTGCTCCTCAGTAGTACGCCGCGCCACTTGCCAAAAGACGTGTGCCAACCAAAAGCGTAATAGATGCTGGGTGCGGGCGCTATTAGGCAAAATATTGATCCATAACTTAGCTGATGTCTCTGCTGACAGCGCTGATGGCGAACCGATATCTATTGGAACGATACCTTTAATATTTAATTGACCTTGAGCATTCATTTCAGGCGCGTGAACGCGAATCATTTTTTCGGCACACGGAGTCAGTAACGTGAAGCACTGCTCGGTGGCTTGCATATCGATATTGGTATTATGAGAAGGCTTAACGTCAATGCCCATCTTTAATAACTGTTCAGCAAACTCACGGTATTGCTCAGTGATTTTAAGTTGTTGATAGTTTAGAGTCGATTGACGTGCGACACCAGCTGGCATGACAGGGTCGTATAATAAACGACTCAGTTGCTGCGCCTGTTTATTGTCGCTCTCAATATCATTAGAGCCCGTATGATTAGAGTCAGTAGCAGTATTGCCATGCATGTCACTGAGCAACTGCGCATTGATGGTATACGCATCTAAGCTTGATAAGGATAACGGCTCTTGATATACAGTATCTTCCGCTGGTAATACAATATGCACTTGCTGCTTTTTTAGGAAGTGCTTTGCCGGATGACGAACTTGTAGATATAAATATTGCATATCAACGTGGGTAACGTCGAAGGCTTGGCCAGTATCGGCTCTACTATCCTCATTACAAACTCCATTATCTGGGTGAATACGGCGAGCAATGGTGGCATAGTCCGCTTTAGACGGTAAATTCACTTTAATAGGAAGGCGTGCGTTATCTTTATCTTGCGCTTGTAGACGCTCAAATACGTCCTGCCAGACTTTTGCAGGCGCATTGGTTCTTTTCTGATTTAGCTTTTCACCTTGCATCGCACGCTCTAAGATTTGTATAAAGTCTTGTTTGACTTCAGAGCCAAGTATTGCTTGCGTGTCTAATATTTCTGGCCTTATAAACACCTCTTCTGCAAACGGCAATGCAGGGTGCTGGGTAACCAGCCACTGTTCAATAAGCTTGGGCAAGTAACGCTGAATTTGTGCGGTTAATGCCGCATTATTGTTGTCATTAATCTCGCTGTCATTCCCATGATTACTATCAGTAGCTAGTGATTCCGTCCCTAATAGTTTTAGCGGATCCCATTGCCATTGCACCTCCCCCTTTAAGAACTGTAATAATTCACTGACTGGGTTGGCCGGCAGATGCTCATGAGTATCGGTCAGGCGTTGACCATTATAAAAAATCCAGCAAGAATCACGCGCGCACAGTAAGGCGTCTAAGAACGCGCCGTTATCATCGTCTTCACTGAATCTATCGCCGCGTTGAGCCAAGCCCGCCTTCATTAAGTCATAACGATTATCACGGTCACGATTGGGAAACTCCGACAAGTCCATATTTAACATCACGACCAGCCCAAACGGTACATTACGTAGCGCACCAAAACGCCCAAAGGTAATCACACCCGTAGGCTCAGCACTGACTTGCTGACTCTCTAACTCATCCTCAATGCTATCCAGCATAAAGCTAAGCTTGAGGGGTAAATTACTCACTTGTGACAGCCGCGCTTCGACTTGCCCAGCGGCTAACGTAGCGCTCACATTATTGTTATCATTGCTATTGTTATTATCGGCATTCGCAGTACTGTCATGCTTGCTGCCAGTATGATAACGCTGATAATGCCGGTTGGCTCGCAGACTACTTTTAAAGCCATTCATTGCATTAAAAATCGCGCGCATGGGACGGGTTTGGTCAAATGCACCAAAGTAAGGATGGATAATATTAGTTTCAATCCGGTCCAGCCAATCCTCAGCTTTATAGCGCGCTTGGTACTCGTTACGGCAGCCATTAATGCCAGCATGGACACGGCATAAAGCTTCAATAATAAGAGCATCGTCTAAACTAATGGCGGAAATAGGTACTGTTTTTTCAGCTAAAGTATTGTCTTGCCAATTATCGGGATATAAACAATCGCTGATACTCGCTTCGGGCATGATTAAGCCCAATGCTATTTGATCTAGCGCATAAACAAAGCTAAAACGGTAGTCATAGTCTTGGGCGTCCAAACTGTGCTGCAAATGTGCTTCATCAAACCCACGAACAAAACCTGCTTGTTCTAACAAATCACAGCCACGGCTCATTTGTTCATGGGTCAATCCTAGACTTTCGTATAATGGTGGTAGCATTAACCAATCCAATACTTCAGCCGACTCAAAGCGTGCCGTATCGCTACCTAGTAAACCATAAAACCCACTTATCGCCTCCCACAGTTGGCGAATTGATTTATCAACCACTCCTGTGACTTTTGCAGGTAGACTCAAACCATCCTGACCTTTACCAGTCACGAATACAGAGGTAATCAAATCATGATGACGGTCAACATCAGGGAGGAGTACGACAATATCAGACAGATGGCGAGTGTTTCCATCGTTATTAGTGTCATTGAGCCAGCGTCCAATCATACCGCGCAGTACTTCAAGCTGACGCTGTAAGTTGTGACATGAGTGAATACTTAGGCTATTATCATATTGTGACAATTGCCACTGCCGTGGTTGCTCATAGTATTTATTTTTTAGGGTATCATCGCTATACCATTCGGTTTCTAATGGTTCATTATCTTTAAGGATTTGATACCCTTTATGATTACTTAGGCTATTTTTATAATCTTGCTCTGTATTTAAATCGAGCGCCATTTGCGTCCCTAATGCGGCACTGACCCGCCCTGAGGTTGCCTGTTGGGTAGCGCTTTCATCCAACATGAGAACATCTTGCTGCAAATGCGCGAGCAAACTTAACGGACGTTCTGTATTTTTATTAGTACGTATCGCGTTGACAGTTCTTGGATTTTCTTCTACATCAAACCGATCTTCCCAAACCAACTTAAAATCGTCTTTATCTTCGTTGCCAGACAAACTTGCCAGCATCGCAAAAGTCTCACGCGACTGCTTGCCCAAGCGTGATAACAGGGTGTGCCCATAATCCCGTAAAAACACACTTTCAGGGTTAATCACCTGCTGGCGCTGTAGCCACTGCTTATCCACGATATCTGCCCAAAACAGCTGCGAGGGATTGTAATGTAATAAGGTAATATGCATATATTTTGATAAACGCTGCAAAAAATTTAGCTCATTTTGAGGCAACTGTTGAATCGTAAAAATATGCATCTGGGTGGGTAATATGGCTTGTATATCTATCCCTGTGTTGTGAGTCTTATCCGACATAACCTCCCAAAACCGCGTCTCAATAGCGGAACGATGCTCATATACTGCTGCAAATAGTAGGTGCCATAAATGCCGCTGTGCCGCCTCAAGCTCGGTATAATGGGCAACCAACCACTCCGGTGTTTCGCCCGCATACTTATCAAACGTCATGGTCAGCTCGTCTTTGGCTGCCACCATGGCAGCGACGTCCACTGCTTTGTTGTCCGACCAAAGATTTAACCACCCTTCCCGATGGGTTAAATAACGACTAAACACGCGCGAAAAGTCAGTAGCCAGCGACCATAGACGCACATCTTGCTGACTACGGTCGGCCTCCACATCTAATAATGCGGACAATAAAGGATATAATGGATGTTGATCGTTCGCCATGATGTCATTTTGATAATAAGTAAAATAACCAAACAGACGCCATTGCATCACTGCCCCCGTCAATACTGCCACTTCTGGTACGGTCACTATTTCTTGAGTTGACTGCGTATTTTCCAGCCACGTATTATATTCAGCCAGCACTTTTTGCATTAACGTCCACTGGTACTGACCCCAAAACGTCGTCGTGACCAAAGTGCTGATACCCGCTTGACTAGCAATAGACTTATCTAGCCAATCGCCGAGTACCATTGACGGCACAATCACAACAAACTCTTCAAAAATAGGCTGATTTTTAGATTTATAAGCGGTCAGCAACTGCTCAACCAAACGTTCGGTACGGTGGGACTGAATAATAGTAAACATAGAGAATCATCTAATTATGGCAATGAAGTACAAGAAAATAAGAACACAACTTAAAACAACATTCGCGATGACATAAGGCAAAATGACAGTTTATCAAGGGCGAATACTTAGCAGCATCATAGTGTGGCATTGATATCGGTTAGTTACTAGCAAACAAGGCAGTAGCGTATTAGTTTGCGACAGATGGTGACGCATGTATGAAGGTTTAATCATGATTGAAGGGCTATGTTACAATTTCTGATAGAAACAACCTGTTTGACTCTTTTTAACAATGAGATGACTGCATATAATACCACTGCGTCCAATTGATGATATCTTTGTTCATCCCAAGCGGCGATTATACGTTGACTATTACCGCAGTGCGCTGTGGGAGCTGCCACGGATGAAGGTTGATAAGACTGCGTGGCAACGGCGGCAGCCCTATACTGATGATACCAATGAATTGTATGTCAGTCATCGGCAAGTTATTTATGGCCCTATATTAGCCCAAAAACTGGACACTCTAAACTTGCCCGCAGCAGTATATGGCAGCTCTCTAAATTTATTTGAAGCATAGTGTAAGGTACAAGACTTTGATTGACCCAAAGAAAAGCTTGCGACCGGACTCTCTCTATTAGCCGCCCATCACTCGACTTCATACTCGCAAGCTAGATTAGTTACTTCAACCGCAGCAAGCGATATATTCAATAATATGTTGGCAGAGCTGGCGGATGAAGTTATACATCATCATATTTGACTCATTAGAATAATTTTATTTACTGATAAAACATTAATTAAGACACGAGCGGTTAACTATGAAAGACTACAAACTGCTATTGGCTGCACTACTTGTATTAATACTGCTTATTTTCATTGGTATCTTTACATGGCTATGGAGCAGTAATCGTAAAAATGCGGACCCATTACCTATTATGGCTACTGAAAGTGAGCAGTCCACTAACACCAGTGGAGACGATATAAATACAATTGCGACTAGCATCCTACATGTGCAAGCCGAAGAACAATTACAGGCGGCGTTAGATGATGTGATTATGAAGTTTGAGTCACGCTATCCTAATACGCAAGTTTTGGCCCTATACGTCCCTGCTAAATCATTACTCACTTTGCCGGGTACTAGTAACGCTAATAATAAGCCATCGTCCTTACCCATCCATATTGACGTTATTATAGCCGATGAAAAAATTGCGCAAACTCGACTGATACCCCTACAGGCTCTACTTAATGATGCTCAAACTAAGCTTAACCATAGTGAGATCAATACCCGTAGTACAGCACAAAACAATTTAAACCCTGTAAATGCAAACCCTGCAACTGGCAATGATAGTATTGAGGCACGTCACTTAGCTTCTTTTAGCTATGCAGTAAAAAACACCGAGTCAGTTGATGGCGTTATTCTAACGGACAATCCTATTGCTGTCAGTTTCCGAAATTTTTTACTCTCGAGTGCTGGACAAGACATCTTAAAAAAATACGGTTATGATAATATTGATGGCTACAAAAATAGTGTGGATGATTTATTTAATCCAGCATCACGCGGCAAAAAAGCCAGCGGACAACCGTCAGTTAAAGTCGCTGATGCGCTCAGCAATGGTACATAATGCTTAATTACTTATTATGGATTGCTTTTATAAGCGCTTTTTTTTACAATGGAACTCCTTAATGCGCCTATAGCTCAACAGGATAGAGCAATTGCCTCCTAAGCGATCGATCCGAGTTCGAGTCTTGGTGGGCGCACCAATCATTGTATTTAGACATAACCTCGCATTACCTCAAACCCTCTGTTTAGTTACTATCATGTCTTTATTCATTACCTGCTAGCACCACTACGATGTTGTTAAAAATATTAACTCGTCGTGTTTAGCACCACAAAAAACAACCCGTCATGGTGATGGTAATAGTCTCACGGCGATTTTATGCAAATACAAATAAACTAGAAGAAAATGAAAGATTAAAATTGATAGCGTTTGCTACCTTTCAGAAAGCCAGAAGAGGTGCTCGAAAGGGTAGAAATCCTAAGACTGGTGAGCCAGTCGATATTCCTGAATTAGTAACTATCAACGTTACCTTAAGTGAAAATTTAATAGACTCGATGAACTGAAACCTGATTTTAAATCCATAGATCGAGTTTTATGTTGTATGGCGTTTTGCCATATATTTTCCCAGTAAGGGCAAGCAAAATGCTGGTAATTGAAAAGCACCCAGTAACGGCAAAAACATCGCACCCATAAAGGGCATAGTTATGGTGTAAGCAAGTAATACATTGCGTCCGCCACACACCAGCGCAGCGACAATGGCATTTTCATAGCCAAAACGCCGATATATTATATAAGCGCTAAAATAAAACACCAATGCTAATACCGAACTTAGTACTAGTAATAACAACGCTTGCCATGGATTATGGTCAAAGGTGGTACGAAACCCCGCCATCAGGCCCAGTGGAAACAACATCAGCAGTAAAATATTGAACTGCCCGATTTTGGGATAATAACGTGACAAAATAGCAGGTGAAACAAACCGACGTACCGCCACAGCTAGCACCATCGGCATAACAATATAAACTAATAAGCGCATGATATAAGTACCAACGTCTAAATGCGCATTTTCATCGCCTAATAGCCACAATATGCCTAATAATGTAAATGGCATAACGAGCGTAGCAGCGATAGTTTTTGCCGTCGCCAGTTGTGCATCGAACCCCACCGCATTGACCAACGCGCCACTACCAAACAAGGGGGCAGTGGCACCAAGACCTGCAATCGCCAATAGCCAATCGCCACGTACCCCGAGCGCATAAGCAATTAATACTAAAACTAGACACGTGCCCCCGCTTTGTAACAAGGCAAAAACCCACACATAGCTTGTCGCTATACGCTTTAACAGCGCATATTGGTCAATGCCGAGTAAAGTAAAAAACATCAAGAAGAACAGTATTTGGGGTAAATATACCAATACTGCATTGGATAAGTTTGGAAAAATAAAGCCCACAATGGCGCAAACTGGCATAATCAACGTGCTATGACGCGCAATAAAACGAAGAATCATGACCTTTCCTAATAAAAAATATTCATAAAAAAGTGGGTATTACTCCCCCTTTTTTACCATCTGTTATGCAAATAATCCCCACATGATACTCTTTTAATATTTTAATTATCTAATCATGCCACTATTACGGTTTACTGCCTTTTTAATGCTGTAGCGTTTTTTTACTAGAAAGACGCCGCATATGCCATGGTTTATACTGGTGTGTGCAGTATGCTTTTAATGCTCTCTAGGTTTGCGACATGATCAATATCACTTTTGGGCAGAGGAATACTATAAAAAGACTTTCTTTGATGCGTATGCTGAACCACGCTGGGATTGTTTGAGATGATTAATCATCTATAAAAATGCTTCGCAGTTTAAGAGACGTCCCATTAAGGAGTATTTAGAGTACTAGAACTAACATCTTTAAAACTACTTAGATCAACCTTATAATCAGTTGGCTCGAATACAAGAAAAGCTTTTCTAGCTTGGTTTCCAACAATATTTGTTGTGAAAATATCAAACCCACCACAAATCACACCACCCAATACAGGAACTACCCCACCTAAATTAATTAAACCTCTAGTAGAAAATTTCGTAACAAGTCTAAAACTAACTGCTCTCTTAATCTTAGTAAGTGCCACTCCAGTGACATTCTTTTCTATGTAACTAGTGGTAAAATTTGTGCCAAAAGTAATGCCAGAATCTTTAGCAACCTCATCCATACTACTGCCTAACAAACAGAGATAGATTAAAGCTTTTACTTTATCATTCTTTAAATCGTGACCCGTCATATGAGCAATAGCAGCAACCATGCGTATGTGAACATAAATCAGAGATGCAATATTTACAGGTAGAGCAACAGGTAAAGTTATTAAACCTCCTAGACCTGCAATGAAACCCGCAGAACCTGCTTTAGTGTTCTGCCAACGTATTAAGGAATTAACCTTATCTTCTGTTGTGCCTGGCCCAGTCATATAGTCTTCTGCTAAATCAATAGCAGAGCCCATTCCTGGTATACCTTGAACAGCTTTGTCGTAAGTCCAATCTAAGAGCCCTTGCATCTTCTCAGGTGATATTACTTTGGCCATAGAAACCCCTCAAGTTTATACAATCAATAATTTTAGACTTAAAAAAGCCTCTCTGATTATACGCGTCAGAGGGCTTCAAATGATGTTTGGTTATACAGAAAGTAGGTTTAATTAGATGGGTTCAGTTCCCTAGTGAGGTACCATGGTATAGTTATAAAACGTATTAATATCAATGCTTACAGCCATATCATTAATGAATGACTTAGCTCAGTGTACTTGTGAATATACTCGTAAGGGGTTTTAGGAGTTATTTGTGCAAAATAAGAAATTTATACTACAGGTAGCTGCTGCACTCATTATGAAGAATGCGTTTAATAGGAATCATTCGCTTTCCTTAATCTGTCTTGCATCAGTTCCATACATAGTAATAATTTTTTCTGCAAGCACGATACGATAAGCGATAGTTATTACCGATAGCTTCTTAGAGCGCTTAGATTTAAGATAGGCTTTAGGTAAAGCTGGTAGATGGTTGGACAACAACGTCTGAATTTTTTGAGAAACTAAAGCTTTCTTGGAAACTGCTGTATGTTGTTGTTCTAGTGATGAGAACTCCTGTTTAGAAAGAATCTCATGAACGGAGTCAACCAAACTCGAAGAAAGGTATTTACCTTCTATAAGAAGCGCAAGCTTATCCAGCAAATACTTTTTACCTTCCTTATTATTAAAGTACGAGTCCATCGAACGTAAAGAACCTACTGCATGGGAAGGAACACCACTGCGGTCATATTTTTGCCACAGCATTTTAATATGCAGCTTGTCTCCTTTTTCTTTATCAGGTAACCCCATATAAAGCTTAAATAAAGACCAGCTCATCATCGGGGTTCTGTTTTCCGCAAATGCACTTATTTGATGTGAATATGCCGCCATTACGATGGGCACGCGAATATCAGTTAAAGTTCGATCTCTCCATCTTATTAGCGACTCCCCCTCTAAACGTTTAGTTAAGTATTCTTTCTGTGGCTCAGAATATTCTTTTACGTTGAAATCATTCATATTTGAATAATCACTGAATAATTCTAACCCCATCATAGTTCTAACTTGAAATTCATCAAGGCAAAGTCCTGCAGGAAATGGAATATCACCCCTTATAATCATTCGATACCCACGTTGAAAAAACTCATCCCACATCTTAAAGCCATCTGTAAAAGCGTTAAAATGATCAATACGTCCTTCACTTGCCTCTGAAAAATGATCTAGAACTTGATCATAAGCACTAATCTCAGTAGGCAAAGACATATCTAACAGATTTTTCTTATAAAAATTAGCTACGCGCTGGGCAGCTACTTTATCATCAAAAATGCCTTTCTGATTCAATACGCCCCAATTGACCAGAGAAAGCTTATCATCGAGGTCTGCATTGTTACTGAGGGCCAAGAGCAAGCGGCTATCTAGGCCTCCAGATAAGGGCATTAACACTTGACCTTCAGGATATTCATTAATAATTTGATCAAGTGATTCAGTCACTTGATTCTGATAGAGATCAAGGTAGTCACTCATTTTTGTACTACCTGACGGTGGTATATCCATACCTGGTTTTTGTTTTGAGTCTAAGTACCAATCAGTAACGTCCAGTTTGTATTCTAAGTTGGGAAGTACCTGCTTAATATCTTGGTCCCAAGAAATAAATGGTCCCTGAGATCCAGAAGATAGATACCAAGCAAGCGTTTCTTCATTAAGTCTAAAAGAACCTTTTAGAGTAACTACTGCACGTTGCGAGGTAGAAACTATGATCTTAGTATCATCGAAATAATACCATAAAGTCCGCGAACCAAACTGGTCTGAAAAAAACGATATTCCATTTTCAGTATTCTTGATAACTGCATAAGATCCATCAGCTTCAGAATTACATGCACCTGATTTATTACTGTCTGACTGATGTAGCCAGCCAATAATTAATGCGCCCTGCTCTGGTTTAGCGACACTCTCACTATTCTGAATAGCATAAAAAGAGCCCGAGTCATCTGGCCATACTTCTACCGTATCTTGGCTTTTGCCTTTAATAGCTACTGGCGTTAGTAAGCTGCAAACTTGCTCAAGCTCTTGAAGCATTTTTGATGATTTAACTTCTTGGCGAGCTTTAATAAAGATATAATTTGCCATTGAACAGCCTATTTGATAATTTATTATTTAATGAACAATATCATTATCAGCGTCATTTATGCGCTAAGTATAGCTAGTTAAGTACAGTTCGCCTGCCGGAAATAAGGAACACAGCAAAACTTGTAGTAAGTTAAAGCCTTGATTAGTCGATTTCATCATATAAGTTCATCAGTATAACCCAACGGAACCAGTGATTTATATCTTTTAACTCTACTTATAGACCACTTAAAATAGGCTGCTATAATGGAACTACTTATACTAGACTACTAAGCTCCTCATATTTATCAAGGCTTACTATGACTACTTATATACTTGACACAGAAACGACATGACTTATCGAACCGCACATGACAGAAGCGGCCTACTCTATTGTTGATATAAACGATGGCAAAGTAAAGATGTTGCAGGATCCTAGAGCTAAGTATTTTAACCCTCTTAAAGAGATTAGCTTAGGATCTATGGCGACATCCCATATATGTGATGAAAATGTTGCGGATGAGACACCTCATACAGAGTTTAGACTGCCTAGTAGTGTTGAGTACCTAATTGGTCACAATATTGATTTTAATATGAGTTAATCAGTATGCCTATCGTTTTTACGCAAGCAGGACTACCGATCGAAATTGTTACCCTCGCGGCAGGTATCATTATTTTGGTAGATATTATTTTCACCTTTGGTAACTTAATTGTTCAAACTGAGAGAATAAGTGTCTTCAGAGACTTAATCGATGCCAAAACAATAGATAAAAATAAGTACTAGATATTTTTCGTTTTATAAAACAACCATTGTTTTTTTATTCGATGTGCTGCTAAAATTTTTTAATAGTCTCTGCGCATATTTTGGGATTATCTATGTGCAGATTATTCGGCACCACCTAAACGAATCACATCAATAGTTCCATTTTCCTGTACCGTTTCTTACGATTCAGTAAGCTTGAAACATATCTTTGTATCTTTACTCAATAGAACAGGTGCGGTAAATACAAGCTCAAGATTACACGGATAAAGCGTTTAAAAAATACTAACAGTATTTCTTGAAAATATTATAAGTTTAGTCTCGCGATCCAAACACACATAGCGTTATTGAGATGTTGTTAAATATGTTATTAAAAATATTATTTTAAATAATAAAACCTATACAAATAAAGGGCTATAAATATATAGTCGATGCGTGGCTAGCGCACCAAAAAATATAACAATAGTAAACGATAAGCCCTTGTAAGCCATGCACCGCAAGGGCTTATTGTTGTCTAAATTATGGTAGTCACTGACAGCGCTAAATAGGATGCCGTCAAAATAGCAAAAACAATAAAACCACTGACTGATTCTCAGATCAAGCAAGCCAAGCCCAAAAATAAGTCTTACAAGATAGCAGACGGCTGTATTTGTATGTTAGCAAACTAGGGCTAAATCATGGCGCATGGATTATATTCGTTCCATCAATAAACAGCACGCCACTATAACGTTAGGGTTTTATCCTGATGTGACACTAGCGCAAGCATGCGAACAGCGTAAAGGAATACGCGCCCTATTAGCAGAACGGGTTGCCTTATTTAGTTCTATAACCTAGACTCTACCAACCATAACTATTAGTAAGGTCATTACTATTAGTTATTCTTATATGAATAACTTTTAAAAAACTCCTGAACAACTATATGCTTAGATAAAAATTTAACAGCATTATTAAATGTAACCATAATAAATTAAGGGAAAAGGAAAAATGAAAATTGTAATCTTAGAATCTCTAGGAATTAGTGATGAAGAATTAAATTTAGTCTCAAAAACTTTAACGGATAACGGTCATGAGTTAGTGGTATATGACGATGGAAAATTAGATGATGAGACTATTAAGATCAGAATAAAAGATGCTGAGGTTTTAGTGCTCACTAACACAGCACTGAGTGGCGATGTTATTGAAGCTGCAGAAAAGCTCAAGTATATTTCGATCGCCTTTACAGGTTATAACCATATCGATTTAGAAAAGTGTAAAGAAAAAGGCATTAAGGTTTCAAATGCCGCTGGTTATAGCACCAACTCTGTAGCCGAACTGACCTTTGGGCTAATAACCGCACTGTTACGTAATATTGTACCGTTAGATGCGGTAACCCGCGAGGGTGGTACTAAGGACGGTTACCGACAGAATGATCTAAATGGCAAAACCTTAGGCATATTAGGTACTGGAGACATAGGTAGTGCAGTCGCAAAGTTAGGTTTGGCTTATGGCTGCAAGGTCATTGCTTATAACAGAAGCGTAAAACAAGAGCTGGTGGATAAAGGGGTAGAATATAAGTCGCTAGATGACGTCTTAAAGGCGAGTGACATTGTCACCCTTCATATCCCACTAACCGCTGAGACCAAAAACTTAATCGATAAAGATAAGCTGGCATTGATGAAAGACAGCGTATTGTTAATCAATACCGCCATTGGCCCGATTGTTGATCATGATGCATTAGCAGAAGCACTGCACAATGGAACCATCGCTGGCGCCGGTTTAGATAGAGTGGAGATGGAACCACCTGTTCCTACAGATTACCCTATCCTAGTTGCCCCAAATACTGTTCTTGTTCCGCATATCGGCTATGCAACAGAAGAAGCCATGGTCAGAAGAGCTGAAATTACCTTTAGCAATATTGTTAAATGGGAAAAGGGTGCACAAGAGAATATCGTTATTTAAATCAATTATTTAAATCACTAAAAGCAAATCTATCATCACGGTAGGTTTGCTTTTTTTATTGGAAGAAAACTGAATTTCGGTTCTAGTTTTTAATTTTAATTATATTTCTACTCTGTTCTAAGTAGAACGGCATAACAGATGGGAAACCGAAAAAATTCTTTGCCGTGCAGAACACCCTCTTAGTTTGATCATTTTTAAAGTCCACTCCTCGCTTAGCTCCGAGCCTAGCGACTAGTTTCTAAATGAACCTAACTTGGTTTGGCGTTGTCGTAAAAAAACCCGCCAGCTCACGGCTTTTAGAAAGCGCGCCGATATGCGTAGCGGGTGTGAGTCCGCATCAATGCTACGTTGTTGTAGAATGCTTGTAATACACTATACATGGCAGACCCTAAGTACGTTAGATGTCATACAGAAAAGGAATTTTTATGCCTCTAATATCGCAAAAGCAATCGAAATAATACAGTAGGTGGTGAGCTTACCTACAGCTTTGTTAGGCGTTCAACTGGTAGGGCCAGCACAAGCATTTATAAGCGATGAAATAAACCGTGGTGATAGCTTTAATCACTACAAAGTAATATTTGAGGCAATCATTTTTGAACTTGGTAATTGCGATAGATATATGAATTTGGCGCAAAAATATATTTTTATATTAATCTATATTCTAAATGATTAGGTACCCAACCTCTCGTTATCATGGGCTTCAAAATAGTAGCAATATACTTTTACGATATAAACTAATTAAGACTTAAATCATCAACAATCCTCTTAGTACTATTGACTACATAGCGCAAAGATATTAATTTATACTTTATCTTTTCTGAGGTAACGTTACCAAAATTTAAGAATTAACGTTGCACAAGCTAAAGTAGCGGTGCCAAAGAGTAGACACAAAAAAAGCACCGAGCCTTAATAGCTTGGTGCTTTTTGTTTTTAGCTCAGCGCTAGCGTTTATAGCAGTTCTTTGCGCAGCTGCGCAGGGGACTTAGGCGACAATAAACCAGGTGCGACGTCGAGCACGGTTCTCGCACCAGTTTCACCGGCTTGACTCATCTTATAGGTAGCGCGCGCGTAGGCTACTAGCACGCTGGCGGTAAACTCAGGGTTGCTACCGAGCTTTAATGAAAATTCCAATACTTGGTTGTTAGTTTCATTGTCCATACCGCTGACGCCACTGCGAATGACAAAGCCGCCATGCGGCATCTTGCCATGTTCAGACTCAAAAGTCTGTTGGTCAATAAAGTGCACCTTGGTGTCGTAGTCGACAAAGTAATCCGGCATGGTCACGATGGTGTTGCGCACGGTATCGGCATCAGCTCCGTCTGCCAGCACGATATAGCATTCGCGGGTATGCTTCTCACGGGTGGTTAAGGTTGGCTGCTCACCATTGCGTACTCGTGCCATAGCAGGTTCTGAGGGAAGCGTATATTGCACGCCAGATTTAACACCACCTACGCGGCGTACCGCATCTGAGTGTCCTTGGCTTAAGCCTTTGCCCCAGAAGGTATAGGTTTCGCCGACTGGTAAAATGGCTTCGCCATACAAACGATTGATAGAGAATAAACCGGGATCCCAACCTACAGACAACATAGCGACTTTATTGGCTTTCTTAGCCGGTGCATCAAGCGCTGCAAAGTATTCAGGAATTTTGGCGTGTGTATCAAAGCTGTCGACGATATTAAATAAGCCGGCGAACGCTGGGCCTTGCTCGGGTAAATCAGACTTGGAGCCGCCACATAGGATCAGCACGTCTATGTCATCTTTGTATTGTGCAACATCGTCCATGGCGTACACAGGCACGCTTGGATCGATAAGAGTAACGGAGGCAGGATCTCGGCGGCTGAATACACAGACTAACTGCATGTCTGGGCTTTGCTTGATAGCGGCTTGGGCGCCGCGGCCGAGGTTGCCATAACCGGCGATGGCGACTCTAATTACTGGGGTCATTGTGATTAGCCTTACGTTGGTGTAGCGAACAGTCAGTGACTGCTGGGGTGATACGTATCAAGTGATACATGTTGTGTAATAAGGGTCTGCAGAAACAGTACTTATTTTAGAGGATTACTATGACAAGTGATAGCTTACTTTGCGACAAGTGATAGCTTACTTTGCATATTTGAATATATCTGTACAAGGCTACTGATTTAACCAACCTATAAATTATAACAATAGTCGAAAAGGATGTGCCTAAAGCCAGATGGATAACTTTGTCAGGGCTGTAGCCCATTTGAGTAAAGACGATAAATAACAGGGGCACGATGATGGGGCCACCGCCCACGCCAAATAGCCCCGCAGCGAATCCTGCTAGGGCACCTATGATTAAAAAAGTGATTAATCCCACGGAATATTTACTTCTAATTTGATGATGATCTGATAGCAATTTATTAGACATCAGCCAAGAGATTTAAGCACGAGTTTAAGCGATTTCCACTTGACCGACATGATGATAGCTACGGTTAAAATAAACCAGACTTTCCTCTTGCTCGGATTGTTTGATAGCGACTACCCGACACATAAAGATACTATGCGTGCCCACTTCTTGAATGTCCTCAATCTCACAATCAAAACTGACCAAAGCATCTTCTAAAACTGGCGCACCTGTAGCTAATTGTGTCCAAGAACCTAGCTTAAAGCGCTCTGCTGAATCCAATCTTGAGGCAAAGGCATTAGATAGCGCTTCATGCTGTGCGCCCAATACATTGACGCATAAGGCTTTATTATCAACAAAGTACTCATGAGAGCGTGACGTGTGCTTCATGCAGACCAGCAAAGTTGGCGGTGTATCAGTGACGCTACACACAGCGGATGCAGTAAAGCCATGAACACCTGATTCGCCTTCGGTGGTGACCACATGAACCGCCGTCGTTAACAACGCCATTGCATCTCTAAAGTCGCTTGCTTCAATCATCGCTTAAATCCTAAATTTGAATATTGTTTAGCTGTGCTGAGCTAAAGCTACAACTTATAAAAACTAAATTTTGCGTAAGTTTAGTGGTTGAGTGCTAAGCCGTCAACTCTTTACGGACAATAGCCGCGCCAGCACTTAATGCGGCAAGTTTGCCACGTGCTACTTGACGAGACAAGGGTGCCATACCGCAGTTGGTTGATGGGTAGAGCTTGTCCGCATCAACAAATTGCAGGGCTTTGCGTAGCGTATTGGCCACCTCTTCAGGGGTCTCAATAGTATTAGTTGCCACATCGATCGCACCAATCATCACTTTCTTACCGCGAATCAGTTCAATCAAATCCATCGGCACATGTGAGTTTTGACATTCAAGAGAGATGATATCGATGCTTGATTGCTGCAACTTAGGAAATGCTTGCTCATATTGACGCCACTCAGAACCTAAGGTCTTTTTCCAATCATTATTGGCTTTGATGCCATAACCGTAGCAAATATGTACGGCGGTCTCACATTTTAACCCTTCGATAGCGCGCTCTAGCGTAGCCACGCCCCAGTCGTTTACATCATCAAAGAACACGTTAAAGGCGGGTTCATCAAACTGGATAATATCGACACCTGCCGCTTCTAACTCTCGCGCCTCGTCATTGAGAATCTTGGCAAATTCCCACGCCAATTTTTCACGGCTTTTATAATGGCTATCGTATAGCGTATCAATCATCGTCATCGGACCTGGTAATGCCCATTTGATTGGCTGATCGGTTTGTGCCCGTAAAAATTTAGCATCGTCAACGAATACAGGCTTTTGACGGCTCACCGCGCCCACAACTGTTGGCACACTGGCATCGTAGCGATCACGGATTTTGACCGTTGCGCGTTGTTTAAAATCGACGCCATCAAGGTGTTCAATAAAGGTAGTGACAAAATGCTGACGGGTCTGCTCGCCATCACTAACGATATCGATCCCTGCATGCAGTTGTTCCTGCAAAGACACCCGTAGCGCATCTTGTTTGGCATCCATAAGCTGGTCACCTTCTAATGCCCAAGGTGACCAAATTTTTTCAGGCTCTGCTAACCAAGAGGGTTTCGGTAAGCTGCCAGCGGTTGAGGTCGGTAATAGTAGTGATGTTGGTGATAATGTTGTCATAGTCATTTATCTTCTTTGTTTTAGTCTTTTAATTTTTTATATTTGAGTTAGTAAAACGGCATTAAGCAGCGCGTTTTTTTACGGCAGGCTTTTGAGTCTCATAGTTTGCAGCCCATTGTTCAAGAATGCCTTGATACGGCTTAATAAACTCTTCTTCTGTAAACTTACCTTGCGTTACTGCCATTTGGCTGCGCTCTTCGCGGTCATAGACAATTTGAGTAAGTGAATAATCTTGGTACTTCAAACTCGGCTGATACACTTGAGCGGCTGTCGAGTTGGCATTATAAATTTCAGGGCGATAAATCTTTTGGAACGATTCCATAGTCGCAATCGCACTGATTAGCTCAAGGTCGGTGTAATTGCTCAACAAGTCACCCGCAAAATAAAACGCTAATGGCGCGGCACTTCCAGCAGGCATAAAGTAGCGAACCGTTAAGCCCATTTTATGAAAATAATCATCAGTCAATGAATACTCATCTTGCTGGTATTCCACTCCTAATACCGGATGCTGATTGGCCGTACGCTGATAGGTCTTACTGGTTGATACACTTAGACAAATCACAGGCGTTTTATTAAAATTGGCTTGATAGGCTTCTGACTCTAATAAGTATTGAAACAATTTGCCATGTAAATCACCAAAGCTTGAAGGCGTTGGGGCACCTGGGTTTTTATTAAAATGCTCTGACAATACGACGCTAAAATCATAATCGCGCACGTAAGAGGAGAAACTATTGCCGATCATACCGTTGATACGAGCGTTATCTTTATGATCCACAATCGTTGTTTGCAACATCTCGATGATAGGGAATGCATCACCCTTGCCTTCAATATCCATATTGGCAGAAATAATATCAACTTCAACAGAATAGCGGTCTGCGCTCGGATTGTCCGAATGTGCCAAGGCGTTAAAACGATTATTAATCATTCTTAAGGTTTTGCTTAAGTTCTCTTGACGATGCTCACCGCGAGCCAAATTGGCAAAATTAGTCGTCAGACGCGTGCTGTCTGCAGGACGATAGTTTTCATCAAAACGGATACGCTTAATGGAATAGCTAAATTCATTACTCATGGTGATTCACTACCTTAATTATTTTTAGATAAAGCCGAATTGGTGTATGTGATGAATCATACCCGAATCATTACATGAATGAAAACGACTTAACTTAAACTAAAGATGAGTAAAATTCATGCATGTAAGTTTATGACATAAAGAAAGATTGGATAACGAAAGTTTTGACGACTTACTTAATGAAAAACTAAGCCTGCAATATATTTTAAACTTACGAATGATAAATACTTAGAAGGCGGATTAGCATATATCTAGCAGCAGTATGAATTAAAATGCGCCTTGTTCTAAAATAATTATACTCATCGTCCTTATTCAATCTATTATTTAACGTTAATTTTTGATTCAGTCAGGCCATAACACTTGTGTTTTAAGCACACCCATTTTTGACTCATCATTAAAAACTCTTAAATATAAGGCTGCGTTTAAACCACCATATTCACGCCAATTGCTATTAACACCAAGCCGCCCAAAGCCTCTGCCCAACTGCCAAGCCACGTTCCTGACTGACGCCCTATATAAGCGCCTACAACACTTAAAACAGCTGTCGTGAGTGCAATGATTAAACATGCCAGATACGCGTTGATTGCCAACAGATTCAAGGTAAACCCTGCAGCCATCGCATCGAGACTGGTCGCTATCGCCAAAGACAGTAAGGTTCGGTGACTTAGATTAATCTGCGTCTCCTCATCATTAACAGAACGCGATTCATAGAGCATCTTAATACCTAGCGCGACCAGTATGACAAAAGCAATCCAAGACGCCCCAGCAGACAACCAGCCCAACATGGTAGAACCAAGCGCATAACCAATCAGCGGCATCACTCCCTGAGCAACACCAAAATAAAAACCAACCAGTAAAGCTGTTTTTAGAAACGGTATCTTAGCCTCACTCTGATACGTAGCGCCAAGACCAATTGCTGCGGCAAAAGCATCTGCTGCTAGGGCTAAAGCTAACAAGAAAATTTCTAGCATAATAAAGTAGGACTCTCTATAAATGTTATGACTCATTAATCACTGTTTGAATGTTTAATTTTTTAGCTTCCTAAGCTCACCTTAAGATTTGTTTGTTGTAATAGCGATAAGACAGACGATGTTACCTCTAGTCTGCATGCGTTATCTTGCCTAGCTTTAGTTTTTAGCAACAGGATATCGTCAAAAACAAATGATTCATTAAAGGAGTGCTAACCATGAGCCAACAAGACAGAATTAATGTGGTCGACGACTCTATCATAACTGTCGCAAATACGCCTAAAACCAGACAAGTAAAAGTTTGGGATGTCTTGGTAAGAGTGACGCACTGGACAGTGGCAGCTGGTATTATTGCCAATCTACTCTTTACCGAAGACGGTAGCGATTTGCACGCCTATGTCGGTTATACCGTAGTAGGACTGGTGGTTATACGCTTACTTTGGGGGTTAATTGGCACGCGCTATGCACGCTTTACCAACTTCTTCCCTACCCCGACACGACTTAAACATCACCTATCAAATTTAAGCGCCCGCCGCGTTGATGAGCAGCACCTTGGTCATAATCCACTAGCAGCCCAGCCCTTATGATACTATCGTTATGGGCGGTGATTATAGGCTTAGGCTTGACAGGTTATCTGATGGAGTCAGACATTTTTAGTAATACTGAACTGCTTGGCAATGAAGATTTACTTGAAGAGGTGCATGAATTATTAGCCAACAGTTTGTATCTGCTCGTTCCTCTACACATTATCTCTGCTATTCTTGTGAGTTATTGGGAAAGGCAGAATCTGATTAAATCGATGATAACCGGCAAGAAAATAGTGGCGGATAAGCCATCTAATTTGGAATAAACGCAGTAGCTGAGTAAAAAAAGCGGTGGAACCAATATGGCACGCATATTACTGATAGAAGACGATAGCACCATTGCTGAAGGCATTATCCTCGGTTTAAAAAGTCATGGCATGATGGTCGATTGGTTTAGTGATGCCAGACAAGGTGAAATGGCACTGCAAGAGGATATGTTTGATGCGGTACTGCTTGATTTAACCTTGCCAAAAGATGACGGTATGACCGTGCTACAACACTGGCGCGCCAAACACATCGATACGCCGGTTTTGATTATCACTGCTCGTGATGCCATTGCCAATCGTGTCGCGGGACTCAACGCCGGTGCTGAC
Source organism: Psychrobacter frigidicola (assembly GCF_007997305.1). Taxonomy (GTDB): domain Bacteria; phylum Pseudomonadota; class Gammaproteobacteria; order Pseudomonadales; family Moraxellaceae; genus Psychrobacter; species Psychrobacter frigidicola. The sequence continues at coordinate 579,326 of NZ_VORZ01000001.1, forward strand.
GATTACTTGGTCAAGCCCTTTGCGTTAGATGAAGTCATTGCGCGTCTACAAGCATTGATGCGCCGCAGTCAGGGTCGCAGTCAACCTGAAATTCATTATGGTGAGGTGTCTTATCAGCCCCACAATCAGCAAGTATCTTATCAAGGTCAAATTATTGAGTTGACCATTAAAGAAGTGGCCATATTAGAGCAAATGCTGACCCATCCTAAGCAAATCCACAGCCGAGCGAGTTTAGAAGACAAGCTATATGGTTGGCAACAAGATATCGAAAGTAATGCCATTGAAGTACATATTCATCATTTACGTAAAAAACTGGGCAACGATTTTATATTGACCAAACGCGGTATCGGCTATTATCTCAATCCCGCTTATAGTCATCATTAGCCATCACTAACCATTCATATATCCACGTTTACCTTGTCCACGTCACCTTCTAAAACTTTGCCTCCTACTATTTGTCTCCTACTAATAGGTACGCCTATGAAAAGTATTCAGCAACGGCTATTAACCTCCCTGTTGATTGGTCTACCCCTGCTTTGGGTGCTCACTTCCAGCTTTATTGCGTGGCGGCTTTGGCACGAAATTAATGAGATGAATGACACGCAAATCACTCAAGTTGCTCGTTACTTAATAGGGGTCACTCCTAAAGAAGATAAAAACACTCATCAGAAAGAGGCAAGTGAAAATAAGCATACCGCCAAAATATATAACTTAGACAGCAAACAGCTATCAGGTGACCTTAGTTTAGGTGATATTGGCGAAGCTGAAGACGACTATATGGGCTTTGCCATTTGGGATAGAGAAGGACGGCTATTAATGGCTGATGAAAATGGTCAATCCTTTGCTTTTTTGCCAGACCAACGTGGATTTTTAGAAGAACAGGATTCTGCCTATCAGCGCCTCAACCCCTTTAGCAAGCGTTGGCGTTTATTTTATGTGCATGATGACCATGACGATAAGCACGAAGATCGGGTGATTGCCGTTGGTCAGAACCTTGAATCTCGCAAAGAGATGATTATTAATGCCATGTCGGTACAAGTACTGCCGATGCTCATTGAGCTATTTGCATTTATGGGTTTGGTGATTTTGTTGATTCGACGCGGGTTTATGCCGTTGGCTAAGATTAGTGATGAACTTGAACAACGTCAACCGCAAGACGATAGTCCCATCACAGCAGACGTACCCAAAGAGATTCAGCCTTTAGTAACTGCATTAAATGTTTTATTTGTAAAAGTAGCAGATACGCTAGCACGTGAGCAACGTTTTACCGCCGATGCCTCGCATGAGCTACGAAGTCCACTGGCGGCATTAAAATTACAAGCTGATTTGTTGCAGCAGCAGATATTGCAATTGTCTGGCGTAGAGTCTGGCGGGGAAGATGAAAATCAGCTATTTTATCATGCCCAGAGAATCAGCGACGGCATTGAGCGTGCCACTCACTTAGTTGAGCAATTGCTGATTTTAGCCAAAATAGAACCGCAACAACAATTACCCCATGAGCAACCAGAAAGTCCAGATTGGCTGCTGCTTACAGATATCGTGCTGAGTGACGTCAACCGTCATGCTCGTGAAAAGCACATCCAATTAAAACGCACCGTTATTTGTGATAATCCTGCTGATATTTTGCCCATTCTTATCAATCCCATTTTATTTAAACTGTTAATCCGTAACCTATTAGACAATGCCATTCGCTATTGTCCCGACAGCTCGAAGATTGAACTTCAGCTTGATAGCAATGCGATTAGAGTGGTTGATAATGGCTTAGGTGTAGAACCAGAACAACTCATTCGGTTAAGCGAGCGCTTTTATCGTCCAGCCGGTCAAAGCCAATTGGGTAGCGGTCTCGGGCTATCAATCGCCAATCGAATAGCAGAACTACATGACCTCAAATTAGAGTTTACCAACTGCTCCGAGCCAGAAACGGGCTTTATCGTAACCATAAGCAATAAAAAATAACTATCAATAATCCTTTAAAAAAAGCTATAAAAACTTAAACGCTGCTGTCTTAAGGTTGAGTTAATATTCACCCCGTATGCTAGTTGTATTCCCTAATAACATATACGGAGTACATACTATGAGCCTACCTCTATTAAAACCCTTATTATTGACAGTCGGTGCGACCTCCTTAGTATTCTTTGGCGGTGTTATTGCTTTATCCACCCAATCGCCTGACGTTGATAACGTCCTGTCAGTTACCAATCCTATCACGCAGCCTCAATCTACCCAGCCATCATCCCTTGCTGCGCTTACCGCTGCGCAAGCAAATGAGCTTGCCAAACAAAATGCGCCTGATGCGATATTGCAGGCTACCCCAGAGCTTATCAACTATAACGGCACAGCCGCTTATGAGGTGCTATTAGACAGTGGTGCCACTTATATTGATGCCAACCTTGGAACGGTTCTTAATCCAGTCGCTACCAACAACGATTACGTTGAGGATGATGACGATGATTATAAAGATAAGCGTCACGACGATGATAAACATAAGAGTGATAAACACCACAGCAAAAAACACGATGACGAAGACTATAAAGAGAAAGGTCGTTTAATCACCACCAGCTATCAGCAGCATAATGAGGATGGCTTTGATGAGGATAGCTACGACGACTAATATCAAATCGCATCCGACCCAAGCCGTTAATAGAGCTTCTAACCAGACGGCTAAAAAAGCAGATCCTTTTGCCACCCTTAAAAGCAGCATTATGATGGTCTCGATTGCAGGCACTATGGCGGGATGGCTATTATTACTCAATCAAGAGACAGATACGCCAGCTATGGATACTGCTTTATTGAGCGCTACCGTTCCTCAGAATAATGAGGTAACTGTTGAGCCAATGTCAATTATTGATATCAGCCAGTTGCGACAGGTCAATGAGGTAGCGCCTGCCCAGGCAATAAGGGTTGTCGCCCGTACGCGTTCTTCTCAATAAATGAAGAAAAATTTAACGGTGATTGAATTTAAGTTTGTGGTAAGGGAGATAGCGAATGCAAACCAATATGCCCGATAAAAATATACCTGAACTGGTAACTATTAAACTATTGGCGATGGGGTGTCATATTCAAGTCAGTTTAAATATGACAAAGCTAAACACGCGGTATTCAAAGAAAGAAATAGACCACCAGATTGCAATGCTGACAAATTATGTTCAGCAGCGCTTAGCGCATTGGGAAAAAACATTCAGTCGTTTTGATGACAGCAGTGAACTGATGAAACTTAATAGCCAGACCAACCAATGGCTTGAGGTAAGCCCAGAGCTATTCGAGGTTTTACAGTGTGCCATTCATTTTGTCTCAAAGACTCAAGGTTTGGTAACGCCCACCTTGCTTAAACCCCTTTGTGACGCAGGCTATCAGTATTCCTTTGAGACTTTGCCAAAAATGTCTGAGCCATCCGCGCCCATCACTGGTTCAAAGGTTAGCTCAAATGCAAACTCAAACGCTAACTTAAATACCAGTGCAAATTTGCAAGATACACTTATAACGAATGACTTTAAATTAAACCATAACCATAAGCGGATAGAGCGTATCCAGCTTCGCCAATTATCTAATGGGCAGCATCAAGTATATCTTCCATCTGGAATGGCGCTCGATTTGAACGGTTGTGTCAAAGGCTGGTGCGCTATGCAATTGGCTGAGCACATTAGCCACGTTCATGACTGGCAGTTGCCCTGCTTAGTAGATATGGGTGGCGATATGGCGATTGGTGTTCCAAGAAACCAAATAGATAAACCAGTCACTTGGGGAGTTGCAGTTGCTAAACCTTACCTTACTAATGGTGAGCACTTTCAAGAGGAAGAAGATGTTGCGATTCTTAAACTCAGCATGGGTGCTGTCGCCACGTCTGGGCAAGACTATCGGCGCTGGTGGCATCAAGGTCGCTGGCAACATCATTTAATTCACCCGCATTATTCTCGTCCAGTAACCAGCGACGTGTTAACAGCAACCGTATTGGCTACGGATACCCTAACAGCAGAAGTGTACGCTAAATACTGCGTGCTTCTTGGTGTCAAAGAAGCGTTGGCATGGCTCGATAAACATCATATTGCTGCACTCTTAATCGATACAAATAACAAAATGATGACGACCTCTGCTATTGGTGAACATTTAGTCCAACCAAAATTTATTTCTAGCATAGGAGCATAGTTATGAACATTGACAATCCTACCAGCAGTCATACTACTTCCAACACAACTCTTATTACTCAAGTTTTATGGATTGGCTTAATTTTGAGTATGGCTATCAGCATCGGTGGCTATGCGTTGTTAACTTGGGGAGAGACCGCCTCTCAGCTACTGACCAGCACTGATAAGCACTTTTGGTATTTATCACGGGCAAGTGGGGTTATTGCCTATACTTTATTCTGGTTGGCAGTCGTTTTTGGCTTATTACTGAGTACGCGTTTAGGCAAGCATTTTAATGCGGCACGGGTATTTGCGTTGCATGAGTATTTAAGCTTGCTTGCAGTGGGCTTTGCAGCGTTTCATGCCGGTATTTTATTAGCAGATAACTTTCTAAACCTTAACCTATGGCAAATCTTACTACCTTTTGGCTTCCAAACTGAACGTGTGGGCGTAGCCTTGGGACAGTTGGGTTTTTGGTTATTATTTATCTGTGCCTTCAGCTTTTATATTAAAAAATATATTGGTCAATCAGCATGGCGCTGGTTGCACTTTTTAACGTTTACGGCTTATATGTTCATTAGCATCCATGTGTTTATGGTCGGATCTGACAGTCGAGCACTCCCTTTATTATTATTTTATGCGGGTAGTCAGACAGTCGTCTTTTTACTGATGACCTATCGATTGGTGGCACTAAAACAAGCCAAATAACTGTACGTAACATTATATGGCACACCCTAGTGAGACTGATACAGAAGCTCTACGCGGCTAAGATTTCCTGACGTTCGAACTAACTTTCGTTAAATTTCAATCGGTTCGCTATACAGGTGTCGACCTATCTGCTATAAGCTCAGTGTTTCACTGGTGTTCATTTTTCACTATCGTCTGTGTAGAAAAATGTGATTATTATTTATACAAAAGGTCAATATTTATTCCTTATATTAGAGCACTAAGCTGGTTAGGTTTATTAAATATTAAGCGGTCTTTCTATATGCTTCTAGCATTTGCATCAAGCGCTTTAAACCTATAGGTAATAAATTATAAACAATACGTACAATTTAAAGTAAATTAATTATTACAGACACACTAAATATCCTTATATGCCTTGACTCATAAGTCTTACAGGAACATTTAGAGTATCTATTTTTGCTTGGGTAAGCATAAGAAACTTGGGGTTTGATAATAGAGAGCTCAAACTCAAAGGTGATGACTTTCATTATAAGATTAATGGGAAATATAGAATATTAAGCATTGTGAGAGATATTAATGATAAACGCGTTCAACTGACGCCTAATTATTGACTAACGTAACTCATCAACGACCGCCAACATAGCAACTAACGAGGCTTCCCCTAATTTAATAGAGCGCTCTGGTGACCAACCTGTCTCCGCGTCGGGTACATTATCGTTATCTTTAAAAGGCATCTCTAAAGTGTTGGCAAGACAGTCAAAACGTTCGGCCACCCAGTTGGTTGCAACAGTCATGTTCGCTGTACCCGGCGCATCAACGTCATAGCCAAATTCAGACTGAAAATCAGCACTGGCTATTTTTAATACTTCTGAAAACCTATTTCGTAGACGCGCGAGGCGGTCATTATAACTTGGCGTACCTTCAGAGCCGGCAAGGAACACAAAAGGTAATGCTTCATCACCGTGCACATCATAAAACAGGTCAACACCAGTCGCTTCCATTTTATTAACCACATGAAATACCTCAGGGCTTTTTTCTAAACTTGGCTTTAACCATTCACGGTTTAGGTTAGTACCGACTGCGTTCGTACGGAGATGTCCGCGCGCACTACCATCAGGATTCATATTAGGCACAATATAGAAATTGGCTTTATCTAATAACAACTTAGCAGTGGCATTGTCACTATCTAACAAGCTATGCATTAGACCATCGACTAGCCATTCAGCCATCGTCTCACCAGGATGCTGACGCGCAGTAATCCAAATATTGTGTTTGCTCTTATTATCATTGCCTTCGTTATTGCTATCATCCTCACTAATTTTAACTAAGGTTAAGTCGCGCTTATCAAGGGTCTCTCCCAAATGCTCTAAAGTCACTAACGGATGCAGTTGTACGGCTGCTAATAAATCTTGATGACGTTCGTAACTGTAAGGGGCAAAATAAGCAATTTGAATGGTTTCATACTCCATATCTACCACTATGGTTAACTTTCCGTTTTTATAAGAGGTTGGCAGACGAAACCAATGCTGACGATCGGTTGAGGCAACCGCTTGGTAGTTCTCCCACCCTTCAAGGTATGACGCCTCACCTGCATTAAGAATGTTAAGAATATATTGCTCGCCAACCTGACCGGTTACACGAAAGTTAAACCATTGGAAAAACTCGCCACCAACGTCCGGACGAATAGCCAATTGAATGTCTTTTTTATTTTCTAAATTAATAACGTCAATATTACCGGCATCGAAATTATCAGTGATATGCATAAATTTTCCTTAATCAGGTTCTATAATAATATTTTAAAAGTCGCAGTCAGGGCAATTAATATCTATCTTTACCATTATAAACTCAAATATAACATTTTTTCGACAGTTGTAATCTCTCATTCAATTTCTTAGTATAATTTCTAAAACAACACTAACAACAGATTAGAAATTATTATTTTAGCAAGCTATCTATGTTGAGCCCTGCCCTTTTTAAGTAAGGTCTGAATGTAATTCAAAGTTATGGTGAGAGCTCGAACGGTGTATGGTGAGAAAATAGTATCTTTGCTTATCCAGTAGATGAAGAGACTGGGCTCAAATTGTGTTTTGAGCTATGCTTTCAATTGTGATCAACGCCATAGCGCTGTTTGGTCTTAGTATGCGCCACTCTAACCAGTAGTTCACACTGGCTTCTGTGGATATTCTGCTCACTAATGCTATGACTTATTCAGTCATAGTAGCTTGATGGTTTAACGTTTAATACACGACACATAAGAGTAATGCTAAAGGTTTTCTGGTTGGCTTTAATCAAAGCATACTCCACGAGCTATCTTTGGCAAAGCACGCTGTGGCCTTTTTTAATACCTCATGCTCGTCTTTAGCTACTTTCAGCCCCCAACTTGAGCATTTTTTCTCTTTTATAATAGCCATCAATTGCGGATCGTATTCTTTAGTGCTTTTGAGTTTACCTTCACTCGCTTTATCTTGCCAATTGGATAACGTTTGCATCGTTATTCATACCTGCCGAGCCGTAGCACTCAAGTTACCGTTGTTGTCTGCAGTTTTTTTGACAGCTTCTACTTTAAATTCTGCACGATAGCTCTGCATTTCCTCGTCATGGTAAACTCCTCGTCGAGTGGTCAGCTTACCAAGTTTATCTCCATTATTTCTTCAGCATAGCTCAGCTCAAAAGGCTTTTAGAGGATGTGCTTTCATGTGTTTTATCCTTAATTTCTAACATAGCATAAGGACCATATGTTAAACCAGCGCCACTATTGCATTGAGTTCTGAGGATTTTTTTTGCTTGTCATAAACACACTCAATAGAGTTTCCATGTCCATACTTGCTAATTCAGACGTTTAGTACGCCATAGGCAGATACACACGTGATGAGTAGCAGCAGAATTTTTATAATATTTTTTAATTGCACTAGTATACATTTGAGTGTAAACAATGGGTAGGCATGACACTAGAATGCCATAACATTAACTCTAAACTATTAGTGAGTCAGCTATGCAAAGTAACCAGTATCATTATTTTAAAACATCACACCATAATCGTGTTATAGGTGCATTGGCGATCAGTAGCCTATTAGTGATAATCGGTGGCTGCGACAATACCATAAGAAATAATGGAACTGATGCTGTTACAGACATGATTACTCATAATCAGACAGCTATTGATAACCAAGCGCTTTCAACTGAGGTAGTGAATACTGTCGCAACATCCGAGGGTAATGCTGAAGTCGTCACTGCCAACAATCAATTCGCCATTGAGATGTATCAGCAGATAAATGGGCAGCCGCAGCAAGCAGAAAAAAACGTATTTTTCTCGCCGTATAGCTTGTCTACGGCGATGGCCATGCTATACGCCGCAGCGGAAGGGGAAACGAAAGCACAAATTCAGAAAACCTTTAATTATCCGTCAATGGATATACTCAACCCCAATAGCACCGCGCTTTATAATCAATTTAATAAACCCAATCCCGACTACAAACTTGCCACCGTCAATGACTTATGGATGCAACAAGGGCTAACCCTCAATAAGTCGTACGCAGATACAGTGAAACATTATTACAGCGGCCAAGTGACCGCTCTTGATTTTGAAGGCAGTCCTGATCCCGCGCGTCAGACTATGAATAAAAAAATTGCTGAGAAAACCAATCAGTTGATTCCTGAATTACTACCCAAGGGTAGCATTCAATCTGATACTGCCGTGGTACTAACCAACGCCGTCTATTTTAAGGGGGATTGGACCCTGCCTTTTACGGCTGCAAAAACCAGTGCCCAGCCTTTTTATAATGCTATAGGCAGAGCCTCTACCGTCCAGATAATGCAGCAACAGTCTTATTTTGACTATTATGAGGACAAACAGGTACAGATCGTACAATTGCCTTACAAGGGTGACAACTTATCCATGCTCGTGGTATTACCCAAATTCAACGACAAGCTTGCTATGCAGCAGTTAGCCAAGCGTTTAAGTGCGACTAAAATTGAACAATGGAGTGTAGGCTTAGTAAGGCAAGACGTGAACCTTCATCTGCCAAAATTTAAGTTAGATGCGCGTTATCAGATGAAAACATTGCTCGCTGATATGGGTATGCCAAAAGCGTTTCAGAATGGGGCTGAATTTAACTTATTTTCTGATGGCCCACCGATAAAGCTCGATGAGGTTTATCATCAAGCAGTAGTCACCGTCGATGAAAAAGGGACGGAAGCGGCAGCAGCGACGGCTGCTGTGGGTATGTATACTGGTATGTCTTATCCTGTGCAATTTAAAGCCGATCATCCATTTATGTTTATCATAAAAGAAAATAAAACCGATGCGATATTGTTTTTGGGGCAAGTGAATAAACCTTAGTTGGCGGCAATAGATAAAGAGTTAAGTAGCCAACAAAAAGGATAATCATGTTAAATTTTTTAAAACATAAAAAGGAAGATAGCTGGGTTGATACTGCAATAATAATAGTTATACGCCTTATGATTACGAGCTTTTCTGTGGTATTAGGCTATTTACTAGCTTCCGCTGCCACGATGGGACCACCTATTGCACCCCATATTTGGAATGGTGGTCTGGATGGCGGTATTAGAATAAGCATTATCATTATTAGTTTTGGCTCGTGTGCTGCTGTATTGATTTGGTTTGTTTGGACACTATGTAGTGATGTTTATCGAATTATTATTCGTACCAAATAAACGTCTAGTGAGCTAACTCCCAAAAGAAGGATTATAAAATGCGCTTTTTATATCGCATACCTATTTTGCTCATAACGTTTTTGTCCATGCAAACTGTATGGGCTTGTATGCCGCATTCACCAAATGATGTATTTTTTAGCCGTCTACAGTCATCACAACCCTCGCTGATGGATAGTCAGCAAAAAGGTTTTAATTTAGAGTTCAGCAATCACCGCTTCGTTTTTCGCACCCTTAAAACTTGGTTTATGTACTCTACACCGAAGCAATGGCAAAGTGATTTTCAGCTGAAAGGCATTGAGCCAAATGACTTGATTATTGGTTTGGCTTATAATACAGATGAAGATCAAGCTTATTACTTACAGTAGCTACAAGCCAGTGCTTATTAAATAGCTCTACCCTTTGGTTAGGACTTAAACTTGTAGTGATGTTGACAACAATTTTTTGATATAGTTGTCGTGTACTTCGTAATGTATATAACGTTGAATTTTGAGATTAAATAGAATTATTTTTGAGTTGTAAACATAACAAAGACCTACTATATGCCAATCATTCAATGCATACCATTTACTGTAAGTAACCTTTTATAGGAACAATATCAGGTGGAATCTCACTTTCTCCTAAGGCTTCTAGTAGGTTAATTTCGATAGTGCGCGATATCGTCGTCAGTGGCAAATGGTTGGCAGCCACACCAAAAGGATCCGTTATCTCTTCACTGAGCGCATCGAGACCGAAAAAAGTGTAGGCAATGACGCCGCAGACTAAAGGGGTGACCCAGCCTAAAGAATTTGCCAAGCCAAAAGGCAACATAAAGCAATACAGATAAGTCGTGCGATGCACCAATAGGATGTAAGCAAATGGCAGGGGTGTACTATGAATGCGCTCACAGGCAGCCAAGACCACTGTCATAGATGTCAGACGTTCATCCATATTTTGTATCATAAGATCCGAGGTTAGCTGCTGGCGGCGACTATAGCCGAGCTGTTTGCCCAGCAGTCGCATGAGATACTCGGGTAGGTTTCGCGCTTGGCGCATGCTGTCGTGATATTCAGGCTCTACAAAACGGTCAACGTCTTCCCACGGCGACGTACCCCGAAGTCGATGACGCAGCGCATGAGTAAAAGCAATGTTAAGGTGAATCATACGTTGCTGGGTCTGCCGTCCGGTTTCTGTTTCCTCATCTATAAATGAGAGCACTTGACGCGTTAAGCTACGCGAATCAAATACCAACTGACCCCACAAGCACCGACCCTCCCACCAGCGCTGATAGCTGGCATTGTTACGAAAACCTAAAAACAGAGACAACGCGATGCCCAGCAAGGTAAATGGCGCGGTACTATAAGAGGTAAAATAGCTTGGAATCCAGTGCTGAACCGCTGATATTAAGGCACTAAGCAGGGTAATGAGTAAAACTTGGGGATAAATGTGTGGAATTACAGAGCCGCGCAGGGTAAAAAGGATTTTGAATGCATTTGGTGTCTGCCGGATTATCATGTAAACTTCCTAGCGATGAGGTCTGTGAGTGCGCCTTTAAATCTACAGTATTATTTCAATATAGAGTCGGAAGTTGTAAAGCTTAAACTGTCCTACTCAGCGAAATAATTTTAGCGTCAACCGACAGACTGCTTTTTTAGCGCACGTTAATTAAAATTTAAAGTAAATTTTAACACAACTATTCATCAGCTAGTGAACTTGCCTGAGCTAAACGTACCTGAGCATTGCTTTTAGACTTTAGATATCAGTGCGTGGAATTTCGCCCTTTTAGCAGCAACACATCAGCTATATTTAGGTTTTTCTTTTATTTTAAAAGTTCTCTTCTAGCAGGGTTCCCTTCTAGATAATCTTCGACATTATCTGATGAATCACTCATGCCTTACTCCTTTTAGCACTCTTTGAGCATCACAATAACAGCAGACTACCAAACTAAATTTTCATACTGGACTTATCGCTATCGTTGATCAAGGTTGGCATCAACATTAATAGCTTTAACTAACAATCAATTTATTTCAAGAAATAGATGAAAAAACATGGTTTTAAACCTATTCTTGAAAGTCTTATCATAGTCTACACGCCACCTGCCCCTTTACTTGACGCTTCGCTATTTTCGACCAGTATCGCTGCAGCACTTTTCTTAAGTGTTGCCCACTGCCCATCATCAATATAAATACCTTCTTTCCAAGCGCGTTTATGCGTTGCAAACAGCTCGTCCGTTGACACTTTACGGTCAAAGTGTTCGATTTCTTGTTCAATATCAAAATTCGATGTCGCAAGCTCAATAACCATATCATTGGTATTGTAATTGTCCTGTGCTTCATTAAAATAATAGATATCAGGATAGACAAAACCTTGATTCAAGGTAAATAAAGTATGCTTCGGTGCTGTACCATTATCCCATTTAGCCAGACAAGCGATACCTTTTGCAGCCAGATTTACCAGCTCACTATAGGCTAACCAGCGGTTATGACAGTTGTGTAAATAGATTTTAAAATGCTCACGATTGCCCATTTTTTCAAGCGCATAATCCATCACTACTGGTAGGTGACAGACTAAGCTACTTCCATGTAAATCTAAGCTGATTTCACCCTCGCCTTGAGAGACAATATCAATAGGCATATCACGCTCAGACAGAATAAAAGGACTGGCATTGTTAAAGTGTAGGATACCGTTGAGGCCAGCCATCTGTAGCTCTGCCACCATAGAGGCAATCAAATCTGCTTCACCTACTTCACGCTGCATGCCTAAAAAGGCTTTGTTTACCGTCGTGACGATTTCATTATGCGATACGATCATGTCTCAACGCTCCTTGTTGTACGAATAAATATGTCAGTAACTGGCTCGTTTTCGATTACTAGTCTAAGACTGGCAATAAGGGAAATAACCACTCATCGCTATGTACTTCATCAAATAACGGCGCACCTTGGAACAAGGTCACACGCACCCAGCGGTCAGATCTTGGATCAAATTTGGTGGCGCCAAACATCGATAACTTACAGCGTAACAGATGCATAGGTAAGGCGGTTTTTTGCAGCACATTAATTTGAATATCACCCATCTTTTTATGGCCCATGGTCCAAACTCGTCGAGCAATTGAGCGGTACTTTGGCTGCCCTAAAATGAACTCTGAAATAAGCTGCTGCGAATCGGCTTGCTGCAAGGCTAAATATAAAGCATTCGCTTGCCGGCCAATATCTAACAGAAACTCTTTATCGTCGCCATGTTCTTGACCGCGTATACCCATTCTTGGCTCTTCTTTATCTTCAGAGCGATACCAAAACCAGTAAACATTATCTTCTGCTCCAAAATCAATGTTGATTGCCCATTGATAACGATCCTCTAAGACGTCTATAAGCTCTTGCACGATTTTACCACTGGGTAGCGACATACTCTCATCTGCATTGACTTGCTCGGCGAACCCATCAACGCGCTCAGGATAAAGCTCCATCATGCAAGAGATAATGACCTCTTGGCTCTCAAAACTAAGATGGTCATTGCGCTGTAAAAATTCAGCCCAAGTGCTACAGACTGCAAGTTCAGTTGTGAGATTATTCTGCAACTTTGTCAGCTCATCAACGACGATACTATTAAGTAGGATTTGTGGCTCATTAATAGTAACCACTTCAGAGAAATGCTGGATGGCGCGATTCATTAAACTTGAGAATTTTTGTATTTTGTTATGGTTAGCTTCAGGCTCGATATCACAGACCAACACGGCTTGTAATGCGCCTTCACGGGTACTTAACCATTGATCGACGACACAAGGATGGTTAATTAAATAAGGGGCCATTCCAAGACCGGTGGCATTACCAATACCTAAATAACGCTTGATCTCTGTATGTAAGCTAACTGCTTTATCGCCACCTTTTTGCTTAGCCAAATAGTCCACCAAATCAAGGCTGAATTCACGCAGTAGATAGACCGCACACATCTGCGCGCGAAAAGACTGATTAAAATCTTCGCTATGATCTAACGGTTTAAAGTCAAAAATACCAAACTTGCCATTGCCATAGACGGCAGTAGTACGCAGGATATAACCGACTTGTGCCAGTACATCAAGGTCAGGCTGCTGCCCCTCAGCAAGCGAGCTAACGATATGATCGAAGACCCGCACGCTTTTATTTGCCCGTGCCAACACCATAACCATATTAGAATTGCGCCCTGCTTCTTGTAGCGGCACATTTGCTTTTAGGTTTGCCAATAACTCATCGCCTATTTCGCCATAAACCAAAGCAAACGTCACATCCCACTTTTGCGCAATCACGCGATCGTTACGTTCTTCATCGGCAATTTGGTTGCAGAATACGACTAAGTGATAAACGTGCTCAGGCGTTTGCAAGCGGTAAATCACTTGCCCGTAGCCATCCGTATCTAAATCCCATAGATGCTTGCTTAACGTCCAATTTTCTTTATCAATTTTACGTAGCAATGAGCGCACAAAGCTGATACGGGTTTGGTGCATCGCGCCCAGCCTTTCAGAGTGCATCACTACATCAGGTGTACGGAAGCTGACGGCGTCTAAATTTCCATTAGCTAGCTTTTCATTGTTTGGCAAAGTATGTTCCATATAGCTATCACCTTAAATAATGGGTTAAGCCAATAATTTACTTGATAATTCTAATGACTGGTGTCCATTAGCAAATAAATTACCCGCTATATCAATGACGACCTTAATCTATTTCTTTGGTAATGTTTTCTTTAGCAAGCTTTTCTTCAGCGATTCTATGATCAGTTTCTACTCGGTTAGGACGATAAAGATCTTGATCGTGCGCCATTTGCTGCGCAATTTTTGGTCCATTCCATAACGATGGTAGAAGAATAAAGGACACAGGCACAGCGGTAATCACGATAAAGGATTGCAAGGCAGTCACGCCACCTTCACCAAGCGAGATTAAAACAATAGCCGTTACCCCCATCATGATGCCCCAAAAGGTACGGATGATAGCGTTGGGCTCGCGCTCGCCACTGATAACGACACTGATGGTATAGGTCATCGAGTCACCAGTAGTGACAATAAAGACCATGGTTAAAATGATAAATAGTAACGAGGTAATTAAAGGAAACGGTAACTGTTGAGTGATTGCTAACAACGCACCAGGAAGATTAAACCCTTCAAAAGCAGTGCTGACACTTCCTGGATTTGCAATCTCAAAAGCCAGACCTGTACCACCAACGACCGTGAACCAAAAGCAGGTAACCAATGGAGCAATAATACAAACCGTCGTAATTAATTGGCGAATGGTACGACCGCGCGAGATACGCGCAATAAAGATCGCCATCATCGGGCCATAACCCAAGAACCAACCCCAAAAGAACACCGTCCAGCCACCAAGCCAGCCTTCATCACCGCGAAAAGTTGCCATCGGAATAAAGTTATGGACCATCGTGCCAACGCCTTGAATATAGCCATTCACGATAAACTTAGTTGGCCCAAACATGATAATAAAGGCCATTAGTGCGACAGCCAGTATGACGTTAAAACGACTAAGTATTTGCATACCTCGGGCAAGTCCACTGATTGCCGAGAGGGTATAAAGGGCAATAGCAAATACAATAATAATCAGCTGGGTGGTAAAAGTATCAGGGACACCGAATAAAGTATTTAGTGCGTAACTGGTTTGTAAACCTAAAAAGCCAATGGGACCAATCGTACCGGCAGCAACGGCGACAATACAGCAGGCATCGATAATCGCTCCAGTATGACCGGTAAGTACGCGGTCACCAAAGACAGGATATAAGAGCGTACGCGGCTTAAGCGGCAACCCTTTATCATAATGCAAATGCATAACCACAATAGCGGTTAAGCTACCAACAATTGACCATGCTAAGAAACCCCAATGCATAAACGATTGGGATAGCGCATTAAAAGCGCGTTGTTGGATATCAGCTGTTTCAGCATATACAGGCGGTGCACTAACGAAATGAGCGATAGGTTCAGCGGCTGCCCAAAAGACCCCGCCACCCGCAAGCAATGTACAAAATAAAATGGCCATCCATTTAAAATTATCCATTTCAGGCTTTGGTAGGTTGCCTAAGATGACCCGTCCAGTGCGGCCAGCGCCAACGGCTAAGGCAATCACAAACGTCGCCAGCAGCAGAAGTTGCCAAAAAGGACCAAAAACATTGGCCGACCAAGTAAAGCCTAAATCAATTATTGTTGATAAGCGCTCTTCTGCAAAGATCGCCATTAAAACAAAGACAATAATAAAACCGCCACTGTACCAAAAAGCTGGATTTTTAAGTCCCAAAGTATCCGTATCCGCTGTTTTATCAGTGCTAACTGAGCGTCCTTGCCCACTATCTTTACTGTCAAATCCCTTTAAATCAGCCATGGTGTGGCTCCATATGATAATGTTGCGTCATTTAAATTAGAGTGACCTCTAAACAGCTTTATCTTGTCTTACTTCGCCTTTCCATACTTTATTTTCGATTATTCAAATAATATTTTTCCTTACAAAATAGTGAATTCTGTATGAGACTTTTAAGCGATAGGTTTTATGCCACTCTCAAGAAAATCAAACCAATTCTGTCCAATGATTTTTCCAGCATCTTTATCATTGAAGCCATGTTTTAATAAACCGTTATAAATATTTTCCATACCATCCTTGCCCGCAAACCACGGCAAAGTATCTGGCCAACCTGAGTTATTAGCATTGCCTTCACCATAGTCCATTTCCTTTGACCAACGACCGTTACGCATCCACTCGAGTACTGCTTGTGGTTGGTTAAGGCACAAATCACTACCAATCGCTAAATGCTCAACGCCATATTTATCAGCACAATCAGCAATCATGGTACAAAAATCATTTAACGTACAATCACTGCCATTCGGTAAATGAAACGGATATAAGCTGAAGCCTAATAAGCCACCTGCCTTGGTTAAAGCACTAATAACGGTGTCAGATTTATTACGCAACGCTTCATGCGCGGTAGTCGGATTCGCATGACTGATACATATCGGACGCTTGGATATCTCAATAGCCTCAAGCGTTGATTGCTCAGCGCTGTGTGACATATCAATAATCATCCCGACTCGATTCATCTCGACTATGGCTTGCTGACCGAAACGCGTAATGCCACTATCATTCTGTTCATAACAACCGGTTGCCAGTAAACTTTGGTTGTTATAAGTCAGCTGCATAATCAGCAATCCCAAGCGACGCATGACACTAATCAAACCAATCTCATCATCTATCGGTGAACAGTTTTGTGCGCCAAAAAAGATACCCACTTTGCCCTGTTGTTTCGCTGTCTCAATATCAGTCACTGAATACACCGGTAAGATCAGGTCTGAGTTTTGTTCAAAGCGGCTATTCCACTCGGCAAAGCGAGTCATCGTCTGCCGTGCATCCTCGTGGTATACCAAAGTGGCATGTACCGCATTGATACCACTGGCTTGCAGCATCTTGAAATAATTACGATCCCAATGGCTATACTGTAATCCGTCAATGACGATATGGTCTTGGTACATTTCAAATTCCTTTTATACTTTGTGTAAGTAGCCGCTAGGTGCACTTTTAAACTGCTGCGCCAATATTGATTGCGGCTAGCATCCTTTTTAATCAGCTTCTAGTACGCTTTCTGATAAGCTGTTTTAACGATGGTGTAAAACTCTTTGGCATACGTTCCTTGTTCGCGTGGACCAAAGCTTGACTCTTTACGACCACCGAATGGCACATGATAATCCGTACCCGCCGTTGCTAGATTGACCATGACGCAGCCTGCTTGTACTTGTTCTTTAAACATGGCGCTATTACGCAAGCTTTGCGTAATGATGCCACCAGTCAAACCAAAACGCGTGTCATTGGTCATGGCAATCGCTTCTTCTAAATTCTTCACACGCATCACACAAGCCATTG
This sequence comes from Psychrobacter frigidicola, assembly GCF_007997305.1. Taxonomy (GTDB): domain Bacteria; phylum Pseudomonadota; class Gammaproteobacteria; order Pseudomonadales; family Moraxellaceae; genus Psychrobacter; species Psychrobacter frigidicola. The sequence continues at coordinate 596,658 of NZ_VORZ01000001.1, forward strand.
GCGCGAATACTTCTTCTTGGTTAACGTCCCAGCTATTATCAGTCTCGGTGAACAAAGTTGGCGACATATAGTAACCCTCATGCGGCATGTCTAATCGTTCGCCACCAAAGGCTAAATTGGCACCTAATTGCTTGGCTTTTTCGATCCAATCCATGTTAGACGTAAGCTGTTTGTCGTCAACAATCGGACCCATAAAAATACCGTCATCAAGCGCGTGACCGACTTTTAGAGTTTTCATTTTTGCCACTACACCGTCGACGAAAGCGTCATGAATACCGTCCATGACGATCAGGCGTGAAGAGGCAGTACATTTTTGTCCTGAACCACCAAATGCACCAGCAACGGCAGCGTCAATAGCAACTTGTAAATCAGCATCATCGGCGATGACCAACGCATTTTTACTACCCATCTCTAACTGGCAACGGACAAAGTTTGGTGCGGTTGCCGCAGCAACTTTGCGACCTGTTGCGACTGAACCAGTAAAGCTGACAGCATCGATATCTTTTGAATTGATTAAAGCATCACCGACTGATGAGCCACCACCCAATACTAAGTTAAACGTACCTTCTGGCAACCCTTGACGGTGAATGATTTCAGCTAAAGCAACCGCACTAGCAGGTGTTAGATTCGCAGGCTTCCAGATGACACTGTTGCCATAGGCTAACGCTGGTGCAATTTTCCACACGGCGGTTGCGGTTGGAAAGTTCCAAGGTGAAATGATAGCGACGACACCGACCGCTTCACGAGTGACCTCAACTTTTACCCCAGGGCGTACGGAGTCGGCAAGGTCACCCATCTGACGTAACACTTCTGCGGCATAATAATGAAAGAATTGACCAGCACGATAAATCTCACCGCGACCTTCAGCAAAAGGCTTGCCTTCTTCACGTGATAGCAAGGTACCTAATTCATCACAACGGGCAATCATCTCATCGCCAATCGCTTGCAGAATTGATTGCTTTTTTTCCATGGGCGTCTTTTCCCATTTTGGCTGTGCAAGGCGTGCAGCGGCAATGGCATCTTGTACTTGTTCGCTACTGGCTTGAGCAAACTCGCCAATCGTTTCGCTGATATCTGATGGATTAATATTGGCAATGGTATTACTACCCGCTTGCCATTCACCATTGATATAAAGTGATTTTTTTGGGTCTTGTTTGAGGGCTTGATTTGACATTATATTGTCCTTAGTTTATTAAAAATTTGAATGATGAAAGGTTTTGAATACTTAGGTAAATAGAGTCGAAAAGGTCTATGGTACAGCCGCATATACGACTAGCTCAACCAGCATTTCTTCTCTTGCCAATCCTGATATGACTAGCGCAGCACGGTTTGGGTAAGGTGTAGTAAAGTATTCAGCATAAACTTGATTAACCGTTTTTAGATACTCGCGATCTGTAACATAGATGAGTACTTGTAATACTGAATCCATACCTACATTGGCACATTCTAGGGTGTGCTTCAGGTTATCAAGCGTTTGCCGAGTTTGGGCTTCGATACCACCCGCAACTACTTCACCATTTTCATCAATAGGAATTTGCGCAGTATATAAAGTTCCATTGTTTGTGACTGCCCATTCAAGTGGCGACTTAGAGGCATAAAGTGAGGTTTTAACCGCTTGTTTGGTTGAGTGAGTGGTCATATCGTCATATCCCTTGATTGAATGGTTTCACAATTTATTTCTTCGTTAGTGATTATCCTACGCAATAAACAATGATAAATCTAACTAATTAAATATCAAAAATGATAGATTTAATCTATCATCAATAGTTAATATATATTTAATCAATAACAACAAGCACAAGGGCGCTAACCACTATGAAACTACAGCAGTTACGACATTTTTTATTTGTGGTAGAAGAAGGTGGGTTTCGTGCAGCAGCCAACCGCGCTAACAGGTCACAGGCAGCATTGTCCGCATCGATAAAGGAGCTTGAGAAGACACTAAATCAGCGTTTATTTGAAGTTGGCAATAAGGCAACATTGACCCCGTTTGGAGAAGGCTGTGTGCCCAAAATACAGCAGTTTCTCAGTGTCTATCAAGGATTAGAAGACGATTTACAGGCTATAGCATCAGGAGAAAAGGGGAAAATAAGGATTGCCAGTGTGCCATCGCTAGTGACTAAGCTATTGCCTAGCGTATTAGTCGCTTATTCAAAAAAATATCCAGATATTGAAATCGTATTGATAGATGATAATGCGGTTGGCGTAGCCAATCGATTACTTACGGGTGAAGTAGATTTGGCATTAGGAAACTGTACGAGTATTGATGAAAAAGAAATTGATTTTACCCTGCTTATATCAGATCCCATCGGTGTGGTTTGTCTTAAAAGTAATGAGCTGAACCATTTGCAAGAAAGTGATGAACTAACTCAGTCGCACGGGCTAACATGGCAGCAACTTATGGCGGAACCATTTATCTATAACGGTACCTGTAGGTTACTTGAGAATACACCTGCAGAAGCGCTCAATCGCAAGGCTCGCTATACGGTAGAAAATATTACCTCACTGTTCTCCTTATTAAGAAACGATCTTGGCATTACCACACTGCCGAAACTTGCATTTCCTTCTAATGAGCCTGAACTGGTCTGGATAAACTTACTCGATCCTTCCTTAAACAGACAAATCGGCATCTTTAAGCTGGCTAATAAGTCCATATCTCCACCGGCTCAAGCTTTTTATGAGCTATGTGTTGCCTATGTTCAGGAGAACTACTTGTTGTAATCTCTTAATAATATTATTAAGAGATTTTGATCTGTCACTACCCATGGCTTTGAATTCTAATCATAAGGTAGAGCGTAACAGTTTGACTGTGAACGGCACAGAAGGAAGTAAACAATAGGCTATAAAGGCAAAACTTGCCGGCTTTCTTAATCTTAACTTTGCTCGATATCAATAATACCTTACATTGGTGCAGAGGAAATTGCCGAGGTCGTTGATTCTCTTCGCTCTGGTTGGATTACAACCGGTCCTAAAGTAAAGCGCTTTGAGGAGGAATTTGCTGAGTACATTGAGTCTGACGTTCAAGCGCTAGCTATGAACTCAGCAACTTCGGGCTTGCACTTAGGATTAGAGGCTGTAGGGGTTAAGGCAGGTGACGAAGTGATTATTCCTAGCTATACCTTTACAGCTACTGCTGAGGTAGTACGCTACTTAGGTGCTACCCCTGTTTTCGTAGATAGTGATCCAGTTACCTTAAATATAGATCCCAAGGCGATTGAAGCTGCCATAACAATTAAAACCAAAGCAATTATTCCGGTACATTTTGCTGGTTTGGCGTGTGATATGGATGCCATTATTGCTATGGCTAGAAAATATAAGTTGAAAGTAGTCGAAGATGCTGCGCACGCTTTTCCAACACGTTATAAAGGAAATTTAGTAGGCACACTCGATACAGACGTTACCATATATAGCTTTTATGCTAATAAAACCATGGCTACCGCTGAAGGTGGGATGCTGGTTTCTAGAGATCCAAATATTATTGAACGCTGCAAAATTATGCGTTTGCATGGTATTAGTCGGGATGCTTTTGATCGGTACTCATCTAAGAGGCCCTCTTGGTATTACGAAATAGTAGAGCCTGGTTTTAAGTATAATATGCCAGATATTTGTGCATCAATAGGTATTCATCAATTAAAAAAGATAAATATTTTTCATAAAAAACGTACAGAAATGGCTCAGGTCTATGATGAGGCATTTAAGTCATTACCGTTAACGTTACCAGCTAGATCCTTAGGTATTGTTGAGCACGCTTGGCATTTGTATGCGATTCGCTTGAATGATGAGGTGACTCTCTCTAGAGACGATTTTATTATGAAAATGTCCGATTATAATATCGGTTGCTCTGTGCATTTTATTCCTCTACATCTGCAGCCTGTGTGGCGGGACGGTTATGCCTTAACTCCCGAGCAGTTCCCACATGCAGAAGCGGCATACCAACGTATCGTCTCAATTCCTTTGTACACGAAGATGACAATAGACGATCAGCTTCGTGTTATCAGTGCTGTTAACAAGACTTTAGATCATGCTTAAACGTAGTTTCGATTTTATTGCTTCTGCTATAGGTTTATCATGTCTTTTGCCTGTTTTTTTGATTATAGCATTTTGGGTTAAGCTGGACTCAAAGGGGCCTATTTTCTTTAGGCAAGTACGAATAGGACGAAATGGCGTTCCTTTTATTATCCATAAATTTAGAACAATGCATACCAATGCAGAGTCTGAGGGCCGCCTGACGATTGGTTCTGATTCACGTATAACTCATTCCGGGCATTTCTTACGAAGAACAAAGCTAGATGAGTTACCACAGCTTATCGATGTTTTATTAGGAGATATGAGCTTAGTTGGCCCTAGGCCTGAGGTATCTGAGTTTATGGAACTATATCGTGAAGACGTGCGAAGTAATATTTTATCAGTAAAACCTGGAATAACCGATAGAGCATCTATTGAAATGGTTGATGAAAACACTCTTCTTAGTGGGTACGCAGATCCAAAACAAGCGTATATAGAAATTATTATGCCTATAAAAGCAAAAATTTCTTGCGAATATGTGGATAAACAAAATTTTATTGATGACCTAAAAATTATTTTTCTTACTTTGTGGCATATTGCATTTAGATAATGCGACTCACAGACAGCTAGTATGGACAACCATGCACAACACAAACTGCTTACCCAATGCCTACACCTGATGTCACATCGTATACGACGGATTAAGTCTGTTAATGTATAGAATCTAGTATTTAACATTCCAGACAATATCTCTATACCTACTTGGGTGAGTATCTCCTTCGGTGTTAAATATCATGACGACTGACTCTTTATTCAACCCTAATTCTTTATGACTGTCTTTACTAGATACATCGCTACAAAGTTGGTAGAGCAAACCTAGAGTAACTGCGCCCGACTCACCGCTGATAACCCGGGTATCTCCTAATAGAGGATTGCCTAATACTCGCATACCGAGTGCCGATACATTGTCATCAACTCGAGCAAAGTAATTGCTGCAGTCTTTTAATACGGGCCAAGTGACTGGGTTTGGTTCGCCGCAAGCAAGTCCTGCCATAATGGTATTTAGCTTGCCACTGACATTGACCATATCACCTTGCGCACTTGTACCTGAGCGGAAAATACAGTCAGCGGTGGCAGGCTCGGCAATGATGGTTTGAAAGCTGCCAGCACCAAGCTTGTCTACCAAATATCCCAATACACCGCCAGCCATCGATCCGACGCCTGCTTGCAACATCACATGAGTTGGCATGTCTGCACCCATAGCAGCAGCTTGTTCAATCGCTTCATCGGGCATGGTCATGTAGCCTTGAGAAATCCAAGTCGGTATTTCTTCATAGCCCTCCCAAGCGGTATCCTGCACTAGTATCCAACCGTTTTCTTCTGCAGTCTTATTCGCTAGGCGCACGGTATCATCGTAATTGACATCTGTTATAATACATTCTGCATCTAGTCTACGAATGCGCTCAGCACTCGCTAATGGTGATCCCTGAGGCATATAGACAACGGCTTTTTGCCCCATTTTCTGCGCAGCCCATGCAATTCCAGTGCCATGATTACCAGCAGTTGCCGTGGTAAACACCAATGGTTTATCTAATTTAGTAGCGACTGTTTTTAAATCTATTTCTGCTATATCAATGTTTAAGTATTGCGCCAGTAACCGCCCTAACGCATAGGAGCCGCCCAGTGCCTTATAAGCGTTAAGTCCAAAGCGCTTGGATTCATCTTTGACCAAAATTGATCTTACACTGAGTTTTTCTGCCAGCAGTGGTAACGAGATCAAAGGTGTCGGTTGATAATCTTCAAGTTGATAGTGAAATTTACGGACTTGCTTAGCAAATTCTACATTAAAAATAGATGATTTTTGACCAATGTAGAAGTTATTTTCAGCAACGTTAAACATAATATTCTCTTAGAAATATAAAGGAGAAATGAAAGTGTAGTTAGTAACCTTAACTTATTCATTAAGTAATAAAAGATAAATTATACATGGCTATAAGTTGGCGTTAAATGAACTCTAGCGTATTATTTATTACACGTCCGTAGATATAAGCGACAACTACAAATTTAACATAGAGAAAATAAGTAAAATTTATATAAACTGTAAATCAAATCATTTTTTCATATTCAAGCTAGTGAGTATCACTCTGTGCTTTAATATATTGGTTAGCAAACACCTCATTATTATTAGATTTAAAATATCAGTAATAAACTTCTTAAAATTAAAAAGTCCTTCACGCTATTTTCAACATAGCGTGAAGGACTTAAGTTACACTTTCTATTTTTCTCAAGCGATGTTACCGATACTACCGTTTTATAATATGTGAATAGGCTTTTGATGCTTTTATTTTAACAATATTTATGAGTAGCGTTTAAATCTTTCATAAGCAAAAATAAAATTGAAACCAACTGTCAGTGCCGGGTAGTAAGGTCTAATAGGTACCTTATAACAAGTGACAAGTGCTGGGCATTAATTGTAAAAAAGACGTCTGCCCGCAACGTATGTCGTCCACTACAGTATATTTTCAACCCCCTGCTGTGGAGGTTTGGGGTCTGACACTCGCCCAGTCGGTTCCAAACTGGTATTCCAGCAACTTACCTTCAAGTTGCTGGAAAAATACTTATAATTTAGTTATTTGATGGTTTAATCAAATTATTCAATAAGTTCAATTTGCCAATTATTGGATTGAATAATAATGTTAATTTGACGAAGTTTCATAGCAATATCATCGGCTTGTTTTTGTAAGCTTGCGACTGATAGCATCACATGCCATTTAATCTCTCGTTGACTATAACGATCAGCCTCGCTATTCGCCGCTTCAATGGCGTCTATCAATAGCTTATGACGCATCTCCAAGGTATCACGCTCGACCAATAACGTCAGCATTGATTGACCTTTATCAGTGTTAGCAATCGCATTGGTACGATGTATACGCTCAATCAAAGCAGTCAATTCAGTAATTATTTGACTGGCGGTGATTATCAACTCATTAGGATCTTCGCTTGGGGTATCCCCTTCTTGAACTTTGGCATTGTTACGAATACGGCCCTTAAGCTGGGCAAGTTTCTTTTGCATATCGCTACGGATAAGTAGGGCTTCAGCGAGTTTCATTTTTATTCTCTTTTTTATTCATAGCATATTACAAGATATCAGATTTAAGCTTTTTTTCAATATTTCTCTTTTAAATCAGAATCTTCTAACTTAAGTCTTTTTAAGCAAGTGAGAACTGCCGCATTGATGTGTTAATCTGTAAGGTGATAGCTATAAAAATGGCTAAATAGTTATTATGAGTTAACTAACTCATATACTAAACTAACAATAAGATTACTTAACATTTTATTAATACCTGCCACAATATATTATCTATCATGATTAAGGATTTATTATGAATATCAAACCTAAAGATAAATTAAACTCTTTGGTACCGTCTATACATTATAATTCTAGCTGTACTTGTCCAAAATGTGGATGCACGTGTGCTTCAACTTGTGACAAATGTGATAGTTGCTCGAAATGCTGTAAATGTGGTGAAAAGTGATCATTCTTAGCATAGCTATTTAAACTACTAATATAGCTACTTAAGCCAATACTAATGATTATAAAAAAAGCAGCACCTTATGAATCTATTCTAGGGTGCTGCTTTTTTAGGTTTGAGCGTTACAGATAGCTGTTAAGCCCTTTAACTAATAAAGGGCTTAACAATAACTTTCTTAATTAAGCGGTAGATTTTTGAGCACCTCTCTTATGCCTTATTCGCCGCAATCCAGCTTTGCATTTGCTCGATCTCTGGTTTTTGGGCATCAATAATTTCTTGTGCCAGTTTCAGCATCTCAGGGTTTTTACCATATTTAAGCTGAGTTTCTGCCATATCTACTGCGCCCACGTGATGCGGCAACATACCACGAGCAAATGCCATATCTGGCACTGGATCAGCAATACCGAGCATCATATCATCATGCATCGCATCCATACCGTTGGCATAAGCTTGCTGCATGGCTTTGGTATCAGGCGTTGGTTCTGCTGCGTCAGGGTTACTTGCCAGCCAGGCTTTCATCTGCTTAATTTCAGACTGCTGGGCGTCGATAATTTCTTGAGCCAGCTTACGCATCTCTGCATCAGTACCGTACTTGAGCTCAATCTCTGCCATATCCACCGCACCGATATGATGACCGAGCATCCCTTGAGCAAATGCCGCATCGGGATCGTTATAATCCATACCAACCATCATCTCTTTATGCATCTCAGTCATTGATTCGCTGTACTCTTTGAGCATAGGAGTCATCGGAGTTCCGTCTGCTACCATAGCATCTGCACTCATATCATGACCAGCATGTGGGTCTACTGCGGCAGTAGTCTCAGCTGTTTCGACTGGTGCGACGTCTTCTGTTGTAGCAGGGTCAACTTTCTCAGTTGTCGGCTGACAAGCACTTAGTAACAGTGCTGCACTAACACTAGCAGCAATAACTGAGAAGCGTAATTTGTAGTGAGTTTTCATGGTATATCCTTTATCCTTGGCTTGAATGGGTTAAATAATTTTACCCGTTTAAAATAGTTTTTTTATAAATTTATAAATATTTTGAGTTTGAATTCTTTACTTCAATTCTTCAATGAGTGCCTGCATCTCACCAATTTCACGCTTTTGCGCTTCAATGATATCATCCGCCAGTTTTCGTACCCGTGGATCTTCCATATCTGCTCTTGAGCTGGTCAAAATAGCAATCGAATGATGCGGTATCATCGCTTGCATCCAGTCTACTTGATCAACGGTCGCTTGCGATCTAACGCCCCATAGGCCAACGGCAAATAACACCACACTCAGACCATAAATCATTAAATTTACTTTGGTCTTTTTATACATATTGCCCATAAAGGCTAGCATAATAATAGCCATCACTGCGCCCATATATAATGCCATATAAGCTCGAGTTTCACTAAAGTAAACGTGGTCGAGTTTATAGGTATTAAAATACATCATGATAAACATAACGATGGTTGACGTTAGAATCATTAATGAAAACTTGAGATAAGGATTCATCTGCTGTTTATTCATTTGGTTGTGGTCAGTATGGTTCATATCATTCATATTATTGCCTAGCGGTTTACTTATAGAAGAAGTTACTTCTACAGAAATGTTGTTTATATAAACTAGATAGCGTTAAAACCAAAACTTAACACCTGCCGTTACACTACTAGAATCGACCTCTTCACCAAGCTTACGCTGCTGACCACGGGCGCTACCTAAAGCGGTCTCATAGCGGTAGCCGACATAAGGCGCGAGCTGACGGCCTAAAGTCTGATAAGTGAGGCGAACTTCGGTCTCAAGCCCATTAAAGCCACGGGTGATGTTATTGTCGGTATCATCCTTACCAAATACGGTAAGCTCTGCCTCTGGTATCACTACCCAATGCTGGTTTAAGCGCCATTCGTACTCGGCCTCAAGGTCGAGACGAACTTGCCCATCAGTATATAGATAAGCCCGAGCTTCGGTATCAATAAAATAAGGAGTAGTCCCTTCGATACCCGTCATAATCGCCGCTTTATCATTTTTAGTATCGTAAGCAACACCAGCTTGACCATTCCAATAAATACCTAATGGCTGCCAGTAAGACAAGGAGGTCAAACTGTCGATATTTTTATCATCTTTAGTCTGAATCTCACCTTCACTACGTAGCATAAGACGCTGGCTATCGGTACCAACCCAAGCTTCGGTTTCATAATTTATCGCATCATTATCGAATAGATAACCCAGTTTAGATACAGATACGCCCCATGTTGGTAGACTACCTTCCATCGTCGGCTTGCCATATTGACCATAACCGACCCCGTTTGAATAATCAGAACTACGGGCATCACTTGGTGCATAGCCACCTTGCATGCCGGACATGTCCATATCCGACATATCCATGCCTGACATTTTCATATCGCCGTTATTATCACTGTCGTTCATGCTGTCATCATTCATGCCCGACATTGCTGCCATTTCGCTTTTATTCATGCCATCAGAATTAGCAGCATTTGCTTGTGGTATAACCATTGCTAGCAGTACAGATGCTGACAGTAGCGTGGTATTAAAAGCTGATTTATATATTTTCATCTTATCTCTCACTAGCAAAGACTGTTACACGACGGCCACTTCTCGGAACATACCTGCATTCATATGATAAAGAAGATGACAATGCCAAGCCCATCTGCCCTGCTCGCCGGTGACATCGAAGCTAATTTTTTGTGCCGACTGCACCATAATAGTATGTTTTCGAGCCTGAAAATCACCGTTAGGCGCGCGCAAATCACTCCACATCCCATGTAAATGCATCGGATGATTCATCATCGTGTCATTGACTAAGGTAATACGTACGCGCTCGTTAGGTTTAATATTAACTGGTTTAGCCTCTCTAAACGGCATGCCATCAAAGCCCCAAATATAGCGATCCATATTACCGGTTAAATGGATCTCAAGCTCGCGGCTCGGCGCTCGCTGCTCGGCAATAACGCCGTCCTCAATCGTGTGCAGTTGACTATAATTCAGCACGTCTCTAGTCTTGCTGACCTTGCGTAGGTTAATACCCGGATCATCAAGGTTTATGCGCGGATTATCGACACGCATAGCGGTTTTATAATCGTATTCAGTCTTGGCATGAGTAGCTTTATAGCCCTCGCCATCCATAGCGCCCATCATATCCCCCATCGTCATCCATTCGATCTCATCCATGGCAGGGGTTGCGGCGCGGGCAGCCTCTTTGGTCGCAAGAGTAGCAGTAACGTATCCTGTCCGGTCTATATTCTGTGCAAAAAAGGTATAAGCCTCTTTAGTCGGGGTGACAATAACATCATAAATTTCGGCAACGCCAATACGGAAGTCGTCAATTGTAACGGGTTCTATATCGTTACCATCAGCAGCTACTACCGTCATTTTGAGACCTGGAATTCTTATATCAAAAATAGTTTGCGCGGAACCATTAATAATACGTAACTTAACCGGTTGACCCGCTTTTACCAGTTGAGTCCAATTGGCCGCTGTGGTTTTGCCATTGATAAGGTAAGTAAAAGTTTTTTCACCAGACAAGTCACTAAAATCCGTCGGCATCATGCGCATCTGATTCCACATCTTGCGCTCATCAAAGGCGGTCTTGATATCGGTTTTGGCGATATCTGCTAACAATCTTTTAAAGTCCGGTTGATGATAATTATCAAAATCTGAGCGCTGCTTAAGCATTTTGAGTAAGGTATTGGGATTACGATGAGTCCAATCGCCGAGGAAAATCACATGATCCTCAGCAATAGGATGACGCTCGCGACCTTTGGGCTCAATAACAATAGCTCCACGTAGACCAAGTTGCTCTTGAAACCCAGTGTGCGAGTGATACCAATAAGTACCCGATTGTTTGAGCGGAAAGCGATAAGTAAAGGTACTATTTGCAGGAATACCATCAAAACTAATACCAGGTACGCCGTCCATCTCAAACGGTAACAAGAACCCATGCCAATGTATTGAGGTCGACTCATCCATCTGATTATGGACGCGTATGACGATATTATCGCCTTCGACCATATGCAAAGTTGGTCCAGGCAGTGAGTCGTTAATCAGCATCGCCATCGTCTGTTTACCATTGACAATAACCGACTGCTTAGTGATATATAAATCAAATTCTGGCCCCGTTAGTACAGGAACCTTATGGATATTCTTATCGCTATTAATAACAGCACGCTGTTGATTTGCGCTATTAGCAAGAGTCGGTAGAATGGAGGCACCCATCAACGCGGATGACCCTGCCAAAAAACGCCGACGATTTAATTTATTTTGTTTATTCATAAGATAGCCTAGCTCTTAGGACATAAAACTTGTTTAATATTTTAATCGAATATATAAACAGCTATATAACGTAGTCTTATTAAAAAACAGTCAGTAAACTGAGAAAGTTTTACCAGCCATAGAAAATTCTACAACTAATGATTCTATTCAACACTGATTATAGTTGCTGTTGCGGAGAATCGATATCGGCATAAACTTCACTGCTTCCATCTTTATTCATCTGCATAACTTGATACGGATCAAACTTATTCTGATATTCCATGCCTGGGCTACCTATAGGCATACCAGGGACGGCAAGACCGAGCGCTTGAGCAGGCGGATTGGCTAAAAACTGTGCGACATATTTAGCAGGGACATGACCTTCAAACACGTAGCCGTCGGTGGTGACAGCAGTATGGCAAGAGCGCATATCATTAGGGACGCCATAGCGCTGTTTAAATACAGCTAAGTCTTTAACATCCTGTGCGGTTGTGCTCATGCCATTATCTTCTGCATGGCTTATCCACTCTTTACAGCAGCCGCAGTTTGCATCTTTATAAACCGTCGCTGAGACATTTTTTAGTAACTCTGGGTTAAGGTTTGCAACCGTCATAACAGCAGTAGGTTCATTCTGCATGGCACTTGTGTCAGAGACAGCAGCCGCTTCAATACTATCCGCTTGACCACAGGCAAACAGTGATGAAGTCAGCATCACTAAAAGTACAGAACCAGATAACTTACTGTATCTAGAAGAAAATATATTTTTATAGCTTTTCATAAAATTATCCTTAAACGTCTATTAGTGTATTTAGACCATGCTTGATATTTACAACAGCTTTGATATTTAATAATAGGTACTGTAATAGCCTCACATAGATGTCTTAATCAACCATTTCTTAACATCGACTATAATCCAAAAAGGCTGTAATTTAGTAGAGCTAAGTTTTTTAGGACTTATTTTTATTAGTGACACATTGTTGTTGATACATTTGCTGCATTTTACTCATGTTAGCCATCATAGCCTTCTTCATGGCAGGATCATTCATATCCATCTGGCCCATTTTACTATGACCCATGCCTTTCATCATTTGATCATGATCCATGTTTTGCATCATCTTCATATGCTCGCCCATCTTTGCACAGTCCATTTGACCTTGCTGCATCGGCATTTTTGTATTATTTGCATTAGAATCATGCGCCACAGCACATGCTGAAACGGTTAAAGCGAGTGCAGTCGCTACAAGTGATTTAGTTAACCACATAATTAATTCCTCTTGGCTTTATTAGAAGCTATTGAAGCTCGATACTGTTAATGAATTGATACTATTAATTATAATTTATTAGGGTTAGAAACCATTAAGTCTATAAGCCTAAAGGCTATCCAAGAAGATTACATTATATAATATTGTTTCTGACTAACAGATGACGCGTAGATGACAATTTTGTCATGTTCACAGCTTTAGGCGGCGCAAGCGCAGCGCATTACCTATAACCGATACCGAAGAGAGACTCATGGCAGCGGCCGCTATCATTGGACTTAGCAACAGCCCGAAAAATGGATACAGCACGCCGGCAGCAAGCGGTATGCCGAGCGCGTTATAGACAAAAGCAAAGAACAAGTTTTGTTTGATATTGCGCATTGTAGAGCGGCTTAGTTTATGAGCTCTGACAATTCCCATCAAATCACCTTTCACTAGGGTGATAGTTGCACTCTCCATAGCCACATCTGTGCCTGTTCCCATGGCGATACCGACATTAGCCTGTGCTAGAGCTGGCGCATCGTTAATACCATCACCCGCCATAGCCACGATTTTGCCACTATTTTGTAGCTCTTTGATGATACGGTTCTTGTCCTCTGGCGAGACATCAGCATGCACTTCATCAATATTCAGCTTACTAGCAACTGCTTTAGCGGTTATTTCGTTGTCACCTGTCAGCATGACCACTTTGAGTCCAGCCTGATGTAGTAATGATATTGCTTCACTGGTACTTGGCTTGATTGGATCAGCGACTGAAATTAAACCAGCAGCTTGCCCGTCTACGGCGACAAACATTACTGTTTCACCATCCTCTCTACGGTTATCAGCGCGTTCTGAAAGCGCACTATCGAAACTATCGAGCCGTTGCATGAATTTTGCGTTGCCGACGCCTACCTGCTTACCATTAACCAGCGCTTGTACACCTTCACCAGTGGTGGAGCTAAAATCGCTAGCTTTGGCAGTATCGAGAGATTTTGCCTTTGCAGCATTAACAATAGCTTCCGCTAAAGGATGTTCGCTAGCACTTTCTACGGCTGCTACAAGGACAAGCAGTTCATCTTCATTCAAGCCGCCAAGCGCTTCGATGGCGGTGAGTTCCGGCTTACCTGCAGTTAGTGTTCCAGTTTTGTCGACAACAATAGTATCGACTTTTTCCATACTCTCTAACGCTTCAGCGTTTTTGATAAGCACCCCATTTTGAGCGCCTTTGCCAGTACCAACCATGATTGACATCGGCGTGGCGAGTCCTAATGCGCAAGGACAAGCTATAATTAGTACAGCGATAGCATTAACCAATGCAAAAGCCATCGCTGGCGCAGGTCCAAACATGGCCCAAACAATAAAGGTTATGATAGAGCAAATAAGGACAATTGGCACAAACCAACCTGCTACTTTATCAACTAGTTTCTGTATAGGTGCACGGCTACGCTGGGCTTCGGCAACCATCTTGACGATCTTGGACAATACGGTATCGTCACCAACATCGACCGCTTCAACCAATAGGGTTCCCGTACCGTTCACCGTACCGCCAGTGACCGTATCTCCTGCTATTTTTGCAACAGGTAGTGGTTCACCAGTTACCATTGACTCATCGACGTTGCTATTACCATCGAGCACAGTACCGTCTACAGGGAGCTTCTCTCCTGGCTTGACCCGCAGTCTGTCGCCACTAACAACTTCGTCAAGTGATACTTCTGTTTCGACATCGTTTTCATCGACACGCCTTGCTGTTGGTGGTGCCAGCTCAAGTAGAGCACGAATCGCGCCAGAGGTCTGACTTCTCGCTTTGAGCTCTAAAACCTGACCCAATAGTACCAATGTCGTGATAACTGCTGCAGCTTCATAGTAAACACCGACCCGACCGGTGGCGTCCCTGAAGCTGTCTGGGAAAATACCCGGAAGAAAAGTGGCTACCAGACTGAAACCAAAAGCCGCGCCTACGCCCACTGCAATCAAGGTAAACATGTTTAGATTTCGGCTTTTAACGGATTGCCAGCCACGCACAAAGAATGGTGCCGCTCCCCAGAGTACTACTGGTGTCGCAAGCGCCAGCTGAATCCACTGAGCGATCTGCCCAGAGATATCAATCTGACCAATATTGTCTAAGTTTATCCCGACCATGTCACTCATTGCATATAGAAACAAAGGTATGGTCAGTGCCGTACAAATCCAAAAACGGCGTGTCATATCATCGAGCTCTGAGGTGTCCTCCTCACCGATAGTAGCTGTTTCCGGCTCAAGTGCCATACCACATATTGGACAGCCACTATTCTCCACATCTCTAACCTCAGGATGCATGGGGCAGATATAGACCATACCGCTGTAGCCAGCTGGCACCTTATCGTATTTACCGCCTTTGATAGATTTTACATCGGTATTTTCTGTGCTGTGACAGCTTGCGTGATCACCTTCTGTATTTTTATCAGTCTTTTCTGCCATCTCGGCAACAGTGTTTTCAGGTTTGAGAAACATATTGCATATTGGACAGCGACTATCTTCGACATCCCTGACTTCAGGGTGCATTGGGCAGGTATAGACGGTTCCGCTGTAGCCAGCTGGGACTTTGTCATATTTGCCACCTTTATTAAGTTTTGCATCTGTATCCGCTGTGCTATGGCAGTTTGCATGATCACCTTCTTTATCAGTCATCTCAGTAACAGACTTTTCGGGCTTGAGAGACATTTTACATATCGGACAATCATTATCTTCGACATCCCTGACTTCGGGATGCATCGGGCAGGTATAGACGGTGCCATTGTAGTTGGTTGGTACTTTATCGTATTTGCTACCTTTAATAGATGCTTCTGTACTCGCTTCACTGTTAGCGTTTGCATGGTCACCTTCCATATGCACCATCTCGGCAACCGTATTTTCAGGTTTTAGAGACATTTTGCTTATTGGACAACCACTATCTTCGACACCCCTGACTTCGGGATGCATTGGGCAGGTATAGACGGTTCCATTGTAGTCGGCTGGCACTTTATCGTACTTACCGCCTTTGATGGACTTTACATCCGTACTCACTGTCCCGCTACCATTTGCGTGGTTATCGTCCATTTCTTGTTCTTCATGCTTATCGTGTTTCATAAAATCACTCCTTGAAGATGGTAAATAGACGTTTAGACGCCGCGCAGTTGGCAACTAGTACTCGAATACTGTTTTTCTACTGTTAAATGCTGATGTTTATTAGTTTTACTA
Source organism: Psychrobacter frigidicola (assembly GCF_007997305.1). Taxonomy (GTDB): domain Bacteria; phylum Pseudomonadota; class Gammaproteobacteria; order Pseudomonadales; family Moraxellaceae; genus Psychrobacter; species Psychrobacter frigidicola. The sequence goes on from NZ_VORZ01000001.1 coordinate 612,907, forward strand.
TGGTTGACGCAGATACTTAAGCAGTGCCATGACAGTTAATATAAGTATGGCAAAAATCAGTATGACAAACAGCAGCCAGATAATCATCATACCCCAGCCCATGCCATTCATCATGCCTCCATCCATCCTATTTCCATGCATCATTGATCCATTCATCATTCCATGCATTATAATGTTCAATATAATATCTCCTCTTAAGTATTACCACCAGAATCAGCACTAGTCTTAATAGTGATGTGCGAATGCATCATTTATGATAAAAAAGCGCTGGTTATATTCCGTATAAGTGAATATTCAACAACAGTTTAGCTTAATGACTCTGACGCCAAGATGACGCTAAGATGACAATTTTGTCATGTTGCAGTCTTCGCATAGGAATATTACCGATAATCCTCTATCATTCATGGCCTTAATCTAAATAATCGGCGCAAGTCTGCTATGAAAGTATTGTTAGTCGAAGATGAGTTGTCGCTTGGTGAATATATTAAAAAAGGTCTAACCGAGGCCGGCTTCATTGTTGAGCATCAAACTACGGGATTGGATGGCTACCATGCTTTAATGACTGAAGATTTTAATGTCGTGGTCATGGATGTGATGCTACCTGATGTCAGCGGTTTTGAGCTGGTGCGCAATTACCGCGCAGCCGGCAAGCATACCCCTGTCTTGTTCTTGACCGCTAAGGATGACTTGAGGGATCGGATTAAGGGGATTGAGATTGGCGGTGATGACTATCTTACTAAACCCTTTGCGTTCGCTGAACTGTTAGTGAGAATAAAAAGTTTACTGCGCCGAGCCAATCAGGCTGCTTATAAAAGCACTGTGATACAAATTGCAGATTTAAAGATGGATATTGCTAAACGCACTGTCCATAGAGGCGAGGAAGCCATCAAATTAACAGCAAAAGAGTTTGCGTTACTCCAGTTTATGCTTGAGCGTGAAGGAGAGGTGTTACCGCGCTCGGTTATCGCCTCACAAGTGTGGGATATAAATTTTGATAGTGACACCAATGTTATTGATGTGGCGATACGACGCTTAAGAATTAAGATCGATGATGACTATCCTATAAAGTTAATCCAAACCGTACGCGGTATGGGCTATCGATTAGAAGTTATGGATAGTAGCCAAGATTTAACGTATTCAATAGACAGTCAATAACATGACGCCTATTGTCACAGACGGACGCTTGTCACTGTTATGGCGCACTATATTTCTATTGACGCTCTGCGTAGTGGTCACTCAAATCTGCCTGTACCTTTGGATTCAGCACTCTGTCAACGGCCATTTTGAGCAAATGGACTCAGAGATTTTAACCCATGCTGCATTTAATTTACGTCAGAATATAACTGATAACTTACTCGAAAATCAGGAGACAGCTCAACTTTATAATCAACCTATAAATCAACGGCCACTACAAAACGCTGGACTGGACTACGATGTAAAAACAGTTATTACTGATAACCAAGGACAAATCATTACCAGTAGTCTCAAAGGTTTTGTGAATCAGGCAGGAAATAAACGTTCAATAAAATATTTATGGCAGCAGCATCAGGATCAGCCTTTTGATTTAAAACTTGATCATCGGCATTATCGTGCTATTGTCATTCGGCATTCTGAACACTTAGCGCTCATCGCCTTACCTATAGATGTCCATCATCAATATCTTGTCCAATTTAACCGTCAGCTCATTCTTATACTCATGGCAATTACCTTTATTTTGGTATTTATTGCAGCCTTTAGTGTGCACTTAGGATTTGCCCCGCTATCAACCATCAGACAGAAAATGACTCGCATCAATGCCGAAAAGCTTGATGATCGTATTGTTGTTAGTGAGATGCCCAGTGAACTACGCCCTCTTGCTGATGCTTATAACGCCATGATGGATAAACTTGAGCATAATTTTGATGCGTTATCGCGCTTCTCAGATGATATTGCCCATGAGCTGCGCACCCCGCTTGCAACCTTAAGTACCCAAACCCAAGTGATGTTAAGTAAGCCTAGACACAAGACCGAATACGTTGAACAGCTGCATCATCAGCATGACACGCTTGAGCAGTTATCAGGTTTGATTAACAATATGCTGTTACTGGCAAAGACACAAAAAGGACTCTATGACTCGCAACTCAAACCTGTCGATACCGAGTCGCTCATTACTAAGATGATTGATTATTACGAATTTATGGCAGAGGATCGCGGTATTTTATTTGAGAAAAGCGGCAACTTTACAGCCGTATTGGGAGATGACAGTTTATTGCAAAGGCTGTTTGCCAATTTAATATCCAATGCTACTTACTATGCAGCAAGTAATAGCATTATCTCTATTCAAGCATCTACTGGCACTGATAACGTTATGAGTGAGGCACAGAGAACCAAGCAGGCTTCAATAAAGCCAACATTCCTAAAAATACTGCTCACTAATCGCTTAGCTGAGCCGCTAACACAGGCAGAAGTGAATAAATTATTTGAGCGTTTTTATCGTCATAACAGACATAACTCTCTACATTCAGGCACAGGTTTAGGGCTATCAATCGTACAAGGTATTGTTAACGCCCATAATGGCAGACTGAACATCACTGTCAAAGATAAGTACTATTTTCAGGTCAGTGTGGCGCTACTAACCCCTTAGTTTTGACATGAGAGCTATTGCCTTACTACTAGTTACCGTTGATTAAAGTAATTCGATTAAAATCAAGGAACATATTTTATAGCCCGTAAAAAGTGTCAGTGTTAAGAAGGAAAAACCACCATCTCATCCCCCTCTTTCCATGGCTGAAACTTGGTCATAGCTTGCAAAAAAAATGAATGCTCCAACCAGTATTCTAGCCACTGCTGCAGCTTGGGATAAGGTAGGCTGTAAAAAACCTTACGATCCACATGAGCGAATTGGCGGACAAAAGGCATGATGCCAATATCGGCAATGGTTGCGTTGTTCCCCAGCAAAAAAGCGTTTTTAGACAGTAATCCCTCTAAAACCTGTAAAAAGGCTTCACCCTGCTGCCGATATTCCATTTGGGTCATCTCAAGATGACGGTCGGCGTATTTATAACGATCCAGCCAATATTTAAACTCGTTATCATTTTTCTCAATCAGCGCATTGGCCAGATGCAAAACCTTTGCATCCAACAGTCTTTGCGGATCTTGCTGCCCAAGCGCCCACACCATTATCTCCCTACTCTCTTCAATGACAGCTCCATCAACAAGCTGTAAAACAGGCACGGTACCTTTCGGACTAATCGCTAACATCTGGCTAGGTTTGTTTTTTAGACTTATTTCCCGCAGCTCCACCTTTAACTTGGCAAATAACAGGCCAAGACGGGCACGCATGGCATAAGGACAGCGACGAAAAGAGTACAAGCAATGATATGAGGAAGTCATGGGTGTTTTTCACAATTTGATAGAGGTCAGTGGGTACAGATTTGTTGATTTCAATAGTTACTTAATTTTGCTTCCTAAAGGTATCTTGTAAATTAATTGATGACTATACCGCTGAACCTTGGATTATGAATGACGCTTAAGATTAATCGGAAAATAGATTACTTTATATGTGCACTCTATTCTCTGAGATTAATAAGTTTCTGACAAACTTGGGGCAGTTCACTAGCTGTTTAATTAAGCTTTCTCTGAACGCTCCCAGCGCTTCTAATTGTTTAACGGCGAAGATATTAAAGGGCTAAATACTGTCGTCCTCAGGAAGCGCCAGCAAATAGCAAAGAGAACATAATCTTGACCTGATTAAAGGTTTATAGCATCACACCTAAACTGAAGACAATAAAAATCCAATGATAGATGCCTAACTCAGACACCTACCATTGGAGTAAAGATATTAATTACTTAAATTACTCATTAGCTTTCTAATTGGTCAATCATGCCTTGATACTTGTCTTTCTTAGCAGCAATTTTATTGCGTTCCTCTTCTGCATTAGCAACTAACTCTTTAGAGTCTTCTACTTTCTTATCGAAAGCCGCTAATTCAGTATCTACACCGGCCAAAAGCCTATTGAGCATCATAGCAGCCGCTTTTTCAGTGACTTCATGTGTCATATCAGAAGCTTCAGATGTAAAGTCTTCTTTGAGCTTAGAAGCCCATTGATAAATATTAGCTATGGTTGCGCCATACTTATCTTTCTTGCCAGACTCATCTTCTTTATCAGACTCATCTTCTTTATCAGACTCATCTTCTTTATCAGACTTATCTTCTTTATCAGACTTATCTTCTTTATCAGACTTATCTTCTTTATCAGACTTATCTTCTTTATCAGACTTATCTTCTTTATCAGACTTATCTTCTTTATCAGACTTATCTTCTTTATCAGACTTATCTTCTTTATCAGACTTATCTTCTTTATCAGACTTATCTTCTTTATCAGACTTATCTTCTTTATCAGACTCATCTTCTTTATCAGACTCATCTTCTTTATCAGACTCATCTTCTTTATCAGACTCATCTTCTTCAAAGATTACCTCATCACCTTTTAAAACCTCTACAGAAGTTATCGCATTATTCTCAATGGTTTCTGCTGACTCGTTTTCTTTGTTGTCATGGTTAAGAGTTTTATCTGACATAATTTATAATCCTTATTATTCATGGGTTTAGGTAAAATTTATTAACACTTAATCAGTACTGTTTCTTATTCAGTAGCTTAATGTAAAGAGACATCTGTAACGCTTAGTCTAAAAAAACTTAACTTTTATATCAAATTCAAAAAAGCAATAACGATATACTAAATAGCTATTCGTATCGCTATCGCCTTATTCCTGAAAACGCAATTACTCAACTGAAGCCCTTCGAGAACAAAGCAACCCGCTTTGCTAAACTGATTATGGTAGTCGGGCCTCTACTGCAGCCCATTTGCAGCTGTCTTGCCTGCGTTTGGATTCTCAGTAGTATCAGAGTCTGGCTCATTCATTGCTCCACTATCTGTAGTCTCTGACATATCATCAGCTTCTGTTACCTCTCCAGTGGTCGCCCTGTAATCGGCTTCGGCAGCCAAATTAGCCTCACTTGCCGCTGTCGGAGCCATTCCGTCAGAGCCCACACCTTCAATTTCAGATCCCGTTTCGCCGTCGAGCGCTGTAGCTTCAGTGCTTTGATCTACGCCTATGACTTCGCCTGCTTCGGCACTAGGTTCTTCTTTCTCACTACTACAAGCACTAACCCCTATAACGGTCACGGCGAAGGCTGTAAATATAACGGTTCGTAATGAGCTATTTAATATCGTTTTTTTCATCTTGACATCCTTAGTGAGACTAACGGGAAACCACAATAACTCTTTTTATTAGCATAAAATCAGCATAGCATAAACTATATATAAACCGTTACAGCCAATAGGAGATTTTTGTCTCTTTTGCATCGTAATAAGGGCTTATTTTAATTACCATGTGCAACACGCGAAAGACAAAACTCATCGAACCGCATATGATTGAAGCAGCTTACTCTTAAAAACACAACTAACAGTAAACACAGCCAATATCGTTACTGGCTTACAATAGATAACAACCAACCATAAATGGTAATTAATAATAACCATTAATAATGAGAAATTCTATGAAAAATTCAGAATCGCAACAACAACCCTTAAAAATAGATATTATCTCAGATATCTCTTGCCCGTGGTGTGTCGTCGGCTATCGACAGCTGGCTGAGGCACTGGAGAAGAGCAACACCGCGTATGAGATTCATTGGCATCCATTTGAGCTTAATCCTGACATGCCAGCCGAAGGCAAAAATTTACGTGAGCATAGCGCTAAAAAGCACGGTCGCAATAATCAGGAAATTCAGGCAAGCCGAGATAGAATGACCGCTGCAGGAAGCGAGATCGGATTCAAGTTCAATTTTAATGAGGATACTCGCGTGCACAATACCTTTAACATGCATCAACTTATTTATTGGGCAGATCAATATAGTCTTGCGAATAATTTGGAACAGGCTCTATTCGCCGCTTATTTCACTGATAACCGCAACTTATCAGACAAATCCGTACTAGCAGATATCGCTGCCGAAGTTGGCCTAGATCGTACTGAAGCATTAACCGTTCTTGAAGACCAGCGCTTTGCTCAAGAGGTGCGCGAGTCCGAACAACGTGCACGGAAACAAGGTATTCAAAGTGTACCAACGGTTATTTTTAATGACCAGCACATGGTTAGTGGCGCTCAAGGGGTAGAAAATTATACTAATATTCTACAGCAGCTGGCTAATATGTCCGACTAGACTTCTTATTAAGTTATCGTACTTTCTAAATTGTCGTAATAAATAGCTTCTCTAAACCATTTTTATAAATAATGCCTAGGCTCATTCTCTTCAATAGAATAAGCCTAGGCAAATTTTTGTGCAATAATAATAGAACTCTTCATAGTGCGACAAAGCTAATAAATTGAGCCGGAAACAGTGGTATTGGTTTAAAAAACTGTACCCAATATTCTCAATGCTTCATGATAGTTAGCCTTCTAAGTTAATTTTATTGTGAACTCGACCTTTATAGTGCTGTTTAGACGGATATTTTATGATTAAAAAGCTAGCTTTATTGTTAATTGCAGCAGTGGCTATAGCTCTATTCTTTTACTTTGATTTGAACCAATTGCTTACCCTTGAGGGTTTGAAAGGCTCAATGGAGCAATTTAGACAATATCAAGCGCAGTCGCCCTTGCTAGTTATTAGTGGTTTCTTTTTACTGTACGTATTGGTTACTGCACTGTCCTTACCAGGTGCTGCTATTTTGACTTTGGCCGCTGGCGCATTGTTTGGTTTGGTCGAGGGCTTATTGGTCGCCTCTTTTGCCTCCAGTATTGGTGCTACGTTAGCCTTTTTAGTTTCACGCTATCTTCTACGTGATACGATTCAGCAGCGTTTTCCAGAACGCCTTGCAGCTATTGATGCTGGTGTTAAAAAAGAAGGCAGTTTTTACTTATTCACCCTGCGCTTAGTGCCGCTATTTCCGTTCTTTTTAATCAATCTGTTAATGGGCGTCACCGCTATCAAGGCGTGGACATTCTACTGGGTTAGCCAAATCGGAATGTTGGCCGGTACTTTTGTATTTGTTAATGCTGGCACGCAGCTGGTTCAAATTGAGAATTTATCAGACATTTTATCGTTTAATCTAATTCTATCCTTTGCTCTATTAGGCTTATTCCCACTGATTGCCAAAGCTATTTTAAATAGTTTTAAAAAACGCCGTGTTTATGAAAAATATAATAAACCAAAAAAATTCGACCGTAACATGATTGTTATCGGTGCTGGTGCTGGCGGCTTAGTCACCAGTTATATTGCCGCTGCTGTAAAAGCAAAAGTGACCCTGGTTGAAGCTGGAGAGATGGGCGGCGACTGTTTAAACTATGGTTGCGTACCTAGCAAAACGGTGATTAAAAGTGCCAAAGTTGCTGAGCAGATTCGTAACGGCGAGCTTTATGGCTTAGATAATATGACCCCGCAATTTTCATTTAAGAAAGTGATGGCACGCGTACAACAAGTGATTGACGACATTGCCCCACATGATAGCGTCGAGCGTTATACTAATTTAGGGGTGGAAGTTTTAAAAGGCTACGCTAAATTAATCGACCCGTGGACAGTAGAGGTCAAACTTAACGAGGGCGGTACGCAAACACTTACTACCCGTACCATCGTTATTGCCACTGGCGCACGTCCCTTTACCCCACCATTGCCCGGTATAGAAGAAACCGGTTATGTTACCAGCGATACCATATGGCGCAAGTTTGCTAAGTTGGATGCAGCCCCTAAAAAGCTGGTGGTACTTGGCGGCGGTCCGGTTGGGTGTGAGCTGGCACAAAGTTTTGCACGTTTAGGCTCAAGCGTTACCCAAATCGAAAGGGGCGCTCGCCTGATGAAAAAAGAAGATATTGAGGTATCAAGCTTTGCTTATGAGGCATTGACAGCCAGCGGCGTGAATGTTTTAACCGAGCATCAAGCCATCCGCTGCGAAGCTCGCGATGGCAAGAAATTCATTATAGTGGAACATCAAGAACAAGCGTTCGAGATTGAATATGACGAGCTGCTTTGTGCGGTTGGCCGTAGCGCTCGCCTTGAAGGTTATGGTCTTGAAGCTTTGGGTGTTGAAACCGATCGCACGATTGTGACCAACGGATACTTAGAGACTTTATATCCAAATATCTATGCCGCAGGTGATATCGTTGGTCCGTATCAATTTACTCATGTGGCCTCCCATCAAGCATGGTACGCTGCCGTAAACGGTCTCTTTGGTCATCTTAAAAATTTCAAAGTAGATTATCGAGTGATACCGTGGACGACCTTTATCGATCCAGAGGTCGCGCGTGTGGGCATCAATGAGCAAGAAGCCATCGAAAAAGATATCGATTATGAAGTCACTCGTTTTGAGTTTAAAGAATTAGACCGCGCTATTACTGAAGGCGCAACTAAAGGTTTTATCAAAGTTATAACACCCAAAGGCAAAGATAAAATACTTGGCGTCACGATAGTATCTGAACATGCTGGCGACTTAATGGCGGAATTTGTACTGGCCATGAAGCATAATTTAGGGCTTAACAAAATATTGGGCACCATTCATAGCTACCCTACTTGGGCTGAAGGCAACAAGTCGGTAGCCGGTGAATGGAAACGCGCTCATGCGCCACAAACCGTATTAAAATGGGTAGAAAAATATCATACGTGGCGTCGAGGCTAGTTTTTTAGCAGGTTTTAAAATCACTTAACTTTTATGACTTAATTTTGATAAGTTGACTTTGACTAACTTCCTTAGTAAATGAAGCGATTAACTTTAGACCACGCTAATCTTAGACAATAAGTAGACATTAAATGCCCTCTATTAAGTCTTGGTCCACATTGACGCGCCACCGCCTTTATTGGGTGGCGCTTGGCGTTGTTCTGAGTATTTATGTGGGCATCTCTTCCAGCACGGCAGTGACTAATAATAACGCCAGTACTGAAAAGCAATCCTACTGGCAGCAAATAGAAACACTAGGTAAAAATCAAGACGTTTACTTCTACGCATGGGGCGGTGATCCACAAATAAATGCCTACCTCCAATGGGTCGCCGCCCAAGTTAAGACTGATTACAACATCAACTTAGTGCATGTAAAACTCAGCGATACTAGCGAAGCCGTCAGCCGCGTGTTAGCTGAGAAATCAGCCAACAACAATAGCCAAGGCAGCGTTGATTTGGTTTGGATAAATGGGGCCAATTTTGCCACCATGAGCGAGCACTCACTGCTCCTAAAGCAATGGGCAAATAAACTGCCTAACTTTGCGTTCACCGATCCGGCCAACAATCCTACCGTTAGCCTTGACTTTGGTATCCCTACTGAGGGCATGGAAGCGCCGTGGGGACAAGTGTCACTTACCTTTTATTATGACAGCTTAGCCATAGATGGCTCTGTAAATAATACACCACCCACTACTTTAAACGAGCTAGCGAGCTGGAGCGCTCAGCATCCTGGACGCTTTAGCTATCCCAAGCCGCCTGATTTTTTGGGTATGAGTTTTTTAAAGTATGCTTTGGTAATGTTACATGAGCTAAGCCCTGATAATGTAAAAGCACAACTAAACCAACCAGCGACTGAGCAAAATACAGCGCTAGTATTAGAACCGTTATGGAAGTTTTTGGATCAGCTGCACCCGAGTTTATGGCGCAGCGGTGAGTATTTTATGCAGAGTGGCGCACAAATGCAGCGCTTAGTGGATGATACTGAGCTAAGTTTAGCCTTTACCTTTTCAGCGCCTGCAATACCTGCAGCAGTACAACGCTACGACTTGCCAGCAAGTATTCGTAGCTATGCAATGGCTGACGGTAGTTTGAGTAACACCCATTTTGTCGCCATTCCTTATAACGCCAGCCATCAAACAAGCGCGCAATTGGTTGCTAACTTCTTACTCAGCCCCATCGCACAGGCGCACAAACAAAAACCTCATATTTGGGGCGATAGCACTGTGCTGGTTCAATCCATGCTCAGCCCCGAGCAACAAGCACTATTTAAAGTAAGCACGCCACATCCTAGCGCCTTGCCTGTTAACAGTATCAAACGCGCAGTGAGTGAGCCACATCCAAGCTGGGTCGAGGCAATTATGCAAGGCTGGCAGATGCGTTATGGGGTCAGTCTATGAATGCCGAGCCTAATAGAAAAGCAGACGACAAAGAATCTAAGAGAACTGCGAGTGAAGAAACCGATAGCGTACCAATAGCGCATTACAAGGTCGATAACTTTACAAGGCTTGTAAAATTGAGCCCGCGATTTTTACTGCTGCTACTTATATTGCCGGTACTCGGCGGTTTAATCAGTGTGCTATTACCGGCCTTTGGTTGGGCGCCAGCACTTGAACAAACAACATTTGGTCTGCAAGGTTTTAGGGCGCTTTGGCAAACGCCGGGGCTTGCGCAGATGATTGATTTAAGCATAGCAGCTGGCTTACTAAGTACCCTGCTCGCCTTTGTTATCACACTCATGATGCTGGCTACTTTTTTCAATAGTTTTTGGCTCAATCGTATTGAGCGTCTACTTAGTCCTATTTTAGTCATTCCACATGCAGCAGCTGCGATTGCCGTTGGCTTTTTAATTGCGCCATCTGGTATGTTCTCTCGGCTAATCTCACCGTGGTTAACTGGCTGGGAGCTGGCACCGCACGGTATATTCCCGCACGATGCCTATGGTATCAGTATTATTTTGGGCTTAACGCTAAAAGAGCTGCCCTTCTTATTGCTCATGGCGCTCGGCGCATTGGCGCAACCTGAATTTGGCAAAAAGTTACGCCAGCACTATAAAGTAGCGCTTACTTTAGGCTATTACCCGATGACTGCTTTCTTCAAAGTGGTACTGCCTAATCTCTATCCGTTATTACGCTTGCCTATATTTGCGGTCCTTGCCTATGCTAGTGCCAGTGTCGAGATGCCATTGATATTAGGGCCGAACACCCCGCCAACACTAGCGGTCACCATCATGCAGTGGTTCAATGATGTTGATTTAAATCTACGTATCAAAGCCTCTGCCGGTGCAGTGTTGCAACTGGCTCTAACGGGTGGCTTATTGGCTTTGTGGTTCACAGGCGAAAAAGTTATCAAAGCCTTATTTAGTGGCTCACTTACCAATGGTCGGCGTAAATATAATGACCCTATGTGGCAAAAAACCACCTTTGTGCTTACCATTCTGGTCATAGGGTTTTTATTACTCGCGCTGATTGGGCTGGTGATGTGGTCAGTTGCCGGATTTTGGCGCTTTCCAGCAGCGCTGCCAGAGCAGTTTGTGCTAACACATTTCCAAAGCGCCTTGATGCAAATAGGCAGCCCGCTATTTAATACCCTTACGATCGGTTTGATAACCACCTTTTTTGCGGTGGTACTTACTCTACTCTGTTTAGAGTCTGAGCAGCTGACTGCCAAAGCCCTCTCCTCTTTTACCAGTTTAATCATTTATTTACCATTACTAGTACCCAGCATTGCCTTTTTATTTGGCTTAGTATGGTTACAGCAGTTGGTCAATAACCAAACTGCATTTCTTAACGTGGCCTTTACCCATTTATTGTTTGTATTACCTTATGTATTTTTATCGCTGGCGAGCAGTTATCGGCGTTTAGATTCTCGCTTTGCCAATGTAGCAGCAAGCCTTGGGGCGACTCCTAGTAAAGTATTTTTTCAGGTTAAGTTACCGCAGTTATTTGCTCCTATTTTAATTGCGGTCGCATTAGGCTTGGCCATCAGTTTTGGGCAATATCTGCCGACCTTGATAACAGGTGGCGGGCGCATAGCGACGATAACCACTGAAGCAGTTACCCTTGCCAATGGCGCAAGTAGGCGTACCAGTGCCGTTTATGCCATCATACAAATGGCGCTACCGTTAATTGGTTTTACGCTAGCGTGGATACTACCTAAGTATTTCTTTAAGAGTGCGAAGCGTTAAAAGTACAAATGACGACTCGAAGATATACTATTCTCAAAGCTCATATTTTAAACATAAGTCACATTACAGGACTCTTGATGCAATCCTCTTTACAGATAAAAAACTTACAGCTTTATCGTCAAGACCAACTACTGCTTAGCTTAAATGAGCAAGTTAATGGCGGCGACATACTCACTATCATGGGACCTTCGGGCAGTGGTAAATCAAGTCTACTGAACTGGCTAACGGGCACACTTGCCAGCAGTTTTAGCGCTACTGGTGAAGTCTGGCTTAACGGTCAAAACATCAGTAACCTACCGACACATTTACGACATATCGGAGTGCTGTATCAAGATGCATTATTGTTCTCGCACTTATCAGTTGCCGGCAATATTGCCTTTGCAATGCCTAAAGCTAATAAAGAAAGCAGTAAAAAAGGCAGTAAAAAACAAAGGCTGGAAAAAATAGAGGATGCACTTGCGCAAGTGGGCTTAGCGGGTATGGGTAACCGCCATCCTGATAGTCTATCTGGTGGACAGCAAGCCAGAGTGGCGTTACTACGACTACTTCTTAGCGAGCCGAAAGCCATTTTACTCGATGAGCCGTTTAGTAAACTGGACACCCAGCTGCGAGTAGATACACGTCAATTGGTATTTGATCAAATTCGTAACCGTAACTTGCCTGCTATTATGGTCACCCACGACCATAGCGATGCTGAGGCGACTAGTGGCAAAGTGATTCATTTAGCACCCTAGTTTTAGAGTCAGTAGTTAAACCTAAAAGGCAACCAGCATGCTAGATAAGTACCTAACTCCCGTGATAAAACCCATGTTAACGCCAGTAGTGATACTGCTGCATAAGCGTTCTATAACGGCTGATCAGCTGACGGTGGTAGGGTTTTTAATTGGGCTGTTAGCCGTACCGCTAATCGCCTTTGAGTATTGGTATACGGCATTGGTTGCTATCATTTTGAACCGAGTTTTAGATGGGCTTGACGGCGCGCTGGCAAGATATGCCAAGCAAAGCTCAAGCGCTGGGGGTTACTTAGACATTACTCTCGACTTCTTATTTTATGCTGCTATTCCGTTTGGATTTATTCTGGCCAATCCTGAGCAAAACGCTATCGCTGGCGCATTATTATTAGCAACATTTATTGGGACTGGCTCAAGCTTTTTAGCCTTTGCTATTGCAGCTGAAAAGTTTAAAATTGATAGACCACAGTTTAAATATAAAAGCTTTTATTATTTAAATGGTCTCACCGAAGGTACGGAAACTATTGCGCTATTTATCGCTTTTTGTATTTGGCCACAGCATTTTGCCATATTCGCGACCCTCTTTGCCATTGCCTGTACGATTACTATTTTTACCCGCATATATGGTGGCTACCATACCCTCAAACAGCAAGAAGCTAAAATAAAAGGAGCAAACCGATGACACATGAAGTATGGTGGCGACTTGGCTTCTTTATGAGCATTTTAGTGATAATGATGCTCATTGAATGGCGAAAACCCGCACGCAAGTCACCCATTAAAAGTGGCACACGTTGGTTCGCAAATTTTGGCTTGGTATTCGCCTCATCGCTTATTGCGCGCTTAGCAGTACCGATTGGTCTGACTGCTGTGGCACTTTATACTCAGGAAAACGGTATTGGCTTATTTAATCTAATAGAGCTGCCAAGTATTGTCGTCATTGTGCTGAGTTTGATTTTGCTTGATATTTTAATCTATTGGCAACATCGACTGTTTCATCGTGTTCCTATCTTATGGCGATTGCACCGTGTCCACCATGCTGACGCACATATCGATACCAGTACTGGTCTTAGGTTTCACCCGCTTGAAATCGTACTCAGTATTCTGATCAAGCTGATTGCCGTCATTGTCTTGGGCGTGCCTGCGATAGCAGTACTCATATTTGAGATCGTGCTAAATGGTTTAGCATTGTTTAATCATGCCAATATTCGCCTGCCACCAGCCATTGAAAAACCAGCACGTCTTATATTAATGACCCAAATCTTGCACCGTATTCACCATAGCCAAGTGGTTTCTGAGACCAATTCAAACTATGGCTTTAGCGTTATTTGGTGGGATAAGTTGTTCGGTAGCTATAAAAGTGTCGCAAAAAAAACCGATGATCAACTTGATATCGGTTTGATTGAATACCCTACTGCCAAACAAAATGCTTCATTATGGCGCTTATTAATCATGCCATTTCAGAATAAATGAGTGGTCTAACATATTATTTAAGCAGGTTACCTAAGATTAGCACTTACTTACACTTAGTCTTCTAATAGCTGAGCAAGCAGTTCATGTATTTCATTTTTAAGCTCTTTATCTTCGATTTTATTAGAACTTATTTTTGCATTTTGCAGGTTGCTTATAGCAGCGTCATTTTGTCCGAGTTCAACTTGTAATACCGCCATCGAAAAGGCAATCGAGGACATAAAGTCTTTCGAGTTTATCGCAATTGCTTTTTCTAGCGCTTTTTCGTAGCCCACTATTGCCTCGTCTAATTCCTCTGTGAAATCCGCAAGTGTCTCCCATTGTACGGGATGATCATTATCGGTATTTTCATTATCGGTACATATCGCTTGCAGCTCTGCATAAAGCGCATCGAAAGCCTCTTGATTACCTCTGTTATTAGCCTCTAACAGCTCTTCAGCTAAGATATAAACGGCTTTATATATTTTAGTATTCATCATGACTCATCTTCCTTTCTCTACTGCAAATAAAATAATAATAAGCGGACTAATAATTCTACTTATTGTTTCCGTAAGAAAACTCTAGTCTGAATAGGTTTGTCGCGGTTGAGCTTAGATTTAGGCTTAGCACTGACTTTCTAGGTAAGAAAAATACCGCTCACTATAGCAGAGAGAATAGAAGTTAATACAAAAATTATTACTTTTCAGGCTGAAACTTCTAAAGTGAATGAATAATAGCTCATGGGTATCAATCAGAAACTCTAATACATTGACTACACAACATCAGACCCTAACTGTTTTAGATACAATCATTCAATAGATAGAAAGACTAAAACGATATTTAATTGAGTATTTGTAGACATGGGATAAATAATAATGATTGACTTGATGATCAGAAATGCACGCTTAACCAACCATGAAGACTTGGTTAATATTAGTATAAAGGATACTTGTATTACAGGCATTGATAAAGCTGCTGATGTTGATGATAGTAGTAATGACGGGCTTTATGGCGGCACTGTTTATGATGCACAAGGCAACTTTGTCTGTGCTGGTTTTTACGAGAGTCATATCCATCTTGATAAAGCCTGCATACTAGACCGCTGTAGCTTAGAGGAAGGCGACTTAGAGGAAGCAGTTGAAGAAACGGGCAAGGCCAAAGAAGAGTTTACTGAAGAAGATGTGTTTGAGCGCGCATCAAAAGTCATAGAAATGGCTATTAAGAAAGGCACCGTAGGATTACGTACGTTTGTAGAAACTGACTCTAAAACTGAACTGCGTAGCTTTGAGGCTATAAAAAGAGCGCGAAAAAAGTATGCATTTGCGATTGATATAGAGATTTGTGCCTTTGCTCAAGACGGTCTGACTACTGAGCCAAGAACGTATGAGCTGCTGCAACAAGCATTATCACAAGGCGCGGATCTGGTAGGCGGTTGCCCGTACAAAGACGACCATCCAAATCAACATATTGAAATGATATTTGACTTAGCCGAACAGTTTAACGTCAATGTTGATTTTCATCTGGATTTTGATTTAGACCCTACTGGCTCAACCATTCCAAGATTGGTAGAAGAGACCATCAAACGTAACTATCGAGGTCGTGTCTCTATCGGTCATGTCACCAAACTATCTGCTATGGACAAAATGCAGCGAGGAGCAATGGCAGGATTACTAAAGTTTGCAGATATCACATTAACCGTATTGCCAGCAACTGACATCTACTTAAATGGCCGTGACTATGACGCTTTAATACCTAGAGGCATGGTCAACGCCAATGAATTAGCGGAACTGGGCATTAATACCACCATTGCTAGCAATAATATTTTGAATGCATTTACGCCTTACGGTGATGCCTCACTCATGAGAATGGCGAATATGTATGCTAATATTGTACAACTATCGAAAGATACTGAAATAGCAGATGTGTTCGATATGGTCGGTAAAAATGCAGCGAAGTTATTTTCACATCAAGCTGAGATAGCAGTAGGTGCACAGGCTACTTTGGTTGTGCTAGAAGCAAAGGATGCTGTAACAGCGATTAGAACCACTGCACAAGCTTTAGCAGGCTTCAAAAATGGCAGACAAACATTCTGCAATCATGCGGCGCATATTTGCTTTGAGTAAGCCTGATTGGAATATGAAATACTTCAAATTATGGCTTATAATAAGCATGAAAATAATCAATGGCTGAACATCGTAAATAATATGATAAAATTAGTATAGATAGCCTTATTATGTCTCACCGTTTTGAAATGCTCTAGTTTAATAACTAGAGCTTTTTTGTAGGCTTCTCAAAGTCTTATAAACTGCATAACAGGAATTGATCACTAAAAATTATAGAATTAAGTAGTATTATCTCTCAGATTGAATCTAAAATATTTTAAAAACTATTGTAAGTGACGACAGACAAACTAGATGTTAATTTTTCTATCGTATTTAAGATTTCTGCATTAAACTTGATATTTTATAAACTTATCTAACAGCGAGTATGACATTAAATGATAGCGTTTTTAAGCGATCCAGCGATTTGGCTTGGCTTTTTTACCTTGGTTAGTCTTGAGATTATTTTAGGTATTGATAATCTAGTATTTATTGCCATTCTTGCTAATAAGCTGCCGCCACATCAGCGTAATAAAGCTCGGAATATCGGTCTGTCTCTCGCACTAGTGATGCGCTTAGGATTGCTATTTGTGATGTCATGGTTAGTAACACTGACCGATCCTGTAGTAACTTATGCTGGTTTTGCCTTATCTGTTAGAGATTTAATTTTAGTGGTTGGTGGCGTATTTTTACTATTTAAAGCCACGCTTGAGCTGCATGAAAGGTTGGAGGGCAAACCTGAATCTAGCAATCAAAGCAGAGTTTATGCTGGCTTTACGGCCGTTGTTGTCCAAATTGTGGTCTTGGATGCGGTATTCTCCTTTGATGCAGTAATCACAGCAGTTGGGATGGTAGAACAGCTTGGCGTTATGATGGCTGCAGTCATTGTAGCAATGGCAGTGATGATTCTTGCCTCTAAAGCTTTAACGGACTTTGTCGGTAGGCATCCTACGGTAGTGATTTTATGCTTAAGCTTTTTGTTGATGATTGGCTTTAGTTTAATCGTTGAAGGCTTAGGTTTTCATATTCCTAAAGGATATTTATACGCAGCAATTGGCTTCTCTATTCTTATCGAAGCATTCAATCAGTTTTTACAACGAAACCGTACTAAGTATGAAGATCAAATTCCACTACGAGATCGAGCTGCTGATAATATCTTAAGATTAATGGGTGGAAAAAACCAAGAAAGCAATCACGAAGAAATGCTGGTAGAAGACAATATGCTTGCATCAACGCTACCTTTTGCGCAAGAAGAACGCTATATGATTAGCGGGGTACTGGCGTTAAGTGAGCGAGAGGTACAAACCATTATGACTCCGCGCTCGGAGGTATCTTGGGTAGATATTACTGGCAGTTTAGAGTCGATTCGTCATCAAGTATTGGCAACGCCACATAGCTTACTGCCGGTTTGTGAAGGGAAACTAGATAAGGTATTGGGTGTGGTGCGTGCTAAAGATATTTTAGCGGCAGTAGATAGTAATCCAAGTGATATTCATGCGGCTTTAAAGCCTTTATTAACCAAGCAACAGCCAGTTTTTGTATCAGACACTATCGACAATTTGCGTCTCATTAACTTACTAAAGAATGCTAAAGGTAACTTAGCGGTAGTGATAGATGAGTACGGTCAATTAACAGGTTTGGTCACGCCGTTAGACCTATTTGAGGCCATTGCGGGTGAGTTCCCCGATGAGGATGAAACCTTGGAGATTATCAAACACGAAGATCATTGGATCGCTGAAGGTACCGTTAGCTTAAATCAATTACGTCTTGAATTACAGGAGTCTGATCTTTTGTGTGAAGTTGAGCAGCTGACTATCGGAGGCTATATAAACTCGCAATTAGAAGGTGCCGCTCAAGTTAATGACCACATTAATATTGATGGTCACATTTTTACCGTTTTAGAGACCTTATCATCGAGAATTTTATTATTAAAAATAGAAAAGAGAACTGGCTTGTAGCAGCAAGTTCTCTCTGAACTACTAGCACAGATTCTGAACTACTAGCACAGATAAAGTATTGTAAATAATGCTGTATCGAAAGTTTAAACACTAAGCCTATTATAATTAAGCCGTTTGATTATTTAGCTCTACTTTTAACTTTTTCGCACACTCAATAATCTTCCTTCTATCAGCAGCAATAGCCCCATTTTCAATAGCGATTAGGCGCATCTGTACAGTGACATCGTAATGCGGATAGCTGGCATTACGATGGAATAAGCGCTTGTCTACTTCAATAAACTGCGCAAAATCGTGCAACTCCTGCAAGCTATCCGCTAACATATGGCACCATTTGTAGCCTTTGAATTCTATACACATAAAATCTACGTATACTGCCATCTCGTTATGTCCTTACAGTGATATGCGCCGTCATATAAAATCTCATTTTAAACAATTCATTTTACGTTATGTTGTCTAGAGACTAGCAGCCAGCAATCAGAACTTAAGTTTTAAAAGTAAATGTTTTAAAAGACAGCTTTAGCAAAAGTCTCTTTTAAACTTTTTGGTTCTTGGCGTTTAACGTTATTTAGCTTATGACGAGTCGCGGAAGCAACTTGATAAGCCTTTAAACGCGACTGTTGTAAATTACCAATCGGTCTATTTGCTTCTAAGCAGCGAAATGGGGTAAAAGAAAGTTTTTCCATGATTTAAAAGTTGCCATCATCGAGGATATTTTGGCAAGGAATAGTTAAGCGTGCTACCGTCATAAATGGCGCATCTGATTCCATCTAGGGTTTAGTGCAAGTGTAAGAACCTTGGGCCGTAAAAAATAATAAGATGAGCTTGTTATACCATAGCCTCATTAACAACACTTCTCTGTAGTGACGATTTATTAACGATTGGCAAACCAGCAGTGTCCTTTTTGGCATGGAGTCGAGAAAATGAAAGGGGTTGCAATGAGAGTTATAATGTAATGGAAATCTTAGACAGATTTATAAATAGGAATCGGGCGTACTATGAACAAAGGCTATAAGCCAAGCACCCCATCTATGACCAGCTCTGTTCAGCATTTCCTAGCAACACCGTTGATACCAACAGAAATAGTTTGGGAGAAGTTCCTCATTTAGATAACGCTTGGAATGTTAATGGTTAAGATAATCAAGATTAAGTCTCCTTTTATATATATAATCAAAGCACCATTAAAACGTAGAAAGTATAAAGCCCTATGAGCATCAATCATTCGTACTCTAGCCCTATGAGCATCAATCATTCGTACTCTAACAGGAACATAGCGACCAAGCATATCGCTGTTGCTATTGCCCTCGGTGCTCTACTATCAATCCTTAGTGGTTGTAATAGCAGTCTTATCGACACTAAACCATCTCAAACAGCCTCTATTACTCCGTCAACTGCAGACGACGCGCTCGCTAAAAGCGAAGTTCAAAACAGCTCAGAGTTAAAACCTAATAACAATGATAACCACAGCCCTGCAGATGCGTTTGTATCGACACCAGAGGGTATTGCTCAAGTCGTCACTGCCAATAACCAATTTGCCATTGATATGTATCAGCAGATAAATGGGCAGAGTAAGCAAGCAGAAAAAAACGTATTCTTCTCACCGTATAGCTTATCTACTGCTATGGCAATGCTGTATGCCGCCGCGGAAGGGGAAACTAAAGCACAAATACAGAGGACTTTTTACTATCCAGCACTGAACGTTCTAAATCCGAACAGTGCTGCATTACATGAACAGTTCAACAAACCAAATCCTAACTACCAACTGGCTACAGCCAACGATCTATGGATACAACAAGGATTGCGCCCCAATCAAAACTACTTGGATACCGTACAACGTTATTACGGAGGTAAAGTCACCAACCTTGATTTTAAAAACAGCCCTGAACCTTCACGTCAGACCATTAATAAAACCATTGCCAAACATACTCAGCAGATGATTCCTGAAGTGCTGCCAGCAAGTAGTATCAATGCAGATACAGTCACTGTATTGACCAATGCAGTTTACTTTAAAGGGGATTGGAAAAATCCTTTTGCACCTAGTGAAAAACGCCCTTTAATAAATTTGATGGTTCTATCATCGATGTCGATATGATGCATGAGCAAGCACCTTATGCCTATACAGAAGATGCGCAGGTTCAAGTTGTGCAGTTGCCTTACAAAGGTGATGAGCTGTCTATGTTAGTGGTATTACCAAAAGTAAAAGATAAGATTGCTATGCATAGGTTAGTAGGTACGCTAAACGCCAAGCAGATTAGCCAGTGGAATAGTAATTTAGTCAATCAGGAGGTCATACTCAATCTACCGAAATTTAGGCTAGAAGAAAACTACGCAATGGATAGCCTGTTAGCGAACATGGGTATGCCCAAAGCTTTTGGTAGCCAAGCGAACTTTGGTTTATTCAGTCAAGACCTAGCATTGTCTGTGGACGCTATCGCTCATAAAGCGGTGGTGGAAGTCGATGAAAAAGGTACTAAAGCGGCAGCAAGTACAGGTATTACAATTGTGCCTATGTCACGGGGCTACTATGTGAATACCAGCACATTTACAGCCGATCATCCGTTTATTTTTATGATTAAAGACAATAAAACCGATGCAATATTGTTTTTGGGTCAGGTGAATAAACCGTAGCTATAGAAAATTGTGGATTTATTCCTGCGCCATGGTATTGAAGTCGATATGATAAAGAATACTCTGTCACTACTGCTTTAAGTCTCTGAGGTATCGAAATAACAACTATATTGTCTCGCTTGCCCCATAGTAGAGCAGCAAGAAATCTCTTTTACAGTTATAATAAAATTTAATAATTATCTATAAAAGATTAGACGTATTTCCGTCCTTATATAGGGGTACATATATTACTCTTGATGTTTTAGTCCAATCGTTCTGAGTACTCCTTTGCCATCAACTTCTTTAATAACCAATGACCACTCATCATTAATCGCCACGGTATCTCCTGAAACAGGCGCCGTTTCTAGACTTGAAATCACATATTCAGCGACGGTCTGTTGCCACATACTGGCTGACGGATCCTTAGTTTTAGACTTAAGCTTGGTGACCAGAGTTTCAGATTCCATAACGCCGGTAAAAAATGGCAAATCACCCAACTTAACGCTTGGAGATAACAACCAATCACCATAAAAATCATCGATTGCTCGACGATCTAATTTTGTATCATTAAAAATTTGAGCGATTTTACTGGCATGATTACCGCGCATGGCATACCAGACATTATCTCCAAATTTTAGCTGAGTGTCTTTATCAACAAGAATTAATTTCTGCCGACGCACTAACGCAAATAGGCTAATCTCATCAGGACTGATACGAGTAGAGATGGCTTTTGGGTGTCGACCAGTCGCAAACGCTCCAGCCTTTACTTCAAACTCGTAGAGGGTAATACTTGCGTTATCTGATACCCAAACTTCATTCTCTTCTTTTGGTTCATCGTTAGCAGGAATACGCACTTTAAATAAAGTAGCCATGATAGGAATGGTGCTTCCTTGTAACACCAAGGACAACACCACCACTCCAAATGCAATATCAAATAGCATAAAGGCATCATCTACCAAGGCTATCACAGGCAAAATTGCAAGGGTAATCGGTACGGCCCCGCGCAGCCCTACCCACGAAATAAAACCAATTTCGCGATCTTTAAACTTAAATGGTTTGACGCTGGTATAAACGGCGATAGGACGAGCAACCAAAATCATGAAGGCGGCAATCGCTACTGAATAGTACCAAACATTAATGACGTTAGACGGTGTGACAAGCAAGCCCAAAACGACGAAGAGTACCGCTTGTGATAACCACGCAAAGCTGTCCATTACACGCAATACATGCTCAGTGGATCGCCCCTTACGGTTGCCAATGATAATGCCTGCTATATATACCGCTAAAAAACCACTACCGCCGATTAAGTTAGTAGCAGCAAATACTGACAGTCCCGCTGACAATATTAAAATGGCATACATGCCTTCTGCCAAATGTATCTTAGGTAATAATCTAGATAAGAAGTAGCCGGCAAGTAGACCCATTCCTAGGCCAAAGCTTAGTTGCTGTAACAATAAAATTAAGAAACCAAGTACGGTCTGCCCGGCAGGATTGACATTAAGTGCAATTAAGCCAGTCACTAACAGGATCGCTAAAGGGTCGTTGGCGCCAGATTCTAACTCAAGCGTGGCTTGGACGCGGTCGTTAAGCTTGACGCCACCGTTACGTAACAGAGAAAAAACCGCCGCCGCATCGGTAGAACCGACAATAGCTGCCATCAACAAGCCTACTCGCCAGTCTACATTCAACAGCCAAGTGACAAAGATACCTAATACCAAGACGGTACATAGTACACCCCAAGTCGCTAGTACGACCGCAGGCTTGAGACCAACTCGAAAAGACTGGAAAGATGTGCGCAAACCACCGTCTAACAAAATACAGGCTAACGCGGCTTGCCCAATAAAATTTGCAATATTGTACTGTGAAAAGTGAATGCCCAAAATACCATCTTCACCCGCTAACATCCCAACCACTAAAAACAGCAGCAATAAGGGTACGCCTAAACGCGCGGATAGAGTACTTGCCATGATACTAGCGAATATTAATAATGCCCCTACTAAATATAGGATATTTAAGGTATCCATCTGCTTTAAACCCTATTATTTAATAATTATTACGATAACCGAAAGTCCCATGAATATGGATTTGACCGTGATGATGCCCTATAAGCGCTTATTCAGCCTTATAGTACTGCTATAGAAATACTGAAATGATAGCGGCTATTAATCCATCCTATCATACCCGACAATATTGTCTTGTAAATGAAAACTAAAATGAAATTATTAGATATTAATGAATAGGTAATACAATTTCTACTACCAGACCTTGTATACCGTCTTGTCTATCCTGCCCATAAATCTAACTTTTACTTGCTATAACTACAGCATGGTCAATCGCCAAACCCAAACCATATCTACCCGTTTGTCGACGACGCGCCGTATCAAGCTGACATTTTATTTCAGCTATCTACAGCCTAAAAGTAACGTACGAAAACAATACTAGTGTTATTAAGACCCTTTTAATAGTAAGCCATCTAACAGACTATATAAGTTTAAAAAACTTTACTCAGATAAAATCCTATTAACATCAATTTAAACTTGTTTATATTAAAAAACACCTAAAGCCTTCTACATCAGCAGCTTATGATATTCCCAGTCATATCGATATGTTTGTCTTTTATATGTTACGACTACTGATACCGTATAGAAAAATTCAGATATAGTTAAGACTATATGAGCATCAACCATCAATTTGAAAAACTTATAAACCTTTATCAACAATGATTTCAACTACTTAATTTCATCCATAAAAAAGGCAAAACATTGAATGTCTTGCCTTTTTACATTTTTATAGATATTTTAGTAGTCAAACTCAGCGTACAAACTTCACGTATTAAGCCCATGACATTGGCTGCTAATAAAGCTCTGTTACTTGTGATTCATAACTGAATAGTTTTTCTGCGTAATCATCATCAAATGATAACTTTATGGCTGTAGGTTTTTATCTTATAGCTTTCATTACAAAATTGGAGGATAGAACCCCACTCACACGCACAAAGGCCTTTTTTAAAAATGTAGTGTGTTAATCAGTCTATAAATATTTGATTAAATCGCACAGACAGTAATCCAAATAGCATCATTTTATTTAACTATTTTACTCTCTTTGTGCCACACTTTATTTCAATTACAGAATATCAAATCATTGGAACCAATTGTCTATATCAACAACCCTTCTGATAACATTCAGCATAACGCTAGAGCGTACTATTAAATAAATTATGATAATGAAGGTGAATGTTATTCCTATCTAATACTTGTAATACAATTCTCCCAAACTACAGTAATGAGAATAGCAAGTGTAAGCACAATACTTAGTAAACTAAATAAATTTGTCAAAGTTAAAAAAAGCTGCTAATCAATAATTAGCAGCTTCCTTATGTAGAAACTTTAGTTTTCAGCTCAATACTTGACTAATTATTAAAATATGAGTCTAAGTCTGCGTCTAATTCTACGTAGGAGTCACCTTCGACGAGAACCTCCCGTCTAGTTTCAGTCACCTTATCGGAACCCTCACTTGCTACAACACCATTCACATTAACCGTAACACGGCGATTGGGCTGCAAACAGTCAATCTGTTGCTGACGTGGCAAAGCAGTTGAACACTGTACAAGCGGTTGTGACTCTCCCATTCCTCCAGCTGATATATTACTAGCTTCAATACCTTGACTGATTAGATAATTAGCAACAGTATAAGCGCGTGATTCTGACAAACGCATATTATCGCCATCATTTCCTATACGGTCAGCATGGCCAGTGATAATAACTTTAATGTCACCACGCTGTTGATACTCTCTTAGTTCTTGAGATAGCCTATCAAGCTGAGCTCTACCTTGTGGAGACATATCATTAAGTTTTGCACTAGCAAACTTAAATAATGCATCGGCATCTAGAGTAACCTCTACTTCACCTTTTGCCTGCTCTATAGTTTTTTCGCGATCTATAATTTTGGTCAACTTGCTTGAACTTGAATTAATAGTTTGAGGTGGGCAAACAGTAGAGTTATCAGGTTTCCAATAAAACTCTTGACCCTTATACTCTTTATCAAAAATTATTTTGTACTGGCAGACCGTTACTGGCATATCCGGATTATTAGGCGTGTGGAATTTCATCATATAATCCCATTCGCGAGCATTAAACCCTTCTTGAAAGTGCGGCGTACCGATAAGCTTATAAAGCTCATCTTTATCAATACCTGGTTTTATTTTTGCAAGGTTCTCGCTGTTAGGGAACAGTCCATCCGGTTGCCAAGCCTTATTAAGCTCTGGAAAAACGATGTCTGCTTTCTGAACCTGACCTTCTTGAGTAATGCCTTTACTGAGATGTTGAGTACCCATACATCCTGTCATAGCTAATACTGCTAGGCTTAAAGCACCTAAACCAGTGGCTTTTTTCATATAATGGTTATTCATATGACTTCCTTTTAAAAGTTAATCAAAGTATTGAAAGAAGATTGCACCTTGTTTTTATACAAGGTGCAAAAAATACAGCAGACCCTATTTAATACTAACTCTAGAAGTGGAAACCGCCGCCAACAGCTGCACCAAAGTTACCTTGAGTATCTGCTGAAGCGTTGCCTTTGATTACCCAGCGACCATTATCAGTGACTTTTGAGACACCGATAGCTAACGCGCTTTCACCGTTATATGTTGCAATACCACCAGCAACCATTGATTTACCTGGAATATAAGATTGTGGTAGTGAAGACATCGCCATTGCTGCTGAAATACCAGCATTGGCATCATCTTCAACATCATCCATTCTATATCCTAAAGAGTTAATTCTATCTGTATTTCTATTTACAGCTGAATTAGTCGCAAAGAGCTGACTGCCATTCACAGCATCTGTACTGGTAGCGCTTATTTGACCACCGGCAACATTTTTGATCTGACGCTCAGATCCGATTGAGCCAACTGAAACTTGAGCACCTGTGCTTACATTTCCCTTATCATCTAAAACATTACCAGCAACAGTATAGTTATTACCACCTACTGTCATGGTCTTTTCAGAAGTAGCATCGCTGTCTGTTACGGATCCAGCGCCTAGAGCGACTGAGCCATCTTTAGTTGCTGATGATGCGACACCAAAAGCTGAAGAGGCTGTTCCCGATGAGCTAGCGTGAGTACCAATTGCAGTAGAAAGAGCGCCTTCAGAGCTTGATTTTACCCCAATAGCAACAGAGGCTTCTCCAACTGCTTGAGTGTGTTCAAGGTATCTATCGGTTACGTCAGACCCACTTGTATCGACAAGATCGCGCTTAGCATAGGATCTGAACACTGTACTGACCGTACCGCCATTAATCTCAGACTCAGAAGTACTGCCATCAATATTAGCTCTAGAAGCATAATCTAGATCATCACCGCCTATAGCAATAGAAGAATTTCCCTTAGCTCGCGTATTAGAACCAATAGCGATTGATTGCTCACCAATAGCCCTTGTATTGAGGCCATCCTTACCATCTTTACCTTTAAGACCACTACCAATAGCTACGCTTTGACTACCTAGAGCCTTCGAATTTGCACCTATAGCAATACCATCACTAGAGTTCGCTATGGCATCTGTTCCACATTTTACTGAGTTCTCACCGCCTGTACAGACTGCTGTCGCCTGCATACTTAATCCAGAAAGAACCAGACCTAGCCCTATGGCACTTAGGCGTAAGAACCCTGTAGATGAAATTTTAGAGTCTGTTGTGAAA
The DNA here is from genome assembly GCF_007997305.1 of Psychrobacter frigidicola. Taxonomy (GTDB): domain Bacteria; phylum Pseudomonadota; class Gammaproteobacteria; order Pseudomonadales; family Moraxellaceae; genus Psychrobacter; species Psychrobacter frigidicola. The sequence goes on from NZ_VORZ01000001.1 coordinate 639,313, forward strand.
TTCCTTGAGGCTTCGTTACCGATAACTTTATAATTGTGATTCATAATATATACTCCCCTATAAGCTTATTAGCTATTAAAAAATGACAGGCTATTTCCTAGAGAGTAGAAATAACAAAATAAAACCTGACTTATGGTTGGACAGGTAGAGATTTTGATACTTTTATAAATAAGGATATTCTCACTCGTAAGTTTAATGTTACTCTCTATACATTCATAGTACCGTATATACACAAAGTAACAATGTCATATAAGAGGTATTTAATACCGCTTATCCGATTTTGTCAACAATAGTTAATAGAAACATAGTTTACTACTGTTTATTTTTCAATATGCAGATTAATAGCTTAAAAAGTTCTAATAAGTTTATATACGGATGTACGGTTGATGCGTAAGTATTTTTTAGTAGATTTCAGATTTTGGAAACCCTTACGATTTAAGGAAACTACATCAGCTCCTATAACCCTTTATTTCACTACATGCTCAAAGCAATATAACTTTAAATAGCAAATGACAAAAAGATGAACTTATAATTAAACTACTTACTGGGCAATATAATTTGTACCACTAAACCTTGAATACCGTCTTGTCTATTGTGCACATGCAGCTGACCTTTGTGCGCCATCACCACGGCGTGAACAATTGCTAGCCCTAGACCATAACCGCCCGTTTGTCGATGACGCGCTGAATCAAGCCGAACAAAGGGTTGGAATATCCGTTCTAAATCCTTATCTGCCACCCCTCCGCCCTCATCGGTGATATTAATTTGAATACCTGCAGTTACTTTATCTATCTGTACTTTGATGACTTCAGCGATAACCGTTGACTCTGGCGGCGTGTGCATAAAAGCATTACGAATGACATTTTCAAGCGCACTATGCAGCTGCTCTTGGTTGCCTAGTACCGTATGTGTTGAGCTTGGCGTCTGCCACAACCAGCGCACGTTCTTATGTTGGAACTCAAAACAAACGTCTTGCCCAATCTCACTGATAATCTCAGCAATATTGACCGTCTCACTTTCCAAGTCATTGATAGTGTATTGCTGCATTTGTAATGACTGAATACGAATGATTTGTTCAATCAGCTCATTCATGCGTGCCGACTCTTTATCAATACGGTCAAGATAACGACTGGTATTGGGCGCAAAGTCTCGAGTCAGCTCAGTGGCCACGTCAAGACGCGCCAGCGGTGAACGCAACTCGTGCGAGATATCACTCAGCATTTGCTTACGTGCCAGCTCACTATCAGCCAACCGTGTCGATAATTGCGCCACGTCTTTTGCCAGTAAGCCCAGCTCATCACGACCTAACTTCGATAAATCGGGACGGGCTTGGTAATCACCCACGAGCATCCGGTGGATGGTGTGCTGCACCCGCAGAATGCGCTTGGTCATGGTACGACTGAGCCAAAAACAGACTAAGAGACTAAATAGAATAATAAGCCCCAAACGTACGGTGAAATTACCCCGTTGTAACTCTAAAACGTCCTTGAACAGTAGATGCGGGCGCAGCTGGATAATGGCGGTTTGTCCATTCGGTCGCGCAACCACCACTTCCGCCAATTCGGGACGGCTGTCAACATCAGCGATGGCCTTATGCGGCGGCATTGGCTGTAGAATTTCATCAAGAATAGATTTATTACTTAAGTCTTGCTCTTTTGAGGCATAGTCACTTAAACCATAGCCACTTAAACCATAACTATCATAAGAGTTCCTGTTAGAACGCTTGCTATCAGAGCTTTTATCATCAGAGCTTTTGATATTAGAGTCACGGCTACCGGATAACGCCGACTCTTGACCAGCCGGGGACTGGCCTTCCTCACCGCGTCCTTGCCGATAGCGATACCGAGGATAGATGATTGAGCCTTGCTCATCATACACTCTTATCTGATTCATCAGGCGTCGGTCATCGCCATACATCTTCTTAACCGCATCCATATCACCCAATTGCAAAGCTGCAACCAACTGTTCGCGCTTGGCCAATAACTTCTCGATTTGGCTGTCCATACGCGTTGCCAGTTCTTGCTCATTAAGCCAGCGCTCCACCACAATCGATAAGGTAGAGGTAATCAGAATCATAAACAGCAAACTTAAAAACAATCGCCAAAATAAGGTCAAGTGTATTTTAAAGCGTGGTTTTTTTATGGATGAACCAGTCATCTTAGTTTTGCCAGCCATATCAGTCATATCAGTCATGTCTGTCATTACAGTACCAGCTGATAGCCCTTACCACGAATCGCCTTGATGGGCTCATCATGGAAAGGTTGCAGTTTTTTACGCAGGCGCGACACATGTACATCAAGGCTGCGGTCGAACGGTTGCAGCTCACGTTGCAAAACATGTTGTGATAGCCACGCTTTACTGACTACTTCCCCTTTTTGCCTTAATAAAGCCACCAATAGGTCAAACTCGGTGCCAGTGACTTGTAGCGCGACATTATCTATCTGGCAAATGCGCTGAGTTTGGTCAAGATGCAAGCGGCTCTCTGGTAACGGGGTATGCTCTGAGGATGCGGCAGTGGTGCGTTTAATCACGGCATTGATACGCGCCAGTAGCTCGCGTGGATTACAAGGTTTGGTAATATAGTCATCAGCGCCCAGCTCTAGGCCAATAATACGGTCAATCTCATCGCCTTTTGCCGTCAACATAATCACTGGAATATCACTAATGGCGGGCAACTGGCGCAAGACACTTAAACCATCCATCTTTGGCATCATGATATCAAGTACCAGTAAATCATAAGCAGAGGCATGCTCTTTAAGCCGTTGCATCACGGCCTCGCCATCGTGTACGCAGTCGCACCTGATACCATGATTGTGCAGATACTCTTGTAATAACTGGGTTAGTTCCTCGTCATCATCACCTAGCAAAATATTGGGCATCTTAGACTCCTTATTATTAAGTGCTTTATTATTAAGTGCTTTATTGTTCAACAGCTTATAAGCCATATTATCAGGCAACTAGCGGACGATGCGCCACAAACGTTACCTTTCTTAATGTTTCATAAATGTTTGTAACCTCGGTCTGTCCTATTATGGGTTCTATCGACAGCGGCTATTCACATTAGCAACTCACCATAACGGCTCTTATTATGGTCAAAATATAGCGCTGATAAGATAACCATTAACCCTTAATAAAATACAACAAGGAAACATGATGAAAAAACTATTGATGACTACCGTATTGGCCGCCTCTACTCTGTTTGTTGTTACCACTGGTGCGAACGCCAGTCCAATGACTCATAGCGCAGCGTCCAGTAGCATGCAACATAAAAGCGGTATGAAAAGTCACTTCTCACAGCTGAATTTGACCGCTGACCAAGAAGCAAAAATCAAAGCCATTATGCAAGAAAAATATGGCGCCCAACAAGGCAAGCGCGGAGACTATAAAGCAGAGCGCGCGCAAATGCAGCAGCAGATGCAAACGTTAACCGATAGTAAGACCTTGAATACGGCTACCGTTAACCGTTTGGCAGATCAGCAAGCGGCTAAAACCAAGCAGCGCTTTATCGACCGTGTACAAACCCAACATGCCATCTCGCAAGTACTGACCACTGAACAACGTGCAAAAATGGCACAACTAAAGACTGAAAGACAGGCTAAAGGTCGTCAGCATTGGGAAAGTCGTAAAACAAATGCTAAGTAATAAGTAGTGTTACGATTATTATAAATAGGGTATAAAAAAAGCGCATCTTAATTGGTGCGCTTTTTTTGTTGTGTTGATTGATATTTTTTTATAAAAAAACTTACCGCAACTATTAGAACATTCCCATCACTTACAACGAAAGTTGATAAACACCTTCCTGCTAGCTACTAATTTCGTTACTATTGACTTGTGACCTATTTTTTTATACCGCCAAAAGCTTGGCTTATCTTTTACTCGTAAAAAGGATTTTGCGATGCAAAACTTAATATCAAAGACTGAGCAAGAGTCTCAGTGTCTGAATTTTCAAAATAAAACAGCCATTAAAGCTGCTATTTTACTTGTTAGTAGTACCTTTTTAGTATCCATATCCGCCCATGCGCTTGAGCCGATCAACAGTAATACAACCAATACGACTGACATTAATACTAGCGCCATTAACCTCGCTATCATGTCTCAAGCACCAACGGTGTTGTCCGAAACTCAGCGTATTACAGTTGCGGCGCCTAATAGTCTAAAAAAAGCCCCTAGCACGACGATAGCCACACCTACCGCTAAAACTGACCAAGCTATCTTCTCAAATGATGCTATCCAGCATCCGCTATGGGCTAAGAACGGTATGGTTGCCAGCCAAGAAGCGATTGCTTCGGATATTGGACTACAAATTCTGAAACAAGGCGGTAATGCCGTTGATGCTAGTGTTGCGGTTGGTTTTGCACTGGCAGTGACCTTACCGCGCGCAGGTAATATTGGCGGTGGCGGCTTTATGATGATTTATGATGCCAAACAAGGCAAAACGGTCGCGCTCGATTACCGTGAAAAAGCACCGAGCAGCGCCTCGCGTGATATGTATCTTGATGCGGATGGCAATGCAGTTAGTGACTTATCCCGCTATCATGGTTTGGCTATCAGCGTTCCGGGCACAGTGGCAGGGCTACTAAAAGCACTAGAAGACCATGGCACGATGAGCCGCGGGCAAGTGATGGCACCAGCGATTGCATTAGCTGAGAAAGGGTTTGTAGTAACGCCAGGTTTGACGGAGTCGCTAGAAGCATTAAGCGAGCGTATGCAAAAATGGCCAAGTACCAAAAAAATATTCTTTAAACCCGATGGCAGTGCCTATCAACCCGGTGAACGCTTAAAACAACCGGAGCTTGCCCAATCCCTTAAGCTGATTGCGGCACAAGGAAAAGACGGATTTTATAAAGGCGAGACTGCCCGTAAAATAGTCAAGGCAGTGAATGAGGCTGGCGGTAGTATGAGCTTGCAAGATCTAGCCAATTATCAAGCCATCGCGCGTAAACCAGTCAAAGGTAATTATCGCGGTTATGAGATTGTCTCTATGCCACCGCCCTCCTCTGGCGGTATCCATATCGTGCAGATTTTAAATATTCTAGAGGGCTACCCGCTAAAAGATTATGGCCAAAATAGCGCCCAAACGATTCACTTAATGAGTGAGGCAATGCAGCTCGCCTATGCTGATCGTGCGGAATATTTGGGAGATTCAGACTTTATTGACGTTCCTGTCAGCGGTCTGACTGCGCGCCCTTATGCGGACAAGCTGCGTAATTTAATTAATCCTAATAAAGCCACACCTGCTGCGACTGTTAAAGCTAATAACCCTCTACCGTATGAGAGCGACCAAACCACGCATTTCTCTATTGTTGATAAAGACGGTAACGCGGTGGCGAATACTTATACCTTAAACTTCTCTTATGGCACTGGAATGGTCGCTGAAGGTACTGGGATTTTATTGAATAATGAGATGGATGATTTTTCAGCTAAGCCGGGTGTGCCAAATGGTTATGGATTACTTGGTGGTGAAGCCAACGCCGTTGAAGCGGATAAACGCCCTTTATCTTCTATGAGTCCAACCTTGGTATTTAAAGACAACAAGCCTTTTATTGTTACAGGTAGTCCAGGTGGTAGCCGTATTATCACGACGGTTACTCAAATTATCTCTAACGTCATCGACCATGATATGAACATCGCTGAGGCGACTCATGCACCGCGTATTCATGACCAATGGCTGCCGGATGAGATACGCGTCGAAAAAGCACTCAATATTGACACCATTAAAAAGCTAGAATCAATGGGACATAAAGTTAGTCCACAAGAAGCAATGGGCTCAACACAATCTATTATGATTACGCCAACGGGTATATACGGTGCATCAGACCCGCGTATTGTAGATGCGGCAGTGGTTGGGTATTAATTTAGCTTGCTCCTTATAAATGAGAGCCACTAAATTGCGTGTATAGCATTCTTATAAACGGTTTGAAATAACGGATAGAAAGACATTACTTTTCAATTTAATTTTGAATTGAGATCGGTCAGTACATTTTTATCCGTTTTCTTTATACGCCTTTTTTTATTAATGATAGATTCTGAATCATTATTGTTGGACTCTACACATCAAAGATGTCATTATTTTCGTATTGACAATAAATACGAGCTAGGGAGAGCAGCGTTATGAATCAGATTAAAAGCCCCGATAAAGCCGCATTAGTGCAGATGTTTCGTGCCTTTATTGAGCCTGAGTATGTGATCAGTGATGAAGAAACTCAGCGGCCTTTTGAGTGTGATGGCTTGTCTGTGTATTGCGATATGCCGCTGATAGTGGTGCTACCAGATACCGTTGAGCAAGTTCAAGAAGTAATGCGGATTTGCTATCGCTATCAGATTCCTGTGGTAGCCCGTGGTGCCGGCACTGGTCTTTGTGCAGGGGCTATGCCCAATCCTGATGGTGTATTGTTAGTATTATCGCGTTTTAAGTATATTCTTGATATTGACCCTTTAGCCCGTAGCGCACGTTTACAACCAGGCGTCCGTAACTTAGCCATTAGTGAAGCGGCGAGTATTTATGGCTTGTATTACGGTCCAGATCCCTCCTCGCAGATTGCGTGTACCATAGGCGGCAATGTCGCAGAAAACTCTGGGGGCGTGCACTGCCTTAAATATGGATTAACGGTACATAACTTATTGAAAGTAGAAATGGTGACCGTTGAAGGCGATTTGATTAGCATAGGCAGCGAAGGATTGGATAGTAACGGCTTTGATCTAATGGCCTTGATTACTGGTTCTGAAGGGTTGCTAGGCATAGTTACTGAGGTGACAGTCAAACTTTTACCTAGCCCTGAAAAAGCACAGGTAATTATGGCTGCTTTTGATAACGTACAAACGGCAGGTGACGCAGTAGGTGACGTGATTGCCAAAGGGATTATTCCTGCTGGGCTTGAGATGATGGACAGCCTAGCTATTATAGCTGCCGAGGCTTTTGTTCATGCCGGCTATCCTACCGATGCTAAGGCACTGCTGTTATGCGAACTGGATGGTAGCGCAGCTGAGGTTCAAGAACAGATTGCGGAAGTCGAGCAACTTTTCATTCAGCTGGGTGCCACCTCAACTCGAGTATCTCAGAGCGAGGCGGAACGTGCTTTATTATGGAAAGGCCGTAAGTCAGCGTTTCCAGCCGTAGGTAGGATATCAGCGGACTACTATTGTATGGATGGCACCATTCCTCGTAGCCAACTTGCTCATGTACTGACTGAAATGGAAAAAATGTCAGAACACTACGGTTTACGAGTTGCCAATGTGTTTCATGCCGGTGATGGTAATTTGCATCCGTTAATCTTATTTGATGCCAATGTGGCTGGTGATTTTGAAAAAACCGAAGAGTTTGGCGGTCGTATCTTAGAGCTATGTGTGGAAGTAGGCGGTTGTATCACCGGTGAACATGGCGTCGGCATAGAAAAGATTCGGCAAATGAGGGTGCAGTTTAACGAGCAAGAATTAATCCAGTTTCACGCTATTAAACATGCATTCGACCCTATTGGCACACTGAATCCGGGTAAAGGCATTCCTGTGCTTAAAAACTGTCAAGAATATCGTGCACTCGATAGGAGTAAAGTCGAGTCAGCGCATCAGCATCAATCACAGGGAGAGCTAGCATGAGTGATACCGATATAAGTCATGAGCTGATCGAACAAGTTAAACAGGCCAGCGCTTATGGCAAAAAATTAAAAATAGTTGGTGGTGGTAGTAAGGATTTTATGGGTCGGCAGTCTGAAGGTGAACCCATTAGTATTGCCAAGCATAGCGGTATTGTCAGCTATGAGCCGATTGAACTGGTGCTTACTGCTCGAGCAGGTACACCGTTAATTGAGATCAACGCCGCTTTAGCTGAACACCATCAAAGATTGGCGTTTGAGCCGCCACTATTTGATGGACGCGCAACTTTGGGTGGTACTTTAGCAAGCCATTTATCGGGACCAGGTCGACCGTGGAATGGTTCGATAAGAGATCACGTCCTAGGTATTCGCTTGATTAATGGCCGCGCAGAAGAGCTACGCTTTGGCGGTCAAGTGATGAAAAACGTGGCAGGATATGATGTATCACGCATGCAGGCTGGCGCGATGGGTACCCTGGGTATCATTAGCGAGGTCAGTCTAAAAATAATGCCCAAACCTGCTGCAACCATAACGCTTAAGCAAGAAATGAATGCGGCACAAGCCATTGCAGAGATGAATCGTTTGGCTGGACAAGCTAAGCCCTTAACCGCTGCTTGTTGGTTTGATAATCATCTTTATTTGCGATTAGAAGGTGCGCGTAGTGCGGTAGACAGTACAGTTACCCAGTGGCAAGGCACGGTATTAAAAGATGGCGATGATTTATGGGCACAGTTACGTGAGCAACAATTGGATTACTTTGCTGACAAGAACGCCCCTTTATGGCGGTTTTCAGTCAATAGTAATGCTGGACATTTATTACCAGAAGAGAGTTGGCTCATTGACTGGGGTGGTAGCCAACGTTGGCTACGCGGTGACTTTGCAACTGATGAATTAGAAGCCTTGGCTGAGAGCGCAGGTGGACAAGTAAGCCTTTATCGTGGTGGCGATCGACTACAAGACGTTTTTCACACACAGCCTGATGCGCTGCGTAAACTTCATCAGCGGCTCAAGCAGGCATTCGATCCAAGCGGAGTTTTTAACCCCGGTCGTCTTTATAGCTGGATGTAATCGCTAGATTTAATAGCCGAATGGAATAGGAAGACATCATGCGTACCCAAATTAATGTGAAATATCTAGAGCATCCAGAAATTGAAGAAGCCGATTCTATTTTGCGTAGCTGTGTACACTGTGGATTTTGTAATGCGACTTGTCCCACTTATCAAGAGCTGGGTGATGAACGCGATGGTCCACGCGGACGTATTTATTTAATTAAGCAAATGTTAGAAACTGGGGATGTCAGTGAAAAAACTCAGACTCATTTAGACCGTTGTCTGACCTGTCGTAGCTGCGAGACCACTTGTCCATCTGGAGTACAGTATGGCCGCTTGGCTGAAATCGGCCGCGGCATTATGGAAGTTCAGCTAGAACGCCCTTTTCAGCAAAAGCTACTACGATGGTTGATACGTAAAGTCTTACCTTACTCACGCCGCTTCGGAGCGTTGTTACGTTTAGGGCAGTCAGTGCGACCAGTATTGCCTGGCAGTCTAAAAGCTGTGGTGCCCATTAAACAGGTCAAACTCGCTATGCCAGCTCAACAGCATACGCGTCGGATGTTGGTACTAGCAGGCTGTGCCCAACCTGCCGCCACTCCGAACACCAATATTGTAGCAGCGCGCGTGCTTGATAAATTAGGCATTAGCTTGTTCACAGCGCCTGAAGCAGGATGCTGCGGCGCTGTAAGTTATCATCTTTCTGCACATGAGGAAGGGCTAGAATTTATGCGCCGTAATATCGATGCGTGGTGGCCTCATATTGAAGCAGGAGTAGAAGCTATTGTTATTAGTGCCTCTGGTTGTGGCTCAATGGTCAAAGATTATGGTGAAAAACTCAGTAAAGATACTGCTTATGCCGCCAAAGCAAAACGGGTTAGTGAGCTTGCAAAGGATATTGGTGAGGTATTATTTAAAGAAGACTTAAGCCAGCTACAGCTGCAAGGATTGGGTCGCAAAACAGCGGTACACTGCCCGTGTTCCTTGCAACATGCTCAGCAATTGGGTGGTCTAGTTGAACAACTTCTGCAGCAAGCTGGTGTTGAGCTGACCCGCACGCAGAATGGACACTTATGTTGTGGCTCTGCTGGAACCTACTCAATACTCCAGCCAGAGATGAGCCAGCAATTACTCACTAATAAGTTAGCGGACTTAACCGTTGGTAATCCAGAACAAATAGTAACCGCTAATGTTGGTTGCCAGATGCACTTAGGCAGCAAATCACCAGTACCAGTGAAGCATTGGATTGAATTGTTAGATCCACAGTAATGTGAGTTGTGAGTGCATAATTACAGATACATAATGGTAGGTGCACTGCTAAGCCATACTCGGTAAATAATGTGTTACTGCAATTATAGCGTCTAGCTAACTAAGCCCTCGTTACCTTAATAGAACGAGGGCTTAGTTATGGAGAGTTTTTATGAACAGTACTTTTTTATAGTATCAATACTTCTTGTCATCTTAATATCTACTATTTTAATCTCCTCATATAACTCTTCACTACTCTCTCCGCTAGCTATAAAACCGTGCTTTTTATAAAAGTTAATAGCGGAGATATTATCTTTTAGTACCCATAAGCATAGGCTAGGATTATGAGTACTTTTCAATATAGTAGTCAAAGCTTGCCTCATCAACTGAGTACCGATACCTAAGTTATGACACTCAGGAAGCACATATAAGGTAGTAATTTCATAATCATTACCCTTACTAAAATACCCAATAAACCCTACGTAATTTTGCTTATTATTGTCATCATCATTATCACTACTATCGCAGGCCATCCACACACTGACATTAGGATGAGCTATCACCTCCTGCCACACCTCCTTTCTCTTAGCCAAACTATTTTCTTTATTGATATATGACTTAGGTAAAAGCGCCAAATAAGCAGCATTCCAACTAATGAAGTGAATGTTAGCAATATCTATATAATCTTCTTGCCTTGCTTCACGAATAAGAAACATACCTTGCTCCAAACATTAAACTTCAAAACTCTTTAGATTTTAGTAAATATAAAAAACCATAGCATTTAATCAAAATCAATCAAAAAACCGTCTCGGCTATTAAATAATTTTTATTATCTATCCATATGCCTATCTAACAACCCATGTATCCAAAGAATATCAAAAACAATATTCGAGGGTTGCAAAGCAATAGCCCAAGGCTATACTGCATATGATTAAGTAACAATACGAAGAATAAAAATATCCAACCTTGAATAGGTGAAAAACAGACATGAGCTTTCGATTTAGAAAAAGTATCAAGCTTGCACCCGGTGTACGTATTAATCTGACCAAAAAAGGGGTTTCCAGCCTCTCAGTAGGCAAACGCGGCGCCACTGTCAACGTCGGCAAAAAAGGTACGCGCGGAACCGTTGGCATTCCTGGTAGTGGACTGTCTTATTCTTCTTATAAATCACATAGTGAGTCAAAGCGCCAACCACCACAAGCGCTTTCCCAAAACAAGCATCCGACTCGACCGCCTCCTCCCTCAACATACAATATCGATACTAATTCTAATTCTGCTACTGAACAAAGGCAAGTCAGCATTCTGCTAGGTATTGGCATTTTTTTAGTACCTCTTATTTTTGCATGGTTCACCCTTAGACAAGGCTACTCAACGGCTAGCCGCGCTATTAGTATGGTGTGGATGATTCTTGTCATTGTGGCGATGCGCTCATAATAAGGCTGATAATAACTGCAGTTTTATACGATTTTTGACTCTATTATTTATACTGGTTGTAAGTATACGCCGCTGAATCAGTGGCTGTTAAGATGAAATAATGCTATTATTACTGGCTGAGATAAAGAGTGCGATCTAGGGCTGTTAATGCCTTATTTTTGTTTACATACTATTATAGGTTATTGATTTATAATATTTTATTTAAATTTTAATAACTATAAATCTTTCCTTTTATTTAAAAAAACTATCAGCGTATTCTCCTTTTTGCTTGCATCAGTAAGAGTCTTTTATGGCATTTGTACACCTTGGCATTCACAGCGAATATTCGATTACCGATTCTATCGTACGTATCAAGCCGTTAGTCAAAGCGGCAGCGGCTGACAATCAGCGCGCTTTAGCTTTGACCGATTTATCTAATCTATACGCCACGGTTAAGTTTTATCGTGCCTGCCTAGGTGCGGGCATTAAGCCGATTATTGGCAGTGAAGTCATCATGGATAATGAAGACTCGCGCTTAGTGCTACTGGCCATGAATAATGAGGGCTATCAAAACATCACCCGTATCGTGTCACTGGGGTTTACCGAAGGGCGCGCAGAGGTTGCCAATCATGGCGTCCCTATCGTTAAGCGTAGCCACATTCTTGAGCATGCCGCTGGCGTTATTGTGCTGTTTACCGAAAAGTCAGATGTGGGTCAAGCTCTGGTTAGCTCGATGCCAGAAAAGGCGGATGAGCTACTTCTCGAATGGCAGGGACAGTTTGATGACCGCTTATATTTTGCGATTAAACGTACCAATCGTGCCGGTGAAGATGCCTTTATCAAAACGGCTATTCATGCGGGTGCTAAATACAATATTCCTATTATTGCTCATAATGATGTGCGATTTTTAGAGCAAGACGACTTCGATGCCCATGAAGCACGCGTCTGTATTGCTGGCTCGTATGTTCTTGCTGACCTCAATCGCCCGCAAAATTACTCTGATGAGCAGTATCTAAAAACCCAGACGCAGATGCAGCAGTTATTTGCGGATATCCCTCAAGTCATTGACAACACCATACGGCTGGCTACCCGCTGTAATGTGACCTTGACTCTGGGTATTAATGTGTTGCCTGAGTTTCCAGTGCCTGAAGGCGAGACAACCGAATCATTCTTTCGCTTAGAATCGCAGCGCGGGCTTGAACATCGTCTAGAAAAACTCTTCCCAGTTGAGGCACGCAGTAATAATTGGAACGATATCCGTCGAAGATACGATGAGCGTTTGGAGTATGAACTAAAAGTTATTTTATCAATGGGTTTCCCTGGTTACTTTTTAATTGTGATGGACTTTATTCGCTGGGCAAAAGCCAATGGCGTACCAGTCGGTCCCGGTCGTGGTTCCGGTGCTGGCTCCCTCGTCGCTTATGCGCTGAATATTACGGATCTTGATCCTATTCATTATGATTTATTATTTGAGCGCTTTTTGAATCCTGAGCGGGTATCCATGCCCGATTTTGATATTGACTTCTGTATTGACGGTCGTGACCGCGTTATTGACTATGTCGCCCAAACATATGGTCGTGAAGCGGTATCACAAATTATTACCTTTGGTACGATGGCAGCAAAAGCCGTTGTGCGTGATGTGGCGCGAGCACAAAGTAAATCATATTTTCTTGCCAGCAAAATGTCGAAGCTGATACCCAAGACTCCAGGAATGACACTCAATCAAGCACTTGAGCAAGAACCGCAGCTTAAAGACTTAATCTCTAATCCTGATAATATGGATTATGAGGATGCCATTGAGATTTGGGAGATGGCGATTAAGCTTGAAGGTATTTGCCGTAACGTCGGTAAACATGCCGGCGGCGTACTGATTGCTCCGCATAAAATCACGGATTTTAGTGCTATTTATTGTGATGATGATGGCCATCGGGTGAGCCAGTTTGATAAGGATGACGTCGAAGCAGTTGGGCTGGTGAAGTTTGACTTTTTGGGTCTACGTAACTTAACGGTGATTAATGCAGCTGTCGAAAATATTAATAAGCGCCGAGCTAAAGAAGGCGTAGCGGAACTGATATTAGAAGATTTGCCGCTTGATGATGCTAAAGCTTATAAACTATTACAAGATGCCAAAACCACTGCCGTTTTTCAGCTGGAAAGTTCGGGCATGAAAAAATACTTGGCTAAGTTGCAGCCCACTAACATTGAAGACGTCATCGCCATGTGCGCGCTGTATCGACCCGGTCCGCTTGATGCTGGCATGGTTGAGATGTACATTGACCGTAAGCATGGGCGCGAGGAAGTTATCTATGACCACCCTAATCTTGAGCCGATTTTAGAAAATACTAACGGCGTTATCGTCTATCAAGAACAGGTGATGCAGATATCACAGGTCATGGCCGGCTATAGCTTGGGCGGCGCTGACATGCTCCGCCGTGCGATGGGTAAAAAGAAACCGGAGGAAATGGCCAAACAGCGTGATATTTTCGTTACTGGTGCTACGACGCAAGGTATTGATGAGGTCACTTCAGGCGGCGTGTTTGACTTGATGGAAAAGTTTGCCGGTTATGGTTTTAACCGCTCGCATTCTGCTGCTTATGGGGTACTGGCTTATCAAACGGCTTATTTGAAACAATATTATCCTGCTGAATTTATGGCAGCCGTATTAACGTCTGATATGAACAACACCGATAACGTGGTGTTCTTTATCAATGACTGCCGTGAAAACTTTGACTTAACCGTAGTCAATCCTTCCGTTAACCGTAGTGAGTGGCACTTCGTCGCAGATACCCCAACTAACATCATCTATGGCTTAGGCGCGATTAAAGGCGTTGGTGAGAGTGCGGTCGAATCTATTGTTGAGGCGCGTCGACGCGATGGCTATTTCTTGGACTTATATGACTTTTGTCGCCGTGTCGATATTAAAAAAGTCAATAAACGGGCGCTTGAAGCATTAGTAAGTGCGGGCTGTTTTGATGACTTCGCCGCGACCTTGCGGCCTGACTTGCCAAGCGACGAAGCATACGAGATTCGTGGCGCGCTAATGAGTCAGTTGCCAAGCGCAGTGCAAGCGGCCGAGCAAGACCGCCAGAATAAAGAGATTGGTATGATGGATTTGTTCGGCGAGATGGATGGTGCGGTTGCCGCGCCGCCACTTGTTATGACTCCCGAGCTGATTTGGGGTGACAAACATCGCTTAAAAGCTGAGAAAAACACCTTAGGCTTATACTTAACCGGACATCCTATCAATGAATACTTAGATGAGCTAAAGCATTATACTTCAGGCGCGCGACTCAACAAATTGGTCGATACTGGTTATAATGGCAGCTGCTACTTTGCAGGCTTAATCATCGATATGGCAAATTTTGGCAATCGTAACGTGATTACCTTAGATGATGGCACGTCAAGGTTAGAAGTCAGCTGTTATGCGGAGCGCTTTAATCGGGTTAAAGAGCAATTAAAAGTCGATGAAGTAGTGATTATCAAGGGCAGTATTCGTGAGCGCGACGGTCGACTATTTGCGCGCCTTGATAATGCTTTGAGTATGGTCGATGCACGTCTGCGTTGGTTAAAGAAAATTAGCATTAAAGTTCATGGTAGTGACATCAACCTATTAACACGGCTGCAACCCCTGCTAAAATCAGCACAAGCCAGTATTATTCCTGCACCGCGTCTCTCGTATGACAATGATCAGAACGAGCAGAATAGTGGCAGCGCTCATGATAATTATAATAACAATGCTATAAATAATGGCGGCGGTAGCTTATATGATGAAGAGGGTAATGACTTACTAGCGTTAGAGCAGAATATGGATACAGACTATGCTGATCAAGCCCTTAGCAATACCGATGCCTCAATTAATGACAATTGTACACCGCTAGGTCTGAGCATTTATGAAGAGTATGGCATCGCTAACGTTGCCTTATCCGAGCACTGGCGCGTCTATCCTAATGACGATAACCTACAACAGATGAAGAATTTAATTAGCGAAGATAACTTACACTTTCATTACAGCTAACATTTTCATTAGCGCCAACGTTTTCTTTATAGGGTATAGTTTAGGAGCATTATTTTGAGGACTGTGTATGTTAAGTTGCTACAAGTTGTTTGGGTTTTAAGTATTGTTATTGTTTTGGTCTCAGTTTTTCATATTGGCGAAGTCTACCAAAACAATATTTTTTATGAGAAAGTGGAAATCTATCAAAGATTAGCAAACATTGCCGGCGTTTGGTGTGCGATTCTGTTAGTTGTGCAATATTTAACGTTTGCTAGCTGGAACCCCTTTGATTTGTTTAATAACGCTCTAATTGAAAAAGATACTTCAAAATAGACTGTGCCCCTACCACATCTTTTACTCGACGGAATACTCAATCATGACCGACGCTTATTTCACCAAAAATAATATTGATGACGAAATCATCGATAACGAACAGTTTGAAGACATGCGCGACTTGCTAGAAGAGGATTTTTCCGACTTGATACAGACTTATATTATCGACAGTCAACAGCGAATCGATACGCTACGCATGGCTTTAGCTGATAATGACAATGCTAACGGTTTTGAGGCCGCACATGCCTTAAAAGGTGCCAGTGCTAATTTAGGCGCAACGCAATTGGTCCGCCTTGGCGATCAATTACAAGAGGCCTGCCGCGAGCATCAAATCAGCCAACAAGCCGATATTATTGAACAAACAGCTACCGCTTTACAGCGCGTCAAACAAGAAATTACTTTACGCTTGGAACCATAATGAGCCGCGACTTTTTATCAACTACGCCTGCAATACAAACCGAAGATATGAGCTGCTCTACCGCCACTGTCACTGATTACTTATCCTGCCTACAAGTGGTCATGGTCAATACCACCTTGCCGGCCAATATTGGCTCAGCAGCGCGGGCGATGCATACTATGGGCTTATCGCGTTTAACCGTGGTGAATCCAAAGCATCCGATTGATGAGACCAGTATTGCCCATGCCGCAGGTGGTAGTGAGCTATTGTCAGCAGCGCTCATTGCACCTACGTTAGAGGCAGCGATTGCAGACTGCCAGCTGGTATTTGCCGCCAGTAGTCGCAGCCGTCATTTGCCGCGTCCGGTGGTGACACCCACACAAGCGGCTAAAATCATGCTTGATTTTATTGATGGTCAGTTAGCAATCAGTCAAGAGGCAGCATCTAATACACAAACGCTTGATGACAATAGACCCCCTACTAATATTGCTATTTTATTTGGCCGCGAAGATCGTGGTCTGACCAATGAAGAATTGGCCTATGCCGATTATCATATTCAGATTGACGCCAATCCGGCTTATCCCGTGCTTAATGTTGCTTCAGCGGTACAGGTGATTGGCAGCTTTATTTTTGCTTATGCACAAAATCATCATAATGCAGTCAACAACAAAAATGATGAGGATAAAAAAGCTATTGATAAGTTGAATGATACTGATGAATCGACTGGTATAGCCTCGGCATTAACAACCTCAGCAGCACCACATCTATTAGATACCTACTTGCGCCAACAGTGGGACGAGCCTGCAATTACCCAGCAGCAGTTACAGCAGCTCATCCAGCGTACCACTGATTTAATGATTCAGCGCAGCTTAGCCGATAGTACACAGCTAAAATCACTGCCATCGCGGTTGTCTCGTTTAGGCTCACGACTTCAGCTTGACCAAAAAGAGTATCAACTGCTAAGTGCCCTAATAGCTAAAATCTTAAAGGACTAGATAAAATATTAAAGGACTGGCTAAACTTTTAAAAGGCTAAAGCCTACCTACAACGTACAGCGCGCAGGCCTTTTTGTATCATTGACAGCGGGCTGATATACTACAGCACGCTACACTTACTTATTTGATCGCTATTATTTTTTATAACTTAATTATCATAAGCAATGGGCAGCTAATAATTGCATACCATTTAATACTAAAACGGAGTTAACTATGAATTGGACGGTCTATTTATCTGGAGAAATTCACAGCGACTGGCGCCAGAAAATTATGCAAGGTGCTAAAGAGCATAATCTTCCTATTGAATTCACCTCAGCAGTGACTGAACATGACGCCAGTGACGCGGCCGGTGATGTGCTGGGTAAAGATGAGAATGCATTCTGGCGCGACCATAAGTCATCAAAGGTCAATTCGATTCGTACCAAAAATCTAATACAGAAATGTGACATCGCCATCATTCGTTTTGGTGATAAATACAAGCAGTGGAATGCGGCATTCGACGCCGGCTATTGCGCAGCCCTCGGTAAGCCATATATCACCTTACATGCCGATGACATCATTCATCCCTTAAAAGAAGTTGACGCGGCGGCCATGGCTTGGGCGCAAACGCCTGAGCAAGTGGTCGAGCTGCTGAAATATACTACCAGCGGCAGCTAGACGTTGCAGTGATAGTAGAATATATCTAGCAATATGGCGGGCAGACATGACCAATTTTAAATAAAAAGCTACTCTTAATCTCCAAGCTATTTTTATTTATAACTTATAGCTATATTTTATGAGGCAAAGCTGCTATAACTGAAAAGACTGTAATAAAAAATACGATAGGACGCTTTATGTCATTGCCAACCGCCTTGTTCAAATCGCTTAGCCGCATCAAAACAGACTTAAAAGAAGACATTGATGCGGTATTTACCCGTGATCCTGCTGCGCGCAATAGTATGGAGGTCCTACTCACCTACCCTGGTATTCATGCGCTTATCTTACACCGTAGTGCCCATTTTTTATGGCAACATGACCATAAGTTGGCGGCTCGAGTCATATCTTATGGCTCACGCATCATTACCAGCATTGAGATTCACCCTGCTGCCAAAATCGGTAGACGCTTTTTTATTGACCACGGTGTCGGGGTGGTCATCGGCGAGACAGCTGAGATTGGCAATGACGTCACTTTATATCATGGCGTGACTCTTGGCGGTGTGTCATGGAATAATGGCAAACGTCATCCAACCCTAGAGGATGGCGTTATTGTCGGTGCTGGCGCAAAAGTCTTAGGGCCATTTACCGTCGGTAAAGGCGCTAAAATTGGCTCCAATGCCGTGGTGGTAAAGCCGGTACCAGCAGGCGCAACCATGATTGGTAGTGCTGCACGCATGATATCCGACCACCATGATGAAAAAGGCAATCCTATTACTACTGAAGTAAAGGATGCTAAGCAGCAAGAAGAACTGGTGCAAGCCGCGATTAAAAGCCCTGAAGATCAAGGTAATCAACAAGACACCTTTAAAAACGATAGCAAAGTAACTGCTAAAGGCTCCGCCCGTGAAACTGCATTTCAGGCCTATGGCATTGATCAATCCTCACAAGATCCGGTTGCTGAAGCTTTTGCTAAAATGCTGGAACATATCCAACAGTCTGAGAATCGCCTCGATCAGTTACAAGAAGCTATGTGCAAAATAGACCCAAATTTTTGCAAAAAGGAATACGACAAGCTGTGTCTAGAAGATTTAGATGTGATTGGTCAGAGTGATATGAGTAAGGCAGGCGCTGAGCTGAAATAACAATATGCTATAGAAAAAAGAACCAGCTTACTGTCTTTAGAGTAAGCTTAAAAAAGAAGCTGCTGTCAGCTTCTTTTTTAATATTGTCATAATACGTTTATTAAAACGATGAACTGGATTTCTTCAAATACTCTATTTCTTCGATAGTCGAAACCTGGCCCAAAACATCATTACGGTGTGGATAACGGCTAAAATGATCTACGTTGACTTTATGCTTAATCTCAGACCGATGTATTTCGGTACTAGTATATTGTCTAAATAACTGTCCAGCTTATTGATGAATTAATTTTGGTTTGCTATACATATAAGATATTAGAAAAAACTTGCGTTCCTCTAAAATTTTTAATTCTGCTAACATACCCACTACCACCGCCTCTTACGCTAAGGCTAATACCATGGCGTTTTGTGAAAAAACGTCTGACTTAACGCGGTAAATATTATGTGAGAGTTGATATAATATAATAATTTCAGCTAAGCGCCCCTGAATGCTGAAGCGCCAAATATAAAACTCTGCGGCGCGACCTGCGTAATAACATCAGTAAAACGCTCTCTAAGCAGTTTGTCCAAGCCCAAATATTTCTTAAACCATTGTTAGCTGCCCGCTTCTTTGAAACAAAACTCCAATATTTTTTCGTACATGAAAGGCGCCTTTGAGAAAGCTATGGGTAATTATATATAAGCAAGATATCTTGCTTAGCGTATCCTTTAAAAATCAACTCCACTTCCCGCCGCTAACTCCATTATCCCAGCGCTCTCATGCGCTTTAAAAGGATAGCGATTTGCCATTACTATCCATTCATCAATATAAGCTAACTTTATCAATAAAATATCAATATCCATTGTCACTTGTCGTATTGCTGTTGGCGGCGTTTGACGACATCTATGACAGTCACTTTCAAACGATTCAAAAGACTGTTGCAACTGCTGTAAAGTCATTACTGAGTTTAAGTTTAGATAAACACATTGATTGGTATAATCAGGCTTTGAGGTTTCTACTGTCGCCGTAAAATCTGGATTTTTAAAAGCAGTAGACAGCTGTACTTTACCAAGCTCTTGTAGGTCTTCACGCACACGTGATAAATAATATTCAGCTTGATAGTTACTACCCAAAGCTAATAATACCGCCAACACTGGTTGCTGTTGCAATCTTTCAGGAGCAATTTTTCTTAACGTTTCGAGATTCATATTGAGTGAACCTTTATGCATCAGTCGACTTACTATCAACTGGCTCATTATCCGTTATCTTTTTCTCAGCAGCTTTAGCATGACGGGTAATTTGTACCCCAACCACATCAGCCTGTTGAATAGCAGTTGGTTTTGCGACACTTAACGTTACTTTTTGACAAGCATAATTAGCTAACAATCCATCCGCAATTTGCCCCGCTAAATGCTCAAGCAGCTCAGCTTTAATTTCTTTACACCAAGCACTAACATCATCGCAAACAGCTTTATAGTTCAGCGCATCATTCACAGCATCTGATGCAGCAGCTTTACTAATATCAGTTTCAAGCGCGATATCAATCAGTAACGGTTGGGTAATCGCGCGCTCCCACTCATAAACACCAATCACTGCCTCTACTTTCAAACCTTTTACAAACACTACATCAGACTCAGTATGTAACATCATCTCATCCTTGGTAATTATTTTTTTCATTAAATTTTATGACTGTATTTTTTATAATGCTTCATCACGCAGGCGCGCCGCTTTTAGCTGTTTGCTAGGACGGTGACGCCATAAGTCAATGCTAAATAATAGCAGACCAAACCAAATCAGGCCAAATACCGCCAAGCGATGTAAGTCAAATGGCTCGTTATAATAAAATACGGCTAAGAAGAAAATAAAGGTCGGCGTCAGATAATTCATAAAGCTCAAAATACTATAAGCAACCAACTTAGTAGACTTATTAAACATCAATAGCGGTATTAAAGTAATAGGACCCGCGAGCATTAACAGCCAAATATTTGGAGTGAACCAAAAGCTAATCTGACTGCTCACAACATCGGATTGCCAGAACCACCATACAAAAATAGGCACCAACATCGCAGTTTCAACAAACATTGCATCGACGGCAGTCAATGGCGTTTGCCGTTGAATAGTACCATAAGTACTAAAACTAAACGCCAGTATCAAGGATATCCACGGCAAGCTACCGAGCATCACTACTTGGATAACGACTGATAATAATGCAAAGCCGATAGCCACCCATTGCAAAGTACGTAAGCGCTCTTTGAATAAAATCATCGAAAGTGCAACGCCTACTAGCGGCCCGATAAAATATCCTAAGCTTGCCTCTAAGATTTGATCGTGATTCACCGCCCACACATAAGTGAGCCAGTTGGTTGCAATGATTATCCCTGATATAAAGGTTAATGCTATCCATCTTGGGTTTTGTTTAAGGATTTCAATCCACTGCCAACGCTTCGTGACGACCACCACCACCAATAGACACAAAAATGTCCAAATGATACGGTGGCCAATGATTTCGGTCGCATTATAAGCAGCAAGTTGTTTGAAATACAGCGGGAACGTGCCCCAGATAGAAAAAGCGATTAGCGAGGTAACGATACCACGTCTAGTGGTTTTGATGGGTGTCACTGACTTTTTGACGACGTTTTGAGTGGCCATAAGATAAAACAACTTTTTGGAGCAAAATACACCCTTACCATTTTTACTCAACAATAAAAAATAGCAAGGGTGTTAAGTTCACTAGGTGAAAAGATTAAGTGAAATTAAAATAGAAAAGCAATGTATCAATGCCAACAGCGACACTCATACATTGCTAAAAACGATTTCAAAAACAAATTTAAAGTAAGGGCTTATTATAACCCCTCTTTAGTAAAAACTAAGCATTATCGATACTATTATCAATACCACTATCAACTTGGACCGCCATACCAATTTGATTGGCAAGCTCCGCGAAACCTGGGAAACTGGTGTTGACGGTTTCAACCCCTTCGATAGTAATTTGCTGCGATGCACGTAGACTAGCAACGGTAAAGCTCATGGCGATACGGTGGTCATGGTGCGAGACAATGTGACCGCCACCAAATATGGGCTGGCTATTATTTATTTCAGTACCGTTGCCTTCAATACCCTTGCCTTCAATGATAAGACCATCTTCAGTGACGGTACAATCAATGCCAAGCGTTTGTAACCCTTCCGCCATTACCACAATACGGTCCGACTCTTTAACGCGTAGCTCTTTGGCGCCAGTCAAGACCGTACGGCCTTGCGCACAGCTGGCTGCGATAAATAATACTGGGAATTCGTCAATCGCTAGCGGCACTAAGGATTCTGGTATCTCAATACCCATCAAGTTAGAGCTGCGAATAGTGATATCAGCAACAGGCTCACCGCCAACATGCGTCTCATTACTTAAGCTAATATCTGCATTCATAAGCTTAAGAATATCAATAATACCCGTACGCGTCGGGTTAACACCCACTTGCGTTAAAGTCAGCTCGCTGCCTTTACTAATAGCCGCCGCGACCATAAAGAATGCTGCAGAGGAGATATCGGCAGGCACCGCAATATCACCGCCTGTTAGCTTGCCGCCACCTTCAACACTGATACGATTACCATCAACGGTCACCTCATAACCAAAGGCTGATAACATACGCTCAGTATGATCACGGCTGACTTCTGGTTGTGTGACGGTCGTTGTGCCGTCAGCCCATAACCCTGCTAATAACAGACAAGACTTAATCTGTGCTGACGCTACTGGCATATCATAATTGATACCCTGTAGCAGTTTGCCAACATTATCACGACCCGTAATACTTAAGGGTGATGTGCCGCTAGTACCCGTACTTTGAATGACGGCACCCATTTGACGCAAAGGCGCAGCAACGCGTTCCATAGGGCGTTTATTAAGACTGGTATCACCCGTTAACACGCTATCAAATGCTTGTGCCGCTAAAATACCAGACAACAGACGCATACTAGTGCCTGAGTTACCCATATATAGCGGCGTTTTGCTTGGTTTTAGACCATTCATACCAACGCCATGAATAGTAAGACGACCTTTATTAGGTCCCTCAATAGTCACGCCCATATCACGAAAGGCTTGTAGGGTTGCTAAAGCATCTTCCCCTTCCAAAAACCCAGTGACGTGAGTGACACCCTCTGCAAGGCTGCCGAGCATAATGCTGCGGTGCGAGATAGATTTGTCACCAGGAATGGCGATGGTGCCAGTAACGGTAGTGCTTGGTGAGATAACATAAGAAGCTGACATGGCAGAAATATCCGTATAAGGGGTGCTGGCTAACATATGGCCAAAATGTCGCCGTGCAGCTTGCGCACGGCCCAAAAGTCCCATCAGGGCGGTCGAATCTTTATCAATAATGAGCTGGCGCATCGTTTGTAGACAAACACTGTACTCATCAAGAGCACTTACAATCGCGCTTTGGTTGGCAAAAAATATATCATGCCACATTTTTGGATCACTGGCAGCGATACGGCTAAAGTCCCGAAACCCGCCAGCAGCGTAACGAAACATATCTAAATTATCATCATGACTGGCCAGTTGCTCCACCAGATTAAAAGCAAGCAGATGCGGTAGATGACTGGTATGCGCTAATATCGAATCGTGATGCTCGGCATCCATTGCCATCACTGTCGCGCCTACTGCTTCCCATAACTGACGCAGCTTGATAATCGACATATAGTTAGTGGTGGGCAGCTTACAAATGATGACGCTGTGATTGACGAATAGCTCTGCGCGCCGAGCATGATAACCGGAGTTTTCAGCACCAGCAATCGGATGCGCAGGCACTAAACCAATAGGCAAAGTAGTAAACACAGCTTTGGCTGCAGCAATGATATTACCTTTGGTACTACAAACATCGGTAATAATGCAATCACTAGCAAGCTGACCGCTGTTCATAACCCCTTTGATATCAACAAATACTGCCTCTACTGCTTGCACCGGAACGGCAATGACGATTAAATCGCTGCCAGTGATTACTTCGCTCAGCGTTAGACCGCCAGCATCTAATAAGCCTTGCTCAATGCCCGCTTCTAAACTTGGGGCATACCTATCTACCGCGACCAAACGTTTACTCAGGCCATTGTCTTTAATTGCTTGCGCTAAGCTGGCACCAATTAATCCTAAACCAATAATACAGACCTGCTGAAACAATGGTTGTGCCTTGATTAAGGGTTGAGCTTGGTATACCTGCGCTTGGCTATTGGACGTTTTATTTATTTTTTGCATATTATTCTGATTAAGTGGCATTCTGATTTATCATTTAGCTGAACAGATTTTGCTGCTGACGCTTGTGTAACTTATCTAGCATAAGAATAGGTTCAGTCATCAGTCAATATAGAGCGCAGGGTATCAATCAGGCGCATATTTTCTTCAGCCACACCAACCGTAATCCGCAACCAATCGGGCAAACCATAGCCTACGAGAGGACGTACAATAACACCTTGTTCAAGCAGTGCCTGATTAATGGCCGCTGTATCTTCATCATCGATTTCAACCATGATAAAGTTGGCATGTGACTTAATAAATCCAAGCCCAAGAGTATCAAATTGCTTTTCTAACCACTGCATTTGTTCTCGATTGGTTTGGCACACCGTTTCAATAAAGTCTTGGTCAGCAAGGGCAGCGGCGGCGGCAGCCAGTCCAATACGACTGACATTAAACGGTTGACGAACGCGGTTTAACAGACCAGCTATTGGTGCTGAGCTGAGTGCATAACCAATACGCAATCCCGCCAGACCATAAGCTTTAGAAAAGGTGCGCACAATCACCACGTTATCGAACTCATCTAATAACGCCCGATTATTACTCTCTGGGCTATATTCGGTATAAGCTTCATCTAATACCACTAATACTGAGCTTGGCAAACTGGCCACAAACTGACGCAATTCTGCGCGTTCAAGCTGAGTACCCGTTGGATTATTAGGGTTGGCGATAAAGACAATCTTGGTATTAGCATTATCTTCGACTGCCTGACGCATGGCATCGAGGTCATGACCAAAACGCTGCGCCGGTACTTCGATACCCGTCGCCCCTTGCATCTTCGCTAGCATTGAATAAACTACAAATGCATATTGGCTATAGACTATCGCGTCATCCGTACCCACAAAGGTACGCGCCAAGATATCAAGCAAATCGTTAGAGCCATTACCAAGAGTAATACCATCCAACTTTATACCCGTAAATTCAGCAATACCTTGCTTGAGATAATAACCATTGCCATCCGGATAACGGGATAACTGTCCTAACTGCTCAGTAATCGCTAAGGTCACAGCAGGTGAGCAGCCGATTGGATTCTCATTACTCGCCAGCTTAACCACATCAGAGACGCCATATTCACGGGTCAGCTCTTCAACTGGCTTACCCGTTTGATATGGTGCTAAATCTAAGATACTGTCATAAGCAACCGTTGGCTGTGCTGAGCTTAAGTCTGTCGATTCAGAGGAATGCATGGTTTATCCTTAGATGTAACTACTCATCTATTATTGGTATTTATCATTATTGTGGTTAATTTTCTCTAACTATAGTACCGCTTTAGGGTATGAGCCTAGTACCCGCACATCTTTAACCAAAGGGCGGATATCAGCAATTGCCGCGCTGACGTTTGGATCTTGAATGTGACCGTCCATATCAATAAAGAACACATACGCCCATTTATTAGGACGCTCAGGACGGGTCTCAATACTGGTCATAGACACGCCATGATATGATAACGGCTTTAGAATTTCGATAAGCGCACCCGCTTTATCATGCGCTGACACCACGATAGAGGTCTTATCTTGACCTGATGGCGCGATTGCTTCGTGACCGATAATAAGGAAGCGTGTGGTATTACTAGGATTGTCTTCGATGTTGGAATAGAGCTTGTGCAAATCATATTCAGCAGCTGCCACATCCCCAGCGATAGCTGCTGAATGCCATTCGTTTTTCAGACGACGGGCGGCTTCCCCATTACTTGATACCGCAACGCGTTCAATATTAGGGAAATTAACATCGAGCCAATGACGGCACTGTGCTAATGACTGTTGATGTGAATAAATACGGCTGAGGCCATCAAGCTTAGTATGCTCTGCCACTAAAAAGTTTTGATGAATAGGCAGCTCAACTTCGCCAATAATTTTCAAGGTTGAAGATAAGAATCCGTCAAGAGTGTGATTAACCACACCTTCAGAGGAGTTTTCTACTGGCACCACACCATACATTGCAGTACCTGCCTCTACTTCACGGAACACATCAGTGATGGTCGTTAGCGGCAAGGTATCGGCAGCTTTACCAAAATGCTTAAGTGCAGCCGCATGAGTGAAAGTACCCAAAGGCCCTAAAAAGGCTATCCGTTGTGGCGCTTCTAAATCTAGGCACACTGACATAATTTCACGGAACAGACGCGCCATTTTTTCATCAGCGATTGGCCCCGTATTACGGGCCATTACTGCTTTTAATACTTGCGCTTCACGTTCAGGACGATAAAAAATAGGATTAGAATGTACTCTATTATCGCTATCAGCAACATGGTTCTTTTTGACTATCGCTACTTCCTGCGCTAATTTTGCACGATTATTAATCAGCGTTTGAATTTCACAATCTACCGTATCTATATTTTGGCGCAGTTTATTCAGTAACTCTTGATCGGTAGTGGTATCGCCTATTGCGTCAGTCGTTTGGCTTAAGTTGTCACTGTTTTGTTCTGATGATTGCTCACTCATACCGCCTATCCTTTTTTTAGAACTTATTATTTATTAATATAGTGTTGTATTATTATAATGATTATTAAGCCGATTATTATTCTAATAGACTATCCCATTGCAGTATGGTGTATTGTTAGTTATATGCCACTACTGTCTTATATCTATTAGTAAAGCTTACGGGATAGTATGGCAACCAATCACACAACCGCTCTACTATAGCAAAAACTACGCAAAGTGCCCATGCGTAAATCGGCTAAATAGCGTATTTAAGAAAAATTATTATAATGACGCAAAGGGAATAAAACTAGAAGTAAATCCATAGGCGAAACTATGTTAAAGTTTCATGTTAAATTTGAACTATTTATAAGCACTACCGTTAATTGACTAAAAAGGATATAAGATGAGCGCATTACAGCAGCTTCGCACTATGACTACTATTGTCGCCGATACCGGTGACCTTGCCGCCATTGCGCGCCTAAAACCTATTGATGCGACCACTAATCCCAGCCTGATTACCAAAGCGCTTATTCATCCTGACAATCAAGCCATGCTCTCAGACACTATGAATCACCATCAAGGTGATGTCGATGCGGTGATTGATGCCTTAACGATTCAGATAGGTTGCAATATTCTAGGCTTAATTGAAGGACGGGTATCTACTGAGGTCGATGCGCGCTTGTCTTATGATACCCAAGCGACGATTGATAAAGCGTTAGAATTTATGGCCGCTTATGCAAGAGCGGGCGTTGATTCCGAACGGGTACTGATTAAAATGGCGGCGACATGGCAAGGTATTGAAGCGGCGCGCTATCTTGAAACCCAAGGTATTCATTGTAATTTGACCCTATTATTTGGCCAGCATCAAGCAGTTGCTTGTGCCGATGCTGGTGTGACTTTAATATCACCTTTCGTTGGTCGCATTTTAGACTGGCAAAAACGCCAACAGAACCGCCAAAACGTGCCTGCGTCTGATGATATGGGTGTTCAATCGGTCAAACTTATTTATCAATATTATAAACAGCATGGTTATAAAACTCAGGTAATGGGTGCAAGCTTTCGCTCGACTGAGCAGATATTGGCGCTGGCTGGCTGTGATTTATTAACTATCGCTCCCAATCTGATTGACGAATTAGCAGCGATGGATTGCACCGTTACTCGCCAGATGTCTCCTGAGATGTCAATGGAGATGGACAGTATGAAACGCGTGAGCCTAACTCATGACGAGTTCAGCCAAGCCTATCAGCAAGATAAAGTGACACAGGATTTATTACCAAAGGGTATTGATGGCTTTATTGGAGCGCGTGATGAGCTGGCTCTGACATTAGCTGCTATGCGGAATTAAGGTTTAATAGAGTAAAAAAAGGCATACTCCTGAACTGAGTATGCCTTTTTTTACTCTATCTTTTGATGACAAGCAATAATATACCGTTCAACGAAAGATTTTTAGCAGATTAATTGTCAAGGTAAATACCATTTGGATTTAATTCAGATTTTGTTTTTTCATATTGTTTTCTTTCAGAGTCTGTTTTGAAGGAATAACCTTCAGACTTCATACAATAAGCAATCACTCTCTCTGCTTGCTCATCCGGAAGATTCTCAGCGTCCACATCTTTTCTGCAATAACCCAGCTGGTCGGTCATGGATTGTTTGCTTGCCCCTTCTTTATACCAAGACGCTTCTGGAACGTATGAAGTACAAGCTGTGACTACTCCTATTGCTAGGGTTAAAATGGTCGTTTTAAATAAAATATTCATAATAATTACTCACTCCTAAGGCAGACGTTTCTGAATTTTACACATTAATTGTAACAAAGCAACTTAAATAACAGGGTTTTTTTAAGCCTTCAGCACCGTATAAATGGGCACTGGAAACTTGCCATGCAAATCAACTAAATCAAGCAATACCAACGCTCCCACTACAGTATGCGAAGCTGACTTGCACAGCTCATAAGCAGTGGTCAGCGTGCCACCCGTTGCCAATATATCATCTACCAAGAGTACGCGCTCAGGTGGTAAGTTATTTTGCATCTCAAGAGTGTCTTTACCATATTCTAGCGCATAAGTCTTGTTAGCAACAGGCGGTGGTAATTTTCCCGGTTTACGCAGCAAAATTATGCCTTTACCCAAACGCCCTGCTATCAAACTTGCAAACACAAAGCCCCGTGCTTCAACCGCTCCTAAGCAGTCTACCTCATCTAGCAATCCAGCAGGCAATACTGCCAGCAGGGCATCAACGACTTCATTAATATGACTGCGCAGTAACGGCGTGATGTCATAAAAATCAATACCAACTTTGGGGAAATCAGGAACCGTACGAATGACTTGCCAAAATGGATGGTCAGTATTGAGTATATCAGAAGATTCTGATGACATATCAGCTGGCGTATTGGCAGCGGTAGCGCTCATAACAACCCTTAGTATAGGTAACTTGAATGATAATTTAACTGCGATAAATACCGTATCAATAGCATTAATACCGCACGCTATCATAACATAATTGATTCTGGGGTTATCACTGAACGAGCGAAAAGACCGCTATATTAATAGAATAAATAATAAATATCGACTTGATAAGTGCTTATTTATCTCAATATACAAGTGTAAACTTAAACACGTAAAATAGTGATATATGCTACACTACGTGCACTTTTGTGGTGTGTCCCGATTACAAATTGGCAGACTGTGGAATTGATAATTATTGATAGGATTATATATATGAACCGTTATGAATGTATTGTCTGTGGCTGGATATATGATGAAGCGCTTGGCTGTCCTGAAGAGGGTATTGCCCCTGGTACTAAGTGGGATGACATCCCTGACGACTGGACATGCCCTGAGTGCGGTGTGGGTAAGTTAGATTTTGAAATGGTAGAAATCTAAGTAGGAGCGCTCATGACGAACTCAAATTATCCTAACGAGATCGACGCGCCTGAAAAGGCCGTAAACTATCCAACGCCCGCATGGCAGAAATTTGGCGCACATGATTGGCGCGTCTCTGATCTTAGTGACCATCTGTATCAGGATATGCTGGACATCGGTGATGGTATTAAGCTGTGCGTTGAGGCTGGCGGCAATCCTGATAACCCGCCCTTGCTGATGGTCATGGGGCTAGGTTCACAAATGGTATTTTGGCCAGATGGCTTTATCAAGCGCCTGATTGATGCTGGATTTTTTGTGATTCGCTTTGATAACCGGGATATTGGTCTGTCGTCTAAAGTACAGATTGAAGGTCTGCCGCGTGTCAGTCAGCTCAAGATGATGCTCCGGCTGCAAACAGGGTTGTCTAATAAAGGTCAGCAAGTTGCCTATAATCTAACTGATATGGCTGAAGATACAGTGCGCCTTATTAAGGCGTTACATCTGAGTAGCACTCATTTACTAGGCGCTTCTATGGGGGGTATGATCGCCCAAATCGTTGCGGCCCGCTATCCAAGCTTAGTCAAGCGTATGGCATTGATGTTTACCACTACCAATCGCGCATTTTTGCGCCCGCCAAAAGCCAAACAGCTATACACCTTAATCAATCGGCCTGAAAGTCATTCGGAACGTGATATTGTACGCCATAGTGTTTGGTTTATGAAAACCGTCGGTACACCGGGGCATGTGAATGTGCGCACTGTACGTGAGATTGCTAAGTTACGCTACCAACGCAATTTTCATCCCTTAGGCTCAGTACAACAATTGAATGCTATTTTATCGTCAGGCTCTATTAGTCGCTTTAGTAAGCAAGTGAAAGCACCGACCATTGTCATTCATGGTAGTGCCGATGGTCTACTACCGGCATCCCAAGGGCGAGTGGTGGCCAAGACCATTCCCAACGCGTCATTTTATTTAATCGAAGGCATGGCGCATGATATTCCAGCCTATTATCAACCGTATTTGGTCGATTTAATTCGCAATCATTTATTAGAATAACCAGTTTTAGATAGTTTACTGGTTCAAACGTTATAATTTAAACAATGCGAATGAAAAAAGAGGTTGTAGCATAAATAGTTTATGCTGCAACCTCTTTTTTCATTTGCCATTCTAATCGAAATGGCTACTCTGCCTTAAATTACTACTTTATCCTAACAGTTACTTTATATGCAGCTGGCATAGTCACCTTTTATATCAATACAAATTTTGGCCCCATTATCAAGATTACTAACCCAAGCTTTCCCATTTTTGAAGACAAACGCTGGCATCTCTTTGTCGTTGTCAGTGGTGATTATACTGCTATCCTCGAAAGTGAAAGGTATGACCAACTCGCCACCTAAATTCAAAAATCCCCACTTATCATCAACGCGCACGCCAGCCACCCCTTCAGAAAACGGACGAACCTCGTCAAATGAATAAGTAATCATAATCACATTATCCTCATCAATAAATCCCCATCTACCATCTTGTTGATGCGGCTGCAGAGTACTAAACTCTGCTAAACGTCTTGGTGCTTCTGGTGCTATTTCCGAAACATTGTTTCTAACGTCAACCTCATTCGTGGTCTTATTAGTGGGGACTGAACGAGCACTGATATCACGCTCGTTGCGATTATCGCTACGAGTGTCATTACGGCTGCTGACTTTAGCATTAGGATCAGTAGTAGCCTTACCATTTTTATCTACCCAGCTGACCGCCTTATTCTTACGTACCCGCGCCACGCCGCCGCGGTAATTATCAATATCACTAATCGCTGATGAGAAAGGCACAATCGTGTCATTACCGGTACTGATGACACCATACTGACTTGATTTTTTGACCACAATTCGCCCATCAGATACTGGTCGCGCCCAACCTTGTCCGCCACTTAATATATCATAATTAGGAGGAATGACTTCCTGACCTTGCATGTTGATATAACCAACACGGCCATTGCGCAGCACAGGAAATAAACCGCCAGCCATCTTATTGACATCAACCTTTTGATAGCGTGATAAATCAACTGCTACTTTGCCCCTACTATCAATTAATGCCACAGGCGCACCGAAATCTTTTATTGCTAAGAAATAGCCACTAGCTGGCGTACAAGAAACATTCTTATAGTAACTTTTGGGCAACTTGCAGCTAGCTGCCTGTGCAGTTGGCATCGCAAATATTGCGCTTAATAAAACACTAATACCAAGCATTAGACGCGGTGTTTTGTTTAGTAAAGACTTGTTTACCAGCGTCGTACTTAGTGGTTCTGATTTTTTTAACGCTGAACCCAAAGAGCTTTGAGACACAGAGTATTGAAATATAGAGCGTTGATCCATAATGAAACCTAAGTTAAAAGTTTATATCATGCATTAAAAAATAAAATAACGACAAAATTAGGTGCCATCGTAAACTACTAGGCTAACAAATAGTAAAGTGAACACCAACCTCAGTCCTGTAAGAATGTCACTACACTCTATAAACCTTGTCAGCAATTTGTTATAGCAATTGTTAGATAATAGCATTTCTGTTTGAGCTTAAAACGTTTACACTTAAGCTTTTTTTAAATTGCTGGTTGTACTGTGGCATTGTGCACTAACAAGGACAAAATATGACAGTTGCTTCCACACGTTCGGCATCTATCGGTCTAATTATTGGTTGTATCATTTTTGGATTAGGCAGCCTGATTGTTGCTCATGTCGCTATCGGTGGTTGGGCGATGGCGTTTTGGCGGCTCGCAATTTCAGGAATTATATTTGCGCTACTGGCGAAATTCACAGGACAACGTCTGCCACGCTCAAGACGGGCAATTGTCTTTGGTCTATTATCTGGAGTATTTTTAGGCTTAGACTTAGCGCTTTGGCATGAGAGTATCCATGCGGTTGGTCCTGGTATCTCTACCCTACTCAATAGCTTACAGATTTTCTTTCTGGCTGCTATTGGGTTTTTATATTTTAATGAGCGTCAGTCGATTTTGCAGCTGGGAAGTTTGTGTTTAGCAATGTTAGGGGTGGCGATGATAGGCAGCCCTGAGTTTGCACAGAATACCAATGCAACATGGGGCTTCATCACGGGTATCGTTTCAGGAGCAATGCTGGCCGCATCAATGACCTTTATTCGTAAGACTCACGATACCGAACCGACACCGATATTTGTGCTCATGCAGCTAATCAGTATTGGCGGGGTATTAGCAATGATAGTACCGATGTTGTTTTTTGATAGGGGTCATATATTACCCAATACATGGGCTGAGGTTGGTTGGATATTGATATATGGCGCTGTGATGCAATGTATCGCTTGGGGGTTAATTGCTTATTCTATTCCTAAGCTGTCTTTGACATTAACTGGTCTATTACTGTTAACTGAGCCAATTGCCGCCTTAGTAATTGATTATAGCTGGCTGGACAAGCCTATCAACACCTTACAAGGGAGTGGCGCACTGCTGACTATGTTTGCTATTTACTTGGGATCGCTGAAACCTAAACCCCATGCCCTACGCCGATAGCGCTTCTTTGCACGGTTTTATAAGCAGAAATATAAATAAAGGTTTATAAAAGCAAACTATAAAACGGATAGTAAAAGTAGGCAACAAAAATGGCAAGTTATATATAGATATAATCTGCCATTTTATAATTTACTATTATGAGCAGTTTTTTTAGTTATTAATTCTTCTGCCTATTGAACAATGCATTAAGCACAATTGCTGTTAAAGTAGCCGTACCAATACCACCCAAATCAAAGCCGCCCAAGTGTAAGCTAAAGTTACCCGTTCCCATAATCACCGTGACCGCTGCAATGATTAAATTGCTGTTTTTACTAAAGTCGATATGACTGTCTATCCAAATTTTCGCGCCAGCGATGGCAATGAGACCAAACACCACAATAGAAGCACCCCCTAATAATGCGGGTGGAATCGTTTGGATAATCGCGCCAAACTTTGGCGATAGACCTAGCAAAACGGCGACAACCCCTGCCATTACAAAAATCGTGGTGCTATAAACCTTTGTTACTGCCATGACACCGATATTCTCAGCATAAGTGGTCACCCCTGTACCGCCGAAACCCGCTGAAAAAGTAGTTGCCAAACCGTCAGCAAAGAAAGCGCGACCCATATATGGTGTGACGCG
Organism: Psychrobacter frigidicola; assembly: GCF_007997305.1. Classification (GTDB taxonomy): domain Bacteria; phylum Pseudomonadota; class Gammaproteobacteria; order Pseudomonadales; family Moraxellaceae; genus Psychrobacter; species Psychrobacter frigidicola. The sequence goes on from NZ_VORZ01000001.1 coordinate 672,796, forward strand.
AGACTTAGTCATGCCTTCTACCGCTTTAAAATGTCCAAGGTTTTCGGCAATCAGAATAAAAGCAACGGGTGCAATTAGAATAATAGCGCTCATCTCAAAACGCGGTGCATGAATACCAGGTAACCCAAACCAAGAGGCAGCAGAGATGCCGCTAAAGTCAATCGCTACCCCAAAGCCCAGCACATTGGTCATAATAAAATAGGCTAAATAAGACAGTATCAAACCGACCAATAACAGCAGACGCCTAAGCATACCGCGAGTAAATACTGCCACGCCACTAATAAGGAGTACGGTTAGCGCTGCCATCCACGCATCGAACTGATTGGCAGATACCCCCTGAATGGTCACCGGCGCTAAATTAAGACCAATGATCATCACGATTGCACCAGTCACGATAGGTGGCATTAAACGCTCAATCCAGCCAGTTCCCGTCTTGATAACCAATAATCCCACTAAAGCATAAATAATCCCGCATACCATGATGCCGCCTAAGGCGACATTTAGATTACTATTAAAGCCTACACCAGCATAAGCGGTGACGGCGATAACAGGGCCAATAAAAGCGAAGCTTGAGCCCAAATAGCTGGGCATACGCCCACCAGTAATCATAAAAAACATGATGGTACAAATACCGGACATCAAAATCGCTAGATTGGGATCAAAACCCATTAATAGCGGCGCAAGCACTGTTGAACCAAACATCGCAAAAGTATGCTGCACGCCGAGCAATACGCTTTTTGTAGGCGGTAAATACTCATTAATGCCGACAGGATTACGGTCTAGATCACCCTGAAAAGGTCGCCATGTTGGGAACCAACGACCATTTTCAAAATCGGGGTTATATGGTAAGCTCATTACCGCTGTATTATTATCAGTGGTATTCAGTTCTGAGGAGTCTGGTTCTGCTTGGGAGGAATGCTCCGAGGGAGAGGTCATGCGCGCTGTTCCTGATTCATCTAAACTAATAATAATGAGGTCTTAAATAATAAGATTATAATAGCTAGAACATGTAGTTAAAAATAGTGATCGGGTAAACAAATAAAAGCACTACAACGCTCGTATCGTCCTATTTTGCCTAATACATCATGACCAACCGCTGCTCTAAACCTATATTCCTTTAAGCTATATTATGACGATATTTCGTCTTCATGAGAGCTTATGATCAAAAAAATGACCAAAGTACGCCTGTTTTTATAGAGTTTCTACATTTTGCTAGATGTATGCGGCTGGATATGTTCTACTAAATGCACCGCTTCGGCTGCTCTAATTATATTCTACAGCGACAGAAAAATTACAGGATGTTACACAAGCGTTGACGCATAGCATCATAACGGAAATTCATAATAAACAACAGCTATTATTTACTCGTCATCTGGACTGCCACGTTTAAAAAATGTCATAGCTACTTTCATAGACTTAACGTCTAACTATACTTACTACTTATTGTTGTCTACCGTTTCCCTATGTGAGTGCCGTATTTTTTATGCGGTCACAGTAAGCTATACTTATAGCTATGTATATAACCTAACAGTCGTATTCACTCTGTTTCACTTTTTTTCGGTGTATTAGTATGATTAGTGTATTTGATTTATTTAAAATCGGCATTGGCCCATCAAGTTCTCATACCGTAGGCCCGATGGTAGCCGCTAACTTATTCTTAGCGTCCTTACTTAAGCAAGCCAAGTTAGCGGATATCAGTGGGCTGGAGATTGAGCTATATGGCTCATTAGCCGCAACTGGCAAAGGGCATGCGACTGATACTGCTATCTTACTAGGTTTGCTGGGGCATCAGCCAAGCACAATCGATACACGGCTGACCAGTCAATATATGTCTCAAATTTTTTCTGACAAACAACTGAATATTGCAGGCGAGCATAACATTGCTTTTGATACCGAGCGCGATATCCACTGGTATGGTGAAACCGTCCTTCCCTACCACCCAAACGCCATGACTATCAGTGTACTATTAACAGACGGTAGCCGTTATCAGCAAACTTATTATTCAGTAGGGGGCGGTTTTGTCATCAATGATGAAGACGCCAACAATCCAGATGAAGACCATGGCACCCCGACTATTGATGTCATCCCTTACCCATTTAATACCGCAGCCGAGCTTCTTGAGCAATGCCGAAAAAACAACTTGAGTATCAGTGAATTGGTCTTGGCTAACGAGCTGCATTATCGTAGCCAAGAAGACGTGTTTGGCTATTTAGATTCTATCTGGACCTCGATGCAAGACTGCGTGATCCGTGGTTGTCAAAACAGTGGCATATTACCAGGCGGTTTGGATGTTAAACGCCGTGCTCAAGCTTTACATTTACAGTTGTGCGCTGAAAAAGACCAGCCTAGTAGCAAAGAAGATAAGCTCGTGGCAATGGATTGGATCAACTTATATGCGCTAGCTGTCAATGAGGAAAATGCCAATGGCGGTAACGTGGTGACAGCCCCAACCAATGGCGCAGCTGGTATTATTCCAGCAGTTATGCATTATTACCGTGATTTTTTAGCGGATTATAGTATCGATGGTGCGCGCAAATACCTGCTAAATGCGACCGCTATTGGCAGTTTAATTAAGCAAAATGCTTCTATATCTGGCGCTGAAGTAGGTTGTCAAGGCGAAGTTGGCTCCGCTTGCGCAATGGCAGCTTCTGCTTTAGCTGAAATTTTAGGCGGTGACCCTGCTAAATGTTTGAATGCGGCTGAGATAGGTATTGAGCACAATTTGGGCCTGACTTGTGACCCGGTTGGCGGCTTGGTACAAGTGCCTTGTATCGAACGCAATGCAATGGGCGCTGTGAAAGCCGTTAATGCCGCACGCCTTGCCTGCCGTGGTAATGGTCAACACTTTGTATCTTTTGATAAAGTCGTTGAGACAATGAAACAAACAGGGGCTGATATGATGGATATTTATAAAGAAACATCACGTGGCGGACTTGCCATTTATGCTGATAACCGCATACCGACTGCCAGCCAAGGCGTCAGTGTGAAATACAGTCAGTGCTAATCAACCTGTCTGATAGTTAATTCAGATAAATCAGCTTGCAAAAAAAGCCCCTAATAAATTAGAGGCTTTTTTTATTAATGTCATTACTTAAATTAAGAACTATTCAGCTGTTTTTGATATTATTTTGTTTAAAGACCAAGCAGGATTAACCATACCTGTTTCTGTATTAGCAACCGCTTCTTGGCGTACGTCTAATACATAGCGATAATTTGGCTCATAAGTGAACCCTTGAATATCACCATTTAGCGTATTATAGTTTTTCTGATACGTCTGACGATATTGCAAGCACTCAGTTTCAACCACAGTACCACTAGTATTCGGAAGCTCACAAATAGCTTTACGCGGCGCAATTTCTACTTTAAAGCTTGGGATATTAACGACTTTAACACTGACCGCTTCACCTTCAACGACCATAGCGCGTTCATCAGCCAACTTCATAGTAGAACAACCTGATACTGCAAAAGTTGTCATTAATGCTGCAATTGCTAACTTTTTCATTGTTTAACCCTCAGTTAATTACTATTAAACTATCAGTGTGTTAGATGGGTTTTCTAAGATGAAAGCTCAATATCACTAATAATTATGAATATCAAAACTTATTAATACAGATGCTTTATAATTATAAAGTCTCTTATTGTTTTGCTGCATTGATTATAAGCTGCATAAAACCTTATGCTCTATAACCGCTTTGTAAGTTAACGTCAGTTTTTGCAACCGATGTTATACAGTAGTCATTATTAATAGTAGCTATTAGGGGTGAGGAGTCATATTTTTCAGACATAAAAATCAACTACGATAGTCGGCATTAATTTTGACATACTCATAGGATAAGTCACAGGTATAGACGGTGTCACTTGCCGTACCGCGTGCTAAATCAATATGAATAGTAATCTCAGGACGGCTCATAACTTCATTGCCAGCAGCTTCGGTATAGTCGCTAGCCACAGTACCGTTTTGGCAAATCATCACTTCATTTAACGACACGCTCACCTGTTCAGTATCCAAATCTTCAATGCCAGCGTAACCAACCGCTGCTAAAATTCGACCCCAATTGGCATCACTAGCAAAAAACGCCGTTTTGACCAACGGCGAATGCGCAACCGCGTAAGCCACATCGCAACACTCTTGACTGGTCTTACCGCCAGTGACTTTTACGGTCATAAATTTGGTCGCGCCCTCTCCGTCGCGCACAATTAACTGTGCCAAACGTACAAAAACCTCAGTCAAAGCGATAAACAGTGGCTGATAATGTGGGTGTTCAGGACTATCAATCACTTGCGAGCTGACTTTACCAGTGGCAATCAACACGCAGCAATCATTGGTTGAGGTATCACCGTCGACGGTAATGCGGTTAAATGACTGCTCATTGACGGCGGCAAGCATTTCTTGTAATAAGTCAGCCGCAATATTGGCATCAGTTGCGACATAACCCAGCATAGTCGCCATATTAGGACGAATCATTCCTGAACCTTTTGAGATACCAGTAATGTGGTAACTTGTACCATCAAGCGTAACTTTTTGGCTAGCAACCTTTGGGATAGTGTCCGTAGTCAGAATACCATTAGCGGCTGCCAACCAATTATCAGCATCTAGATTGGCTAATGCGGTATCCAATCCTGCTATTATCGCATCGCTATTTAACGGCTCACCGATAACGCCAGTGGAAAACGGCAATACCGAATTGCTATCTACCTCTGCTCTCGATGCTAATGCTGCACAAATATCTTCGGCGCGACGTTTTCCATCCGCACCGGTACCCGCATTGGCGTTGCCAGTATTAGTAATTAAATAACGCGGGCTGGTTTTTGCAAAATGCTCACGCAAGACACGTACGGGCGCGGCACAAAAAGCACTCTTGGTGGTAACCACTGCCGTTGCTGCCGAATCAGCAATCTCTATAACGACTAAATCATCACGGTCTTTATAGCGCACGCCTGCAGCAGTGGCGCTAAGTTTGATGCCATCAATAGCATAAATAATTTCAGGTACAGCAACATTGCCGACAGCCATCTTAGAATCCTTATTTATTAGTTTTTTATAAGATACATTATAAGTAAAGTCATTAAAATTTAAGCGTGAGAGTTTTTAAGTATGTAAATATGATAGTTAAGGCTAACTGAAATCAAATGCTGACCATATTGGGGCGTGGTCAGATGGCTTTTCCATCGCTCGTAACTCATAACTGATACCAGCATCTGTACATTTATCTTTCAAATCCGGAGTACATAAAATGTGGTCAATACGCATACCGCGTTTGGGCTCATCATTGAAGCCGCGACTGCGATAATCAAACCAACTATATAGCTCAGTGCTGGTAGGGTAATGCAGTCGATAAGTGTCGGTCAACTCACGTGACATCAACGCCTCATACCATTCGCGCTCTTCAGGTAAGAATGAGGTCTTTCTATTTTTAAGCCAGCGCTTGGCATTGACCTCACCGATACCAACATCGATATCTTCTGGCGCAATATTCATATCACCCATTATAATCAACGAGCGCCCTTCCGCTTTTAGGGTATCAATATAAACCATTAAATCAGCATAATAAGCACGTTTCATCGGATACTTAGTCGGATGGTCTTGGCTCTCACCTTGTGGAAAATAACCATTAAGGACATCAATCTCACGCCCTTGCAACTCATAACGGGCATGGATAAAGCGCTTTTGTGCCTCATCGTCTTCACCCGGAAAACCTTTTTGCACAAAAATAGGCGCAACTTTCGATAATAGTGCGACACCATAATGCGCCTTTTGGCCAAAATATTCGACGTGATAGCCTAGACTCTCAACATTTTCGAGCGGAAACTGCTCGTCATGCACTTTAGTTTCTTGCAGACCCATCACATCAGGATCGATTATGTCACGTACTGCCTCTAACTGATGCTGACGAGCACGGATACCATTGATATTAAAACAAACAAAGCGGGTCATGCGTTATCCTATTCTTATGAATTTATGATTGATTTTTTAATAAACTAATTCGTTGACTGGTTAATGTCATTTAATTAAAGCGAGGGTTTATTTTGCTATAGCTTATCAGCAAGCTATACTAATGCGGTAACCACTATTTTATGGTCAAAACTATATAACCCTTATTATTATAAACTTAAGCATTTTATCGAGTTATTTTATGTCTATTATTATAAGCACCACTACCAGCACAAAAAAAGCGGCTATTGCAAAGACAGCTACTAAGCCCTTATTCGCAGTCGATTATCACGTCTATATTAACCATACAGACGCCGGCGGTATAGTCTACCATGCCAATCATTTGGTATTTTTTGAAAACTGCCGCCGTGATTGGTTTACCACCTTGGGATTGAATACTTACTTTTTACAGGCTGACAATGGTCAAATTCAACATTTTGTGGTCAGTCAGGCAGAACTAAAATATCAAAAAGCCATTTTTTTAGATGAAGAAATCAGCGTACGTATTGATAAGGTAGAACTGAAACCCGCCAGCATTATATTCTACCAAAGTATTCATCGCCATTTGCCTGAAAGGCTTGATAGTAATGACAACCTAGATAACAATGTAAGTAACGCTAATAACAAGCCAGCCGGCACCTTGTTAAGCAATGCCAAAATTGTCATAGCCTGTGTCCAAAACCAAACCAAACCTACTACAGAAGCAGATCTTAGGGATAGTAACACAGGCAATAAAGCGGCTACTGTGCCGAGCGCCGCACCTATTCGTCCGATTCGAGTACCAAAGCAGCTCCATGATAGCATCCAACAAGCTATCTCACAGCAGACTACTGGACAATAAACCTTGCTAACTTCTGACTCTAGCAATGATAACGCGCTATTAGTATTTGATGATGTGTGGGTGCATAGCAATCGCCCAACAACCATACATGTTAATCATACTGACGATAATATTTTTAAAGATGCGTCTAAAACAACTGTTAATAGTGCGTCTAAAAACTTGTTTAGCAATGCCTCTCACAGCATTTTTAATAAGCTTACTCGTAAAACAGCTGATCGTACCCATAATCAGCAAGTGACAGATGAGCAAGTCTTAATTAAAGCTGCGAGTGGGCAGCTCGCACAAGGACAACTGACCGTGCTCACAGGAGCTTCAGGTAGCGGCAAGTCAGTATTATTACGAGTGCTAGCAGGGTTATCACCGTTAGCGACAGGCAATATTTGGCTTAACGTGGATAAGAATCAGCAGCAGAATATCCATGAGACATCTGCTATTGAATGGCGTACGCAAGTGGCATTACTGGCGCAGCATCCACAGCTCATAGAAGGTAGTGTCCTCGATAACTTACAACTGCCTTATAGTTTGCACGCAAATCAGCACAGCTCATTTAATATCGATTGGCATATTAAGCAGTTAGGTTTTTTACAGCGTAGCCAAGCATTTTTGCAGCAGTCTGCCGCTCATCTATCTGGAGGCGAACGACAATTGGTTAATACCTTACGGCTATTACAGCTACAACCACAAGTGTTGCTGTTAGACGAACCCACTGCCGCGCTTGATGCCGAGACTGCTAACAACCTTATACAATTGCTGATGCACTGGCTACAAGCTGAACCGCATCGCGCTATGCTATGGGTTACGCATGACACTCAAACTATCCTGCCGTTCGCTAATGAGCACTGGAATATGCAGGCGGGAACATTAAATGGGTGAGCCTGTTGTTTATATGCAGACTATGAATAAGACTGCTGTCGATGTTTATACAGCTATGCCTAATGCTACCAGCACTGAAAATCTGCAAATTCTGCTGACTTACGGCGATGTGGCACTTGCCAGCAGTTTGATATTATTAGTGATATTTATATCATGGCGATTGCGATTACGGCTGACCTCTACGCTATTAATGGCAGCAGCTCGTACCGTAATACAGCTAAGTTTTATTGGACTCATATTGGCATGGATATTTGCACGCGAACAATGGTACGAAGTGCTCATCATCTTAACCATGATGACTTTAATTGCGTCAGGTGCTGCTAAAAATCGAGTCAAACGAGCTTATAAAGGCTTATTAACAGATACTTTTATTGCCGTAAGTATTTCAGCCGTACTGGTCACTATCATCGCTATTGCCTTGATTTTACGGGTACAACCTTGGTATACCCCGCAGTTTATTATCCCGATATTAGGGCTGATATTAGGCAACTCATTGACTGCCATCTCATTAACCAGTAACCAGCTTGTTAATGCTTTTCATGAGCAGCAGGGCCGTATTGAGATGATGTTGTCCTTGTCAGCAACACCATTTGAAGCAGTACATGCGCCCATTCGTGCGGCTATTATTAATGGGATGACACCAACGCTAAACTCTATGCTGGTGGTCGGTATAGTCAGCTTACCGGGCATGATGACCGGACAAATACTTGCTGGCGCTGACCCGACGCAAGCAGTACGCTATCAGATTGTTACCATGTTTTTGATATGCGTCAGTAGCATCCTTGGCTGCACTTTAAGTGCCCTACTTATTTATCGACGCTTTTTTAATGATCGGCAGCAGCTTATCCTACCTAACTGACTATTATTGAGGCATAAAGCTCCATTTAAAAAGCCCTCAATACTAAAATATAGAGGGCTTTTTTATTTAGTCAATAAACTATTTAAGTATAGAAAATATGATTAGCTAATTTTATTGACCATGGCCAGAGGTAAATGCTTCATTGCTTGTCCTACTATTGACCAAGGCAGGCTGGGCACACAGGCTTGTTCGGCACCAGACTCAATTGCTGCTACCATCGCTTTTGTACCCGTTTCTGCATCGACTTGGAACGGTAGCGGCTTGGCATTGGTATTGATTTCAGTACGAATATAACCGGGGAAAATAGTCGATACTTTAATAGGTAAATTGGTCAGCAACATATCAGCACGAATACCTTCCGCTAAATAAGCCAAACCCGCCTTACTGGCTCCATAAGTGGTCATATGCGCTGGTAGACCGCGCATTGCAGACATGCTCGATATCACTACTAAGTGCCCACTATTTTGGGCACGAAATATAGTCATAGCCGCTTCGCATTGTGCCAGTGCTGAGACAAAGTTAATCTCTGCCGTACGGCGGTTGGTCTCAAAGCGACCCTTACCGATACGGCGACTCTCACCCACCCCAGCATTAACCACTACCCGATTGATATGGCCAAAATCAGTCGCAAAAGCATCGAATACTGTAAATATAGCTTTATAATCGCTCACATCTAGCACGCGATATTCAACACGAATATCAGGATAGCTTTTTAGTAGCTCAGCTTTTAGTTGTTCTAAGCGCTCGCTGCGCCGGGCACAAATTGCTAAATTGTAACCTAGTTTAGCGAACAGCCGCGCCATACCTTCACCCAAACCCGAGCTCGCACCAGTAATTAACACCGTTTTTCCGCGGCCTACTTGCTGCTTATTTAAACCTTTAAGATAACGTGATGGCTGAATGGCACTAAAAGCTTGATCTTTACTTTGCTTGGCGGTCTTGGTTACTAGGCTTATTAACTTATGTTGCATGGGCAGTCCCTTGTAGGTATCTATGTCGCTATAAAAAGTCTAAAAATGCCAGATATATACCGGCTAAATATAAGTTTGAAAGCGATTTATTATAATAGGTATGTTTTGGTAGCTGAGCGACAGTTATTTATATAGTTTATGAATATCGCTTGTTTATAAGTAGCCGCCAACTTAATGCTTAGTCACAAAGCGTTTACCTTGCGCAAATAAATGGCTGTATTCATTATACGATAATAGCTGCGGGGTTGGGTTTTGTAAACCAATAGCGGTGACGCCAGTATTAACCGAGCTTTTGGTCAGCTGGTAAGCGGTCTGACTGCCTTGTTGTAACAAATGAGCGGTAATCGCCGCAATCACTCCACCTGATGTGAATACTAGCACGGTACTATCGTCATCTAAATGGCTGTGCTGCGCGACTTGCTTACCTACTTGCTCTAAGGCTTGTTGAGCGCGGGTACTGAACTGTGACCAGCTCTCAATATAATCATCATCATGGTCACCGGCGTGCCAGCGCTCCATCGCAAGATGAAATAACTCGCCTAACCGAGTTAACGGCCTATTTTCTTTGTTCAGCTCCGCCGCTATCATTGCTTGAGTGGCAAAGTTGGGGCTAGACTTCATAAACACGTCTTCGTGATTAAACTCGTCAAATAATGGCAACACATAACTTTCAGGGGTTTCAATATTGAGTATAGGTACATTACTATTCGCCAATACTGATGGCTGATAAGCGTCCCAAAAATGTTGTGCTGAGTCACGTTGACGTACTAGACTACCGCTAAAGATGGCATCAATACGGCGTTGGCCAGTAGCGTAATGTTGACCGAGCAAGCGTGCCTGCATACTGCCAAGCTCTGATAACTGGTCATAGTTTTCTTGTCCAAACGAGGCTTGGCCATGGCGCGCCAGAAGGATAGTGGTCATATGGGAGTTACCTATTTTTATTTTATTAAGGAGTAATTTTTAAAGGTTTTTGTTAAAAATCAATGTAAAAACATCATTTAAGCTCAGCTCATAGCCTTACGTAATATCATTTTTAAATAGTTTGATCTAGATAACTTAATCTTTAGACGGTTTAGCGTCTTACTCTTTGGCTTGCTTAGCACCGTCCTCAAAATAGCCGGTCGGCAATATCCCTTTAATAACGGCTTGTACAGGACTTGGTAACTTATCAATCATAGCCGCATCGACACCCACATCTTGCAAGTGCGGCTGTACGTGAGTCATAAACAAGGCTTCGCCTTCATACTTAGCAATCAGTTTAAGACACTTGGCATGTAAAACGTGCACAATAATCCAAAAGTTTTTAAAGGCAGGATTGGTCGTCTGCTTATGATAGTAGCGATAATAAATCTGCTGCACAATACCCGCTAAGCGAAATAGACCAAACACTTCATAAAAGGTCCAGTTATTAATCTCTAAACCTGTCTTTTCAAGGTAATAGGCAACCACTTCATCACGGGTCATCATACCTTCTAAATGGGTTGGCTGCCGGCGCGATTGTTGCATAATGATATTATCATCGGCCTCAATCCAATAAGCCAAGGCGCTGCCTAAATCCATTAAAGGATCGCCAAGCGTTGCCATCTCCCAGTCGAGCACGCCTATAACCTTAGTAGGGTTCTCAGCATCTAAGATAATATTATCAAAACGCCAGTCATTATGAATGATACAGGTGCTACTGTCCGCTGGCGTATGCTTGCCAAGCCATTGGCGTACTAGCGCAAAACTGGGTACATTCGGGGTTTTGGCTTTAACGTAACGCCTATCCCAGCCAGTCACTTGCCGCTCACAATAGCCTTCGCCACGGCCTAGCGCGACCAATTCCGGATTATCACTATAATCAACTTGGTGGAGCTCAATCAAAGCATCAATGACATTGGTACATAACTCACGCGTTTGCATCGGAGTGAGCTCAACCTCTTTCGGTAAATTGGCCCGCGGAATAATACCTGCCACGCGCGCCATAACATAGAAGTCAGCTCCAATAACGGACTCGTCGGTACATAGCGCCACCATTTTTGGTACATAGGGATAATCATTAGCCAATGCCTGTTGTACGGTATATTCGCGTACCATATCATGAGCAGATTTAGCCTTAGTTCCTTTTGGTGGACGGCGTAAAATTAAATCTTGGTTGTCGTATTGCAGACGATAGGTCCAATTGGAGGCACCACCTGAAAATTGAGTAACAATGGGCTCGCCATTGACATCAACATTTTGCGCACGGAGCCATACACTTACTGCTGGTATATCGAGCTCTTCACCGTCACGGACAGTGCCACCTTTGTCTAAAACCTTAGTATTTATTGTAGTTTTCTTATCGTCGCTGTGTTTATCATTATTAATGTTGACATTATTGGCCGTCATTTGATGTTCCTTATCTTATAGGCTCTAATTAAGAAGCTATCATACAAAAAAGAAACCTGACTTTTCTTCTTAGTCTTTAAAATCAGGTTTTTAGTTTTGTATTATTAATTACTTAGGCTACTTTATATGTCTTTAGCTTTAGCCTAAAATAACACTTACGACTTAGGCTTACGACCAAAACCCTGACGTTTTAGCTCTAGTTTGGCAATCATCGTCTTATGTACTTCATCAGGACCATCGGCCAAACGCAGCGCTCTTGCTTGCGCAAAGAAGCTGGGCAATAGCGTATCTTGACAGACGCCCATGCCGCCATAAATCTGAATCGCCATATCGACCACTTCCTGCAGTACCGTAGGCGCAACTACTTTAATAGCTGAGATTTCAGTTAACGCCGCTTTAGTTCCTTGGCTATCCATTTTTTGTGCCGCGTATAACGTCAGCAATCGTGCTTGGTCAATTTTAATACGGGCTTCAGCGATACGCTCTAGATTACCGCCTAGCTCTAGTAAGGGTTTGCCAAAAGCAGTACGGTTCATACCACGGTGAATAGCAAGCTCCAATGACTTCTCCGCCGCGCCAACACAGCGCATACAGTGATGAATACGTCCTGGCCCTAAACGACCTTGGGCTATCTCAAAACCCATGCCTGGACCGCCAATAAAACTGTTATCGGGCACGCGCACATCGGTAAAGCTAACTTCGCCATGACCGTGTGGTGCGTCATAATCGCCAAATACTTTTAGCATCCGCTCAATATTGACCCCTGCTGTTGTTGCCGGAACCAATACCATAGAGTGCTGGTGATGGCGGTCTTTACTGTCATCAGGGGTATAAGCCATCACAATCAATAAATTAACCGCCGGATCGCCAAGACCAGACGACCACCACTTGCTGCCATTAAGAACAATCTCATCACCTTCGACCACCGCAGTGGCTTGCATATTGGTCGCATCACTTGAAGCCACGTCAGGCTCAGTCATACAGAATACCGAGCGCGTTTTTCCTGCTAGTAACGGTTTTAACCATTTATCTTGTTGCTCAGGGCTGCCATAGCGCCATAACAGCTCCATATTGCCGCTATCAGGGGCATTACAGTTAAAAACATACGGTGCCAGTAAACTACGGCCAGTTAACTCAGCAATGGGGGCATAATCGGTGACTGACAGCCCAGCGCCTAGCTCATCATCAGGCAAGAACATATTCCATAGGCCAGCGTCACGGGCTTGTGCGCGCAAGGTTTCATACTTTTCTGGCCACTGCCAATTTTTCCAGTTACCGTCAGGGTTTTGCTCATGGCAGTCTTGCCAAAACTGGGCTTCTATCGGCTCAATATGGGTAGCAATAAAGTCTTTGACTTGCTCATGCATAGACTGACCATGTTCGGTGGTGGTAAACATCAACGTAGATGCTTTGGTCGCTGTAGACATCGTATTTATCCTCTTCCTTGTTGACTGCTTTTAATAAGCTATTTTTAGTGACTCGTTATAATAATGGTTTTGCTTTTAGCTTTAAGTAGATACGTCTAATTTACGGAGTTTCTTTAAGCTTAAGTAACCAATATAAGCAGTGTCTTCTAGCGGCTTTTGCTCTAACGCAGTTTCTGTCTCTGCAACTGGCGTGATTGACAAATGGCCTCCCGTTAATAAGTCATTAACGTTATAAATCTCATCAACATCTACTTGCTGCTTGTCGTCGATATGAGAAGCGGCATTAAACGGCGTGTCCTTATCATTAAAGCTATACTGTTTATAAAAAGCTGACTGCTTTGCCTGCTTGATAGCGTCCGCTTGGGTTGGCGCGACAATCAATAGCTTATGATGAAATTCTTCAAACTCGCCAGCAAGATAACCGCCTAGATTAATAAAGAATAATTTGAGTGGTATCGTTTCTAATACCGTAGCGTTGCCATTGCTGGCATGCTTAGCATCTTTTTCCGTAACAGTAGGTTGCCACTGGATACGATAACCATCAACTAAAGTCACTTGCTTATAAGCGTCAAGGTGCCAAGTGTTTTTTACTTCAGGCCAATGAGTATTAATGGCATCAATAAAATCTCCAATATGGTCGCCTACTCCAAAGAACATGTCGTGCTGCTCAATCAGGCGTCCCTTCGGTCTGCCACCAATCTTAATCATAAATAACTTTGGCATTATATTTATTTATCCTCACTGTTATTTTTATAATGAACACTATCTTAGCTAGTAGCTACTATGTATAACATAACCCTAACTAACAAACAGCAAAAAGGCGCGACCAATAAGGGCACGCCTTTAATAAAATTTAAAAACATATGAATCATTGTTAATTAAAATATATATCTTTTATAGTAAGCTACTATTTTAAGATGTTTAAACGGCTGTTAAAATCAAAGCGCATCAAAGCTTCTGGTAGTTTATTAGCAGCGATACTTAATGCCGCCTCCGCCGCTTGCGCAAATCCTAATTTTTCTGCTAAAGTTGGTTTTTGGCGTGAATGTAACGCATAAACCTCATTATTATCCATCAAGTCTAAAATATAGCTATCAGACGTTTGCAAGCTGTCTATCAAGTTTAGGTGTATGGCATCTTCTCCATACCAATGCTCACCCGTTGCCACTTTATCCAAATCAAGCATCGAGCGATAACGGTTGACGAAGTGCTTAAATAGCAGATGGGTTTGCTCTAGCTCTTCTTGATACTTAGCACGGTCTTCATCATCATTTTCACCAAATACAGTCACTGTGCGCTTATAATCACCAGCTGTGAACTGCTCATAATCGACATCGTGATTCTTAAGCCATTTATGGAAGTTTGGCAATTGTGATACCACCCCGATTGAGCCAATAATAGCAAAAGGCGCAGCAACAATGTTGTCAGCAACGCAAGCCATCATATAGCCACCACTGGCGGCAACTTTGTCCACACATACTGTCAATTTTAGTCCAGCATCTTTTAAACGTACTAACTGCGCCGCTGCTAGTCCGTAGCTATGCACTAGACCACCGCCTGATTCAAGACGGACTACTACTTCATCGCCTTTATTAGCCGTACTGATTAAAGTACTAATCTCTTCACGCAAATGCTTAACAGCAGTGGCTTTCATGTCACCATCAAAGTCGAGTACAAAAACTTGCTGGCTGGCGCTGCTACCTTTAGCGTTCTTGCCTTTAGCACTTTTACTTTTATTTTTTGCGACTTGTTTGGCTTTTTTTGCCATGCTTTTTTTGAATTTTTTTAGAGCCGCTTTACCTTGAGTGGCTTCCATTAAATCTTGGCGACGTTGTGCTTGAGCTTCATTAAGGTGCATGACTTTAAGTTCGACAGGGTTCTTTTGAGGATGAAATAACATAAAAACAGTTCCTTTAATAATTAAAAATAGTGACTGACATCAGTCAATACAAGGTAATGACCAACATAAAGCATAAGTAAATAAATTGATAAACAAGATGTATTAATAACTAAGATAATAGCCGTAAATGAGCCATATTTTTGTTAATGGCTATGATGTTGTTATCTCTGTCAGCATGATATGTGCGCGAAGTAGCAAGTTTTCAAGCATGAAAATAACATTTAAATAATTACTAATAATACCGGATAAATAGCCTACTTATAGCGTATTCCTGTCTCTTGATTGTGTCGCTATAGTTGTATAACAAAGGCAGTTTAGGCATAATATGCGTTTACACTAAATTTTCTGCAGCTAACGTGATGACCTTCGGTACTAATCGCGCTGTGTGTGCTATTTCTTAATGACAGCTATAGGTTTGATTACCATCAATTTTATGGTAGGTGGCCAGCGGGCGTTGGTTAGACTCAAATAGCAGTGGCTGTATTATTATGCTTTAAATTATTATAATCTGAATTTTGAATCGCGAATTTTGAATTGGGCTGACAACTGGATAGCAATTATTATGACGAACAGTACTATGACGCAAAATGAAATGATAACACACAGCCAATACCGAGACGAATATTGCGGCGCTGTGACTGAAAAGCTACTAGAGCAAACCATTAGTATCGTCGGTTGGGTACATCGTCGCCGTGACCATGGTGGGGTGATTTTCCTAGATATGCGTGACCGTGCGGGTATTCTGCAAGTGGTTGTCGATCCAGATACCCCAGAAGCATTTGCGATTGCAGATGCGGTACGTCCTGAATACGTGCTTAAGATTACCGGTCGTGTTCGTCGTCGTTATGAAGGGACTGAAAACGCTAATATGACCAGTGGTCAGATTGAGCTACTAGGCAAAGAAATTGAAGTATTGGCCAAGTCTGAAACCCCGCCGTTCCCACTTAATGACGAGAACACGACAGTATCAGAAGAGCTACGTTTGAAATATCGCTACTTAGATATGCGCCGTCCACAGATGCAAGAGCGCATGGTATTCCGTGCCAAAGCCACCTCAGCAATTCGTCGTTATTTGGATGATCATGGCTTCTTAGATGTTGAAACGCCTATTTTGACTCGTGCTACTCCTGAGGGCGCACGTGACTATCTAGTACCTTCACGTACCCGTCCCGGTAACTTTTTTGCGCTACCACAATCACCACAGTTATTTAAACAATTATTGATGATTTCAGGCTTTGACCGTTATTATCAAATCGCCAAATGCTTCCGTGATGAAGACTTACGTGCCGATCGTCAGCCTGAATTTACCCAAGTGGATATTGAGACTTCTTTTCTAAATGAAGAAGAAATCATGAATATCAACGAAGGTCTTATTAAGCATGTCTTTAAGACTATGCTAGACGTTGAGTTCGATAAATTTCCACGTATGACTTATGCCGAAGCCATGCGTGACTATGCCTCTGATAAACCTGACCTACGTATTCCATTAAAATTAGTCGATGTTGCAGACCTTATGCAAAGCGTTGATTTTAAAGTATTCGCAGGGCCTGCTAATGATCCTAAAGGCCGCGTTGCCGCGCTACGTATTCCTAATGGCAGTAGCATCAGCCGTAAACAAATTGATGAATATACTAAGTTTGTTAGTATTTATGGCGCGCGCGGTTTGGCTTATATTAAAGTCAACGATGCCAGCAATATCAATAACGGTGTTGATAAAGACTCTGGTCTACAATCACCAATTATCAAAAACATGACTGATGAGGTACTTGCGAGCTTAATTGAGCGCACGGGTGCCGAAGACGGCGATATCATCTTCTTTGGTGCAGATAAAGCCAGTATCGTTAACGATGCAATGGGCGCTCTACGTCAGAAAATTGGTTTAGATCTTGAGATGACTACTTGCCAATGGGCACCACTGTGGGTCACTGACTTTCCAATGTTTGAAGAAACGGACGATGGCAAGTGGACGTCAATGCATCATCCCTTTACTAAGCCAAAAGGCTCAGTTGAAGAGTTAAAAACCAACCCAGCAACGGCCTTATCTATCGCTTATGATATGGTACTGAACGGTACTGAAATTGGTGGTGGTAGCTTACGTATCAATACGCTTGAGATGCAAAAAGCAGTATTTGAAGCGCTGGGTATCGATGAGCAAGAAGCAGAAAGTAAATTCAAATTTTTACTTGATGCCCTGAAATTTGGCGCGCCGCCGCATGGTGGTTTGGCGTTTGGTTTGGATCGTCTGATTATGTTAATGGTAGGCGCAAGCTCTATCCGTGACGTGATTGCTTTCCCAAAAACTAAAACTGCTGAAGATCCACTGACTCAAGCGCCAGCTGAAGTTGATAATAAGCAGCTGCGTGAACTAGGTATCCGTCTGCGTGAAAAAGCTCAGCCTGATGCTAACAAACCTGCTCAGTAATGAATCAGTTGGATTATGCGCAACTACTTTTTACAGTCTAATCTGCAGCGACAATGCGTAATTTTACAGTACAGCCTTTTACCCGTTAAAAGCCTGTACTGTCATCTGCCACCATATAACTTATTACAATGTGAGTGGTCATGAATCCGTATCAAGTGTTTAAATACGTGCCACTATCTGTACTGCAGATGCTGGCACGTTTTGTTGCTTGGATTATGATGTGGCTGCCCAATTTAAGTATCGTGCGCACCATCAAAATTAATATGATGCTAGTAGCACCTGATTTACCCGATAAACAAAAGCAAACCTTAGTTAAAGATATTGTTCGAAATCAGTGCCTAAGTAGTGTCGAGTCCATCAAAAGTTGGGCAATGTCTCCTGAATGGAGTGTCGCGCAAATTCGTGATGTTCATAATAAAGACATTTTTTTAGAGGCGCTTGCAAGCACTAATGGTATGCTCGCTATCGTACCCCACTTAGGAACGTGGGAGATGATGAACGCGTGGCTCAATCAATTTGGTGCGCCTACCATCATGTACAAACCTGTTAAGGGCGATATTACCAATAACTTTGTGTTGCAAGGACGCGCCCGTCTCAACGCAACTTTAGTCCCGACTGATGGCAGTGGCGTTAAGGCCATCTTTAAAACTCTTAAACAAGGTGGCTTCAGTATTGTATTACCCGATCACGTTCCTGATCCTTCAGGTGGCGTAGTCGTACCCTTTTTTGGGGTTGAAACCTTGACCAGTACGCTTGCATCCAAACTCGCCAGCAAAACTAAGTGCGCGCTGGTTGGCCTGTCTTGTATACGCCGTACTGATGGTCGAGGCTTTGATATTTACTGCTATAAACTAGACAACCCTGCGTTATATGATCGTGATGCTTCTATTGCTGCACAAGCTTTAAATCAAAATATGGAGCAAATGATAAAAGATAATTGTAGTCACTATATGTGGGGTTATCGACGTTTTAAGCACCTTCCTATTTTAGGTGATCCCTACCGCGCTGATGAAACTACTTTAATAGATTTTGTCCGTGCCAACCATTCTTTGCGCACCGATACCTTGCGCACTAATAAGCACTCCCACATAGATAGCGACGCAAGCAATAGCGAAAAAGAGAAATAGCTCAAATAATAATAGGACATCCTTACAGGGATGCCAGCGTTCAAATATTCAAACATAAAAATTATGCTAAAATTGGTAGGTATTATTCAGCTTTCTATTCATGTCAATACGAGTACACTATGGCAACTGACGTAATCGAACGCCCATTAACCGTCCAGGCGCAGACAGATGAACCTGCAGCTGAACAGCGCTATATTATCTGTATGAAATGGGGCGACAAATACAGTGCTGAATACGTTAACCGTCTATACAATATGGTCAGTCGTCACCTAACCTTAGACTTTCAGATGGTCTGCTTGACAGATGATAACGTCGGAATTGACCCTGCGATACAGTGCTACCCAATACCTGAACTGAATCTACCGCCCGGTCTACCCGAGCGCGGTTGGAAAAAACTCACTACCTTTGCCCCTGAACTGTACAACCTTAAAGGCGTAGCATTATTTTTGGATATTGATATTGTCATCGTTGATAACATTGATGAATTTTTTACCTATCAGGCTGAGCATGAGGATAGCGTAGTCATCATTCGGGATTGGAAAAAACCATGGCGGATGATTGGTAATAGTTCGGTGTACCGCTTTAATGTTGGCATGCATATCTACCCTGACTTACTGGCTAACTTTGAGCGCAACTTCGATACTATTCGTCAGCAAGTACGCCATGAACAAGCCTACTTATCTAACTATTTACGTGAGCATCATCATTTAGAGTATTGGGATAAGAGATGGTGTGTCAGCTTTAAATACCAATGTATTGCGCCCATTCCCTTTAATATTATAAAAGCGCCAAAACTACCTAATAATGCCAAAATTGTCATTTTTCACGGCGAAATTAATCCGCCCGATGCCATTGCCGGTACTGGCGGTAAATGGTATCGCCATATAAAACCCAGCCCCTGGCTGACCCCATATTGGCAATAAAGACAATTAAAAACAGCTATCGGAAGATAATATGGCGCAAAATTTAGGACTACCTCCTACTGTTGAGTTTAATATTGACAACCACATTATTACTATCAAAGGTTTTAATGCCGATGAGGCCAAGCAAAATCTGTATCAGCAAGCGGTAAATATTATTGCCTCTGGCCCCTCTATTGTTGATTTAGCTTTCGCTGAGATGCAAGATACAGCCACTATTTTTGTCAACGGTAGTATCAGTCTTACTGAGCAACATGAATTTACCAATATCGTTGGTTACGTGATTAGCGACGCCCGCTTTATCCACCATCAACCTGAGATTCTAAAAAGTTATTATACTGGTCAGCCTTTGTATGCAACATTAGCTGTGTTAGAAGCAATGGCAGTAACCCAGCCTGACCTTATGCGCACCTATCATGATTCTATGCGCATATTATACCCAGTGGATAGACCATGGGGGGTCAAATCAAATAAGCTCTGGTTTAGTAAACTATCTTTTAGAAAAAAACTACTTAATAAAAAAAAGCCTTTATTACACTTTGTTAATCATCCAAATTTCGTTATCGACACCGATTATAAGCCTGACCCTATTGGTGTTTCTCTTAATATTACTTATGGATTTGTAGAGGCCGGTACTGTGGCCTATGTCGCCGCGCAGTTGGCTTTTTCGCGACAAGCCAGTGAGATTAATCTGTATGGCGTTGACCTGCTAAACAGCAACCAACCCCGGTTTTATGAAAATGAAGACAATAGCGCACCATCTAAGCTTGATAAAGCAGTGACTGACCGTATTGTTCCCTCATTTAATCTATTAGGTCACGTTTATAAAGACCATGGCGTACCCATTATCAATCATTCGCCAATCTCTAAAGACTTGTTTGATGGGCTTTATTAATGCTCTCATATCCTAATACCTGACCGAACTTCAGATATTGACGAGCGACATTACTAGGCAATAGCTGCGGATTAAAAGGTACTTTATAGTTCTCTAGTTTATCTATTGCACGATTCATCAATTTTACCAAAGCTTCTATATCATCTACAGGCACTAAATTCTGCGTCGGTAATAACTCCCTTGGACCAAACGGACAATCAGTACTAATCACCGCTACATCCAACGCTTGCGCCTCGACAATGACATAACCAAAGCCTTCAAATTTAGAGGTCAGCACCAGCAAGGCAGCAGATTTAATCAAAGGATAAGGATTGGTCTGAAAGCCCAAAAACCTAACCCATTCCTCAATATCTAAGTCGATAGCCAACTGCTTAATGTCAGCTTCCAACCTACCTTTTCCTACCAACACTAACGGTAGCTTATGCTCAGTTTTAGCGTACGCTTGTAACAAATCCTGATGATTTTTCATGGTATCAAATGAGGCCACGTGAATGATATAACCCTTAGCAATTAAACCAAACTGTTCAATGTTTACTTGCTGTTCTGCCGCTCTCTTAATGTCATTAACATCACAAGGATTATAAATTGTTGCCGTTCTATTTAGATTGCTGCCTATTAGCGCGAGTAAGTCTTGCCGCGCCCCTTCGCTAACACAACTACAAGGATGGGCGCCATAAACCATTTTTAAATGTGTAATGATCTGCGCTGGCAGGGTTAATAGTTTATCTTGGAATTGTCTCGATAACGCTGTGTGTAGTACATTCACGATATTTGGCAGCTTACTATAAGCCATAATCCAATTAAGTTTATAAATATTAACCAGTATCAAATCCGGTGTACCTATATTAGCAAGCACATAATCATCTATACGCTTTGCCACTGTCTTATAATCTGCAGCTTGCTTAGAATCTTCCTCAAATTCAGCCTGATTATGGACTTGATTGTATGCTACAACGTGATGCTGAACGCGAGAATCTAGTGGCATCTCTTGCGTATTTTCTAAACAAAGGACATGAACTTCGTAATTCATATCTGCGTAAGCACGCGCCAATGTCGTTACCATACGTTCAGCACCGCGGCCTTCTAGGGCTTTTAGTATCAACACAATAATGGGTTGGGTCATATGATTTTTCTACTTCAATTAACAGGTCTTAGATAATATGAGTGCATCATCAAAATGGCAACGCAAACTTAACTTATTGTTTAAGAGTGAGAAAACACTCAATGCAAAAGCAATTATTGGTAGCTTTAGTAACAAGAGTATCGATGATATGAAAACAACGGTCATCACTGAGTCAATGTGCAACTCTAAAGCAATATCTGATAAACCTCGTATTAAAAACTTAGAGAGCCATTTAGATGGCTTAAAACATCAATTCATTCACCAATCAGAACTGTGTTTTTATCATGCGACCCTTATTGTACTGCTGCGCCGCAATTACAAACCTCAAGAAGTATTTGCTGAATTTGAAAGGCTATGGGCAGTAGAAACGGATTATTTATTAAATAATCTGTCGTTACGTTGGATTGTCTCTGCTTGTGATAGTTTTATTGATTATTCAGCCGACACAACGAGAGCCGCTGTATTTTTAAATGTTATTACTTTAATAAATACTTTAAAGGTTTATGAGACTAAGCAGTTTTTGCAGCTAAGTAGCGTTCCTGATCAAACGCCATTATTGACCGACAAAGTAGCAGCGCTTTACAGTTGTCACCTTCCTTTGTACGACGGCCTCACCTATTTTCGTATTGGCACCGATGATACGCTGAAACACATGCGGAGCCGTTACCAAAAACTCTATACTGTCGATAAACTGGCCACAACCGTACTGCTATTCGTTTTTGATAGACTGCAAAGTAATAACAGTGCTTTTGCTACTTTACGCGCACTACATCAAGACGAGAAGTCTAAGTGGTGGCTTGATTGAATTCAATGGCTAGTTGTTTTTTATTAGCTTTTAATTACGTTAATCTAGCTTGGTGAAATCGGGTATTTTAGTGTTTTACTGTTATAGTTGCAACTTCATTAAAACCATACTTAACTTCAGGACGATCATGATTCATCACTACGTTATTAGTTTAAGAAAAGCTGAGTTAAGACGTAAACATATTAATTTAGAGTTCAATAAACATGCTGTTTCTTTTGATTTTTTTGACGCTGTAGAGCCGTCTATGAATCAATGTTTTTTAGAAAAGTTTGGTATCAGTAGTAAGCAAGTTAAAGATTTAAGTGTTAGCGAATTAGCATGCTTGTTAAGTCACTTATGTGTTTGGCAAAAATGTATTGATAGTGATTTGAATTTTATTGGTGTATTTGAGGATGACATAGATTTAGGTAGTGATGCAGAATTATTATTGAATGACACATCATGGTTTGCTGGTAAAGATATTGTTAAGCTTGAAAAATTCCATAAAAAAGTTGAACTATCATTAAGAGGGGAAAGTATTAACGCCACTGGTAGAAAAGTACATGAACTTCTAGGTAAGAATCTTGGAGCTGCAGGTTATATACTGTCAAAATCAGGATGTACCTATATGCTTAATTACATAAAAGAAATGGAAGAAATTGAATGTATTGACGTTGTCTTGTTTAATCAGATTACGTATCCTAAGTTTATCAAAGTATACCAATTACAGCCTGCTATTGTAATACAAGATAAACTTTTCAGTCAGGGAGATGTAAAATTCTCTAGTAGCATAGTACGTAGTAAGAAAAAAAATAACAGTATCTATTTTAATGAAAAGATCAAAAGAGAATTTTTTAGAATGCTAAGATCATTAAGGATGAAGGTTATAGACTTTAAGTAATTGCCTATTTAGTAGCATCTAATAGGTAGAAACAAACTTTATCGTCAAAGGCTTACTAATGAGACTTATCGACAGACACATATTTGACGATGAAGTGTAAGTTATTGAAGACAGATTGAAGAACAAATTAGGAAAACGGTTACGGTTTAAAACGTCTAATCAGACACTCTGTGATATCATTTAGTCTTGTACTTGGTATATTAACCTAGCTTTTTAAAGACTTACCTTATTTAAACTTATAGAGTATCTAATGTCAACTTTATCGCAACCTTCGTCATTCACCAGCATGAGCGCTATAGATAGCTTTATTGTGTGTTGTTTTTATACCGATAGCTACTATGACCATGCTCTATCTTTAAAACAGTCACTAGATGAGTTTAGTTTGAATTATTATTTTAAACAAGTTTCTGATGCAGGATATTGGGAAGCAAATACTCGTATTAAACCGCACTTCATTTTAGAGTGTTTACAACAGTTCCCTGATAAAAATATTTTGTACTTAGATGCTGATGCCTTGGTCAAAAAACCACTGGACTATTTTAATAATATTACTGCTGATGTTGCTTTTTATAAGACCAAAGGTCTACCGGGCATGTCTCATGATTATCTGGCTAGTACGATGTTTTTTAATAATACCGATAATACTATCAACTTGGTTAAACAATGGATAGCCGAACAGGTAGACGGTAAGCGTACGCAAGTCGATCAAGACAGCTTAGATACGGCTATGGATAAGCTTAAAAACACGCTCACCGTTGAGCCCCTTAATCCAGGTTATATCAAAATATTTGACAAGGACTATGAAGGCGAGGTTTATATTGAACAGTTACAAGCTAGCCGTGGTCAAACCAAGCTTAAACGACAAAACATTAGAACGCGCAACCGTATTATTGGTGGGGGAGTTTTAGTTGTTATTGCTATTATAGCCTACAGTATATTTAGTTAATACGTTAAGACTACTGAAATCCAATAGCATATTCTTTATCTAAAGGTTAGCTTTAGCTCTCTAATACCTTTTAATCTAAGGTTAATCTTTTCAATGGCAATGATAGGTTGTTTAATCAATCGTTTTCCTTCCCTAACCACCTTGTCTTTAAATTTCTTATTATTTATAGGCATTCCATGCCTATCTATTCTTTCAGACTCAAGAGAACTAATCAGTGGTTTAGCATGCTTATAATGCTGACTTTGAATGCAAATTGCAGGAACAATCTGATATATATTAGCCTCGTAATTGTGTAAAAAATCACCAAAAACAATATGGTCAATAGGAATTAACCCCTCATAATTCCTTACTATGTCGAGTAAAATATGAGCGGTTTCAAGTGTAATTACATACCCCGCACAGCCAGTATGCTTTGCTGCCAATTTTATAAGTTTTCTGTCCCCAACTTTTAAGCTTTTAAAGTGTTCATTAACTTTGATAAGGTTATTATAAACTTCAAGTTTCAAGATATGAGCGTCATCAGGCTTCCATTCTAAGATATTGTTCAAATAAAATTCTGAATCTTCACCAAGATAAACATCATCCTCAAAAATGCAAACATATGGATAGTTATTTTCTACAGCTAACTGCCAAATGCTAGCATGACTCAAAAAACAGGCAATTTCATTTTTCCCTAATCGCGTATCAGTGATTGGAATACTCAGTTTTTTCGCAACAGTGTCAATCTGAGTGGCATTAACCGCATTAAAAAACTCATAAGAAATATTATTACTTTCAAACTGTTCTTTTATATGCTGCCTTCTATCGTGAGAATTTTCCAAACTGATAATAAGCTTTTTCATTAAGTTCTCGAAAATTCGTAATTAGAAATAGAGCTCTATTTTAATAATAACTAACAGTTTTATTTAGCACTTAACGCTTAAATAATCGTGATAAAAACGTTTTTGTAACGTTCGGACGCGTTATTTTATTACCTTTATAGCGCTTATGGGTCTTTTTTGGAAAGCTACCAAAAGCCTCCACTCGGTAATTGTCTAGCTTATAGCCCGCAGCCAACGCTTCGTTATAATAATTATCAAATAACTCGACCAACTCTTGTCTTGGATGCGGTATTATCTTGCCATCAAACCAATGCGCAAAGCCTTCTTTCTCTACTCTAGATAACGCATATTTGTGGCTGAATTGCATACTCATATCTGAGTAATGTAGTATTTTAATGTCGTCTATCGCCAAATCTTCACCATCCACACAGTTGTAGCTGTCTTGATAAGGCTCAACCAGTTGTGGGTTTTTTTTAATAACATCCATCATTTCTTGATGGCTGCTTGGCTCTTTTCTAAGTTGCTCAACAGGTAATACAGTTCCTTGAGCATCCTTACAATCCCAGACACAAGTACACAAGCGAGTCATGTCTGCATTTGTTTTTGCAGCGACTATAGATTGGCCTTCAATAGGATGATTCCATAATGTGGCCAAGTCGCTTAGAATGACCACATCAGCGTCCATATAAATGGCTCTACCAGTGAAATCACAATATTCTGGGATGGCCCAACGGAACCCTGAAAAAGGCGTTGCCCACTTAGTCGTATTCCAGCCTTCACCGGTTTCGGGGTTTGAGTACCAATAGCTGTTGGGATCGCGTGATAATTGCATCCAGACGATTTCAATAGGCGCACTGGTATGTTTGTGCAGACTATAATCTAATACCATCATTTGTTCTAAATCACAGTTATTAGGGTCACATCCCACAAATACTTTGATAACCTCATTACTCATAACCTATTCTCTTAAATTTATGACTGCTATGGAAAATAAATATTAAATATCGCTTAATCATATGACGATAATATCATATAGAGTGACTTATTATATCCTCAAGTCATGCCACCAAGTAATACCGTCAAGCCGTTGCTTATAAATGTAGCCTTTGAGTACCACAACTAAATAAAGCCTCTAAGCATTAAACATAAACATTGATTATAAGTAATAACTTTAAATATCGTCAGAGATTAAGATAAAAAGTTAACCTTACTATGACTAACTGACATTAGACTCTATAATGGCGCTAGATTATGGTAGCTGACTTGTCAAAATAAAGTTTTACTGAGTTATAAGTGCTCGGCTTTATTATAAATATGGTGCTGCTTTATAAATAACTATTATATTTTAAATCTACTTGTGTCAACTGCAGCATAAGACCAGATAAATTGTAAAAAGAGCCTAGTCATGACCCCATCATTCAACAATAAGCCCGCCTCACAAACCAAGCTGCAAGTAGATAGTTTTACCAAAAGTGCTAATAATGGCAACAACAACTTAGGTAATAATGAGTCAGAGCAGAGACAGTGGCGATGGTTTGGGCTGTTTTTGCTGGCCTATTTTGTTATTTGGTCTATTGCACCGGCCTTTCTTGCCAGTAGCGTACCGCTAGATGTTAGTGAAGGCATCAATTGGGGTAGTGAATGGCAATGGGGCTATTATAAGCACCCTCCCTTATCCTCTTGGGTACTTTACAGCTTTTATAAGTTGTTTGGTCACATTGGCCCTTATTTACTAAGTCAGTTGTATGTACTACTCACCTTATTTTTAGTCTATCAGCTAGGCAAAAAAATCTGGTCACCAGCAACGGCACTCTTAGGCAGCACCTTAACTCTAGCCGTTATCTATTATAGCTATCCAAGTCTTGAGTTTAACCATAACGTCGCCCAGTTTCCTATTTGGGCAGGCTTGTACTTCGTATTTTATCAAGCATTAACCCGAAATAAACTGACAGACTGGCTGCTACTTGGAGTAATTGGCGGGCTGGGTATGCTCACCAAATACAGTGTCATATTTTTATTACTGCCGATGGCGATATTTTTATTACTGCCCAAACAATGGCCGCTGTTAAAGCAGCCGCAGCCTTGGATAGCGGCTTTTGTAATGCTAGCTGTATTTGCCCCACATTTATACTGGCTAGTAATACATGATTGGTTGCCGCTCGGTTATGCTAATGGGCGCTCACATGATGTCGGTGAAGCTGCCAGTAGTATTAGTCGCCATTTCAGTTGGGTCAGCTTTCTTGCCGCCCAAGTTATTGCCCATATTCCTCTGATATTAATGCTAGCGCTTAATCGCAAACGCTTATTTGGTGTTAGCGCCTATAAGCATAGCCTGCCAGCAGGCGCTTCTATACTTTGGTATCTTTGGGCGGCACCCATAGCTGTGCTTGTGGTGTTAAGTTTAGTATTTGGTATTGGTCTACGGGATATGTGGGGCATGCCGATGTGGGCATTGTCAGGGTTGTTAGCGGCATCATTTATTGTGCCAGCTCTGCAAGCTTTGACCGTTATTAAACTGCGTCGTGCACTGGCTATTTGGCTAACCTTAGCGACGGCATTAATGATTGTTTACGTAGGTTTTGGTGATAAGATACGTCATAAACCATCGCGCATGCACTGGCCGGAACAAGCCTTAACCACGCAAGCAACTGACACCTGGAATGAGTTAAGCAGCTGCCCACTTGACAGCGTGTCAGGTGATCGCTGGCTTGGGGCATTGGTCGCCATGAATAAAGATTTTCCATCACAAATGATTTCAGGCCCTGCCAGTCATTCACCGTGGATGAGTACTGAACGCCTACAACAACAAGGTACTTTAGTTATGTCGCAAGACGAGGGTGACGATATCGTGTTACCCTTGCTTGACGAATTGACGGTGGTAAACTCCAGCTCAAACACTAATAAAGTAGACATTACCAATAAAAATAAGAGTACCGCTGACGCACTGGTAGTACAAAAAGGACAGTGGCAATTGGCTTGGCCAGACCCTAAAGCTAAAGAGCCATTAACCGTCAACTGGATCGCTTATATACCAAGCAGCTGTATTAATTAGTTTCGGACAAGTAACTATATTAAGTACTTTTTAAATAAATACTTAATACGGGTTGCAGCTGGCTATACTGGCTTGACTCCATAAATAACAACTGATGAAAAAATGAATGGTAACTAAATAGCCATTTATTTCAACCAACGCTGATGAGTGTATTCATGCCTCAAAATCTTTCTTATCTGCCTAATTCGCCTTACTTGTCCATTATCATGCCAGCTTATAATGATGCCGAGGCTTTGCAGGATTTTTTACCACAGGTGTTTGAGTTTACCGCTACTTTACGTGCACCCATAATACCTGCACTTATAAACAGTAACGCTTCTCTCAGTGCCAGTACTAAAACAACACTGGCAAGTTGTGAAATTATCATTGTTGATGATGGCAGCCATGATAATTTGCTGGAGGTAGTCAGTACTTTAATACCTAGCCGTCCACACAATACCGAACTGGTATTGGTACGGTTGTCGCGTAACTTTGGTAAGGAGCCGGCGCTTAGTGCGGGTCTTGCCAAAGCAGAAGGTGATGTAGTTGCAATGATTGATGCCGATGGTCAGCACCCTTTATCAGTATTGGGGCAAATGCTTAGTATGATTGAGCAGTCTGATATTGATATGGTCGCTGGCATTCAAGCCAATCGTCCTCATGAAAGCAAGCTTGCTAAAACTTTAAAACGCAGTTTTTATCACTTTATCCAAGACCGTCAACGCTATGAGATTCGTCCAAATGCTGGTGATTTCCGCGTGATGAACCGTAAGGTTGTGCAGGCGCTACGCTCGCTACCTGAACGTCAGCGTTTTATGAAAGGTTTATATGCTTGGGTAGGATTTAATACGGTCTACCTACCTTTTACTGCGGACAATCGCGGCACTGGTGAGAGTAAATTTAACTTTGGCAGCCTGTTTGAGTTGGCCTTAGTGGGTATTACTTCTTTCTCACAAAAGCCGCTGCGCTTGATATCACGAATGGGCTTTATAGTTTCTGCTTTGGCTTTTTTATACGGCTTATACATTGTTATTGAAACGCTATTATTTGGGAGTGATGTCGCTGGTTGGGCAACAGTCGCTGCTGGTATCATGTTCTCAACTGGTATTCAGTTAGTATGTATTGGGGTGATTGGCGAGTATGTCGGCAGACTTTATGAAGAGGTAAAACAGCGACCGTTATATTTAATTGATGAGACCATTCATAGCGGTAGTAGCCATAGTGGCAGTGATCGTTATGCTGATAATGGACTTATTAATAGCAAGCTTACTGATAGACGTGTCAATAATCCAAACTTTATTAATAAAGATCATACTAATAAGAACCTTGATAATAAAAACCACATAAATAGCAATTTCACTAATAACCGTTATACTGAGCAATGGGTCAGTGACATCACATATAAACACTCCGAACCTACACGACATGAATAACCACACATTGAAAACCGCATCAGCATCAAAGCAAGCACTATTGTTTTTAGTAGTAGGCGCAAGTGCGGCCTTAGTGCATTTTTTAGTATTAATTAGTATAGTAGGTAATACCTCTATTTCACCGGCTTGGGCAAACGTTTTTGCTTTTTTAGTCGCGTTTGTCGTGAGCTTTGTCGGCCATTTTTATCTGACTTTTCGTCAACCAATCAGCAACATTACCAATAATAAGCCAACGAACACCACTATAGATCCTTATCATTCCACCAAGAAAAGCACTATCAATACTTTGATAAAATGGTTTGCCAGCTCAGCTGCTGGATTTATTGCCAATCAAGGCTTATTTGTATTGGGACTTAACTGGTTTGGTGAGCGTTACTATATGCTGATATGGCTGATAGTAACCGGCGTTATTACGGTAATGACTTTTGCATTGGGTAAACTTTGGGCATTTAAATCATGAGTAAAATAAAAAGTTCAGTTTTGAAAAACATAGCGTCCATGAAAAATACTTTTAACAATGAGAAGGCGCAATCATCGAACGGTGCACGCGCAATCATTATTAATGTGGATGACTTAGGCCTATCGAGCGCAGTGAATGAGGCAGTAATTAAGCTTGCTGAACACGGACGTATTGGCGCGAGTAGTTATATGACCGGCGGTCAAATCACCGCTGCAGAGATACGCACGCTGGCTGACTTAAACGTCGATATTGGTCTGCATTTTGACTTGACTGGCATCTTTCCATCAGATCTACAAGGGTCATTAAGGTCTTTGGTCATAACCAGTTACCTACGCCGTCTTGATTCGTCCCAAGTAACGGATATTATTAATCGTCAACTTGATGGTTTTGAAGATATTTTCGGCCATGCACCCGTTTTTATTGATGGCCATCAACATATTCATCAGTTTCCTATTATTCGCCAAAGCTTAGTCAAAGCGCTGAATGCTCGTTATGCCGATGGCTCAAAAAACCCTATCTGTGCCAGAGTTACCCTACCTTTGGTGAATGATTTGAAATCTTGGATTATCTATAGTCTTGGTGGCCGTGCATGGCGCAAACTATGTGTCGAGAATAGTATTGCTACCAATCATTATTTTGGCGGTGTCTATGGATTTGATGCGAATTTTCAAAAGCTTGCGGCGTTATGGGAGAGCTGGCTTACTAATGCCCCGCGCACCAACCATCTGCTCCCTGCCATGCATTCCCTGCCTATTGATATCGAATCACTGGGCACTTATGCGCAATATGGCAGCACCACCCCAGCCATACATTCGGTACCCAATGCTTTGCCTAGTAATTTGAGCCCCACCCTAATTATGTGTCATCCTGCTGTCCCTGCTGCGAATTGGCAAGACGATATTAAAGCGGCTCGTGAGCGCGAGTTTGAGTGGTTAATGAGCCGTCAATTCGAGCAACTACTACAGGAATACGAAGTCAGATTGGTAAGATGGTCAGATATAACCAACAACAAATAACTGCTTATTAAATAAATTTTCTAAATTATAGCCATTAAAAAAGCCAAGACACTAAATCAGTCTTAGCTTTTTTATTGCAGATAGAACTGTATATGATTTGCTTTGTCATGAACAATTAATCAATAAAGCTTAACCAATCCATATACTTCTCATTGCGGCCATGTACTACATCAAAATATAAGGTTTGCAGCTTTTCAGTCAATGGACCACGGCCACCGTTACCAATTTTACGATCGTCATACTCTCGAATAGGCGTGACTTCAGCTGCTGTACCAGTCATGAAGATCTCATCGGCCAAATAAAACTCATCACGCGTAATACGGCGCTCAGTCACCTTAATACCCAAATCTTCAGCAAACTGGATAATTGTGCGACGAGTAATACCGTCCAATGCGCCGCCTGCTAAATCTGGCGTATGGAGCTCGCCGTTCTTCACTAAGAATAAATTCTCGCCTGAACCCTGACAAACATAGCCTTGGGAGTCCATCATGATTGCTTCGTCATAGCCATTACGAGTGACTTCACGATTGGCCATAATAGATACCGGATAGTTACTTGACGCTTTGGCCTTACACATCGTGACGTTGGGCAAATGGTGAGAATAAGAAGATGTTTTTACGCGAATACCGTTTTGAATGCCTTCTTCACCAAGATATGCGCCCCAATGCCATGCCGCAACCATCGCATTAATGCTATTGTCATGAGCAGCTAAACCCAGCTTTTCAGCGCCAATCCATATTAGCGGGCGAATGTAAGCTTCTGCTAGGTTGTTCTGCTTAACCACATCTTTATGTGCTTGTTCAAGAGTAGCCGCATCAAAAGGCACTTCCATTTGAAAGATGAAAGCGGAACCTAGCAGACGTTCAGTGTGATCTTTTAAGCGAAAAATTGCCGTACGCTTATCAGCAGTCTGATAGGCACGTACGCCTTCAAATACGGCGATACCGTAATGTAAGCTATGGGTCAATACATGAATTTTGGCATCTGGCTGGTCAATCATCGTGCCATTCATCCAAAGCTTGCCGTCTTGTGTTGCCATGTTCATTCGATATTCCTTATGCTAGCGCTAGCGTCTAACTTTTTTTGTTGAGTTAATGAATTAAAATCGTGTTGTTGTACCATATTGTCACATGTAGACCGTTCGTTAT
Source organism: Psychrobacter frigidicola (assembly GCF_007997305.1). GTDB lineage: Bacteria > Pseudomonadota > Gammaproteobacteria > Pseudomonadales > Moraxellaceae > Psychrobacter > Psychrobacter frigidicola. The sequence continues at coordinate 704,996 of NZ_VORZ01000001.1, forward strand.
TATTAATAAAACTTTCTATCGATAATCATCACATGGAACGGTTAACTCTTTATTAGCTTATTATGGCGTGCGCATGATTATATCACTGGCAGTGAGGGTAAATGAACTCTTTTAGTTTTATGCTCAATGGCTTTTATTTATATCAGTTTTTTTATTATTAAGCATGGCGTTTTGCAGTGTAATTAATATTAATTGGTCAATTCTGCATTATTCCACACCCATCAGATGCTGCCATTGCGCTTGTACGAGTGTACGGGTCTCAACCCATAATGACTCATCGACCAGTAATGACTGCTCTGCTAATGCCAACTGATGCGTGGCCGCCCGTACTCGTAAATAAGCATCGGTCAAATCTTCACAAACTTGCGCTTCCCAAATCCCAAGCGTTGCCATCTCTTCAAAAATACGGACGTTATCGCTCCATTTGGTAAGGCTTAGATAGTCATGCGAATAAGCGAGCACGGCGAATTGTGCTAAAAATTCGATATCTACAATCCCGCCAGCATCTTGTTTCAGATGAAACTTACCCGCTTGCTGCTTGCGTTGGCTGCTACCTAAATGCTTTTGCATTTTTAGGCGCATGCTGGTCACTTCAATTCGCACTTGCTCAATCGTGCGCGGCAATGCCAATACCGCACGGCGGATATCACAAAAACGCGCCGTCACTCGTTTGTCACCACAGATTGCCCGTGCGCGCACCAGTGCTTGATGTTCCCACGACCACGCCTTTTCAAGCTGATAGGTCTCAAACGCATGGCAAGAGACTACCATCATGCCAGCGTTACCGGAGGGGCGCAGACGCATATCAACCTCATAAGCACGACCATCGCGCGTTTGGGTATTCAGATAAGTCATCAGCTTTTGGGCAAGGCGCGCGGCAAACTTCATGCCACTGACTGATGTTTCACCCGTGGTCATGCCCTGCTCTTTTATTTTATGTAGGAAAACTAAGTCTAAATCAGACGAATACGACAATTCAAGCCCGCCCAACTTGCCATAACCGATAATCGCAAATCCGCAATCCGCCTCAGTGACGGGATCACCATCTTGGGCGATAGGATAGCCGTAACGCTTCACCATCTCTGCAAAGGCACGTTCAAGTGCGGCCTCTAATACGACAGCAGCGATATAAGTCAATGAATCAGACACCTTCATAATCGGCCGCTCCGCCAGTACATCACTTGCAGCAACCGCCAATACCTGGTTTTTTTTAAATAAACGTAAAACGCTGAGGAGCTCCTCTTCGTCTTCAGGCTCAACACGTAACAACTGTTGACGCAGAATATCGCGCAGCTCTGGCTTGTCCGGTAAATGACGATAACGCTGCTGTAAAAAAGTATCGAGCAATACTGGATAACGCGCCAGCTCATGGGCAATCCAAGGACTGGCTGACAACATAGGAATCAGCTCAACAGTGGCATTGGGATTTTCTGCAATCATGACCAAATAAATGGAACGACGACAAATGGCCTCAAGTAGTGCAATCAGACGCGGCAACGCGGTATTGGCTAACTGTTGCTGCTCCTGATGCGCAAGTAGCGCATGTATAATGACCGGATAAACATTATCTAAGCGCTCTCTCGCTTCAGCACTAAGGTTCGCAACCATTTTTGATTGCCAAAAAGTCTGGAGCTGAGCACGGCTTTCTTCACTTAGAACCGTATCAAGCTGAGCAATTTGCTCCTCAATATTAGTCGGCTCCAGCATAACTTTGTCTTGTGCCGGCATCTGGCGTTCAGTCACCATGCGCTCAAAAGGCACATTCACATTTTCCCGATGACCGTTAAGGGTCGCTAGCAGCGCTTCCCAATTTTCAAATCCAAGCGTCATGGCTAAATTTCGCTGCCAATGCGCGTCATTGGGCAAACGTTGGGTCTGTTGATCGTTAATCGCTTGAATGCCGTGCTCAAGTCGACGCAGAAACCGATAGGCTGCTTGTAAGTGCTCATAAGTCGTGCGGTCTAAATACTCAAGCGTATACAAGGCTTGCATCGCCTGCAGGCAAGGTTTGACTTGGAGCTGCGGATGCCGTCCACCATAAATCAGCTGAAAAGCTTGCACGATAAACTCAATGTCGCGAATACCGCCCGCGCCAAGCTTAATATTATCCAAGTCTTCACGCTGCGCTACTTGGTTCTGAATCAAGGATTTCATCTCACGCAGGGCGGAAAACGCACTATAATCGACATAATAGCGAAAGACAAACGGCTTAATCAGTCCCTGCAATTCATCATAAAACGGCTGGTTAATTTGCCCAACCACCCGCGCTTTTAACCAGGCAAAGCGCTCCCAAGCGCGTCCATGATTGCTAAAGTATTTTTGTAATGCTGATAAATGAATCGCTAAATCGCTACCATCGCCCCACGGGCGCAGACGCATATCCACCCGAAACACGAAGCCATCGGCAGTACAGTTATCGAGCAGCTTAATAATCCCTTGACCAAGACGGGTCATAAAGCGCTTGTTATCAATACTGCGCGTACCTTTGGCTTTGTCACCATCCGTCTGTCCACGCGCTTGATGAACAAATATCAAATCAATATCACTGGATAAATTCAGCTCATGAGCACCCAATTTACCCATCGCCATAATCGCCATATCATCAATATGCTGCAACCCTTTATCATCAATAAAAGTCGGTTGCCCATATTGGCTAACCAGATGTTGATAGCTATAATTTTTGGCAAAGATAATACAGCCATCGGCAAACTCAGACAGCTCATCCGTTAGCTGCTCAAGCGTAATCAGTGCTAATGCGTCCTGCCAAATCCAGCGCATCATCAATAGCATGCGCAAATGTCGCAAGCCGCTCATTACCTTTGACTCATCAGCAAGTTGGTAGTTCTCATCCAAAGTATAGTCCTGAATAAGGTCATCAATTTGCTGGCGAGTTAAGGTCTGGTTTAGCGGATAACTGCGCAAAAATGTCTGGCAAGAAATGGTTCGACTCTCCCAAATCTGATAGGCAAACTCACTGGCAGTCTGTAGCACTTGCAGCTGGGCGGGTGTAGGTTGATAGCTTGGCTGATGGCTTGTAATGTTAGGCGTAGCAGATGATGGCATAACTGGCGACATAATGATAAAACTCCTTGCAGCAGGGAACAAATAATCCAGCTGAACCTTGCGATATTATTGGTATCTATTGTTATATTTTTTGATGAGGGGATTACAAGGCAGAGTATGAAACGCAATTCAGCATAGCCGTAAACATAACCCTACTCAATCTACACATATTGCCAATCCTAACCGCTTATATTACCGATACAATTTAGCTCAGAGTCTTTAATTCAAAATTTTTAATTCAGAACCTTTAATCCAACAGCTTATCTTAGCATTTACCAACAAATTAAAAACATGCTATAAATATAACCCAAACCAATATACTGAGCCACTCAATGAGCAAACAAGAATTGTTACTCCGTAACGTTAGATTAGAGACCGGTTTTGTACGTGATAAAAACAATCAGGTCATTGCCACTAAAACCGCACTCTTTGATATGCATATTACTAATGGCAAAATTAAAACTATCAACGCCAAAGGACAGCTCAAAAATACCACTCAACACAATAATGAGAATGACACTCAAAAAGTAAAAACAATTGATGCAAATGGTTTATTAATGTTGCCGACCTTTCAGGATATGCATGTCCATATCGATAAGACCTATTATGGTGGTGATTGGCAGGCCGCTCCTTGGACAGGCGATATCAAGCATATGATTCGCCTGGAGGAGGATTTGATTCCAAAACTCCTTCCTGACTCTCAAAGGCGAGCTGAAGCGTGTATCCAGCTGCTGCAAAGCTACGGCTCTACCTTTGCACGTTGTCATTGTAATATCGACCCCGTAAGCGGCCTAAGAAGCTTAGAGCATTTGCAATTGGCATTGGATAAATACAAAGACAGCTTTACGTGGGAGATTGCCGCTTTTCCGCAACACGGTATTCTTTATTCACAGTCCGAGGGCTTGTTAAGGGAAGCTGCGCAAATGGATATCGGCTTTATCGGTGGTCTTGACCCCACTATTGTAGATGACGATATGAAAAAGTCTTTAGATGTTATGTTTGATATTGCTTTAGATTATGATAAAGGCGTCGACATTCACCTGCACGAAGGCCTGCCTTCTGGCAAAGCGGTGATGAAACACATGATACAGCGGGTCAAAGAAAGCCCAAGCTTGCAAGGAAAAACCTTTATCACTCACGCCTATGCGCTCGCCATGCTACCAGAGATTGAGTTGGAAGATATTGCAGTGCAGTTTGCAGAATATGGCATTGGCATTATTTCCAGCATTCCAATCGGATCAAACGCCTTACCTATTCCAACCTTAACAAAGCATCAGGTCAACGTCAGAGCGGGTACGGATAATATTATGGATAACTTCTCACCCTTTGGTAGCGGTGACATGCTACAAAAAGCCAATGTATGCGCGCAACTGTACGGCTGGACTGATGAATATCGCTTAAACCGCGCCTTAAAAATGATAACGGATCAACCGCTACCTTTGGATGATCAAGGCAAACAAGTATGGCCATTGGTCGGCGATGACGCTGATTTTATACTGGTCAAAGCATCTTGTTCGGCTGAGGCTGTGGCACGCTTACCAAAACGTGAGGCAGTCTACTATAAAGGCAACTCAATTTACTGATAAAGAATGTTTCTAGAAAAAACTGTCCAATAAAGTCAGTTGCTCAAAAAAAACTAACTGTCTCAGAATAGCTATTAAATATAAAAAAGGAAAGTTCAAATGAATCATTCAAAACCACAAAATCAAGAAATCGTACTCGCGAAACACCCTGAAGGCGCGGTCAAAGAAGATACTTTTAAGTTCAACGATATTGATATGCCTAAGTGTAAAGATGGCGAAATATTAATCAAAAGCATTTATGTCTCAGTCGACCCCGGCATGCGCGGCTTTATGGATAAAGGTGATAGTGATAACGCTGGTACGAAGTTTAAGCTTAACGAACCTATTACCAGTAGAACGGTTGCTCAGGTCATGGATAGTAATAATGCTGACTTTAAAACAGGCGATATTGTGCATGGACGTTTTGCATGGCAGAAGTATCAAAGCGTAAGCGCTGACGAGCTAGAAAAAGTAGACCCTGACCTTGCGCCAATTTCTACCGCTGTCAGCATGCTTGGTATACCAGGCTTAGCGGCTTATTTTGGTATGTTAAAGATTGGTCAAGCTAAAAAAGGGGAAACCGTTGTGGTATCAGGTGCCGCAGGTTCAGTCGGTAGTATTGCCTCGCAAGTTGCCCGCATCATGGGTTGCAAGGTCGTTGGTATTGCAGGCTCTGCTGAGAAAATTGACTATTTAGAAAATGACTTAGGTCTCGATAAAGGTATTAATTATAAAGAAACCGATGATATGCAAGCCGCTATAAAAGAGGCTTGTCCAGACGGCGTTGATGTATTCTTTGATAATGTCGGCGGTGAGCTGTTTGACGCGGTTTTTGCTAATATTAATGAACACGCCCGCATCGCTATTTGTGGTCAAATTGCGGATTACAATACAGGGGATGCACCACAAGGCACTCGGCCTATGCATACTCTAATTAAAAAAAGTGCGCGTATGGAAGGCTTCGTCGTTTATGACTTTAAAGATGAGTTTGATGCGGCCAAAAAGCAGATTAGTGCTTGGTATAACGACGGTGAAATGATTTATAAAGAAAATCTTATTGAAGGGTTTGAAAATATTCCTTCTGCTTTTATAGGCTTATTCGAAGGAGATAATATCGGTAAGCAAATAGTTAAAGTTGGCGAGGTAGAAAGTAACAAGAAATAAACTGGCCTTTGCGTTAGCGTTAATCTTTGCCATAATAGGATAATAACTTCATATCCCCTATAACCTGCGATACCACAATTATGACCACGACTCCGCTACTATTGATTACCAAAGACCCTAGCCATCCCCTTGCTGATTTAGCGCTGCGTTATACCCGTGCTTTACTTGCGCAAACCAGTGCGGTTGATAATGAAGTTACTGACAATGGCGTTTCTAAAAGTGCCAATGTTGAAAACAATATGGCCAAAAGCTCCGAGAGTTTTTGCGAGAACATTTGCGAAAGTGTTAAAGCGCCTTTAAACCTGTTCTTCTATGCCGATGCGGCCCATACTGCCAATCGATTGCGCTGGCAGTCTGCGGATCAAACTAATTTGACCCAAGAATGGCAAGCACTTGCTGAGCAATACCAGCTGCCGTTACCCGTTTGCGTCAGCACCGCACTCAGCCGCGGTATTAGCGATACCGACAACAGTACGCGTCATCAGCTAGATGGCAATAATGTTGCCATAGGATTTCAGTTGGTCGGTTTGAGTGAGCTGGCAATAATGATGCAAGGTCATTGCCGTTTGATACAGTTTTAATAAGCTAAGCGCAGTTGTAATGTTAATAAAAAGTGCTAATAAAAAATATATTAATAATGCATCACCTTGAGAATAAGCAAAGGATTCACAATGAAATTACTGATTCAGCTACGTACTGATAGCGAAATGGTTAGTTATGAAGGCTGTGCGCTAGCCTTAACCCTAGCGACTTTTGGTCATGATGTGCAGCTGTATTTAGATGCGCCCGTGTTTGGGCTATTAATGCAACCGAAGTCACGTTTGCATGGCATGATTCAGTCGCTTGAACTATACGATATGCCGGCTGCTTGGTTACCCGATGATGTATTTAGTGGTTGGCTAACAGGGATGGTGCCAAATGATTTGGCAAAGCAATTAACCTTTATTCCAGAGGTGGTTAATTCACAAGACTTTGAGCAAATTTTAACTTTTTAGCAGTTACTTTCATATTTACAGCACAATAACAACTAAATACAGGATTCCTTTATGGCAACCTTATATCAAATACATAGCACTATGGATACGCTCAGACGTAGCACCCATGAGATGGCACTAACTTGGCGCGCAGGCGACAGTATTCTACTATTAGGATCGACCGCCGCTTTTATTGATTGGCTAAATGCTTATATAAACGATGTTGATATGGAGAATGGCACTGTTATCAAAGATATCGCTGGGATTTATGTACTTGCCGAAGACGTTGCCAAGTTAAGTCACGAGACAACGGCACAACTAAAAATCAATAATAAAGTAACGGCTGTTTTAACAGATAGTGAATGGGTTACCCTCACGCAAGATACTCGCTTTGATAAAGTGGTCACTATTGCCTTATGATTGTTTCCCCTACAACTTCCACTAAGCCTGCTACTACAGATACCAGCCTTGTATTAGATCAAGACGGTCATCTCTGTGACCATAGCCTTTGGACACCAAATATTGCCCAGCAACTTGCGGATACCCTTGAGGTTAAGCTAAGTGCTGAACATTTAGAGATCCTACAACAAGTTCGGTCTTTTTTTGATAAGTTCAATCACGCGCCAGCTACCCGTCCGCTTATTAAATGGCTGCAACAAACTTTACCGCAGCAGGATATTAGTAATCAAAAACTGCAACAGTTATTTAATACTGGCTTGGTTGCGCGTCATGTCAATCGCTTGGCTGGACTACCAAAACCACCTAATTGTTTATAAGACCTTTGGCTGAGTTAAACATCTATAAATGATAAAACTATTTCGCATCATATACCGTCAGCGTCTCGTAACCAATACTACGACCTGTATCACCGCCAAAGCCCTGCTGCCGCCATACTTCATAGAGACATATCGCCACGCTATTAGATAAATTTAAACTACGTGAATTTGTTAGCATCGGCAGTCTGAGCCAGTTATCGACTCCGATATCCTCACGGATAACATCCGCCAATCCTGCAGTCTCAGAGCCAAAAACTAAAGCGACGTTATGGTTGTCACTATTAGCATTTACTTGAGCCCCAAAATCATAATCATAGAAAGGTTTGCTGAGCTTAGTGGTCAGCGCAGTAATAGTTTCACAACCTGCGTTTATTAACGCCTGTTTAGCCGCAGCCCAGTCGTCATGCACTTGTAGATGTGCGTATTCGTGATAATCTAGCCCTGCCCGGCGCAGCTTTTTATCATCAAGCTCAAAACCTAATGGTTTTACTAAATGTAGCTCTGCCCCACTATTGGCACATAGGCGAATGATATTGCCGGTATTGCTAGGCATTTTTGGCGCTACTAGCACGATATGAATGGTCATATAATATCCGTAAAAAGTGATGCATATTAGAATTTGGGTTTTTTAGGACTATTTAATACTATTATTGACTTAAATCTAAGTTTTAAGGATAATGGCTAAACAACAGAAATGTAAAACCACTTGTAGTCAACCGTAATCAAAAGTTACAGTTTACTGTCAATAATTACATTTTAGTACTGGGCATAGATTTTAACTTTCATTATGATAGCTTCAAAGGATGAATAGGCAATAATATACCTACTGGAACAGCAATTTTGTAGCTGTTTTTTTAGTATCGTGTTCTTGCAATTTTATCCTGTATACCGACAGTGATGTTTAGAAAATCGCTTATTATTGCTGTCTCTAATCGTAAAAACAAATTTTGTAAAAATACATTCATTTTTGAGGACACTATTATGAAAAAAGTAATTATCGCATCTTTGGCTGCTATGTTTGTACTAACTGGCTGTAACACTTTTAAAGGTCTTGGCCAAGACGTATCAAGTGCCGGTAGTGCTGTAACTGGTACTGCTCAAGAAGTTCAAAGAAAAATCTAAGTTTTAATTATATTTCATATTTAAGAGGCTTACCCAACGGTAAGCCTTTTTTTATACTTTGTATAAATTATCGTAATTTTATCTCTTTTGAGGACACTACTATGAAAAAAGTAATTATCGCAGCTTTGACCGCTATGTTTGTACTAACTGGCTGCAACACGTTCGCAGGTCTAGGCCAAGACTTATCAATCGCAGGTAATGCTATAAGTAGTACTGCTCAAGAAGTTCAAGGAAATATTTGAGTTCTTATTAGATATTTTCTTGAAAAGGCTGACCCAACGGCAGGCCTTTTTTATTAGTATTTATTATCGTTTTTCATACTTTATAAAAACTCTCGTAATATCTGATTTAAATAACGCTGGCCTAGTACCGTAGCCTGTAGTCTCTCTGAGCTGTCTAGCAATAGGCCTTTACTGATCAGCTTATTCACTTGCGCCGCTATACAATCATAACTAAGCCCCGTTCGCGTTTCAAACAATTCCCAAGTTACTCCGTCGTGCAGACGCAGTGCATTGAGCATAAATTCGCTCACCAAGTCATCACTAGCAATTTTTTGCCAGCCAATCATTTTTGGCGCATTTAAAATAGTGGAGCTCTCTATCGCTTTATTTGTAGACACTGTGTTACTAACAGTAGAATGAGTGGCAGTAGTAGAACAAGCAACATAGTCTTTTGGCAGCCGTGATTTACTAAAACGATGAATGCCTGTTTCTACTAGTAATTCATTATTTATTAATAGATTTCTTTCACTATTAGCTATGCTTACTTTGCCATGCGCGCCCGCTCCAATGGCCAGATAATCACCAAACTGCCAGTAGTTCACATTATGGCGACAGGGGGCATCCAACCTGCCAGCCCAAGCTGACACTTCATAATTGTTATAACGCAAACTCTGTAATAATGCCTGCCCTGCTTGCTCAATATCCGCTAAGCGGTCTTCATCAGGCAGAATTGGCTGGCTACGATAAAACACCGTATTAGGCTCAATGGTTAGCTGATACCATGAGATATGGGTCGCGCCCGCATCATGAGCGGTTTGAATGTCATGCAGCGCCTCGACGAGCGTTTGTTGCGGTAGACCGTGCATCAAATCTACGTTTACTCGTGTAAATCCAGCTTCACGCGCCGCCTTAATCGCAGACACTGCTTGATCAGGGTCGTGAATACGACCCAGCGTTTGTAACTTTTCGGCCGCGAAGCTCTGTACGCCAATCGATAAACGATTGATGCCCACCTCTAAATACTCAGCAAAAGGCGCATGCTCTAAAGTGCCAGGATTGGCCTCCATAGTGATTTCAATATCGTCAGCGAAACTGAAAATCGTGCGTAACTCTGCAAATAAGCGCCGATATTGGACAATTGGTAGTAATGACGGTGTGCCACCTCCAATAAATATCGAGCTAATCTCTCGCTCTTGGGTCAGTGGCTGCTGCATCCGCGCATCTAATAACAGCACGTCCACATAACCATCATACATCGACAGCGGTATATCAGACTCTAGCTCATGTGAATTAAAATCACAGTAGGGACATTTTTTTACACACCACGGAATGTGAATATAGAGCGCCAGCGGGATATTTGATACGTCTATATTATTAATATTGAAAGTATTCAAATTAGAAGCACTCGACAAGCTGTTAGCTTGAGATTTAGATTTGGGCATAAACGGACTTATTCAACAATGAGACGCTGTCATTAACAGCAAAAAGTAATGCTAGGATAACGGCTAAGTCTCTTAAAAAAAAGGCTAACTTAAATAAAATATCTTCAATAACAAAACCAATAACAAATGCTCATGTTAACAGCACGCTATTACAGGCAAAATAGCTCACAACTAAAAACTAACAATGCCTGAAAATAGTTACTAAGAATAATTAAAAGGATAAAAAACATGGCCTATTGGTTGATGAAATCTAATCCAAAATACTTTGGCATTAATGATTTGCAGCGTTTGGAAACGGAGATGTGGGATGGGGTACGTAACTACCGCGCCCGTAATTTTATGCGTGATGATATGAAGGTCGGTGATCAAGTATTTTTTTATCACTCAAGTGCCAAGCCTTCTGGCGTCGCTGGCATCATGACCATTAGCAAAGCCGGTTATGCTGACCCTACTCAGTTTCATCCTGAGCATCGGCACTTTGATCCTATCGCGACCATCGAGGAACCACGCTGGTATATGGTCGATGTCGCCTTTGAGCAGGCTTTTACTGAGACCTTGCCCTTATCTCAGCTTAAATTCATCCCAGCGCTTGAGGATTCATTGTTACTAAGAAAAGGCTGCCAGCAATTAACGGTTATTCCACTTGAGCCCAAGCACTGGCTAGCGATTATGGATATGGCAGAGACCCTTGGGTTGTTGCCTGATGCTGAAAGTAATATCTGAATACATACAGCTAATATTTTTTATTACTAGCTATAAAACCGGCTTATAAACACTTCATATTTTTTTAAACATCTTTTCGAAATGATTATTCTCTTGGTAGCCACCCATAAAGCTAAAACTTGCTAATATTTCCCAAAGCAAGCGGGCAAATTGTTTGTCTCTATCATCATATAGCTTTGTATTTTTTAGGCTGATAGATATTGCATTAAAGTTATGCAAAAAGGAAAAAATATTATTATTTTCAATTTCAACATTATTTAGCAAGTAAGAAACAGCTTCTTTAAATGCCTCAAATTCTATCAATATTTCTGCAAGTGCCTCCTCGTCAAGATTATTTAAAAAAACATGCCATCTATTTTGGCTTTCTGTTACATACTCTTTAAAGTATGCTTTAAATTTATCAGAATCTATAAGTAAGTCTGTGTCAACATATGACTCAGAAATATTACCTTTATTGTAAGTATTTAAGATATGCAGAATTAGCTGTCTCCTGAACTCTATATATTGAGACAGAAAATTTGCTTTTACTCTCTTTTTCTTTTGGTTTTGAGGTAAGTAGACAACTAAAAAATAGAACCATATACTTACTAGCATCCCTGATGACAAGGTAAATATCATAGTATTACCGAAATTAAAGCCTTGGAATATGTATCTAATCCCACTAATCTCGACTACTTCACCACTACTTTTGATAAGCAAAAAAATACAAAGCAGGCCCATAACTAACAAACTATAATTTATATATCGCACTCATCATTTCCTAAAATTTGTAATTATATCAACTTACATTCTTTCTAGCATGAATAGAAGGCACTTTATATCGGTATTTTAGGATGTAAGAATCTTTAGAGTTAACCAACAAACATAGTCGACATACAACCATTTAAATCTCACTGTATTAGATAAACAACCATCATTAGTTCGTGACTCATGCGTCCTAAATACTTTGAAAACATTGACATCACCATAAGGCTTGTTTACCATCCTATCTACTTTTGACCTGTCAATTCATTCCTTGAGTTGGCGGGTTATTTTTGTTTTTAGTGCCTCATTTCAAATATTTATCCCTCCTTCACTGTTCTGCTATTAATTTGTTGATGGCTATATCTGACATTGACAGTAACCACCGTGAATAATTAACAAGTTGCTAACCATGGTTTCCGTATTATCCTTTAAAGACTTTAAAAGCTATAGCATGCGTTTAGGCATACTCGCATTACCTATTTTGATTACTCAATTTTGCCAAGCCGCGTTAGGTGTGGTTGATGCCATTATGGCAGGCCAAGTCTCCGCACTTGATTTGGCGGCTGTGGCGGTTGGTTCTGGTATTTGGCTGCCGCTATTTTTGTTAGTCACTGGTATTTTGATTGCCACTACGCCATTGATTGGTGAGGCAGTCGGGCAAAACAAACACGACCAAGTTCCCCATATTACTCAACAGTCGCTATGGACCGCTGGAGTGTTAGGTATTCTGGGTTTTATTATTGTCAATCTGATGCCAAATGTCCTTGGCATAATGGGCGTTCCGGCAAATATTCAACCGATAGCAGCGGAATACTTACATGGCGTGTCTTTTGGTTTCCCTGCGCTTGCTGCCTATGCAGTGCTACGCAGTTACTGTGAAGCACTCGGACGACCTGAGCCAGTGACCATTATTAGTATTATTGGTTTATTAGCAGATATTCCACTGAATTATATTTTTATTCATGGTTTATTCGGGATGCCTGAGATGGGCGGTGCGGGCTGCGGGGTAGCCACTGCGATCGTATTATGGATCAACGTGCTCCTACTGGCCGCGTATACTACCTTTACCAAGCGCCAGCAATTTGCCAGTACGCGCTTCTTTTATAGCTTTACCGCGCCTAATCGTGAGCAAATTACTAAGTTGTTAAAGCTTGGTATACCGATTGGTATCTCTATATTTTTTGAGGCCAGTCTTTTTAGCTTAGGCGCCTTGGTCATCAGTCCACTTGGGGAGTTGGCGACCGCGTCACATCAGGTAGCATTGTCAGTGACCTCACAACTATTCATGATACCAATCTCGGTGGCAATGGCATTGACTATTATGGTATCTAATCGTTTTGGTGAGAAGAACCTTCTTGCTGTGCGCCAAGTGCAAGCAACAGGTCTCATCTGGACGGTAGTTATTGCACTCGTTTGTATGCTGGGGATTTGGATATTCAGACCACAACTGGCCGCCGCTTTTACTGACAATCTAGAGGTCAGAGCGCAGGCGATGCATCTGTTAATCTTCGCCCTTGCCTATCAATTATTTGACGGCTGGCAGGTCAATATCGCAGGCATTTTACGCGGTATGCAGGACACCACGGTGCCGATGTGGGTCACGCTATTCTGTTATTGGATAGTTGCCTTGCCGCTTGGTATCTATATGGTACGCTATACTGATATAGGCGCTCAAGGGTTTTGGATGGCGTTAATCGCTGGACTAGTCTTATCTTCCATCCTCCTCACGTTACGTCTGATTTATCAACAAAAACGTTTGGGAGCGCAATGGGCGTAGACGGTTAGCTCGCCGTTTTATTCTAATTAGAGATTAAGATAATAATAAACGATTTAAGTCGTTGCCTATATATATATATGCAACGACTTTTTTCTTTTCATAATGGCTAGATAGCGCGCAGTCTGCTGAAAATAGTATGCTTTCCTCTTCTAAAGTGAGTCTCTATCGTAGTATCTAGTAATCAATACTAGCGCTGCCTGCTTACATAGACTATGATAAATAGCTGAATCTTTCTTACCCAAGAACATACTAATATTAAAAATATGTAAAAATTCTCAGTTAACAACTGTACATCGATTGCTCATTGCGTCTAATATAGGTATCATTAGCAATCGACAAAACAATGTTTTGTTACACTATTTCTTCTTAAATTTTAGTAAAAGGCCTCATAAAAACTATGGATATTGAAAAAATACGCACCCTAGTCGCCCTCATGGAAGAAAACGAGCTGGTCAATCTAGAAATCAGTTCAGACGATGAGCACATCAGCCTGACACGCCATTACGACGCTCCTGCCCCAACGATGATGGCCGCGCCTACTGCTGGCATTGCCCCTGCAGCTACGGAAGCGAAAGCCCAAGTAAAAGCCGGTAGTGTTGAAACCTCACCGATGGTTGGTGTGTTTTATTCTGCCCCTACTCCTAATGATCCACCGTTTGTCAAAGTTGGTCAGAAAGTACAAGCCGGCGACACGCTTGGTATTATTGAAGCTATGAAAATCATGAATCCGCTTGAAGCTACTCAAAGTGGTGTCATTGATGAGATCCTAGTGGATAACTCTGAAGTAGTACAGTTCGGTCAACCTGTTATACGCTATAAAGCCTAATGGTCTACGCCCCACTTTATTACTTAGTTATGATTGATATATCGCTATAAGGGTTACGTTATCAATTGCTATCGTATCAAATGCGACTGCACGTTGAACAGCTCATAGCGAGAAGATTGATCACTGCCGCTTTGACAAGGATGATTCCATGATAAAGAAACTGCTCATCGCCAATCGGGGTGAGATTGCCTTACGTATCGTACGTGCCTGTAAAGCTCTTGGTATCGAGACCGTTGGCGTCTATTCAACCGCTGATGCAAACCTGATGCACTTGCGCTTTGTTGATGAAGCCATCTGTATTGGCAAGCCTAACGCTAATCAGAGTTATTTAGATATTAATACTATCTTAACCGCTGCCGAAATCTCTGGTGCTGATGCCATTCACCCCGGTTATGGTTTTTTGGCTGAAAATGCTGAATTTGCTGAGCGTGTCGAAGAAGCAGGATTAACTTTCGTTGGTCCTAATGCTGATCATATTCGCTTAATGGGTAATAAAGTCTCCGCCATTAACGCTATGAAAAAGGCAGGTGTTCCTACCGTACCCGGCTCTGTTGGTGCGGTTAACTTGCACAATGCTGAAGAACAAGCGCGCAATATCGGCTTTCCACTATTGATAAAAGCAGCCTCTGGTGGCGGTGGACGCGGTATGCGCGTGGTTGAGCGCTTCGAAGAGATTATCGGTCAAGTACAATCAGCAAAACAAGAAGCTGAGCTTTGGTTCGGTGATGACACCGTCTATATGGAACGCTACTTGCAAAACCCGCGCCATGTTGAGATTCAGGTACTAGGTGACGGTAATGGTAATGCTATTCATCTGTATGACCGTGACTGCTCATTGCAACGCCGCCATCAAAAAGTGTTAGAAGAAGCCCCTGCTCCTGATATCCCTGATGATGTGCGTCAACCTATCTTGGACGCTTGCGTTAAAGCTTGTCAGCTGGTTAAATATCGCGGTGCTGGGACTTTTGAGTTCTTATTTGAAAATAATGAATTCTTCTTTATCGAGATGAATACTCGAGTTCAGGTTGAGCATCCGGTTACTGAGATGATTACTGGTATTGACGTGGTGGTTGAGCAATTAAAAATCGCTGCGGGTTACGGTCTGTCCTATCGTCAAGACGAGATTGAAATTCAAGGCCATGCTATTGAATGTCGCATCAACGCTGAAGATGCAGTCACTTTTGTCCCTTCACCAGGCAAAGTCACGCAACTATTTGCTCCAAGTGGTACTGGCGTTCGCTTTGACTCGCATCTGTATCCGGGCTATGAAGTGCCGAGCTACTATGACTCGTTGGTTGGTAAACTTATCTGTCATGGACAGACTCGCCAGCAAGCCATTGCTAAAACATTACATGCACTAGATGAACTCATTATTGAAGGGATTAATACCAATATCCCCTTGCATCGTGATGTTATTTTGGCGGACGAGAATTTTGTCAATGAAGCACAAAATATCCATTACCTTGAAAGAGAGTTATTGGTGGCTAATAAAGAAGCAGCGTTATAGATTCTATCTTTTTTGCTAAAAATAGTGTGTTCGTTTAAATATCCCTATAAAAAAACCGCTATCTTATTAGGTAGCGGTTTTTTTATGTTTAGATCTCATGTTTAGACTTATTAGCTGCTCAATTTATTAACTTGTTAAGTAATTAACTAACTAGATAATTACTTCTCTGTTATAAGAATATCCATTATGGCAAAATACGATGGAAACTCATAAAACATTCTTTACCCTCAGAATCAGCACACCACTGCATCTTATTGCCATCGTGATGTAAAAAAGCAATTAGTGCTTCATCGGTTTGGTCAATCTGGTTACCGGAGCAATCGACTTCGTTGTTATCATAGACAGTTT
This sequence comes from Psychrobacter frigidicola, assembly GCF_007997305.1. Taxonomy (GTDB): domain Bacteria; phylum Pseudomonadota; class Gammaproteobacteria; order Pseudomonadales; family Moraxellaceae; genus Psychrobacter; species Psychrobacter frigidicola. The sequence goes on from NZ_VORZ01000001.1 coordinate 721,245, forward strand.
TTATAGCGATAATTGGCAAGCCTTCTTCACGATGGGTCACAAGATAACGTCCATACGTCCATTCTTTACCACTAACCGCCCACATCTCATTATCAGCCGCAAAGTTGTATAGCTCGCGACACTGAGCAGGTTTTTTTGGAGTCGCGGATAATTGGATGGTATTGGAACTAGAATTTGGTGTATTTTTTGGAACGATACTTATAATGCGCTGCTGACTTTGATCCAGCACGCCACCTGATAAATCCATAGATACTCTAGGCTCAGCAGTTACTGTCGACGCGCTGGTAGCGCGTGATGCTGGCTTACTCATGGTGTCTACGCTATCTAAGTCAATCTCCCATTGCCCAGCGATTGCTGGACTAATATGAGTCGTAATTTGCGACTGACTCACCTGCTCGCCACTAGTAGGTAGCGATGATAGAATAGATGCTAATGTAAAAGAAGCCACTGAGAGCAATGCCATGATTAACCTTTTATTTATATCAATACGTTATGTGTACATTAGCGTAAGTCTTGGGCACTAAAAACACAAGTAACATTATGCTATTGGCAGTTAGACGCTAGTACGATTTGCCACTCATTACCCCTAAACCTCTATTCTACTTCCTATTAAAGTTAGCCTTCGTAACAATGCAGAGACTTCAATACTTATTCTTCAGAGCCAATAAAAGACGCAAGAAAATAACGCCCCCTATCAACATGCTTAGCATAATGATAGGGGGCGTTACAGTTATTCGATTTATAGCTATTAAAAAAGTATTGTCTTAACTTAAGCTGCTATGTTACTAGGTGCTTGAGCAAAGGCAGACAATGCCCCTTTTAACATCGCTGATACCGTGCTGCTGCACGTGCCGATACCAGAGTAAACGCTACCATCGACATTCAGCTGGATATAAGCCGCTGCATGGGCATTGGTCTTATTGTCACTATTGGTATCATCGTCAATGCCATTATTAGTGTTATGCTGTGGATTAATAGCATGTTCAGCATAGTTAATCACATGTAAAGATTTTCCAGTATGCTGGGCTAAGCCATCAATGAACGAAGATAAAGGACCATTACCAGTACCATCAATATCGATAGTATCGCCGTTCATCTGTACTTGACCTTTGAAGTAAACCTCACCGCCTTTATTGTTCACACTGTAATCTAATAGCTCAAAGTTACCTTGCTGCAAATAAGTACTTTCAAACGTTTTTAAGATTTCATCATTCTGTAGTTCACGTGCAGCAGTTTCAGCTTGCTGCTGAACCACGCGGCTAAAGTCAATTTGCATCCAACGTGGTAAGTTAAAGCCATAGTTACGCTGTAAGATATAAGCAACGCCGCCTTTACCAGACTGACTATTGATACGTACCACGTCTTGGTAACTGCGACCAATGTGTGCCGGGTCGATAGGTAAATAAGCCACGTCCCAAACGTTTTCGGTCTGCTCAACATGTTTTTCATTATAATCGAGACACTTTTTGATAGCGTCTTGGTGCGAGCCGCTAAATGCGGTAAAGACCAATTCACCGACATAAGGATGCCGTGGATGCACTGGTAAGTTATTGCACTCGCTCACTACCTGTACAATCTCGCTCATATTACTAAAATCAAGCTCAGGGTCGATACCTTGGCTAAACAAGTTCATCGCCATCACCATGATGTCCATATTACCGGTACGCTCGCCGTTACCAAGTAAAGTTCCCTCGATCCGATCCGCCCCAGCAAGTACGCCAAGCTCAGCTGCTGCAACTGCACAGCCACGGTCATTATGCGTATGTAAACTGACCGTTACATGCTCACGCTTTGCTAAATGACGGCAGAAATATTCAACCTGATCGGCAAACACGTTAGGCGTAGACGCTTCAACAGTCGCAGGCAAGTTTAAAATAACCTCTTGTCCCGTTTCAGGCTGCCAAATATCACAAACCGCATCACAGACTTCTACGGCATATTCAGTCTCAGTTTGGCTAAAACTCTCTGGTGAATACTGGAATACCCATTCAGTCTCTGGATATTTGGCAGCGTACTCAACCAATAACTTCGCACCGGTGATAGCAATTTCTTTAATCTCGGTCTTATCTTTGCCATATACTTTTTCACGTTGGATACGGCAAGTTGAGTTATAGACGTGAACAATGGCACGCTTAGCACCTTTTAATGATTCAAAAGTACGCGCAATTAAATGCTCACGGGCTTGTACCAACACTTGCAAGGTGACATCTTCAGGCACATGGTTTTCTTCGATAAGCTTCCGCGCAAAATCAAACTCAACTTGCGCCGCTGATGGAAAACCAATTTCAATCTCTTTAAAACCGACTCCTACTAAGGTCTTAAAAAAGCGCATTTTTTGCTCGATAGTCATCGGATCAATTAGGGCTTGGTTACCATCACGCAAATCTACACTGGCCCACATTGGCGATTTTTCAAGCGTTTTGCTCGGCCATGTACGGTCTGGTAGCATGGGTGCAAATGCAAAAGGACGATACTTTTTATAATCAAAAGCAGCATGTTTTGGGGTAACTTTCGCAGTGTGTGTGGCTTGGTCAGACATAATCAATCCTTGGATAAGATAGAGCGTTCAATTTAGACAATCGGTCTTATGATATGAGATAACTAAAGTTTATGCCATTATAATAACAAAATTTATTAGGTGAAAAACAGCTTTATCCTGTATTTTTTAGAACTATATTAGTGATAAAAACCACTATTATTGATATAATCAGCTTAAATCACTAACAAACTAATAAGTTATGTCAAATAGCCATTCTAAAAACTCTTTATCAATTGATATCGACGAGACCGATAAGCGTTTATTGCGCTTGTTACAACTAGAGGCACGGATGAGTATTACTGAGCTTGCTGAGCGTGTCAATCTGTCTGCTACTCCCTGCGCACGGCGTATCAAGCGCCTAGAAGATAGCGGTATCATCAGTGGTTATCATACCCAAATCGATGCACAAAAATTAGGCTATCCACTGGCTATATTTATCGCTATTAGTATGGATCGTCATACTGCAGAACGCTTTCTTCAGTTTGAACGTAAAATTCAAAGCTTCGATGAAGTGATTAGCTGTAGCATCGTAACTGGCCGTAGTGAAGATTATTTAATTAAAGTACGCGTACGCGACATGGCACACTATGAAGAGTTTTTATTACACCGATTAAACCGTATTGAGGGCGTGGCACAGGTGCATACCAGTTTTGAGCTGCGCGAAGTGTTTAGCCGCAGTATTGTTTGATAAAGGCTAACTTAATGGATTTGTAGGGGATTGCCGACGAAACCACAATAGCAAAATAAAACTTACTAATAATCCAATACCCGCAACCAACAAGCCAGCATTAAAGTTATCACCCGCCCCTGCTAATGCAACCGTCACTAAAGGGCCAATAAACTGCCCGACACTATAAGCTAAGGTCGCAAGTCCCATCAATAAATTAGAATAGGCTGGATTGATATTTTTGATAATAATCAATGTCATAGAGACAATACCGGCAAAGGTTAACCCTACAATAACCGCATTGCCATACAAGCCCAGCGCTCCATTAAACCACATGGGCATACACATCCCGACTGCTTGTAGTAATGTTAGACCAAGTAGAGTTTTAATTTCACCCGTACGTTTAGCAAGTGCTCCCCATAATGGATTGGATAACATGGCAAACAGTCCGACAACCAGCCAAATCAATAGTCCTGAGTTGCTCTGCTCAGTCAAACGCTGAGTTGCAATAACCGGTAAAAAGGTAGCCGAGGTAATATACCCAAAACCGGCTAAAGCGTAACTTGCTGACAATAAAATGACAGCTTTGGTATTACCTGCAATAGCCTCATACAATGAGCGTTTAAAATTAATATAGGTTTGGTGTATAGAACGTGGCTGAGCGCGAGCTGCTGTTTGAGCTGGTCGGATAGCATACAGCAATCCCAAAAGTGGCAAACTACTGATACCCGCCATCAGCCAAATCACATTAAAATGATAACCCAATGTCAACAACACCCAAGTAAGAATGGCAGAAGTACTAATACCCGCGCCGATACCTGCATAATGGATGGTTGATAGCACTGAGCGCCGAGCATCACTAAAATATTGAATCACCAAAGATGAGCTCAAAATCATCGCCACCCCGCTAGCAATACCTGCCAACAGCCGAATAACATACCATAAATTTAGCGACATATTTGGCACGAATAACAGCATCGTGGTGACAATACTAATGCTGGCCCACAGCATGAGATTTTGCCAAGTCAGACGCTGCGGCACGAATATCGCAATTAGTGCCCCAAAGAAATAACCAATATAATTAATCGACGCTAACCAGCCAGCAGTGGCAGTTGACAGAGTCAGCTGATTCATAATATCAGGTAAGGTGGCAGTAAATAAGAAGCGCCCAAAACCCATCACTACCGCCATACAATACAACCCTATCAAGGCAATAGCGGTCTCATTAGTGATGGTCATTTTCAAGTTAGGATACCAGTTTTGGCGTAGCGTCATTATTATTGTGGTTTTTATTACTACCACTGTTATCCGCCTGTCCCAAAATTTGCACACGCTTATCACTAAACATATCCATATCAGGGGCTAGCGTGCGCATAAACCGATCAAAATATAACAGCTGTTTGGTTAACAGTGCAAAATCACGCGGAAAGTGAATGCCATGGCGTTTGCCAACTGCCACAATCTCCAACATCATTTGATTCAGCTCATCAGCCTGCTCTTTGGTATTAAAAGGAATACCACTGGTAAACGCTCTATCTTCTGCCATAATCGATGTCATCATGCGTTGCAAGTCCTCCCCTAAAGCTGCTATATCTACCTCATGCCCATGGGTCATCTCCATATCAACCATATGTTGCGCCATAGCCTGATAGTCATTTTCTTGCAAGGCTTGCATCATACCCATACACGCGCGCCAGCTTTCAGCTTTCAGCTTTCCGACAATACCAAAATCTATAAAGCCAATGCGACCATCGGTTAGCAACATCAAATTACCCGCATGCAAATCAGCATGGAAGCTATTACATAGCATCAGACTGGCAAACCAAGTATTCAACGTATCCGCCATGACTTGTGCCGGATCATCACAATATTGACGCATTGCTGCCTCATCAACCATCGACACCCCGCGTAAACGGCTCATAGTTAATACACGCTTGGTGGTCAGCTCATCATAAACTTGTGGCGCTATCACTCGCGTATTTCCCGATACTGATAAAAATTGCTGAAAATCGCGGATATTTTGCGCCTCAGAGATAAAATCAGTCTCATCAAGCATGCGCAAGCGTATCTCATCGATAATAGGCGCAATACTGGCAAACTTCATAGACGGCATCAACAGCTCAACTATCTTAGTAACTGCGTGCAGTACGCCTAAATCAGTCTGCATGATGGTTTCGACCCCAGGCTTTTGCACTTTTAATACTACTTCATCGCCATTGTGCAAACGTGCGGCGTGGACTTGGGCGATGGAGGCGGAAGCGAGTGGCTTCTTGTCGATGTGAGCAAATTTATCAGCCAGCGTTTGTCCATTAACCGTCAGCTCAGCGGTCAATACTTGCTCGATATAATCATACGATAACGGCGTAGTTTGGTCTAAACAACTTTGGAAGGCTTCTACATATTCACGTGGGAATAACGAGGGCGTACTGGCAATAAACTGACCGATTTTAATATAAGTGGTACCAAGCTGCTCAAAAGTATCTTTTAGCAGATAAGCATCGGGCTTTTCGCCTTTAGCAACTCTTAATGCAGAGAGACCTGCAATGCTGGCGGTTTGGCGTACACGGTTCACTACATTAAACGAATGCTTTAATAAATGCGGACGATGAATTTTCATAAAGGACAACTATAGTAGTAGTAAACAAAATGAGTAATAAGTAAATAATAATTGGAAAATATATGAGTAACTAAACGGTACAAATAGGGCAATCTTTATCTTGCCGATAGCCCATCAAGCGCTGTTGCATACGGCTACCGTCCCACAATAACAGCTTACCTGTCAGTGGATTTTTGGTTAATCCCAGATATTGCAAGGCAGCATTGGCTTGCAAACTGCCCATAATGGCGGTAGTACTGGCAAGTACGCCAGAATTGGCGCAAGTGCGCTCATCAAGCACAGTATTCAATTCCGTATCGATACTAGGCGCGCCGAATACGCAATGATAGCAGCCCGAATGTAGATGCGGCTCAAACAACGCCAACTGCCCTTCCATCGCAATCGCTGAAGCGCTTAATAGTGGAATTTGATAGCGAACACTGATACGATTAATAATATCGCGGGTGGCAAAATTATCAGTACAATCTAATAGCAAATCAGGCTTACCTGCTGCCATATCTAGCAGCTCATACGCATTGTCTAGACTCAGACGCGCAACAGTACCCTGCGCCTTAATGAGCGGATTAATCTGTTGCAACATCTGGGCGGCAGTCAACGCTTTGGGCTTACCAATATCAGCGGGTAGGAATAGCGTTTGCCGCTGTAAATTACTCATCTCAATGACATCATCGTCTATCAGGTGCACTTGTCCAAGACCGGCGCGCACTAAAGTTTCAGAAGCAGGACAGCCAAGACCACCTGCCCCTATCATCACTACCCGCGCTGACTTTAGCCGAAGTTGAGCGTCAATATCCCAGCCTTCTAACAAGACTTGCCGAGCATAACGTAAGAGTTCATCGTCTGTCAGCACCGTTCTATCTGTTGCATGCGTCATATTTATTATCCCAAGCTTATTTATTAAGCAGCTGCCCAAGCGTTACACGCTCATTACCACCAAAATCTTGCACGGTTTGCACAGCCTCAAAACCATTATCAATGAATAACTGGCGGACGGCAGTGCCTTGGTCAAAACCATGTTCAATCGCCAACAGCCCACCCGTACGTAAATATTGTGGCGCCTGCTCAATAATATGTTCAATATCAGCCAAGCCATGATTGGGTGCACTTAAAGCACTGATAGGTTCGGCTAGTAGACCTGCTAAATGCGCATCAGCTTCGTCAATATAAGGCGGATTGGAGACAATAATGTCAAATAATTGCGCCGTATCAGTGGATAATTCGCTATACCAACTGCTTTGCACAAATTCAATATTAGCAATTTTATTGGCAGTACCATTATGTCTTGCAACTTCAAGAGCTGCTACTGAAAAATCAACAGCGACCACTTGCCAGTTGTCTTTTTTATTATGACTATTATTAGCCAATTCATGCGCTAAACTAATCGCAATACAACCTGAGCCAGTGCCTAAATCAAGCAAACGTTTAGGATACTCGTTTTTAGTGCCGAAACCGTCCTGAGCCTTTATCCATTCAAGCACTTGTTCAACCAATACTTCCGTATCTGGTCTGGGTATTAAAGTATGCTCATTGACCTTAAAATCAAGCGACCAAAACGCCTGCTGACCGGTTAAGTAAGCCAAAGGTGTGCCCTGCTGCATCTTAGTCACGCCAGCATTAAATTGGTCAAACTCACTATCCGTTAGCTGATAACTTTCTTCCGTAATAAGAAACGCGGAGGGCTTATCTAACACATAAAGCAACCAATCCGTCAGCCAAAAATGTGGAATGCCAGCATCAGTAGCAATGCTTGCGACTTGCTTTTTTATTTGCTGAACGGTTGCCGTTGTCATAGATAACTCTTACTTATTGCGCGTTTATTAATCATAAAAATAACCGTGCTACTCTGAAGCGCGTGGCGGCTCATTAGTATCAGTCAAATTAGGATTGGCTTTGGTTAATTTATTACTGACACTGTTACCATTATTATCATCATCACTGCCATCATCATAAATATCATCGTTATCACCAATAACAATATGCTTATCAACATAATAAATCAGCACTAAAATAGGAATGCCTATCGCAAAAGTAAAGATAAAGAAAAATTGATAGTTGGTATTGTCAACGATAGTACCAGAATAGCCACCGAGCACTTTGGGCAATAAAGTCATCAAGGAAGAAAATATCGCATACTGTACGGCAGTAAAACGAATGGAAGTCAGTGCAGATAAAAAGGCAATAAATACAGCACTGGCAAGCCCTGCGGCCAAATTATCGAGACTGACTGCCAAATACATATAAGGCAGACTACCCGGATTATAGGTCAATAGGACAAATAGTAGGTTAGTCACGCAGGCGAGGATTGCGCCAATCATCATGGCGCGCATAATACGCATTCTTTGTGCTAATAACCCGCCCAAAAAACCACCGGCAATGGCCATAATGACCCCAAACAACTTCACCGCATTGGCAATTTCAATCTTAGTAAAGCCCATATCTAAGTAGAAAACGTTGGAGATGACCCCAGCGACAATGTCAGAGATACGGTAAAGTCCGACTAACGCCAATAATAGCAGTGCCTTTTTACCATAACGCCGGAAGAAATCAGCAATGGGCTCAACCCACATCTGCACAGCCATTTGTTTTTTTACTACATTTGCTTTTACTAAGCCATAACCAATAATCAAAGCCGCCGCTAAACTCAAAGCGAGATGCACTATCTCTAACAAGAATCCCAACAGCGCACTGTCAGTTTCTGGCAGTAGCGACCCTACAGTAATGAATGCCCATATAAAACCAGAAACAGATAACAGAAATACTAAAAATAAACGCGCGTAGTCTGACGTTTCGTGAGGCTGACCGCCGTCTGTGTTGGTTGTAAGCACCTGACTGATGACAGGCTCGCGAATAATCAAGGTAGTTATAACACCCGCACCCATGATCCCTGCCATGACCCAATAGGTGTTACGCCAAGCCTCATAGCTATATAAGGCTTCAGTGGAGCCAAAATAATCCGCCAAATATAACGCGCCCGCACCCGCGACAATCATGCCGATACGGTAGCCTGCGACATACATAGCAGACAGCACTGCCTGTAGGCTGGGCGGTGCCAGCTCAATACGGTACGCATCAACCACGATATCTTGGGTAGCAGATGAGAACCCCAGCAATACTGCACCGATGGCCATCAGCGTTAGGCTATCCTCAGTAATCGGGTTGACACTCGCCATGATACAAATCGCCAAAATAATCAATAGTTGGGCGACCAATATCCAAGCACGCCGACGACCCAGTAGTTTGGTCAATATTGGCAAGGGCACAGCATCGACTAAAGGCGCCCAAATAAATTTAAACGAGTAGCCAAGTGCGGCCCAACTAAACATGGTCACAACGCCGCGGTCAATCCCTGCTTCACGCAGCCACAACGACAGACTGGAGAAAATCAGCATAATGGGAATGCCGGCGAAAAACCCTAAAAACAAGATGATAATTGCCCGGCGGTCAAGGTAAGCTTTGGCCGCCTCGCCCCATGGCTTTTTAGCAACTGGGGTACTAGGTGAAGTAGATTTGACAGCAGACATAAGATTTACCAGAAACGAATGACAAAAAACATCAGAACAAACTATTTTTCATCCGTTATTGATATCTCATATCACAGAGGTATTAATATAATTTAGCTGAAAAATTGCCTGATACTATATAAAGACAACAAGAGTTGCTGCAAAATTGAATTATGGTACTTGAGAACGTCTAAATTGACTAGACATTATAACGATATTTTCGCTTTCCTCCGCCTACGTTACTTATTAATAACTGCATTTAGATCATGCCAGTAATATGACTATGTAGTATGAGAGCCAACCAAGAAGGTTAACCGCGTCTCTTTTGATGGCCGCTTTCAACTCTTGAGACTTTATGGTTCATTATTATAAAAGGTTGTTATTAATGCACTTATCTCGATATAACATCCATTTTTATTATTCTTTGTAGAGTACTTACAAAGGTGATCGTACAATAATTGCTGGATTCTTTTATTCTACGGTCAAAATTTTCAATATTTTATAATCAGTAAAACTATATTGAGTTGAAATAAATAATGGGGTATCAGTCGTCTAACGATAAGTATTCTAAAACACCTTATTATTATAAATTAGTTTTCTAAAACAATAATAACTCTATATGCTAGACATATAAACAGTTATGGACGATAGCATTCGCTACTATCCCCCTTTTTTATCATAGCCAAGGAGTTATCCGATGAGCAACTCGACCCCCAACGATTCAAAACTGCTCAATTCAAAACAAGAGTCTAATGGCTGCCCTGTCGACCATGACAATCAAAACAGCCAAGATGGAAATATTGCCGCAAGTAATACTACTTATGACAAAGGGGATGGTCAAGGCCCAACCATTCATAGCGAAAACGTCGATGCGTCGCACGCCCCGCAGCGTCCGAGCATGGGTGGCTGTCCGGTGATGCATCAAGCGCATACGACTACTAGCTCAGCGGTAGCCGATTGGTGGCCAAATGCTTTAAATCTAGACATTTTGCATCAGCAAGATAACAAAACCAATCCGATGGGTGCGGACTTTGATTACGCTGAAGCCTTTAAGCAATTAGACTTAGAAGCCGTTAAACAAGATTTAAAAGATTTGATGACGGACTCGCAAGACTGGTGGCCAGCAGATTGGGGTCATTATGGCGGTCTGATGATTCGTATGGCTTGGCATTCAGCGGGTACTTATCGTCGCTCTGATGGACGCGGTGGCTCGAATACAGGTAATCAGCGTTTTGCACCATTGAACAGCTGGCCGGACAACGTCAACTTAGATAAAGCCCGTCGTCTATTATGGCCAATCAAGAAAAAATACGGCAATAAGCTGTCTTGGGCAGATTTGATGATTTTAGCCGGTAACATGGCTTATGAGTCTATGGGCTTTAAAACCTTGGGTTTCGCTGGTGGTCGCGCCGATATCTGGCATCCAGAAAAAGACATCTATTGGGGTTCTGAGCGCGAATGGCTTGCCGCTACTAAAAACCGCTATAACGATGATGATGATCGTGAATCGTTAGAAAATCCATTAGGCGCGGTACAGATGGGCTTGATTTATGTCAATCCTGAAGGCGTTGATGGCAATCCTGACCCGATAAAAACCGCACAAGATATACGAACTACCTTTGGCCGCATGTCGATGAATGATGAAGAAACCGTTGCCTTAACCGCCGGTGGACATACCGTAGGTAAGTGCCACGGTAATGGCGATGCAACGGTATTAGAAGACGAGCCAGAAGGTGCTGGCATTGAAGAGCAAGGTTTAGGCTGGCGCAACCCTAATGGTAGCGGTAATGCTGGCGATACGGTATCTAGTGGCATTGAAGGCGCATGGACTACCCACCCAACCCAATGGGATTATGAGTATTTTGAGCTGCTGTTAGGTCAAAACTGGGAACTCACCAAAAGCCCAGCGGGTGCATGGCAGTGGGAGCCTACCGATATTGCTGAGGAAGACAAGCCTGTAGATGCACATGATCCAAGCATACGCCGCAACCCTATGATGACTGATGCCGATATGGCAATGATTAAAGATCCAGCGTATCGCGTGATTTCAGAGAATTTCCATAAAAATCCAGAATACTTCGATGACGTATTTGCCAAAGTATGGTTTAAATTGACGCATCGTGACTTAGGGCCAAAATCACGTTATTTAGGTGCTGATGTGCCAGCAGAAGATTTTGTCTGGCAAGATCCTATTCCAGCAGGCAACGCTGACTTAACTGCGGATGATATTACTACGCTAAAAGCTCAAATTAAGGACAGTGGTCTCAGCCGCCGTGAGCTCATTATTACCGCATGGGACAGTGCTCGCACTTTCCGTGCCTCCGACTATCGCGGCGGTGCCAATGGCGCCCGTATTCGTCTAGCGCCGCAAAAGGATTGGATGGGAAATGAGCCTGAGCAGTTACAAAAAGTGCTTGAGACATTAACCCGCATTCAAACTGAGTTTGCTAAGCCTGTAAGCATTGCTGACTTAATCGTCCTTGCTGGTAATACGGCTATTGAACAAGCGGCTGCTGATGCAGGCGTTGAGATAACTGTACCCTTTAATGCAGGGCGCGGCGATGCAACGGACGCGATGACTGATGCGGAATCCTTCTCTGACCTTGAGCCTCGCCATGACGGCTATCGCAACTGGGTAAAAGAAAATTATGCGGTATCCCCTGAAGAGATGCTACTCGACCGCACTCAATTGATGGGACTAACTGCGCCTGAGATGGTCGTACTAATCGGTGGTATGCGCGTGCTGGATACCAACTATGGTCATCAGCAACACGGTGTCTTTACCGACCGCGCTGGCGTGCTTAGTAATGACTTCTTTGTCAATCTAACCGATATGAATCTGACTTGGCATCCAATCAATGACAATGATGATGCAAAGCACACCTCGAACCTTTATGAAGTACGGGAGCGTGCGACCGGTGCTGTGAAATGGCAAGCCACTCGTGTTGACTTAGTATTTGGCTCAAACTCTATCTTACGTGCTTATTCTGAGCTATATGCGCAGGATGATAACCTAGAGAAGTTCGTTCATGACTTTATTAAGGCTTGGAACAAAGTGATGAATGCGGATCGTTTTTAGCATTCATTTATAACGCCTATTCAACCTTAGTTATTATTAGCACTAAAACTATAATCAGCCTTAAGCAAAGAGCCAATTTATTTATATAAGGTGGCTCTTTTTTTACTTCATTCTGCTAAGGGCCAATTTAATTCTATATTCCAAAATAATATTAATAGATACCTATTTATTATATACAAGAATAATAGCTTTGTTCTACACTAGCGGCTTGCTGCATATTTGAGCGTTTTGATTTTCTGACACGCAGACCGTGTTTTTATTAGATAGGATTAGTTTATGGCAATCGATGTGGTCGTCAATCAGCGGCATCTACAGATTCAGCTTAAGCAGTTAGAAACCGTATGGCATACCGTAGTTAACGGCTATAATTTAAGCCAAGCAGCCATAGTGCTGCATACCAGCCAATCAAGCTTGTCGAAACATATCGCTGCGCTTGAGAACCAACTAAAAACAGAAGTGTTTGTTCGTCAAGGGAAACGTCTAACAGGATTGACCACGATGGGCACCGCATTGATGCCGCATATTGAGTCGATCTTTGCTGAAATTCGCACTATTGAAAATTTAAGCTTAGATTTTAATAATCCTAATATCGGCACATTAACGATTGCAACGACGCATACGCAGGCCCGTTATGTATTGCCACAAGTGGTGAAAGAGTTTAAAGCGCTCTTTCCTAAAGTAAACTTGATTCTTCAGCAGTCCGATCCTGAAACTATTGCTCAAATGGTGATTCGCGGACAAGCTGATATTGGTATTGCCACTGAGTCCTTACTCCATAATAATTATCTGCGCTGCTATCGCTACTATGATTGGACGCACCGCGTTATCGTACCAAGTGACCATGAACTTGCAGGTGAGAAAAGTATAGATTTACCTACTCTTGCCAGCTATCCGATTGTGACTTATCACGGAGGCTTTACTGGACGCGGAGCGATTGACAAAGCATTTAGTGATGCGGGGCTTGAGCCTGATATTGTATTATCTGCGTTAGATGCTGACGTGATTAGCACTTATGTGGGACTGGGATTAGGGATTGGTATTATCGCTGAAATGGCATTTGAGCCAAGCCATTATCATAATCTAACCGCCATTCCAGTGGATCATTTTGGCCGCTTTACCAGTTGGATGGCGGTGCGTGATGATGCTGAAATCCGTCAGTATGGGCGTGCCTTTATGGAGCTTTGCCAAAAGCAGTTTGGTTAGTAACTTAATTAATAAGGCTAAGCATAAAAAACGCCATTAAGAATAATCTTAATGGCGTTTTTTATGCTTAAGTATCTATCTTACTAATAACCTATTCTTTTCCAACCATTACATTACTGGCTTTTACAATGGCCACAACGTCATCTCCAACGCTGAGATTTAGGCTTTCTGCAGACGCTGTCGTAATACTAGAAACAACTTCTGAACCATTAACGTCGATCACTACCTCTGTAGAAACTGGGCCTTTTTTGAGTTCTTTGACTTTGCCTTTAAGCTGATTTCTAGCTGAAATATTCATATATATCCCTTATTATTTTTAACCATTATATTTTTAAAGTTTAAAACCATGATATTTGAATATTGAGTGATTAAATTTATTTAATATGAGCTACATAAATTTATTCAAACGTCTTAACTATACGCTCAGTCAGCACGCTATATCAAAAATCCATGCCATTGGCTTATAAATTGACTTCTCCCTTCTGTTTATAAGACCTACATCCTAAGCGTTGAGATTTGTTATCATTATTAACACTTGCCTTTATATTCAAAATAACTGCCCCATTATATTAAGTGTTAAGCATTCAAGGCCTACTGTGAGCAGCATATAAAAGGCTGCCAAAATAAGCCTGTGAATACTTTTAAATTTATAATAATAGGTGATTTATGACTGATATTAATACTAATAAAATTCCTTTATCCTTCCTAGACTTGGCACCCGTTCCAACCGGCAAAACTATTGCTGATGGAATCACCCAAACCGTTGAGATCGCTCAAAAAGCGGAAGAAGTTGGCCTCAATCGTTACTGGATGGCAGAGCATCATAATATGGCGGGTATCGCCAGTGCCGCAACGTCAGTACTGCTATCACATATTGGCAGCCAAACCGAGCATATTCGTATTGGCTCTGGTGGTATTATGCTGCCCAATCACGCACCATTAGTGGTTGCTGAGCAATTTGGCACGCTTCAAGCTTTATATGGTGATCGTATCGACTTAGGCTTAGGCCGTGCGCCGGGTACTGATGGCGCGACTTTCCAGGCTCTACGTCGACAGATGCAAGATGCCGAGCGTTTTCCACAAGACGTGCAAGAATTGTTGTATCTGTTAGGTGATGGTACTGATAACAGTCCAGTGCAAGCATTTCCTGGAGCAAAATCAAACGTGCCAATTTGGATCTTGGGTTCCTCGCTATTTGGCGCTACTTTGGCAGCACACTTAGGACTACCCTATGTGTTTGCATCCCACTTTGCGCCGCAAATGTTAGAACATGCGATCACTACTTATCGCGAGCAGTTCCAACCTTCCGCTTATCTCGATAAACCTTATGTAATGCTTGCTGCAAATCTATTTTTAGCTGATGATGACGCAACTGCTAACTATCATTTCACTTCAGCGCAGCAAAGCTTTGTGCATCTGCTGCGTAATGAGCGGGGGCAAATGCCAAAACCTATAGAAAATATGAATGCAATATGGAGTCCTGCAGAAAAAATGGCAGTCGATAAGGCGCTGGCAGTTTCCTTTATTGGTTCAGTAGAAACCATACAGCCAAAAATTGCTGAGTTTATTACAAAATATCAACCGGATGAATTAATCGTCACCGCTAATGTCCATGATCAAACCGCTCGTCTACATTCTTTGTCACTTGTACCTCAGTTGAATTTGTTTACTTTACAATCGACAGCAGCGCTTGCATAATAAAAGAAAAACTCTAACAGGATACTTGACATGGATGCTTCTCCTTTAATAGGTTCTTCGATATTTTTATACATCTTAGCTTTTATTGCTGTTATGGCGATATTTGCCTATTTAACATATAGTATTAGCCCTAAAGGTAAAAAGCGCCGTGAAGAGAGACGTAATAATCGTCACAAATAGTTAGTACATTATCCCTGTATCAGAAAAAACCTCCTACTTTTTTAAAAGTAGGAGGTTTTTTAATTTCTGACCATTATAATGGTTACAATGACTACTTATTATTAGCACGTGTTAAATATTTAGGAAATCTAAACCTTTAAGAGAGTGAAGTCCCAAGGTTTTGTTGCTCAGCAAGTTGTGCGACATATAATGCTACTGCGGCATCAAAACTGGCTGCGCCTACCGATTTAAATAATGTAATGCTCGGCTCGGACTTATTGAACTTGTTTGTTAATTTCCCAGTCACGAGTGCTTGTAAGTCCCCGCTAAGATCATCCCATGTCCACGCACAATTAGCGGCCTTGTGCGCTTGAATTAAGTCACCGGCTTCATGGCGACATCCAGCTAAATCATCAACGACCACCATACTGCTATTTTCTATGACATCATTGCTGACTTCTTTCATCGATGGTAGATATGCTCCTACGGCATTGATGTGGACGTTAGGCTTGATTTGCTGGGTACTAAACAAACCAGTATCGGAACGCGTTGCAAGATTAATAATATCTGCATCTTTAAGAGCCTCTTCAAGCTGTTCGCAAACCCTTAATTCAATTTTCCATTGCGGATAGTCACGAGCAAATTGCGTCTTAAACTCCTCTGCCCCCTGCATGCTTCTATTCCAGAGATAAACTATTTTAATTCCAGGGCGTACCGTTAGTACAGCGTGTAGTTGCTCATATGCCATACCGCCGCAACCTATGACTGCTATCCTTTGACAGTTATCGGCTGCCATATATTTAGTCGCGATACCCGATAGTGCTGCGGTTCGCACTTGAGTAATATAAACACCATCCATCACCGCTAATATTTCACCAGTGGCATTATTGGATACGGTAATAATAGCAGTCGTCGTTGGTAGGTCACGACTGGGATTATCAGGACAGATAGTGACTAGTTTGACCGCCGTATATTCCTGCTCACCGTCATAGATGGTGGCAGGCATAGATAAATGCGAGCCTGAGCTGTGTTTGGTTTTATTAGTAGAAGACTGGTCGCTATCAATTTGATCACCATAGAGGTCTTCGCTAAAGGTTTCTATCACTAAACGCTCAGGTGATTTAATCCAGCTGGGATGATTAGCTTGTTGGTGTAGTAGCTGCTCAATCGTATCGATAGCAGCTTGCATACTAAGATGTTCAGTCACTTCAGCTCGGTTTAAAAATTGCATTTAAAGCGCTCCTTGTCTGTTAGTTCGATAAATTTTTATTGGGTTAATTATTATTATAGATTATCTATCGTGCCTTTGTATCAGGTACAAAACAGTTGGTATTACTTTAAAGAGTTAACATTAAAGGAATAGATTCGCTATTCAAGCCGAAGACTTTTTCGACGAGCATTATCAATTAAGTATTATTAATATAAAAAATCCCACTTAGGATATCAAGTGGGATTTTTACTGTCTAGAATCTGATACTTAAATTTTAGTGTTTAAGAATTAGTTTTTGGTGTTTATTACTTAGGCTATTTTAATAAAGTAATATATTATTTTTAATTAACAAATGATTTCTACTAGCATACAGATTTTATATCAACCCAAAACCATGTAACAACCCTGCTCCAAGCGCCATACCAAACATGCCTATCACTGTAGTAAAGGCCAAAATATTGGCGGCCAACACTTCATTACCACCCATGGATTTTGCCATGACATAACCGGCGGCCGCTGCAGGCGCTGATACCATCAAAAATAGCACACCCATGTGTATACCGGTTAAGTTAAAGCTCAAGCCAATAACGACTGCCAGCATGGGCGCAATAATAATACGCGCAGCACTGGCCTGCATACACAATCCCGAAGGGCGCAGCATAGATTTCAGATCGAGACTGGCACCTGCGCAAATTAATGCTAATGGTAGCGCCACGGATGAGAGTAAATCACCTGTATCGTGAATGACGCCAGTGAGCGGCGGTAGTGGTAGGGCCTTGTAAATAAAAGCGGCCAACAATGCCAAAATAAGCGGATTAGTTGCTAGGTTTTTGATGATACCTATGCCACGGCTAGCCCAAGACTCCTCTGCATCTTGTGAGGTACGGCTTAAAGTGAGCACTGACAAGGTGTTATATAATATTGATACGACTCCAATGTACACAGCTCCTATACTTAAACCTGCCGACCCATAAGCATTCGATACAGTCGATAAACCAATAATCGCTAGATTGCTACGAAAGACGCCTTGTACAAATACCCCTTTGTTTTCAGAGTCAGTAATAAAAAACTTGGCATAAACTTCTGCCCCAATAAATAAAATAAAGGTGATCAGCACGCCAGCGGCAATCAACGTAGCTTGCTTGGCATAATCTACATCACTATCGACCACACTAAAAAATAGCAAAGCTGGCAGGCAATAGGTAAAAACAAATTTTGATGCTTGGTCAATAAAGGTTTGGCTGGCTTGGCCTTTTCTTTGCATAAAATAACCCAACGCAATCAAAGCTAAATTGGGCACAACAATCGTAAGGGCAAAGATGATAGATTCGGTCATAAATGGCTCAAGTCAGCAGGATACCCACAATAATGTAGATATGATTGCTACAGATTAGGTAATAGATGGTTATAAATGACTAGGTTAGATGAATAGAAGAATGTTTATTAGGAGTTATATTTTTACATAGTGCCAACTTTCAAACTAGAACAGCTGAGTGTCTGGCTGTTTTAAAAGTGTTAATGGCAGTGGTAATAGAAGTGATATTGACGATGACAATGACAAAAGACCATACTCCTTACATCAATCCTAATCCCCGCAATATCCCCGCCCCAATTGCCATACCGAAAAGACCCACCACTGTGGTAAAAGCTAAAATATTGGCAGCGAGAACATCATTACCACCCATCGCCTTTGCCATCACGTAACTGGCGGCAGCGGTCGGTGCAGCAGCCATTAAAAACAGTACACCCATGTGCATACCTGTTAATCCAAAACTAAGACCGACTGCAACTGCTATCAGCGGGGCAATCACGATACGACCTATACTTGCCTGCATGGATATGCCTGAAAGGCTCAGCATCGACTTCAAATCAATGCTAGCCCCCGCGCAAATCAATGCTAGGGGCAATGCTACTGACGCTAATAGATCTCCTGTCGTATGAATAACCCCGGTAATAGGTGGTAGCGACAGCGCTTTGTAGGCAAAAGCCGCCACTAGCGCAATCATAAGCGGATTGGTCGCCAGCTTTTTAATAACCATTATACTGCGACTCATCCACGTATCATCCACACTTTTGGATACTCGGCTTAGGGTAATGACCGCAAGGATATTAAACAATATCGTCACCACCCCCATGTATACCGCGCCAATACTTAAGCCTTCTTCACCATAAGCATTGGCGACGGTTGCCAAGCCAATAATCGCCATATTACTGCGGAATATGCCTTGAACGAATACGCCCTGATCGGCAGGCTTACTAATGAAGCGATTAGCATACAGCTCAGAACCAATAAACAAGATAAAGGTGACAACAATACCAGCAGCTATGAGTATTATTTGCTTAGCATAATTAACATCACTATCAACTACGCTGAAGAACAACAAGGCAGGCAGACAGTAATTAAAGACAAAACTGGAAGCTTGATCGACAAAGGCTTTGCTTGCCTGTCCGTTTTTTTGCATAAAAAAACCCAACCCCATTAACATAAGGTTGGGCATAACAATGGTAATCGCAAAAACAATGGCTTCAATCATGTATAGACTCAGGTCAGCATAATTCCGAATAAAATGAAAGCAGCATCACGCTAATTTAAGATGATTTATGACCCTAAAGCTGCTTTTATTTTTTTCTGCTTTTTAACCGTCATCGCTAGTATTTGAATCGCTGCAGGCGTCACGCCGCTCACCCGACCCGCTTGTGCAAGCGTTGCAGGACGTACTTGCGCCAGTTTTTGTACCACCTCATTAGACAAGCCTGACACCATACTGTAATCAAAATCTGTCGGCAAGGTCGTATTCTCTAAACGCTTCATCTGATCAATATCTTCTTGTTGACGATCAATATAACCCGCATATTTGACTGATATCTCAATCTGCTCACCGACCAAAGTATCAACTTGTGAATCGGTAATCGCAGCAATATCAGCAAAATGTATCTGTGGACGTTTCAGCAAATCATAAGCATTAGATTCTTTTGATAACGCCTCACCTGTCTGCGCGGTTACTTGAGCACCTAAGGCATTAATAGGGGTTGCCCACATATCTTTTAGACGCGCCGTTTCTGTACTGATAGCGTTCATTTTTTCTTCATAAGCCTGCCAGCGCACATCGTCCACCAAACCTAATTTACGCCCGATTTCTGTCAATCTTTGATCGGCATTATCTTCACGTAGTAGCAGGCGGTATTCAGCACGGCTGGTAAACATCCGATATGGCTCAGTCGTTCCATGAGTTATCAAGTCATCAACGAGTACACCCAAATATGCCTGATCGCGGCGTGGTGTCCAAATATCAAAGTCACTATTATTAGTGGTGACCAATGCGGCATTGGTACCGGCAAGTAAGCCTTGAACGCCCGCTTCTTCATAGCCCGTCGTACCATTAATTTGACCAGCAAAATACAGACGCTCAATCGACTTAGTTTCAAGGGTTGGTTTCAAGCTTTGCGGATCAAAATAATCATATTCAATCGCATAACCGGGGCGGGTGATATGAGCATTCTCTAAGCCTTTCATACTATGAATGAATTCTAATTGCACATCGAACGGTAGACTGGTTGAAATACCATTGGGATATAGCT
This sequence comes from Psychrobacter frigidicola, assembly GCF_007997305.1. GTDB lineage: Bacteria > Pseudomonadota > Gammaproteobacteria > Pseudomonadales > Moraxellaceae > Psychrobacter > Psychrobacter frigidicola. Next base: position 741,496 of record NZ_VORZ01000001.1, read on the forward strand.
CATGGGTGGTCAGACCTTCCGGCTCGATAAAAATTTGATGGCTGTCTTTATCAGCAAAGCGGTGAATCTTATCTTCAATAGACGGACAATAACGTGGACCAACGCCTTCGATTTTGCCAGAGAACATCGGTGAACGGTCTAAATTTTCACGGATAATGTCATGGGTACGTGCATTAGTATGGGTAATATAACAGTTGACCTGTTCAGGGTGCATCTCAACATTACCCATATAACTCATCACTGGTAATGGAGTATCACCCGGCTGTACCGTCATCACACTAAAGTCCACACTGCGTGCATCGATACGCGCTGGCGTGCCTGTTTTCAAGCGACCGACGGGAAGTTTTAATTCACGTAAGCGATCCGCAAGTTTAATAGAAGGTGGATCCCCTGCGCGTCCGCCTTTTGAATTCTCTAACCCAATATGGATAACGCCGCCTAAAAACGTACCTGAGGTTAAAATAACCGTTTCAGTTTTAAAGACAATACCTGTCGCAGTGACAACACCAGTCGCACGACCATTTCCAACCAAAATATCATCAGCCGCTTGTTGGAATATATCAAGGTTAGGCTGATTCTCTAAGGTATGGCGAATGGCTGCTTTATAAAGAATACGATCTGCTTGTGCACGCGTCGCACGAACGGCAGCACCTTTACGACTATTCAATACCCGAAACTGAATACCTGATTTGTCCGTAGCCAATGCCATTGCACCGCCAAGCGCATCAATCTCACGTACCAGATGCGACTTACCGATACCGCCAATCGCCGGATTACAACTCATCTGCCCAAGTGTCTCAATATTATGCGTCAATAACAAGGTTTGTGCGCCCATACGTGCAGCAGCCAGCGCCGCTTCTGTACCGGCATGACCGCCACCGATGACCACCACGTCGTAAATTTTTGGGTATTGCATGTATGCCTCGCTTGACGGATTGTGACTGTGCCACTACAAGTAATTGATTTATTAGCAATAACTTGCAATAGGATAAATCAGCATCGGTCGTGTTTAGAAAATTAATAGCCGGTAATTATAGCAATTTTTGAGCGCTTTTTTCAGATGCTTTTAAAATAATTGCATTAGAAATAATGAAACCTGTGTTTGATAATGAGTCTTTCACTGGGCTTAACTGCACTGCTATTACTTTATTGTTATAATTGAATTAAACTACTTTGACTTAGTTTCTGTGACTTAAATACTTAGCCACTTTGACTTAACTAAGAGGCACAATATGATCTGAATGGCCGCTGCTCAGCATATGATGGCTGCCATAGCCTTCGGGATTGATTTGCAAATAAGCATTCATTTGTCCAATCGCATCACCGTCATTACTCGCCAAAATTTGCTCTTTAATCAATGCAACTGGCGGCAGTAGCAGGTTTTTTAACAAAGCTAAACGCTGATCGTTATCGCCTTTATTGACGACCATCTCGATAAGCTGACGCACATCAATCGGTAAGTCTGGCGTGTTTTGTGCCAACAGCGCTAAATGATAAGCACCAGCCGCATCTTGATCAGCGACAATACGCTGCTCAATAGCCACATATGTCCCTTCAGTCGCACCGCCTGCTACACTGAGCTGATGGATACATTTTAGCGCTGAATATGGCTCACTGCCTGCAATATCTATTAAACGTGTTGATTCGTTTTTTAGATACTCACGGCGTTTTTCGATAGCAGCTTGCTCGGCTGCTTCTGCCTCAATTATTTGTGGTTCAGGCACTTTCGATTCTACTGGTTGATTAGTCATCATAACCTCTTCTCATTAATATTTTAATAATACTTAATCTTGAAGCATATATGGGGTTAAAACTGATAAAAACAATAAAAGCCCGAGCAACCAATTAAGGGTTTACTCGAGCTTTTAGGGATGAAACTTATGAGCTTAATAATAAAAAAGCTTAATTAAATATCTTTATCAATTATGCAGCTGGGCTATTAGCTTCAACCAGCGGCTTAAGCTCGCCTGATTGATACATTTGCAAAATAATGTCTGAGCCGCCCATCAATTCACCATCAATCCACAGTTGTGGAAAGGTTGGCCAGTTGGCAATTTTTGGTAAAGTAGCACGAATTTCTGGATTTTCTAAGATATTTACAAAGGCAAATGGACGACCAATTTGGGTAAGAACTTCAATCGATTTTGCAGAAAAACCACACTGCGGAAACTGCGGTGTACCTTTCATATATAAAATAACTTTATTGTCTTTAATTTGATCACGAATCAGCTGTTCAACATCGTTTGCAGCAGTATTGGGGGTTTGCTCAGTCATAAAAACTCCTATTGAGTAAAGAAGGTTAAAACCAGTTATTGTTAACTATGAGGTCTTTTTGAATATTTTGAATATAAAGGTGTCGTGTTGCTCATAGATGGGGCAAGCGTGACGACATTACAAGCATGGCTGATATCGCTGACGGATATCATTAGTGATAGATTAAAGCATCGGCACCAATAATACCACGGCATTGGCCATAATGCCCTCTTGGCGACCTGTAAAGCCTAATTTTTCAGTGGTGGTGGCTTTAATGCTGATATTACTGACTGCAGTTTGTAAGTCGCTGGCGATACTGTCACGCATGGCTTGGTTATAAGGGGCAATTTTCGGGCGTTCACACATAATAGTAATATCAGCATTGCCCAATTTATAACCTGCGGCTTGAACCTTACCATAGACATAACGCAGCAAAATCCGCGAATCAAGTCCTGCATGAGCCGCATCGGTATCAGGAAAATGCTGCCCGATATCACCAAGAGCTAATGCACCGAGTAAAGCATCAGCAAGTGCATGCAATACCACATCACCATCAGAATGCGCCAGCAAGCTGTGTGTATGTTCAATAGCCACGCCCGCTAGTACCACATATTGTTGCTGTTCGCCAGTATTATGAAACGCATGAACGTCTATACCTTGACCAATTTTTATCATGATTATCCCAAAGTCTATTAAAAAGAAAGTAAGGAGAAAAGTGTAGAGGTTATTTAAAATTTATAAAACGGTTATTCTAAATGCTATCAATACTTATTATTTGAAATTTTATAGCCGAATAGGCTGGCAAGACGCCACCTGTTTCAATTAGCTGGTATAATATGACGCTTATTTTACCATAAGTTGTTGAGTGCTTTGTTATGTTAGCTATGTCAACCATGCCCGATACGTCAGCCACCCAAGCCCCAAACTCTTTTAGCGCCCATTGCGCCTTGACCCTTACCGATATTGAGAATCCTGCAACCACGCGGGTGATTGTCGGTATGTCAGGTGGCGTCGACTCTTCTGTTTCTGCTGTTTTACTTCAGCAGGCAGGCTTTATTGTCGAAGGTCTGTTTATGAAGAATTGGGAAGAAGATGACGGGACAGAATATTGTACGGCGATGGATGATTTAGCCGATGCGCAGTCAGTCTGTGACAAAATTGGTATTAAACTCCATACCGCTAACTTTGCAATGGAATATTGGGATCGCGTTTTTGAGCATTTTTTAGCCGAATATAAAGCAGGACGTACACCCAATCCTGATATCTTATGTAATAAAGAAATTAAGTTTAAAGCCTTTTTAGATTATGCGTTAACGCTTGGTGCTGACTATATCGCTACTGGACACTACACCCGCCGCAGTGTTAATTATATAAACGCTAATGGCGAAACTGTGGCACAGCTATTGCGTGGTTTAGACAACAATAAAGACCAAAGCTATTTCTTGCATGCCGTTGGCGGTGACAAACTTGCCAAAACCCTATTCCCAGTAGGTGAACTTGAAAAGCCAGTGGTTCGTCAAATCGCTGAAGAGCATGATTTGATTACCGCCAATAAAAAAGACTCAACCGGCATTTGTTTTATCGGTGAGCGTCGCTTTAAAGACTTTTTACAGCAGTATTTGCCTGCCCAAAAAGGCGATATTATCACTGATGACGGCATCACTATCGGCACTCATGATGGTCTGATGTATTACACTTTAGGTCAGCGCGGTGGTATTGGTATCGGTGGCGTTAAAGACCGTCCCGAAGAACCATGGTTTGTACTGGCAAAAGACTTGGATAACAACCGTTTAATCGTCGGCCAAGGTCATGAACATCCAATGATGCTAAGTAATGAGCTACAAGCTTATAAGCTTGATTGGATAGACGGTCTACCGCCTGCGGAAATATTTAGCTCTGAAGGCTTACGCTGTATGGCAAAGTCTCGTTATCGTCAGCCTGATCAAACTTGCCGCGTATTTGCAATAAAAGATGACGGTAGTGAAGTACGCGTGATATTTGATGCACCACAACGTGCGGTTACTCCGGGTCAGTCCGCCGTATTTTATATCGATGAAGTCTGTTTAGGCGGTGGCGTGATTGCGTCTATTGATGCGCCGTGTGGGTTTTAGGCTAAAAATAAAGAGCAAAAAAGATGTTTATCATTTTCTACACCCTTTGGATTGTCATTTTATTATACCTAATTATCAGTATTTTCAGACTTTCCAGTAAAAACAGCCCTAGATATTCACCAAAGAAACGTAATATTTTACTGATAGCTTTAACCATTCAAATTCTTTGCTCAGTGGCTTTTATCATACTATTTATATCCGCAGCGCTTGATGCTGCTGCGTCTTTTTAAAGCCACAATATTAATAGGCTAAGTATTAATTTAAGCATAAAAACAAGCAGTTCTTAATTAAAATATTTAACTGATTTTGCACTCTAATTATAATCATTTTTTTACTAACCTGACTGACTTCATTAAAGGATATCTATGACCACTTTATCTGCCTTGACCGCACTCTCTCCAATCGACGGCCGTTACGCTTCTAAAGCGGATAGCTTACGCCCTTATCTATCTGAATTTGGTCTAATCAAAGCCCGCGTTACTGTTGAAATCCGCTGGTTACAATCATTGGCTGATAATAATGCGATTGGTGAGTTAGCAGCGTTTAATGATGAGACCAATGCTTTCTTAAATAGCATTGTTGATGACTTTAGTGAAGCAGATGCACAAGCGATTAAAGATATCGAAGCGACGACCAACCATGATGTGAAAGCGGTTGAATACTTCATCAAAGATAAATTCCGTGGTCAAGCAGCACTTGAGGATTCATTAGAGTTCATTCACTTTGCCTGTACCAGTGAAGATATTAACAACCTATCGTATGCACTAATGCTCAAAGACAGCCGCGAGATTGTAGTAGCTAAAATGCAGCAAGTGACCGATAGCATTGTTGACTTAGCAATCACTCATGCTGACCAGCCAATGTTGTCACGCACCCACGGTCAAACGGCAAGTCCAACGACCCTTGGTAAAGAAATGGCCAACGTCGCTTACCGCTTAGCCCGTCAAATCAAACAAATCGGTCAAGTTGAACTGTTGGGTAAAATGAATGGGGCGGTCGGTAACTATAACGCTCACTATGCCTCATATCCCGATGTTGATTGGCAAGCACATGCTGAGCGTTTTATTGGTGAAAGCCTCGAGCTGACTTTTAACCCTTATACCACGCAAATTGAGCCGCATGATTATATCGCTGAGCTGTTTGATGTGGTAAAACGTTTTAATACGATACTAATCGATTTCAACCGTGATATTTGGCAATATATTAGTTTGGGCTATTTTAAACAGCGCCTAAAAGAGGGTGAAGTGGGTTCTTCTACCATGCCGCATAAAGTAAATCCGATTGACTTTGAAAACTCAGAAGGTAACTTGGGTGTGGCAAATGCGATGCTTGCCCATTTGGGTGAAAAGCTACCAATTTCACGTATGCAGCGTGATTTATCAGACTCAACGGTACTACGTAATATCGGTGTTGGTCTGGCTCAAAGCATGATTGCTTATGATGCGTGTTTAAAAGGCGTCAGCAAACTTGAATTAAATGCACAGCGCTTGAATGACGACTTAGATAATGCGCAAGAAGTATTGGCAGAACCCATTCAAACCGTGATGCGTCGCTACCGTGTTGAAAACCCTTACGAGAAACTTAAAGCCCTAACTCGTGGCAATGCCATGACCCGCGAAGCGATGTTGACGTTTGTTGAAAGTGATGAACTATCAGCCGTTAGTGATGCGGATAAAACACGCCTACGTGAGATGACGCCTGCAACTTACATTGGTAATGCAGATGAGCAAGCGCGTACGATTAAAGAATGGATTGCCAAGCTTGATAAGTAATAGACTTAATAAATAAGAGGTATAAATGAGTGGTTGTTACTCACTCACTATATCCAATCTATAACCTTACTCTGACTACTATGATGTTAACTGCCATAGTCGACGGGTAAGGTTTTATTTTTTATTCTTTCTGTTCTTTCCATCATTATCATCTTCATCGCCGCCGGGTATGATGGCTTTAGTCACGGCAACCGTACCTTTAACCACACCTTTGGTGGTTTTGTAGGCGACTTTGACCGGTACGGTAACCAGTTTGTGCACACAAGCTTGTAGTAAGAATATGCTGGCAAATATCGCGATAATTTGTAATTTTTTCATGAATATCCTAAAGTATATTAAATAGCTTATATAAGCCACTAGATTACTGGCAATCATAAACTATTACATTATTTTTCTAAAGCAAACCTAGCTTTTATATTAAAAAATTAAGATTTTAACCCAATTAATCACATGGATTTACCAATGAGTGCTTTAAAACTTTGTTTACCCGATTCCATCACCCCAGAACAGTTTTTAAGCGACTACTGGCAAAAAAAGCCATTACTCATCAAGCAAGGTCTGCCACAGCTTATCGGTATGTTTGAGCCGGATGATATTTTAGGTTTAGCATTAGATGAAGATGCCACCGCCAGACTGCTTACTCAATCAGCAACCAAGCAAGCTGACGAGCCTCAATGGCAGCTTAGAAAAAGTCCATTAGCTGAAGCTGATTTTGACAACTTGCCAGATCAATGGACCGTATTGGTACAAAATCTTGAGCAGTGGTCGCCGGAGCTAGCACAATTATGGCAAGCGTTGGATTTTATACCGCAGTGGCAGCGTGATGATATTATGGTCTCGTACGCGCCAAAAGGCGGCTCAGTTGGCAAACATTATGATGATTATGATGTATTTTTAGCGCAAGGTTATGGACAGCGCCGTTGGCAGCTCGGTAAGCTCTGTGATGAGCAGACTGAATTTGTTGCAGATGAGCCCATTCGACTGTTTGATGATATGGGCGAGATTATTTTTGATGAGATATTGGAGCCCGGTGATGTGCTCTATGTACCACCTAAACTGTCTCATTTTGGACTGGCGCAAGATGATTGTCTGACATTTTCATTTGGCTGCCGTCGCCCCAATTTAATGCAAGTTATCGACAGTCTTGCTGATGTGGCGACCAATGATAGCGCGCTGTTTGTGCCGATGTTATTACCACAGGCATCACAGTCCTCAGGTGAATTACAAGCAGATAGTATTGACGCGATCACTACGCAATTATCAGCGTTACTACAGTCAGAACGCGGTGCCGACATCATTCGCCAAGCGGTGTGCGAAGTGGTCAGCAAGCGTCAATACGATGTGCTGGTGCCTGAAGAGACGATGAATACCGATGAGATGATAACAGCGTTGGCCGATGGCGCCACGCTACAAGCAGATTATAGCAACCGCTTACTCTACAACCAAACGAATGAAGGCATAACTTTATACGCGAATGGTCAACGGCTGGATGGCCTCGATGAGACTGCAACCGCGTTATTGGTGCGCTTATCGAATGGTGCGCATTTGACTCTTGATGACATGGAAGGTATTGACCCTGACGAGGTAATGGAATGGTTAGAAAATGGCTGGATTTGGATTGATTATGCTGAATAGTTTTTGATTTAAGCTGTTTTATTGACTCTCATTTTTTCATAAAATAACCCCCGTAAGTTGTGTCCAACTTATGGGGGTCAGTTCAGTCCAGCTACTGCTCAGACATCGGGTTTTTATATACATGGCTACAATACTAAATTAATCAGTAGTTAAAGTAAGAAAAAATATGCCCATAATCCCACGATAAACGTAGCGATGATATTTAATATGACCCCAACACGTATCATTTCTGACTGCTTAATAAGGCCTGTACCAAAGACAATCGCATTTGGCGGAGTGGCAACCGGTAGCATAAAGGCACACGATGCACCAATACCGATAATCATGACCAATACGGCAGGCGGTAGACCCATTTGCTCGGCAATAGCCGCGAATACCGGCACTAAAAGCGCTGCAGAAGCGGTATTAGAAGCAAACTCCGTTAAGAAGATAATGAATGCTGATACAGCAAGCACTACTACGATAAGCGGTGCAGCGGACAACGCATTAGCAACGGTCATACCTAGTACCAACGAGGCACCTGAGACTTTTAGAACTGTTGATAGCGCAATACCACCACCGAATAGCATGAGCACGCCCCAATCAGTATTATCAGAGACCTCTTTCCATGATACTAAGCCTAAACTGACCACCGCTGCTGCTGCTGTCAAGGCGACAACCGCATCGGTATCGGTAATGTCTAATGCCGCACCGATTTTCTTAGAGAATATCCAGCTTAATGCGGTTACTATAAAGACAATGATGGTTAGCACACGGGGCTTATTCCATGCGATAGGCTCATCTTCAATAAGCGTTACCTGACGGTTAAGATTAGGTTTAAGGAAAATATACATCGCCCCTAGTAATACTGGCAACAGTACCAACATCATTGGAATACCAAACTTCATCCAGTCAATAAAAGCAATATTGAGCGCTTTGGCAGCAATCGCATTGGGCGGTGACCCAACAATCGTGCCCAAACCACCAAGGCTAGCAGAATAAGCAACACCCAGTAGCACGAATACAAAAGTGCCACGGTCGTTTTCACGGTCAACCTTCGTTAAAATACCCAGCACCAATGGCAACATCATCGCTGCAGTAGCTGTGTTCGATATCCACATCGATAAAAAGGCAGTGACGGCAAATATTAAAAATACTGCAGTTCTAAGATTGCCACCAGCCAGCGATAGAATCTTGAGCGCAATTTTTCTATCCAATTGCTGTACGTGCAGCGCTGCTGCTAAAGCAAAACCACCAAAGAACAAATAAATAATTGGGTTAGCAAAGCTTTGTAAGCCAATTTCAGCATCGAAGTCCGGCAGACCAATAAGCGCCCCTATTACCACAACCAATATCGCGGTAATAGTCACATGTATTGCTTCGGTCAACCATAGCACGCCAATAAAAAACAGCATGGCAAGGCCTTTATTAGCGTTGATATCATAAGGCAGCACGTTATAAATAATCATACTGATAATCGCAGCAATCGCAACTACGATTAAACCTTTACCCGTACCTTTTGGAAAAGTGTCGGTAAATAAATATTCGTTGCCATCATCGGGCAGATGACTGTCTAGCCTTTGCTCTGACATAGAATTTCCTTATTACAATGGTGCTCGGAGAGAAAATCACGGAGTAAATAGTAACAGTACGCTTATCATTCTATCGACGATAAACAATTATTTAGTTAAACAGATAGTGCATTACATATCAATACTAAACTAGCCTTATTAAACCCTGTACAAAACCTGAGTGCTGTCCGATACTTAAAGTATAGACTTTAGATATAATCTCAATAAAATATTATATTGAACAATAACAACAACTAGGAGTATCTTATGGCACGTAGCAAAGTTGATCCAACAACTAAAATGGCACCGAAGGATATCAATCAAGACGATCTTGCTGAAAAAGATCAACAGCGTACCGATGAATGCGCGCTTGATATGATGCAAGGCTTACATGAGCACGAGGATCATGAAGAGGAAGAAGATAAATAAATATCTATCTTCTTTTAACCAATAGACAAAACTGAAAGACGCCTATCTATCCGATGGGCGTCTTTTGCGTCTGGGCTGACGTTTTTCAGGTAGACGTTCTGAGGCATAGTTATAAAAGAATGCAGCCGTCAGTACAATAGCAATCGGTACAAATAGCGCGCCATAACCAACTCTAGCGTATAAAAATGCACCCACTGCCCCGCCACCGCAAAAGCAATACCAAATTATTGCCTGAAATCCTAACGTAGGCTTACTGATGGGTCGTCCAGCCAGCCAGTTACCTATGGTTGCGCCCATATCTGAGGTTAAGCCTGTTAAATGAGTGGTACGAATAACTGCGCCACTATAGGTTGCAACCATCGCATTCTGTAGCCCACAAGCCATTGCTGCCGCTAATTGCCCTAAGTAATCATGTTGTTGATATAAAAAATAGCTAATCAACAATAGCCCCGCCTCAATATATAGGGCACGACCGTAGCTTCTACCCAGCTTTAAAGTTTTGTGACCAATCACAAAACCGCTTAATATTGCTCCTGCCAAAAACGATAACAATGACGCACCAATATATAGAATACTGCGCCCATCAAAATGCGCGACGGCAGCGGCAAATAAACTGACGTTACCCGTAACGTGCGACACTGACAGATTGGTAAAGCCCATGAGCGCAGCAGTATTAACACAGCCCGCACTAAAAGCTAACACCGCCCCACCCCAAAATATCCATTTTGGAAGTCTGGTTATCATATCCGCCGCCTAAGATCTTGTCGCCAAAAAAGGCCTATAGTATAACTAAAAAAAGACAGCCTATTGGCTGTCTTCCTAATATTTACTATAGCGAATAGTTAACTATTACTACCAAATAGGCAGCCACTGATTTCTCAATTTATTTTTTTGGTTCATCAAGATCAAGCATCATTAACTGCTCACTAATAGCAACGGTATTAAAGCCGGCATCAACGAACATAATCTCACCAGTGATACCCGACGCCCATGGCGATAGTAAGAATAGCGCCGCATTACCGACTTCCATTTGGCTGATATTACGCTGCAATGGTGCAATTTTTTCACTGATATCCAGCATTTTACGGAATGATTTAATGCCACTAGCGGCAAGAGTACGAATAGGACCCGCTGAAATCGCATTCACACGAATACCTTCACCGCCCATTGAGGTGGCTAAATAACGGACACTGGCCTCAAGACTGGCTTTTGCCATACCCATCACGTTGTAATTTGGCAATACCGAGATGCTACCTTCATACGTTAAGGTCAACATAGAACCGTGACGCATTGCGAGCAGGGCGCGCGCTTCTTTAGCAAGGGCGACAAAGCTATAGCTTGAAATATCGTGGGCTATTTGACTACCCTCACGCGTCGTAGCATTGGTAAAGTCACCATCGAGCTGATCCATCGGTGCAAAGCCAATGGCATGAACTACACCATCAATGCCATCACCCCAATGCGCAGTGACTTGCTCAAAACAGGCGGCAATAGACGCATCAGACGCCACATCACATTCAAGTACTAAGTCAGCCTCAAAATGCTCTGCTGCCATATCCACACGCTTTTTAATTTTATCGTTTGGATACGTCAAAATTAACGATGCACCTTCACGATGTAGCGCTTCAGCGATCGCCCATGCGATAGAAAGTTTGCTGGCGATGCCCGTAACGACAAAGCGTTGTCCTTGAAGTAGCATAGTATTATCCTTGTTATGAGTTTGAGTCAAATTGATATTATTAACGAAACCGATTAAATGCTTATGAAATACTAATAATACAATCAAAAAAATTGTCTTATTATACACAGATTAAATTAAGTAAACAGTCGTAAACTATTGACTCTTTACTAGCAGACGTTGAACGCTAAAGCGCGGGGGATTATTGATAGCGGTATGAAGTTGCCCTGTTTTCAAGTATAATCACAACCCTTCCAAGCTTGCACTATTTTTACATAAATCCTTTATAACCATTGTTTGTAAACAAGGATTTAGCGTTAAGCTATACCCACATTTTGGATGGCTGCCAACCTTATGAGTAACACCCCAATCATAACAACAGATTATCAAGAAAGCGTCGAATCTTATCGTCAACTGATCAGCTCAACCGGTGAAAACTTAGAGCGCCCAGGTCTAGAAGATACCCCGATTCGTGCTGCAAAAGCATTTGCGCATCTAACCCGAGGCTACTGCCAAAATTTAGACGCGGTAGTTAATGATGCCCTGTTTCCATCGACCAATCGTGAGCTGGTCTTAGTACAAAATATTGAATTTTATTCCTTATGTGAGCATCATATGCTGCCTTTTCATGGGATTGCTCATATTGGTTATTTACCAAACGGGCAAGTTTTAGGCTTGTCTAAATTTGCTCGTATCGTCGATATGTTTGCTCGCCGCTTACAGGTTCAAGAGAACTTAAGTGAGCAGGTGGCACAGACGATTATGGATGTGACTGGCTGCCGCGGTGTCGCGGTAGTGATGGATGCGGCGCACATGTGCATGATGATGCGCGGTGTCAATAAGCAGCATTCCACCACGCGTACCACGTCGATGCTGGGCGAGTATGTACACGACAATCAAGCACGTAATGAGTTCTTGGGCGCTATTCCTAAGCGGCAACCGGCTTTTTAAACTATTAGAAAATACTTATTAGTTAGTTATGTTAAAGGACGCTTAGGCGTCCTTTTTTTGGTTAATTTTCAAACTATTTAATGCTTAAAATGCAACCATAACACTTAGCGTAGTGCAGAAAAGCGTCTTATCATAAATATCATTAGTAGCAGTGCCACACTAGCGACAGCAGCACCAACGTACCCTACACTCGACAGCGAGATATGGGTGACGGCATAGCCTCCAAGCAGCGCACCGGTACCGATACCTAAATTAATAATGCCGGAGAACATGGACATCACCATATCTTGAGCCTTGAGATCAATCATAATGACCCGCGCTTGAATGGAGATAATGAGCAACATCAGTGCTGCGCCCCAAAGTAACGAATTCAAGCTGAGCGCCCATATTGAAGTCACTGCCAGCGATAGCGTAAGAAGAGACAGAAGTATCAGTACTGTTGATACCAACATCAACATCGTAATCGATTTATCACCCCACCGACTGAATATAAAACTGCCAATAAGTCCTGCGCCACCGAATAGCAGTAGTACTAAAGTGGCCAAGTTTTCACTGATTGAACCCACCTGACGCATAAAAGGTTCGATATAAGAATAAGCGGCATAATGCGCGGTAAAAACCAAAAAACATAACAGATATAGACCAACCAGTAATGGATTTTTGAGTAATTCTGGAACTTTTTTGGCAGACCCCTCAAACATACTGGGTAGGGTTGGTAGCAATTTCGCTTGCAGAATAAACACCACAAATGCAATCACCCCAATACCACCGAAAGTAGTGCGCCAACCAAACCATTGACCAACCAGACGCCCTATAGGCACACCCAGCACCATCGCTAATGAGGTACCAGTAGCAAGCACACTAAGCGCTAATGCCTTTTTACCTTCAGGGGCAACGCGCAATATTATCGCCGCCGTAATCGACCAAAATATCGCATGTGATAAAGCAATCCCAACGCGACTAATCAGCAGTACTTGAAAGCTCCATGCAAAAACGGACAGGGCATGGCTGGCAATAAATACCACAAACAATGCCAGTAGCAAGCGCTTGCGTTCAAGCTTGCCTGTCAGCAACATAAGCGGTAATGACATGGCAGCGACAATCCATGCATACAGCGTCAGCATCCATCCAGTTTCTGCGGTAGTAATTGAAAAATCTTGAGCGATATCACTTAACAAAGCTACAGGGACAAACTCTGTGGTATTCACGATGAATGCACTAAACCCCATTAAGAACACGCGAAAGTATTGAGTGCGGATAGGGTCTGAGCCCGCGTCAAGATTGTTTTTCATAAAATCCAATAAAAAATAAAAACAGGTGCCTATGCAGCACGATTGACCCGAAAATGGGTATGAATACTTAAATTTATAAATATTGATAGGTATAAAAATTTAGATATATAACAATATAGATAATATTAGGATGGTAGGGTCTAATACCAAGAAAATAGTAGAATTTAGAATAATTTTTCGATAACGATAAAAGATTTAAAATCAATAGAAACAGAACCAGTAGAATCAAAAATCCACTTTACCCCGTAACGATTTTGTCATGCCCCGCTGCGTTTTTTTGTCCATGCGTTTGCGCCGAGCGTTTTTGCTCGGTTTACTGGGTCTGCGGGTTTTGTTAACGTGGGTGGCATTGATTATAAATTGCTGCAAGCGCTCAAAGGCATCACTCTTATTTTTTTCTTGCGTACGAAATTGCTGAGCTTTAATAATCAGCACACCTTCTTTACTAATGCGGCTGTCCTTGCTGGCTAATAGACGTTGTTTTTGCGAGTCACTAAGGCTTGAAGCGGCAATATCAAAACGTAAGTGAATAGCAGAGGAGACTTTGTTGACGTTTTGACCGCCAGCTCCTTGAGCGCGTATGGCGTTGAGTTCTACCTCGTAATCATTAAGGCTGATATTATTACTGATAAAAATCATGGTCTGCTTTTATGTAACATAATTGGTATTTATTGATTATCATAAACCATTATTGAATAGGCTGCCACTTGCAAGATATCTGACCTACAAAAGACAAGGTAAGCAATAAAGCTACAGAAGTCGTGGTCTGTTTGGCATATGTCATGAAGGTAATTCAATCAAAGCTATAGGGTACTTGCCTGCAATAAGCGCTTAGCATACGGATGCTGCGGCTGATTAAACACCGCTTCAGTAGCGCCTGACTCAACGCACATACCCTCTTTTAATACCATAATATATTGACATAAAGCGCGCACAACTTTTAAATCATGGCTGATAAACACATAACTAATTTGCAATTTCTGTTGAATTTCGCGCAGTAAATTGACCACCGTCACTTGCGTGGTACTATCAAGTGCGGACGTCGGTTCGTCCAAAATGAGCAAACTTGGCTTCATAACCAAAGCCCGTGCAAGCGCTACTCGCTGGCGCTGACCACCCGATAACTCATGCGGATAACGCTGCGCAAGCTCGCTAGGTAAATGTACAGTATTAAGGCTGGCCATCACCGCTTGCTCACGTGTTGCTTTATCAACACCCTGTACCAGTAAACCTTCTTCAACTATCTGTAATACGGTCATACGCGGATTAATACTGGCAAAGGGGTCTTGGAATACCATCTGGATTTGTGCTCGGAACTTACGTAGCTCACGCTTAGATAATGCCGTAATGTCTTGACCGTTAATGATTATCTGACCACTGACTTGTGCCTGATTGCTAAGCAGTTGACTTAACGCCAGCGCAATCGTGGTTTTACCGGAGCCAGATTCGCCAACAATACCGAGCGCCTGCCCTGCCTGCAAAGTCATATCCAAGCCTTTGACGGCATCAAACCAACGTGTAGCACTACCGAACAGGCTTTTCTCTACTGGAAATTTTACGTTTAAATTCTTGACCGCTAAGACGTCATTTTGATTGTCCCCATCATTGATTATACTTAGCGCGTGACCAAAATCTTGCTGCATTAACGTACGCGTATAGTCGGCTTTTGGATGAGCAAAAATCGTTGCCGTCGCACCTTGTTCAATGGTCTGCCCTTGACGCATAACGATAAGATTATCGCTATAACGACGCACTAAGTTAAGGTCATGGCTGATTAAAATCATTGCCATATTGCGCTCATGCTTTAGATTATCCAGCAGCGCTAAAATCTCATGCTGCAAGGTGACATCAAGCGCCGTTGTTGGCTCATCGGCGATTAAAATATCAGGTTGCTGCGCCAATGCCATGGCAATCATGACCCGTTGCCGCTGCCCACCTGATAGCTCGTGCGGATAGCGATTGAGCTTATCAACAGCATCAGCAATATTGACATCGTTTAATAAAGCAATAGTTTGCGCGCGCCATTGCTTTTTGGGTGTGCCGTTTAGATGCAATGATTCAGCGATTTGCTTGGCAACAGTATGCAGTGGATTGAGCGCCGTCATTGGCTCTTGAAATACCATACCGATACGCTGACCACGAATAGCACGCAGCGATTTATTACGGGCGCTATCATTGGCTATCGGTAGCTTAGCCATGCCAGTTGCATTTGCTAGCTGTACATCGCCGGTAGTAATAAGATTGTCAGGCAGTAAACCCAACAAAGCCAAACTGGCTATTGACTTACCAGAACCGGACTCACCAACAATGGCTAAGGTTTCCCCTTGTCGCAATTGATAAGATAATTTATCAACCAGAGTCTCCCCTGTATGCGTAACAATACTCAGCTTATCAACGGTTAGAATCGTAGCACTAGGCTTATTAATATCGAGCTTGTCAGTATTACTTTGCGATACACTGTTATTTTTCAGCGCATTATTAGTATGAGTATGGATGTTAGTATTGGTCGTTATCATATTAAGAACGCCTCGGATCAAACGCATCACGCAGCGCTTCGCCAATAAAGATAAGCAACGATAGAATCAGAGTTAAACTAAAGAATCCGGATAAAGCCAGCCACGGCGCATCAAGGTTATTTTTACCTTGCACCATTAACTCCCCTAATGAGGCCGAGCCAGGTGGCAGACCATACCCTAAGAAATCTAGTGAGGTCAGCGCAATAATATTGGCTGTCAAAATAAACGGCAACTGCGATAAGCTCGACGCTAAGGCATTGGGCAAAATATGTCGACGCATGATTTGACTGTCAGACACACCTAAATTACGAGCAGCGCGCACATAATCAAAATTACGCGCACGCAAGAACTCTGCCCGCACTAAACCTACTAAACCCATCCAGCCAAATAGCAACATCAATGCAAATAAAACCGTGATATTTGGACTAAACAGACTGACCAAAATAATAATCATAAACAGTTGCGGCATTCCGCCCCACACTTCCATAAAGCGCTGACCGGCCAAATCAACCCAACCGCCATAATAGCCTTGGATAGCGCCAACGACAATACCAATCATCGCCCCCGCTATGGTCAGCGCTAGACCAAATATCAAAGATACTCGCAAGCCATACAGTATTCGTGCCAACACATCACGCCCCATATCATCTGTGCCTAGCCAATTTTGGCTATTGGGCGCAGCTGGATAGGGAATAGCCAATTCAACGTTAGGCGTTTGGTCAGCAAAAGGAATAGGCGGCATCAGATAATAGCCATTTGCACCAATCAATGCTTGTACCGCAGGGTCTTTATAATTAGTCTCAGTCTCAAATATACCGCCAAAAGTCGTCTCTGGATAAGCTTTTAATACCGGAAAATAATAATCACCGTCATACTGCACCAATAGCGGCTTGTCATTAGCAATCACATTAACTGCCATACAAATCACAAAGACTAGCGTAAAAATAACAAGCGATATCATACCAAGTCGATTATGAAGAAAACGATTAAGACGCGCCTGCCAGATAGGGTTTAAGCGGCGTTTTTTTGGCTTAGATAAATGAGGTATGGGTACAGTAGATACGGTAGCGTCAGGTTTTTTAGGCGACAAATCATGTGACATTAGCGCCCCTCAAAATCAATGCGTGGATCAATTAGGTGATAGCTTAAATCACTAATAAGCTGCAATAACAGGCCGACTAAGGTAAAAATAAATAGCGTGCCAAAAATTACCGGATAATCGCGCTGTTGAATGGCCTCAAAACCGAGCAGCCCTAAGCCATCAAGCTTAAAGATAATCTCAATCAAAAAGTTACTGGCAAAGAATATGCCAACGATAGCCGCTGGAATACCGGCGATAATAATCAGCATGGCATTACGAAACACATGACCATACAGGACTTGGCGCTCGCCTAAGCCTTTAGCACGCGCGGTCAGCACATATTGCTTACCAAGCTCTTCTAAAAAGCTAAACTTAGTCAGATAAGTTAGCCCGGCAAAGCCGCCAACCGTACTTGCCAGCAGCGGCAGCGCTAAATGCCAAAAATAATCCTTAACCTTACCCAGTGCAGATAATTGGTCAAAATTCTCTGAGGTGAGCCCTTGTAGCGGAAAAATATGCCAATAACTGCCACCGGCAAAGAATACCAATAAAATTACCGCAAACACAAATACTGGTATGGCATGTCCAACTGCGAGCAGCATTGCCGTGGCTTTATCCATCGCTGAGCCATGATGCATGGCTTTATAAATACCTAGCGGAATGGCAATCAGGTAAATCAGCAGCGTACTCCACAATCCAAGCGATATTGATACCGGCAGCTTCTCTACTATCAAGTCTGTCACCGACTGTCCCTTAAAGAACGACTCGCCAAAATCAAGCTTGGCATAGTTCTTGAGCATCAGCCAAAAACGCTCGGGCGCTGATTTATCAAAGCCGTATTGGGCGTTAATAGCGGCGACCATCTCATCCGATAGACCGCGCGTCCCTTGATAGGTACTATTAGCACCAGAGCTACCTGCACCAATATTAGCATTAAGCGCCTGATCCTTAGCGCCTTGCTCTATGAGTGCCAACTGCTGTTCGACAGGACCGCCGGGAGCCGCTTGTACCACCATAAAATTCGCCAGCAAAATTAAAAATAGCGTTGGTAATATCAGCAATAATCTTTTAAAGATATAACGACCCATGATGGCAGCTTCCTAGGGTAGAAAAACATGGCTCTAGCTAAAAATGATAGTGAGAAGCAATAATTAAGAATAGTCCTTAAAAATAGCCATAGTAGCAATTAAAAATTATTCTTAAGCGTACGTAATGCCGCAAATACGGTTAACGGTTTATCGTCTTCAAGATTGGTCTTAGACGCTACTCCTGCTATCACGCTAGCCTTGTCTGTACGTAAGAACACATTGACTGCACGCTCATGCTCTAAAGTGACTGGTAATGTGGGAATACCCTGTGCTGTTTTTTCTTCAGCTTGTGATAAGGCTTGCTGTATAGCAGCATTTTCAGGCTCAATGGATAGTCCAAAGCGCATGTTACTAGCTGTATATTCATGTGCTGGATACAGTAAGGTCTCAGGTGGCAGACCATTCAATCGCTTAAAGCTTTCAAATAACTGCTCAATAGTGCCGGTAAAGACACGACCACAGCCGCCACTAAACAACGTATCACCGCAAAAGCAATGTTTAAGCCCATCGATATCTAGAATATAGGCCATGTGGCTAGCAGTATGCCCTGGAATATCCCAAACCTGTGCTGAAAAGCCCCAAGCGCTGACTGTGCTGCCGTCTTTAATCGTTTGATCTTCATCCACATTATGCTCACTATGGGCGACAAGATGAGTCATCGGAAAATGCTCTTGTAGCTCAGCCACGCCGCCAATATGATCATGATGATGATGCGTGGTCCAAATCGAAGTCAGCTCCAACCCATTTGCTTCCAGATAGTCAATAAGGGGCGCAGCTTGGCCAGGATCTATCACAATGGCTTGTTTATTGCTCTCATTAATTAATGTCCAGATGTAATTGTCATTAAACGCTTTGACTGGATGGATACGAATACTCATGCTAAATCCTTATTAGAGGTTTTATTTATTAAAAGCTGTCTTTATAAAAAATGATATTTATCAAGAGCTGTATTTTTTATATTAAAGTTTATCGGGCTAACAACGATAAAGCCAGACTATAAAAGCTATATGTACAATACAGCAGTGTATTAATACAACCTTTTATTTTCGCAGATACTTATCAACACGTGCCTCAGCTTGCTTATCAACCCACCAATAATCAACCCCAACGGCATTAGTAGGTAGATTTTCTGCGTGGCGGTATTGATTCCAGTAGGCGACGGTAGTCTTAGATTTGCCATATAATGGCACCAGATAATGACCTGAACGCAGGAGACGATCAAGCACCTGCGTATATAAAACAATCTCATCACGGCTTTTAGCATTACTAAGCGCCGTGATCACCTTATCAATCGCCGGATTTTTGATACCGATAGTGTTGTAATTACCAACTTCATCCGCGGCAGCGCTCCCCCAAAATGTTGCTTGCTCGGCCCCAGGGGACAAACTCTGAGCGAACACATCGACAGTCATATCATAATCAAAACGGCGCTTGCGTTCTGCATATTGCGGCCCATCGACTTGACGTAGAGTGACATCAAAACCTAAGCGTTGCAAATTACGCAGATAAGGCAACAATACTCGGCCCATTGTATCACCGGTCATTAGCATCTCAATTTTAGCAGGCCGACCATCAGGCTGATAAAGATGCATATCTTTATAATAGAACCCTGCATCTAGCAATAGTTGCCGTGCCGCAAGTGATCCGTCACGGTTAAAACCGCCGCCATCACTGATTGGTAGTTGCCACTCCGCCACTACTGCTTGTCGTTGCATCGGCTCAAGCTCAGCAAGTAGCGGCGTTAATACTTGCATCTCTTGCGCTGATGGCGTGCCTGTTGCGGCGAGCTCTGAGCCATAAAAAAAGCTTTGCAAGCGCTCATATTGCCCATGAAATAAAGTTTTATTCATCCATTCAAAATCATAAGCAGCGGTTAAAGCTTCGCGCACCCGAATATCTTGAAATATTGGCCGGCGCATATTCATCACCAGCCCTTGCATCGGTACTGGATTTTGACTGCTGATAGATTCTTTATGAATCATCCCCGCTTTGACCGCACGAAAGTTATAACCAGTTGCCCAGTTTGCTGCTTTATTCTCAGGACGAAAACGGTATTGACCGGATTTAAAACCCTCAAAGGCAACCTCATCGCTTTGATAATAGACAAACTTAATCATATCAAAATTATAACGACCTCGATTAACCATTAAATCCCGCCCCCAATAATTAGGGTCGCGTACATAACTGACCGAACGTCCAGCATCAACGCGGCCAAGCTTATAAGGACCACTGCCCATCAACGGGGTCAAGCTTATCTTCTCAAAGCTGCTATCAATGGACATCTTGGCAAAGACTGGAAACTGACCAACGGTTAATAGGATTTCTTTGTTATCACCGGAGACAAAAACGAACTTCACTCGCTGCTTATCTAGGGTCTGTATCTCTTTAATATCGCCTAAATAGCTACGAATAAACATCGGGCCTTTTGTTAACAACGCATCATAAGTTGCTTTAACATCAGCGCTGGTAACCGGCGTGCCGTCCCAAAACTTCGCTTTTGGATCGACATGATAAATAATCCAGCTGGCATCCTCTGGATCATAAGTAACGCCAGTTGCCAGCTGCGGATACATCGTAAAAGCCTCGTTTAAAGAGCCTGTCATTAAGGTATCGTATAGATAGTCAGTACCAGTCACAGCGACGCCCGTGGTCATCCACTTATTGGCAGCATTAAAGGTTCCGCGTGCTTCAAGTGATAATGTACCACCCGTTGGCGCATTGGGATTGGCATAGGGCATATGAGGCGCATTGACATACTCGGCAGTACTATTATGCCCAAACGCCGTAGTGGTAATGGGCGCAGCCGTAACACCTGGCATCCAGCTAATAACGATGCTTAATAAGGCTACATTTAGTAAGGCTTTTTTTATCATGGCTTTTTTATCACAATTTTTTACTAGCGTGTCTTCATCATAGCGTCTTAACGACAACTGGTGTTATGGCAAACTTAATAGTGGAAATAGACACTTGGCTTATTTACATACTGATTTATAACGGTTAAAAATAAGTCGGAATGGCTAAAACAATAAAATCCAAAGAATTTCATCATAACAAACTTCGCTTTTTTAACCTAATCATTCAGGGTAAGGATGAAACTATCAGTCACTTGATGGATTTTTAGCCTTAGTTTTGATTTTTCTTTACTATTTACAAATAAAAAGACGCCAAATTGATAGTGGCGTCTTTTTATTTGTTATTAACAACAATATTAAAATAGCTCTGCTCTATGAACACTCTGAGATTAATTCGTATTTAATTGCGATTGAGCTGATAAGATTAATTAATATGCTTTAGAGTTTACTGTTGCTATGGAATCATTAGTTAGGCAGCGTTAACAATTGCCCAATCTTCAAAGGTGCAGAATATTCTATACCACTTAGTTTTGCTATCGTCCTAAAGTCTACTTTAAACTTATTCGCGATACCTGTTAGCGTGTCACCCGACTGTACTTTATATTTTGTAGGTGCTGGTGTTATCGGTGCTTCTGAACTCGCCGCTTTAACCGTCGTTGTTGCCTTAGCATTTGCTTTAGTTGTAACTACTGGCAGTACTAGAGACTTGCCAAAATATAAGGTATCGCTCACTTTCATATCATTCACTTGCGCTAAATCGCTTATCTCTACTTTGTATAAACCAGCAATTTTTGACAAGGTTTCACCATACTTGACGATATGGTTCTTTCCACTGTTATTGATCGTATTTTTACTGTCATTTGGAGTCGTAGAGGCACTACTGACAACAACGGTAGCTGGCACTGCTTTAGATAAAACAGCAGGTTTTTGACTAGGAGAGATTGGCTCCGCTTTAACAATAGATACCACTTTAGGTTGAACCGTTACCGCTGTTTTATCTTTATTTTCACTAACCTTTAGAGCAGTTACTGGTGCTGTTTTAGCTTCTTTTCTAGGAGTAGTAGAAGTTATATCAGCAGGAATAACAAGTGTGCTATCAATTAATAATTTCGTTTGCGGGCTTATATTATTAACACGCGCAAGCTCAGTCAAGTCAACACTGTGTTTTTTGGCAAGGCTACTTAAACTATCACCAGCTTTGACTTTATACGAATTAAGGCGCTTATCTTTATCGGGTATTTCTAACGTTTGCCCTATTTGAATATCGGTAACTTTCATACCATTGGCATCGATTAATGCAGTTTGTGAGACATCATAGCGTACTGCGATATTGCTCAGGGTCTCCCCAGACTTTACTACATGCTGCGTTGCAGCTTGGGCATGGCTGACTAATAATGCGCCTAACAATAGCGCAGTACCTGTCTTCAATAGCACCGCACTTCTTAAGCTATACGCTGCGGCTGCTGTATTTATAGTATTTGCAGCTGATATTTTCAAAACTATCTCCTTAATATTAAAATCCAATAAATTTTTTTTCAACCACAGAAGGCGAGGAGGCAATACATGATTCAATATTTTTAACCAAGATTCGATGCTTACAGGCTAACAATAATGATTCATGCAATCGTTTTCAGTCTTATAGAGTAAATATTGCTGACTTAAATAACAATTATCTGTCTGTATTTGGTCTATTTATCCATACTTTTTTTCAAATTCTTGCATGAAGCTCACCAGTTGTTGTACCCACTCAAGTGGCACAGCGTTGTAAATACTCGCACGCATACCACCAACATCGCGGTGACCTTTCAGATTGAGCAAACCCGCTTTTTCTGACTCTTCCAAAAATACTTTATCGAGACTGTTGTCTGCTAAAGTAAAAGGTACATTCATGATAGAACGGTAGTTATGCGCAACTGGGTTGTCATAGAAGGCGCTATTGTCAATCGTTTCATATAGCAATGCTGCTTTTTGCTGGTTAATTTTACCAATAACAGCAACACCGCCCTGTTCTTCTAACCAATCAAATACCAGTCCAGCTAAATACCAAGAATAAGTGGCTGGCGTATTTGACATCGACTCTTTTTCTACTTGATGTTCGTAATTAAGAAGCAGTGGACACCACGCGCTTGCCTGCCCTAGTAAATCCTCGCGAATAATAACGATGACCAAGCCTGCAGGACCAATATTCTTTTGGGCACCCGCATAAATCATTCCAAACTTAGAGACATCAACTGGTTGAGATAAAATAGAGGACGACATGTCAGCAATGATTGGCACATCAACTTGTGGTGGCTCGAATATTTGCAGACCATGAATAGTCTCATTAGTACAATAATGGAAGTAAGCAGCATTCTCGCTGAGATTCCACTCACTTTTTGGTGGCACGTCGGTGAAATTATTGTCTTTGCCCGTTGCAACTAGATTAACCTCACCTAGTCCGAGATTAGCATAACGCTCCGCCTCTTTGATTGCTTTGCCCGACCATGCCCCTGTAGTCAGATAGTCAGCGCGCCCCCCATTTAATAAGTTTAACGGAATGGCTGAAAACTGTAGACTTGCGCCGCCTTGTAAAAACAACACTTTATAATTATCAGGAATATCCATTAAAGCACGCAGCTGGGTTTCCGCCTTTTTGGTCACGGCAATATAGTCCTTGCTACGATGACTCATCTCCATCACCGATAGGCCGCGACCTTCCCAGTCGAGCAGCTCGTCTTGAGCGCGCGCCAGCACTGATGTGGGTATAGTTGCAGGCCCTGCAGAAAAATTAGGTAAACGGTGCGGTGCAGGTTTGGTAGTCATAACATTAGTCCTAAATACAATGGAGTGGTCGTTGCTAGCTCAATCTTATCCTAAAACCGATTAAAATCAATCTTACTTTTATTGCAGACTAGCCAATTGCTGCCATAGCTGGCGTTTATAACTGGCATCAATGAGCATCTCATCAAGTGTGGGTACACTAACAAAATTAGGATGGGTCAGACCCTCCGGTAGCACGGTTAATACGGCTACTTGAATATCCTCACTTCTACCAATCTTAAAGAGGTATCCTGCAAGACTGGCATTGGCAAGCTCGGCAGTATCCATCCCTGCGCAAATAGGAAAAGAGCTGGTCTCACAAGAGATAGATAAGGCTTGAGTGATGTTTTGCCACAGCTGTTGGCTGTCATTAGACAAGGCCTGAATATCAACCAACAATACCCAGTTACCATAACGCCCCGCTTGCAAATCAAAGGGAGCAACAGTCATTGAAATTTCAGCTGGCGTTTGGACGGTAATACTTTCTAGCAGGGGCTCTATTGTTTGCGATACTTGACTTACTGACGACATTTCTGTTGCTAGAGGTACTGGCGATAACGCTGGTAAGGAAGCGGTATCTTGCGTATATACTTGTTCTTCGATGTTATTAACGCTATCAGCGCTAGAGAACGGTTGAGTAGTCGCTAAATCATAGTCTGAGTAACGCTCGTCACTAGCAGAATCTATAGATACCGGTTGCGATGTCGATGGTTGCTGGTCATTAGGTAGTAGCTGTTTTACAGAATTATTATCGGTATGGTCAATAATACGACCATTCACATCAGTATCAACACCATTGCTAATACCAATAGTTGAATCTACTTCTAGTTCCGGAATATCTGCTATATTTAGAGTTGGCGAGGTTGGCTGTACCCATTGCCCTATGCCCATCATCGCCAAAATTTGGCGCTGTTGCCTTTGGCGTTGCTGTAAGACTATCTGCTGTTGGGTATCACTCATGGGTAGCCACTATCCTGCTTGTTTTTCCAAATAATTATTTATATATAACGACTGACGTATCGACGGCTCACACTAAGAGTATTTATTGACAACTGTTGACAACTAACACCGTCAATCAACCAACTGGCGCACACCCAGCCAACGCTCGGCAAGGAGGGTCAAACAGTCGTATTCATCTTGGCTAATGATCGTATCGTGTAGCATGACCGTATGCAAGCTACTGAGCCATAACCGGTAGCTATTATAAGCTATTTGGCTGCTACTTTGCGGCTTGTTATCTGCTTGATGCGCCATAGGCGTCCCTGATTTTGGCAGTGTCACAAAGCCTGATACGCTCTCAATAATAGCAAGCAGTTGCACACTATTTAAGCATTGAGCAGTTAATAACAGCCAATGCAAATTGGCGTCACTCACGGCTCTAAGGTCAATATCAATCAAGCGTGCATGACGCCGCAAACCTATGACATACCGCGCTTTATAGTCTGTCATCTGGTTCTGTAACCGCTCATCTCTAGCAAGACGATAGGCAATTAGAATTAACATTAAGCGCGGGCCCGCACTTAATCCTGCAAACACTTGACCGGATGGGTCGAGCTGCGTATTAATAGACGCTAGTCCTATTTGCAAAATAGCGGTATAAGAAGCGCTCTCTAGCGGTTTATCATGATGTGATTTATCAGTATTTAGCTGACTATCGTTCAGCTCATCAGTGCATAAAGTATCGCAACCTACTCTGCCATTCCCCAAGACTTGAGACAATACCGGCAATAATTGCTGCAAATGTAACGCCTGCCATAAGGATAAAATCGGTCGGGATTGCGCCTTTTTTTCGGATTTTGACGACCGCGTATTGATTGGCTTCTTGTCGGGGTTGGTTATTTGTTCAGCCAGATTATGGGTTAATTGGCTATTAATTAACTCAATGAGACCTTGCTGATAGCGGAGGAGCATCATGCGAGACTTTTGCTGTTGTTGATAATGCTGATGATCATGAAAACTGTGACTGAGCGCACTTTGCTGCTGTAACTGCGTGAGCGTAGCTTGTGATAAATCATGCTTACGCAGCCGATTCACAGCCATGATTATCAAAGCGCTGTCCAACCGCCGATCGAGGCTGGCAACGTTTTCTAGTAACTTGAAATCTAAGGTATGCGCCAATATTTTAGATTGATTATTACCCTTGAGACTGGCGTTTACATTGGCATTAGTATCAAGGATCTCGCTACTTCTAGAGCTGTCAGCTGTGGTAAAAGATTTAGGCAACCCACACCAAACATCAGTCAGATCGTAACTAAAACGGGTTGATAAGGCATGATTTTGGTGGCACAACAGTACTGCTTCAATCAGTGCCTGCGCTCCTAACGGATGATGGCTATGGTTCAGCAGGTAATGTGATAGCGTCAGCTGTTGCAAGTCAGTAATTAACGTCGCTATTGGTAAGTCGGAATTCAGCGCCGCTTGCCAAGGTTTTAGTACTTTATGAAGAACACTGTCTGTCGCCTCAACTTCTAGGCGACCATTGATAACAACATCCGTACTGGCTGTAAAGGTCAGTCCCACATCGCTGTCCCTCTCATTGGCGATTTTATTAGCCATATCATTAGCAATGTCACTGTCTCTATCGCCACCTATATCAGTAGCAGCCATGACAATATTGGTATGATTAGCCGCAGTGATAGCCGCTGACTGCTTAATAAGATTACCAGTAACTGCTTCTTGTCCATTAGTAGTAGACCGTTTGGCACTTTCCCCGCTCATTATCGTTTTTTTATGCGATTGAATGGGCTTATTAACCGGGCTATCTCCCCAATCAACACGGCGACGCTGCTCATAAATCTCTTTTATTTTTTTCTGATTGAGGCGTTTTTGCCTCGCTACTTGTAACGCAAAATCCTGATAATCATTGGCATTAACGGCGCTCATGCGTTCAGCCACACTCGGATGGGTAGCAAGCCATGAAACATCGCCTAAATCAGAACCGCTACTGGCAAAGAAAAAATGACTGAGTCCGTTAATATCGGCAATATTTGATAAGCGTGAGCCAAGCGGGTCTTGATGAATAGCTTTTAAAGTCTCAAGAATCGCAGGTGAGCGGGTGAGCTGTACACTAGTGGCATCGGCCAATAATTCACGCTCACGGTTAAAGCTATGCTTAATCAATTGGGCGGCGACCATACTGGAGAAACTAAGGCCATGCAATAATAATGTGCCAATATTACGCTGCCCATGACGACCACTATCCATTCCTATTCGCGGTATTATTAACAGACTGCTGGCAGCGGAATATGAATTTTGGTTTTGGCTGTGGGCTTGTGCCTGCCAATAACGAACCCACTCGCTATGGGTACTAAACTCTGCCGTCTGCGCTTCGATACTGCGGGCGTGCGCATCAACCTCTCTTTGCGCTGACGGCATAGCACGCGGCGGCTCGGAGACAGGAACAGTAGAGTCACTCCAATCATACAATAATTGCAACCCTGCCAGCACTACCATCAGCTGTAGGTTAAACTTAGCATCACCATGTAAAATATGACCGTATTCGTGACCAATCAGACCGTACAGCGCCTCATCAGACAGCTTATCGAGCGCCCCTTGGGTCACCACTAACACCATATCTTCGCTATAGCGCCCAGCGACAAAGCCATTAATCCCTTGCTCCTCAGGCAGCACATACAATATCGGCATGCTCAATCCTGACGCGATCGCTAACTGCTGGGCAAACTCATAATAGCGCTTATAAGTGGGCGGAAAATCACGCTCATGACGCACAGCAATATGACGCGAGGTATAAAGAACAGGCGACACCGATTGGTGCTGATGCGCCACCCCTTGACTGTGCACCCAAGCGTCATGACTGTTATCAATAAACAACCTAACCGCACCAACCCGCTTAGCAATCGCCCGCCCGCCTGCCTTTAGCCGCTGATACTCTACAAAACTACCGGCAATAAAGCTAAATAGCGTCCAGATAATAACCAGTATCAATACCCATTGATAAATACCACCGGTAAAAATGGTTAATAATAGTGCCATTATCCAAAGACCAACAACCACATGCGCGAGCACAATCAAAAAGAACAGCCCATAAAGTAATAGACTGCGGCGCGTGCGAGTACGCTGCTCGTTAAAAAAATCCATCCGCCCATCATGCCCAAACCCAGCCAAAACTTACTCCCAAGTCAGTTAAAAACCTGATTAATGTGCCAACTTAAACCAGCTAACTAAAGCTGACCGTAGGTGCTTGACTAATGGCCTGTTTATCGGCAAACACCAAAGGACTCAGCGGACGAAAACCAAAGGTTGTGCTCACTAAATTATTAGGAAATACCTCGCGGCCATTATTATAAAACATCACACTGTCATTATAATGTTGACGCGCAAATCCAATACGGTTCTCAGTATTGGTCAATTCATCGGTCAAATCCCTAATTAGACTATCGGCTTTAAGATCAGGATAGGCCTCCATCACTGCATAAAACTGCCCAATTGCTTTTGATAGCATGCCTTCGGCTTGGGCAAATAACGCCATATGCTCAAGAGATTCTGGCTGATGCTGGCTTGACTGTTGCAAGCTCTGCGCGCGGTTACGAGCACTAATTACCCGCGTGAGCGTCTCCTCCTCATGCTGCAAATAACGCTTAGTGGTCTCAACCAAATTGGGAATCAAGTCATGACGGCGCTTGAGCTGTACATCAATTTGTGCAAAGCCATTTTTCGCCTGATTGCGCGAGCGCACCAAGTTATTAAATATGGTGACCCCGACAACAACCACCAATAGCGTTAAGGTAATAAACATCCAAACGAAAGTTTTCATAAATATTCCAAAGTGGTCAATATTGACAAATCTTAATAAGTTGCATATTAACTCACAATGATAAGCGATACTTAAAAGTCAGATAAGATATCTAGCAGCAGTCGTTGTGTTTTGACCAAATAATTGACAAAAAAAAGCCCTTTTGAATAAAGGGATAGTTAGATCGATATATTTTTAGGTTTTTATTAAATGTTAGAAACAAAATAGCGCTCATGGAGTTTATAACTTAATATTCAAATTAGTAATCTTTGCTGACCTCCATCAAACTCTAGGCAAAAAAAAGCGACTCCAAAAGCACATCCTCGGCACACATTAGAATTAATACCGTTGCTACCTTCCGGTCCTGGCGGGGTTCATAATTCAATGTTGCGAGGCTACCAATGGAGCCACCAGCCACAGATTATACAAGGTTCTTGCATTATTACAACCCTTATCGTCAATTATTGATAGGGTAGCTAATCTATACCGAATTATAGCCTGTATAAACCAGCAAACTAATGCACAAAATTCTCACAGCTTATTAGCCAAAATTTGCTATTTTAACGATAGGGCTTTTTACACATTTCACATAGTAGCCCTTTAAATTATCAATACTCTCACCCAATTTTCCATATGCTTAAAACAGTGCGACTCACCTCAACTTAACCCACACCTTGCTAAGGAGTTTCTGATGAAAAACACCCTACTGAACAAGGCAGCTATCGCCTCTAGCGCCATCTGTTTATTTACTGCCATGATGAGTGGCGCACAGGCAGCGCCCACAGGCTATGACCAGTTAAGCTTTCAGACCGAGGTCAAAGAAGAAGTAGCTAATGATGAGGTGCGCGCCAGCTTATATAAAAAACTACAAGCGACCGATGCTAAAACGCTAGCAACCAACCTTAACAACTCTATCAATAAAGCCTTAGCCATTGCTAAGCGCTACCCTACCGTCACGGTCAGTACCGGACAGCAGCGTACGTATCCACGCTATGATAAAAATCAAAAAATAATCGGCTGGACAGGTCAAGCTAATATAGACCTGAAAAGTACCGACTTTATAGCGACTAGCCAACTGATAGCTGATTTGCAAGAAACCTTGGTGATGGAAAGTCTAAACTTTGGGGTCTCGGACAACAAAAAAGACGCGCTTGAACAAAAGCTGATGACTGATGCCTCACGCGCCTTTCAGAACCAAGCCAAGAACCTAACCCGCGCATGGGATGCCCGTAACTATCGCGTAGTTACGGTAAATTTAAACACAGGAAACAACTATCCACGTCCTATGTATAGTGCGATGAATATGAGAGACGCGTCTGCTGAGTCCGTCCCGAGTCAAAACTTTGAATCTGGTAATAGCACAATATCTGTGACTGCTAACGGTACGATTGAGTTGACTAAATAAACGATGAACAGGCCGTTTGATTAATCAGTCGTTTTCGTTAACTAGTAACTGTCGTTGACTGATATTAGTTATCAAAAAAGCCAATCGCCGTAATCAGCGATTGGCTTTTCTATGTATAAACTCGCTTGACTTAAGTATATATTAATCAACGTTTAGCAATATTTACCACGAGTTATTTTAAAGCTGGCTGCTCAAGAGTCATTGGTTTATCAGCTTGTGGTGTGTTAAATGACTGCATATTAGGTTGTTTGCCATCTTGACGCATTTTTAATAAGACTTTCTGAGGCCATGATAGCTGCTGATAAGCCAATAACTGCTTGCCTATTCTTTTATTATTTTGCAATCTAGCAGTATTTTGTATGACATAAACCGTACGTTCGACTTGCTTAATAGGCAGTCCTTTCTCATTGCTGACCACCGCTTTGACACTATGCGCACCAGGCAGAACATCTACTGTTGCAATGGACGCACTTAAACCTTGCGCTACCTGATTGCCATCTAAATAAATATTTACCGTATCACCGGTTTGTAGCGCAGGTCTTAGCTGGACAGTGACCACAATATTTTGCGCGGGGCGACGATAAGCACGCTCCTCGCTTGGTTCTATCATGGTTAGCTGATAATTTACTTGCGCGGCTTTAGACGTCTGAGAAGTGTGCTGGGCTGGTACCGCTGATGTATTATTGACAGATTTGTTGCTAGCGCTATTACTTATAGGGTGAGTCGATTCAGTGGTAATGCCTGTTTGACTAATTTCCTTACCGCCTTGCTGTTCATACTTTTGTGCATTGTCCGTGAAAGTTACGCGTCCTGTTTGCTCATCAACCACTTTATAAATAGGCGCAGCGTTGATTAGTGGCGCATAAAGGCTGGCTATGCCAATTATCAAGCCGACTAGTAGGTTAGCTTTGAGCGGCTTATATGTAGATGATGAAATCATAATCAGTCAACCTTGTCATTGCGTGTTAATGATAGTTGCATAGTTAACAATACATAGCTATCACCACTATTATGCGATATTTTTAGGGTAATAACCGTTATGTTTATAGAAGTACAAATATATTGTTTTTATTTTAAATTACTATTTTACTAATTGTCATAAAAAAATCCAGCTAAGACCTGCTTAGCTGGTTTTTTTTATTTGGAATCTTTAAACGTACGAGCTATAAATTAGCAGCTGTAGTACAAGTCAAACTCAACTGGATGAACAGTAATATTAACGCGTTGTACCTCTTCTTCTTTTAGCGCTATATAAGCCTCTAGCATCTCTTTGGTGAAGACATCACCTTTTAATAAAAACTCATGGTCATCTTTTAAAGCTTGCAGCGCCACTTCTAAATTTTCGGCAACCGTTGGAATAAGTGCTTCTTCTTCCGGTGGCAAATCGTATAAGTTTTTATCAGCGGCCTCGCCTGGATGTATTTTGTTTTGGATACCGTCAAGGCCGGCCATCAATAATGCCGCAAACGCCAAATACGGATTGGCTGCTGGATCAGGGAATCGAGCTTCAACACGTACCGCTTTTGGGCTGCTAACATGTGGAATACGAATAGATGCTGAGCGGTTAGAAGCAGAATATGCTAATTTAATAGGGGCTTCATAATGCGGCACCAGACGTTTGTAGCTGTTGGTCGATGGATTAGTAATGGCGTTTAGAGCACGCGCATGTTTGATAATACCGCCAACAAAATACAATGCAGTCTCAGACAGACCGGCATACTCGTCACCCGCAAAGGTGTTTACGCCATCTTTTGAGATAGACATATGCACATGCATACCTGAGCCGTTATCACCAACAACTGGCTTTGGCATAAAGGTTGCTGTTTTGCCGAACTGATGTGCAACGTTATGTACTGCATACTTTAGCTGCTGTACTTCATCCGCTTTGCGTACTAAAGTGTTGAATGCAACGCCAATCTCTAACTGACAAGGGGCGACTTCGTGATGATGCACTTCGATACAACCTTCACCAATCATATCTTCTATACGCTCACACATAACCGCACGCATATCTTGTGAACTATCGACTGGAGGTACGGGCATATAAGCGCCTTTAACACGTGGACGATGTCCCATGTTGCCCCATTCATAGTCTTTATTGGTTGACCATGCCGCTTCTTCAGCGATGATTTCGTGGCTAACACCCGACATATTAATCGACCATTTCACCTCATCAAACACAAAGAATTCAGGCTCAGGACCAAAGTAGGCCGTGTCGCCGATTCCAGTTGATTTTAAGTATTCTTCAGCGCGTCGAGCAATAGAGCGTGGATCACGATCATAACCTTGCAGGGTTGATGGCTCAATAATGTCACACGTCACAACAACGGTGACGGCATCAAAGAACGGGTCGATAAATGCAGTCTCTGGATCCGGACGCAAAATCATATCTGACGCTTCAATACCTTTCCAGCCAGCGATTGATGAGCCGTCAAACATTTTGCCATCTTCCATCACTTCTTCGTCGACGGTATAAGCTGGGAAGCTGATATGATGCTCTTTACCGCGGGTATCGGTAAAGCGAAAATCAACCCATTTGGCGTTAGAGGATTGGATGAGATCTAGTAATTTATTCGACATGAATCGTTTCCTTCGTGGTTATCATATTATTGGGATTGGAAGTTACTATTTAAAAATACTGCTTAAAAGTGCTGAGCTGTTTAAAGTTGCTGTGCTCGTTATCAAGACGGCTCATGGTAATTGGCCGACTTATTGGCTGCTCATTAATTTAAACGGCTGATCGGCTTGGTCAACGTTGGCGCTATTTTAACAATATCTGACCAATAATGCTGAACTGTTATGGTATCTGCATCAAATTTTTAGAAGAACTGTCTACCTGACTGCTATTAATAATGGTTAAACTTGCTATATTCTTTAATCGATTAAAGATAACAGTTATTAGCAAAAAGTAATAACCCATTGTCGTTTATCTTAGGTGTACGCTGTATTTGATAGCTAGCAAAATAATGGTAAGATATCTAAAATAAAACCACAACCCTATTAAGACCATAACAATAAGTTGAAACCATAATGATTCTGATGATCGATAATTACGACAGCTTTACGTACAATATCGTACAGTACTTCGGTGAATTGCAACAGGACATCACCGTTTGGCGTAATGATCAGGTCACAATTGACGATATTAAAACACTTGCTCCTGATATCATTGTCATCGGCCCTGGCCCTTGTGACCCAGACCGTGCTGGCATTTCGCTAGAAATTATTGATACTTTTAAAGGGGTGATACCTATATTGGGTATTTGCTTGGGTCATCAGGCGATTGGACAAGCGTTCGGCGGACAAATCATCAAAGCAGGCGCCGTGATGCACGGACGCTTATCTGCGGTTTATCATAACAATCAGGGCGTGTTTGTGGACTTACCTAATCCAAGCCAAGCCACGCGCTATCACTCTTTAGTGGTTGATAAAACTTGTTTGCCTGATTGTTTAGAGGTAACCGCATGGACGCAAAATGCAGATAGTAGTATTGAAGAGGTTATGGGCTTTCGCCATAAAGAATACGCGATTGAGTGTGTGCAATTCCATCCTGAATCCATCTTAAGTGAAGACGGCTACCAGCTGCTCAACAATTTCTTGCAGATTCATAACTTAGCGGTATTAACCACAGATGAGTTACCACAAGTAGGCTAATTGCTAATCGCTTTTTTTGCTAACCTTTTAAACCCTACCTATAAAAGATAATAACAAGTGAGACATTGATGACCACGGCTAACCTACAGGACGTACAAGACAAAACAACTGCTGAAACTATTACTAAAAACACTACTAAAGATACTACTAAAAATATCGCCCAGCTCTCCGATGAGCAAGTTCATAAATTACTAACCAGCGCCTTAGATAGAATCTTTCAGCATATCGATTTGACCTTTGATGAGATGCATCAGGTCATGCTGATCATCATGCAAGGTAAATGTAGCAATGCCATGATGGGTGCTATTTTGACTGGTCTGCGCATGAAAGGCGAATCTATCGATGAGATTACTGCTGCCGCTAGCGCCATGCGTGATTTAGCGGCCAATATCGTCCCTAATGCTTGCGATTATCTGGTTGATATCGTCGGTACGGGCGGTGACGGTGCTAACTTATTTAATGTGTCTACAGCCTCAGCTTTAGTTGCGGCAGCAGCCGGTGCGCAAGTTGCCAAACACGGCAATCGCGGGGTCTCTACTCGGTCTGGTAGCTCAGATTTACTAGAGCAAGCCGGTATCAGCTTGGCACTCACCCCGCTACAAGCGCTGGACTGTATTGAAAACCAAGGTATTGGCTTCTTATTTGCGCCCAATCACCATAGCGCCATGCGTTATGCCAATCCAGTACGCCGAGAGCTCAAGGCGCGCACTATTTTTAATATTTTGGGGCCACTGACTAACCCTGCTGGCGTGCCAAACTTAGTTATTGGCGTCTTTACGCCGCAATTGTGCGAGCCACTCGCGAAAGTCATGAAAAACTTAGGCGCACGCCACGTGATGGTAGTGGGTGCAAAAGACGGTTTAGATGAAATCAGCCTTGCCACCTCAACCACGGTTGCAGAATTAAAAGATGGTAAAATATCTGTCTATGAGCTGATGCCAGAAGATGCGGGTATTGAATCACAAACCCTCATTGGGCTTGATGTGGATTCACCTGAACAGAGCCTGAAGCTGATACGTGCGGCTCTCTCAGGCAGTAATACTACTGAACGCTCTGTACTTAAAGCGCGTGATATGATTGCCCTTAATGCTGGCGCTGCGATTTATACTTCAGGTATTGCTAGCACGTACGCTGATGGTGTCAGCCAAGCACAGGCAGTTATTCAAGATGGCTCAGCACTGATTAAACTTGAATCATTGGCTAATTATACCCAGGAATTGGCTGCTGGCGCTTAAGCTGACCGCCAAGAAATATAATATAATAACGCTTCAAAACCATACTAATACTTACCGCATTAAACTGACTGATAGCCGGATATATTCATGACTACAAGCCTAAATACTGACCATAGCAAATTAGAAACGACCCCTGATATTCCATCGGTATTACAACGTATTGTTGCCACCAAACGTGATGAAGTGGCCACCGCTCGCAGTGTGCTGTCACTTGAGATGCTGCAAGAGCAAGTTGCTGCTGATACTCGGCCACGTCGCGGCTTTGCGGCTGCCCTACGCGCTGCTGATATTGGGGTTATTGCTGAGATTAAAAAAGCCTCACCTTCCAAAGGTATTATCAATCATAACTTTGAGCCTGCCGCTTTTGCTAAACAATATGAGCAAGCTGGTGCCAGCTGTTTATCAGTATTGACTGACCGAGACTATTTTCAAGGGGCTGACAGCTATCTTATCCAAGCCCGTGACGCCTGCAAACTACCAATACTACGCAAAGATTTTATGATTGATGTCTATCAAATTTATCAATCTTACTTGATGGGTGCCGATTGTATATTGATTATTATGGCTTGCTTAGATGATACCCAAGTGCAAGAGTTGCATGCGCTGAGCATTAAGTTAGGCATGGATGTGCTAATTGAAGTACATACGGCAGAGGAGCTGGATCGCGCCTTGCAGATACCACGCTCAGAACACAACATTTATGGCATTAATAACCGTAATTTAAATACTTTTGAGGTCGACTTGCAGACCACGCTTGATTTAAAAAACACCTTATTACAAGTGCTAGCGGCTGACGGCAACACTAATACTGACTCGAATCAAAACAATGCATCACAGGCGCTTATTGTTACTGAAAGTGGCATTCATAGCGCTGATGATATTCGCTTAATGTTAGGTCATAATATCCGACATTTTTTAATCGGTGAGCAGTTTATGAAGACCGATCATCCAGGACAAGCGTTACAATCCTTACTTGCGAGCGTTCCTGTGAGCGCGTAAAGTATCCTCTTAAAACATGAGCCTATTAACTCGTATTTATTTATTCACTCAATATTTTATTCACTCAATAAACAGACACGTTAACTCTTATGGCAAACTCTCTATTCTCTAAAGAAATGCAAGAACAGCTCCAAGAGCTTAAAGGCCAACTTAGTAAAGGTCGCGATACCACATCCCCTGATGGTGACGATGGTAAGCCAACCGAACCTGTTTCGTTATTAAGCCAAAAACAAGTCAAAAGAACCGTCAAGCAAATGGACTCTGAGCATGTCGATGATGACAAAGTATTGTTTATGCAAGCAATGCATGGCGTCAATCAGCTCGATGATAAAAACGTGCGCTCACCTGCCAATGCTGCAAAAGCTAAAAAACCCGATGCAACTACTCTATCAAAACGCGCTGCTGCTCAAGGTAGCGATGCTGCACAATTGGGTGCAGCCTTATCAGATATGCAAGCTTTGCTTAATCCCGTCGCTGGTGAGGCGTACTTGTCTTATAAGAATCCTACGCTACAAAACAAGATATTTACCCAGTTAAAACAAGGTAAATTGCGTTGGTATGATGCGGTAGATATTCATGGCTGCACGATTGAGCAAGCACGTGAGGCGATGACTCAACTATTAAGCCAAGCCAAGCAGAACAATGAAACTTCGGTAAAAATTGTCCATGGCAAAGGTAGCGAAGCTATCCTCAAAACTTGCGTTAATGGTTGGTTACGTCAATTACCAGAAGTCTTGGCCTTTTGTTCGGCCCCGCCAAAAGATGGTGGTAATGGTGCGGTATTAGTATTGTTAAAAAAGAACAAGCCTGACGCTAAATAACTGATAAGTTTGTTATTTATATGTGAACGGCTTATCTCAATAAAAAAGGACTCCTCTAAAAGGTAGTCCTTTTTTATTGTTCAATTTACTGCGTTACCTTTATCTAAGCTATTTTATTCAGTTGCTTGCCGAACAGGATATATTTATGAGCACAGTTATTAACACAACGATTGAAACTAAAGCAGAGCTAACTGCTCACATCAAGGCGCTAATTGCTATCGAGCCAAAATTTGCTGCGATGTATGAGCAAGTTGGCGCCCCAAACTTGCGCCGCAATGCTGGTGGTTTTAAACAGTTAATGCGAGCAATGGTAGGACAGCAATTGTCCGTTGCAGCGGCTAGCAGTATTTGGCAACGCTTGGACGATAGCGACTTGACCTCTCCGCAAACTATTATACAAGCAGATGATGACACCTTAAAAGCACAAGGCTTGTCTAGGCAAAAAATCCGTTATACCCGCTCATTGGTCGCGCATGATATAGACTTTGAAGCGCTAACAACCATGACTGATGCAGAGGTGTTAGAAATACTGACAGGAGTAACCGGAATTGGGCGCTGGACAGCTGATATGTATTTACTGTTCTCACTAGGACGCGCTGACATACTAGCGGTTGATGACTTAGCGATTAAAGTAGCAGCGATGTATTTATTAGGATTGACTGGACGACCAACCCCGAAACAATTAAAAATTGCGACTCAAGGTTGGTCACCGCACCGTAGCGCCGCCAGCTTATTACTATGGGCGCATTATGGCCAGATGAATGATAGAGAAGCTATACCTGTATGATTGATGGGCGTGAATGACCGACTGTTTTAAGGCTCTCTATGATTTATTATACGGCTGGTTGCAAATAACATTAACTCCATGGCTGATTCCATATAGATAGGCTATTTTTTTTACTATTGTGTTTATTGATACGTTTGAAATGCTTGAAGTTACGTTTTGTTAATCTAAGATTAATATTTTTTTTAGATTTATCCAAAATACTTTTCTTTTTTTCTGATTGATGTGGTGGCTTATCAGCTACTTTAGCACCCTTGCTGCTAGCATCTTTACTTAAGTCATTAATGTCAATGTGATGCTTACTATTACTGTCGGGGCTAGTATCCGTACCCTTATCGCTACTGACCCCAGCATCGCGTCTATTATAATCAGCATCGTCAGCAGTTTTGTCTTCATTGTCACTTTCTGAATGGTGTTCAAGCTCGCTTTGGTTGACAATAAGCTGCTGAGTTGGCAAAGCATGTTCGACTTTGTACTTTTTGACCAAGTTTAAGATATCGACTAATAATATATTTTGTTTAGGATAAAATTCGATAACGTCAAGAGAATTGACATAAGCACGTAGTTGAATAATGTAGCAGTCCTGACGTAGCTCTAAAATATTAGCCTGATTCCACTCTTGATTGGTTAATTCATGCTCATTTAAAAACTCATCTAAATCTTTGACCATCTTAAAAATAACATCAATATCAGCATCGCGTTTGATATATAAGTTATGCAAAAAATGAAACATATCACGCGAAGTATAGTTCTCAATCTGCATGGAGGAGAAATCACCATTAGGAACGGTTACCACAGTGCGGTTCAGAGTACGCACGCGTGATGAGCGGATACCGATGTCGATGACTGTACCTTCTTGATCCCCAAATCTACAATAATCTCCTATGCGCACTGGGGAGTCTGCTACCACAACGACGCTACCAACGAGGTTTTCAATAGTTTTTTGTGCACCAAGGGCTAATGCTAAACCACCAACCCCAAGGGCAGCAATACCTGTGGTTAAGTCAAAACCTAAATTACCAAAAACAACAATAATGCCAACTATCAGTAGTAAAGCTTTGGTTACTTTGCGCAGCAAGCCCAAGATAGAGACACGTTCAATATAATTTTTTCTATAGCTCAAGTTCACAGCGCGGGTAAATAATGAGTCAATGACTCGCAGCAGCAGCCAAGTCATAGCCACCCACGAGGCAATCTCGGTAAAGCGATTGGCCGGTTCACGTAGCGTCACTGACACGCCAGCATAGACCATCACCTCTGATAAAACCAACGCCATAATGACGATAGTAAGCGGCACTATCACTTTGTTAGGTAGTGGAAATGGAACGCCACGTAACCGTGGATAAATGAAATTTAAGAGGTGATACCACAGCCAAACCAGCATATAGATTATTAAGAAGCTACCCGCAGTGATGGCTACAGCAGCAACCAAATCAGCTAATTGATAACCAAACAGTTTTTTATCTTCAAGACTATCGATGGTATAGCGTGATATTAAAGTCGGTTCGGTATTTTCTATCACTTCTGGAA
Organism: Psychrobacter frigidicola; assembly: GCF_007997305.1. Taxonomy (GTDB): domain Bacteria; phylum Pseudomonadota; class Gammaproteobacteria; order Pseudomonadales; family Moraxellaceae; genus Psychrobacter; species Psychrobacter frigidicola. Next base: position 780,684 of record NZ_VORZ01000001.1, read on the forward strand.
TAGCGTTGAGCGTTTCGCTTGAAAACTGCCAATACTGTTCGCCTTTTTTGGGGACCACACGCTCTAATAGTAAAGGTATTTTATTATCGCCAATACTAATACTACCTACATTTTCTTGGCTTGGCGGCAGCTGATCGGTTAGATTGCCTTCAGGAGTGTTATTAATCTGCAGGTCAGCCTGAAAACGGCCACCTGTGTCAAGCGCTTGCTTAAACTGACGCACAACCGTGGTTGGATTATCAGATTTTGACAGATTAAGATAGTTACTAGCCAGCAGATAATCATTTTCGCTTAATGCACTGATAAACCCTTGCACGGTATGGCGCGGCGTGTCCCGTCCGAATGAGTCAGGGACGATCTCGCTTGTGGTCTCATCCTTACTACCATTACCTATACCCAGCACCCCACCTTCAGCAGCAAGCACAGCATTAGGTAACATTAGACTGAATAGTAATGTGAGTAGCATCGCTATTATCAGTCGCGACATGATTAATCGCGATATAAGTGATGGAGACGAGCTAATAGGACTCAAATAACGCTCAATAGACAAAACAAACCTCTTAGCTTTATGTGAATAGTAATATTGATTTCGAAGCTCATTTTAAAGGATTACGGCGCTAATAAAAACGGGCGTATTGTTCGAACTATGGTAACAACCATCAATGATGGCAAGTTGATATGGCATATAGCTGAGTCGATAAAGCCATGATATGAAATTAACTCAGTTTATGATGAATAAAGATTAGGTTAAAGTTGTTTCTAAGTGCAGCAATTTTGTAGATAATGAGCGCGTGTAAAATATTTATTACTTTTTGTAATTTTCAGCTTCTTAATTTTTACTTTTGTGGCTCTTTAATTTGGTTGTTTTTTAACTCAGTAACTTTGGAATTGACTATGGCTTTATCACGTTCATCTTCGACCACTTATCTGCGGTTGTGTATTTTAAGCGCGCTGGGTGTATTTGCTGTAAGCGCTACCGCTGCCAATAATGGCAATGCTGTTGATGATAACGCGCTACCACAAGTTGAGCTCGATAAAATTGTTGTGACTGCCACGCGTACGCCGACTAGAACTAGCAACGTTATTGCCCAAACTCGAGTTATTGATAAAGAAGAGTTGAAACACTTCCAAGGTCAAACCGTAACCGATGTCTTAAAAAATCAGCCTGGCATTAATATTACTCAAAGTGGCGGTATGGGAACTATTAGCAATTTTTATATGCGTGGTTATGATAGTAAGCAAGTTCTCGTAATCATCGATGGTATCCGTTACAGTTCTATCTCTACAGGCACTCCTTCACTAAATCTACTATCTGCTGATCAAATTGATCGGATTGAGATTTTATATGGCGCTTCAGGCTCTAGTATTTATGGCGCTGATGCAATGGGCGGTGTGATTCAAATTTTCACTAAGGGCAATAACATAGAACAATCTAATGGTTCCACGACAGTCGGTTACGGCAATAATAATCATTATCAAATCGGCGCAACTGGTCAGCTTAAAAATGACACTTCATCATTGAGCTTGGGTGTCAGTCGCAATAAAACCGACGGTTTCAACGCGATTGCTAACGCTAACGCTTTTGATTATAACGCTGATGATGACGGCTTTGAATCTACCAATGTGAGTTTAGCATTACGTCACAAGTTCACGAATTCGCTAAGCGCAGGAATTAGCGGCTTATATTCAGACTCTACAACTGAATTCGACTCAGCTGGAACTATTATTCCTAATGCTTACTCTGATCAAAAAAACGGTAGCGCGAACGCATATTTGCAATATCAAACCCCAATGACGCTGACTAAACTAAGCTATGGTCAAAGTATTGATAAATCGACCTCTCATGATAACAACTCTATTAACTATCAAGAAGGCAGTCAGTTCGATACTACCCAAGAGCAGGCGCGATTAGAGACCAGTATTAACGCGCAACCTGGTACTGTAATTGTTGGGGCAGAATGGCTGTCACAAAAACTAGACGCGTCGGATGTTTTAGTTTATCCACCTTACCCTGACACCACTCCTCCTGTGCAGACCCCTTATGACCCTGACGATAGAACGGTCAAAAGTGCTTTTGTTGGTTATCAGCTGGCGGAAACTTATTATGACTTGCAAGCTAACTATCGTGTAGATGACAACTCACAATACGGTAATGAGAGCACCTATAACTTAGGAGCGGCCATACGTCCCTTAGCGGGCATGCGCATTGGTGCAAGTTACTCTACTGGATTTCGTGCACCAACATTCAATGACTTATACTACCCTGGCTATAACAACCCAAATTTGAAGCCTGAAACCAGTAAAAATACTGAAGTATTCGTTGAATACGATAATGATATGCAAACTTCACGATTAACAGGCTATCACACCGATGTTGAAGATTTGATTGGTGGCAACACTAATACTGCTGAGGCAAAAATCAAAGGCTTAAGCTTAACTTCAGACTGGCATTTAAGCTCCTTTATATTTGGTTTAGGTTATGACTATTTAGATGCGAAGAACAAAACCAGAACTGATGCCAACTTTGATCAACAACTTCCCTACCGTCCTAAAAATAGTGGTTTAGTTTATATCGGTTATCAGCAACCTAGGTTCGATGTTCGCCTCGAAGCAAAACATAGTGATGACAGACTTACTACCGAAAATAAGGAACTTGATAGCTATACGCTGCTTAACTTAAGTGGCAGCGCCTATATCACTCCCAATCTTCGTGCTAACGTGCGGGTAGATAATATTACTGATGAAGATTATACCCTTGCTAGCCAGTTCGGTAATGAATATGCCACAGACGGTACAAGTTATTTCACCTCACTAACCTATAACTGGTTCTAAGTTTATTTAGCAGTATTTTAAAGTTATATTACTAATAATAAAGGTCATCAATCGATGGCCTTTATTTATGGCTACTAACACCAGAAAACAATTTTACGTACCATGACTCTCTAGTATTTATATCAGCCAATAGGTGACAAATTACACATCATCTATTACAATAACGACCTCCGAGAGGTGTTGCACCATATTAATTGACAGTTGCATTTGAGGTTTATAATCAAACAGCACTGATTAATTTGTCATGTTAGGCTCGGTAAACTGTTTAATACTAAAAACCTTAGCATTAGACAGCGCAAACAACGGCACCTGCGTTATTATTCTTTTTATCATACGTTAACCACTGATAGGAGCATATTATGGACGCAGTGTCTAAAGCCCCCTCTGCCCATACGATCGACCCCTCTTTCACTGACTATAAAGTCGCTGACATTAGCTTAGCTGATTACGGCCGCCGTGAAATCACCCTTGCTGAAGCCGAAATGCCTGCCCTTATGGGTCTGCGTCGTCGCTACGAAGCAGACCAGCCACTCAAAGGCGCGAAAATCGTCGGCTGTATTCACATGACCATTCAGACTGCCGTACTTATCGAAACCTTGATTGCGCTCGGTGCTGAAGTACGCTGGACGTCATGTAATATCTTCTCAACCCAAGACCATGCTGCTGCGGCCATTGCTGCTGCCGGTATTCCTGTATTCGCTTGGAAGGGCGAGACTGACGAAGAGTACGAATGGTGCTTACGTCAACAAGTCCACGTTGGCGGTGAAGAGTCAGGTCAGCTTTGGGATGCAAACTTAATTTTGGATGATGGCGGTGATTTGACCGCACTAATTCACAATGAATACGAGCAAATGCTTGATGCCATGCATGGTATCTCAGAAGAGACAACTACTGGCGTGCATCGCTTAATAGAGATGCTCAATAAAGGCACGCTAAAAGTACCTGCTATCAACGTTAATGATGCCGTTACTAAGTCTAAAAATGACAATAAATACGGCTGCCGTCATAGCTTAAACGATGCCATCAAACGCGGTACGGATATGTTCCTCGCCGGTCGTCGCGCTTTAGTTATCGGTTATGGTGACGTTGGTAAGGGTTCTGCCCAAAGCTTACGTCAAGAAGGCATGATTGTACGCGTATCAGAAGTTGATCCCATCTGTGCCATGCAAGCTTGTATGGACGGCTACGAAGTATTATCACCGTACATTAATGGCGACAATACTGGCGGCGCAGAAAACATCAATACTCGTCTGTTAGAGGACACCGACATGATAGTCACCACTACTGGTAACTATCACGTTTGTGACAAACACATGCTAGCGGCGCTAAAACCAGGTGCGGTCGTTTGTAACATCGGGCATTTTGATACCGAAATTGATACCCAATTCATGCGTGAAAACTGGCGCTGGGAAGAAGTTAAGCCACAAGTCCATCAAATCTTCCGCTCAGACGATGTGAATGATTATCTGATTCTATTGGCTGAAGGTCGTTTAGTGAACTTAGGTAATGCGACTGGTCACCCATCGCGCGTGATGGACGGCTCATTTGCTAACCAAGTATTGGCGCAAATGTATCTGTTCGAAGAGAAGTTTGCTGAACTGCCAGTCGATGAGCGTTTTGACAATCTATACGTCAGAGTACTCCCGAAAAAGCTCGATGAAGAAGTAGCAGCAGCTATGGTAGCTGGCTTTAACGGTACGCTAACTAAGCTTACCGCCAAACAAGCTGAATACTTAGGCGTGCCTGTTGAAGGCCCGTTCAAACCTGATGCATATAAATACTAATATCAATATTAGTACTGAGGAGCACGACTGTGAGTAAGCCCGCTTTTTCTTTTGAGTTTTTCCCTGCTAAAACCGAGCAAGGACACGAAAAGCTGCTCAGTACTTATGATGAGCTAAATAAGCTGTCACCTGCGTATTTTTCGGTGACTTATGGTGCCGGCGGCTCAACGCGCAGTCGTACTTTGGATATTGTTCAAGCCTTGTGTGCACGTGGTAACACTGATATTGCACCGCACATGTCTTGTATTGGTGATGACAAAGCGCAAATCGCCGAATTACTTGAGCATTATAAAAGCTTAGGTATCAAGCGCCTTGTTGCGCTTCGTGGTGACTTGCCATCAGGTCAAGTCGGTATGGGTGAGCTGCCATTTGCTTTAGATTTGGTAAAGTTCATTCGTGAGCATTCAGGAGATCACTTCCATATCGAAGTGGCTTCCTACCCTGAGATGCATCCACAGGCACGTAGCTTTGAGTCCGATGTCGACAACTTGGTCAATAAGTATCAAGCAGGTGCCAACGCTTCGATTACCCAGTTCTTCTATAACGCTGATAGTTATTTGTATCTGCGTGATACCTTAGAGAAACGTGGTATCGATACGGTTGCTCAGCCATTGGTAGCGGGCATCATGCCGATCACCAATTCTAGCAATCTTATGCGGTTTGCTGATAGCTGTGGCGCTGATATCCCGCGTTATGTGCGCAAGCAGTTGGCTGACTTTGGCGATGATAGCAAGGCTATTCGCGAATTTGGCTTTGATGTAGTCTATCGCTTATGCGAGCGTTTGATTGCCGAGGGCGTGCCAGCCATGCACTTTTATAGCATGAATAAGGTTGAGCCCAATAAACGTTTAGTGGAAGCATTAGGGCTTACCTCTTAATCTTTTAAAATTTATTGATTAATCAACTGGCGTTCTTAGGAGCGCCAGTTTTTTTATAGAATTTTTTTGATATTAATAAATAAGACAATCACCTAACGTGATTGCTTAACCTAGCTAATTCACACCAATATTTAACATCGCTTGGTTTTTATTTCCTCAGCAAACTGCGCTACAATGCAAACAGTCACTATTGGTATTAGGTTGGTTGTTAAAAGGCTTATATTTTTAATAATCAACCTAATACCAATAATTTAAAAAAATTAAGAATTATTTATTATTTAAATAATAGGAATGAAATAACGTGAGACGTTTTTTTTATGCGCTTGATAATGTGCAGGACAGCCGCTCTAACAATACTGAACACCGCTACCATAAGTTGAGCAGCTTTTCTATCGGTACTAATATCATGTTGACCGAGAGCATTAACCATCATTGGTGTCGTGTATTGCGCGCAAATATCGGCGATGAAGGTATTTTATTCGATGGCTTTGGCGGTGAGTATCATGTGCAGCTGCAAACCATCAGTAAAAAACAAGCGACTGTGACCTTGCTAGCGTACATAGACGAAGATCACACGGCACCTATTATTAGTAAAATCGGCTTAGTCATGAGCCGTGGTGAACGCATGGATTACGCTATCCAAAAGGCAACAGAGCTGGGGGTCACCGCCATTCAACTACTGACCAGCCAGCATGGCGAGGTATCGCTAAAGCCTGCGCAGGTGGATAAAAAACTACTGCATTGGCAACAAGTGGCGATTGCCGCCTGTGAGCAGTGCGGCTTGAACCGTCCACCCCTTATTCTCGCCCCCTTGCCTATCAATGAGTGGCTATCCTCTTTAGACAATGTACAATTAAATACAGATATGGCAGTCAGTCCTATTGTCGACAAACTTAGTCAAGATTCTTATTATCAAATTTTAAAAAAGCCAGCAGACTTGCGTTTGATGTTAAGCGTGCCTGCAGCAGGTCAACCATCGATGCCAGCGGCGTTGTTATCAATATTAAAACAAGCCGTATTAGCTCAAGATAAACCTTACATTGAGCTATTAATTGGTTCTGAGGGCGGCCTTAGTGATGATGAATGTGCCAAAGCTGAGCGTACAGGTTTTATGCCGTGGCAAATCGGTGCTAGAGTGCTGCGTACGGAGACAGCTCCAGTAGTCGCACTTGCTACCTTGCATGCACTTATGCCTTAGATAGAGTTTAAAGTTATCTAAAACCAGTATTTACCAACCTATAAAAAATAATATTTTTTACGGTTATCATTATTATTAGTATCGTGTACTGATTTTGTAGCGCTTATCTTAACTGCCATAAGGCGATGTTATGAATACGTTTTCACCGATTACTGAACCCATTAGGCAGCAATTACTCACCCAATTGTGCGATAGTCTAGATGATGCGATATTCATATTAGACAGTAATCTATGCTACCTATCAGTCAATGCGACCTATGAGATTATGATTGGCTATCATGAACCATTTTTAATTGGGCGCCCACTTGGCATTTATGCTGCCGAATTTTTATCTGATCAAGAACGTACAATTTTGAAGGACATCATCAGCCATTTAAACCATGATGGTTTTTATGAAAATAACTTTGCCATGGCAACCCGTTATGGGCGAACATTAAACTGTCATATGACTTTTCGCCAAATGTCTGTTGAAGGAACGCTTTATCATATCGGCATGGTGCGCGATATCTCCGCTGAGATTCAAGAAAAAGAGGAATTGGCACATTTACTGAACTACGATCCATTAACCAGCTTACCCAATCGTAAAATATTTTTGAGCCAAACCAGTGAACTGTTATTGGAGAGCTATGAAGAGGTAGTGGTCGTGCGTCTAAATATCGATCGCTACCGTATCCTTGCCAGCACTTTAGGGCCTGATAATGTCGATAATTTAGTTAAAAATTTTGTAGCACGAGTCGATCAGCTTGAGATGGATAACTTACGCTGTTTTTCACATTTTGGCGGTGATGATTTTGCGCTACTCTTTGAATTTGATGATGCGCATATGGTGCGCCACCAGCTTGACCGTCTGATGCAGATATGTGAGCGTCCGTTTTCACTTGACAACAATGTTATTTACTTGCATGTCTCTATCGGGGTCAGCTATTTTCCTGAACATGGCAATCAACTCACTGACTTAATCACTAAGGCTGAAAAAGCGCTGAATTATGTTAAGCAGCACGGCGGTGACGATGTTTGTTGGTATCATAAAAGGCTAAAGGATGTCAACGGCGACAGCCTGCAGTTAGAATCTGAAATACGCACGGCTATCAATGAGTGTCAATTTATTCCTTATTATCAGCCAAAAGTGGTGCTTGCAACCGGGGAAACAACTGGTTTTGAGGCTTTGGTACGTTGGCAGCACCCGACACGTGGTTTACTCAAACCTATCGACTTTATTGACGCCATTATTAAACTTAAACTAACGTTTGAGTTGTTCTGTCAAATGTCCATGCAAATCGCTAAGCAGCTGTCCATCTGGCAAGCCATGGGCTTTACTCAACATATATGCATTAATGCTGACGCCACAGAGTTTAGCCATCCTGAGTTCTTTGACTTTGTTAGCAGCTTATTTACTCAGCATTTTATTCATCCGCATCAATTACATATCGAAGTGACAGAATCTTCCTTAATGCTACGTCATGCTAGCGTTAAGCAGCAATTAAATGCGATTAAAGCGCTCGGTATTTGCTTAGCATTAGATGATTTTGGCACCGGTTACGCCTCACTCAGCTATTTGCAAGAATATCCGTTTGACTTTATCAAAATTGATCAAAGTTTCATCTCCAAAATCGTGGGTGACCGTATCCAACTTGCTATCGTTAAAGCTATCTTAGACCTGGCGATTGCTCTAGACATGAAAGTAATTGCTGAAGGTATCGAAACTGAAGCACAACGTAATTTATTAGTAGAAATTGATTGTACCTATGGCCAAGGTTACTGGTTTAGTCGCCCTATCACTGCTGACGCTGCTACAGAAATGTTATCTAAAGAGCGCAAATAAAAGTAGCTGTACCACTTGAAAAACCCTTCGAAATTAATGATAACTTATTAATAAAAATTAGTTTTTTTATTACTTATACTGATAGTTTTTGCTTACTGTCGTTTATTAACTGTAGGATGCAAGAAAGGTTGATGACTTATCAGTATTAGCACCAAACTTGTATAATCCACTGTTAACGCCTATCTTTTATGAGTAAATATGATCCGAGCAAACATTGCCTCATTGATTAAAAGAGCTATTTGCAAGAGTGTCATTCGGTCATATTAAACCTCATATTCAAAATAGGACAGGACGTTATGCAATATAAAGCACCCCTACGCGATATCAAATTCGTCATGCATGAGCTACTTGATAGTGAAAATCATTATAAAACCATTCCAGAATTCCAAGAAACTGACCGTGAATTAATGGACAGTTTGTTTGAGATGGCAGCAAGCTTTGCAGAAAACGAGCTCTCGCCTCTGAACCAAAGCGGCGATGCTGAAGGCTGTCATTTTGATAATGGTAAAGTCACTACCCCAAAAGGTTTTAAAGAAGCGTATAAAGCGTATTGTGAACTTGGCTTCCCAGCATTGTCTGCTGAAGAAGCATTTGGTGGGCAAAATATGCCGTTCTCATTATCCACCGTTATTAATGAGATGGTAGGTACCGCCAATTGGTCATTCTCGATGTACCCCGGTCTATCCCATGGTGCGATTCAAACCATCGAGCATCATGGTACGGATATACAAAAAAATACCTATTTAGAAAAAATGGTGACTGGCGAATGGTCAGGTACGATGTGCCTTACCGAAGCGCATGCAGGTTCTGACTTAGGTACTATCCGTACCAAAGCGGAACCGAATGACGATGGTACTTATAGCATCACTGGCCAAAAGATTTTTATCTCAGCCGGTGAGCATGACTTAACGGATAATATTATTCATATAGTCTTGGCACGTCTTCCTGGCGCACCAGCTGGCACGAAAGGTATCTCATTATTCATCGTACCGAAAGTCATGGTTAATGAAGACAGCAGTTTGGGTGATATCAATCAAGTAACATGCGGCTCTATCGAGCACAAAATGGGCATTAAAGCTTCAGCGACTTGCGTCATAAACTTCGATGGGGCAAATGGCTATCTAATTGGGCCTGAAAACCGTGGCCTACAGTGCATGTTTACTTTTATGAACGTGGCCCGTATCGGTACTGCGATTCAAGGTTTAACAGCAGCTGAATATGCATTCCAAGGTTCATTATCTTACGCTAAAGATCGCCTTGCGATGCGTTCACTATCAGGTGCCAAAGCGCCAGATAAAGTCGCTGACCCTATTATCGTCCATCCTGCTGTACGTAACATGTTATTGACCGAAAAAGCCTTTGCAGAAGGCGGTCGCGCGTTAATGTATTATTTATCGCATTTCGTCGATACTGTTGCAAAAGGCAGTGGCGACGACCTTGAATTTGCCGATCAAATGCTGTCCTTATTGACACCCATTGCCAAAGCATTCTTAACTGAAACTGGTTTAGAGGCCGCCAACCATGGCATACAAGTGTATGGTGGCCACGGTTATATCAGTGAATGGGGCATGGAGCAAAACGTCCGTGATACCCGTATCGCCTGTTTATATGAAGGCACGACTGAAATTCAAGCACTTGATTTACTGGGTCGTAAAGTCTTAGACTCACAAGGCAAACTCTTAGCAAACTTCGTTCAAGTAATTCAACAGTTTTGCGAAGAAAATAAAGATAATGAGCAGATGGGTCAATTTATCCGTCCCCTTGCGCAACACGTGAAAGAATGGGGTGATTTAACCGCACATATTGGTATACAAGCCACCGAAAACCCTGAAGCAGTAGGCGGCGCAGCGGTTGATTACATGTATTTTAGTGGTTACGTGACTCTGGCTTACTTATGGGCACGTATGGCACTGGTGGCGCAAACTGCCATTGCTGACGGTACGGGCGAACAAGCATTCTACGACGCTAAAATCAAAACCGCACAGTTCTATTTTGCTAAATTGTTACCACGCACTACTACGTATGTACAGCGTATCGCTACAGGCGTTGAGCCCTACATGAGCATGGACGTTGATCAATTTGCTTTTTAATTGAGCAAACGGTTAAGTAGCTTCAAACATAGTAGCTTTAATACTAACTCTATTCGGCAACATGCTTTGGTGTGTTGCCGTTTTCAATTATTCATGTAGTCAATAAAATTTTCCGTGCACGCACAATTCACGAAGAGATACACAAGTTAATAGCCTAATTTGCTAAACTTTGGCTATCAATTATTAAGGTTAAGCTCACAAAACAATTGAAAACACTAACAAACTTAATTTTTATTTATTTGAATCAAAGGAATGTTTATGTCTATTTATAATGCTCCCCTCAATGATATGCGCTTTATCTTAACAGACGTTTTTAAAGCCCCTGAGTTTTGGCAAAACAATGATAATTTGGCACATGTCGACATGGAAACAGTCGATATGATTTTAGAAGAAATGGCAAAGTTGTCCAAAAATGTCATGCTGCCAATTAACCGTAGCGGTGATGAAGAAGGCGCGACGTATCAAGGCGATGGCGTGGTAACCACGCCAGAAGGTTTTAAAGAAGCCTACCAGCAATATGCTGAATCAGGCTGGGTTGGCCTTGGTGGTAATCCTGAATACGGCGGTCAAGGCTTCCCAAAAATGGTCACTATGCTGACCGAAGAGATGGTTTTTACTACCAACCAATCTTTTGCGCTCTACCCTAACCTCACGGTTGGCGCAACCTTGTGTCTAAATGCAGCCGCCTCAGAAGAGCTAAAGCAGACCTATTTAGAAAAAATGTATGCAGGCTACTGGTCAGGTACGATGTGCTTAACGGAACCACATGCGGGTACTGATCTAGGTATTATTAAGACTAAAGCCGCGCCTAATGATGATGGCAGCTTTAGCATCTCCGGTACCAAAATCTTTATTACTGGCGGTGAGCACGACTTAACCGAAAACATTATTCATTTAGTATTAGCAAAAACTCCAGACGCGCCAGCAGGCTCCAAAGGCATTTCACTGTTTGTCGTACCAAAATTCTTGGTCAACGAAGACGGTAGCTTAGGCGCACGTAACTCTGTAGCAGCAGGTTCAATTGAACATAAAATGGGCATCAAAGCTTCAGCCACTTGTGTCATGAATTTTGATGATGCCAAAGGTTGGATGGTTGGTGCGGAAAATACCGGTCTGTCCTCTATGTTTATCATGATGAACTATGAGCGCGTGACTATGGGCTTGCAAGGCCTTGGTGGCTCTGAGCTGGCGTATCAAAATGCCGCTCTTTATGCCCTTGATCGTGCGCAAGGTCGTAGCGATACCCAACTTCAAAGCCCTGAGAAGCCTGCTGATGCTATTATTCATCATGCTGATGTCCGTCGAATGCTGTTGAACGCTAAGGCCAATTCTGAAGCGTCACGCTGCTTTGCGATGTATGTGGCCAAACAACTTGATACCGAAAAATTCAGTACTGACCCAGAGGCGGCACAAATTGCTGCTGCCCGTGTGTCATTGTTGACACCAGTTGCTAAAGCCTTCTTAACGGATAAAGCGCTAGAGGCGACCATTGATTGCCAGCAAGTCTTTGGTGGTCATGGTTATGTGCGCGAATGGGGTATGGAGCAAATCGTTCGTGATACCCGTATCGCACAGATTTATGAAGGTGCCAACGGTATTCAAGCGCTTGACTTATTAGGCCGTAAAGTTGCCCGTAATGAGGGTAAATATGTCATCAACTTTTTAGGTGAAATTCGTGATTATGTGGCCTCTATGAGCGCTGAGCATGGTATCAAACAAGCTACTTTAGACGCGGCCGAGACCGTTGAAGCGTTAACTAAAACGGTCTTGGCTAATATCGGCATTCGTAAAAGTGAAATCAATGGCTGTGCGGTTGACTACATGCATGCCTTTGGTTACCTGTGCTACTCGTATATGTTTGCCATGATGGTAGAAGCGGCAAACGGTCAAGAAGGCGAGTTCTATACCAATAAAGCTAAGCTTGCTGATTACTTCGTTGGTCGTATCTTGCCACGCATTGACGCTCATGCACAAATGGTAAAAGCTGGTAGTGACCCGATGATGAACTTCGATCTCAAATACTTTGGCGCCTCTGTTTAAAGAGATCTGTTTACTATTAGTCAGATGATGAGCAATGGTAGATAATTAGTGATTGCCACGCTAACAGCAAAGTGTTAAAAAGGACAGTGTTATCACTGTCCTTTTTTTACCAAAAATAATCTGCAAAATAACTGCTAACAAAATAATTAACCCTCTATACGCAGTTCAGATTAAACTGCCTTAGAACCAAGGTTGTTTATCCTCGAGTCGTACTTAAATAGTCGTACTTAAAAATTTAGCATCTAAAAACAAAAACACCTATCAGCTGTCCGTTCTTTTTCTACGAATAACCATCCTGCTGTGATTATTTAATATTAGATCACTTAATACTAAATACCGCTAACCGCTATTTACATAACTATAAAGGGTACGAGGTGTTGGACATAAAACATATTTTACAGCAGATTACCGCCTTAAGTGAAGTGCCTGATCCCTCAGTGCTCAAGCGCTTAATTGATGAGCTGCGAGTGTCTGACAAGAATCCAGCACTTGCCAATAAAAACATACAAACCCTCATCGATATTTTGCAACAGCATCCAGAATATGGCGACGGGCTCTCTAGCTTTGTATTAAAACTGATTATTCAATATCGGCAAATTGCCTTATATACCGATACCGGCATCATGTCAGATGAAGGTTTTTTTAGTAGTCTACGGCGCTTAATTGGTCATCGATTTTTGCCTTTATTACCGCAAGATGATTCGGTCGTTGAACTGGTAGGGTACTTATTTGATAAACGCCAAGATGAACATTGGCTTGCCAGTATTGACAAAGACAAATGGGATACGCTGGTCGAGTTACTCAAAGTTGAAGAAGAACATTTAGATTTGGTCGCGACCGCTAAAAACAATATCCTAAACGCCATCGTTATTTTATCGTATCGGGTCAGTGGCATAGGCCTGCATCCGGACTTAATGGAAGCTTATCCGCAAATTTTAAACTATTCTGCGTCGTTTGTTGCCCAAAATCAGGAAGCGGTATTGTTCGTCAATCAATATAGGCAAGCGCACGAGTTAGATAATCTAACTGATATCACCCCTGAACAAGCGGTTAGTTCCGCACCCTTACTCGTCATGCTAGAGCAATGTGAAGATATTGTCGCAACCGTCCGTAAGCGTATTTATAAAACGGGTATCTCTATTCGTCTGACCAACATGATGCTGCGCCTCGATCAAAGCTTACAACGCATTCGTATCTTAACCAAGCTGGTCTCGGTTGATGGTCTTAAGCGTGATCGGGCTATTATTGAGCTGATTCAAACCTTGGTTATTACGGCCAATCGCCGCTATAGCATTGGTTATTTAATCGACAATAGCACCAAATTGTTATCACGAAAGGTGACTGAAAACGCCAGTCGTGTTGGTGAGCACTATATTAGTACCGATAGAGCTGGCTATCGAAAAATGTTTAGAAAAGCGTCAATTGGCGGCTTTGTGATTGCCTTTATGGCGACCACAAAAATATTAGCCTATCAATTGGCCATTGCCCCTATGGGTCGCGCCTTTGTCAACAGTATGATTTATGGTTTGGGTTTCGTGTTTATTCATATCATCCGTGGTACTGTCGCCACCAAGCAGCCAGCCATGACGGCTGCCGCTATTGCCTCAACGATATCCGACGGCTCTGGTAAAAAATCGCATCAGCTGACTAAACTCTCAGAGCTGGTAGTCGATATTCTCCGTACCCAATTTATCGCTATCATGGGTAATATCATGATGGCCATTCCGGTTGCATTGCTTGTCTCATACATGTGGCTACACTTTAGTGGCGTGCCAATGATTAATACGGATAAGGCTGGTCACTTACTGCATGAGCTTAACCCCTTTACCTCATTAGCCCTACCCCATGCTGCTATTGCTGGGGTGTATTTATTCTTATCCGGACTTATTGCTGGCTACTATGATAATTTGGCGGTTTATAATCAAATTGGGGCGCGTATACACCGACATCGGTTGCTAAAAAGCTTACTCCCTCATGCCTGGCTACAGCGTTTAGGCGTCTTTATAGAAGCCAATCTGGGCGCTATTATGGGTAACTTTATATTTGGGGTCTTTTTAGGCAGTACCGCTACTGTTGGCTTCTTATTCGGTTTACCCATTGATATCCGTCATATCGCTTTTGCTTCTGCCAATCTAGCGCATGGACTTTTCAACTTGTCCTCATCGCAGATGAGCTGGCCTTTAATACTAGTATCTATCCTTGGGGTCGCCTTGATTGGTATGGTCAACTTAATGGTCAGCTTTTCGCTGGCGTTATTTGTGGCATTGCGCTCTAAAGAGGTACGTTTCTTTGAATGGAGCCGGTTACTAAAGCTTATTCTTAGCCATGTGGTTAGCCATCCCTCTGATTTCATTTGGCCGCGTGATAAGCCCATGAAATATGCCCGTATTGATAGCCAAGGTCGGATGATTTTTGAGGATAACTCCGCTCAAAAAACTGGCAAACCGCTACCAAGAGATTACGTCATCAGACGCTTATCAGACGTTAAGATTCTGCCAAAATCTAAGCAAACAGGCACAGCGGAAACAGACATATATTATGCCAATCAACCTCCAGGTGATGATATTAGTGTAGGACAGGCAGCACATATCACGTTATC
The DNA here is from genome assembly GCF_007997305.1 of Psychrobacter frigidicola. Lineage (GTDB taxonomy): Bacteria > Pseudomonadota > Gammaproteobacteria > Pseudomonadales > Moraxellaceae > Psychrobacter > Psychrobacter frigidicola. Next base: position 795,927 of record NZ_VORZ01000001.1, read on the forward strand.
TACCCCTTCACCCAAAAAGGTCGTTGATCTCGACGATGGCCTCATAGATGAAGAGTTAAATAGCGTTCCCTACACCGATGACATCCAATATGATAAAAACACCAAAACATTAGAGACTAATAACGACGGTCAAAACAGTAGCTTAAGCAGCAATATAAGCCCTGATACCAAAGCTGCTGGCGATGCCAAAACCCCATTACCAAAACCAAAAAAGCCGCCTAAACTGCCCAATTAATTGGCTCTAGCTTAGGACGGCTTTCATTGCTTACTTAAGTTGATACATGCAATAAACAATAAGAAGAAAGCTACGGCATAGGACATTTTGCGCTTGAGGTGAACACTTTGCCATCCTCTAAGCGATATGCCAATAGATGATTGCCCCAAACGCAGCCGCCATCAAGTGCGCGCGCATAAGGTAAGTCGACCTTACCTTTTAGCGCCGCCCAATGTCCAAATAATATCTTCCGCTCACGGGGTACTTGCCATTCAAACCATGGCGAAAAATCATCCGGCATTGCATCATCAAGGCTGGACGTAAAGGTAAATTCTAAAGTACCGTCCTGTTTACATAGACGCATACGGGTGAAATAGTTAGCAATCGCTCGTATTTTCGTAAAACCATTGATATCCGCATTCCAATCATCTGCTTTATTGTTATATAAATGCGGGAGCACACGATCAAGCTGATATAGACTGCCTTGCAACTGCGCCTCTAGCTGCTTTGCGTACTCAGCTGCCTCATCTAAATCCCAATGGGGCGGAATACCAGCGTGTACTAATACCGTATGTTCATCAGGGTAAGCCAGTATCGGCTGATGGCGTAACCATTCCAGCAGCTCGTTTTTGTCCTTAGCGGCAAAAATCGGTGCCGTTTTGTCCTTTTTACGCATTTTAGTTGCACCGCGCCACACAGCAATCAAATTCAAATCATGATTGCCCAAAACGGTTGCAGCCGCCCCTTGCTCACACAGCGCCTTAACATCGCGTAAGGTATTCAGCGAGTCCTCACCGCGCGCGACTAAGTCCCCAGCAAACCATAATTTATCTTGGGTAGGGTCAAAATCTAATTTTTTAAGGAAGTGACGAAATGCAGCATGGCAACCCTGTAGGTCACCGATGACATATTGATGGCGAAAACTCATAAAGTCTCAATGATTGATGATTACTGTTGGTTATTATTTAAATAATTATTATTAAAGTAAAGGCTATTTAAATAACGGTTATCGAATTAATGTAGCTAAAATAATGCCATTAAAATATTAAGCATCTAAGTTTTTAGCATGATTACTGAGCGCTACGAAGTCACTGACACTCAGCGTTTCTGGACGGGCTTGTGGATCAATCCCACAGACGGCAAAATCATCTTCGCTTAACGTGGGTAGCAACGTTGAGTTTTTAAAGATAGCGCGCAAGGTTTTACGGCGGTGATTAAAGGTCTCACGTACCACAATAGCAAAGTACTGCTCATCTTCTGCCACAATAGGCTTATCAATATGAGGCGTCAAACGAAAAACCGCACTCGTAACTTTTGGCGGTGGATTAAACGCGCCTCTTGGGACGGTCAATAAATAATCAGTGTCACAATGATACTGCATAATAACCGATAAGCGACCATAGATTTTGCTACCGACATCAGCAGTGATACGCTCCACCACTTCTTTTTGCAGCATAAAATGCATGTCTTGAATGACATCTGCATAACTGAGCAAATGAAACAATATAGGTGTGGAGATGTTATAAGGCAGATTGCCAACTACTCGTAGCTTACCGCGTTCAGGACTATACAATTCCCGATAATCAATATTCATTGCATTATCTTTGATAATCGTAAAGTTAGGATGGCTATTGGCCCCGATACGAATGCGCAAGCTATCCGCCAAATCACGATCCAGCTCAACCACAGTCATCGCATCGACTTCAGCCAATAATGGCTCAGTTAATGCCCCCATCCCAGGACCAATCTCTATCAGATTGTCATCGCGCTCTAAACGGATACTCTCAACGATCTCACGGATAACGCTACGATCATGCAAGAAGTTCTGACCGAAGCGTTTACGTGGTTGGTGTTTTGCGGCGCGTAAACTGGCAGCAAGTGTCTTGGCATCAAACGAAGGTGTAGACATAAAAAATTCTTGTTAATTGTTAACGTTAAATTATAGCACAGCTGATAATCAGGCTGCATTTTAGCAATGCGATTAATTCTTTATAAAGGTCATGAGTTCACACAGATAATAATAGAATTACCTAAAGCGCTGTACCCTTAATATTATGGTCATTTATGCTGGCAGCAGCGTTTTGTTAGCCATCTCATCTGCCATTACTAAGGCTTGGTATAAGCTAGTAGCACTTGCGCCGCCACGCCCTGCTAAATCAAGCGCTGTCCCATGGTCGACTGAAGTACGTATATAAGGTAGGCCTAAGGTTAAATTGACTGTGTCACCAAATCCGTGAGACTTCAAGACCGGTAACCCTTGGTCATGGAACATAGCAATCACCGCATCGCAATCCTGTAAATGTCGTGGGGTAAATAAGGTATCGGCAGGCATGGCTTCAGAGATATCAGCGCCTTTTGCAATAAACTCCTGCAACACCGGATTAATAATTTCAATCTCCTCCATTCCTAAGTGCCCCCCTTCGCCTGCATGGGGATTGAGACCACACACTAAAATTCGCGGTTTTTTAAGACCAAACTTTGACTGCATGTCATCCAGCACAATTTGCACGGTTTGCCGTACATTATCTTTGGTGATGGCTGCTGGCACATCTTTAAGGGCTAAATGAGTGGTCACTAGTGCTACTTTCATCGCTTGATTGGCAAGCATCATGACCACTTTATCACAGCCACTTTGCTGCATAAAAAACTCAGTATGACCGCTGAACATCGTGCCATCTAATAACTTAATACCGGCATCAATCAACGCTGATTTTTGTAGAGGGCCAGTAACAATAGCAGCTACGGTATGACTTGCCGCTAGCTGATGGGCAATCTCTAATTGCCGCGCTACCATTATCGCATTATTAATATCAATTTGACCCGCAACCACAGGGGCACCGCAAGGCACATCGAGTAATATAAATGCGCTATCTGTATCCGTAGCAGTCGGCTGCTGTGATAGCTTCTCTATAAAATCATGAGCATCTACTTGGGCATCGACTTTTTGCCAAGCAGGACATATATTTAGCACACCAGCTGCAACCAGTTTATCTGTCCGCGTCTGCATAGCCTCAGCATCGGCTGTTACCCAAATAGGGCGAGCAAAGTCTTGCAATTTTCCTTCTTGCGCTAAAATCAGTACAACATCCATACCAATACCAGCAGGTTCGCCAGTAGTAATCAATAACGGTAGTTTTTGCATATGATAAACATCCTTATTAATAGAGTAAATATCGGTTTTTATTGTGTTTTTTATTTAAATGGTAGTCTTTTAATTGGTATCTGAGTTGACTGTTCAAGCGGTGGAGCTGACTGAGGAATATATAGAAAGTTGGCATAGCAGAACTCAGAACGGTCATAATGTGGTAGACTTTCGCTTTTGATTGTAGCATCAAATACAGAGCTATTAGAACGCGTTTTGGTACACCTATGGTAGACACCCGACATATTCTTGACCGCAATGTGTTACTAGCTGTCTATACTACCTTTTAAAAATAATGACTTATAAAATACTGACTTATAAATAAATTAGGCACTCATGGCAGACACCGAAAAAACTGACGACTTACTGAATCAGCAACCGCCGCATAATATTGATATCGAAAAGGCATTATTGGCTTCTTTGATGAGTATTGAAGAGGCGTATGACAAAATTGCTGATATTGTCACCAAAGACGACTTTTATGCCGGACGCCATCAGCACATTTTTGCAGCGATTGCCCACTTAGCAGCAGTGAATGAGCCGTATGATACGGTCATGGTGCATGATTGGCTGGAAGCACAAAAACTGCTAAAAAGTGCCGGCGGTGACAGCTATTTAGCTGATATTTTAAGCCAAAGCCCGGCGACTCTATTTAACCTGACCGCCTATGCCCAGCGCGTGCGTGAGTTATCAACCTTACGCCAGCTCATCACCACTGGCAATGACATGCTGACTTTAGCTTATAACCCTAAAGATCAGTCGGTGAGTGATATTCTAGATAGTGTAGAGGCTAAAGTTTTTAGTATTAATGAGCAGCATAATAAGCGTGCTGAACAGCGCGGTCCCGTTGGTATCACTTCGGTATTGACTAATGTTATTGATAAAATTCAGGAGCTGAAATCCAACCCTGATGGTATGATTGGTTTGCAAACCCCGTTCGTGGAGCTTAATAATAAAACTCAAGGGCTACAGGCAGGTGATTTGGTTATTGTTGCGGCACGTCCTTCTATGGGTAAGACTACTTTTGCGATGAACTTAGCAGAAGGTATTTTATTCAATGAAGACTTGCCAGTAGTGGTATTTTCAATGGAGATGCCAGCAGAATCAATTGTTATGCGTCTATTGTCATCGTGGGGCGCGATCAATCAAACCCATCTGCGTTCAGGCCAAATGAATGAAGATGAATGGGCGAAGATGATGAACGCTATTCAACATCTGCAATCCAAGCATTTGTATATCGATGACAGTACTGCCCTACCGCCATCAGAGCTGCGCTCACGCTGTCGCCGTATCGCCAAAAACCACGATGGAAAATTAGGCGCTATCATCGTCGATTATCTGCAATTGATGAAAGTACCTGGTCTTGATACCAACCGCGTTGGGGAGATCTCGGAGATTTCGCGTAGTCTTAAAGCCCTAGCACGTGAGCTTGAGTGCCCAGTAATTGCCCTATCACAGCTGAACCGTAGCTTGGAGAACCGTCCGAATAAACGTCCTATCATGTCAGATTTGCGTGAGTCTGGTGCCATCGAACAGGATGCCGATTTGATTATGTTTATCTACCGTGACGAGGTTTATAATGAAAACTCCGACCATAAAGGCGTGGCTGAAATCATCATTGGTAAGCAGCGTAATGGTCCTATTGGTACTATACGCTTGGCTTTTGAAGGGCAATTTACGCGCTTTACTAACTTAACCCCTGAGTATTATCAAGGGGCTAGTTTTGATGATGAGTAATGCTCACTTATGGTCAATATTAGACAAAACAATTAAAAATAAGCCTAACCTTATTTTTAATACAGCAATTAACAACAAGTTGCTACTGAACGTCAATCGCTGTTAACGAGAATAGCTTTAATTCATCAGTAGCTTTACCACCCTGCTAACAAAGAAGTCAACTATGCGCACCGCTACGATTACCATCCATCCTGCCGCCATTACTCATAATTTAAATCAAGTCAAACAGCGCGCCCCTAATGCCAAGGTTTTGGCTATGGTCAAGGCCAGTGCTTATGGTCATGGTGTCAAAGCGGTACTGCCCGCATTGCAACAGGCAGATGGGATTGGAGTGGCCACTTTCGATGAAGCTCTAGAAGCACGGCAGTTAGGCTGGGATAAGACAATTGGTTTAATCGAAGGAGTGTTTTACGCGGATGAGTGGCAACAGGCTATCGATTATGATTGTAGCTGTGTGATTCACCATGCACCGCAGTTAGAATGGGCGCTTGATAATATACCAAAAATGGATAGCCCAACTCGGCAGGTGTGGCTGAAATATAATACGGGTATGAACCGTCTGGGTTTTGATGACAATGCCATTGTACAGGTGGCAGAACAATTACATGCTGCGGGTTATCAGCTAATTCTAACCACTCATTTTGCTAATGCTGACAACCGTGACCATCCCTTAAATGCCGTCCAAATACAGCGTTTCTCAAGCATGCTAAAGCTACTACAAGAAACCGTCTGTGTTGAAATTAAAGGCTCGCTCTGTAATTCAGCTGGTATTGTCAATTTTACTGACTACCATTACGATTGGGTGCGTCCTGGCATTATGTTATACGGCAGCTCGCCAGTTAATAATCAATGTGCAGCTGATTTAGACTTGCGAGCAGCGATGGATTTTAGCGCGCAAATCATGGCTTTGCAGACACTTAACGCTGGTAACGCTGTCGGCTATGGTAGCCGCTGGACTGCGACCAAAGAGACTAGAATCGCCTTGATCAGCGTTGGCTATGGCGACGGCTATCCACGTCTATTCAGTGAGGGTGCTTATGTTTGCATTATTGATGACGTAAGGAACCAACACTATTCATGTCCTATCTGCGGCCAAGTGGCAATGGATATGATTGTCGTTGATGTCAGTGATATTCCTACAGATATTGGATTAAATAGTAAAGTAATTCTATGGGGTGCAATGCCGCAAGTTGACGAAGTCGCTACTCATGCCGGTACTATTGGCTATGAGCTACTGTGCCGCTTGAGTGCGCGCCCAAAACGTATTTAAAGCTTCAATATTTAGAGGCAAAGCTAGAATACAACACTTAGTAGTAATCCTGAACTATTGGCTTGAGTCCTGTATTTATTTTGACGAAATCTGACGTTTACATTGCTATTAATTACGCTATACTAAAAGTTTGTTATCATTGCCATATCGGTCATTGTGCTATGCCGATTAGTAGGTGATAACGTATCTTTTTTCATTGACTGTGATCGATTGCTATGAGTTTGCGCCATTTTTTGACCTTATCTGATTTAACCAAACAAGAGCTAGAAAACCTTATCAAACGCGGCAGCGTATTGCGTAAAATGCAACATGCCGGTGAGATTTATCAGCCGTTTGTTGGCCGTACCTTGGGCATGATTTTTGAGAAGTCATCCACGCGTACCCGCATCTCTTTTGAGACCGGCATGGGACAGTTCGGTGGTAGCGCCATATTTTTATCGCCCAATGATACCCAACTTGGTCGCGGCGAGCCGTTAGAGGACTCAGCACGTGTGATATCGAGTATGGTTGATATCATCATGATTCGTACCTTTGGGCACGAAAAAGTTGAAACTTTTGCTGAGTATTCTAGCGTACCCATCATTAATGCACTAACTGACGAATTTCATCCCTGCCAACTGCTTGCCGACATGCAAACTTATTATGAGCATCACGGCAGTATCGAAAATAAGATCGTTACTTGGGTCGGTGACGGCAATAATATGTGCGCATCCTATATGCAAGCTGCCAATCAATTTGGTTTTGAGTTGCGCGTGGCGGCTCCCTATGGTTTTGAGCCCGACCCAAAACTAATGGAACGCTTTTCGCACTGCGTGAGCCTAGTGCCAAATGTACAAGATGCTGCTAAAGACTCTAACTTAATTGTCACTGACGTTTGGGCAAGTATGGGACAAGAGTCCGAGCAAAGCACACGCGCGCGCCGATTTGCTCCTTATCAAGTGACGCCCTCACTATTAGACAAAGCTGATCCTGACGTCGTATTTATGCATTGCTTGCCAGCCCATCGCGGCGAAGAGATTTCTCACGATATGTTAGACGACCCACGCTCAGTAGTATGGGATGAAGCCGAAAATCGCTTACATGCGCAAAAAGCATTGATGGAATTCTTATTAAAAGATAAAATTAAACTGTCTCATTAACTGAACATTAATCACACAAAAAGGTAGATTACATATCATAATCTGCCTTTTTTATTATTCATATATATTGAGCTGTAAATCATTACGCAAACATTATTAATAAATTAGCGCATTATTTTTTTAACCCCATTACTACCTGCTTTTAGCAAGATATCCGCCTGATTGGCGGCAAATACACCATTACAGACCACACCAACAATATTATTTAATTGCTGCTCAAGCGCCAATGGGTTACTGACATCCAAATCATACGTATCTAAAATTACATTACCATAATCAGTAACAAAGTTCTCACGATATACCGGCTCACCGCCTAGCTGCGCCAACTGGCGTGCCACATAAGAGCGCGCTTGCGGCAATACTTCAATGGGTACGGGGAATTCGCGGCCCAAAAACTCCACCATTTTACTATCATCGACCATACATACAAACTTATTAGAGGCCGCAGCAACTATTTTTTCGCGCGTCAACGCCCCACCGCCACCTTTAATCAGCTGCAAATCAGCATTCACTTCATCCGCGCCATCAATATATACATCCAGCGTACCCGCAAAGTTTAGATCAACTATCTCTATGCCAAGCGCGCGCAGTTTGTCTTCGGTTACTTGTGAGCTGGCAACTGCACCGGTAAGCCTAAGACTGGGCAACAATTCAATCAGGCAGTTCACCGTACTGCCTGTTCCCACCCCAAGTATCATATCGTCTTCAATATAACGTAGCGCGGCCTTAGCAGCGGCTTGCTTTTGTGCGTGCTGATCACTCATTATAAATCCTTGGCAAGGTAAAGGTAACACTATAAAAGAGGCAAAATGCGCGGCTATTATAGCTGATAGCGCTAACCGCTGGCTATGACAGATATCGGTGTGACGCTGATTTTAATGGAGTCGCTGTTTAGTGAGTGCCTAGTTGATACTCAATCGCTATTTAGACTTCATTTATAAGCCATTTTTATTATAAAGCACGCTATAAACTAAATCGTCCTGTAAAAATGATATTAAAAACTGCAATTGTGCCTTGCAAGATGCCAAAAATCAGCATAGGCTAATCTATTTAATTTTTATACTCATTTAGTATTCGTTTATTAATCACCTAGATTAGGAGTCATTATGTTGTCACGCTGGGTACGCGCCATTTTGCAAGCCACCGTTTATGATGTGGCCATTCAAACCCCACTTGAGCCTGCACCCAAGTTGACCCAGCGTTTTGCTAATGACATTCGCCTGAAACGTGAAGACTTGCAACCGGTTTTTTCATTCAAATTGCGTGGTGCTTATAATCGTATCAGTCAGTTGAGCGACGAGCAAAAAGCACGTGGGGTCATTTGCGCCTCAGCGGGCAATCATGCGCAAGGCGTGGCGTATTCTGCGCGTAAACTTGGGCTGAATAATATCATTGTCATGCCCACCACCACGCCTGACATTAAAGTGAGTGCGGTCAAAGCATTGGGCGGTAATGTTGATTTGCACGGTGATAGCTTTGATGAGGCTAACCGTTACGCCATTGACCGCGCACAGCGTGAGGGTCTGACCTTTGTACCGCCTTATGATGACGAATTGGTGATTGCTGGCCAAGGTACTATTGGACTTGAGTTAACCCAACAATGGCGCGATATGGATTATGTATTTGTGGCGGTAGGCGGTGGTGGTCTGATATCTGGTATTGCGGCATTTTTGGGTGAAGTGGCGCCTCATGTTAAAGTTGTCGCGGTAGAATCCGACCAATCTGCCTGTTTGCAAGCGGCACTTAAAGCCGGCACGCGGGTAAAACTTGAGCAAGTCGGTTTATTCGTCGATGGGGTTGCGGTTGCCCAAATTGGCGAATTGCCGTTTGATGTGGTACGTACCCAAAAAAGCGATGGTTCAGGCGCTGTGGTTGAGCCAGAAGTTATCACTTGTACCAATGATGAAGTCTGCGCCGCTATCAAAGATGTGTTTGAAGAAAATCGTAGCATCGTTGAGCCAGCGGGTGCGTTGTCCGTTGCTGGTATGAAAAAATACCTTAAGGCCAATAACCTACAAGATAAAAATTGCGTCGGTATCATTTGCGGTGCCAATATGAACTTTGACCGCTTGCGTTATATCGCTGAACGTACTGAGATTGGTGAGAAAAAAGAAGCCATCTTTACGGTCACTATTCCTGAGAGAACTGGCGCATTCTTAGACTTCTGCCGCAGTTTACATGGTCGTAATATTACTGAGTTTAACTATCGTGCGGACAACCAACTGTCACCAGACTCGATGGAGCCCGCCGCTATTTTTGTCGGTATTGCCTTAAAAGAAGGCGATAAAGAACGGCAAATTATTAGTGAGCAATTGGCAGCTGATGGCTATCCCGCCCATGACCTAACCGATGATGATATTGCTAAATCACATATTCGTCATTTAATAGGTGGTCATGCCCATGTTGAAAATGAGCAGTTATTAAAAATAAAATTTCCCGAGCGTCCAGGCGCACTATTAACCTTTTTAGAAAAGTTAGGCGACGACTTTAATATTACTTTATTTCATTATCGCAATCATGGCGCAGCTGAAGGTCGGGTATTAGTAGGTCTACAAGCCTCTGAAAATAATTCACGCTTGCTACAAGATGCCCTACTAGATATCGGCTATGACTGTACGACCATCAGTGACAATGTCGGCTATCAGTTATTCTTAAAGTAATTAAAATAGCGAACACACCGGTTAGGTTAGACACTTTTCAATTGATAAGATTATTGTTGGAAAGTGTCTCATGCGGTTAAATATTGAGCAGATATGAAAAAATTATTGATGGTTGTGGTGTTGCTTACTTTGACTCTTGTAGGTTATAGAATAATTCAAGCCGATAACGCTGACATGAACACTACGACTAATGTGGCGTCCAATACATCGACGACCTCCAAACTTACCTCTGTTAACTTCGATGATTTTGAGGATATACCACCGTCTTATGTTGATGAAGACCCCAGTTCGATATCAGGTGCAACTGTGAATTCATCACCTACGCTGCCAGTTACAGCAACGTCAAGTTTTAGTTGTGATGGCAGACAGCATTGTACGCAAATGACGTCATGCGCGGAAGCGACTTACTTCATACAACACTGTCCAAATACTAAAATGGATGGTAATAATGATGGCATTCCCTGTGAGCAACAGTGGTGCAAATAACGCATGGCAGTACAAAGAAATGGTCAAATTGACTCTTATTTTAATAGTGCACCACCCTTTTAATTGATAAAAAAATCACCATTATTGTCTTACGTTATTGATATCAGTGAGGTTTTGATGAGTAAACATAATAAAAACCACAATCAGCCCAGTCATAGCCAACCTAATGCCGTGCGCATGCGTATTGATAAATGGTTATGGGCAGCACGGTTTTACCGGACGCGCACCCTAGCTAAAGAAGCCATTGAAAGCGGGCGTGTGCATTATGCAGGCAGTCGGGTCAAGACCAGTAAAGAAGTAGCGATTGGCGATGAGCTTAATATCAGACAAGGCTCAGCTACGGCTATGACTGAAAAAACTGTCATTGTCGAGGCTTTAACCCTTCAGCGCGGGAATGCTAGCGCCGCTCAAGTGCTCTACACAGAGACTGAAGATAGCATTGAGCGCCGCGCTTATCATAGCGAGCAGCGTAAACTTGCTAATCTCGCACGTCCTGATAGTAAACCTGATAAAAAGCAACGCCGTGATTTGCAGCGCTTTAAGAGCAATCAAGATTAAAAAATTTAAATTTTACTCACACGCTATTTGAAATATTGAATAAACTATAAGATCAGCCTCAATATGACTAATGACCCTATTGTCTATCTTAGACTATTGCCATTCAAGGTATTAAGGGTTAGGCTGAGGGCTGATTTACTTACCTATTTGCATGCTAATAAACCACATTATCAATATTGGTTTCTTATGGCATGTTTTTTTTGCTGTCATAAAAGGTCATACTATGCTGATTAAAGCGTCTACACCCACCTCTGTATTGTTGGTTTGTTTGGGCAATATTTGCAGATCACCCACTGCAGAAGAGATTTTCCGTCAACAAGTCGCTGTTGCAGGGCTGGCGATGAAAGTAGACTCAGCGGGTACAGGAGACTGGCATATTGGTCACGCACCTGATGAGCGCGCCCAGCGCCATGCAAAAGCTCATGGCTATAACATCAGTAAACTAAAAGCGCGCCAAGTGACTGAAAATGATTTTCACAATTTTGATTTGATTTTAGCCATGGATACTCAAAATCTGGCCGATTTGCAAGTTATTAAAAACAACATTGCCGACACACAGGCTAAACTTGCTAAATTGGCTTTGTTTAGCGAAGAAGACCCTACCTATGGCGGTGATGATGTCCCTGACCCTTATCAAGGGGATAGTGACGCGTTTGAAGAGGTGATTGAGCGTATTGAATCAAGCTCGCAAGCTTGGATTGAGAGTTGGAAAACCAATTAGATAGTAGCCTTTTAACTATTATTTGCTAACCTAAAGTCAAAAACAATACGTTATTAAAGCTTCGAAACCTTAACTACTTATCATGCGTATCGCTTATACTACTTTGCGTACTGCTTATTGTTCAACCATCAAGCGTCATTCGATTCATTACGATTTAATAAGTATTGCACCCTCATCTATTCGCCAAATAGGCCATGTTATGATCTCAGCTTTATGCCCTACTCTCAGCGTTCAACATGGCTTATCGCATAAACTGTCGCATGACCTATCCCATGCTAATACGATGGCATTGGCCTGTATGGCAGACACTGTCGTGACATTAACGAATGAGACCCAGCTAGATAATTTTATGACAGGTTATCTAGCTGATAATGATGAGTGTAAGCCACTATTCGTATTGTCAGGTGGCAGTAATGTGCTCCTACCAATTAAGCTACATGCTACTGTATTGTGTCCACAGATGCGCGGGATTCATATTATCGCACAGACGCAAGACTATGTTGATATTGAAGTGATGGCAGGAGAAAACTGGCACGATTTGGTTCTGCATACAGTGGCTCAAGGCTGGTACGGGCTAGAAAACTTAGCATTAATACCCGGATTGACGGGTGCAGCTCCTGTACAAAATATCGGTGCTTATGGTGTGCAGTTGGAAGACTACGTGCAACATGTCCGCGCTTATCATTTACCAAGTAAAACGTGGCAGCAATTATCAGCTGCCGATTGTCAGTTTGGGTATCGTGATAGCCTTTTTAAAAGAGCGCCAAACACGTGGCTCATCAGCTGTGTGGGCTTTCGTTTGCATACTGACGCCACGCGGATCCTGGCAAGTTATGGCGACGTACGAACAGTAGCGCAAAACTATGCTACGCAGCAGGGACGCACACAGCTAACTCCTGCTGATGTGATGCAGGCGATTATCGATATTCGTCAGCAAAAACTACCTGACCCTCAGCAATTGCCCAATTGTGGTAGTTTTTTTCAAAACCCTATTATCAGTCAAGCGCAATTTAGTGCATTGCAAGCGAATTATCCAGATATTGTCGGCTATCCTATGCCGGATTCGATGGTTAAAGTGGCAGCTGGATGGCTCATTGAACAGGCAGGCTTAAAAGGTGGTGGTATCGCTCCCATTTTTACTCATAACCAACAGGCACTCGTCCTGACCAATCACAGTCCGTATCTTGCCACCCAAGAAGATGTGGCTAATGCTCAAAGCCATATTGCCGCCTGCGTCCATGATAAATTTGCGATAAATTTGGCGCGTGAACCGGTTTGGGTTAATGCTGATGCCACGATTGGACAGTCCAAGTATGGGGTCTAAACGTCTGTTGTCTAAGCGGCTGTGGCGATATTATCTACGATCAGCTGAGCGTACGATTAAAGTATTTCGGATTATAAACATTATTTTTGTAGTCGGTTCAACCCTTATCATTGTGGTATTGGTCAGCTTATTTACCCCGTTATTTTCCCGTGCTGTTATTTACATCTTTCAACATCTGCCTCTGCCCACAATGACTGGCGCAGCGGTGAGCTCGCCTCCCACCGCTTATGTGATACTTGGCGGCGGTCTTACCAATGATAACGACAATCATACTATTTTAAATGACTATAGTCTCAACCGAGTACGCACGGCAGCGGCGGCATATCACGACTTACCCCTACCTGTTGTATTAAGCGGGGCTGAAGCACCGTGGCTTGGACAGTGGCTTATTGAGCATGGTATCGATGGAATTATCAGCGAAAATGCGAGCATGAATACGTGTGAGAATGCGCGCTTTACTGCCAAACGCATTCCTTTACATCATGTTTACCTCATTACCGACAGCTATCATATGACACGGGCTCGGCGACAGTTTGCGTTAAACAACATCAACACCACCCCTATTGATGCAGAATTACCCGTCAAGCGTGATTGGCTAGAACCTGCACAAAACTTAAGCCATTCTCGCCGTGCGGTATACGAAATTGCCGCTTATCTGCGCGATGTTTTGCGCCCCCAGTCCAATTGTCGCCATGCCAACGAAGTCAGCCAAGAGCAACTACTAACACCAAGAGGCAAGGCAGTAAAGACATTTGATTAAAGGCTTTTATTAAAGCAGTCTAACCCCACTTTTAGTCTGGCTCGTGATTGCTATGAAGACCATTCGTTTATTATACGAATAAACAGCGTATAATAAACAGGTTGCCTATCCAAAAATCGCTGCCAAGAGGTCTATCATGCTCAGCATATTTTTATTAATCCCATTGAGTTTAATGCTGTTTGTGGTCGCTATTTGGGCAGTACGTTACGCAGTGAAATCCAATCAGTTCGAGGATTTAGACAATGCTTCGCAGCGTATTATCTTAGATGACCGTCAAGAACGGCGCCAAACAATTCAAGAGCATGATCCTAATTACACCCAACCTCAGACCAGCAAGCCCTCATCTCCAAACCCCTCACAAAGCACATCAAAAAATGTAGTAGATATCACTACAGATGCTCAGATTACAGATATAGCTGAGATTAATAGCGCTGATAGTAACAGTAAGAAACTTAACGATAAGTAAGTTTATAGATCGCAATATCAGATCACAGTATCATTTTTTCTAGGAGATATACCCGATGACCACAGCCTTACTCGTTGCGGCGTTACTGATGGGATTTTTCGGTTCGCCGCATTGCTTGGGTATGTGCGGCGGTCTGGTTGCCGCTTTTGGTCTATCAATGAAAGACGTGAGCCCTGCTAAACGTCGTGGTCTGATTGCAACCTATCATCTTGGGCGCTTGCTTAGTTATGCGTCTTTAGGGTTGGTTGCTGGCTTAATCGGTACCACCGTTCTAGCACCGGTCATGGTAGGTAATAATATCCCGCGTATTTTACTGGGCTTGGTCTTGGTCTTCGTGGGTATGACAATGTTAGGTGCGCCGTTTTTAACCAAACTTGAACGTTTAGGCATGCGCTTTTGGCAAGCATTAGCCCCACTACGCAAAAAGGTGTTTCCGCTCACTACTTTCCCGCGTGCGTTAACCGCAGGTTTATTATGGGGATTTTTACCGTGTGGTCTGGTTTATGGGGCGCTACTTATCGCTGTTGTTGGTCATGATCCTTTAACCGGCGCGGTACTAATGTTTGCCTTTGGTTTGGGTACAGTGCCCATGTTGGTCGCAACCCATGGAACCGTCAACTGGCTACGCAATCAAATCGGACGCTTACGCTTGCGGCAAATGAATGGTGCCATCATGATGCTATCTGGACTTGCTGTGATTATAGTCCCTATTGCTATGACCAGCCTGCATGGTGGTCATAGTGGACATGGCGGTGATATGCAGATGGATCATAGCAGCCATTCAGCGATGATGTCTGAAGATGATACGTCCACCAGTCATGACATGAGCCAAATGAATCACGAAATGAACAATATGCCAGTAGACCATAGCATGCACAACATGGGCGATAACAACGACGCTGCTGCGGAACAAGCTAAATAGTAACAACGACCGATCAATGGTATTTTATTAGAAATATATAACTGATAAAAATTAAAAAAGCCCTCAACACTATTAATGTTGAGGGCTTTTTTTAAACAGGGTATTTAAGTTACACGCTTACTGTTGCCACTGCTCAAGGGTGAACTTAGTATCTAAGTGTTTTTCTAAATCCGGTAAGTTAAAGGCATCGTCTTCACTCACAAAACTAATGCTAATACCAGTTTGTCCAGCGCGACCTGTACGACCGATACGATGGACATAATCATCGGGTTGTTCTGGTAAGGTATAATTAATCACATGACTGATATCATCAACATGAATGCCGCGCCCTGCCACATCAGTTGCCACCAATATTGAAGCGTGACCCTCTTTGAAACGCTGCAAATACTTTTCGCGTTTTTGTTGAATCACGTCTCCTGATAACATCACAACTTTATGCGCTTGGCGCAATTTATGGTAAAGACGCTTAACCTGATCTTTGCGATTGGCAAAGACAATGACTTTATCCACCCCAGTGTCAGTGATAATACGCTCTAACGCTTCTAATTTTTGGCTCTCTGTGAGTAAGTAAAAATGCTGGTCTACCAAATCGCTGGTTTTATGTTCTGGTTCAATCTCAACAAACTGCGGCTCATGTAACCAGCGATAGGCCAAATTCATCACATCTTGATTAAAGGTCGCCGAAAACAATAAGCTTTGGCGATCAGTATTCGGTGGCATGCGCCCAACCAAGCGCTTAATATCAGGAATAAAGCCCATATCTAGCATACGATCGGCTTCATCTAATACCAGCACTTCAACACGATCAAGATATACCATTCCTTTATTCATCAAGTCAATCAGACGTCCTGGCGTCGCAATTAGAATATCCACATATTGACGCTCAAGCTCGTGCTGCTGAGTCTCATAATTCGTACCACCCATGATACAGACACTATGCAGCGAGGTGTATTTAGTTAATACAATACAATCATCGAATATCTGCTGCGCAAGCTCACGGGTGGGCGCCATCACAACGGCACGTGGCTCCGCTAAATAACGTTCCTCGTCAGCAGCAAAAGGACGGTTAAGCAGTGTTTCCATAATCGTTAGCAAAAATGTGGCGGTCTTTCCTGTACCCGTCTGGGCCTGTCCGATAGCGTCTTGATGCGCTAATGTGTGCGGCAGTATTTGCGCTTGAATAGCAGTAAGTTCAGTAAAGCCTAAATCGCTAATGGCTCTCAATGTCGGCTCTGAAAGTGGTAAATCGGTAAATGTTGTGAAGTTACTCAAAAAATCATCCTTATATAATAGCAGCTTGGCAATTAAATATAAAAAGCCAATAGACACAAAAAAGCCAAGCCTAACGTCTATATTCTACCTGAGATATTATGATAATATCTGCATCAGTAATATAAGACAGGCTTGACCCAACAGTATATCAGTAGTTTACTCAGTCTTTAGAGCTAAAGTGCAATACTGAATGTTTTACTCGTCTACTTTTCTAACTTCTTCAGCTTGAAGGCCTTTTTCCCCTTCAGTGACGATAAACTCGACTTTTTCGCCATCTTGCAATGAGCGATAACCATCACCTTGGATTGCACGGAAATGGACAAAAATATCTTCGCCGCTATCACGTTGAATGAAACCAAAGCCCTTTGAGTCATTAAACCACTTAACAGTACCTTGTTCACGAGCTGACATAGTATTATTTCCTAAAAAGTATACTTAGTCCCGAATTCCTTTGCTATATGGCATATAAACGGGATCTAAGTAAAGTTATGAAATCTAAATTTAATATCACTTAGCTAAATAAAAGTTACTTACACAAACCTTATTGGTATCAAAGTGATTTAAATATGAGCCGTTTGCAAGCACGTCAATAACAAGTTCAGTAACAGGCTTGCAACATTAGCTGCCTATAAAACATCATAGCACGGGTTTTTAGTAACATAAAGGCTTTTAACACGATTTTTAACGACTATATAGCCTTTTTTGACATTTTTTTATAAATTTTTGGTCAAGCTGCTATTATAAAGGCTTAGAGCTGAATCAGCTGCACTTGTATTGGGTATTAAAACTACAATATAGTATAGCTATAACTTAATATTAATAAGCTGGCGCCTTGTAGGATCTACTTATAATTTACGGAAACGGATTATAAGTATGTGATTAGAATGACTGCAATAGTAATCTGAGACCATTAACACTGTCATTTTTCATAGGCTGTTTTTTATTAGCTACTTCTAATTAAGTGATTCTAGAAAATTATTTTAGCGTATTGCTTCTACCCCTTATATCGACAGAGAAAACTATGAGCACCCCTTCTCAACCCTCATTACAAAAGCCGTCAATATTGACAACTGATACCCCTTCTCTGACGCGTAAACTCCTATTAGTGAATGGAGTCAATCTCAATTTACTGGGTAAGCGAGAACCTGAAATATACGGTCACACTACCCTTGCTGATATTGAGGAAAAATTAACTGCACGTGCGGCTGATTATGGCATTAAGCTTATCTGTACTCAGTCTAACCACGAAGGCAAATTGATTGATGACATTCAGCATTATGGCTTATTGGTAGATGCCGCTGAGCAAGTTGATGCTATCATTATTAATCCTGCTGCTTTTACACATACATCAGTTGCGCTACGTGATGCACTGCTTGCCACTCAAAAGCCGTTTATCGAAGTGCATTTATCCAATGTTCATACACGTGAGCCGTTCCGGCATCTCTCTTATTTAAGTGATGTGGCCGTTGGGGTAATTACTGGTTTGGGTCATTTAGGTTATCAGATGGCACTGGATTATTGGCTGGTGAATACCTACCAGACAAATTTCAAAGATTAAATGTCAAAAATTCATATTCTCATAATTTGAAACGGCTTATAATTTTGGTAAATTAAGCGTATTGGCTACATAGGTAGGGACTGATTAAAATATAATCACCTTATTAAAATCGTCAAATAATTATAGCTCATAAGCGTAAATATAAACTAATATAGTAATGATCAATACTTCGACAACTCAATACTTTAACAACTAGATACGGTGATATGAATGGCAAAATCGTCCGGAAAACGCTTTATGAAATTGGCAGGCATGACGGCGAGTATTGCGGGCAAGGCGGCGAAAAACTCATTAAAGCATCTCTCTAGTGACGAAGAAAAACGTCTACAAGCGCGCTCAGAGATGATGCAAGATGTGGGTATTCAAATCGCTGGTACCTTGGGTGAGATGAAAGGCGCGGTGATGAAAGTGGGACAAATTGCCTCCCAGTATAAAGATGTGTTTCCACCTGAGGTAGCAATTGCGTTAGAGAAACTACAAAAAGACGCGCCGCCAATGCCTTATGCACAGATACGAGCACAAGTTGAGCGTGAGCTAAAAGCCCCTATTAACGAGCTTTTCGCTGAGTTTGAAGAAGTGCCATTTGCTGCGGCCTCCATTGGTCAAGTCCACAAAGCGACTCTACCTTCTGGACAAAAGGTAGTGGTCAAAGTCCAATATCCAGATGTTGATGAGAACTGTGATAGCGATTTAAAACAAGTACGTATGGCCCTAAAAATAGCGGGCGTACTGAATATGAGCCGCGCGCTACAAGACCAGCTGTTTAATGAGATCCGCCAAAGCCTACATGATGAGCTTGATTACACGAAAGAGGCACAGAACTTGCGGGTGTTCGGCGCATTTCATTCTAGAGATGATGGTCTTATTATCCCAAGGGTCATCAGCAGCCATTCATCAAAGCGCGTTTTAAGTTTGACTGAAGAGCTCGGCGAAACATTGAACGTCGCGGCAACGTGGGACAATGATGTCAAGCAAAAAATCGCTAAGCAGTTATTCCATTTTAGTGCCGGCCAGCTGTTTGGCTTATATAGAATGCACTGTGATCCCCATCCAGGTAATTTTGCCTTTCGACCAGATGGCAGCGTAATTGCCTATGACTTTGGTGGGGTTCGCAGCTATAGCGACAGTGAGGTGCAGCTGTTCCGCCGCTTTGCTCAGCATGCCATTAGAGGCGATGTGACTGCGCTCGAACAAGATTTAATCGCCCTTGGTGTGCGCCGTGATGACGACACTGTTATCTCGGGAGAGTTTTATCAAAAGTGGCTGGCAATCGGTCTTAAGCCATTGTCTATCCCACCTTACCAAGAAGGCGCATTTAACTTTGCGACCAGTCAAGTACATCATGAAGCCATTGCCCAAATGCGCATCTCTTTAAAGCACTTTGGTCAATTTCAGCCTTCAGCGACTACAATGATGCTTGATCGTACGGTCTCTGGACAATATTGGAACTTGGTAAACTTAGGCGTCGAGATTGATTTATCATCGCTGGTTCATCAGTATTTAGACATGCCTGCCTAGATCTACACGCTTGGATATTGCTATTTATTCTAAGTACACCACTAACATGTGGACTCACTATGGGTTAAGAGTACAGATTAGATGTGGAGCGCATGACCGCAACGGTCGCAAAACGTGGCGTTTACTGCGTGGCCAAATTTACCACAGTTTGGACAGGCTATAGGGTTCAGCTGTGGGCGCATATTACGCGCCAGCTCAGCGGTAAAAATACCTGTTGGTACGGCAATAATAGAGTAACCAGCTATCATTACCATAGATGCAATCGCTTGCCCGATTGGGGTTTTAGGTGACATATCGCCATAGCCGGTAGTAGTTACCGTCACAACCGCCCAATAAATAGACACTGGTATGCTGGTAAAGCCATTTTCTGGTCCTTCAACCACATAGATAACCGCGCCAAAAATTGTGACTAACAGCACCAACGACAAGAAAAACACAATAATTTTTTGCTGGCTGGTCTTTAGTGCTGATGCCAAAAATCCCGCTTGCTGCATGTAACCTTTAAGCCCAAGTACCCGAAACACCCTTAATATTCGTAAAATCCGAACGACCAATAGATATTGTACGCCCACAAACATTAAGCTTAAATAACTGGGTAATACAGATAATAAATCCACCACCCCAAAAAAGCTAAAAATATACCGCAGACGGTTAGGGGCTGAAAACAGTCTTAAAATATATTCAATAGTAAATAGAATAGTGAAAAACCATTCAGCGTAAAAGAATACAGTACCGAACTGCAAACGCATATATAGCACACTATCGAGCATTACCACGCCCACACTGGCCAAGATTGCAATCAATAATATAATATCAAATAGCCGACCCAATCGGGTATCTGTGCCTTCAATAGCGATATGAATGCGGTTACGCAGGTGGGTAATGGCTTCAACGGACGGTTGCTTCATAAAATTAGTAGGTTCGTAAAATCAATGGATGCATGGATTCAAATGATTAAAAGTGGGATAGACTGGTGACGATTAGTCAAATCACGCAGAAGTGGTTTATAATAGCAATTACTAACATCAGGCACTTATGGGAATTACGACAACATTTAAGTTGTGATAGTGTAGCAAAAAACTGCTCTTAACGACATACTAATCGCTAATTTGCACGTAAGCTTATTACAGCGAACAAGTCTGCTGTATGCAAAATAAGAGAGATATAGAGGGTTGTGATTAGCAGCCGTTTTATGAGTGTGGTAAACCGCAACAAACTTAAGGATATAACATGGCAGGTCATTCGAAGTGGGCAAATATCAAACATCGCAAAGCCCGTCAGGATGCGGTAAAAGGCAAGGTATTTACTAAAATTATCCGTGAAATTGTCTCAGCTGCCAAGCAAGGTGATCCCGATCCCGATAAAAATCCACGTCTGCGTGCCGTTATTGAAAAGGCATTGTCAGTTAATATGACCCGCGATACGATCAATCGTGCGGTTGCTCGCGGTACGGGCGGCGGTGATAATGACAATATGGAAGAAATCAGCTACGAGGGCTATGGCATTGGCGGTGTAGCCGTATTGGTTGAAACCATGACTGACAATGTCAATCGTACCGTGAGTGAAGTGCGCCATGCTTTTACTAAGCACGAAGGCAATCTTGGTACCTCAGGCTCAGTCGCTTACCTTTTTAATAAGCGCGGCGAAATTAGCTTTAATAATATCAGCTTGGAAGACGAAGTGATGCTCGCAGCGTTGGATGCTGGCGCACTAGATATTGAAAATGATGGTGAGACGCTACTAGTCATTACTGAGGTTGAGAGCTTCGGTAAAGTTAAAGATGCGCTTAATGCCGCAGGCTTGGTTTCCGACAATGCGGAAGTGACTATGGCACCGGCAACTATGGCTGAGATTAATAATCTTGATGATGCCGAAAAAGTCATGAAAATGATTGATATGTTAGAGGACATCGATGATGTGCAAGAGGTCTATACTAATGTGAATTTCTCAGATGACATTATGGCAGAGCTTGAACAATAGTTATTTATTATTCGCCATGAACCCATAAGCTAATAAAAAAGCCAAACATCATATGATGTTTGGCTTTTTTATTAGCTTATCCTAAAACTACATATACTGATTTTAAAAACAGCTGTTGCTATATATTTAGCATCTAACATTAAAGCATTAATCCTTAAAGCGCATTGGCTGCATCATACGCAGTTTTAGTGGCGTATGAAATATCAGCAACCTCAAGACAGTCACCTACCTCTACCACCTCAATACCTTCAGCAATTAATGCTGTTGTATCAAATATAACAGAACGCGCGCCGCTAGCGATAACCACATAATCGCAAGGAAGCCGCATGTTATTGCCATTCTTATCTTCGCAGTTTAATGCATCAATAGCGATACTCGTAACTTTATGCCCAGTGTATAGTTCGACCTCATATTTACTATAAACCTCAAGCATTGAGGGTAGAATCGTAGCACTTATGGCGCTGGTAATCTTGTCGGACATCTCTATTATGGATACTTCGCAGCCTAACTCAGCAAGATATTCAGCGGTCTCGCAACCGACTACCCCGCCACCAATAATAATGACACGACCAGATACTTTTTGCTCGCCTGCCAGCACTTTCCACGAATCGCAGACGTTTGACCCATCGATACCTAGAATGGGCGGCATAAAGCTAGCAGCTCCGACTGCCACAATGACAGCAGCAGGTTTTAGTGCTAATACGTTTTGGCTAGTGGCTATCTCCCCTAAACGTACCGTTACGCCCTCAGAGTAAACTGCACTTGCTAAGTCTTCTACAGCACGATACAGCTCGCTCTTACGCGGTGGTACATCGGCTATATTTAACTGTCCACCTAGGTGCATTGCTTTTTCAAAGAGTGTCACGCTATGGCCTTTTTTAGCAGCGACGCGAGCGGCTTTAAGTCCCGCTGGGCCACCACCAATGACTACAATATTTTTCTTTACCTTAGCTGGGGTGATAACTCTAGTCTCTTCAAAGCCATTCTCAGGGTTGACGGTGCAGATGACAAAAGAGCGGTTCATGATTGCATCGACGCAGACGTTGCAACTGATACAGCGGCGAATGTTCTTAGTGTTCCCCGAAGCTGCTTTGTTTGGCCAGTCAGGATCGGCTAATAGAGCGCGGCCAATGCCGATCATATCCGCCTTACCAGCTTGTAGCATATCTTCAGCCATATTGGGGTCAATGATACGCCCTGAAGTACTGACCGGAATATTGACAGCTTGTTTAACGCTTCCTGCGATGTCCGCAAAGAAACAATAAGGCTGCACGCCCATCGGCGGAATAGTGTCTGCTAAGTTGACAGTATGATTTGCCTGCCCGACATGCAGCATGTCCACGCCAGCATCCTCAAGCCACTTTGCAAACTGCGGCGCCTCCCTCTCATCAACACCGCCTTTACCGCGCTCAGGCGTAACAACCGATAATTTATAATCAATTATCATAGTTGGTACGGCTGTTTTTAACGCCTGTACTAACATTAAAGCAAAGCGGGTACGATTCTCAAGAGAGCCACCGAATTTATCCGTACGCTGATTCATTTTGGTGCTACATAATACGCCTACTAATCGATCACCATGCACTTGAATAACATCAATACCCGCTTGTTGCGCCCGCACTGCACAGGCACACATTGTGTCAATAATCGCCATTAAAGCGTCTTCGGTCACCTCATTGACGAAATGCTGCATATCATGGTGTAGCCGCGTACGTATCTGGTCCTGCTCACCATTAGCAAACATCTTATTAATAGCATCAACGTCATATTCTGGATAAAAAATTTGCACACCAAGTTTGGCACCATACGCATGCACACTATCGGCAAGTAAACGGAAACTTTCGATTTGACTGTCATCAAACAGCTTAGGCGTAGGCGCAAAGCTACGGATAGGGGCGACATCACCAAGCACAATATAACCTACGCCACCTTTAGCCAGACGGGTATAAAAAGCAAGGCTTTGCGAACTAATACTGCCGTCTTTAGCTTCATAGCCAGTAGTAAGCGGCGGCAGCATAAGGCTGTTCTTAAAAGTTACTCCGCCAACAGTAATAGGTTGTAGTATTTTAATAGCCTGTCTTTTCATAACCTGCAGGTTCATAACTATTCTCTTTTCAATCTATCTTTAACCTAATAGTTTCAATTTACTTGAAGGCTAGCGATTCAATTAAATCTCAGTACTACACAAAGAACAGCGAGTTTTAGCAGTGGCTTAAGGGTTAACTTTAATGCATTCAAGGGCCAGTAAGTGCTCTTTTTTATCCAACCCACCAGTATAGCCACCAAGCTTGCCGTCACTAGCAATTACTCGATGACAAGGTATGATGATGCTGAGAGGGTTTTTCCCGTTGGCATTAGCAACTGCACGATAGCCTTTGGGGTTATTAACACACTCTGCTAGGGTTTTATAACTGATAGTCTCGCCATGATTGATATCTAATAAAGCTTGCCAAACTTGTTGTTGAAATGGTGTGCCTAGTGAGACATCAAGGGGTAAATCAAAATCTTGACGCCTTCCTTGTAGATATTCCTGCATTTGCGCAACTGCTGTTAATAATAACTGCTGCTCAGAATCATTAGCATCTAACTGCTCTAATGGCACAAACTTCAAACCGCTACTATCAAGCGGCTCATCAAGCTTATAATGTTTCGCTAGAGCCTTCAGTTTAATCTTATCTTGCCAGCACTCATCTGCTGCCAGCCAGTTGCACCAAATAAGCTTTGCTGTGCCCCCTACAGTATGACTCGCCAGCACCAAGGCCGCATCGGACGATAACGGAGGATTATCATTGGTTATATCAGATAGCGCTACTTTGGTCACAATCATAATATAGTCTCAATTACAGTGTTACTTATCGTCGGTCTCAAATAAAGCGGCAACAAACTGCTTCGGACTAAAGGCACGTAAGTCGTCAATTGACTCGCCAACACCAATATAACGGATAGGAACATCGGTAGTTTCAGCAATATTAAATACCACCCCGCCTTTAGCGGTACCATCTAGTTTAGTAATGGTAATACCGGTTAATGGGACGACTTTATTAAATAGCTCCACTTGATTAATGGCATTTTGACCAGTGCCTGCATCGAGTACAATCATGCCTTCATGCGGTGCTGTGGGGTCGGCTTTACGCATCACGCGCACCACTTTTTCAAGCTCCGCCATCAGATGGGTTTTATTTTGCAAGCGCCCCGCAGTATCGGCAATTAACACGTCAACATTTTTGGCTTTAGCAGATTGCATCGCATCAAAGATAACCGAAGCACTATCTGAGCCATGACCTTGGGCGATAACTGGAATATCATTACGCTCGCCCCAAATTTGCAGCTGTTCAGTGGCAGCAGCACGGAAAGTGTCACCCGCAGCCAGCATTACGGACTTACCTTCACCTTGTAAGCGCTTGGCAAGTTTACCGATAGTCGTGGTTTTGCCCACGCCGTTGACCCCAACAACTAAGATGACGAAAGGCTTTTTAGTAGTATCAATGATAAGCGGGGCAACCTTTGGGGTCAAAATATCAACCAGCTCAGTTTGCAACGCTTTGTATAATGAATGAGCGTAAATCAAATCGCCACGCGTGGTCTGCTCAGTTAAGCTTTTAATAATGCGATTAGTGGCGTTGACGCCAATGTCAGCAACCAACAGCTGGTCTTCCACTTCCTCTAACAGCTCATCGTCTATCTCTTTGCCACCTATTAGAATACTGACCATACCTTCTGCTAGATTCTTGCGCGACTTGGTTAATCCGGTTTTCATGCGGTTAAACCAGCTGCCTTTTTGACGACCTTGCACCTCATCTTCAACTTCTTGCTGTTCTGCTTGCTCTTTTTCTACTGCTAAAGATGGCTCAGCAGCATGGCTTTTAGAGCTTACGCTTGGGCTATCACCCAACTGCGCCTGTAAAGGCATTATTGGTATAGTCGCATGCGCAGACTCAGTATTTGGCTGGCTATGGGATGAACTGTTTGAAGAGTGCTGTAATTGACCGTCACTAGGCGGGGTATTCTTAGTCTCACTTTTGACTTCCGGTGATACAATCGGCGAACCTAAAGCAATACTCTCTGCAGCATTGGCGCTAGACACTTCTTTATTGGTTGTATTATCCTCTTTATTATCTGGAGCTTTTTGTTGGTCAGACGCTTCAGTTTCATGCTCGTCAATAATAAGCACCGATTGCGCCGGCATGCTGGGTAAAGTAATATCATCGTCATCTAAATCATCAAGACCACCATCTAAATTGATGACCACGCGATTGCTATTATTTGGATTATTCATAAGTTCGCCTAAAAGTTAGCACTGAAAGTAAAAGCTGAAAGTAAAATAAGGATGGTGCCATTTATATCAACCTATAACCGTCTAACTAGTGACATCGGTCTTGGCACTCATTTTTAGCCTAGTTTAACATAATTTAACGGCCACTCAGTTACCTGATAGGTAGGCATGACAATCCTTCTTAGCGTTCATATGAACGCTAAGAAGCAAGAGCTGAAGAAAGCTTAGCTTAAGGTTTAGACACAAATATATGACCTCGAACATGCTAAACTTCGCTTATTCTTATTCAAATATCTTTTATTCAAAATATTTGAACCTTGTCCAGTAACTTTCTATTGGGAAAATCTATGTTATCAATTTCTACTTGTAGTAAAAAACTCGCCAGCATCACCTTGACTATTTTGGTGGCAACAATGGCCATATCAGCTACAGGCTGTAGTACCACTCACGAGTTTAAACCGACGGCTAGCGTCATGGTTGGCGCACATAAATCTTTGTAATCTTAACTTTTATGGCAAGAACTAACAGCAATATATTCATTCATTATTTCATATAAGTAGGCTCTATTATGTCTTTCACAACACAATCACGCTGCTTAAAATCTCAGCATTTATTGAATCTCAAACATCAATCAAGCAATGGCAATTATAAGAAAGCTTGGCATAGAAAAGTCAAACATGAAAAAGCTACTAAGATAGTCTTTACACTCATTATTGCGGCTTTCTCTTTTTCAGCCGTAGGTTGTAACACGCTGCAAGCGCTTGAACCAACCGCAATTTTAATTTCTAATATAAAAAATGTCATATAACTTTAGCTATTACTCTATTTAGCTGCTTTTTTATATTTAGATAACTTTTATCTTTAAAATTACTGTATTTAGTCGCCATTTTCATAAGTAGAAAACTCTATGTCATCATCACTAGTGCTGCGCGCAGCCTGTCTCTTAGCGTTTGCCACGACTGTTGCTGCTTGTCAGACCAGTCCTGCTGAGCAAAAAGTAGCAAAACCTCTGCCATCTTTAACAGAAGCTTATAAAACAACAACTGATAAGTCATCAGAACTGGCAATAGATTTGTCAGGTCGCCATGAATATCAACTGGATAATGGTCTAAAAATTATCGTTAAAGAAGACCACCGCGCACCGGTAGTGATGACCCAAATTTGGTATCGGGTAGGCTCAACGGACGAACCGCTTGATAAAGGTGGTATCTCACACCTGCTTGAGCACATGATGTTTAAGGGTACGTCTAACGTCTCAAGTGCAGACTTTGAGCGCTTGATTGCGAAGTTCGGCGGGGTCAATAATGCCTTTACCAGCTACGACTACACTGGCTATTACGAGCTGTTCCCAGCCAATCGCTTGCCATTAGCGCTGGAGTTAGAAGCAGACCGGATGAAAAACTTACGATTTGATGCCAAAGAGTTTGCTAAAGAGCATCAAGTCGTCATGGAGGAACGCCGTCAACGTACCGATGACAACCCACTGGCCAAGGCTTATGAGTCGTTTCGTTTGCTAGCCCTACCTGATAGCCCCAAAGGTGAATCGGTCATCGGGCCAATGACCGAGCTTGAGTCTATTACCCTGCCGGAATTAAAAGACTGGTATAACACTTGGTATGCGCCTAATAATGCCACTTTAGTCATCGTCGGCGACGTTGAGCCGCAAGACATCTTAGCGCAAGTAAAACGCTACTTTGGCAAATTGCCGACTAGCAAACTGCCTACCCGTCCTGCCGTCCGTCAACAAGGTTTTCGTGGTTATAAACAAGTTAGCTCCGAGCAAGCCGTAGAAGTGCCGGTATTATTGATGGGTTATAACGTGCCTAGTCTATTAACGTCCCCAAAGAACGATGAAAAACAAGCTTACGCCTTATCATTAGCACAAGATGTATTAGATGGCGGCCTGTCTGCCCGTCTAGAAAAAAGGTTGATTCGTGAACAAGGTTTATTAACCACCGTCGGCACCTCTTATGACTTATTAGATCGCGGCGATGGGCTGTTTTTAATTCAAGCGACACCGCGTGAGGGCGTAAGCTTAGAGCAAGCACAACAAGCTATCATTACTGAAATTGATAAGCTTGCTACTGACCCGATTGCCGCTGATGAAATCAGTCGTGCCAAGACCAATACCGTCACCAGTCTCATCTATGCGCAAGACAGCATGGAGGGACAAGCGCAAATGATTGGCTCGCTACAATCTATCGGTCTTGATGATAGGTTACTTGCGACCTTACCTGCCAAACTTGACAGCGTGACCGTTACTGACATAAAAGCTGCTAGCAAAAAATATCTGGTTAAAGATAATTTAACGGTCATGTATATCGTACCGCCTGCAGATAAAACGAATAAAACTAAAGCGCCGAAGCAGAATAAATAAAAAAAAGCATGAGTTAAATACTTTATCTAGTTGGCACTTAACGATTTTATTAAGTAACCCTTTATTAAGAAGACCATCATGACGCATAAGATTTCTATACCAAATTTAGCAATCACCTCTACACACTCAGCTGTCAGCACAACAAAGTTAACACAATCTACCAAGCCTAAATCGATACGGCTATTATATTTAAGCGTGAGTATGGCTATTGGATTGACCACAGGATTAGTAACATTGACTGTTCCTGCTTACGCCGATGCCGGCATGTCGGAAAACCGTGCGTCGGCAGCCAGCATTGATGCCAATGCACCCATCAAAGCGCTCTCGACACTGCGCAGCCTTGATAACGTCAAGCCCTTACAAGTCACCGTACCAAATATCCAACATTTTGAAACCAAATCTGGGGTACCGGTATCGTTTGTACGGGCTGAAGCTTTGCCTATTGTCGATATTGACTTACGCTTCAATGCGGGCAGTGCGCGCGATGGCGATATACGTGCGAATGGTTTTGGCATTGCTAATATGACAGCGACCATGCTTACCCAAGGCACTAAAAAACTAGATGAAGATAACTTTACCCGAGCGGTTGAAACTTTAGGTATTAATTTAAATAGCAATGTTTATAAAGATATGTTTATCATATCACTGCGTAGTTTATCTGATGATGAGCATCTATTACCCGCTGTTGATTTGATGACCCAAATGCTTATCGAACCAAGCTTTGACACCCAAATTTTAGCGCGTAATAAAGCACGGTTATTAGTGGGATTGCAGCAGCAAAAACAAGACCCTGGTAGCCTTGCAAGCTTAGCTTTTAGTAAAGCCTTATATGGTAGCCACCCTTACGCCCATCCTTCTTCTGGTACCCTTGAGACCGTACCTAGTATTGAGCAAAAAGACCTAACAAATTTCCAAAAACGCTATTTAGTGACCGCTAATGCTTCGCTGGCAATGACGGGTAACTTAACGCTTACTCAAGCAAAAAAACTGGCAGATAACCTTACCGCTGATTTAGCAATCGGCAAAGCGGCGGCTGTGCTACCAGAGCCGAAAGCGCTAACTAAAGGAGAGCATATTCATATCCCCTTCCCCAGCACCCAAACTACCGTATTAATGGGACAACTCGGTGAGAAGCGTGCCACTGATCCAAAAGCCCAACAGCAGCAAACTAACTTTGCAGTCGGTAATGATGTATTAGCGGGCGGTGACTTTAATGCGCGGTTAATGACTGAGATTCGCCAGAATCTTGGCTACACCTATGGTATTTCTGGCTCTATGAGTCCGATGCTAGCGCGTGGCCCTTATCAAATTGGTTTTGCGACCCGTAATGACAAAGCACGTGCAGCAATTGATGCTAGCGTGACAGTAATAGAGAATACTTTGGATAAAGGAATCACTAACGCTGAGATGCAATTAACGACGGATAATTTAAAGAATAGTTTCCCGATGGGGTTTGCCAGTAATGCAGGAATTAATGGTCTACTAGGCATGATGAATTTCTATCAATTGCCTGACAGTTATCTTGCCGATTATATGAGCCGTATCGATAACGTGAATCTTGCATCAGTCAATCAAACCTTGCGTGATACCTTACAGCCAGATAATTTTTTGATCGTGACCGTAGGACAGGACAATCCATGGGATAACAAAACGGTTAAGCCTAAAAAAAGCAGCCGCTAGTCTTTATAGAATACTTGAAAATTAAGATATTAAAGAACAACGGCTTGGACATGTAGTACTTGAAAATTAAGTGCTACATGATAAGAATTTAATCACTGATGCTAATAGCAACATCATAATTTAGCCGTTCAGGCCTATAGGTTGCCCCATTATAAGACAGGCGAATCACATGCTTATCATAAGAGGTAACCGGATACTGACCATCAGCGAAATTATGCAAAATAGGCACAATCAATAGCGCCTCAATTTGATCATTGTTGACGCTGACTGTAATACGCTGACCAGCATGCGGATATAAGAAATAGTCACAATGCTCATCAACCATAACTTCTGCGGTGCGCTCAATGGTATTTTCATGCCTATTCTTTTGGATCAACTTTGGACAAACATCTGCACGTTTAGCGGCCAACCGCGCATATGAATTCTTGATATTTTCCTCAATGTTAGCAATATTTTGTTGTTTTAGTGCAGCTTTTGCGTCGGCTACGCCTTCGATAGGCTCTTTTGGGCTGCATGCATTCATGAGCAACAGCGTTGAAGCAGCAGCTGTAAAGAGAAGTATGTAGGCCTTATTTAAGGTAATCACTACGTATTGATTGACATGAAAATACTGCGTCTTTGTTATTATTGACCACAAATTTTTCATAAATCTCACTTATACCCATTCATCGCCTTTTTGCCCCTTCTTAAAGTTGAGCGCATTTTTGGAGTGATAGCGTTGAAATGATTGTCAGTTATAAGAATGAACATTAATTTGTGGCTATTAAACCATACTTCTTGAAAAGTTAGACATATTTTTATGACCTATGCGTCTATTGGTCTGCGATTTCGACCGTTTATCGGTATCATAGATGATGTAATAGTTTGCTTTCTATGAGTTTTTAGTCAACTATAATTGCTTTATTGAGTGGTTTTTATTGATATAGTTTACTTAAGATATTCAGTTAAGAACGACATGATGAGCTGCTACTGGCATTATTAAAGCCCCATTTACGAAACCCTTGGGTGTCTAAATGAATTGCTCCGGTTGCATAAAGTCCAAGCCCAAAGTCATAAGTTCCTCCTTGATACTGCCAAAACTGGCACAAGCCGTCTTGCATATTATTGAGCCGCCACTGATTATTCTCATATTCAGGCACCCAAATATCTATCGCGCCGGCAGTCATATGTTTGCTACTACTGGCACCGCCTGCACAGTCATTCAACCCTGGACTACGATAGACCGAACGTATCTCAGCACTTGCTGGCAAAATACCTTGGCTTTTCAAGTTAGTATAGAGACGTAAAGTGGGCACAATATTTGACCACAACTCTTGCGGAGGCAACTGATAGGGCTCGTAGCCACATTTATCCCAGCTACGAGCAGTGGTGAGCAGTTGCTCCATTGGAGGGACGTTTTGAGCGCCCACTTGAGCACTTAAATAGCGTTGATAGCTGGCAATCTGTTGAGCCCGGTATCGATTACTGTTCAACCAGCTATTAAAATCCATACTGGACGCGCTACCATAACCGTTATTACCTGTGCTGTAGACAGGATCATAAGTAGTATTGTAGATAGTATTATAGGCTGGCGGACTTTTATTAACATTGACACGTTTGCTTTCTTCTATAGACAGCTTAGCATCAAAATCAAATTCGCGTTGCTTCTGTTGAATAAGTCCTTGCATGCTATCGCTAGTAAATCTATCTCCTCTGACAATAGTAATACCCGTACTGTTATTTACTATAGGTATCGGGGCGCGATTGACATATGCATTGTTACTATTTGTCCGAACTTGAACACGGCGTTCACTACTGTCACTTAATATAGCGGCATGAACACTCATACTACTCGTACAGATAATAAGTAAAGTTAGCATCGACTTGACGGAAATAGACGTTAAAAAAGTTAAGACTGTCATATTTTCTGATTTGCTTTGATAGGCGTATGAATGTTTAATACTATTAAAAGAAGTGTCATCATGTTCATTCGCACAATTATTTAGTTTGTTCATTTCTGGTAATTACCACTAAAAACATTTTAACGATACTATCAAATTTCTGCTAGGCTAGCTAAACTATCGCACCTCATTCAGTGCTTAGGCGTTTGTTGTTAACACTTATCCTCATAGGTTTTTATAATCACGTGACTTAATTGCTATTATGTTACTTTATCTCATTTGGCTCTAAAGACAAGTTGTAAAAGACAGATGATGAGCAATAGAGTAAACCTTAGTTTTATTGTCTGTCTTTTTTTATCTATTCTTCCTTTATAATCACTTTTATAGTCAAATTTAGCCTATGTCTTCGAGCTCACAGTATCGCTTTTCACGCCAAAGCCAACATTCCAGTCAACGTTATGACCCTACGCTATGGCAGCGTATTCATATCGATCCGTGGTTAACCCTACTACTGCTGACCATTTGCTGTATTGGTTTGACTATTTTATATAGCGCTTCAGGTCAAGACAGCGATATGATCATCCGTCAGCTGATAAGTTATGGGATTGCATTGGTGGTGATGGTTGTAATGGCGCAAATACCGCCTAGCATTTATCGTGCCTTTACACCTATATTATACATTTTAGGGTTGGTACTACTCGTACTGGTGGGAGTCATCGGTGAGGTGCGGATGGGAGCCCAACGCTGGATTGATTTGCCTGGATTTGGCAGTGTACAGCCATCAGAGTTTATGAAACTTATTATGCCGATGATGTGTGCCTGGTTTTTGTCTAAGCGCAACTTGCCACCGTCACTGTCCAGCATTACAGTCACGTTAGGTCTGATTATTGTGCCCGTATTACTAATTGCTAAAGAGCCTGACCTTGGTACCTCTCTATTGGTAGCAGCGAGTGGCCTATTTGTACTGTTTTTGGCAGGATTGTCGTGGTGGATGATTGTAAGCACGCTAGCGTTATCGATACCCATTGCCGCTTTCACATGGTATTTCTTATTACATAACTACCAGCGTATGCGGGTATTAACGTTATTCAATCCTGACGTTGACGCTCAAGGCGCCGGTTGGAATATTATTCAATCTCAAACAGCTATTGGTGCAGGCGGTCTGACAGGTAAAGGCTATTTAGAGGGTACTCAATCACAGCTAGACTTTCTACCAGAAGGTCATACTGACTTTATTATTGCCGCTTTCTCTGAAGAGTTTGGTCTACTAGGTGTGATATTACTGTTGGTTATTTATACCTGCTTATTAAGCCGCTCCCTATATATTGCCTTCACTCATCCTGATATCTATAGCCGTCTATTGGCTGGCGCTATTGCTATGTCGTTTTTCATTTACGTGTTTGTCAATGTGGGGATGGTCAGTGGAATTTTGCCAATCGTTGGCGTCCCTCTTCCCTTTATCAGTTATGGCGGTACTGCGATTGTCACTTTAATGGCCGGATTTGGCTTACTGATGTCTATTCATACTCATAAACCTCAATAATCTATATGTGATATTAATAACTTTTTGACTTTAAAAAACCTATTATGTAATTACGTATAGTTTTTCGTTTAGATAAAAACAGCCAATTGTAAAACTGAATTTTATTGCAATATTAATTGTATCCAAGTCTTGAAATAAGTAAAACCCACACACAGATAAAACAACTCAAAATAAAAAAGCTTATAAAACCTCTTATTTATTTAAAATAAATGGATATAAACCGTACTATCTCTGACTCTATCAGGTCACTAGATATAAAATAGTTATAAATATAATAGACTTTATTAGGCTAATAAATAACTTATCAAACCTTATGATTGCTAGCCCATTATTAAATATATCTTAATAATAATATATATATTTTTGATTTTTTTTTGCTGCAAATCTTACTAATGTTACTATATTATGTCAGATATTTACGAATTCGTATGCTCTTAAACTTTGTATTATTCATATTTTCTAACCAATTTTAAAGCTTGTTTTTTACAAAAAATTGCGTTACTCTCTTTTTAATGCATTTTTGATACACAATCCGTACACAGCTACTAATAAAATTAGCATTTGATTATATTTGAGTTATAGCTTAGTAGTATAGTGAGCAACTATATTTTCAAAGATAGTACTTAGTTAACGTTTTACGAACAAAGCACTACACTATGCTTATATGACTATACTTATCTGGTTACTCAATAAATAAGCTTAAAGAAACATTATTAACTGCTACGGAAATATATTATAAGTTGTAGCGATTTTTATTCCTGTCTACAAATTCATCATAATGAAATAAAAAATTATTCATACCTTAAAACCTATTAAAGCTTCTTTTTATGTTGCTTACTGTTTATCTAACAAAGTAAGATTGAAAGCTTTAGAGTCTGTAATGTTGTTAGAGTGGTCTAATAACATTATGCTCAATCTGTAATTTTTTAAGATTAGGTTTTAAGGTATAAGTTATAGAGGTATTTATGAACAAGCGTTTATCTGGTCTACTTACAATGTCAATGTGTTTGTTTGCAGGCTCTACAATAGCCACTAGCGCACAAGCAGCTGCTGCAAAAACTAATTTTGCGCCTTTGTCTCAAGAGAACGCCTCCCATATTGACCGTGTGCTCGGCGAGCTCACTCGTCAACATGATAACGCCCCAAGCTTAGTTAAGTCTGCGCGGCAGCCAACGTCTTTGGCGCTTAGCAGCTCATTACTTGCCAGTAATACCAGCCAATTGTCTAACGACGATGATGTACTAGAGCGCTTAACTGCGGTGGCCTCTAACTCTGTCAGCAAATTTAAACAGACGGGTCTCGCTTCTTGGTACGGTCGTCAGTTCCACGGTCGTAAAACTGCCAGTGGTGATACCTTTGATATGAACGGTTTGACTGCTGCGCATCGTTCACTACCTTTGAACTGCTATGTTAGAGTGACTAATAATACCAATGGCAAAAGTGTCGTTGTAAAGGTGAATGATCGTGGTCCTTTCTCAGGTAATCGGGTATTAGATTTATCTTATGGTGCTGCTAAAAGACTAGACATTACTAATAAAGGTGTGGGTAAAGTCTCTATTGAGCGCGTTGCAGGGCCGCAGTCGTAAAACTTATTCGACTTAAAAACCTCTTAAAGCCATCAACTAAGAATATAAAAAAGCGCCTTACTAATATTTAGTAAGGCGCTTTTTGTTGCGAATCTTTTTAGTCAGTATAACCAACAACTATAATTCAAACGCTTTTTGGATTGCATCATCCAATCGTTCTACGGCAATAATGGTAATACCTTTAAATTGAGCACTATTAGTGGTAGGTGCATTAGATTTGGGCACAATTGCATGCGTGAATCCATGCTTCATAGCCTCTTTCAAACGCTCTTGACCGTTAGGTACGGGTCGAATCTCTCCTGACAATCCCACTTCGCCAAATACGGCTAACGAGGATGGGAGGGCCTTTTCTTTAATACTAGAAGCGCAGGCCAATAAAACGGCCAAATCTGAACCTGTCTCAATTACTTTTACACCGCCAACGACGTTGACGTAAACGTCCTGACCGCTGGTATGAATACCACCATGACGATGCATGACGGCAAGCAGCATAGATAAACGCTGAAAATCAAGCCCGAGTGCCATGCGTCTTGGCTGCCCTTGCGAGTCATCAACTAATGCCTGCACTTCAACCAATAAAGGACGTGTACCTTCGCGGCTGACCATCACCACTGACCCTGCTACTGGCTTATCATAGCGGCTTAAAAATATAGCGGATGGATTCGCTACCTCTTTTAGCCCCATATCCGTCATACCAAAAATACCCAGCTCATTGACCGCGCCAAATCG
The DNA here is from genome assembly GCF_007997305.1 of Psychrobacter frigidicola. Taxonomy (GTDB): domain Bacteria; phylum Pseudomonadota; class Gammaproteobacteria; order Pseudomonadales; family Moraxellaceae; genus Psychrobacter; species Psychrobacter frigidicola. Next base: position 831,722 of record NZ_VORZ01000001.1, read on the forward strand.
ATTTTTAACTGCCCGAATCATCCGAAAACGCGAATCAGACTGGCCTTCAAAATATAGAACCGTATCAACCATGTGCTCAAGCACACGTGGCCCTGCTAGCGTACCTTCTTTTGTCACATGACCGACCAAAAATAGCGCAGTTCCTGTTTGCTTAGCATAACGCGTCAAAATAGCCGCTGATTCACGAATTTGACTAACGCCACCCGGCGCAGAATTAATAGCATCGGTATAAATGGTTTGAATAGAGTCAATAATAGCGATAGCAGGCTGCTCTTGCGTCAATGCAGCACAAATGGTCTCAACATTGGTCTCCGCAAGTACTCGCAGACGGTCAGTAGGTAAATCTAAACGTCTAGCACGCATAGCAACCTGCGCAAGCGACTCTTCACCAGTCACATACAGCGCACTACCAGCTAATGAGTCAGCACGCGCCATATTCGTCGCGGTTTGTAGCAAAATAGTTGATTTACCAATACCAGGATCACCACCAATTAAAACCACGGAACCGGCAACCAATCCGCCACCTAATACTCGGTCAAACTCACCAATACCAGTTGGCATACGTGCATCTAAAGTTACACTGACCGCGTTGAGCGGCATAACTGCGCTGTGCGTCCCTGAATAGTTTCCTGCTGGCGCGCCGCCACCTGCACTACGCGGTGTGGCTCGACTGGCATGAGGTTTAGCAGCACTCTTATTATGATGTGGCATACTGACGTTTGGCGCTTCAATTAAACTGTTCCATTCACCACAGTCTGTGCATTGTCCTGCCCACTTACCAAAATGAGCGCCACAATGTTGACAGACATAGCTACTTTTATTTTTTGCCATGAAATACGAGCCTTACTCAGGTTATAGATCAAAAAGATTAATGATAATTAATACGAAATATTAGCGATAAGGTATTTAGTAATACGAATTTTTTAGACACTTCTACCACTGCCTTATAGACAATAATTGAGCTTGTGATTTGATTTGGGATTTTGCAATTATGAAAGACGATAACTCACTCTAGCGTATATGTTGAGCTGTGTGCACTGGTGCTAAGCGAGAGATAATAAATTAGCAGTATTAAAGAGATAAACATTGTGGAAGTATAGAATAATAGAGTGACGTTAAAAACAGATTAACACTCTATACCTGAAAATCCTTGCCAAGATAGACACTTTTCACCAATTCGTTATCTAAGATATCTTGAGGAGTGCCTTCAGCGATAATAGCGCCTTCTGAGACAATGTAAGCTTTTTCGCAGATGGCTAACGTATCGCGAACGTTATGATCCGTGATTAACACGCCAATACCACGATTTTTTAAGTTTAAGATGACCTCTTTAATATCGCCAACAGAGATGGGATCAACGCCAGCAAAGGGCTCGTCTAATAAAATAAACTTGGGGTTAGCTGCTAAAGCACGAGCAATCTCACAACGACGCCGCTCACCACCTGACACACTCATACCTAGCGATTGGCGTACATGTTCTAAATGGAACTCACTGATTAGTTTTTCAAGCTCTTGGCGCTGTTCGCTAGCAGATAATTCTTTACGAGTTTGCAGAATAGCTAAGATATTATCTTCAATAGTTAACTTACGAAAAATAGAGGCTTCTTGTGGTAAATAGCCAATACCCGCACGTGCGCGTTCATGCATAGCATACTTTGATAAGTCCATTTTTCCTAAAGTAACACGGCCTTTATCCATATTGACTAAACCTACTACCATATAGAAGCTAGTGGTTTTACCAGCGCCGTTAGGCCCTAATAACCCAACTACTTGTCCTTGCTCAACAGAGAAAGACACGTCTTTGACAACCCAACGCTTACCATAACGTTTACCCAAATTTTGCATGATTAGTTTAGCGACTGCTGGCTCAGCAGCGGGTTCCTTTTTAAACGTGACATGTCTCGACTCGCTAGAGACCTGCACTGACCGCTGAGTGTCATGATTGGTAGAATTATTACTACTAACATTATTGAGATTCTTATCGCTCATACCATACTCATACTATTACAAAATTTGATTTTGACTTAAAAACCCAATTGAAAAACGTAATGGGCTGATAAAATTAAGACGTTGTCTAGCGTATACCGCGCTGACTGCCACTATTATTCGGTGGGAATACCAATTCAACGCGCTGATTACCGCCCGCAGTGGCTTCCACATCGCCAGCTTTTAGACTATAACGAATCACGTTACCGGCAAAGCTTGCACCGTTTTGTACCAATCTAGCGTTACCCGTTAAGGTAATAATTCCGGTCACTGCGTTATAATCGATAGTGTTGGCCTGTCCTTTCGCTACCCCTTTTTCTTGGGTAACAATCTGTTGCATCGTCGCTGGACGACCGGTTGCGACTGCAGAGTTGATACTACGCCCTTGGGACAGATTTACGGTTATATTATCAGCCGTCATCTTTAGCGAGCCTTGGGTAATAATGACACTACCAGAATAGCTGGTCACGCCCGTACGCTCACTATAGGTCGCCTTGTCTGCTAATAGTTTTATAGGCTGATTGGCATCTGATGGCAGCGCATGGCTATATAACGGTAGCGCCAACAGCATGACCGTCGACACAGTACGCAAATAATGCGGCACTTGAATGCAACGCGTGAATGATAAGTGCATAACCGGCAAAAAGTCGAATTTCATAAATAATTACTCTTCTAATCATTAATAGATAATAGGGGTTAAGCAAAAGGGTTAGGCAAAATATAATGTGAATGTGACGACTTATTAATGAGCACAGAATATAAACATTAATTTAAAACGACAGTTATTATAAATTAACTTATGACAATTTAATTCACAGTTATTTAACTTATAGTACCTTAAACCATAACGACTAAAATAATGCTTTATCTTTGCGCTCAGCAGGTGTAAAGCTAACAGCCACTTGCCCAAACTCATACTCGCCAGTCTCTAAGTTGGCTTTCATACTGGACGCTTGAAAGCGGTTCATACCTTGTTCGACTTTGACCGGCTCATCACTGTAGACTTGCCGTGACTTGGTATTGCCTTTGAGCGTTTGACCAGTCACTTTAATCGGTTCTATATCCGTGGCAGCCGTTTTCTCTTCACTAGCTAAGGTAAAGCCACCTGACAGACGCAACTCGCCCGTTTGCTGATTGATAGCGGCACTGCCAGCTTGAATTCTATAGCGCTGCTCATCTGATGGCTCCCAATTCATAGTGATGCCTGACATCTCATCTTGGTTGGTAACTGGGTTGTGAGTGAGCGACTCGGCGTTAAGCTCATACTCAGTATCCCCTTGCTCATTGGTCTGAACGGCCTTGATATCTGTCGCTTCATAGTCAACGTCTGATGCGCCTATACTCACAGGCGGCGCTATCTCGCCTTGCTGCTGAAAAAACCAGCCAGCAATAGCGGCAATAATTAATGCTAAGACGATTAAAACACGGGTATTCACGACAAATCATCCTGATTATCATCTAGCGAGTCTAACGTATAGTGAGCAATAAAGTCTTTATAATGACCGTGGCCTTTTAGAATAAGATCACATACTTCGCGCACCGCGCCATAACCGCCTGCCCGAGTCGTTACCATATCGCTACGATTAATAACCTCTGAATGCGCATTGGGTACCGTAGCAGCAAAACCTACCGTCTGCATGGCTTTAATATCGGGCAAATCATCACCCATATAAGCGCAATCAGCCGCAGTAATCGTAAGGGTAGATAGCAGCTCATTCAATGCAATTAGCTTATCATCACGGCCTTGTATCACATAATCAATACCCATCTCAGCGGCACGTTTATTGACCATAGGGCTACTGCGACCAGTGATAATAGCGGTTGAGATACCATAACGCGCCAGTGATTTTATACCCACGCCGTCTTGTACCGAAAAGGCTTTGGTCTCAATACCATTGGCATCATAAATAATCTGACCGTTGGACAAAATACCATCAACATCCAACACTAGGAGCTGTACTTGACCAGCTTTTTTTATTAAGTCCTGCATTATGTGTCTCTTATTAAATATAATAAAGTATTAGAATATGATTTTGTTAGGGTTTAAAAATAGTACTAGATGAAAATATAGAGGATTATTTAACCCCTGCTTTTAATAAATCATGCACCGTAATAATAGCTTCCAAATGTTCATTCTCATCCATCACCAGCAGCTGACTGATGGCGTTTTCATTCATCACGCTGAGCGCATCTGAGGCACGCATGGTTTTGCTAACGTGACGCGGACTGGTGGTCATAACCTCAGCCATCGGTGTTGCCAGATCAATGCCTTTTTCTAAACCACGCCGCAAATCGCCATCGGTAAAGACGCCAACTACTTTTTGTTCGTCATCAACGACTACAGTCATACCCAAACGCCCATTGGACATGGTAAATAATGCTTTATGTAGCGGTGATTGCTGATTTACCAGTGGTAGGTTCTCCGATGCGGTATGCATTAAATCTTCAACCCGTGTCAACAGCTGACGTCCAAGCGCGCCCGCCGGATGCGATAAGGCAAAGTCTTCTGACGTAAAGTTGCGTGCATGCACTAGAGCGACAGCCAGCGCATCTCCTAATGCTAAAGTGGCAGTAGTACTCGATGTTGGCGCAAGATTTAATGGACAGGCTTCTTGGGACTTACCGAGCGTTAGTACAATATCAGCAGCATGCGGTAGCATCCCGCGTTTATCACGGCTAATACTAATCAGCGGAATTCCTAAGCGTTTGACCACGGGCAACAGCGTCTTTATCTCGTCAGACTCACCAGAGTTGGAAATCGCAAGCAGTACATCGCCTTTTACGACCATGCCTAAATCACCATGGCCTGCCTCACCTGGGTGCATAAAAAAAGCTGGCGTACCTGTAGAAGCAAAGGTCGCCGCTATCTTACGTCCAATCAGACCCGATTTGCCCATTCCCGTTACCACAACCCGACCCTTACATGCCAAAATAACGTCACAAGCCTGTGCAAACCGATCATCTATCTGCTCAGTCAATAATGCCAATGCTGCTTTTTCTGTATTGATAGCATCAATAGCATTAATTATAAATTGTTCATGGGTTAGACTACGCGGGTTATTACTCATAGGCACGCTCGATATTTAATATTAATGACTGAGATATTTTGTTAGGCTTATTTTACTATATTTTGATTAATATTGATAATAGAGCACTCAAAATATAGCATCGGGGCAGTAGGCAATAACTATACGTATATTTGCATAAAAAAGACCTACTCATAGCAGGTCTCTTTTAGTAGGTAACACCTAAACAATATACACTACCTAGAACAATTATTCGTTACTGTTGTCAGTATCGTCATTAGGCTTATCTTCATAATCTGTATTCTCAGACGGCGTTTCAAAACCACGATCTTGACCAAAGCCACCACGCTCAAAGCCGCGTTCTTGATTTTGGCTCTGGTTTTGACCAAAACTACCACGCTCAAAGGGACGTTCTTGACCTTGACCGAAACCGCCGCGATTGAAACTACTACGATTAGAGGCAAAGCCGCGCTCCTCAAAGCCACTACCTGTCGTACTGCTAGGATTGCTACTGCTACGCTCAAAGCCACCACTGACACTTCCACCTTGATACCCTGAAGTACCCGTAGCGCCTTGAGTCGTTTGGCCTGGTGCCACCGTTGTACCACTAGCACGAGGATTACGGGCTGGCACAACCGTAGAGATGGCATGTTTATAAACCATCTGACTGACGGTATTTTTGAGTAATACTACGTACTGGTCGAAAGATTCAATCTGACCTTGTAATTTAATACCGTTAACTAAGAAAATAGACACAGGAATGCGATCTTTACGCAGCGAGTTCAAGAACGGATCTTGTAGGGTTTGTCCTTTTGACATGAAATCTCTCCTAATTAATATAATAATTATAGTATGAGTGCTTATTCAATTATAATGATTAAAGTCAGATACAATAATAATTTTTATTAATAAAACGTATCTAAATAAGCATCAACTCTTCTTAAGTGGTTCTACTTTATCGTTATTATAATATTATTGTAATTTATTAAGTAAACAGTTGTTTCTACAATTATTTTTAACAACGATTATCAGTTTTATTACAACGCATAATGCCTTCGAGTCACCTCTTATGTGAATATATTATTATAACAGCTATCATAATTATGCTTTGAAACTTATTGTCAGTTGACTTTTTACTTACCCTAAAGGAGCATTTTCTTTAAACATAAAAAAACCTTTATACAACCACCCAATAATGCACTACTCATCATTAGCACTAAAGAACTGTTAGCCTAAAGAGTCCCTTGCCTGCGCCATCGTAGTAAATGACTGTAGCGTTGTCTTATTGTTCGTATGGCTGGGTAACTCAATTGAGCTATCTGACCGGTCGCTTGATAACTGAGTCAGCTTACGCAGCCAAGTATATTGACGTTTTGCCAGCTGCCTTGTGGCATATAATGCCTTATTTTGCATTTGATGACAAGAAAGTGTCTGATGCTCGGTGTTGGTCTTACTGTTAGGCTTAAATGTAGATACTGCCTTTTGTGACATATTATTTTGGCTGGTTTGATACGTATTGGTATCACTAGATTGAGCAAAGACGGTATAAAATGATTCTTTATCCAAATGCGACATCTCAAATATCGGATGCTGAATGTGAACTAAGTATTCCAGTACTTGCCGATAGCCAACGCAGCGCATAGCGGGCATATTGGGGGTTAATGGATAACGCGTAAGTAGGTCAAGCACTTCAGTAACCAGCCCCTCATTCCACATAATATCCAAACGCTGGGCAATACGCTCGTGTAGCCATGGACGATCCGGCATCACGGCTAGTGCATGCCAGCGCTGAGCTGGATTATGTGCCAATGCTTGCTTAGGTTCGCGCTGCCAAGTACTCAGTGCCTTATCGGTTTGTATATAGACCTCCAGCGCACGGGTAATGCGCTGGAGGTCTGTTGGCTTGAGTCGTTGATGGCCAATAGGGTCTACCTTGCCAAGATAATCATACAGCGCACTAATACCCTCAGATAGTCGCCATTCTTCAACTTGCAAGCGTACTTTATCATTGCTATCAGGTACTGGCGACAAACCATCGAGTAGTGCCATGTAATACATCATAGTGCCGCCAACTAGTAATGGTATTTTGCCATTTTGATGGCAACTATCGATAAGCGGTGATACATCACAGACAAACTCAGCAACGCTATAGCTTTGAGTGGGGTCAATAATATCGACCAGATGATGCGGATAACGCTCAAGCTCAGTGGCCGTTGGCTTAGCAGTACCAATATTCATATCGCGATAAATCAGTGCTGAATCTACCGAAATCAGCTCATAGCGCCCAGTATCATAAAGCTCATAAGCCAGCGCAGTTTTGCCACTAGCGGTTGGCGCCATCAAGCACACCACACTATTATCAGTTAATGAGTTGGTCGACAGGGACATAATTTTCTCTTACTAGTGATATAAATAATATATGGGGAGTGACGCTTATGAGCTAAGAAGCCAGCATTAGTGTTATTAATTGCTCAGTAGTTATTATTCTAAAGGCACCTTTAGTTAACATCTCAGTAAAAGCCAGTGTAAACTCTGCTGAGTCTGATGCAGATAACTGCGCGCTAAGTATGACTAATTTCTGATTGATGGAGGCAGTACTGGCATTCCCTTTATCTACAATTAGAGACGGTATACTCACTTGGTTATCATTAATATCTTGCAAGCCTTGTTGGTATGCTTGGGCACTTATTAGTAGGTAATTACTTTTAAAATAAAATAATAACCATGGTAGTGCTGGTAACTTAGGACTTGTAACAGCTGTGATTATTTTGGATGAATGTTTAATAACTTCCAAGCACTGTGGTAAACAAGCAGCCGTTAAATTAGGTGAGTCTAATTGCTGGTTTTGCGCTGTACTTTTTACACTATAATCTGATATTTTTCGTGAAGGCTGTTGTGATGTTGATAACTTATATTGCTGCCGCGTTGATTGTACTTGTTGCTGTGAAGTATTAGTAGCTTGGGTGATTAATGGTCTGCGTGCAGATGGATTGTTTCTGAGCAGTGTGTCGGTATTGGGCTCTTTATCTAGCAGAGCTTTCGGAATAGATACATTCTTCAGCTTAAGAGCAATAGTATGACTCAAATGCGCCATGATATTGTTTAACGGGCTAATTTTAATACGCTGTTTGGTCGGATGGACATTAATATTTAGCCAAGAACTGGGCAAATCAAAATATAGCGCATAACCAAAACCACTAAGCTGAGCAGTGGTTGCCAGTTGCCGCAGCTGATTACTAATTATAAGCTCTTTAACCAGACGTCCATTAACATACAATAGCTTTGGCAACGCTTGCTGCTGATCATTATATATAGGCCACAACCAACCGTTGATATTTGCCTGCTTATCTATTATTTGCTCACCAAGATTTTCATTCCCGCCAGCCGTCGCTGTCATCGCTGATGGCTGTAATAGACTCGATAAATCCACCGTTATTTCAATAGCATTATCAGACAATGATGACCCAAGCGCTTGTTCAAGCCGTGATAAGGGTAAGCGACTGCTGTTGTTATTAGCTGAGCTGCTCTCATTTGAGATTGCTGATAATAATAAACGTCTTTTACGATCATGAAAAAGACCGAGTGTCACATCGGCACGTGCAAGTGCTACTTCACGGACGATAGTTTCAATATGATTAAACTCGGTGGCAATAGACTTCAGATTACCGCGACGCGCAGGCACGTTAAAATAGAGGTCTTTTACCGTAACGGTAGTACCGCGATTATGCACAATAGGCGTCAGCTTTGGCGTATCGGCTAATATGCCAGCAACTTGCAGCTGACGACCAATACCACTGTCATCCTGACTACTAATAAGGGTCAAACGCGCCACGGCTGCCGTTGCTGCCAGTGCTTCACCGCGAAACCCTAAAGTACTGATGCCTTGCAAATTAGCAATATCAGCCACTTTACTGGTTGCATGACGAGTAATGGCCATCACCATATCGTCAGGATGAATGCCTACCCCATTATCCACCACCTCAATCATACCCATACCGCCTTGGGTAATATGCACCTCAATACTGGTCGCGCCAGCATCAATGGCATTCTCCAGCAGCTCTTTTACCACAGCTGATGGACGCGTTACCACCTCACCTGCTGCCAATTGATTGATTAGCAGCGGTGATAGTTTGGTGATACGAGTATGGGTAGTTTTATCTAACATGGTTATCTGGCATGGTATAGAGTCATATATTTTAAGAAGCTGATAGTTTTAGGTATAGAACCTAGTTAGTCATAAAACCTAGCAAAAACCTAAATCGTTAACGCTGCTAGGTTTAAACCTTGCGCTTGCCCTACTTTTGATAGTCGTATCTCAACTTGCCTTGCTTCATCTTTACCTTGAGTCATATCAATAAATAAGGTTGGCGGCGGTAAATAACTGTCAGCACGACTCGCCCATTCAATAATCACCAGCGCATCAGGCTCATCCAAATATTCATCGAAGCCAATAAAAGACAGCTCTTCTGGATCTTGCAAACGGTATAAGTCCGCGTGATAAACGGGCTTAACTGTCCCATCACTTTGCTGGATACTATAAGGCTCAACCAAAGTATAAGTCGGACTCTTCACCGCGCCAATATGACCAAGCGCTTGTAGCCAATAGCGGGTTAAAGTAGTTTTACCAGCACCTAAGTCACCTGCCAGCCACACGCTACCAGATAGCGGCAACTTAGCCAACCGCTCAGCTAAGGCTTGAGTGTCTGCTTCAGAATGCAGTGTTATTGTCACCGACTGCTGGTTAACTTTGGAAACCTCACTAGGTATTCCATCATCAACCTGAACCTTATCACTACTAGACATGAAGTTGGACATTAGACTGTACCTATATCACTAGCAGTCACTTGCATGGTTACGGTTGGATTGATAAAGCGCTCACCGCGAATCAACTTGGTATAGAGTTCGGGGTCAGTCCACTCACTACTGACTTGCGAACTGAATTCAAAAGCATCAAGCTCTAGCTTGCCCATTTGCTCATTGGCTACGTCCTCAGCAAAGCACTGCGCGTAACCGGTAGCAGTCTCATGCGCAATCACTGAATACACACTTACATCAGCTTCGCCATTTTGCATTTTGGTTTGCTGTAGAATCTCTTGCGCCCAAAAGAAAATCACTCGAGAAAATTGCTCAGCAGAGGGTGACACTGGCAAGCTTATCCAGCGTGCACTGAATTTCTTACAAGCGGCAATATACTCGGGGTCGTCTTGATTCCAAAAGCAGATGGCATGATCAAAGCTGTCAATAATGTCTTTAATCGAAGATTTTAACAGCCCAAAATCATAAACCATCTGCCCATGGTCGAGGCGCTGTGCCTCAAGAATCAGCTCAATCTGATAGCTGTGACCATGAATAGAATGTTTGCAGCGCTCAGAGCTGCAGTTGCGGACGATATGAGCGTTTTCAAATTTAAAAAGTTTACGGATACGCATAATAATTAATTAACCAAGATAGTGAGCATCATTGTGCAATATGGCACTGAATAGCGGAAGAGATTACAAGGAATAATAGTACTAGCCAAACATAGCGTTCAGCTCATTGCGCTCATTATAGCAAATCGCTGTCCTAGCCGTAACGGTGTATCGGTAAGTATGCTGTATCAACGCTGTAGTCAATTTAGCAAGCAGTAGCTATCTATTGCTCAGCCTTAGGGCTATACTGATTTTAATAGGTATTAGCCTCTCATACAAAAGGATAACATCATGAGTAAAGGTCAAGATAGTAAAAAGAATGTAAAAAAGAAGCCGTTATTAACCGCAAAAGAGAAAAAAGCGGCTAAACAATCGAAGAAAGAAGATAATAATAGTATTTTAGGCAAGCATTAATATTAAGTGTAAAAAAGGCCAATCGAACCTAATGGTTCGATTGGCCTTTTTTAATTGGTAGCTTTCAGCTAATGAGCAATGAGCAATGAGCTGGGCTTAACAAGCTGAGCACCATAACCTAGCTACTGCGCGGCGCAAACATAATAATCGCCATGCCTAATAGCGCCACCGCAGACCCTACTATATCCCACAGGGTTGGCCGAATGCCATTGACCGTCCATAACCAGAGAATGGCCATCGCAATATATACCCCGCCATAAGCCGCATAAACTCTCCCTACCGCAGTAGGATGCAGTGTCAACAACCATACAAAAGCAATTAAGCTAAATATACCTGGAACCAGAAGCCAAATGGTTTTGCCCTCACGCAGCCACAGATATGGCAAGTAACAACCAACAATCTCCGCCAGTGCTGTGAGAATAAAAAGGCCGACCGTTTTTAATTCAGGCAAAACAACTCACTCCTTCAGTAAAGCTTTAATAACAAATAACCGCCATTCGTAAAAAATAGGTATTTATAATTTTAAACCGTAATAAATCCGGTTAAATAGTGCACTGCATTACCAGAGATAAGCACTCTATCCTTTTCTACCACACACTCAATTATTCCGCCGCGACTTGATGCTTGATAGGCCATTAATTTATTGCTACCCAAACGCTCTGCCCAAAGCGGCGCAAGCCCTGTATGCGCGGAACCAGTCACTGGGTCTTCGCCGCTACCATTCGCAGGCCAAAAGTATCTAGAAATGAAATCGTATTTAGCAAAAATCTCTGATTGGGCTTGGCAAGTCACCACTACATCTAGACGAAATAAGCTTGCGCATTACGATAGACCTCTACTGGCGCGATGGATAAACCCGCTAATAAACTCTCATGAATACTATCGCTATCAAGCTTTTCAGGTTTATTATTAGGAAAATCCATTTGAATTTTACCAGAGTCTGCCTGTATAACCGTCAATATTCCCACTGCTTTTGCCAAGAACTTAATAGTGATCAAACTAGGCTGCTTTTTGAATAGAACAAAGGCAGAAGCTAAAGTTGCGTGACCACAAAAATCAATTTCTGTCAGTGGTGAGAACCAGCGGATATGATAACTGGCTATTTTATCGGACTGATCTTTTTCCTCTAACGTATCTGCTTTATCAGCTACTAAAAAAGCAGTCTCAGATAGGTTATTTTCCAGCGCAATAGACTGCATTAAATCATCATTTAACCAGTTATCGGTAATAATAACGGCTGCTGAATTGCCTTTAAAAAGCGTGTCAGTAAAAGCGTCAATGAAGTTGATTTCAAGTTGCATCTTTTATCCTCTAATATTTACTCTCTAACAATAGTCAACATTTAAACAACTTTGATATCCAAATAGCCTTGTTCACCATTAAATCCAACGCCGTACCCGCACTAAATAAGCCTTATACTTATCGCCAAACTTTTCAGTCATGATCTTCTCTTCTGCCTGAATCTGAAAGCGACTCATATATTTGATAAAAATGATGATTAAAGCAAACGCTATTAAGTGAGACAAATATAGTGCCCAGCCTAGCAAAATAAATACCAAGCCTACATACATGGGGTTGCGACTATATTGATAGATTCCGCTGGTTACTAAGTGCTCAGACCTTTCAGGCGTGTGCGGGTTAACCGTGGTTTGGGCTTTCTTAAATTCAGTGACACCCATTACGCCAATGCCCAAACCTATGATAGCTAAACCACCGCCCAGCCACTTTGAGTCAGAAATAGAAAACTGCAACGCTGGCAACGTTTTGGATACGCCATACATCGCAGCGCCTGTAGCCAGAACTTGCAGCACAGTAGGAACTTTTAGCTCTAGAGCATTCATAACATCACCCTATAAATATTTATCACTATTGAACCTAAACTATACGCTAATAATTACTTAGAGATAATATTATCCCTGATTTTAAATCTAGCTATTACTATGCCATCATAGCTATTACACCCTGGTCGTTTATATATTAGCCCATAAGTAGCAATATTATTACCAGTGGAAGTGTTATATGATGGACAAGTGTTTCTACAATGTATCTCGTTATACTGTGGGTTTATTCAGAATGTCTTACGCCTGCTAACACTGGCATAAGGGTTTTTGAAAATATCAACCCAAATATGAAGCAGCAAAATCACTAGCAATAAAAAGGAATTTATTGATAGCTTAAGGTCTGATGGATAATCTTGCATTGCGGCTTTAAATAACAACTCTTAACCATGGATGGATAAGCTTATGAGCACCAATATTCTTCATCGGCATGTGCCAATACTAACGCTACTGACAGTGGCGGTCTCTCTTGTATTGTCCGGTTGTTCAGACCGAGACAACAATGACGCATTTTTTCCACCTACTGATACTGACACCGCTACAACTTATTCAGCAGATATTCAACGTACTGAGTTCGGCATACCACATATCACTGCAAGAGATTATAAAGGACTGGGCTACGGTGTGGGTTATGCTTTTGCCGAGGATAATATCTGCTCGCTAGCTCGTGAGTTGGTTGTAGCCAGCGGTGAGAGTATGCTGTATCTAGGTACTGAGGGTAATATGGCTAGCGATGTTTTCTATACTTGGTATAACTCTCCAGCTAGGCGAGCTGAATTTCTGGCGGCACAAGACCCTGAAGTGATTGATGCGATAACAGGCTATGCCGCAGGCTACAGCCGTTATCTGCGTGATAAAGGGGTTGCCAATATTGACCCTGCTTGTGCTAATGCTGAGTGGGTACGTGAGATCACCATTGATGATTTATTGATCGTTTATGGCAAAGCCAACTTGCGCGGTGGACTCTCTAACTTCGTCGGTCCAATCGTTGCAGCAGCGCCGCCTGTACAGAATAGTGTGATAGGCAGTTCAAGAATGCGTAGTGTTGAGGCTTCAGATCCCGTAGTAGACTCAGCACCTGCATTTGATATGAACACAATCAACATTATGAATGGTGGTAGTAACGCTTATGCATTCGGTAGCGAAGCAACTGGTACAAACAGTGGTGTCATGTATGGCAACCCGCATGAGCCATGGGAGGGGGTGCAACGTTTTTATGAGTTTCACTTGACCATGCCAGGTGAGCTTGATGTGATGGGTGCCGCGCAACAAGGTCAACCCTTCATTAATATTGGCTTTAACAAAGACGTTGCTTGGAGCCATACCGTATCGACTGCTAAGCGCTTTACCCTTTATCAGCTTAGTCTGGTGAATGGCAATCCAATGAAGTATAACTATAAAAACAGCGCTGGTGTGTTTGAGCAACGTGATATCGAAGCGGTTCCTATTACTATTAAACTACCAAATGATCAAACACTGGTACGACCTATCTATCTATCGCAATATGGTCCTATGCTAGCAGTCGATAAGGTTAATGGTGCCTTGCCAGCTTGGGGCACTAGCAATCTAGCTTTTACTATCCGCGATGCCGCCTCAGAGAATCCACGTGCATTGAATCAATGGCGTAGCATGAATAAGGCTAAAAACGTAGAAGACTTGGTTACAAGAATGAAAAGTACGCTTGGGCTTGGTTTTGTTAATACGATAGCGACCGACCGTTACGGTAAAGCACTCTATGCTGACATCTCAACCGTACCGCATGTTACTAAAGATAAGTTAGAAGCTTGTAGTACCAACGCTGGTCCAGTCCTTGGCGCATTGATTGCAGTAGATCTGCCAGCGCTTAATGGCAGTACAGCAGACTGTGAATGGGGCGATGATGCCGACTCACCACAAGCTGGTATTTTTGGAGGCAGCAACTTACCGTCCTTGATCCGTGATGACTATGTTGCCAACTCCAACGATAGCTATTGGCTAAGCAATCCTCAACAACCATTAACTGAGTTTTCTCCATTACTACGCCGTCGCTTAGTACCTTTCCTAGGGCCTAATGCAGTAGATGGTGTACCGTTACTGATGCGTTCGCGGATGGGACTTACTCAGATAGCCGATCGATTAAGCAATAAGGACGATTTAGGCGGAAACACATTCAATTTAGATAATATGCAAGAAGTGGTTTATGGTAACCGCAGTTATGTCGCTGAGTTGGTACTTGACGATGTTTTAGTAAATTGTCTAGCTGAGCCAGACCTACCCTTGAGTGATAGTACTGATACTATCAATGGTACTCAAGCTTGCAATATTTTAAGTAGTTGGGATCGTCGTAACAACTTGGATAGCAAAGGGGCTCATGTTTTCAGAGAGTTTTGGAGTAATGTTAAATTTGATGAAACTACAGATAAGCTATTTAAGGTTAAGTTTGATGTGAATAACCCAGTCAATACACCTAGTGGTCTCATTATCAGTGATAATACGCGTACCGCTCTAGGCGATGCCATCAAGTTTTTTCAAGATAAAGACATAGCTCTTGATGCCTCATTAGCTGATTTGCAATATGTGATCGATGCTGGCAAAAATAATGAGAAAATCTCTATGCATGGCGGATTAGGTCGTGAAGGTGTCTTCAATGTTGCACAGTCGCGGAATAGGGATATTGTTAGGGATGGCGTTAAATCTATAACCACTGTAAACGTCGATGGTACTTACGGTCCAATTATTAATGGCCCAACTTACATGCAGTCAGTCACTTTTGATGAGCAAGGACCTGTAGTAGAAGCTCTACTAGCCTACTCACAATCAGCGGATACTACTAGGCCTTATCATCGTGACCAAACGCGCCGTTATTCTGCGAAAGACTGGATCCGTCTGCCATTTAGCACTGGTGAAATCTCCAAGCAAGCCGTTGGTAACAAGATTCAACTAAGAGAGTGAATTTAGCGGGAATTAGATCGTATTAAAAAGAGACTTCAGGTGAATCTTGGAGTCTCTTTTTATCTTATGAGAAAATGCTATATTCTTTCATACTATTATATGGTTACAGCATACCTAAAAAAACTATTCAATGGGTATTGTTTAAATTTATAGAAAGTTTGTTTGTTAAGTAGATATATATACTTTATTTAGAATATATAAGTCGCATAAGTAACAGCTTTCATTTAGGATAAACATTAAAGAGCTTACTCTTATCAAGGATATGATTTCACTGATGTTTATATGCACTACTAAAAGCGTCTGACTCATCTTACATAATAAAAGGAACTTATTATGCTTTTATTCAACCACCCTTCTAATCACAGCAAGGTTATTAATTATTCGAAGTTAACCTTGGCTTGCTTGTTAGCGTTGGGGACTTTGGCCATCATCACTGGCTGTGATAAAACCAATACAGACACAACGGCAACCAATGCCGCCGAACCGTCTATCGATAAAACTACGAGTAAAGATAACAGCGAAGAAGGCGAGTTGCCGATTATTGATGCGGTATTGACGTATGCCCCTGAAGTGCCGCCACCTATTGATCGTGACTATTCCGCAAAAGTCAGAGTGAAGATGGAAACGGTAGAAACCGTTATGCGCTTGGCGGATGGGGTGGATTACGAGTTTTGGACGTTTGGCGGCCAAGTGCCCGGTCAGTTTATTCGCATTCGTGAAGGGGATGAGGTCGAATTCCACTTATCCAATCACCCTGATTCAAAAATGCCGCACAATATTGATTTACATGCGGTGACGGGACCAGGTGGCGGCGCAACATCGTCGTTTACCACCCCAGGTCATACCTCAGAGTTTAATTTTAAAGCGTTAAATCCAGGACTCTATGTGTATCACTGCGCAACGGCTCCCGTTGGCATGCATATCGCCAATGGCATGTATGGGCTAATATTGGTTGAGCCCAAAGAGGGCTTGTCAAAAGTTGATCGCGAGTACTATGTGATGCAGGGCGATTTTTATACCAAAGGTAGCTACGGTCAGCAAGGTCTTCAGCCCTTTGATATGGATAAAGCAATCTCAGAGAACCCAGACTATGTCTTATTTAATGGCTCAGTAGGCGCGCTGACCGGTGATAATGCGCTCAAAGCTAATGTGGGCGAAACAGTACGTTTATTCGTTGGAAACGGAGGGCCAAATCTAGTGTCATCTTTCCATGTCATTGGTGAAATTTTTGATAAAGTGTATGTTAATGGGGGCACGACAGAGAATCATAACGTGCAGACGACACTCATACCGTCAGGCGGTGCCGCAATTACTGAATTTAAGACAGACGTACCTGGTGAGTACATCTTAGTTGACCACTCTATCTTTCGTGCCTTTAACAAAGGCGCTTTAGGAATTTTGCAAGTCGAAGGTAAAGAGAACAAGCGCATCTATTCAGGCAAAACTAAATATCGTGTCTATCTGCCAGAAGGCGCCGCCACGCAAAGTATTGCTAATACTAAGCCTGCCCCGCAAAAAGTTGCTGCGAACAAGCAGCAGCGAATTGAGATGGGTAAATCGGTTTATGATAATAACTGCGCCGCCTGCCATCAGCCCACAGGGCTAGGTATCCCTAAAGCCTTTCCACCATTGGCTAATTCTGACTACCTACTCAAAGACCCGAACCGTGCCATCAGTGCGATCATACATGGCCTCAATGGCAAGATTACCGTTAATGGTGAAGTTTATGATAGCGTTATGCCAGCCGTTGCGTTGGATGACGAAAGAGTGGCGAACGTCGTGACTTATGTCCTCAATACTTGGGGAAATAATGGTGGTGAAGTAACGCCTACGCAAGTGAAAGCCGCTCGTAAGTAGAGCTATTGTTTTCTATAAAACCATCACCTACATCTGGAGTTTAGCATTATGAGCCGAGGTACTCGCACCATCGAAATCTATCGCTATGACCCTGATAAGGACACAGCGCCGCGCATGCAGAGCTATACGATTGAATTGTTAGATTCAGATCGTATGTTGCTTGATTTATTAATACGCCTTAAACAACAAGACGAAACCATCACTTTTCGTCGTTCCTGCCGTGAAGGCATTTGCGGCTCTGATGGTATGAACATCAATGGTAAAAACGTCTTGGCATGTTTAACTAACATGAATGACTTGCCTGAGAAGGTGACTATTCGTCCGCTGCCCGGTCTACCAGTTGTTCGTGATTTGGTCATCGACATGAACCAATTTTATGAGCAATATGAAAAGATTCATCCTTACTTAATCAATGATCAGCCCCCACCGCCAACCGAGCGTCTGCAATCACCTGAGCAGCGTGAAAAGTTGAATGGTCTCTACGAGTGCATTTTATGCGCTTGCTGTTCAACTGCTTGCCCATCATTTTGGTGGAATCCTGATAAGTTCTTAGGTCCAGCAGCGCTATTAAACGCTAACCGCTTTGCTGTTGATAGCCGAGATACGGATACTCGGGCACGTTTGCGACGTTTAGAAGATCCGTTCAGTTTATTCCGTTGCCGAGGCATTATGAATTGCGTGTTGTATTGCCCAAAGGGATTAAACCCCACTAAAGCCATTGGTAATTTGCGTAACATGCTGATCAATCAAGCGGGCTAAGGAGCAAGGCTATGTTTCAAGATAATACTAACTATCATCAGGAAATCTCTAATACTGCTAACAAAACGTTAGATACTGACGATAATTGGGTTAAGAAAATATGGGCATGGGCAGACGAATTTGAATTGCTCGACTCTGAGGTTCCTCGTCATAAAGAGGCATTACTAGCAATAAAAAAACTAGAGATTCTAGAGCCTGAAGGGGATCAACAACATTCTAGAAACGTTTATAGAATGGACTATATTCCTGACGAACTCACTAATCTTACAAATCTCACAGAAATAAATATTAGTGGTATTAAAGCAAGTCGTTTACCGCAAAATATAGGAGTACTCTCTAACCTAACCAAACTGTCTATTAGGCACTCTAACCTCGTCGCATTACCTGATAGTATCGGACAGCTCACTAACCTTACTGAGCTCTTTATTGATGAAAGTAAGCTTGAGAAGCTACCTGATAGTATCGGCCAACTTACTAACCTTAATAAACTTTTTATTAGTCGGTGCAAGCTTAGATGCTTACCGGATAGCTTTGGTCAGCTCTCTAATCTTACGGAACTTGATCTGATTGACTGTGAGTTGACAGCATTGCCTTACAGCATTGGGCAACTCACTAAACTTACTAAGCTTTTTCTTAATAATGGTAAGTTTAAAAATCTGCCTGATAGTATTGGTCAACTCAGTAACCTGACTCAGCTCGATCTGATTCACTGTGCGTTTAGACATCTGCCTGATAGCATTGGGCAACTTCATAATTTAACTGAGTTTTTTATTAGTCACTGCCCTCTTCAGCAGCTCCCTACTAACATTGGACAGCTCTTAAACCTAAATAAACTGGATCTTATTAATTGTAACCTTAAAGGCCTACCTGATAGCATTGGGCAACTCACCAACCTTACTGAGCTTAATCTTATTCACTGTCATCTCGAATCTTTTCCAGATAGTATTCATCAGCTCACTAGCCTAACCAAGCTTAATTTTACGGATTGTGGACTTAGAGAGCTACCTGAGAGTTTTTTACAGCTCACTACTCTAGAATGGGTTAATTTTAACGGAAACCCACTCGACAATCTTTCTACGCCTATACTAGATTATTTACTTGCCATAAATACAGTATATGGTTTGGGAAGATAGTTATGTCGTTGATGATAAGGAATCACTATCGAATGACTGATAGTCATTTCTCATTTAAGCAAGTTTCTCTGCTCGTTATCAGCTCATACTAGATTACCAGCGTTAGTTAACGAAAGAGCTATTTTAAAGACGCAATATAAATGATCCTTATTTTTACAGTGCATCCCTCTCGAAAAGCTCACTTAGTGTACACTGCGAAGTACACTGTCATTATTTCAATAGCTCAACTTACTAGTATATAGCGTATAACCTAATATTCAAATCCTTACTAGGGTATTGAACTTATCCAATGAGTTTAGCAATTATCAACTCATTGAATAAGTTCGGTGCGCTATGCAGGCATCGAACTGTAGGCTGTTAAACTCACTAATTAGCATTAAGAATATAGTACGCTTACCAAACTAGGCTAAACGATTGTATAGAGATGATACTAGAATGGCATCATCTTAACTCTACATTATTAGTGAAGCAAATATGAAGAATAATCAGTATTGTTATCTTAAAGAAGTATACGGTAACCGTGTTATGAGTGCATTGGCGATCAGCAGCCTGTTATTGATTGTCAGTGGCTGCGATAGCACTATGAAAGAGTCTAAGCCTACTGACACGATAACCAATACCGCATCAAACCCAAACAATGCGTCTTTGTCAGATAAGAATAAAAATAACTCCGATTATAAAGCCGTTAGTAAAGACGGCTTTATTGCTGCTGATGATTCCGCTTCAACCCCAGATGGCATCGAAAAAGTCACTACTGCCAGCAACCAGTTCGCCGTTGATATGTATCAGCAGATAAATGGTCAACCTGATCAATCAGATAACAACGTATTTTTCTCGCCTTATAGTTTGTCTACGGCAATGGCAATGCTTTATGCCGCAGCGGAAGGGGAAACAAAGCAGCAGATTCAGAAGACTTTTTACTATCCTTCAATGGATATTCTCAACCCCAATAGTGCCGCGCTATATAATCAATTTAATAAACCCAATCCTGATTATAAGCTCGCCACGGTCAATGATTTATGGATGCAACAAGGGCTAACGCCTAACAAGGCATACGTAGACACCGTACAACGTTATTACGGTGGTCAAGTAACCAACCTTAATTTTAAAGGCAGTCCTGATCCCTCGCGCCTAATCATTAATAAAAAAATTGCTCAGCATACCAATCAGCTGATTCCTGAGTTGCTACCAAAGGGTAGTATTCCATCTAGTGTTATCGCAGTATTAACCAACGCGGTTTACTTTAAGGGCGATTGGAAAATGCCTTTTGAGGCTAATAGTACATCCAAGCAGCCTTTCCACCCCCTTATGGGCACACCCTCTGATGTTAAAATGATGAATATGCAAGCTGATTTCGGCTATAAAGAGGACAAGCAAGTACAGGTCGTGCAATTGCCCTACAAGGGCGATGACTTATCCATGCTGGTGATATTACCCAAATCAAAAGGCAAAGCCGCGACGCAACAGCTGGTGCAGGATTTGAGTGCTGATAAGATTAAGCAATGGACTAAAGACTTAGTCACTCAAGAAGTGAATCTTTCCTTACCAAAATTTAAGCTTGCAGAGCGCTACGATATGAAAGGTTTGCTGTCAGATATGGGCATGCCAAGCGTCTTTCAAGACAAAGCTATCTTTAAATTATTTGATCAGCCTCTGCCTATAAAAATTGATGATATTTATCATCAGGCGGTAATTATTGTCGATGAAAAGGGGACAGAAGCGGCAGCAGCAACAGCCATTGTAGCAATAGAAGCTTCTGCTCCTATAGATCAGACGGTGGAGTTTAAAGCCGATCATCCGTTTATTTTTATGATTAAAGACAACAAAACGGATACGTTATTGTTTTTGGGTCAGGTTAATAAGCCTTAATTAGAAACTACCTCACTAAGGCATACCCAAAAAAAACAGGTTCAGCAAAGTCTAAGGATATAGTTCCCTAGTGAGGACTTGAACATTCGGCTGTAGCCAAGCGATTTCAATAGGTATAGGCTATTGGATTTAATTAGTGTACATCTGAGTGTACTTGATAAGCTTAGCTTTGTAATACTTTGAATAAGTTATTAGGGAGTATTTTGAGTGTGGACGATACATTAGGAATTAAACAGACAGCTATGTACCTAGATACCTAGTCTGTTACATTTGTGTTTTTACAGCCCAATTGATATCCATTGTCACAAGCTTTAATAAAATACTTTTTCGCTATAACTGTATTTTGACGTATACCGTGGCTAAATAAGTACATCATACCAAGGTTATATTGAGATCTAGTATCTCCTTGATTGGCTTGTACTGTAAGGTCTGCAAATTCTTTTTCAACAGCTGATTTTACGGTTGGAACTTTGTTGTGAATACTATTCATCTGAGTATCAATGGCTTTAGTACACCCTGTCAGCATAATGCCAGTAACTAAAAATGTTGTTAATCTTTTTTTCATAGCTGCTTGTCCTGTTAGTTAATCAAGGTAACATTACAATTTATAGTTTTCATGCCTATCGTGATGATCTTAAATACATTATTAGATAGTCTTATTAGGTATACACTATTCTTCTGTAGCTATTCGATACACAACATTTTAGCTGGCAATAAAAACACTTCAGCCAAGCATTATTGACTTTATCTTCTGCCTTGCATTGCCTCATTTCATAGCTTCGTTTCATGTAACTATTAAGGATCAAGCAGCCAGCCCTCACTTACTGCCACTTCAATATTACCCAGCATCCATGAGTGAATTTCAGGGAAGTCTTCAGCGATAAATGCATGTGCGGCTAATACTTGAGATTTCTTTATGCCGAGCTCTCGCCAAGTTTTACCTTGGCTAGAAATATTATGTAAAAAAGGTAACATTCTATCTACTACTTTTAATAACTTAGTTTCTAAGCTAGCGCCTGTTTCTTGCTCTTCCCATAACTCAGAGAGCTCAGCAACGCCATTACCTGTATGATTTTTTAAACGCTTGACCCCTTCACGTTCAGCGGTATGCGCGGTACTTCTATCGCTGGCATAAAGAAAAGTATCGCCGGCATCGATTTCACCTAAGTCATGGATGAGTGCCAGTTTTAATAGCTTTTCTTCAGAAATATCAAGATTAAAACTTCTTGAAATTGACCAGCAAGCCATCGCCAAATGCCACGAATGTTCGGCAGAGTTTTCAAGACGAGCACCACCATCGATATAGGTGCGACGGTTAACCAGCTTTAAAGCATCAAGCTCAAGAAAATACGCTGTAATCGCTGTTAAATCATTCGACAAGGTAAGCTCCTTATAATAAAAATATTTAGGTTTTAGAATTATTTTTGTGAATCCTACCATAGTTCTTTGTATGATCTTATACTTTGGTTAATACATTTTTGATGCTGCTAATCATGTCTATGAATTAACAAGGATTAACTTCAATAAACCACTTGGGCTGCATCGCATCAAAGTCTGTACGAATATTACTGGACAGATAGCTGACAGAATCCAAAACCACAGACTGACCTTCGATACGCTTAAATACCACCCAGTGCCAATAGTTCATACCCTTCTCGCAATGATATTTAATAGCTAATAGAGCGACATCTGGTAGCTCATCCCAAGATGTGAAAGGTGTCTCATATTTGGACACTGTAATCCCAGCGCGCGATAGCAGTTTTCTGACGTATTCAGTATCTGCCCACAGCGATGTATCATCGGCATAAATGCCCATCGCATTTGCTATAGCTCGAATCTCCGGATAAGTTTTGCCTAAAATATTGGCAACTGCTGCAATGCCACATCCAGTCACTTCTTCTTGTATTACTGACTTAATTTTTAGCACCGATAAATCCCCAGTATATTCACATCTGTCTCAGCATATTCGCAATAGTGGTACTTGGCCACACCGCTTTTAGCATAGCATCGATTTAATAGAAAATAGAATTACCCGCGGCTTAAATATACTTACGCACTAAACTGTGCTCGTTGATATATGGACGCGCTGAAGTAAGGCTTATACTTTATTAATCTACCAAGTTGCTTACCCGTAAGCATCGCCATACAATGTTGGCTTTAATGGAAGGGAAAACCAGAAAGGATAGCTATGAAGCAAGTCATGATGCTGTTATTGGTAGTAGTCGCTGGCACGAGCTTGGCGATGGAAGCAGCGTTCGTAGGGCCATTGGGAGAAAAGATTGGTCACTTTTCTGCGACCTTTTCTATATTTCTTATTGGTAGTTTGTTATCTACGCTGGCGTTGATCGTGCTTAAACGTAACTCTTTTGCTACGTTATTAAAGCAGCCGCGCTGGTTATTTATGGGCGGTGTTTTGGGTCCTGCTTATGTCATCGTACTGACAATAGCCACACCGCTGGTTGGGGTTGGCATTACGATAGTGGGCATCCTTAGCGGTCAGATATTCGCCAGTTTACTCATTGATCATTTCGGACTCTTAGGGAGCGAACGCCGCGCCATTGATATCTACCGAGTCTCCGCTCTAATGCTAATTTTAATCGCGCTTTGGCTTATTTATTAAGGAGGATAAGATATTGTTATCGATATTATTTCCACTGTTATTACTTGGCGGTATCGCTCTCGCTGCTCAATCCTCAGTTAATGGGGCGTTAGGTGCGCGAACTGATGTATTGACCAGCGCTTGGCTCACCAATATCATCGGTGCTACGGTAGGTTTGCTACTGGTTCTTTTCTTTGAACCACGGCAAGAATTTACTATGTTTACTGTCCCTAAATGGCAGCTATTAGGTGCGTTTTTTGGTACTTTTGCATTAATTACTATTGTCTTTGCCGTGCCGCGTATTGGTACTGCTGCGACTAATGTCGCTATCATAGCTGGTCAGCTATTTATGGGATTGATGATTGATCACTTTGGCTGGTTTGGTAATACGCAACTGACGCTGGACTATAAGCGCATGGCGGCTATCGCTCTACTCGCTGGCGCGTTGTATTTGATTTATTTGAGTAATGTGCGTGGCAGCATTGGTTATACTTATTAAATCTGAGAGCTAGAAAGCTAGGTAAAACATCTAACTTTTCTTTCTAGCCTTATAAAATGTTACAAAATTGGATAATTCATTACTTGTTTAATGGCGTTATGACGCTCCATTCTGTTGTTCTTCTTACTTGTTCCTTCTTTTGCTAAAGCTTTATACTTATATATAACGCTATCAATGTTTGAAAAACAACTTATTAACTCTTCATCACTGTGATAGTTATCTATGAAAGTACGATAGTTATTTATTTGCTGGTTGGTAAGTAACTTAGTATCCATTGTTAATTCAAAAGTAGTAGTAAATAATGTATAAAAGTGTACCGAACTTTTTAGAAACTTTCTTCTTTCAACATTACCATCTATTATAGAGTCAACAAATGAAATCACTAATTCAAATTTCGTGATGTCGTCTAATTTAGATGGATAAACTTCATTATAGAGGTCATACATTTTATTAATATTTGTATTTATAATATCTTCTTGAATACCTTGTTTTAAGAAAATTAATAGAATACTGATAAAGGTAATATCTTTCATTCTTCTTCTATCAGCTACTCCAAAAATTGAATTCTTATCCCAAAACGATATTTCTGATAATTGAGATGCCACATTCATGAACTCTCCCTGAAACTCAGCATTCCTAAGCTCTTGAGGATTTAAAGTTAGGTTATTACTATTCAATCTTAAAAACATATTTACAATATCAGGTCTTTCAATATTATTTCTTACAAGTCGAATAGAAAAAATATATGACCATATCGCTTTTTTATCTTCAGTATTTAAGTCTTTGAAAAATTTATTTTTTATTTCATCGAATTTTAAGCCTTTTATATCAAGTGAATTAGCTTTCAACATATAGAGGTTAGAAATATAATCGAAAATTGCTCCACACCTCTGTTGGCCATCGATAATAGAGTATTTAGTATCTCCATTATCCTCATCAGTTCCAATATTCCATAAATAAATCTCAGGGACAGGATAACCAATTAAGATAGATTCTATTAACTTTATTTGGATACTAGGTGTCCAAACATAATTTCTTTGAAATGAGTTATCAACTATCAGTAACCCTTTCTGACGTAAATCATAGAGCCATTTAGTATTTTGAGGTTGTATATCTATATATTCAATCAACTTCATTCAAATCTTCCTTTAGTTTCTCTATTCCTTTCATATGGTAATCTTGAACTGATTCCCAATCAGAATAAATTCTATAGTTCACTTCATGACGAATATTAAATCTTAATTGCAGCTCAGCTTTGAAAGTTAAAACTTTTCTTTGCCAATTTTCAAGAACATTATTACCATACGTAGGGTCACTGTCATTTAAGCTGATAAACCCATTAAAAATATTACTACATTTAGACTTATGTCCTGTTAAGTATTGACCTTGCGCAACTTGCCTATAAGCCTTCCATATATTCATAAAAATTTCGTTTGATACAATAATCAGATCAAAATCAGAATTATCGTCAAAAGTCTTAAATTTTTTCTTTGGAGAAAAACTATACTTGGTCTTAGCACTACCAACAATTGATATGTTATTAAAAGGAACACCTAAATTTCTTGAAATAAATTTTTTAAATTCATCATAATCTGTGCTTGAGTCATCGCTAAAATTTTTAAAATACCAAACATTCTGACCAATTAAGTATTGATAGTAAATATCAATTTCATCATTGTTAATGATGTAGTCCATTATCTCCTGTTTATCCATAAATAATTCACACTCATATTTTATAAAGGTAAGCCTTTAATAGTTTTAAATTTTATATTATTGTATTGGATTATTGATTTTTATATTCGTAATAAATCTATTACATGGACTCTTGACTAGATACTGACTATTCTTTTATAAGAACTCTAACAAAAAAATATTAGCATCGTACTATTGTATATAAACTACAAGGTCTTTAACAAAAAAAATCAATATTAGTTGAGTATCGCAAAGGGTAACATAAATATAGCAAAATTTAAATATGAATCTGCGGAGAAAAAATTCAAAAATAACCCCCACTCAATACAATATTGCTCTTCAGCCCAAACAGTAGCGGTTAGCATAATCCTCACATCACCTACACAACTATATTAATCACTGCCCAATATAGGCGTTGCAGTAGTCAACGCTGTATCGGTTTCCGTAGGAGCAGTCAAAAAAGTCAGATAAGCTTGATATTGCTCAAGGACATCGTCAATCACCTGCTGCTTGGTTAATCCTGTCAAATCATAACCGCCTGAACCTGTTTGCGTGGTCACCTCAAGTCGATAATAAATATCAGTATCAGCTGCCATTTTGCCACTAAAAGTAGGCGCTGGAGTTTTGACCATAGCGACTTGATAATAAAAGTCATTCATAGCAGCCGTCGATAACCGTAGTAACGGCCCTGAGGCGGCGATGATATTCGTATTCCCAACGAAAGCAGTCGCACTAGCTGCATTGCTATCGTGATCGGCATTAATACGCTCAACATCATAGCCTTGACGGCGGAACTCAGTGGCAACATCATCAAGCGCTGGGCGTACGGTACGCTCGAGGAACTTGATCGACTCACGCTTGGAGGGATAAGTAAGCATCTGCCCCAAGCGCTGCGTCCATGAACGCTCGGGTATATAACCGCCACTGGGAGCAATTGAAGGACGGCGCAATACAGTACCTTCACGCTCTGCCTGCTCTATCTTTAAGGCTTTATAAAAAGAGAACATCACCAGATAGACGATAATGGTCACCGGTAGCGCAAAGATAAGCGTCGCATATTCCATAGTGATAACGCCACCGGCTATCAGCATCGATATGGTCAATACTGCCGTCAATACTGCCCAAAAGATACGCAGCCACTTCGGGCCATCCTCGCTTGGATCAGGAATAGAGGCGGAGAAATTCGACATCACCATGGCACCTGAATTGGCACTGGTGATATAAAATAGCAATCCTGAAAAAGTTGCTAGGATAACTAAAAAAGTCGCTCCAGGGAACATCTCAAGCAGTGCATACCAACCACGCTCTGGGCTTTCAATAGCAAGCTCGGCAAAGGCCGTGTTACCTTGCAAAACCTCATAAAGGGCTGAGTTGCCAAAGAAAGAAACAATAATAAAATCACATAAAACCGGTACAGTAATCGCCGCGATAACAAACTCACGTAACGTGCGTCCACGAGAAATGCGTGCAAGGAAGACGCCAACAAATGGTCCCCATGCCAGCCAGAATGCCCAAAAGAACAGCGTCCAACCGCCCATCCATTCGCTACTACCGGGCACATAGGCAAAGGTCTTAAACATACGGGCAGGCAAAGTGACAAAGAACTGACCTAAGTTTTCGACCAGTGCATTTAATAAAAATGCGGTCTCGCCAGCGATGAGAATAAAAGCCATCATCGCCACTGCGCTCCACAGATTCAGCTCAGATATCCAGCGAATACCACGGTCAACCCCTGAAGTGGTCGCGGCAATGGTTAGGATGACCGCACCGATAACCAAAGCAATCTGTAACGTCAGCCCTTCCTCTAAACCAAAAATCTTGGAGAAACCCACGTTTAGTAAGACCACCCCGATACCCATCGTGGTTGCCACGCCGAAAACGGTGCCGACTAACGCTAAGATGCTAATGCCATGACCGATAGGGCCATTAACGCGTTTACCAAATAGAGGATAAAGCGCCGCCCGAATGGATAATGGCATATCCCAGCGATAAGCAAAATAGCCCATGGCCATACCCAGCAACGCATATACCGCCCAGCCTGCAATACCATAGTGAAACATCGTCCAAACGACCGCATTTTGCATGGCATCAGCGCTCGCACCATCCCCTGAAGGCGGGGTCAAATACTGCACCACAGGCCCAGTTACCGAGAAAAACAGCAAATCAATTCCGACACCCGCGGCGAATAACATCGCCACCCAAGTCCCCAGCTTATACTGCGGGCGCGACTCATCAGGCCCAAGGCGGATGCTACCCGCTTTAGATAACGCCACCCAAAGCACAAAGCCAATGACCAGCACCATCGTAATGACGTAATACCAACCGAGGTTAGTCGCAATCCAATCAACGAGCGTCTTCATGGTCGTGCTGGCACCAGCAGGCATCACGATTGCCCAAATGGAAAAGGCAACAATCACCAACGATGAAATAATCAACACGCTCCAGTTAATATGAGCGACCGCATTTTTTGATAATTCTTGTGCGCCTTTTTTCAGGTCACTACTTGATATGGGTGGTTCATCATCACTATTTTTAGGCTGACGTTGCGTGCCACCAAATTGACTGCGCTCAAATGGAGTTTGCGTTTTTTCAATCTGCTCATTTGGCAAATGGGAGTCTTGTTCAGGCGCTTCGGCCGATTTGTTATCTGATGGGTCGTTGGTCATGAGTGCATTCCTTGCATGCTACTGACACCTAACAAGTAAGTAGGCTTATTAGGTATTGTAATAATTTTGGGAAAATGATGGGCGCATAGTAGCATAACTTGCGAGCTAAAAAGTTTGAGGCAACAATAATGAGACTGCTGGCTTAAAGGCACAAAAGTTACTTTGAAAATTAGTCATTTGTTGATAGCACGTGGAGAATAGCTGGCTTGGTATTTGATGATAATTTAAATTTAACAATCAAGGCTCACACTTAACCTTTTTAAACTCCCACGTCATAGGCTCAACCTTTTTTGCTACTAAGATATCACTGGCCGATAAAAATAGAACCCCTTCAATGTCTTTAAAATCCGCTCCTGTGCAAGTGTGATAACTGTAAAAATCAACTTTTAGGGCAAATGCTTGAATCATAGTGTCGCTATATTTAGAGATTTTCCCTACCGATAGCAAACATGCTACTACAGTCACAACAAAAAGTACGCCTGGAATTATCTTTTTATTTAGTTGCTTACTATCGCTTGTAGAGGCACTGTTTATAACTTTGCTGTCAGATTTTCTATAGAAAAAATACAAGCCAATAGCGATAAAATAACTGCTTAACAATGCCATTACCGCATACTTAAAAAACTGAATGGCGGTCAATAACGTTGACGTCAATGCTAGATTGCTAGCATCTACTAAGAAAATTCTATTGATTTCACCTATCGCCCATAGATAGGACAGAGCACTGATCAAAGCCACTAATAAATAAATAACGATTTGACCCCAAATACTTTTTTTAAGGTACTTATAGACAATATTCTCAATAGAGATGATGACCAACATGATGAATAAAACAGCAGAGATAATTAGCACAATTGCATAAGACAGATAAAATGGTAAATGCAAGCGTATGCTCGAGACTAAAGCTGTGCCTAACACGGCTAATATAAGGGCAAACCGCGCAAACATTCGAGTGGTTCGAATGAGCCACTCTCTAATAGTATCTATATTTATCTTAGTCTCACTAGTCACCGTCGCTTTTTTCTCATCATTCGTCATGGCAGGCTCTTACTTAGCCCATTAAGGCAACATTTGCTTTGGGATAGCATTGTTAAGAGTATTATTAAGCCTAATAGTATTTATTTTATCAGTCCAATCTGACTCGGTAGGATGCGGCAGACTATCTAATATCATCAACGGCTGATGATAAATAGTTTTAAATGTCGTTATAAAACCTGTAGCCGTGTCGCCACAAGGTACGATAATAATGTCAGATGATGATTGCTCAAGCACTTGGGTTAATCGGTTCGCAAAATCTTTAAAAACCACCTCTTCCGCTAAATTTATATATTGTTTTTGCTGATGGTTTTGATTTAAATGTTGATTTAAGCTTTGATTTAAATCCTGTTTAATACTGGTCAAATGATGCACTTGCGACAAGTCATCAACTGATAAGACACAAGGATAAAACGCTTTATTCATCGGTAACGTAGAGCAATTTAGAATACCAAGCGACTTATAGTGCAGCGTTTTAATATTGCAACCTATAGGCAGCTGATTGTCAAAATCATGACAATATCCTTGTGACTTTAAAAACTGGGTCAACTCAAGCGCAGACTCCCCTGCTGCCGGATGCTGATGGATATATTCGTTGATGTGAGGGGATTCCAAAATGAGTAAGACCTTTAATTCTTTAACGTCTTCAATCAAGTTGAATACTTTATATTGATCTAGGGACACGTTTTTTTCCTTATGGTAATTTAATAATGAGAATGCATCATTAAAAAAGCACCTTATCGAGTTATCACTCAATAGGGTGCTTTTTATTTAAAAATAAATATTCAACAAAATACTTTAGATATCAAACTCTAACACTCTGTCACCATCCGCATCTTTAATACGAGTCGGTAAGCCAATCTCGTTTAATAGATTGATAAACGGCTTGGCATCGAGCTCTTCTACGTTGACCATCTTGCCTGCATCCCACTCACCCGTGGCGATAAGCATGGCAGCAGCAACCGGTGGTACGCCTGCGGTATAAGAGATACCTTGGCTACCCATGGCCGCAAAAGCTTCTTTATGGTCAGAGATATTATAGATAAATACCTCGCTATCAACGCCATCTTTTTTGCCTTTAACTTTATCGCCAATACAAGTTTTACCCGTATAGTTTGGCGCAAGCGAGCTTGGATCAGGCAGTACTGCTTTAACTACTTTTAGCGGAATAACTTCTAAGCCTTCAGCGGTTATTACTGGTTGCTCAGATAATAGACCTAGGCTTTGGAGCACGGTAAAGACGTTGATGTAATGCTCACCAAAACCCATCCAAAAACGGATATTTGGCACGTCTAAATTGGCAGATAACGAATGAATTTCGTCATGACCACTTAGGTAGCTGTTTTGTACGCCAACCACTGGCAAGTCATCAGTACGCTTTACTTCAAACATTTTATTCGACTGCCACTTACTGTCTTGCCATGAATAAACCGTACCCGTGAATTCACGGAAGTTAATCTCAGGGTCGAAGTTAGTGGCAAAGTATTTGCCATGGCTGCCAGCATTAATATCAATGATATCAATATCCGTGACCGAGCCTTTATCCATCATGTCATAGCCAAGTCTGGCATAGGCATTAACCATTCCGGGATCGAAGCCTGCGCCTAAAATAGCGGTGATGTTGTTATCGGCACAGCGTTGTTTACGTTTCCATTCATAGTTGTCATACCATGGCGGCGTCTCACAAATCTTGCGCGGATCTTCATGAATGGCGGTATCAATATAAGCAACACCAGTTTCAATACACGCTTCTAGTACGCTCATGTTAAGGAAGGGTGAGCCCACATTAATGACGATTTGGATGCCCGTTTTTTTAATCAAGGCAATCACTGCTGGAATATCAAGCGCGTCAAGCTCATGCGTATGTAAGGTTGCTGGCTGCTTAAAGCTGCCTTTTTCGATGACGCTTTGGGCGATAGCATCACATTTATCCAAGGTACGTGAAGCGATATGAAGCTCGCCAAGCACGTCATTATGCATCGCACATTTATGCGCGACAACTTGTGCCACGCCGCCAGCACCGATAATGAGTACATCTTTTTTAGCTTGTTTGGTATTTGGAGTTGGTTTCAAGGCAACAATCCTCCTTTGTGTCCCTGTCAGTGCCATTAATAATGGCTATGCAAAACAGAAACGAGTGAATGATATGCGTGAATTAAAAAGGAAGACCGAGGAAAACCCACGCACCCGATGGACAAAACGATTGATTTTGCCCGTGACGATTATAACAATTTTCATGACCTTTTCGGTAATAATTATTTTTGGTAATTATTACCGAAAAGGTCATCATATCTGTTTATTACGTCCATCAAATGATACTTATAGCAATCGCTATGTTAAGACAGGCTCGCCTTATATTCTTGGTAATCAAACTCACGCTGAATATCAATCGTACCATCAAGGCGACGAATAACAATTGCGGGCATATTAACCCCATTAAACCAGTTCTTTTTGACCATGGTATAACCGGCTGCATTACCAAAAGTAACCGTATCGCCTATCTGTAAATTGCGTGGCAAAGTGTATTCACCAAAGATATCACCCGCTAAACAAGAGCGACCGTAGATAATGGTGTTGTCCGCTGATTCAACATTTTCCGCTATTGGTGCACTATTAGCAGTATCATTATTCAGCGCCGTATCAAGAGGCGCAATATTAAGGAGTTCACCATTAACAGCTGCTATCGGCGCTGACTCACGATAAATCAGTAAGTCGAGCATATGCGCTTCGATAGATGAGTCGACCACGACTAGGTTTTTCTCGTTGTGCATGATATCTAACACGGTGGTGACTAACGTGCCCGCGCCATGAATACTCGCCTCACCCGGCTCAAGATAAACTTGTACGCCATATTTTTCACTAAAGGTTTTTAGGCGCTCGGCTAATTTTTCCAGTGGATAATCAGGGGCGATAAAGTGAATGCCACCGCCTAAGCTGACCCACTCGAGCTGCTGTAAGATATCACCAAACCGCACTTCGATATCAGCCAAGCTTGCGCTAAAAGCCTCAAAACTGTCGTTTTCACAATTATTATGAATCATCACCCCAGTGATATCATCAAGTACCGCTGCAATACGTGCTTTATCATACTCACCTAAGCGACTAAACGGACGGGCAGGATCAGCAATAATAAAGGATGAGTTACTGGTTTTTGGATTGAGACGTAAGCCGACTGGAATATTTTGCGCATGGGCTTGGTCTTTAAAAGCGCTGAGTTGCGAGAACGAGTTAAAGATGATTTTATCGGCATATTTAAGCACTTCTGGAATCTCATCTGCGCTATATGCCACGCTATAGCCATGCGTTTCTTTTTTATTGTCACTGCTTTTACCTTTGTTAAAAGTCTCAGACCCCAAACGCACTTCATTGAGTGAAGATGAGGTCGTACCATGCAAATAAGGTGCCATTGCATCAAACACGCCCCACGTTGCAAAGCATTTCAACGCTAATAAAGCCTTAGCACCGGACAATTCACATAGACGCGCGATAATCTGCATATTGGCAACGATTAACGCCTCATCAAGCAAGTAATAAGGGGTTGGCACGTTTATGGGTTGTGTTGGTTGTGAAGTAGCTGATGAGTTCATAATTGGTCGCCTAATAGCGTTTAATAGCAGGGGATGTTTGTGAGTAATAACCGTTAATAATAATTAATAACTTTGTGACGGGTCGTCATATTTTCGTTATAGTAGACTAAACCCGTAATAATTAGAATAGCTTATGAGCACTACTAGCGATTATTCCACCTTTCTCAATCAGCGTGACTTTGATCTACTGTACCCTGATGCCCGTGCAGTATTAGACTTTTGGTTTAATAAAGATAACGAACCATACTGGTTTGTAGAAGATGAGAAGTTTGATCAACAGATTGCCGATAAGTTTGGCAAAATATGGCAGGCAGTATGTCAAGGAGAGCGTGCGCATTGGCGGCGTGCTGAAGATAATAAAAACACCGCTATGGCGGATCTAGCCGGACGACTAGCAGAGATTATTGTATTAGATCAGTTTTCGCGTAATTTAGGTCGCAGGCAAGCAGCCGCTTTTGCTCAAGATGGTATGGCTCTGGTGCTGGCACAAGAAGCCATTCTTCAGGCTGGCTTTGATAACTTACCCATGCAATGGCGGCAGTTTATGATTATGCCGTTAATGCATTCTGAATCAATTGTTATTCATAATCATTATTTGCCATTATTTGAGCAGTTAGACGATGCTGAAACCTTAGATTTTGCCTATGGCCATCAAGCTATTATTGAACAGTTTGGACGTTATCCGCATCGTAATGAGGCACTAAGTCGAACTTCAACTGCTGCAGAAGTAGAGTTTTTACAGCAGCCAGATTCATCGTTTTAGAGGTTTTAAATAGGAGCCTGTAAATAACAGCTGTGAACTAACACCCTTTTAATCAAAAGCTTGCTAGTTCACATTACCCGTAGTAAAGGTGAATTGCTTTTTCTCTAATATTTTGCCGTCGACTAAAACCTCAAAGCTGACTCTATAAGCACTATTACCATAAAGTCCGCAGTTTTTACCTTGTCTACGACCACTCTCGCAGCTTTTGAAGCGATCCGTGAGCGGTAAAATAAAGGCTTCATTTTTGAGCAACTCATAAGCAGTGTTTTTATGCGGGTCGTCACGATAGTCTAACAAGTCAGTCGGCACCTCTATATCACGCTGAATGTCATAAAACTTAATATTGCTGACGCTGATGCTATTAGCTGTCGGCATGCTGATATAAATAGGCTGCCCGATAGGATTTGTACTCAAGTTGCGATTAGTACCTTCGACCGGATTTGGCGACTCATTATATAATGCAGTATTGGTATCTGTCACCCCATCGCAAGGATAGGTAAATATTCCTTTAAAACTGATGTTTTCGGTCTCGTGGCTCGTGGCTGAATTATTGACCAATACATAGCTCTGATAAGTGTCTACATCTTTGCCATACGGGGTATAAGCCACTACGCTAGTGCCAGTTTTGGCTAGACTGGGTATCATTAATGAGCTTAGGTGATACGGCGCGGCTAATAATGACTTAACCATGCCTTCTGCCGCAAGCTCCGGGGAGACCACCTTACCTACCGAATTGTAATAAGTGGTATGCGAGATATTTTCAACGACACTATAGTTCCGAGGGTATTTAGCAGCCAGCAGACGCTCTTTCATGCTTATACCAGTAAAAAACGGGTTATTGGTTCCTGTCCATTCTTTAATATTTGTAATCCCATTTTCATGATGTACATTAAATAGCGTTGGTGCTGATTTGGCCAATACATGTTGGATATAGTGTGCATGTTGATTGGCAATTTTAGTCAGCTCGTCATTTTGCGTGACTGCCGCTAGTCCACACTGACTGCGCTCACGGCTAATTAATTGAGAGCCTGCCAGCCCCGCTGATTCATAACTTTTATTCTCAACCGTATTAATATTTATTTCGATATCAGCTTCAGGTACTGATGGCTTAATAACTGGGCTTGTTGACTCAACCGCCACCTCTAATGATGCAGGTGTTACGCTTGCTTGCTCATCAGGTTGAACCGTATCAGCAGCCGTTGAATTATTCGACCCACTTTCTGCATTATTCTTGAAGATACCCTCACAAGCATTCAAAAATACCGATGAAAAAAGCATCATAGGTATTAAGGTAAGGCTATTTGTCAACCTATTGAATGTCATCGCTTATCCTATAAGATAATAAGGCTTAGCTGAAAATAGCTAATGATAACTCTATAAGAGATGAAACTATTTATTCTCAAGTGCCTGTCTGACCGGACTAAAGCTACGGCGATGCTCAGGTAACACGCCATAATCATTAATAGCCTGCATATGCGCCTTGGTTGGGTAACCTTTATGCTGGGCAATGCCGTACTCTGGATGCTGAGTATGCAGCTGATACATAGTTTGGTCGCGACTGACTTTCGCTAAGATACTGGCAGCGGCAATACTGGTATGACGCGCGTCACCTTTTACCCACGCTTGGCAGTCGATAGCTGAAGCCGCTATACCTATCTTTGCAAGCTTGGCATAATCCAGCTCTGGACAACGATTGCCATCAAATAGCAACTCAGCAAACAATATGTCAGACTTTCGCCCATACGACGAATTATCTGCAATAGCGTTGATATGACTTACTATTGCAACCAGCAACTCTTCGGTACATAAGCGCATACCCAGCATGGTCGCTTGTAGGATATTGACCTGATCAATCACCGCTGCCGGAATCTCAGCTATGATATATCCCAAAGCATACTGCTGAACCAATGGATAAAGGGTATCGCGCTTCTTTTCACTTAACTGTTTGGAGTCGGTTAAGAGCGACAGCTCAGTATCTTGTAGCGGCTTATCTTCAATCAGACCTGACCACATTTTTGGCAATATTGCAGCAGCGACATTAACGCTACCTAATAATGGTCCACGCCCTGCCTCATCGACTCCAATTTGTAGTAGTAAGTGTTCAGAGCTGGCATTTATATTGAATGGATAATCAATCAATAGCTTAGTTATATTAAGCTGACCACTCAAATGAATCGGTGCAGCCAAACTAATATACTGACCTTTAACCTCAATATTTTCTATATCGATACTGAGGTTAATGTTGCTAGCGGCGATATCTTTGTTTACACAGCTTTCCATACTCATAACTTTCCATAACCATAATCATCGACAAAGCTTTGAATGTTTTATTTTTTTGATACTTATTAGCGCTATCTAACGATAGTTTTGCGCGTACCATTGTTCAATCACACTATAAGCAGGATTATGATTGCTTTGTTGTTGTAGAGCTTTCTTAGTCTTACTCAGCGCTGTTAGTTGTTCATTATAGGCACGCGGTTGCAACAGTTTAGTCACTGTACGACAAATATTATCGCCATTGGCTTGTTCTTGAATCAGTTCAGTCACAATTGCCTTGCCAGCTAAGATGTTAGGCAGCGCCACATAAGAGACTTTTACCAAGCGTTTCGCGATTTGATACGTCAATTCGTTAAGCTGATAAATCACTACCATCGGGCGCTCAAGCAGCATGGCCTCAAGGGTTGCAGTACCCGACGCTAAGATAATAATATCTGATGCTGCCATTGCTTGTTGACTAAACGCCAGCTGGCTTTCATCATAAACCACGGCAATAGCTGCCCGCAGTGTTTCTGAGCGTTTATCAATCACTGCTTGGACAATATATTGATGATTGTGATCAACTGTTGGAACAATAAAACATAGCTTAGAGTCGAGCAATAATAGCTTTTCGATACCGTCAAGCATCAAAGGCAAAATAGCGGTGATCTCACCACGTCTTGACCCTGGCATCACACAGATAAGCTGACTTACCTCCTCAAAACGTTCCCTAAAAAACTGCTGTAAACCGTCATTATGCCAGACCAATTCACTACGTAATTGCTGAGTTGGCGTCTCTAACAACTCTTGATTGATAGTGCGTAACAGTGGATGGCCGACACATATTGCTGGATGGCCATAACGCTCATAGACCGCAAGCTCAAAGGGAAACAAGCACAGCACTAAGTTAGTAGCGGCTTTAATTCCATGAATACGAGATTCCCGCCACGCCCAAATTGACGGACTGACATATTGCACGCAAAATACGCCTTGGGGCTTCAGTTTTTTGGCAACGCGCAAATTAAAATCAGGCGCATCAATACCAACGAACCAATCAATGTCAACAGTTTTAAAAGCCGCCAATAGCTCACGGCGCGCTTTCAGTAAATCTGGTAATTGTGCCAACACTTCTACTAAACCCATCACTGCCAAGCGCGATAATGAAAAAATGATTTGCAATCCTTGCGCCGCCATTTTTATACCGCCCACACCCACCCAAATGATATCGTCGCGTAGATTATTCATCTGCTGCATAAAGTCAGCACCCAAACTATCGCCAGACACCTCGCCGGCAACAATACCTATCACTAACGGCGAGCTAGATGATTTGTTAGGCAACTTGCTAGGCATTTTGAACGATTTTGCCATTTCAGTATTTGTCTCTGTTGAGTGGGTAGAAGAGGTGCTCGTTAAGTTATTGCGTTTAAAAGACGTCTCAGGCTTGGGCGGCGTAGCAGAATCTATCATAACGAGCTCTCGATATTGACAAGGCATAACGGACAACGCAAAAGTATAGTACGAACCGCTATTTATAAGTCGCCATCATACGTGACACGGGTAAAAATAGCCAAATGATAGCATTATACCTCGATCAATTATTACTTAACCCAGCTAACTTTAAATGCTATTCTCAAAGTACTAACCTGCTTAGCTTTAATTATTAAACAGTGCCGCTATCAATTACTCTTAATTAGCTTAAATTTAAGCTAAAAACAGCAGTGAAAAATTCTATTGAATATCTAGATAACAGGTAAGTATAACAAAATATTGGTTTCTACATTCCACTTATCAGTCAATTAACTACCCGACCACCCTTGTCAACTGTAGCTTTTCAACGCATAATGAAACTCCCTATAAATTAGCTAGACGACATATAACTATGACCACACCAGCTACTCATAATGCAGATATTGATGACGTGAATATTGAACAATTCATCCCCTTAATTACTCCAGCTGAGCTAAAATCTGAGCTGCCATTGACAGAGCCGGCCTATAAAACCGTCTTAAAAGGTCGCCATACTATCCAAGATATCTTAGATGGTACCGACAAGCGCTTATTTGTGGTCATTGGTCCTTGCTCGATTCATGATATTAAGGCCGCGCATGAGTATGCGGACCGCTTAGCCGTGTTAGCAAAAGAGATTGAAGATACTATATTTGTGGTCATGCGCGTCTATTTTGAAAAGCCACGTACCACCGTCGGCTGGAAAGGCATGATTAATGACCCTGATATGAATGATAGTTTTGATATTCAAAAAGGTTTGCGTACTGCACGTAAGCTGCTAATTGACTTGAATGAAAAAGGCTTGCCGTGTGCCACCGAAGCACTCGATCCGAACACGCCGCAGTACATGCAAGACTTAATCAGCTGGTCAGCGATTGGTGCGCGTACCACCGAAAGCCAGACCCATCGTGAGATGAGCTCAGGTTTATCTTGTCCCGTCGGCTTTAAAAATGGGACTGATGGCGGCATGACTGTTGCTGTCAACGCTATGCAAGCGGTAAAAGCTGGCCATAGCTTCTTAGGTCTATCAGCAGATGGTAAAGTCTGTATCATCAAGTCAAAAGGTAACCCTTACGCCCACGTAGTATTGCGCGGTGGTAATGGCAAACCTAACTATGATGAAACGGCCGTTGAGCAAGTTGAAAATGCGCTAGCCGAAGGTAAAACCAGCGGCAAGATTATGATTGACTCCAGCCATGCCAACTCAGGTAAAGACCCTTACTTGCAACCGATGGTGATTAACAACGTCGCTGAACAAATCCAAAACGGCAATAAATCAATTATCGGCATGATGATTGAGAGCCATCTAAAAGGCGGCAGTCAGAAACTGACCGCTGACTTAGACGCTCTAGAATACGGCGTATCTATCACTGATGGTTGCCTCGATTGGGACAGCACGGTTACAGCACTACATAGCTTACGTGATATGGTAAAAGACATTCTACCTACTCGTTAATCACCAATTTCGTTAGTGAGCTATTTTTCTTAGCCAGCTAGATATGGTTTTATTGAAAGCTAGACATAAAAAAGCCCACCTATAAATAGGTGGGCTCTTTTATGCTTTAGAAGTTAATATTTTACAAACTTGACTGGCTTAAAAACCCTAATGCTTAGAGTATTAGTAAGCCCCGTTGTAAATACTACTCTCCCATCGCACCCAATACACTAGCCAAGCTCTCAAGCACATGCTTAGAGGATACTTGCTGCTGCAAGGCATTAAGATGGTCTTGCGCCATGTGGCGACGCGGTTCAACCAGCGTATACCAACGCGCCAGTACTTGCAGCAAGCGTGAGGCTAATACTGGATTGGCCTCATCCATTTTTTTAATCACACTAGTATAGATATCTAAGCCCTCTGGCGTCCAAAGTACGGTAGGCTGGGCAGTAAAGGCACTAATAACTGAACGGATGCGGTTGGGCGTATTCCAATCAAAGTCATCACGTTCAAGTAACGTTTGGATATCATCGGTAGTCACATGCTCAGCGGATGCTTGCACACTAAACCATAAATCAATCACTAACTCATCGTCTTGAAAAC
The DNA here is from genome assembly GCF_007997305.1 of Psychrobacter frigidicola. GTDB lineage: Bacteria > Pseudomonadota > Gammaproteobacteria > Pseudomonadales > Moraxellaceae > Psychrobacter > Psychrobacter frigidicola. The sequence goes on from NZ_VORZ01000001.1 coordinate 871,584, forward strand.
GCTGATAGAAATCTGCCAGATAATCATCACTTCCTGTCACTTGATAATTGACCATCGCTTTTAGCGCACCAAAACGTTCAGTCATACAGCTGGCGTTATCATATTGCTGCTGCGCCCATTTACCTGCCTCGCTAATGCCAGCAGTCAAGGCCATATCTAACACAACATTACGCAATGCACGCTTGCCAAGCGCTTCTGGGCTATCTGAATACACCTCTAACGGTAACTGATTATAGAGAATCGTCCACTGATCTTTTAGTGATTCAGCAACTTGACTATATAAGCGGTCACGCTGCTGTTTAATCAATACTGGATCATAGTTTTGATGAATAGCCGATGCCAACTCTTGCGCGGATGGAATATCTAATAAACGCGCTGCTAACATGGGATCAGTAACCGCCAAAGTTGGCAGCGTTTTTGCCAAAGCTTGCAAATAAACTTTGGAATCATTACTTTGTAGCAAAATGCGATTGACCAGCATTTGCGTCACTTGCCAGCGGTTAAAGCCGTTGGTTTCATGAGTCAATAAAAATGCCAAATCTTCATCTTGGTAATCGTAATTCAGCTGTACCGGTGCACTAAAGTCACGTAGCAATGACACTACCGGCTCGCTGCTAACATTATCAAAGCTAAAGGTTTGCTGTGCTTGATCTAACATCAACATACGCTCAGCGATAATCGTACCCGTTGCCTTATCAAACAAGGCAGTTGCTACTGGAATAGGCAAAGGTATTGGCGCATCAAAGCCTGCAACGTGACGGGTCTGTTGACTCAAAGTAATGGTCAAAGTCTGAGTCGCACTATCATAATGCTGATGACCCGATAGTATTGGCGTACCCGGCTGGCGATACCAAGCAATGAATTCTTCAATCTTACTGTCAGTGATACTCAATGCCGATAAGAAATCTTCAACGGTGACTGCCTGACCATCGTAACGACGGAAATATTCGTCCGTCCCTCTACGGAAATTATCTGGCCCTAAGGTATTGGCGAGCATGCGTACAATTTCTGCGCCTTTCTCATAGATAGTCGTGGTATAAAAGTTGTTAATCTCAACAAAGCTTTCAGGGCGAACGGGATGGGCAAGTGGCCCAGCATCTTCAGCAAACTGATGCGCACGCAAGGTCGCCACATCATCAATACGCTGCACGGCGCTGGATTGCTGATCGGCAGAAAAGGATTGATCACGGAATACAGTCAAACCTTCTTTTAGGCACAGTTGAAACCAATCGCGGCAAGTAATACGGTTACCTGTCCAGTTATGAAAGTATTCATGGGCAATGACGGCTTTGACATTAAAGCTGCGCGCATCAGTGGTGGTTTCTGGGCTGGATAATACGCAAGCGGTATTAAAGATATTAAGGCCTTTGTTCTCCATCGCACCCATATTAAATTGACTGACCGCCACTATCATATAACGATCTAAATCATAGGCGCGGCCGTAATTAACCTCATCCCACACCATCGAATCTTTCAAAGCTTGCATACCAACGTGACATTTATCGATATCAGTTGACTTAGCAAATACTTCAAGCGTGACCTCACGCCCTTCACTAGTAGTATGATAATCGGTGAGCACATCTAAATCAGCAGCCACACAGGCAAATAGATAGCTGGGCTTATTCGTGGGGTCATGCCAAATCGCATAGTGACGGTCTGGTGCATCCGTAACGTCGCCCTCTTCAACTAAGTTACCGTTAGACAATAGTGTTGGATAGCGCTTATCCGCTTCCAAACGCGTGGTAAATATGGCGAGTACATCAGGACGATCTGGATAAAAGGTAATCTTACGAAAGCCCTCAGGCTCACATTGAGTGACAAACATAGTATCACTGCCGCTACCCGCCATATATAAACCTTCAAGCGCAGTATTGGTTTGCGGATGGATACGTACTTGCAGCTCCAAAGTTAAAGTATCAGGCGCATCACTAATGATCAGCTTGCCATCAGCTTGCTTGTAACGCTCAGTAGCAAGCGTCTCACCATCAAGCGTGATAGCCATCAACTCAACATCTTCACCATTTAATACTAAATCACCTGCTGCCTGACGCTGCATTACTAACTTGCTATCAACCAAGGCATAACCGGCAAACAGTTTAATATCTAAATCAACCGTTTCCACATCAAAGCTTGGCTTCTTATAGTCTTTTAAATTGATCTTACTGTTAATTTCACTAGGTTCATGCAGCGGTACATCTGCCATCTCAGGATTAATTATTTGGGTATTATTCTCAGCGGTAGACATAAAGTCTCCTATTGTTAATTATGAATATGGTATAAAACCAGCAAAAATGGGCAGTAAACTAAGTATTATAAAATGCGTCTAACAGTATATTTTTAAGTGAATTTAGCCTTATAACTACATTGGTGTCAGTGGAGAAATTTCAAGAGTAGAGTATTGCTGAGACTAAGTGTAATTATAAATTTTAGATAGACATAACCGTTTGCATAGTTATTTGTCTATAACTATAGAAGGTTACTAAAAGTCACTTTATTCCTTACCTAAATACCAGCAATCAACTAAGGGCGTTAAATGTATATTGTAATCATTAGAAAATTTTGGCATCATTTACAGTAGTGCTATTTACATAACGTAACATTAACACTACTATGGGCAGCAATTGCCTAACGTTTACTATAAGCAGTTTCAAAAATAACGAATTTGATCAAAAATTTAGGAGCTCATCATGTCAATTAATGTCGCTTTATCCAGCACTTCAACGAACAACCGTTTTGTCAAAATCGCTTTACTTGCTGTGTTGTCAAGTGCTGTAGCACTAACCACAGGTTGTGCAACCAAACGTGCGACCTCTGAAGTGGTTGTTGCCCCTTTAGGTATCCCAAGTGGCCAAATTGGTTATACGGGCGCTGTTGGCTTTCAAAACACCAGTGATATCATTGCTGCCGCTAATAACTTACAAGCTGTCGTGTACTTTGATTTTGACAGCAGTGATATTAGTTCGCAGTCAGCCAGCGTCCTAAGCCAGCACGCAAGCCTATTAAGCTCTAACCCAGCAGCAGGTGTTGTGATTGCAGGTCATACCGATGAGCGCGGTAGCCGTGAATATAATATAGCACTAGGCGAGCGCCGTGCGCAGGCTGTCAGTGGTTATCTTGCTTCTCAAGGCGCGTCAACCAATAACCTCCAAGTTATCAGCTATGGTGAAGAACGTCCTGTCGCTGCCGGTGCTAATGAAGAAGCATATAGCCAAAACCGCCGTGCTGAATTGTCTTACTAACTGCTACTGTTAGTTATTCATAATGACTGTTTAAGTGACATTCATTCATTTAAAATTAAGTGACTTAGCATACGAAAAGCCTAGTAATATTGATATTACTAGGCTTTTTTGCTTAGGTTCAGATTAATAAAACCTTCAGTTATCTGCGGATTTTCAACATAGATTACTTATGCCAACCTTATATCTACAAGACATTTGCTATACCCAACTTGATTCCATAACATGGTGTGCTACTGCTAAACTTATTCGGCCAATACCGACCTCTATATGGTCAGACTTATTTAAACCCTTAGCACCTTTTGACCTACTTCTTAATTATATGCCGTTTAATTCTAAAACTTTATTGTGGCAAATTAATAACCCTAAAAACCAGCTATCAACACCCCAAATCGCTCATAACAGACGGCAACAGCAGCGTAAAGGGGTTCGTCTCTTACTGCATAGCCTTATTACTAAACTTAATATCAATGACACATTGAATGAATCACAATTTCCTTATCGCTTGATGAATAGTGGCTATTACGTATGCTTTAGTCATTCAGGAATGGATGGTTTAGGAAGCGGTCAGTCAAATGATAAGGTTGCTGTCGCTATCAGTTACCGCCGTACCATTGGTATAGATATCGAAACCCAGAATATCGCTTGGACTGTAGCACAGCGTTTTTATCATCCTGCTGAAATTGATTTTTTAGTTAAGCTACCTATAGAACAACGGCTTGTTATTGTTAAATGGTTATGGCAAATTAAAGAAAGCTTTATTAAAATTTATCACTACAAACTCGCGCAAGGTTTAGGTATGAATTATATGGCCATTATTCCTGACCTTATGGCTGGCTTAAATAAGGATTGCACTACAAACTTTCTTATCAATGATAATAAATCTGATTATCAAATTGTAATTCTCTCTTCCCAGCAGATGCTTGTCATTTTTTAAGGCAATTATCAGTAAGTAAAACTGCTCTGTATAGAAATAAAAAAAACGACCCGAAGGTCGTTTCTTTTGCTTAACTTAACTTACTATTTACAGTACTTACAAAGTACGATAGATAGCAATTAGAAGCGGTAAGTTGCACCAAGTTTAACAATTGGTAACCACTCTAACCAGCTTTTGTCTTCTAGATCTTTTTCAGCTTGACGAGCAGCTTTGTTTGCTGCTGCGATATTAGTAGCATCGCCATCAATACCGCCTACACGTTTGATAGTTGCATCTACTTTACCCATATATGCAGCACCAACTTCACCAAACACACCAAAGTTATTAGTGATATTAGGACGGAAGCCAAGAGTAGCATAAGGAGCTAACTTGTTACGATGCTCAATATACCCTTCTAAGTTACCAACACCATCAGCACCAAAATCATCATCTAGACGGTTAGATTCGGCTTTGCCAGTGTAGAACTTTTGGCCATCGATACTGTAGAAACCTTTACCGTCAGCATTAGCACGAACGTCGATATCGTTATCAGGTACGATAATACCAGCACCCATAGTGAACCAGTTGCCTGCAGGACGTAATTGTACACCCATGTACGGGTTGCTAAAATCAGTGTCGACGTCATAGTTAATGCCTTTAGCATCAAAGTCACCACCGAAAAGATCAGCTACATCACCACCTGCCCAACCGGCTTGTAGTTCAGTTTTTTCATTAAGTCCCCAACCGATATTAGCACCATAACCCAGCGTACCAACTTCAGCGCTGATAGCTGCTGGATGAGTTACTGTGTTAAAGAAAGTCTTAGTACCACCAAATACAGCACCAGTGGTGTTACGGATAACACCAGCGTCTTGGTTGTACTGATAAGCAGGCGCAGCAGTATAAGCCACTGGCGCAACTTCATAAGCAACTGGTTGGACTTCGTAAACGTCTGCATCGTTAACAACGATAACAGGATCAGCTGCTAAAGCTGCGCTTGATGCCAAAACAGCGGCAGAGATAGCCGTTAATTTAATAAGTTTCATATTTACTCTCCTAAGGTATAAGACAACTGCCCACAAAAAAAGATTGTCTAGCCTTTATTTTAAACAATCATTTTGTTGAGCAGATTAAAACAATTTTAGCTCAAAAAGTCACCCCTAAAGTTGACCTTTTTATTTGCCATTGTGTAAAGATTGCATAGATGTTGTAATAATAGCCACATTAAACCATACAACACAGCTTTAATGTTACACAATACTCCTAAAGTAACTTAATAACAACTTAATGATAGAAAGCTTTATAATTAGAATGACATATTATTAAGAGTTATGAGATTAGGCTGGCTGTAGATACAAATCTTAAGTAAATTTAGTAATAGAAATTGTGTTTTGAGAAATAACAGTACAAAGTATGTGACTATGATGTCGTAATTTCTAAGCGAACTCAATAACAGTTTTATAAGTTATTACTACAGATTGTTGTCATGCGTTAGATAATGTATCTATAGTTACTACTTTCTGTGTCTGAGTTACTGTACTCAATATTTTATGTTCGTCCAACTATTATCGTCCAACTAATAATAGCCACCTGCTACAAAGTGCTTATAGTCTACTCAAATGGTACATTGTGCTATCATTTAGCAATTTTACTACTCATTAATCTTTATTTTTTATTGCCACCCCCTCCCTTCTTTCTTCATTGCCGAGCGTTGTCTATGCCTAAAGTCTCATCAATAACCCGTGTCTTAGAGATTGTTGAAGCGGTGTCCTATGCACCCAAACCTATCTCGCCGCTTGAGTTATCGCAAGCGCTTAATATTCCCAAACCAACTATCCATCGTTTGATTCAAAACCTGGTCGATGAAGGTTTTATCGCGGTTGATATTGGTGGTGGTATTATCCCTGGTAAAAGGGTGCGCAATTTGAGTGTTGAGCTCTGGCAACAACGGCATTTTTTTAATGAACGCCAAGTGGTATTACAAAGACTGGTGGATGATATTAAAGAGTCTTGCGGTATCGCTATTCCTTATCAGATGAATATGACATATACCAATCGCGTGCAGACTACGCTACCGCTACAGATTTATCTGCCAGTGGGCGCCAAGTCGCCAATGTGGTGTACAGGTACTGGTAAGCTTTATCTGAGTCAATTATCGAAGGCCAGTCGCCGCAAAATGCTGCATAGCTTGGCGCTCAGTAAATTCACTAAAAATACCATTGTGGATATTGAGCTGCTAAACGCTGAGCTTGATCGTCTTGCCAAGCTAGGCATTGGTATCGATAACGAGGAATTTATCTCGGAAATGGTAACCGTGGCGGTGCCGATACTAGATAAAAAGTCACGTTATCTGGCTTCCCTTTATGTGCATGGCCCCACAATTCGAGTATCTTTAGAAGAGCTATTAACTCACGTACCACGTCTGCAAGCCGCGGCACTTGATATTCAAGAATTGGTTTATGAGCTACAAAACTAATTGTATTTCTTCTTTAAAACTGGATATATTATCTCAAGTCGAAAGCGTCGTTTTTATTAACTTAATACGCTTAGTTATTAGTAAACGTTATTGATTATTAAGCTTTGAGCAGTAGTCGTGAACCAGTTATCAAGAGGGTGCTCGCCAGCAGGGTACGGACTAACAAGATGTTGAGTAATATATTCGCGCCCCTCTAGTGTTAAACAGTCGGCTAATGTACGCGACCATTGCGGATTTCTGTCCTTATCTATCAGTAAGGCACGAACCCCTTCCCTAAAGTCTAGATTGGCTGCGCAGTTTACGGCTACATTGGTCTCTAAATATAGAATCTGCTCTAATGATAGCGTCGCAACTTTGTTATATAGCGCATAAGTTAATGCTGCAGTAACTGGACAACCGTGGCGATAAGTAGCGATTGCCCGCTGAGTCCAGCTGTCGTTGGCAAAGTCAGCATCAAGCTGCGCTAACTCTGAATCATCACGTAACACTCGGTCAATATCAGCCAAACCACCCTTATTCAACAAGCGTTGAATAGGTTGCCAATATAAGGCCAGCTTACTGATAGGTAAGTGCGCTACTGGCTGCGCGGCTAGTGCACGACTGGTAACACTATGTGCGCTAGCAGAATTGCTGCTATTAATACTACTGTTGGTATTAGCAATATCAGCTGCCTTCCAATCACTTTGGCGCAAACGCTGCAAAATAGCCTCATAATCATTACTGGCTACCGCATATTCTGCCAAATTCACCAAAAGGGCATCATTAGCATTACAGTGTACACCAGTAAGTCCTAAGAATAGACCCATCTTGGCAGGCATACGCTGCAAAAACCAGCTACCAGAGGCGTCAGGAAACAAGCCAATACTAATCTCAGGCATCGCAAAACGTGTGCGCTCAGTGACCAGACGATGACTACACGCAGCCATTAGACCCATACCACCGCCCATAATAATACCGTCACCCCATAGTATTAATGGCTTAGGATAATAATGCATCTTGCGGTATAGACGATACTCGTCACTAAAGAACTCGGTAGCATAAGGGTTAGGAGTTGCTGCTGTATCGGTCATACTATTATAAAGCTTGCGGATATCACCGCCTGCACAAAACGCTTTATCGCCAGCACCTTTTAGCAATATCGCCACTACTTTTGTGTCCACTTGCCAGCGCTCAAGCTGCGTCGATAATAGCTGACACATCTCAACGCTGAGGGCATTTAGAGACTTTGGCGCATTCAAAGTCATAATACCAATGAGATGACCACAATCTGTAACTTCGGTATTAAACAGAACTGGCGCATCTTGTAAGACAGGCATAACAGCTAAAGTGTGGTTTTTATTATTGCTATCATTTATCATTATAAAAATCCAATATGAGTTAAAAAACTGCTATTTATACAAGGCTAGGTTTATATGAAATAAAACATAAAAACCGACTCATTCATGAATCGGTTTTTAGTTTGCTCAAACAGGTAGCACAGTCGGTATTAAATTATTTCATAGACAACCAAACTTTAATAGTGTTATGAATAAAAAAACATTGTTATTTATACTTCAATTTGAGTGCCATACATCTCACGCATCACCTTTTTATCATGTTTACCAACTGAGGTTTTTGGCAGCTCATCAACGAACTTAAACTCACTCGGTACACCATATTTAGGAATCATACCTTTACTAACGGCTTGCTCAGCGATGGCTTTAATATCTTCCGCTTTGGTATCTTGGCAATCAGGCTTGAGCACCACTAAGGCTAACGGACGCTCGCCCCACTGCTTATCAGGTACACCAATCACCGACACATCAGCGACTGCTGGATGTAAGGACAAGATGGTCTCAATCTCTAGTGACGATATCCATTCGCCACCCGATTTGATCACATCTTTTAGGCGATCCGTAATCTTTATAGTGCCATCAGGTTGCATATAAGCGATATCTTGGGTGTGCATATAGCCGTGTGCCCATAGCTCCTTGCCGGCATCGTCATTTTTCAAGTAGCTTTGGGTCAACCACGGCGCGCGTAATACCAGCTCGCCCGTATTGTCTTTACCGATACCTACTGATTTATTATCCGTACTCCAAATCTGTGCATCGACCATCAATACTGGTTTACCAGTCATACAGCGACGATTGATGTCTTCCTCTTCTGTCATTTCTGGCTCATTAATACTAAAGTCAGTTAAGCTAATAAGTGGCGCAGTCTCTGACATACCATAGCCAGTATAGACTTCAATATCTTGGGACAATGCCGCTTTTGCTAAGCCCTCAGTTAACCTAGAGCCACCAATAATCATTTTTAGCCCGTTAAAGCTGGCCTTACGCTCTTGCGCCTCTTTAAGGACCATTTGTAAAATCGTTGGTACGCAATGAGTAATACTGACCTTTTCATTGATAATTAAATCAAGCAAAGTATCGGGTGCATAGCGACCCGGATATACTTGCTTAAGACCTATCATCGTTGCAGTAAACGGAAAGCCCCACGCATGCACATGGAACATTGGCGTCATCGGCATATAGACATCACCGTAGCTGACGCCTTGCTTATTCGGCAACATACCGAGTGACGCCGCTTCTGCCAAGCTGTGTAATACCAGCTGGCGATGGCTAAAAAACACGCCTTTTGGATCGCCCGTCGTTCCTGAGGTATAAAAAGTGGTAGCAATCGTATTTTCGTCAAAGTCTGGGAAATCAAAGCGATCATCGGCAGCTTCTAACAACGCCTCATACTCACCCACTACGCGGCTTTGATTACTGCCAAATACACCTTCAACCGTCATGCCATTATCATCAAGCCAGATAATATGCTCGATACTAGAATTTTCAAACTGATAATCTTTTACCAGCGCAGCAAATTCTGAATTGAGCAGCAGCACTTTTGGCTTGGCATGATTAATCGTATAAAGCACCTTGTCCGGTGACAGACGTACATTAACGGTTTGCAAAACATACTGTGACATTGGTACCGCAAAATAGGACTCTAAATAACGATGGCTATCCCAATCCATAACTGCTACTACGTCTCCTGCAGCAAGATTAAGGCCTGCTAAAACATTGGCTAAGCGATTGATACGAGCAAATAAATCGGTGTAAGTGAAACGTTTTTTATCAGCATAAATGATTTCTTGGTCTAAAGAGACCGTCTTAGCTCGATTTAATAATTGTTTAATAAGTAGTGGAAACTCATAAGCGGACGGCGCACTAGGGTAAGCATTTGACATAGTTTTAACTTCCTTGTTTATCATGAAAAGGTATAAGCAAATAATGACTTTTAAAATAGTTTAATTATGTATTGCCATACCAATGAAGATACCTATTAATAGTAAGAACAAATCAGCGCTATGTAAAGCATACGCACGTAAGTTCGGTAATACGAGGCGCTCAAGCACGAGGGTTTTACTTGTCACTATTTTGTGTTAGATAAGGTATTTATAAGCCAAGTTAGCTATTAAGCAGCACGGGCTTTGGTTTTTACCATTCCAACAGTAGCAACAATCAAGGCCAACACTTGGACAAATAATAATAGCCATACGGTCATCGCCCATTCACCGCGTGCATAGGCCAGCCCGCATAGCCATGCGCCAATCGTACCGCCAGCATAATATCCCATATAATATAAACCAGAGGCCAATGAGCGGCCTTTTTTAACATTGACCGCGATATAGCTGATGGTGGCCGCTTGGGTAATAAAGACGCCTGATGACATAATCGCAAGACCGACAACAATGCCCCATAGTGGTGTCACTTGGGTTAATAGTACCCCAACCATTGATGTTATTACCGCAACTCGAACCGTTCGCGCGGCCCCAAACCGGCGTAATAACTTCGTGGATAAAGGCGTAATCACTACCCCAATGAGATACACGGCAAAGATATTGGCAAGCTGTCCGGTGCTCAGCTCGTAAGGGGCTTTGGCAAGATGCAAATTAATAAAAGTAAAGCAGCCAACTAACGAGAATAGGACACAGGCGCCGAGCAGACAAGCCGTCACCACATAACGATTGGTTAAATGCTCACCAAGCGTTTGTATCGCTGAACGAAAATTCGGATTGGCCTCAAAATGACGAGACGATGGTAGCATCTTGCCAACCCACAATGCCCCTATCAAGGTCATCGCTGCCATCACATAATAACCCTGCCGCCAGCCAATAAATTCATGCAAATGTCCAAGTAAAAAGCGCCCCATAAAGCCACCAAGCACCGAGCCTGATACATAAAACGACATGAGTTCAGTGAGATCGCGACCTTCGAACTCCTCACCAATATAAGCAATCGTCACCACCGTAATACCAGGCACCGATAAGCCTTGCATAAACCGCCAAAACCCCATCCAGCCGATGGTGGGGCTTTGAGCGATTAACGCCGTTGGTATTGCTAAGAATAGTAATGCACCAACAATAAAGGATTTGCGCCCAACGGCGTCAGAGAGCATCCCTAAAAACGGTGACATAATCGCAATCGCCATCACCGTCGCCCCAACAATCATCCCTGCTTGCACTTCGGTCGCAGCAAAATCCATCATCAACACTGGCAACACTGCTTGTATGGAATACACTTGCAAAAATGCAAACACGCCAATTAAAGTAATCGTCAGCTTTAAAGCCAATGACGGTGAATTATGTCGCGGCGATAAAGGCGGTACAGTAGGCTGTTGGGTCTGGCTTATAGAATTATTCACGAGGATGCTGACTATGTTAGACGCCGTTTTTCTAAGCGTGAGTGATAGGAACAGCGCAATAAATGCCGCTGATTATATTCGTTTGATTTCTATTGATAGATATAATGATATGCACATTATAATATCACATTGGGAGAGGTACTCAGGAGTAAAGTATAGAAGGCAAAAACTTAAAGCTCATTAAAAAATAAGGCCGCTATTATTAATATGAGCAGCCTTGTTTTTCAATATTATCTTATTAACGTCATCAACACTATTATTCACAACTTGCCTTACCAGTACGATGGTTAATCGCCCCGTTTTCTTTTAGTAATTGCTGCACCTCTACATGGCCACGCGTACAGGCATAGGAGTAAGCTCCTTGATTATACGACCCCATCGTTTTGTCTTTGGTAGTCGCCACTAAGTTGGGATTGGCGCCTTTAGACAGTAGGTACTTCACAGTCTCTAAGCGGTTATTACTAGCGGCAACCATAATCAAGGTTTCACCATCGCTCTCTTGAGTCTGATCATTTAAATCAACAGGCGCTTTAGTATTTAATAACTCATGTACTTTCTTGACAACATTGGTATTTTTACCCAAGGCCGCAGACTTCATGACATTGTATACATCACCTCTATCAGTGGCATAAATGCTCGCCCCTTCGCCGATTAGATAATCTACAATATCTTCATAGCCGATAAATGCAGCCCAGCCCAAAGCCGTTTGATCAAGATTATCAGTGTCTTTTGCCTCTAAATCTTGTCCATTTTTTACCATATACTTAACAGACGCTAAGTCGCCATGTTTTATCGCATCAAACCACTTACCATCAACGCCTTTAGTGGGCTCAGCATAAAAAACACGATAAGAGAGCTTGTCTTTATTGGCAATATCAGCGTTCTCAGCAGCGCTAAACCGAAAGTCAGTTTGCGGCGTTGGAACCGTTTGAGATGATTGTACTACCTCGTCTTTTTTTATATCATTTTTATCAGTAGTCTCAGTGTCGAGACTTGAACAACCGGTTAGCAGCATTGCTGCTAAGACAGCTGATGCGCTCATTTTATAAGCAAGTTTCATAACACAGCCTTAAAATAAATGGTTAATAACCGCACCCAGCCCATCGACAGTAGCAGGGGTTTATACTATTACCACAAGTTTATACAGACCTTACCATTAAGAATATGATATCTTTTTTATAACAGACTTTGATAATTCTAAACGACATAACTATAGAAGATAATCGTAACATCTAACTATAGAATATGCCTCTCAATGACAATCATAAACCTATGCATAACCGAGATTACACCGATTTCAGAGGATTACTCACTGCATTACTTATTAAGGAATAGCACAAATGAGCGATAAAATTCATAATTTGGGTTCAGGTTTTTGGAACATACGCGGGTCGTTTCGCATCGGTATCATCGATGTTGGCACGCAATGCTCGCTTGTGCAGTTAGCGTCAGGGCGTTTTATTTTTTTGGACAGTTACACGCTAACTGATGAGATACGTGCGCAAGTCATGGCATTGACCAATGATGGGCAAGACGTAGAAGCGGTATTGAACGTCCATCCGTTTCACACCGTACACTGCGCCCAAATGGCCAAAGATTTTCCGCAGGCAACCTTTTACGGTAGTGAGCGCCATCCTCAGCAAGTCCCTGAAGTGCAATGGGCAGATGACTTTGTAGAAAGTGAAGCGGTCACCCAGCGCTATCCTGAACTTGAATTCTCTTTACCTAAAGGCATCTACTATATTGCGCCTGATGAGAAGGTTCACTCAGGCTCACTCTTGGTGTACCATCCGGCCAGTCAAAGTTTACACGTTGACGATACGTTTGTGAGTCAACCCTTAAAAATTCTTGATGCGGTGCTACCGGAGCTAAACTTACATCCTAGTACTGAAGACGCGCTCATCGATGCGCCAGATGCTGGCGCGCAATATTGCAACTGGGCAACCGAGCTTGCTCATAAGTGGCGTGATACTCGTCATTTTTGTGCAGCGCATTCACATATGGTTGAATTTGAGGTTGGTGACTTTGAAAAAGTATTGATAACCGCCATTGATAAAGCCCGTCCTAAGCTTGAAAAGGCTTAATGTCTTAACGCTTCTAACCTCTTTAAAATATCACTCTATTAATAACATATTTTAAGTGAAACGAAAAAAGGCTACCAAAATGGTAGCTTTTTTAGTTTTATTATTGCTACTTCTTATAACTACAATTCAAAGTTATCGAAATCTGCCTATTAAGGACTGATTTACCTAAACAACACTCTATTAAAAACCTATGATTCGATTACTATTCATGTTTTTGTTACCAACTATTTGCTAAACATTTGTTTTCCTGTTAAAAGATACTACGGTTATTTAACCGTAACTAATCACTTACTTTAAAATTATTTATAGGTAAGCTGAATAGGCAGTTATAAAAGTGAAATTGACAAAATCAGTTAGCTTCTTCAATTATAAAAAGGACTTTAATATGCAACCTCGTTATCTAGCTATTGCACTTATGACGGTAAGCGCTCTGGGGTTTACCGCGTGCTCTAATAATTATAAAACGGTCAAAGGAGCGCCTACTGGTAGTGGCGTGACAGTGGTTTCTCCAGTTGTTGCAAGTAACGAGACTCATCACCGCAAGTGGTCATATGCAGGCGACACAGGTCCTGAGTCTTGGGGTAATGTCGATGGCGCCAGCGCCTGCAAAATTGGTACAGAGCAGTCGCCTATTAATATTAATAACGTCATAGCTAAAATGGCCAAGACAGCTAGCGCCCCTACCGTCAATTATAGTAAGTCGTCAAATTTACGTATTAATGACAACGGTCACACCATCGTCTATACACCGACTGCTCAGAACAATATCATTACTATCAACAACGAGCGCTTTGAGCTCAAACAGTTCCATTATCACACCCCAAGTGAGCATCAGTTCGGTGGTCAAAGCTATCCAAGTGAGATTCATTTTGTGCACGCTAACAGTAAAGGTAACCTTGCCGTGATTGGCGTGATGCTTCAAGTTGGTCAACCCAATGATGCCCTACGCCTATTACTTAATGGCACTGAGCTTGCTGTCAAAAACGATGACGAATCTACCGCTAATAAGGTTGATTTGTCCGCATTGATACCTGCTATGCCGATTTTCTATCACTATACCGGTTCGCTGACCACCCCGCCTTGTTCAGAAGAAGTACAATGGTATGTTACCGAGCAGCCGCTTGAGCTTGCCAGCGATCAGCTTGCTATTATGACTGACTTATATCAAGGTAATAATCGCCCTATCCAATCGCAAGGCAGCCGAGTGGTAGAGCAGCTCAGTAATTAACCGCTTTATTAATGAGTAATGAAACGAGTAACTACTCACTCCATATCACTCGCATTACTACTATTAATAGCCATGAAAAAAAGCACAGAGCTAGCAGAAAAACGAGCTGGCTTTGTGCCTTTTATGATGAGCGTATTTAAAAAATCAACTAAACAACTTATTCGAAATATAAAAGTACGGGTTGCTATGTAATATGTAAAATAGTTGATAAGTTAAGACAATAACTCCGCAAGCTCTACTTTATTATTAATAATATCTGCCAGTGTATAACCCTCAAGCACGTTAATAAATGCCGTTAGCGCCGCAAAAAACACCCCTTTTAATTGGCATGCGGGACTGATAACACAGCCCAACACTTCTTGACCGACTACATCAGTCTCATTAACCAAAGCAATGGACAATCCTTTCTGCTCAGCACTCTTTAAGTTATCATGCTCACGACTAGGCGACGGCGTAGCAAAACATTCTACCAATGCAAAGTCCGGCTCGATCTGTTTGATAAGTACACCCAAATTAATATCTTTAGGCGCACGAGCTAAGCGTATGCCTCCGTTTTTACCGCGCACACCCTCAATATAACCAAGTTGACCAAGCTGATGAATAATTTTGGTTAAATGACTTTTAGAGATGTTATAGCTTTCTACAATATCGCTAATATTGGCCAGCGTTTGCGGCTCAGGTTTAACCGCCAAATAAATCAATGAGCGCAGCGCATAATCACTATAATTGGTCAATCGCATATCAAAATGCTCCTATCTCTTATATTTTTAAACATAAAACCTATAAATAGCCCATTAACCGAATAAACCGTCAGGTCTAGGGCTTGCTAAGATACGCAGATAGCTGATGCAAAACAGTATAAAACAGGCAATCCATGCCCCTTGCGCTATCATTATCCATAATAAATAATGGCTCGTATCAACCAAGGGCAACAGCACACGACTGATAAACACCAACACCATAAGGCCAAACATGATGTTTACCGTTTTAGGAGGCGTATGAATACTACGTCCCGTATGACCTAGTGATACCCGCGCCATCATTGCCAAAGTCATCATACCGACACCCGCAATCGACAGTCCATGCACCGCAATACTATGGTTATAGCCGAGCCACGGCTGTAGCGCGTATAACACAAAGCTCAGACACATGCCCAAAAATGCAATGAACAGCGACCATAGCAATGGCTTTTGCCAGATACCGCGATGATACCACCCCAGCAAGCGCACAACGTTAACAATCGCCACGCCAAGTGCACTAATAGTCAGTAGATACTTATTATAATAAAATACATCAGTGATAAAAAAGACTAAGAAAAACAGTAAGCTTGCGACATCTTGCACTTTACTATTTCGCAGCGTAATTTTTTCTGTACCCGTTATACTCAGACCGCGCTCAATAAAAAAGGGTACCACGCGCCTGCCAATCGTCAATATCAAGCCAATAATTAAGTAAAATCCTAGATATATTCCTATCTTAGTTATGTTCATATTCGCGCTAATAACACCCCAATAGCACAGGCCGTTACCAACTGTCAGTAGCGCAAGCTTCGCTAAAATGCCCATTTGCTTATATTGCTTAACCTGTAGCACAGCGCGAAATATCACAAATGCCATAGTACCGATAAACAACATATCAAACACGGCCGCTATATATAGTAGTAAAGCACCTTGCCCGATGCCTAAACCAAACGCCACCCAACCCAGACGCGCCAGCAGCCAACAAACAAAAATACCCAACAGTGGGTAGCCGTGTGGCATCATCACCCCTGTCCACGTCTTCACTGCCGTCAGTAAGAACCCCGCAACGACTGCCAATGCATAGCCATAAATCATCTCGTGACCATGCCAGTACAGCGGATTCAAAGTCTGTGCATCAATATTAGTATGACCGGTAAACACAAACGACCACAACACCATAAATATAACGGCAAATATTGCCGCCGCACTAAAAAATATGCGAAAGCTAAGATTAAAAAGCGAATGTGGTGAAGTGGGTGGCTTGCTAGGTAAGGATATCGATTGCATAGCAGTCTACTTAAAATAGAGTGAATAAGTATTAACTTAAAGATTCATTTTAAATGAATGTTATATATTATACAACGTTTCAGCTATCAAAGATATTTGTAGAGGTAAGTCATAGGCGTAAAAAAATCTGCTAAAGGTAAACAAATATATACTATTAATGGTAATATATTTGCGCTTTAGGAACTGAGCGTTAAACAGCCAAGGCGTATTGCTCGTAATAAAGGATTTTTTGCAGATATAGTCACTTAGTCAGCCCTACTAGTTTATCAGGTCAAAAGCCTAGTATTTGGATAATTAGGAGGGTTAATGGTTTTAAAACTCGCTTCACAATTGAAGAAATGGACAATTAAATATTTTCTTTATTATTGGAGCTATCTATGCACTTTATTACACTCTCTAAAGACAAATATATTTAAAGGTGACATATATATGTCTAGAAGAGAAAAAAATAAAGACGATGGCTATATATACATACTAACAAATGCATATATGCCTAATGTCTATAAAATAGGGTATACACAAAGAGAAGCTATTAAAAGAGCACAAGAGATAAGTCGAGCTACAGGGGTTCCTGGAGATTGGGAAGTAGCCCGTGAATGGCCAGTTATTGATGCTTATCAAACTGAGCAATATATATTCTTAGAGTTTGAGGAGTATAGAATCCAAAAAAAGGAAATGTTTAATTTCATAGGTACTAGCCTTGAAGATGTAATAAAGACTATGGATATTTTACTATCTTATAAACAAAAAAATCTTAGGATATATATAGAAGAATTAAATAAAGTTGAAACAAAGAGAAGGTTAGAAGAAACTAAGCAAAAAGAGGTTGCAGAAATAGTCCGAACTGCCCTTCTATTGGAGGCATCTGACTTTCAATACATCTTTAAGATTAGAAAGACTATAGCTAGGGAGCACAGAATAGATAGCCTTATCGAGATACATATTCTCAGAGAAGATAACAAGAAATTGGAAATCTATAAGTATGGCATTCTGATTGTAGGTGTTGTTCTAGCAGTCTGGTTTGATATACATTCTTTTATATACTATGGACTTTTTACGGTTGTACTGTTCTTTATACATATTTTTATAAAAGACAATAAAGAAACTGTGCAAAGAATTGATGCTGTAAGCTCCAAATATAGTATGGAGGATTTACCAAAAAGCTTAGAGGAATTAAAGCCAATTATGGCAGAATTAGATGTAGACCGAATCATCTATATAGATGATGCAAAGATAGTTATAAAATCAAGAAAAGAGGATTTTATTTTAGAGACTAATTATAAAGGAGTAAGTTACAGCAGGTTTTATTTAGGTAACGAAAAACAGGCGCTAATTGATTTTATGCTATTTTTCAAGTCATAACGAAAAAAACACTTAAAACTCTGTTATATGCTATCTCTCGCTATAACATTAAGTTTTAAGTAACTCTATGTCGTTAGCGTCTAGTACAATTACAGATTTTTCATTTCTTGTTTACGCTATTCTCACCATACAAGTAAGCACCCACCTCACAACTATGCCTAGCAATAATCTATTTAGAAAAGCCTTGCGCCAGACTTATTATATATTATTCCTATTATTAACAAAAAAATTACCTACAACTGAAGCCCTACAATAACCAGTGAAACAACCACTATCAAGGTCACATACTTTCTCACTTTAAAATAATCAGGACTGATAATACTTGCCTGATACAGGCCATAGTCAATCACTAGCATAGCAATAAAACCAACGACCAGTAGCCAGATAAATCCAACGGCTGATAAGCTTAGAAACCCTAACCAAAGTGCAAGCGCGATGATATTGCTAAATATGGGCAGCTTGACCGCCCAAATATTGTCATCAGCTAAGCCCAGATGATTACCCCAGTGTGCGCCTGCCATAAATGAAGCTATTACTAAGCCATAAATGGAGAGCACATACTCAGTTTTCCCTAAGACTCTTATGGCATCAACGTTCATAGTAATCAAAATAGCGCAAAGTACGAACGGAATAGCACCGGCAAAGGTTAAATAGGGACTTGGTTTTTTCATAATGTCATGTTCATTTGTAGGGTTATGTGCATTTTATTAAAGCTGGCTTGTTTTTATCCGTTTTATTTAAAACTATCTAACCATATTAATCAGTTTTATTACCTTGCCATTTTTTAATAAACTCACCTTTGGGGTCATATTGTTGGGTTTGCTTGCTGAGATTAAACTGCCTACACCCTCTTGGATCTGCCCCCACTCCGGCAAGATATTGCCAATTGCCCCAGTTACTACCGACGTCATAATCGATAAGATGCTGCTCAAAATAGCTGGCACCATAACGCCAGTCCAAACCCAGCTCATGAATAAAGCAGCTGGCAACCAACTGTCTACCACGATTGGACATGTAGCCTGTTTGCGTTAACTGATGCATACAAGCATTGACGATAGGGTAAGATGTTGCGCCATTTTGCCATTGCTCTAGACGTATTTTATCAAAGCAAGTCGTTGGCTCATGCTGAGCAATCCCCTTGAACCAAAACAGCTGTTGCTGGTGATTGAGTGCATACCAATAAAAATACTCGCGCCACAGTAGCTCAAACCATATCCAATAAGTGGATTCATTAGCCATCACATCACGCTCGTAATGGCGTAAGCGATTCAGCAGCACTTTAACTGATAAGGAGCCATTAGCGAGCCAAGCTGAAAATTTAGTAGAGTGTGTCCAGTCATCAAGCGCATTACGAGTGGTTTTATAGGTGCTCGGAGCATCAGAATTGAAATATTCATTTAAATGACGGAAAGCGTTTGTTTCGCCGCCTTTAAATGTTTTGCTACCTTTAAAATCAGGTTCTTGCTGCGCTTTTTCAGCGATTTTTTGGTTTGCAGAAAAATACTTATCACTATTGGCCATGCTATTTATCATCGCATCCGGCATGGGCGGTAACACTTTTGATGTTGGACAAATCTCAAAATCACTTTCTGCCTTTAATAAATCGTGATTAGTTTCTACTTTTTTACGAAACTGCGTAAAACTTTTGGGTAACTCTTCAGTGGGTAAAGTCATAAATAAAGTATTGATTGACTGAACATGCCAGCTTATCTGTGGATATTTATTTTGCAAAATCGTATAAGCTTGATTTTGATTATAGTCTGCTGTTTGACTGACACAGATGTCAGTGACCGCTTGTTGCTCAATAAGTTGGCATAGCTGCGCAAAGGTATCTGATTCTGCTGCTGAGTCTTCTAGCAAAGTCTCTGCTTTTGCTGTTAAGAACAGCAATCGATTACCAAGACCTTGTAGCGACTTATCTAAATCAGCTAAGCTCTCATATAGAAACTGTTGACGTGCAGCACCCATCTGCTTGAAGCTATAATCCTGACCCTTTTTTTTATCGGCAAGCGTATCTGCTAAATCTTGTGCATAAACACACAATAACCGCCCGTTATTAGCGCTAGCTAGGGTTGCTGCCTTTAACAAAGTAGCATTGTCATCTATCCGCAAATCGTTGTGAAATAATACCAAAGAAACTTTTTTATCTGCTGACTTATCTGAATAGTTATCTGCTGGCTGGCTTAACATATAAGTAATTCCAAAATAATTAAACGCAATAGATGAATACCTAAGCCCAAACTTAATAATTTGAAGTAAAGTAGTTTAAAATATCATATACCGTATGACACAGGTTAAACAGTCAACTTTAGCATTTATCATAGGCTTCCTTATAGCCATTATCATCGTTATTCTAACCATGAGCATTGACTATCGTTAAACTGACTGCTTAAATGGTTCACACCTAGGAGAATACTATGACCGAAGAACATGCTGCGATTCATAAGCGTAAAATTATTGATAAATTTTTGATAAAACTTACCCAAGAACAGCCGCAAATGTATTATGCAACGACCTCTGAGGTCGCTCGCAGTATCCATACGATGATAAAAGAGCACACCAACCGCTTATCGGTAGAAGAGCAGGCTCTCGTTAGACATATGAGTATGGAAGAGATACAGGGCTTGTTAGGCTTTCATATTAAGTAACCCTACCTGCAAATACCCCATAAAAAAAGACCGCCTAATGGCAGTCTTTTTTTAAACTAAAATTCAATCAAAAACCTTTAAAAAGGCTGCGTTTAAAACGGATAGTCACGCGGCGTATGCTGCACTGAAATCCAATGCACAGTAGTAAACTCTTCGAGTACCCATTCGCCATTAAAGCGCCCGATACCCGAGTTTTTCTCACCACCAAAGGGTGCATTACTGTCATCATTGACTGAGATGTCATTAATATGAGTCATGCCCGCTTTAATACCACGAGCGAAGCGTAGACCTGTTGCCATATCTTTGGTAAATACGGCACTCGACAAACCATACATAGAATCATTAGCAATGCTTAAAGCATCAGCCTCATCTTTAGCACGAATAATGCCGACCAAGGGTCCAAATACTTCATTACGTGACAAATCCATCTCACGAGTGACTTCCGTAAAGATATGCGGCGGTACCACTTGACCTTTAATCTCACCACTTAAAATCATTTTTGCGCCTTCCTCTTGCGCAGTGGCGATTTTATCTTTTAACGACTTCACTTGTTTTTCATTGATAATAGGACCAACAGCGGTGTCCTCTTTGCTAGGATCACCAACGTTCAAAGTCTTCACGTGAGCAAGGAAGCGCTCTACGAAATCATCATAAATGTCATCTTCGACAATAATACGGTTAATCGCAATGCAAATTTGGCCTTGATGTAAGAACTTACCAAAGGCCGCCGCTTTGACCGCTTGCTCGAGGTCAGCATCTTTTAATACGACAAACGGACTGTTACCGCCTAACTCTAAAGCTACTTGCTTAATATAGTCGCCACCATTGGCCAGCTCGCCGATGTGCTTGCCTACTGAGCTTGAGCCAGTAAAGGATACTAATGAAGGAATATCATGGGTGACAATCGCATCGCCTATCTCACTCCCGGCACCAATAATCACGTTGAGCAGTCCTTTTGGCAGGCCTGCTTCTTCAAATATTTTTGCTAATAGCAAACCACCAGTAATAGGTGTGTCGCTAGCAGGCTTAAGCACGACTGCATTCCCAAGTGCTAGTGCCGGTGCAATCGAGCGCTCGGTTAAATGTAGCGGAAAATTCCATGGACTAATGACGGCGATAACGCCCAGTGGCTCACGATAAATAAAGTTTTCTTTACCAGGGGTATTAGAGGGACGAATCTCACCGTGTACACGACTGGGAAAGGTGGCTGCTTCAAGAGTAATTGCACGAGCACTCCCAAATTCGACCATCGCTTTAATGCGCGTGCTGCCCGACTCTTTAATTAACCAGTCAACGATTTCATCTTGACGCTGATCGAAGATATTAACGGCTCTATAGAGTACGTTCGCCCGTTCTGCTGGGGTTTGTTGTGCCCACTCAACCTGTGCTTTGGTTGCTGCTTGATAAGCTTCATCAAGCTGATCTTTGGTAGCTTGTTTAATCTCTACTATGGTATCGCCGTTATAAGGATTGGTGTCTGTGTTAACACTATCATCTTTACCGCTTTGCCATTCACCTGCGATATATTGCAAATGGAAGTCGCTATAGGCGTTCGAATTCGTATTATTGGTAGTCATAACTGTCCTTATTAATATTTATATTAGTATTCATCATTCGGTTTTGAGCTTATTTACCGTGACGTCTTTATTCGAGGTTTAGGGTTTATAGTTAATTGCTATATGTACTGACTGATAGTCTAGTATTTAAAAACTTATCTTATTAAAAAGCTACCTTGCTAGACGACTGGTCTAATGCTACCATAGACACACCTAAAACAAGACCTTCTTAGTATTAAACTTTGTTGAAAAAACGTAACTTTTTATTTGTTTAGTCATTTAACCGGTGCAGTTAGCTGACGAACTCAATTGATAACCATAACTGAATGTATTTGCACAATTAAACTACGCTCAATACAATCCCATCAAAACACACTATATAAAACACACTCTATTAAAATAATACCCTAAGGAGAACATAACCTTTATGTCTGCTACTACCCCCACTCCAATAGATATCACTACTTTAGCTACTGCTTCTGCCAAAATGAATGCTCCTATTTCAGATACTAAGGCTCATTTGTTAGCCATTGGCTATCAACTGATTGCCCAAAAAGGCTTTACTGCTGTTGGTATCAAGCAAATACTAGACACTGCTGGTATTCCTAAAGGCTCTTTTTATCATTACTTTGCCTCTAAGGAAGCCTTTGGTGAAGCTATCATTCAGCATTATTTTATCAACTATAAGCATCGCCTCGATAACATTAGTGCCAGAGACATTAACGCCCAGCAAAAGCTCTATGACTACTTTCAAAACTGGTACGACACTCAGCAAAACGGCTGTGACCATGAAAAATGTTTGGTGGTTAAGTTAAGTGCTGAAGTTGCTGATATGTCGGAACCTATGCGTAAGGTACTGCATGCCGGCTACCAGCAGACCATTACTTGGCTTGCTGAACAAATTAAAGCGGGTTGGGTAGATAACTCAGTACCGCATCCTGATAATGTCGCTGCCGAGAGTATGGCAAAACGTTGGTATTTTGCATGGCTTGGTGCCAGCTTAGTCGCCAAAATTAGCCAAACCAATACTCCTTTAGCAGAAGTTTGGCAAATGACCACTACCCAAATGGGACGTTAATAGTGTTCTATTCGCCCGCCTTTCTGTTAATATAACCGACCTTTTTAATTAGAAAATATTAACGGATAGGCATCTTTATATCACTGTCCTTAATCTAAAATTCTGCTGCTTATCTCTACGCTAGTTTTGTAACTACTGATAATAAAGTTCTAGACGACCGGTCTAATTAATGTACAATGCCAACAGTTGCAAATGACCTGCATAACTCATATTCGATTTTAAAACGCTCATTAACACTTATTAGACTTTAGGAACATTATGAATAACTTTCAGTATTACAATCCAGTACGCATCGTGTTTGGTGACAATCAAATCAAACAATTGTCAGACTTGGTACCTACCGATGCTCGTGTGCTTATCACTTATGGTGGCGGCTCAGCGCAGCGTACTGGTACTTTGGATGAAGTGAAAGACGCCTTATCAGCAAATGGTAATCGTGACGTATTCGAGTTTGGTGGTATTGAAGCCAATCCAGAGTTCACGACTTTGCTAAAAGCCGCTGATATGGTCAATGAAAACAATATCGACTTCTTACTGGCAGTCGGTGGTGGCTCAGTGATTGACGGTAGTAAATTTATCGCCTTAGTATCGTCACTTACCGAAGAAGATGGCACGGTATCACGTGAACAAGCGTGGGATGCGCTCACCAGCGGTTGCAAAAAAATTGACTCTGCTATTACTTTAGGCACAGTACTGACCATTCCAGCGACTGGCTCTGAGATGAATTCAGGCGGCGTTATTAACTATAGCGAACGCCAAGCAAAACTACCTTTTGGCAGTGCGCTGACTTATCCTAAATTTTCGATTTTAGATCCCACTAAGACCCTAACTTTACCTGAACGTCAGGTAATGAACGGTGTTGCGGATGCCTTTGTGCATGTGATGGAGCAGTATCTGACTTATCCGGTTAATGCTAAAGTCCAAGACAGCTTTGCCGAGAGCTTACTTAAAATTTTAATTGAAGAAGGCGCAGCGGTAAAAGCCAATCCAGATAATTTAGAGACGCGTAAGAACCTAATGTGGACCGCAACCATGGCGCTTAACGGCCTGATTGGTACTGGCGTCCCACAAGACTGGACGACGCATATGATCGGTCATGAGTTGACCTCATTACATGCGATTGACCATGCCCGTACTTTGACTATCGTCTTACCGTCGGTCATGCGTGAGCTAAAAGACAGCAAGAAAGACAAATTACTTCAGTATGCCCGTAATGTGTGGAACATCTCTGATAATGGACAAGATGACGATGCCATCATTGAAACTGCCATTGCCTATACTGAAAACTTCTTCCGTGAGCTTGGTCTGCCGGTCAGCTTAGAAGACGTTGACTTAGATAGGTCAGCGATTGAGCCGATTGTTAAGCAATTAGAAGCACATAAAATGGTCAAGCTGGGCGAACATGGCAACAATGACTTAGATGTCTCACGCCGTATTTTAGAACGCGCAATCAGCAGCAACGCTTAGTCTCTTTATACATTAATAACAAATAGCAGCTATTCAGTATTGGGTGGCTGTTATCATTTAGAATCAATAAACGAATAAATAAAATAAGGCGCTTTAAAATGAGCTTTGATAAACAGCAAAACCAACAACAAAACCGTCAAATTAAACTTGCCAGCCGTCCACATGGTGCGCCAACTGCCGCCAACTTTGAGATGGCAACCAGTGAGATTCCAAAACCTAACAATAAGCAGATATTATTACGGACCGTCTATCTATCTCTCGACCCTTATATGCGCGGACGCATGAGTGATGCCGCAAGCTATGCAGACCCGCTACAAGTTGGTGATGTCATGCTTGGTGGCACGGTCGCTCAAGTGGTCGAGTCCAATATTGACAAATTTGCGGTTGGCGACTTAGTCGTATCGAACTCTGGCTGGCAGGACTATAGCGTCAGTGATGGGATAGGCGTGCTAAAACTTGATAAAGATATGGCACACCCCTCTTATGGATTGGGTGTCCTTGGTATGCCAGGCTTCACTGGCTACATGGGTTTAACTGATATTGGTAAACCACAAAAAGGCGAAACTTTAGTGGTTGCTGCGGCAACTGGCCCTGTTGGCGCGACTGTTGGCCAAGTCGCTAATCACCTTGGCCTACATACCGTTGGTATCGCTGGCGGCGCTGAAAAATGTGCTTATGCCATTGATAAGCTAGGTTTTGATGCTTGTATCGACCACACCGCTGACGACTTTGCCCAGCAATTGAAAGACGCTTGCCCCAAAGGCATCGACGTCTATTATGAAAACGTTGGCGGTAAAGTGTTTGATGCGGTATTGCCCTTATTAAATGCTCATGCACGTATTCCAGTATGCGGCTTAGTATCACAATATAACGCCACTGAATTGCCGGACGGCAAAGACCGCTTAAGTGTGCTGATGGGCAATATTCTAAGCAAACGTCTCACCGTCAAAGGCTTTATTATCTTTGAAGAATATGGCGACCATTACCCAGAGTTCTTAACAACCATGAGTAAATGGGTTGAGTCTGGCAAAGTTAAAACCAAAGAACATCAAGTCGATGGTCTTGACCAAGCGCCAACTGCCTTTATTGGTATGTTAGCGGGTGATAATTTCGGTAAGACCGTAGTAAAAGTGGCTGACGTTAAATAAATTCAAATAAACAATTTTAATTCATTAACAATACACAGGAACAATTATGAATATTCTAATGGTACTCACCTCACACGACCAACTGGGCGATACTGGTAAGAAAACTGGCTTTTGGCTAGAAGAATTTGCCGCACCGTATTATACTTTTTTGGATGCCGGCGTTAACATTACTATCGCCTCTCCTGTAGGTGGTCAGCCGCCCCTTGACCCTAGCAGTGACACCGCTGACAATCAAACCGAATTCACTAAGCGCTTTAAAGAAGATTCAGACGCCCAAGCACGCCTTGCTGATACCAAAAAGCTCACTGACGTTACAGCTGAAGGTTTTGACTCCGTCTTCTATCCTGGTGGCCACGGGCCGTTATGGGACTTAGCGGTTGATAAAAACTCTATCGCATTAATCGAAAATTTTGTGAAACAAGATAAGCCAGTGGCTTTTGTTTGTCATTCTCCAGCCGCCCTTAAAAACGTCAAAATCGATGGCGAATATTTAGTAAAAGGTAAAACAGTCACGGGCTTTACCAACAGTGAAGAAGAAGGTGTTGGCCTGACGGATGTAGTGCCTTTCTTAGTAGAGGACATGCTCAAAGCCAATGGTGGCAACTACGAGAAAGTGGGGGATTGGGAATCTTATGTGGTCGAAGACGGCCTATTAATTACCGGTCAAAATCCAGCCTCATCTGAAGACACCGCTAAACACTTACTCGCTAAGCTTAAAGGCTAGTTGTTTAATGAGTGCTTGCTTAAGATTAATAGCGCTCAAATATTAATAGCAAGGACAACATCATGATTCGACTGCATCATCTTAATCAATCTCGGTCGCTGCGCATTTTATGGCTGCTAGAAGAATTAGGCGAGCCTTACGAGCTTATTAGCTATCAACGAGATGCTGACACCAATCTAGCACCAGACCGCTTAAAGGCTGCTGTGCATCCACTGGGTAAAGCCCCTGTGATTGAGATTGATGGGGTAATGATTGTAGAATCAGGTGCAATTACACAATTATTAATTGAGCGCTTAGCACCAACACGTCTGCGCCCTGCTCCTGAAAGTGCGGATTATGGTCACTATCTACAGTGGATTGATTTTGCTGAAAGCTCACTCATGGTGCCATTATTGCTTGAGCTGTTTACTAAAAAAGCAGGCGTGACTGATAACGAATTCTTAAATGGCTATATCGGTCATGAGAAGCAAAAGTTACTCAGCTACTTAAATAGTGCCGTCGAGGGTAAGACATATATTGTTGGTGATAAACTTAGTGGTGCTGACTTTATGTTGTCATTTGATCTGATTATGCTCGCTCAGCGCAAGCAATTAGAGGGCTATCCTCATATTGAACGTTACGCGCTACAGCTTGCCAGCCTTGATAGCTATCAGCGCGCCATGCGTTTAGAGGCCAACGACGATGAAACCAACCTTGCTTAAATAATATAAGTCACTTGCATAGGTGCGAATGATAATTAAAAACTGTGATAAAATAGCTCAAGCAAATCTTGGGCTATTTTTTTCTTTTTATTTCATTGCTGATAGCACTCAGCTTATCAGTAATAAAACCAACTGATATCAAGCTCAACTTGTACTACCAATCATATAAGAGCTGTGCCATGTCTTTATTCACTTTCTCCATACAGATCACTGTCCGCCCATGAGTACCGACTACCAATTTAAGCCCCATGAACAGCCATTTATGCTGGGCTCGCCCGCTACGCCCGACCATCCTACGCGCCGGAAAGTATTTTATTTACTTATCGGCATTTTTATTGGCTTAACGGCCAGCTTCCAAAATGGTCTATTAGTCGCTAACCTCACCCAAATCCAAGGTGAAATGGGATTAACGCCGGTAGAAGGTGGCTGGATATCAGTCGCCTACAACATGACCAATGCTTGTGTCACGGTGCTGTTATACAAAATACGCCAGCAGTTTGGCATGTCACTATTTAGCAAAATCACCTTATTTTTTCTATTGGCTGCCACCAGTATGCAATGGTTGGTCAGTAGCAATCTATTGAGTGCGACTACGGGTATTAGAATTGAACCTTACTATCTAGAACTCATCGCTCGTGGCTTTAGTGGCGTGGTCGCCAGCGCCATGACGGTGCTGTCTATTTTTTATTGTCTACAAGGCATGCCAACGGCTCGGCGTATTAGTGGGCTGATTTTAGGCTTTGGCTTGGTACAGTTTGGTATTCCGTTGTCACGTATTATCTCGCCTTATCTCGCCGTTGATGGTCAACTTGAAGGTTTGTTCTTATTTCAAGTTGGACTGGCACTGATTTGCTTTGGACTTATTAATATCCTTGAGCTGCCACCGGGCAATACTGAAAAGGTTTTTGAGAAACTGGATATTGTCAGCTTTGCCTTTTTTGCCAGTGGGCTTGCCGCGTTAGCTGTATTCTTAGTACAAGGGCGTATCTTATGGTGGACGACGCCTTGGCTCAGCTACCCACTGATTATTGCGGTCGTCACTATTACTATTGCGTTATGGATTGAAACGCATCGCAAAAATCCAATGCTACAAGTACGTTGGATGCGTAGCCGTACGATTATTGCCTTCATGATTACTGGTGCCGTCATGCGTATTTTGCTGTCTGAGCAAAGCGTAGGAGCGGCAGGATTATTGGCAAATCTTGGTTATGGCAATGATCAGCTGATTGTCTTTTACGCGGTGATATTGGCAGCCAGCATACTGGCATTGGTAATTAGTATTTTTAAAACCAATGCGATGGATTTGCGCCGACCCGTAATTTTCGCCGTTGCTTTGATTGCGATTGGCGCTTGGATTGATACGGGCGTGTCATTAAATTCTGCCCCTTCTATGTTTTACCTCAGTCAATTTATGATCGCTTTTGCCGCTGTTTACTTTATGGGTCCGATGGTGTTTGAGGGCATGTTTCGCGCCATCGCTAATGGGCCTGCCTACATCATCAGCTTTTCAGTGATTTTTGGTATCTCACAAACTGTTGGCGGCTTAGCAGGCGCCGCAGGTATTCAAGCTTTTACGACGATTCGTACGCAAATGCATTATGCAGATATGGTCAGCTCAATGAGCGGTAACAATCCTGCCGCGATGGCGCAGATACTTCAAGGCGTTCAGCGCCAAGCGACCGTTGCCGCTTATGATGACTTATTCTTTTTAATGGCTGTAAGCGCTACCATCGCGACGGTGTACTTGTTGATTGTTTATTTTTATTATCGTTATAATAAACGCAATCCACTTGCCAAAGAGCTCGCTGCGTTAGCAGAAATGATGGGTAAAAAATAGCAGATAGTACACTTTTTATTGTGTATTCTATACGCACTATCCCCCTATAATTAACACTTTTAAAGTTATCTATTATGTCTATAAAATCTTTTAGGAGCGCATCATGAGCGAAGAAAAACCCAGTAATATAAATGATGCAAGCGTACCTAACAAAGTGGCTAAAGCCCCAGCGGACGTGCCGGCCGACACACGTGTCACATCTACAAATGAAACAACCAATTTGGTGACAACTGAGCCTGAAACGACACCACCTAGTCTACATAAGGCAGATGATGCTAAGTTAGACACCGATAACATAGACAACAATAATATAGAGGATAACCCAGCGGCAGATGATACGCCAATGCCGCCAACTGAACCAATCCCTGGATCTGCAGGCTGGTCGCCAAAAAAGAAGTCGTTTTTTAATTTGGGTCTACTGATTGCGCTAATTGTTATTGGCGTGGCATTGATTTTATATGCATGGAAACTGCCACCTTTTACGCCAACCGTGCAACAAACTAACAATGCTTTTATTAAAGGGCAAACCACTATTATTAGCCCGCAAGTCTCCGGTTATGTCACTGAAGTGGCCGTGCAAGATTTTGCTCGTGTCAAAGCTGGAGATTTATTGGTAAAAATAGATGATCGCACCTTTCAGCAGCAGCTTGAGCAAGCCCAAGCAAATATTGAAGTGGCCGTGACCAACCGCTCTAGTAACGCGCAGGATACAGGCTCAAACCAAGCTCAATTTGAGGCGCGCGAAGCGGATTTGAATAGTGCAAAAGTCAGTGTTTATAGCGCGCGCGAAGACGTGAGTCGCTACCAAGGACTGGTTGCTATTGGCGCAGTATCTAGGGCTGAAGTCGCTCATGCCGAAGCACAACTTGCCAAAGCACAGGCAGGCGTACAGCAAGCGGAAGCCAATCTACAAGTTGCCCGTGAAGCGCGCGAGAAAACCAGCGGTAGCCGCTCGTCTTTAGATGCCAATATTAAAAATGCCGAAGCGGGTGCTAAGCAAGCCCAGATTAATTTGGATAATGCCATCATCAAGGCTCCTGAGTCGGGACAATTGAGTCAGTTAAGTGTCAAGACCGGACAATATGTGACTGCTGGCACCCAGCTCATGTATATTGTGCCAAAAGGCATCTGGATTATTGCGAACTTTAAAGAAGCACAAGTCGCGAACATGACGATTGGTGAGTCAGCAACTATTCGCGTTGACGCGCTTGGTGGGGCTAAATTCAAAGGACGTGTCAGTAATATATCCCCAGCAACTGGTAGCGAACTGAGTGCTGGCGCTGCCAACCCTGCCACTGGTAACTATATTAAAATTGCCCAGCGTATTCCAGTACGTATTGATTTAGACCAAGGTCAGCCTGAGTTTGCCCAACTGCGTCCGGGTATGTCAGTTTCTGTCGATGTGGATACTAAAGCTAAATAAAGGCGCTATATCCTATACTATATAGGAATCACTATAATCCTACCCAATAAAAAGCCACTCTTAGCGTCATAATAAATATGGCGGCTTGAGTGGCTTTTTATTGGACAACTTAATGATTAGCTGCTTAAACTTATATGTATGTTAAAAATACGTGCAGTAACCAGCGCTTAAGGAAGTAAACGCTTAGTGTGCCAACTTACTGCACTCTCACTGCTGTCACAATCACGGCTATATACAATGCGGTCATGCATACGGTTAGCGCGACCCTGCCAAAACTCAATCTCATTCACTGTGATTTCATAGCCACCCCAAAATTCTGGGGTGGGCACTGCTGTATTTTCTGGAAACTCGGTTTGCAGTTGGTTAAAAGTTTTTTCCATAACTTCGCGGTTGGCAACTTCGCCACTTTGCGGTTGGCTGACCCAAGCACCAACTTGACTGTCATGCGGACGTTTTTGGAAATAGGCAGCAGATTTATCGGCATCTATTTTAGCGATACTCCCGCTAATACGGATTTGACGTTCAAGCTCATGCCAAAAGAACAACACTTCCGCATTGGGGTTCTCGGCGATGTCTTGGCCTTTAGCACTTTCGTAATTGGTATAAAAAACGATACCGGTTTCGGTGACTTCACGCAGCAGAACGATACGCACACTTGGCTTATTATCCGCGCCGCAAGTGGCTAGGCTCATGGCATAAGGCTCTTGAACTTGTTGCTCGGTTGCTTCACCAATCCAGCCTTTTAGCAATTCAAACGGTGATGCGGGTACTGACTGCTGGTCAAGGCTGCCTTTTTCATATGATAAGCGTTGATCGGTAAAATCCATGTTCATAATTAGTCCTTGTTATTAATATTATTATTTTGCTTACTATTTTTGCTTTTTGATATTAAAGCAAGTTACTAACCCAATACCGCTTGGATATGTTTTGCCAAATCATTGGCCATCACATCGCACTCTATCTCATCATCCGACTCAACCATGACCCGAATCATCGGCTCAGTACCTGATTGACGAATCAATAAACGGCCACGGCCTTCTAAAGTTGCGCGCGCTTTATCAAAGGCAGTAACCAGTTCTTCATGTTCAAAAGGGTCTTGCATTTTTGCTAAGCGTACATTGACCAGTTTTTGCGGTAACACTTCAAAACCTGCGGTTAGCTCGCTTAACGCTTTACCTTGTGATTGCATGACGGCTAGTACTTGCAAAGCTGCAATAATAGCATCGCCCGTGCGGCTTTTATCAAGACATAGAATATGTCCTGAAGGTTCACCGCCTAATATCCAACCGTTGGCATCCAACTCTTGCATGACATAGCGGTCACCGACTTTTGCACGAGTAAATGCAATATTAGCAGCTTTTAACGCCAGCTCTAAGCCCATATTGGTCATTAGCGTACCAGCAACACCGGCAACGGGTGTTTGCCCTTGGGTGGCCAGTACATAAAGGATGCCATCACCATCGACCAACTCTCCAGCTTCATTGACCATAACGATACGGTCGCCATCACCATCTAAAGCAATCCCAACATCGGCTTCATGTTCTAGTACGGCTTTTTGCAACCCTTCAGGATGAGTAGAGCCACAGTTTTCATTAATATTGATGCCGTCAGGGGTATTATTGATGGCAATTACATTGGCTCCAAGCTCGCGTAGTACGCGCGGCGCGACACTGTAGCCGGCACCATTGGCACAATCGACCACTACCGTTAAATGACTTAAATCATATTGATACGGAAAGCTGCCCTTACAGAATTCAATATAGCGGCCTTTAGCATCATCAATACGATGATTTTTGCCCAATTTTGCCGGATCAAGTATTGGCATCATTAAGTCATCATCTGCATTCGCGATAGTCATGATGTCTTTCATCTTCTGACTAATCGCATTTTGCATCTCATCGGTCAGTTTTTTACCATCGCCTGAGAAAAGCTTGATACCATTATCATAATAAGGATTGTGCGATGCGGAAATCACAACACCGGCATCGGCATTAAAGCTGCGGGTCAAATGAGCAATAGCCGGTGTCGGCAGGGGGCCTAGCATATGCACATCAACGCCTGCCGCATTAAAACCAGCCTGCAGAGCACCTTCGATTACATAACCTGATAGACGCGTGTCTTTCCCAATAACCACACTAGGCTTACGCTCAGGATTGTCATTATTTTCTATCAAAACGCGCCCAGTCACATAACCTAACTTCAAGATAAAATCAGGCGTAATAGGCATTTTGCCAAATTTACCGCGTATACCATCCGTACCAAAGTAGCTCATTATAAATTATATCCTTATGCTAATATCAAATATTAAACGCTAGCTGCTAGAAATAAAAGGCCAGAGTTGCACTTATGCAAAGTAGTCTATTATTGTCTTATTTTACAAAAAAAACAGCCAACAACGAACAAGCATTGTTGACTGTATGTATCTTGATGTCATTAGCGTGCTGTTAATTACTTTTTATAGGTTCTATATACAGGTCATATACTCAAAAACTCATGACAATTTATTAACCCTATAGTTTCAGTATGTCTTTCAGTTTACATGCCCATTTTTAGTCAACTCGGTAATTCGGTGCTTCTTTAGTAATTTGTACATCATGAACATGCGACTCTTTCATGCCCGCTGAGGTAACACGAATAAACTGTGGTTTGCTACGCATCTCTTCGATGGTCGCGCAACCCGTATAACCCATTGATGAGCGTAAGCCGCCAACCAATTGATTAACGATACCGGCCACAGGCCCTTTATAAGGAACACGACCTTCAATGCCTTCTGGAACGAGCTTCTCAACTCCTTCTTTAGCGTCTTGAAAGTATCGATCCGACGAACCATTTTCGCCCGACATGGCCCCTAAGCTACCCATGCCTCGATAGGCTTTATAGTAACGACCTTGGAATAATTCGACTTCACCTGGCGCCTCTTCAGTACCGGCCATTAATGAGCCGACCATAATGCACGAAGCACCAGCGGCAATGGCTTTTGCCATATCCCCTGAATAGCGAATACCGCCATCCGCAATTAATGGAATGCTGTCCTGTAGGGCGCTGGCAACGCTATCGATAGCGGATATTTGCGGCACACCAATACCAGCAATAATACGAGTCGTACAGATAGAGCCAGGGCCAATACCGACTTTTACGGCATCCGCGCCAGCGTCACGTAAAGCTTTAGCCGCATCACCCGTCGCGATATTACCACCAATAACTTGGATATGCGGGAAAGTTTTTTTGATCCAAGCCACCTTATCAATAACGCCACGTGAATGACCATGTGCAGTATCAACGATAATAACGTCGACGTCAGCAGCAATCAAAGCCTCAACACGTGCTTGGGTATCTGCGCCCGTACCGACTGCAGCGCCTACACGCAAGCGACCTTGCTCATCTTTACAAGCATTCGGATTATTTTCGGCTTTGGTAAAGTCATTCACTGTAATGAGACCACGCAAACGAAAGTCATCATTAATGACAATCACTTTTTCAATACGGTGTTCATGTAACAGCTTTTTAATAGTTGCGTTACTTTCCCCTTCATGGACAGTAACCAGTTGCTCTTTTGGCGTCATAATATGACTGACCGGCAGTGATAAATTAGTCTCAAAACGCCAATCACGATGGGTAACAATACCAACAACTTTATCAGTGCCCTTCTCAACGACAGGGACACCTGAGATATTATTATCTTGAGTAAGCTTTAATAACTCGCCAATGGTCATCTCAGGATGTACAGTAATAGGATCGACTACCGTGCCCGCCTCGAACTTCTTCACGCGGCGTACTTGCATCGCTTGTTTTACGATGTCCATATTTTTATGCAAGATACCCATACCGCCTAACTGCGCCATCGTAATCGCCATTTCAGACTCAGTGACCGTATCCATAGCGGCAGAAATCAGCGGCAGGTTTAGAGTGATACTTTTAGTCAAACGAGTAGACAAATTAGCAGTTTTTGGCAGGACTTCAGAATAGGCTGGTAACAATAAAACGTCATCAAAAGTGAAGGCTTCATCGACAATACGTAACATACATACCCCTAGCAGTGGTTATTTTGATGGG
This sequence comes from Psychrobacter frigidicola, assembly GCF_007997305.1. Classification (GTDB taxonomy): domain Bacteria; phylum Pseudomonadota; class Gammaproteobacteria; order Pseudomonadales; family Moraxellaceae; genus Psychrobacter; species Psychrobacter frigidicola. The sequence goes on from NZ_VORZ01000001.1 coordinate 906,222, forward strand.
TGGGAGCTGACTAAGTATTAAATTTAAGTGCGTAAATTAACCGTATGGCAACCAGCGAATGCTAAATACAGACCTTCGCTGTGCTTTGGTGATTGATTAGCAGGACAAGGATGCGAATGTAACCCCTTTCTATTCTTAATACCTTAGTTATCCCTTAAAAATAACGCTACATTATAACAAATAAGCACGTCGCTCGTATAATTTATTTATTAGCGTATTTTACAATTATTGAGAGATACTTAAAGTCGACCGTTAAATAAGCACTGTCCATAATCTATCCTATTAAAACGACTTTTATAATAAATAATCTTTCACCCAGCAACCATTATATTTTCACTTATCTATACCTACTAATCCCTGCCTTTAAACGTGAAACGTTCAGTTGGCAGATAAGGTTTTTGTTCCTGATAAAGATAACTGAGTATCTGCTCGCGCACCTCACACTCTAGGGTCCATGCATTTAAAGGACTGTCTGACGCTACAGTGCCGCGTAGCTTAATCGTGCTTTCGCTGATTGATACTGTAAATATCTCAGGCTCTGTTTCACCGTCCCACAGCTCATGCGCCTTGACCAATTCGAAATATTTCTGTCGAATAGCGGCAATGTCAGCGCCGTAATCGACATATAAATACACCACGCACACCTGATGGGATTCAGTATGAGACCAGTTTTCCACAATCTCAGTAATAAAATATCGCATCGGCACAATTAATCGGCGCTCATCCCAAGTTTTCAGTACCGCATAGGTATAGCGTAAATCCTCAATCGTAGTCCACTCTTCTTCTATCATCACCGTGTCGCCAATACGAATGGGTTGGGTAATGGCCACCTGCATGCCCGCAATGATATTACCTAAGACAGGTTGTGCAGCAATACCAATGACCGCACCTGCGATACCTGCTGAGGTTAATAATGTTGTGCCCAGTCCCGTAATATTGGTAAATTTACTGAGTCCAATCCAAATACTGCCAAGAATCATGACAAAAATAAATACCCGCCGAAATATCGATACATAGGTTCGGCGGATGCGTTCTTTATCGAAGTGTTCTTCGGTTAAATTTTCAATTTGTAAATCTTGATAACGATTGGCAAAGAAATTAATAATTCGAATGCCAAGCCACATCGCGCTCAGTACTAAGCCAATCCAAATAATCGGCTGCGTTGACGTCGCTACTGCATCTAAGTAAGGAAAGCCGCCAGACACTAAGGTAAAGACCAGCGAAAAACTGATGGTAAATGTCAGCGGTACGGTCAGCTTACTGACCAAATCCACCACACTATTACTACTACCAACGTAAGAAGTGGGTTTTTCATCACGCACGTAACGATTAATCAGCTTGCCAGCGCCTTTACTAAATAGCCAACCGAGACCCAGGGTAAATGAGAAAAATAAAATTAATGCTAAAAACTCCCATAACGCAATGCCAAAAAACCGCAGCTTCAGCCAATTAGGTAAATAACTTTCAAACTGAGCGGGTTGATATTGCTCATAAAGATTGTCGATATGATCAACTGTTTGTGCAGAAAACACCCATAGAGGCGCATTGTCATCAATGCGTACGCGCTGTAAATAAATAGGGACACGGCGCTCACGGTAGTCAATATAACCAAGCTGAATAGAGCGTCTCGGAATGCCCATCACGCTACTATCATTACCAATAGGCGGCTCAATCAAACCATCAGGACGATCAGGCAATTCATCAAAGACATAAAGCTTTTTTTTAGTTAATAAAAAATCTAGACGTTTAGTCAATTCAAGTGAGCGACTGCGTTGTAGCTCGCTCTCAATCAAGTTCATATTTAGCGCATATGCCGCTAAATCAAACTGCTGTTTCATAATTGCCGACTGAAAGAACTCTAACGTTGCCAGCGGTGTTGCTAAATTTGGGAGCTTAGATAATGGCGGCAAACCGCTGTTAAGCTCAGTTAAGGGATAATAGCTTTCGTTATACTCACCTGTTAGCCCTGAATCTCCTTGCAAATGTCCCGCTTGCTGTACCGTATTTCTCTCAAGCGGACTTACCAACTCACTGGCAAGATCAGATACGCTGATGCCTTCTTCTTTAATAGTATCAATTTTTTGCGCCGCATAATCGATTAAATTTTCCGGCTCAGCAGTAATTTGCGCGGATGGATTGCTTTGGTTATCAACTTGCGTACTGTCATTTGTAGCCGCATTAGCAGGCACACAAAGCAAGCCTACCATCATTAAGACCAAACCAATCAATATCTTCACGCCATGGCTAGTATTGTTAAGAACGCCATTAAAATAATGGTTAAAATAGCGAACACGACAGGCATAAAATGTCGCTACTGTTTTCTTGGCATTAGCTCTATTATCAGTATCATCGTTATTTTTACAAACTACGTGTCTATTAGGGTCATTCATATCATAAAAAGTCTTGGCGTAAGTATTCAGCTAAGCTAAAGCAGTCCGCAAAAAAAAGCCAGCTTTAAGCTGACTTAATTTACTAGTGTTAGATTAAGGGTTCGTATTTAATATTGAATACGAACCTTAAAAACCATTACTCTAATCACGGCGCCACGTCGTGCCAGTCCGACTGTCCTCTAACTCAATACCCGCATCTTTTAATTGCACTCGAATCTCATCAGCACGAGCAAAGTCTTTATTGGTCTTAGCATCGGCACGTTCAATAATTAAACCGTCAATAGCTGCATCGGTAAAGCTATCATTGCTCTCCTCACCTATCACTGCTTGTAGAAACTGCTGCACTGGCTGCTGTAATATATTAAGCGTTTGCGCTAATGCTTTAAGCTGCCGTGCTAATTGCCATGCATTCCCCACATCCTCTGCCTTAATGGCCTTATTGATATCACGTGCCAGTCCAAACAGCACACTAATCGCCGCTGAGCTATTAAAATCATCATTCATACCCGCAATAAACTCTTGTCCTGCGGCACTGGCATAAGCCTCATTAACAATAATGGCATTGACTTCTAGTATTTGCCCTTGCTGTTGTTCGGCAATTTTTAGTGCTTGATATAACCTACTTAGGCTATTATGTGCTTCGTCTAAAGCCACATCTGAGAAGTTAACTTGACTGCGATAATGGCTGGACAATAGAAAATAACGTACCGTTTCAGGATGGAATTTTGCCATCACCTCCCGAATAGTAAAGAAGTTATGCAAAGATTTGGACATCTTTTCGCCATCGACATTAATAAAGCCGACGTGCATCCAATTGCGTGCGTACTGGCAGCCGGTCGCAGCCTCTGATTGGGCAATCTCATTTTCATGATGCGGAAACTGCAAGTCATGACCACCGCCATGAATATCAAAGGTGTTGCCCAAGCACTTCGTCGACATCGCCGAGCATTCAATATGCCAACCCGGACGGCCTTGACCCCAAGGTGATGCCCACTGCGGCTCATTTGCTTTAGCCGCTTTCCACAATACAAAGTCAAAAGGATTGCGTTTAACGGTTTCGACTTCGACCCGCGAGCCCGCTTGCATCTCATCTAAATTACGCTTGGACAGTTTTCCATAATCAGCAAAGCTATCAACCGCATAGTAGACATCACCATTATTAGCAGGATAAGCATAGTCATCAGTAACCAGCGTCTCAATCATCTGCTGCATCTCATCAATATGGTCAGTCGCACGGGGTTCAGCACTGGGCGTTAAGCACCCAAGCGCCGCGGCATCTTCATGCATTGCTGTAATAAAACGTTGGGTTAACGCCCCTATATCCTCACCATTCTCTGCAGCACGGGCAATGATTTTATCGTCGATATCAGTAATATTACGCACATAATTAACTTCATAGCCAAGCTGAGTCATCCAGCGCACCGCCATATCAAAAGCGACCATCACTCGCGCGTGACCAATATGACAATAATCATAAACCGTCATACCGCACACATACATGCCCACTTTTCCAGCGTTAAGCGGTGTGAAGGTCTGCTTACGTCCTGTCATCGAATCATAAATGGACAGCTGCGACATGGCATCGGCAAGAGGTGTGGTCATCATAAAATAGCCTTGTAAGTGAAAATAGTATAAATAACAATAAGAAGTAAAGTATCAGCAATTTGCTATAACACCGTCAATCAGACGCTATCTGCGTGAACTTAACCGCTTTATAGCCACTACCCTACTTTAATAGCAATCTATCTTAGCGAAAATAGCATTAAAATACTACAATGGTCACGCCAGTCATAAATATGTACTGATAAATAGTTAATTATAAATAAATAAGGAATAACAATGGGCAATCGCTTAAGCAAAATATATACCCGTACTGGAGATGATGGCAGCACAGGTATGGCTGATGGGAGCCGAGTCAGCAAAGCGGATAGTTTATTCAGCGTGATGGGTGATGTCGATGAGCTTAACTCGCATATCGGACTGGTACGGGCACACTTTGCACAAGCCGTAGCAGATGCCAATACGCAGCCGTTACCTGAACGCCTACAACAACAGGATGGTCAGTCAGCAGGCGCTGATTTTACGCAAGCATTGATAGTGATTCAGCATTTGTTATTTAATATCGGCGGCGAGCTTGCCATGCCAGAGTATGTGGCAATACATGCCAGCCATGTCGATTGGTTAGAGCAGCAAATTGACGCTATGAATACTACTTTACCGCCGCTTAAAGATTTTATTCTGCCTACTGGTTCTATCTTAGTCAGCCAATTGCATGTGGCACGTTGTGTCTGCCGCCGTGCCGAACGCCAAGCGGTCATATTACAACAGGAACGCCCAGCAGCCATTCGTAGTACGGCGGTATGCTTAATAAATCGCTTATCCGATTGGTTGTTTGTGGCAGCGCGCTTCTGTACTGACCCTGAGAAAGTTTCAGAAGTGTTATGGGATAGCCAAGTTTTACAAAAACTTGCGGATAATAAGTAATCTAAAACGTTAACCTCAGAAGTAAAACGCCCGCGACTTTTATAAGTAGCGGGCGTTTTGTTTTAAATTAATAACCAGATAGTTTTTTAATTTAAAAACAGAATATGCACTTAATAATTAATAAGTGGCGCTGCCATCTTCAATAATGACCATATCAATGCTGTCATCTTTGGGTACGGATGCTGGCGCTTTGGGCGTGACTGGTGCTTTATTCTCAGGGGTCGGCGTTACGGCAGTAGGGTTATTATTGCTTTGGTTAATCGTCGGTGCCTGAGTAGGCTTTACAGGCTGAGCTGGCTTAACAGGCGCTGATGGGGTAACTGGTTTAGGTTTACGAATAGGCTGCTGGTTCTGGCTGCTACTTTGGACAGGCTCACGGCGACGCGGCTGTTCTTCGAGTGGTGCCTGTACACGCTGACTGTCTATAGCAGATTTCAATACTGAGCCTGCCATTATGTCTGCCACAATCGTAATTAGCGCCGGCTGTCCAGCAATGCGAACTCGTACCTGACCCCCTTGCGCACCAGCAACATAAGTAAAGGCATCATCGATAAGCATATTATTGTTGATGCGGATATTGTCTTGTGCCAAGCGCGTTTGCAAACTGGATTGATTGTTGGCCGCGTCCATTTGACTGGCTTCATACAAGTCTTCACTCGGCAAAGTCATGCTAACGCTGGCCTGACAAGTCGTCATACCATTGGCATTCGCTTCTTGCAAAACAGCCGCATTTTGTATATCAATGACAATACCATTTACTTTACTACTGATCTCACCACCATTAAAACTGACTTCCGCCTCATTAGCGTAACTGACAGCGAGCCTTTGTCCTTGTTGATTAACCAGGTTTTTTAGGGCTATCTTCAGGCGATCTTGTACCAACGGGTTATCACAATTAACAGCCGGTGCGACCGTACTATTATCAATTGCTGGTTGCTCCGCTGCGTCCGTAGTCTCGGTCTTATCTGAGCGGCTACAGCCTGCCACAGCCAATCCGCATATCATACCGATACCTGCGACTTGCTGCCATTTCATTCCTTTGCTATTTACTGCGCTCATACTGGTCTTGCTCCCGAGTTACTGACTCTTGCCACTGCCTATAGACAGCGTTTGACTAAACTGGATAGTGATATCACCTTACTAGAAGGCAATCGACTGGAAAACCACGCCATTATACGAGGTTTGGGTGAGATGGTCATCAAGGTAGGGTGTTGATAGGCCCTTAAAACCTATCATTACCCCTAAATATTGCCTTTGGTTGCAAAAACATAACAAACCACCGTGCCAATACCACTTTTGATGACACAATCAACCGCTACACTGCATAATAAATACATTTTAACGAGCAATCCTTTACTGGTTAAAATTGAATAGTTAGAAACCATTACTAGGTATTTTATTAATTGCTTTATAAATTAGATACTATTAATAATAGAAATTTATGATAAGTCTTCAAAACACTCGACTTATAGGCCATCGCGGTGCACGTAGTGAAGCGCCAGAAAACACCTTGTTTGGTTTTCAGCATGCTCATAATCTACAAGCGCGCGGTTTATCAGGGGTTGAGTTTGACGTCCAATTAACCGCCGACGGCCATTTGGTAGTGTTTCATGATGAGACCTTACAACGCCTGTGTGGGTTACAGTCACGAATTGATCAGCTCAGTCTTACGGAGATTCAACGTCATCTGCAATCAGGTCATCAAATCATTACTTTAGATACGCTGGCGCAAGCTTTACCCCTCTCTTTTAAAAATCTATACGCCTCAAAGTGGTCTGCCTCAAAACTCATCTCAGAGCTACAAAAGCGGGCGCGGAATCGGTTATATGGGCTGCCGCACTTGGCTCCTTTATTCCCGGCACCTTCAGATGTAGACTCACAAGCACATGCTCTAACGCGATTCACTCACATTGAATTAGAAGTAAAGACCCATAGTCGAACTGATTATCACAAATTAATCGATGCGTTAACACGCTATTTAGTCGACAGCCCCCTTGCCAGCTTACCTATTGTGCTTACCAGTTTTGATACGCAATTACTCACTAAGCTCCAAAGCAACAAACTATTGACCACTATTCCACGTGGCTTATTAGTACGTACAGCCAAGCTATTAGACTCAGCACCCAATACTGCCTTACAACTGGGCTGCTCTCAGCTTGGCGTCTACTATCCTCTACTCACGAAGTCAGTCATTAAAAATTGCCATCGCTACAGTCTGTCAATGAGTGCTTGGACCGTGAATGATATTAAGGAAATAAAGCAGCTGGTAAAATGGCAAGTTGATTTCATTATTACTGATATCCCAACGCAGATACTATAAATATGAGTTATGGTTAAGCTTTCAATACTGCCCTTCCTATCACACGTTTGACCTGTTCTTCAGTGTCAATTTAGATCAAACTATTCTTAAATTGAAGATGATTTCCACAATAGACTGTTACCATTTTTTCAACCCTCGCTTTAACACAAGAGCGGTAAAAATTACATATTTGCTCAATTCCTGATAGCTAGTAGGGTATTCGTAAGATATTATTCTATAATTCATACAAGTTATTGTTATTTAGTAGGATTTTTCTAGTGTATAACCGTTCACTTTCACTTAAATTTAGGGTAATATAGACACTTGAATTAATACCGTTAGGGATATTATATGATTGCAAAAAAAGCAATGGGTTTACCGTTAAAAGGCTTACGTTTGGCTATCAAGTCTGGTGACACGCTCATACAGACTGCTGGCACTCAAGCGTTGCGTTTTAAAACGTGGTTCGACGCTACTGAAACGAATAGTAGCAAAACGAACGAAGCACTTAATGAGCAGCCTACCGCCACAAGCGGCTATATAAAAAACGCGACTACCGATACTACTAACCATAGAGATACTGTCTCTATAAAAGAGCCTATCGATATCCGTGAACTTGAGTTTAAAAAAGCACCAATTAATTGGATACCGGCTGCGCTCTTGATATCAACGCCGATTGCTGCTGCTGTCATTACGCCTTGGTATTTAATGACCCATCAGGTCAGCGCACCAGTTTGGGGCGTATTTGGTGCCTTTATGGTATGGACAGGCATCAGTATAACGGCAGGCTATCACCGTCTGTTGTCGCATCGTTCCTATAAAGCGCACCCAATTGTTAAAAACTTTTTGTTGCTGGGCTCAACTCTAGCGGTACAAGGGTCAGCCTTTGACTGGGTTTCTGGTCACCGTAGTCATCACCGTCATGTCGATGACCGTTTGGATGATCCGTATTCAGCGAAGCGCGGTTTTTGGTTCAGTCATGTTGGTTGGATGCTACGCAACTACCCAAGTGGTAAGTTTGATTATAAAAACATCCCTGATTTGACTAAAGATAGAGTGCTACAAATTCAGCATAAATATTATGGTATTTGGATCTTAGCAGCGAACGTTGGCTTAGTAGCCGCAGTTGGTTGGTTGGTCGGAGATGTGTGGGGTACCTTGGTACTTGCTGGACTGTTACGTCTAGTGTTGACCCATCACTTTACTTTCTTCATTAACTCGTTATGTCATATCACAGGCACACGTCCTTATACAGATACTAATACTGCTCGGGATAATTTCTTCTTAGCACTGTTTACATGGGGCGAGGGTTATCATAACTATCATCACTTCTTCCAATATGACTATCGTAATGGTGTGAAATGGTGGCAATATGATCCTACTAAATGGCTGATTGCTGGTCTATCAAAAGTAGGCTTAACTACTGAGCTGCGTACCGTTGATGATACAACTATCAAGCATGCTGAAGTACAAATGCAGTTCAAACAAGCGCAACAGCAAATTGATACCGTAAAATCACATGGACTCGATATTCCTCACGCAATGCAAAGCTTCCAAGATCGTATCAAGTTTGAATTTGATGCCTTCACGCAAACCGTTGAAGAATGGCAAGCGCTAAAAGCCAAAGCGATTGAGATGAAAAAGACTGAATTTGCAGACCGTTTGCATGAAGTTGATGACAATCTCAAGCATGAATATGCCAAGATTGAACAGAAAATCCATGAACATAATGACAATTTGAAAATAGCGTTCCGCTCAATCGGTTATAATAATAAAGCCGCTTAATTCAGAAGCTATTGAAGAGTATATTAGTTTTAACAGTTCTCCTTCCCTCTATCTGTCATAGATAGGGGGATTTTTTTATGCATCGTTTTAGTTAAGCAATTTTCAATTAGTGTCTTTTTAGGCTATGTTATAGTGGTTTGATATTTTTATAACGTCATACGGACACTTTATATGCGCTATCACAATACTTATGTAAAATTAGACACCCGTCTTTATAATCGTCAACTGCCTACTCCTCTTAACAACCCACGTGCAGGACACTTTAATACTCAAGTTGCTGAGCAGCTTGGGTGGGCAGATGATGACGATTTAATGGCACGCTGGGTGGAAATTATTGGCGGTCATTATGTGCCTACAGAGTTTGCACCTTTATCGATGGCCTACGCCGGTCACCAGTTTGGGCAATGGGCAGGTCAATTGGGGGATGGTCGCGGCTTATTAATGGCACAGGTAATCGACAATAATGACCAATTACAAGACTTGCATCTTAAAGGCAGTGGTCTGACGCCCTACTCGCGGATGGGTGATGGACGCGCAGTATTACGTAGCACCATTCGCGAATATCTATGTGGTCATGCCCTGATTAATTTAGGAATTCCCTCTTCTAACGCGCTGGGCTTTGTGGTGTCTGATACGCCAGTGCGCCGCGAACGGATAGAAGCTGGGGCGGCAATGATGCGAGTTGCTGACAGTCATATTCGGCTCGGTCATGTCGAGTGGATTGCTAGCTTTGCCCCTGATTTATTGGGTGAATTTACTGACTATATGATTGATACTTACTATCCAGAGTGCCGTGACAGCGCATCACCCGTGTTGGCATTTTTGGAGTCGGTCGTTACGCGTACGGCGCGGATGATTGCTGATTGGCAGCTGATTGGTTTTGCCCATGGGGTGATGAATACCGATAACTTATCCATTACCGGCAGTACCTTAGACTTTGGCCCTTTTGGTTTTATGGAGCGCTTTAATCCTGCTTGGATTAATAATCACTCCGACCATAGTGGTCGCTACGCCTTCCAAAACCAGCCGGCGATTGGCCACTGGAATATGAATACCTGGTTGCCGCACTTTATGCGCTTGACCCAAGCTGGAGTCACCCGTGATAGCTTGGCAGATTGCTTATCAGTCTATGAGCCAACCTTTATGCAACATTATCAAATCGGTCTGTGCCAAAAGCTGGGACTGCCGCATCAATCTGCTAGCTTAACCTTAGCTTTTGAGTTCTTAACCTTGTTAGAGGACAATCTACTCGATTATACCAATAGTTTTCGCAGCTTATTAGCACTGGTTGCGCCAACAGATTTTCCCTATGAGCAACAGCTGCTAGAAACCATGCTGACAGAATTAAATGCTGAAGCACTTGAGGTTTGGCAAGACTGGTCAACGCGTTATTTAACATTTATTGGGCAGCAAATTCATCTGACAAAACAGCAAACCATTGAAAGTATGCGGACTAATAATCCGGTCTATGTACTGCGCAATAGTATGGCTCAACACGCCATTGATGCCGCAGAACAAGGACAATTTGAAGAAGTAGCACGGCTTTTTGAGTTGCTTAGTACTCCCTATATAGTACAAGACATTGCTACTGATTTAGACAGTCGCCCGCCAATGCCGAACGCGCCGCAACTGCCCATTAGCTGCTCATCTTAATTGCATATTTTACTAGAGTTGCTGGTTCATCCTATTACTATCGCTTATTAAGTGATAAATTCAATATTTTTGCTTAATAAGTAACTTCTATCATCAATATAATAAATACTACACGTCAACTTACTATATATTCGCATATTGATTACCTGTTACCTAGCCAGTGAATTACCATTAGTGCTAGAATAACTTTCTGGTTAGCAGGCGTTCTTTTTCAGAATGTTTATGGTGTTTACTAACGGATTAATTTTGCGCCAGCTTTTATTGCTTATATTAAATATTTAACCATTATCGGTATAGGTTAAAGCGTTAACTTATCTTTATCACGGTTTGTTTTATTCCAATTTATTCTAACAATGGCGATGACTATGAATGACGATACCACTTTGAATACGGATACTCATAACACGGACAAAGAGCAGTTCGAACGAGCCGCTCTACATTACCATTCACACCCGCGACCGGGTAAAATCTCGGTCACGCCGATTAAGCAGCTGGCCAATCAACATGACTTGGCATTGGCTTATTCGCCAGGTGTGGCAGTCCCTTGTCTTGAAATCCAAAGAGACCCAACCTTAGCGGCCAAATATACAGCGCGTAGTAACTTAGTCGGTGTTATCACCAACGGTACGGCAGTATTGGGCTTAGGCAACATCGGTCCGTTGGCCTCAAAACCGGTCATGGAAGGTAAAGGGGTTCTATTCAAAAAATTCGCTGGTATCGATGTTTTCGATTTAGAAATTGCTCAAGATGATCCGGATAAGTTCATCGAAGCGGTTGCCGCTCTTGAACCGACATTTGGTGGTATTAACTTAGAGGATATCAAAGCGCCAGAATGTTTCAAAATAGAGCGTGAATTGCGTAAACGTATGAACATCCCCGTCTTCCATGATGACCAACATGGCACCTCAATCATTGTTGCCGCCGCTATGCTCAATGCCTTATTAATAACAGGCAAAAAAATTGAAGATATCAAAGTTATCTGTTCAGGCGCAGGCGCAGCAGCGATTTCGTGTCTAAATATTATCTGCGCACTTGGCGTTAATAAAGACAATATCTATGTTTCTGACTCACGCGGTATAATTACCACTAGCCGTGAAAACTTAGATGAAACAAAACAGCTTTATGCTCGTGATACGACAGCCACCACCATTGACGAGCTTATCGATGATGTGGATATGTTCTTAGGCTTGTCTATGCCCGGAACGTTGAGTGCTGATATGGTTCGCCGTATGGCAAAAGATCCTATTATCTTCGCACTTGCCAACCCAACGCCTGAGATTATGCCAGAAGTGGCTCATGCTGTACGCCCAGATGTTATCATGGCAACGGGTCGCTCAGACTATCCAAACCAAGTTAATAATGCCTTGTGCTTCCCTTATATCTTTCGCGGTGCATTAGACGTTGGCGCAACGACCGTCAACGAAGAGATGAAGATTGCCTGCGTACGTGCGATTGCAGCGATGGCGCATGTTGAGGCAACGCCAATGAGCAACGTTAAAAACATTGAAAGCACTCCAAGCTTTGGTCGTGACTATTTGATTCCAGGACCACTAGAGCCAAACCTTATCATTGAGATTGCCTCTGCTGTTGCAAAAGCTGCGATGGATACTGGCGTTGCGACATTGCCTATTGATGATCTCAAAGCCTATCGTCAGAGCCTGTCTGAGTTCGTTTATAACTCAGCCTTTGTCATGAAGCCTATCTTTGCACGCGCTAAGTCAGATCCTAAGCGCATTGTTTACTGTGAAGGCGAAGACAATAATATTTTACTTGCCGTTCAGGTAGTGGTTGATGAGGGTCTAGCGCACCCTATCTTGGTTGGTCGTCCGTCCGTTATTAAGACAAATATCGAAAAGCTCAGCTTACGTCTAGAAGATGGTGTCAATATTACAATCGTCAACATTGATGATGATCCCCGCTACAAAGATTATTGGAAAGGCTACTACGAGAAGAATAAGCGCAATGGTGTCAGTATCGAACTTGCACGCCGTGATACCCGTCGTAAAACCTCCCTAATCGGCTCATTACTGGTCAATAATGGCGATGCAGACGGTATGATTTGCGGTACTTTTGGTCATTATCACCTGCATCTCAAATATGTTCAAAATGTCATCGGCAAAAAAGAAGGCGTCAGCGATTTTTATGCGATGAATGCTGTCTTAATGCAGGATCGCAATATCTTTATTGCTGATACTTATATCCATGAAGACCCTACCGCTGAACAATTGGCTGAAATGACGGTCTTAGCTGCTGAACAATTGCGCCGCTTTAGCATCACCCCACGTGTGGCTTTGGTATCGCATTCCAACTTTGGTACGTCAGACCGTGCCAGCGCAGTGAAAATGCGTAAGGTTCATGAGCTGCTTACCGATATGAAGGTCGACTTTGATTTCGATGGCGAAATGCAAGGAGATGCAGCGTTAGATATCAATATCCGCGCTCACGACTTGCCTTCTAGCACCCTAAAAGGGGCGGCAAACCTGCTTATCTTACCAACGGTAGATGCCGCTAATATCTCATTTAACCTACTCAAAACAGCGACAGGTAGCGCAACGATTGGTCCTATTCTATTGGGCGCAAATAAGCCAGTACATATCTTAACCCCATCAGCGACGGCGCGTCGTGTGGTGAATATGACCGCCCTTGCCGTGACTGAAGCGCAAGACTTAGAGAGTGAAGCAGCTAATGCTGATTTATAAGTGCTAGGTTCATCTGCGCCTATTATTAGTTAATGATAGCAGTCTGTTATAATAAAACCAGCGAGTGCCATTGTAACAAAGGTACGAGCTGGTTTTTTTTGATAAAAAATTTGACAGCTGTATCATCTGAAAATTTATTTTAATATAATTAACTATAAGAGGTTACGATGCAGGTCTATCTCGTTGGTGGCGCGGTACGTGATGAGTTATTAGGGCGTCCTATTACAGATAAGGATTTTGTAGTAGTAGGTACGACAGTTACAGAGATGCTAGCAGCAGGGTTCCATCAAGTCGGTGCTGACTTTCCCGTATTTTTGCACCCCATTACTCAAGAAGAATATGCCCTCGCCCGTACTGAACGTAAGCTTGGGCATGGCTATCAAGGCTTTAGCGTTCATGCCAGCCCGGATGTCACCCTATTCGATGACTTACAACGTCGCGACTTAACGCTCAATGCGATGGCAATAGAAGTAACTGGTTTAACTGATGATACTCCTATCACGGGTGAAGTTATTGACTATTATAATGGTCTAGATGATATTGAAGCTAAGGTCTTACGCCATGTGTCCGATGCCTTTAGCGAAGACCCGTTAAGAGTGTTGCGCGTCGCACGCTTTTATAGCCGTTATTATGATTTAGGCTTTAGCGTCGCTGATGAGACTTTAGCATTAATGCGCAAGCTGGTTGCTAGTAATGAGCTTAACCATTTAAGTGCCGAGCGTATTTGGCAAGAATCCAGCCGCGCGATGATGCAAACCTCTCCACAAGTATACTGGCAGCAACTATTCTCTATTGGCGCACTGACTGAGTTTTTTTCTCCACTACATCAGGCTTGGGCAAATACTCACGTGCGCGAAACGGTGCAGACCGCTCTCTATTTTGCCGCGCAAATGCAGCTAAACTTATCTCAACGTTGGGCATTATTGATGGCAAGTCTTGATGAGTCGCTATTCAATATTACAAACGACTCTATTGCTACTATTGATAAGCCGATGCTGCCATTAAAAAATATTGCTAGTATTAGCAACAGCGCTAAAGTACCCAAAGCGCAAACCCAGTTTGCTACTTTACTCGTTCAGCAAGCCGTACATCTAATAGCTGTAGAGCAATTAACAGCGGCACAGAAAATCGACCTTATTCAAGCATGTAACGCACATAAAGAGCCTGATAAACTCTCGCAGTTATTGGTCACCAGTCATGTATTACAGTTGGCACGCCAGCATCGGCAAATGATGTTAGCGCTCAATAGTTTCCATGCAATCACTATGGACGCAATTGCCCCAGACCTTAAGGGCCCTGCTATCGGTGCAGCGCTACGTCAAGCCCGTATTGAACAGCTACAAGCACAACTACAAACACAAAGCAATCTGTCTTAACTTATGAGCTACTTTAATCACCAACATCCTATCCGTCCTGAAGCTACTGATAAACAAGCCCCAGTGATGCTAGTCACTGGTAGCGCTAAGCGTATTGGGTCAGCCATTATTCAAGCAGCGCACGCTCAAGGCTATCGGGTAATTATCCACTGCTATAAAAGTAAACAACAAGCAGACAGTTTAGCCGCTACTCTTAATGAGAATCGTACTAATAGCGCAGCCGTTATTGTTGCAGATCTAGCTCTTGTTTATGATAGTAATTTATTAGACCAGTTTACCCAGACTGTCATTCAAACTTTCGGTCAGCTTGATGTATTAGTACATAATGCGTCGCGATTTTATCCCACTCCCGTTGGTAGCATTGATTACAACGTATGGGATGAGTTATTTTTAACCAATGCCAAAGCACCATTGCTCCTAAGCCAAGCATTGTTGCCTTATTTGCAAGCGCAGCATGGCTGTATTATTAGCCTATTAGATATTCACGCTCATGATAAACCCTTTAGTGGTTATACCGTCTATAACATGGCTAAGGCTGCACACCGGATGATGGTACAGTCACTTGCACTCGATATGGCACCACATGTACGTGTCAATGGTGTTGCCCCTGGGGTTAATATCCTGCCAGACGCTGATAGTGATCAAGCACTTGATAAGCAGCGGCAACAAAGCATTATCTCCTCTATTCCTATGCAGCGTATCGGTATGCCTGACGATATTGCTCATAGTGTGCTCTATTTGGCCCAAGCCAATTATGTCACTGGTCAGATTATTACTGTTGATGGCGGACGTAGTTTAACCCTGGCAGGCAGTGATATTTAAAAAATATAGGGTTACTTGTTATCTTTTACTTGAAAAACTTAAAAAATCAGGTATCATTGTGCGTCTAACGTTAGGGCCCATAGCTCAGTTGGTTAGAGCAGAGGACTCATAATCCTTTGGTCGTAGGTTCAAGTCCTACTGGGCCCACCATATATTAGAAACAATAGAAACCCTTACCGTCATTAGACTGTAAGGGTTTCTTATTGCTTAAACTTTAACAAAGTAAAATAAAAAAGCCGAATGCTACTTATAACAGTAGCATTCGGCTTTTTTATGATCGCTTTCTAAAATCTAGAAAGAAGTACGACGATAGTTGCGGTATTTAGGTAACCAGAAGTTAGAGGTCAATCGACGTTCTAAATTTTCTGCGGTTACAGGTAATGCTAAGCCATCTTCAACCGCCTGTAGTGCCACTGCATAGGCTATTTTTTCACTTATCTCTCTGATAAATTTAATTGGCGGTAATATTGCGCCAGGTGCTTTTTCATATTCAATTGAGATGTCTGCCAGTGCCTGGCTTGCCGCGGTCAGCATATTATCACTAATACCCGTCGCACGAGATGCTAAAACACCTAGACCAATACCTGGGAAGATATAGCTGTTATTACACTGCGAAACCTCAAAAGATTGACCTTCAAAAGTCGTATTAGGGAAAGGACTTCCCGTTGCAACAATAGCCTTACCATGACTCCAATTGGTCACTTCCTGCGGTGTGGCTTCAATACGAGACGTTGGATTTGACAGTGGTAATACAATTGGATTTTTTGTATTAAAACATAAGGCTTCGACTATTTCTTTGGTAAACAGACCTTTTTGTCCACTAACGCCAAACAATACCGTTATTTTTGCTTGTTCAACCACATGCAATAAACTAAGTTCTTGACTCTTATCCCAACTTTCAATATCTGCTTTCTTTTGCACTAGCGGAGCTTGGAAAGCTTGTAGCTCTGTCATGTCATCTGTTAGCAGACCATAACGGTCAACCATGAATACCTGTTTACGAGCCTGCTCTTCTGTCAACCCTTCACGCTGCATTTGGCGAACAATATGTTCTGCAATACCACAACCGGCTGAACCTGCACCTAAAAATGCTATTCTTTGTTCACTAAGTTTCTGACCTTTATTCAAACATGCTGCTATCAAAGTACCAACAGAAACAGCAGCCGTGCCTTGAATATCGTCATTAAAACAGCACAGCTCATCACGATATTTATTCAATAATGGGGTTGCGTTTTCTTGAGCAAAATCTTCAAATTGTAATAATACTTCTGGCCAACGACGCTTAACTGCTTGAATAAACAAGTCTACAAATTCATTATACTCATCACCAGAAATCCGTGGATTTCTCCAACCCATATACATAGGATCATCAAGTAACTGCTGATTATTGGTGCCGACATCTAATAAAATGGGGAGACAATACGCTGGGCTAATACCACCACAAGCGGTATATAGCGCTAATTTACCAATGGGAATACCCATGCCGCCAATACCTTGATCACCTAGGCCTAAGATACGTTCACCATCGGTGACAACGATCACTTTTACTTTTTGCTTGGTGGCATTTTGTAGCATATCATCGATTTTGTGGCGCTCAGGATAAGAGATAAATAAACCACGTTTACGGCGATAAATTTGCGAGAATTTCTCACACGCTTGACCAACTGTCGGGGTATAAATGAGAGGCATGACCTCCTCAATATGTTGCTCAATCAGATGATGAAATAACGTCTCATTGGTATCTTGTATATTACGCAAGTAAATATGCTTATCTATATCAGTGATGAATGAGGAAAGTTGATGATAGGCACGTAAGGATTGCTCTTCAATCGTCTCAATATTATGAGGCAATAAACCGGTTAAGTTAAAGCTATCACGCTCTTCTGGTGAAAAAGCGCTGCCTTTATTTAGTAAAGGGGTTTCTAAGAGTGCAGGACCTGCAAAGGGGATATATAACGGACGTTTGTTTTGCATAATAAAATCTTCTTATTAAAGGTGTATTGTGGTACAAAGTTAATGGTTTAAATATTTTTACTGATTCAGTAAATAATAGAAATTGTTTAAATTCATGTCTTTATCTAACTTTTTTAAAACTATTCAAATCCACACAATTAAAGATTGATACCCATAACAAATTAAATCTCTTCCATAAGCCTTCAGTATTGATAACGAAGGGATTGTTTTATTGTGTTTGCTTCATTGAATAAACAGTTTGTCGTCAGTTAGAGATTGGGCTATTCTGGGGAAATCGTAAAGTTAAACTAACCTCTCGACGAGGAGTTTATCATGACCAAGAAAATCCAAAGATATAGTACAGAATTTAAAGCGGAAGGTGTCAAAAAGATAACAGTTAATACTGCTCACTTGAATGTAGCTGCACAGTACTTATGAATAGCGATACAAACGTTATCAAATTGGCATAAAAACCAGCCGAGGTAAGTGTGTTGGTACAGCACCATATGATACTGAACTTATGATAGCTCGTAAAGTACGATTTTATTGAAGCCAATCCGTAAGTACATAGTATTATGCGTATATGCTGCGTACTGGAAGTTAAGCCATCAAGCCATTATGACTTGGGTTAGTCGTGAAATTCGCAAGCAGCAAACAAATGGTCAGAAACCCTAAAGAAGAGCATAACATTGCTTACCGTCGCCATAAGCGCTTTAATGTCACCACCAACTCAAATCATAACAAGCTGGTCTATTTAAATATATTAGTTCAGAAACTTAGTGCCAATTGCCCCAATCTTGCAAAGCAATGTTTCTCAGGGTAAGCGACATCAACTATATCTAGACCCTCGAGGACTGGTTATATTTAGGAGGTGTCAAAGACCTCTACACTAAAAATCTTACTGGCTTTGCCATCAATAAGCGCATGACAGAAGATTTAGTATGCTATGCACTCAAAGTGAGGTTAGGATTCAAAAAATTTTAAGCTATAAAAAACGCTAAGATAGATGTGGTTTGCCTCTCATCGTCAGGCTACTTAATCAAAATATTCCAAGTTAAAGTTTACGTATTCGACCGCATAGGTCATCATTGCAATAGTTGAGAACGATATAGTACAAGGGTTATTTAAAATAACCTTGTTACGACTTGCTATTAATGCTATATTTCAATCGGTTGATGAGTGTCTACACTTTTTCAATCAAAACCTCTTAGTCTAGCCTTCGTAAAAACCGTTACCGCAAGAAAAGCCATAAAAAGTAAGCAGTAAGCAGTAGAGTGATAAATCACCTGCAACCCCTTTCTTTTGACATGGTTAATTTTTAAAATCTATAAAACTCGCAAAATATGTAAAACACGTAAAAACTGCAAACAACAAAAAACAAAACTGTATGGGTCAGGAAGACTCTTGCATTAAATCTGCTTGATAACCTACATATACTATTTTTGTGTCACCTTTATACACACTTACAAGGATGTGAATCATGTCACAACAAAACCCAATTTTTATTCCTGGTCCTACCAATATTCCAGACAGACTACGTCGCGCAATGAATGTGCCGTCACAAGATCATCGTGCCCCTGATTTCTCAGACACTTTCTTACCAGTACTTGCTGGTGTTAAAGAAGTAATTGGCACAGAAGATGGTGAGGTTCTGCTATTCACCTCTAGCGGAACAGGCGGGTGGGAAGCAGCTATCAGTAATACTCTATCACCTGGTGATAAAGTTTTGATTGCACGCTATGGTATGTTTTCTCATCGCTGGATTGATATGTGTCAGCGTCACGGACTCGATGTGCAAGTCATTGAATGTCCTTGGGGTACTGGCGCACCTGCAGATCAATTTGAGGCCATTTTAAGTGCAGATACAGAGCACGAGATAAAAGCAGTTATGGTCACGCATAATGAAACAGCGACTGGGGTAATGAGTGATATTGGCGCTGTTCGTAAAGCTATAGATAGCGCCGCTCATCCCGCTCTACTATTTGTAGATGGCGTCAGCTCAATTGCTTCTGTACCTTTTGAGATGGATGCATGGGGTGTGGATGTTGCGGTTGCTGGTTCACAAAAAGGCTTTATGCTTGCAACAGGTATGGCTGTCTTAGGCGTTAGTCAAAAAGCCCTGAGTCATATGGATGAAGCTAAGCTACCACGCACCTATTTTGACTTCCGTGATATGTTAAAAGCGAATGCCAATGGCGGCTTTCCTTATACACCACCATTAAACCTAATTTATGGTTTAAGAGAAAGTCTCAAGATGTTGTCTGAGGAAGGGCTTGAAAACGTCTATGCACGTCATTATCGTTTGGCCGAAGGCGTACGCCAAGCGGTTAGCGCATGGGGCTTTAAACTATGTGCGCAAACTCCTGATCTTTACTCTAATACCGTAAGCGCCATCTTCGTTCCTGAAGGCTTTGATAGTAATGAGCTGACCGATCATGCCTTTAATAAATATGGTATCTCTTTTGGTATTGGTTTAGGCGAGATGAATGGTAAAGCTTTCAGAATAGGTCATTTAGGTTCATTGACTGAAGTCATGGTACTAGCTGGGCTTGCAACGATTGAGATGGCGATGGTTGATTTGGATTATCCTATTCAACTGGGTCAAGGCGTTGCTGCTGCGCAAGAGTATTATCGCAACACAGCACCAACTAAATAAATAAATAAAAGCCACTGAATAACAAGTAATTAAACAAAAGATGAAGGACTATTTTTTATGATCACAAACGAAGACGGATTAGTGATTCCAACCCTTGATGATATGCTAGAGGCGCATGAGCGTATTAAGCCATACATCCATCGCACACCAGTTATGACCTCTCGGTTTTTAAATGAGTTGGCAGGCTGTGAGATGTTCTTTAAATGTGAGAACTTTCAAAAAGCCGGTGCCTTTAAAGTTCGTGGCGCATCAAATGCCGTTTTTGGTCTCTCTGAAGAAGAAGCCAAAAACGGTGTCTGTACGCACAGCTCAGGTAACCATGCCCTATCTTTATCTTATGCGGCAGGTCGCCGTGGTATACCGTGTAATGTGGTCATGCCTTATAGCGCACCAGAAGCTAAAAAAGCAGCGGTACGTGGTTACGGCGGTATTATTACTGAATGCCAACCATCAACCACGTCACGTGAAGAAGTGTTCGCTAAAGTTCAGGCGGAAACTGGCGGTGATTTTGTTCATCCATACAATGATCCACGCGTCATTGCCGGACAAGCTACTTGTTCACGTGAGTTTTTAGAGCAAATGGAAGAAATTGGTGTGAAACCTGACATGGTAGTGGCACCTATTGGCGGCGGCGGTATGATTTCAGGTACGTGCTTAACGCTATCTAATCTAGCGCCAGATGTCAAAATCTATGCTGCAGAACCAGTAAACGCTGACGATGCTGCGCGCTCATTTAAAGCCGGTCATATTATAGCTGATGATGCACCTGATACCGTTGCTGATGGTCTAAAAGTGCCGCTTAAAGACTTAACTTGGCATTTTGTCAGTAACTATGTGACTGATATTTTGACGGCGACCGAAGAAGAAATCATTGAAGCGATGAAGCTTACTTGGACTCATATGAAAATCGTTATAGAGCCAAGCTGTGCCGTACCGCTCGCTGTTATCTTAAAGAACAAAGAGGTTTTTGCCGGTAAAAAAGTAGGCGTCATCATCACTGGTGGTAACGTTGATCTTGATAAATTGCCTTGGAACTAATTAGCTTTGTACCAAGCACAAATAAAGTGTTGATTAAACGCAAGCTATGCGTACATGTAAACGCATTTTTATAAAACTAATGAAAACAAATGGAGTTCGAATATGATTACTGAAGAATTAGAAGTTGGTTTTAACGTCCCTGCATCTGTTGGTATGGATGAAGCAGATATCCAAACCCCTTGCCTGATCTTAGATCTTGATGCTCTTGAGCGCAACATCAAAAAGATGGGCGATTATGCGAAAGACCATAATATGCGTCACCGCAGCCATGGTAAAATGCACAAATCAGTTGACGTTCAAAAACTGCAACAAGAGCTTGGCGGCGCTGTCGGCGTATGCTGTCAGAAAGTTTCTGAGGCTGAAGTATTTGCACGTGGCGGCATCAAAGACATTTTGGTATCAAACCAAGTACGTGAGCCAGCCAAACTTAAGCGTTTAGCAAACATACCTAAATTGGGTGCAAAAATTACCGTTTGTGTCGATGATGTTGATAGTGCTGCTGAGTTATCAGCTGCAGCAACTGAAGCAGGCACTGAAATTAATTGCTATATCGAAATTGACTGTGGCGCAGGTCGTTGTGGTGTGACTACTACAGAAGCTGTTGTTGAAATCGCTAAAGCGATTGATGCTGCTGAAAATATCAAATTTACTGGTATTCAAGCTTATCAAGGTGCAATGCAGCACATGGACAGCTTTAGCGATCGTAAAGCTAAAACCGAAATTGCTATTGCTCAAGTACAACATGCCATTGATGCATTGACTGAAATCGGCCTAAAACCAGAATTCGTTTCAGGTGGCGGTACGGGTAGTTATTACTTCGAAAGTAATTCAGGTGTTTTCAACGAATTACAGTGTGGTTCTTACGCATTCATGGACGCTGACTACGGTCGTATCCTAGATGAAGATGGCAACCGTATCGATGCTGGTGAGTGGGAAAATGCTTTATTCATCCTAACGTCAGTTATGAGCCATGCTAAACCTGACAAAGCGATTGTTGACGCAGGTCTAAAAGCGCAATCGGTAGACAGTGGCCTACCATTTATCTACGGTCGTGACGATGTTGAATATGTTAAATGTTCAGACGAGCATGGCGTGGTAAGTGATCCTCATGCCGTATTAAAAATCAATGAAAAACTGAAACTTGTACCGGGTCATTGTGATCCTACTTGTAACATCCATGATTTTTATGTTGGTGTCCGTAACGGTAAAGTTGAAACCGTATGGCCTGTATCTGCACGTGGTCGCGCGTACTAATTATTAGACGCTGAAAGCCGCACGCTGAATGAGTTTGATTTTTTAAATGGGCTGTTGTAGCTTTAGCCTACAACAGCCCATTTTTATTTAAAAATTGCAAATTAAGAAGTATAAAAAGGAATTTATAATGAGTGAAGAAAACAACGAAGGTCTGTTGATCGTATCAGAAGATGCTTGTAAATCAGTGATTGATCGCCCTTCTGCATTTAAAGCGGTTGAAAATGTATTTGCAGCAATGTCACGTGGTGACGCTTATAACTTCCCGGTTATTCGCGAAGCGATTGGCTATGCTGATGCACTATATGGCTTTAAATCAGGTTTTGACCGTGCAGGTAAATCGCTTGGTCTAAAATCAGGTGGCTATTGGCCAGGTAATGCAGCTAAAGGCTTGACCAACCATCAATCAACGATTTTCTTATTTAATCCTGATAATGGTAAATTACGCGCGCTTGTTGGTGGTAACTATTTAACGGCAGTACGTACTGCAGCGGCATCAGCAGTATCAATCGCCCATCTAGCACGTAAAGACAGTAAAGTACTGGGTATGGTTGGTGCAGGTCATCAGTCTACTTTTCAGTTACGTGCGGCACTTGAGCAACGCAACTTTGAAAAAGTCGTCGCTTGGAATAAAGATGCAGATCGTCTTGGTAACCTACAAGCCGTCGCTGAAGAATTAGGCGTACCATTTGAGTCTGTTGAGCGCGAACAGTTATGTGCAGAAGCCGATGTCATCATTACCATTACTTCAGCATTTGAGCCGCTACTGATGAAAGAGTGGATCAAACCAGGTACGCATATTGCTTGTATGGGTACTGATACGGTTGGTAAGCAGGAAGTTGATGAAGCACTAATCGCTGCTGCCACGGTATTTACTGATGAAATCGCCCAGTCGATTAGTATTGGTGAAGCACAGCATGCGATTAAATCTGGCGCTATCAAAGAAAGTGACATCACTACCCTCGGCGACGTTATCAACGGCGATCATCCAGGTCGTAGCTCAGATGATGAAATCACGCTATTTGACGGTACTGGTGTTGGCTTACAAGATTTGGCAGTCGCTTCTGCTGCGGCTAAGCTTGCTGTCGAGAAAGGGCAAGCTCAGCACATTTCGCTATAATTATTAGACTATCCACTGTATTTCAGAACCGCCAAATAACTAGTTTATTTGGCGGTTTTTTTATGATTAATATTTAATTAAAAAAGTACTTTTTCATTTCCTCCACATAATCATCTTTGTATTAACCTTAAAAACTCAATCTACATAAAGTAATGCTAGTAAACTCTCAAAAATCGTGTCGTAAGTAAGGTCATACAGTAAAGGAATGTTGTTATGAATCAACTTTTATTTGACCCAGCAGTATTTTGTTACTGCCAGTCACTAGTCACTAGCCACTAGGGACGCTATATTGCTTGCAGGTTGTACAGTTAGTCAAGCAGCCACCTATAAATTTAGTCTGACAAAGTCAATCCAAAGGTCACTCAAGCCGATGGTAAATTAACGGTGCACGGTCAAACTCATCCTATTAGCTTAATAGCGACCAAGTTTGATTGCTACCTGAAGCCTACTCTTGAAAAGTCTGTTTGTGGTGGCAATTTCACCGCCACAATTGACCGTACTAAGTGGAATATAAAGAAATATAGTGTATTTGGTATGACTAAAAATCTGACTTTGAATATTTAGGTTGAGGCGGCTCAACAATAGCCAACCTATTTTTAATAAAAACAGTTCAATATTATTTGTCAGATTTTTTTTGCCAACGCTATTTTGCCAGCCCTGTGAGGATATTATGAAGCCACTTTCTTTGATGTTGTCTGCACTTGCACTAAGTATGGCTTCCAGCGCTGTTATGGCTGATGGTGTTCGTCTGCCTTCTACTAGCCCGGCCGCCAGTTTACCCAATGTTAGCCCTGCCAATAGTGATTTGGTCAATCGCGGCGCCTATATTGCCCGTACTGCTGATTGTATGGCCTGTCACCGTGAAGACTATAGCGGCGGCGTCGCGATTGAGACCCCGATTGGTAATATTTACTCGACCAATATAACGCCCTCTCAACGTTACGGCATTGGTAATTATACTGAGGCTGACTTCAAAAAAGCGCTGCAAAAAGGCCGTGTGCCCACTCACCAGCTGTATCCTGCGATGCCCTATCCGTCTTATCATGGCATGGCTGATGCGGATATCAGCGTGTTATTTGCATACTTTCAAACCGTACCGCCAGTAGAAGCAGATCCTGAAAACACCACTAAACTGCCGTTTCCATTAAATATCAGAACCTTAATGTTGGCTTGGAATGTGATTAATGTGCCGTCCACCGAAAACCGTACAGGGCTAACCCAAACCCAGCAACGCGGTGAATATCTGGTTAATAACTTAGAACATTGCGGCACTTGTCATACGCCGCGTAACATCACGCAAGGTCTTAATAAGAAAAAGTATCTATCCGGTGCGCCACTCGGTAAATGGTATGCACCCAATATAACCCCAGATAATGACAGCGGCATCGGGCGCTGGAGTGAACAAGATATTGCCACTTATTTGCGTACTGGCATGCTCGATAAACGTGCTTATGCGGGTGGACCCATGGCTGAAGCCGTTGCCCATAGTACGCAATATCTAACCGATGCAGACTTAAGCGCCATGGCTGCTTATCTAAAAGTAATCCCTATCATCAAGACGGACGACTATGTGATACCCGTCGATATATCACGGCTGCCCAGTCCGGTCAGTCGTTCTATTACTTATAATTTAATCGAGCAAAAAGACTATTTGGCACAGGCAAAAGCCACTACTAACACTGATACTAATAATAATTTTAGTACTAATAATAATGCCAAAAACTCACCAAAATCGCTGTATCTTGCTGCTTGTGGTAGCTGTCATGGGGTGGATGGTTACGCGCAGCCCGATGCACGCTACTCATCTATCGTTGGTCTAAGTAGTATTCGACGTATTAAACCAGACGCACTGATTAACGTTATTGCGTATGGTGCTAAAGGCGCTTTAAACACAGCACCCAAAATGCCCGGCTTTGAGAAAGAATTAACTCATGCCCAAATCGCCAGTATCAGCAATTATGTGCGAGTTAATTTCGGTGGTCTACAAAGTAGTGATGTGAGTGCTGCTGATGTCAAACGCATCTTAAAATAAATACTATTAATTCAGATGTTAACCCAGCGATACAAACACCTAATACCACCTGATGTCATGGACGACGGTTCTATAACAAGGATAATAAAATGAACGATATGCTTCAATCACCTACACGTAGGCAACTGCTTTCCATGATTGGTAAGACCGCAGGGGCAACGGCCATGTATCAGGCGATGACCACGTTAGGATTTGCCTCTGAGTCTAGCTTTAAACAAGAGATGAATCTAACGGGTGCGCCTGCTGGTGCCAGCATCGTCATACTTGGAGCAGGATTGGGCGGGCTTACTGCGGCCTATGAGCTCCGTAAGGCCGGTTATAAAGTGACTGTTCTTGAGTTTCAAAATCGTGGTGGCGGTCGCAGTTGGACTCTAAACGCTGGTGACAAATATACGGAACTGGGCGGCGATGAGGTAACTTGCGACTTTAAAAAAGGCAACTATTTTAATGGCGGACCATGGCGGTTGCCGGTTCATCATTATGCTGTCTTTCATTATTGTAAAAAATTTGGCGTCGCATTACAGCCCTTTATCCAAACCAATGACCGCGCCTATCTGCATCGTACCACTCATTTTAATGGCGCGCCGCAGCGTTTAGGTGAAGTGCAAAGCGACATACGGGGTTATGTCTCAGAGCTATTATCTAAAGCGGTCAATACTGGCAGCCTTGATAAAACGGTCAATAAAGAGGACAAAGAAAAGCTATTAGAAGGGCTAAAGGGCTGGGGTGTGCTTGATAATAATTATCGCTATGTTAAAAGCCTTGAGACCAGTAAACATCGCGGCTATAGCGTTTATCCGGGTGGCGGTCTGATGCCTGACGCTAAGCCTTCAACGCCGATACCAATGAACAAACTCTTAAATTCGGGCATGTGGTCAGATATTTATAGCAACTATACCGTCTATAACCATCAACCGGCGATGTTTCAGCCGGTCGGCGGTATGGGAAAAATCGGTGATGCGTTCACTCGTGAATGCCGAGACATGATTACGTTCAATGCCAAAGTGACTAAGATTTATCAAGATGAGACAGGCGTGACTGTCGATTATATCGATAGTAATAGCATTACCAATAATATGGATGGCGCCACTAAAACCGTGCGCGCAGATTGGTGTATCTGCACTATTCCACTATCCGTATTGACTCAAATTGAAATTAACGTGTCAGCGCCAATGAAACAAGCGATGGCAGCAGTGCCTTACGACACCTCTTATAAAGTAGGTTTGGAGTTTAAACGTAGGTTTTGGGAAGAAGATGAGTGGATTTATGGCGGTATCAGCTATACCGATATGCCCATCTCGCAAATCTCGTATCCCTCACATGATATGTTCACCACTGGCTCAGGCGTGCTACTTGGCGCGTATGGCTTTGGCGAAGCCTCTTATCGGTTTAATACCTTAAATCCAAAAGAGCGTATTAATGCAGCATTGGAGTATGGCAAATATATCCATCCGCAATACACCAAAGAGTTCCGCTCTGGGACTTCCGTTGCCTGGCACCGTATTCCATGGTCACTCGGTTGTTATGGTATTTGGAGTGAATCGAGCCGCGACCAGTACTACGATACCTTATGTGCTATCGACCATCGTATTGTACTGGCAGGTGAGCACTGCTCACACATTCCAGCATGGCAAGAAGGTGCGATTTTATCCGGTATGGACGCGGCACAGCGACTGCATCAAAAGGCAAAAAAACTTGGTTGATTAAGATGATTATTAAAGTAAGTTAATGTTAATAAATTTAGAGGTAATCATGGATATGATGAAACCAAACCTACTTACTGCGGTAATGGTTTTGAGTGTTGGAGCAACAGTCGCGCTATCCGGCTGTAGTCAGACTACCAAAGCCAATGCTGTCACCCTTGCCAGTCAGCAATAAGCCATGCAAATGGTCTTTGATAATCAAGCCAGTCGCAATAATGGCGCGTGGGGTGCGGTTTATATGACTAAAGAAGAGCTTAGGTCGCCGCAAGTTAATATCGTCGATGTCAGCTTACTACCAAAAATGGCTGAAGATGCTAACCTGCAAAAGTGGCTTGCAAAATTTGAAGGCAGTGTTGAAGAAAGCGTTGAAGGCGGCTCTAAAAACAAACATGGGTTTATAACGACTAATGGCAAAAAGCTGTATGACGACTCCTGTGCTGGCTGTCATATGCAAAAAGGTGAAGGTGCACAAGGCGCAGGTTACTATCCGCCACTTGCCAATAACAGTAAGATGGAATCAAAATATTATATTATTAGCGTGATTATTAACGGTCTGCGCGGTATGCCCTCCTTTCACAGTATGATGAATGATGAGCAAATAGCAGCGGTCACGCAGTATGTGCATAGCGATCTCAATAATTTTACTGATACAGTCACTGCTGCCAATGTTGTACAGTTACGTCATGACTTCCCACCGGGTGCTGATCCTAGTGAATGATTTTATTGTAAAAAGCACTGTCTCAAAACTCTTTGCTTGAGTTAGGTAATCATAAGAGAGAGTAGGTTTAATGCCTTAGTTAAGAATAGCTTGCCAGCCTTCCCTTCAGAGGATTTTCAATTTGATAAGCTGGCAACAGAATCAATTAAAAAGCTGCTCAAAGAGTTATTAGCTACCGACTGAACGCGTTACTAATCAATTTTTTATCTGTCTCTAGTATTTGATCCAAACGTTAAGCCCTCTAGAGTTAAAGGTAGTGATGTATCCGCTACGCTTAACCTTTAAATCATAGTTATTAATCTCAATGCAAAAACACCCTACGACCCTTACAAAGAATGGATTATAGGGGTTTTTCATGTTTGTATTTTTGCTTAGGTAAGTATAAGTAACTTTGGGTTTAATAAGTTACAGAACTCATGCCAAATTAAGCCTTCTCGCCAACAAACTATGTCTGGATTTATGGCAAACTTATTATAAAGTTTGATAATTTATAATAGGTTTTATGAAAAATAAATCCAAAGAAGCAGTAGTGTTCAGCAGATAAATTATCTCGAATTTAGGTTAATTTAGGCCAACATATAACATACAACGCCCTATATGATGTTCTATTAAAAAGGAAAGAGTGTGACCTTAGCAAGAAGCCCTATTTTAAATGGCTCGTCTATCTACCTCCAGCCAAAAAACCTTGCCGATTATTTATCCAATCAGCAGGCCTATTGTTTATTTTTGGATATAGATGGCACGCTTGCAGATTTTACACTTAATCCAAAAGATAGCGTCATCTCAAATACAACATTAACGCTTTTACAAAGAATACAAAATCAGGGCGTTAACATTGCTATCGTAACAGGGCGTAGTCTTGCTGAAGCAAAGCAAATGCTATTTCCTATACAGTTGCCGATTGCAGCAACTCATGGATTAGAAATAGCGCTTGATGATGCCAAGAATAAAGACAGCGATAGTGGCGGCAATAATAAAAACAATAATATTGTGCAAGTTGATACCAGCGAACTTGCCGCCATAAGAGAAGCTATTACCCAGTCTTGTTTGCTCTATGGTGATTTCACTATAGAAGATAAACCGTATTCCGTTGCCCTACACTATCGGAAAAATCCTGCTTTAGCCGATGTGGCCTATACCATTATGTCGAAAGCGTTAAAAAATTATTCTGATTGGATATTGAAAGAAGGTAAATATGTTTGGGAGATTGTCCCAAAAGGGACGAATAAAGGTACAGCGATTTTGACCTTGCTAGAAAATATGCAAACCGGCGATAAGCTTTGCCCTATCTTTATAGGCGATGATATTACCGATGAAGCAGGATTTGCTGCAATCCAAGATGGCGATAGTGTAATAGAGAACAACAGGCCAGCCGATGAACATCAAAAACTAGTTAAGGGTATGGGTATTAAAGTAGGTAGTGAGCCAACTTGCGCCCATTATTATGTGCATGACATTCAAGAGGTGACCGTTTTACTTGATAACTTTTTGACCTTTTATCAAGAACGTGCCCCTCTATCTTCTGGCTTAGCAGACACTTTTTCCCTCCCACTGCCCAAAAAAATGAGACCCACTATATGAGCCGCTTAATTGTCCTATCTAATCGGGTTAAAATGTCCGACAATAAGCCGATGGCAGGTGGACTTGCGGTAGCATTGCACGATGCATTAATAGAAAACTCTGGCATTTGGATGGGCTGGAATGGCAAAATTGTTAATACTTATAAGGGCTTTGATACCGATGAATTTATCAGTGGCCAACAAAAAACTTTAATAAGCGCTGATCTACAGGAAGCTAATAAAGCAATTCCCTATATCACTACTGCTCTAACTACCAAACAACATCAGCATTTCTACTGCGGATTTGCCAATAATGTACTGTGGCCGCTATTACACGAGCAAACAGATTTAATCAGTCAAGCACCAGAAGATTATGCAGTTTATCAAGAAGTAAACCGTCTGTTTGCTATGCAGTTAAAAAAAATTGTCCAACCCGACGATGTGATTTGGGTACATGATTATCACTTTTTAAGCGTGGCGTACTACTGCCGTCAGTTGGGTATGAGCAATCGTATCGGCTTTTTTTTGCACATTCCATTTGTCTCATTAGAGTTTTGGCAACAGCTTGATCAAAGCTTAGAGCTGATCAAGCATCTTGCCCATTATGATGTGCTCGGCACGCAAACTCAGCAGGATAAAACTAACTGTCTCGCCGTCTTCCAGCATTATTTAAAAGGTAGCTTCTTAAAAGACAGTCCTTCAAAACATTTGCCAATAAATGCGTCACATGCCAAGCAGAGTTTTGTCAAAGCTAATAGCTCAGCTGGTGTGCAGTTATTTCTTAATCTAGACTTGTGCGCCACGCATCGTTTAGCGATTAATGCCTATCCAATCGGTGTGAATGTAGCAAAAATCCAGCAGGTTATTGATTCATCTTTACAGTCTGCAAAACGAAATAAGAAACAAAGCACTACCAAATCTACCGCACAACAGATCATTGCTGTGGATAGGATTGATTACTCTAAAGGTTTGTTAGAGCGTTTTTCAGCGTATCGTCGCTTTTTACAGCAATATCCTATGTATCAACATCAGCTAAAATTATTACAAATTGCGTGCCCTAGCCGCTTAGATTTACCCGTTTATCAACGGCTTTATGCCAGTGTCAGACAAGCCGTTGATGACATTAACCAGCAATTTTTACCTAATGAATGTAGAACAGATACCTTTAAAACTGACGGTTTTATAAATAATTGGCAAGCGATTACTTATAGTGAAACGGTATTAGGCCACGAGGCATTAATGACGGCGTTTTGGCATAGCGATATCGGTTGGGTAAATTCGCTTAAAGATGGCATGAATTTAGTTGCCAAAGAATATATTGCTGCTCAAAATCCTGAGAATCCCGGGGTATTATTACTGTCACGTTATGCAGGGGCTGCCGAGCAAATGCATGCGGCCGTCATTATCGATCCGTACCAGCCTAAAAGCATCATAAATGGTTTAAAAACTGCCTTAACGATGCCATTAGCACAGCGCAAGACCCGACATCAAATGTTATTGCAAGGATTACAGCAGCATGATTTACACACTTGGCAACAAAATTTTTTAGATGACCTGCATTATGGCAAAGACGTCATACAAATATCTAGTATCTAGTACCCAGCCACAGCACAAATGTCTGACCCACAAGAATAATTAGGAAACACCTATGTTACTGGTAGATGCAAAGAACCCTTCATTACAAAATATTAAAGCCGCTGTAGAGGATATTATATCCCTTGATAATCAAGCCATTAGCACGTTGGTCATAACGGATAAATTGCGGCATGATATATTAGATATTTTAGTCACTTATAGCAATAAAATCCCCCATCCTGCCAGTGTCGAAGGGACAAACTCAAACACCTTGATTCGTTGGCAAATTTTAGCGCATGTTGCGGGCATTGATTTGACTATTGCAAAGTGGTTTGAATCGCACTTAGATGCCCTAAGTATTTTGCATGAAGTAGGCTATGACAAAAATACCGATGGGCTATGGGCAGTTTGGGCCTCAGAAGGTCACCCCGATCCTATATATTATCAGCAGGGCAACGTTAGCGGCACAAAAGGGTGGTGTTCGGGGGCCAATGTTGTTGATTATGCCTTAATGACTTATAAAGATAAGAATGGCTACTCGCAACTGCTTATCATTGATATGCAAGAAAATGGAATTGAGATTGACAATGATGAATGGCAGGCGGTGGGCATGCAAGCTACTGATACTGGCACCATACAGTTTGATCAGGTACCGGCCACTAATGTTGGCGCGGCAAATGCGTATCTAGAACGTGTGGGATTTTGGCATGGGGCAGCAGGTGTTGCCGCTTGTTGGTATGGCGCGACAGCTTGCCTAGCAACTTATCTAATAACCGCTTACCAGCACAAACCGCATGATTATAAAGCCATGTATTTGGGGCAAATTAGTACAGCATTGGCAGTCACTCAACAGTATTTTCATCATGTTGCTGACTTAATAGATAGCCAACCGCTACATAGCCACGAACTTGCGATTCGCCAATTAAGATCAAACGTTGAGCAGGTAGCTCGCCTAGTCATAGAAACCGTCGGACAGGCATTGGGGGCAACGCCATTTTGTCGTAATGCTCACTTTGCAAGATTATCAGCAGATTTGGCTGTATTTATTCGCCAAAGTCATGGGGCATTTGATTTACAAAAGATTGGCGAATTAACCAGTGATTTAACAGAAGGGCAAGAAAATATATGGCAACTCTGATACTTAATACGACAGCAGCAAATGTAGCAGCAAATTCTATACTTCCTGACCCTTCACTTACTAACAGTGTCGCGGCAACTGATAAGAATGCGATAACCAATCACAACGTAACGCCTGAACATCATCATCCGATTGTTGGTGACCGAGTTATTGAAGGCGACGGGACCAGTCAGGACGTCTGGCAAAATTGGCAAGGGTTGCAAAATTTGCCTCGATTAAATATTGCAGAAAGTTTTCCATTGCACCAGCGGGTGTGCATCTTTGCCCCGCATCCTGATGATGAAGTATTAGGCTGTGGCGGTATGCTGCAACAACTGGCTGCCAATGGCAATCCTATCGTAGTTGTTTACGTCACCAATGGCAGCCAGAGCCATCCAGATTCGCAGATTTATCCGCCGCAAAAGCTTGATACCATTCGTCCGCAAGAAAGCTGTGCAGCCCTAAAAGTATTAGGCGTGGCTCATAATGTGACGACTATTGCCCTAGATTTAACCGATGGCGACGTCTTTGCCCAACAAGCACAGTTCACCAAAAAATTAGCCGCTATTATCCAGCCTGACGATATTTTAGTGACGACCTTTATTCATGATGGGCATCCCGACCACGAGGCGACAGGGCAAGTGGTTACTGCATTTGCCAAGCAGCACAAGTTAGCGTGTTATCAAGTATTAATTTGGGCGTGGCATTGGGCAACTCCTGCCGATAGCCGTATTCCTTGGCACTATGCCAGCAGATTTGATTTAACTGATGAACAATTACAGCGTAAATCCCAAGCAATCTCCTGTTTTACCAGTCAAATTACCGTTGATGAAAGTACGGGTAACCCACCAATTTTATCGGCGCAAACCATCGCTAGAATTAGCCAACCTTGGGAAGTTTATTTATATGAGCCACAACCCTAAGTCTACGACGTCTACTAATACGAATATCAATGACAGTTTACATGTTAATAAAATGATCTCGGCTGAATGCGGCCAATCGGACAACCAGTCTGCCCTTTTATCAGAGACGTATCCAGCGGCCTATTCTGAAAGCTATTTTGATACGTTATATAACGACAATACTGACCCATGGCAGTATCAGACCCGCTGGTACGAAAAACGAAAGCGCGATATGTGTTTAGCAGTGCTACCACAGGCTCAATATGGCAATGCCATTGAGTTGGGCTGCGGTAATGGGGTATTTAGTGAGTTACTTGCGCGTCGTTGTCACGCCTTACTAAGTGTAGACGGTAATACTCAGGCAGTGCAACTTGCCAAACAACGTTTGAAGGGGTCTCCGCATGTGAGGGTTATACAAGGTATTATCCCTAACGCATTATTAAATTTAGAAGATACGCTCCTACATACCTATCCTTTAACAGATAAGCTGTTGGCTAACAAACCGCTTTCTAATAAGCCGCCTGCTAATAAACCACCCTTTGATTTAATCGTTATTAGTGAAATTTTATACTATTTATCGCCAAATGATGTTGATAAGGTTATCACTTGGATTGGGCAAAACCTTGCCATAGATGGCACGTTACTATGCTGTCATTGGCGCTATGCTATTGATGGCTTTGCGATGACGGGCGAAACGGTGCACCAACGATTGCAACAAGCGTTTAGCTTAGTAAACAGCACAAATAATGAAAGAGCTCAGCAAGTGGCTTTTGACCATCCAGTAGCTTTTAATCATCAAAGTAAGATTGTAGATACCGATTTTCTATTAGACGTTTGGCAGAACTCGTCAAGTTCAGTTGCTATGCAAGAAAACCTAATATGAAAGTCGGTATGACTGTCAGCAAGAAAATGGATGATATAAAATCATAATGAGAAATATAAAAATAGCTATTGTGATTCCCGCTCATAATGAGGCGATGACAATTATTAATTGCCTAGCATCGGTTCAAACAGCCATTGAGCAACTACCCTCAACCATTGCAGCATATCCGCTGGTGGTGCTTGATAGCTGTACAGATAACACCCTCGAACTGATCAAAACTGCAGGGGTTGATTATATATGCTGTGATTATCACTGTGTAGGGCGGGTGCGAGATATGGGCATTCGCCATGCTATCGCGCACGGAGCAAATTGGCTTGCCTGTACGGACGCTGACTCAGTGGTGACTACAGATTGGCTGGTGCAGCAAATCAACCATACTACGCAGCAGCCCACCGATATGATTTGCGGCGTGGTGAGCGTTGATAGCTGGACACATTTAACGCCACAAACACAGGAAGATTATATCAAGCACTACCAGGATATGATGGGACATCACCATATTCATGGGGCAAATTTAAGTTTTAGCAGTGAGGCCTATCTTGCTGTTGGTGGCTTTGCCCCACTACCTTGCCATGAAGATGTAGATTTGGTTAAGAAATTTGAGACACGAGGCTATGCTATCACTTGGAGTAATCGCGTCCGTGTGATTACCAGCAGCCGTTTAGAAGCTCGGGCAACAGAAGGTTTTGCAGCATTTTTAGCAAATTTAGAAAAAATAAATTTATAGTAACCATTTACAATACTCATTTAAGAACCCTAGGGACTGTATAAGATGCAAAAATTAGGACTACTGATTGCTCCTTATTTATCAAAGTTGCGTTCTAGACTATGCATGAATCTGAAATCATATCTAGATATTGGCTAGAGTAGTCAACAGCGACTTAACATCTTAAGCAAGCGATAGAGTTGGCTACTCTAATACAGACGCGCACTAGCAAAGACAATACTGTTTACTTTATTAACATGGTCATATAAACACTAAATTTCTGGATAAAACAGTAGTGACTAGATTGTAATAAGAGCTAAAAAAGTCACTAACACTATATTATGTAGCGTCAGTAACCTTTTTTGTATTTAGCACTTTACTTAGGTAAAGTTATTAACACTGGGGTCTTTAAGCATATGCTCATTAAATACCCGTGAATTTGATTAATATGCCCTTCAATGTGCTATGATGCTGCTTTTTTAATATCTAACTACTTTCATTAAATAATAATTTTAATTGCTTACCGCACTTAGTTTAGGGTAAAAGTTCATCATGGTTTTTTCAAAAAATCAGCAATCACTGTACATTACTGTTGCTTTCACTTTTATAATCAGCAGCCTACTTTCTGGTTGTACTGCTACCATCAACTCTGGCCTTCATTCTGGCCCATTGCCACCTAATGGCGAATTTACAGCCGATAATGGCATTCATTTTAATGTTCAACCACTGAGTTTAGCCACACTGCCTCCCAAGCAAGCCGCTGTTCGACCTAACAGTGACCTATCTCGCCTAATTAAATCGTCTCATCGAGTAGACTATCGCATTACTCAAGGTGACGTCCTAAGCATTATCTTAGTTGGCTACCCTGATATTTCATCTGCTGGTGAAACTGGTTATCCAGTAGATCAGCAGGGCTTTGTTCAGTTTCCACTGATAGGACGTATTAAAGCCAGTGGCATCAGTGTGCCGCAATTTACCTCTAATCTGCGTGGACAGCTGCAACGTTATCTTAAATACTCAGACCCCCAAGTCAAAGTGGTTGATTACCGTGGCAACAAATTTTTTATTGATGGTGAAGTGAGTAAGCCTGGCGAGTTCAGTATTGCAGATGCACCAGTTTCATTATATAGCGCACTCTCTATGGCAGGAGGAGCGACCCCAGCTGGCGACTCCAACAATATCGTATTTAACCGTAAAGGCATCAACTATAACGTAGGTCTACAATCATTAAGACAAATGGGCTCGTCAGCCAACCAAATTTATCTGCAAGATGGCGACTCCATTCACGTAAACAGTCAAAGC
The DNA here is from genome assembly GCF_007997305.1 of Psychrobacter frigidicola. Lineage (GTDB taxonomy): Bacteria > Pseudomonadota > Gammaproteobacteria > Pseudomonadales > Moraxellaceae > Psychrobacter > Psychrobacter frigidicola. Next base: position 942,245 of record NZ_VORZ01000001.1, read on the forward strand.
CGCAATAGAATTTATGTTTTAGGTGAGTTTGGCAAAGTAGAGCCTGTCCTCATTCTCGAGCAAGGCATTAGTTTGGCACAGGTCCTAGGTGAGTCGAATGGTCTGAATTCTAATACCGCCAATGCTGCTAAAATATATGTGGTTCGAGATAATCCGGCAGCTCCATATACCAACATCTATTATATAGATATGCAAGCCATTACGAGCTTTGCACTTGCCAACCGTTTTGAGATGCAACCAAACGACATTGTTTATGTTGATCCAACGGGCTTAACACGTTGGAATCGTATCATCAGCTCATTATTACCCTCTTCATCGGCAATTAATTCTATTTCACGTCTTTAGATAGTAGTAGGTATCATGAGTTTTAATAATATCTTAGTGGTCTGCGTGGGCAACATATGCCGCAGCCCGATAGCTGCCGCTCTTTTGATGCATCACTATCCTGAAAAACATATTGACTCTGCGGGTCTATCGGCCGTGGTAGGTCACCCTGCTGATAGCAAAGCGATGGCAGTCATGTCGGCAAGCCACTCAATAGACGATATGTATATGAGCGACCATATTGCCAAACAGATCAACGAGCAGCTGGTAGGAAAAGCAGACCTGATTTTGACCATGTCAACCAGCCAAAGCAAGTGGATTGAAGAGCAGTGGCCGCATTGCCGTGGCAAAATCTTTAGAATCGGACATTGGATTGACAAAGATGTTGCCGATCCTTATGGTCATAGTGAAACAGCATTTGAGACTGCCAAACAAGATATCGTTGACAGTTTGGATCAATGGTTTAATAAAATTTAAGTAGTGACTATTTATGAATACAAATTCAAATAATTTATCAAAGTCTGCTTCTGAAAAAGATAATAACGATATAAACCTATTATCTTTATTGTCAGTGTTATTACGCGGCTGGAAAGTTGTGGTCTTTCTTACACTACTGGGTTGGCTCATCGGAGTGCTCTATAGCAGATATGAGACCCCTATCTTTAAGTCAGATGCCCTAATACAGGTTGACAAGTCGTCACAGGGGATTTCGGCATTGGGCTCGAATATCTCAGAGTTGGTGTCACCTGATGTCGGTCCAGCTCAGACAGAAGTACGGTTAATACAGTCGCGTATGATATTAAAACCAGTAGTTGACCTATTGCATTTAAGTGTCCGACTTAACGATCCTACAGTCAACTCTTGGGATAGAATAAAAAACAATCGCACGGATACCCAGTTCAACACGCCTGAAGGGGTATCGCTAAAGACGGAAAACGGACAGGTAGAAGTCAGTCAATTTAACGTCTCACAAGACTATCTCAATCGTCCTTTTACCTTAGTAAGATCTGATACAGGATTCGTACTCAGTAATGGCTTTGATGACTTCAAAGGACAACTGAATCAGCCTCATCTCTTTAAAGGCACAGACGGTGTCATCCAAATTACCGTCACCGATTTACCCGCTGGCGCTCATCCTATTAATATTAGTAAGCAGTCTCTACAAGATACAACAGACAGCATAAACAGCGCTTTAACGGTGACGGAACTCGATAGCTCAACAGGTATTCTTCAGCTATCGCTAACTGGTGCAAACCAACAGCAAATAACCTCAATATTAAAGCAGATTATTATATCTTATGTCGATCAGAACCAGTCACGTGGCTCTGAGGAAACCACAACAACCCTTAAGTTTATGGAAACGCAGATACCTCTGCTTAAACAAAAGCTTGAGGACTCTGAAGCTGTATTCAATGAGTTTCGCAAAAATTCAGGCTCAATCGATATTAATCAAGAAGCTGGATTGCTAGTAGGAAAAATCGATGGAATTGATAACCAACTTAACGAGTTAAAACTCAAAAAAGCCGATCTGACGACGTATTATACAGAAGATCACCCACTAGTCGTGCAAATTAATGATCAACTCAAAGTTTTAAATGCAAAACAACGAGAAGTAGAAGGTAAGATTACAGATTTACCTGAGATACAAAAAGAGTTTTTAAAACTATCAGAAGATATGGGTATCAATAGAGAAATTTATCTTACGATGCTCAAAAACTATGAGCAATTAAAAATCGTCAAAGCCGGCCAAATTGGTAACGCGCGTATTGTTGACCTTCCTATCAGTACCTATCGAACTATTGCACCGAAAAAGCAGCAGCTCATAATGCTAGCAACTTTATCAGGGCTACTGCTAGGAATATTGTTAGTATTCCTTAGAAGCTTACTTAACAACACGGTCAAAGATCCTAATCGTTTAGAAACAAAAACTGGTGTGCCTGTCATTGCAACAATTCCGCGCTCACTCTCACTGACACGCTTAGGTAAAAATAAAAACACACCAAATCGCTTATTGGCTTATGTTGATCATAATAGTCTGAGCTATGAGGCTATCAAAAGCTTAAGAACGCATCTGATGTTAGATATACCAGGTGAAGAGAAATCTGGTCAGCGTGCTAATGTCATCCTTATTACAGGTGAAAGTATAGGCGTTGGTAAATCATTTATCTCTGCTAATTTAACAGAGGTATTCGGGCAACTGAATAAAAAAGTCTTAATTATAGATGCCGATATGCGCATGGGTGAGCTGCATAAGGTGTTTAATATAGAGCAGAATGTTGGGTTAGCAGACTACTTATCACAGGACGATGCACTATTACAGAACAATGAACGCCCGCAAACTGATAATTCGCTAACTAACTTTATTCATCCTACTGCTATGAATAATATTGACTTTATGCCCAGAGGTCAGCAGCCACACAATCCAACCTCACTGCTGGCCAGTGATAGACTTGGTGAGCTGATGTCAGAGGTAAATGCTTATTACGATTATATTGTTATAGACTCTCCTCCGATACTGGCCGCATCAGACGCCGTAATCTTGTCACGATATACTGATAAAGTACTATTAGTAACTCGATACAATAGCTCGATGGAAGGACAGTTGGTCTATGCTATCAAGCAATTGACTAAAGCACACGTGCAAGTAGATGGTATCGTCCTTAATGACGTGCAGCAAGACCTTATGAATAAATACAGTTATCATTATAATTATGCTTATGGTGATAACAAATAACCATTGCATACATTACAAGAAAGCTTAAGTGCAAATTATGTTAACGATAAATAAGATCCTGTTTATTAAGATTTCCGTGCAGGATATGTTCGCTATGACCATGTGTATATAAGAAAAATTCAAACTCGATTAGGGTATGATCCTCAGTTTGATACTATCCAAGGCATTGAGAAAGCAATAACATGGTATGTACAGTTTTTAGATTGATCTTTATAATGGAATTTATATGTTTAATGTGATTAGACAGCTTTTCTCATTGCTTTCAGCTCGGCAAGTAAGACAGTTTTATATCTTACAGGTTCTTGTTGTTGTTATGGCTTTTACTGAGTTGTTAGGTATTGCATCTATAGCGCCTTTTATGGCCTTGGTCGGTGATATTTCTATACTTGAAAAAAGCAATGTTTTTGCCGAGCTGTACCAAATGTCTGGTTTAACAAATCCTATGGATTTTGTGTTTTATACCGGATTACTGGTTCTTATTGCTCTATCGATTTCTACTATAGTTTCTATGTTTACGATTTGGAAACTGTCACTTTATGGGGCGAGTGTCGGTATTGAAATTGCTGACCGTCTTTATGCTTATTATATGCAAGAAAGCTGGCAGTTTCATGCAAGTGGCAGTAGCGCCCAATTGACCAAGCAGGTATCTACAGAAGCAGTGCGGATAACAAATGGAATAGTCCAGCCACTGATGCAGATGAATGCAAAAGTAGTTTTAGCTGTTCTTATATCTGTCAGTATTTTAATTTATAACCCTGTTATAGCGATAGTCGGTTTACTAATATTTGCTCTCGCCTATTCCTTACTTTATAAGCTTGTTCGTAAGAAGTTAGTTTATAATGGCCAAAAGCTATCACAAGTTTCTACTGATCGCTTTAGATTAATGAATGAAGGGTTTGGTGGTATTAAAGACGTCTTACTTCTTGATCGCAGCCATGATTTTATTAAGCGTTTTGAAGAAAGCGGTAGGGTTTATGCGCGTGCTCTAGGATTAAATGCAGGGATTGGCCAAGTACCTCGCTATTTTATGGAGCTGATAGCGTTTGGTAGCATGATTGGACTAGTATTGCTACTAATCAAGCTACATGAAGGTAATCTAGGAGCAGTGCTACCAATTTTAGCCGTTTACGCTCTAGCAGCATTTAAGTTACTCCCCGCTTTACAGCAAATCTATTCTAGCTTAGCTCAAATGAAAGGAAGTTTAGCTGCGTTTGAAGCAGTCAAAGGAGATTTAGAACAGTCACTTAATCTGGAAAAATATATTAATAAAGAAGCTATGCCAGTACACATGGAGTTAAAGGAAAAAATTACTTTAAATAATATTAAGTTTAATTATCCTGGCAAATCAAGATCTGCTGTGAATGACGTTACTATGATTATTCCTGCTAATAGTGTGGTCGGCTTGGTTGGGTCATCCGGTTCTGGAAAATCGACCTTGATTGACATATTGCTAGGTTTACTAACACCGCAAAGCGGTCATTTATATATGGATGATATTTGCATCACTCCTGAAAACAAACGCGCTTGGCAAAATGTATTAGGCTTTGTCCCGCAAAGTATTTTCTTAAGTGAAGGTTCAATCGCTGAAAATATTGCTTTTGGATTACCTGTCGCAGATATCGATTTCAAACAAGTCAATAAAGCCCTAGAACTTGCTAGCTTAACTGAACTAGTGACACAGCTTCCTGATGGCATTAATACAAAAGTAGGTGAACGCGGTGTACAGCTGTCTGGGGGCCAACGTCAACGTATTGGTATAGCCCGAGCACTTTATCATGAAGCTGATGTTTTAGTATTTGATGAAGCCACTAGCGCCTTAGATGGTATTACAGAAAAAGTAATTATGGATGCCATACATAATTTTAGTGGTCAAAAAACTATAATTATGATCGCCCATCGTCTAAAAACCGTACAGAAATGTGACATTATTTATTTAATGGATCAAGGCAAAATAGTTGATCAAGGCTCTTACCAAGATCTGGTAGAAAAAAACTCCCAGTTCAAAGAAATGGCAAAACATGCTTAATAAATGCTCCATAGGAATTTAAATGAAAATATTGATTACAGGTGGTGCAGGTTTCATTGGTTCTGCTGTTATACGTCATATAATGAACAACACCCAAGATAGTGTGGTCAATCTAGATAAGCTAACCTATGCGGGAAATCTTGAGTCGCTTATTAGTGTAAGTGACAGTCAGCGTTATACTTTTGAGCAAGTGGATATCTGCAATGCAGATGAACTTAAGCGCGTATTTACAGAGCACCAGCCCGACGCCGTGATGCACCTTGCTGCAGAATCCCATGTCGACCGCTCTATTGATGGTCCAGCTGAATTTATTCAGACCAACATCGTTGGTACCTATACCCTATTAGAAGCTGCCCGTACTTATTGGAATGGGCTAGATACTGAACGTCAACAAGCTTTTCGCTTTCACCATATTAGTACTGATGAAGTTTATGGGGATTTGCCACACCCCAATGATCAAGAAGATGCAGATAAGCATTTATTTACAGAAACTACTGCCTATCAACCCAGTAGCCCTTATTCGGCTAGTAAGGCCAGTTCAGATCATTTAGTCAGGGCTTGGCAACGTACTTATGGCTTTCCAACACTTATTACCAACTGCTCTAACAATTACGGCCCTTATCACTTTCCAGAAAAACTTGTTCCACTGGTTATTTTAAATGCTTTGGAAGGTAAGCCATTACCTATTTATGGTAAAGGAGATCAAATTCGTGACTGGTTATATGTAGACGATCATGCTCAAGCATTATATGAAGTGGTTACCAAAGGTAAAATAGGCGAAACCTATAATATCGGCGGTCATAACGAAAAGAAAAACCTTGAAGTGGTACAAATAATTTGCAAAATTCTTGATGAACTGGTGCCATCTAGCAGCATTTATGAGTCATTAATTACATATGTGACAGACCGCCCTGGCCACGACCGTCGTTATGCTATCGATGCTAGTAAAATAGAAAAAGAATTAGGCTGGAGTCCTCAAGAAACATTTGAGTCTGGTATACGTAAGACTGTGCAATGGTATTTAGATAATCAGAAATGGTGTCAGAACGTACAAGATGGCAGTTATCAGCGTGAACGTTTAGGAGTAAAAGTATGAGCAATAATATCAAAGGAATTGTCTTAGCGGGCGGATCAGGCACACGCTTGTACCCTATCACTAAAGGCGTATCAAAACAGCTGCTGCCTATTTATGACAAGCCGATGATTTACTATCCTTTATCGGTGCTTATGCTAGCTGGTATCCGCGATATTTTATTGATTAGTACGCCAGAAGATATTAGTGGCTATGAACGTTTACTCGGTGATGGCAGTGAGTTTGGAATTAACCTCAGCTACGCCGTACAACCAAGTCCAGATGGCTTAGCTCAGGCATTTACTATTGGTGAAACGTTTATTGGTGATAGCAATGTGTGCTTAGTGCTTGGTGATAATATTTTTTATGGTCACGGTTTTGGCACTATGCTACGTGAAGCGGCTGGTAAGCGAAGTGGTGCTTCTGTATTTGGCTATCAAGTCAAAGATCCAAAGCGCTTTGGTGTGGTTGAGTTTGATGAGCAGAAACGTGCCATTTCATTAGAAGAAAAGCCGCAACAGCCTAAATCAAATTATGCCGTAACAGGATTATACTTTTATGACAACAGCGTTGTAGAAATAGCCAAACAGGTTCAACCATCAGAACGTGGTGAGCTAGAAATTACCAGTATCAATCAAGCTTATTTAGAGCGTGGTGACTTGAATGTTGAATTATTAGGTCGCGGCTTTGCCTGGCTAGATACTGGTACACACGAAAGCCTACTAGAGGCTGGTATGTTCGTCGAAACCATTGAGAAACGTCAAGGTTATAAAATTGCTTGTCTAGAAGAGATTGCCTACAACAATGGCTGGCTATCCAAAGAGCAGTTGCTTCAGCAAGGTGAGTTATTTAGTAAGAATAGTTACGGTCAGTATTTACTAGCTTTGGCAGAAGAAGAAATATGAGTTTAATCCAATGGACTGATTTTCCACCTTTAGGTGATGACCGTGGCTCATTAGTCGCTTTAGAGTCTGAAATAACGGTACCTTTTGCTATTAAGCGCGTGTACTATATTTTCTGTACACATCCAGGTGTAGCACGTGGCTTTCATGCTCATCATAACCTCAAGCAGGTTGCCATATGCATTACTGGTAAATGCCGTATGATCCTAGATGATGGGAAGCAACGTCAAGAAGCTTTTCTTGACTCACCTAATAAAGGATTGATCATTGGCGATTTAGTATGGCGAGAAATGCATGACTTTAGTGAAGATTGTGTTTTATTAGTGCTTGCTAGCGAACACTACGATGAAAACGACTATATTCGTAATTATGATGAATTTTTAGAGGCAGTTGGGTTATGAGTTTTATTCACGAGTTAGCTGACGTAGCGCCTTGTGAAATAGGCGAAGGAACACGAGTTTGGCAGTTCGTAGTCATTCTTGAAGGTGCAAAAATCGGTCAGGATTGTAATATTTGTGCTCATACATTGATCGAAGGTGATGTGATTATTGGTAATAACGTAACAGTGAAATCTGGCGTGCAAGTTTGGGATGGTACACGTATTGAAGACAACGTGTTCCTTGGACCAAATGCTACTTTGACCAATGATTTAATGCCACGCTCTAAACAGTATCCCGATGTTTTTTCAGGTATTACGCTTAAAAATGGTTCAAGTATCGGCGCGAATGCAACGTTGCTCCCCGGAATTACCATAGGTGAAGGCGCTATGGTTGGTGCCGGTGCGGTTGTGACTAAAGATGTACCAGACTATGCAGTAGTTGTTGGCAACCCAGCAAAAATTATTAGGTATATAAAATGATTCCTTTCTTAGATCTCAAAGCTATTAATGCCCAATATCGCGATGAGCTTATCGCCGCTTGCACCAATGTGATTGATTCTGGTTGGTATGTACAAGGGACAGAAGTGCGTGCCTTTGAGCAAGAGTTTGCAGCCTATTGCGGTACCAAGCATGCAATTGGTGTTGCCAATGGACTTGATGCACTAATGCTTACTCTGCGTGCATGGAAAGAGCTAGGTAAATTAAAGGAAGGCGACGAGGTTATCGTTCCGGCTAATACCTATATCGCTAGTATTCTTGCTATTACTGAAAACCGTTTGGTACCCGTTTTAGTTGAGCCGGATATGGCCACATATAACTTGTGTCCGAAGAACACAGAAGCGGCTATTACTAAGAAAACGCGTGCTATTTTACCTGTGCATCTGTATGGTCAATTAGCTAATATGCCAGCTATAATGGATATAGCCAAGCGTCATAATTTATTAGTACTTGAAGATTCAGCTCAAGCACATGGTGCCAATATTGATGGTAAGAAAGCAGGTAATTGGGGGCATGCTAGTGGTTTTAGCTTCTATCCAGGTAAAAATCTAGGTGCGCTAGGTGATGCGGGCGCTGTTACTACCAATGATGATGAATTAGCTCAGACATTACGTGCACTGGGAAATTATGGCAGTCATAAAAAATATGAAAACCTATATCAAGGTGTAAATAGTCGCTTGGACGAAATCCAAGCTGCCATGCTTCGTGTAAAACTTCGTTATTTAGATGCTGAGATTGTAGCTCGTCGTGCTGTTGCTACAGCGTATATTAGTGGTATTAATAATCCTGCTATTGTATTACCTACATCATGTGACGAAGCACATGTTTGGCATGTGTTTGTTATCCGTTGTGATCAACGTGATGCACTACAACGTTATTTAGCTGATAACGGGGTGCAAACTCTAATACACTATCCTCTTCCACCGCATAAACAGCAGGCCTATAAAGAGTGGAATGAATTGAGTTATCCCGTTTCAGAAATAATCCATCAGCAAGTATTGAGCTTGCCTATAGGGCCAACTTTACCATTGGATGATGTCCAAAATATAATTCAGCTCTGTAATGAGTTTAAGTTGTAAATGAACTTACTCAAAACAAGTGCGCTCAATGGCATGGCCGTCTTAATTAAGACGGCTACTATGTTTATGATGAACAAGATACTAGCAGTCTATGTTGGACCATCTGTTTATGCTGTAATTGGCTAATTTAAATAGTTATTACTTTTGGTAGTGGAGCAACCAATAAAGCAGTGATAAAGTATACAACTTAATGCTATAGAGATAAAAATAAGTAAAGGGCGATCTGAAGGATATTAGGTAGTATAATATCAATATTTAAATTGATAATCGAATTTCTAATCATAAACAGATAGCTATTCGTTTATGTGCTTAAAGCAAGTAATTTTCTAATATATATTCATGTTATTTTCATTTATCTGACATTAATGTATTGTACTTACTTAAAATATAACCATTGATCTACTAAGAGATTAAATTTTTTTTCGTACACATGTCCTTACCTATACTAGAACTATTTTTATGGCAAATTACTGAAGCTTTCTTAAAACTGGTAGTTGGATGTTCATCTATATAATTTTGAATCAAGTCATAACAAGTCTTTTCTTAAATATATAAATCATTTATTTAGTTTTACTAATGATTTCAACTTGTTCATTCACTAAAATATTTAGTTTTGAAAGTACATCTATCGTTTATCTAGTGTAATATGTTATCTTTTTATTAATTATATATTTAATATTAAAAAACGAAGAGAGTAATTATGCAGTATAGTCAACCTTTAGTTTCCGTAGTTATACCTTGTTATAATCATGAGGAATTCGTAAAAGACTCAATCAAAAGTGTGATTGAGCAAACTTACGAAAATATAGAGTTAATTGTCATAGATGATGGGTCGAAAGATAACTCTGTATTGAAAATAAAAGAAATGGTTAAGATATGCGAGGAGAGGTTTGTTAAATTCGAGTTTAGAAACAGACCAAACAAAGGGCTTAGTTCTACCTTAAATGAGGCAATGGAGTGGTGTACGGGTGAATATTTCTCAGTCATTGCTTCAGATGATCAAATGTTTAATTATAAAACGAGCGTCCAAGTAAATTTTCTAGAGAATAATAGGGACTATGTGGCTGTGTTCGGAGGAGTCCAAGTAATAGATGAAAACAATAGAAAGTTAGAAAAGTTTGTTAGGAAAGCAAGAGCGTATAGCTTTGACGATATTATAATGCACAAACACAGTCTTCTTGCACCTACTCAAATGATTAGAATGAATAATATGAGGAAGACAGGTGGCTATAAACCAAATATGTTCATTGAAGATTGGTATATGTGGTTGCTTCTAAGCAGGGAAGCTAATATATTTAATATGGATGAAGTATTTGCATTTTACAGAAAACATGATGCAAACATTTCGAAAGACTTTAGAAAAATGAATTCTGGACGACTTGAAGTATTAAGTTTTTTTTCAGATTCAAAACTTTATGTCAAAGCAGTAAACAATATAAAATGGCATAACACATATAAGGAATTAATATATTTAAATAATAATAAACTACTCAATATGGTTAAATTGGTTATTTTAGATCCAAAGAAAACAAGTAAGATTTTAGTAAAAACAATCTTTAAAAAGTTTTTATAACAATTATACTTTATGTTTTTAAAAATTTAATTATATATAAGGATAATATTTTCTTCAGAGTATTATATTAAAATAATAAATAATAAATATTTCTAACTGGTGTAAACATATGAATTTAAAAATTTTAGTAATTAATTTAAAGGCATCTTCTGAACGTAGAGCTAGCATATCAAAGCAATTAGATAATTTGGATATCCCTTATGATTTTTTAGAAGCAACAGAAGGTTCATTGCTAACTGATGAATGGATAGAAAATAATATAGGAGACAGAGTAAAATATGTTTATCATAATAAAATACACCATTCAGTAAATAGAAATGCCCTCGCTTGTGCTGATAGCCATAGAAGAGCTCAGTTGATTGCCTCCAATTTTAAAAGTGGTTATACCTTAATTCTCGAAGATGATGCAGTACTTACTAGTAGTTTCAAAAAAAAAATAACAAATACAATTAAGCTTATGCACGAGCATTCATTGCATATTGCTTTTCCGGGGTATCACTGGTCTAAGGGTAGTTTTGAAAAGCGCCTTGATATAAATTGCTCAGGATCTGGTTTCTCGTTTTTTAAATATCCTGTAGATGGGCATGTCGCAGGCGCTCATTCTTATATCGTTGATTATGTTGGTGCTAGGAAGCTAGTTGAAGATAGTTTAGAAAAAATTCAGAATACAGCCGATACATTTTGTATTAGAGAAAAAGGTTTGAATCAAAGCACAGTAGTTTTATATCCTAAAATAGTTACAGCAGGTTATTTTGAGTCGGATATAGGTTATTTGACTTCTAGGATTAATCTAGCTGCAAGGATTAAACAAGTTACTTACTCTTTAGCATTAAAATCGAGGACTGTTCATTATTTTTTGCGTCATTGGAAAGAAAGAAGATTATAACTCATAGTATTAAAGCCTAAAACTGTCTCCTAAAATATGATTCTAGCGAGTGGGCAAATGGCTAATTATTAAAAGGTTTAACAAGCTATAAAAAGTTTTTTTAATTAATATTACTATTATTTCTGCTCGAAGGGTTAGAAAGACCAACATATGATCAAACAGTTTGTAATGAGGTTTACTATACAATGTATAAAAATATTTTCAAATCTGAAATTTTGTTTACAGGCTATTATGGGCAACTAAATACAGGTGATGATGCTTTTTTAGAAGTAGCTTCTTGGGGGGCAAAAAAATACTGGAATAAAAGTAATAGTATATACCTATCAAGAAAAAAGGGACTCCCTATATTGTGTAGAGATATCAGAGGTTATCCCCTAAGTATTCCAAAAACATATCACTTACAAGACAAAATACTACTTCCATTAACTGATTATTTGATTTCGGCTGGTGGTTCAACAATGAACAAGGAGCTACAGGCTAGTAATATTAAACGTCTTGCTATGGAACATAAGAAAAAACATTCTAAAATTAAGATTGGTGGTATCGGGGTTTCAATAGGGCCATTTAGAACTACAAAAGATGAAGAGTCAACGATCGACTATTTAAAAAACATTGATTTCTTAGCAGTCAGAGATCAAGCTTCTTTTGACTTTGCAATGAGTTTAGATTTACCTTATGAACCAGTCAATGCTTTTGATTTAGCTGCATTGCTTCCAGAAATTTATGGAATACAAAAAAAAGATATTTTATTAAATAACACAAAAGTGGTCGGCATAAGTGTTTGTCCTTTTGAAAGTATCGTTGATAAAAATAATATTGAAAATGAACATAAGAGAAACGCTAAAGTTATTAATCTTTTAAAGGTTTTGGATAAAAAAGAAGATATACACTTCAAGTTTTTTATTATAAATGGTCACCCAACTGTAGGTGACCTACGCTTAACACAAGAAACGATAGAGAGAGTGGCACCTAATAGCTATGAAATAATAAACTACAACAAAGAAACACGAGCAACATGGAATGAAATATCATCTTGTGATTTCGTAATATCGACACGTTTACATGCTGCTATTTTTGCTTGCTTTTCAAATACTCCATTTATGTTAAATGAATATCATAGAAAATGTGGGGATTTCCTTGATGATATTCATTATGATAAAAGCCTAAGGTTATTTGATAGTGAATATAATCCAGTAGAAAAAGCCAACTCTATTATAGATATATTGAATGATCAGAGTAACTATATTTACCCAACGAAACTAGACGAAATGAAAAACAAGTCTGAGTTAAACTTTACAGGAGTAATTATTTAGTATGTTTACTGTAGTCATTCCTCTATACAACAAAGAGCTTAGTATAAAAAATACGATACAATCTGTACTTAATCAAACGTATCAAGATTTTGAAATTATCGTTATAGATGACGGCTCTATCGATGGTAGTGCTAAAATTGTTAAGAGTATAAGCGATGACAGGATTCGCTTGGTTAGCCAGTCAAATCAAGGCGTGTCGGCAGCACGTAACTGTGGAATAAGAAAAGCTCGTCATGAATGGATTGCTTTTCTAGATGGTGATGATTTATGGGAAGATAATCATCTTGAAGAAGTAAAAAAAATGATGCGCATGTTTCCAGATGAAAAGATATTTGCAACTTCATTTAGATACTCTGATGAAAGAAAGATGTTTAGGCATTCTCGCAAAAACTCTATATTTATAATTGAAAACTACTTCAAAGAGGCATCAAAAGAAAATATAATATGTACTGATGTAATTACAATTAATAAGATTTGTTTTGATCATGTAGGGGTTTTTAATGAGTCTATGACTCGTGGAGAAGATACAGATTTATGGGTAAGATTAGCACGTAACTATAATATTATAAAAAGCTCTGTTATAACTGCAATATATAGAGTTGAAGCGGAAAATAGGACTAGTCTAAGTAAAAACTTAGAAAGCACATATGTATATCATATTAACCTCAATAAAGTTATAGACTTTGATGAGAAAAAATACTTTAAAGAAATAATTACTAATAGATTATATCAGTATGCTCGCTCAAAAGATTTAAATAATTTCCTAAAGCTAAAAAATAGATATCCTTCAATAAGTTATAATTTATTTATAAAATATTCCATAAAACATATTCTTAAAAGCTCGCTCAAAAGGATACCCAAGATAAACAACTTATAAAATAATTAAATTAAGTATGACAATAAGAATTTTTATTATTAGAGTCAAACTATAATCTATTGATAATAACTGCATTCTTATTATATATAGTTTGGATAACTATCAATCGTTAAAAAATTTATATTTTATTATTTATAAATTAATAAGATATCGAGATATTAGAAATATATAAATAAGAACTAAATTTAATTTAAAAAAGACAGATTATATATGAAAGCAAAAATAATTTTTTTTATTGCGAGATATTCCCACTCAGGGGTTCCTCTTGCTCAGATTCGCTTGGCGAAAGCGTTTTTACGAAGAGACTACATCGTTGAGTTTGTTATGGGGTATGTTCCGGATGGCTTAGAAGTACCAGTCATTAATGGTGCCACAGTTATAAACTTGGACACTCCGCGTACTTATAAATTGCTTACACCTATCATTTCACATATTAAAAGATTCAAGCCAGATGTCATTTTTACTGCTGAAGACCATCTCAATGCGATCGTTGCAATAGCTACCCTTGTAACTGGATCAAAAGCTAAGATTAGCGCTTCATCTCGTATTTCTCCTTACCGTGCCTATTCTAATAAGCCTTTTTCAAAGAAGTGGGCTCTTAAATATTCTAGTATTCTTATAAACAAAAGAATAGATGCACTTGTTTGTGTATCCGAAGATATGGCTAAAGACTATCGAGCCATATTCGGAGAAACAGGACATCAGTGTATATATAATATGGCCTATGATTCTGATACGTTAAGAAAAATATCTGAACCAGTGGATGATTTTTGGATAACAGATAAGTCTGTTCCCTTAATTATTACGGCCGGTAGACTTTGCCCAGGGAAAGGTTATCCTGACTTAATTAATGCTATCAGTACATTAAGAAAAAATGGACCGATTAAGCTCGCTATTCTTGGAGAGGGAGATTTCCGACCAGAACTAGAAGCTTTAATTGAGAAAGAAGAGCTAACTGACGTTGTACGCCTATTGGGTTTTCAAGAAAATCCGCTTAAGTTTTTTAAGCAAGCAGATGTATTCGCTCTTTCATCCTATTTTGAAGGCCTTCCTAATGTTTTGATTGAGGCCATGGCGGCAGGTTGTACTCTGGTTTCTACCGATTGTCCTACAGGGCCAAGAGAAGTATTAAAAGATGGCAAGTATGGATATCTGGTTCCTATGCATGATCCTAAAAGTATGGCTAATGCAATTAAGGAAGCACTTGAAAACCCTACACCTCCAGAGCTATTAAAAGAAGCTATAGAACCTTTTACTGAGGAGCGTGTCATCCAAAAGCACCAACAAGTCCTTGGAATTTGAATTTCGGATATCTGAAACTATTTTTAGATAAAAGTCCTTAAAAACATTGGATGTGAAAATTTCTAACACTCTAAGTTTCTTATTTACTTACTCCTAATAAAAGTAGATTCAATAAACTCTTGATATACATATTTACAATTTTGGCTCAGCACTGCGAAAGTTAGTTGACCTTAGTTATCAAACTCACATTACTTGGTGAGGATAAAGTATTAGGGGCAAGTAGTGAGCGCATTGAATTTTTAATAGGTAAAAAAAGGTAAGTTAAGTGAAAGTATTGATGGTGATAACTGGTCTAGGTATGGGTGGTGCTGAACACGTCGTGACGAATCTAGCTGATGAGCTTGTTACGTTAGGCCATACAGTAAAAATAGCTTATTTGACCGGTGACGTTATAGTTTCGCCAAAGAGCCATGATATAGAGTTAATATCAATTGGAATGAACAGTCCTAAAGATTTTGTAAAGGCTTACTTCAAGTTAAGAAGCGTAGTTAATGAATTCAAGCCTGATGTAATACATAGTCATATGTTTCACTCGAATATCATATCTAGACTACTACGCTTAACTATTAGCGTTCCTAAAATTGTTTCTTCTTCCCACAATACACATGAAGGCGGTCGGCTTAGAATGTTAGCTTATCGCTCAACTTATAAACTAGCTGACATATCAACAAATGTTAGTCAAGAAGCCGTAGATACCCTTGTAGAGAAAGGTGCGGTTAAATCAGGTCGTATGATAAGTGTTGTAAATGGTATAGATATTAACCAGTTTTATTTTGATAAAGATGCTCGCAAAAACAAGCGTATTGAATTAGATATTGTTAACCAGAAGGTAGTTTTGGCTGTAGGTCGTTTAAACCATCAAAAAGACTACCAAAATTTACTGAACTCTATCTTTCTACTAAAAAAACAACGGTACGATTTTAAATTTTTGATTGCTGGTGATGGGCCTCTTAAAGAAGAGCTTATGTTATTACTTAACAAATTAGAAATTGCTGAGTTCGTTGAGTTTTTAGGTATACGACGAGACATTCCAGCCTTAATGTCAGCAAGTGATCTTTTTGTTTTATCATCAGCTTGGGAAGGCTTTGGTCTTGTTGTTGCTGAAGCTATGGCTTGTGAGTGTGTTGTTGTGGCAACGGATTGTGGCGGTGTCCGTGAGGTCGTTGGTTCAGAAGGGTTTCTTGTTGAGCCTAATAATAATATATTGTTAGCTCAAGCACTTAATAAAGCTTTGGACTTGAGTGATGACGAGCGCTCTAGTATTGGAGCTGCCGCACGGACGCGTATTATTAATCATTATTCATTAAGTGCGAATGTTGACGCTTACCTTAAACTGTATGCTTAACGACAGATATAATGGTTTTAATAGAGTATTTTACGCCGCAGTCAAAATTTAACTTATAGGTTAATAATGAAATAACTAAAAAAAATGGCAAATTTAGGTTTTTAAATTGATATCAAACCATAGAGATAACTAAATGTCAGACCCAAGTTGGATTTATAACTACGGTTTTGTAGGTACAAGATTGTTTGAACTACCTAGCCTATTTATGTGTCTGTTATTAATAATAATAATTGGATATAAGTTTCAAGTTCCACGTAACTATCAGATTGTATTAGCACTGCACTGCTTTTTACCACTTGTTTTAAATGATGTATTATTTAAAGCTTCTTACATGCCGGACCAATTAAAATACTGGCTTACAGTCAACAATATTAGAAGTGGTGAAATGGGTTTTTTTGAAGCTCTAAATGATTCAGGAAACGTATTACAAGCCAGCGCGCTGCTTGCGTCGATCCCATTTCCAACACCTGTTTCAGTTATAAGTTTAGGATTCTATAACACCTTTCTTTATATAATTCTGTTCTTTATTCTATATGTAAAAAAGATATTCACGAACGTATCTGTGTGGTTTTATTTGCTATTTCCCAGTGCTGCTTTATATACTGCGCTAAGCTTAAGAGAAACATTAATATTTTTCTTTATGACTTTGACGATAGTTTATGCTCGTGAATCTAAAATTATTAGAAGTGTGCTTTGTATAATTCCAATATATTTAATTAAAGTCCAAAATTTTTACATTTTGGGTCCGATTGTTTTATTGTATTTTATATTTAATGTTGCCAAGAAAGGTATGGGATTAACTAAGGCCTTGGTTATTGTTGCTATCGGCTTAGCTGCCCTACTGGTCTCTGCGCCTATTGCTATCCCTATAGTTAATGATGCTAGAGTGTCTATGTTCGTTGAAGATGGCGGTAATCCGAAAGACATTAGCCTCATTACAGGTGCAGGTGACTTCGTGTTTCAAGGTCTGACGTCAGCTTTCTATTTCTTATCTAAACCTTTGCCATGGGAAGCAAGTAGCCCTTTACAGTTGATACAGTCAGTTGAAAACTTATTTGTATTAGCTATTCTATTTTCAATCACTCGACAAGCCTGGATAAAGCGGCCTGACAAGCTAGCCTTTTGGTTGCTATTTATGGCTTTAGGCATGTCTGTCTATGGGTTGGTTGTGGCCAACTATGGAACGGCTGTGCGCTATCGCTATGCATTCGTAGTGATTTATGTCTTGTTCGTCTGCGCTGACTGCAATATTCAAAAGCTCTTTTTGAAGAAAAATGTGGTTCTTAAAGAATAGCATGAGACATTTTATTTGTTTTTTAACATTCAGTTTCAACATACTTTTAATAAAAAAATTAAACCAACCAGGTAGAATATTGTGAAGTTTTTAATATGTGCAAATTACTTACCTCATGTACTGAACTTTAGAGGCAAACTATTAGAGGCAATAGCCAAGTTAGGTTATGAGGTACATGTGTTAGCACCGGATCCAAAAGCTCACACTGAAGATTACAATACGCTAGTAAACTCTGGTTACTTCATACATTCTATACCTATGCAGCGTACTGGGACTAA
This sequence comes from Psychrobacter frigidicola, assembly GCF_007997305.1. GTDB lineage: Bacteria > Pseudomonadota > Gammaproteobacteria > Pseudomonadales > Moraxellaceae > Psychrobacter > Psychrobacter frigidicola. The sequence goes on from NZ_VORZ01000001.1 coordinate 960,127, forward strand.
CCCAATAGCCGACATTAAAACGCTAATGGTGACTTATCGCTTGTTGCGTAAGATCAAGCCTGACTATATCTTATCGTATACTATCAAGCCCATTATATATGGCACTTTAGCCGCATGGCTTGCTAAAGTACCCAAACGCTTTATTCTTTTTTCAGGGCTAGGATATACCTTTCAGGAAATTGAAGATACCAATCAACGCAGTGTGTTTCAGACGCTAATATATAGCTTACATCAACAAGCATTGGCAAAATCGAGTAAAGTATTTTTTCAAAACCCTGACGATTTAAACTTATTTAAGAAGCTAAATCTACTCAAATCTACTACCCCTACGGTAATCGTCAATGGTTCAGGCGTTGATGTTGCCGATTTTAATGTGCTGCCATTTCCCCACGATGATTCAGGAAACATTAAAACTTCTTTTTTACTCATTGCTAGGCTACTTAAAGACAAAGGCATCGTCGAGTATGTTGAAGCCGCTAAGATAATTAAAGAACAGCATCCAGCAGCTGAGTTTCATTTGGTTGGCTATATAGATGAAAACCCAGCAGCAATCAGCCAGTCGCAATTAGACGAATGGGTAGCTAATGATATTGTTAACTATTGGGGTAAGCTTAACGATGTTAGACCTGCCATTGCGGCCAGCTCTATCTACGTCTTACCTTCCTATCGAGAAGGTACATCACGCTCTGTACTAGAAGCAATGGCTATGGGCCGGCCTGTGATTACCACAGATGCGCCCGGTTGTCGTGAGACAGTAACCGAAGGTCATAACGGCTATCTAGTGCCGGTTAAAGCAGTGAACGAGTTAGCCGCTGCTATGGAAAAATTTATAGTAAATCCTGAATTGATTGCTATCATGGGACAGGAGTCTCGTAAGCTGACGGAAGAGATTTATGATGTGCACAAAGTGAACGAAATCATGATAAAAGAGATGGGACTGGTAAATAAAATGGCTTAAATTTAAATAAGTTCTCTTGTTTTCGGGCAATCATTTTATAGTTTTCATTTTTTATAGTAGCTTTTCTATCTAAATTGCTGACTAATCACCATTGTATGGTCTTTTACCTTACTAATAAGTTATACTTATCAAATTTTTTAACTGTGCACTGCAACCTGAGAATGAAAGAATCCAATTATGTTTAATAAAAAAATACTAGCGTACTTACGGTTTTTGCCTGTTCAGCTATTTTTTGGCTTATTGCTATGTACTTGGATTCCATATCTGTTTTTTGACTGGGATTACCTAACTCAAGGTTTTGATAAGGCCAGCACGTTTAATATCCTGATCAGTGCCACACTCACTTTATTGACTTTATTTACCCTGAACTTGATACGACAGTTCCCAGGTATTAATTCAACCTCCTATATATTACCTGTATTCCTTTTCTGGTTTATTATAATTTTTGCACTAGCCGAACTAACCCATTTTCCTTTTTCTTTTATCTACTATTGCTTAAGTAGCGTTTGCCTATTAAGTTACCTGTTTATCGTTAACATAATCAATCGTCGTTATGAAGTTCAAACTCTAGCCTATATACCAGTAGGTAGAGCTTTAAACATGCCCGAACAAGTACCATCAGCTGATTGGTTAAAGTTGGATACCACCAATTTAGATCAGTATGTTAACGGTATCGTAACTGACCTTCATAGCTATGACTTGACGGCTGACTGGCAGGAGTTTATTGCTAATAAAACCTTACAAGGTATTCCTGTCTACCACCATCGTAATATCCGCGAGTCATTAACTGGTAGAGTTAGAATCAATCATATGTATGAGAATGAACTGGGCTCACTACTGCCTTGTGAAAACTATATGCTAATCAAATATTGCCTCGATATCTTAATTATTTTGTTATTACTACCATTTACCCTCATAATTTTTCTATTGACTGCCATAGCGATTAAGCGTGAGGACGGTGGTAAGGTTTTTTATGTTCAATCACGAGTTGGTTATCGCGGTGAGATTATTAAAGTCTATAAATTTCGTAGTATGCGCGAAGCGTCTAAAGAAGTTTTAACGGTTGATAATGATGACCGAATTACCAAGGTCGGCAAGTTTATTCGTAAGACTAGAGTTGATGAGCTTCCTCAATTTCTTAATGTTATTAAGGGTGAGATGAGCTTAATAGGACCTAGGGCAGAATTTATTGATTTTGCAGTTAAACTTGAACAACAAGTTCCTTTTTTTAATTATCGTCATATTGTCAAACCTGGCATATCTGGTTGGGCACAAGTCAACCAAGGTTATGCTACTGGGGCCGAAGAAACCCAATTAAAAATTGAATATGATTTTTATTATATTAAGCACATCTCATTTACATTGGACTTGCTAATTTTCTTTAGAACCATTCATACTACGCTTACTGGATTTGGGGCGCGCTAGAGTTATCAATGTAATAACCTAGTCATTTCACTCCTTAAACTATGAGTAGATTATTATAATAAAATAACTTCTCCGTCCCAGATTACCCATTCTAAAGCTAATGAGGGTCTTATTCAGCTTAGGTATGCTGTGTACAGTGGCCAAGCGCGCAAAACCTGTATATGAATAATATGAGCTCGAAATCGGAGCCAGTAACGAGGTCATATCCGAACTTTTTAATAGTATTCTAATATGTGTGCCTAGCGGGATGTTAGGCATCACTACAAACACATTCGGTACACAAAGGTTAGGTACTGCCATCCCTCTTGGGAAATTTATTGGTACTTCATACCTTATTGTAAACGTCTTGGTTGGAATCACATTTCCGATAATGATGAAAGCTTTTGGTATTGAAACTATGAAGCTCTATAAAAATGTTAAAGAAGTCGCTTTTATACCACTTATTACTAGTATTAGCACCCTACCAAACTTATCGTTTCCTGGCATCAGTCGCTATCATTGGAGCATCGATATTGGGGCTTTAATAGCATATCTCTAGCCTGTTAGAAAACTGCCAAAGGCCAAGAAACCCATCGTTGGCTGGTCAAGAATGGGCATCAATTTGGATTTCGTCATACATATGTCACAGGGCGCGGTTAAGGCTATGCGGATGAGCCTTGGCACTAGAATACAGCTCGCCAATATTATGTCCAAATGTCACAGCCAAAAATGCCTAATATGTCGCTATCGCAAGAAATAAAAGATGCGGCCGCAATCACAGAGTTGTCTGGTCATATAATAAGTTACATCACTGAAGTAAACGCTTAACAAAGACTATCTTCTTCTTAAAATACTAGCTATGTCAATGAACTTACGCCACCATCTAGTGCTGTATAACCATTTAACAGGTCTGGAAACCGTAACCAAGAGCAATTTGATAAAAATATAAGTCATAAACAGTCATCTAATCAAAAGTAACCTATTAATAATTGTAAAAACGATTTCGCTGACGCCAACTCTTCTAGTAATAAATCACCTTCAGAATCCGTAAGTCACCCAATATTTATAAAGGTCGAAGACAATATACTAAATGCACAGAATAGAAAAAAGAGCTTTCTTAGAACAGCTACAGTAATTGCTATCGATCGATAAAACTAATATTCGCATTAAAACCCTTGTCTAATTATCCGTAGATGAGGGTTTTTATATACTCATATGATTTTCAAAAAATCTTAAACCAACACTCTAAAAAACGATACGGTAACCCAACTAAAACAGACGTAGTTCAATTATCAATGTCCAACGATTATTTCAAACCTATTCAGTTAATGTCCGCGAGTTTATCAATCTATACCAATTAATACTCGCCTTCCCTCTACTCAGAATATCCATACAAAGCCTACAAGATACCTACTACCCTTTATTACTTTTAATTTCCTCTGTTTACTATGTTTTCGAAGTATCTACATAGAATCTTTGTAAGTTTCTATCTTAATACTCGTTTTAAAAAAATATTTAATCCTGACCATTTAGTCAGTTATCTCAATAAAATCATGAGCTTAGTTAAGATTATTCATACAAATCACTTAGATAGACTTTATAATTGTCTAAAATAGAGTTGTCAGATGTTACAAAATATGATTAACTACCCTAAATCTTAACCAAATATTCCCAAACGTTGCAATAAATTATTTATTGTAATTGATATTTACACTTTTATAAGTGCATGTATTTTTTCAGAATATTTACTTAGGTTAAGAGAGTGGTGTTTTCCATATCTATTCACATCAATCTTTAGTAACTACTATGCTTTTCCATGGGTGTTGGCGTGTTTTAACAGGATGTTAAGACCAGTTTTGGTATACACAACCTACCCACACCCATGGGGAAATGACGACTGTACATAAGGGAGTAATACTGTGCGTTTTGATTCATCTACTAGCTTACCATTGTCTACCAAACTATCCATTATCAAGCCATTGACCGCCGCATTAGTTGCCGTTGTCGCGTTAGGCGCTGTGACTACTGGTGCTCAAGCAAAAACGTTATTTAAAGATACCAGTCTTACTGCCCTTTATGGGACTAACTTTAAAATGGTACCTACTGATCAAACTGCCGATCTTTCAACTGTAACTTTTGAGCATGCCTCAACCCACGACTGGGGTGGTATTTTTATGTTTATTGACCGTCATAATGGCGACAAATACGACTTAAAAAATAGTGACGGAGAAGTTACTGGTTCTAAAAGATACAAAGAGACTTTTGGTAAAATATCTCCTAAGTTTAAAGTTGCCACATTTAATGACAGCTTGATTAAGCAAGTAAACCTTGCTGGTGTGTATGAGTTCAGCTCGAACAGTACTGGGTTTGGTCAAGACAACTACTGGGCAGGTGTTGGTGTTGATTTAGACCTTCCTGTGCCAGGAATTAAATACGCCTCAGCAACCTTGTATCATGCTTTCAACGAAAACAAACCTGATGATCAAAAAATAACGCTTACCTCAGCTTGGGAACGCGATAACTTCTTGATCGACGGTTATGTAGATTTCTCGTTTAACAACGATGATATTGAAAACAATATCCACTTTAACCCGCAAGTCAAATATAATATTCAGCCTATGCTTGGTATCGATAACCGCTTAGAAGTTGGCGTAGAGTATGATTATTGGAAAAATAAGTTTGGAATTGATGGTGTTAACCAAAATGCATTTGCTGCACTGGTAAAATATCACTTTTAAACCGTGAATTAACGCTTTAAAACCAATGCTTTAAAGCGTTAGACATCGTACAAAAACCCCATTTAGTAACTTACTAAATGGGGTTTTTTACATTTGTAACTATATAGTCTGTTGTTGATTGATGAGTAGTATAACCTTAATACGATTATGGCTTGAGCGCCGCACTGATATCAGCCAGTAAAGGTGGTATATCATGCTTATCGGTCATGACCTCTAACAATACCAGTTTATCTATAATCGCTGCCGCTTCTTTGAGCGCAGATTTTAGTTGACCAGCAGTTTCAACCTTTAATGACAAGCTATTGTTTTCGTTACCACCAAAAGCTTGAGCTATTAATTGCCAATTGCATAGAGGAATATCGTTATAAGGCTGGTTTTCGCCATGAATAGCACGCTCAACGGTATAACCTTCATTATTGATGAGGATAATGACTGGATTGGTATGTTCTTGCAACATTATTGCTATTTCTTGAATGGTCAGTAAGGCTGAGCCATCCCCAATTAGTAATACACTACGCTTATTCGGGGAAGCAATAGCGGCGCCTAAGCTGGCAGGTAAGGTATAACCAATCGAGCCCCACATCGGCTGACCATAGCAAGTGACTCCTTCTGGCAGACGCACGTCACTAATCCCAAAATAGGCCGTTCCTTGATCCGCAAACACTAAGTTGTTATGGTTTAGATGGTCAGCAATGATGTGCCATAAGTCATCTTGACGAACGGCTTCATCGTCAGCGCCATTTTGCTCATGGGGCTGTATCTGTGCACATAGCGGCTTCGGCGTAATCTCAATGCCAGAAGTCATGACTTCATGTAAAGTTTGCAAGGCATCCTTGAGCGCGATAGGCGCAAAATTCTGACCGCCAATGCTAGTACGCTCATAATGCAGGTCGACCACAACCTTCTCATCGATATCTTGGCTAAACCCTGCGGTTGTGGTGTCAGTATATTGCACCCCAATCTTAATCAAGCATTCACAACTCTCCACCGCATCCTTAACAACGGGCCGTGATGCAACCCCTGCATAAGTCCCCGCCCAACGCGTACTCTGCTCATCAAGTAAAGTCTTACCCCATGATAAAGTGGTATAAGGAATATTAGTATCCGCAATCAAAGCTTTGAGCTGATTTTGCAGGCCCAAGCGGTGTACCATTAAATCTGCCATTAAGGTAGTGGTCTTGTTGGGTAAAAAATCCAGCAACGCTTGTCTAAAATCTGTCAGTGCCGCTTGGCTCGTAATATTCTCTTCACTATCAATCAACTTAGTCGTTGGCGGATAAATAGGCTGACGCGCCACATCTTGTGATAGCATTAAGTAACCTGGACGGTGCTTTTTAAGTACCATACGAATCACCCGATCTATCTCAGAGGCAGCGTTTTCGGAGGTAATTTGTGCACGTGCTACCGTTACTGGTTCTACCATTTTAATGAAATGGTTGAACACACCATCACCAAGCGAATGGTGTATTCGGCGTTGGCTATGTTGCTGCGCCATCGTAGGAGCGCCAACTACATGGAGTACGGGCGCATACTCAGCAAAGGAGCCCGCAGTGGCGTTAATTGCCGAGAGCTCTCCTACGCCAAAAGTCGTTACCATCGCAGCAAAACCACGCTCACGCGCATAGCCATCTGCAGCATATCCTGCGTTGAGCTCATTGGTATTACCTACCCAGCGTAACTTATCGGAGGCAATAATATTATCTAAAAAGGTGAGGTTAAAATCACCCGGTACACCAAATATCTCAGTTGCACCCGCTTCAGCGATACGGTCAAATAAATAATCAGCGATAGTATATTGTTTACTCATATTGCTTATCCTTCAGACTTCTTATTATATATAGTCATAGTTATCGATATGGTTAAAATTAATTATAAGATTGTATTTCAGCATATTTATCACAAGCAAAGCTTTTGGAATACATATTATAACCATCTGTTATATCATAGTTCTATAGTGGAATAACATGCCTATTTTGCTAACTTTTACTTTCTTGTGCTGAAACTATTGACAGAATCAAAAAACTGCGTATAATACGCCATCATCATCTAGTCATTATTTAATAGTTAGTTGATAATTTAGCGGGAATAGCTCAGTGGTAGAGCATAACCTTGCCAAGGTTGGGGTCGAGAGTTCGAATCTCTTTTCCCGCTCCAAATATTAAGAAAGCCTCACTTAACAGTGAGGCTTTTTTTTGTCTAATTTTCGGGGGTTGTAGAGAAATTCTCGAGATATATTTTTGAATATAGTTAAGCTTATCTACTCAGTCAAAAAGCTCATTTTCGGTGCGGTGCCCATTTGGTGCCCAAACCGTGCCCTGCCCTAAAACTGCGTATACGTATCTGACCACAACCTAGCCTTTTCTAGTCAAAAAGTCATCATGACACCTAACCTCGTGAATTTGGCACTATGCTGATTTTTGAACCCAACCTCAATTCAGCAAAAATCAATTAAAATTACAAGATTAAAATACATTCCATTTCTTTAAAAAACTGTGGAATTCGTATTTATAATAATAATACCTAAAATTAATCTTTGTCTTAAAAGAGACCCCAACTTATTATTCGAAGCAAATCTCCGCAAGTAAGTGCTTTCGCTACACTAGCTTTATATTAGCTAGCAGCTCCATATCAGAGACTATTCTCAATAGTCTTTTTATCTCTCGTCTGAAGAATCCTGTTCAGAAATTTCATCTGGAACATACTTCAAAATATCCCCTGGCGTTACCTTTAATACTTCGCACAACTTGCTTAGAGTATCAAATTCTATGCGAGTAGTTTCGTCGTTATAAATTCTATGCAATGTTGATTTACTAATATCTGTCGTTCTAACTAAGTCTGCTACTCGCAACCTTCTTTCTGCTAAAAGAACTGGTAAGTTACACAAAATCACAATAAATTCCTTATTGGTAAGTAAAAAGTACTTGCCAATGACTACTTTTCTGTTAATATAGTACTCGTTGGCAACAACAAAGTGTTTATCAAAAACTATTTAATACTGACTGGAGAACCATTATGTCACAGACTTATCTCACTACTCAAGAATTAGCGGACCGTATCAAATACGACGCACGTACTATCCGCAATCAAATGAAAGACACTGTTTTGATTGAGAATATTCACTACATCCGTCCTTTTGGCGGTCGTAAGATTTTATATGTCTGGGAGCGTATCGAAGAAGATATGTGTAAGCCAGTTATGAGTGCCATCAACGGTATGGCTTTACAATGATTTTTATTTAAACAAGGAGTCAAGCAATGGCCTCAATAAGAGCAAGGAATGGCAAGCTATTCGTAGATTTTAGATATATGAGTATTCGATGTCGTGAGCCAACAAATTTCACTGACACTCCCGCAAACGTTAAAAAGCTGACTTTAGTATCAAAAAAAATGGAAGCAGAAATAACCCTAGGCATCTTCGACTATGGCGCCTACTTTCCGAAGAGCACGCGTCTAAAAGAGATGACAGCACTGGCTGATAGAGCGGAAGCTTGTATCAGTCGCAATCCAACTTTTGGGCAGTTTGTCGATATTTGGTATGAGGAGAAGAAGATTGAATGGCGGCCGAGCTATCGGCAAAAGACGCAGATTATTTTAAATAAGTACTTGTTACCTGAATTTGGTGGTAAAGCGGTACATGCCATAAAAAAACCAGACTTGCTGACCTTCCGTAGCTCCCTCGCCAAAGTTCGTTACGGTAAAGATGGTCAGTCAAGTCTGTCAGTAGCAAGAATCAATCAGATCATGATACTACTTCGTATGATACTAGAAGAAGCATCAGATCGCCATGAGTTTGAGATGCCTTATAAAAACATTAAGAACCTCAAACAAGCTCGCCCAGATGTAAATCCTTTTACATTAGATGAGGTATGGCTGATTTTAAAACATGTCCGTGCTGACTATAAGCCCTACTACACCATTCGCTTTTTTACAGGGATGCGTACCAGTGAGATCGACGGGCTCAAGTGGGACTGTATTAACTTTGATCGGCGTGAGATTAGTATTAGAGGGGCATTAGTCAACGGTAAGATGGGTCCGACAAAGACGTTAGGCTCCCAACGTGATATTGCGATGTCGCAGTTAGTCTATGACGCTTTATTGGAGCAGAAGCAGCGTACCTTTGGTAAGTCAGAGTTCGTGTTTTGCAACTCACAAGGCAATCCAATGGAGTACCGCAATGTAAATAGACGGGTATGGAAACCCACGCTTGCCCTACTCGGTCTCAAACACCGGCGTGCTTACCAAACTCGGCATACCGCAGCAACGCTATGGCTCGCTGCTGGTGAGAATCCTGAGTGGATAGCACGGCAGATGGGTCACAGTAGTACGGAGATGCTGTTTCGGGTGTATAGCCGCTATGTACCTGATATCACCCGACAAGATGGCTCGGCAATGGATAACTTACTACTAGCAAGTAAGGAGAAGTTAGTCAGTGCATCGAATAGCTCTGAAGCTGAAGCACTAACTACGAATGAACAAATAGACAAGGAGACGTCACAATGAAAATTATCAATTATGAGCAGCTGTTTGGTGAGTTTAAACCTGACGGTGCGATCAGTAATGACGCAAATGTTATCGCTAATGCATTGATGCGTGAGTTGTACATCTCATATGGTCATAAACTAGCACGCTTCTTGGGAGTGAAGTCTTGCTTTGATAATGATATGGCGATGCGTATATGGGTGCAGAAGCGCTTGGATGTGAGTCTTGGTTATCTGGTTGATGATATGTGTCATCAGCTTCAGAGCGAGCTTTATGAGCTATTACCGCATTCTGGCTATGGCGGCTACTAAGGAGAATGTGATGAGTGTAAAACTTCAGCCGAATATGACGCAGAACGCACGAGATCTAAATATCTGTGAGGATTACTGGTCATATGATAACGAAAGTGATTATATCGCGCATGTAGAAACCGTCTGTGAGAAGTATAAAATAAGCCCTCAAGTACTGTTCGAGACAATCGGTGAGTGTTTTGCTTATTTAGATGATGTGCGATGCGAGTACTGTGGTTATGTGTGCCCTTTACAGATACCAGCAGACATCCCTTATATGCGCTCAAAAGACAGTTGGTGCTGTGAAGTATGTGAGTATGCTGTGTGGCGGGAACATAATCATAGATAAGTCGTTCACAATATTAAAGCCAGATAGCTTAGGTTGTCTGGCTTTTTCGTGCGCAGCATTTCTTCTCTTAAATACAGCTTAAATTTAGTGTGCCACTACAACGTTGAGGTGGTTGATTTCTTTCGTCAAGATAGCCCAAGCTGAGGCATCTAAAAAAAGGTAGGGGGGGGTATGAGCCAATTTTAAGCTAAAAAACTGGCTTTAAAAGGTAAATACAGAAAAAAGTTAGTTTAAAATTCATTGTAGTCCACTGTAACGAGTTTAGATTGCTGAACCTTTTTTAGCTTGAATGTTTTGGTCTTTTCATCCCAAATGTTGACATAATAGGTGATAAGTTGTTTACCGGTGGTTTCATTGACTTTCTCGCCTTCACAATTGCAGCTGATAAATAAGCGGCTATTGGAATAGAAAGCCAAACGCTCATTGTCATCGAGTTCCGCTCCGTCTGCAAAGCGTTCTGCGCCACTTTCATAAGGGGTGACCCCATCCTCAGTTTCACCCAGTGGGATATCGTATACTTTGCCAGTACGTTTATCAATCATAGCCCCTGACACACAGCTTGTACCACAGCCCCAGGTTGTTACGATATAGTTACCCGCGAAGTTAATGTCACCATCTTTATGAGCTGCTTTCAGACGAGTACGAAAAGAGCGCCAGTCACCTAATTTTAAGGGTGCTTGTTTACCGTTATAAATTTTAGCAGGGTATTTTTCAAAGCTGTAACCAGCGATGGTTTGGGCATGAGAGGTAGAGATACAAGCCAAGGCAAGACCAAGACAAGCCGCAAGCTTTTTCATAAGCATTCCTTTTTTAATAGGGGTCAGTATAGAAAACGGAAGTTATATACGGTAAGTACATTTGTTTAATTCTACATCAATTAAATTAAATAAGTTTTTCTAAAATTACTTATTAAAATAACAACCTGATAAGGTTTAATCAGGTCTTGCAAGCTCTATATTGAGCTTGAATACAATCAAACTAGAATTCAAAAGGGTTTGGGGATGAAATCATCTAGACAGGTTTATCATGAGTTTTATTGCAACGCCACTTGATTAAAATCTCCCAGGTTTGGTTCTACGGATTTAACAGCATACCCCAGAACGTATTGAGTACAAATTTCTGGATATATTTTTTAGAAATATTATGAGCTTACGCCGTGACAATAATGAGAATTATCGGTGGTATCTCACGAAGGTATCTTCGGGCATCACTGCGCACTCAGCTACTATCTCATTCCCGGAAAAAAGCCATAACGACTTTAAACGGTTCTTGACGATTAGCACTTACCTATCACCTAACAAAAAAGCGTGGCTAGTGACCAGTAACAAGAAGTTGATTGAAGCCGTTCAAGACTTGGCTGAAACGAAGAATATGAAAAAATCTGAAAACGAAGAGTTTTCAACTTGGCTTTTTGGCATTTGTATACCTGACAAACATGAGAATAATGCAGGAAAGATACGCTACTCCTCATTACTAATGATTTATTATTCATATCATGTTAATTATGGATGAAGAAGTTGACATTCAGTTGATGCTCATTTAAATCTTTCATTCATGAATATACCATGATGAGCATAAACACCTAAAATAGTCTGTTATAAGTGGTTCCATTATATCGTTCTATTTTAAGTGATCTATTAATTGGTTAATGTTCTTAATTAGGTAGTTCCACTGGGGTATACTATTGTTTATAGAAGCAATATCGTTAGGTATGTTAAATAGTTTCTTTTTTCTATATACCTATATGCTTTCAACACATGTAATCTAAGTCGTGATTTTATATCATCCTTGACCCTTAAAGGAAAAGAAGTTTTTCTATTAAGGGTTAATTGATACTTTGTTTAAAGCTGCAAGCTCCCTTTCTTTTTTCAAACGACTTTTATTAGAATGGCCTGATGGATGATCGACAAATTCAGATAAGTATATTTTTTGGATAACATCGTTTCCTACTAAATATTGCCAATCATCAGCAACTATAAAGTTGACTTGGGACAAAGTTATAAGTTTTTCAGCTAAACATGAGCTCATAAGATAACAGCAAGTTCCATAAATAAAACCCTCGCTTTTAATAGTTTTACTAAACTTCTGACCACCTACTACAGTGATGTTTTTGATACTCTTAACAATTTTATCTTTAGAAACATCAATCTGACCACCAAGAATATAAAGTGATGTTGGATCTAATTCAGTAGCTTGAAAAGTACGAATAAATGTCTCAAATCTTTCATCTAAAATAACATCATCTTCTAAAATACATGCCCAATCTATATGTTTATCCAATATATCTTGGTAAGCTTTAAGGTGGCTTAAAGTACATCCAATCTCGCCAGGGGTTGCTGAGAAGCCTCTATTAAGAATTCCTCCTCTACTTTTATCTCTAGTTATCTTTATAAAATCTTCTGACAACTCCTTTCCATAAATAGCATCAATAAAAATAAATTTTAAACCAAGGTTTTCTAGGGATTTACTAATCGCCTGTCTCCTTTCTATATCCTGCTTTAATGAAATTATATATATATGCAACATAATTACTTATCCCAAATAAATGTTTTGTCCATAACTCATAATATGCCTTACTTTTACCATAGCTATTATCAAGAATAGAGGATGGAGTATCTACTAAACAAGATAAGGTATGGCCATGTAAACACAAGATTATCACCTTTTCATAATTTGAAGACTGATCTAAGCCTGACTAATATCCTAAATTTAAGAGCTCTAATAAAAAGGTTGCTATTATAATAAGTAACACCATTTATAATTATTTTATTTTTACTTAGTAAACAGAATACTTAGTGTGGTGTAGCGCTATAGACTTGGTTTTTTAGCGTCACTATATTATAAAATCACCCGCTTCTTGTGATTATAAAATCTCGCTTGAATTAACTTAATAATAAGTAAAGGTAACAGAAAACTGGTTAATGTAACATATTCATCTATGAGGTACTCTGGTAGTTTAACTCTGTTTGTTTATTTGAACTTATAATGGTTATGTCTCCCTGACTAAGGGCGAAACAACGATTCTATCTGTTTCTCTAAATATTGCTTATTAGACAGGTTCAGCTTTACTCGCATAAATTATAATTATGTTAAGCGTTAACTTATAAAAAAATTCCTGAATTTAGGGCTTTTTCGTACAGAGTTAAGTATAGCTGCTAATTTTCGTTCATTGGTATTATTTTTTAAACATCTAATCTTCTTGCTGTTTTCTAGGTCTAGAATGTATTGGTATGTTCAATAAAGGTTTTTCATTAGGTTCTTCAACTAATACGCCTTCTTTCTGTGATCTCTCAAAGGCTTTCTTTGCATAAATTTTATCCATGGCTCCTATTCCACTAACTCTCTCTATTCCTTCTTTCAAAGCAGGATTAATATTGTGATCTGGTTCAATAACACGCCCAATATCAGGTCTAATACCTTTTTTAATGTCTTTAATACCTTTAATATCTTTCCTTCTTTAGTGAACATTATAAATAATACATTTCTTATATTCTATTAATCGATAGCGCTATAAGAACTACTACTAAAAAATATTGTTCAATTAAAATAACTTCTTAATCACATGTCATAGCATAGAATTATATTAAACAAAACCTTAGTGGATTGCAGTAAATGTAAGAGAAATACAGATAATCGCAAAACATAGTGTAAGTTTAAGGGGATAGTTTAGTTCTTAGTGTAGGAATCACATTAGGAAAAAGGAATATTTCGGACAAGTAAAAGAATAGTTTATTCTAAACTTTCAGCAGACATGGAATGAAAATTACACGACTCCTTATCCGTTTACAGTTCCTGAATAAAATAGAGAAACGAATCAATATTTAGTTAATTAGGTGGGTGTCCGGCTATTTTTTGTCCAGCTATTTCCATGGTAAATGTATAGTATTTATATTTTAATAGGGTTGGCGGCAATAAACATGTAATATTGCTATTCAGTCTTTATAAAGCAGGATTTCAGGATGAAAAGCAGTATTACCGCCATTGGAACCGCAGTCCCGCAGTATAAATTCACGCAAAGCGAAGCCGCAGTGCTCATTGCAGAACGGTTGCAATTGATTCCTGCAAAAAAAAGACTGCTTAGATTTATTTATAATGCGACGGGTATTGAATCGCGGCATAGTGTGCTTAGCGATATGGGGCATCTCTCAAACTCCAGAAGTGACATATCATTACCTGATTTAACCACAGCAGGCCGTATGGCACTTTATAAAGAGCATGCGCTGCCGTTAGCCGTTTCTGCTATCAAGGAATGTATGGAGCAGTCCGATGCCACATTTGCCGATATCACACATGTTATTACAGTCAGTTGTACAGGCATGTATGCGCCCGGCTTAGATATTGAAATTGTGCAGCAATTAAAGTTGCGCACCGGTGCCAAACGTACGGCAATCAATTTTATGGGATGTTACGGTGCCTTTAACGCGTTGAAGGTGGCAGATGATGCCTGTCGCGCGAATAAAGACGCTGTTGTTTTAGTTGTGAGTGTTGAACTTTGCAGTCTGCATTTTCAAAATGATGATGATTTGGATCATCTGGTTTCAAATGCGATTTTTGCAGACGGTGCAGCAGCGGCACTGATTCAGCCTATGGCTGAGAACCGGAAGAGCCTATCGATCGAGGCCTTTAATTGTGATTTATTACCACAAACCAGCGAAGATATGGCATGGCATATAGGAGATTCAGGGTTTGATATTGTTTTAAAATCCTATGTTCCAGAAGTGATTGAGTCAGGGATTGCGGAGTTTATGGAGAAACTATTGAGACAGGAAGCGATCACCGATGTTAATCACTATGCCATTCATCCAGGCGGTATGAAAATACTGCAAGCCTGTGAAACAGCGTTAAATATTACAAAAGACGAAAACAAGCATGCTTATCATGTGATGCGTGAGTATGGAAATATGTCATCAGCCACCATCTTATTTGTTTTGAAAGAATTGATGGCCAATTTGACAGTTAAGAATGATCAAGAAACTATTTTTAGTTGCGCTTTTGGACCTGGATTAACCTTAGAATCAATGTTACTTAAAATAAACCAGCCGAATTAAACATAATCAAGCTTTTTGAGTACAAGGTTCACCAGCTTAGGTGATCGTTTCAGTAGAGGCAAAGCCGATTGACCCACCCTTGGTTGCAGTAATGCGGCGTTAAGTACGTTCCCTAATAGTACTTTTGTTTTAATCGATTTCGAATAGTTGTTACGATAGAGCTTAGGTTGTTGTTTTAAGTAAAACTGTACCGCTTGAATAGCGCTATCAACACTATGCGCAAATCCAGAGCCAATCGCAGGGTAAAGCGACGCTATTGCATCCCCTATCCAGTAGCTGTTAGGCCAGTTAGGCGGGTTTTTTTGAGTAAATGCAGGTGCGCGACCCGACATAATATCGATAACGCTAAGATCAAGTGGGGTGAATATTTTTTTAAGCACAGGATGAGATTGTGTCAGATGCTGAAAATATTCATTCGGCGAAGTTGCCGCATCAACTGCTTCTCGTTTTGCCAAACAGGAACAGTTACTTATTGTCTCGCTGATTGGAACAATTCCCAAATAAGCTTTATCCAGACTGAACATCTTAAGACTATGATCATTTTCGGTATGGGAAAAGTGCAATTTGAAACCAAAATAAGGCAGAGCGATTTTTTTATTGTCTTTGTTGTTGCTAAGTTTACCCGTTGCGAAAAAAGCACTTTTAGCCTCAATGATTTCACCCGTGGATAATTTGAAGTAAAATGGCGTTCTCTCAGTGGCAGGTGTTGTGTACTCTAGATAGGTGTTTTCACGTATGCGTCCACCCAGTCTGCGTGCTCGTGCCGCTAACTTTAGCTCAACGTCACTTCTTGATATGCCAGCAGAGGGCTTAGTGAAGTGAATATCTAATTGTTTGCTTCCAGCATAAAATGTGGCATGAGAAATGGGGATAAAAGGATCAATATCCCAACGCTGTAGTTGCTGCGCCGCAATCGGTGCTAAGAATTCGCCACACATTTTAGGTGTGCCGATGGTTGAGCCTTCGATTAAAAGCGCCGCTATACCTTGATCCAGCAATGCATTTAGGCACGATAGTCCCGCAACGCCACCACCGATAATGACTACTTCTTCCAAATGATAATCCTCCAACGAAATGGGAAACACCATTTAACTTGGTAGTGTTTCATTCCTGCTTGTTCTAACAGGGTAATTAATTCTTGACGGATAAAGCCGCGCTTGATAGAGATAAGACCATCATAGGTGATGAGCCTATTGCGAAATAAGATTGGGCTGAAAAGGTAGTAAAACCAATAGGCAATGGGGTTGCGGTGCAAATCATTAATGATGACTTTGTCTTTTGTGGTGCGTAATGCTTGTTTGAAAAAGGCAATAATTTCTTCGTTGCCCATGTGGTGGCAAACCATTGTTGCCAAAATGATATCAACACTATTTTCATCAAATGTTAATTCAGGCTCAGCCATTTTCTCAAATTTCACATTTGAGGTATCCGATGTAAATACGGACTTCTCATGATTAGCCATATCAATTGCTTCAGATGAGATATCAATGCCATGGAATGTCATCTTTGGAAAATGACGACTGAGATTAAGAATAAATAAGCCTGCGCCACAACCAACGTCCATCACCTGCGCTTTTTTCCCACTTTTCTTTAAAACATTCACTGTCCCGTGAAAGGTTCCAAGAATTTGGTTGATACGAAATAGCATTTTTTGACAATGAGTAAATTCTTCAGCAGTGTAGTTGCCTGGACCTAAGTCGAGAATTTCTTTTTCATTTGAGCGATGCGCTAGCATAGTTTTTTTCCAAGAATTCATTCAATGTTGCAAATAACAACACATTTACTATAAATACAGTACAGAGAAACTAGTTGCTCTAGATTTGGTTTGTTTATTATGTAATTCCTAAGTACTCTGATGATCTTTTATCATCTCTTTAAAAACTAATAACTATACTATACGTGAACTACTAAAGAATAAACGGTTCAATTCCATGTTCGTAATGATAGAGTTAAATCTCAGGCAGTCTTTAACGGTATAGATCGCCAGGACAGGTATGGTTTGATTTTTATCATCATGCTGCGTCATCAAAATATCCCAAGTTTAGTTATACGGATTTGACAGCAGGGGTCATGGAAAGTGGGATGAATGTCATAATGGTTAATACATTTACCATTGAACCTGTCCAAAATTTAATGACTGCATCTACTGCAGCACTGGGTTGCGGACTACTCATTGGTCTAGAAAGAGAGCGTAGCAAACAACGTGAAAATCCACACAGCTTTGCAGGTATTAGATCTTTTGCAATTTGCTCTCTATTAGGGGCAATTTGCAATGCATGGAGTAGCGGTTAGATGGATTACTGAGCGTGAATTCAAAGATGGTATCTTTTTACTGGCTTTACTTTTAATTGCACTTCCTTTAACCCCCAATAAGGCTCTTTGGGGTTCAGTACTAAATCCTTATATTATTTTAAAGTTATTGACATTGATTTTAGCCATTCAAGCACTAGCACATATGGCAAAGAGGCTTCTACCCTCACGCCACGCCATGTTTGTATCTGCTTTAGCATCAGGATTTGTATCCAGTACTGCCTGCGTTGCAAGCCTTGGAATAGAAGTTCGTCAGGGTCGTGCCGATGCAAAAGAAAATGCGGGAGCTGCCCTTATATCCTGTGTCGCAACAGTGGTACAACTTCTTGTTATTGTTGCAGGTGTAAGTTTTAGTTGGCTTAAAATTTTATTATTCCCATCTATTATTGCCATTATAATTTTAATTATTCCTGCAATCTGGTTGATGAGAAAACCTCGATCCGGAGAGAAAGTTAAATTAACGGATACCCCCATGTTTAGTTTAAAAGAGGCGGGTATCATTGTCGTTTCACTTACTATTATTCAAGTACTTGTTTATGGTTTAAGTTTATGGCTGGGTGACGCGGGTCTTATTGCAGGAACCGTACTTAGTTCTATGTTTGAGGTGCATGCAGCAATAGCTGCCGTAGTAATGCAAGGAAACCCAACTAACCCTGTTTTATTGCTCGCCTTATTGTTAGGTTTAGCGACACATGCCATTTCTAAATCAATCAATGCGGCAGTTACGGGTGGTTTTCAATACGCACTTGCTTTTGTTCCAACCCAAATTATTCACATGACTGTTTTAATTATCTTGATATATACTATGACGAATAATTAAAACATTTCTCTAATTTATGGGTGTAATGGACATTTTTCATGTTGATACAGAGTCTAATGACCTATGCAAATTTACGTCAGAGCGTTTCTAAAAGTTTAAGGTAAATTGCTTCACACCCTCGACTTGAGGCCGAACCATCGAAAAACCTCGAAATATCATCAACAAGTACACTGAAAGAGACAATCTACAGTTAATAATATAAATATTAGCAACTTACCTATCAAGCTCGGTTCCCACATAGGGAACCGAACTGATTGAATCAGTTCGGCAGTTATCACATCATTAAGTTAGATCAGTTACTGAAGGATCGCTGAGCTTGTCTCTCGCCTTCTCTTTATGGTATTTATAATTTGTCACAATTAACGTTCTCTGTAAAATATTATTTTAGCCCTAACACTATTTTTGCTGCAAAGTCACTGCCTCTACTTTGGCTAATCTCACTATAATGTTTGAGCTTATCTTTTGAAACTTGTTCTACATGTTTAAAAGCAGACACCATATCGTGATGATCAAAATTATTAGGGTCTAGGATTACACCTAATTCTTTTTGTTCAATATCATAAGCTATATTGAATTGGTCACTTGAAAATGGCAAGATAATCATTTCTTTTCCATAATACATCGCCTCTGTTAAAGTATTGCAACCACCGTGGAATATAACTAAATCAATCCATGGCATTAAGGCAATTTGAGGAATAAAATCAGATATGATTGTTTTATCTGAACTGGGTTCTTCTAAGGCTTTTGCGTTTGCTCCAGCAGAAACAATAATAATTGCTTCTGGATACTGTTTTCTTGCTGACTTAATTAGTTTATCTAAAATGTCTTTACGATTGGATAAAAAGGTTCCGAGTGTAATGAGTATCTTCTTTTGATTATTATCTACAATCTTTTTCCAATCATTGTCTAAATTACGTTCTTTAAAGCTGTGTCCTGCATAAATCTTATAAGGCATTCTTTCTAACTCTTCTAGATTATTAAAATCAAAGTAGTTATAAATAACCGCAATATCAGACACTAAATTAAATGCATTATCAATTGGGTGAACCAAATTATTTTCAGAAATAATCTTGTTAAAAACTTCTGTAAATTCTTTTTGTGTGCCTTTTGACTCAGCTCTTAATCTGTCTAAATCACTTTCTTCTACCTTAATAGCAGAAGGCCAATATTTTGGCATTCCGTAATTCATTTCTTCATCTGGAATTGTGTAAGGATGTGGTGGACAAAAGGTTATAAAATCCAAATCTAATGAATAGAGTGCTAAAGTGACGCTGTAAGATAAAATGTCCACAACATATAAATCAACATTAAACGTTTCATCAATCCTCTGGATATCATCAATTAATTTATGTGGATCATAAAGCATATCTGCTTTGCGGTGTCTTGATTGAGTTATTAACGTCTCAACCGCTCCTTTTTTAGTTGATTCAAAGAACTCTTCTAAGCGTTCTTTTTCAGAATCTGGTTGATCTGTATTCTCTGCCTTTTGAATATTTTTATTTGTGCTAATATCAATTTCGTAAAATTCTAGTCCTTCACCCTTAACTTGATCTTTAAATTCTATGCTGCAACCCATGTAAATTTCGACACCTAGTTTATTAAAGCTTTTTGCTAAGTTTAACAATGGGTTGAAATGAGAATAAAATGGCGGACTAATGAAAAATATAGATTTATACTTCATTTTCTTCACCTCCAATTACTGAAAGATAAGTATCGGTAAAAGTTTTAGCAATTTTATCAATTGAGAATTCTTTTTCGATTGTATCTTTACCTGCTTTTTGAATTTCTCTAAATTCTTCGGTGCTTATATCAGAATTATAGAGAATTTTTTCTGTTGCTCTCGCAATTGTTTTAGAGCTAGAAGTATCAATTAAAAATCCGTTTCCTCTGTTACTAATATAGCTTTTTACGCCACCTTTAATTGGTGCGATAATGAGAAAGCCTCGAGACATTGCTTCTAAGATTGCGATCCCAAATTCTTCTTTAATACTCGATGCAAGGTAAATATGCGGAAAGTCAAACGTCTGTTTCTTGATGCTTTTTTCTACTAACTTTATTTTATCGTTATGTAGTGCACCTTTGTGGTAGAACTTATCTTTTAATTCAGGTCGATCCTTTATTCCTTGATTAAACAAATCAATAATTTCTTGTTCATCTTTATTAGGATTTTCTAAATCTCCACCAATAATCAATAAATTATAAGTTTCATTTAATTTAGAATTTGACCATGCTTTAAATAAATTAACTTGTCCTTTTATCTTTGCAAGTCTACCAACATTTAAGATAATAGGTTTGTCGCAGAAACTTGGATGAATTCCAATCAATTCGCTAAGGTTGCACACTTCGACATCTTCTTTATCTTTAAACATGTCTTCGTCTGTCTTAATGCCTTCTGCAATCATTTTAACTTTGTCCTTGATATTGTAATGTGTGAATTGTGGAAAGTATAAGTGTAGTTCTTTGTTTACTTTTTTACCACCAATCCCCAGAACTTTATCACTTTTGAGAATTAAGTTATCACCGATTGCTATTTTGTTTGCTAAGATTTGAAGTTCATTAAAAGAAAAGTTTTTTAATACATCTTCTTCATCAATCATATTACGATGTGGATCGGGCGCTAATGTTAAGACTAACTTTTTATTTAATTCTTTACTTAATTTTGCAACCGCGACAGATGCATTATCTAGATATCGGATATGGAATAAACCGGGCTGAGTATTTAACTTTTCAAGATAATTTTTAATGTAACGTTTAGTAAATAGTTCTCTTTTTAAAAACGGATCACTCACTGTTCTATCAAGGTACGCAGGCAGTCGAACAAATAAATGATTGTCTTGATAATTAACCATAAATGGTTTCTCACTGACATCACTTATGGTGATAGTTATCACTCGGTCAATTCTTTCATCAAAGGATACTTCATCACCCAAAATTTTTAAAAGAATTGCAAGACCTCCATTATTTCCTTTACCACTGTCTTCAAAATCTCCATAGAACATAGATTGTAAAATAACAACACCATTTTTTTCTCGTTGATGTTTACCTTTCAAAAATTCAATATAATCGTTGACAAAGACAAAACTACCCTTGACCCTAATTTTATCTCTTATTAAGGTTAAATCTAAATTATTAATTGAATAAAAATGATCCAGCAGAGCTAGTATTTGAATTTTTATCGTTGTAGGATAATCTAGTTTTATTTGATTGTATAAATATTCTTTCGATACCTTTAAGTTGAATTGTTTTAAAGACTCAAATAATAAAGTGATAGTATCAAAGTCATCCTTGTATTTTTCAATCATTTCTACAATAGAATCCAGTGATAATATATCGGAATTTACTTCTAAGTTCAGATCTAACAAATGATATATTTTGTCTTTATTATTATCTGTATTTTCAAGTTCTTTTCCAATAAGACTTTCAATTTTTTCTTTTGGATAGGTACTATATTCCTTAAGAATCGTGTCTATTGTGAATCTATCAGTGTAAGGGTCTTCTCCCAAATAAGATAAAAGCTCTTCAAGCTTGTTTTCATCGAGTTCATTACCTTTATTGATTTCATTAATATTATTAAATCTAATCAAAAATCTTTCTTCAATTGTTTGTAATTTATTTTCAACACTCATTACATTTTTTATTAAAACCGGTGTGAAATCGTAGGCACTATTATTTTTAAAGAAATTTTTTCTTAGTTTCACAAATTGGTTCATATTTCATCCTGCTCTTGGTATTCAGGTGAATGTAATCAAGCACTAGCGATAGCATCAATACTTTTAAATATAAAGCTTCGCTTAAGAACTATTTCACATTATTTTATATTCCCCATCATATCAAATTATAGTCAGTTCAAAATAAAATTGTTATGGCTAGGGCAAACATCATAAAATAATTTAGATAAATCATTTTGCATCCAGCCTTGGCGTAGAAAATTTGCTTGAGCTCATTTCTTTTCAATGAGGTTCAGATCATTAGGTTGTCAGGCTTTTTTGTGTGCAGCACCTCTTCTCTTAAACATTATCCAAATTTAGTACGCCACTACAGTTAGCATTAAAAACCTACGTTATTCTGATCGCTATCGTAGGAGTAAGTATATTGTGGAGTTTCAATAGTCATATCACCACCGATGACTTTTAGACTTTATCAGAGTCTGTCCTCTTAGTTTACCAAGTTTGGTTCTACAGTCTCTCCGACATAGCTCAACACCACTTTTGACAAATTATAAATAGCTTGTTATGATAAAAAACATCGTGGGTTTAAGGCTACTTCCAGCGCGATGAAAAACAAAGACTGGTAAAACGCACAACTCCTTTTCGCTCTGTAAGGTGACTGTGTCGTTTCAATTTGGCACAGACAGAGCAATAGGAGATTTCTTTATGACTACTTCTAGTCAATTGATTCCAAATTTCATACTTCTCAATCGTTTTCCTCATACTCAGCGACTGAGTCTTATGAGCGCTTTCAGCTTTCCTGCTTTTTTAAACAAGCCCTCCAAACAGCTTCGTAAACCGTTATCAGTCTCAATCACTGATAGGCCAAGCTATGTTAAGAATATGGCTTACCTTGGTTTTATTACTGTGCCCAACGACTTTTAAGTTTGACTCACAGCGATAAAACCCACTAAAAATTTGAATGCATTCACCTCATTTAACGATTATTAACAGGTAACCTTATGAAAACATATAGCGGTAAAACCAACCAAGATGACAACGCTAATAGCAAGCAAGATACAGGCGCGAGAGTTCGAATCTCTTTTCCCGCTCCAAATGCTTAAAAAGCCTCACTTGACAGTGAGGCTTTTTTTTGTCCAATTTTCATGGGTTACAGCGGTTTTTTGTGATGATTGACAATACTAGGAAACGGCACCGTGACCAAAATATTCCCACCTTGTAAAACCTCTCTATATACTCCCCCAACCTAAAACTTTACCTACAAAAAAAGTAATGCGCAAAATCCACTTTCACTATTTTATCTTTAGTATTTGGCTTATATATAAATAAATCACCTACCTGCACGTCTAAGAACTCACACAGCTGGTCAATAGCATTAAAGTCAGTTTTCGAAGATTCTTCATTATATAACTTATGCAGTGTTGACTTACTAATGCCTGCTGCTCTTACCACATCTGCTACACGTAGCTTTTTCTCTGACAAAATTATGGGGAGTTTAGAGCCAATCGCTCAGTGTTGTTATGCCTACTTGGACGATATTCTATGTGAGTACTGCGGTTATGCTCACCCAATTAAAGTGCCTACGCCTGCGGAAAACGCAGCCCAAATTTAGTATACCACTACAAAGTTACCTTTGATGACTTTATATCTGTAAAGCAACTGAACTAAGCCTTACCAGCCTGCTTCCAATAAAACAGTGTCCGATATAATCGGTACGGTTCACTTCTACATTTATCAAATTATCAAATTATCAAATTATCAAATTATCAAATTATCAAATTATCAAATTATCAAATTATCAAATTATCAGCGGGATAATAGCTCTTTACCGGTTCACCACCATCAACTGGTTTTTATATGAAATAAATATTTCATAGTATTTCGCATTTTAATTCTGCTTTATATTTGTATAACTTGATCAATCTGACAGCACAAACGCAAAGCACTAAAGGCTGCTAGACTTGAAGTTTTAGGATTTTCTGCCAATGGTAATCCAGTCATACTAATCTCAAGCTTGCCAAATACCCCTTCAGCCATTATATGATGAATGTTGTGCTCAAGTGTTGGATCAGCGATTAATTCTACGGTTGTATCATCGAGTCCAACGCCTGCAAGCGCAATGGTAGCAGCAACGTTTGAATTGTCAGGGAATAAAGCGGCAGCTTCTCTAGCAGTACCAGTGAAGAATACGATAGGCTCCACTAAATTATCATAGTCAATAAGCTGATCAGCATGACTTCCTTTCCAGCTCGATGGATGCTTTCTACCTTGATAAACTACATCACTAAGTCCTGCTAAACTCGCAGCGTTTATACCATCAATACCAGCAACTGCCCCCGCTAAGATATAGATTTTCACCCCTTGCACTTCTGCCACATCAGCGAGCGATACAGCAAAATTTTCATCGGTAAAGGCACCGACAGAAACAATCCCAAGTGGTATGCCTTTTTCCAATATTTTAATAGCATGTTCTTTGAGCCCATTCTGTCCCGACATCTCCACCGCTAAATCAGGAATTTTTACCAAATCGTCTACCGAAGTAATCACATCTATAGACTCGCCTATTTCAGCCTTTATACGCTCTGCACTTCTAGGGCTGGCTAATACTGTCGAGAGGACAATGTTTTTAGGGAGCATCTCATGTACTTTCCTCGCCATCGATCCATAGCCTACGAACATTACGTTTTTCATACCTAACCCTTGTTTATTGCTTTTTATATTTCTTTGCTTTAATCAGTAGAAACATCAATTACTGAGCCTGTGTTGGTATAAAGGGGTAAATGATAACCACATATCATATTCAATCACATTATGTATCTCGGATAGGATAGTTAACCAACGCCTCTCGTTCATATTTAAACGAAGCATACAGCACACTATCCTCAGTCAAGGTTTCATACCCAGTAGAACTGGTTTATCTATCAGATCCAACCTGCTTCCAAAAGCTGCTCAGTATTACTCACTTTAAACTCATGATATAAATCAAAAAATACCGCAGGGTCTTCAATATCATCGAGCAGCTCTCGTTTATGCAGTGCCACAAACATAGCCAACGCATAAGCTGCACAATGAATAGACTTTTTGGGATTAAATGTTATATCAGTAAAGGCTTGATATTGCACCACCTCTTCATGCAGCTGAGAGTTTTGCTTTAGAGCATTCACATACAGCCAGTCATAAAACGCGGTTAGGGGCTCTACGCTCCACTCTATACCAAAATAATTGTAGCTCATTAATTCACCCGAGGTTATTAATCGCTCGTCTTTTTTGGCTTGTCTTGGCGGGACTGTCAGCAAGTCGCTATAGGGACCACCATTCTCAAAAATCATACTGCTTTGAAAAGCATTTTCGACACTATACTGCTGACCATTATGCTCATTAGCCAGCTTTAAACTCAATGGGCTTAGCAAAAAACTTAACTTATTGCCAGATTTACTAGAGAGCTCTAAGACGTTATTAAACCCATATTTTTTGCGAATGACTTGATGCAAGTCATTGATGGATTTTTTCTTTTGTCTACTCGCAAAGCCTACATGCCGCTCAAACCTAACCATGTCTGTTTTTACCAGATTGTCACTGTTGACTCTAGGCATGAATACGGGTCTGTGTTCTACAGCGTTTTGTGCTTCTTCCATAGGGTTCTGTCTCGGTTCCATAACGTTGTGCCTTATATCAATGTTCTTGTATAAATAGTCTTGGATTAATGTTCTCGCATAACTTATCTGGCATAAATAGTATTTAAATAAGCAGTCATCTAAGTATATTATTATCTTATGAATACTGATTAAGGATAGTGTTTGGTAGCCAATCTATTCGCTTGTACCCACTACCCTATAGACTTCGCTTTAATGTAAATTTTATAATGACCAGTTTATATCTTGGCCTTCATTTTCTAGCAGTCAAATGCATCTACCCATTCCGAAATGCACTGAATCCAATAAGCGCTCGCCGAGAAGTTTATCTTATTATGAGTTATTTATCCTACCCTATTTCAGAGTTATTGATAACCTCATTGGCTTTTGGAGTCAGTGACTCACATGAAGTAAGATTTTGAAACGTCTACCGTCGAAGTCTAATCTATACTAAAGAAACCCTAGAGATAAACTCGGTAAACTTTGATTTTAGCACTTGAGCTGAATATTAAGACACAACTTGATACGGTGACTTTTGGGACAGTTAAGCCCTCTGAGCTTGAGAGAGTAGCATCATAAAAATCCGCATATTGACATTTGCTGCTTGAGCTGCAAAGTCCTCTGTATCGCCTTCGTAACAATCCAAAGACTTATTTGAGACGTAAGTTGTCACAACAGTGTTTTATATTACTTATCAGCACCTAAGCCTGGGCAGTAAGCGAGGGTTAATAGTACGTAGCTTTATACTTGGTTCGGGTGACCAGACTAAATCTTCATGTTCTACGGCTATTTGATAAGCCCACTGGCTAATCGTTTCAGAACGCTGCTGATTGACCATAAAACTGATAGTTTTTGCTTCCTGTTCGATCGTATGGCCGTGTTTTTGATTACGTTCTAACCACTTCTCATAAAATAGCTCTTCAGCCAGATAATTACGTTTACTATTATTGCAGCTACGGTCGGTAAGTACAAAGTTATGAGTCGTATCAATAGGATATTTCGACCAAGGAATAAAGTGATCAACTTCTATATTATTTTTTAAGGATTTACGACAGTAAAAGCATTGCCCCTGCTGGGTATCAATTAGTATAGGTATCAATAACTTTAAACTTTGCCGTGATTTATTGAACAGGAACTGTTGCAGATCAATATCATCACTGAAGTAACTTTGGTTATGACAGTTCTTACGCACGAACTCTGTCCAATATTGTTGGCAGAGCTTGTTAATTATTTTACTAAAGCGCGTAAAACAGTATGCAATACCTGGCTTTAAAGTTATTAAATTTGCTTTGGAGTCGTAAGCATATAAGAACTCGCGGCTAACTTTATCTTCTGCACTTTGCAAAAGTTTTGCGGGATACCTTTTGATGGTTGAAGCAATATCTTTGATTGTTGATTGCCATAGTTTGATGTTTTGTGTGCGAGCTATGGTTAGACTGGTTGTCTTAGTCTTATACTGTAAAACTAGAATACTATTGATAACACTAGCCTGACCCGAATTATTAGTTTGCCTGAGTACAGAGTCACTACTTTGATCCGAGAATGGTAACGCTTGCGTCCAATAAAGCTGAATAAACTGCTCTGCTAACTGCTGATAACAAATACTATGTTCACTGTCATCATTAACACCAGACTCTATAGCCAGATTAACCGTTGCCATTAATAAGGCAAATTTATAAGTCGAGGTATAAGAGCTAGACTCAAGCAACCATTGAATACTTTTCAAAAAATGCAGCTGAAAATCAGCGCTTGGTGTATTAGAAAAAAGTGCATCTACTGGGTAAAGGGGCAAGTCAGTCATTAATATTCTACTTATAATTGGGAAAACATACTATCTCGCTTTTATATAAAAGAATATACAAGACATTAAATTATATTTTAATAGAGATAGTTGTTTTAGACGTTTGTCTTTTCTCAATATATTATTTACATTCCTATGTAAAAGAAACACTAGCTTAACAATATAATCTAAACACAGTTGTTAATTCAACATAATATACTTAGCTGTCTCTGTAAAAGAGACTTTTGTTGTTCTTGCAAAACGAAACGTCTTTTAATGTAAAATCTCGCAAAAAAACTGAACAACTTTTAAAACAGGGTTTTTTCCTCTACAGATACACCTAATTTTTATTAGGTACTATTACTGTCTGCAAAATTTCTAATACTTAGTTTTTGAGTATAAAAGTAAAAATATATTTTTCTTATGTAATAAAGAATTTATAGCATATCTTATCGTGGCTGAGGGCCGTTATATGAAGGTATTAAAAGTAGGTAAAAGTATATTTAAGATGAGCCTTGAAAAGGCCTTATCAACAGCGGGCACAGAAGATACCATTCAGCTCGCACCTGGTAGGTATAATTTAGACACCGTAATTAACCGTGGAATTACTTTTGAAGCGGAGTTTCCCGACAGTTCGGTAGTTATCACAGGCACATTAAGTATTAATAATACGAGCTGTATATTTAAAAATATCACTTTTGAATGTAGTGCCCGTGATAAAAACCTAATTGTAGCAAATCAAAGCAATCTTATGTTTGAGCACTGCTCTTTCTATGGCAATCATATCGAGCTAGCAAGAGCTATATTTTTGACTAAATCTAATTTGACCGTATATTGTTGTTCGTTTTCAGGTATTAGTAGCAATGCCATTAAGGCTATGAAATCAAGTAAGGTCGCTGTTTATAAAAGTATTTTTAAGGATTTAAAAGACAGCTCGGCCATTTATATGGAAAGCTCGCAGCTCGATATACAAGATTGTCGTTTTATTAACATCACAACTAACGCTGTTAATGCCATTGGCAAGAGTGATATTAAAGCCCGTGACTGTGAGTGGGAAGTAACAAAAGCCCCTGCTTTATACCTAAACCCAAAAGTCACCGTAGAGATTACCGACAGTGTCTTTAAAAGCAGTAATACTGTCATCTTCGCGCAGCAAGCGACGTTAATTATAGCGTCCTGAGATTTTATGGGCATTACCGAAAACCCTCTGGTTAAAGCCAAACCAAGCAAGCAATTACCCATTACGAACCATTTATTCAAAGACATGGCGCATTCTTCAGTTCTAGAGTTAGATAATTCACAGCTTGATATGCAAAGCAGCCGTTTTATTGATATTGAAATCCATGCCATCGAATCCATTGGTCACAGTCATATTAAAGCGCGTGAGTGCACATGGTACGTGAATAACATGCCGGTCTTATACTTACATCCTGAGGGTAACGTAGAGATTACTCATAGTATTTTTGAGGGCAGCAATGCCATTATTTGCGTACAAGAAGCCACGCTGGTACTAAAGTCTTGTGAGTTCATGGGCATCAACGAAAATCATCCGATTAGAGTCAAGCAAAACGGCGTACTGTCTATCATAGATTGTGTATTTAAAGACATTGCAAATTTTCCAGCTATCAAAGTAGAAAGCTCCCACCTTGAGATGCTTAGTTGCCGTTTTATCGATATCATTTGTAATGGTCTACATGTTGACGGAAACAGTCATATCACCGCTAATAACTGTATATGGCAAGTCACTCAAAATCGCGCCATTGTCTTATATCCGCAAGTAACAGCAGAGATTACTAACAGTGTTTTTAAGGGTAGCAATGCCTCAATTTTTACACAGCAGGCAAAGTTAACCTTAAAGTCCTGCGAGTTTGTGGATATCAGCGAAGCCAACCCCATTAAAGCGACTCAGCACAGCCAAATAACCATTGTGAGTTGTAACTTTAATAATATCAAGAATTTCCATGCGTTTTATACAGAAGACAGCAGTCGTAACCAAATAATAGACAGTTGCTTTAATGGCAACGCTTTGGTTGATCGTTCGGCTGAATACTCCAAGAGCCAAACTATAGATGAGCCGATTTTAGATAGTAGCCGCTGTTCGGAGATGAGTGAGGGTGACTTATGGTTTCTAAATAACGATTCTGTTGAAAAATTACATGCTAATTCTGAGGGTAATGACAGCTATGAGGTCGAGGAATACGAAGAAAATCGTAGAACCAAACGCGATAACTAAAATAAAGACGACCTATATTCAGCTTAAAATGCTTTAACAGCTCTCTAAAAAAATTAACTACCTGAAAGCCTCAGTTAAAATGTCTGTTGGTAAGTTACACAAACTTTCTTCTTTTGGTTAGTTTAACGTTTCTAGTGGCGTCCAACCTGATAATGCTAATACAGTTTTAACGACCATTTGCCAAAATACTTTGCTATTTTTTTAAGTGAATAAACTGAGCCTAAGCCAACATACCGCCGTCAACGATGACACAAGCGCCTGTCGTATAACTTGAAGCATCAGAGACCAAATACAAAACCGTTCCTGCCATTTCATCAGGATGTGCAACGCGCCCTAATGGGATTGCTTTTAGCGCCATATTTAATACTTTGTCATTGGTAGTCAAGGCTGAGGCAAACTTAGTATCCGTTAGACCGGGCAGCAGCGCATTGACACGAATATTTAAAGGGCCACATTCTTTAGCAAAGGCTTTCGTCATGCTTATCACAGCGGCTTTGGTTATTGAGTAGATACCTTGCATATCACCAGCTACTACACCATTCACGGATGCAGTATTTAAGATGACCCCACCGCCCTGCTCACGCATCATCTTGCCAGCAGCGGTCGACATAAAGAAGTATCCACGGATATTTACATCGATAGTCTTCTCAAAAGCGGCTAAGTCAGTGTCTAAAATGTGCCCATAATAAGGGTTTGCCGCAGCGTTATTTACCAAAATATCAATGCGTCCAAACTCACTTTTGACATATTCGAAGATAGCCGCTATTTGCGCCATTTCTCCTACGTGACAAGCAAAAGCACTGGCTTTTCCGCCGTCAGCAATTATGCTGTTGGCAACTGCTCGGCAAGCATCGATTTTGCGGCTAGATACAATAACGTGAGCGCCTCTTGATGCCAGCAAGCGTGCAATAGATTCACCAATACCGCGACTCGCGCCTGTAACCAGTACAATTTTACCCGTTAAATCAAATAAGTCTTTCATAGTTATTCCTTTAAATATTTTTTTATTTAAAACAGCTTTATTAAAACCAATCCGCTTGCATGTCCGTGCAAATAGAATTGTCATTCATTAGTAGTTCAATATCACGCTTTATAGTAGGCAGCTCCCAATCAATGAAGTATTTTGCTGCTTGCATTTTACCTTGATAAAAGTTCTGTTTTTCAATATCGTTTGTCGTACCTAATAATTGTTCCGCTTTACTGGCCTGACGAATCCAAATCCAGCTCACTACAATGGAGGCAAATATATTCATCAATGCTTGGGCATTACCGGTCAGCGTAATCACTTTTTCAGTTTGCAGCGTTTTGCTTAAATGTACCAATACTTCATGCAGATGTTCCATATAAGGCAGTTGTTTGGCCACCAGTTGTGCTGATTCAGGCGTGTTAATACTTTCTAAATCTTTAGTAATTTCACGTTTTAGAATTTGAATACCAAGCCCATCGTTTTGCCATAACTTGCGAAACGACAAATCTAAGGCTTGCACACCGTTCGTACCTTCATGAATGGGATTAAGGCGATTATCGCGCCAAAACTGTTCAGCAAAGTACTCTCTTGTATAACCCGCACCGCCCAATACTTGGATACCTAAATCATTGGCTTTAGGGCCATATTCAGATGGCCATGCTTTTAAGACAGGCGTTAATAAATCTAGCAACTCTGATAGCTCAGACTTCAAAGTCTCATCTTCACAAGTATTGATACGATCGATAAGGTTAGAGCCGTATAAGCATAATGAAATGCCGCCCTCAGAATAAGCCTTTTGTGCTAATAACATGCGCTTAACATCACCATGATTGATGATGGCTGTGGCATCATGTTCAGGCTTATTGTTGGGTGCAATTCTGCCCTGCAATCTATCTTTGGCATAAGCTAGCGAATACTGATAACCGCGATAGCCTATCATTGCTGCGCCAAAACCAACGGCGATGCGAGCCTCATTCATCATCTTAAACATATAGCGTAAACCGAAGTGCTCTTCACCTACAAGGTAGCCATAACATTCGTTATCATCACCGAAGCTTAATGCGGTTGATGTGGTACCTCTATAGCCAAGTTTATGTAATAGACCCGTTAAATGTACGTCATTGCGTATGCCGACTGACCCATCCTCATTCAATCTATATTTGGGTACAACAAAAAGGGAGATGCCTTTAACGCCGCTAGGACCACCGGGAACTTTGGCTAAAACCAGATGAACAATATTGTCTGATAGTTCATGATCGCCACCGGATATATATATTTTGCTGCCTTTAACGCGGTAAGAGCCGTCCGCTTGTTTTACGGCAGTGGTTCTAATATCGGCAAGCGACGAGCCAGCATGCGGCTCCGTTAATGCCATGGTTCCGGTAAATTCTCCGGTTAACATACGCGGCATAAAGGCATTTTTAATATCATTGCTAGCAAAATGTGCAAGTACATTAATCGCGGCAGTAGTCAAAAACGGATAAGCAGTCGTTGCAGGATTGGCGGCCATAAAATAGCCTGTCACCGCTGTCATCAAGGTTTCAGGTAATTGCATTCCACCGTCATCGAAACTATAACGACCAGCTATAAAGCCTGAGTCTCTAAAGGCATCAAAAGCGACTTTGACATCCTCAATCATGCTGACCTTTTTACCATCAAACTGTGGCTCATTTTTATCGGCGACGTGGTTGTGTGGCAAAAATAAGTCAGTGGCTATCTTATTCGCCGTATCTAATACGGCATCAAAAGTGCCGCGATTGTGTTCTGCAAACTTAGAACTCTCACAAAGACTTTCAGCGTCCAGCACATCATATAATTGGAAAGGGAGTTCAAAATCATTAATAAGGGTATCTGCTGCCATAGTTTTTTCTCATTAAATAATGTGCTTTTTAAATAATATTCTCGTTAAGAAGTTATGCTCATGGATAGTTTTTTTGAGTTAAGAGCCATAGAATTAAAAATATAGATTAGGTCCTAACGCAATAGAATAACCGGTGATAGCGTACTGGCAATAATTTCTGTCGTCGTACTACCCAAAAATAACTGTTGCCATTTGGAGCGTCCGTAAGCGCCTATTACCATAAGATCGACAGCATTTTCTGTTTGGAAAGTTAATAAACCATTAACGGCATCGGCCTCAGGTAAATGATGCGCCTCGACCATAAAGCCTGCGGCCATTAACTCTGCAACAGCTGCTGCTAAGCTATTCTTGGAGGCACTGTCATGACTGCCTATCATCACAATGTATCCTTGCAGACCTTTTAATAGCTTACTTCTAGCCACTAACTTCGTGGCTTTGATCGAGGTTTTACTGGCATCAAAGGCGATCATATACGAGCTGGGTGTTTCAAAAGGCTCTGAGCAAATCAGAATAGGAATGCTGGATGCACGTGCAACCGTTTCGATTTGGCTACCGATATTAATGCGGCTGTGTTTATGGTCTTCTCCACGCCGACCCATAACAATAGCCCGATTCTCTAAGGCAAAGAATTCAATAGCAGGTAACAGTTTGCCGCGGCGTTGATAAACGTCAACTACCACATCAAAGTTACTATCGATATGGCTTTTTGCATCTTGTACCAATGCATTACTATAACTATTCGCAACTTTAGCTCTTTGCTCATCTAATTGTGATAGCTCCTCTAATAGATTCTGGCGACTGTCCATCCCTATCGCCCCTGATAAGTCACGCCTTATCGACGCAGGAACATCGATGACATTTAACAATCCAACCGGCAAATCTAATTGGCTGGCATACCACGCTGCATAACTGCAAACAGATTGGGTAACTGCTGAGCCATCGATACAAGCTAAAATATGCTGTTGTGTGGTCATGGTTCATCCTTAATTTATTAATTCCTAAGAATATAGATATGTTAATGAGCCTGTAAAACATGGTCTGTTGTAAACTCTATATCAGTACCGATTAAAAGCTCATCCGCTACATACTAGATTGCCACGACCACAGCAACATTGATACTCATTAGCTTATGATTCTATAAAGATTTACTCTTTAACACTCAATAAAAACGCTCAATAAAAACTTTCCATTAATCATGTAAATAACCAGATAATCATAGCGCCAGCTAATGCTGCTATTAGAACACGCTTTAATCATTGGTCTTAATAATCTAAGCAGTTTCGATATGTCCTTAGATATGTTGAATATAACGTTGAGTTAACAGTCAATCTGTTTTATGCTTTTAAACAGTTTGATTGATTTTTTATAGAAATAAAATAATAGGAAAAATAATATGTTCAAACGTATCGACTATTACGCGGGCGATCCTATCTTAGGGCTGATGGACAAGTTTTTTGCTGATCCTAATCCTAATAAAGTAAACTTAGGCATCGGTATTTATTATGATGAAGTAGGAGAAATGCCGGTACTTGACTGTGTAAAGGTTGCTGAACAGCGTATTGCAGACCCTATTGCGCCTCGACCTTATCTGCCAATGGCAGGACTGCCCGGACATCGTAAGGCCTGTCAGGATTTATTATTTGGTAAAGAAGCTCAAGCCTTACAAGAAAATTGCATTGCTACCATCGCTACCATTGGCGGCTCGGGCGCGTTGAAAGTAGGCGCTGAGTTTATTCATGAATGGTTTCCACAGTCCAAGTGCTATGTGAGCGACCCCACATGGAGCAACCATATCGCCATCTTTGCAGGGTGTGATATCGAAGTGGGCAGCTATCCTTACTACGACAATGCCACCAGTAGTCTCAAGTTTGATGAAATGATTGACTTCTTTGAAAAGCTAAATAAATATGACGTGGTATTGCTACACCCTTGCTGTCACAACCCAACCGGCATGGATCTGACCCAAGCGCAATGGGATACCGTGCTAGACGTTATTAAACAACGTGAACTTATTCCCTTTATGGACATTGCCTATCAAGGTTTTGGTCAAGATATGGACAGCGACGCTTATGCGATTCGTAAAGCTGTTGATATGAATTTACCCTTGTTCGTTAGCAACTCATTTTCAAAGAACCTATCTTTATACGGCGAACGTGTCGGTGGTCTATCCGTGGTTTGCCCGAGCGCAGACGAAGCCGAGCGCGTCTTTGGACAGCTGAACTTTACCGTACGTCGTATCTATACCAGCCCCCCATCACATGGCGGCCATGTGGTTGATATCGTCATGAATGATGAACTATTAAACCAGCAATGGGTCAGCGAAGTTTATGGGATGCGAGATCGTATCAAAACTATGCGCTTAACGCTCAAATCTGTGTTAGAGACCAAGCTTCCTAAGCTTAATTTTGACTATATTACTCGTCAAAACGGTATGTTTAGCTTTACAGGATTGACGCCTCAGCAAGTCGAGCAACTGCAAAGTGAGTTTGGTGTTTATATGGTATCCAACTCACGCATGTGTGTGGCAGGCTTAAATGACAGTAATGTTGATTACGTTGCCAATGCAATGGCTGAAGTTTTAAAAGCCTGATTTTCTAT
Source organism: Psychrobacter frigidicola (assembly GCF_007997305.1). Taxonomy (GTDB): domain Bacteria; phylum Pseudomonadota; class Gammaproteobacteria; order Pseudomonadales; family Moraxellaceae; genus Psychrobacter; species Psychrobacter frigidicola. Next base: position 995,261 of record NZ_VORZ01000001.1, read on the forward strand.
CTAAGAACAATTTTACCTTCTAAATAACTTTTTAATGCATGCTCTCAGTTGGTTACTTTCTATTAAGTATATGCTATTAAATATATGAAGACTGCCTAATGAATATTTTAATCGCTCCAGACTCGTTTAAAGAAAGCCTAGAGGCTATTGAGGTTTGCCATGCTATAAAGTCTGGCTTTAGTCAGGTATTCCCAAACGCTGACTATACGTTATTGCCTATGGCAGATGGGGGTGAGGGTACGTCTGCTGTTTTGTCTTATGTGCTTGGCGGACACTGGAAAAAGGTGGCGGTACACGACCCACTCATGCGACCTATTACTGCAAAATACTTGCTGCTACCAGATGCTACTGCGGTGATTGAAGTTGCTGAGGCCTGCGGTCTACATTTACTGACCGTAGCAGAACGCAATCCTAGCATTACCAGTAGTTACGGCGTTGGCGAGCTTATCAAAGACGCTGTAAACGAAGGGGCAAAACGCATTATTATAGGTCTTGGCGGTAGTGCGACCAATGATGCCGGTTTTGGCATGCTCATGGCTTTGGGAGTAGCCTTTTATGACCAACACGGAGAGCCTTTAGCACAAGGCGGTAGTCAACTTGATAAGCTGCAACAGATAGACGGCTCAAATTTCAAGCTAAGTATTGTAAATGTTACTTTCGAAGTCGCCTGCGATGTGACCAATCCGTTATGCGGATCATTGGGAGCCAGCGCTATTTTCGGCCCGCAAAAGGGCGCGAGTCCTGAACAAGTTAAGCAGCTAGATAAGTCATTGAGCCTCTTTGCAACGGTATGCCAACGGCATGGTTATGAGAACCACCAAGATATATCGGGGGCAGGCGCAGCAGGTGGTCTTGGGTTTGCATTAATGACTTTTTGCAATTCAACGTTGCAGTCAGGCTTTGATACGGTTGCCGACGCAGTTAGTCTAGTACAGCATATTGCCAATGCTGATCTAGTGATAACGGGGGAAGGTAAACTTGATGCGCAAACGCTAATGGGTAAGGTTGCGGGTGGTATCAGTCAACTTGCTAAAGCCAGTCAGACGCCTGTTGTCGCCATTTGCGGTAGTGTTGATGGTCTAAAGCCTGACCAAACAACTCAATTTGATGTGGTCGTGCCCAGTATTCAAAAGGTAGATTCTATCGATAATGTGTTAAAGGAGGCCTACGACAATATTGAAACGACTGCGTTCAATATTGCCGCTGCTATGCATTTAGGATCGCAGTTAAAGTAGCAGCCGCTCAGATTATATAACTTTATTAATATCTAAAGCACCACATAAAAAGGACACGATATTACTTATCGTGTCCTTTTTATTACAATCATCTGTCATAACCTATTACTAAAAGCTAGCTATTTTAGTTCTTGGATCAACCATCATTTTAGCAATAACAGCTGGGTCAGCTGCTGTAACACCATCAATCAGTGCTGATTGATCAAGGCCTTTACCAGGCAAGTAAATTGCACAGACTTCAACTTCTGTGTTGGTATTTTCTATAACGTTCTTCATGAGACCTTGGGCGCTCATATTCATAGGGGGTTGACCCGTCGTTACGCTTTTGGGCGCATCACGTAATGCCATATCACCAGCTGCACCGCAGAGTAAAACGCGAGTTGCCGCCCCTTGCTGGGCCGACTGCATAGTGAGCACCATTGACATTAGCTGCACTTGCGCATCGTCTGAGGTAACAATTACCAATAAAGGCGATGCGGCTCTTTTTATATGCTGAGTTTCCTGGGCACTAGCAGAACCTGCGGCAAGGAAAGTGGCAGCCGCAGCAAGGGCAGTGATAAGAATTCGTTTCATAATCTTTCTCCATTTGGTGCAAAGTATCGGCTATAGAGTTGGTCTATATGGCGAACAGCCGCTAAAGGGTTTTTTTGATTACCCCGTTTTTAAATCTAGCACTGAAGGTATGTTTGTATAAAAAAATAATAATTTAAAAATATATTTTATAAAACATAGTATCATAATTAATTATATTATGTTTTTTAGTATAATAACATGTTATATTGAACCTGTTGTAGCTATTTAACCCCTTATTAAGGATTAGCAAATGAGAAACCGTCAACGCGCACGCGACAACCAGTCCTGCCAAGATGAGCCAATAACCAACGCCATTCAGTTTCCTCAACTTAACCAGCCAGCACCAGACTTTAACGCGCTAACCACCGATGGTATGAAATCATTGGATGATTACAAAGGTAAATGGTTGGTATTATTTTCTCACCCTGCAGATTTTACCCCAGTGTGTACTACTGAATTCATAGCATTCGCCAATAAAGCTGAAGATTTCCGTGCCAAGAACTGTGAGTTACTGGGATTATCCATTGATAGTGTGCATTCCCACATTGCTTGGATGCGCAACATCAAAGAAAACTTTGGTGTAGAAACCACCTTCCCTATCATTGCTGATTTATCTATGCAGGTTGCCAAGGCTTATGGCATGATTCAGCCTGGAGCCAGTGACACTTCAGCAGTGCGAGCCACATTTATTATTGATTCAGAAGATGTTTTACGAGCGATGGTCTATTATCCAATAAGTAATGGTCGCTCTGTCGATGAATTCTTACGTCTACTTGATGCCCTACAAACTAGCGATGAAAACAAAGTCGCTACCCCAGAGAACTGGAAAGTAGGCGAACTGGTCATCGTACCGCCACCACGTACCGCTAAAGAAGCTGAAAGCCGTGTTAACGAAGGCTATGGATATACCGATTGGTACTTTAGTAAAAAAACCCTGTAATCGATTTTAAGGCCCTCTCGATAATTGATGTCGAGATAAAATAGGCCATTAAAGTAAACAAAGAAACAAAATAGCCCCGCTACTGAATAAGTGACGGGGCTATTTATTTACTAGATTTACAATAAGCAGGCTATGACTTAAAATAAGGTTGTCTTAAATAAGTAAAGTAGTTAAGAGCAACCTTTAAATGTTTTACTCTCGTTTTATCAGCATAGTAAAGTCAGTTGATATGATTGTCGTCACAAAGACTGCTAATACTTTAAAAATAGAAGCGCACTTTGATAGTTAAAATGAGAGTTTAACCAAAATCAACCTTATCATTTGGCATCACTGTTGGCTTACCTGCCTCAACCCAAGCCTCATAACCACCACTAATAGAAACCACATTATTATACCCAAGTGCTGCTAAAGACTGAGCAGCCAACGCCCCTCGTCCACTGGTTTTACAATATAATAAGATTGAAGTATCAGCACCATTAACAGCCGGCAGGTCAGCCACTGTGAATTCCAGCATGCCGCGAGGTACTAATACCGCTCCTTCAAGATGACCCGCAGCATATTCAGCAGGCTCTCGTACATCGATAATAACGTCCACTTTATGGCAAGCAGCTTCCGCCTGCGTCACTGATACTTCGTTAATTTGTGCTTTTGCAGCAGCAACTAAATCATGCGGAGTTTTCATAGTAATACCTCAAAATATAGCAGGTAGGTAATAACCAGCTAAGTGGTAGCTTCAAGCCTGAATGATTAAAGCTATCTATACAGATAACTCAAAAAGCTAAATATAATCCTTAAAAAAAGTAAGCTCTACTAAAGTACATTATGCTATTTACCAAAACATGTCCACAAAGACGCGTTTTTTTAATACATATTATCTGTCATTATTCATTATAACCAAATGATACTCTCTAACCTGACTATACTATCTACTGATAAAAAAGGACCCAATAATAAATATCGAGTCCTTTCAGTTTTCATATTCGCTTTATGATTTTTAAAACTGACTCGCTACTCAGCAGCAATGACCGTGATTTCGACCAACAACTCAGGACGCGCCAAAGCGGATTCGCCGCAAGCACGAGCGGGTGGTTGTACGCCTTCAAACCACTTGTTCCATACTTCATTCATCGCATCGAAGTTTGCCATACTGCTAATCCAAACGGTAGCGGATAGCATTTTTGATTTATCGCTACCGACTTCTGTTAGCAAAGCTTCAACTTTTTCCAGACAAGTCAAAGTCTGCGCTTGGATATCATCTTCCGCATTACCGACTTGACCACTTAGATAAATGGTCTGATTATGAATGACGATTTTGCTCGCCCGTTCATTACTATGTAGCTTTTTCATGATGTTCATCCTTGCATATTTAATGACTATTTTTAACCAATAGTACTAATTTAAGTTTTTGAGGCGATATTTTAACATACTTATATTTGTAACTTATGATTTAGAAAAACGCTGGGCATTAAACGGAGCAACATCAACGGTTAATGGTTTATCGTGAATCAATTCTTCAACCAAACGTCCGGTAATCGGCCCCAAGGTAAAGCCTTGATGACTGTGACCAAAGGCAAACCATAAATGATCATGCTTGCCAGCAGGCCCAATCACAGGCTTCATATCTGGCATACATGGACGTGAGCCTGCCCACGCCTCAGACTCTACGGCGTCCTCTAATGGTAAGATCTTTTTAGCCAATTTTAATACGGTTTTTAGCTGACCGAAGTTCTTTGGCGCATCCATGGTGGTCATCTCAGCACCGGTAGTAATGCGAATACCTTGCTGCATAGGTCCCATAACAAAGCCTTTATCCATATCAAACATGCTGTGCTTGATGGTGTTTTTACCCGTGATTTTAAAGTGCTGATGATAGCCACGCATCGGAAACAGAGGCAAGTTATATCCTAACGGTTTAATCAATTCATTAGACCAAGGCCCAGCAGCTATAACCAAATCATCACTATAATAAGTTTCACTATCAGTGACTACTTTCCAGCCCTTGCCCTCACCACTGTCATCAGGTGTTATTTCTTTAACGTCACTTTCCTTTATCTCACCACCCATCTCTTGAAAATTCTTGGCGTACGCTTTTACAAGGGAGCTTGGATTAGAGACTTGCCATGAGTTTAGCCAGTGAATCGCACCGACAAAACCATCAAAATTAGCATTAGGCTCCATCGCTTTCAACGCTTCAATAGTCAACACGTTATGTTCAACGCCTTGATCACGGTCACTGATAGCGGCTGCCATAGCGGCTTTCAGCGTCTCTTCAGAGCGATGTAGTTGGAGCCAGCCATCACGTCGAATCAATTCATCAGCGCCGGATGCAGTAATCATCGTCTGATGCTCACTGGTACAATGCTCAATCAGCGTCTGCCACTCACCTTCTATTTTCTTAACAGATGCTGGCGTAGAATACTTCCAATACTGGAGGAGCGCCTGATGATAACGCAGGATAGCCGGAATGCGATAGCGAATATCAGTCCCACGATTGGGCATAACTCTGACCAATTCTGTCAGCTGCCGAGGAAAGGGATGCGTATGAATCGCTTCACGCTGAATCAAACCTGCATTGCCATACGAGGTCTCAAGTCCCGGCAGCTTTCTGTCTAACAACAGAACTTTGGAGTGGTTCTTTTGTAAATGCCAAGCAGTCGATGTGCCGACCATACCCGCACCAATAACAATAACGTCGTAGCGCATAACATATCCTTTCTGTGAGAGAGACATAGGAACTTAGATATTTTAATAGGTTATGGTAACGCTATTAAGATAAATATAAAACCTCTATCTAACAGATTCTTTTGTTAAGAGATACTTTTGGTTATCAGTAGGAAGCGCAGACCTTTAAGAATAATTTATAAGCTACCAAAACGACTAAAGTGCCAACGTATTCACCGATGGCACTTTAGTCGTTTTAGTGAGAATTTACTTATGGGATATCATTTATACGACAGTTATATAACCCAGCTTCTAGATTGGACAGCTTCGATATATATTGCTAACTACATCATACTAACTGAGCGGGTTGGCTACGAGAGAACATAACTAATGAGATACCGTTAGAGATCAGTTCAACTGCGAGTAGCACCCCAAGTATAAAGGTCGATGACTGTGGATAGCCTGAGAAAATCATTATTGCTAGTATGATAGAGATGACACCAGAAAATAGCACCGGAGCAAAAGCCGCTGTACCACGTAAACCAAAAGCGACCACGGTTCTTACAAGACCAGTCGCCATAAATAAGATAGCAATGACCATGGTTAGCGTTAAGATGCCTTGAAGGGGCTCTCTTAATAGCTCAATTCCGAGGAGAACACCTATTACACCGCCCACGGCAGCCAAGACTTTAGCACCTGTATTATGTGCTCGAAACACTGCAAAAAACTGTAGAATACCTACCAATAAAAACAACCAACCTGCCAGCTGTTCGGCGGCTAATGTGGCTCCCAGCGGGTTAAGCAGCGCAAAAACACCCCCAAGAATACTGATAACGCCCACAACCATCCATAACGTGCGGCTCATAAGGTTTCCTTATATCTAAACTTTGAATGAGACGCGATTATATTCCTCATAAAGGATTTGCTGTGTATTAGGGCGGTAACATTAAGAAAAACAGTACTGTTTATTTCAATAGCAAACTTGAAAAGTGAATTTATTAACAACCTCTTCATCACACATTTTTTCAAAATACTTAGGTTTTACTGGTCGTTGCTATTACCATATCTCTATAATAGTCAGCTTATCTGTCACCCTCACTTTATCATCGTACCTTGCAATTGGACCCTTTACTTATGAACCCCATTTTTATTGGCTATGCCTTTTTGATGTTAGCCATTATTTGCGAAGTACTTGGCACAGCATTACTCATGAAGTCTGAGCAGTTTACGCGACTCATACCGACGCTGATGATGACGGTGCTATATATTGGCTCGTTCTATTTTCTCTCGCAAACGCTCAAAACAATACCTTTAGGCATTGCCTACGCCATTTGGGGCGGTATCGGTATTGTATTAACCGCCATTATTAGTACGGTAGTCTTTAAACAAAGTATTGATACGCCAGCTATAGTGGGTATTGCTTTGATTATCAGTGGGGTGTTTGTGATTAATGTATTTTCGCAGACGGTTGGGCATTGAGGTTTGGTTTATTAATTGTTAAATTCCAATTTTTAAAGATTATTATATTAAGAGTTGTTGCATTAAAGATTAGAACATCAGTACCCATCACCACCAAGCCGGCTCATCACTCTCAAACGTATATTTTTTAACAGTTTCAACCGACACCTTATCCGCCGACAGCTCAGCAATAAATCTGGATGGCTTATCGAAGTAACCTGAATAACTGGCAAAATAATCAGGTGCGGTTAGGTACAGTCTAGTCTTAGCGCGGCTACAGGCCACATAAAACAACTTACGCTCCTCCTCTAACTCTTCAAAATCACTTAATGAGCGATGATGCGGCGTCATACCATCAACCAAAGAATTGACGAACACCACTGGCCACTCCAATCCTTTGGCGCTATGAATGGTCGAGATAGTGACTTTATCATTGTCATCGTTACTGCCACTCTCAGTTTTGCCCATAGCTGCAATAGAGTCGTTGGGCGGATCAAGCGCTAGATTCTCCAAAAAGTTATCAAGGCTATTATATTCTTGCGCTAAATTCTTAAGTACCCGAAAGTCCTCCGAGCGCTCACGCCAATTGTCTTCGATAAACTTCAGTATTGGAATATAGAAATCTAAAATATCATCAATAATCTGTTCAACAGACTCTGCTTGGCTGGCTTTGGTCAAAACAGCATATAGAGGTTTTAGTTGTTCACTTTTTTTAGCAAATGGCGCTGCCAATAGTGGCTCAAAGGAATTATTATCAGCATTAATCGCTTGGGTCAGCTTAGTAGCAGTCACTGCACCAACCCCTTTAAACAAGGTTAAGATACGATGCCAAGAAATCGTGTCATTGGGGTTATAAAGTATTTTAACGAACGCTAATACGTCTTTGATATGTCGCCTTTCAATAAACTTGATGCCGCCAACGACGATGAAAGGAATATTACGCTCCATAAACTCTAGCTGTATATAATTTGATTGAAAAGAAGTACGGCACAGTACCGCAAAGTCGTTATAGTCATAATCTGGCTTAAGCTCAATGACAGTATCGGCAATATATTTGGCTTCTTTACGCTCATCACTTAAACGACAAAATACTGGCTTTTGGCCTGCTATTTTTATCTTGGAGTATAATTGCTTTTGATAGCCCAAAGTAATTTGCTCAGACAAGGCATTGATGTAGTCCAATATCGCAGGCGTACTACGATAGTTTTGCTCAAGCTTAATCAGTTTGGCAGCAGGATAGGTCTCACCAAACAATAAAATATTTTCATAATTGGCCCCGCGAAAGGCATAAATACTTTGATTGTCATCGCCCACTACCATTAGCGATACCGAATCAGGCTGACAAATAAGGTCAATCAACTGCTTTTGTGGAATGTTGGTATCTTGATATTCATCAACCATAATATAGCGGTAAGTCTGTTGTAGCAGCTGGCGGAAGGTATCATTGGTTTTTAGATGCCGTACTACTTGGCTAATAATATCGTCAAAATCGTAGAGATGATTGGCGCGTTTATACTCATGAAAATCAACAGCCAATTGCTCAATAATAGGAATATGTACTGCAATATCAGGATAGTTAGCTTCGATTAAATCACGAATATGAATGCGTCGATTTCTGGAAGTCGAAATAATATTTTGGAGGGTTTTTTTACGCGGAAAGGCTTGAATATTAGTTTGAGTAGGATACTTTTTTTCTTTATTAACGAGGTCAATAGCATCTTCAGCATCACCCGTATCCAAAATCGTAAAGCGTGGATTGATACCAAGCAGCCCTGAATACTGACGCAGTAGCCTATTACAAAACGAGTGAAAAGTACCGCTAGTGATATCGTTAAGCACCTTACTATTCGGTAAACTACTATTTAATGAATGACTGTCAGATGCAGAACTTGCTAGCAAGGTTTGAGCGCGGTTTTTAATTTCATTAGCGGCTTTACGAGTAAAGGTAAGTAGCAGAATCTGGCTGGGTGGTACGCCATTTTCTATCAAATAACTGGTGCGATAAGTCAAGGTTTTGGTCTTACCCGAACCGGCACCAGCAATCACTAATACTTTGCCATCAACAGTCGTGGCGGCTAATAACTGATTGGGATTGAGCTCACTAGCATAGTCGACCGTCAAATTTAAATCATCAGCAAGTCGTTGACCAAGCATCTCAGTATTGGCATTGCTGTCTGCTTCAATCAAGTTGGCTTCTAAATTTTTAATCGCTTGCTCCAAACGCTTAAGCTTGGGTCTAATCTCATTATAATTATCAGGATAGTTATAATCTTGGGTATCAAAAATCGTTGCGGTCATTGTGTCAGATTACCTATATTTTTGGCGCAAAAATAGAAACGATTTATGCCTTATCGGCAGCGCATCATCTCAATGACAGTGTTGTCTGTACGCAGATATAGCGTACCATTAGTGATTTTGTAATCAAATTTACCAACATGCTTATTAGACAATAGATCCTCTTCGCCCATCTCAAAAGCGACGGATAACGACTGACCTGAGATGTGGTTAGGCGTATATTTACTATAAGATATCGGATACTCCTCATAGCTGTCCTCCCAGTAAGAGATGCCCGTCAGCCGCTGTCCATCAGAATTAAAATCAACAAAAAACGAGGTGTCTTGTTCACCGCCATTGTCGCATAAGTCTTTTAGTATTGTCTTGTTGACCTTTTGTTTAGTTGAATGCAATCCTGCCCATTTTCCGATAAAAGCTTTAGGGATAGGCTTGACGTTTGACGTAGGATTGGCATGGGTCGCACAAATGGTGGATGACACTATCAAAGATACTGCTAGGCTAACTTGTCTAACATAGCGCATATCAAGTTCCTTTTTTAATAACAGATGCGGTGAGTGCCCTCATTTAACTGATAGCAGACTTAGCTTTGATTGAAGATTGAGATTGAGTATAGTCAGTTGATTATAAGCAACCGAGCGCGGCCAATCGGCAGCGACTTGTGGGACGGCTTGCTCGGCATCAATCATTTTAGCAGCATTAATCCAGCCTGCATGACCCACTGCTAATATTGGCTTATTATCGACATGTGCACTTAACCAGCCTTGTATACGAATAAAGAACTGCTGCAAACTCTCACCATTATTAGGAGCAAAGCTGGCAAAATTATCACACCACTCATCTATCTCTTTCTTGGGAATTTTCTCCCAAGAACGATTTTCCCAAATGCCAAAATCAATCTCGATAAGCTCAGTGGCAACGTGATATTCAAAGCCTTGCTGTGCTAGTAATTGCCCAACTTTTAAAGAGCGCTGTAGCGGGCTGACCCAAATTGCTTTTGGCAATTGATGCAGGCGGACATAACGCTGAATTTGATTGGCAAGCCGTTTAAGCTTACGCTTATCGACCGCCATATCGGTCTGTCCAAAACAGATACCGGCAGCGGCAAGCGGCTTTGGATGTCGCCAAATATATAGAGTCATGGGTACTAGTCCTGATTGCTACTGCTATCGTTTTTGATATCATTATTGCTAACTTCTTATAGCTTTTAAATATTTAGTCTTCAATCAAACCTTACTTTCACCAAAACATTTAAACTAAGGCGAATACTTCATCAAAACGATTTAGCGCCTCATCGATGATAGGATCGGTATCTGCCATACTGGTCAACAGGCAACTACCTGCTAAGCTGATAATACCGTGTGCGGTATACGCTGCGCCCATCTGCTCCATCATATGCTTGCGTTTAGCGTTTTCACGTAATGCTTTTATGGGCTTGGCTAACGTTAATAATAGCACTCCTGAAGTTTCAAGATGAACGATAGAACCTTGATTATAAGCCACATAAGGCAGGCCGCGACGCTCGATAATCTCTTCTAAACCAGCGCATAACCGGTCTCCTGCACGGCCCGCTATACCCGCAGCGTTAGTGCGCTCCATCTCTTTGATAGCGTAATAGCCTGCTACGGTCGACAATGGATTGGCTGATAGTGTACCGCCGACAAAGGTTTTCTTGCCACCTTTACCACCGATGCCACCGGCCAGACTCATCATAATTTCTTTACGGCCGCCTATTCCGCCAGCCATAGGATAGCCGCCGGTCAAGCACTTACCAAAGACGGTAATGTCCGGGTCAACATTAAAATAAGCTTGTGCGCCGCCTAAACCAAATCTAAATCCTGAGACCACTTCATCAAAAATAAGTAACGTATCGAACTCATCGCATAAGGTACGCACCTGCTGATTATAATCAAAGTAAACAGGACGGGTACCAGACTCAGGACCGATAGGCTCAACAATGACCGCAGCGGTACCCCCACGCAAACTGTTAAGATTGAGCATTAGGCGTAGATTGGCTAAATCATTGGGACAAACTTCGTGGGTATATTTACTAATATCTTTTGGAATGCCGTGCGCTTCACGTCGGCCAGTACCGGGAATACGTAAACCATAAACCATCTGGTCGCTCCAACCATGATAGCCGCCACCAACTTTGATAATATGTTTTTTGCCAGTGATATTACGCGCCAAGCGAATAGCAGCCATCACCGATTCTGTACCACTGCCGAGCATACGGAACATCTCAACGCTAGGCACATGCTTGATGACTTCTTCAGCTATTTTGACTTCATATTGATGCAGTAAGCCTGTGACTGGACCACATTCGGCTAATAAATTCTGCACCTTATCCAATACTGGCTGATAGTTTGAGCCTAGTAAAGTAGTACCGCCCGCCTGCAAAAAATCAATATATTGATTGCCATCGATATCGCGAAGATAAGCGCCTTTGGCTTTATCCATAGCTATGGCAAACGGATAATTAAAAGCCAGGTTATGCTGGACACCGTTAGGAATAACCGTTTGGGCATGTTGATACAAAGCTTTCGATTTTGGGCAAGTTGTCTCTAACTTGTTGATGACTTTCTTCATGTTCTTGGCTTTGATGGGCTTAATTTTTTGACTCAATAAGTAATCAAGCTTGGCATACACCTCTTTAGTATCGTGCCACTTGCTGACACCACTTTTTGGTAAGCTCATAGCATCAGTATCGGGATTAAAGGCAGAGGCACTCATTAAATATCCTCATAATCACATTAGCGGCGGCAGCGTTGCCGCCAGTCCCGCATAAATAGCCACTTCACTGAGCTGCTGGGTAGCACCAAGACCATCACCAGTATAGCCATCCAAGCGTCTGCGTAATAAACGGCGCATATAATCGGTAGCTACTAAAGCCAATACTAAGGCTAGTAGCCAGTGCCCGATACCAATCTGGCGCATAGTAGCAGGAAATAGAATAAGCATTAAAACCATGCCCATTAGCAGCCAACCACTACTAATGAGTCCTTGCAGTAGTGTCATCTGCTGCGCCATTGGCTTTGCCTTGGCATGCTCTATCTCACCGCCATACGGCAGCATAGTGATGAGACTGATGGACAATAAGCGCGATGCACAATGTCCAATGATTAGCGCCACCAAAGCGATCGATAATGGCATGGAAGCCAGTAAAGTGATCTTAATAAGTAGCGCTGAGACTAAACCTAAAACGCCATAAGTGCCTAAGCGCGAGTCCTTCATAATCTCTAAAGTTCGCGCGCGGGTCAGACCGCCGCCCAATCCATCACAAGTATCTGCCAGACCATCTTCGTGAAAGGCACCAGTGAGCTTAATACTAAAGACCGTACTCATGACTGCCGCAACCAAAGGATTAAAGAGACTGCTTGCCAGCCAAAATACTAATGCGCAAAGTAGTCCAACTAGCAAACCCACTGCAGGAAAATGCCGACTGCTTTGGTGGAGCCATTGCGGTTCATAATGGGTAAACTGCGGAACTGGTATACGGGTTAAAAACTGAGTAGCGACTAATAACAATCGCCATTCATATTTTATTTGGCTTAATAGCAATGACATCAGTTATTGTTCTCGCTGCTACTTTTTTCACTAACGCCAGCGTCATTAAAGCTGGCCATCTCATTAATAATGGCACAAGCCGATTGCAATAATGGATACGCCAATGCTGCCCCGCTACCTTCACCCAAACGCATTTGCATATCTAATAACGGCTCAGCATCTAATAACTGAAGTAAGTGCGTGTGGCCTGGCTCGACTGAATGATGCGCAAATATGGCATATTGCTTTACTCCCGGTGCCAAGTGTTCAGCGACCAGTAACGCGATACTAGCAATAAAGCCGTCAATCAACAGAATCAGCTTATCACTGGCCGCTTGAATAAGTGCGCCGACCATTGTAGCAATCTCTAGCCCGCCCAAGGCTGCCAGCGCTGCAAATGGCGTGGTTGCCGCACTATGACGCTCAAGTACTTGGGTCAAAACCTGCTCTTTATGCTGTAACCCAGCATCATCGAGACCGGTACCGCGACCGATACACTCTGCGATCGGCAAGTCGCCCAATCTAGCCAGCAACAGACTAGCGGCAGAAGTATTTCCAATACCCATCTCACCAACAATAAGTAGATTACCCGTCAGTTCCTGAGCAACTTTCATACCGTTGTTAAGCGCAAGGGTGCATTCCTCATCGGTCATTGCGGGCTCGTTTAGCGCGTCACGACTGCCGTGACGGACTTTATAATCGAGCAGTTGCGGATTACCTTTAAAATAGCTGCTATCAAAATCAGTCGCAACCCCAGCATCGACTACTTTCAACTCGATATTATGCTGGCGCGCTAATACATTAATAGCCGCGCCGCCATGCAAAAAGTTAAGCACCATTTGCGCAGTGACGGCACTTGGAAACGCCGAGGTGCCGTGCTGAGCCAAACCGTGGTCAGCGGCAAACACCCGAATTTGTGGCTGATCAATATGCGGTGTGGTAGTGCCTTGAATTAGCCCCAGTTGCAATCCAAGCGATTCTAAGCGCCCAAGCGCCCCCAGTGGTTTAGTTTTTAAACCTATAATCTGCTGTAACTGCTGACGTAAGTCATTGTTTTCTATGCTGGATATGGTAGGAAACGTGTTCAAGGGATAGGTCCTAGTGGTTATTAATATAAAATAAAAAGCCACATATTAGCAGATTATGTGACTTTACCATTTATCGAGTTGTTGTTTTTATCATACCTAGTAACGCCTCCGTCAGCGCAAACTGGCGAATATCATTAAGCATCGTCACATCGAAATTATGGACAAAGGCAAATGACAGTTGCCTTGCTGGGTCACACCAAGCCACTGAGCCGTTATAGCCCATATGCCCAAAGCCTTGCGTCTGCTCATGGCACAATTGCACAAGACGATGGTAGCCCAAACGCCATTCCATATTAGTTGGCATTACAGCATCCATACCAGAAACTTGCGGCGTCGATAATTCAGTAAACGTCGCAGGGTTAATCAGTATCTGCCCTTGCCATACGCCACCATTCGCTAGCATGCCATAAATAGTTGCTAATGCTTTTGCTGATGCAACGCCATTGACGGCTGGCAGCACCGCTTGTAGCGCTCGTTTATCATAATAATCAAGAGGCGTCTGGCTAGTCGGTATCAAGGCTGCTTTATAATTTTTCAGATTAAGTTGGCTATGGTCAAAGTATAGACGATTGATTTGGTTAGAATTGAGCTGAGTATTAATAGGAGACAAATTACGGCTTATAGCAAACTGTTGCCAACAAGGATGACTAGGCAAATTTGCATATATATTCAAAGTCTGCTCAGAATCTGCTTTTAATACCGGCTTACGACGTTTACTGCGTTGGCTGCTATCTGAATTCATTAAGTTTGCAGTTGCAGAATCTTCAGTAGCAAAGTGTTTTACTACAGTAGCAACGTCATCTATTTTACCAGCTGGCACTCCAAAATAGCAGCTATCGGCAATCCCTAGCGGCTCAGTGAGATAATGTCGTAGCGCTTCAGCCAACGACATATCAGTAGCGGCTTCTATCAACCCGCCCAGTACCCAGCCGTATACTAATGCACTGTACGCACTATTATAAATATCCGCATTATCAGGTTTAGTAATGGGCATAGCCGCGACATTTACCAACATAGCTTCCCAATCAAGCAAGGTTTCACTATCAGCATCAATACTAGTAATCGCAAATAGATTGGCTTGATGCGACATTACTGCACGCAGGGTAATATCGGCTTTGCCGTTAGTCGCAAATGCTGGCCAGTAGCTGGCAATAGTCGTATCATAATCGAGTAATTGCGCCGATACTAAGACATGTACCAAAGTCGCAATTATACCTTTCCCAGTAGAGAAGTTTAATGACAGCGTATCTGGCTGCCAGTCAACACCCAGTTGCGCCATGCCGACACTGGCCTGTGCAATACATTTACCCGCCTGATAAACCACCAAAGAGCCACCGGCCGGCGCATCATCTAACTGTAGCTTATTTAATAACTGTTGCATCTGCTGTTCAAGGTGAATGTTAACTTGGTCATCACGCTTGTTATTATTATTGTGGCTGTCTGTCATTATCGCCTCGTTGTTGGTTAATTAATGGTCGCCATTAAAAACAGGCCACCTAATGGTCGCCTGTTATTTATAACTTACAATTACCGAGAAACCTATCGTTAACGATTGATGATACGCAAGATTTAACTCAGTATGAATGAAAAACTAACGCGGCACCAATAAGCGATTATGTACTTCTTGCTCGAACATCTCAGTCAAGCCATAACGATGTCCGCGCTCCATGGCCGTTTCCATCTTACGTCCACGCAGCCAACCTGCCCGTAGTGCCATTGCAGCCCCTACTCGGCTACCTGACTTACAATGCATGGCGATCTTTTTACCATGATACTGACGCAATAAACTATCAAAGGCCAACATATTAATCTGCTTAAGATCGTCTGCACCAGCTATAGGCAATTGCTCATACTGCATACCCGCTTGCTTAACAGCGGTTGCTTCATCAAAATCCAGTTCACTATCAGGTTGCAAGTTAATAACTACCTCAACTCCAGCCAAAGCGAGAGCCGCAACTTTGCCCTCATCGAGTGCCCCGCTAACAATGTTATTGTCATCAGGACGATGGTAAGGCTTTAGGATAGCGGCAAGGTCTATGCCATTATCAGAGTCAATTTGCTCAACATCGACTTGCTCGGCAGTAAATTGAGTCGCGGTTTCAGTTGCTAATTTAGTATCTTTAGTCATTGTCATAATTTTGATATTTAAATAAAGTAGTTGGAATAAAGGTTAGTTTTAGAGAGTAAGCTTATTAGTATTTACGTCTCGTCGCTATTACTCTTATCAACTTCGCTAACCAGTCTAACCGCACCTATCAGATGTGGTTTATCATTTTTGGCGCTATACAAGCCGAACACACACTTATCGTCAGCGTCTTCAAGCTTCGATACTGGCTCAGCAATCAGCTCTACTTCCGATGGCAGAAATATAGGTAGTTTAAACGCCACGTCAATAGTGCAGGCGTCAGGTAATACGCCCATCATTCCCAGACACTTAGCTTTAGACCACATGCCATGAGCGATAGCTTTTGGAAAGCCAAATGCGCGTGCTGACAACGGATGCAAATGAATCAAGTTAAAATCGCCAGACACAAAAGCATAACGGCGGCCGATGTCTTCTGGCACTTCAAAAACCATATTAACGCCCTTTTCATCAACCATTGGCTTGACGGTTACAGGACGCGGTTTGCTTTTATCAACAGGATTGCTATCGGGCTTTTTACCACGGGCTAAATACGTTGAAGTACCTTCCCAAAGGATGTTCTCTTGCGACTTAATCGTCGTTACAAAGTCAAACTGTTGACCTTGAGCATGGTCACGGAGATTGTCAAAAGACACTGACATATCAACGGTTTCACGCTCACCGATAGGACGATACTGGGTCACACTATTGTTCACATGTACCAGACCTAGCATCGCAAATGGAAAAGCTTCTTTGACCATCATATTCATTTGTAACACTTGTGAGAGCACTGCAAAGTAAGTAATTGGTATTTTACCATTATCGGCAAAACCGCAAATCTTACGATAGTCATTAAGGTTACCCTGATCAATGTGTAGATTGTCCACATGATAGGTCGCTTGCGGCAACGTATCTTTACCGGCTTTGGAGTTATCACCGATAGGCAATAAGCTTTTGATAATATTAGCGTAGGTAGTATGCGCTTTTGGCAACGCGTCATAGTGTTTATCTGACATAAATCAATCCTAAGTGGGCTTGGGCGAATTCACTTGAAGCGTGAGTTAGATAATTATCTTATTTATTTTACAGCATTTTGTTAAACATTTGCTGAAACACTGAGTCCAAACGTTACTAAATAAATAGTTTTGAAATTAGCAAATAAAACGTAAAGAACAAAAAAATAATTCACTTTATTAATTCTATTGTTTTTATCATGAAAAAGCTGCCAATGGGCAGCTCTTTTACAATTTAATGGTATATTTTTCGTAAGCATTTACAGCTTAGTAGATATTAATAATTAACAATTTAGCCATTATTAAGTACTTATATTAAACCAAGCTCAAATTTTATCTCAAAGCAATCATCACCTGCTTTTAATTGACCACTTAGGCGCCGAGCAAGCTTTGACCACAAACGCGTACGGTATTACCGTTTAGCCCGCCAGAGGCAGGAGACGCTAACCATGCAATCGTTTCAGCGACATCAATCGGTAAGCCACCTTGGCTCATAGAGTTCATACGGCGACCCGCTTCACGAATAGCAAACGGAATCGCTTCGGTCATTTGCGTTTCAATAAAACCTGGCGCAACCGCATTGATAGTCATGCCTTTATCGTTCTCAGACAGTTGCTTGGCGGTAGCATCGACCAGTCCAATCACGCCTGCCTTGGAAGTTGCATAGTTAGTCTGACCTAAGTTACCTGCGATACCTGAAATTGACGAGACGCAAACAATACGCGCGTCATTTTTTAGCACATCGTTATCAAACATATAGCGATTGAGCGTCGCAATACTGGCTAGATTGATATTCATTACCATATCCCATTTTTGCTCATCCATTTTTGCTAGCGTCTTATCACGCGTCACACCAGCATTATGAATAACAGCATCTAAACCACCACGCTTTTCAGCAGCTTCGGCAATCTGCTTGCCTGCGTCTTCACTGGTAATATCAACCATCAACGTTGAACCACTGATGTCGCTTGCGACTTTTTGCAAATCAGCTTGTTGCTGCGGCACATCTAAACAAATCACATGCGCCCCTTCACGAGCTAATACCCGAGCAATCGCCTCACCGATACCGCGACTGGCACCAGTTACTAACATCGTTTTGCCACCTAATGGTTGTGTCCAATCTACATCGATCGCAGTACCTTTATCAACGCGTACTACTTGTCCTGAGACATAAGCTGAGCGAGCTGAGGTAAAAAAACGCAACGTTGAATCGAGATTTTGCTCAGCGCCTTCGCTCACATAAATTAGCTGCGCAGTAATACCGCGTTTGAACTCTTTACCAACAGACCTCACAAAACCTTCAAGCGCACGCTGCGCCACTGCTGTTTCTACGTCAGTAATACCTTCTGGTGGTCGACCAATAATAATCACGCGGCCTGACTTTTCTACACGGCGCGCAACCAAGTGAAAAAACTCATAAACTTGCTTAAGCTCATCTACATTACTGATATTACTGGCATCAAACAGTAATATTTTAAATTTATCGTCACTGCCTGTGTCGGCTTTTGCTTCGATTCCTGCATTAGCAAGTGCATCTTTAACGCCGTCACTACTATTGACGAAGACTTCGGCATGCAGCTCGGACAGAATACGAGCTACTGACTCACTAACCCGCTTATCTTCACCAATGGCTGAGTCAATCAGAACGCTACCCCGTACCAAACGCTGCCCACTCTCAAAACGGTCGAGACTTACCGGTAGTGGAAGACCCAGATTTTTCGCGACTTTTTTACCAATAGAAGATTGAACAAAGCTACCGTAACGGTCTGACATAATATAATCCTGTGGTTAAAAATTAAATAATCGTGAGCAAAGAATGAGAAAACAATGCAAGGGTATAGTATTTTGAATATGTATTATATCTAGTGCAATTATTATAAAGGTACAAGCACATCATGATTATTAGTAATTCGTGAGCAAAAACGAAACTGTGTTAACTATACACATCAATAGCATACAAGTCCAAAGTCCATTATTGCCATAACAATATGTGGCCACACCAGTATAAAATACCATTGCCTTAGCTATAGTTAAGAAAGCTCTATCTATGCTAACATTTAGCTTATTGGTTATAAGTAGCATAACAATCAACAACTATTTCTTATTATATGAATTTTTAAGTATTACTGAATAATATACTAATTGACTTATGAGTCTGATGCTCAGCGCGCTTTTTATTAACTAATCCCTCTACTAATTTTAAAGTAGGTGACAGTGACCTTACTTGCTAAAGACATACAATAATGTAGTAAAAACTGCTTATGATAAGCTCTTAACTTCATATATATTGAGACCAGTTTCTATTTAAGATGCAACTCTTGTATTTTTTATCACTACTTATCACTACATTTTGTATGACTTCCAACTGTGTTTTTCTTTACCCATCGTTTTTATATAAACTTATTTTAAGGATAATATTATGAGCAATGAAAAAAATAATGCTAAAAGCCCTGTCGTTAATAGCGTTGTGGTCAAGGCTGGAGATACTGAGAATAAAGATGTATCTACCACTAAACCTGCTAAAGATACGGATGCCAACACGAGCGACGCCCATTACGACTCAATTGCTGAGCTTAAAGCAGCGACCAATATTGTCGATGCGGATGGTAATGCAGTAGATGATAATTCTGACGATAGCCAAGCGCAGAAAAAAGCCAAGATTAAAGAAGACTTAATTACTGAATCTAAAGAGCTTGATGAGTCTGACGATATTAAGGTCTCTAATAAGACGACAGAATCGAAAGTGACTAAGACTGATACAGATAAAACCGAACAAAAAGATGTTGAGAAAAAAGACAACACCACTACGTCTGATACAGCTAAAGATACATCTAAAGACATTAAAACTGATAAAAAAACAGCTACTGACAAAGACAGCGCTAAGACTGATAAAGCAACGGATGGTGACAAGAAAGCCAGCAAGAATAACAAAGACTCATCTGGTGCAAAAGATTCCACAGATAACAGTGATAAAAAATCTGACGAGACAACAACTGTTACAGCAACCAAGAAACTGAATTCTGCTGCTAAAAAAACAAGCAGTACTAAGCCAGCTTCTGGTCAACAGCGCGTTGCTATTTTAGGTGGTAACCGCATCCCATTTGCACGCTCAAATGGTGCCTACGCTGATGCCAGCAACATTGACATGCTAACAGCAGCCTTAAATGGTCTTATCGAACGCTACAACTTGCAAGATGAGAAGATGGGCGAAGTGGTAGCTGGCGCCGTCATCAAACTGAGTCGCGATATAAACTTAACTCGTGAGGCAGCATTGAATACCGCGCTTGACCCGCATACGCCTACTTATGATATTTCCCAAGCTTGCGGTACTGGTTTACAAGCAACGTTTGCCTCTGCCAATAAAATTGCACTGGGTATCATAGATTCTGCTATTACTGGCGGAGTTGATACCACATCCGACGCGCCTATTGCAGTTGGTGATGGTCTACGCAAAGTATTATTAAAGCTTGGTGCTGCTAAAAATATGAAGCAGCGTTTACATGCATTAACCAGCTTTAATCCAAAAGACTTAATCGATGCACCAGCGAATGTTGAACCGCGCACTGGTTTATCTATGGGTGACCATCAAGCCATAACAGCACTTGAGTGGAATATCAGCCGCGAAGATCAAGATGAGTTGGCCTTTAACAGCCATAAAAACCTAGCCCGTGCTTATGACGAAGGCTTCTTTGATGATTTGATAACCCCATATAAAGGGCTAACACGCGATAACAACTTGCGTCCAGACTCTACGTTAGAGAAGCTAGGTAAACTCAAACCCGCTTTTGGTAAGAATAATGCCAATCCAACCATGACAGCAGCGAACTCAACGCCACTAACTGATGGTGCTTCTTGTGTTCTATTGGCCAATGACGAATGGGCAGAAGCACATGGACTGAAGCCACTTGCTTATATCGTGCATCAAGAAACGGCTGCCGTAGACTTTATTGGTAAATCTGGTAATAAAGAAGGTCTACTCATGGCACCGGCTTATGCCGTACCACGTATGCTTGAGCGTGCTGGTCTTAGCTTACAAGACTTCGACTTCTATGAGATTCACGAAGCCTTTGCCTCACAAGTACTATCAACGTTAAGCGCATGGGAAGATGAGAGCTTCTGTAAAGAGCGCTTAGGTCTTGACGCACCGCTGGGTGCTATTGACCGTAGCAAACTCAACGTTAATGGCTCGTCGCTTGCCGCAGGACATCCATTTGCTGCAACTGGCGGTCGTATCTTAGCCACTGCTGCTAAATTACTCGATCAAAAAGGCTCAGGTCGCGCACTTATATCTATCTGTGCTGCTGGCGGTCAAGGAGTGACTTGTATCTTAGAGAAATAAAAAGAGATAGCTAACTGATACTGTATAGACTAAAAAGCCCCTTTAATCGATAAATTGAAGGGGTTTCTTTTTGTCATTAATATAATTATTAACTAAAAAACGAATAGAATAAAACTTAAAATCACTTCGCTATATTAGTAAGTGTAATTAGGCAAGTCAGGTTATACAGTTAATTGCGAAAGCTACATAGTAAAAACTACATAGTATAAGTTGATTGCTGACCATCGATTTTGCCTACCAACAAGCGCTCCACTTCATTTCTTATTCTTTGTCCGGCTGCATCAGTACCAATTTGCACCGCAAAACCTGCTGGACGACTCGCTTGAGTTTTATGGTTGACCCAAACCACTTTACCATTCATCGGTAAGCGTTCACTAGAATTGGGTAAGGTAATGGCAATAAACACTTCATCACCCAGTTGCTGTGCATGGCTGCTGGGCACAAACAAAGCCCCATTTTCCACAAAGGATAAATAACTGGCGTACAACGTTGCGATATCTTCAATATGACAAGTGAGAATGCCACCACGTCCTGGCATAGCCATAGTTATTTCCTTAGGTAAAATAAAGGTGTAAATAGAAAAATTAAGCTAATTTTAAATCAGTAACTTATAACTGCGCCAACTGTTGCATCAGCCTATCATAGGCAAATTTTTCTTGCACGTTTTGTTGCAAGGCCATTTTTATCTGCTGCAAGCTGTCCACTAATGACTCTAATAAACTATCGCTAGGTTGATGATTTTGTAATGCAGCCGTTAAGTCAATATCTTGTTGACTGCTGCTAAGCCCCAAATTAATACGCCGAATATCGAGCAGCATTTGCTCCGTCAATTGAATAAACTCGCCGATGCTTAACTGAGATTGCCAATAGTCACTTGCCGCAATGCTACTACGCTTGCCGCTACGCAGCGCCTGCCATGTCGTCAGCCATAGCGCACGCTTACTATACCAAGGGGCTCCAGCCAAATCTATTGCCGCTAAAGGTGCGCCATTTGCCAACTGCAACAATTGCTCAATTTGGCTGGGACTCACCGCTTCACGATTAACAGTACCGCCAAGCATATGAGTGACATAATCACGGGCAACCCCTGCGTCAATACTCTGTAATGGCAATTGTTGTACGCGGCTTTTAATGGTTGGTAATAGTTTGGCTGGAGTGTCGCTAATAAGGAATAAATGAACTTGCGATTGCGGCTCTTCCAATGTTTTGAGTAGCGCGTTAGCAGCAGCAATAGTCATTTGCTCGGCATGGTCTAATACGCATATGCGCATACCCTGCCCGCCTTGATAAATAAAAGGTTGCAAAGCACGAATGTCATCTACTTTAGTCGTTAGAGCAGATTTATCAGCAGCTTTGCTAGACTTAGTATCTGCCTTGATTTTTTTATTGGTGCTTTTTAAGGCTTCTTGACTGTGACTACTCGCTTTACTAATAGGCATACTAACGCTAGGCAATACTTGTAAACTGGGATGAGTGCCCGATTTTAGCCACTGGCAACTGTCACAGTTTTCACAAGCACCCAGTGGATGCTGCTCGCGCTCACGGCATAATAACCACGCCACCAAACGCCAAACGAACGCCCGCTTGCCCATACCTTGCATGCCAGCTGCTAGCAAGGCGTGTGGTAATGACTGCGGCGGTGTCAATACTCGCGCTGTCAATTGCGTCCACAATGTTTGTTGCCATGGTAAAAGCGGTGCAAAATAAATACTGTCGCTGTTGTCGTTCACACTTGCCGCCTTATATATTCAATTTATTGTCTAATTGGTGCTTTAAAGCGACCTGTATTGCTTAGGCTATTTAGATTCACATAACTAGTTTATCACTATTTATGATTATTCATGGCTAGTTATAACTTTGAAATTCAGCCAAGCTCATGGCATTCAAGCGTGCTAAATCCTCGGCAGTGTCTACTCCTGCTGGCAATTGCAAAGCTGCCGCTGCAATTGCAATATTGCCACCATTTTCTAAAATGCGCAGTTGCTCTAAGCTCTCAAGAGTCTCAAGCGGTGTTTGCGGCCAATGCACAAATTGCTGCAATAAGCTGACTCGATACGCATAAAGACCCAAGTGCCGATAAGCATTTTTTGGTGCAGGCAATATTGATGCTGATGTTAATAAGGAATTTGACTCTTCAGCCTCTAACGCTAATACCATATCGCGGTCACAAGGAATCGGGGCACGACTAAAATAAAGTGCCCGCTGTTTATCGTTAACGGTGGCGCTAACCACCTTTACCACTGACGGATGCATAAAAGTAGGATAATCGTCGATAGGCTCATACAAAGTTGCCATAACGCTGGCACTGTCTTGCACCAACAAATTTTTGACCTGCTCCAACAATAACGGCGGTACTAACGGCTCATCGCCTTGCATATTAATGACAATATCATCCTCTGACCAGCCTTTAATTGCCGCAACTTCAGCCAAGCGATCTGTACCGGATACATGGTCGGGGCTTGTCATCACCACCTCATAACCTGCATCCGTACAAACTTTAGCGATGTGTGCATCATCTGTAGCGATACACATATCATCAGCAAAATGCGCCGCTTGTGCTTTTTCAGCCACCCAAAGTATCATAGGCTTACCATGAATCATTAATAACGGTTTACCGGGTAAGCGAGTGCTTTTAAAACGTGCAGGAATAACTATATGAGTTTTGACGGAAGCTGGTAAAGTTGGCATAAATTATTCCTTTTTCTAAAGAAAAATAGCGAGTATTTTGATAATTATTTATCAGCAATATCAATGCCCAACGCTATCAATTGCTGCTGTAACGTCTGATAGCAATTAGTAGATAAAATAGCCGTCACAGGCAATACCCATAATCGACTTACCAGCTCTTGCCACTCAGTATTTTGCGCTTGGCTGTTGGTTGCTTGCAATAATAAGGCACGAACTTTTACCGCATCTTTACTGGTGACAATAATAGGCTGTTCTGTATATTGAAGTAGCTCATTCACACTAAAGTCATAATGATCAGGGTAAGGATGCTCTATAACGTCAAAACCAAGGCTGTTAAGGGTAGCAAAGAAACGCTGCGGATAACCAATACCACTAACTGCATGGACTTGACTGCCATGAATTGGTGGAGCTGCTTGAACGCTACCATTTAATTGACTATCTAGTAACTCAGTTAACTTAAACAGCTCAGGGTACAAAGGCTGCAGGCTATCAGGATGCAGTTGCATGGCTAAATGCTTATATAAAAACGAATCACTATCTAAGTTTAAGTGCTCATCCGCTTTTTCATGGTAAATGACCGTCGCATTTTTTAACCGAGATATTGGCTCACGTAAGAACCCCGTCGGCAATAACTGCTGACTACCGAAACCACGAGCAGCATCCACCACAATCCATTCAATATCGCGCTGCAAAGCATAATGCTGCAAACCATCATCGGCAATAATCAGTTGTAGATTAGGATGCGCTTGTAATAAAGTTTCAATAGCTTGCTGACGATTCGGACAGACTGCCATCGCCACACCAGTTGTGCTAACAATTAGATAAGGCTCGTCACCCACGTCACTAGGCAAACTATCCGTAGTCACCAATACTGGCATCTTACTACTATCGCCGCCATAACCCCGACTGATAACGCCGACTTGTACGCTGCGTTGCTGTAAATAATTCACTAAAGTCATAATTAAAGGCGTTTTGCCACTGCCACCAACGGTAATATTACCAATGACTAGCACAGGAATAGGCGCATGATAACTTGAGAATAGACCGACCTTATAAGCTTGCCTGCGTAACAATATCAGCAGACCATATAACCAACTAATCGGTAGCAATAACCATAGCCAACCAGCTTGACGCTGCCATGCGCGGGTAACTGCCGTCTCCATACTCATTGGTGTACGCCCATATATCGCTGCTTATTTATTAATATTCATCAGTTTTGAAAACCATAATAACTACTGCAACTGCTAAAACTACTTGAAATCACGGGCATACATTTGCGCATACTGGCCTTGCTTTTGCATCAACTCATCATGCGTACCAAGCTCGACAATCCGGCCACTGTCTAACACACCAATACGATCAGCGGACTCAATCGTCGTTAAACGATGCGCAATGACTATTGTCGTACGGTCTTTCATCACATTATCGAGCGCCTGTTGAATATAATATTCTGACTCGTTATCAAGGGCGCTGGTCGCCTCATCTAATATCAAAATTGGCGCGTCTTTTAAGAGGGCACGTGCAATAGATAAGCGCTGGCGTTGACCGCCAGACAGCTGCAAACCTTCAGCACCAATCTGACTTTGATAGCCATTCGGCATTTTCATAATAAAGTCATGTGCAAAGGCGTCTTTCGCGGCGTGTTCCACTTCTGCTTGGGTCTTATCTGCTAAACCACCATACGCGATATTATTAAAAACAGTGGTATTAAACAATGTTACTTGTTGGTTCACCATCGCAATCTGCGCCCGCAAACTCTCTAACGTAATGTCCTCAATCGCCAACCCATCTATCGTAATTTGACCTGATGACGTCGTCAGTGTACGCGTCAATAAATTGACCAATGATGACTTGCCCGCGCCGCTACGGCCTACCAAGGCTACCGTTTCGCCTGCATGCACATTTAAATTAAAGTCTTGCAGTGCCACGGTAGAGTCTGGATAAACCAAGCTGACATTATTTAAATGAATATCGCCTACCAAGGTTGGATCCAGCACACCACTGTCTTGCTCTTCAGGCTCATCTAGCAGGGCAAATATAGACTCACCAGCCGCGATACCTTTTTGCAACTTTTGATTTACATCGGTGAGCGAACGTACCGGCTTACTAAGCAGTCCTGCCGCAGCAATATAGGAGATAAACTGACCCGCTGAAATATTATCAATCACCGCAGGCCGTAGAGCAAGCCACACTACCACTGCCATTGCCATCGCCATTAATAGCTGTACGGCTGGGGTATTGATACTATTAGTAATCACCACCTTCATACCTTGACGCAAGTTCTTTCTGGAGGTGGCGTCAAAGCGCTTTGATTCGTATGCTTGTCCGCCATAGTTTTTAACCACTTGATAACCACCAATGACCTCGTTAGTAATATGACTAACATCACCCATCGTTTGCTGGATACCTTTTGATAGTTTTAAATAACGCTTGGAGGCAAGGCGAATCAGCCACAAAATAGGCGGTAATACTAAAAATAAAATCAAGGTCAAGCGCCAGTTGCTATACAACAAGAAGCCCATCAGCGCGACTACAGTCAAACCGTCCCGTAAAAGGGTTTTCATAGAGTCCGTACTGGCAGCGGTCACTTGCTCAACATCAAAAATAAGCTTAGAAGAAATAGTCCCTGCTGGGTTTGCCAAATAAAAGGAGCTTGGTAGGCGCAGTAGCTTATTAAAAACCTGAACCCGCAACTCATATACCAAATTGCGCGACACTAAAGCAGAATAGTAGTTACCCAAAAAGCTGCCAACACCGCGCACAAAGAACAACCCAACAATAATAAACGGGAATAAATCTTGTTTGCTTTGGTCGTTCTGATTGATGGCGTCCGTAATATATTCCAATAACTTAGCAATCCAAATCTCGGTTGCCGCATTGATAGCAAAACCAATAACAGTCAATAATAACGCCCACCAGTATGGCTTAAGATAACTTAGCAGGCGCAATAATGTCTTATGCTTAGGCGTGATAATAGGCATCGATGGTATTGCGGTAGCAGAATTTTTTATGGAATCGGATGGATAAGATTGGCTCATAAAAGCCTCAAATTAAATATAAATATGTGGATTTGCCATCTGGGTTTCTAACATTGACAGTTTGGCGAAATAACGAGGATACAAACAATAGCAATAAGAATTCAGTACCTATAATAAACACCCTAGTGAATAAACGCCAGAGTATAGCGTTTTATCATCACGACTAATGATTGCTAACCAAAGCGTGTCGTAGGCCGATATTAGAAAAACCAACCAGCCTCGTTAAATGGCTACCTTACGCTTCTAGATGCTTCATTAAAGCGGCGAATTCGTCTTGATTATGAAAGAATATCTCAACACTACCTTGGCCCTCTTTTTTATGCTTAAGTTTTACTTCAGCACCCAAAGCATCGGTTAACCGCTGAACTAAACGCTCTGTATCTTGCGACTGTGCTTGTTCACTGCGGCTGGCTTTAGGTACAGGATTTAAAATAGATTTGACCAATTTTTCAGCTTCACGTACTGTCATACCGCCATCGATAATTTTTTGCGCGATGATAGGTTGTTGATCAGAGGACAGCGCTAATAATGTTCGTGCATGCCCCATATCTAGGGCACTGGTCGCCAAATGCTCTTTGACCGTATCGTGAAGTTGGTTAAGACGCAGTAAATTTGATACGGTAGTGCGCGCTTTTCCGACCACTTCAGCAATCATCGCATGACTCATACCAAATTCGGTATGAAAACGTTGTAAGGCGGCGGCTTGGTCAATCACTGACAAGTCTTCACGCTGAATATTTTCAATCAATGCTAAGGCTATGGCTAACTCATCAGATAACGCGCGTTCAATCGCAGGAATGACTGACTTGCCCGCCATTTTTGCCGCACGCCAGCGCCGTTCGCCCGCGATGATTTCATGCGTAACATCGGGTCTACTTTTATCTTCACTTGCTAGCAATGGCCGAATAACGATAGGCTGCATGATGCCATGCTGCTCGATGGAAGACGCCAGCTCCATCAATGCCGTCTCACTCATATCACGGCGTGGCTGGTACTTACCCGCTTGCAAGCGCATGACATTAATCTGTATTAAGCTAATTTGGTCTTCAGACGTGCTGTTTTCCATACTGCGTATTTTAACGTTGTTGCGTACGGTGCGTGTGCGGCTATTATTATCTGTAGCATCTAAATTAGCTTTCACGCGCGCTTTATTACGACTGGGTGTAGTAGCTACAGTCGCCTCTGGTACTGATAACGTATCTAATGCAGTATCTGGCAGAACAGCATCACGCGCTGCCATATCATCCTGTAAGGCAGAGGCGGTAATTCGCTTTTCTTTTCTGATTGACCCCAATAAGGCATCTAAACCTCGATTGGCTGCCAATCCTCGTTTCTTCGCCATGATTACCTATCCTCTAACGCTAAAATAAAAGCCAAATGATGATTAATAAGAGCTTAATAATAAATAAAAATTAATAAATGCAGTGGCTAATGAACATAATAGTTAATACCAGCTCATTATTAATCTGCTATTTACTGCTTTACTTGCCACGGCTTTGCTCGATAACTTCGGCAGCAAGCTTTAGATAGGCTCGTGAGCCTTTAGACCATCTATCGTAAGCAATTACTGGCATACCGTGTGCTGGTGCTTCAGCCAAGCGAATGTTTCTTGGAATGTGCGTCTTATACATGATATCGCCAAAATGCGTTTGCAGTTCAGCCGACACATCACGGGCTAACGTATTACGAGCGTCAAATAAGGTTCTGACCACACCTCGAATATATAGCTTAGGATTCAGCTCAGTTAGACGCTCAATCGTTTGTGATAAATCCGCCAAACCTTCAAGGGCATAATACTCACATTGCATCGGAATAATGACCCCGTCAGTTGCAACCAATGCATTAATAGTCAATAGATTTAAACTGGGTGCACAGTCCATGATGATATAATCATAAGGCTTTTTTTGCCCATTGGCTTGGTCGGTTACTAATTGGGTCATTGCCGTCTTTAGTAGCTCATGGCTATTGGTCTGCCCCATCAAAGTGATGTCAATACCTGCCAACTCTCTATTAGTCCCAATAACATCAAAGCCTGCTGGACTGGTCACGATAGCCTCTTGAAGCGATACGCCATCGAGGAGCACATCCGCCATGGTCAATGCTAAATCATTCTTATCAAGACCCGTGCCTGTCGTGGCATTGCCCTGTGGGTCTAAGTCAATCAGCAATACACGCTTGCGCTTAGCAGCCAAGCTGGCAGTCAAATTTACTGCCGTCGTGGTTTTGCCAACGCCGCCTTTTTGATTCGCAATGGCTATGATTTCCATACACTCACTCAATTTAATTAATATAATGCCTGTTACTTATTTAATTTTTTATTATCAACTATAAACTTTTATAAACATTAGCTTTGCAGAAAACAGCTATTCAATTGACACTATTGCCAGCGAGACTACAGCCAATTTTATCCACACTTATTATGTTTGATGCTAAAGTCGTGCCTAGCTTAGACATTTTTATAAGACAATTCAATCAAATGACGACTTTCCTCTAAACGCGGTACATTTAGCTCAATCGTGTCAATTTGCCACTGTGGCTCTAATGCCTGTAACTCTTCATTCGTGGGCGCCTTACCTTTCATAGCACACAGACGGCCGCCATGAGCCAAGCGTGGCTGTGCGGCATCTACAAAATCAATGAGACTAGCAAATGCTCTCGAAGTTACTACTTCGTACTGTCCTTCATGTGCCTCAATGCGGGCGGCAATCGGGGTGACATTACTCAGGCCGAGCTCACTACTAATTTGCTTAATAAACCGAATTTTTTTCTTATTGCTATCGAGCGCGGTGCACTGTCGCTCAGGCTGACAAATAGCAATAATAACGGCTGGTAGCCCTGCGCCCGTACCGATATCCAACAAAGAACCAGCGGGTAAATGCGCTATAATGGCCAAGCAATCAACGACATGTTTAACCAACGCCTCGACTGGATCGCTAATAGCGGTGAGATTATACGCTTTATTCCATAATAAAAGCTGGTCTAAGTACAATAATAACGTGCGCTGCTGACTATCGGTTAGCGGCAGGGCTAATGCTTGAATAGCTTGCGCCAAAATATTAGCCAGTGCCGGCAATTGTACCCCAAGCTTTGCAAACCCAGTAGGGTCAGTAATAGCAAGCCCCGTACTAGCAGAGGATGAAACCATAGCGCTCTTAGCAGAATCTGACATACAACACGTTATCCCATTTTAACAGGTGAATCGTCTATTTTATCATGCAGTCTGCTTATTGAATAGTTGCAGATTGCGCCAATGTCCGCCATCTTATACTATCTGCGTGGCTATTAAAGCCTTATTCTGCATAGACAAGGCGAATAAAATATTAAATTGGTCAGATAGAGCCGACAATAATTAACGGCTTAACTAAAGATTGCGCTTGATAATAGTACCAATGTACCGACATACTTACCTTCATACTCTATTTTTGAGACGATTACTTGACGCCTATGACTCAAACTATAACCGATTCTGAGCCAGCTCTTATTACTCCAACCGCCCCTGCTATAAAAATCAAGCTGTCAATGAGTCAAGCAGAGGACACAGCAGACGGTAAAGCCAATAAGTTACCTGACCCCATCCTGGCGGAGGTCAACCTGCGTTGCCTTATCGCGGCTGAGCAATTAAAACGCTATAGTGATGCCAGTAAATTGCCTGTTGATACCCGCACTGCACCCCCGTTAAATATCGGCTTTGGACAGCAGCGCGCGCTAAAAGCGTTACAGACGGCCTTAGATATTCACGCCAGCGGCTATCATGTCTTTGCAGCGGGTGAAAATGGCTTGGGCAAGCGTACGGTAATCAGTCGCTTATTGCAGCGTATTGCTGTAGAGCAACCGACACCCGATGATTGGGTTTACGTGCATAACTTTACGGATCCACGTACGCCTATGGCATTACACCTGCCTGCTGGACAATCAATCCTATTGCAGCAGCAAGTTAACAACTTATGGCAACAAGCCAAAAAACTTCTCAACCAACGCTTTCGTAGCGATCATTATCAAAGTAAAATTGAAGCCATCAAAAATGCTACCCATCAAAAAGAAACGCATGCTTATGATGTGCTCAATGCAGAGGGCAAGCAGTACGATTTAGCTTTGACCTTTCGTCCATTTGATAATAAAGCGGTCTTTGTGCATCCGAGCCAACTGCCGATAGAAAGTATAAGTAATAAAGACCCGAATAACGACAGTGATGAGCCAAACAAATCGACGGAAAATCTAAAAGCAGATGCTAAATTATTGTCTGATAAGATTCAAAAGACCAATACAGAGTCTAAGCATAGCCATAATAATAATAGCTACGAAGCTGAGCTCAATAATTTTACGCAAAAGAATCACATGCAAAAGCGACTCAATCAGCTAACCATTGCACTAGAGCAGTTAGAAGACGAAGCCAATGATTCGATAGAAGCGTTGCATCATGATATTGCCCGACGTGCACTACAACCTTTATTCACACCCATTCAGGAATCATTTTCGACCAATGCGTCAGTGCTTGAGTATTTAGAGGCAATGTTTGCAGATATGGTGACCCATGTCGAACGTATTGTAAATGCTGATGATGAGGAATTTGTCGCTGCTGTTTTGACAACCACCCCAAGTCGATACTCAGTTAATATCATGGTCAGCCATAAACTAAACAGTGGCGCCCCTGTTGTTTTTGAAGACTTGCCTACGCATTTAAACCTGCTCGGTCATGTCGAGCAAATTACCCAACTTGGCACAGTAACCACCGACGTCAGTATGATTCGTGCCGGAGCGTTACACCGTGCTAACGGTGGCTATTTATTGTTAGAAGCCAGTCATGTCCTTGAACATCCGTATGCGTGGCAAGGGCTGAAACGTGCGCTACAATCACGCAAAATTAAACTATCTAGCCTTGAGCAAATGCTGACCTTAACCGGCAGTTTATCGTTATCTCCTACCCCTGTTGATCTTGATGTCAAAGTCATTTTGTTAGGCGAAGCGGATTTATATTATCAACTGTTAGAGCTTGAGCCTGAGTTTGATGCGGTTTTTAAAGTCCGTGCCGACTTTCATGATGATGTTGTTCGCACCGACGAGCATGAATTGGCATTAGTGGCAAAAATGGCGGATATTATCAATTATGCGAAGCTGTATCCGTTTGATAATAGCGCGCAAGCGGCTTTACTAGAGTATTTAAGTCTACAAGCCGAAGACCAAGACCGCTTAAGTCTACATAGCGACCTGTTGATTAAACTCCTGCACGAATCTAATCGCCATGCGCGCCTTGATAATAAAACTATCGTTGATGTCCATCATGTTACCCAAGCCATTGCTGATATGGATGAGCGCTCAGGATACTTACGCGATCTTTATTGGGAAGAGCTGAAAAATGGCCAGCAACTGATTAACACCAGTGGGCAAGCCGTCGGTCAAGTCAACGCTTTAACCGTCGTCAGTTATGCCGATAGTGAGTTTGGTATGCCTGCACGATTAACGGCAGTCATTCAGCCTAATATTGGTGCCGGTGACATTCTTGATATTGAGCGCGATGTTGACTTAGGCGGCAGCTTGCATGCGAAAGGCATGCTGATTATGACCAGCTATTTGCGTGCTCTATTTAGCCAACATCATGCGTTGAACTTCAGTGCCTCACTAGCGTTTGAGCAAAGCTACGCCCATATTGATGGCGACAGCGCCACAGTCAGTGAAGCTTGCGCGCTATTGTCCGCCTTAGCGGATGTCCCGATTAATCAAGCATATGCCATTACTGGCTCAATGAACCAACTCGGCGAAGTACAAGCAGTTGGCGGTATCAATGCTAAAATAGCTGGCTTCTTTGATGCCTGCCGTGAGCAAGAATTGACCGGACAACAAGGCGTGATCATCCCGATGGCCAATGTGAAGCAGTTAATGCTGCGTGATGACATCATTGAAGCGGTCAAATCTGGTATATTTCATATTTATGGTGTGCGCACACTTAGTGAAGCTTTAACGTTAATGACAGGACTGCCGATTGATACGCTAAATAAAAAGAAACGCTACCGCAAAGACACGTTATTTGGCAAAGTAATAAAACGGCTTATGCTATGGGATAACAATCAAGATACCGAAGACACCGCTCTTGATGAGGCCGCCGATAAAAAATCTAAGAAAAAAAAGAAGAGAAAAGCTAAAAAAAAGCGTGAAGAGAAACGTCGAAGAGAAAAAAACAAACGTATAAAACAGCAAGATGATATAGAACAAGACGATATTATCTAAACCCAACACTAAGGCGACTTCATACAGGTTATCTCTTAATGACTGCGCAAAAATTCAAACCTCAACAAACAGCTAATCCGACTGACAGCCCCGAGACCGCAAGCGAAACTGCTGCCAGTCGTCATGGCGCAGCGACCACCGCACGCCAGTGGCAAGTGCTGTCACAACTACAGCGAAACCGCTGGGTCGGCACCACTCATATTTATGAGCAACTCGCACTTGCAGGCTTTGATATCAGTTTACGCACTGTACAAAGAGATTTAAATGCCTTAGCCAAACGCTTTCCCATCGAAAAAAATAACGCCAACCCGCAAGGCTGGCGCTGGTGCGATGATGCGCCGCTACAAAGCTTACCGCACATGAACCTGTCACAAGCGGTCGCCTTTAATATGGTTGAAGCCAATTTAACCCAACTGCTACCCCCTGTTATACTGGACGAGCTTTTTCCATGGTTTGACTTGGCACGTCGGCAGCTTAAAAATAGCAAAGTCACCCATTCATGGATTGACCGAGTACGTATTGAGCCTGCCACCCAACCGTTAATCGCGCCGCACATCGATTTGGACAGTAAAGACCACATTTATCATGCGCTATTTTATCAACTACAAATCAAAGCCTGTTATACCCGTAGTGATAAATCAGATGCCAGCGAATACGTGCTCAATCCCATTGCCATCATTCAGCGCGGCGTCATTATTTACCTGCTTGCCACGCGTACCGATGACCCAGACGCTATTATCCGCACCTTTGCGCTACATCGATTTGCCAGCGTTGAGATACTTGAAAGTACCGCCAAGACGCCTGATAAATTTCAACTCGACCATTATCTAGATGCTGGGGGCATGGGCTTTACCCATCCGCTACTGAGTCAACTGCCCGACCATGGAAAGAATACCGCCATCGAGCTACATTTCACTAAAGCCGCAGGCAAAAGTCTGACAGAGAGTAAACTGAGCACTGATCAAACGGTGACGATAAATGCAGATGACACCCTGACTATTCATACCACTGTTAATTTAACATCCCAACTGGTCTGGTGGCTGCGTGGCTTCGGCAAAGGTTTATTAGATGCCAAGCCATCATTGCTGTATCAAGTCGTATTGGACACCTCATTTGAACCCACATAGCAATCCATGATAAAAACAACCTAATAATTAACAAGGATACTTATGCCTACTCCTGCCACTCAACCCCTTCTTTCAGACAGCCTAAACGCGCTTGGCTTAACCTCTGACACGTTACTCTTTGCACTAAATTACGACTTTATCCCTACCAAACCAAAAGGTATGATGAAACGTTTCAAAGAAAATCAAGGCGCGATTGATATTGATTTGGCTTGCGTGTTGTATGATGATCAATGCACGATAAATGACTTGGTATGGTTTAAGCAATTACGCGATAAAGCGGAATCTGTACGTCATCAAGGCGACAGCCTAGATGGTAAAGATCGCGGCGAGCAAGCCATGTATCATGCCCCGCTCGATCAAGAACAAATTCGCTTATATCTACATAAGATTCCAGCTCATATCACTCATATTGCCCTTATTGCCAGTTCGTACTTTGGTCAACCATTCATGGCCGTTGAGGATGGTGAAATCCATCTCAGTGATGATGAAGGCAATCGTGCTTTTGAAGTCAACCTAAAACAGCTGCCACGTGACTGTAACGCTGTTTGGATAGCCAGTCTACGCCGCGAAGTCAGTGACTGGCATTTGTCCCTTCAGAACCTGCCATTAACGGACAACGACCTGCAAAAGGCAGCCCAACAAGTGGCACATGAGCTCGCCCGTGCCCTGCCCGTTCCACAAGGGTAAGCAGCCAAGAGGCAGCTACCATAAAGTTAAGCCATTATAAAAAATGCTCGATAAACTAATGAATAGTTTATCAAGCATTTTTAAATTCGTTATTAACTATAAGTATTACTCTAACGCTTCTCCACAATGCGGACAAAAATTCTTTTTACGCACGTCTTTTTCTCGGCGCTCAAGCGCTTGTTCCCGTAGTACCTGCAGAACAATATCTTGCGCCTGCTCTTTATCGAGTCCCAACTCGCGACGAATCTTATCAATCATGGTTTGGTTTTGCACCAAGTCAAAATCGCCATCGACTAAAAACTCACGAAACTGCTGCTCAAGCTCATCGCGGCGTTGGGCAAGCTCATTAGCCAGACCCGTAGCTAAAATACCCGCAGGCAGTGCTGCTAGGCCCACACCCAAAATGGTAATGATTGCCCCTAATATTTTACCTGCCGTCGTAATGGGCGTGACATCGCCATAGCCAACGGTCGTTAGGGTGACCACCGCCCACCACATGGCTTTTGGTATCGATTCAAACTCCTCAGGCTGCGCATGGTTCTCTACCAAATAGATACCACTAGACGCCGTGACAATCATAATGATTAAAATAAAAATAACGGCCTGGAACGAGCCTTTTTCTTTGCTGATAACCACCAATAAAATACGCATGGAGGCAAAATAACGCGTTAGCTTTAGAATTCTAAATAAACGTAAAATCCGTAGGAAACGCAAATCGATACTAACAAGGAAGTTTAGAAATGCAGGGGCAATCGCGACTAAATCTATCAAGGCTGAAGGACTTTTTAACCACTGCCAGCGTTGGCGCCACGTCGTATTATCAGGCTTAGCATCGGCCACGCTCCATAAACGTAGCAAATACTCTACAGAAAACACCACGATAGAGAAGTTCTCAAAATGTGTAAAGTAGCTTTGGTACGGGTAATACCACTGATCGACAGATTCAGCGATGACTGCTGCCACGTTGGTCATAATCAAAAAAATCAGAAAATAATCGACGCAACGACTGAACAGCGTGTCATGATCGTCATTCTGTAAAATATTATAGACAAAATGACGCAAGCGCCGTATGGGCTGTAATAGCATGCCGCTCCTTAGCGGTATAACACCGATAGTATTCTGATTAATTAAAAGGTGATGGAAGGAAACAGTGAGCTTAGAAGTATTGCTGATATATTTAATAATAGCGGCGATTATACTAAATATACATAATAAATGTAGACTAATACCAGTAGTAACATGACCATTATGCCCAAGCTTAACTGTAAAAGCTGCTGTTCAAGACGTAAGCGGTCATTCGAATTATTAGCGATTATCAGTGACATTCCGCAGTGCGGACAGTTATTATCAGCTTGATTTAATACCATCATTGAGCGCGCATGATGACAGCGTAATGGAGAGTTACTACAATAGCCCGTCATATATTATTACTACCTTTATTATAAACCTTGCCTTCTCTATATAACCTTTTAGTTAAATTAGTAATGATTATCAATATCGTAATTGTAAACATATATTAATTAAATCACTCTTTTCTATCTAATTCACTACTGCTTGTAAGGAATATGTATTATAATAAGGGCAACAGTTAGCAGTTAATTTATAACTGCGACTTTGCCTATCAGTAACGGATGTCATCCCTCATCTATGCATACTGATAACTATTGATTACATTGAGGAATCCAAGCATGAAACTACAATCCCTAGTTTTAGCAACTGCCGCTGCACTCACTATGACTACTGCCTTTGCTGTACCTGCTGGTACCTGGTCAGTGGCCGCTGGTGCGCACTATGTTGACCCTAAAAGTGATAATGGTAGTGTATTAGGTGGTGCATACTCTGTTGATGTTGACGGTGATGTGCGTCCAACGATCAGCGGTGAATACTTTATCGCTAATAACGTTGGTATCGAGCTACTCGCTGCGATCCCATTTCATCATGATTTTACCCTAACTGATGCAGCGGGCGGTGAACTTAAAGGTAAAACCCAACATTTACCACCAACGCTTTCTCTTCAATATCACTTCGATGGCTATAATATGCCGATGAATGTGAAGCCGTTTGTTGGTGTTGGTGTGAACTACACCACTTTCTTTAAAGAAAGAATCTCTACTGGTGGTGACTTAAAGCTTGATGATAGCGTTGGTGTGGCGGGTCATGTTGGTCTTGATGTTCCTTTCACACCAACTGAAGCTTTCCGTATTGATGCCCGCTATATGGACATCAAAACAGATGCGACTTTAGATGGCAAAGATATTGGTGAAATCAATATTAGCCCTTGGGTTTACGGTGTTGCTTTTGTTAAACAGTTCTAATATAACAACAATATGAATTAAAAATTACAAATAAAAAAGCCAGCTTGCAAGCTGGCTTTTTTATTTCTGTCTTGCCATCTTATTATTTTACTAAGTAGCAGAGAATAAAAAAAGACCATCCGTAGACAGTCTTTTTTATTTAGCTAAGATATTGATATATCAGATATCTTTTTGCGACATCGCTTATAGCAAGATACGACGCGGATCGGAAAGTAAACTTGCCACATAACGCGTAAATACAGCAGCGTCAGCACCGTTGATAACACGGTGATCATAAGATAACGATAACGGCAACATTAGGCGTGGCTCAAAGGTTTGCTTAGCGGCATTCCATTGCGGCTGCATCGTTGCTTCTGATGCGCCTAAGATACCCACTTGTGGCCAATTTACTAGTGGCGTAAACGCCGTACCACCTAGAATTCCTTGGCTTGAAATCGTAAAACTGGCACCTTGCAAGTCTTTGGTACTCAGCTTCTTATCACGAGCTTTAATAGCCAACTCGCCGATTTCAATGGCAATTTGCTTGATACCCTTTTCATGGGCATTTTTGATAACTGGAACGATTAGGCCATCATCCGTTGCCACGGCAATACCCATGTTTACGCTTTTACGCATAATGACTTGCGTATTGTCATCACTTAAATGACTGTTAAAGCGTGGGTGTTGCGTGAGTGCATAAGCTGTCGCTTTGACGATAAAGGCCAATATCGTTAGACCAATACCTTGAGCTTTCATACCCCCTTTTAACTCACCACGCAATTTTTCAGTTTCTGTGATATCAGAGACGTCAAATTGGGTGACTTGTGGCAAATAAGTATTGTAATTAAGCTGCGGTATTGACACCTTTTGCAAACGGGTCAAATCTTGAGTTTCTGTTTCACCCCAAATTTCAACATTGCTCATATCAGGCAGTTTTGGCAAACTTGAGCTGGCAACGTTACCGCTCATTGGTGCTGCTTGCTGTGTGGTTAAGCTGACTTTAACATGCGCAAACAAATCTTCTTTTAAGATGCGATCATTCAGCGCCGAACCTCTGACTTGCGTGATATCAACACCCAATTGACGCGCAAGCTTACGCACGGCAGGACCTGCATACACTTCTGTTAACTTAGCATTAACCTGAGCTTCCGTCAGCTTACCATTGACATTATTCGCCGCTGTATTACTGGCAGGAGCAGACTTAACAGCAGCTTGTTTTGGCTCACCAGTGGTCTGTTTCTGTGACGCAGGTGTGGCTTCTTTTTCGCTTGTAGAAGCTGCTTTGGCTTCAGGCTCATCAACTTTATCACTATTAACCGCATCAGTCTCAATGCCAACAATAACGATAAAATCTTGACCATTAGCAACCATGTCACCAGTTTTAACCAGTATCTTTTCAATCTTGCCTGCTACTGGAGCAGGTACTTCGACTGAAGCTTTATCAGACTCAATCAAGATAATAGACTGATCGGCAGTGACAATATCGCCAACGCTGACCATAATCTCAGCGACTTGCGCTTCATCAACACCTAAGTCTGGTAGGGCATGAGTCGTTGCCGTACCTGCTTGAACAGCAGGTTTTGATGTGTCTTTCTCATTTTTATTGGCTTCAGCCGTCTCAGATGATTTTGCTACAGCTTCCTCAGGCGCTTTATCTTCTTCTATAGCACTGTCATCTTCTGTGCTTGCATCTTCAGTAGCATCGCTATCAAGCTCAATCAGAACCATGCCTTCGCTAACTTGGTCACCGATAGCAACATTAATCTTCGTGATTTTACCAGCAGCTGAGCTTGGCACTTCAACCGACGCTTTATCTGACTCTAACAAGATAATATTATCATCTTTTGCAATAACGTCACCGACCTGCACCATAATTTCACTGACTTCAGCGCTATCTACACCCAAATCGGGGGCTTTAATTTCCATCCTTATTCTCCTTGTCTATAGGTTCTATTCTGCGACGTCATCATCACTGAGTAAAGTAGCATCCGCTGAATCTTCAGCACGGCCTTCACTACTGATTTCATCATCGTCTTCAGCAACAAACTCAGGTACAGGAATCGGATTTATATTGCCAGGCGCTGGTGCATCTGGAGAATGGTCATAATAAGGCTGCTGTTGCCACGCAGGCGGATGATCGATATCAATATTCAAGCTAGATATCGCATCTTTAACCAAACGCATTTCCACTTCGCCTTCATCAGCCAAGCGCTTTAGGGTGGCGACAACAATATGGGCGGCATCAACGTTAAAGAAACTACGTAGGTTCTCACGAGTATCAGAGCGACCATAACCATCAGTACCTAGCGTGGTATAAGGACGGCTATCAGGTAACCAGGCACGGATTTGTTCTGAATAATTGCGCATATAATCCGTCGCTGCCACTACCACACCTTCATGCGGTGCAAGCTGTTCAGTCACCCATGGCACACGCTCTTCATCCATTGGATGCAGACGGTTATAGTCATCACACACCATACCATCACGGGTCAATTCGTTAAAGCTGGTCACGCTCCAAACGTTGGAGGTGATATTGAACTCGTCTTTTAATATCTGAGACGCTTTTTGCACTTCGCGTAAAATAACGCCAGACCCTAGCAGTTGTACTTGGGCTGAACCATTATCTTCTAACAGATACATACCGCGTTTGATGCCTTCTTCAACACCTTCTGGCATTTCAGGTTGCTCATAATTTTCGTTCATCAAGGTCAAGTAATAATAGACACGCTCACCTTCAGCATACATCCGGCGCAAACCGTCATGCATCACAACCGCCAACTCATAACCAAAGCACGGATCATAGCTGACACAGTTAGGCACGACGTTAAATAGAATTTGTGAATGACCATCTTGATGCTGTAGACCTTCACCGTTCAGCGTGGTACGACCCGCTGTTGCACCTAGCAAGAAGCCTTGTGCTTGACAATCGCCAGCTGCCCAAGCTAAGTCACCAACGCGTTGGAAACCAAACATCGAGTAGTAAATATACATCGGAATCATCGGTAATGCATTTACAGAATAACTGGTAGCAAGCGCAATCCAAGCACTCATCGCACCGGCTTCATTAATACCCTCTTCCAACATATGACCATCAATGGCTTCTTTATAACCCATCAACGCTTCACTGTCTTCAGGTGTATATTTTTGTCCTACCGCAGAGTAAATACCCAGTTGACGGAACATACCTTCTAAACCAAAAGTACGCGCCTCATCTGGAACAATAGGTACTACACGGTCTTGGATATCTTTATTTTTCAGCATCGCCGCAAGCAGACGTACAAATACCATCGTCGTTGATTGCTCTTTACCGTTGCTGCCTTTTAAGACACGATCAAAAATAGACAATTCAGGAATGTTCAAGGGAATATGACCACTACGGCGATTCGGCAAATGACCGCCTAACGCTTCACGGCGACCTTTAAGGTACTTCATCTCCGCTGAATCTTCAGCTGGACGATAGAACGGTAGCGTCTCTAACTGCTCATCGGTAAATGGCAAGTCAAAACGGTCACGGAAGTAAACTAAAGCATCTTGCTCCAGCTTTTTCACCTGATGCGATTTATTAACCGCTTGAGTTTGCTTTGATAAACCATAGCCTTTCACAGTCTTCACTAAAATAACCGTTGGCTGACCTTTGGTTTTCATGGCTTCACTAAATGCAGCATAAACCTTCATAGGATCATGACCACCACGGTTCAGACGCGAAATATCATCATCGGTTAACGCATCAGCCATTTCTTTTAATTCGGGATATTTATTAAAGAAGTGTTCGCGAGTAAATTCAGCACTACGCGCTTCATATAATTGATACTCACCGTCAACCGCTTCTTCCATGCGATATTTAAGAACACCTGTCTCATCTTTGGCAAGTAGCGAATCCCAATTACCGCCCCAAACGACTTTAATTACTCGCCAGCCAGCACCACGGAAAACCGATTCAAGCTCTTGAATAATTTTACCATTACCACGAACCGGACCATCAAGGCGTTGCAAGTTACAGTTAACGACCCAAATCAGGTTATCTAACTTCTCACGACCTGCAAGTGAAATAGCACCTAAACTTTCTGGCTCATCCGTTTCACCATCACCCAAGAACGCCCAAATCTTACGATCTTCTTTTTCTAATAATTTGCGGTTTTCCATATAGCGATGTACATGCGCATGGTAAATCGACATGATAGGACCCAAGCCCATTGATACCGTTGGGAACTGCCAATAGTCCGGCATCAAATAAGGGTGTGGATAGCTAGATAAGCCTTTACCACCCACTTCACGACGGAAGTTATCCAGCTGATCCTCAGTCAAGCGACCTTCTAAATAAGAACGCGCATACATACCAGGCGCTGAGTGACCTTGGTAATAAATCATATCACCGCCAAAATGATCACTGGCAGCACGGAAGAAATGGTTAAAGCCAGTCTCATAAAGGGTAGCACTAGAGGCAAATGAGGCTAAGTGACCGCCCAAATCATCATCATTTTTATTGGCGCGCATCACCATGGCAAGCGCATTATAGCGAATCAATGCGCGAATTTTACGCTCAATAGCTAAATCCCCAGGGTACATTGGCTCATCTTCTACCGCGATGGTATTAATATAAGCAGTATCAAGGCGATTAAACGGCAGACCTTCTTGTACGCCCATATTGTATAAAGCTTTTAGCAAAAATTGTGCACGGTCTTTGTCCGCATGCTTAATGACAGATTCGAAAGCTTGTAGCCATTCCTGCGTTTCGGTGCTGTCAGCATCCTTATAGTAATTCGACATTATTAATCCTTTTATATGAGTCATTCCTGTGTCAGGACAGGGTGTTATTGAATGGGATAAAGTAATTATGCAACGGATTACTTAACGACTTCCTTGCTCTATTTAAGCATTCCATTGACTGACA
Organism: Psychrobacter frigidicola; assembly: GCF_007997305.1. GTDB lineage: Bacteria > Pseudomonadota > Gammaproteobacteria > Pseudomonadales > Moraxellaceae > Psychrobacter > Psychrobacter frigidicola. The sequence continues at coordinate 1,037,475 of NZ_VORZ01000001.1, forward strand.
CGTGATATCGCGCCATTGTATTTGAGCATGATATAACCGGAGTTATATAGCCCGCAAGCTATGTTCCATAGACAAGCTTACATGCTTGGTGTTAATCCAGCGCTATAAGTTAACATAATATGGCAAGTTAGGTATAAAAAGATAGGCTTAAAAGTCCAGCTGTATACAAAACCAGGCCTAAGAATACTAGGTAATAGCCACGTAGAGTATACAAGTATATCAAAGTTAGATACAGAGCGTCTTCATGTTAAGCGCACTATTGCTCTCAGCTAATAAAATGTAGCTATCATCTATCAAATATTTATTACTAAGTAGTATTGCAGCGAACTGTAAAGATGAGCATGACAAATACTTTTTAAACCTATTAATCGAAATTATCAAACATCTGCTTAACCTAAACTTAGAGTATTGTTCTTAATCTCCCTAAATCTGTTCATTCTACTATTTAGGTGAACCCTCTAAATTCTAGTTATTTTTACGTATGTTTATTGTTATAATAAGTAGCAAGCTATTAAAATTAATTTTCTATGTTTATGACGGATTACCAACGATAAAAGTCGTCAATCTGTGTTTTCATACTACTAATATATCTTTCAACACAAAACATTCATGGCTCTATAACGCCTATAGATTAGCTTATGACTGGTCACTTACTAGAATAATTCAATACTTAAATAGTAAAGACCGAACTACACCATCTAAATAATATTGAAAGGCTAACTGAGTCTATAATATAAACATCGATATTATGGACGTTAAAACGTTTATCTAACCCCCAACTACATCGTATCTATAACCCTATAAAATCAGATCGGATTGCTTTTGTTAGCTATACCGCTTATTCGCCGTTGCTGTCCGTTTGTCAGACTTTTACTTAGTATGCTGCAATTTTTCTTTGCATCTATGGTAACTCATATATAATGAAAGTAGATTACATTGTAATTACATTTATATACACTAATTATACGAAGTATATTTATTTATAATAATAAAAACTTGTCCCCCTCTTTTGTTTGGTTAAATAATCCTTGTACTGTTACAAGCCTTTTATGTGACCAGGAGTTTATTATGAAAACTGCCTACTCTTTAAAACAACTCATCATAGCTGCGTCGGTATCTGCTACTTTTCTTAGCAGTGCTCTAGCAGCTGACACTTTGAAGATGGAGCTTCAAGCCAATAAAATCTCTAAAGGCATTAATGGTAAGTCAAGCTATATAGCGGCCTCAGACGCTAAAATAGGAGAAACAGTACAGTATCGTGCCATTTATACTAATGTCATTGAGCAACCGATTAGTAATGTTGCCGTCATCCTGCCCATACCAGCCAATATGACGTTTACCGGTGAGGCTAAGCCTATCAGCGCGCAAGCAACTGTCGATGGTAAAAACTATGCCGATATGCCACTTATGCGTAGAGTTAATGGCAAGGTAGTCAAAATTCCCTTATCGGAATACAGGGCACTTCGCTGGAACATCAAATGGCTTCCAGCAAGCAAATCAGCAGATGTTTCGATGAATACCATTGTCAACTAAGTATATTTACTCTCTTACGTTATATGTTTTGAGAAATTAAAGTATGAAATGAGGCTTATTTAAATATTCAGTATTAACAATTAGCATTGTCGCTGATATGGGCGTGGCAAGTGCTGCTAAACTAATTGCTGACTCTGCCCCCACAGTCAATAATACAGCCATGGCTATTTATAGCATCGGTGGTATTACTTAGACCTTTGTGGTCTCTAAAATAGTGAAGGTCAATACTAATCAGAGAACCACGTTCATCACTTATAAAGAGTTATTAACAACTTTCTCAGTAGTTTTCAATAAAAGCTAAGACGGTGCCCTTATATTTTTGGATTTGATTGGATAAGCACGTGTTATGACTTTTTACTGTACCGCACAGTCTACTTGTCTATCAACCAAAGCAACTAAGCTCTCAGCTTTAACCGTTGCCATGCTGCTTATGCACTCAAATTCCGCAGTTGCTGCTACTTCTAGTGCCCTAACTACTAATGATAATACTGCCAAAGCTCAATATCATATTAATAATAATATTGACGCCCTCGACGGTGATATCGCTGATATCAAAATTGCTGCCGTTGTGGTTGAAGATAAGTCAGTAACCGCTGCAGCAACGAACCGCTTATTTACCGCCGCGCCGCGTCTTGACTTTACAACCTTTTCATTTAGTGCTCGTAAAAACAGCTCACAGGTTGGCGAAGATGTTTATATTGAAGCCAGCGACGCACAATGTAATGTACAGCCTCATAAGCCTGACCAAGTATGGGTGACTATTAGCTCACCAACCACCGGGGACACTTATTCGCTCAAAGCTGTAGAGACCGGTAATAATACTGGTAAGTATCGACTGTCAGCACCCACACAAAATAACGCCAATAAGATTGATGACAAAATTATTCAGACGCTCCGGGGGGATAAATTATCCGCGCAGCTAGTAGCTTGTATCAGTCCTTCTGTTGGTCTTGATGAACAACCTAGCCAATCTGACTTTACATACATTAGCGACTATAGCACTCAAATCGATATCGTCAATGACTCTCCTAATCTGCAAGTCGTTAAAAAAAGCAATGTCAGGTCTGCTGAGTTTGGCGACTATGTCAACTATACTATTAAAGTCACTAATGACGGCGCTACAACGGCCTATGATGTACAGCTTAAAGATGCTTTACCGCGCGGATTTGACTATGTCAAAGGCACGATACGTTATAGTAAGAACCGCGTAGACATTAATAAGACGCAAGGCACTGAATTTAAAAGGGATGGAAAATATCAAGTTTTAAACTTAGGTCATATGAATGCTGGCAGCAGTAAAGAGATTACCTATCGCGTCCTTATCGGCACATCAGCACTAGGCGGGGACGGTATCAACCGCGCAACAGCAACTGCTCGCGATGAGCATAATCAAACGCTAGCTTCAAGAGAGGCGCAGTGGCCGATTAAAGTTAATCGCGGTGTTATGAATAGCAACGGTATCATTGTCGGTAAAATTTACCATGATATTAACCGCGATGGCATTCAGCAAAAAGACGCAGGAGAGCTTGGTGTCGCAGGCGTGCGTATTTATATGGAGAACGGTAACTTTGTCGTTACCGATCCTGAAGGTAACTATAATTTTTATGGGATTAATGCCAAAACTCATGTTTTAAAAGTAGACCGTACTACGCTACCTGCTGATATGGAACTGATTACCCAAAGTAATCGTAATACTGGCGATGCAGGCAGCCGTTTTGTCGATTTAAAATATGGCGAAATACATCGTGCGGACTTTGCTTTAGTTGGTGTCATGGCTGACAGCGTTGAGCGCTTAAACAAGCAGCTCATCGTCCGTAGCAACAGTGTCAGCGCAAAAAATGACACAATAGAACAAGCTGTTAAGAGTAAGTTAACGCTTGAACCTGACTACAATCGTGATAACAAAAACAATATTGATGCCAGCGGTTGTAAGTCTAACGATTATCTAGATCAAGGCATTTCCTGTGATTCCGCGATAGTTGCGACTATGGCAAACTCTAATAAAGCGCGTATTGATATGGGTGTCAAAACGGTTGCCGCGCCACAGATAAAAGAGCTGGAAGAATATCTAAAGGAAGTCGTAAATAATAACGTCGCCTTTATTAACCTGAGTAACGATCAACAGCTTGCCTCCTATAAACAGTTGGTACAAGTTCAAGCACCACTAGGCTCAAGCTTTACCTTATATACCAATGGTAAAGCAGTACCTGAACAACAAATCAGTAAAATAGCGAAACAAGAAAAACAACAAGTGACCGCCTTTGACTATACGGTTGATTTAAAGCGTGGACGCAACACTTTACGCGGTGTGGCCACTGATATGAATGGCAAAGTTCTCTCTGAACAGACCATTAATATTACTGCACCAAATAGCTTGCAGACCATTTACTATCGTACTCAAGATCAGTTAGTACAAGCCGATGGCATCAGCGAATATCAAGTCGTGATTAGCTTAAAAGACCTCGATAATCGTGCCTTTATTGCTTCAACTCCCATTACTATTGATACTAATATCGGACGTATTAATCTGCCAGACAGCAGTAAAGACCAAGCTGGTACGCAAGTGACTGTGAATGGTGGCGAGCTACTCATTCCTATTATAGCGCCAAGTGTGCCGGGTAAAGGCGAGCTGATTATCGACACCGGCAGCAGCAAAAAAGTCATTCCGCTAAAGTTCACTGCCAAAGTGCGACCCTTTATTGCTGTCGGTATCGTTGAAGGATCGGTATCACTGAAAGACTTTGACGGAAGCAACCTCACAGACGCTCAAGGCGCGTTTGAAAAAGAGCTAAAAGAATTCGCTGGTAATGACGACTATTCAGCGACAGGTCGTGCAGCCATGTTCCTAAAAGGCAAAGTGCGCGGTGATTATCTACTGACTTTAGCATACGATAGCGACAAAAAAGGTGAACGCCTATTCCGTGACATCGAGCCGGGCGAATACTATCCGGTATATGGCGACTCCTCAGCCAAAGGCTTTGATGCGCAATCTACCAGTAAGCTGTATGTCCGCCTTGATAAAGGTCGCTCATTTGCCATGTATGGCGACCTAAAAACTCAGATTGATAATGATGAAGGTATCAAACTGGGTCAATACAATCGTACGCTCACGGGTGTCAAAGCCCATTATGAAGACATTGATACTCGCATCACAGCGTTCGTTGCTGAAACCAGCTCAACACAGCGCGTCAATGAAACTCGTGGTTTGGGTATTTCAGGCCCTTATCCACTCGCTGAGAATTTTGATGCCGTATTAGAGAACTCTGAGACCATTGAAGTCATCACACGCGATGCCAATAATCCAGGCCTTATCATTAGCCGTAAAACGCTAACTCGCTTTGCTGATTATGAAATTGACCCTATTAGCCGCAGCCTATACCTAAAATCCCCGATTGCCAGTCAGGACTTGGATGGCAATCCCATTTACCTACGCGTCACGGTTGAAGTAGATACAGGTGGCGAAAATTATTGGGTGGGCGGTGTGACAGCCAAGCAGCTATTGACTGCTAAAATAACAGTGGGCGGCAGTTATATTAACAGTGACAACCCTTTAAATAAGGAAGAACTTGCCAGCATTAACAGCGTTATCAAATTCAATGACAAGTTAAGACTGGTTGCTGAGTATGCTAAAAATAAAGCTGAGAACCCGAACTATCAGCCAAGCAATCAGATTAACGCGACACTTTTAGAAGGCAAAGACGTAAAAGGTGACGCCCTACGTATCGAGCTACACTATGATGATAAGAAGCGCACCCGTGCCAAGGCTTACTATAACGATGCTGACAAAGGCTTTGTCACTGGTGCATCGCCTTTAACTGCTGGACGGGCAGAATCAGGTATCAACGTCACTCACACCCTATCTAACAAAAAAACAGCGCTAAAAATTGAAGGCATCCGTACCAAAGACCACACAACAGAAACCAGCGTTGAAGGTATACAAGCCAGTGTTGAGCAGCGCTTGAGCAAAAATATCGTCGGTGAAATTGGCGTACGCTATTATAAGCAAGGAGCCCCAGCTGCCTCGCGTAATATTCAAGCCACAACAGATGTCGTAGGTATCACAAACAACACTATATTTAATGACAATATCATTAACCAATCCGCGCTTAATGGTGTTAACAGCTTAGAGAAAGACATTGAAGGCACGACTGCCCGCGCCCGCATTACGGCTCATGTACCAAAGCTAAATAATGCCTTAGTCTTTGCAGAATACGAGCAAGATATCGACCATAGCGCACGCAATGCCACCTCTATTGGCGGTGAGACGCCACTAGGTAAATTAGGTCGTCTGTATGCCCGCCATGATTTAATCAGCAGCTTATCAGGCAGCTATGGTCTGGATGATACCGACGAGCGCCAGCGCACAGTCATCGGCTTTGACGCCAACTATATGAAAGATGGTAAAGTCTATAGCGAATACCGCATGCGTGATGCCATTGGTGCGCGTGAAGCAGAAGCCGCTATTGGTCTAAAAAATAAATGGCATGTACAAAAAGGCTTAACGTTAAACACCTTGTTTGAGCGCGTCGAATCTTTAGAGGGGGAAAAAAATAGCACGGCGACCGCTGCTGGTTTTGGGGTTGAGTATCTTGCCAAAGAAAACTATAAAGTATCCGGACGATTAGAGAAGCGCTGGGGTGAAACCAGTGACACCTTATTAGGTAGTGCAGGTATTGCCTATCGTTATACCGACGATATAACCTTATTAGCAAAGGACATTTATTCGCGTGTCGAGTATGACGATGGTCATCGTACCATTAACCGGTTTCAACTCGGCGCGGCTTATCGCGACTACGACAGTAATCAGATGGATATACTAGCCAAGCTTGAGTATCGTCTAAATGATAACGCAACTGGTAGCAATCCCTATCAAAAAGATGCGACCATCTGGTCATGGAGTGGTAACTATCATCCAACCCGTCCGCTAACCTTGTCAGGTCGCTATGCGGGCAAATATACTAAATATTCTGCAGATGGCGTTACCAGTGATAATACCGCTCATGCAGTCTATACCCGTGGCCTATATGACATCAGCGAGCGTTGGGATATGGGTTTGCAAGCGGGAACCTATCGGAATAAGCAAGCAGACGACTTAGCTTATATATTGGGGGCAGAGATTGGCTATAGCCCTATGACGAACTTATGGCTATCGCTTGGCTATAACTTTATGGGCTTTGAAGATGAAGATATCGCCTATGATGACAGCACGCAACAAGGCGCTTACTTTAGACTGCGCTTTAAGTTTGACGAAGACTTATTTAAGCGTACTCACCTTAGTAAAAACAAACCTCTCACCGCTAGAACGGCACTTTAAAGGCACATCATAGTTGTACGCGTTGAGGCCATACCGTAATCCTAGCACGCCATCATCGCTATCGTCTTGAAAATAGATATAGCTTATAATGGGCGTTATCATGAGTATTGTTTCTTAAAACAATGAGTAACTAATCTATTGTAAAACAAGGTTTGCGTTATGTCTAAACGTATCATTTTAGCACTCATACAGGCTACTTATCGGTTACCCCTCAGCGCGTTATTATCAGCGCTATTATTGGCATCTGTTGCGCCAATAACACAAGCTGCCACCGTAAAAACCAGTAACTTTAATAATGGTATCTTAGATGAAAACCCTATTAATCCTGTGGCTTACTGTGACAATGACCTTAATAGGGAAGCTAAAACCCAAACGACGCTATCCAAGTATAAAAAGCATCAAAGCTCACAACGTCGTACCATAGACTGTATGCTCACACAGCTAAATACATATCAGCAAAACGATAAATCAGCGCACCAGCAATATCTTGCTTATAAAGCACAAGCGTGGCTGAACTATGCCTATAATGAAGATAGTATTAACAACATAACCGAAGATGCCAACCAAGAAGCTTTGCAAACAGCAACCTCTATCTTGCGAGCGCTAAAAAACGGTACAGATGAGCAGTCAAGTATCACTACCGATATTCCAACGACGTCCGCATTAATGCGCCCTGACCTTTGGGCCACGCTGAATGCATTGAAAGACAATGGCGGTATTAGCGCCGCGCCGCGTGAATTAGCATTTAGCGAAGTAGCACTTATTTGGGCAGCGACTGAACAATGCAAGCATGGTGATAAGTCATCAGGAGTCCATTTTCGCATGGCAGATCGCTGGCTTGAGCAAGCGCGCGAAGCTTATGTGAACACTCATGATTCAAAACTGAATGTAGCACTCGAAGAACTTATAAACCATTATTTTAAACAGTATGTGCCTTTAGATAAAGGTGATGACAGCTGTCGCGCTCAAACACTATCGTCAAGCATCCAAAACTCATCAAGCGCTCAAACCTTACATACAGAAATTAAGCGCACTGTATCCATGACGCAAACTAACACTGTTCCTAAGCCTATCCCGCATGCAAAATCCCACCTTGTTTTTTAGGTTTTATTCATATATTAAGACAGTTATTACTATTAAAGAAACAAAAAAGCCAGATTTAATCTGGCTTTTTATTACATTATATATTTAAAATATTAACGGCTTTTACGGGGTAATTTTTCTGGTAAATAACAACGTAGATAAGCAATAGATGCTGTATTAGCTTCTTGTAGATAGCTATCCGTAATACCTTCATGCCGACGGTAAGACAATGTAAATATGCCATTAATAATGCTATAGGTAATTAGTAAAACATCTTCAATATCTTCAAACTTTGGCATCTCATAGCGCTCTGACAACCGCTTATAAACCAGTTGCACAATTTGATGATCGATATCTTCACCAAAACCATCCCCTTCGAAATCCGGAGTATTGGTATCGTATATCAGCTTAGCTTTAGTCTGATCTTTATGGAAAATATGTACACAACGTTCGATCGTGGCCGTCAAATACCCTTGCCATCTGTCATAATCAACCGTTTCGACCGTTGCTAATATCTCTAAGATTTCAATCGCATTTAAAAAACGTAACGCTAAAAATATTGCTTCAATATTAGGAAAGAAATGATAAGCAGAAGCGCGCGGAATACCCGCCTCTTCACACACAGCAGCTAAAGTAATATCGTTAATAGGATGGGTTTCGCTCAGCTTTTTAGCACCCATCAATAATTTCTGACGGCGTATACGGCCTTGCTGACTGGTAAACTTAAATTTATTGGGCACCAGCTTTCTCGCCAGCTCCGAATCCACCAGTACATCTTCTATCTTATCGTCTTTGTGGTCAGTCATTATAAACCTCTTGATGTTACGCCCATGTTTATGAATATAGTGTTCACTGAAATAGCACTTGCGTTAAATAAGTATGCTACTAGCAGATTTTGGTTAATATAACCACTGGCAAATTCAGCGAAAATGCATCATAGATACTTGCATGTTATCAAGCAAGGGCATGAATGGGTTAAAACAATATTGTCTTAATCAATCACTTAATATGATTAATCATGAAGCTTTATTTTCGCACGTATAATACCATGGTCAGTGACTCTGTCAGCATAATCCCATTTTAAATGGTCATTAAAGTAGTCCACCCGCTCAACTTGCCCAAGCGCAAACTTACTATCGGATAAAAACTCCTCTGACACAAATAGTTGATCAATGACTTCTGGCATACCTTGATAAATATGGGTATACGCCACATCTTTCATCCAACCATAACGTGCTTGTACTCGTGCTGCATCAAATAGTGCAACATCGCGCATACTTTTATCATAATTTACCTCGCCTGTCTCGGTCATTAACTGAGTAGTCACACTTCCGGTCACATCATTCATGTCACCCAAAAGAATCAACGGCTCGCGGGTATGTTTTAAACGTTGGATAATAGACATTCGAATCGATGCCGCCTCAGCCGCGCGCATACATAAGCTGCGGAGCTTGGCACGGACGCGAATATTTGGATCGTCCATATCTTCTAATAAGTTACCCTCTTTGTCCCGTAAGAAAAAGGCACGCTTACTTTTAAGATGGGCGGTAATAATTGTTATTGGTTGCCCAAAAGCATTCACACGTAAGATAAGTGGCGGACGATTAAAGCGGCGGTATGGTCCCATATCAGGAATATCGATTACGGCCTTATCAGCAACGTCTTCTAATAAGCTCATTTCTAATTGTTCAAAACGGCTAATGATACCCACAGCAGGTGTGTGTTGCGCCCCGTCTCCCTGCGTATAAGAACTACTTGGGTCATTACTTGCTAGCGGAATAACGACGTGTTCTGGCTTAAAACCTAATGCTACCGCAACTTCTTCTAATGCCTGACTGTCCCACACCTCTTGTACTGCAATAATATCTGCATGAGCTTTAGATAAAAGCTCTGTTATTCCACGTACTTTTTTATCATAAGTTTTTTTATCGTAAGCGGGTGCATTCTCGTAATAAATACGATTAGGGTTTGCAAAGTTAAGCAGGTTAGCAGTAGCGATATAGAACTGCTTATGATCAGCGGTTCGTGATGGATTAAACATAACTTTCCTATTTTCATCTATTGTTTTTATACACTGAAGTAAATAAAATTTAAATAAAGTATCTTTTACATGTTTAATATTTTAAATGATAAATTTTAGATAAGTATTATAGTTTCTCTTTTATACTTATGAGTTCTCTTTTATAAAATTACAAATCACTGGATACAGTTTAACGAAATAACTATAATTTAATAGTAACGTTATATTCCATTATCCTATAGAAACAAAAAAGCTCCCAGAAAGTTATCTGGGAGCTTTAAAATAACATAATCAAATACACACTATGTTATGGGTTCCGATGGGTGTACATTTAAGCATATTAAAACAATAAAACAGCAAGCTTTTGTATTACTTCTTTACTAAATTTAACTTATTTTAATCTTGCTATATAAATGTTTTAACTCATTAAATATAAATTCATCGTAGATTAGCTTACGCGGTTCCAAGCATCGCGAGAGGCTGAACGGGCGTCATTCCATTCCATACGCGATTCACCCTTCACATCATTCCACGAGCGTTCTAGATCAGACTCATGGTCTTCAAAGCGCGCATCAGCTGGATAACGAGCGCGGTTGCCATAACCTACTGCATAGGCTGGATGCAAGTCGCGATCATAGTCATAGCCTTCTTTATGTGAACCAGCCTTGGCATATTCTGCACGCCAATACGCATCTTCACGAGTCGGATCAATGGCTTCTGCTGCTGCATGACCAACACCCCCGCCGACGATTGCACCAATTGCACCACCGATTAGCGTACCTAATGGGCCTGCCATGGTCCCAATCGCTGCGCCTGCTGCTGCACCGCCAACACCGCCAACACCAGTACCTACTGGATGCGATCCTGGCTCACCAGTAATAACATCAGCATTTAAATCTTTTTTAGCTTCTTTTGATAAGTTTTTTACTTTGTCACGATCGATATCATCATGGTTACCGATAATATTATCGTTATCATGACTATTTACAATATTAGGATTTGCCATACGGTCATTACCGTCTACTCTACGTGCGTTATCATCGACTATGCGTTCTTTATCACCTACCTCTAGGTATTCGTCAGTGATTACGCGGTCATTAGGGTCTGTAATGCGGCCATCGTTATTCATAATATAATCCTTTAATTAGTTGTTATACATTTAATTTATCTATTGATAATATAAAACCTATCTACGGTCTTCTTAAACTCGTCTAAAGTATAGGAATTGATTGCGTGTACGGATAGGTTGAATATGTAAACTTTGTCCAAATTGGGATGACCTTACGTTACAGCGTGTAGCTTTATAAGGGTTTTATAGAAGAGGGTAGTATTCTTAGTAAGTTATAAGACGTTAATTAACTGACTGTAAAAACTATTGAATGATATATTTTATTATCGTCTAAATATATCATTTACATATCTATTAGTGCTCTGTTGATAGCCTGATGCCACTTGGCCAAATGCTGCTCGCGATGGCTAGACGACATACTCGGCTCAAAAGTACGATCTACTTGCCAAGATTCAGCCATAGTAGTGTCATCATATAGCCCACTTTTTATTCCAGCCAACAATGCTGCACCTTTAGCTGTAATTTCGGTATCTTTTGGGCGTAATACAGGCACGCCAAGTAAATCTGCCTGAAACTGCATTAGCAAATCATTATTGGCCGCGCCGCCATCAACGCGTAGCTCAGTTAGTGGGTGTGGACTGTCTTTTTGCATGGCGATCAGCACGTCATAAGTTTGGTAAGCAATCGCTTCAAGCGCGGCTCGAGCTATATGCGCTTTAGTCGTACCACGATTCATACCACTAATACTGGCATTCACGTCTGAGCGCCAATACGGTGCGCCAAGACCGGTAAAAGCTGGTAACAAGACCACCTCTTCGCTACTCTCTACTTGCTGTGCTAAAGCTTCAATATCACAGCTTTGCTTAATCATGCCTAGATTATCACGCAGCCACTGTACGATTGCGCCTGCCATAAAGACACTGCCCTCTAGCGCGTAAGTCACCTCTCGTCCTGCTGTAGAGTTAGGGGTTTGCAGCATGCGCTTGCCAGATTGCACCATACTACCAATCGATATATTATCCGCACGATTAGGTGAGGTTGTCCGTTGCCACGCAATAGTCGTTAGGAGCTGATGCTCACTAAGTTTCGGAGTGTTGCCGATATTCATCAGCATAAAACAGCCCGTACCATAAGTATTTTTAGCCATACCCGGCTCAAGACACCCTTGCCCAAACAGCGCTGCATGTTGATCGCCTAATACCGCGTGAATAGGTATTTGTTTAGCGAACAGCCCTTTTTTAGTCTTGCCAAAATCCCCATCAGAAGGCAACACTTTGGGCAATATGGCTTTAGGAATATCAAAGCGCGCGCACAGCTCATTTGACCATGCCAACTTACGAATATCGTATAACAAGGTGCGCGAAGCATTGGTAATATCGATAACGTGAGCACCACCTGTCAGCTGATAAATGAGCCAACTGTCAATGGTACCTACTGCTATCTCACCCTTACTCGCCCGCGCTTTAATCTTAGGATTGTTATCCAACAACCACGCAATTTTACTAGCGCTAAAATAAGCATCAAGGCGCAGACCGGTAATACGCTGTACTTCATCTGCCATACTATTATTAGGATCATTGTTATCACTTGCGAGCTTTTTACAATAGTTTGCGGTACGCCTATCCTGCCAAATAATTGCCGGTGCTAACGGTTTTCCCGTTTGCTTATCCCACATAACAATCGATTCTCGCTGATTGGTAATGGCGATACTGGTGACATCGGTCGCCAATAATCCTGCTTGATTAATGACATCGTGAGCGCAACTGATTTGCGTTTGCCAAATTTGGCGCGCATCTTGCTCCACGTAACCTGCTTTTGGCGTCTGTAAGGTGGTTGGCTTTTGCACCATCTTAATAGGACGGGCATGGTCATCGTATAAAATTGCTCGACTCGATGTGGTTCCTTGATCTAAAGCTAAAATATATCCTGCCATTACCCATTCCTTTTTTATCACTACTTATTTTAATGCTACTTATTTTATTACTGCTCATTCTGATGCAGTTTATTTTTATAGCATACACCATCGTTTGCTTATGGTTGTGAAGCCTAATGTACCAAAACAGTGACTTTTAATACTGACAAATATTATATAATCTTGATCAAAAAATGTTCAACCGCCTCGCTGTACCGAAGCGCTAACATAACGGACTAATTTATTCAATGCACGATAAGCCATTAATGAGCATTGACCCGTCATGATTGTGGCTCTAAAGTGTAGGCCTTGTTAGCAATATCGTCTTAGTAATAACACCTTCTCTTTCTAATAGCGTGCTTAATTTATGAAATTTGCTTTGTCGTCTTTGTCTACTGCTATGCTTGCAGGCATATTGATAGGTCTGTCTAATCATACACTTGCAAACATTAACAGTGAGGCACAATCCATTGATAAGCAATACAATGAGCTAACACCTATTGCAGCCGTTCAAGCCAATGAAGGCGTTGTCAAGAACACAGCAGTTCAGCAAAAAAACGCGCTTAACCTGAGCACTTTAACCGATCCTATTACGCATAAACGAATAGACAATAGCTATCCGTTAGAAGTTTCTAGCTTTTTAAGTCTGGAGCAAGCGCAAAATATATTATTGCAAGTCTCGCCCAAACTTGCGGCCAATCAAGCAGCCATCGCTGCCAGTAACTATCAAACAGATGCGCTTAAAACCATAGACAATCCCTTTGTATTTGCGCAGGTCTCCGCTAGTGCTTATTCCTTGCAAGCAGATATTGATTTATCGACCCTCAAAAACGGGGTCGTCAACGGTGTTAATAATGCCGGTGCCGATATAGGCGCTAATGTTGGTGCTATTATTCCACCTACTCCCAATCTACCTAATTTTGGTGAATTGATTGGTGAGCGTATTCCTGACTCTTACAACCTCAAACGTTCAGGCACGCGTACTGGGGCTGGTGTCGGTGTGGCGTGGCCAGTGTATACTGCAGGGCGTACCACCGCTTTGACTGGATTATCAGATGCGCGTACGCAAGAGGCACTAGCAGACAGCGTATTGGATAAAAATGAGCTGTATAACACCTTAATTGAGCGCTACTTCAAAGCGCAATTGGCCATTATTGCCGCTTACTTACGTGAAGATGCCTACGACACTTTGCAACAAACCGACCACATGGCAAAACGGCTTTTTGAAGAAGGTTTTATCTCCCGGGTTGAGCGCTTAGAGGCCCAATCAGCGCTGGCTGATGCCAATAGTGAAGCGGTAAATGCCAATAATGATGCTCGTCTGGCTATGATTGCTTTGCAACGTCTGCTGCGTACTGACTACCCTATTAAACCGACTACCCCATTGTTTCTCTCTAGCCGCCAGTTGCCTGATGTTACTTATTTTCAAGAATTAGCACTACACCATCATCCAGGTTTGCAGAAAGTTGCCGCTAAGCGCGCGCAAGCTCAACAGCTGCATGCTTTATCAGATACCGGTTATAAACCGACGGTCATGCTATATGGTTATGGTCAAGTTGAAGAAAAGCCCAGCTGGGTTGCTGGGGTTTCTGCTAGCTGGAAGCTATGGGGTGGTCTTGATAAAACAGCGACACTGGCATCAAGTACGGCGAAAATTCGCCAAGCTGATTTATCAGAGATAGAACTCAGTGACAATCTATTGCTGCTGGTTGAAAAGAACTGGCACGATGTCAACAATGCGCAATCTCGGTATCAGGCTTTGCAAAGCAACGTTGACCTATCGGCTGAGGTATTACGCCTGCGCCGTTTGGGTCTGCAAGAAGGCGTTAATACCACCGTTGATGTGGTACAAGCCCAAACCCAAGCGCTCAAAGCGCGTACGGAACAAGCGCAGGCCGCAAATAATTATGTGCAAGGGCTGGCAGCTTTGATGCAAAGTTGTGGTACGCCGCTGGCATTCAATGCGTATCTTAATGCCGCTGATATTAGGCTGACGACTCTCTATGAAGAGTAATATAATATAAAAGGTAATATAGTGAGTAGTAAATCTATATCAGCGGCATCAGATACACGCTCAATTTTTCTTAAAAGTCCAAATTATATCTATAACCAGAAGGCTAAGCAGATGAAAGACAAAATTCGTATTATTGCTCTTGATAATTTTATTGGGTGGTCAGCACTATGAATAGTGCGAATATAAAACGTAGCCAACGAGTAAAGTGGCAGCAACTGGTGCTAAGCACATGGCGCGAGACCAATACGTCTAATGTTTGGACACATTGTGCGAGCGTAGGTTTTTTTGGTTTCTTATCTATTTTTCCAGTAATGGCCGTGTTTGTACTGATTTATGGTCTGGCCTATTCGCCCGCTGAAATGGCAGCACAGATCTCATTTTTACGTCCATTCGTACCAGTAACGGTGTATGAAATCCTTGATGCACGCTTAAGTGATTTGATCTCTAACACCACAACCCGTCTTACTTTTAGTCTAGTTGTCTCAACGTCGTTAGCACTTTATGCAGGCTCTAAGGGTATCAAATACCTAATCATACTGATCAACCTTGCTTTTCATATCACTCAAGAGCGAAACTTTATACAAGGCACCATCCGGGCGCTGGTCTTAACTTTTGCAGCCTTAGTCGTGTTTATCATCGCGCTGTCATCCATTGCTGCTATTCCATTGGTAGCAGGGTACTTTCCTTTTCCGCAGATAGTGAAAACTATCGCGCTTTGGAGCAGATGGCCTATCTTGGCTATCATTATATTCGTCAGCTTTTTAGGTCTCTATCGCTTTGCGCCAAACCGTAAAATGGTACGCTTAAAAGCACTCATACCAGGAGCTGCCTTGGCAACCGTGCTTTGGATTCTATTGTCAGGCCTATTTTCACTCTATGTACAAAACTTTAATAACTATAGTGCTGAGTTTGGTGCGCTTTCAGCGGCCGTAGTCATCATGCTGTGGTTGTATTATTCAGCATTTATTGTAGCGCTTGGTGCTGTTTTTAACTCTGAGATTGCAGAAAGTAATAAGTTTCAAGCGATTCGAGTGTACCCTTAACCCGCTTATTAAAGACAGCTCGTTTTAAAGACAGCTCGTTAAAAAATTGCAATAACCCTTTATTCTCCACTCTACTGTTCTAGGAAGCTTGCTGTTATGTCTGAACCTCACCATGAATCTGATACTGGCTCTGATAACGCTAAAAAATTAGACCCATCAGATACTCCTCATAATGAGCAAGCTTCCTTTAAAGCGGATACTAATATTGAAGAAGTCGCTACACCTGCCTACATTCGTAGCCAAGCAACAGCTAAAAAGTCACCGCTCCTTAAAAAAGTTATTATTGCGCTGGTCGTTATTATCGTGCTGGGGGTCATCGCTTATGGATTATTTAAAAGTAATGAGCACAACGAGCCAGAAACCATCACTTTGCAAGGGCAAATGCAAATGCAGCAAACCTCTATTGCTGCAAAGGTGCCGGGGCGTATTGCCAAGATTTTAGTGAGTGAAGGCGATAACGTCACCGCAGGCCAGCAGCTTATTGAGATGGACTCCCCTGAAATTAATGCCAAGATTAATCAGGCAAAAGCGGGCAAACAAATGGCGCAGAGTCAATTAGATAAAGCCGAAAATGGTGCACGCCCGCAAGAAATTGCCCAAGCAAAAGCGGCATGGCAAGCCAATAAAGCGGCTTCTGACTTGGCAACCAACACTTATGAGCGTATCAATCGCCTGTATGAAGAAGGTTTAATGGCGCGGCAAAAACGCGATGAGGCATTTGCACAATCTTTGGCCACTCAAGACCAAACTGAGGCGGCACGCTTGCAATATGAGATTGCGATCGAAGGCACGCGCAGTGAGGATAAATCAGCAGCCACTGCCCAAGTCGCACAAGTCGATGCGCAGTTAGAGGAAGCCTTAGTCGCTAAAACAGAAGCCAATCTAAAAAGTCCGATTGCCGGTATTGTAGACAGCGTGATTGTCAGTGTTGGTGAAGTCATTGGCCAAGGCGTGCCGCTATTAACTCTAGTCGATACTAATAATCAATGGGTGGTATTGAATGTTACTGAAACTTATCTAAATCAGTTTGCGATTGGTAAACAGTTTACTGGCACTATTCCGGCTTTATCGACCGCTGAAAGTCCTTATACTAAACAATTTACTGTCTATGCCACCTCGACCTTGTCGGACTTTGCTACGTGGCGACCGACCAATAATGACGACGGTTTTGATGTGCGTACTTTTGAAGTTAAGGCGCGTCCCACTTCTCCTGACTCGCGTGTTCGTTCAGGTATGAGTGTGATTGTGCGCATCAATCCGCAAGCCTCTCCAGTGCTAGCCAATAATCAGATTCCCGAGTAAACCATGCGTCTGATTCGAGCCTTTGTGCGTAGTGCTGCCTATGAGCGTCGTTTTTTTAGCAAAAATCCGTGGGATTTGGCGATGGTAGTATGGATTCCGTTGGCGACGGTATTGTTAATTTGGTGGATATTTTCACAAACCCAAATTACTGACTTGCCTATTGGCGTGATTGACCAAGACAATGGCCCCGTTGCCAATACGCTAGTACGCTATCTAGAAGCGAGTCCTGACATTACGGTCAAGCAGCTTTACTACTCACCAGCCACGGCAAAAGACGCTATTTTACAGCGAGATATTTATGCAGTGGTCATTATTCCACAAGATTTTTCGCGCAATATACTATCTGGTAAACCATCGCCATTAGTACTGCAAGTCAATGCTCAATACGGTACTCATTCCGGTATTATCCAAAAAAGCGTGCAATCCGTCGCTGGTACTTTATCGGCTGGCGTTGAGATGCAGCGCTTAGTCAAACAAGGCATGGCTCCCTCACAAGCCGCTATTGCTTACTCACCTATTGGCATTCAACGGGTTAGCTTATTTAACGCGGCAACCAATTATCAGCAGTTTTTGGCATCGACAGTTATTCCTGCCTTGCTGCATATTTTGGCGATGGTGATTGGTGCCACTACTATTGGCCGTGAGCTACGAGATAAGCAGCTTGGTCGTTGGTATCGGTTTATTGCTAATGGCAGTCCTATTAACAATAGTCTTGCTAATAATGGCCTTGATAGCAATAATCTTGAAAGCAAAAACCCTAATTTAACTTTATCAATAAATGACACTTTAGAAAATCAATTAATCGCGCCTAAACAGGTGAGTATCCTAATGTTGCTATCGGGTCTAGCGGGCAAATTTTTTTGGCCAACGCTCGCTTATAGTTTATGGTCCGCACTGGCATTATGGCTGGCAATTGGTCAGCAAGAGATTGCGAGCGCCTCTATAATGGCCACCTATCTTGGGCTAGTAGTGTTGATGATACTGTCATTTTGGCTGGGTGCAATTTTTACTTTAGGCTCGTTTTCATTACGTACCGGACTGTCGGCGACCGGCTTTATCTCAGCGCCTTCTTATGCCTTTGCTGGGGTAACTTTTCCTTATATCGCTATCAGTGAAAGTGCCAAGCATTGGTCGGATGCCCTACCTTTAACGCATTATCTTAAGTTGCATATTGCCCAATTACAGATGCAAGCACCCGCCGCCATATCACTACCTATTGTTTATGGCTTAGTCATAGCGACTGCGATTGCCATGCTGATAACCGCCCTATTGACCAAACGCGCTTTAGCACATCCTGAACGTTGGGGAGCACGCTAATGTCGCCATCATTAAAAAACAAGCCATTGGAAAATCATCCACCAGAATACACGCCAGCATCACAGAATTTCTTGGGTAGCTTCTTACAAACTTTAAAAGATATTTTTGTAGATAAAGGCGTGCTGTTAATGCTGGTTATCGCGCCCATTATCTATGGCTTTTTTTATCCTTGGCCATATTCAACTGAGGTGGTTAATCATGTGCCAGTAGGTATTATTGATAATGATAATAGTAACTTGTCGCGCACTATTAGCCGTTATGCAAGCGCCAGTCCGCAATTGCATACGCAGCGCTTTATTAATGAAGAAAGCGCTAAACAGGCCATCTGGTCAAATGAAATCGCTGGCTATATGATTATTCCAAGTGGCCTTGAGCAGCAAGTACTATCCGGTAAGGCTGCCAGTGTCATTGTCCTTGGGAATGGCGGCTATTTTATTCTCAATAAAAATGTCCAAATGGGATTTTTACAGGCCGTCAGTACCGTATCAGCCGGTATTGAAGTGAAAAAGAATGTGGCACAAGGCGCTTATCTACCGACAGCTGCTAGTAATACCCAAGCTGTTCCTCTACAAATCATTCCGTTATACAATCAAACAGAAGGCTACGGCGCTTACGTGGTGCCCGCAGTAGCTATTCTTATTTTACAACAGACCTTATTGATGGCAACGTCTATGCTCATCGGCACTTGGTATGAGCAGCGCCGCCATGCAACTAATATACGCGGCTGGCTGGGGCGAATTATGGCGCTGAGTTTAATCAGCTTTATTATAGGCTGCTTTTATTACGGTTGGGTATTTGAGCTACATCATTATCCACGTGGAGAGAACATGCTGGGTAGTTTGCTGTTCTTACTGCTGTTTTGCCCAACAGTGGCAACTCTCGGATGCGTGCTCGGATTGTGGTTTCGCCAGCGTGAACGCAGTATGCAGATTTTAATTTTTAGCTCACTACCGATATTTTTTATCAGTGGTTATCCGTGGCCAGCAGACCAACTGCCAGAAGCGCTGCAAATAATACGCTGGTTGTTCCCTACTACGCCCGCTATTAACACTTCAGTCCAGCTCAATCAAATGGGAGCAAGCGTCGCGCAAGTCGCCACTGGGTTTTATGCACTTGCCAGCTTATGGTTGTTTTATTTCGTACTACTGATGGTTTTTCGTTGGCGCACGCAACCTACTCCTCAAGATAAAATCAATTCCTAATTAAAGAAACAGTAGAGTACATTATTTATCAAAATTAGCTTAATAAAAAAGCGCCTACACATTATGCAGACGCTTTTTTATTAAGCTAATTTTATTTTAGTGACGTTTTAAATAATTTTAAAATACACGGTTAAGACCATTTAATGCTGCGACCCGATAAGCTTCTGCCATGGTCGGATAGTTAAAGGTGGTATTCACAAAGTACTCAAGGGTGGCATTACACTTCATGACCGCTTGACCGATGTGAATAATCTCTGAAGCATGATTACCATAACAGTGGATACCTAGTACCTCCAAGGTTTCGCGGTGAAATAGAATCTTTAAGACCCCAGAACGCTCGCCGATGATTTGCGCACGAGCAAGATGCTTAAAGAAAGCTTGACCTACTTCATAAGGAACTTTAGCATCGGTTAATTCTTGCTCAGTTTTACCAATACAAGAAATCTCAGGAATGGTATAAATACCAGTTGGTACACTAGAAACAAATTCAGCATCTCTATCACCAACCATAAAGGCAGCTGCACAGCGCCCTTGGTCATACGCCGCAGAGGCAAGCGAAGGCCAACCGATGACATCACCGGCTGCATAGATATTTTCAACGTCAGTACGATAAGTATCATCTATTTTTAACTGACCACGGGTATTCGCTTTAAGACCAACCGCTTCTAAGTTCAGGCCTTCGGTATTACCTGAGCGTCCATTTGACCATAGAATGGCATCAGACTTTATTTTCTTACCACTCTTGAGATACAAAATAACATAGTCATCATGTGTCTCTAGATGATCAATCTCTTCATTGCTGCGAATGACGACACCGAACTGTCTAAAGTCATGAGCGATAGCATCGCTGATTTCACTATCAAGATAACTTAATAACTGATCTTGGTTATTAATCAAGTCAACTTTATAGCCAAGACCCGTGAAGATAGAAGCATATTCACAACCAATCACCCCAGCACCGTAAATGATAATTTTCTTGACGACATAATCCATTTGCAAGATTTTGTCAGAGTCAAAAACGCGCGGATGATCAAAGTCTAAAATATCAGGACGGTAAGGACGGCTACCGACAGTGATAATCGCCTTATTAAAGGTGATCGTCTCAAAAGTATTTTCGTCAATTTCAATACGGATGGTATGTTGATCAACGAAGCTTGCCCAACCATGAATCACTTCAACCTGATTGCGCTCATAAAAGCGCTTATGAGTGCTTACTTGCTGACGAATCACATCACGTGCTTTGGCAAGTACAATATTCAAGGGTACTTGATGATAATCCATCGCTTTGGTAAACATCTGGTCACGGCGGAAGTTAATCAAGTTAAAGACCGATTGGCGCAGCGCTTTACTGGGAATCGTACCGACGTGCGTACAGTTACCACCGACTTGCTCTCGTGGGTCGATAACCACCACTTTTTTACCAGATTTCGCCAGCTTCATTGCAGCGGCTTCACCAGCAGGGCCTGCCCCTAAGACCACCGCATCATATTCATACGCGTGCTTATCGCTTTTTAGACGTTCTGAGTCTTTGTTAAAGCCGGATTTAACATCAATACGGGTATCATCAAGCGGATTGACCAAGTCTGGATGGTACATGATATCGTCGCTAACTTGCTCATGCGTTTGTGCTATTCGCTCTTCTTTATCTGCACTTTTGGTCGTCTCAGATATGGTTATTGGTGAGCCACCGTCATTTTTGTTTGAAACTTCGGTATGACTGTCTTTACCAGTATTATTAGTGGCATCGCCTTTAGTTTTTTTTCCCATTATGTCCTCTTTACTCTTTCATTTATTGGCGGGTTAATATTCGATCGTTTAATAGTATGGTGTAAAAGTTGCGGAGCCTTCAATAACAACTTACCTAGCTGTTAATAGATGTTTATGCTAATAACGGTGGCTGCATAATAATAAGTTAGGTAGTTTTCAATATGTGGCTATATGGCTGTAAGTAGATATGAGTTACCCACCTTACGTTGTGATAAGGGGTTTTGCAATCTTGAATGGTAGGCGGTATGTCATGTTAGCCAATACGTCGCTTTAATCCGGTTATCTGTAAGATACGGGTCGCTATCTCTTCAACCGACATCTCAGAGACGTCAAGGCTTGGAATACCTTGTGAAGTATAAATGCCCTGTATCGCGCGCTGTTCTTGCTGACATTGCTGATAACTCGAATAACGACTGCCAGCGCGACGTTCTTGACGAATTTTCACTAAGCGATCCGTATCAATAATAAGTCCAAACAGTTTGTCTTTATGTTCACGTAATGCTTTTGGTAATTGATTATCAAATAAATCTTCTTCAGTTAAGGGATAGTTAGCAGCACGAATACCGAATTGTAAGGCTAAATATAATGAAGTCGGCGTTTTTCCTGAGCGTGACACACCAATAAGAATAATATCTGCTGCATGATAATGCCGTGTGCGCGCGCCATCATCATTATCTAATGCAAAATGTACCGCATCAATACGCTCTTTATAAGTTTCAGAGTCGACGTTATCATGCGCGTGCCCCGAGTGTCCATCAGGCTCAACACCCGTCTCTTCGGCAATACGCCCAATTAACCCTTCATACATATCCAGATTACAACTCTGTGCTGAATTTATTTTTTCACGAATCTCAGGGTTAACAATGGTGTCAAAGACCAATGGCAATAGGCCATCACGCTGATATGCTATATTAATTTGTTCAACCGCATCATCAGCGCGCTCTAATGTATCGACATAAGGCAATACGCGAGTCTCGAACGGCACAGAAGCAAACTGACTTAAAATGGAGCGACCAAGCGTTTCAGCAGTAATTGCCGTGCCATCAGAGATAAAAAATGCACTTCTTACAGTTTGCGAATTATCCAAACTTAATGCATGGTGATTTTGAATCGTGGGCTTATTTTGTTCGGACGGGTTACTTGAATACATAACTTAAAAACCTCAATAGTAGCCTTTGAGTGACTTATCTTACTCTATGTATCAGTCACCATTTATTAGTATGCAATCAGTACATCATTATTACGATGATGACTAAGGCGTTAGGGCGCTTGTTTTACGCGCTTAAAATTTTATAGACTACATTATACCAATATTAAGCATTCAATAGGAATCGATGTTAGCATAAGCACTCAGTAATTGCGGCAAATCAAGGCTTCTAGCTCACTCCTACTCTTTTATATGTCACTCGTTAATAAATGGGGTTCTCTGTATTTATATAAAGGCATTTTTATAGGATCTATGAGTTATTATGCGATAAGCATTTTCAACAAAAACACTTTATTAGTCGTACTGTTAATTCTAAATAACTTTTCCAAGTATCGTTTTACCCACTCAAATATTGATTTACTGAATCAAATGAAAAAATAAAACTCTGAACATCACTCTTATTTATCAGTAAATTATCCTTATTTTCCATTATTTTTACCTTTTTTATAAAATATTTGGCTAAACCCCTCGAAATTGTCCAAATATAGCTGTATAATTGACCCTTATAATCTTTACTAAATAACCTTATTTTCTGGAGTTATCATGGCAGCGCAATCTACAGCACTCGTAATCAACCTTGATCAATTAGGAAAAAATGACATTGAGATGGTTGGTGGTAAGAACGCCTCGCTTGGCGAGATGATCAGCCACTTGTCTGATTTGGGCGTTAGTGTCCCAGGCGGCTTTGCCACGACCTCAAAAGCTTTTTATCAATTTTTGACCGAAACCGGCTTAATTGATAAGATTAACAGTGAGCTTAAAGCGCTTGATGTTGATGATGTTAATAAACTTGCGGCGACTGGCAAAAAAATCCGTAATTGGATTATTGAACAAGAATTACCAAAAGATCTTGAACAAGCAGTGCGCAAATCATTTATAGAGATGAGCGACGGTAAAGAAATTGCCGTTGCCGTACGCTCTTCGGCTACTGCCGAAGATTTACCAGATGCCTCATTTGCCGGTCAGCAAGAAACCTATCTGAACATTCGCGGTATTGATAACGTCCTTATTGCTATTAAAGAAGTATTTGCCTCACTATATAATGACCGTGCCATCTCTTACCGTGTACATAAAGGCTTTGAGCATGAAGGCGTTGCCTTATCTGCCACAGTCCAACGCATGGTACGTTCAGAGACGGGCGCTGCTGGCGTGATGTTCACGCTTGATACCGAAAGTGGCTTTGATAAAGTCGTCTTTATTACTTCAAGCTATGGCTTAGGTGAGATGGTCGTGCAAGGCGCGGTTAACCCAGATGAATTTTATATTTCAAAACAGCTACTAGCCAATGGCAAGCCAGCGATCATTCGTCGTAACCTAGGTAGCAAGCATAAAAAAATGATTTATGGCGATGAAGGCAGCACCGCTAAATCTGTCAAAATCGTTGATGTTGAAAAACAAGAGCGTATGCAGTTCTCATTATCAACAGAAGAGCTGACTGACCTTGCCAAACAAGCCGTAACTATCGAGAAGCATTACGGCCAAGCGATGGATATCGAATGGGCAAAAGACGGCGATACCAATGAAATCTTTATCGTCCAAGCCCGTCCAGAAACCGTTAAAAGTCGTCAAGACAGCAACGTTATGGAACGTTATGTCATTGATACTAAAGGCGCTAAAGTATTGTGCGAAGGTCGTTCAATCGGTCAACGTATCGGCGCGGGTAAAGTACGTATCGTTAGTAACTTAAACGAGATGGACAAAGTACAGGAAGGTGACGTTCTAGTTTCAGACATGACAGATCCAGATTGGGAACCTGTCATGAAGCGTGCATCAGCCATTGTCACTAACCGTGGTGGTCGTACCTGTCACGCCGCGATTATCGCCCGTGAGCTTGGCGTTCCAGCGATTGTTGGTTGTGGTAATGCCACTGAGCTATTGGTTGATGGTCAAGACGTTACCGTTTCTTGTGCTGAAGGCGATACCGGTTTTATTTATGACAGTCAGATTGATTTTGATATTCAGACTAACGCTATTGACTCAATGCCAGAGCTGGCGTTCAAAATCATGATGAACGTTGGTAACCCAGACCGTGCCTTCTCATTTACCCAAATGCCTAATAAAGGCATTGGTCTTGCCCGTCTAGAGTTCATCATCAACCGTATGATTGGCGTGCATCCAAAAGCGCTACTCAATATGAATAGCTTACCACGTGAAGTGGCCCAAGCAATTAATGAGCGCATTGCAGGTTATGCCTCACCAGTTGACTTCTATGTTGATAAATTAGTTGAAGGTATCTCAACGCTAGCCGTTGCCTTTATGGATCAGCCAGTTATCGTACGGATGTCAGATTTTAAATCAAACGAATACGCCAATCTTTTAGGCGGTAAGTTATACGAGCCTACCGAAGAGAACCCAATGCTGGGATTCCGTGGTGCTAGCCGTTATGTGTCTGACAACTTCCGTGATTGTTTTGAGCTTGAATGTAAAGCGCTAAAACGCGTACGTGATACCATGGGCTTGACCAACGTCGAAATTATGATTCCATTCGTTCGTACTGTTGATGAAGCCGCACAAGTGATCGAGCTGCTTGAGAAAAATGGTCTAAAGCGTGGCGAAAATGGTCTACGCGTTATCATGATGTGTGAGCTACCAACCAACTGTTTACTTGCTGATGAGTTCTTAGAGCACTTTGATGGCTTCTCAATCGGCTCTAATGACTTGACGCAGTTGACCCTCGGTCTTGATCGCGACTCAGGTATCATCTCTCATCTATTTGATGAGCGCGATCCTGCGGTTAAAAAGCTATTGTCTATGGCCATTGCAGCTTGTCGTAAAGCTGATAAATACATTGGTATCTGTGGTCAAGGCCCATCTGACCATCCGGATTTTGCTTACTGGTTAATGGAACAAGGTATTAGCTCAGTGTCATTAAACCCTGACTCAGTGCTTGATACGTGGTTCTTCTTAGCAGATGAAGAAGCACAGTAATCTGCCATAGGTTACGGTCAGCAAGACGTGATTAAAATAGCTAAATAGAATTTTAATTAGATATTCCGTCATTAGGGTTTGTTTGCAAGTCATCAATCAAATTGATGAAATGGCAGACAAACCCTAAGCTGTATTTAGTATTCAATAAAGGTTGTAGCAAACCGTGCTTGTTAATACTAAACGTATCCTAATATAATGACTTAAGACATGACTAACGATGTAGGCTACTATGCAAATTTTCCTTGCTCGAAATAACGTACAAGCGGGTCCTTATGACGTGGATCAGCTTAATATCATGCTGTCATCTGGTGAAGTAACGCTTGAAGATTTAGTATGGCATGAAGGTTTAGACCAATGGCAGCGTATCGGCAATTTAACGGGCAACCAATATGCTTATCGCCCTGTAAACACTTCTGCACCTAATAACGCTACCACCAATGACCACATTATTAATAATGTAACTGTGTTTCCTGAAGATGCCAAGGGCGCAGATGGCAACAAAGTTTCTATTGATAGACTCTATGGCAAGCCTGAGCGCCCAGCAGCTGACCCCAAGAAGCCCAAAGCTGACATGACAACCAATCGTCAGCACACACCAAATAATACTGTGTCATTAAATAAGTCTAATACTGCTAAAGCTACAGATAAAGTAATCGGTAATGTGGTACTTGCGCCTATCATGTCGCGAATATTAGCAACGGCTATTAATGCATTGTTATATATATTGGCTATTATTCCGCTGGTAATGGCATTGACCAAGATGGACATAGACTATACTAAGTTTCAAAACATCCAGAACATGGATGCGGCTTACAAATATTCAATGACCCTCATGGAAAGTATTCCTAGCAGTACCCTTATGATGTCGCAAGTCATGATTTTCGGGTTATTTGCTTTGCAGCTATTGTTCATCATGTTGCGTGGACAGTCCCTTGGCAAGTTGCTTACGGGTATTCGGGTAGTGGATCAGACTAGCCATCGCCTACCGTCATTCATCAAGCTTATTGGTATGCGCACCTTACTGCTATTTATAATTTATAACTTACTATTCTCGTTTACCAGCTTCTTAGGTTTTGTAGTCATTGCGATCCATTATTATATGGCCTCAAAAAGCCCTGAAAATATTGGTTGGCACGATAAATTGGCTAAAACTTTAGTAGTGAAAGCTGATAGCAGCCAATTAACCAAACTACCAAAATAAATACAGACGATAGAACAGTAGTTACAGCAACTAAGAAAGCAGCGTTTAAACGCTGCTTTCTTAGTTGCGCCTATCTATATTTTTGTTCATTTATCGTTGTACGCTGAATAGCCTTTGTGTTAATGAACGACTACTGTTATAATATGGCGCTTTATAAGCTAAGCTAATTTCCGATTTTTTTAGGATTAAGTTTACTTTATAGATCTCCTTGCTATTAACATAGGGTTGATAGCTACTAATCCGTAAGGAGTCCATATGCGACATTACGAAGTGGTGTTAATTGTACACCCAGACCAAAGCGACCAAGTGGTCGGCATGGTTGAACGCTACATTAAGTTGGTTCAAGACAACGATGGCACTATCCATCGTTTAGAAGATTGGGGCCGTCGTCAATTAGCCTACCCAATCGACAAAATCCATAAAGCTCATTACGTTTTATTCAATATTGAAACAAACGGTGAGACTTTAGCTGAGCTTGAAGAGTTGTTCCGTTATAACGACGCGATCATTCGTAGCCTGGTCATGCGCCGTGACGACGCAATCACTGAAGAGTCGCAGTTAGCTAAGAATGCCGATGAAAAACGCGCACGCAAAGCAACTACTACCCGTCGTCCAGACAGTCGTAATGACAATGACGACGATAACAACGACAACAGTGAAGACTAATTAAGGAGAATACTTATGGCACGTTTCTATCGCCGTCGCAAATTCTGCCGTTTCACTGCTGAAGGCATCACTCACATCGATTATAAAGATGTTGAGTTGCTAAAACAGTATATCAGTGAAAATGGCAAAATCGTACCTAGCCGCATTACCGGTACATCTACTAAATATCAGCGTCAACTGGCTACTGCTATCAAGCAGGCTCGCTATCTTGCGCTACTTCCGTATACTGACAACCATCAGTAATTCGACGGTTAACTAGGAGTGACTCATGCAAATTATTTTGTTACAGCGTATCGTCAACCTTGGTAAACTCGGTGAAACTGTCGATGTGAAACCAGGTTACGGACGTAACTTTCTTATCCCTCATGGCAAAGCGTTACCTGCTACTGCAGCTAACATTGAAAAGTTCGAAGCACGTCGTGCGGAACTTGAAGCCGAGGAAGCAACAGAACTTAATGCCGCTCAAGAGCGTGCTGATGCCTTAACTGATGTTAATGTTATCATGCGTGCTAAATCAGGTGATGAAGGTAAATTATTTGGCTCTATCGGTACCCGCGATATTGCTGAAGCATTAACCAATTCAGGCCTAGAAGTTGATCGTGCTGAGATTAAGCTTCCAGAAGGCGCTTTACGTCAAATTGGTGAATATAATGTTGATATTCAGCTTCATCATGACGTTACTGCGACTATCTTAGTTACTATTCTCTCCGAAGATGGTGATGACGAAGATCAAGTAGAAGAAACAGACAGCGAAGAAGATTATTCTGAAGAGTAATCTTTAGGGTATCTGCTTCAACGTTGATAAAAAAGCCAGTAACTAAGTTACTGGCTTTTTTTGTGGATGAAGTTTTTGCTACTATAAATAAGTAAAAAATGGATTATATTAAAAACGATTACTATTTTTTACGTAGTCATAAATGCATACTACTTTACAGAAATTACTTGAAGTATTCTTGGTTGCTAACGCTTCATCAATATGCTTTTTTAATATTTTTAACAATACATCTAAGTCCTGCTTGATTAAATTAAAACCCATGTAAGGAAGCATTCTCAAGAAAAGCCCAAAGTCTCCGCATTGATATAGTTCATTAACGCCAATATTTATCTCTGGTATACTTCTGGCGCGCTTTTTATCACTACCTTGGGATTGAAACTCTTTTTCTTGAATATTAAACTTAGTAGCGACGTTTCCTGAAAGCTCTGCTCCATCAAAAAGTTTACCTTTACAGTCAATTAATCCTACTTTATTCACAAAGTAAAAAATAGGTATGCGAGTATTACCTTTACATCGCTTAGGTAATACATCATTAACTACCTGCTGCCAATCATAAGCACCATTTTCAAATACTATCTCATGAATAAGGTCAAAAAGCTCTAGACCAACTAAGCCTTTATTAGCCATCGTTTCAGATCTTTTTACCATCGAGATTGCACCATAGCCAACAACAAATTCAGTTTGTGTATGGTCGTCAGTAACTGCTTCTGAATCTCGAACATATAGCTTTCCTTTTGGATCATCAGTCAGCACAAGTTCATAAAGTTCATCTTTAATGGCTCTAAATAAATGTGCTGGGATGCGTCTCTTAGTCTCGCAAAGAACTTCAAATATCTCTTTATAAGATGATGTTTGTACATACTTAATCGGTATCTTCTTATGAATTACTGAATCACTAATTGTTGGTTCTTAAACCTCCGGCTCCCACTCTACAAAAAGTAATTTATTCTTTAGAAAATTCAAGCTTTTATCAGGAAAGCAGCTCAAGATATCCTCTAGGATTTCGGCAATATGTTGGTCAGTAAGTGAATAACCTAAAAAGATTACTGGTCTTTCTATAAACATAGTCAGCAGCTTAGATGACAAATAAGGGTTTTTCTATACTCATCATAATCTGGCTTAGTTAAAACTAAACTGTTAGGCTCAGAACAACAACCATGTATTTTGTATATCTCTGCTATTCCATGGCTACGACCTGTAATCAAACCATCTTGACCAATAAAAGGTGTGAATTTTGGAAACCGTTGCTCTAGAAACATGTCCCAATTAGTCGTTATGACTCCATCTATATTTGCTTTTGAAAGCAACTCTATATCATGAAGTAAATCAGCATCAGTAGTAATATTGTGATGAGATTTACTAATAAACTCTGAAATTGAAAACTTTAAGGGTGATTGTTCATCAATCAGGAAACTTTCTTTCTCCTCAACCAAGGCTTTGCCTTCATTCGTCTCCCACCATTCTTCTGAATAAATTTTTGCCAAATGCTAAGCATATACAGTCAAGTCACCGTTTGATTGAGCTCTAAGTTTTACATGACTGACACCTATATTTTCAGCAAACTGTTTCAATAAGTCTTCCCAACAACTAACTCCTAGATACCGTCTAGATACCCCAGAACCGATGAAAAAAATAGGTGATGAATCAAATTGACTAAAGTGTTCTTCCAGTTTTTTCTTAAAAGTCATTATGATTTTCCATAAATTACCTGCATTAAAAAAGGCCAACCACTTATGTGGTTGAGCTCATTTAAAATGTTTGGTGGAGATGGCGGAAACTAAACTATAGACGTAAAGCATTGATTTATATAACTATACACAATTTAAAATAAGACGATACCAACCATAATACCAACAATCGTTTTTGATTTTGCTGTTATTCAATGTTTACCCTGTCAACTAAAAATTATTTTGTAATTGTTTGCACTATCTGCATGCCCTCGCGATACCTGTCCGAAAAGTCTATTATGCTGCCTCTCGATACTTGTTAAGAAACTACCCATCATGGGCAAAATCTACCCCGTGCGCGTACTGTTCCATTAACTACCCTCAATCTTTTATAACAGTCCGAAAAATTACCCCTTTATGGACTCGCAAAACTACCTTGCGCGTGTGCGTTACTGTTGCATAAACCTAGCCCTTTTTATGGACTCGAAGTATTATTTTAACGCCTCTTTTATGGACTCCGAAAAGTCCCCTGTATGGACTCCAAGAACTACCCTAACGTGTCCGAAAACCATCCCTTTTTATGGACTCAAAAAAGTCCTTTCTAAGATGTCCAAAAACCACCCCTTACGATGTCCGAAAATTACTTTTATAGCAGTCCGCAAAACCCTGTAATTGTCGTTTGCCTCGCGTGCGCGCGCGATACTTGTCCATAAACTATTTAAGCCCTTATGCTGCATAGCTTTGTGATATTAGCAATGATGAGTGATTGCATTGCAAAATGTCATGTTTTGTCATGTTTTGAATGACAGGTTGGCGGCGGTGCAAAATGTCATGTTTTTACATATTGTTATGCGACTCTCTACGGTGTCCAAAAAGTAAGGTTCTGGGGGTTGTCATCGGTGGGCTAAAACCTCATGTTTTGAATATTGGGTTTTACTGGGTTCTAACCTTGGGGTATTCTTGGGGTTCGT
The DNA here is from genome assembly GCF_007997305.1 of Psychrobacter frigidicola. Classification (GTDB taxonomy): domain Bacteria; phylum Pseudomonadota; class Gammaproteobacteria; order Pseudomonadales; family Moraxellaceae; genus Psychrobacter; species Psychrobacter frigidicola. The sequence continues at coordinate 1,068,466 of NZ_VORZ01000001.1, forward strand.
CATGATGACTAGGTGCTGCCAATGTAGTAAAAAGTAGTAGTTTGCTGTTGTGCTGAATGTTAACTTTTGACAACATGCGCGGCTGCATTGTTCTGTTTTGAATGTTAGGTTTTGTTAGGTTCTCGATTATCTAGAACCTAGGGGAAACCTTAGGTTGTTGAGCATTATAAAAAGGCTTGGTTTGTCCAATGAATGCCACTTATTCAGTTTTAAACCTTAACATTTCTTAACAGCCTCAAAGACTTTGATTACGGCAAGATTACGGCAAGGGTTAGTAATTCAGATTTCAACATTTCTCAACATCAGGCAATAAAAAAGGCAGACGATGAACGCCTACCTTGTAGAATTATGATGGCACCTGTTCACCTAATAGGCGATTGTCCTGCCTGCTAATATAGGTTATACCTAAGAAAATATGCCTTTGTTGCCTAAATAGCTTGTAAGCTTTGCCCTGTATAGCATCAAGTTAGTAATACCCCCGTCCTAAGCGTGCCTAAATTGCCTTTATTGTGCCTAAATGACCATGGTTTTAGGACAGTTTAGGCAACTTAGGCACGTTTAGGCAAATGCCTTTACTAAGCAAAAGCCCCTAGCTATATGGGCTAAGGGCTATTTAGGCAAAAAAGGCACGTTTTCAGGCACACACGGTTATATAAATAACTTAGGGTTAATATAAATCACTCTCTTTTTACCATCTTGCACCTGTCTAATGTGCCCCATACTTTCTAAGTTGTCTAACTCATTTTGCAGTAGCTTGTTATTTTTACGCATTGGCTTAGGTGCGCCATTGTAGGCATCAGTACGATTTAACATAGGCGGATTTTTACCCCTCGCTTTATCCACTAGCCAGCTGCTTAGCTTCTCACTGTCGTTCTGCTCACCTGTAGGCGTTGCATCAAGGTAGCGCAAGCGTTCGGCTGTGGAATACTCAACCAACATAAAAGCGCGTGTAATATCGTCTGTAGTGATTACCTTACGCCCATCAAAGAAAGCCATTAATGCAGCGATACGGCTGGCGTTCTCTGCCATTCGTGAGGCATACGCTTTTAGATATTCCAATGTCTGCCCGTTGGCTTGGCGGTTTTCTATCGCTTGCATGTGCTGATAAAAGGTTTGTTCTGCTTGCTGGTTTGCCCATTGCATCTTAATGCGCTGGGGTGTGCCTGTGCTGTCATTGGGCTGGCTTGCTGGTAATGGATCAAGTAAGGCATGACAGCGTGCCCAAAATTCTATTAAGTCAGGATTATCATAGGGGCTGTCGTTCCTACGCTGGGGGTTGTCCCATACACGTTTGCCCCGTAAATCAGGTGGGCAAGCTATCAATGCCCTTGCTAAAAAGCCTTGCCCGTTCATAAGTGGATCAGTTAATGCTTGCTCTAATACTACCCGTTGACCTTGTAGCAGTAGCGTCATGCGTACGTTATGGGCATCTGTTTGCGGTGTGGCGTATGCTGACTTTTGCGAACGTAACCGCGATACTTCGCCATCACTCCATAACTTCGTAAGTGCTGATAAGGCGCTGCCAGCGGTGTCACCTGTCATGGTGTGACCATTAAAGAATTGACCTGCTTCGTCTGTTGTCCATGATGCGTTGGTCATTTCACCACTGATAAACCTATCTAATATTGGCTCAATGGTGGCATCATCAAACAAGGTCTTAGGGTTTTTAGGCTTAGGGTTTTCATCTATAAAAGTGGCTTGCTCTTTACCTTTTAGACTTGCCTTGTCACTTTCCCATGTTGATACATCATCTAAATAGTTGGTGTATTGCTGGCGCTCATACTCTTTAATCTTAAAGTGAGTTAAGCCCATAGCCTGTGTTTTACCTGATCCGCTTTCCCCCTCTGTGATTAACATTAGACTGGTTGGCATGTGACCGTGCCCCATTGGTGCATCAATAAAACGCTGCCCCATGTGTGCCAGTGCGCCTAATACGCATTGTCCTGCCATTGCATCAGGTACTTGTGAGTAGTGCGCCACTGCCTGAACAACATTCTTTAGCAGTCCTTTGAACGCCTCTATAGGGTAAGGTGTAGGCTGGCTTGGGTCATTGGCTAATGGTTCAGGTTCGCCCCATATTTCCGCCTGTAGGTCAATTATGCTCGTATCATCATCGGCTAGAATACTGGCATAGGTTGAGTAATTGTCTAGCTGTGTCAGTAGATCAAAAACAGTAATAACCGCCTTGACGTTGCAACCTGCCAGCGGTTTACAGACCTTATCTTTTTTATCTATGGTGGTAAAGATGGTCACGGGGTAGGCTTCTGCAAAATGCTTTACCGTGCTATTAAATAGCAGACTATCAAGGCATACCAATAGCGTGACATTATCAGCTATCAAGTGTTGAGCAATCATGACCGCATCATCTAAGTTATCAATGGCTATGATCTCGTTAGCACTGTCTAACGTGCCAATGATTAACGCTGTCGGCTGCATACGGTCAATGATTAACGGCTTTTGATTGCAGTTAGGCGTGACACTGGCAAGGGTTACGGGTTGATCTTGATTATTAGACAATACTAGCCCTATCGTGCCAGCTGTAGGCGCTCTCGATCCTGTATCAAAGCCCGTAGTTATGGTAATATTGTCATCAATGTTCAGTAACTTATCTTGTATGCTTAACTGCTCATATAAGTTATAAAGACTAAGTAATATATTGTCATCTGCCAGCCCTTGCCGTGTGGCTGCATTAAATCTACTTATCATTTCAAAGCCTGCGCTAAATGCGTGGGCTTTTTCATGGGTGTCTATTGGGGTTTTAAGATGGTTTTTTTTTGAGGTCGTGCTGATTGAGTTAGCCATGATGGATAGCCCCTAACGTTTTTTGAGTGAATGCCACGCTATACAGTAAAGATATAGGGTGACGGGTCTTACTCTCGGTAACGTTAGTAACCGCCCTGCATATTCGCCTTACGGCTATTTTATTTTGCAGCGTCAACCCGTCATAGTCGGTTAGCAAATGACTTGCTATAGATATGAGGGAATGATCCCTTGTGGCGCTTAACTGCGCTTTCGGGGCGGTGCTTGATTGTATAGTGACAGCTTGAGAGGCTGGGCTATTATCAGGCACAAAAAAAGCCAATAAATAACGGCTGGCTTGTCCGCTAACGTTTTTTGAGAGGTCTATATAGTAACCGCTGCTATTGTCACTTGCAATCGGTTTTGCCTCAACTGGTGTGCAAGCCAAAAATGACAATAGCAAGCCAATACCTACTACCCATGCCATAAAGATAGTAAATCTTAGTAGTAAGCCTCGCTTGCCAGCTTGTACGCGACTGTATGTCCCGTGCTGGGGTTCAAGGTCAGTTTTGATAGGGTTATCGGACATGGCTTGATACCTCCAATTCAGGCAGTAAGGTAAGCCCTCCCATCATTTCGCTAACTATGCTTGCAAGCTCACTATTAGCGAGTAAGGCAGACCTTACAGCGACTAATACGCATTTGCTTGCGTCATCATCGGTCTTGATAGCACTAAGCGCCATTGATAGGCTCTCAGCATCGTTTGATAGGTCTTGTATGCGGTCATCAATGACAGATAGATAATAACTATCGACTGCTACTAGGCGCGGTTCTAAGCGTTCGTTATCACTATTCATTATCAGCACCTCCTACAAGATTAAGACTAGTCTGCATTTGCTTGATAGTGCTATCAATATGCTGTTTCAACTGTGGCTTGATCTGCTTACCACCTATGCAAAGAAAACGCCCTGCGCTAGTCAATCCAGCATCAATAGTGTTTAGCTCATGACATAATTTGTTAAGTCGTTCGCTAAGCTCTACCTGTTGGCTCACCATCGAGTCAAAAGCGCGTATCACCAATAGTTGAAAACGTGGGCTAATCCACATGGCATAGCTGTAAACAAGCTCACGGCATACGAAAGTACCTTGCTGATCTGCATGACCACCTTGAATGACCTTATAAGCTATTGAATTGGCTTCGTTACTCATATCTGAGCAACGCTCTATTTCATTAATTAAGCTCTTAGTATTTTCTAGTCTTACAAAGTTTGCTGGCTTGTGCTTGTTATCACTGCCACTAGCCTTATGTAGGTCATTTAGTGAATACAAGCCGTCTATCATTCGTATAGTGTTATTTAATATAGTAAGCATGATCTACACCTTGCTTGTGGTTAAGGTGTGTTTGTTGATCCATTCGTGAACCGCTGCATAGCTCCACGCGGTCATTGTTGGCGATAACTTAACGGGTGCAACAAAACGCCCATCTTTTGACCATTCAAAAAGCGTGGTTTTGCTAAAAGGTAGGAACGGCAAAATGTCCTTTGCTCTGCCCATGCCAGTAGTAGGCAGTTGCATAGCTGGACTGTTTGCGGTGGTTGGTTGGGTATCGTTCGAGGTGTCACTAGTAAAGGGGATTACTGGCGTGTCTTGGGTAGCTTGTTGCTGTGTCATGTTCATAGCTCCATGTAGTGTATTGAGCCGTAACGGACGCTACGGCTTACATGAGCTATCTTAGGGGGCGAGAGTTTTTAGCTAAATACTCGTCCATGCATAGAGTGCCGTATGCATGCATATAATGTTTGATGCATGCATACGACATTCTATTATGAAAAATCTCCCTTGTCAGCTTCACTCAATAAACGACATACAGTAGGGAATGAAGGATTTTTGCCTGTATCAATATGCAGCTTAATATAGGTAGCTGCATCGGTATAAGTGCTAAACCCTTTATCTTTCATAATCTTGAGATATTTTTCTTTTCGCTCCTTTTTTTTCTCTCTATGTGGCTGCCACCTTGCATCAGACGCTTTTCTATTTCTATTGGATATTTCTTCTTTTATATAGCTATCAAAATTTTGTGTCTTATTTCGTATAGCACCGCCGTAAATTAGTGTAGATACACTGTTATAACTTATTCCAGTTTCATAAGCGCCATTATAAAAAGCCCATCTCCCTAACTCTCTATATAATAAAACCCTTGTCACATCGTAAGAGACTTCTCTTATTCTCATAAAATCTTCTTCGGTATATTCATCTGTGACGTATGCTAACTCTGCAACATCATCATCAATACCAGCTTCAAACTGCCTTACGATTTCTTTGAAGTTATAACTTACTACAGCATTAACTAGACATTGACGCTCACAAACACCTTCACAGTCACATTCATAATCAGAAGTATCAGGGCTAAGATCATAATCGTATAATGCTACATAATCACTCATAAGAGTTTCTTGGTGTTCCAAAAAAGCAATATTAATTGCAGACTGTGCTTCATTACAGTTTTTATTATCAAGAATACTATTTAACATCAAGTCTATAGTTGGTTTTATTATAAACCTCTCAATAGCTTCATACGTTAAGCGACCAGACTTAGCGTTAAAACCATCATCATCGTAAACTACATAAGTCACAATACACACCCCTACACCCTTAAATCAAAGTAGGTGCAAGGCAGTGACAGCATAAGGGTGTGAATAACTGTCGTTCGGGTAATTAGTCCTAGCCTTGCATAGTCGTTACTACATAGCATTACCCATGCTTTTGTGTTTGTTGTTTAAAGCTGGCGTGTATGACGTTATCAAGCTTGCCAGCATAGGCATCATCAATGAAATTTGCCCATTGGTGCATCATGTTTATTCTGTATGGTAAGTGCTGCGCCCCGTTGTATGCTGCACTGATCTTGTTTTCTCTATCATGTGCCAGCTGTAGCTCTATCGCTTCGTGCATGTATTCCTGCTCATGCAACGTGGTACTGGCAAGCCCTCTAAACCCGTGCCCTGTCATCTTGCCTTTGTAACCCATATTCCATAGGGCATTAATAAAGGCGCTTTGACTGTATGGCTTACGGGTTGAAGTATTGAAGAAAACATACTGATCCGAAAAGCCCAGTTCTTTAATCTGCTTCAATATCGCTACTGCTTGCGGTGCTAGTGGCACGATATGCAAGCGCCTAGCTTTCATCTTTTCAGCTGGGACAATCCATAAGCCACGATTAAAATCTATGTCCTGCCATTCCATAAAGCGCAATTCATTAGTACGCACAAACGTATAGCACAAAAACCATAAGCCTAGCTTTACTAATAGATCACCATCATAAGCATTAATATCTTTTAATAGTTTAGGTAGTTGCTGGCTAGTGATACGGCTATGATTGACGGTTTTGTGTGGCTTGATGGCTTCGGCTAGGTCGGTGGCTGGGTTATGCGTGGCTAGTCCATTGCGTATGGCGTGCTTGAATATCTGCCCTACTTCTCTAATAGTCCGCCTTGCCATTTCATTAGCGCCGCGGCTCTCTACTGCTTTACCAATAGCCAATACATCAGGCGCGGTTATGTCGTTTATGTTCTTTTGACCAATAGAGGGCTTAACATCGCGCATGTAAGCGGAATAATTACGGGAAAAAGTGCTTTCTGCTAGGTAGGTTTTGCGTTCTGCATACCATGACTGGGCTATGTTATCGAAAACATTTAAACCATCTTGGCTGGCTTGCTGCTCTCTCTTATGGTCTTTAGGGTTCACACCATCAGCTATTAAGCGTTTGATCTCAATATTGCGCTGGCGTGCATTTTGAAGGCTCATTACTGGATAAGTGCCAATAGTGAGGGTTTGCTGTTTGCCTTGCCAGCGATAGGCGCTGATCCATGACTTAACTCCTGTATAGCGCACCCATAATTGCAGCCCGTTACCATCGCTATGTTTATCAGGTCGCTTTGTATCAATAGAGGTGCTACTGGGCTGTAGCTTATTGATAACGGTATGAGTTAAGGGCATTGAACTATCCTTTGTTGGTATTGAGCGCGTGTATAAACTCTAATACCAACAATAATACCAACATTCTATATAGGACGCTATACCCCTACATAACCCTCAATACCTGAAAAACACCCAAAATAAAGGGCTAACAGTCTATGACGGTCAGCCCTTTATCGTTGTTTGGTGGAGATGGCGGGAGTTGAACCCGCGTCCGCCAGCATTACGCTCATGAATCTACATGTTTAGTTTCTGTCTTTGGTTTTAGTTCGCACCGATCCGACAGTCAGGATGGATAGAACGATTCTCTACTTTTAAACCCAAGCAATTGAGACAACCACTTGTGGCGCTTCTACATGCGGACGCTTCAACTTAGTTGACCAACTGTAGATGATCAGCAACTAAGTAAACAGGGTTTAAGCTGCTAGAGCGTAATTTTCGTCGTTTGCGACTATAACAATATATGTTTGATTTACGAGAGGACATATACTCTCGACATGCATCATTGAGTTTCATCACCAGCGTCGAAGCCAGAACATCCCCAATTGATTTATGTATTATAAATGAATTGGAGCCAGTGTGGCAACCACTATACAGCCAATATTACATTAAGTTACAGCTTAAGGAATTGAATAGCAGCTAAGCCAGCACTTGATTTAACCAGTCGCCAATATCTTCAATCTGCGGCATACATACCTGATGCGCCATTGGGTATGTACGATAATCAACTTTATAACCTTTAGACGTTAGTAGCTGCTGCGCTTGTTCGCCAAGAATAACGGGCACTACCGGGTCATGCGTGCCATGCTCAATTAATATCGGCATGCCTCTATTAGCAGTGCTGTAGTCTAGATTATCATTGGTTGCTAGATAAGTAGACAACGCCATTAAGCCTGCCAAACGCTGCGGATAACCTAGCGCCACATGATAAGCTACTGCCCCGCCCTGCGAGAACCCAGCAATAACAATATGTTCGGGTGACACACCGCGTTCTATCTCACGGGCAATCAAGTCATGAATCTGTTGCGTAGATTCTTCAATTTGACCAATATCAACTTTACGCTCAAGGCTCATCTCAAAGATATCATACCAAGCTGGCATAATCATGCCGCCATTGACCGTTACTGGTCGCTGTGGGGCATGAGGAAATAGGAAACGTATTGCCATATCATCAGCCAAACCCAGTTGTGGTACCACTGGCTCAAAATCATGACCACTAGCGCCCAACCCATGCAACCAAATTACGGATCGGTTGATAACTTTTTTAGTAGGGTTGTGTTCTACGATGACACAATCTAGATATTTACTCATATCACTTCCTTTATATATTGATATTTTTTGATAGAACAGGCATATGACTTAGTTATATTAGCTTCTATAATAGATTTATGATTTTTATAATGGCGCTTATTATACTACATCTCCCTGCACCCTTGCGACTGAGCGCGGTTGCAATAACTACTTATCACTTCTTAACGTGTTTTTATAACAGTGAGCGCAGTGCAGCTTATTATTAAACCTTATTTTTGCTTTTCTAAAGATATAAAAAAGCCCTGTATGACCTCCAATTAAACATTATTAGAGGTCATAAAGAGCAGATTGTTTAAAAAGCAGAATTTAAGTAATTGAAGCTAGCGGTTGCTTAACGTCACCATTCTGTCCACGATTACGTAGATAATGGTCAAGCAATACAATGGCCAACATCGCTTCAGCAATGGGTGTTGCCCGCACACCAACGCAAGGGTCATGACGGCCTTTAGTCAACATATCGACTGCTTCACCTTGGTTATTAATACTTTTACCAGCGGTAGTAATACTAGATGTCGGTTTAAGGGCGATAGTGACGCGAATATCTTGCCCAGAAGAGATACCACCCAAAATCCCACCAGCATGATTGGCCGTAAAGCCATCAGGGGTCATCTCATCACGAGCACTATGACCGAACTGCTCAGCAACAGCCATACCATCACCAATCTCAACGCCTTTTACCGCATTGATACTCATCATAGCATGGGCAATCTCAGCATCTAAACGGTCAAATACCGGCTCACCTAAACCTACGGGTACGCCACTAGCAATAATCTCTAAACGGGCACCGCAGCTAGTCCCTTCACGGCGCAAGCTATCTATCAAAGTCTCAAAACGTCCAATCGCGTCTTTATCTGCACAAAAGAACGGGTTGCTATTAACAAACTCCCAATCAATTTGACTTGGATCAAGAACTTGACTCTTTTCAGGGCCTATCTGAGTCACATGACCACGAACTTGCACACCCAAGCGCTCTTGTAAATACTTTTTAGCAATCGCGCCAGCAGCAACCCGCATTGCAGTCTCACGTGCTGAGGAACGCCCGCCACCACGATAATCACGAAAACCATACTTCATACTATACGTATAATCCGCGTGACCGGGACGAAAAGTATCTTTAATCTCGCCATAATCTTTTGATTTTTGATTGGTATTACGAATCAATAGACCAATAGATGTGCCGGTGGTTTTACCTTCAAAGATGCCAGAGATAATTTCTACCTCGTCAGACTCACGGCGCTGGGTTGAGTATTTCGAAGTACCAGGTTTACGGCGATCTAAATCTATTTGCAAATCTTCAGCCGATAACGCCAAGCCTGGCGGTACACCATCTACAATAGCTAATAAGCCAGCACCATGCGACTCACCACAAGTGGTCACACAAAAAAGTTTTCCAATACTATTGCCTGCCATGTTTGTCCTTAAACGGGTAAAACCTATTGATTAGGCGTTGTCATTAATTACTGGTTGTTATCCAATAGCTGTACGTAATGTGCAAACAAGTCTCGGTGTGCGGTCAATTCATCAAAAGTAATCGCAAATACCCCGTGACCCCCATTTGCAAATTTGAGCCAATCAAACTGAATGTCAGGGTAAGCTTGGTTCAATGCCCACTCGCTGTCACCAACTTCGCAAACCAATAATCCTTCAGGACTTAAATAATCTGCCGCTTCAAATAAAATATGATGGACTAAATCGAGTCCATCTTGCCCAGCCGCTAGTGCATGCTCAGGCTCATATAAAAACTCAGGCGGTAAGTCTGCCATAATCGCAGCATCAACGTACGGAGGATTGGTAACGATAAGCTCGTATTGGTGTTCAGGTGGTAGCTTGGCAAATAAGTCTGATTCAATCACATTGACTTGATGATTCAGGTCATGATGATCAACGTTGACCATGGCCACTTCTAACGCACCTTTATCAATATCAACGGCATCAACCAGCGCATCGACGAAACGGGTTGCAAGCGCGATAGCAATACAGCCAGAACCCGTACACATATCTAAAATACGTTCTGGTTGTGATAGTTGCATCACCTCAAGCCCATGTTCATAAAACTTAGTAGGTTGCTCGTTGACGTTAGCGCCAAGCGGTTTAGCCAATTCATTCGCATCAAAATAAGGATAAAATTGCTGGCGAATCAGTTCTGCTATCGGCGAGCGTGGAATTAATACCCGTTCATCAACATAAAAAGGCAAATCACAAAAATAAGCCAAATTAATCAAATAGCTTAATGGCTTACGCTCGGCAATACGTTCTTCTAATAACGCCAGCACGCCTTGCTTTTCTGACGACGTCAGACGGCAATCTAAAATCTGCTCACTAGCAGACCAATCTAAAGACAAAGAATGCATCACAATAGCTGAAGCTTCAGCAAACTCATCCGTGGTTCCTTGTGCTACCACCACATCATAATTGCGTAACTGGGTAACACCAAAGCGGATAAAATCACGAATGCTAAATAATTGTTCACGGGCTTCTTCAAGCTCCGCATGCAAAGTTGCAAACTGGCTGTGCTCAGTGAGCAATCCAGTCTCGTCCGATGCCAAGTCATTGTCAGAGTCAAGGTCGAACTCATGCGAGGCGTGACCACTAAAATATTGATTCTGAAAATCTTCTGCACTGATAGTCTGGTGTTCTGACATAACTCACCTTATAGATGACATGCTCATTGGCTACGTATTCGTTGGCTACGTACTCGTTGACTGCATGTTAATGGGTTGAATAAAACGCTGTTAGCGCATTATAGACACAAACGTTATGCAGCGCCAATAACTGTGGAACTTACTTTGGTAAAAGGAAGCTCATTAAATAATTGTGAGCTAATATTTACCTTTGTAAGAATTTTTTATGATATTAATACCTTACTGGAAAGTTACCAAACAGAAAAACAAGCAATATTCTAGAGAGAGCACCATCCAATCATTACTGTATTGTAGTCGATACGTCAGCGACTGCTGCTCAATGTTCTATCACTACAAAAAGGTGTGTCAAAAGTTTGCGAAGCGCCCAAATTATGCGCATAATAGCCGCATTATAACTTCCAGATGTGACTCAATATTATGAAAATAAAGCCACTAATTATTTCTATGTCAATCGCGGCTCTGAGCGCCACTATGAGTTTTAGTGCCCTTGCTGCCCCTATCGACAGCAATCGCACTTTACCAGTACGTACTGCTGATAAATTACCAAGCCTCGCGGTATTGACTAGCCTAGATGTGCAAGTAAATCGTAGTACTTCTATGAATAATAGAGCTGCCGTAGCAAAGACTGCCCCTGTTGCCAAATCAACGCCCCAGCCTAAACAAAAAACTCAGCCGCAGCCAAAGTCTAAGCCTGCCGCTGATAATATGAGCGTAGCGGAACTAACGCGTAAGGATGAGCAGTCTGATGACATCAGTGGCGGTCAAGCAGTTGCTGCCTCCTCTATTGATGCATCCGATGCTTTTGGTTTTGCGCTACCTGATAATCAACAATATCAAGGCTTAAACGACGATACCAGTATTAAAAACATCGAAGATATCGATGGTAAAAAACACACCACACTGAATCTATCGAGCTATGCTAAACAAGTAAACGATGCCACTTGGTCGCCGAATATGAAGGTCAACTCGGCAATGACCATCAAAATACAGACATTGCTAGATTGGAACCACGCATCGCCTGGTGCCATTGATGGCGGCTGGGGCATGAACAGCAAAAAAGCCCTAATCAACTTTCAAAACATGAAAGGCTTAACCGCAACCGGTAAGATGGATCAAAATACGTGGGATGCACTAAATAAAAACATTCCTGCTAATAAACCGATTTTGGTGACTTATACTCTAACTGATGAGGATATCAATACCAATTTTGCGATCACACCAGCAGGCTCAGAAGAAAAGTCAAAAATGAAAGGTCTGTATTATCAAGACATCAAAGAGATGCTTGGTGAACGCTTCCATATGGACGTGCGTTATCTTGATAAGTTAAACAAAAATAAAAACTATCAAGCTGGCGAGACGGTTACCGTACTCAATAGCCGCGGTGCACTAAAAGAACGCATCACCCGTGTGGTTGCAAATAAAGCTGATAAAACTTTGTACGCCTATAATGGTGACAAACTGGTCGCTACCTATCCGACCACCGTCGGTAGTGACAGTACGCCATCACCGCAGGGCACCTTTAAAATTGTGAATAAAGTCAAAATGCCATGGTATAAAGCCACCGTTGGCGAAGGTGATCAAAAGAAAGTGCACATGTTACCACCTGGCCCTAATAACCCAGTAGGCGTTGTCTGGATGGGATTGTCTAAACCCTCTTATGGCCTACACGGTTCACCAAAGCCCGAAGGCATTAGCCGTCAAGCATCGGCAGGTTGCGTGCGCTTGACTAACTGGGATGTGTTAGAAGTTTATGCCAATATCGAAAATGGCGCGACCGTTGAGCTAAAATAACGGCTGCTTAACCTTCTATAGAACTATTGATGAAATAGCTCTGATTACCTAATAGCCTTAATGTAGAATCAAAAAAAACAGTCTCTTTTATGAGGCTGTTTTTTTAATTCTTATTTGGTATCACTTATTATTTTATTATAATAATTTTATGTGACTAATGAATTACTTTATAGCCTTCCTCATTACCGGTAATGCTGCCAACTTTTTTGGTAAAAAACAACCCAACAGGAATAGAGATTAGCAGACCAGCAGCCACTGCCATTTGGATATGTGGAATTTGGTTAAATGGAGATAACAGTGCTGTGATCATCAATACACCAATAATAACGGTTGCGGCTATTGAATAGATAACAGAGAATAATGGCCAGTTCATAACGTATTCCTTATATTTTTTGTGGGTATACAACATTTATACTATATATCCATAAAAATAGTAAGGTTTTAAGGTAGACCAGTGAGACAGTTATATTAGCTGACCTCAGGTTAAAACCATGTTAACATAAGGGAGTTAGTTGCTGAGGGATAAAAAAGTTTTTTTCTACTAACTTATCACCCTTCTTTTCCTCTTTTTTTTATCTGGACCACTCTTCTTCCACTTTTTAATACCGTATCGACATCGCTTTATGAATATCACATCATAACTATTTTAGTATAATTATGTGCATGAACTATTTTATTAGCAATAATATTAATAGGTTTTTTATAGTTTGCGATTACAATAGCTGCTTTCCTATCCTGTAATCATAAAGTTTTATAGCCATGACCGCATCTGCTAAACCTCCGTTCAATTCAAACAAAAATCTAGACCCACAGTATTCATCTATGACGCCAGATGATGAATCTAAAATCTCAGATGCTGATAAAAAAGCTGTTAATAAAACAGTAACTGACGAAGTCGATGCTGACAAAATAGATAGTAATAGCGTAGACAATGAAAAATTTGAGGTCTATAACGATGCTCAATATCCCGAGTCTAAAGTAACCATGTCCTCGCCAAGTCCCGATGTAGTTATCGCCACTCTAGAGACGCCTGATCCTGAAACGCAAATCTCTATCGGAGTAGTAGAGCCAAAATTCCAAGGCAACGATAATACTCAAATAATGGATGCAGAGACTGATAGTAGTACCGAAGTTACTTCTAGAGTTTCTAGCAATAGTGATAACGCTGTTGATTCCGATAAAGCGCAAGATCGTAATCACACCAACGATAGCGAAATAACGCTTGAAGAAGAGACTACCAAAGAGGAAGCTTTGGATGCTATTCCGCACACTGATAGTGACGATGACAATCAAGACGATAATAAGATTGACACTAATGAAGAGAGTGAGCTTACAGAAGAAGAAAAAGAGCTAGAAGAGGTTAAAGAAGAAAAAGAATCAAAACTTGAGTCTTATAAACAGTTCGTTGCGGAGCAGTTTAATAGTCAGAAGATAGATTATCCAGAAGTACGAGTGACGATAGAAGCGAACGCGATACCCAGTAAAATGTATTTTATAATGAATGTGTTATCCGCCATCATTGCCAGTTATGGGTTAATTGCTGACTCTGCCGCTGTGGTCATTGGAGCGATGTTAGTAGCAATGATGCTGGGCCCTATTACTGGGGTGGCGTTAGCAGTTATCGATTATCGAATGCCTTTGTTACGTAAATCGCTGTTTACCGTCGCGGCTGGGGTTTCATTAGTGATCCTAGTGGGCTTTATCGTTGGTTGGTTGCATAAAGGACAACCGCTGACTGCTGAGGTATTATCTCGAACTCAGCCGACATCAATGGACTTAATGATTGCGCTTGCCGGCGGGACGGCTGGTGCTTACGCGATGGTATCACCCCATTTATCTGTCGCAGTGGTTGGCGTCGCAGTGGCAACCGCTTTGGTACCTCCCCTAGCTGCAAGCGGTATTCTACTTGCTAACGGTGAGATGCAGCTCGGGCTTGGCGCTGCCCTGCTCGCAATTACGAACATTATCGCCATTCAATTTACCAATGCCATGGTGTTGTGGTTTTTAGGCTTTCGGCGCTTGGTCGATGACGATTATAAATCTAGCACCTATTTAACTTTTTTTCGACGTAATGCCGTTACCTTATTATTACTGGTCGGGTTAGGTATTTATTTGACTATTAACCTTAATACTAATGCTCGGCAACAAACCTTTGAGAATAATGTCAAAGAAACGATTAATGATTACTTTAAAAGTAAAGGCAATGTACTGACCAATACCCAATTCGATAGGTCAGATGGGAATGAAATTGTACGGGCTGTTATTCGCGGTGAGACCACCCCCAGCTCCTATGATGTGCGCCAAATTGAAGCGACTATTACACAGAATATGAAAGACAACTTCCCAAGCTACCTACCTATCAAAATACAGCTCCGCTATCTGCCAGTACAAGTGATTGAGTCCAATCCACTGATTCAAGATAAGCTCGATAAGACCGATGCTGCGATTTTGACCAATTAGTTAACAGTATTAATCGCTACTATATTTATAATTCAATCCGCTGTTTACTCAGCGCCTATTCGCGAATGGTCAAACACGCTATAGGCGTTTGTGCTAAAATCGCTTGCAAAACTATTTAATCTGCTTGCGCTTAGCAGTTATTTTAATACTCTCTTAAATACCCTATTCATCATTAAAAGGAGCCGCTGTGAGCCAGCCATTTCGCTCAGTCGATATTCGCCAAGCTTTTATCAATTTTTTTATAAGCAAACAGCATACCCCAGTCGCTTCATCGAGCCTGATTCCGCATAATGACCCAACGCTATTGTTTACCAACGCGGGCATGAACCAATTTAAAGAAACCTTTTTGGGCATGGAGACGCGCGACTATACGCGGGCAGTGACCTCGCAAAAATGTGTGCGTGCTGGTGGTAAACATAACGACTTAGATAATGTCGGCTATACCGCACGCCATCATACGTTCTTTGAGATGCTCGGTAACTTCTCGTTTGGTGACTATTTTAAGCAAGCTGGAATCGCATATATTTGGGAATTTCTAACTTCTGATGAGTGGCTAGCAATTGATAAAGAACGTCTTTATGTCACTATCTACGAGACTGACGATGAAGCGTTTGATATCTGGAACCAAGATATCGGCTTGCCAGCGGAACGTATTATTCGTATCGGTGACAATAAAGGTGCACCGTACGCCTCCGATAACTTTTGGACGATGGGTGACACTGGTCCTTGTGGCCCTTGTACCGAAGTTTTTTATGACCATGGAGCTGATATTGAAGGCGGTTTGCCGGGTACGCCTGAAGAAGATGGCGACCGCTTTATTGAGATTTGGAACTGCGTATTTATGCAGTTTAATCGCCAAAAAGATGGCACGATGCTGCCGCTACCTGCGCCTAGTGTCGACACCGGCATGGGTCTTGAGCGGATTAGCGCTATTATGCAGGGCGTGCATGGCAACTATCAAATCGACTTATTTGTCCATTTGATGGATGCGGCTGCTAAAATATTAGAGATTAACAATAAGCAACAATCATCATTAAAAGTGATTGCTGACCATATCCGTGCGGTCTCATTCCTAATAGCTGATGGCGTGATGCCAAGTAATGAAGGTCGCGGCTATGTGCTCCGCCGCATTATTCGCCGCGCCGTTCGTCATGGCAATAAGCTTGGTGCTGAAAGTGATTTTTTCTATAAAATGGTCGCGCCGCTAGTTGCTGAGATGAGTGATGCTTATCCTGAACTTAAAGACAAGCAAAGCACCATTGAAAATGCCATTCAAAAAGAAGAAACTCAATTTGCTAAAACCCTAGCGCAAGGCTTACGTTTATTAGCCACTGAGCTTGAAGGCTTACAAGAGGGGGATATCCTATCTGGTGAAGCCGCGTTTAAGCTCTATGATACTTATGGCTTTCCGCTTGATTTGACGGCTGATATTACCCGTGAGCGCGGTATTAGTATCAATGAGGCTGAATTTGATGAACACATGCAAGCGCAACGAGAGCGAGCGCGTGATGCAGGTAAATTTGACGTTGATTATAGCAGCGTGATTCAAGTAGAGGTGCCGACAACTTTTATTGGCTATGAGCAATTAAATGATGACAATGTCACTATCAGCGCTCTTTATCAAGATGGCAAGGCAGTAGATAGCTTAGAGGAAGGAATGGAAGGCGTTATTGTTCTTGACCGTACGCCATTTTATGCCGAAGGCGGTGGTCAAGTCGGTGAGCTGGGTGAAATTCGCAGTGCATCAGGTGTCTTTGAAGTTCAAGACACCAAAAAATCAGGACAAGCCATCATTCACTATGGCGTGGTTAGCATGGGTTCTATCAATGCCAGCCAAACAGCTGATGCACAAGTACTCTCCAGCATCCGTGCGGCCAGTGCCAAAAACCACTCTGCGACGCATTTATTACATGCCGCTCTACGCCAAGTATTAGGCGCAGAAGTGACCCAAAAAGGCTCGTTGGTCTCGAGTGACGCACTGCGTTTTGACTTTTCCTATGATAAGCCGGTTACCAATGCCGAAATTAGCAGTATCGAGCGCTTAGTTAATGAGCAAATCCAAGCCAATGCCCCCGCTTGTATCGAAAATATGTCTATTGATGAAGCCATGGATAAAGGCGCGATGGCGCTGTTTGGTGAAAAGTACGGCTCAGATGTGCGCGTCTTGACTATGGGTACTGAAGTCATCGTTGATGGTAAAACGCAGCCGTTCTCTATCGAGCTGTGCGGTGGTTTGCATGTGCAACGTACCGGTGATATCGGCTTATTAAAAATCACTAGTGAGGGTGGTATTGCCGCGGGTATTCGCCGTATTGAAGCGGTTACTGGTATGAACGCGGTCAAATATATTCAGCAAAGCGAGCAGCAATTGAGCGAGCTTGCCGCACAGCTGAAAGTTAAACGTCCAGAAGTCGCCCAACGCGTCCGTACCATGAGCGATAAGCAGCGCGATTTAGAGAAGCAATTAGAGCGCTTAGAGCAGAAAATCGCCAGTGCGCAAGCAGCCAATCTACTTGACGACGTGCAAACTATCGCAGATACACCAGTATTAATCAGCACCTTATCCGGTGTCGATGGTAAATCCATTCGCACCCTAATGGACGATATCAAGTCGAAGCTTCCTGATAGCGTGATTGTGCTGATTGGTGATAAGGACGAGCAATTGGCTTTAGCGGCTAGTGTGGCTCAGTCTGTTACTGGTAAAGTCAAAGCGGGTGACATCATTCGTCATTTAGCCACTGAACTTGGTGGTAAAGGTGGCGGTAAGCCAGATTATGCCCAAGGCGGCGCACCAAAAGCGGCGAATAGCGCAAGCGTAATTAGCACCTTACCTGCTTGGCTTGAATCGCAACTGATTTAAAGCACTTATATAAAGCGATTGGTTATCACATTTATAACCATTCGCCATACATCTAAGCTTTGCTTTGACTTAAATTTATGGCACAAATGTGGTATAAAGTAACACAGTTAGTCAATAAGTCAGTTACCAAGACAATCAATAGAAAGTGACGCGGTTTTATAATCCGGCTTCATCGTTATTAGCATTAATCTAGAGCGATATGGACAACTAGACTCATTATAGATTGATGCTTAGAGCGTACAAATAGCCATTGATAATAATAGGTAAGATTTTTATGGCGTTAATAGTACAAAAATACGGCGGCACCTCAATGGGTAGCATTGACCGCATCAAAAACGTCGCCAAGCGGATTAAACGCTGGCACGATCACGGTCATCAAGTGGTGGTAGTGGTCTCAGCCATGAGCGGAGAAACCAACCGCCTCATCGATCTTGCCCGCCAAATCAGCACCCAACCTGACCCGCGTGAATACGACCAAATGGTATCAACGGGCGAGCAAGTATCTATCTCACTTCTAGCAATGGCGATAAAAGAATTAGGCGTTGGCGCGCGCTCCTTTACTGGTCGCCAAGTCGCGATAAAAACAGATGGCGAACACAATAAAGCACGCATTGAATCCATTGATGATAAAAACATCCGCGCGCAGTTAGACGCCGGTAATGTCGTTATCGTGGCGGGCTTCCAAGGAATAGACGAGCATGGTGACGCCACTACTCTAGGTCGCGGCGGTTCTGACACTACTGGTGTGGCCATTGCAGCATCATTGGGCGCAGATGAGTGTCAGATTTATACCGATGTTGATGGTGTTTATACGACTGACCCGCGTGTCACCTCCAAAGCCAAAAAACTTGAAAAGATTACCTTTGAAGAAATGCTAGAGATGGCAAGCTTAGGCTCTAAAATCTTACAAATTCGCTCAGTAGAATTTGCAGGAAAATACGGCGTACCATTACGGGTGTTGTCTAGCTTTGATGAAGACAATGATGGCAGCTTTGATGACGACTTTAAAGATAACGTCGGTACTTTAATTACGATAGACGAAGGAGACAATATGGAAAACGCAATCATCTCAGGTATCGCCTTTAATCGCGATGAGGCAAAAATTGTCGTACGCGCTGTGCCCGATCACCCTGGCATTGCCTCTGCAATTTTAAGCCCCATTGGCCGCGCGAATATCGAAATTGATATGATTGTCCAAAATCTATCGATCAATGGCATGACGGACTTCAGCTTTACCGTTAACCGCACCGACATGGAAAAAACCATGAAAGTGTTGAATGAGCAAGTAAAAGACGAGATTGGTGCAACAGAAGTCATTGGTAATAGCGATGTGGTCAAAGTCTCATTAGTAGGTGTTGGCATGCGCTCACATGCTGGTGTTGCTAGCCTCATGTTCCAAACGCTGGCTGAAAATAATATTAATATCGAGATGATATCGACCAGTGAAATTAAGGTTTCTGTTCTTATCCAAGAACAATACCTAGAAAAAGCGGTCAAGTCATTGCACACCGCTTTTGGTCTTGATCGTGAAGATGGCGATAGCAAAGTTGCGGGTTAGTAGCTTCTAGTTAGCTGCCGCTAAAAGTAGTTGTCAGATAAGAGTATAAGCAAAAACATACACAAAATATATGCGTATGTTTTTAAGAACTATTTTTGGTGTTTAACTTAATTTTATCAGCCAGTTATGTATTAATAGGTCCTTAAAGGGTCCTATTTTTTTGTATTTTATGACGGCTAGGGTCAATATATACCTCGCAGTGTTATGAAAAGCCGTGACACTATCACTTCTGCCACCTATAATGGGTTGTTCATTTGGGCTAAATGAATTTACTTATTATCACTATGACTTATAGCCGTCATGACGCGCAGATTTTAAGCAATTTGCCTTACTGTGCTATTTTTATTGATACCATGATAAATAAAGTGTTTTGATATAAAAAGCATGTAGACTTTGAGAAGCAGTGGTAGCCTGCAATTGGGATATACTTTAATGAGAACTATGTTGTTAATGCGACATAAGGAGTGTGACGCATGTTAATTTTGACACGCCGCGTGGGCGAAACTTTGATGATTGGCGATGAGGTCAGTGTGACAGTCCTCGGTGTTAAAGGCAATCAAGTACGAATTGGTGTGAATGCACCAAAAGATATTGCCGTACACCGCGAAGAGATTTATCAGCGTATTCAGCATGAGCGTTCGGTACAATCACAAATGCAACATCTTGAGCAAGGCAACTTTGCGCCTTCATTCGATGACGAAGACTATTTTAATCGTTAGACCGTCATCCCTAACATCTAGTCATTAAGCACAAATCAAGCACAGAGTGCTTTTTTAATTAGCTTTGAGGTCATTTACTTATGAGTATCCGCCAATCAGATGTCTCGGCTTTACTTAATGGTTTGAATAAGAAAGCCATTGGATTCAATGATGTTATCAGCTTTATTGATGACTTTTATCGTTATTCCCCTGCTCCATTCGTAAACGGTCAAGTGCACAATATAGCCGGTGAAAACGAAGGCAGCGCCAAGATTTTTGGTTTTGCTAAGCATCACGGTTTGAACCAGCTGGATACCTTAAAGCTGTTTGGTGAGCATTATGCACAAGTGCAAGAGACACCGAATGGCACGGATCATGCCAATATTCGTAACTTTTTACATTGGGGTTGGCAAGGATTTTTGATGCAAAAAAATCCGCTGGCTGTACGCCCAAGTGTTGATACTACGTCTATTTAATAATAGTAAAATTGATAGTGTTAAAAAACACTAGAAAAAAGCCACGCTATTGATATAGCGTGGCTTTTTTCTGTAAAAGTGATAAATAATTTATCTTAAATCTTTATAATTCATATTAATACTTACTTATCGCGAAATTTTACTGGTTGAATCGCGCCTTTAGGATTAGGCATATTAGGATAGTGATGCTCATGTTCGACATCACATTCAGCGCCCACGATAGAGCCATCCACTCTTATCGGCTTATGGATATAACCGGTGCGCTCAGATGGCGCTAAATGCTCATGTTCCCACACCATGACTGCTTGCATACAGGTCTCGCGCTGATCGGCAGCTAGTAGGCGGCCATCAGGCCATTTGCCCAGCTCGATTGCCACACGGAATTTATCAACCACTTCAGGGGTTAGGCTTGCTAATATAGTCTGTTTATCCATACTGCCTGTACTCCTCTCGCTTTAATAATAGAATGACTTACTCTTCCTAATCAATAATATCATCATCAATGTCAAGACTGAACTCTTCGGCATGCACGTTCCAGTGTAGCTTCGTACGACAGGCTTCATAAAAATCAAAGCCTGGTGGATGCAATAAGGTTAACTTATCAGGGTGTTTGCGTATATATAAACGCTGGTCTCTCTCAAGTGGCATTCCCTGCTTGCCATCGGCACTCACCATTGGCTGGGTGCGGTTGTCCTCGTGGATGCGAATACTAATTTCACTATTGCCACTCACCACAATAGGACGGCTCGATAAGGTATGTGGGTGCATAGGTACCAAACAGATGGCATCCATACTGGGATGGATAATAGGGCCACCACCTGATAGCGCATAGGCGGTCGAGCCAGTTGGTGTGGCCACAATCAGGCCATCACTATGCTGACGATAGACATCATGGCCATCAATCTTCATTTGAAAATCAATCATGTGTACAGATTTACCAGCATGCAAGACAATGTCATTTAACGCCATATCTTCATGGATAATGTTCTGACCTTCACGAATCTCCATCCTCAATAAAAACCGATGATCTAGCTGATAATCGCCCATCAATACCTGACGTAATTTAAAAGCAACTTCATTTGGCTTTACATCTGCTAAAAATCCAAGCCGGCCACGGTTCACACCCAACACGGGTACTCGATAACGTGCAAGCACCTCAGCTGCATGCAAGATTGAACCATCGCCGCCCACCACAATCACTAAGTCGCAAATCTCACCAATTAAGCTACGTTCAACGATTTTGACTTTTTCTATTTCAGTAAGGTCTAATGTTGGCAAATCAGCAGTTTCTACATCCATAATTAGCGTCAGACCCATCTCATTTACGTTTTGAGCAATTTGGGTGAGACTTTGAATCACACTGCGTTTTCCCGCACGTCCCATAAGACCAATACGCCGAAAAGCAGGATTTTTAATAGCATGAAGCAACTCTGATTCATGTAAGTGTGGCAATCTTTCTGACTGCACTAAGTTTTCCATAAAACGGCTCGGTATGACTTTAAATGCGCAGTACTGTTAAGATACGCAATAGTGTTAGAATTTATACGACAATGATAGCGAGAAATGAGCGCTTAAACTAGCATGTTTTATTAATAGGCGCTGTTAACTGTCGTAATTGTCCCCATATAATTACTATCTCGTATACTGTGCACGTATGCCAATTTCACTGACGATAAATGCTGCAACTACTAGCAAATGAGCGCTCAAAAATGACGCAATGCCTTGTATACTGTCACGCAAACACAGTTGACAATAATAGCGATTTTGCTAGAGTAGCTGCTATCCACAACTTCTATTTGTACTGTTTTTTACTTTTATTATTAAGGACTTAAGTATGGCAAATCCTATTGTCAGTCGCGCAGAACTTGCGATCGGTGGTGAGCCGATGACCGTCAAGGGCGTGATTCAAAAAACCAGTCTGTTACTTGGGCTGGCTGCTATCACAGGTGTGGGCTTCTTCTTTTATGCACTGATGGCAGGCCTATCGCAAGGTTTTATTACTATGGCGGCCTTTGGTAGTATGTTTGCCGCGTTTGGTTTAGCATTATTTATCACTTTTAAGCCACACACCGCTAAAACCTTAGCGATACCTTACGCACTATTAGAAGGTATTTTCTTAGGTGGCATCTCGCTATTTTTTATGAGAATGTATCCAAGTGTCCCAGTAACGGCAATGTGTGCGACCTTCGTGACCGCAGCGGTAATGCTCGGGCTGTATCGTTCCGGCCTAGTGAAAGTCACACAAAAATTTCGCTCAATCGTAACGTCAGCACTCATTGCCATTATGTTGGTGTATGTCGCGCAATGGGTACTCTCTCTAGCGTTTGGCTCAAGCCTACCTTTCTTATTTGAAGGTGGCATGATCTCCATTGGCTTTAGCCTGTTTGTAATCCTTATCGCTTCTTTTACACTGTTATTAGACTTTGATAACATTGACCGCGGAGTAGCAGCGGGCGTATCAGAAGACTACGAATGGTTATTCAGTATCGGTATCCTTGCAACACTAGTATGGATGTACATTGAATTTATGCGCCTGCTTAGTTATTTACAGGACTAATGTAAAAAGCGTTTATCATTTAAATATAAGTAGCTCAAATATAGAATAATGAAAATCAAGTAACCAAAAAAACCGCCTATGTTATATAGGCGGTTTTTTTGGTTTAAGTCATCCGTATTTCTATAGACTAAGCGCGTTTCAGACGCAGCGCATTTAACACTACGAATAACGAGCTGAGCGACATGCCGATAGCTGCCAGCCAAGGTGGGACGTAGCCAAGGGCAGCTGGTAACAGTACAATGCCGTTATAGCTAAGAGCCCAGCGGAAGTTTTGTTTGATAATACGTTCGGTTTTATCAGCGATGCGTTTAGCAGCAACGATAGCTTCAATTTGACCATTTAAGATAATACTATCACTAGAAACCTGCGCCAAATCTGCCGCACCCGCTATTGAAGTTGAGACGTCAGCTGCTGCCAATACTGGGGCATCATTGATACCATCGCCGACCATAAGCACGACCGCATTCTGCGCTTGCAATTGCTGAATATGATTAACCTTATCGCTGGGGGATAAACCATTATGGGCGGATTGCATACCTAAAGATTTTGCCATAATCAATGCTTGTGGGCTTGGGTCCCCGGTTAACATTACCGACTCAAGACCTAGCGCTTTAAGCTTATCAAGCATAGGTTGCGCTGTATCGCGTACTTTATCATTAAAATAAAAACAGGCCAGCGCTTGCCATGAATTTGACTGATTACTGTCAGGAACGATATCCGACTCTACTGATAGAGGATAACAAGACAATACTACCGCTGAGCTAGCACGGTTCGAAGTTAAATCAATGGTTAGATTATTGCTTGTATTTGCATCACTCAATTTTTCATGATTAGCCTTTCTATCTAAAGCAAAATCAACATGACCAATCCGGTATAACATGCCATCAATGTTAGCTTCAACACCGCCTGATGGATAGAGGGTTAAATCCTGCGTAGCGGGTAAATGCAATTGATAAGCAGCCGTGAGCAGCGCATGAGCAATCGGATGGCGGCTACCAACTTCAAGGGCAGCGGCTATCGATAACAACTCATCTTTGCGTACGCTTGCAGGCTCATTTATTGAAGATTCATGTGCTAATGACTCGTTTGCAGCTGGTAGCAGCTCAATGTTTAGTAAGTTCGGTTTACCATAAGTGAGCGTGCCTGTTTTATCAAAAGCCACATGCGTAATTTCAGCTAAGGTCTGCAAAGTATGACCACGCGTGGTTAAAAACCCATAGCTTGCCAGACGGTTAGTCGCAACGGTTAAAGCAATAGGCGTTGCCAATGATAACGCACAAGGGCAAGTCGCCACTAATACGGCTACAGTGGCCCAAATAGCTTGACTTGGATCGACGATATACCAGCCGATAAACACTAATACGGACAATACCAAAATCCGTGCCACAAACCAACGTGCCAGCTTATCGGCTTGCTGCGCGAGTTTGGGTTTTTCGCTCATAGCGCGGTTCATAAGACGGTCAATCAGGCCAATCTGACTGTCTTCTGGCAGCGCAGTAACTAGCATCTCAAACGGCTGACTGTCGTTTTGAGCACCGCCGACAATATAATCGCCTTGGCCTTTTATAATCAAGTCGCCCTCGCCTGTTAATAAGCTTTGAGAGACGGTGGCGGTTTGACTGAGCAAAATACCATCACTGATAATCTCAGCACCCGCTTCAATCATAACGATATCACCCACTTGCAAACTTTGGGCGGTGACCATCTGTTTTTGATCGTTAGAGAGTGGCTGCTGACGGGTCGCCTGTTGCCACTCTTGAGCAATAATAGAGGTCACTTTTTGGACACTGGCATCCATTTTTTTCATAAAGTCAGGCAGGGTACTTGGTGCGGTAGCTACTAAGGTATCCACTTCAGTATTTGCTTTGAGAAAACTTGTATTATTGCTAAGAGCTGAATTCTGAACGGGTAAATTATCAGATATATCAGCAGTAGCATCAAACACATTATTATCCGTACTCTGCGCCATCTGCTGTAATATAAGCTCAGCAGCGTCTTTATCCTCAGCAATTTTTTGTACTAATATCGGCTCAACGACGACCAAATCATTGGCCATAGTTGCCGCTTTTAGGCGTGCATTGTGCTCAATATAACGCCCTGCCAGTAAGAAGAAGATGAACATACTGACCGAATCATAGTAGGTCTGTCCATGTCCGGTAATAGTGGCATATAAACTCGCAAAAAACGTGACAATCAGCGCGATACTAACAGGTACATCCATGTTGACTTGACGGGCGCGTACCGCTGACCATGCTGAGGTAAAGAAGGGAACACCTGCATAAAAGAACACTGGAATGCTGACGAATAAAGACACCCAGCGTAAAAAATCCCGCTGCAATATCAACATACCACTATGCTCACCGAAATATAGTGCTACGGCATACATCATCGCCTGCATGGCACCGAGTGCCGCAATACCTAGCCTCAACAGCATCTTATTATTATGTTTGGCAAGCATCGCTTCATGGGTATCTTGCCGATATGGTTTGGCTTCATAGCCAATTTCATTAATCACCGCCAAAATATGGCTAATAGGCAATTTGGTCTCATCCCAAACGATACGCATGCGTTGATTGGTTAAGTTGACCTGACACTTACTAATACCGTCAATCTCATACAGCCGCGACTCAATCAGCCAAGTACAAGCCACACAGCGTAAGTTATTGACCGATAACTCTGCGACCGATAGACCGTCCTGTGCATAGACAAATTGCGATTTTATTTCTGCGTGGTCATATGCTTCCAATTGGGTCAATTGCGTAGGCAGACTTGCTGTCCGGTTAATTTCTGAGCGGTCGAGATAATATTGCTCAAGGCCGGCCTCAACGATACTTTGGGAGGCCAGCTGACAACCCATACAACACATCTCACGTGACGAGCCTAGTACATCAGTATGAAACGGGGGCTTTGGTACCGGATCACCACAGTGAAAGCAGTGCCCTGCTGGTGGCAGCACCAGTCCTTGAGTAATAGAGTAATCGTCGTAGTGAGAGGCAGTAGATGACAAAGTGCTGGACATGGTAGATATAACTTCCTTTAGACATATTTGCTTGACGCAAATGTAGACTTCGAACAAATACTGGTTTGGAATAAGTAAAACAACGTGAATTACCTGTGCCTTACCACCCCTTAACTCATAAAAAAACCATAGAAAAATGATTCATCTATTAGTTAACTAAGTAAGGCAAGCAAGTTTATAAACAAGTAAATTATTATTTTATATGGTGTTCAGTCACCAGATTAAAAGCTTAATAAATTGACGGTTTCATAGTCAACAATCCCTACATTCAGTATACGCCCTCATAGCATGGCAATAATGAATCCTAACGTTGATGATGATAGATTGAAAATTTTGTCAATTTGCGTCATTATAGAGCAGTTTTTTTATGTCAAAACGGTGCGTTATCAGTGCAAAAGTCCCATTCTACTCTATCACAGTCGCCTAAGTCTGCCGTAAATACCCTACCATCGCAGCAGCGTGGCCTCGTGTTTAGCAGTATTTTATTAATTATTGTCATCATTGGTATGGTGCTATTGGCACTGTATTTGGTCAAACTTGATCGTACCATCACTCATAAGTTCGAGGGTAAACGCTGGGACATTCCTGCAAAGGTATACTCGCAGCCGCTTGAGCTCTATCAAGACGCTAAAGTTGATAATGACACTATTAAATCGTGGCTGGAGCTGCTTAATTATCGCAGCAATAAGTCCTACGATCGTACGGGCACTTATTATAAATCTGGTAATGATTACTTTATTCATACTCGCGGCTTCAGTTATAGCGCCGCTGATGTTGATAAAGAACAAGTTATTAAGATGACTATTGCTGATAGTAAAATCAAGTCCATTCAAAGTACTGAGCAAAATGCATCGGGTATTATTCGACTTGAACCGGTGAGTATTGGCGGTATTTATCCTGATAATAATGAAGATCGATTGGTCGTCTCGTTAGATGATGTGCCGCAGCCGCTGATTGATGCGCTCGTTGCCACAGAAGACCGAGGTTTTTATGAGCATAAAGGGGTTTCGGTACGCGGTATCGCCCGTGCAGTGATTAATAACTTCACTGGCGGCGCGCGTCAAGGGGGCTCGACCATTACCCAACAGTTGATTAAGAATTTTTATCTTAACTCTGATCGTACTATGAAGCGTAAAGTCAATGAGGCGATGATGGCGGTGCTTCTTGAGCTACATTATAGCAAAGATGAGATTTTGCAGGCCTATCTCAACGAGATTTACTTGGGACAAAATGGCAATCGCTCAATTAATGGCTTTGGCTTGGCATCGGAGTTTTATTTCGACCAGCCCCTTAGTGAACTGAGTATTGATCAGCAGGCTTTATTGGTCGGTATGGCAAAAGGGCCTAGCGTCTATAATCCGCGTCGCCATCCCAATGACTCAAAAGCACGCCGTGATACGGTACTGAATAACATGCTGACTATCGGGACGCTCTCACGAGAAGAATATGACAAGGCGCTTGAAAAACCACTGGGTGTGATTGACAAGCCCGTTGACGGCAAAAGCCGTTTTCCGGACTTTTTGGATATTGTCAAACGTGAGCTTAATGATGTTTATTATTCCGATGACCTTAAAAATGAAGGGTTGATTATTATTAGTACCCTCGACCCCATTACCCAAATGGCCGCTGATAAAGCAGTCAGTAAAAAGCTTGGGGAGCTGCGCCGAAATGGCACTAAGACTAAAAACTTACAAGGCGCGTTAGTGAGTGCCAACCCTGAAACAGGTGAGCTAGTCGCTGTTGTGGGCAGTGGTAGCGAATTTACAGGCTTTAATCGCGCCGTTGATGCCAAGCGGCCAGTAGGCTCGTTATTAAAACCTATTATTTATATGACAGCGTTAGAGAGCGGCCGTTACAACTTAGCAAGCTCAGTGGATGATACGCCTATCACTGTTAATCTGAGAGATGGTGGAGACTGGAATCCTAAAAACTACGATGGTCGCGATCATGGTTACGTCCCATTAACTACCGCAATTGCGCAGTCCTATAACCAAGCTGCCGTGCGCTTAGGGATGGAGTTTGGGATTGATACCTTTGCTAAGCAATTACGCCGTTTAGGTGTTGAAGCAAAAGTTCCTGACTACCCGTCAGTATTATTGGGTGCCGTTAACTTAAGTCCGATGGATATGCTCGGCGTCTATCAAGTATTTGCTACCGGCGGCTTTCGTACGCCTATTCACAGTATTCGCACCGTTATCGATGACCGTGGCCGTATTCTCCAACGGACAGGGTTAAATACTCAGCGTAGCATCGCCCCTGAGACCAATTATTTGACCAATTATGCACTGCAACAAGTGGTCAAAAGTGGCACAGCCAGACGTATTGAATCGCTCGGTAGCAACCTTAATCTGGCCGGCAAAACTGGAACAACCAATGACTACCGCGATGCATGGTTTGCAGGTTATAGCGGCAACTATGTGAGTGTGGTTTGGGTTGGCCGTGATGATAATAAGCCTATTGGTCTAAGCGGTGGTACCGGAGCGCTGCCAGTTTGGGTCGATTATATGAATCGTCTTAAATTGACACCAGTATCGATGCCAGAACCTGAAGGCATTGAATGGTTATGGCTTGAGAACAATTCTGGTAAGTTGTCTAATGAGCGCTGCGCCAATGCACGCTACCTGCCAGTAATGTCAGCCTATTTACCAGAGGAAGCCAGTAGCTGTGCGATTGAATTATACGAACAAGACCGTGCTCGTGAACAAATGCAGTGGCAAAGTCAGCAGGGCAATATCAACCAGCAGCGCCGCCGTGAAGGTTTAGATATTCCAAATGGTGAAGCCATTGATGAGCAAAACAATCAAAATAATGACGGACAACAAGAGGGCATTATTATCGATGGACCTAAAGTACGCAAACTAGTCGAACGCGCCCTTGAGTGGTTCTAGGGTGTCAGTATCGTTCATAATCTTTGGGAAAGGGTCTTAGTATGGCGTGTTTTATACAACAATCGGTACTATCTACGCAAAAAAGGTCTAGAAATCAGATGCTCTTAACTAGAACTGCGTTGGTCACCAGCGCAATTATTAGCATGCTCAGCATAAGTGCTTGTCAGAGCGTGCCAGTGCATGCACCTACGTCGATGACGACAAAGCCCACCTCAACATCTGTAAGTCAGATGCCCGTTATTAACGATGACAACTCTATTAATGATGGTTCTGCAAATGACCACCCTATTGAACCTTATGTTCCGCCTAAACAGTCCACTGCACCAGACACCGTAGTGGAACAAGCGTCTGTCCAGTATCCAAGACCTACCACTACCATCCCCTCTCGTGATGACGCCAAAATACAATTGCCAACACCGCCATCACGTAATGAGCTCTTAGAGCGCGCGCGACAAAACTCACAACAACGAAGTCGTCCGTCTACAGTAAACAACAGTAATTTACCAGCCTTTAAAAATTTAATGCAAACGGGTATTAAGCAGCTAAAATCGGGGAACCTAACAGCAGCCGAAAGTAGTTTTACTCGCGCTCAACGTCTTGCACCAAAATCAGTGGAGCCTTATTTTTACTTGTCACAAGTGGCTCTTAAAAAGAACCAACCACGTAAGGCTGAGGCAATGGCGCGGCGCGGTCTTAGCGTTTCAACAGATGCCAACCACCATCACTCCTTGTGGCAAATTATCTTGCGCTCGGGGCAAATGCAAAATAATCCGCGCGTGATTAAAGAGGCGCAGCAGGCATTACGCTAAGCATTCAGATTTTGAATATCTTGTAGTAAGCAATCAAATTTAGACTATGAATACATAGGTTATCAGTAGAGTAGCTACTTACTCTTTATTGCTTCTCTTTATCCATATTTCACTTTTATTCATTTTTTAATTCAATCTAAGGCTACCGTTATGGCATGGCAACAACTGCACCTACAGTGCGAAAAAGCAAACGTTGATTTGGCAGAAGCACTTTTATTAGAGGCAGGCGCGCTCTCCATTGCCTTAGATGATGCCGGTGACCAGCCGTTATTTGAACCGCTGCCGGGTGAGTCGCCGCTATGGGATGAGGTTATCTTGACTGGGCTGTTTGATGCGTCTACCGATGTCGGCAGCAGGCAAGCCGTTGAGCAATTAAGTCACGATATCGCCGCTCAAGTACATGCCAGCCGTGTTTGGCTGAGCGCAGTCGAAGACAAAGATTGGGAGCGCGAATGGATGACGCACTACCATCCTATTGAATGCGCTAATGATCTGTGGGTAGTACCAAACTGGTTAAAACCACCTAACCCTGATGCCACTAATATCATTATGGACCCTGGTCTTGCCTTTGGAACGGGCTATCATGCTACGACGCGCTTATGCCTTGACTGGTTAACTGAGCAAGACTTAGCTGGAAAGACTGTTATTGATTATGGGTGCGGCTCCGGAATTTTGGGAGTTGCTGCATTATTATTAGGGGCGCGGCATGTCTACGCGGTTGATATTGACCCGCAAGCGGTACTGGCCACCAATCAAAATGCGGCGCGCAATCATGTTGAGGGACAACTACAAGCTTTCTTACCCGAAGACTTTAACCAGTTTTGGGCTCAACACGCTGTTGCTCCCGTTGATGTAATTGTAGCTAATATTCTAGCCAAACCTCTTATTAGTCTTGCGCCTTATTTTGCAACATTAATTACCTTAAAAGGTCGTATTGTATTGGCAGGTTTGATTGAATCGCAGACTGAGCAAGTCAGCGATGCGTATAAACCTTACTTTGCACTGGATCCTAAACATACCTTTACGGCCCAAGAAGACCAGCATTGGCAGCGGCTATCAGGTACATTTACAGGATAGCAACATTCAATTACATCTGTTACGATAAGCTCTTGGCATTAGTTTGTAATTTTGCTCCTGCTGCTCAACTGTGTATATATCCTCAGTTTTAAATGAGAGTATTTGAGATGCTAGCGCAACAGGCACATGTTAATCAGTAGAAGAGTGGCTTAACTGCCGAGTATTTTTGGATGTCAATCTATGACCACGGTTATAAAAACGCAGTGCCCACATTGTCAGGCTTCTTTTAAGCTGCCGCGCGCGCAATTAAATCGAGCTGATACCAAAGGGCGCTGTAATCGTTGTCAGCATATATTCTTAGTGAATGAACACCTGCTGGTCTCAGCCGAAAACCAAGCATTAACGCCTAATAAAATAACGCATGCGAACAAGCAGGCACATGATGTTACGCAGAAAGAGAATGAGAAAAAAATCTTTCTTAGTAAAAAAAGTGCAATAAACAGTAACGCTCAACCCTCAACCAGCTCTAAAGAAAAAGATGTAAACTTAGACGCTAATATCCTTATTCATGATGATATGGAAATTGATGAACCTTCTGAGGCTCTTACAGAGTATGACTCGCTTGATGAGATGGACGCTTGGCTAACCCAAGTGGATGCCTCATCTTTGAATAACTACAATACTACTGAATCAACCAGCTCAGACAATAACGCCGATTCACTTGCAGATATCAATACAACACATTTACAGCCCATAATACCGACAGTTACTTCACTTAGATCAAATGCGAATGCCGAACGTTCAAGCACTCCCAATGCTAATAACCACCAACGGACTGCTGAAAAATCAATAAGTTCAGCTATTGCCAATGATATTCATGCTAGGGTCGCGGCTAGTGACGGTAGTGATATCAACGAAAATGCTTGGCTTGAAACGCTCTTAAAAGAACAGAACGGCTTAGATAGCTCGGCCGTAAGTGAACAAGACGATACTGATTTGTCGCAGCTACTCACCGATTTGGGAGTAGGTCCTGACGAGGAAGAAAACACCGACCAAGTACGTGATAACAACATTAAGGCCCGAGTGCAATTATCGCCAACTTCTACTCAGAACTCTATAGCAACCGGATTATGGGCTGCTGGCTGCTTGGTACTAGCCCTGTTATTAATAGCACAATATGTTATTTTTAATCTAGATAATCTAGTTAAAAACCCTACAGTTGCGGCACGACTGCAAACTATCTGTTCTAGCGCCGCTTGTAGTTTACCGCATGCCGATATTACTGCGCTTAATATCAAAAAACTTGCTTACAGACCAAGTAAAGTAAAGTCGGCAGCTACCTTTAGTGATGTTCAAGCTGATTTAATTAATGAAAGCCCGCAGTCGCAACTACTCCCCAATCTTAAAGTGAGCATTTATGGTAGCAACGCCATCATTGGTGAGTTTATTGCGCAACCTGCAGATTATCTGCTAAGTACCGAAAACCAGCTCGCCGCTGAGCGTAGTAAGTCTGTAATGTTTACTATCCCTGTGGCTACCAATCAGATTAGTGACGTGCAGATTATTCCTATTTATTAATAGTTAACTAATCACTCTAAAGCAAAAAGTTATCGCATTGAGTTATTTCATTCATGTCACTCTCATTTATTTATAATCATACAATAGTTATAAGCATTACTTTCAGCCGTAACTTTTAAGGACATCACCTTATGGCACACCAGACCAGACTTCCTGCCAACCGTTTTGCCCACAGCTCTGACCTCAAAAATAATCGCGGCAATGCCGAGCATTTTCATCACTCAGAATTTCAACAATCGACAATCCCATTACTAGATCAGACTACTGAGATTGGCGACAATAGCGTGCACTCTATTCCAGTGGACAATTCTCAAGAACCGCTGCGGATGCACGTTGAGCGCGTGGTACGAGAGTATTTTGCTGCGTTAGGTGATGAGTTACCTACGGACTTATATGCCCTAATTTTAAAAGAGGTTGAATTACCGCTACTAACGGTCATTCTTGAGCAAACCCGTGGCAATCAGACCAAATGCGCACAAATACTAGGCCTCAATCGTGGCACCTTGCGCAAAAAGCTTAAGACTTATAATTTAATGTCCTAGTGTTATTTGTTATAAAGCGGCGTAGAATTTTGTGTAAAATGGTCAAATGTTTTATGATGGCGGTTCCCAATCCTTATTATGCTTATGCTTATGCTTATAATTTAAATTGTGCGCGGCAATTCATGACGACACAGTATCATGATTATAATTGTCATTACTATTTTGCCAGACGCTTACGTTGGGCTTTTTTATGGAATAGATTTTATGGGTACCACACCACTTGCACTGCTTTCAGTCTCAGATAAATCAGGTATTGTTGAATTTGCTCAAGGCTTAATTGTTTCAGGATTTGGCTTATTGTCTACCGGCGGGACTTATCGTCTGCTCAAAGAACATGACGTTGCAGTCACTGAAGTATCAGATTACACCGGCTTTCCAGAGATGATGGATGGCCGCGTTAAGACCCTGCATCCTAAAATTCATGGCGGTATTTTGGGACGCCGTGGTACTGATGATGCCGTCATGAGCGACCATGCTATTGAGCGCATTGATTTAGTAGTGGTTAACCTATATCCGTTTGCTGAGACTATCGCGCGCGCTGACGTCACGATGAATGACGCGATTGAAAATATTGATATCGGTGGCCCTACTATGGTGCGAGCAGCGGCCAAAAACCATGCCCATGTCGGTATTGTTACCAACCCTGCCGATTACGAGCGTGTCTTAACGGCCTTAGGTGACGGCACTGAGCTCAGCTCATCTTTGCGTTATGACTTGGCCGTTAAAGCATTTGAGCATACCGCGCAATATGACGGTATGATTGCTAATTTCTTAGGTAGCCGTGTAAATGAGACCCAGCAACCAGAAGACTTTTCACGCACCTTGAACTTACAGCTCGATAAAGTACAAGACTTGCGTTACGGCGAAAACCCGCATCAAAAAGCCGCTTTTTATATTGAAAGTCACTTTAAACAAGCCGAGCAAGCGTCTATTGCGACGGCTGAGCAGCTACAAGGTAAAGCCTTATCTTATAACAATATTGCTGATACTGATGCCGCACTTGAATGTGTGAAAGCCTTTAGCGCGCCCGCTTGCGTGATTGTAAAACATGCCAATCCATGCGGCGTTGCTATTGATAATGACCAAGTTGCGGCTTACCGTACGGCTTTTAGTACCGATCCTGAGTCCTCATTTGGCGGTATTATTGCCTTTAACCGTCAACTGACCGTCGCTGCTGCCAAAGCTATTATCGAGAATCAGTTTGTAGAAGTTATTATTGCGCCAAGTTTAGAAGATGGTGTATTAGAAGCGACGGCCAGTAAGAAAAACGTACGGGTCTTAATTTGCGGTGAGCTGCCAGCACCTACCGATCGCTTGACTCAGCTAGACTATAAACGCGTTAATGGTGGTCTATTAGTACAAGAGCAAGATGTGGGTATTATTGGTGCCAGTGACTTAAAAATCGTCACTGATATTCAGCCTACAGAAGCACAGATTGCTGACCTATTATTCACCTGGGCAGTGGCTAAGTACGTCAAATCTAATGCGATTGTCTATGGTAAAAATCAGCGCACTATTGGCGTGGGTGCCGGTCAAATGAGCCGCGTAAATTCAGCACGTATTGCTGCTATTAAAGCCGAACATGCTGGTCTGATCACTGAAGGTGCGGTAATGGCATCTGACGCCTTCTTCCCATTCCGTGATGGTATTGATAATGCTGCAGAAGTTGGCATTTCTGCAATTATTCAACCGGGTGGCTCAATGCGTGATGATGAGACGATTGCTGCTGCTAATGAGCATGGTATCGCTATGGTATTCACTGGTATGCGTCATTTCCGCCATTAATATTTATGATAGTTTAAACCATAAATAATTACTCAAAACTGTTTATGAAAGCTATGTTCTAGAATTGTACATTAAAAAAGCCACTATTGATAATAGTGGCTTTTTTAATGTCATTTTATTCAACTTTAGCAAAGATTAACGACCGCGTGCCCCTGCCATATTAGCCTCATTAATCTCAACTTTATACAGCAGACGTAGATAATCTAAATAATCTTGTAGCTGATCTTGGCCTAAGTTATCACGGATAATGGCTGCCGTTTGCGATTTTTCTAAGGCAGACAGTTGTGACTGCTGCTGAGTTTTGATTGTATCGCCGACTATTACGGTCGCGCCCATCTCACTTTGACTAGCCAGCGCTACAATACCATTAGCTGCTGCTTGCTTACTAAATGCCAAGCTACGCTCTTTATCGCTTAATAGTGGCGTTTGGCGATTGACCTCACCCAAAGCTTGAAAGCTTACTGCTTGCTTACCAATATCAGCAGCCGTTTTGATACTGGCAGCCACTTTCTTAGCATCTTTCAGCGCTAAGGCACTGGCTTTTTGCTGACGTAAGGTCTGGGTAATTAGTGGCGTAGCAGCTGCTAAGGTCAAAGTTTTAGTAGGACGATAATTACTGGGTTGTACCCAAGCCATACCCTCGCCAATCTCAATACCGGTAGTGACCGCTTGATCTTGAATGGTGAATTCATCAAAAGCTTGCTTAATCACTGCTGGTTGCGCAAGGACTGAGGTATTATTTTCTTTACGATAATCTTTCAGACGTTTTAGCGGTAAGCTCTCTTGCTGAGCAATATCTGCAATACTAAAGCCATCGGCCGCTAAGTCATTAATCGCAGTGACTTTATCAGCATAAACGGATTGACGCTTATACTCTTTCGCTTTTGCCGTAAGCTCCGCACGCATGCTCTCTAGACTAGGCACTTTACTGCCATTATCTTCAGTCACGGTGAATATCTGATAACCAAAGCTGGTTTTAATCGGTGCAGTAACGTCACCAACCTTCAGACCGTTTAATGCTTTTTCAACTGCGGTAGCGTCATTACCAAATACGGACGGGTTAAAGGTACCAATCGCACCGCCACTGGTGCCTGAAGGATCGTCCGATTCTTTTTTAGCAATGGCGGCAAAAGACTCCCCTTTAGTTAAGCGTGCTTTTATTTTATCCGCTTGTATTTTGGCATCTTTACCGGTCAATAGGATTTGGCTGATCTTGCGCTCATCGACGACAGCGAGGCCTTGCTTGAAGCCTTCATACTGCTGCTGTATGTCCTCAGTAGTGACTGCATCGACTTTAATAGTCGCAGGATTCAGCTCAATATAAGCTAAATCAACCATAGCCTCACTTTTTAGCGTCTCTTTATTGGCATCATAGTAAGTTTTTAAATCAGTATTGGTCAATTTTACTTGTTGTTGATAGTCCTGCCAATTAAAGCGATGCAACCAAACTTTGCGCGACTCTAGCTGTAAGTCGATCAGCTGATTGACTGATTTCATCGGATAAATCGCGGTACTAACGATACTGGCATTAAGTTGATCAAGACTTAACTGATTGCGAAATTCTGCAAACAGCTGCTCTTTATTCATCCCACGCTGGCGCAAGAAGTTGGCAAACTGTTCGTTAGAAAAACCACCGTTCTCATCTTTAAAGATATCTTCTTGGCGCAGTAGACGATTAATGGTATCGTCCGATACCGTCATGCCAAGCTTGCCAGCTTGCTGTTCAAGCAAGGTTCGATCAATTAAACCTTTTAATACTTGCTCATGCAGGACATCTTCATTCAATAAGCTAGCATCATCGAGTTGATCTAAGATTTCCGCGCGCCGACTGTTGACTGCCGTTTGATACTCTGACAATCCCACGCTTGCCTCACCTACCTGAGCGATTCGGTTGGGATCGATACCACTTTGGAAGTAGCTCTCAATACCAAGTAGCGCAAGCGGCGATAGGCATAAGATCAATAAAATGCGACCAGGCCAGCTTTTTAAAAAATCGCGCAATTTATCCATAATTATTTCTGCTTTATTAACCTATATTGATAAAAAACCATTGCAATACTATTAGCACTAGAAGCTTTTAGTAATAGAGACTAATAGCGATGACTGCTCTCAGGGTGGACAATGGCAAGGTGGGGACGTCAGTTTTTTGTAAAAGTCGGACACGGCTTGTTTTAGCAAGATAACCGTACGCGCCCTATGATACGTGAATTCTAGTTGAGACTCAAAATATTCACACTATCTACTGAATAAATTTTATGTAAAAAAAAGCACCCAATATTAAGGTGCTTTTTTCACTACTTTAATCACTAACAAGCAAATAGTAGTTTAGTTTAAACGTTCTTTTAAGTTTTTACCTGCTTTAAAGCTTGGAACTTTACTGGCTGGAATGTCAAGCTCTTCACCTGTTTTAGGGTTGCGGCCAGTACGTGCTTTACGGTCTTTTACGCTAAAAGTACCAAAACCAACTAATGAGATACTTTCGCCAGCTTCTAGAGCTTCGCCAATGCTTTCCATAACGGCATTTAGAGAATCACCAGCTTGGGTTTTGTTTAAACCGCTTTTTTCTGCGATGCTATCAATTAATTCTGACTTATTCATAAAAAATCCTTCAAGTTTAAGGGCTATAATAGACGCTAACGCCAAGTATTGTATCGCTCTCATATAATTTAAGCAATAAAAACAACTTTCGACGCCTGCATCTAACTTTTGACGCATATATCTGCGAGTCACACATTATTAACGCCTTTATATCAAGGCTACATAAGGAGTGCAAGCGATTTTACACTTTTACGTGGTCTATACTACGTATTTGACACTTAACATTACGCAAAACCCCTGCAACTCGCTTTTATTTTGGCATTTGCCTATTTTATTGAGATGTGGCTGCCAATATTATTAACTGTACTCAGTACGCATTTTTGTCAGCGCAACAATTTGCTAACTGACAGATGCAAGCGTTACTTTTTATGATAGGGGTATTATAGCTACTCTACACAATTGCTATACTCAAAACGGTAATAGTTATATCTAAAACCTTGTCACACTGACATTTTTCACTGCTAGGAATCATTTTTGAGTTCTTTTTCACTTAACTTACATCTGCCTAATAAAAACGGATTATCTACATGAAGCGTTCTACGTTGTCTCACTCTCTTCTCAATATCATTCTGGTGTTCATTGAGTCAGCATTAACGCTGCTGCTACGCCTAGACCCAGAGCTACGCAAAGCGGCTTATCCGCTTGCCAAACAAGGTACTGTCGTTTGCATAAGAATGTATATGCCGCATGTGCAAGTTTATGCAACTTTCAGTTATAAAGGGGTACTTTTAGACGCTAACTTACCTGCTGGTCGTAGTGAGCCTGATGTCATTATCAATGCTTATAGTATTCAGGTATTAAATGCCATTACTACTCATGACACTGAATCCACTGAGAAATTGCAAATGCGTGGAGATGTCATTCAAGTACAACTGGTTAAGCAGTTCATTATGCAAATGGGCATAGGTAGCTTAATCCAAAGCGTTGTTAAAAAGTTTAAAGGCGGGAAAAATAAGTCCAAATCTGATGAGACAGAAACAGAAGAAAAAAAGAACAATTACAAATTACGTATTACTGAGCAGCAAACACAGATTAACACCCTAACTATTAAGAACCGCGAGCTTGAAACGACTGTCAAAGAGTTACATAGTAAGCAAAAGGTGTTTATGATTACAGCTATCATTACGA
Source organism: Psychrobacter frigidicola (assembly GCF_007997305.1). GTDB lineage: Bacteria > Pseudomonadota > Gammaproteobacteria > Pseudomonadales > Moraxellaceae > Psychrobacter > Psychrobacter frigidicola. Next base: position 1,106,894 of record NZ_VORZ01000001.1, read on the forward strand.
CTGTTATTGCAATTGGCGCTATCATTGCCTTGCTTATGAATTAATAGCTGTAATTTAATAGCTATAGACGCCTCAACTTTTAACACTAAGCAGCATTTATTTTTGACTTTAAATAGATTTGTTTTAACCTAACTTTGCGTGATTGTTTTTATCAATAATGGTATTCAAGTAGATTAACCATTTAACATCATTTCAATCTTGACTAATTTAGTCGGGATTGAGTATAATGACTTTATCACAGCACATACCAATTTAAATATTTACTGAATATTTTTCTTATTCTTGGTTTATCACTAATCAGTTTGGAGACATTTTATGCGCTTAACCACTCGAGGCAGATATGCAGTGACTGCATTGCTAGATTTAGCTTTGCAAACCAGCCAACACGACAGCGCCGTCTCTCTATCCGATATTGCTAAACGACAATCTATTTCAATATCTTATCTCGAGCAATTGTTCTCAAAACTGCGTAAGCGGGGGCTCGTAACCAGTATTCGTGGTGCAGCAGGTGGTTATCGTCTAGCAAAGCCACTGGATCAAATTGATGTGATGAGTATCATCTCAGCAGTTGATGAGTCGATTGAGGCTATGCAATGTGAAGGACGCGGTGACTGCCAAGGTGGCACAATGTGCCTAACACATGATTTATGGTGTGCGCTGTCCAATCATATCGAACAGTACTTGAAAAACATTACACTAGCACAATTATTAAATATGGAAAATGTGCAGTTCATATCAGAGCGCCAGCACCTTCCTTCAATAAAAGAAATCACTACTATTACTTTATCGACCAGCGAGGCAAACCCAGCATGAGTCAACATAACAACCTTATATACTTAGATTATGCCGCCACTACCCCAGTTGCCAAGTCGGTCGCTGCCAAGATGAGTGAATATTTGACAGTAGATGGCATCTTTGGTAACCCAGCATCACGCTCTCATGGCTACGGTTGGCAGGCTGAAGAAGCGGTTGAGACTGCACGCGAGCAAGTTGCTGATGTGATTAACGCCGATCCACGTGAAATTGTTTTTACGTCTGGTGCCACAGAGTCTGACAACTTAGCTATTAAAGGCGCAGCGCATTTTTACCAGACCCGTGGTAAACACATTATCACCAGTCAAATTGAACATAAAGCCGTACTTGATACTTGCCGCGAGCTTGAGCAAGAAGGCTTTGAGATTACCTATCTGCAGCCACAAGCTAGCACCGGTCTAATTTTACCAGAACAAGTAAAAGATGCCTTGCGTGAAGATACTATTTTAGTATCACTGATGGTCGTCAATAATGAGCTGGGTACTTTGACAGATATCGATGCTATTGGTGAGATTACTCGCACAGCTGGTGTTATATTCCACGTTGACGCGGCACAAGCAGTTGGTAAAATTGAGATTGACATCGAAAAGACTAAAGTTGATTTAATGAGTTTTTCAGGCCATAAAGCTTATGGTCCTAAAGGTATTGGTGCACTATTCGTACGCCGTAAGCCTCGTATCCGTCTAAAAGCCGAGCAACATGGCGGTGGACACGAGCGTGGTATGCGCTCAGGCACCTTACCGACTCATCAAATTGTTGGTCTAGGTGCTGCATTTAAGCTCGCAAATGACAGCTACGAGCAAGACAATGCCCATGCTGCAAAATTACGTCAAAAGCTATGGGACGGTCTGCAAGATATCGAAGAAATTTATCTAAACGGTGATCTTGAGCATAGTGTTCCTAATATCGTAAACATTAGCTTCAACTTCGTCGAAGGTGAGTCGCTAATGATGTCGCTAAAGGACTTAGCTGTATCATCAGGTTCAGCCTGTACGTCAGCCACTCTTGAGCCATCATATGTGCTACGCGCTATTGGTCGCCCAGATGAATTGGCACACAGCTCAATTCGCTTCAGCTTCGGTCGTTATACCACTGAAGAAGATATCAATACTGTCATCAAACAAATGCACGAAGCCGTTGACAAATTGCGCGCCCTATCGCCACTTTGGGATATGTATCAAGACGGCGTTGATTTAGATTCAGTAGAATGGGCTGAGCACTAAAACTTGAGTGCCAATATTTAGACTAACTAGTATTAAAGTTAAAAGCTATTTTGTTAAAGACTTAGTTCTAAAATAAAATAGCAAAAATTATAACCGCTTAAAGTACGATATAACAATTATATTATCAATCAGACAATTATACCTTAAGTGTTTGACCCCAATTATCGATGAGTATAGAACAAGCACTCATCATCCTAACTAGGAGAAGACTCATGGCCTATAGTGACCAAGTTATCGATCATTACGAAAACCCACGCAACGTTGGCAACCTTGATAAAAATGCCAAAAACGTTGGTACCGGTATGGTCGGTGCCCCAGCGTGTGGTGATGTGATGCGTTTGCAAATTCAAGTTGATGATAATGGTATCATTGAAGATGCACGCTTTAAAACTTACGGTTGTGGTTCAGCGATTGCTTCAAGCTCACTAGTAACTGAGTGGCTCAAAGGCAAAAGTTTGGATCAAGCTGGCGAAATTAAAAATAGTGATATTGCTGAGGAGCTTGCGTTACCTCCAGTAAAAGTACATTGCTCTGTATTGGCAGAAGACGCCATTAAAGCCGCTATTAGCGACTATCGTGGCAAGACCACCGCTGCAACTGCAGAAGTAGCAACCAGTTAAGTTGCTTAACACAGGCGTCGTTTTTTAAACAATACCAAGTGTTAAAAATGCTTAATACTATTTAGCAAAACGGAGGTGACAATAACGCTTATGCAATTGTCACCTTTTATTTTCCAGTTTTGCTAGTGCTTATATTTGACAGCTAATTAACAATCAATAGGAGTTGGCATGATTGAAATGACAGAACGCGCCGCTAAGCATGTCCGAGACTTTTTGGACAATCGTGGCAAAGGGGCAGGAATTCGTGTAGGTATACGGACAGCAGGCTGTTCAGGCTTAGCCTATGTTTTAGAGTTTGTCGATGTGCCTGATGAAAATGATACCCGCTACGACAGTCGTGACGTGAGTATCTTTATAGATCCTAAAAGCTTGGTTTATTTAGACGGCTTATTAATGGACTACGAAAAAGAAGGCTTAAACGAAGGCTTTAAGTTTACTAATCCAAACCAAAAAGGCGAATGTGGTTGCGGTGAATCTTTTACCGTATAAGTATTTTTACAACTCCAAAACCTTTGATAGTGACACTATTTCTTTATAAGTAAAGTAGGCTAGAACCGATTATACTCATAGCTTACCGATAACGTTGGCTTGTCAATCAACACTCTCAAACCATTAATAACAATAAAAATCAGAATGTAAGGCGTATGCTATGACAGATAATATGATTGATAGCACCCCAGAGGCGCAGTTTGACAACTTCTTTACTTTGTTTGAGCAACCTGTGCAATTCGAGCTGCTGCAAGACAGTCTCGATCAACGTCTGCGGGTTTTGCAAAAACGCTATCATCCTGATAATGTCGCAAAAAACCTTACTGATACTGCTAAAGCCCAACAGCATTCAGAACAAGCATCTGCCCTTATTAATCAGGGTTACCAGACTCTAAGCGCTCCCGATAGCCGTGCAAGCTACCTACTTGATATGGCAGGACAAGCACAAAATGTCGAACAATCAATCGCTGATTTAGACTTTTTAGAAGATGCAATGCAAATGCGCATTGACTTAGACGAAGCTATTAACGATAAAGAGCGTCCCACCCTACAGCAGATGCATCCAAAGATTATTGAGCGTCTAACCATTCAATCTACGCGCTTTATAACTGCCTATCAAAATAAAGAATGGGAAACCGCTATTGATGCGACGCAAAAACTAAAGTTCTTAGTCAAACTTGATGCTGACATTACTACTGGGCTTGATGATGTTGCGAATATTGAACAGTCCGATGATGATGACCTATATGTCTAGTGTCGGCTAGGTGTTAAGTTAAGCCAATACTAATAATTAGACTAATAATGAGGGTTAAAATGATAATCACAATATCGTATAATCTATCACTGTAGACGCAGATAATAAAAGCTTACTTATATCGCTATTAACTTATTATATTAATAAGTTAATAGCTTGGATGAGCTATTAACTTATTGGCTGTTGCGTTTATTAATATTTGTGCGTCCCTCTATCTTTGTTAAATACTTCTTATTCATTTTATCTCTGAGTTGTCCTATGTCTTTATTGCAAATTGCTGAACCCAATCAAAGTACCCAGCCTCACCAGCATCGTTTCGGTATTGGTATCGACCTCGGTACGACACGCTCGTTGGTAGCGGTAGTAAGGTCAGGCAAATCGCAGGTCTTAGAGGCAGACACAAATACAGATACTTTATTGCCATCAGTAGTCTATTATCCCAGCTCAGGCACGCCGCTTGTTGGTTCTGAAGCTTTAGCTCATTTATCTGATGACCCAAAAAATACCATTATCTCTGCCAAACGCTTTATGGGCCGCAGCCAAAGTGATATTAAATTCTCTCATCCTTATGAGTTAAGTGGTGAGGCTGATGCAATGCCCGCCTTTGTAACAGCGCAAGGTGACGTATCACCGGTTGAAGTATCAGCGCGTATTCTAGCGGCGCTCAAGCAGCGAGCAATAAGTGCTCTGCCTCAAGACAGCATTGAAGGTGCAGTCATTACCGTGCCGGCTTATTTTGATGAAGCACAACGTCAAGCGACCAAAGATGCTGCCGAAGCTGCTGGCATTAAGGTATTACGCTTACTTAATGAGCCAACTGCTGCCGCAGTCGCTTATGGTTTAGATAAATCTAATAAAGAAACCAGTCAGCAAAAAGATAGCGATCAAGCACAAAGCTATTATCTTATTTATGATTTGGGCGGCGGCACGTTTGATGTATCAATCTTAAAGCTCACCGATGGTGTGTTTGAAGTACTAGCAACGGGTGGTAACAGTGCGTTGGGCGGTGATGATATTGACCGATTACTAACCAATTGGCTGATAAAGCAGCTCGATATTGCACCATCTGACGTCAGTTTACATGACAAATCAGTATTGGCGCAGCAAGCCAAAAGCTACAAGCAAGCTCTAACGGATGTCGAACAGGTTAATATTGATATTGTTGTTAATGAGCAGTCTTTCCAAGGTCTATTAAGCCGCGAAGACTTGCTTAAAATCGCTGATCCAGTCAGTCGCCGCACGCTTAGTGTCTGCGAACAAGTATTACGTGACGCTAAATTAACGACCCAAGATTTGGATGAGGTTATCTTAGTCGGGGGTTCAACCAGAATGCCTGCTGTTCAGCAAGTAGTAACAGAATTTTTTGCCAAACAGCCTTTATGTAGCCTAAATCCTGATGAAGTAGTGGCCTTAGGTGCGGCGCAAACGGCACATCAATTGGTCAATGGTGATAGCAATAATAATCTGCTGTTGCTTGATGTAACACCGCTCTCACTTGGACTTGAAACCATGGGCGGCTTGGTTGAAGTACTCATTGCCCGTAACACCCCTATTCCAGTTAAAAAGCGCCAAGTATTTACCACTTATCAAGACGGTCAAACTGGTATGGTTATTCACGTGGTACAAGGTGAGCGTGAAACAGTGGATAACTGCCGCTCGCTAGGACGCTTTGAGCTGTATGGTATTCCGCCTATGAAAGCTGGGTTTGGCCGAATTGAAGTGACGTTTAGTATTGATGCCAATGGCCAACTGACGGTTAGTGCGCAAGAAACGACGACGGGTACTGAAAGTCAAATTGAGATTAAGCCTGCTTATGGGTTATCCGATGAACAAAAAGAGCAACTACTTATCGCGGGATTCCAGCACGCTGAAGAAGATAAGAATACCCGATCTTTGATTGAAACTAAAGTAGAGGTTGAGCGCGAATTACTCGCATTAAAGTCTGCCCTTGTTGATTTTTCAGCCTTATTGACCGCAGGTGAACAGCAGAGGTTAACTACAGAAATGGAGCAGATGCAAGTTGCTATAAGCTCTAATAACCTAACGGTTATTGACGCTCAGAAGGCCAAGCTCAAGCCATCTAGTGATGCCTTTGCTGCACGCATTATGGATCAAAGTGTCAAAACCAGTATGGCAGGCACTAGCGCTCAAGACTGGTAACCATTAAGAATAATAGCGTAACTGCTAAATAGAAGACCTCTTATATCTTTTAGATATTAAACTTTTTGAACTGATTAGCACTGGATGAATTCACCATGGCAAAGATTACTGTACTACCCCATCACGAAATCTGCCCTGAAGGCGCTGTAGTTGAGCTAGAAGCTGGTAGCAACTTATGTAAAGCCCTAGTAGAAAAAGGTATAAAAATTGAACATGCCTGCGAGATGTCAAAAGCCTGTACCACCTGTCATGTGGTGGTGCGTAAAGGCTTCAACGGTTTAGAGGAAATGGACGATATAGAAGCAGATTTACTAGATCGCGCTTGGGGCCTTGAGGTTGACTCACGGTTATCATGTCAAGTTATGGTAGCAGATGAAGATTTAACCATCGAGATACCTAAATACACTTTGAACCATGCGAAAGAAAATCATTAATAACGACTGTTTATAAACTCTTAACTATTGGTTTTCGACCTAATATCAAAAAGCCCCTCATTATTGTGACGGGCTTTTTTGTTTGTATATTTTACACTGACTTACTATAACTCAATACACCCCACTACAACTTATTATCGATGCTACTATTATTCTGCTGCACATTTGGCACCGTCTCAAGTTTCTCTTCTTTTTCAAGACGCTCAAGCGCAAAGTTCAAGCGACTTTTAATCTCTTGATAATCGTAGTTTTTCATATCTTTAAAGTTTAAATGCAGATTAAAGCCTGGCAAGGTATGATCAACCCATTTAGACAGCTGTCCCTTATTAGCATCAGGATCAAGTACTTGCCATGCAGTAATTTTATTCTCAAATCCTTTTAACGTAAAAGTACCAGCATACTCACATTCGTAATCATGAGAAATATAATCATAAGTCCTCTGACTGATGAGTATCTCACCTTTACCAGCAACGCCCTCAAGCCGAGCAGCTAAATTAGCCTCTTTGCCAATAAGCGTGTAGCTAAGACGATTATTGCTGCCAAAGTTACCGACATGACAGTAGCCCGTAGTAATACCGATACGCACATACAATCCTTCAAAGCCCATCAGTCGCCATTTTTGCCGTAGCGTACGCATTTCACGGCGCATATCAATCGCCATTGCCACGCAGTCAAGCGCATCTTGACGCATACCACGACTGTTAGGCTCGCCAAAAAAGCATACCATACCGTCACCAATAAACTTATCAAGTACCGCACCGTGTTTATTAGCAATCAAAGTCATATCGTGCATATAAGTATTGAGAATATCAGCAAGATTATCCGCGCTTAAGCTATCAGACAGCTCCGTAAAGCCAACAATGTCTGAGAACATAATAGTCAGCTTTGCACGCTTATTGGACACAATCACGGCACTATCTGTCTTTACAATCGGTTGCCAAACTTGCAGCGGCACAAAACGGGTTAATTTATTAATGACTGACACCATTGTATTTAGCCGTCCTGACGCTTGCTTAGTCGCTTTATCATAGCTGAGATACTGATGATACATATTCCAAAACTGCCACAGAACGGCCAAGATACTTGCCAGCATTATCGCCAGTGGTAAAAAGCCTTCATTACAGCTCATATTTGCGCCGTTTAAAGTGACACTGACAAAATAGAACATCGCCATAGTAACGACAGATACCATGACAAGCTTAATACGGTTTTCAGAAGCACTAACAATGATTCGAATGCCAATCAACAATGCCAAACTGAGTGCTATTACCGCACAAAACTGTAAAGCGCCAATAACGCTGGACAACAAAATCACTATGATATTTGATGTCCAGAAGCTTGGCTGCCGATAATAGTTATAACCTATAATCATCACACTTGGCAGACTAACGATAGCCCATAGCGCCATAGACGCTGGACTAAACTCAAAGTGCAAGACGACTAATGCAACAGCAGAAAGAATTACAAAGGCTTCAGGGTAATCGAAGCGACCGATGCCACCATCCTTTGATTTCGTTAAGGCTGTTAATTTGTGTAAAAAAGGCATTCTAGGCGTCCGCTTAGACAAGAGAGAAAAAAGAAGGTTGGCGCGATTGAGTACCGCACAGTAGTGATATATTAATGAGCATTCTTTGATAGTAACCCTGCAGTTACTTGAAGAGTACTGCGCTGAAAAATATTCTAAAAACTCAACACTTCAGAACTCAGAACATACACACTGATAACTAAAAAACACCACCTAGCGCTCATTTTTAATAATGACACAGTTAAGTGATGTTATATATTTAAAAAGTAGAGATAGCTGAATACCCAGCTATAGTTGCTTATAATTAGTACGGACAGTTGCTCTCAACTACATCTGCCAATCAAAGGGCATTTGATGATGACCGCGTAATGCCATCATTAGCGTTTGCTGCATTTGTGCCAATATTTCTTGGCTATAAGGCAAAGCTGGGACACCCCATACTGGATTTGGCCACTGCATATCATTTTGATAGCGGACAATATGATGGAAATGTAGCTGTGATACTTGGTTGCCCAGCGCGGCAACGTTCATTTTATCCGCCTGAAAAGTCTTAGCAAGTTGGCTTGATAACCAGCTTGATTCCCGTAAGAACTGCGCTTGATCAGACTCAGATAGCTCATATAACTCTTTAATACCGGAGACGCGCGGCACTAAAATCAACCAAGGAAACTGACAATCATTAATGAGGCGGCAGGTTGATAATGGAAAATCACCCACCAAAAAACTATCAGCGGCAAGCTTAGGATGCAATTGGAACATAATGACGGTTTCTCTTGTTATAGGGCTTTAATAAAGTTAAGTCAGACGTATATAAAATAGATGCTGGCGTTATTTTATCAGGTATCCACATGATAAAATAGCGCCATCTCTTTTTAGGTAATGGATAGATATGGCGAGCTATTTGAACAGTTAAACCACGATGAGCTATGCTGCCTCTATAATCAGATGCTGACTAAAATAGCGTAACAGCTCTTGCACGGCAGTGACTCGTTGCTGGGCAGTCATCAGCTTATCAGCGTCGCTATAGCGAATGCCAGACGCACCGTTCATACGATAACGCTGACCATCTGATTGAATCAATTTAATAATCGCTAAAGCATCAACGGGCGTATCAGGGGCAAACTCTAACGTCATGCTGCTGGTACCGGCATCGATTTTATTAATCTTCAAAGGTTCAGCTTGTAGACGTAGCTCATGAACGGCAAACAGCTGCTTGGTTTGAGCAGGCAGTATCCCAAAGCGATCTATCATCTCAGTACGGATATCAATCAGCATCTCTCGATCGTTAGCATTACCGATACGCTTATAAAATAATAAGCGCTGATGAACGTCATGCACATACTCTTCAGGAATAAGCGCCGAGCTATGTAAGTTGATCTCACTCGTGAGTGATAGTGGCGTGTTAAGATCAGGCTCTTTACCGGCTTTAATTGCCTTGGTAGCGCGCTCTAGCAGATCCATATATAAGCTAAAGCCAATCGCTTGCATATTACCACTTTGCTGCTTACCCAATAACTCGCCAGCACCGCGAATCTCTAAATCTTCACTGGCCAGCATAAAGCCCGCACCTAAAGTATTAGCGCGCTCAATGGCATGTAGACGGCGCTTTGCATCACCTTTTAAACCTTTAATCGATGGTACTAGCAAGTAGCAATAAGCTTGATGATGACTGCGCCCTACCCGACCACGCAGCTGATGTAATTGCGCCAATCCAAACTTATCTGCACGCTCAATAATAATAGTATTGGCATTAGGTACATCAATACCAGTTTCAATAATGGTCGAACAAATCAGCACGTTGAATTTTTTATGATAATACTGCTGCATCACTTGTTCAAGCTGGCGCTCCTGCATCTGTCCATGTGCCACCCCAACTCGTGCTTCGGGCACTAGTTCGCGGATAGTTTCCGCCATACGCTCAATACTGGCAACATCATTATGTAGCAGATACACTTGCCCACCGCGTAATAATTCACGCAAAATAGCTTCTTTCATCAAGGCATCTGTTTTTTGCATCACGAAAGTTTTAATTGATAGACGACGAGCTGGCGGGGTTGCGATAATAGACATATCGCGCATACCCGATAATGCCATATTAAGGGTGCGCGGAATAGGCGTCGCCGTCATTGACATGCTATCGACATCAGTCTGAATGGCTTTGATGCGCTCTTTATGACGAACGCCAAAACGGTGCTCTTCATCGACAATCATCAAGCCTAAATTGGCAAACTTAACATCCGGTTGTAGCAGTTTATGAGTGCCGATAACAATATCAACTTTGCCGTCTGCAAGATCAGTCAACACCATTTGCTGATGCTTTTTACCGCCAAAGCGCGATAAGGTTTCAACCCGTATCGGCCAATCTGCAAAACGGTCTAAGAAATTATCTTCATGCTGTCCTGCCAGCAAAGTGGTCGGCACTAAGATGGCGACTTGATAGCCCGCATTTACCGCAATAAAGGCGGCGCGCATCGCAACTTCAGTCTTACCAAAACCCACATCACCGCAAATCAGGCGATCCATCGGCTGATTTTGCTTCATATCATGCATCACGGCATGAATAGCATTGGCCTGATCTGGCGTTTCCTCAAATTCAAACTGACTGGCAAACAGCTCATATTGAGGGATATCAATTTTGAAATGGATACCCACTTTTGCAGCGCGTCGTGCTTGGATATTAAGCAGCTCAGCAGCAACGTCATGGATTTGTTCCATAGCTTTTTGTTTGGCTTTGTCCCACTTACCGCTACCGATTTTATGTAGCGGTGCCAATGCCGGATCGCCGCCACTATAGCGGCTAATCATTTGCAGATTAGCAACGGGCACATAAATACTGGCATCATCGGCATATTTGAGATGAATAAATTCCTGCTCACCATCACCCACATCTAAGATAATTAACCCATTATAGCGACCAATACCATGCTCAATATGGACGACTGGACTGCCCTCGGTAATCTCAGTAACACTCTTAACTAGAAACTCTTCTGAGACCCCACTCTGCCGCCGCCGGCGCGTTTGTAGCACTTGCCGACCAAACAGCTGAGTCTCACTAATCATCACCAAACGTTCAGGGATATAAACCCCGCGCTCGATAGCAGCGACAGTCAGCCCGACATGCGGACGACCATTCTGCGTAACGCTACTCTTATCTGCTGCCAGAAACTCTTTGAAGCTGGCATAAGCCTTAATATCAATCTTGCCTTTGAACAGCTCAATTAAAATCTCACGCCGACCAGCGGTTTCAGCGACGATCAATACTGGCGTGCCCGTTTGCGCTTGCAGTAGTAAAAACTCCAATAGCTCTGCTAATGGCTCCGCTTTTTGATGGTTAACCGACAGCTGCGGTGGCACTTGCGCACTTAAAGTCACTAAACCTTGCGTCTGACTGGTTGCTAAGGCCATCTCATTACGATCACTTAAAATGACTCTCGGATAGTTATTTAGATGCTCGTTTAAAGTATTGGATAATAAGTACAACAATTCAGGCGCGACGATAGGCTTATCAACATCGTGTCGGCGCTCTTCATAACGGCGCTGAATTTGTGACCAATAATCAGCTTGGCGCTCGCTAATCAGCTCATCAGTGATGAATAATGCATCACTAGGAAAATAAGCAAACAGACTACTGTCCTGCACCCAAGCCTCTGAGTCAAAAAATAGCGGCTGATAATATTCAAGACCGCTACTGGCAATCCCAGCCATAACATCTTTATACAACTCAAATTTACGGCTACTGGTATGTGGGAACATAGCAGCAAAGTTCATCCTAAAAGTCTCTTTGCCTTCTTCTAATGGGAACTCTTTGGCAGGTAATATCTGAAACTGTTGAATAGGCTTAGAGATATCTGGCAGCTTATGTAGTAGCGATAACGGCTCTTTGCCCATGCTAGTGTCATTGCCTGACAGCATGTTTTTAAGGTCGTCTTCGGTCAACGTACGCTGAGTCTGCGGGTGAAAAAAGCGGATGGTCTCAATTTCATCATCGAATAAGTCTAAACGCAGTGGAAACGGCTGTCCCACCGCAAAAATGTCTACAATACTACCGCGTACCGCAAACTCACCCGGCTCAAATACATTGTCAACAGCACGATAACCAGCCTTTGCCAATAGCTCACGCTGAGTGTTGATATCAAACCTATCCCCGACACTTAAATCAAAGTGCTGACCTATCAGCCAACTGGGCGGCGCAACGCGGTGCATCAAGGCTTGAACTGAAATTAGCAAGACACCTGAAGTTGGCATATCAGTGAGCAAGTTAATGCGCTCACTAACAATATCCTGATGCGGCGATAGCTCATCATAAGTTAACGTTTCCCAATCAGGAAACACATAAGCATCGACCCCGCAGAATGCCAATTCGGTTTCCATTTGATTGAGCTGGTTTTGATCGTGCGCAACGACAACTTTTAGCCGATTGGCCACATCCCAAATGGGTGCATTGACTAAACTTGCCAGCCATAAACTGCTTACAGCGCCATGCACAGGCGCAAGCCAACGTCGCTGCGTGTCTTGAATAGGAAATAGCTGCTGATTAATAGGGGCAAAGGCGTCAGTTAAAGCAGAGATAGGCATAGAAGATAGAGTCAAGGTTAAGAGTCAGAGGGCTATTATACGAACATTTTGAGCATTGACCAAAATTTATGCCGTAACGGTTTGTGACCGCTTTATTCAACGACATACTTCTGTTGAAAAGTAAAAAACCAAAGTGCTGATCATCTCATGAAATATAAAAACCCCAGCTTATACACTGAGGTTGATTATATTTTTTATAAAGATAACTTTTATATTCAGCAACAATCATCCGGCTTATTAAGCGTTCTACTATATAAGAAGCTTATCGCTTGCAATCATACCGTTATTATCGGCATAAATAAACATACCTGAGTTCAAGGTCAAATCACCAAAGCTAATCTCAATGTCAGTTTGGCCTTCATCGCGGCGATTAGATTTGCGCGGGATACAGCCAAGAGCCATGACGCCAAGCTCCATCTGCGCCATATCATCAACGTCACGGACGCAACCATAAATCACTACACCAGCCCAGTTGTTATCAATAGCTGCCTCTGCAATCATATCACCGAGCAGCGCACAACGCATCGAGCCGCCACCATCAACGACCAATACCTTACCGTTGCCCTCTTTATCTTTGCCATCACTATTTAACAGCTCTTTAACGCGGCTATTGTCTTCAAAACATTTTACGGTCACTATTTCACCGAAAAACCTGTCTTTGCCGCCAAAGCTATAGAATGACTTGCCTTCAATATTTGGCAGACAAACTTGTGACTCAGGATTGGCATCTAATAAATCACAGGTAACAAAGTTCTCTTTATTTATCGTAGTCGCTTCTGACATGGTGACGCTCCTTATTTATTATTAATAATAATTCGGTTTATTTATCGAAAATAATCTTACTATTTCGCGCGCGTCATCGCAAGCATCTGCTTATTTTCAATAACAGTCGTTTTAGCAGGCATAGGCTCAGAATGATATTTGCGGCGCTCATAGCCATCTTGAGCGGCCATCGCCATGGCAATTGCCACACGCTTAGCAGAAATAGGATGCAGCGGTAGCGACTCTGAAACTAAGGGAGATATGAGCTGAAAAGCTTTTTGGCTGATGCTCTCAAGCGGACGACCTTTATGCTTGCCTAATAGCAATGACGGGCGAAAAATAACTAACTGTACAAAATCCAGTAACTTAATAGACTGTTCAGTCTCTGCCTTTACGCGGTTATACAAGAATCTACTGTCGATATCTGCGTTCATAGACGATAATAAAAAGAAGTTCTCGACGCCTTTATCTCGGCATAGCGTTGCAAAAGTAACATTATAGTCATGATCTACTTTGCGAAAAGCTTCATCGCTACCAGCCTGCTTTTTAGTCGTGCCAAGGCAACTAAAAGCGTCCGTTGACCGATCAGCGCCCACACTAGCAAACACTTCTGTTAAATTCTCAAAATCGTTCACTTGATAAAAGCGCATACTGGCATTAATATAGCGCGGCGGACGCCGAGCAATCACAATTAAAGTATCATAAAGTGCACTTAGCTGCTTGATAAGATGTTGCCCTACCAATCCTGTTGCGCCAATTACAATTGCTTTTTGCTGCATATTCCATCCATATTTTCGTAGTCATAGAATGTCATAAAAATAACCAAGCGTCTTCGTATAAGTTATTTTATATTTGATATCATATATAAGGTACGCTATAACTAAAGCTATTATTCATAATATATTGTAAGATATCTTATCAGATTGCCCATCTTTACTGTCATAAGCTTAACTTCTTTGAGCATCGGTCATCAAATATATTGTCCTTAGTGCAATAATTTGCTAAGATATCCGGCTTTACACGTCGAAGCTGTTTAATTATTCCAAACAGTGTTGGCGCAAGCGATGACTTATTTATATCGGGCATCGATATCATATTTGACGAGACGGCTGCTCGTCACCGATGATTGTACAATCCATTATTTATTGCAATCAACTTTCTATTTTTACCTGTCTTTCATAAAGGAGATACGCGTGGCTAATACTGCACAAGCTCGTAAACGCGCCCGTCAAAACACCAAACGTCGTCAAAACTCTGCATCACAACGCTCAATGGTTCGCACTTATTTGAAACGTGTTGATGCGGCAATCGCTGCTAAAGATTATGATGCGGCAACTGAAGCTTATAAAAAAGCGGTACCAGTTCTTGACCGTATGGCTGACAAAGGTATTATTCATAAGAATAAAGCAGCTCGTCGTAAGAGCCGCCTGAACAAAACGATCAAAGGCTTACAAGCTTAAGATTTGTTTAGTTTAGACCATACGCATAAAAAAACCTTGTCCTAGCGGCAAGGTTTTTTTATATCTGTCTATAACTTTAAGAAATAGTTAAAATAATCATCAAAAATATAACTCTAAAAATACTAGCAACGTCATTGTATTAAGACAAGGGAGCTATACATTAAGTAAGCGATACGTGAAGTAAACTAATTCCACTTTACCTCTGGTGGTAGCAGTAGTTTACTAGAATGAAATCCTGCGGCAAAATAACCTTCTAACAAGGTACTGACCGGACGAATATAAACTTCACCCCGCCAGACAAAATAGGCATTGGTTTCCCTAAAAGGTTTATCATCAAACCATAAGAACACCCCTTCCATCATCTTTGGCCAATCGTTCCAATCAATCTCCGCCACATCAAGCATCACTGCTAAAAAGGCAGACAATAACGTGTCATGACTGACTGCCAGCATTAATTGCCCTTGCTGCGGTTGATGCTGATAAAATAATGATAAAATATCAAGCCCGCCCTGATAGGCATTTTTTGTACCCTCAAGACTACCCTGCAAAAAGCGATTGATGAAGTTAAGGACTCCAATCTCTTTAAATACCGCATTAGCAATGTCAGGCTCAGTAACCAAGCTCCCAGGCTCAACCAATAAAGATTGATGGACAATATGGCGTTGTAGACCCGCACCTTCTTGCATCAGCTGTGCGGTATCAATACAGCGACCAATCGGGCTTGAGATGCTGTCAACATCGAGAGAATACGGTAGATTACCTGATAGCCAATGCCCCCAAGACTTGGCCAATACGCGGCCTTTGGGTGTCAGTGGCAGCTGATAGCTGGCAAAACCGTTACCATCTGAGCGCTCACGCAGTGAATGCCGAGTAAATAATATTAGACGCTTATCTGTAGGCAATAGGCTGACTGAAGATACCATACTATCCGGTAAATGCGCAGGCGCGGGCACGCTTGGATTATGTGCTCTTATTGGTTTGGCTTTCGGATTGGGACCAAAAGAATCAGGATGTTTACTCATGGTAGCTAGCGTAGCAGATTTCTTGTTCAGAATGAACAAAATATGAATTTAGTATTAATAAAATCATTGATGGCAGATTTTTGTGTTATAAAAACTAGCTAGTCCATAGAATTCAACAACCTTAACCAATATCAACAACTTTATCCCACGCAAATTCTATTGCGGTACTACTTACTTCGTTCGGATAGGCACGCGGATTAACAACCACTCGAGTTTTATCGATTCGATAATCAAAAGCCTCATGCGTATGTCCATGTACCCACAGCATTGGTGCCCAGGGTTTATGCATCCATGCTGAAAAGTCGCTGACAAAGGCCGCATTACTTGGCAAGCTGGCATATTTCTCAGAGACTGATAATGGACTGATACTATGATGGCACATCACCACCGTTTTTTTACCTAGCTCCTTTGATTTTATCAAAGCCTGTTGTAACCATTGACGCTGCTCGTTATGTAAACGTATTGACACCTCAGGTGAGAACAAGTCACGACCTGCGTAAATTTGCTTATAGTCACGCATAAAGCGCTTAGCAATCGCCATCGTGTTTTCATCCGCTTGATACTGATAATCAGTCCATAACGTACAACCAAGTATGCGTACTTCCCCAATATCAATGTGCTGACATTGAAGGACACGTACGCCTGTATTCGCTGTTGCACTATAGTTGTCCCACATCGCCAGCTTCTTATCAAAATGCAGTACATCTTCACTAAAATATTCATGGTTTCCAGCGACAGTAATCACTGGGACTTGTAAACGTTCAGCTTGTTCTTGTAGCCATGGCATCCCACTATCGCTGTTTGCGGTGTCCCCTGCTACCAAAACCACATCCGCATCCGTTTTAGGAATATGACCCATCGAATATGACTGTCTAACATAGCTGTCGATATGTAGATCACTTACAATTTGTAATTTCATACGATCCAATATTAATAATAATAAAATATAAATTAGTCAGTTAGTTTAGCATTTATATAGCCGATATTAAAAAGTAAAAAAGACAACCGCTACGTTGTCTTTTTTACTTCATATTTGAGAATGACGGTTTGCTTATAATAGCTTATCTTTAACAGACACTTCTAAAAAACAGCTTCTTATAAAATACTTTGTAATATTTTCTTTAATTTAGCGGCTGGGTCATCTGCTTCAGTAATTGAGCGTCCAATAACTAAGTAATCAGCCCCATCATTTAAGGCCTGCTTAGGCGTGCAGATACGATGCTGATCATCAGGGTTGTCTTCTGGCAAACGGATACCTGGTGTTATCAATTTAAAGTCAGTACCACAGAGTGCTTTCAGTATTTTTGCTTCTTGTGCTGAGCATACCACCCCATCAAGACCGGCTTGTTGAGTCAGCTTTGCTAAGCGGCTAACTTGAGTATTTAAATTACCAGTAACACCAATCTGTGGCAATATATCACTACTCATAGAGGTTAATACCGTGACGGCAATCAGCAATGTATCATAATTACCATCAACTAAACGCTGCTTTGCCAATGACATCGCATCATAGCCAGCGCTGGCATGAACGTTAACCATCCAAACACCCAAGTCAGCCGCAGCCAATACCGCTTGCGCAGTCGTATTAGGAATATCATGAAATTTCAAATCTAAAAATACTTCAAACTGGCGTTGTTGTAATGCTTGCACAATTGCAGGTCCAGAACGCGTAAACAGCTCTTTTCCCACTTTTAACCGGCATAGGGCTGGGTCTAGTTTATCTGCTAGTGCTAACGCCGCATCCATCGTTGGAGTGTCTAAAGCCACGATAACTGGAGACATTACTGGGTTAGGGATAACTGTATTAGTGATGGATGTATTGTTAGTCATGGACCTACCATTTTATAGCAAAATTTAATGTTGAATTCATCAAACAATTATAAGCTGACAGCACTATTGCATTTGCTTATCTTTAGTCACGCTTACGTTTCGTTAGTACTGCAGAGTCAGTAGGATAAACGTTATTTGAGCGATTATTTAAACGCGAGTTATCATCTTCTATACGCACAGTAGTCGCGCCATAAACAGCATCTTCTACGGTAGGCGCATTGGCTTGACGGTCGATAACAGTATTCGCCTGAGTAACTTGCTCTTGTAAATTATTATTAAGCTTTTGTAAGCGCGATATCTCCCACTTATTTTGTAAGACGCGGAACATCAATAGAGCAAGTAGCATACCAATGACGATGCCTAGTATAAGACAAAGTATCAACAGTAGCCCTAAATTCATAGCAGGGGCCTGTGAAAATAGTAAATTCACCCCTACTTCGGTATTATTTGCTAATACCAAGCCAAGCGCATATGCAAAGCTTAAAAATAATAATACAAACAGTAAAAGACGCATAATCTATATACCTTGTTTGAAATAGCAATAACTTATTATGGATAGGACGTAGCTGAAAATGTAGCTGTCGTGAGTTAGTATCCTAGTTGCTTATAACGCTTTATGTCAAGGTTACTTTATCATTTACAGCTTCACGCAGTGCTTTACCCGGCTTAAAGTGGGGAATAGCTTTAGCAGGAACTAGTACATTCTCGCCTGTTTTAGGGTTGCGTCCTGTGCGAGCAAGACGATGATGTAAACAAAAACTACCAAAACCGCGAACTTCTACTCGTCCATCATTTGCCAAAGTTTCTATCATTAGGTTTATAATCTCGCGCACAGCGTCATCAATAACCATATCAGTTATAGTGTCACAATTAGCACTCAAATTATTAATAAAATCAGACTTATTGATAGCTTGTTGCATTATTTTGCTTGCCTCTTTGATTAATGGTTATTATAAATTGGGGGGTAAAGCTCATAGTAAGTAGTGTATATCTAGAATTTATCAAACAACAGCAATCAATCTGATTGATCATCCTAGTTAACGTATCTTAATACTAATAAATAAAAGTTTGCAGCGTTTCAAACACTTAGCTGTATTTTACATTTTGTTACTCAACCTTGCAAATGATAGTCGCAACTAAAACGCCTCGTAGTGAAGTTTTAGTTACATTAATGAAAAGCTTAGTCTAATATTATCAATTTTTTATGAAAATAAAATCCAGACACAAAAAAGCGACCGAAGTCGCTTTTTCATTGTATTGCTATGTACTAAAAATACTATTAGTTATTAATAAAATAAGCTTATTGCATTTGCTCTTTAATTAAGTCACCAATAGTTTTTGGTTGTGCATCAGATGATGCGGCTTGCGGAGCAGAGCTGCTACCCAAGTCTTTAATCGCTTGACGTTCTTCAGCTTCGTCTTTAGCTTTGATTGACAAGCTAATGTTACGTGTTTTGCGATCAACACTGATGATTTTAGCTTCAACGTCATCACCAACAGTCAGATGCTTAGTGGCATCTTCAACGCGATCACGCTGAATTTCAGAGGCGCGTAGGTATGCCTCAACTTCATCAGCAAGTTCAATCGTTGCACCTTTGGCGTCAACTTCTTTCACTTTACCATTAACGATAGCACCGCGGTCATTATTGACTAGGTATTCGTTGAATGGATCTGATGTTAATTGTTTCACGCCTAAGCTAATACGATTTGCTTCTGAATCTACAGACAATACCATAGCTTCTACGGTGTCACCTTTATTGTAGTTACGGATAGCATCTTCGCCAGTTTCGTTCCATGAAATATCAGATAAATGCACTAAACCATCAATACCACCATCTAAACCGATAAAGATACCGAAGTCAGTGATTGATTTAATCGTACCAGTGATTTTATCACCGCGCTCATGTTTCTTATCAAACTCGTCCCATGGATTGGCTAGAGTCTGTTTGATACCTAAGCTGATACGACGACGTTCTTCGTCAATATCAAGAATCATCACATCAATATCGTCACCAACTTGTACTACTTTTGATGGATGAATATTTTTGTTGGTGTGATCCATTTCTGACACGTGTACTAGACCTTCGACACCTTCAGAGATTTCAGCAAAACAACCATAATCTGTTAGATTGGTTACGCGAGCTTTAACCACACTACCCACTGGGTAAGTTCCGCCAACGTTATCCCAAGGATCAGTACCTAATTGTTTTAGACCTAGACTAACGCGGTTGCGTTCACGATCAAACTTAAGTACTTTGACTTTAAGGTCTTGACCCACTTCAACCACTTCAGATGGGTGCTTGATGCGGCGCCATGCCATATCAGTGATGTGCAACAGACCATCGATACCGCCAAGATCAACGAATGCACCATAATCAGTAAGGTTCTTAACGATACCTTCGATCTCGATACCTTCTTCGAGCTTGTTCAATAGCTCTTCGCGCTCAGCTGAGTTTTCAGCTTCCATAACCGCGCGGCGACTGACCACAACGTTGTTACGTTTTTGATCAAGCTTGATGACTTTAAACTCTAGCTCTTTACCTTCTAGGTGCGTCGTATCACGGATAGGACGAACATCTACCAGTGAACCCGGTAGGAAAGCGCGCACAGTACCAATGTCTACCGTGAAGCCACCTTTTACTTTGCTAGAAATAATGCCTTTTACAATCTCATTGTTGTCATAGATTTTTTCAAGGATATTCCATGTTTCGACGCGTTTGGCTTTTTCGCGTGACAGTAAGGTTTGACCCATACCGTTATCAACCGCTTCAACCACAACGTCTACAGTATCGCCAACTTCAACTTCAAGTTCACCTTCTTCGCTTAAAAACTCTTCACGAGCGACAATACCTTCAGATTTTAGACCAGTATCAACAGTAATCCAGTCATTATCGATGGCCACAACAGTACCGTTGATTACCGAGCCACGCTCGATATCCAGACCTGTTTCTTCGATGCTCGCTTCAAATAGTTCAGCAAATGATTCCATTATGTCTACCTTTGTATAGCCGCATCCTGTCCAGCACAGTACGGATCAAATTTATGAAGATATAAAACGAGATACTGGTTTTATATCTTATATCCTCATATATAAAAAACATTTGTTGCTAATGAGCAGACTCTTTATTGATACTCGCTAGCAACACGTGTCTTCATTATAATTATAGTATGTATTTTCATAAGCACAAACAATAATAATAAGTGTGATTTTATAATAAGAACAAATGAAATAGATTTTTTGTATTCTCCACTTCTGATCTATCAATACTGTTTTTTTACATGAACATTAAAAGCAAATGCCTTGTGTTTGACATTGCTCTTTTATCCGTTGATAAACGGTATCAGCGTCAAGACTTGAGCTGTCAATAAGTAAGGCGTCTTCCGCAGGTTTTGAAGGTGCTATAGCACGATTCTCATCACGTTCATCACGGGCTTTAATGGTTGTTAAAATTGCATCAAAATCAGCTGTTTGTCCAGCATTCACAAGCTGAGTGACTCGGCGCTCTGCACGAGCTTCAGCACTTGCAGTCAAAAATATTTTAACGTCAGCATAAGGAAATACCACTGTTCCCATATCACGACCATCCGCAACTAGCCCTGAGCGCATTGCCATATCTTGCTGTAATTTTAGCAAAGCCTGACGTACTTGTGGAAATACTGCTATTCGTGATGCATATCCGCCTACGGTTTCATTGCGGACTTGCTCACCCACCCTAAGACCATTAACGATAATATCAACGCGTCCTGAAACGTTATTAGGCTCAAAAGCAATCTGCAAACTCTTTGTCAATTCTAATAACACTGTTTCATCAATCAGCTGTTGTATATCCACACTAAGCAATCCAGCCTCAAAAGCTTTCAAACCAACTATGCGATACAGCGCGCCAGAGTCTAATAACTGATACCCTAGTGTTTGCGCTAAACGCCATGCCACGGTGCCTTTACCTGCCCCGCTCGGTCCATCAATACATATCACAGGATAGCGCAAATACTGCGTTCCATCATCAATAATTGTGTATTTGGGTAACGAGGTAACAACAGTCATAGTAAACACTTATAAAACAATACTTGCTTATTTATCAATAACTTACCAGCTGACACTATTAGTGCAGCCAAATAGAGCGTTATTATACCAAATAAACCATGCTATCACTAGCACTTCAGTGGATATCTTATTTATTCACCAAATCTTTTTTATTATTCTTACTTGCCTGCCTACGCTTACGAAAGAAGGCTTTTAGCATCTCACTGCTGTGCTCAGCACATAAGCCTTGGTGTACTTGAATGCTATGGTTATAGAAAGGTTGCATTGGTAAATTCATTTGGCTACTAACCACGCCTGCCCGAGGCTCAAAGGCTGCGTAGACGAGTTTATTAACACGGGCATGAATAAGCGCACCAACGCACATAGTACAGGGTTCTAAAGTAACATATAAGGTGGTTTCCAGCGGTAACCGATAGTTACTTAAACGCTGACAGGCATCCCTTAATGCCACAATCTCAGCATGAGCAGTCGCATCGTGACGACCAATAGGCTCATTAAAACCCTTGCCAATAGCTATCTGTTCATGTACCAAAACCGCACCGACAGGCACTTCTCCACGCCCAGCACCACATCGCGCTAATTCTAATGCATAATTCATCCACTTGACATCTTGGATGCTCCAAAACTTAGTCGTACTTATGCTATCTGCAGATATATTATGGGACTGTAATAGACGGTTATCCATACTAAGACTCATGGCTGTTTACTTTGCTAATTAATGTCATTTACTGTGGCAATTGCCAGTCTATGGGCGTTTGGCCATACTGAATCAAATAGTCATTAGTTTTAGAAAACGGCTTAGAACCAAAGAAACCGCCACGATTGGCTGCTAGTGGTGATGGATGTACCGCTGTCAAAATTAAATGCTTGTCAGTATTAATATATCTACCCTTTTTCTGTGCTTTACTACCCCATAGAATAAATACTGTGTGCTCTGTTTGCTCATTAATGATATTGATCACCGCATCGGTAAAAGACTCCCAGCCTGCATTTTGATGACTGTTCGGTTCCCCTTCACTGACGGTTAATGAGCTGTTTAGTAGCAATACCCCTTGCTGTGCCCAATAAGTTAAATCTCCATGTGCTGAATAATGAGTACCAATATCAGTGGCCATCTCCTTAAGTACATTATTTAGTGACGGTGGTTTTGGAATTATTTTTGGTACAGAAAACGATAATCCCATTGCTTGCCCCGGACGATGATAAGGATCTTGGCCCAATATCACTACTTTAACTTGTGATAAAGGTGTTAGATTAAAAGCATTAAACATTAAATTTGCGGGTGGATAAACGCTCGTATCTGATTGATAAGCCTGCTTTAAAAACTCACGTAAATTATCCATATTGTCCGAAGTTAACTCATCTGCCAACGCTGTTTTCCAATCTTCTGGCAGGCGTACGTTGTCCAAAATCACTTGTTTTTGTTCCGCAGTTTTAGCTGCCTTATCATCCAGTTGTTCATCATCAAATAGCTGCATTAGAATTTAGCCTCATTTTTAGTGGTTTTATCACCTACCAGTTCATAACAGGTTACTTTTATCTAAGTATATTATCTACTTATAAAAAGTTAAGCATATAGTAGACGGTCATATAAATAATAATAGCAATAGTAGCAAAAAACTGTATTGAGTTTTACTATAAGACAAGCTACTAACATCAATCATCGCATGAAGTTAATTATAAATGCTAATAAAAAAACGGCTACTATAACAGTAACCGTTTTTTACTTACTTGATGTATATCTAAAAACCTATTCTATCTTGAAAATATATTTTCTATGTTAAACACAACTTTGCTCAGCTGGCTAATGATTCAGAATCTGAGCTTGGTTCATGGGTTTCGACTACTGTCAGAATGATACGGCTATCTGCTGAACCTTTATCGCTATTTTTATCGAGGCTAACGGTATCTTGTTCGCCATCCGTTTGCTCTGTCTCTAAAGTGAGATGTACCACACCACCATTGACCAAGTCACCAAATAAAATCATACCAGCCAACGGTTTTTTGATCTCATCTTGAATCAGACGCTGCATTGGACGTGCCCCCATCAGACGATCATAACCTTTCTCAGCTAAATATTCTCGTACCTCATCATCAATCTCTAAAGTCACTTGCTTATCATCAAGCTGTACCTGCAGCTCAACCAAGAACTTATCAACAACAGACACTACTATCGAAGTATCAAGCGGGTTAAACTGAATAATAGCGTCTAAACGGTTACGAAATTCAGGACTAAAGACTCTTTTGAGCGACTCATTATTATCACGGCTATGATCTTGTTCAGTAAAGCCCATAGATGAGCGGCTGATACTCTCTGCGCCCACGTTAGTAGTCATAATAACGATGACTTGTTTAAAGCTAGCAACGCGACCGTTATTGTCCGTTAATGTACCGTGATCCATCACTTGTAGTAACAAGTTAAAGACATCAGGATGCGCTTTTTCAATCTCGTCAAATAATAATACACAATGCGGATGTTGATTAATCTTCTCAGTGAGTAAGCCGCCTTGATCGTAACCCACATAGCCTGGCGGTGCACCAATCAAGCGGGAGGCAGTATGGGCTTCCATATATTCTGACATATCAAAGCGTACCAGCTCAACGCCTAACAGATTTGCTAACTGACGCGACACCTCTGTCTTACCCACCCCTGTCGGACCTGCAAACATGAAGGATCCAATAGGCTTTTCTGGCTCTTTAAGACCAGCACGCGATAATTTAATCGCATCAGCAAGCGTCGCAATCGCTTCATCTTGACCAAAGACCAAACGTTTCAAGTCACGATCTAGATGCTCAAGGACACCTTTGTCATCACTTGATACAGATTTGGGTGGAATACGGGCTAACTTCGCAACGATTGCTTCAATATCAGCCACATCGATTTTCATAGGGGGCTTTTTATTTTTAGCTTTATTTGTATCAACGGCTTTAGACTTATCATTGGTCTTAGCAGCCGCTGCTTCGTCCTGCATTTCATCATTATTATCAACGTCTTCATCGTTAAGCGATTGCTCTAAGTCAGCAATTAAGCTGTCTTCTGCATTGATATCATCGGCATCCGGGATAACACCCAAGCGCTTATACGCGCCAGCTTCATCGATAACGTCAATTGCTTTATCCGGCAAAAAACGCTCGTGAATATGCTTAGAAGAGAGCTGTACCGCACTGATTAAGGCGGCATCGGTATATTCAACATTATGGAATTCTTCATAACGTGGCTTTAAGCCGCGCAAGATATCGATACTTTCGTCAACACTGGGTTCTTTCACATCAATTTTTTGGAAACGGCGTGATAAGGCATGGTCTTTTTCAAACACCTGACGATACTCAGTATAAGTGGTTGAACCAACACAGCGCAGCTCTCCATTAGCAAGAGCTGGTTTAATAAGGTTGGACACATCCATATTACTACTCATGGACGAGCCTGCCCCAATAATCATATGAATCTCATCGATAAAAAGAATCGCATTGGGTTTATTCTTAAGCGCATCGAGCAATGACTTCATACGTTTTTCGAAGTCGCCGCGATACTTGGTGCCCGCAATTAAAGAGCCGATATCAAGGCTATAAATGACACAGCCACTCAATGGTTTGGGCGCTTTGTCATTGATAATCAACCAAGCTAAACCTTCAGCAATTGAGGTTTTACCAACGCCTGGCTCACCAACCAACAACGGGTTATTTTTCCGGCGGCGACACAATACTTGAGCGGCGCGTTCAATCTCAGGACCTCGGCCAATCAAGGGATCTGTTTTACCTTCAGCAGCACGCTGATTTAAGTTACTGGCAAACTCCACTAAAGGATCTTTACTAGTTTTCTCAGATGCCGCACGGCGCTCACCAGTCATCGATGCACGCGGTTCAGCAGGCTCATCTTTATCCTGACCATGTGATAGGTATTGGGTCAGCTCTAAACGGCTAATGCCTTGCTTTTTAAGCAAGTAAACAGCATAAGTATCGTGCTCTGAGAACATAGAAACCAATATATCTGAGCCTTCAACCAAGCGGCCACCACCGATAGACTGAACATGGAAAATTGCCCGTTGTAAAATACGATCAAAGCTTTGGGTAGGCTGTGGAGACTCCTCCATATCTACATCTACAGTTGGCGTGTGCTTATTAATATAAGCTTCCAACTCGGTGCGTAAGCTTGATACGTTAGCATTGCAGGCAGTTAGCGTATTGGCAGCGTGCGTGTTTTCTAGTAACGCTAATAACAGGTGTTCAACAGTAAGATACTCATGCGACTTTTGGCGCGCAAGGGTCATTGCTAAACGTAAAGAGACTTCGAGATGACGACTTAACATAAGGAATTCCTACGGTTATATCTATCTTTATAATTTGATAGTTTATGAATCACATGTTTACTAAATCAGGGCAGTAGATAGATTCTTCAAGGGTGATGTCTAGTTATTAGCATGATTACTCACTAACGGATACAACCAAAAATATTGAAGACAATTATAAAAGCATTCGTCTTGGTAATTACCGTCAGCTTTTCTTCATATCAACATGATAGAGGTTGATAGTCAATCGATTAGCACGTACTAAAATGTATCAAAGCTTATAAAAGCCTCACACTATGCAACCTGGCTAAAATAACTGGCGTGCCCTATTGAATTATATGGACGCTTACTAAAACTAGATATCTACTAATAAGCACATAATTTACGTGAGTAATGAAGGAAAAGCATAGAATATACAGAGGTAAAGTATTGTAAATAGGAAGCAAACAGAATTAATGACAACATAGATAACCATCTACGATAGAATCTATATAAGGTTATCTATGATGATAATCAAGGGTGGTGGAATTGGTTGCAAGATAAAGCGGCAGCAGAATTAAGAGGATAGCACAGGAAGGTATAATGAGAATTAGCTAGTAGGACACTATTAAATAGCCATAACGAATTGAAAATAAAATAGATTAGTTTGAAGTAAAAGCTATATAACAATTGTTATGTAAAGAATTAATCAGCAGCGAATTAAAGTAGATACTCCACTCTATTCGCCTTGATGTGGTTCGATTTGGGTTAGTAAAGGATAACCTTCACGATGCGCTAAACTATTGACTTTTTTCGCTTTAGTTTCGGCAATATCTTTAGGATAAATACCCGCAATTCCCTTACTACTATTATGAATTGTCATCATAATTTCAATCGCCGCATCGACATTATGGCGAAACTCTGATTGTAAGATATAAACTACGAACTCCATTGGCGTGTAATTATCATTGTACATAACCACCGCATACATAGGTGGCTTAGCAACTTCCGGCTCTGCGACCATAACATCTGCTTGTGGCGACGTATCGCCTTCAGGATCGCTGTCTTGTGCTTGGTGACCTACTGGCATACTTGGAAAGTGCCAGTCTAAAACAGTGGGTATTACTTGCGTTAATAGAGGTTTCATCATGACCATACAGTTTCAAAGGAAATTAAATTCAAAAATAACGTTAGGCAAGTAAAAATAAAATAGCTAAAAGTTATTTATTAAGGTTTGAGCTTTTTGGCAGTACTCGGTTGTGCACCAGCAGTCTCATTAGAAATAGGACTTTTATCAACTTCCGGCAAATCTAAAAGTGATAGCGGCATATTGTCTACCATATCACCAAGATTCCAGTCGTAAAACTGTTCTACTTTCTGGTCACCGGCTTCTAAATTAAGTTTAACTTGTAACGGCTTAAATCCTGCTGGCATCACAAAGCGACCCCGTATACGTACAATACCTTCAATCGCATAATTCGCTGGTTCTAAAGGTACTTCTATAAAGTTGTCTTTATCCTGCAAAGTCAGAGTTACCGCCAAATTCTTTGCTTGGCCATCTTCACTAAGCATACCTACATCAAAACCGAACTCAAAAGCATTTTCAGGAAGAGGGTCAATCTTAACACCAAGAATCTGTAGAGGCATACCGCCCTGTTTAGTAATCACTTTTGCATATAAATCACTAAGCTGAGAGACTTGTTTACTTTCTACCTTTAAAGCTTGCTGGGTTTGGCGTAACTCATCTAAATTTGTCAAACTGATCAGCAACTCTTGCTTAGCTGTTGATATTTGATTGGTTAAGATTTTGTTTTTGATGCGTAACTCTTTGAGTTCTTTACCGGCTTGTTCACTAGTGACAGCCGATTGCTTGGTTTCATTTTGCAGCGAATAGTAGCCGCGTTGGTAGCCAAGCTTATGACCAAATACTACCGCAACTATAGCAGTTACCAGCACAGCTACTACAAACAATGCCAGCACCAATGTGCTTGCTCCCTGCTGTCTGCTAATTATGCCTTGAGGAGTTACCAAAGGACGCAACTGGTTGGCACTCAACGTTAGGGGTTGAGATGACTCATTAAGTATAGAAGCAGGCGCGTGACACGACAATCGTGCTGGCTGCAAGCGCAAGCGGGGGGCAGTCTTAACACGCATGTAGACAGTATCTCTTAACAGGAAAGCGAGATATTATAACGGAATTCAGAGTCAATACCTAGCATAGCGCTGTAAGCGTGCTGACTTCACAGTAAAAATTCTGTGATAAAAGGACATTGAACTCTATATTAAATACTCGTTTAAACGTTATTAATTAAACATTAATTATTAATCGTCTCTCATGTTAAAGTGCCTTTTTGGGATTATCTACGGCAGTAACTGAGTGACGATAGGTGATAGTGAGCATTTAAGGGACAATAGGCGCAAAGTTTAACCCTAAGGTCTCATTAAGTCCAAACATAATGTTCATATTCTGAACTGCCTGTCCCGCTGCCCCTTTAACTAAGTTATCTTGTACAACCAGTGCTGTCAACTCGGCCCGTTCGTTGTCTTGATGCACAGCAATACGCAAGCGATTGCTGGCACGGACACTACGGGTATCAGGATAAATACCGCTTGGCATTACGTCAACAAAAGCCTCTGATAAATAACTGGCCTCAAATTCTTTTTGCCAGTCGATATCCTTGCCGGCTTCAGTAAGCTCCATATGAATAGAGCTGAACATGCCACGAATCATAGGAATTAAATGCGGTAAAAAACGAACGCGATGGGTAAATTGACTATTTAATAATTGTGCAATACCCTGCTCAATCTCTGGTAGGTGACGATGTCCTGTTACGCCATAAGCTTTGAAATTATCAGTAGTCTCAGCATAGTTAAGCGCTAGGCTTGCTTGCCGACCAGCTCCTGATACGCCAGATTTAGCATCGATAACAATACGTGGTTCAATTAGACGTATTGCTTGCTGATTTTGCAATTCTATAATAGGCTTTAATCCCAAAATAGCAGTAGTCGGATAGCAACCGGGATTACCTACAACGGAGGCGTTTGCGAGCTTATCACGGTTCAACTCCGGTAGGCCATAAACGGCTGTTTTTAGTAGATCAGGACAGGTATGTGGCTGCTGATACCAATGCTCAAAATCTGACAAAGACTGCAAACGAAAGTCAGCGGCCAAATCAATAACTTTAACCCCAGCTTGGGTTAAAGCTTCAGCTTGGCGCATAGCTACTCCGTGCGGCGTGGCAAAAAACACTACATCACATTGTTGTAACGTTGATAAGGTCTTATCATCTAAATCACTAAAGACAAGGTCAGAGACACCGCGTAAGCTTGGAAATATCTCATCAGCTCGCGTACCCGCTTCACTACGTGAAGTTAGTAAGTCGATGGACACTTCAGTATGCGCCGATAGCAGACGAATAAGCTCGATACCGGTATAGCCTGTTCCACCAACGATAGCTGCTGAAATCATAAGACCTCCTTTTTACAGAATGAACATTTATTAAAGACAATTCTGGTCATTATATTTGATAATCGTGCACTGCATCAATAAACACCTTGGCGCGCTCAGGATCGGCCCACTGTGTAATACCATGGCCCAAATTTGCCACATAGCCAGTTTTTTCTCCACCAGCATAAGCACTGTCGAGCATTAATTTCACTTCTGAGCGGATCGTTTCAGGAGAGCCATACAACGTCGCAGGATCTAAGTTACCTTGAATGGCTTTGTTACGCTGTACCTTCTTATTCTGTTTCGTTAACTGGCGTTGGCTCTCAATTAGAACTTGGCGCGCGCGGTCTAACGGCATTGTCCAATCTAATCCCAAAGCATCCGCTTCGCTATCGGCTTGAATGTCCAACCAGAGACCACCGCCTTTGGTGAATAAAATGACTGGAATATCAGGATGACGTACTTTTAACTCAGCAACAATTCGCTTGTTATAGGCATGCGAAAATTCAACAAATTGACGATGACCAAGCGCCCCGCCCCAGCTGTCAAATATCTGTATTGCTTGCGCACCAGCAATAACTTGCGCATCGAGATAATCAATGACTGCAACCGCAAGCTTATCAAGCAATTGATGTAAGAATTCCGGTTTGCTATACAAAAACCCTTTGGTATAACGATAGTCTTTTGAACCACCACCTTCTATCATGTAAGTAGCCAGTGTCCAAGGACTGCCTGAAAAGCCAAATAGAGGCACTTGTCCGTTTAGCGCTTTACGAATGCTGGTTACCGCGCGCATGACGTAATCTAATGAATCATTGACATCAAGGGTGGGTATTCGGTCAAGATCTGACTGTTGACGGATAGGGTATTTAAACTTAGGACCTTCACCCGTCTCAAAATATAAACCAAGTCCCATCGCATCAGGAATGGTCAAAATATCACTAAACAAAATGGACGCATCCAAATCAAAACGGCGTAACGGCTGTAGTGTAACCTCGGTGGCGCGAGCGGTATCTTTACACAAACTCATAAAATCGCCCGCTTCAGCACGGGTCGCTTTATATTCTGGTAAATATCGCCCTGCTTGACGCATCATCCACACCGGTGTGGTATCTACTGGCTCAAAACGCAACGCGCGCAGTAATCTGTCATTTTTCAAAGTAGGAAATTTTTGAGTAGTTGAATTATTGTTGTCTGAAAGACTCATGCACCAATCTCCAAAATAGAACAATATTTATTATTGTCAAAGTTAAATACAAGGTTAAATAAAAAAGAAGAGGTAAAGCAAATTTTTTAAAACATACACACGTTGCTAACCATTAAGAAATAAATTTCTACGCAAAAACGTAATTCATATTATGGTCTTAGCTTTAGGTTGAGCTTGTTCACTTATTCAAAAATTAACCAATCGAGCTTAACCAACAATAAGCAAGTTTCATAGTCCACCTATGTATCTGTTGTAGATAAACCGCTTACTCATTCCGAGCATCGACTTACATAGAAAGCGCTAAATTATCACGGTGTACCATAACCACACGCTCTTCATTATTGCCAAGGATTCTATCGAACTGCCCAGTACGTTCGCGGGCGACACGGCGCGCATCGGTAGATGAAAAGTTGACTTGTCCAACCGCTAAGCGGGCACCATTGTCTTGATGAATAATTTCTACCACGTCACCTTCATCAAAGTCGCCGCGTACTTCTACCACACCAACAGGCAACAAGCTTCTATTTTGCTCAATCACTGCTCTGGCCGCCCCAGCATCTACAATTAAAGAACCTGACATCCGTAAATGGGCTGCTATCCACTGCTTGCGAGCGATGATTTTATCATGTTCATTGGTCGTTAGTAGTGTTCCTACTGCCTCACCTGACACGACACGAGTAATAACATTATCAATGGCACCACTGACAATCACGGTCGGGCAGCCGCCCATCGCCGCTAAGCGACCCGCGCGAATTTTAGTTAACATGCCGCCACGCCCAAGTTTACCGCCATCGCCGGCAATATCAAATAAATAATCAGCCATTGCTCGTTCTTGGCGAATCATTTTAGCATTTGGATTATTACGCGGATTATCAGTAAAGACGCCTTCTTGATCGGTCAAAATAATGTATAGATCAGCATTGACCATCGCCGCTGCCATCGCACCTAGCGTATCATTATCACCAAATTTAATCTCATCAATAGTAATCGTATCATTTTCATTAATTACTGGCAGTACACGCCATTCTAATAACTGCGTGAGCGCGCTGCTGGTATTCAAATAACGGCTGCGGTTAGACAAATCATCATGAGTCAACAGTAGCTGCGAGCTTTGTATACCATGTTGAATCAGCGCCGACCACCACGTTTCAATCAAGCCCATCTGACCAATAGAGGCACAGGCTTGTAATGCCGCAAGCTTTTTGGGCCGCTCATCAAGATTCATACGTACCACCCCTTCAGCAACTGCACCGGAGGATACTAACAAAACTTCTACGCCCTGATTATGTAATTTTGCAATCTGCTTTGCCCACTCGTAAATGGCAGTTCGATCCAGCCCTCGACCATTATTGGTTAACAACGATGAGCCAATCTTGACAATAACGCGCTGAATATCAAAGTTGCGGGTTTGCTTGATAAACCTTGCTTCTTCGGTCGTTTGTTCCATGTCACCTGCCATAAAAACTCCTGTATATTGCGGGTATTAATTAAAAAACTAAGAATAAATAATTATTTTATAAAGGAAGACCCTGCAAACTAATAAGTATCTTCTTTTACAAAGTATAAATTAAGGGGCGTAGACCACTTCGACATCATCATCGTCGTCAAAGCCTTCATCATCAAAGCTATCGTCATCAGGCAAATCAGTACCTTCACGCTGCGCTCTACGAGCAGCACGGTACGCTTCGCGTTGGGCCTCAGTGTTAAGGCGCACTTCTACTTCTAAACGCTCAAAACGTGCTTTTTGGGCGTCGGCAAAGTCTGAATCTTCCTCTTCACGTTCGCGCTCAAGCTCAATCTCATTCATCAAATGATATTTTACGGCATCAGTACCCTCACCCATTAAAGTTGAGGTACGAAAGACGACACCTGTCCAATTAAGCTCAGCAACAATGTGCGTACAAAGCTCATTCAACTCGTCTTCATCAATAACTTGATCAATCTTATTTAAGATTAAAATCTGTGGCAAATTAGCCAGCTCAGGAGAGAAACGCTTAAGCTCATTGAAAATAATACGGGCATTGTCTACTGGATCAGAGCCATCAATAGGCTGAACATCAACGATATGTAGCAGACGACGCGTCCGTGCCACATGCTTTAAGAAGCGGATACCAAGGCCCGCACCTTCTGATGCGCCTTCAATCAATCCTGGAATATCTGCCATAACAAAGGAGCGATGGCGACCGATATCGACCACGCCCAAGTTTGGCACTAAAGTAGTAAACGGATAATCAGCAACTTTTGGGGTAGCAGCAGAAACCTGACGAATAAAGGTTGATTTCCCCGCATTCGGTAGGCCAATCAGTCCTACGTCCGCCACAACTTTGAGTTCAAACTTAAGTACCTTTAGCTCCCCTTCAAAACCCGAGGTTGCTTTACGCGGTGCTTGGTTCGTGGAGCTCTTAAAATGGGTATTACCTAAACCACCATCACCGCCTTTAGCGATCAATAGCGTCTGCTCAAGTTCGGTTAAATCACCGATAACCTCATCAGTTTCGGTATCAATAATTGTCGTACCAATTGGAACGGACAAGAAAATATCGTCAGAACCTTTGCCTGAACAATTCCTACTGTGACCATTTTCACCACGCATCGCATCATAGCGGCGGGTGTAACGGTAGTCGACTAGGGTGTTGGTATTGTCAACAGCGATGACATAAACATCACCACCAGTACCCCCATCACCACCATCAGGGCCACCACGAGGGACGTATTTTTCTCGGCGAAAACTGGCGATACCGTTACCACCATCACCTGCTTTTACGGTTACGATGGCTTCATCAATAAATCGCATGTTACGTTCCTTAATTGTCAATCTGGTTTACAGTCAATAACTGTGTTTATATTCGTTTTTATATTAGCACGTTCCACACACTGGTGCAGTTATACGGTGGCTGAAACCTTTCTACAAGCTAATATTAGCAATTATTATGGCAACAACACCCGATAACCAATCTGACTATCGGGTGTTGTATTTAATATCAATAATAGCCAGTATAACATTTAAGCACTATGTTCAAACCCTACTTAGATAGCAGGGTTTAACATAGCCATCTTTTATACTTGAACGACTATGCTGGGATTTGAGCGTAGCTAATGCCTGCCATTTGTGTCGCTAAACGTAGTACTTGCGTGCTATAACCCACTTCATTATCATACCAGATATAAACAATGGCATGATTATCTGTAAGGATAGTTGCTTGAGCATCTACAACGCCAACGTGAGTATCGCCAACGAAGTCAGTGGATACGGCCTCTGTTGAATCGGTATAAGCAATTTGCGATTGCCACTGGTTGCTATTAGAGACATTGCGCATAAATTCATTTAAAGCATCAGCGCTAGTCGGTGCCGTTTTTAGGTTTAAGTTTAAAATCGCTAAGCTGACATTTGGCGTCGGTACACGAATCGCGTTACCCGTTAATTTACCACTAAGCTCTGGTAGTGCTTTGCCGACAGCTTTTGCCGCGCCTGTGCTGGTAATGACCATGTTCAGTACGGCACTGCGACCGCGACGATCCGCTTTATGATAATTATCAATCAAGTTTTGGTCATTGGTAAAAGAGTGGATAGTCTCAACGTGACCGTTTTTGATACCATACTCGTCGTTTAATACTTTTAGCATGGGCGTAATAGCGTTGGTCGTACAGCTAGCAGCACTAACGATAGTGTCATCGCCGACCGTGTTATTATTAACACCATAAACGACGTTCTTAATGTCCCCACCAGCAGGGGCTGTTAGTAACACTTTTTTTACACCCTTAGCTTGTAGGTGCTTGCCAAGGCCGGCTTCGTCTTTCCATATACCGGTATTATCAATCACCAAAGCGTTGTCGATACCATAAGCAGTATAGTCAATCTCGCTTGGATCATTAGCATAAATAACTTGTACGAAACGGCCATTAATAATCATGCCATTATTGTCATCGTCAATACTAACGCCGCCTAAGAACCGACCATGAATTGAGTCACGCTCAAGTAAAGAGATACGTTTGGCTAAGTCACCGGCAGCGGCAGGACGCACAACAATCGCTTTTAATTGCATACCCTTCGCGCTTGATGCTTGTGATAATAACAGACGCGTCAAGATACGACCGATACGACCGAATCCGTATAACACTACATCCGTTGCACCATTAATAGCGCTGTTATCTTTGCTAATAGCTTGCAACGCTTCTTGTATATCGCTGTCATTGGCAATTAACTGTCCGACATCGACACGCGTCGCTTGAATATCACTGCTAGCAGCCAAAGCTTTAACCATGGCTAAGGTATCAGCGATAGTGACCGGCTTGCCACCTTGCTCACGTATGGCCGTTTTTTGATGTAATGCCAGCACTTGACCCACTGACGTGGTATCGAGTGTTTCCCCAAACAAAGTAACTTGTACATCTTGCTCGTTGTATAATTTATTTAATAAACCAATCAATTCAATGGCTTGTTGTTCTTGATTATTATATTTGCTTAAATGGTCTTGATGTAGTTGGCGTAAGGTATCAGCGTTGCTCACAAGAAACATCCTTATAATTAGTAAAGAGTAAGTTTAATAGATAAAGTAGGATAAAGAGATAAAAATAATGTATAACAATGATAGTTCTAGAAAAAACTGGAATATGAGTACCACAGTAAGGCAGTAATTTTAAATATTTGTTGCCCTGTTTGCGATTAAATCGTTTAGATTTTAGCTTAAAATGGGGCATTTTGCCAGTGATAACCGTTATTACTCGCAATTATGTAGATTACGTCTAAACTTTTTATTTTTTAAAGTCTCTATTCATAGATAAAAAAAGACAGCTTATTGCGCTGTCTCTTTATCAACTAATAATGATTCATGTAAATACACTGTTAAGGTACAAGATTAACGTGCTGATTGGTTTGTGGCGTCAATTTAAATTCTTTTAGCTCGTAGCCTTGTTGCTGCGCAATTTGACGGTATTTTGCATAAGTTTGCTGGCTAATATTTGGCGTACGCGCAAGCAACCAGAGATATTTGCGGTTAGGCGTGCCTACTAACGCTGTTTTATAATCAGCATCGCGCGCTAATACCCAATAATCAGCCCGTCCTACCGGTAACCAGCGAATCCATGAAGGCAAGAAAGTTACTTTGAGCTTGCTGCCTGAGTCGTCCGCAGGTTTGGCAAGCCCTTCAGCAGTAATTCCGGTACCGTCTTCTTTAACACATTCATTCAGTACCGTGATTCCTGAGCCATCAGCTTTGCCAGTATAAGTGGCCGTTACGTCACGAGTGCACTTACGCTGAAAATACATCGGTAAACGACCTATTTCATACCAAGTCCCCGCATATTGCTCAAGGTCGACAGTATCTACGGTAGTTGGCGTACTTGCTGACTTATGTATAATTGATGACGGCTCAATATCTATCGTTGCCATATTATTGTCTTTGGTAGGCGCTGTATTCATAGGCAGGTTTTGTGGTGCTGCATAAGCGGAAAAAGCAGCTAAAGGGATGATTATTGCTAAAGCAATGGCGGTATGCTTAATAAGACCATTCATAAATACGCGTTCCGGAATTTCAGGGGTAGAGGGTACACCTAATAAAATTTTGTCTTTCTCAAAATTGTTGTCTTTACTGTGCGTTTCTTTAACATTACTAGTCACTTGCGATGGGTTTTTAACGCCTTGATGCATAATAGCTGATGATTTCTCAAACTTTTGGGACGCCTTTTTATAACCACTATCTGCCTTTTTATAACCACTGTCTACGGAACATTTAGCTTCTATATCCTCACCGTAATTACTAAAAGCCTTGTTATTGCTCATGACTTTATCATTTACTGAGAGTTTCGAGACTTCATAATCGTAACTTTTGTCTTTATAAATATCATCGTTACTGGCGCGGCCGATTTGTTCTTTCTTATCGCGAGTTAGATAATAAATATGTGACTGGTTAGCCGACTGCGACTGAGAACCGGCTGCCTGTTCGTCATTCCATGCTGACTGAGGTAACTTAGTGGTTTTCATAGTAATACCATTAATTGTTATGTAGTTGGTTGAATGTTTAGAATAATAAAATATAAAATTCTGAAATAGATAACTTACAGTATGTTTTAAATTCTTAGTAATTTGTCTTATTTTGAATAATGACTGGTTTGCACTATTGAAGAAAAACGTCATCTCATTGCTTTTTTAACTTATAGAATCTAGTTAATAAAGACTATATGCATAAGAGGCATTATTAACAGTAACTTTTATATGCTTACTAAGATATTTTACGCTTTAAAAATTTATATTTTATATTAGAGGCATGGACCCTGCTAATACAGTGTAGCAATGTAGGGAAACGCAACGGTTTGTAAGTAATACTCTTCTTCTTCGCTATATCTAATACAGTGTAACGCTTGTGTAAAGTGTATAGAAAACAACTATTTATACAGAAACATTGTGTCTCAACATTAGCTTCGAGTACAATAAAATCATAAGGCTATTAGCTTAATTTTAGCTTTGCATAAACTGACGAATGCCTGCAATACTTGTTGCGCCATACTGGGTCGCCTGTTGCACCATCATTGGTGAAAGCCCACCTAAGGCAATGACAGGCATATCAGCTATTTGTGCTAGTGATGACCATTTATCCCACCCCAATGGTACGTCATTAGGATGCGTTTGTGTTGCCAACACAGGTGATAGAAAAATCCCAATGACGGGTGGTTGCTGCTGCTGTAGGCGAGCTGCTGCAAGTTGGTTAGCAGCATGGATGCTGTCCGCATCATGACAGCTTATGAGTAGTGGTTGGTCTGCGCTTAGACATTCAGGATTTTTCTGACTGCATTCGAGCCCATTTGTAGCACCAGTGAACCAGTCCATTAACTCGGTATGGGTTAAATGACAGGCTTTTAGTTGCTGGTTAGCTTGATAACAACTGAGATGCTTATCTTGCTTACTTGCTATTAGAGTCTGCCCAATATTATTAGGTAATACACAATCAATATCAGGACGGAAATCCATCAGTTGCTTTGCAAGCTGCACTTCTAATTGCTGACTTATTGCCTTTATCGCATTCGCTTTAGTACGCACATAAACCCACGCGCCTTGAGGCAAGTGTTGCTGATGATAAGTCAGCCATGCCTCGCTAGCATTTGGGTTTTCAATAAAATGTGCCAGCGGATAAGTAATAATAAGCTGCTCTGGAAGTTGCAACCATGCCAAAATAGTTTGATTAGCGGCAGGTAACGGATAATCACCTGCTAGGAGTTGGCTTTTAGACACCCATGATAATGCTTGCCCTTCAAGACCATATTGGCGATGCCCATGCTGTTCAAACTGGAGGCCTGTTAAAGCCACTTTATACACCTGTAGGCACACTTGCTTATCGCCATAGTCATGATGGAGTCGCCCAAGTTTAACCGCCACATTATTACTGATATTAATACCTATTTCTTCCCCCACCTCTCGTATCAGCGCGTCTATTGCTGCCTCATCAGGGTCTATTTTGCCACCTACAAACTCATAACGATTGCCTTGATGTTGCGCTGTATTACGGAACCCTAGTAAATACTGCTCTTGATAATGAATAACGGCTACTGCGACATTAACGATAGAACTAGGGAGTTGTGCTGAATGAATGGGCATGAAAGCGTCCTGTGCACTGAGATTTTAAAATGAGAGATGAAGCAGTGATTAACTTAAAAAATAATAAATAGGAAAATTGCAGTGGATAACAACTTACATAAATTCACATCATAATTGGGTTTTATTTTATTAATTACTTGTATTTATATTATTTATAAACGATAATCATTATCGTTAAGTTGACTTATTCAGTGCATGTTCGGTTTAGCCCGGCGCTGATTAGATAAATCATTATTCAACACCCAGCCAACCATTTAAGGGAATTTATTATGAGCGTTGTTATCTCTCGTTACTTGAACTGCCGTGAAAACCGTCTTCCTACTCTGCAATCACAGCATTTATTTGCACTGACTAAAGAGGTGCGTATTGAGCATGAAGGCGAAGAATATCGCTTGCGTCTCACGCGCAACAATCGCTTGATTTTGACCAAATAGTTTAAGGTCTTGCATGATAATAAAAAACGCCTTTAATAAGGCGTTTTTTATTATCTAAAATTCTTACCACCTTTTAGACGCCTACTATTGTTAGAACTGCCAACTGTAAACGACATCAACGGCATTTTCTGCAGCTGAGGTGGCTTCGACATAAATACGGCGGGTCAGCTGATACCGAATAGATAAGCTGTTTTGCGCATTAAACACGCCCACACCATAGCGAATATATAAATCAGGGGTCACATAACCTGTAACGTTGACATTGGTGTCTTCACTATTACCCGACGCATCAACGGTTAAGCTTTGCAAACCAAGCGCTTGCCCAATTTGATTGGTTAGGGTTCGCGTGCCACTCAAACCAAAGCTCAAAC
The DNA here is from genome assembly GCF_007997305.1 of Psychrobacter frigidicola. GTDB lineage: Bacteria > Pseudomonadota > Gammaproteobacteria > Pseudomonadales > Moraxellaceae > Psychrobacter > Psychrobacter frigidicola. The sequence continues at coordinate 1,145,919 of NZ_VORZ01000001.1, forward strand.
CAGCTGCCGCTAAGTTATTGGTGACCTCGGACTTAAAGCCTTGCTCACTGATTTGGGTTGCGCCTGTATTATTAATACGGCCAGTGACCAAAGCATTCATCGCTTGCTGCTGCGTAAGTCCTGCATTGTTAAAGACCACAATGTTAGGATTCTCCGTATTGCCTTTGACTCGCAGACCCACTGTTTTACCACTAATGGTTTTGACTGCTTCAATACTTAGATTGGGCTTCATCACATCGCCATTAAAGCGCACTTGGCCATAATTGAGCTCTAAGCTTTGCCCAAAGACGTTGACATTGGTACGTCGTGATACTTGAACAACGCCTTTAGCACGCATCACACCTTGGCCATTCTGATTGATATTTAACGCGCCCGCCAATGGAATGACCGCACCGAAGCCACGGAAATTAATATCATCACCCAAATCAATACCAATATCAGCATTAATTGACCATGGCTTAGATATCGCCAGTACCTCATCAATATTACCAATCAGACGTCTGTCGAGTACCACCGCATCTCCAGTTTGAGTAATGATATCTTCACTGGCTTCTGGCGGACGAATGGTCGCTGATGGCACACTTATCGCGCCTTCAATATTCACATAACGGTCACCTGGGCGCACGATAATGTCGATATCAGGGTTAACTTCTGCCAATAACAATGGTGGCTGGGTCAATACGAGGTGCTCACCGATAATACTGAGCTTAGCCTGTAGCTTTTGTTGCCAGTCTACTGTGCCTGTCAACGCGCCTGTACCTGTGCCACTATTAAACTTGCCGTCAATGGTCGCATCCGTACCCCGAATCTTGGCGGCTACATTGACATTAGTCAAATTAACTGGTAGATCCAGCATCGCAATGCGCCCATCGGCTAGCTTAACATCGCCATAGAACTGCGGTTTATCGAGCGTGCCGCCCAAGCCGCCCGCCATCGTTATATTCCCTTCAAGCACTCGCATTCCTGGGAAGAAAGGTTTAAAAATTGCTAAGTTCAGTTCATTAAGTACCAGTGCTCCTGAAATCGGTTTCGGAGTTTTATAAGGGTCAACAATCACTTCAGCATAACCACGTGCCCCGCCGCCCGTATTAATATCAGTACGCAGTTTTAAGCCTTCAGGAACGGACAGCGCAATGAGCGACACCCGCTTGTACGGTAAGGTGACGGGTTCAGCATCACCATCTTGAATCAGACCAACTTTACCGTCGTCAGAGTATAAGGTGGTATTAATAGTTGGCGGCTTGCCTTTTTGCCATCCAACAATCGCTCTCCCATTAATTTTGCCATGCCAATCGATGTCTTTTGGTAAGAAGGACGCAAATAGGGAGCTATCCAGCTTTTGTAACGCAAGATTGACTTGTCCACCAGCGGCCGAAGCGATGAGATTCTCACGCAGACACAGTTTGCCAGTTTGGTCTTCAGCTTGCCAACAATGGGCGGCCAGCTGTACTTTTAAGTCGCTCTTACCGTTATCTGGCAAATTGACAATTAATTGTGCCGGTTGTAATTGGTTTAGGGTGGCATATTGAGATTGCACCTGACCATTACCGATGACTCCTGACCAGCTCAGTTTTTGACGGTTAAAGCCGCCTTTAAGCTTTGCAAAAATATCAAGTTGCTCGTTGGCCACCTCGATATTGACGATATGGTCTTGTTCAGTGCCATCAAAGGAAGCGTTAACATTTTTAAAGGTTTGTCCGGCGGCATCTAAGCCTTCAGCACTGACAATCAGCTGGCTTGGGCTATTGGCAAGATTGACCAGCTTGCCGCTAATACGACCTTGGCGCAAAATAAATCCAGGTAACGCTATGCGCTCACCGATTAAATCAATATAAATAGTTGGTAGTGCTTGCCCTGCTGGTTGCGACAAGGTAGCACCGCCGGTCACTTTACCACTGAGCTTATCTGATAATTGATCGAGATTAGTGATATTTATTTTTGTCTCTAACTGCTGAGCATTACCATTAGCAGTAATATAGTTATCGCCCAAACGCAGTACCAAATTATCAGCATTTAAACTGTCAATCAAAGCATTCACTTGCTTATACTGAGCTTCAGCGTCTTGCGCCTGCAAACGTTTAAAGTAGCTGGCCAAGTCTTCAGGTAAATGCAGTTTAGCCGCTAAGCTGCCTTTAGCACTTAACGGCTGACCTCTTAAAGTACCCGTTAAATTGAGCTGGTTTAAGTTAATAATTTGCTGCGATTTTGTCCAGCGTCCATCACTGTTTAAGGTACCAGTGATGAGACTTGGGGTGTCTTTGAGGAAATAGCCCAGATTAAACTTATCCATCTGCGCGCTAATATCCCATGCGATCCCTTGGTGTATGTCCACCGTCCCTTTAGCATCAATACTGCCTGCTGTACCCACATGACGAAAGCGTTTAATACGAATGAGCTTATTGTCGCCACTGGCATTGACGGTTAATTTACCAGAAGGCAGCTCTGTACCCTTTAAACTACCATCCAATTCACCCTCAAAATCAATGGCAAAACGCTGTAATCTGCCTTCTATAAAGGGACGATTTTTTGGCGCAAATTGCCATTGTCCATTGGTGGTCAAATCACCACTGATAATCGCTGGACTGTCAGGCAAGAAGTAACCCACATTAAATTTATCCATCGCACCGCTGATATCCCACGCAATCCCTTGACGCATATCGATGGTACCTTTGGCATCGATACTCCCAGCCGCGCCTACATGACTAAAACGTTTGATACGGATCAAGTCATTGTCACCGCTGGCATTGATGTTGAGCCTTCCGGCAGGAAGCTGCTCAGCGTCTAACACTCCGCTAAAATCAACTGCAAATTGTTGTAACTTGCCTTTAGCGTTGGGATTATTCTTGGCGGCAGGTTGCCATGTACCGCTGGTGCTCAAGTCGCCGGTGAGAATGGCTGGATTATTAGGTAAAAAGTAACCCACATTAAAGGTATCAAAGCGTCCAGTAATATCCCAGCCGATATTGTTGCCTAAGTTGAGCACGCCTTTGGCTTTAACTGCGCCCGCCTCGCCCGTATAATTTAATGTGCGAAAACTGAGACGCTCAGGTGTGCCAGCCACATCAATCGAGAGGCGACCTTTCGGTACATCTTTGGTGTCAATATTGCCATCAAAGCGCGCATCGAATACTGACAGCTTGCCGCCGAGAATATCCACGCTCGCATCACCGCCACCAGTAATACCAATAGTACGACCGTCTTGCGAAGCATCGAGCTTAGCTTGCAGATCAGTATTATTAAAGGTGATAATATGACGCTGACCTTTCATGCGGTTTTTGCTGATAGTCAGCATACGACCACGCGCATTGATACGTCCTTTAATGCTTTCAATCGGCAAGTCACTATTATACTGTTTAGGTAACAAGCCGTTGGTACGGGCATCAATCTGCCATGTTAGCGGACTCTTGTTAGTGGCCAGCTGAATCTGTCCGTTACCCGTTAAATCGCCTACCACCCCTTTGTAATTCAGACGATTGATATCAATGACGTTGCCTGCTTTGCGGACTTTTACGTCATAGTTGCCTTTGGGTGCGACATTGAGCTCATTAATCAAGGCGTTAGCATCGACCGACAAGTTTGAACCACGCACAATAACACTGGCCTTTCCGCTCGGACTATTAACATTACCGATATTGGGCAGTTGTTTACGTACTAGGTTCTGCCAAGTCGCATCGACATACCAAGGCGCTTTTTGCTTGGATTTTACTGGCTTTCTACCTTGTATAATTTTGGCATTCACATGTTCGCCGTCACGCTGGCGTAAGTCGGCATTGAGCTGTAGGTTACCGGTAGTATTTTTTTGTTGATAATGTACGGACAACTTACCATTGAGGTTTTGCGGCGCGTAGACTTTATAATCCGCATATTCTTTGGGAATCGCACGGCGAATATCAAAGCTAGTGCCCGTTGCTACTACTTTCGCATCAAAGCTGTATTTCCAGTCTAAAACCCCTTGCAGCAATAAGCGTCCAGAGGGAACATTGGCGTTAATTTGATCAATACGTAACTGTTTGTCCGCAATGACTGCACGACCTTGATAATGCCCTGAAGGAATGTCTTTCGCGCTAAGCTCAGTATTAATACGCAGACGAATTTCTGACAGGACGCCATCGGCAGTCAGTGTGCCGCTGTTAAGGTGGATATTTTGAGCGTCGGCATACGGAATGAGGATATCATCCCATTGCAATTTTGCTTGGAATGGTGCGCCTTTATCCAACCCTTGTATGACAATATCACCGCGCACGTCACCTTCGTTGTAACGGCTACGAACTTTACCCACTGTACGTTTTAGACTGCCTGTTGCAACGATATCAAGTGGCGCTACATAGGCTTTTTCTAAGGCGCTCACCTCAGCAATCGCAGTTAGGTCGAGAGGGTAATCGCCTTGCAAATCAATATTACCTTGTAAGGCACTAACTTTGACAACATCGGCATAATGCAAATTACCACGACCAATAGTAACTTTGCTGTCTACCCACGTTAAATCACGCGCTGTAATATCATGAATAACAATCGGAGCTTTGGTCACTTGTTTATAAACGATGGTCTTTATTTTTGCTTGGTCGAAGCGTAGATTGACTGGAAGCTTAAGGGTTTTATAATCATAAGGCTCACCCGTTGGCGCTTTTTTATTGATAATCTCGATACGTTGAATATCAGCATCACGCAGATGAACTTCTTTCGCAAAAACAGCGCGCCAGCCTATTTTTACATAGGCTTTATCGACTAAGACTTCTATATCGTCAGTAGCCTCGATATCTATATCAGTGACCCACAGCCCTTCACGCAGATTACCTGAGCCATAGGTAAGCTTAATCCCTGTCTCGCCATCGATTTTATCTAATATGAACTTAGTACCCGAATCCGTACCAGCCATATAAAAAAACACAGCAAACATAAGTGCTAGTACGATGAGAATTAACACTAATAATTTGAGTACAAAAGACAGCGGATACCAACGCCGTACCGCACGCGCATCTCTTTGTGCCGGATCTTCGACCGGTGGTTCATTAGAAGGCGGGGTATGATTGTTCAATAGGACACTCAATTGGGTTAAAAAAGTTCGATAGTACCTTACGATTAAGACGGTAATACTAATCTTACTACTATACTAGTAATAGTAAAATACTACGACCAGCGCAATATGCAATATATAAGCAAATAAGCTCACAGTTTTGTGAGCTTAGCATTTACTAATTTACTTATAAAGTTAAGTTGCTTATATTAAGTTACTTATAAAGGCGAGCCAATAAAGAAGTGCAGTCTAACTGGAATATCCTCTTCTGTCACGCCAGCCGCAACATCAACACGCACGACGCCCACCGGAGACGCCCAGCGAATACCGACGCCGACGCCAACCTTAGTATCAGCGTTAAAGTCTTTGTCATACGCATTGCCCACATCGCTAAATACTGCCCCGCGGAAACCCGGTTTAAATTCATAGTTGTATTCAGCACTACCAACAGCAAGGATTTGCCCACCTGTCAGATAGCCTTTATCTATCGGCGATAAGCTGTTGTAGTCGTAACCACGAATGCTCTGGTCACCACCAGCAAAGAAACGCAATTTATAGGGCACATCATAGAAATCATCCGCCCAAATATAACCCGTGTTCAAACTACCAAGTACTTGATGTTTCTTATTATCACCAAAGCTATAAATACCGCTCACTCCAGCGCGTACAATTGCCAAATCAGTGTCACTAAACGCCTTATCTGCTCCGGCTTCAATGCCATAATACTGACGATATCCGCGCGTCGGATTGGCCGCATTATCAACGGTGGTTTTACTTATCCCATAACCTAACAGTAATGCTTGCTGCTTAGGGCTGGATGAAACAAAGCGTACCGGTAAATCCTCTAATTCAGCGTCATCAACACCCGTTTCCAGCTGATCTAAACGATAACGCACAAAGTAGCTGCGGTCCCAGCCATTGTCGCGATGGATATTACGCGCCAGTGCCGCTTTTAAGGTTTTGGTTGATAAATCAAAGTTACCTTTACCTTGGTCAATCGTTTCTTCTTCATAAGTTAGACGCGCCTCTAACTTATCGTTAAGTGGGTGTTTCCATGGCCTGCTACCATAAATAGTGGCATTTTTATTAATTCTCGATACGGCAACTTCCGCACCTGCCTGATAGCCTTTGCGATTGATTAAATTATAGTCAACCTTCCCTGTCGCCCGCACACCTGTATCGGTACCATAACCGATACCCACTTGTGCATCACGCGGCTTATCCGCAGAAACAAACACATAGAGTGGCACTTTTTTTCTGGCTTGCACTTGCTCTGGGGTTTTACGACCTTCAAGGGTTGGTGGCACAAAAGTCTCATCGGCAATTAACATTTCCTCATCTGGGAATACTTTTTTAGCGACCTTGCTGATAGAATCACTGATTTTACCCAATATGCTGTCTGTTTCACGCGTTTTTTCGTCCAGTACGCGATCAGTTGGCAGGCGACTTAAACGCTCTGCTTTTTGTTTAATGGCCAAAAACTTCTCGTGAGTTTCCTCATCCACTTCAAACTCAATAGGCGCAATATCTGCTTCATCAACGCTAGTCCCACTGCTGGCATTAATTTGACCATCGTCATTTTTGTCAGCATCCGTATTGGCATTACCGTCATTCTCAGAACGGCTATTACTGCCACCGCGAGCGTTCTCATTACCCGTATTGCTACTACTGCTTGGCGTAGTAATCGTACCATCACTACTTACGTCGCTATCTATGCCGCTGTTATCATCAGTAGTTGGCGCATTGTCGAATGCTAAGGTACTGGTTTCACTGAGCTCGTCAGGTGGTACGATGGTCTCAACGTTAACGGTATTAAAATAGCGGGTCGCGGATAAGTCATTACTGAATTTAGTGATATCAGGACGGAAAAAAGGGTCGCCCGCTTTGAACTCATATAACTGGCGTAATAATGACAGCTCAACCGGCAGCTTATCGGGGTCTTGAGTCAAAGTACCTGACTCTTTATCGTAGGTAAAAAACACCACCTCATCGAACTGATAGCGATCGCCAGTGTTATACACCAGCGATACATCAGCCGTGTTATCCGGTAAGATAATATCGACTGATTTATTAAGCCAGTATTGATCAAAGTAACCGTAGGTACTACTTAAAGCTTCAAGTGCTGCCTTACTATCCTTATAAACACGGTGGTTGAAAATATCGCCTTCTTTAGGCGGTAACTCTTTCTCAAGGGCTTTAAATTCAGCCTGTTCAATGCCTTGACCGCGAATATCGACAATATGGCTCTCAACGCGTACCGGCTCGCCGAGCTTTTCGATAATCACATCAATAGTATCGCTGCTAGTTTGGCGTAGGCGTAACGTAATATCATAGTAACCGACCGCTTTTGCAGCATCAACGGCGATTTGGCGCAAGCGTGGTAAGGCCGCTGTAAAATCAACAACCGATTGCACCGTAGTGTCATCAAGCGCTGCTTTAATATTATTAATAGGCTGAATATCGTCATCAGCTTTGATAAGTTTGGGCGTGCCATTGGGAGCATTGCTCGCGGCATCTTGCTGTAAATAAACCGTAGTTTCGACATGTGGTAAAGCCATGTAACCACTATTAAATAAGCGATTGTATGTCCGTTTAATAAAACCACCGTTATTACGAGCGCGCAGTTTAGGCTTAGCGCCTTGCTTCACGCTTTCAGCAACCGCTTGCGTCTCGCTTGAATCTTCATAACCTGGCAGGTAATCTTCGGGATTCAAAGCATCTACTGGTTTATTTGGATTGCCTGCGCCAATGGCCGGTCTACTCTGCTGCTGCGCAAGCGTTTTCTTAGGATTGGCTTGCTGGTTAATATCGACACCCACATCAACACGGCCGCTGGTGACCGCATCACTGACGTTAATGGGACGCGCCATAATTTCGGCATTTTCAGCGCGCGCCTCTTTACTCTTATTAGTGCTGTCATTAAACCCAAGCGTCTCAAGATTATTTGGTGCTGGTAAATTGGCAGCATCTAAACTAGTATCCAGTCCAATAAGCGTTGTGCGCCCGTCCAGCATTGCAACCGGCGCATTAAAACCACTGTTGTTATCTTTACGGCTACTTTGCTTGTTCGCAGCATTGACAGCGGCAAGCTCGCGCTCAATTTGCGCAGGCGTCATCATCTGATAGCCCTGCTGCTGTACGCTTGCCACTTGTTGCTGCAAGTTATCATTGGACGTGCTAGATGACATACTGTTACTGCGGTTATCTGAACTCGATTTTTTATTAGATTGATTTTTAGGCTGGGTTTTAGAATTACTACTTAAGTTTTGCTTTTTATAGTCATCTAATACTGATTGTTCAATAATGCCGTCATCAACCGCCTTTTTTAAGCGTAACGCATCTAATGCGGTATCAAGCTGGGCGTCAGACAGTGCCGAGCTATTGCTGACATTGCTATTAGCACCATCATTGGTCTCAGCTGCGAGCGCCGGCGTGATGCCAAACCCAACTAAACTACTCGTCAGTGCGGTAAACAACGCAGTGCGGGCAAAATAAATGCGTGAGTGAGCACATTCACTGAACACCTCTTTTCGGCTAGGGCTTTGATTAGTGGACAAGCTTGATACGTTGCGTGCTGGACTTAAAAGCTGACGGCTCATGATTACTTATTTCCTATCGCTTCATGCGGCTCAATGGTACTTTCAATACTTTTGATTTACGGCTCATACTTTATAAACAGCACTATAAAAATTTATATCGACGAAAATTCTGCTGTTAAAGTTCACTGATGAATAAACTCATAGCACGTGAGTAAAATAGTGACATAAAAAGTAGTTACGTAAAACTTACAAATCATAACTGAGTTAATTATTAAATCATAGGGTCTATCGCATGTATTTCTGCTAAAGCCTTGCTATTATACTGCCTAATATTCATAAAACCTATCTTAACCTTTGATAAGTTTTTGATAGTATTAATAATAATTGATAATAACAGTTATAAGCCACTCTTTTCTCTTTAGTCCTTTAGATGCTGTCCGCTTGTAGGAGCCCTCATGGCAAACCAGTTTCAGTTATTCAAGCATCGCCGTTTTAGCGCCATGTTTTTTACTCAATTTTTGGGTGCGTTTAATGACAATATTTTCAAGCAAGCACTAATACTGGTTCTCACCTACACGGCAGCTAGTCAGCTTGGCGTAGCCATCAGCATTTTGAATAACTTAGCTGCAATGCTGTTTATTTTGCCTTATTTTTTATTTTCGGCATTGGCAGGCCAAATCGCTGATAAGTATGAAAAGTCTAAGCTGACACGTATTACTAAGTTGCTTGAGCTGGTCATTATGGTAATTGCAGCAGTGGGCTTTGTATTTGAATGGTATGCACTGTTATTTGTGGCTTTGTTTTTAATGGGTACCCAATCTACTTTTTTTGGGCCGATTAAATATGCTTATTTGCCCCAGGCGATGAAGGAAGATGAGCTGGTCGGTGCCAATGGACTGTTTCAAATGGGCACCTCACTGGCCATCTTGCTGGGTATGATTATCGCTGGCGTATTAACGCAGCTGCCGCAACCCCTATATTGGGTGAGCGGGGTGGTGTTAATGGTGGCGATATTGGGTTATGTAGCGGCGCGGTCTATTCCCAACATGCCAGCGATGCAGGCAAACTTAACCATCGACTGGAATATTTTTACCACCAGTATGGCGACGGTGCGCTACTTATATTCGTTACCCTTTTTATTCTTTGTGATTTTGGGCAATAGCTGGTTTTGGTTTTATGGCGCGACATTTTTGACCCAAACGCCAGAGTTTAGTAAGGTGCTTTTGCATGGTGATGAGTCGGTCGTTATTTTTCTGCTGACTTTATTCTCAGTTGGGGTTTCTATTGGTTCGCTGCTCTGTAAAACTTTTACTAAAAATCAGGTTAGTTTGCGCCTACTACCCTTTGGTATTGCGGGATTAAGTATTTTTGCGATTGACTTGTACTTTTCTTTATCAGGATTGAATATTGACGTCAACACCGGAGCGCTATTAGGTGTCAGTAATTTATTTAATATAGCGGGCAGCTGGCGGGTATTTGCTGATTTATTCTTTTTAGGGTTCAGCGGCGGGTTATATATCGTGCCTTTATATGCGTCAATGCAGGCTTACGCCCCTAAAAGTCACCGCGCCCGTGTCGTTGGCGCGAATAATATTTTCAATGCCATTTTCATGGTCACCTCAGCTATTTTTGCCATTGTCATATTAAACACCCTGAAGATGTCCCTGCCACAGTTATTTTTAATTACTGGTGTCCTTAACATCGCTTTCGGTCTATTTTTATATACCAAGCTGAATAAACATATCAAACAAGCGGTCATTCAAACCCATGATGAATAGGTTTATGCAGTATTATTAAATTCAATATGGCAAGTATTAGCATGACATTCAGTTACAGACGCGTCAGTTAATTGGCAGTTATGCTGACAATTTCCATGCCAGTATTCAAAATTGTTTGCTATAGTAGGACAAAATTGTGATTATCACTACCTCAATCAGGAGCTACCTATGGCGCTGCGTTCCTTATCCAAAATGGATCATTTGTTGCTTGGCGTTGACAAGGGATTGCGGGCTATCGTGCCGCGCTCAAACCCAAGCACACGCCCTCTTCCCGTCAGTAATGATACGATTCCTGAACTGAACATCACTGAAGCGCGGCATGTGGCAGGTCTAATGCGGATCAATCATACCGGCGAGGTCTGCGCGCAAGGGCTCTATCATGGTCAAGCATTCAGCGCTAAAGACCACGATGTTAAGCAAGCTATGCATCAATCAGCGCAAGAAGAAGTCGATCATTTGGTATGGTGTGAAACTCGCCTAGCAGAACTTGGTAGCCATCCGAGTATCTTTACACCACTATGGTATGTCATGTCATTTGGACTTGGGGCAGTGGCGGGGGCAATCTCTAATGAATTTAGCCTAGGATTTGTCGCTGAGACTGAAGCGCAGGTCAGTGAGCATTTGCAAGACCATATTGGTCAATTGCCGGTGCAAGATACGCGCTCAAAAGAGATATTGGCACAAATGGATATTGAAGAGCTGCATCATCGACAAGTGGCGCTTGATAATGGCGGCGCAGCCTTATCACCGTCTGTGCGTCATACTATGCGCTGGATGGCCAATGCGATGAAAGCCACTGCCTACCATTTATAAGGTTCGACTCATTTATTTCCATTAACTTTAAAACTGACTTTTAACACTCCTACTATTGAGCGCAATAACGCTAATTTGTTAGGGTAATAAAAACTTGTACTATTTTCCTTTATTTCTTCGTTATCATACGACTTACTTCTTACCCAAGCTTCTTACTTAAGGTAACTACTTTTATGAATGCCATAAACCAACCTTCACACTCTAAAAAACCACATAAATTTGCGACCGTTACTGCCTTAGCAGCAGCGTGCACTATGATGTTATCTGCGACTGCTATAGCGGCGACTGATACACCGACTTCTACCGTTACCAGCACTGCACCAAGTGCGATTGACTCTAGTAAACGCATAGTTCGCCGTGCCGCCTCTGCTACTGCCACTAGCGATACCGCTAACACTGCTGAGCAAGTTGACCAAACTACTGCGCCTAACTACATCGAACCATCTGTCGATAGCCCAGTTAGCGCTGCACAAGCAGTTAAACCTAAACCGTTACCGCTGGTAACTGCCTATAAACCTACTAATGCAGAACTCATACAGACGGGAGTGGCACATGTATATCAACCTGCTCCGATTACTAGCACCGGCCCTGACATCAGCCGTGGACAGTTAGCTAATATCCCTATTCCACAAGCACGAATCTCAGACGTCAGCTTTGTACCAACGATCATCATCGCGCAAAAAACTGCTGCTAATAGTGAAAAACTCGATGTCAGCTTGCTTGATGATTTTATCAAAGACACCTCGCCTAATGCCCGCCATTATCCACCAAACTTCCCTAACCGCACCCAACGTTATACTGCCCGTGAAAAAATTAAAGTATTAACCGATTGGATTGATCCGTACGCCCGCGCGCCTGATGCCTCTTATGATGTCTTACTACGCGCAGCCAAACTTAACGGCATGGGTCGTAACTTGGATTTAGGTTCGGAATACACCGTACGAGGCGGTAAGTATGTTGATCGCGCTATTAAGATTAACCCAAATAGCGCTGAGGCGAACTTCTTATACGGCTTGATGTTGTCAGAAGGTGGTGGTTTTAAAGAAGGGCAAAAGTATCTCGATCGCGCAGTAGCACTCGGTTATACCGAAGCCGAGCAAAGCTTAGCCCAATCGGACTTGTTGAGTGACCGCCGTAGCCAAGCGTTAGATCGTCTGCGTCGCCTTGAGAAAAAAATGCCTGATAATAGTGTTATTCGTCAGCAAATTAAGCTGATTGAAGCCGGTAAATTCTATATTTGGGACTTATCAGCATCTGATACCAATACCCAGCCATAAATATATGGGATAAATAGTTACTCATTAAAACGGTCCCGCTTTTGATAGTGGGACTAAAGGCGCGACTGTTTTATGTTGATGATTTATCAATAATAAAGCAGTTGCGCCTTTTTTGTGCTTACCGTATCAACAAAACTATTTATCAAAATTTATTTATTGAAAAACTTTTAATAGTTATGGTCGTATACTATTTTTAACGAATAAACTTCCAATCTTGAATTTTAATTATATGTGATTTCAAATACATGAGATTTTCATATAATATTGTGATGATAAAAGATACGCTACACTTATCATCAGGTGCTTTTGACGCCTTTATTAATACCCATTTACTTTTATCTACTGAGATTCTCTATGGCATTTGTCCGTCTTGTTGCCGCTGTGACCGCGTCTGCTACTAAAAAACCAACTTTTGCGGCGTCGCTAATAGTATTCATACTGGCAATAATGTTGCTGCCTGCCTGTAGTACGGTATCAGTGAACAAACAAGCGTCGTCCAAAACCATTTCTGCTCAGCGCGGTAATATTGTTACAAGTAATAAGCTCAGTAGCGACACCGCATCGACTTTATTGTCAGCAGGTCTCAATGACCAAGCTTGTATGCAGCACTTTGATCTGTGTTTAGCTCAGCTCACTGACAGTATGCTCAATAAACACTACCGCTCCGCCCTCGCTATCCTCTCTGAACTGCACTATGCCAAAGCAAAGCAGCTGGCAAAATCGCAAGATTGCAGCGATGCACTGGCGCGTCCGCCGATTGATCCCTATTACGCCAATGCCGCTTTAAGTGAGACGCAAACGGACAAGCAACGACAAAATACCAGTGCCTGTTTAACCAGTTATCAAGCAAGGCTGTTTGACGCTATTAAATCCAGCTATACCTATTTATTTTATGACCGCCTAGAGCACGACTTCGAAGGCGCAGAGGCAGCTAAGTCGAGCCAACCTAACCGGATACCGACCGACCTTGATATCCAAACTCAAGACATCTATAACGCTGCCAGTAACGACGTGCTCACTCAGTTGTATGAGTCCACGGATAATGCACACAAGCTACTGGGCGATACCGCGAATATTAAGGTGTCTTATTTACCAACTTTAAAAGCATTGGATGATAGCAATGAAGCCGCTATTGCTAACAGCTCACCGCTTCAGGGTGAGCCTACCGATCAGATTAAAGTCATGAAGATGCAAGTGGACAACTATAATCTGGATATCTATTTGCCCAATGAAAATAATTATTTGCAAAATGCCCACAAGCAAGCCTCTGCCCTCGCCGATTTAGTCTCAACTTATGATCTGCGCTTATCAGGACTTAATTCCATCAGTAAACGCCCCGGCTTAGGGATTAGCTTGGTCGCCTCACTCGACAACCGGTATACCACCACCATCCGCCAGTTATTAGTATCATCGCTATCTGGCAAACTATCTAAAGCAGCGAGCAATGGCAGTATGGATGATAGCGAGATGAGCGCGCGTATTTATCCAACGGGACACTTATTAATGACTGGTCTGATTATACCTACCGGCGATAGTGTTCTCGATGTACTTAGCAGTGAGCAGCTCGACATCCACCTCTATAACCCTTACCGTAGCGAAAGCGTGACTATTTTAGGGGATAATTACCCACTAACGGCCAACTTCTCTGCTGGTTATGGGTTATGGCTAGCAGAAAATCAGCTGGATGGCGTTGGCTATTTAAACTTATTAACACGCCGCCAAGAGGCCAGCTTGCCTAAATTATTTATGTTAGAGCCGTACGATCCTAACAAACGTGTTCTCATTATGATACATGGCTTGGCATCAAGCCCTGCGACTTGGGTCAATTTAACCAACGATATCTTTAACGATGATAAGTTGCGTGATAACTATCAAGTATGGCAAATCTTTTATCCGACTAACTTGCCTATTTTAGAAAATCGCTATCAAATTCAAAAGCTACTAACCGCTACTTATGAGCAAACCGATCCCGGCGGTCAAAATCGCGCCAGTAAGAACAGTGTAATCATTAGCCACAGTATGGGCGCCATCATTGCGCGAATGATGCTCTCTGATGATAACTTGACCAAAAACCTTGATGCATTAGAGGATAGAAATATATTTTCTAATGATAAACGTCAAATTGATACGATGCTTAAGCAAGCGTTTGGAGAGGAGGAACTGGGTATGCGCTTCAAATTAAGAACATTGCCACAAGTTGACACCGCAGTCTTTTTATCCGCGCCCTTTCAAGGTACAGATTATGCTGACCGCTGGTTTACGCGTGCTATCCGCCGCGTCATCTATTTGCCTTTAAGTATAGTTAAAACGGTTACGGATAATTTGGCAACGATTGCGACCCAAGGAGACTTGGCACAAAATCCATTAGGAGCCTTATATTTACAGAATGGCGCAAGCCAGTTGAGTGATAAGTCTTCCTTTATTCAACTGACTAAGAACATAGCTATTAACAATAGAATTACTTATCACTCCATCATCGCTAATAATGACTCGGACATCACTCAAGGACTGGCGCAGCTGCAACCCAATGGTGCAAAGATTGACTTGTCCCAAGCCGCGCCCGAAGAAAATAATAGGAATAGTGCCACCTCATCAAATCATAATGCGGCCGATATGACAGCGCTACCCAATGAACCTCTCGTGTCATCTGTCACGGTCAATGAGGATATTAGCCAAGCGCTGACCGAGCGTTTATCGGATGGTATTGTTCCTTATACCAGTGCCCACCTCGATGGCGCAGCATCAGAAACCGTCATCAGCGGTGGCCATAGTATTCAAGCCAATCCACAAACTATTCTTACTTTGCGTCGTATTTTGCACACACAGCTACAACAGCCTCTACCTTAGTATTATAAATAATGTAGTTTTGGTTAAATATGAATATTTAAAACCTGAGATACGCTGGTAGCGTAATTAGGTTTTAAATGTCATCAACGTACGAATTATTCTTTATCATTGATAAATTAACTTAAACAATGTCCTAAGTTTTAATGAGTATCAGCTGCTCATTTCAACCCTACTAGCTGTAGCAGTTATGACTGATACGTTTGAATTTATTATTAGTCGTAACTTGCGTGTGTATTTAGGGTGGCGCATAATATATTAACTTTAAATCAAAGCCATTTCTGATTTAATAAACGAATGTTTGATAGTTTATAAGGATATAAATTATTCAATTTAGCTAAATAATCTCTGGCTTAATGCTTGTTAACTAACCAGAATTTGTAGCTAAATGACAATTGGCTATTGCCCGTAATATTTGTTCCCTCCTATATATCTATGAATAGTGACGGATGGTTACGGACAGTTACTTGAGCGTATCATGGAAGCTAGCGCTAATCAGCTAACAGATAAAGGTAACCGTTTATGTTCGCTACGTCTATGATTGACCAGCTTGATGCGCTGATGCTTGCACGCATTCAGTTCGCATTTGTTATCTCCTGGCATATTGTCTATCCCGCCTTCACTATCGGACTTGCCAGTTGGTTGACGGTTTTAGAATTCCGTTGGCTTAAAACGGGGAATCCTATCTATGTTGAAGTTTATAAGCACTGGATAAAGATATTTGCCGTCGTCTTTGGCATGGGGGTGGTATCTGGGATTGTCATGTCCTATCAGTTCGGTACTAACTGGGCCGTCTTCTCTGATAAAGCCGGTAACGTTATAGGCCCACTATTGGCTTTTGAAGTCTTAACCGCGTTTTTCTTAGAAGCGTCATTCTTGGGTATCATGCTCTTTGGTTGGGGCCGCGTTAGTAAACGCATGCATTTTGCAGCAACCGCCATTGTCGCCATTGGTACACTGATATCAGGCTTTTGGATTTTATCTGCCAACAGTTTTATGCAGACGCCACAGGGCTTTATGGTTGGTGCTGATGGTTTATTATACCCAACCAACTGGTTAGAGATTATCTTTAGTCCTTCATTCCCCTATCGCTTTGCACATATGATGACAGCGGCATTCTTGACGACTGCATTTGTCATCGGTGGTATTGGTGCTTACTATCTTCAATCTAAAAAGCATGTTGAACACCGTCAGCATGGTCGAGTTATGTTAGGTATGGCGATGGTCATGGCTATATTCGTCGCGCCAGCACAGGTAATAATCGGTGATATGCACGGTCTTAACACCCTTGAGCATCAACCCGCTAAAGTGGCCGCGATGGAAGGTCTGTGGGAGAATGAACGCGGTGCGCCCCTAGTCCTATTCGGTATCCCAGATCAAAAAGCAGAAAAAAACCACTATGAAATCAAAATTCCTTACGCATCGGGTTTAATTTTAACGCACTCGTTAGATGGTGAAGTTAAAGGCCTTAAAAACTGGGCACCAGAAGACCGACCGTACGTTCCTATCGTCTTTTGGTCATTCCGCGTCATGGTTGCTATTGGCATGTTAATGGTGCTTGTGGGACTATTTAGTGTCTACAAATACTTCAAAAAACAGCAGTTTAATCCTGAAAGTAAATGGTTTCATCGCGCTTGGATGATGATGACACCGCTTGGTTTTATCGCTCTACTTGCCGGTTGGTTTGTGACTGAAACAGGGCGTCAGCCCTGGACGGTATATGGTGTAATCCGTACCGCTGAGAGTATGTCACCGGTTGCCGCGCAGCAAGTAGCGACTACCTTGATTGGCTTTATCATACTCTATGTTTTTGTCTTTGGTGCTGGTAGCTTTTATATTCTAAGCTTGATTGCTAAAGGGCCGCAAAAATACGAAGATCCTGGTGAAGATAACATCTATGAGCATTCTATCACTGAAGGTCAAGGACGCACGTTGAGTGGCGACAAAAACGCTGCTGAAAAAACAAAAAAAGATCAGACGCAAGCAGATCTAGACAAACCTGCGAATGACGTCGATGACGGGGGTTTACGCTAATGTTTAACTTTGGTGATGTATTAGATCTACCCTTAATTTGGGCGGGATTGATTGCTTTATCAGTCTTTATTTACATCCTGCTTGATGGCTTTGATTTGGGCTGCGGTATTCTATTCCCATTTGCTGGCTCCGATAAAAACCGTAGCCGCATGATGAACTCTATCGCCCCATTTTGGGACGGTAATGAGACTTGGTTAGTACTGGGCGGCGGCGGATTGTTCGCCTCTTTCCCAGTCGCTTACGGCATCATTATGAGCGGTTTGTATCTGCCAGTTATCTTTATGCTGTTTGGACTAATCATGCGTGGGGTGGCGTTTGAGTTTCGTTTTAAAGCCACCAAACACCGCTATGTATGGGATTTATTTTTCTCGATTGGCTCCTTCGCTGCCGCCTTCTTTCAAGGAGTGATGTTGGGGTCGTTGGTACAAGGTCTTGAGGCAAGCAATCGCTTATATACCGGCGGTCCATTTGATTGGCTCACACCATTCTCTGTCGTCTGCGGTATTGCGCTTATTATTGGCTATGCCTTGCTCGGCTCTACTTGGCTTATTATTAAAACTGAAGATAAGCTGCAAGTTTGGGCGAGAAAAGTATCGGGCTGGATATTGAGTGCCTTAGTATTAGCGATGGTTGTAGTAACCATCTTTATGTACTTCTCTGATATCGATGCGCTCGAAGGTTGGTTTGGCTTCCCTGGTCTGTTGTACCTAGCGCCAATGCCAATTATTGTATTGCTGCTTTTCTATTTCATGCGTAAAGATTTAAGAACTGATCGCGAGTATCGTCCGTTTTTATTAACTGTGGCATTATTTTTGATGGGTTATATTGGTGTCTGTTTTGCCATCTTCCCGTATATCGTACCCTATCAGATGACTATTTATGAAGCCGCTGCCGCTGATACCTCGCTATCATTTCTGTTGATTGGTGCGGGTATCATGCTACCGATTATCTTAAGTTATACCGCTTTTGCCTATTACACCTTCAAAGGTAAAACCGATCACGAGCATATGTATTAAAGGTCATTGTTAGGAGTTCATTATGAAAAATCTCAGTAAAAAACAATCACAATGGGCATGGTTTATTGGCTTATACCTCGCCGGATTCTTGACTATCTTTACCATTGCGCAGTTAATTAAACTCGCAATGGGTGTTTAGATTCATATCTCCAACTGGTTTTAATAAATCATAAAAAACGCAGTGCTGATAAATTATTAGCGCTGCGTTTTTTGTTTAAGGCTTGTATGGTTAAAGAATATAGCTAAGATTTTTTAAGAAGCTTAAGCACCGCGATGAGTCCCTACTCCTTTGGTTTCGATAAAGTTATTAATTTGTGTTAAACGTGCTTCTGTACCGACGTCAATCCAGTTATCGGTAATAACTTCGGCCGTTACCTGAAACTTAATCATAGCTTGTCTGAGTAACGGCGCAAGCGCTGCAGATTGACCGGTTACTAGACCATCGACTAATCGCGGTGACAATACACTAATCCCAGCAAAGGTATACTTGTCAGCATCGCCAATCGGTTGCTCACTGACCAAGCCGTTATTAACAGCAAAGTCGCCACTATTATTATGCTCTGGATTATCAATGAGTAATAAATGTGCGCGCTGATCTGCTCCCAGTTCGTAGTTCTGCAATTGTTTAAAATCATAGGTCGTCCAAACATCAGAATTGATTAAAATAAAAGGCGCATCTTGTAATTTACCCGTTTGCAGTGCATGAAAAATACCACCCGCAGTTTCTAGCGGCTCATCGTCTTCTACTGACCAATGTATAGTAACGCCATATTGTGAACCATCATCTAAAGTGTCCATCAGTTTATGTGCAAGCCACGAGGCGTTAATCGTAATATCAGTAATACCAGCCGCTTGTAGGGCTTTGATATGCCAAACAATCAGTGGCTGCCCGCCCACTTCAATTAAAGGCTTGGGGGTTTCAAGGGTCAGCGGACGTAGACGGGTACCCTTACCCGCTGCCAAAATCATTGCTTGCGTTATTACGGACATGACCGCTCCTTATTTTTTTAAATATGAGTTTTAAAGCTGTTTAATTTTAATAGAGTAACTTTTAAATGTTTCTGCTTAAATATAAATAAAGGTTTGATGTCTAAGTATTATGTACTAAATACAGCTATATATACTGCTGCACAAACTTCTGCTGATAGGCGGGTAACGCGCTATCTTGTATCCATATATTAAAGGGCTGTACTGTCCGCTTAATATCTTCATTACCATGAGCACCAAGCCATTCTAGCTCAAACATTAAATCGCGCATGACTTTAGGAATATCTGCCAAATAACGGTCTTTACCATCACGCTTGTAGAGACGAATAAAAATTCCCAATACTTTTAGATGGCGCTGGACTCCCATAATATTGACATCATTTTCGAACTTTTCGGAACTATTAACAGTAGCTAAACCTGCCTGCTGCTGCAATTGCCAAAAATCGTGAATCCAACGTGATACTTGGGTCTCTGACCACTCTACATAGGCATCGCGCACTAATGATACCAAATCATAACTATAGGCACCAATGACGGCATCTTGAAAATCAATGACCCCTAACCCTGAGCTATCGGTCTTATCTTGCATAAGGTTACGACTGTGGTAATCACGGTGGACAATGACCTGCGGCTGCGTCAAAACCTCTGTTATGAGCGCCGCCTTTAAACTCTCCCACAAGGTCTCATCAAGACTAGTCCCAATAAAAGGTACGAACCACTCTCTGAACAAGTCCATTTCACGGTTCAGCATGGCTGCATCGTAATCGGGTAATTGATGCTGTGCTTTTGCCGTTGCTACTGCTACCTTCTGTAGTGATATTAACGTCTGCATGGCCAGCTGATAGTACTCATTCACTTGCGTGGGAGTCGCACTCACTAATAGTTCTGCAAACTCAGTCGTACCATAATCTTGCAAAACCAAAAACCCTTTAGCAACATCTTGAGCTATCAGCTCCGGCACATTTATTGCGGGCATCATCAGCTTAGTCACATTAATAAACTGCTGCATCGCATCTTGCTCGTCCGCTGAATCCATGACAATATAGCGCGCCGTAGATGTTCCATGGCTATCCCGCAATTGAATGCGATGGTAGCGGCGGGCACTAGCATCACCAGGCAAGCTATCAAGCATGAATTCTTGGTCTATAAAAACCTGTTGCAACCACGCCGTTAACTGTTGCTTACGCCTATCGGTACTAGCGTCAATCAAGTCAGATTCAGTAGTCGCGTCAGGTGTTAATAGCATTTTATCTGTCATATTTTTATTTATCCTATAAAGGCATCGTAAGTTAAAGATAAAGAATCGTCGTCACTCATTAAAATAGTGATAAGTCAGGCAAATTATTGTTAAAATGGGTTATATTTTAGTGTCGTTAGTTTTTCAATTTATTTTTTAAGCTAATAATGATTAGCCCGCTGTACCCGAAGTGAGAAAAACGTCTTGCTACGTCATAAAATTCGATGAATAGTGTAGCCGATTTGGTTTTTTTTGACTATGATAAGTCGTCACTGGGTGTAAGATGATAGATTGTCTAGGCTAGACTAGCACTTATTGCTCGTATCAGAGGCTGTTAGCCGTATGATAATAGTGCGAAGTGCTGATATATCAACTTAAAGTATTAACCGTCTTATCATTACTGAACCTGCAATTACTATAAAATATCAGATATAAGCTCTCAGAAGTTAATATAATGCATTGGCATTATGCTAGTACGCTTGCTGTTTGGTTTTATAGTGATGAAAACCTCACTTTATTAACTCCAAATCGCAACCCATTAGGCTTTGCAATCATAGGTGTGCCCTTGTTATATTCTCCGCTTTACCAAAGCATCCGTTTAATTTTATTTGGTGCCTTAAGCCTGACCGTGAGCGCTGCTGCCACCGCAAGTCTGGATATACAGACGACCAAACCGCTGATAACGCCTAGCACTGGCGCAGGAAGTAGTGCCTTTAAAGCTGCCAATAACACTATCGTTGCCAATGCCAATAACTTTGCTAATGATATAGATACTGATGACCCTGCCATTGATATTGCCAACAATGACAATGCAGACAACATTACTGAAATCACTGAAAATACCGATAAAACTGCCGTACAATCTTTAGATAATCCTCAGTCAGTCGGTGGTACTCAATTAGTAAATAGCACTCAATTATCAGAAAACTCTAGCGTTAACGACAGCGTTAAAACCAGCAAGAGCAACAAGTGGTCGCGTAAAAGTATAAAAAACAAATCGTCAGCAGATGATAGTAAAATTAATGTTAAAGATGCAAACATTCAAGAAAGCTTGCAACGGTTGGCGGAATTTTACAAGTTAAAGCCTGATGCTGACACTAACGTTATTGTGGATACTGAAAGCAACGCACAACAGCTCCCTACTAATGACAACCAACTTCAAAATAGCGGCCGAAACAGTGATAAAAATAATGCGCAAACCCTTCCAAAACTAGGTACTAATTTAAATCTGTTACCAAGCTCAGTAGACAGCGCCCAACGTTGTGAAGGTCAATGGGTTTATCCCAGTCGCAACCCTAACTACCAACGCGCTGTCAATGATGGACAAACACCGACGAATTTAAATGGCATCCCTAATAATCAAGCACCGTTATTTACTGAATCCGACTATGGCTATTACGATAATGTCGATTATGCTGAGCTATCAGGTAATGTCATTATTGATCAAGGTACCCAGCATATCGAAGCAGATAAAATTGTGCTGGACTTAACTACCGGTGTAGCTGGTGCCCAAGGTAAAGTGATGTTTACCGATCAAACAACAGGCAACGATAATAGTGTCAATGGTATGCCAACATCAGCACTGCCCAATAATACTCCGCGTGATAATAACAAAACCAATATCACGGAACAGGCGTCACAAGGGGGCTTGATTGGGGTAGCAGACAGTTTGGCTTATAGTACGGAGACTGGGCAATCAACGGCTTATGGCGTGGCTTTTGCTAGCGTGCCCTTACAAGCCCATGGTTATGCTAAACGACTTAATCGGCCTAACGAGAGTCAATATGAGCTCGATAATGTCATGTTTAGCACCTGCCCCCCAACAGATCGTAAATGGCAACTTGAAGCCAAAAGTATCGACTTAGATACGGATACGGGACGTGGCAAAGCCTATGACACTACTTTCCGCATCGCCGATATACCCGTATTTTATTTACCCTATTTTAACTTCCCTATCGACAATCGGCGTGGTAGTGGGTTCTTATTACCCAGTGCCAGTCTTGGCAGTAAAAGTGGCCTTGAAGTTGATGTTCCTTATTATTTAAATTTAGCACCCAACTACGACGCGACAATCAATACCCACGTTTATACCAATCGTAATCCCATGCTCTCAGGTGAGTTCCGTTATTTAACGGAGAACTATGGCGAGGGTATTTTTAACGGCTCTTATTTACCGAATGATAAAGAGTATGATGGTAAAGATCGCAGCAGCTTTTTTTATGATCACTTTTGGTCATCCAGCAGCATTCCACGTCTAAGTGGTGATGCAAAGTACAGCTACGTATCCGATGAAGATTATATTAATGATTTTGATACGCTAGGTTTGTCAGACAATACGTTGAATCTGCCGCGGCGCGCACGTCTTAACTACTATAACGACTATGTTAGCGGTGAGATTAAAGTCGAAACTTTCCAAACGCTCAATGCCTTTACCAATACTGGCGAGGCGCTAGAAGATAAAGATAAGCCCTATTCGCGTTTACCACAGTTGACCTTGAACTACCGTCTGCCATGGGCGGAGAGCTTCGATATTACTGGTGTTCATGACTCAGCTTATTTTAAAAAATCCATCGATGATGGTTCTGAAGATGAAAAAAGTGGCGTACGAGTCTACAATAAGATTAGCGCGGCTTATCCTATAGAGTCTTCGTGGGGTTATGTTAAGCCTGAGCTTAGCTTGCAGCATTTATATACTTCCTATGATCAGGACAGCTTAGAAGACAATGAACTGAGTAAAGCAGATGGTAGTCAATCCGTATTTGTACCACAGGCCAGTGTTGATGCAGGCCTTTATTTCTACCGTGGTGGTTCACCTTTCGGCGCATTTGACGACACTATGGGTGGTTATCAGATACTAAGCCCACGGCTTAAATATACTTATTCGCCCTATAAAGATCAAAATGATATTCCTAACTTTAATACCCGTATCGCATCCATTAACTATGAGCAGCTGTTCTCAGACAGTTGGTTCTTAGGTCACGACCGTCTGCAAGACTTGCATGCCTTTACGCCAGGGGTCAACTATCGTTACATCGACGCAACGGGCGTGACACGTTTTGATGGTAGCATTGCAGAGCAGTTTTATATCGATGATGGACGTGTCACTTTAGAAGACCAAAAACCTGTCTTCACTGCCTCCTCTTCTGGGATGGTTTGGAATGCCAGCGCGCAGCCTTATAATAACGTCTGGGTGGATGTCAGCGGTGCGTTTAATAATAGCTATGATTTAAACTTTATTACCACTGAGCTGCGCTATCAACCAACAGAAAATAGCTTATTTAACGTAGGCTTCGTTAAACGTCAGCTTGATGACAACACTAATCAGTTGCCTTTGTCTGCATTTACCGCGTCAGCTATTTTCCCTGTCAATAATAATTGGCGGGTACTAGCACAGGGTCAATATGATTATCGCCGTGATAAAATACTTGACTCACTCGTTGGCATTGATTATGAGGATTGCTGCTTTGGCTTTGCCGTTTATGGTCGCCGCTACTATAATGACTTGAATGTAAAAGACAAACCAACGCAAGCCATTATGGCAGAGGTTAGACTGAATGGTCTGGGTAGTGGCGCCAGTCGCTTAACTCGATTACTCTCTGATAAAGTTCTTGGTTTTGAGCCTGTACAAACTGCTTGGAAACAATAATAAATAGTTTGTCTAAAATACAACTGGCTTTAACAAATTGAGCCAACAAGAACACTAAACATTTACGCGACAATATTGTGCACAGTACCATCCCAATAAGGGTGAATATGGTCAATAGACCACCACCCGATGCGATGACATTGATGAGGAGCATCATGAGATTTTTTACTTTACGCCAAACCAGCCGTGCAGTCCTGTTTTCTATTGGTATGAGCACCGGCATAGCTCTCAGCCTCAGCGCCCAAGCCGCGACTGTCAAACCTACCAGCATCGGTGTTGGACAAACTGGCGCCAGTAAAACTGCCCAAAACAGCAATAACCGTCTCACACCAGTGAATAGTACAGATGGTATTATTGCTTTGGTCAATGACAACGCTATCTTAAAAAGTGATTTGATTGCTGCTATCAGTCAAACTCAAGCGCGCGCGCAAGCTGCTGGTCAGCCGCTTGCTAATTCGCCACAGCTGCAGTCTGAAGTCTTAAATGCACTTATTTTACGCGAATTACAATTATCACTGGTCAATCGCGTTGGTCTTAAACCTGATGATGCGGCTATCAATCAACGCCTTGCACAAATCGCCCAAGCTGAAGGGCTGACCAGTCTTGCAGCCCTGCAGCAGCGTTTAGATGGCACGCAAGCGGGCAGCTATGCCACCTTGCGTGCTCAATTAATAGAAGACGCGGCCATTCAATCTTTGCAACAGCGCCAAATCTCTAGCCGTGTACGTATTAGTGAGCAAGATATTGATTCGTTTTTGGCCTCGCCAGAAGCCAAGCGTCTCAGCCAAAGCGAATATCAAACCATTCACGTGCGGGTACCCTACATAGATGACTACAATCGCCTATCTCAAGCCCAACGTGATAGCGCGCTAAAAGTCGCGCAGGCACTGCGTACACGTTTACAAGCACCAAACGTCGATGTTGCTGCTGCTATTGCCGCAGTTCAAGGAAGTTATCCCATTGAGATACAAGGTGGCGATATGGGCTTTCATAAAGCTGCCGCCCTACCAACTGAGTTATCAAGTGAGATTACCAAGCTTGCTGTTGGCGCAGTAAGTGCGCCGCTGGTGACCCCTGAAGGTATTAATATCATCAAACTTGCGAACAAAAAATCTGGCGACTCGATGATAATACCTCAGTGGCATACGCGTCATATTTTGATTAAGGTTGATGAGTTACAGACAGATGCACTTGCTGAACAAAAAATAAATGATTTGTACAGTCAGCTGCGTCAAGGTGCTGATTTTGCAGGATTAGCAGCGACTTATTCAGATGATCCTGGCTCAGCTGGACGCGGTGGTGATCTGGATTGGGTCAGCGAAGAAGATATGATTGGACCATTTGAAGCCGTTATGAAAAACACTGCTGTTGGTGATTATTCAGCACCTTTTAAAACCCAGTTTGGTTGGCATATTCTAAAAGTTGAAGGTCAGCGTCAGCACGATGTGAGCGATCAATATCGCCGCAATATGGCACGCCAAGCGCTTTATCAACGCTTAGCGCCGCAAGCCCAAGAAGACTGGCTGCAAGAGCTGCGTTCAGGGGCTTATATTCAAGTACTTGAATAGTACATAAGACTCAAATCAGCAATAGGTTGTTGATTTAGCCTCCTGCTTCAATATTAAATAACGAAGGGTATTTGCAAATGCAGATACCCTTTTTTATTGCTTGATCGCTTTACTATTACTAACGACGATAAATTAGTAATAAAAAATAAACAGCAGGATCGCTACGCTAGTAAGTAGCTAAATAACTCAAAAACTGTAAAACATCTCAATAACCTGCAATAACTATTTTTATTATATCGGTCTGACTTATATAGTTTGTTAACTCTATCGAAGATTAAACACACCAATTTCTTTGAGATATACCCTATTACGATATTTTAATTAAATATAGATAATCAGTAACAAAGTTATTGTAAAAAAGGTAAAGATATTTTCTGTCAACTTCATACATGTGTAATTATTGAATTGTATACATTTTATTACTCTTTTAAGTCATTATTGTATGGTTTAGGTATGACAAGCTTCTTACCGTTCAACCTAATATTGCTACCGTTCATTTTTTTGTATAAGATATGCTCCATTAGCGGAAAAATTTGAGGTTGCTATGGAAAAACAAATTTAATTTTTAGAGATTATTGAGCAAAATTTTTCGAGTCGGTTCTATCCTCCATCCATTAAAAAGGGTATCACGATCATATATATAACAAGGGAGCTATCTCTTTTAAAAAATCAAAAAAATAGGTTTGTTTAGACTATATTTTGGTTTTTCTGTTGTGTAAATTTAAGATCTAAATTGGAATTTTATATTAGTTTTGTGGGGAAATTTTTTGTTTGATAAGTATATTTTAAGTGGTTATAGAAATGATATTCAAGGGCTAAGAGCAATAGGCGCTTTAATCATCATGATATTCCACATATGGGTACATAAGGTATCTGGTGGTGTCGATGTTTTTTTCGTCATCTCTGGGTTTCTTATGTCATCAATTATATTAAAGAGCTTCTTTGTAAATGGTACAATAAACCCGTTTCCTTTCTGGGGTGGAATAATAAAGAGGGTAGCACCTTCGGCTTATGTTGTCTTAGGCACAACACTGATTGCGAGCTATTTAATAATATCTCCAGTTTTTATAGAGGGAGTGGTGCAGGAAATAATTGCAAGTGCATTACATATTGAAAACCTACAGTTGATGCGTCAGTCTGTAGATTATTTAGCCGCTGATGTGTTACCCAGTCCAGTCCAACAGTTTTGGGCACTTTCTATTCAGATCCAATTTTATATCATCCTTCCACTTGTTATCATACCCTTAGCATACATCTCAAAGAAGAAAAAAACATCATTACCTCTCTTCTTAGGTATCATCCTAATCATAATCACCTCTTTTATATATGCAGTAATTTCAGTTGAAAACGACCAATCTATAAGCTATTTCAACCCTCTATCAAGAGCTTGGGAGTTTTTCTTTGGTGTTTTTTCATTTCTATTAGTTTCAAACTTCAAAAAAATAAAATATAGAGGGATGTTAGGGTTTTTAGGTATATCCTTAATTATTGGAGGAGCAATACTTATACCTAAAGGTGCTGGTTTCCCAAGTTACGTATCATTAATTCCTGTAATCGGTGCTATGCTTATTATCATTTCAGGGTCAGGTGGTAATGGATTAATAAATAACATTCTTTCAAACAAATTATTAGTATTTTTTGGAAGTATATCTTTTACTGTATACCTTTGGCACTGGCCTATATTAATATTTTATAAAGAGTGTTTTGGCTATAATACTGTTGGTATAGTTCAAGGTTTAGTTATTATATTTATATCTATTATCTTAGCTTATTTCTCAAGTCAAAAAATAGAATCCCATTTTAAAAAAATACCTAGAGAAAAAGTAGTTTTAAACTTTTTAATTGGTATCACATTTTTACTACCTGTTGTTGCATCAGCTCTTATGTATAAACATCAAATATCATCAACCGTCAAAAATTCAGTAATAGATTTTGAGAGCAAAGAAATTAAACCGTTCTCTGAAGACAAAATTCACTTAGAAAATAAAGATACAGAAATTGATCAAGATACCTTTCTTTCAATAAATAAGATAATACCTGCTCCATATACTATAGGGTGTAATCAAGAGGGCACAGGGGTTAAGGCAAAAACCTGCAGTTTTGGAGATGTTAAATCTGACAAAAAAATAGTGCTAGTCGGTAGTTCTCATGCAACGCAGTGGTTACCCGCATTGGATGAAATAGGCAAAAAGATTAATGTCGAAATAATAAATATGACTAAAAGTGGGTGTTCTTTAGGAACATTCGAGACATCAGATGAATCCTGTGAAGAATGGAATAAGAGAGCGCTTGATAAAATTATAGATATAAACCCTTATGCAGTTATTACAAACTCTACTAAAACAAGCGCTAATAAAAAAGAATTCATACCCCAATCATATATTGAGAGCTGGGAAAAAATAGCTTCTAATGGAATAAACATTATTGGTATAAGAGATAACCCACGCTTTAATTTTGATGTACCAGAATGCATATACCAAAATAGAAACTCGCTAGATATAAACTCTTGTTCCATTAATAGAGTCGATGCTTTACTAGAAAAAGATCCTACAATAGAGTATAAAAATATTATTAGTAGTATTGATATGTCAGATATGTTTTGCACTAATGATAAATGTTTACCTGTTTTCTCTGGGAAAATGATTTATCGTGATAGTAATCATATGAGCGTAGAGTATACTTACTTTATAAGAGATAACCTCAAGACTAAACTCAATCGTATTTTGACTGACCTTAATTAAATATTATATATAATAACAAACACTCAGTATAAAAATTGATATTTTTCAGGTTCTAGTCAGTTTAGTGTTCTAATTCAGAAAAGAGTAGCGTATCCTCGGCCAAAAACCATTATTTAATTGGGTGTTTTTGGTTTTGGGCAAATTCATAATATCTAATGTTACCCCAAGAAAACTTAACACACAATAAAAAGCCCGAACCTAGGGCAATTGGTTCGGGCTTTAACGCTTCACGTTATTGTTATTATTGTTATTATTATTGATTCCGCACTGACTTGTCCTAAGTCATAAACAATAGCTATAAAAAGCTGGGCTAACTGTCCTTATAGCTATTATCTCAACACTCCATCCTTGCTTATCCTTGTGTTGATAAGGGCATTATAGGGTAATGCTTTGTGTGCCACTAGACGTTAAAAGCCCTATTTACTGTAAGCTTTTGCTTACGTAACTTCAAAACCTAAAAAGAGGTGTAATCTAGTCTGGCGCAATATTATTGACCAGTGCTACTAGCTTCTAAATGCACTTTTGATACTTTGGCGCCCTCTTTTTTACCTTCTTTAATCTTGTTATCTGTTTCTTTAATATCACTGGCATCCGCAGTTGGCGCGTTTTCTTCCTGTTTACTGGTTTCTTCTGGCTCATATTGTAACGTGGTCAGAACTGGGAAATGGTCGGAACCAATAGACGGCATTCGCTTCATATCTACAAGCGTAAAACAAGCGCTATGGAAAATATGGTCAAGGGCCCAGCGTAGAAGTGGATAGTCAACATGAAAGGTATTAATAAAATGCCGCCCTATACGCGGATCGAGCAAGCCTGAGATACGCTGAAAGCGTCGGGTAGTCTTTGACCATGCCACATCATTCAGGTCACCTGCCAATATGGCAGTTTGGTCATGCTCTTTAATATGACGCCCGACCATTAGCAGCTCAGCATCACGAGTCGTTGATTTGTCCGCTTCGGTTGGGCTTGGCGGCATAGGATGCAAACAGTAAAGCCAAATAACGCGACCATTTTGCAGGCGCAATCGAGTATGGATCGAGGGAATATCATCGATCATCAGATACTTAACTTCAGGATTGATGAGCTCAAGCTTAGAGTATAGGTGCATACCATACAAATTATCTAGCGGCACTTTAACGGTATAAGGATAATCAGGTTCAAGTGAACTCAATGCTTGTTGCCATTTTTCATCAGTTTCAAGAGTAATTAAAATATCGGGCTGTTTTTGATTGACCAAATCAACCAGTTTCTGTGTTTGCTTATTCGGGCTTAGGACATTTGAGACCATAATTTTAAGTTGATTTTCAGTCCCTATTGACGTCTTTTTGGCACTTTGCACTTCCTTTTTCCATATCCTGGTGTAAGGCAGTACCATTCTAAGCTGAAAACCTAAAGTGCCACTCAAAGCAATAAATAACAACCACTGACCTATTTGCCATTCTGATCCGAACAGTAACATGCCCAGCCAAGCAATAATGCCCAGCACTAAAATCTGGATACGCGGAAACTCAACATCACGCACCCACCAGTTATCAAGTGGCAACCAACCCCAAGCAGTGATAAAAGCAATCAGCCCTGCCAGCAGCTGCACGCCATAATATAGGAGGGAGGAATCCATAGATTTTATTAGCCCATTTTAAGTTAATGATTAAACATATAATCATATCAACAGTTATATTAGTGGCATATTAATAGTCATGCCAATCATCACCGCTTACTTTAGCATCTCATCTGACTATCACCTACTGCTTACTATTCATCAACCCGATCTTTTCGTAGAAATATTATATATATTGGGTGTGGCGCGTCTCTTGTTTGACACAATTTTGTATATTTATAACGCCTGTTTATGATTACTAAAGCTGACCTAATAAGTTAAAGTTACGGTAAGGATAGTAATTATTGATTAATAGTTAGGATAAATAATGCAAAACGTCTTGCTTTTTACGCCTATTCACGGCATTGTTATCGGTTGGTATCGCAACACATAACTAAAATTAAGGACAAATTTTCATGAGTAATTTAACAGTAGGCTTGGTAGGCTGGCGCGGTATGGTCGGGTCAGTACTCATACAACGGATGCGTGAAGAAAATGATTTTGCGGGCATAACTCCCGTATTTTTTTCAACCAGCAATGCCGGCGGCGCAGCGCCAAGTTTTGATGGCATTAGTCCAAGCCAATTGAAAGACGCTCATGATATTGCAGCACTAGCCGCTTGTGATGCTATTATTACCTGCCAAGGTGGCGACTATACCGAAAAAGTACACCAACCCTTGCGCGATAGCGGTTGGATGGGCTACTGGATTGATGCCGCTAGTACATTACGTATGGAAGATGACAGCATCATTATTCTAGATCCCGTCAATCGTAGCGTTATTGATAGCGCATTAGCAAATGGTAAAAAAGACTTCATCGGTGGTAACTGTACGGTCTCATTAATGCTCATGGCAATTGGTGAGCTGTTCAATAAAGGCTGGATAGAATGGGTGAGCGCCATGACATATCAAGCTGCGAGCGGCTCAGGCGCAAACAATATGCGCGAGCTGATTAATGGTATGGGCGTGCTACGTGATGCGGTCAAAGATGAGCTGGCTGATCCTGCTAGCGCGATACTTGACATTGATAAGAAAATTGCCGAAACGCAACGCTCTGCCGACTTCCCTAAGCAGTATTTTGGTGTACCATTAGCGGGCAGTTTAATCCCTTATATCGACTCGCAACTGGAAAATAAACAGTCACGTGAAGAATGGAAGGGCGGCGTTGAAACCAATAAAATTCTTGGCAATAATGCAGAGAACAACATTGCTATCGACGGCATGTGTGTACGTGTCGGCGCCATGCGCTGTCATGCACAAGGCTTAACCATTAAGCTTAAAAAGGATATTCCGTTAGAAGAAATCGAAGCGGCACTAAAAAATAGCGGTAATCAATGGTTGGATGTGGTTGAAGACGATAAAGAAGCGACCATGAACCGCTTAACACCAGTTGCAGTGACCGGTACATTAACCGTTGCAATCGGACGTCTGCGTAAGCTTAATATGGGCGGCGAATATTTGGGCGCATTTACCGTTGGTGATCAATTACTATGGGGTGCAGCTGAACCATTACGCCGGATGCTCAACATCGTCCGTGAGCAAAAAAACTAATATATATACTTCGGAAGTCTATAAGAAAAAAGACAGCAAGCGCTGTCTTTTTTCTTAATTATTATTGAGATTATTCCATTTTAGATACTATCAATATATCCTCTTAAGTCATTCACTTTTTCTGATAAGCAATCATAATCTCATTACGACGCATAAAGGGTAATGTCCACGGTGGATTATAACGTGCAAGCTCTGGAACTGCTATGCCCTCTAACTTTTGGCTTTGCATCCATGTGCGCAGCTCTTCGGTTTTAGATTCTACCTTTTGAGTGCCAGCAAGCCCTGAGAACTTAATGACGGCATAGGTTTTTACTGGTAATTCAGCGATAGTAATGTCAGGATTATTGGGTTTAGGTAACGTCTTCATCGTATAATGACTTGGCATAATAAACTGCACACGCCACTTATTATCCTCCTGTTTCATCATAACGGGCGCGGTCATCGCGATTTTAGACGACTCACCATTTTTAGCAGCTTGAGGCTGTATCATAACAGGCGCAGTCATACTGATTTTACTACTGCTACCACTCTTAGCCTTATTATTACCGAAGATATAATCTGCTAAAGTCTTGAATCCTTGACGACTGGCAGTATCTTGATCACCAGTAACCCACGTTTGAGCGACAATTTGCGCATCATAACGACGCAGTTCAAAGTCTGCACTTTTTACCAATATTGTATAATTAGGTTCTTCGGTAGCCATAGCAACTCCTGGTATGAATAATAGAATGCCGAGTGAGAGATAAGTTGCGGTCTTCATATTTTGCCTCCGCAGGCAGACATTAGGGTTTAACGGCTAATTTATGTTTAGCAAATCAGTTATTCACTTTATCAATCAAATGATTGTAATGTCTATATCTTTTAGTGAGTAGCAAACTCCTAGGATTTGAAAGCTATCTAAATATCTGCGCCCAAAAAATTGCCTAGCAATGCTATAATTAGCACCATTTCCATAGCTTAGATAGCGATTATTATATGCAATTTACACTACATAAAACTGCCAGTGGTGAGACGCGCGCGCGCCGTGGTACGGTTCACCTTAATCATGGCGAGGTACAAACGCCTGCCTTTATGCCTGTTGGCACTTACGGCACGGTAAAAGGCATGTTACCGCGTGATATTGAAGCCATTGGCGCAGATATCATTTTGGGCAATACTTTTCATTTATGGCTACGTCCGGGTACGGAGGTCATTGATAAATTTGGCGGTTTGCATAAATTTATGCATTGGAATAAGCCAATCTTGACCGATTCGGGTGGCTTTCAGGTATTCAGCCTAGGCGCTATGCGTAAAATTACTGAAGAAGGCGTACATTTCAAATCCCCTATAGATGGTGCTAAAGTATTTTTATCGCCTGAAAAATCCATGCAAATTCAATACAGTCTAAATTCTGATATTGTCATGCAGTTCGATGAATGTACGCCCTATCCCGCCACTCATGACGAAGCCAAAAAATCGTTAGAGCTGTCTCTACGTTGGGGAAAGCGCTGCCTTGATGAGCATAAAAATCTGGGCAGCACTAATGCGCTATTTGGTATTATCCAAGGCAGTATGTATGAAGATTTACGCAGGCAGTCATTAGAGGGGCTACTTGGGATTGGGTTTGATGGTTATGCGATTGGAGGTCTATCAGTTGGTGAGCCTAAAGATGAGATGATGGCAGTTCTCGACTATATTCCAGATATTATGCCTACCGATAAGCCGCGTTATTTGATGGGCGTTGGTAAACCTGAAGATATCGTTGAGGCAGTGCGCCGCGGCGTGGATATGTTTGATTGTGTGATGCCCACCCGTAATGCGCGTAACGGTCATTATTTTGTCACGGGCGACTTAGATAACGCTGGTGTAGTACGTATTCGCAATAGTCAGTATCGTCATGATGAGCGTCCATTAGACCCAGAATGTGACTGTTATACTTGTCAGAATTTCAGCCGTGCTTATTTATATCATCTTAATAAATGCAAAGAAATGCTAGGTGCGCAATTAGCAACCATTCATAACCTACGCTATTACCAACGCTTAATGATAGGCATTAGAGAAGCTATTGAGCAAGATAATTTTGATGCTTTTGTAACTGAGTTTTATAGTAAGCGTGGACAGACGGTTCCTGAGCTACATCTACGCTAGTTTTTCTCAACCCTTGCACCACTTTCATGGTAATAAAAAAGGCTTAAGAAACTCTTAAGCTTTTTTTATTACCAGCAGATAGCTATTAGCTATGCGTTAATTATAAATCATGGTCTAATTGATCTAACGGAATGTCGGGATGTTTGACTAAATGTATAACCGCTAAGACTAGACCGCCCCAAATTAGTAAAATCGATAGTACCATCAATATCATTGCTGACGTATTCATTTATATCTCCTCGTTTTTACCTTTGAGAGCACTGAGTAATAAAGCGCCTAATGCAAATATAACCACAATACCCCAACCAAATATTAACTGAGTCATCATTGGATAATCACCATAGCCCTCCGTTAATAGGGACTTTAAAGTCAATACCAATGCAACTAATAAAGAGATTGGCGTCACAATAGTGAGCATAAACACCCAAGTCTTACCCAGCTTGATACTAGAGATACGATTTACATGACTAATGAGCTCTGGTAATACTGAACGATTCAGCCAAGTAATCCATACAATGGATAAGAGCGCGCCCACGACAATACCAATATTATTAGCAAAATTATCAATAATATCCACGAAGGTAATCGCATTTTTTGTAGAGAATAAAGCAATAGATATTACAGCACAAGTTCCGCCTATTATCGTTACTGCTTTATTACGTGACCAGCCAAACTTGTCTTTAAAGGCAGCAATAGGCACCTCTAAAATACTAATGATTGAGGTAATACCGGCAATCACTAAAGAGCCAAAGAATAAAAAGCCCACGATATCACCACTACTACCCAAACTAGATATCAGCTTAGGAAACGCAATAAATGCCAGACCAATGCCACTACCAACCACTTCAGAGATGGGAACCCCTGTCGCTTGCGCCATAAATCCTAAGGCCGCGAACACACCAATACCAGCTAATATCTCAAACGAAGAGTTCGCAAGTCCGACAACCAGACCCGAAGCCGTTAAGTTTGCATTCGGTTTTAAGTAAGAGGCAAACGTCAACATAATACCAAAGCCGATAGACAATGAGAAAAATATATGTCCGTAAGCGGCGAGCCACACTTTAGGATCGGTCATAGCACCCCAGTTAGGCGTGAAAAAGGCATTTAAACCGTCGACTGCACCCGGCAACCGTAGTGACTGAAAAACAAGTCCTAAAAACATAATCAGCAGTAGAGGAATAAAAATTCTGTTTGCAAACTCTACGCCTTTTTTGATACCACCATACAAGATAGTCAACGCTAATGCCCAAACGACTACTAAACCGATGAATAACTTCGGTACAAATACAAACTCTAAATTATCTGCATTCTGAAGATAGGTATTAAAAAAGAAAGCCTCAGTATCATCGCCCCATTGTTGACCTAATGAGAATATCATAAAGTTACCGGCCCAACTCAAGACACTCGCGTAGTAGATAGCAACCACTGAACATACTAATACCTGCCACCAACCAATGGACTCTGCAGACTTGACCATACGTTTGTAGGCTATAGGAGCGCCACCACGATATTTTTGTCCGACAATATAGTCTAAAAATAATAACGGTAGACCTGCTGTGACTAAAGCGATGAGATAAGGTATTAGAAACGCACCGCCACCATTTTCATAAGCCACATAGGGAAACCGCCAAATATTCCCAAGCCCTATGGCGGAACCAACGGCTGCTAGAATAAACCCTGATCTGCTAGACCAATTTTCTCTAGGTGCTGCCACAAAACACTCCTTAAAAATACAGTTGAAAAATGATTAAGACTGACATGTAGAAAATTCTGGATGAGTGAATATGCGACAATATCTGTATTATTCAGAATTAAAATTGATATTAACATCAGAGTAAGGTGGTTAAACCTCACTCTATACAATCAGTAAGTTTCTGTTAACTTGTTATAAATGTCAAGACTATAGAAGAAAAAAGCCATAACTATTAGTTATGGCTTTTAAGATTATAAATGCTAGGAGAGTATTATTAAGTATATAAAAAAATCTAGATAGTAAGTATTAGCGTACAACACCGCGCTTGCTATGCTGTAGTGAATCAATAAGTAGCTGAATTTTTGGCTCTTTAAACAGCAGATCTTCTTGTAATATAATAAGTGCTTGCGCGGTGGTCATGCCAGATCTAAATATAGTTAAATACCCTTTACGCAGAACATTAATGGTATCAGCTGACCACTCTTTTCGGTGCATTCCTTCAATATTGAGTCCAAGCGCACGGGCAGGATTTCCAGATACCATAGTGAAAGCGGCCACATCTTTTAAAATTAAACTAGCGCCGCCGATTAAGCTATAGTCATCTACCCGGCAAAACTGGTGAATGCCTGAGTTACCGCCGATAATAATATGGTTGCCAATAGAGACATGCCCTGCAATACCGGCATTGTTAGCAATGACATTATGATTGCCAATAGTACAATCATGGGCAATATGAGTATTGACCATCAGCAAATTATGACTGCCAATCTTGGTTAAACCCTTATCTTGAGTGGTACCACGGTGCAGGCTACAAGCTTCACGAATGGTATTATAATCGCCAATCTCAAGCCAAGTGCGCTCTCCTGCATATTTCAAATCTTGCGGGTCTTCACCAATGCTAGAAAACTGATAAAACTGATTGTGCTGACCGATTCGAGTAAATCTTGTCACTACTACATGCCGGTGCAAGATGGTATGCGCGCCAATCGTTACCTCATCACCAACGATACAATACGGACCAATAACTGCGCTGTCATCAATCACAGCGGACGGTGAGATGAGTGCTGTAGGGTGAATCTGACTCATAATGCAGGCCTTTGTATCATTGGATGCAAATAAATGGTAAAAATTACGTTTGGTTAAGCAGTCATACGTTGACAGCTAGTGACCCTAATTATTGCTAATCAGAATGGCTATTAGCTTATTGCTGCTGCTCTTGGCGAGCAATCATAACTTGCGCACTGGCAGCAAGCTCGTCTTCGACGTGTACTGTACAGTCAAACTTATAAATACCATGTCTTTGCATGACCGCTTTGGCACGAATAATAAGCTGATCACCAGGAATGACTCGGCGCTTAAAACGTACTTTATCTACCCCTGCAAATAAATATAAATAACCATCTTCTGCGGTTAATCCAGCACTGATAAATCCCAATACCCCTGATACTTGCGCCATCGCTTCTACCATCAAAACCCCTGGCATGATTGGCTCATCGGGAAAATGACCATTAAAGAATTCTTCATTGATAGTAACGTTTTTGATACCAGTAATGCACTCACCCGGTTTACAAGCCGTGATTTTATCCACCAACATAAAGGGATAACGGTGCGGCAAATAATGCTTGAGCGTATGGTAAGTCAGTGGCAAGGTCAGCCCTTGCTCAGATAAGGTTTCGATGTCTTTATCAGTTAAGGTATCAATATCAGTGGCGCTCATAACGGGGCTTCCTTGCTGTTGTTGCGGGCTATTAATAATGTTATATAATAAATATTATCTGTTTGCTTAATAGAAACTGTACTTGTTACTTACTTTGTATGGGCTAGTCATTACCAAGCTGACGAAAGCGTACGGCCGCACGTCGCCACTTAGCGGTTGGCATTGCTGCTGTTCCTGAAGAATAAGAACCGGCTGTCTTAATAGATTTAGTCACCATTGTCATGCCTGATAAAGTCACATCATCTGTAATCTCAATATGACCATTAATGCCGACTGCGCCGCCAATAATACAACGTTTGCCAATGATGGTACTACCTGCAATACCCGTTTTAGCAGCAATGGCAGTACCATCACCAATACGCACGTTATGCGCTATTTGTACGAGATTATCAATAATAACATGATTGCCAATAACGGTATCATCGATTGCCCCACGGTCAACACAGGTATGGGTACCAATACGGACATGATTGCCAATAATGACGCGACCAAGTTGAGCAATGCGCACCCACCCACTGGAACTTGGGTCTCGCGTTGGTGCAAAACCAAAGCCTTCAGCACCGATACTCACCCCCGCGTGTAACCGCACATAATTACCAATAACACAATCATAGGCAATCGTTACATGGGATTTGATAAGGGCATCTGTGCCGATATTAGCATGTGCCTCAATAACGACATGAGCGTCCATTCGGCTACGCGCACCAATTTGTACGTATTCACCAATGACACAATAAGGGCCAATGCTCACCTCTTCAGCAATAATAGCCGTAGCCGCCACTACAGCTGTCGGATGAATGCAACCGGTAGGGCTATCAGGCACAAACAGTTGACTGCCGCTAGCATAGGCCAAGTAGGGAGTAGCAACTACCAGCGCGATAGACGTCGCCGGGACTTGCTCTCGGTAAGGCGCAGTGACTAGCACTGCTGCTGCCTGACTGCTCGGTAAGCTAGATATATAATGTGGATCAGCCAAAAAGCTCATCTGCATACAATCAGCATCCGTTAAGCTACCGACGCCCGCCAAGCGGGTACGCAGCTGTTCAGCGCTCAGCTCAGATTTATTTAATACTGGCTGATGCTGCTCAATTTGGGTAATAAGTTGCTCAATCGTTATCATAATTCAAATTAGTATGCGTTATAAAATAAAACGGACACCAAGCTAAAAATCTAGCTTGGCAACCATTGAGAATTTCATCCTATTGCGCTCAATCTAAAAGATTGAGCGCAGTTGCAATAAGCTAAACCAGAACTTAATAAATTAAAACGTGCTACCAATCTGGAATTGCACTTTCTCAGTTTCATCACCTTCTTTATCACCGATAGGTACAGCATAACTGAGTGATATCGGTCCAATTGGGGTATACCAAGTAATACCTGCACCTGCACTAAAGCGTAATTTATTATCTTGTGTGAGCAGTTTTATACCGGTGTCCTTGCCGCTGACAGGATCAATAAAAGTACGGTCTTCTTTATCTGTGGTATCAAATACTTGACCACCTTCAGCAAATATAACGGGACGCACTTGATCAGCCCAATCGCCTTTAAAAGGCATCGGTAATATTAACTCACTACCAAAGCTAACTAAGGCGTTCCCACCGACTTCTTCATCTTGCAGACGGTCAAAAGTGTCATCGACGGCATCATAGTAGCTTTTAGATCTAGGGCCAAGGGTTGACGCTTCATAACCACGAACAGAACCATACCCGCCGGCATAGAAGTTTTCATAAAATGGTAAATCATTACCATAACCGAGCTTAGTATAGCCACGTGCTACCCAGTCTTTATAGAAAGGATAATAGACGTTACCACGGTAAATAAGTTTTTGGTAACTGGCATCACCAAGTCCAACAGTCGCATCAACGGTATGACTCATACCTTTAGTTGGGAATACAGGACGATCGAGGGTACTGTAGTCCCAGCCTAATAAAAGATTATAGGTGCTATAGTCATTTTTGAAACCAGCTCCCCCAATAATATCTTCACCCTTATCGTTTTTATAGCTTTCAAACGAACCGCCATCATCGATCAGCTGTTGGACGTTTGACACGCCAAGCCGTCTACCACCTCGAACTGAAGTATTATCAATATTAAGACCGGCACTAACACGCTTAGTCTCATCAACCGGATAGCTATAGTTCAGCGTACCACCATAGGAGTCAGTAACATAGTTACTGACGTTACGATCATCATATTTGGTCTCACGATAGTAAGCACTAAGACCTTGTGAGACGCCGTTTTCAGTAAAATAAGGATCGGTATAACCTAAACTATAAGAGTCTCGAGTCTCTGAACGTGATAGTGCCGCTTTGACACGGTTACCCGTACCCATAAAGTTGTTTTGAGTCAGATCTAATTGGAATGTCACACCGCCACTCTGTGAGTAACCCGCAGCAATGGTCGAGCTACCTGAAGGTTGCTCTTCAACTGTATAATTAATATCGATTTGATCAGGCTGATTGGGTACTGGCTTGACATCGACGTTCACACCTTTGAAAAATCCTGTGCGCATCAGACGCGTGCGTGATAGCTGAATTTTTTCGTTAGAGGCAAGCGCCCCTTCTAGTTGGCGCATTTCACGGCGCAGTACTTCATCTTGAGTGCGCAAGTTACCACTAAAGTTAATGCGGCGCACATAAATAGGACGTGCAGGATCAATATAGTAGTCAATATCGACGACTTTAGTAACGTCATTAATACGTGGAACCGGACGAACTTGAGCTAAATAATAACCTTCATTACCATAACGACTTTTTAGCGCAGCGGTCGTTGCATCGAGCTTAGCTTGTGAATATTGCTCGTTGGATGCAAAAGTCACTAACTTTCTAAGCTCATCATTATCAAACTTGGGCTGACCTAAGAAGTTGATATCACCGAACTGATATTTCTCCCCTTCAGTTACGCTAATTTCGATAAATACACTGCGCTTGTCTTCACTAATATTAAGCACTGCATTATCGACGTTAAAGCGAACATACCCTTCATTTTGATACAGCGCTTTTAAATTCTCTAAACTTGCCGCTAGTTTTTCTTTAGCATAGCGGTCAGATTTAGATAAAAGGCGCGTCCATGAGGATTCTTTTACTGCAAAGACGTCTCTGATTTGCGAGTCACTAAAGTGTTTGTTACCGATTATATTGATATCGACTACTTTGGCAGGCTTACCTTCAATGAAGCGCACGTCCAATTTGACTCGGTTACCATCAAGTAGCGTCTGGTCGACTTCAATATTACTATTGTAATAGCCTTGGCTGATGTATTGCTGCTGCAGTTCATTAGCAACACCTTGTAGTGTTGACTGCTTAAGCACAGCACCTACAGACAACCCTGCATTTCTTAACCCTTGCTCTAACCCTTCTTTTGGAATAAGTTTGTTACCATCAAAGTTCACCTCGATGATAACCGGACGCTCAACCACTTCAAAACGCAGCTGGTTACCTTCAACGCGGCTTTGAATATTAGCAAAGTTGTCGGTGGCATAAAGCGCTTTGATACTAGCGGCAAGGGTTGCGTCTGTGACCGTATCCCCTACTGAAATAGGTAATACTGGGTAGAGGCTATCAGCGGTTAGGCGCTGTAGTCCTGAAAAGCCAATATCTGTTACTACAAAGTTTGCCGCTTGCGCAGGCATACTCATCATTGCTACCACTAACGGCAACCCAGCCGCGCTCATAAATAAAGGCGTACGCATAAACACTATCCGTCAATAAAAAACTTGCTTAAGTTAAGGTAAAAAGCCCATATTGTCCCGCCCAATCGGTTCGTAGCTCTTAGCTCGATCATAGGGAACTCAGAACACTTTATATAAAACGTATCATAAAATAAACTAAAAATTACCATTAGTATAGTAGCAACGCTTTAACCAAGTCAGTATATCACCTGCATAATCAGGGCACTATCCCTGTCGAGACGTTAGCGTAGCGCATCTTACTCTGTTAGACGGGTATCACGCAATCAAAATAGCCGACTGATATCATTACCAATTGCTAACACCATGAAACCTGCCAGCAAGAGTAGACCGATATTTAACCCTATCATCTGTACCCCTTCTGACAAAGGTTTACCACGAATCAGCTCGATAAGATAATAAACAATGTGACCGCCATCCAATACTGGAATAGGTAATAAGTTCAATACAGCTAAACTTAGACTTATTAAAGCGGCAGTCGATAGCACCATCTCCCAGCTAATATCAAAACTTTGCTTGGTTACCTTTGCAATAGTAATAGGCCCAGATAAATTTTCAAGCCCAATCACACCTGACAGCATCTTTCCCATCGAGCTGACTGTCATGACTGCCAGCTGCTCAGTTTTCTCAAACGATTTAACCAACGCCTCACTGGCGCCATATACTACCGTAGTTTTATAGGCCTCAGGAATGACAATCTCAGATTGTGCAACCATCGCACCAATCTGACCATAAACGTTGCCTAAAGTGTCTTTCTTACCTTGCGGCATAATTTGTAGTTGTACCGGTTTATCAGCCCGTAGCACGGTAAAATTTAACAGCACCTCAGGACTATCACGGATAATTCGGGTAGCGCTAATCCAGTCGGTTATTGGCGTGTCATTAATCGCTGTAATCTGATCTCCGGCCTTTAACCCTTGGCGCAGAGCCGCTCCATCAGCGGACAACTCACCGATGATAGGAGCAATTTCTGGCTGCCAAGGTAGCATGCCAAAGCTCGTTAACGCATCTCTACCTTGCGCATCCCCTTGCATGAAGCGCGTTACTGGGGCTTGGTAGGTAGTTAAATTATCAGTGGGCGTTACAGCTGATTGCAGGGTAACGCTGACATTGTCCGTCTCCCCCATACGCCCGGCAAGACGATAGTTAATCGCCTCCCAAGTTTGTACGTTATGGCCATCAATAGCGACGATTTTGTCACCCGCTGGCAATTGAGCCATCGCTGCTGGACTGTCCGGTAATACTTGACCTATGGTCGTTGCTAACTGCTCTGATGGGGTCATGAACAATACCCAAAACAACACAATCGCAATGATAAAGTTCATGATCGGGCCAGCAGCCACAATAGCAATTTTCTTTAGTGGATGCTGGCGATTAAATGCCAAATGTTGCTCATGCTCAGCCACTTCGCCTTCACGCTCATCCAGCATTTTAACGTAGCCGCCAAGCGGCAATGCTGAGATACGATAATCAATGCCGCTACGCTTACTGGTCCAACCGGCAAGCTTAGGACCAAAGCCAATAGAATAGGTCAGTACCTTAACACCACACAGTCTGGCTACGATAAAGTGACCCCACTCGTGCAGGGCAATTAGCGGCCCTAATACAAAAATTGCCGCCAATAGCGTTAATAAGAATGTCATTACCTTTTCTCACTTAGGTTGCTATAGGTTAAGTTGTACTAAATTCAGCTAGGCCAACTTGGCAATAATGCTGGCAGTATAACGCCGCGCTACCGTATCAATCGCTAAAATATCATCAATATCGGCATTCGCATTTAAAGTTGATACTTGTACACCCGTCAAAGCTTGCTCATTAATATCCGCAATATCTGTCAGGCGTACTTGCCCAGCTAAAAAGGCGGCCACTGCAATCTCGTTAGCGGCATTAAGCACAATCGTCGCTTGTGTCCCTGCTTGCATCGCTTGCCGCGCTAGACGCAAGCAAGCAAATTTCTGCAAATCTGGCTTGATGAATTCAAGACCACTGAGTGCATATAAGTCTAACGGCTGCGAGCCACTATTAATACGCGCAGGATAGCTTAGCGCATGGGCAATAGGGGTTTTCATGTCGGGACTACCAAGCTGCGCCAAAAAGCTACCGTCACTATATTCTACCATTGAGTGGATGATACTTTGTGGATGAATCACCACATCTATCTTATCCTCACTCAAATCAAATAAATGACAAGCTTCTATTAATTCCAGCCCTTTATTCATCATC
The DNA here is from genome assembly GCF_007997305.1 of Psychrobacter frigidicola. GTDB lineage: Bacteria > Pseudomonadota > Gammaproteobacteria > Pseudomonadales > Moraxellaceae > Psychrobacter > Psychrobacter frigidicola. Next base: position 1,189,008 of record NZ_VORZ01000001.1, read on the forward strand.
GTTGCTGAGTCAACTGAGATTTTTCGTCCCATTGACCAGTTTGGATGCTTGACGGCTTCTGCTACGCTCGCTTGCTGCATTTGGCTAAATGACTGCTGCAAAAATGGCCCACCAGAAGCCGTTAACCACAGTTTACGTACCCCGTGGCAACGGTCATGAATTTGAGTGTTATCTTGCTGAATAACGGGCGGCAAACATTGAAAAATAGCATTGTGCTCAGAATCTAGCGGCAGCAAAGTCGCATGATGTGTTTTTACGGCTGCGATCATCACTTGGCCTGCCATGACCAAGGCTTCTTTATTGGCGAGCAGAATACGTTTGCCTGCACGCGCTGCCGCTAAAGTCGAAGGCAACCCTGCTGCACCAACGATAGCGGCGACTACGGTATCAACTTGATTGTCAGTAGCAATGTCATTCAATCCAGCATCGCCACCGACCACATCAATATCTAGAGCTGCCGCCTTTAAGCGCTGCGCAAACTCATCAACCACAGCCGTCGGTACGCAAACGCGCTTCGGTATAAACTGCTGACACAGCGCCAAAAGTTTGTCTAAACGCTGGTGTCCCGATAAGGCATAAACCTCATACTCATGGGGATAGTCCGCTAAAATTGCTAAAGCACTATCACCAATAGAACCCGTTGCGCCAAGTACAGCGATGCGTTGTGTCATAACTATGGATGCCTATGGTATCGTTAAAACAAATAAAGAGAATAAAACAAATGAATAGCTATAACTTAAAAGTATAAGAGAGATTCATTATAAACGGATATAAATATAATTTAACAAAAATAAAAAGCCAAGCACTTAGCTCAGCTTAATAAGTCTCTGGGCTATGTTTTCATATAGCCCTTCAAAACAATATTTACAAATAACGCTTTTAAATAGAAATCCTACATAACATTGCTAGAGGTAGTCTTCTAAATCACCAATAGGCCAAGTTGCTGTAAACCCCAGAAACCAAGCGCAAATATTGGTGTTGCTGATAAGAGCGAATCAATGCGATCAAGTATGCCACCATGCCCTGGTAGAATTGTGCCAGAATCTTTGACATTAGCACGGCGTTTGAGCATAGATTCAAACAAATCGCCCAAGACCGATACCAATATCGTCAGCGCAGACAAAGCCACAAAAGCAATCAGCGCCGTGCCTGTCAGTTGTAGTTTAAAAACACTAATACCGATAACTACCACCAAGCCTGTTACTAATCCACCGGCTAGCCCTTCCATACTTTTATTTGGAGATACGTTGGGCGCCATCTTGCGACGACCAAGCTTACGCCCAACGAAATAAGCGCCACTATCAGCACACCAAACCAGTAAGAAGACATACAAGAGCCACCACGCTGACTGTTGCCACAGATAAAACATAGCGGTAATCGAAGCCGTTAATATAACGACACCCATTAGTGCCAGCTGATTACCATACCACTTGGTATGCGTTGGAAATTTGGTTACCCAAGATAATGCCATGAGCCATATTATTAAAGAGGCTACCCACCACACTATCCATGTGACTTTAAACAATAAGGATACGAGCGTTACTGCTAATACCATCAACACAAAAACAACCGGCTGTCGCCATTTTGGCATCAGCTTAGTCCACTCATGTGCTGCAATCGTCACACCAATAATCAATAAAGGCGCAAATAAGATAGGTGATTGGCTCGCAAATAGTGCAATACCAACGATAATTATTAGGATAACTGCCGTTTTAATCCGTTGCCACATATTTACCGTGCCTTGTTCGTCGTAAAAGTTTATTAAAAATAAGAAACCATCTTGAACATAAGAAATTCTATTAATAGCCACATTATACCAGTTAATTTATATTCACTACTGACTAGGCTGTAGGCATCTCTATCTGCTCGCTGGTTTTACCAAAACGCCGCTGACGCTGAGCAAATTCGGTAACCATTAGTGCCAGCTCTGCTGGAGCAAAATCTGGCCATAACGTTTGGGTAAAAAACAATTCCGCATAAGCCGACTGCCACAATAAAAAGTTAGAGAGACGGTATTCGCCGCCTGTTCTTATGAGCATATCGACGGCTGGGGCATCAGCAAGCTGTACATGCTGCGCCAAACGCTCTTTATTGATATCAGCAACTTGTATTTGCCCGTCTTGCACTTGCTGAGCTAATTGCTGGGCGGCATGAGCAATATCCCATTGTCCTCCGTAACTAATAGCAATGACCAAAGTCATAGCACTGTATTGGGCTGTTTTGGCTTCAGCATCTGCCATAAGTGCGCGTAAATCATCACTTAATAAACTTCGGTCGCCAATAAATCGCAGCTGGATATGGTGTTTTTGCATACGTGGCATTTGCTCATTAATCGTTAATGCCAATAAATGCATGAGCAATGCCACCTCGCTTGGCGGACGCTGCCAGTTTTCACTCGAAAATGCAAAGACCGTCAACACCTCAATCCCAACTTCACGGCAATATTCAACGATTGGGTCTAGTGCATCTTTACCAGCAATATGCCCTGCACCGCGCCCTAAGCCATTTGCTTTGCCATAACGATTATTACCATCCATAATGACAGCAATGTGACGAGGAAGAAGGACGGAAGTCAAAGGGACGGATGTAGACATGGGCTATACTGCTCATTATTGAGGTAAATTTATCAGTGTTAATAATTTAGAAGATCATATTTTTATCTAAGCGCCTGCTTATTTTTTAAACGCGTATCTTCTAAATACCATCACCTTATCATAGATAGATTAAGTCGCTGAACACGACTAGCATTTTATATAATTATATGAGTTTGTTTAAATGCGATGGTCATTTAAACAAACTCATATAACGACAGACAGCCAATGATATCAAACTATTGGCTGTCTACTTGAAACCCTACAAAAAAAAGAAAATATGATGTCTTAAACTTCCATCAAATCTGTTTCCTTTATGCTTAAACGACGATCAATGGTTTCAATAAACTTGTCGGTAATCTTTTGAATATCATCACTCGCGCGGCGTTCATCATCTTCTGAAATCTCTTTCTCTTTAGCCAGCTCTTTAATATCACTCATCATATCACGGCGAATATTACGGATAGAGACCCGGCTATTTTCAGCTTCTCCACGTGCAAGTTTTTGCATATCGCGGCGTGTCTCTTCAGTCAAAGATGGCATTGGCACGCGAATAACGTCAGCGGTCATTGGATTCAGACCCAAATCAGCTTCGCGAATGGCTTTGTCGATCGCTTGTACCATAGTACGTTCAAACGGTTGTACTAGTAGCGTGCGTGAGTCTTCAACGTTAACACTTGCCACTTGATTCAAAGGTGTAGGTGACCCGTAGTAACTAACCATTACGCCTGATAACATACCTGGATGCGCACGACCGGTACGAACTTTACTAAAGGTACCTTCAAGCGCCTCTAGCGTTTTTTGCATGCGCGATTCGCCATCTTGCTTAATCTCTTTAATCATTACCTGTCCTTATTTATCGATACCGATAGATTTATTCATTGTGGTTAACTGTTGGCTGTTTATATCGTCTTTATGATTGATATTACTGCCAGATTATTAGCATGGCCCTTAGTGATAAACACGCGTGCCTTCATTTTCGCCCATAATGACATTTAATAAGGCATTAGGCTTGGTCATATCAAAGACTTGTAGCGGTACATTGTGCTCACGGCATAAGGCAATGGCGGTCAAATCCATCACACCAAGTTTTTGCTCCAATACTTCATCGAAGGTCAAGCCATCATATTTAACCGCATCAGCATGTAGGCTTGGGTCTTTATCATAGACACCATCAACTTTAGTCGCTTTAAGAATAAGACCGGCTTCAATCTCGATACCGCGCAAGCACGCTGCAGTATCAGTGGTGAAGAACGGATTACCCGTACCCGCAACAAAAATGCAAACTTCACCATTCTTAAGATAACGAATCGCGTTACGACTGCTATAGCTTTCAGTGACGCCGCCAATTGGTAATGCTGACATTAAGCGCGTTTTAATATTACGGCGCTCAAGAGCATCACGCATCGCAAGGCCATTCATCACTGTCGCTAGCATACCCATCTGGTCACCGGTTACGCGCCCAACCAAGCCTTCTTTTTGGAGTTGTGCGCCGCGGTATAAATTACCACCACCAACGACGATGCCAACTTGCACCCCAAGACCACGCAAGTGCGCGATAGACAAGCTCATCTTATCAAGCACATCACTATCAATCCCCATATCTTTGCCACCAGCTAAAGCTTCGCCAGAAAGTTTGAGCAATATACGAGAATAGCGGGGATTTTTGTCAGACATGAGCACACCTTGTTGTCATTAAATTATGAATTATCGTTAATATACAAATAAAAATCATTAATATATAAGCAGAATTAGCTTTTAAACTGAAAAGGACTAAATTGCGCTAATTGTAGCAAAAACTACCTGCTATTAGGCAATTTTTGCTTTGAATTGCGAAACCGTTTTTTAACCTTCATAACTGGCAAATAAGTCATATTCACTGGCATCATCAATAGTGACCGTCAAGAACTGTCCTACTTGTACCGCAGCCGTGATGTCATCGACATAAACGTGACCGTCAATTTCTGGCGCATCGGCATAACTACGGCAAATAGCAACCCCTTCTTCAACATCAATCTCATCGACCAATACCGTTAAAGTTTTGCCAATTTTTTCTTGCAGTTTTTGCGCAGAGATATCTTGTTGTAACGTCATCAAGCGCTCATAACGTTCTTGTTTAACGGCTTCAGGTACCGGATTAGGCAAATCATTAGCCACTGCGCCTTCCACTTCTGAATAAGTAAACGCGCCAACGCGATCAAGCCGCGCCTCAACGAGCCAATCTAGCAGACACTGAAAATCTTCTTCGGTCTCACCAGGAAAGCCAACGACGAATGTTGAGCGAATCACGATATCAGGGCAAATCTCACGCCATACATGAATACGTGCTAACGTGTTTTCACTATGTGCCGGACGCTTCATGGCTTTGAGGATGCTATGGCTGGCATGCTGAAACGGAATATCTAGATACGGCAATAATTTTTTCTCGCCCATAAGCGCCACGACTTTATCGACATGCGGATAAGGATACACATAATGCAGTCGTACCCAAATGCCTAAGTCGTTCATTGCTTGGCACAAGTCATAAAATTTAGACTTCAGCGGCATACCATTCCAAAAGCTGGTCTTATATTTTAAATCTAGACCATAGGCAGACGTGTCTTGGGAAATAATTAATAGCTCTTTAACCCCAGCGTTTTTAAGCGCCATCGCCTCATTCATGACGCTATCGATCGGGCGCGAGACTAAGTCGCCACGTAGGCTTGGAATGATACAGAACGTACAGCGATGATTACAGCCTTCTGAGATTTTCAGATAGGCATAATGGCTGGGCGTTAATTTGATGCCCGCCTCATTAATCAAATCTATCTTGGGGTTATAATCCTTATCCATGCTGCGATCAGGTTTCGGAACATGCAGCGCGACGGCTCTAATCACTTCATCATAAGCGTGCGCACCAGTCACTGCCAATACGGCAGGATGCATTGCGCGAATTTTATCCGCCTCTTTACCTAAGCAACCGGTAACAATTACTTTACCGTTTTTACTAATGGCTTCACCGATAGCGTCTAGTGATTCTTGTACCGCTGACTCAATGAAACCGCAGGTGTTAACCACGACTAAATCCGCGCCTTCATAGTCACTCGCCACTTGATAACCGTCACGGCTCAATTCGGTAATAATACGTTCACTATCAACTAGAGCTTTGGGGCAACCTAAAGACACAAAACCAATCTTTGGCGCTGCCGTTGTTGGACTAGTAACAGACGCGCTTGCATCACCACTTTGAGTAATACTGCGGTTTTCATTGTGATTAGCTTTATGGTGATAAGGCTGACTGGCCTCTAAAGTACTTTGTTCTTCTAGGCTCTGTATTTGCACCCGAGGTTGGGCTGGATTAAATACAGTGGCCGTGTCTTTTAGCGCCGCTGGAGCTGATGGCGACGATAGTGGTGCCGTGTTGACTGCTTGAGTAGATATTTTGGGCATAGCTGACCTTGCTAGAGATAAATTGGCTGAGCGCATTGTACGTTTTTTTTGTGATAATCACCAGTTTCAAGACGCTATAGTATTGATTTTTGGTTATATATTATATTAAGTCTAATAAAGTATTACGGCTCACAAGTAGCAATCGCTAAATAAAGTATACCCACATCATAAAAAGCTCATTTAAAAAATGTCATTAGTATCAGCATCTTGTAGTCAATATAGTACAACATAAGAAAATATTTAAAATTAATTGCAAAAATAGCTTGCCAACCCCTTCAAACTCTATATAATGACCAACCACTGAGACGCACTACCGAATCAGTTAACTGTCTACATGGTGTTTGAATTTAAATACTAATGGTGATAGAGTAACGAAATGGGGCTGTGGCGGAATTGGTAGACGCACCAGATTTAGGTTCTGGCGCCGTAAGGTGTGAGAGTTCGAGTCTCTCCAGCCCCACCATTATTCGATAGTGATTAGATTGTCTCAAACCTATATCAGACCTGCTCCCGAGCAGGTTTTTTTGTGTCTATAGTTTAGGTTTTAATCAATACTTCAACTTAATTAAGACTTCAAAGCACTTCGATAGATATATTAATAATAAATTCTGCCATACTAATAGCTATTGCAGACTATCTATTAAAAGCATAAAGCGCTTAGGTTAAAACAATGAATAAAAGTTTTTGGATATCAGTAGGTCTATTGGTAGCGCTAGCAGCTGGTCTTGTAGGGCTGCGCAGCTTTTTTAAACCTGCTACCTCAGAAAATACTAACTCAGCCAGTGTTAGTACCAATGTAGATACTAGTGCCGATACTAAGCTTATGATAAGTTTAGAAAGTTTTAGAGGCTTTCACCATGATGCAGAGATACTTTTGGAAAAGTTGACAATTTTAAAAACGGGGCTGGAAAATGCAATTATTACTAAAGATATCGGTCTATTAGGAAGTACTGTAAACAATACCTATAGAATCATGGATAATGTGAGCGTGAGTCGTCTGCCAACTATTGCACCTTTTAAAGTTTGTGATGAGGCGCTAGATACATTAGGTCTTTACGCTGTTGCCTCTAAAACGTATTATTCTGATACGGGTCAAATAAATATAGATCAGATAGATAAAATGAGAGCTACATTTAATACTCAGTTCAGTCGGTGTCAAAACATTGTTAATGACAAATCAGTTGAGGCGCTTTATCAAGATTATCAGTAATACTTTTAAATCCAACAACACCTCTTCCATATTTTTATAACGCTGTTCCGCGCGCTTCGCTAATGTCTTATTAATAATATTTTGATAACAACAATATTCTTTGGGTAGAGCCGAAATTGACCTTTGGCAATGCTCAATCGCCCAATCTTTTAGCGGCTCGTTACTTTGCGGTATGATTTTGAATGGTCGCTTACCAGTTAATATTTCATACATCATGACTCCAAAGGCATAGATATCACTTTGCTGCGTTGCACTCCGCCCTTGCCAAAGCTCTGGCGCACGATAAGCAGGCGTGCCAGCTGAGCGTACGTTGCTATTGTCATCAAGGCGCTGTGCCAATGCAAAATCAGTCAGTAATAATCTAGGCGCTGTACTACCATTATCAACACTATTTGATAAGAAATTATCTAGCAAAATATTACTTGGCTTGATATCGTTGTGTAGCCATCCTTCCCTATGTAAGTTGGTTATGAGGTGCGCAACTTCTATTATAAATTGCTGTTTTTGGTATACAGATAATAGCGGGCTTTCTTTATCTTTGAGCCAACGCGTCAAGCTACCATTCGGATAATAAGGCATAACTAGAATGGTAAGATGATGCTGATTCAAAACGCTTATTTTCAAGGTGTCATAAGCCAGTATGGGCGGCGTGATGGAGATTAAGTTTGCCGTATTATGTTGAGCTTGAGTTGATAATGATTCATCTAAGGTTTGCAAGACAGTGATTTCATGACCTAGGTCAGATGTACCTTGATTAAATATAGAAGAATTAGCATCATCAGTACCAGAAACTAATGACCATTTAATCATGACACTACCAAATTTCGGATGCTGCGCACACGTTAACCCTTGATAGCTGTAACTCTCTACCTGACTGCTTTGACTCATGCGCTGATGTGATATTTTATGATAGTGTACTGTTAGTAATGCCTCTGTTAATACGGGCAAAATTGTCAGCGCTTGGGCTTGTAAATCATGGGAGGTGTCTTTCATAATGACTACCGTGCAAGGAGATTGATGAAAATGTACTCAATTACTTGTAGTATAGTTATATTCCCTTTTTATTCGCCAACTACTACCTTACTGACCACTATAGAGCTGATATGATACCCTCTGCCCATTACGCCCTACCCGCCCCATTGCTAGATTTACTGAGTCAATATTTACAACAGCAAGTAACCCCAACGATTGAGATTAACCCTGAGCAGCTGGCCTATCGCTGGGTTGGTGGGCGTACCGGTCATTTAGAACCCTTAGCAGTCAATCTATTTTTGAGTTTAGACGACCTACATGGAATCGACACTCAAAAGTCAAAACTAGTACAAAACACACGACAGTTTCTAAAAGGATATCCTGCAAATCATGTGTTAATGACGGGTACGCGCGGCGCGGGCAAATCATCGCTGATACGAGCATTGCTTCAAGCCTATCATTCTGAGGGGTTGCGCATTATTGAAATTGCTCGTGATGACCTGCTCGTACTCGATAAAATTCGCGCCGCTATTAACGCCCTACCTGCTGACTGTCATTGTCGTTATGTAGTGTACTGTGATGACTTGGCATTTAATGGGCAAGATGAGAGCTATCGTACCCTAAAAAGCGTATTGGATGGATCATTGGATTCTGAGCAAGACAATCTACTAGTGTACGCTACTAGTAATCGCCGCCATCTATTGCCGCAGCTGATGAAAGATAATGTCAATATTTACAATGGTCAGACTGATGAGGTCAATCCTTATGAAGAGATTGATGAGACGGTATCATTATCCGATCGCTTTGGTTTATGGTTATCGTTTTATCCGATGAATCAAGAAACCTATTTGCAAATCGTTCAGCATTACTTAACCATTCAGCAAGGGCAAATTACGGAAAGTATTGTTAGCAATGATGAAGACGGGATTGACAATCATGAACTGGATGAAAAAACTAGAGCTGATGCATTGCGTTGGGCATCTGAGCGTGGCGGACGTTCGGGACGAGTAGCCTATCAGTTTAGTCGTTATTGGATAGGTCAGGCGCAATTAAAAGCTGCGGATAATGCACTTTAATAAATCGCTAAAGATTCATTCTAAAGCACTACTGTTTATTGCCGCGTGCAGAACCTAAGTATAGTACGCGGCTATCCGTTTGACCTTCTGCTGTTTCTTCCGCTACACCATTAACCAGATATTGCGCAAAATCTGCTGCCAGCCATAGGTTACCTTTATAAACACTTTTGGCATCTTGCCGAATGTGTCCCATATTTGGTGTGTTACTTTGTGGATTATCAAAGCTTTGATAACGGGCGCTAAAGTGAGTCAAGATTAAATTCTTAACGCCAATCTCTTGCGCAAACCTACCGACTTGTTGTGCGCTACTATGCATCGGATCAAAGTCCGGATTTTTAGCTTGGATTTTGGATAATACCTCAGCAGTATAAGTCGCTTCATGAACTAACAAATCAGCCTCTTTGACGGCATCTGCAAGCAAACTTGGCGTGTCATTGTCTCCAGCGATAATTACTCGGGTGCACAGTTCCTCACTATTGACATAATTCGCTGAGCGCAATTGCTGCCCGCTTTCTATATAGACATCCTTACCTTGTTGTAGCTTGCCCCATAACGCACTTGCAGGGATACCTTCTGCTACTAGTTTATCGGTGTTCAAGGTACGACGACTGATAGTCTGAGTGATACCAAAGCCATAAGATGGTACACGATGCGATAGCGGCGTAATGTCAATGGTAAGTTGTTGCTGCGTATCTAGAGTAATTGCGACCTTACCCGCTTGCTGAAACAATATATCCTCAATCGCCATAAAATGAACAGCAAATGGAAAATATAGTTCAGTGGTTAAAGTCACTGCATCCAGAAGTTTTGCAATTGCCTTTGGAGCAATAAGTGTTAGTGGTTCACGTCGTCCTGACATAGCCGCACTGGCTAATAAGCCTGGTAGTCCATAACAATGATCGCCATGTACGTGGGTAATGCAAATCGCTGTCAATTGATGCAGGGACAATTTGGTATGTAAAAGCTGCTGCTGAGTACCTTCGCCGCAATCAATCAGCAACCACGGGCGCGATTTGCGACTGTTTTGTTTAGACCCTGACGAATATGGATTAAGGCATTCAATTGCAAGCGCAGTTACATTACGTTGCTTGGTAGGCACCCCCGCCGATGTTCCTAAAAAAGTCAGTTGTAGCATAGTTTGTTATTCATCTTAGACATAAATAAGGGCACTCCATCTACGATAATTTGCATAATAGAGTTTTTCCACCTTCAACGATTTGTCCGCCGCTGGCAAAGCATTGATTGACCATACTCGATTCATGTGACTTCCAGCCCCCATAAAAGCTCGCAACACATAATAAAGCAACCAATATCTTTTGTGACCATGCTTTGATAGAAACTTGTTGCTGATTAATTTCTTGCGCTACCAAAGGGCCAGTAGCTTTAGCGCCAAGCTTATTAGGTTCTGTCATTGCCTTACCTTTTATATTATAAGTAATCTTTTATACATATTGTTTTATGCGTAATGAGTTATAAGATATCCTATCAAAAATAGCCAATGTTACTTAACATTAGCCATTTTTATTGCATATAAAACTTTAGGTTAACTATCAATATCTCTATTAAAACTGGATACGTCCACCTTTATGTTCCGCACGTTTGAAAGCGTCCCGTTCCTGACAGCGTTTCAGCCAATTTAATAAATTAGCATATCTTGCCTTGTCTAATCCTTCGCCTGTATTGGCAGCGACCACTGCAAAATGCATTTGAATATCAACAGCGCTAAAAGCTTCGCCTGCGAACCAATGGTTGTCCTGTAACTGTTGCTCCATCATGGTCAGCATTTTCGCTAGATTGTCATTAATCATTGTGTTTTCGACTTGCTTACGAATGCCTTTACTAATAGGTTTTATCAGCATTGGCGATTTTTCGACAACTTTAGTGAATACCAAACGCATGACCAATAAAGGCATTACTGATGCTTCGGCAAAATGCATCCAAAAGGTGTACGCATCCCACGCAGCATCATTATCATCAGCAGGCTTAAAGCGCTGTTCTGTATCATAATGCTTAATGAGATATTCAATAATGAAACCAGATTCAACCAACGCCTGATTGTCCACTTCTAATATAGGCGCATGACCCAGTGGATGTATTTTCTTTAAGCTGTCAGGTGCTAAGTACGCTTTATTACGCTTATAAGAAGTCAGCTTATAATCTACTCCCAGCTCTTCTAATAGCCACAAAATACGGAACGAACGCGAGTTTTCTAAGTGATGCAAATGTAACATAGGTTATCCTAATAATAAGTTATCATAAACGAGGTAAAAAGGCACTATTGTTAGTAATCATAGCGCACTTAACTCACCTTGAACACAGCACGCGCGCGCAACGGTTACGAAAAACAATGCCTGTCTGGTCAATCTTAATCCAGTCAAATTTTAATTAAATTTTCTTAATATCAATATAAATAGACCATCCCACAAAAGCGTTTTACTTAGAATGTAGTCGGTCAATTTTACGATTCATTTTATCTATTTTCTGTTGATAGCGTCTGATTCTACGAAAGCGATGCGCCAACAGTACCCCCTTAATACGCCGATTTTTTATACGGCGGCGTGGTGGAAAACTGTTAATTTGCAAATCATCATAGGCTTGTAGACGGTCGTCGCGCCTGCGAGCTATATAACTCAGCGCGCTGTCTAAAATCATAATTAATAACGCGGCAAATATCAGACCGTACATTAACAATGAGCCTGCCTCTTCGACATTTTGGTTCAAAATAGTAATTGAAAAAATGAATAGGAATACGGGTTCTAGATAGCACAATGTACCAAATAATGACACGGGCAATTTACTACTAGCAACCATTGTCAGCGACATCGCGGCCGTACTGACAATGCCTAGTAGCGGTAATAAATACCAAAGTTTACTCGCATGTAATGCCATGTTAAAGCCGCCACTATTATAAAGCATCACCAAAACAACCGGTAACAATAGCACCAAATCTGACAATAAACCTGTGATAGGGGGTACAGCCAATTTGCGCCGCAGCAGATAATAAGGGGGATAACCCAAACATACAAATAAAGTTGCCCACGATATCGACCCATATTGAAAAACATCGTAGCCAATACCGATGGCCGCGCACATAGTGGCAACCCACTGCAAAACACTCATCTCTTCACTATAAAAAAAGCGGCCGACCAGTATCATCACTAATGGATATAAAAAGTACCCTAAGGTCACATCAAGCCCTAAACTGTTAACGGGGCCCCACATGAATAGCCAAATTTGTCCACCCAAAATCGGTGTTGGTAATATAAATAGCAGCCATTCTTTTGGTGTTTTTAACGTTTTGAGATAATCGAAAGTGTGCTGCCATTGTTTTAAGATACTTATCAACAAAACAATGCTAATCAGCATCATGACTATTCGCCACGCCGCTACTTGCGTACCTGATAAGGGTTGTAAGAACAGGCCGAATAAGAACAGTAACGAAAATAAAAAATTCGCTATCACCGCAGCAGCAGTTCCCTGCACCGTTTGATTGCCAGTCGACATAACAATAGCCTTTAAAAAATAGTTTAGAAAAACAGACTTTAAAATAATTTCTTTACTAGTAATTTATAAGAAAAAACAAAAGCCTCAGACGATGACGTCGGAGGCTTTTTATTAAAACGCTGAAATAATATTAAGACAAATTATAGTAAATTATCTTCTTTAAATGGCTCAAAACATGGCCTGATAGACAGCTATCTGTCCTGTCTATCAGGCCATCAATTTAAATACTTATTCCGTATCGTCGCCTAATGCCTCGTCATCTAAACTATAGTCATTGGCAATATCAATAGTTTCAGAGATGTCAGACATATCGGTGCTACCAGTCGCTGCATCGATATCTATTTGTGCCTGACCATCTACCTCAAACGTGCCGTCCTCTCTCAATGCATCGATTAGAGCATTATCGTCTTCGTCATGCTCAACTCGCGCCATAGCAACGAGCTTTTCATCTTTTGACAGACGAATTAGGGTAACGCCTTGGGTATTACGACCTGCACTAGCGACGTGCTCAACGGGCGTGCGTACCAATGTACCTTTATCAGATATTAGGATAATATCATCTTCAGGCTCAACTTTAGTCGCTCGTACTAAAGCGCCATTACGCTCGCTGGTTTTGATGGCAATCACACCGCCACCGCCACGATGTTGGGTATTAAACTCGTTGATAAAGGTACGTTTGCCAAAGCCATTTTCACAAGCAATGAGGATTTCGCTAACATTCTCTTTGATAACGACCAACGACTTGATAGAATCGCCTTCAGCCAAGCGCATACCGCGCACGCCTTTGGCGGTACGACCCATTGAGCGGGCATCGTTTTCATCAAAGCGAATGGCTTTACCACTCGATGCAAACAGCATGACATCTTGCGTGCCATCGGTAATACGGGCACTAACTAACTTGTCGCCCTCTTCCAAACCAACCGCAATAAGACCGTTAGAACGGATAGTTGCAAACTGCTCAAGCTCAACCCGTTTAACAGTACCGTTGGCAGTAGCGAAGAATACAAAATGACCCGTCACCTCGTCTTTAGTTTGCGGAATTGGTAAAATAGTCGTGACTGATTCATCACCGGTAAGTCCGATCAGGTTCACTAATGGACGACCACGTGCACCGCGACTGGCTATCGGCACTTCAAAACCGCGTAAGCTAAACACACGACCGGTATCCGTGAAGCACAGTACCGTTGCATGCGTTGATGTCACAACCAAATGATCAATCACATCATCTTCTTTCATAGCGGTGGCAGACTTGCCTTTACCGCCACGCTTTTGTGCGACATAATCGTCGATTGGTTGGGTTTTGGCATAGCCGGTACGCGAAACGGTCATGACTACCGTTTGTTCTGGAATTAAATCTTCGCGGCTAAAGTCAGTACGTGAATCAACAATTTCAGTACGACGTTCATCGCCGAAGTTTTCACGAATCTCAATCATCTCATTAGAGATAATCGTCATCAACTTATCAAAATCACCAAGAATAGATTCTAAATGAGCGATTTCACGTAATAAATCTTGATATTCTTCTGTCAGTTTATCTTGCTCAAGACCCGTTAAACGATGTAATTGCATCTCTAAAATCGCGTTGACTTGATCGAGAGATAAACGATAACGCTGCTTAGCTTCATCATCATCTTTAATTAAGCCAAACGGTGCTTTTGGATCTTCGCCTTCAATGAAATCAGGACGTACGGATTGGCTACCTGCCGCTGTAAGCATTGCTTGTACGCTGCCTGAGCCCCACGTATTATTGAGCAGGTTTTCGCGGGCCATGGCGCGACTTGCAGACACTTTAATCTCTGCAATAATTTCATCAATATTCGCCAATGCAACAGTCAAACCTTCGAGCAAATGACCACGAACGCGCGCTTTATTCAACTCATAAATAGTACGACGGGTCACGACTTCTTGACGATGACGTACAAAAGCAGCAATCAGTTGACGCAAGGTCAATAATTTAGGTTGACCATTATCTAGCGCCACCATGTTAATACTGAAGCTAGACTCAAGTGGTGTTTGTAGAAACAGGTTATTGACGATAACTTCAGCGGTTTCACCGCGACGTAAATCGATAGCGATACGCATACCGTCTTTGTCAGACTCGTCGCGTATCTCACTAATACCTTCAATTTTCTTATCGCGAACCAATTCAGCAATACGCTCAATCATCTTAGCTTTGTTAGATTGATACGGTACTTCAGTGAACACAATACGCTCACGATCACGGTTAACACCCGTATCAGTCATTGGCTCAATATGATAACGACCACGAATATGCAGGCGACCTTTACCCGTACGATAAGCATCTTGGATACCAGCGCGACCGTAGATAATACCGCCGGTCGGGAAGTCAGGACCTGAGATATACGTCATCAGCTCCTCACCAGAGATTTGAGGATTCTCAGCATAGGCTAAGCAAGCATTGATAACTTCGGTCAAGTTATGCGGTGCCATATTGGTTGCCATACCGACCGCAATACCAGTTGCCCCATTGACCAATAAGTTCGGAACACGTGCCGGCATGACGCTTGGCATGCGCTCAGAACCATCGTAGTTGTCTTCCCAATCGACGGTATCTTTATCCAAGTCCGCCAGCATTTGGTGAGTCAACTTGGTCATACGCACTTCGGTATAACGCATCGCCGCCGGTGGATCATCATCAATCGAACCAAAGTTCCCTTGACCATCGACCATTGGATAACGCAAGCTAAAGTCCTGCGCCATGCGCACAATCGCATCATACACTGCACTATCGCCATGGGGATGGTATTTACCAATGACGTCACCGACGACACGTGCCGACTTCTTATAAGCCTTATTATAATCATTCGACAACACGTGCATGGCATACATCACACGGCGGTGTACTGGCTTGAATCCATCACGCACATCGGGCAGCGCGCGCGAGACAATCACGCTCATCGCGTAATCCAAATAGGATTGTTTTAATTCATCGACGATACCAATAGGACTGACCGATTCGCTCATATACATTCCTTCACTCACATTCACTCTCTAGAGGTTGCACTTTTACTGACGTTGATCATCAGCAGCTTTGATGGAGAGTTAAATAAGGTCGTTGTTGAAAACAACGGTCTGAGACACCGTTGACTTGTCAACTTTAAACCATAAAAAAAGCCATACAAATAGCGCAAAGGTAGAGAGAAATGGCGATAGTTTTAATGTTGAATAAAAGAAGCTATTTTAGCACAAATTTGCCCATCTAGGGGCTTTTGCACGTTATTAACAGTAGAGAAACCATGAGGTTTACGACTGGTATACGGTATAAAAATGTCCGTTTTGTTCTAATAACTTCCACATTGTGAATGATCGATTAGAAACCGCTTGCTGGAGTTTTTTTAGTAATAAGATAAAAGGGTTTTAGATATTTTTATAAGTATAGGGTAGATAAAATATTTCTATTCGCTACACTAAGCAATGTTTAAAATAGGCATTTAGTATGTGCCATTATATTATCACCCTTTAAAACATAGCTCTTTAATATTCAGACACTTACTATACAGCTACTTAATATATAGGCACTTCTTCTTATGGACATCGTTTTATCTATCATCTGGATTTTAGCAATGGTGCTTTACAGTTTTTCTAGCGATTATGCTGTCCAATTTCCCAATCATAACTATAGCGCCTTGCCCTTTGTACGTTGGGGCTCATTACTGATTGCCATGGGACTATCTGCCTATTTAGCTCAAGCGTATCAGGCTAATTTGCAAGGCACGGGTATTTGGGTGTTTATAGTCGTCGTATTTGTGATTATTACCTTGTCCAAGCTGATTTTTAAATGGGTTATCAATCGGCGACGTTAATGCCATACTACTTAGACAACCTCATTACTTTTACTTTAATAAAGACAGCGTAAATGCTTATGCAAACTGACAATGATAATAAAGACAACCAAGCACAAAAACTAATAGAAACTAAAGAGACACGTACTGACCGTAGCTTTGATGCTATTGCTGATCATTTTGAAAAAAAAGTCTATGGCGGCTTAAAAGGAGATATTCGATTAGCAGTATTACGGCGTGATATTTTCGAATATACTGAACAGATGACAGAGGCACTTGGCCGTCCGCTACGTATTTTGGATGTGGGTGCAGGATTGGCACAAATAGCAATTGAGCTGGCAGCGCGGGGACATGCAGTAGTAGTTAATGACATCTCAGCCAATATGTTGGATAAAGCAAAAGCAAGTGTAGAGGATGCTGATACTCTTGGTAATCTGACATGGTATGTTTGTCCGTATCAAGAACTTGCAGGTAGGTTGGCGGCTAACAATTCAGCTGATAGTACGGAAATTTTTGATTTAATACTGTGTCATGCGTTACTTGAATGGCTGGCAGAACCGGCAGATATTATGGACTTTTTTGACAGTCAGCTCACTGAAAATGGTGCGCTGTCACTGTGTTTTTATAACCCAGCAAGCTTTGATTATCGTAACCTGATTATGGGTAATTTTAATTTACTCGATAACACGAATTATAAAGCTGATAACAAAAAAAGCTTGACCCCGAATCATCCGGTCGCCAAGCAAGAAGTCGAGTCATGGTTACAACAGCATCATTATCAAACCGTACTCACTAGTGGTCTACGCGTATTCCATGATTATGCGCCGCTCAAACGAGGCGGTCATAACGACCCTGAAGCTGTTATTCGGATGGAGTTACGCTACTCTCGGCAAGAACCTTATAAATGGTTAGGACGTTACTTGCACATATTGGCGACTCGTCAAATCTAATATAACTAAGCACTTTAATAACGGCTTATGACATATCGTATTCTGACCACGTGGTAGCGTTGACATTTTTTTCGTCGAAGACCACCACATGTTTTAGCATCGGTAGTATGCCAATACGCGAACCTACTTCATGGTTATGGTGGCTGGACACCAAGGCCAATACCGTCTGTCCGTCGTCTAATTGCAGGCGATATAGATAATTTGCCCCACGAAATACACGCCCAACCACCAACGCTGTCTGCGTACTGTCATCATCATGAATGATGTCATCAGGGCGGACTAGCACCTTAATCAGTGTCCCATTGGGATAGTCATACTCGCAGTACTGCGGCTGCCCAGCCTCATCATAGCATTCCATACGCCGATAAATGTCACCAAGCGCGGTCTCAACATGCCCCGCTTCAATAATGCCATCAATCATCGCCCCTTCACCGACGAACTCAGCGACAAACGGACTGACGGGCTCATGATATAACTCAGTTGGGGTTGCCCATTGTACCAGCTTGCCTTGATGCATGACGCCCACTTTATCTGCTAATGCAAAGGCTTCATTTTGGTCATGAGTCACTAAAATTGCTGTGGTATTGGTACGTTTAAGAATATCTCGTACGCTCATGGCAAGCGATTCACGCAATACCACATCGAGGTTAGAGAATGGCTCATCAAGTAGCAATAATTTAGGTTTTGGTGCTAAGGCGCGCGCGAGAGCCACCCGCTGCTGTTGACCACCTGAAAGCTCAGACGGGCGCTTATCCGCATGTTCAGACAATTCAACCAGACTTAACATCTCGGCTACCCGCGCTTTTTTATCCGCTGCTGACCATTTATTCAAACCAAAGGCGATGTTTTTAGCAACGCTTAAATGCCCAAACAGCGCATAGTCCTGAAACACCATGCCCATACCACGTTTAGCCGGAGAAACCGCATAGGATTTGCGCTTAGTCTGCTCAGTCAAACATTGCTCATTTAGACTAACAATACCAAAGCGTGTGGGTTCTAACCCTGCAATTGCTCGTAGGGCTGTAGTTTTTCCGCAGCCGCTATAGCCCAGAAAACAGCCAATTTCACCCTGTTGTAAAGTTAAGGACAGCCCATCCACCACCGTTGTATCGTCGTATCCTACAACCAAATCTTGCACACTAAAATAGGGTTTATCAGTAATTGCAGGATTGAAATATCCTGTATGGTTTTTATCTTGTTTAGAGGTCTTACTATCTTGAGCTTGCATGCTCTCCGCCTGCCAATTTTGTGCTTGGCCGTCTTGTAACCGCTTTTTTTGAGCATTCGGTGCTAATAATATTGACGCTGAAGACGCTTTTTTATTGCTAAGCCGAGCTTTGGTCTTGGCTGCCTTGGCGTCTGGGTGGTCGGTCGAGTCGTTCATAAAGTCAGTATACATAACAGTACCAGTAAGCGATTAATGAGTAGAACGATAAACATGAAGTAATGAATCTATTTTATTATCTGCCTAATGTAGGTTGAATAAGTGCTATAACATAGAGTTTCAATAGACATGATATTTTAGCAGATATGGCTAGCCAGTTTTGTCGCTTTGACGCAGCAATATCCAGACCGGAATCAGGCCGACCAGTACAATGAGTAAGCTTGGTAAGGCGGCTCTTGCCCACATGCCTTCACTGGTCATCTCAAACACGCGTACTGCCAGCGTATCCCAACCTTGCCGACGTGTCATTAAAGTAATAGGCATCTCTTTCATGACTTCAACAAAGCCCATTAATAAAGCAGTTAATACGCCTGGGCTAAGCACTGGTAACACCACTTGTCGCCAGCGCTGAAAGGGGCTATCACTGAGCAACTTGGCTGCGGCCTCTTGATTAATAGTCAAGCGTTGTAATTGGCGATCAACAGGCTGAAAGCTAACGGTCATAAAGCGGGTTGATAATGCCAGCAGCATGACAATGACACTACCTGACAAGACTTGATGTGAGGTAATGCCAAAAGCAATCAGTTGATTGTCTAGCCATGCAATCGGTATAAATACGCCAACAGCCAACACTGTCCCCGGCACGACATAGCCTAAATTGGCTAAAGTGGTCATCAATTTAGTCGATTTATCCGGATACTGCCGTTTAACCCATGCAATGATAACGGCTAGAACGGCGATAAATAACGTTGTCATACTAGCAAGCAGCAGACTATTGGTAACAAAACCAATATAGCGCGCATCAAAATCTTGCTGAAAATTCATCGCTGTCCAATACACCAGCTGTAAGAACGGCACTAAAAAGGCAATAAAAAACACCACGGTACATAGTAACGTCATCGCGTACTTAGCCGGTATACTGGTCTCAAAGCGACGACTATTTCCTTGCGTCACTGCATTGCCACGCTTGGCTTGCCAATACTGCTCAAATAATACAACGATAAACACTACGCCAATAAGTAAGGCAGCCAACTGTGCGGCAGTGGTTAAACTAAAAAAGCCAAACCACGCTTTATAAATAGCCGTGGTAAAGGTATCTACATTAAATACAGACACAGCCCCAAAGTCAGCGAGGGTTTCCATCGCAGCAAGTAAGAGTCCACCAATAACCCAAGGTAACGCTTGCGGTAACGCCAAACGAAAAAACACTCGACTGCGGCTTAGTCCCAGCATTTGACCCGCCTCAATAGCGCGCCTACCCTGTGATAAAAAAGCTTGGCGCGCCAGTAAATACACGTAAGGATAAAATGCCAGCGACAGTACAATACCGGCACCCCATACATTGCGCACCGAGGGAATAGCGGTACTGATACCAAAATCACGCAGCCCTGTCTGCAGTGGCCCACTAAAATCAACAATGCCTATCGTGACAAAGGCAAAAACATAAGCTGGGATTGCTAGTGGTAACATCAGCGCCCACGCAAAAAACCGCTGTCCAGGAAAACGATACATACTAGTCACCCACGCAAGCGCAGTGCCTATAGTGCCAGAGATTACTGTCACCATCAGTAATAATATTGCCGTATTTTTGAGCACTTGCGGCAGTATATATTCACGCATGTGCGTCCAAATATCTGCCACCGGCTGTGTCCATGACAACAGCACAATTAAAATTGGGACGAGCATAAACAACGAAATCA
Source organism: Psychrobacter frigidicola (assembly GCF_007997305.1). Lineage (GTDB taxonomy): Bacteria > Pseudomonadota > Gammaproteobacteria > Pseudomonadales > Moraxellaceae > Psychrobacter > Psychrobacter frigidicola. Next base: position 1,209,627 of record NZ_VORZ01000001.1, read on the forward strand.
GTCCTAAGACTGATTTCGAGATAATCCGTTTGCCGACCGTATGGTCTTGACTAGCAACACGGGCTTTTTTGACCGTATCGCTTTGACGATTAGACGCTTTTGGCATGGTCATCATAGATTTAATGTCATCATAAAATTATTACCATATCAGACGCATAAAAAAATCGTATTATATTGTATGTATCAAAGCAGTGTTTAGACTGGCTGTGTTTAGCTAAGCATATTTGGCTAAGAGACAGTTGGCGAATTATTTGTAGCCCGCTTTATCCATTAATTGAATAGACTGCGTCTGTAAAGCACCAAACTTTTGAACGCTGATAGTATCTTGTTTGAACGGACCCCAAGATCTGAGTAAATCCGACTCATCGATACCTTCTTTGACAGGATATTCTTTATCAGAGCTGGCATATAAACCTTGTGCTTTATCAGACGATAACCATTCCATCAATTTAAGCGCGCCATCTGGATTGTCTGAGTTTGCAATGACCCCAGCTCCTGAAATATTCACATGGGTACCGGTAGTGTCTTGGTTCGCCCAAAATATTTTTACTGGGAAATTAGGTTTTTCATCAAGCAGGCGACCGTAATAATAGCTATTAGAAACACCGACTTCACACTGACCAGCAGCAATGGCTTCTAACATGCTGGTATCGTCACTAAACACGTCCGTTGCTAAATTATCCACCCAGCCGCGAATAACTTGTTCCGTTTTTTCTACGCCTAAGTTTTCCATCATACTGGCAACTAGTGACTGATTATAAACCGCTTTCGATGAGCGCAGGCATAGCTTACCTTTCCATTTTGGATCGGCTAAATCGGCATAGGTTGATAGCTGGGCAGCATCAACTTTGCTTGGGTCATAAAATATAGTACGCGCGCGTAGAGACAGACCTGTCCACAAGCCTTTAGGATCACGGTACTTAGCAGGAACGTTAGCCTCTAAAATAGGAGAAGATACGGGTTGCAACAAGCCTTGCTCCGCCGCTTGCCATAAGTTGCCGGCATCAACTGTTAATAGCATATCTGCTGGCGTATTCTTACCTTCAGCATCTAGACGCGCCATTAGTGGACCCGTTTTATCCGTGACCAGCTCAATCTTCACACCGGTTTCTTCGGTATATTGATCTAATAATGGCTTAATTAACTGCTCATTACGTGAAGAGTAAATGGTCACCACTTGATCACTGTTGGCCGTTGCAGTGCTATTGGTCGCAGCATCTTGACCCGCGACTGGGGCGGTAGTTTCTACTGGCGCATCGGTATCGGCTCCTTGCTCAGGCGTTTCCGCTTTATTACAACCAACCAAACCTAACATCAAGCTAAAGACCGCAACAGATAAGGTGGCCTTTACAGGACGAGTAAAAGAGGGCAATGCTGTAACGGCATTCAACGGCATGGTTTTCTCCATAAATGGGGCAATAAGTAGATGAGGTAGGATTATTTAATCAACTGCTAATAGATAAGAAAAACTTAAAAAACGTTAATCACAAAATGATAAAAACTGAAAGCAACATACTAATACAAATGAGATTAGTTATCAATACATTTGTATTAGCTTATGATTACACTGTCATGCTATTAAGAGATAACCTAGAATGAACTGTGCAGCAGCCAATGTCCCAAAACCACATTTACCGCCGCTTCAGTACGTAAAACTCGCGTGCCTATGTTCACCGCTTGACAGCCTTGCGCAGCAAATAGCTCAATCTCATAATCAATCCAACCGCCTTCCGCCCCAATACAAACCACACTAGGTAACGCAGTCTCTAGTGTATTTACAGCTGGGTTTTCCTTCACAGAGTAACCGTCAGCTGTAGCTAACTCTGGCTGCTCGTTTAACGATGAAACTGACGGTAAAGAAAGCTGGCGTAAATATGCCAATAATGATTGCTCACTATAAGGATGGGCGACGATGGCATGATGAGTAATCAAACTTGCCAGCTCATCTTCAACAAAAGGCTTAAAACGTTTTTGCAAACTGATACCTGGCGCGATCGTATCGATGCCTTGTTGTAGGCCTTCTAAGACGAACTCATCTAAACGCGCTAATAAGGGACTTTGCCAGTAACTTTTTTGAGTACGATAACTATTGATCAGAATAATATCGCGCACGCCAAGCGCGGTCATATCCATAATTAAGCGCCGCAATACTTTGGGGCGTGGCAAGGCCAAAATTACCGTCACATCAAGTTTAGCAGGTGGTAGTTTATCTAACTGTACATCACGCAGTTGGATACTATCAGCTGTCATTTTATCAATAACTGCGCTGCCCAAATTACCACCAAGCTCACCAATTTTTAAGGTATCGCCAACTTTTGCGCCCAATACTTTATTGATATGTTCAATTTGGCTGATGGCGCTAATCTTTGCAAAAGGTCGTGAAAAATGATCAGCAGGTAATAAAATACAATTCATAAAGTCAATTACTTACTGTGAAAGGCTATCTTAAGGTAAAGGGCTATTATTAATAAAGCTTGGTAATAGAATTTATTGGTTACTATTAGCAAACTGCGCAATGACCTCTTCAATCATCATGAGCTGACGCGTCAGTACGGTTTGCTGTTGCTCGGCTAATTCTGCGCCTGCCTGCCCTGCTTGGTTAGCAAGAGGCAGATGACTTAGCCAAAATTGCAATTGGTTATAAATAAGAGCGTTATCGTTAGCATCAACACTCGCATTAACACCACCATCAACACCAGCAGCTTGCGCAATAAGCTCAGCTTTATCGTGCTCGGCAAACGGCTTAACGGTAGCGATAGGACGATAAAAATCGTTATGCGGTTGATATAATGCGCCAACGCCAGCAAGCTTGTCCACCACAGTTTGGCATGACTGGGTATAGCGTCCCATCAAGATAGGTGTCGCCACGCTTGCCGGTTCAACCGGATTATGACCGCCAATATCCGTTAGAGAACCACCGACCAATGCCACATCAGCCAGCGCAAACCAAGTCATCAGCTCGCCCATACTATCAGCCAGATAAACCTGCGTCTGCGCGGTGACGTTCTCCTTACTACTACGCCGCGCCATATTTAATCCTAATTTTTTAATTAAAACTGCGACTTCATCAAAGCGTTCAGGATGTCTTGGCACGATAATTAATAAGGTATCGCTAAGCTCAGGTATGGCTAATAATTGCTGCTGCAATGACAATACTATATCTTCCTCACCGCTATGGGTACTGGCAGCGACCCAAATAGGGCGCTTCAAATGACGTAACTCAATATCGGTAGGTTGTTCGTTGAGCGCTTGTTGATTAAGAATAATAGCGTTTTTTTCTGCTGTATCTTGGTCTTTTTTTTGCTTTAAATTATCGTCATTACTATGAGTTATTTTAGGTGCATTAATTACCCATTTAAGCGAGCCAGTCACCTGAACTTGCGAACTATGAGCACCCAATTGTTGAAAACGCTCAGCTGATTCATCGTCTTGAGCAATAATTAACGTTAGGTTTTGCATCATACTGGCACTGACTGCGCTAATTTTTTGATAACGGTTAAAAGACGCTGCTGATAACCGACCATTGACTAAGATGCTGGGAATATTCTGCTGGGCAAGCACTGTTAAGGTATTTGCCCACAGCTCAGTTTCGACAAACATAGCAGCGACCGGTTGCACATGCGCTAAGAAAGTCTTAATAACTGCTGGGGTATCGACTGGCACGTAACTGTGACTCATGCGCTCTTGAACAATAGCCTCTGCAAAACGGCTAGCACCACGGGTAAAACCAGTTTGCGTAGTGTTGGTCAGCCAAATCTGATACTCCTGTTGTAGTAATTTATCCAGCAATGGCGCAATCGTATTGGTTTCACCCAGTGACACCGCATGACACCAAATTATTTTGCGATTGGCTTTAGCTTGAGTCACTGGGCGCGGCGGATAATGCTTACCAAAGCGCTGCGCGACCTCTTGCTGATAGTTATCACGCTTATGTGAGCGCCGCCATACTTGCAGGCGATACAAAGGCTTTAATAAGCTAATAATTAGGCGGTAATACCAAGGTGGGTTACTGACTGGGCGTCTAGTTACTGGTGTAGAATTTATTTCCATAAGATGACTGTTCAGCTATTTTGTATATATATGAGACTTATTTATATGAGGCTTAGGATTTAACAGCTCAAATTCAAAGATAAGTTTTGCACCATTTAATGAGAAATTATTATTAAAAATTGCTATAAGAAAAACAAGATTAATAAGGAAACCATAATCAAAGGTCAGATGACTACACAAAAATAATTAATAATACAGCCGCAACTATTACTGCCGCAATTAAAAGCTGATAGCGCTTAAAGCTATGTTCTTCTTGCTCTCGCGTGGTAATTAACATCTGCGCTTGCTGCCACTGCGCTACAAGGCTTTCTGCCTCGAGATGTCCATTCTTAGCCGCTTGTTCAAGCCATTGTTTACCAGTCTCAATATCTTGCGTCACGCCTACCCCTTGATAATACATTTTACTTAGCAAACGCTGGGCGCGGCTATCCTTAGTACTAGCGGCTTGTTTGACCCAATCAACGCCCGCCTCTTTACTGGCGGCTTTATCTTCTAAATTATTTATTGACAAGCCTTCACCTAATAACTCATACATCGCCAATCGCAGCATCGCGGCAGTATTACCAGCCATTGCAGATTTATTTAGTAAAACAAGGGCTTGCTCGCGTGACGCTTGGTGCTTATGTGAAAACATCACTTGGGCGCGTGCTTTATGCTGCTTAGCAATATGGCGTTCAAACTGGTCAAGAATTTTACGTGCTTGCCTATAGTCCTCATTGCCCGCTGTTTGTACCAGTTCAATCTCATCCAATTCGGTGAGAAGTTGAGTAAATATTTCAGGTGTTGGGGCTATTTGAATGGCTGGTTTTGGTGGCGCTGGCTGAGTTTGGATTGGCGTTGGCTGAATATTATCAGGCACTGTTATTAAATTTTTTGTTAAAATGGGTGTCGGTGCTACTTTAGTTATTGAAACTGGTGACGATGATGTTGATGCAACAGATATCTGTTGTGCTGTGTTAACGATGGGCTGGCTGGCACGTGGGCTTTTATTTATTAGTGTGTCATCTATTAAGCTATTATTCGCTGAAAACTCAGTGTTGACATTATTATTGGCTTTATTGGATGTGAAATTAGGTAACAAAGCACTAACTGCCTGATATAAGCCGCTGGCAACTTGTCCCCCTTGTAGTGCCTGAAACTGCCGGTCAATATGACCAAATAAGCGCATTCCTATCGGTTCTAAAGCAAAGAATAACGGCACGGCTACCTTGTCACTCACTTCAGCCTTTATGCCTTCATTCTGGGTAGCAGCAGCTTTATACAGTACCGCCATATGTCGATAAAAGTCATCAGTTATCAAGGGTAATTCAGGATATCGCGCACGCAACTCAAATTGACCATACCAATGGGGCATATTTTGCCACTGTTTTGCCAATACCTGTCCTGCATAAAAGGCTAGAAATATCAGCAAATTACGATAGCGCTCATCCGCTAACAACTTGTCTTCATGCCAGATATTAGCCTTAATCATATCTCGACGCATCTGCAAAATCAGCGTATCAAGCCGTTGCAAGCTCAGTAATGACTTATCTAACTGACAATTATGCAAAGCCGCCTCATAGGCAATACCGCCCGCAATAGGACGATTAGTTAAGAAGTCTTGCCAGTAGCCTTCTGCGACATAATCGAGTGGCGTTTTGGGTAAAGAGGTTGCAGACATAACCGGCATAAGGCAAGCCTATCCTTTTATTAAATAAGTGAGCAGCGATCGATTATAATATTGAGTGTTCAGTATTGTCAGTAATTAAAGCGCTCAGCCGTTACCTTAACCCAAAATCCAAATCGCTACAATAAAGGACTAAACAGACGCACGACATTATCAAATAAACGCTCATAATCCCGGCGCTGCTCCCATTCATCTAATCCCATAAAACGACAGCTTTGTAAATACGATTCCTGACAATCAGCAACTTGCGCGACCATCTCTGGCGTATAAATAGCCAAAGTTACCTCCATATTCAAATAAAAGCTGCGCATATCAATATTGACCGTGCCGAACAGACAGTAATCATCATCAATAACGACTGTTTTAGCATGCAGTAGTCCTCCTTTGAATAACGCAATGGTCACCCCCGCCTCTAATAGCTCCTGATAATACGCTTGTGAGGCATGCTGGACTAAAAACGAATCGACCTTTTCGGGAATAATCAACGTCACGTCAACCCCGCGTTTGGCTGCGGTTACTAGCGCCCCTGATAGGGCTTCATCCGGAACAAAATAGGGGGTGGTAATTTGAATTCGATTATTGGCGCGGTGAATAACGGTTACCAAAGTATTATAAATTACATGCGCCGTCACTTGAGGCGCTGAGGGAATCAGCTGTGCCACCACTCCGTCTACTACAGGCATTTTCGGAATGACAATGGATGTCGCTCCCGTAATCGGCTGCTCAATATAATCTACCGCATTATTTAGTACCTGTATCCGACTGTTCATATCATTAATGGTTGGATGTCGTACGTACAGCTTACGCGTATAACTGTTTACTCGCTTATGTAACTCATCTAAATTGTCGCTATTCTCAGCGCCAATATCAGTGATTACTACCTTAGCCATCGCCGTTGCAATACTGACCTCGTTCTCACTGACACTACGTATCGCCATATCAATCCACTGACCGATCCCTATATCCTGCTTAAAAAACTTTGGATCAACCAAGTTAAAACTACCGATATAGCCAATGTGCTCATCAACAACCACAATCTTACGGTGATTACGCAGATCTGAGCGCTTAAATAACGTCTTAAACAATCCTACTGGTAGCGATTGATGCACAAAAACACCCGCACGCTCTAACTCCCGATGTTCTGCACTATTAAAGAAACTAAAACTACCAACGCTATCGATAAGAATATGACATTCTATCCCGCGCTGACCAGCTGCCACTAGTGCTTCTATAACATCTAGCACCTGCCCTTTAGGATAAATGATATAAAATTCCATCAAAATCGTACGTTGAGCCGCCTCAATATCCTCAATCAAACGCTCAAATATAGCCTCAGAATGAGTCAATAGCTGCATCTGGTGACCAGCAAAGACACCAAAACCCGTCCAACGCGTACCAATTTTACTAACACCGCGGTAGTGCTCGGGCAGCAACTCTTGGCCTTTATTAAACACCAAACGCTCACGCTCTGCCATCTCATTCATGAGCAGCCGTGCCTGATCCATCCGCTGACGATAGCGACTACCGATCATCGGCTCGCCGACCAGAACATAGGTGATCAGTCCAAACACAGGCAACGTATACAAAATTGCTATCCATGCAATGGCCACACCAATATTGCGCTGTACGGAGACAATACGCAAAGTCATCACGACCATTAGGATAATATGCAGTATCCAACCAAACCCTGCAAAATCAGTCCATGACCACGATGCAATGTGCTGCTCAGTACTTAAAGCGTTTATATTCACATTCATAACCACATGACTCGTATAAGTAAAACCAACTACATTGAACCACAAGCCCTAAAATGCTCATAGTATAGTGGCTTTTATCAGTCATACAATAGGCAACTATGTACTCAGGCCTCGTTCCCTATTCTATGCATTTTTCGTCTAATAACGACTATTTTAGGCAAAATGCAAAATAATATTTGACAGGTAGGTAGAAATGTATATACTACACACCCACAGCAAGTGGCTTTAATGAGCTTTTAGCTGTAGAAAAATTAATTGGAATATGACAGTTTTAATTAATTTAGAAAATGTTATTTAAGACATTTTCTCAAGGGTGATTAGCTCAGTTGGTAGAGCGTCTGCCTTACACGCAGAATGTCGGCGGTTCGAGCCCGTCATCACCCACCACTCTTTTAGCGAAGTGGGCTCCTTGATAAGAGCAAGACGCTAAAAACGACCTAAGCAGCGGTAGTTCAGTTGGTTAGAATACCGGCCTGTCACGCCGGGGGTCGCGGGTTCGAGTCCCGTCCGCTGCGCCATATTTAGTAAAAAGCTAAAACGTATTTAAGCTCTCGAGTTTATGCAAGTTTCGCCTCAAACATAACTTTGTTTGGGGTTTTTTTGTGTCTGTTTATTTTTCTTAATCACTCATAAATAGAATAATGACCACCAATATTTCGAGCAAGGTTTTGGTAAGTTCGAAGTGTCTAGCGGTATCTCTTCTGTTTAAAGTAGGCTAAATAAAATCTTTAGTAGGTATGATAAGACCAAAAAAGGTACGATGTTATTATACTGTAGACAAGGAAGCCTTATCATGACTCACAACACGAATACTCCTTCACATAACGAACAACGGCCTAAAACCTCTATTCAACGTAGGAAATATTATACCAAATCAACAATAGCGCTACCTTTGGTTAAGTCAGCAGTGGTTGGCATAACGATGACCGCTATATTTGCCAGCTCCGGCTGTGCGACCAGCTCACTGTTAGAAAATGACAAATATGTCAGTACTAAGAGTGTCACACAGACATTATCTACGGATCAAATCGTTGCATTTGGGCGTCCTGTACAATCTTTACCTAATATGCCAAACGCGACGATGGTCATCGTCGGTAATAAAAACAGCTATGTTTTGACCCAAGGTGGGACAGAAATGGTAAGTTTATTAACCACTCTAACACCAAAGAATATCCAAGTTCAGAATGATATGACGTTTGATTTGCCTAATAATGATGGTTATTTTCAAGGTGAGATGAAGCTGTCTTATGCCAAATTAAAAGATGAGTTTAAGCGTACTGATTATCAGTTTTTTCTACAAAATGGCGGCCAAGATTGTACTACTGCTAGCGATACGCGCATATCCGCTCAGCGCTTTTGCTTTACAGTACCGGTTAAAGGTGCAATTTATCCGCCAGTTAATAATTTAAGCCTTATCCAGTCGAAATATCGTACGCTAAGTAAGCCATATACGGTAAGCTTTCATACTCAGGTGCAGCAAAATGAAGTCTCGCGCAGTGGCAAAAGTGGTGTAGAAAAGCTAGTCTTACTGCCGTTTGCACTCGCATTTGACGTGATTACTTTTCCATTTCAATTGCTTGATAGTGTGTCAAACTAAAACCATAGCCATTTAAAACAGCGATTTTTTAAAGTAGTAGTTATTTAAAGCAGCGACTTGTTAAAGCGATAGCTACACTTACAAAAAAGCACCCTATGACTGGGTGCTTTTTTATTATGGAATTTTAGATTCGTTATTTAATGACAGTTGCTGCCAATAATCGCTATCAAAAAACGGCGTTGCCCAGAGATTTCACCATGAGGCTAATGACGAAGCGCTACGCTGAGTAATAAAACCATCTGGCGTTTGCCCATTGGCCCCTTGCCAGCGCTGGAATGCATTGCGCGTATTGGTACCAGCAATACCGTCAGTCCCTTTAGTATCATAACCGGCACTGGTCAAACGCTGCTGTAAGTTACGCACTTGAGAGGTAGATAATGGACGCTCATAGCGCGGCCATGACTGTTGCAATCCGCTTTGACCAGCGATAGCTTTACCCAATAAACTCACGCCTAACGCATAGTTTGACGAGTTATTATAGACTTTAATAACGTCAAAGTTTTTACTCAGTAACAGTGCAGGCCCATCTTTACCAGCAGGCAGCCATAGCTCAAAAACCTTTCCAGAATCTAGGTAGCTGTTATCAATGCTGCTCACACCCATCGAGCGCCACTGGGCAAAAGACTGTTTAGTATTGACAGTAGAGTAATTAAATGACGAAGGTAAAGTGACCTCATAAAAAGGTGCTAAGCCGCGTACCCAACCAGAGTTACTCAAATAATTGGCAGTAGAGGCCAGCGCATCAGCGGTTGACCAAGGATTTTTATGACCGTTACCATCACCATCTACCCCTTCTTGTAGCCAAGTAGTGGGGATAAACTGCGTCTGTCCCATGCCGCCCGCCCAAGAGCCTTCTAGCTGTGACCACGACACATCACCGCGTTGTAGCAGCGTCATTAATGATAATAACTGGCTTTCGGCAAACGCTTGGCGACGACCATCATAGGCGAGACTTGCCAGCGCACTTGGCAGATGGCTATTACCAGTCACCGCACCATAAGACGACTCCATACCCCAAATTGCAGCAATTATCTCTGCATTAACGCCATATTGCGACTCTAAACCTGATAGATACGAGCGCTGTTCTGCAAACTTACTTTTACCAGTATTTACCCGCCCAGCCGACACCGCAGAATCTGCATAGTCCCAAGGCATCTTTGAAAATTCTGGCTGACCTGAATCTAAAGAGATAACTTGTTGATTCAAATAAGCTGATTCCAGCAAGCGTTGGACGTCATAGCTATTATACCCTGAGGCAATCGCACGCTTCGAGAAGTCCGACTTCCAGTCTGTAAAGCTACTATAGCTTGGCTGCGGTGTCGGTTGAGGCTTTACCACCTTATTCGGCTGGACGATGACAGGCGCAGGCTTAATAATGGTTTGACTTTCAGTAATTTGGACATTGCCTTGACGAACTGGTTTGCTCGTCTGTGTTTGGCTGACACAACTGGCTAAGAACAATATAGGGAATAGCGCAAGATATTGCTTTTTTGACATCATAAAAGTCTCTAGTAACGATAATAACTGAAAAAATAAATCAAATTTGGAACAAGTTGAAGAATACGGACGTGCTATTTATCACAGGATAGTTTTGCAATCCCTAAAACCACTCGACTAACAAAAGATTTACTCGAACAACAAATGAAGTTACTTTAGCAATAATTGGTAATAAAGTCGATGGTAAGTACAGCGCTTATTATTTGCCAGATATAAGTAATCCATAAAACCACACTAATAAATGTTATTAGTATGGTTTTATGGATTAGACTCATTTTGAATACTAATATTTTTAAAAATCAAAAATAAACTCTATAAGATATTTGCCGCTTTATTCAAGGTCATCACTAACGGATCAAGATATTTGTAACGCCCTTCATGTAGCAGCGTTGCGGTCTCTAGGCTAACTTGTTTCTCACTCCCAAGATAAGTAAATAGTGCTTGCGCCGCCTGCTTACCCGAAGTTGCGGCTTGCTCCATAGTTGGGATTTTCCAGCGCCCAGCTACTGACACTATCTCCCCCGCTACTACCACATTGTCCCAATGAGTTTGGGTATCAATCAGCGCGTCATCGGCATTACGCACATAGATTTGCGCCAAGTTTACCCAGCGCTTACCGTTATCTTGTACGATACCCATCTCAGCAGTTTCGATATCAGCATATGCCTGCCAGTCATCAACATATCGCAGGTTAATGGGGTCGATAATACCGCCTTTAGCGATAGCTTGGCGCTGTTTATTATCGGTAATACCCAGCTGATATAAGATCTCTTCTTTAGCCTCGCTTGGCGTACACTCCATAAAGCGCTTGCCAAATAGTGCGCCTTTATTAAACGGTGAGCTACAAGTTGCGGATAAGTTGTAATCAAAGCTGTCAGGGAATTCAACATCTTGCCAAAAACCACCGCGATGCTGAATTTGGAAAACAATGTTCCACGGCGCATCAAAACATAAATTATAAGACTTACCTAAGAACGGTTTAAAAGCGTCAGGCATCTGTGTTAAAGGATATTGAGTACCGAACGACCATTCATCGTTAAAAGGTTTTTTGACTTGTGGCAATAGCCCTATTTTCCATAATACTTCGTGTGGAAGAGCCATAACTGCCGCATCAAAGTGCTGTTGCAAGTTATCATATTCATCAGCATTGCTTTCATTGTCATTAGTGCAACTAATGTTAGTACGACTGATATCAACGCTCAGCTTACCATTATCCTGACGGTGCATATTTAACACTCGTGCTTGGGTAATAATAGTCACACCCCGAGATTTTAATATCGCTACTAGCGTTTCAAGGACCTCGGAGGTTGGGCGATTAAAACAGTAAGATTTAGAGGTCGCACCTGCTGGCAATATTGGCGCTTCAGTCATCGGTAAGAACATCAACACAAAGCTGTCCATAATATCGACCGCTTTACTGTGCATTCTGGCACCGGTTAAGATACCAAACCAATTGGTAATAAACTGCTTGGTTCGAGTATCAAAATCCTCAATACCAATTAAATCACCCACTTTTTTGAAGGCCATCTCAGCACGCTCTTCATCACTGGCATTCACATGATGCACAATGCGCTGTACCAGTTGTAACATGTCTTTTTTATTCAAGTCAAAAGTATCAATCATCGACTCAATAGTTTGTAAGTCTATCGCTGCGCGCCTATCGATTGCAACGCGCTTGCCTTTTTCTGCGCGCGCATCATCTTTATTAACATCGTCTTTATTTCCATAATTAAAACTACCGTCACCGCTTTGGTAAAACTGGTAATCATCAACAGGCGTTAGCATGTGCAATAGACCGGCGCGGTCAAAGATATTAAATAGCGAGAAATAAGTAGAGCTCAGTGCACGAATGGAATGCTCTTCAAAGCGCTGCTTATCGGTATTGAAGTAGCCAATCATTTTGCCACCGCAGCTAGCGCCTGATTCTACTATAGTGATATCAAGACTGGGGTCTTCGGATAACTCAAAAGCTGCCGTCAACCCTGAAATGCCACCGCCTGCGATTAGAATGTTTTTCTTATCAGATTGAGCGGTAAGGTTAGAATTATTATTTTTAGAGTTGTTTTGTTGAGAATTAGGCTTAGACATAAAGTTTCCTTATTATTTTATGCTTTTTGTGTTGTGCTTATTATTGTTATAAGTAATTTTTTAATAAATAATATTATTCTACTTTTTATAATTATTTCAAAGCATGATGAAAGCTTTAGTTTTCAAATAAGTGACACTATAAGATAGGGCAAAGTTATTTCATAACTTTGCCCTATTAGTTTATATCTTGTTGCAATCTTCGAAGAGTATTTTAACCTTACTAGCCCGCTTTGAGCTCTAGACTCATTTTAGGGCCAAAAGGTTCATAATGAACGGAATCTACACTATGGTCTAGGCCAGTCAGCCCGTTTATTATACTTTCCATAAAACCCATTGAACCACAAACGTAAACATCTGCAGGCTTCGGTAGAGTAGCGATCAATGCGTTATCTAATATTTGCCCTTCATCAAAATAAAAGATATGTTGCTGAACATTTTCTGCGGACGCTAAACACTGATCGACTTGATGTTTAAAAGCATGATGGTGTTGATTCTGACAAGCATAAACCCAAATTATAGGTCGCTGCGGATTGGTGGTTACTTGCGCCTCTAACATCGACAGTATGGGCGTTATCCCAACACCAGCACTGATGAGCACCAACGGGATGTCATTTTGGGTCATGAGTTCTTGATTCAAAGCAAAATCGCCTGCTGGAGCGGACAATAAGATGGTATCGCCCACTTGCAAATCATCATGTAAGTAGTTGGATACTAAGCCATGATATTGGTCACGATTGTCTCTTTTTACGGCGAAATGAATACCTTTATCGGTATTGGCAGAATATAAGGAATAATGACGCAGCGCTAAATGATCACTGTCTTTAGGGTCTGTTTTCACCGTGATATATTGTCCAGCAGTTAGGTTAAGTTTGCTGAGGTCAATATTCTGCTCGCTATTAACTGGTACGACAGTAAAAGCGGCAATATCAGTGGCAGCTGCTGTTTTTTCAATGACTTCAAATTTTGCAAAGCCTTCCCACATCTCTTTTTTATACATAGTTTTTTCAAGTTGAATAAAGACGTTAGCAATTTCATCATAGGCTTCTGTCCAAGCATTCATAATGTCATCATTTGCCGCATCACCGAGGACTTCTTTTATAGCGCCAAGTAAATACTTCCCTACGATAGGATAGTGCTCTGGCAAGATTTGCAACGCACGATGCTTATGACTTATTCCAGTCACTTCCGGCAGCAAAACTTCTAAATGGTCAAGGTGTTTGGCCGCGGCTAACACCGTTGTGGCTAATGCTGTCTGCTGGCGGCCTAGTTTTTGGTTGGTTTCATTGAAAATATCTAATAATTCAGGATGTGCAGCAAACATGTTTTTGTAGAACACAGTAGTGATGGTCGTGCCATGTTCTTCAAGTACAGGAACAGTTGCCTTTACGATTTCTATAGTTTGTGCGGTAGCCATTATTTTTCTCTTAGTGAGTCATCACATTAGTAAGTTGAAGTACTACAGCTGGCAATAACAAGTAAGATTTGCAGACTGTAGTTAGACTCTCATGAGCCAATTTATTAAAATATCTCTATAAGATTCATTTGAAATACATCTTATCATATTTATTTTAATGTGCCAATGTGTACTGCCATTTTTATTATTTCCACTATGATTTTATCAGTCCAAAAACCTGAGAATACCAATAAAAAAAACAGCCACTAAAGGGGCGTAGTGGCTGCTTTCTTGTGATTTAATACTTCGTCATTGCTCATCATTAGCAATGGCTATAATGAATGGCATTGGTAAGTAACCTTAGTAAGTAACGTTGGTAAGCAACATTGATATGGAGTTTTGACGTCATAAGCTATCGTGCTAAATGAGCAGTCATCTCTTCAACACCGTGCAAAGTCATCGGATACATTTGATTGTTGAACAGCTTTTTAATCTCAACGATGGTTTGTGTATATGACCAATAGGTTGGGTCTTCAGGATTGAGCCAAGCCACTTTATCAAAATGCTCAATGACTCTTTTTAACCACACCGCCCCTGCTTCATTATTCATGTATTCGACACTGCCACCCACTGTAAATAGCTCGTAGGGTGACATTGAGGCATCACCGACGAATATCACTCGATATTCACGGCCATATTTACTTAACAGCTCGAAGGTTGGCATAGGGGCGCTATGGCGGCGGTCATTGTCTTGCCAAACATAATCATAAAGACAATTATGAAAGTAAAAAAATTCCAAGGTTTTAAATTCATTTTTAGCCGCAGAAAATAGTTTCTCTAAAGCTTCAACATGAATATCCATGCTCCCGCCAACATCGAACAACATAAGCACTTTGACCCGATTGCGGCGCTCAGCTTGCATATGGATATCAAGCACACCTTTCTTGGCTGTCCGTTTAATAGTTTCTTTAATATCTAACTCATCCGCTTGACCAGTACGTGCAAACTGGCGCAAATTGCGTAAGGCCATCTGGATTTGTCGCGTACCTAGCTGCCTATCCTCGTCAAGATTACGGTATTTACGCTGCTCCCAAACCTTGGCAGCGCTACGCTTACGCGACTCACCGCCAACACGTACCCCTTCAGGATGGTCTCCATAAGCCCCAAACGGTGAAGTACCGCCAGTGCCTACCCATTTACTACCGCCTTGATGCCGCTCTTTTTGTTCTTTTAAGCGCTCCTCTAAAGCTTTCATTAGTTCTTCAAGCGAGCCGTACTTCTTCAATAAGCGCCGCTGCTCATCGGTCAGATTCTTGGGATCTAACTTCAAGTCCAACCACTCTTTAGGAATATCAGTTAGCTTGGCCATCAACTCATCGGTATCTAAACTATCAACCCCTTCAAAATAATCAGCCATTGCCCGATCAAACTTATCAAAATGACGCTCATCTTTTACCATACACAGACGAATCAGCCGATACATGTCTTCACGACTGGCAAACACGGGTAGCTCTGGGTCATTTCGTTGCTCATCGTTGTTTGCGTTTTCGTCCTGTGAGCGCTGCTGCATCATAAGTCCTTGCTCAAGCGCCGCATTCAAATCCAGCAGTTCACGAGTACTGACCGGCATACCGTAAGTACGTAAAGTATAAAATAGTTTTATAAACATAAAATACGCATCACTTATTAGCAGGTTTGGTTATGACCGATCGCAGGTTATTAAAAACTTACTTAACGGCGCATCATATTGGCAAAGCGCTGCAATAGACTGACATCCGCTTCGTTTTTCAGTAACGCCCCATATAGTGGTGGAATAGATTTTTCACCACGTAAGTTTTCTTCTAGCTCCGCTTGTGCCATGTCATCAGCTAATAATAACGTCAACCAATCAACCAGTTCTGAGGTTGATGGCAACTTTTTTAGCCCTTGCACATTACGCAGTTTATAGAACACATCTAGTGCATCATTGACCAGTTTCTCTTGAATATTAGGAAAATGCACGTCGATAATTTGACGCATGGTCTGCTCTTCTGGGAAGTCGATATAATGGAAAAAACAGCGGCGCAAAAAGGCATCAGGTAATTCTTTTTCATTATTAGAGGTGATAATTACCACCGGACGCATCTCAGCAGTAATGGTTTCGCCAGTCTCGTAAACATAAAATGACATTTTATCAAGCTCATGCAGCAAGTCATTGGGGAACTCAATATCGGCTTTATCAATTTCATCAATCAATAACACACTGCGCTCGGTACTGGTAAAGGCATCCCATAATTTACCGGGCTTGATATAATTACCAATCTCGTAGACCTTGTCGTCACCCAGTTGTGAGTCGCGCAAGCGTGAGACCGCATCATACTCATACAACCCTTGTTCAGCCTTGGTAGTTGACTTGATATGCCAAGTAATGAGCGGCATGCCCAAGCTAGCAGCAACTTCTTCAGCCAGTAAGGTTTTACCTGTTCCCGGCTCCCCTTTTATTAGTAATGGTTTTTGTAGGGTTATCGCTGCATTAACTGCTAATTGTAGGTCATCGGTAGCAATATAGCTGTCAGTACCCGTAAAATTCGGTCTGGTATTATTAGTAGTAGTCATAAAACAATCTCAATTATTATTATCGATATGAATATAGAAAAATATAAAAAGTATGAAATCTAGTAAATATTAATTTAGATTAGCACAGCCGGTCTTAAGCTCAAAATACTCATGGGTTCCCAGTTTTTATAGTTTGCTATTTATAAAAATTAGGGAAAGCTATTTCTGATTTAATAAAGCTAGTCCTATTTAACGGCCATAAAAAAAGACACGCTAGGTGTCTTTTATCGTACTTGAATAAGCTATTGAATCATTCTACTTATAATTAATAGCTAAAACTACTTATTGTCTTTCATACCACCGTTTTTGATATTATCGGCTTTAACGTCTGTAATCTTTACTGCAGGCTCTTCAATCATCTTTTTGCTATAAAAACCCTCAATCTTTTTCTTCTTCACTTCACTATCTTTTTTTAGACTGATATCTTTTGGGCTTGTCTCTTTCATACTGCTGTTTTGCTGGATTAGGTTCGGCCTGCTTGCTGGTTTTACAGTGCTGGTTTTTAGAGTATTACTTACATCAGCAGCGATTATTGGAGTCTTGTTTATTTGTTCAGTATTTACTGAAAGCTTAGCTGGTGGAACTTCCACTGGTAAAGGCTCGTCAACCCTTTCTTCTATTGACGTACTTGCCAAATAATTGCCCGTTGCCAGTTGCATATTCGCGGTAGTATCTTCAGCGGTACGCCGACGTGCTTCATCCAAGCTTGACTCAAAAGCGCCGCGAATCAGTTGCCATACAAAACCTATAAACAAGCCTACTACCAGCACCACTAATATCGGTAGGGCATTATTCACAGCAGCGGCAGTATCTTTCATCATAACCGCATAGACGACACTAATACTTGCAGGCGCAAGAAGACCGGGGTCACTGAGTGCAGTACCTGGCGCTAATAAGACCGCAAACAGCACCATCCAACTCATGCCGCCAAGTGGGCGCGGCAACATACGCGCAACCAATACCCACAGCGCCAATACTACGATTGCACCGCCAATATAAGCATACGTCGGCAAATCGGCAGGGGGAACGCCTTTCACCAGCTGGCTCCACCATATAACAATCTCACCGAGAATGTCACTGATTTTTTCTAATGGTAAGCTTTGTAAGATATTTTTTAGCCAGTCCATGCGTGTTTAGATACCTGCATTTAGTAAGTCACGCGCCAATTCAATATTGCAATGGTCTATGGCGCTTTGAATTATTGAAATTAATTATTAGAGCTTAAAAAGACGAGATGAAAAGATGAACATCTGCACTTAGTATATCGCTAGTTTATCACGACTTCGTGATAAATTGCATATTACAGCCTTTTCAATAAATTTTTATCAACTTGTTATACTGACTTCAGTAACTGCATTAATCGTATTTGTTATCTTGTGCATCAAGTGCCCTCAGTTCAGCTTGTCTACGCATTACGTCTTGCGGCGGCATTTGCACGAAATAGCCTTGTGATTTAAGTTTTGTAATGACCTCGTCTTTATCAACGCGTGCAAGAGTTGGGGTAGTCGATAAATCTAAATGCAACACAAACTTACTAACCCCAAGTGTAGAACGAAAGTCTTTTGGCAATACGCTAAGCCAGTCTTTAATCTCATCGGTATCGTCAGGATAGTCAGGGCGCGCAATATAGACATACATATCATTATGTTTTGGAAATTTATAAATATCACAATGCATAGGAGCACCCTGTCAAAAGCTAAAATTAAAACGGAATAGAAGTAATGCCTAACATGACTTGCTGCACTATAGCTAACAAAATTATAGCTAACAAAGAGCAATGATAAAGCTACTAGCTTGCAAGGTTATTAAGAAATACTAGACTAGCATAATTTTTATTAGCATCAGTAGTAGCTTTACGTATTATCACCGTTGTACGGATATACGAATAAATCAGTCGTTATAAAATATTTTATACATTAAAAGTAAAAACAAATATCCTACTCTACAAAGAGTTTTAAACGATAGTTAAGAAGAATAGAGGATTTTTGGCAAAATAGTTAATCTTAATCCCTTTAGTGGCTTGTAAAACCATCTTGAACGTTTCATAATAAAAGCGTTTTTCAGGAGAGAGTTTTATGACGAGACGCAGCGCTTACTAGCCTCGTTCATATTTGTTATAAAACCACCGAAGGCGCATCTACCCTGCTAATCGCTCAGGTAAAAGGACTGAAAAACACTTGTCCTTACTATTTTTTGCATTCTGCAATCTCAAATACAACGGCATAACAAATCTGGAGAGTGGTAATGGCGAACGATGTCTTACCCACCGAAGGGGAGAAAATGCGCTACCATAGACTTTAACCTTGGGTTAAGGCACACTAATATTAAGTGCATGGTACGTGTTGAAAATCTCAGGTCACAGGACAGATAGGGCTTTTGATCAAACGGACGTATCTTGTCTGTTTGATATATAGCTTTATTTTTTTGCACCACCCTTTACCGCAATATTTGCATTGTGCAATTTTGCTCTTCGTAGCGTTACCACGCCTATTATTTTAGTACTTACTGTTAGAGTACTTATGGCGTATATACAAGGATTTGTTATGACTGATACCAACAACCAAGCCCCTCAGCGCACCCCCCTTTACCAGTCTCACGTTGATAGTGATGGCAAACTGGTGGATTTTTCTGGCTGGGAATTACCTATTCATTACGGTTCACAAATCGAAGAGCATGAAGCGGTTCGTACTGATGCTGGTATGTTCGATGTCTCACACATGGTCATTGTTGATGTTAAAGGTGCGGATAGTAAAGCATGGCTTCAAAAGCTTTTGGCAAATGATGTCAGTAAATTAAAAACGGTTGGTAAAGCGCTGTATTCTCCCATGCTTAACGAACAAGGCGGTATTATTGATGACCTAATTGTCTATCTATCAAATGCTGATGAGACTGAATACCGTATCGTATCGAATGCCGGTACTCGTGATAAAGACATGGCACATTTTGAAAAAACAGCTCAAGACTTTGACGTTACTCTATCCGAGCGTACTGAGCTTGCTATGCTTGCCATTCAAGGTCCTAATGCGGTTGAAAAACTAGCGCAGGTTAAGCCAAACTGGGCTGATACCCTTGCTGCAATAACGCCTTTCGTTGGTGCTGACTTAACCGATATCGAAGGCAAAGATTGGTTCGTCGCACGTACCGGCTACACCGGTGAAGATGGCGTTGAAGTTATTATGCATGCCGATGATGCTCCTGCATTCTTTGAGCAGCTAAAAGCCGCTGGTATTAAGCCTGCAGGTCTTGGCGCTCGTGATACCTTACGTATGGAAGCTGGTATGAACTTGTATGGTCACGATATGGACGAGACCATCAGTCCTTACGATTGCAACATGGGTTGGACGCTTGCACTTAAAGATGATCGCAAATTTATCGGCCGTGAAGCGCTGGTTAATAATCGTAAACAAGCCAAAGATGGCAACACAGCAATGAAACAAGTGGGTCTATTAATGACCTCTCGTGGGGTTCTTCGTGAGGGTATGGAAGTGACCATCAATCAAGGCACTGATAATGAGCAAAAAGGGGTTATCACCAGTGGCACCTTCTCTCCTAGCCTCAAAAACTCTATTGCTATCGCCCGCGTTCCAACAACGTTAGCAGATGACGACAATGTACAAATTGATTTGCGCGGTAAAGGCAAATTCGTTGATGTGCGTGTGCTGAAGCTGCCTTTTGTCCGTAATGGCAAACAGCAATTCGAAGACTAATTAATATTTAAAAATAATATTTTATTGACGAGTCATTAAACCTTAATGACTCGTCAGCTATACTTAACTACTTTTTACCTGTATTTTTATATCTTTTATTTCTTAACAATCCTCAACGGAGTGATACCATGAGCAATATCCCAGCAGAATTAAAATACGTCGCCAGCCACGAATGGTTACGCCTTGAAGAAGACGGCACTACTATCACTGTTGGTATTACTGAGCACGCCCAAGAACTACTTGGCGATGTGGTTTATGTTGAGCTACCAGAAGTTGGCGCTACTATCACAGTTGACGAGGAAATCGCTGTTGTTGAATCAGTAAAAGCGGCCTCTGACGTTTACGCCCCTATCAATGGTGAAATTCTTTCTATTAACGAAACTCTTGATGAAGATCCTGAAACCATCAACGCTGATCCATATGGCGCAGGCTGGCTTTATACTATGAAAGCTGACAACCTCGAAGATTACGAAGCGTTATTGACTGCTGAAGAGTACGAAAACGAGCTGTAAGACTCGTATCGATACCTATACTTTATAAATGAGTAACATCAGATCTATACTATTGCAGGTATCAACGCGGCGTTGGTATCTGCCCTTACTTTATGACCTACATATTTAATGTTTAACCGCAGGCAATTAAGAGTAAAAACCCAAGATTTTTAACTTGATGCTTTTGACGGGGTGCTGATGACTTTCTTACTTTGATATGAGTCTTATTTGTATAGCAAAAAGCTTTTAATTTATCAGGTTATTAACACCACTCAGCGCGCTTTATCATTCGCTACCATCACCTATTTTACCTTTATTATTTTGTAATCTTATTCTAGAGTCACCTATGAAACCAGCTGATACTTACGCCAGTCCTATCAATACAAGCAATAATCAAACCGCTAAGCAATGCGGCGATAGTGCAGATAAAGAAACCGTTACTGGTAAAGAACAAGTAGATAATACAGCGACCCCTCAGCTACAAGCGTTTTGCCAAGTAGTTGAGTCCCGTCGTTCGGTACGGCGCTTTACTGATACGCCCATATCTGATGAGGTGCTTACAGAGTGTTTACGGTTAGCTATGCTGGCTCCGAACTCAAGCAATCTTCAGCCTTGGGAGTTTTATGTGATTGATAGCAGAGATGCACGCAAAACGGCAGTCAAAAACTGTATGAACCAAAACGCTGCTAAGACTGCTGCGCGTTTGATTGCTGTGGTAGCACGCACGGATAACTGGCATAATCATGCCAAGCAAATTTTGCGTGAGTATCCAGAGATGCCTGTACCAAAAAAGGTGAAAGCTTACTATAACAAAGTTGTCACAATGGACTTTATACGCGGTCCAGTTAATGTGGTATCAGCCGCTAAATGGGGCGTGACCCAAGTTGTCAGAAAAGTAAAAGGACCGATTAAATCACCCTATTATACTTTTAATGATGTCAAAAATTGGGCGACCAACAATACGGCTTTAGCAGCTGGAAACCTGATGCTCGCTTTACGTGCACACGGCTTTGATAGCTGTGCAATGGGCGGCTTTGATGAGCCGGCAATGAAGCGGTTGTTAAAGCTTGGCAATGACCATCATATTGTAATGATGATCGGTGCTGGAGAACGTGCAGACAACGGTATTTATAATGAACAATTCCGCTTTGCTCAAGATCAGTTTGTGCATTACATATAGAAATTTTACTTATACTCATTTGCATAGCTTATGGCCTATTGCTGAATGAAAGTCTCAGTCGCATTGCCTTATATTATTTTAATTTATTAATCGCCTGTATTATAAACTCTAACAAGGATTATTATGACTACTTCACAAAATCCAACTCTCGATACCTTCGAAGGGCTATTTAACGAATCTGAATTTGTTTATCGTCATCTAGGTTCTAACGATGACAAACAAGCCGATATGTTAAAAGCAATTGGTTTTGATGACATGGCAAGCTTCATCGATGCTACCGTGCCTGATACGGTGCGCATGCCTAAAGAATTAGACTTACCAGTAGCGATGAGTGAACATGCCGCGCTTGCTAAGTTGCGTGCTATGGCTGATAACGTTACGGTTAATAAAAGCTATATCGGTCAAGGCTACTCACCAGTACGCATGCCTGCCGTTATTCAGCGCAACGTGCTAGAAAATCCAGGCTGGTACACCGCTTACACGCCTTATCAAGCTGAAATTGCTCAAGGTCGCTTAGAAGCCTTGCTCAACTTCCAACAAGTTTGTATTGATTTAACCGGTATGGAATTGGCGGGTGCCTCATTACTTGACGAGGCGACTGCTGCTGCTGAAGCAATGGCGATGTCAAAGCGCATGAGCAAAAGCAAATCAGATCAGTTCTTTGTTGATGAGCGTATCTATCCACAAACGCTAGACGTTATCCATACCCGTGCTAAATATTTCGGTTTTGAGGTCATCGTTGGTGATTTTGAATTGGCGAAATCGGGCGACTATTTCGGCGCGTTGTTCCAATATGTTGGTGAAGAAGGCGACGTACAAGATTTAACGGACGTTATCGCTGCCGTAAAGGAAAACAAAACTTACGTGTCAGTAGCCAGTGATATTATGAGCTTAGTATTGCTCAAGTCACCTGCTGATATGGGTGCTGATGTGGCTCTTGGTAGCACGCAGCGCTTTGGTATCCCTATGGGTTACGGTGGTCCACATGCCGCCTACTTTGCATTCTCTGATAAAGCCAAACGCTCAGCGCCTGGCCGTATCATTGGGGTGTCAAAAGACTCACAAGGCAATACTGCATTACGTATGGCATTGCAAACTCGTGAGCAGCATATCCGCCGCGAAAAAGCCAACTCAAATATCTGTACCTCACAAGTATTGCTAGCCAACTTAGCAGGTATGTATGCGGTTTATCATGGTCCAAATGGAGTTAAGCGTATTGCAACACGTATCCATGCGTTTGCAACGGCTTTTGCTGATGTGATCAAAAATTCTGGCGGCGACAATAAGCTAAGCGTCGTCCATGATCAGTTCTTTGATACTGTATTGGTTGATTGTGGTTCAGAGCAATTGGCGACCCAAATCTTTGAAAATGCGGCCAATGTCGGTTATAACTTATGGCGCTTGGGCGAGACCAAAATTGGCGTTGCCTTTAGTGAACCTAGTGACCAAGAAGACTTTGGTGTGTTGACCCAGTTATTCGTTGGCAAAGCACATGATTTACCAACAGAGGCGCGCGTATCACTTGATGCGGCCCATTTACGTACGGATGCTATATTAAGCCATCCAGTATTTAATACGCATCATACCGAACATGAAATGTTACGTTATTTGAAATCTTTAGAAGATAAAGATTTGGCAATGAACCGCAGCATGATTGCACTTGGTAGCTGTACCATGAAGCTCAATGCGACCAGTGAGATGTTGCCAATTACATGGCCTGAGTTTGCTAACGTGCATCCATTTGCGCCATTGAGTCAAGTGTCAGGCTACATCGACATGATCGACAGTTTACAAGAACAGCTCAAAGCCATCACTGGTTTTGATGATGTGTCTATGCAGCCGAACTCTGGAGCTTCTGGTGAATATGCCGGTATCCTAGCTATCCGCCGCTATCATGAGTCAATCGGTCAAGACAATCGTGATATTTGCCTCATTCCGCAGTCAGCGCATGGTACTAACCCTGCAACGGCGATCATGATGGGTATGAAGGTCGTTGTGGTTAAAACTGATGACAATGGTAACGTTGATATCGCTGATTTAACCGCTAAATGTGAAGAGCATAGCGACAATCTTGGCGCCTTAATGATTACTTATCCCTCAACGCATGGCGTATTCGAAGAAGGTATTCGTGATATTTGTACCCTTATCCATGAGCATGGCGGTCAGGTATATATGGATGGCGCGAACATGAACGCACAGGTCGCAATCATGCAGCCTGCGGAAGTGGGCGCTGACGTGTTGCACATGAACCTGCACAAAACTTTCTGTATCCCGCATGGCGGCGGCGGTCCAGGTATGGGTCCTATCGGTATGCAAGCGCATTTGGCACCATTTATGGCCAGCCACACGCTCATTCCTGTGCATAATGCACAAAAAGGCTGTTCAGCGGTATCAGCAGCGCCTTATGGTTCAGCCAGTATCCTACCAATCTCATGGATGTATATCGCCATGATGGGCCGTGATGGTTTATTAGAAGCCACTAACTTGGCATTGCTCAACGCCAACTATGTTGCTTCTGAGCTTAAAGACCATTACCCTGTTCTTTATACCGGTAAAAACGGACAAGTGGCGCACGAATGTATTATCGATATTCGTCCATTAAAAGAGGAGACTGGCATCACTGAAAGTGATATTGCAAAACGCTTAATGGATTATGGCTTCCACGCCCCAACCATGAGCTTCCCAGTATCAGGTACCTTGATGATTGAGCCAACTGAGTCTGAATCTAAAGAAGAGATTGATCGCTTTATTAACGCACTAAAATCTATCAAAGCGGAAGCCCTAAAAGCCAAAGCTGGCGAAGATGGCTGGACGCTTGATAACAACCCATTGGTTAATGCGCCGCACACTGCTGCGATGATTACTGATGGCGAGTGGGCATATCCATATAGCCGCGAAACTGCGGCCTTCCCACTACCATACATTCGTAACAACAAGTTCTGGCCAAGTGTCGCTCGTGTTGATGATGCTTATGGTGATAAGAACCTAATGTGTTCTTGCCCAAGTATTGAAAACTACATGTAATTTTTAAGCTAGTAGTTTTCAATTACGCATAATATAAACCTCCAAGTCAGTTACTGACTTGGAGGTTTTTTTATGGAATATTAGTTTAAGCTAAAACTACTTTAAGGATAAATTTATGTCGCAAACTTTATCGCAAACATTGGCACAAAAAAACCGAGTTATTCTTATTCATGGGCTACACCAAGCACCATTTAACATGCGCTCATTAGCCAAACGCTTACAAACAGAAGGGTTTGATAATACCTATCAATATGGCTATCGCAGCATGCGTGATGGCATCAAGACCAATAGTGCCCGTCTAAATACTTGGCTTGAACAACATCATCACCCTGACCTACCTATAGACCTTGTTGGTCATAGCTTAGGCGGGCTTATTATTCGTGATTTTGTTGATGAGTATCCGCAGTGGCAGATTGGACGTTGCGTGACGCTTGGCACGCCACATTTGGGCAGTATTTGTGCGGATTATATCTGGCGGATTACTCCTGCTATTGTGGGGCAATCGTATTTGAATGCATTAGATGGGACGGTAGCCCCTTTGCCTGAGCATATCACCTTGGGCGTGGTTGCAGGTGATAAACCATATGGTTTAGGGCAGTTATTTTTGCAACATCATAACCGTAAGCTGCGTAAAGAAAATAGCCCACTGTTAGATGACTATCTAGCACACGATGGCACGGTGTATGTAAAAGAGACCAAGCTTGACTATGCTACTGACCATATCATTATGCCCGTCTCGCACACGGGTATGTTGGTTGACAGAGATGTAGCCAAGCAAACTGCGCACTTTTTACAACATGCGCAGTTTCAACGTTAATTAACATTGAGGACCCATAAGCATTGAATGTTAATTACTATTAAAGATTAGTAAATATCAAACCTTAATACCCATGCCTTGTTGCAGCTCTTTTTTATGCGCATTAATGACCGGAATCAAAGTTTGGGTAACCCATTCATTGCGCCAGCCTTGCAATCCTTGTGGTAGATCCACTAGGTCTTTATCAAAGGCGATAACTTCATACAGTTGCCCAAGCCATTTTTTGCGCAGCAGCACGCTTTCTGGCACGCCAATTTGCTCAGCGCGCGCAGCAACTGCGTCTTCTACTGCTTTTGATAGTACTTTATTTTTTGAGCGATAAGGTGGCAGCAGGCAAGGCGGATGCTCAACAGGCGACAGCATTTTTGCATCGTTAATCACTTTCATTAACTCGTCCCCATACAAACGCAGCATACTACGATGTATAGTCGTCTTATGGGCAAGCTCACGCATGTTACTTGGATTTTCAGTAAGGATCTCACGTACAGCCTGTTTTTTAATCACAAAAGTACGCGGCTGATTGGTCGCCCGTGCCAGCGCCTCACGCCATGTCGCTACTGCCCGTAAGATGGCCATTTGTTGCGAGTTATAGCGGTAATCTGCCATCGTTAAATACATTGCCTCATCTGCAACATGTTGCGCGGCATAAAGCTCAGCGGCATAAAGCTGGCAATCTGACCACACATAGTCATATAGCCCTTGCGACTTTAAGGTGTGCTCAATACTTAAGTATAATGCTGGCAAAAAGCGCACATCATCAATAGCATATTGCTCCTGCTCATCTGACAATGGCCGTCTGAGCCAATCAGACAGACTTTGTTCCTTATCGATATGCATATCTAACTGGTCATCAAGCGCTTGCTGATAACCCATTTGCAATTGTCCTGTTAAATAAGACAACGCAATCTGGGTATCAAAGATATTAGTTAATGGCGGGCAACCGGACAATAGATAAAAAATACCCAAATCTTCACCGCAAGCATGCCAAATAGCAATATCTACCTCGCTCACTGCTTGCCAAAAGTCTCCTAATTGTAGTTCCGGCGCATCTAATAAATAGATGTGGTCGCCAGTATTCAGCTGTACTAATGCCAGACGTGGATAGTAAGTATCACGCTTGATGAACTCAGTGTCTAACGCCACACGCCCGCAACCTTCTAAAGCATCGATAACTTCTTGTAGCTGATATTGTTCACGCACCCAAGTAACAGGCAGCTCGTCAGCAATATCTAACAGCGCATCAAGATTCGGCTCTGGCGGCAACCCTGCTAAATTTGTATCGGTACTTTCTATACTTACGGTGCTTTCAGTATTTGTAACACTTACAGCTTGATTAGTATCGAGAGTAGTAGAAAAGTTATCTTGAGAATTTATAGATGATGAAGGGTCAGACACGGGCAGATACCTGCATAAATTAAAGAAAGTAATAATGCTGAATACCGCTATCATTGGTTATAAAATAGCGGTAAGCATTTATAAAAGGGAGCCATAAAATAAATAAGTTGGGTAAGTATAGCAATTTCACTATAAAAAATGGAAAGCCCGCACGCAAAAATTCAGCATTTAATACTTTTGTTATAAATCTACCGTACTTTTATTACGGTAGATTTATAACAATTGGTGTTCACAATACTTAGTATTTACAGCGTATAGGTTTCATAAGAAAGAGCGATTTTGTATGGCTTGTCCAAGGGTCATACTATCCAAATATTCCAGCTCGCCCCCCATCGGTACCCCTTGCGCTAGACGCGTGACTTTGTTGACGTGCCGGCCAACTGCCTCACTGATAAAGTGCGCAGTGGTCTGCCCTTCAACGGTAGTACCCGTTGCCAGTATCAGCTCCTCAACTGGCTCTTGTTTCAGGCGCCAAACCAGCTGATCGATATTCAAATCATCGGCACTGATACCATCAATCGGTGACAGATGCCCACCCAATACAAAATAGCGCCCACGATAGCCAGCTGTCTGTTCAATAGCCATCACATCAGCTGCGGTCTCGACCACACATAGTAAATTATCATCACGGCGCGGATCTTGGCACAGTGGACAGATAGTATCATCACTAAAGCTGTGACAGCGCTGACATTCAACGATATCACGCATCGCCTCATCAAGGGCTTGGGCTAGTGCCATACCTTGAGGACGTTTTTTGGTAAGCAGATGAAGTGCCATACGCTGGGCACTTTTTTGACCAACACCCGGTAAAATACGCAGCTGTTTGACCAGCTGATCAAATTTGGCGGTAAGCAAAGTTATATCCTTCCTTTATATAGAGGCATATTCGGCATTGTTTGTTTCAAATCAGTCGTTCAGAATCCGTCAATCAAAATCAGTAGAATCACAAACGGTACCCATAAAAATGGGGTCATATCGTATAGATAACAACCCCATTTTTGACTTCAATAACCTTTACTTAGCTCAAATTAAGGCTTAGAACAAACCTTGCATACCTGGTGGTAGACCCATACCTTGAGTCGCGCCAGTCATCGTTGCTTCGTATAGTTCATCCGCTTGACGAACGGCGTCATTGATAGCAGCAGCGATTAGGTCTTCAATCATATCTGGCTCATCTTCTAACAAGCTTGGATCGATCGTTAGACGCTTAACCACATGACGACCAGTCATCGTGACTTTTACCAGACCGCTACCCGCTTCAGCATGGACTTCTTTATTGGCCAAGTCTTTTTTTGCTGTCTCGACATTTGCTTCGACTTTCTTTTGCATACTTTGTGCTTGCTGCATTAATGCTTGAATATTCATAATTGCCTCTTATATTTATGGAGAAGTTATAAAAATGAAAAACTGTTAATAACAGGTGTTAATAATAGACGCTCATTGATAATAAAAAGTCATACATTAGCTCATAGCCAGCAGTGATTATACCGCTAACGCTACAAACTGTCTAAACCCCGTGCCAAATCTTTGATGATATCTTCCACATCCTCTAGTCCTACTGATAACCGTATCAAACCATCTTTGACTCCCGCTTCAGCGCGTGCCTCAGGCGTCATACGGAAATGGGTGGTGGTTGCTGGATGAGTAATCGTGGTTTTGGCATCCCCTAGATTATTAGTAATGGAGACCATTCGGGTCGCATCAATGACATGCCAAGCGCCAGATTTTGGGTCATCGCCCTCTTTAGCTTTGACCTCAAACCCCATAATCGCGCCATAGCCATCTTTCATATGATGCTGACGTTTGGTCAACTCATGAGAAGGGTGGTCGGTTAACCCTGAGAAGTGTACGGTGCTGACATTCGGGTGATTGACCAAAAACTGTGCGACTTGATTGGCATTACTACAATGCGCTTGCATACGCAGTTTAAGGGTCTCAAGACCTTTGGTAAATACCCACGCATTGAACGGGCTCATGCTGATACCACCTGAGCGTACCACGGTAAAGGCTTCTTGCATCAGCTTATCACTACCGACTAGTGCGCCACCTAGAACCCGGCCTTGACCATCCAAATACTTAGTTGCCGAATGAATGACCACATCTGCCCCTAAGTCGAGCGGACGCTGCAATGCTGGCGTGCCAAAACAGTTGTCTACCACTAACAAGATATCATTGGCTTTTGATAATTGACTTAAAAAACCAATATCACAAATTTGCGCCAGTGGATTACTAGGGCTTTCGCAATAGATAACCTTAGTATTCGGCTGAACCGCATTGGCCCATGCTTCGTTATCAAAGCAATCGACATAGCTAACTTCAACGCCAAACTTAGCCATATAGTTATCAAATAAGCCAATCGATGAGCCAAATAATTGATTGGCAGCCAATAAGTGGTCACCTGCTTTCAAATAAGCAAGACACATAGTCAAAATTGCACCCATACCCGAAGCGGTAGCGACGGCGCGTTCGCCATTTTCCAAAGCAGCAAGGCGGCGCTCAAAGGTACGCACACTAGGATTGGTATGGCGTGAATAAACGTTACCGGTCTTGGTGCCATCAAAGTGGGCGGCGGCGTCGCTTGCTGACTTATAAACATACGAGCTAGTGGTAAAAATAGGCTCAGAATGCTCGCCTTCATCAGTACGATGCTGTCCTGCGCGTACAGCGATGGTCTGCATACCGTAATCTAGCCCTAAATCTAGGGCATCTGAGCGCCAGTTTGGGTCTAAACCACTGTCTGAATATTTGTCTTCCTGCGCTCGCGACTGGCTCATAAAAGTTCCATTATGTTTGAGTATATAAAAATTAAACTGAATTTAATTATTGATTTATTCAGGTTCTAAATTTAGGTTTATGATATCACGCTCCCCTATTTCAGACACCTGCTAACGCTTATCTTGAAAGTTATTATCGTGAGGCCTATTTTAATTCTTTACGATGACTATTTACAAGATAGTCACTAGTTTCAAGCAAGGGTTGTAGCTAAGAAAAATAACGTATTTCTAATTGGCAGATACTATTACACCTGCTAAGCTTAGCGCCGAGTTATTCTATACTACTTTAACGCTAGGTTTATTTTCATATTTATTCAGCCCTCATTATAATTAATTACAAGCGAAACTTCTCTAAGCTCATAAGGTTTTAATTATACTTGTGATGATAGCTTTTATATTCAAGTCGCTGAAATTATTAAGCATACAACCGTATTTGCGTATAGGCGGCGTTGGTTGTCTTAAAGACGATATATGAAACAGCGACGTTACAATAACTGAGTGGCCACTCTATACTGCATCAGTATTTTAAAAATCGCTGGTCCATTCGTCGATAGATTAACTTTTTTGGTTCTCTCTTAGCAAATTATTAAGCGCATTAAGGTAAACCCACTATGTCAATATTTAATATAGATTCAAGCAACCTATTGCTGAGTCTGACGCTTGGGCTATCTTTAAGTCTGGGTGCGTGTCAAAGCTTGCCCAAACAGCCGCACTTGCCTGCAAGCCAGCAGCTATCAGCCAGAGTCAACGCCTTATACCAACAAGGCAATAGTGAAAACGTACAACCTGATGGTGCAAAAATAAGCAGCAAATCCAACCAAAGTGAAGAAAAAACTCAACAGCAAGCACAGATTGGCCGCTCTACTATTAATTTAGTCGCTGCTATTAGCGAGCAAAATGAGGTTCATCCCGATTTATCTGGCTACCATCCCATTGTAACGGGTGCGAATGCGTTTGCCTCGCGTAGTATTTTAACGGGAATGGCAACCAAAAACATTGATGCGCAATATTATATTTGGCATGATGACCAAGCAGGACAACTGCTACTCAAAGACTTATGGGAAGCGGCTGAGCGCGGCGTTATTGTACGTTTATTACTCGATGATTTTAATAATACGGCCCAGTTTGATCAGCATTTAGTACGTTTTTCCCGTCATCCTAATATTGCGGTACGGATTATCAATCCCTTGATGCACCGTAAATTTCAGGCGCTGAACTTTGTCACTGGACTGCCGCGCATCAATCGGCGTATGCACAATAAAAGTATGACCTTTGATAAGCAAATTACCATTATTGGTGGGCGTAATATCGGAGATGAATATCTCAGCAACAGTCAAAACAGTCAGTTTGCTGATCTCGATGTGCTGCTTATCGGCAAGGTGGTGGCAGATATCGATAACAGTTTTACCAGTTATTGGTCAGCGCCCATATCGTTTGATATTGAAACCTTAGCGACGCTAGATAAAGGCACGACGACAGACTTTTTACAAGGCTTAGACAAGCTTGATGAAAATGAGAAAAATAATACGCGTACTAGCTTAGCCGTTTATAAATCAGCTATTGAAGACTCGTCTATTGATTCCGATTTGCTCAATAAAAGCGTGCCCTTTCGTTGGACAGACATGCAATTTTTAAGCGATGATGTGGGTAAGTTAACCAAAAGCGTCTCAGCCCAAACCAATTTGGTCCAACAGTTGCGCACGCTACTGGGTAGCCCCTCTAAGCAGTTAACTATCATTTCTTCCTACTTTGTACCGACCAAAGACGGGGTAGATACGTTGGTACAATTGGCAGATTCGGGTATCGATATTAAAATTTTGACCAATTCATTTGATGCTACCGACGTCACCGCCGTACATTCCGGCTACAGTCAATGGCGGCCTAAAATGCTGCGCGCCGGTATCAAAATTTATGAGTTAAAATCAACCGCTAGTGAAGAGAAGCGTGAAAATAAACTTTGGAAAGCGCGTAGCCAGTCCTCAACCAGCTTGCATGCTAAAACCTTTGCCGTTGATGACCACCAAGTTTTTGTCGGCTCCTATAATGTCGATCCGCGCTCTGCTAATATCAATACTGAAATGGGTGTCATTATTAACGATGATCAATTGGCACAGCAGTTACATGAAGCGCTGAGTGATGATTTGTTAAACCAAGCGTACGAAGTCAAGTTGAACGAGAACGGACGCTTAGAGTGGCATACAGTTGAAAATGGTCGAAAGGTTATTTACACATCTGAGCCCAAAGTTGATACGGTTGATCACGTTTGGCTCACGATTATGTCGTGGCTACCCATTGACTGGTTACTTTAGTGACTACAATGATATAATTTTTGCGTCTTAATGAGTCTTTGGCTTTTTAATTAATAACTCGGTAAATCATCATAGCAACGTGATGATTTACCGCTTTTTATGGTGGACAGTAATCTCATAATCTACTTTATTATGATTATTTTCACCATCATTTTGATATGTGGATACGTGATCTATTATGCCCTCTCGTTCTGAATATGAGCTCATGTCTTCAAAAGACAAAAACATGGTGTTATTTGTCTGTTTTAGTAGCGCTGTCGCGTTTTTTGATTTTTTGATTTATTTGTATATGGCAGATATTATCTCCTCTACGTTTTTTCCGACCAATATCGATCCACTAGTGACTAAACTACAAGGGTTCGGGCTATTTGCTGTCGGTTATTTAGCGCGTCCGCTTGGTGGGTTACTTCTCGGGCGATACGGTGATATTAAAGGTCGCAAGCCAGTGCTTTTATTCAGCATGCTCATTACCGCATTCAGCATGCTAGCGATGGCGTGTTTGCCGACTTACGCTCAATGGGGACTGATTGCGCCCGTCTTGTTTATTTTGCTACGGCTGATACAAGGTATGGCATTTGGAGTTTATGTGCCGCTGGCGTGGATATTTATCGCTGAGCACGTTCCGCGCCAATATCTCTCGCTGGGCTGTAGCTATGTAACGGCCAGTTTTTTCGTAGGGGTATTGTTTTCTAATGCTTTTTTTATGTGGCTGAATGGCACTATGACGCCTGAGCAGCTCATCACTAATGGCTGGCGTTTACCGTTTATGGTAGGTGCAGTACTGAGTTTTTTACCGCTGTTAGCATGGCGCTTTATCAATGAGTCGCCGTTCTTTGTGGAACTACGTGACGTCAAGCCGGAAAAACATACCAATCAGCCTTTTACCCTATTGTTTAAACATTGTCGACACTCCCTATTTATCGGCTTAATGTTAACGCTAATTATCTCCAGTATCACTACGGTCATCGTATTATTGTTACCGGAATTGGTTGAGCTGCGTTTTGCGGTAGACACGGATTTGTTTGGTTTTTCGCATAGCCTTGGCATTGTCTTTATGATTTTTGGCTGTATCTTTTATGGAATACTGTCTAATTATCAAAATTTTGGTAAAATTTTGATAATAGGTTCGGTATTATTAATCATTCAGACATTTGTCTTTTATTATCACTTAGAAGCAGGTGGTGACTACATCTTGATTATGTATGCCCTACTCGGATTCTTTTCAGGTATTGTTGGCATGATACCTGCTATCTTTGTGCAGCTCTTTCCGACCAATGTCCGACTGACAGGTATGGCGCTCTCTTATAGTGTGATGTACGGTATTGTTGGCGGACTGGTACCGTTTGGACTCGGTTATGCGACGTTGTATATCAGCTTCTCACCGGCATTATATATCGCGTTTATTGGCTTTATTGGCGTGATAATGGGCCTATATTTTTATCGTTTACCTGCATTTGGAAAAATCGATAGCATTATTTAATGTAAGTTAAATTATTGAGCATTAATTAAGGGTCAAGATTTTAAATAACAACATTAAACTATACAAAGCTGAGTTCTTAAAAAACAAGTTATCTAAAAAAAGGCAGTAAATAATGATGGTTGATATGACCAAGAAGCGGCTTTCAGTAGCACCGATGATTGACTGGACAACGACAGACTATCGTTATTTTGCCCGGTTATTTAATCCAAATGTGTATTTATATACTGAGATGATCAGTACTGGCGCGCTATTACATGGTAACCGTGCACGCCACTTGCGCTTTGACAATAGCGAACATCCCATTGTCTTACAGCTGGGCGGTGCTGATATCAGTGAGATGACCCAATGTGCTGAATTTGCGCAGCAGCATGGTTATGATGAGGTCAATATTAATGTTGGTTGCCCATCCGACCGCGTGCAGCATAATAAAATCGGTGCCTGCTTAATGGTTGAGCCTGATACGGTTGCAAAACTGGTCAAGCATATGCAAGCAGCGGTTGATATTCCAGTAACGGTTAAGCATCGTATCGGTATTGATGATTTTGACAGTTATGACTTTATGAGCCAATTTGTACAGACCGTAGCTGATGGCGGGTGCACGCGCTTTATTGTTCATGCGCGTACGGCGTGGCTGCAAGGTCTTAGCCCTAAACAAAATCGCGAGATTCCACCGCTACGTTATGAGGACGTGTATCGATTAAAGCAGGACTTCCCAGAGCTTATTATTGAGATTAATGGGGGTATTGAGTCGATAGAAGACATCCAAAATCACTTGCAACATATCGATGGCGTGATGATTGGCCGTGCGTTTTATCACAATCCTTACCTGTTAGCAGAAGCTAATATTTTGTGGAATCAGCCCATTCCAAAACGCTCAGAGATTTTAGCGCAATTGTATCCTCATCTGCATCAGCAAGTTAACCAAGGTGAGCCGCTGTCTACGATGACACGACATTATTTAGGATTGTTTCAAGGCCTAAGTGGCGCACGCAAATGGCGGCAAGCGTTGAGCGGCAAGCCGCATTTGACAGTTGCAGATATAGAGCAAGCAGCGTTTGAGGTGTTGGCGTTAAATCCTGATGCTTAGTATCAGGAAGCTGGTTTAGAAAACTAATTTAACAGGTCAAGCAACTTGTGATAAATACTGCCACATTGCCACGCCATTATTGAGAATGTGCAGTAATATAGGCAGTAATAACGATCCAGACTTGATGCGAGCATAGCAAAATATTAGCGCCAACACGACGATGGTGCTGATCTCATATAGACCGTATTGCAAGTGAATGATAGCAAAAATAATACTGGTTACGATACTAGCAATGACTGCGCCGCGCTGCGCTGACCTCTCGTTTATATACGGACTTGAAAACTGCTCAGCAATAGCAGACCATAGCAACCCTCGAAAGACCAACTCTTCATATATTGGCGCGATGATAACCAACGCCAATATAAGCAGCCACACTGAGCTGACCGACTGATATAACGGGTCAACGAAAGCAGATGGGTTGGCATCTAACCAATAAGTCAGTGCCTGACTGCCAATCATAAATACGATTAGTATGCCTAATAGTGCCATACCAGTTGCTAGCGAAAACTGGTTGAGTGCCAAATATCGCCGCACCTCACCGCCTTTTAAACGAATAATCATGATGCTAACTAGCATCAATATGACGCAGCTAATAATTATAGAGACGCTTACGATGGTACCGTCACTACTACCCAAAAAGAAAATGTCACCGACTGTTGAGCTATTAGCGGCCGGTAATAGTACCTTGCCAGCCAAATAAACACCTATTAACTGACTAACGAAGAATGCAACAACCATCCCTATAATAAGCGCCAGCGTACCCAAACGCGAAAATAAAGGCCGTCTCTTAGGCTGATTAATAGCTAATACGTTTGAAGGTGGCATTTGGTTTAGCATAGCGTGGTGGCTCAAAATGGCGGCAAGATATGTTTAACTCGTGTTTTAAAAACAACCATGATTATTCATGATCCAATTTTAAAGTTGCTGGGCAATTAGGTTCAATACTCGTGCTGATACTGACTCTGGATGCTCAAGTGGAAACATATGACCGCCTGTATGGGTTTCATACTTGATACCCAAACGCGCATTGATTTGTTGCGGAAAACGCTGTTTTAAAAACACACTGTCTTCGCCAATAACCAAGGTTACAGGCAACTTAGGCGCACGGTTCGGTACTAGCCAATACCAAGACGGATTGGTACGGAATACCGCGACCTCATTAACCTTAGGAATTGCTAACGTCACTTTACCATCTGCGCGCTCATGTAAAGCGTGCTTGATATAACCCTGAAAACTACGCTCATCAAAATGTTTAAAAAACCCTTTATGGCGCAGCTTATCATAGGCATCCTCGCGACTGTCCCAAACATCACGGCGGTATTTAGAGATACCTGCAGGCGACAGCTTATCCATTAAGCGATTGTTCATCAGCGGCAGACGGTCAGCCGTCTTAGCTAAATGCCATAGCAAACTGGTCTTACCGTAAATCCAAGGGGGATCGAGCAATACGGCTTGGCTAAAATACTGAGGCGCACGATATAACGCCTGTAGGGTACACATGGCACCCAATGAATGTCCAACGGCTACCACTTGCGCGACGCCGTGCTGCTGACAAGTACGCTCTACACTGTCGATTATTTGCTGCGTTAAACTGCGCCAGTGATTATCAACCGGATAATCAGGGTTGCCGCCCAACATCGGAATAGCTTCTATAGTAAAAAGCTCTGCTAAACTCGCAAAAAAATCCTCATAGACCGCGCTTGGCATCCCATTGGCATGAGCGAAATGTATCACAGGTTTTTGGGTTTTTTGGGATACAGGCAGCGACGAAAAAGTTTGCGAATTGATAACACTCATGGCTTATTCTCACGGGTTTTGATTGACACTTATTGAAACAAATTAACAGATAATAAAAAATAAGACTGAGCCATTATGCAGGACTCAGTCTTTGTGATAACGTTATTAAGCAGCTACTAAATTGAAAGCTCTAAGGCTAGCGCATCTGCGAGTTGCTGTCTTCTTGTGGTAATAAATCAAGATTGATACTTGAGCCAATACCTGCACCCATTTTAACAGCAAAGCGGTCCATAAAGAACTGGAACGGATCCATCGGCGTATAGTTCACTACTGTTTTAAGTTTGAGTTGCTTCTCTAAACTGGCAATACTGCCCGTTTTATCCGCTAAACCTAAGGCAATTGACTGCTCTCCTGTCCAGAATAAACCTGTGAACAGTTTATTTTCTTCTGGGTTTTTGAGACGGTCGCCGCGACCTTGCTTCACCGCATTAATAAAGTGCTTATGAGTATTGGCCAGCACTTTTTCAACATGTTGCTCTTCATAATCCGTTAGCGGACGCGTCAAGCTTAAGATATCTTTATACTCACCAGCGGTAATGGTACGGTCTTTCACGCCCACTTTATCCATCAGCCCTTCGATGTTATAGCTTGGCATAATGACACCAATAGAGCCGACCAAGCTTGATGGATTAACATAAATCTCGTCAGCTGCAGACGCAATATAATAAGCGCCAGAAGCACCAATATCACCAATAACCGCATAGAGCTTTTTATCAGGATATTTTTTGCGCAAATCCATCATCGTCTGCCAGATTTCATCCGACTGCACAGGCGAGCCACCCGGTGAATTAATATCTAGGGCTACCGCTTTGGAATTGCTATTTTCAAAGGCACGAGTCAGCGCTTTACTGACATCATAAGCATTGGCTTTGTCACTATTACTGATCGTACCTTGTAGCTCAACCACCGCTAAATGTGGTTTACTGGTATCGATACCTTCTAAGCCCGCCGGAGTCTTGCTCGTACAACCGCGACCCAAAGCCAACACGATGAATAAAAGATAACCGAAAGTCAGCAATTTAAAAAAGATACTCCAACGCCGCGCTCGACGCTGCTCTACCACACTGGCTAATAGAGTGTTTTCGATCAGTCGCCATTCTTGTCCACTTGGCTGGCTTGGTGGCAGCGGTTGTATTGGCGCTGGCTGGTTTGACGAATTATCAGAGCGTTTATTAGGGTCTGGTGGCCAGTTGGGCATATAACTTCCTAAGTTAGAAACAATCTAAAACAATAAAAAAGAACATATAAAAAATAAATACAGCAAGAAAACTCCCCTTCTCACCGTAATATCTATTTAAATTCGTTAGCTGCTAAGTATGGTGGTATTTCAGTTAGGGTTCAATAGTAGAAGCCCATAAACTATGAAATGAAATGGTTTTTCTAGATTATTTTCATCTATTCAATCAACTTGAGTTTCAGTCCCAAGGGACAACGCAGCTTCTAAAGGTTCGTTATCATAAGTTATGACCTCATCTGTATGCTGCGCCGTTAATATATCAGCAGATACCTGCGATGCGCTATGACTTAACCACATTGTTGAATTATCCAAACCACTATTAATGGCAAATGGCTTCGCTTCACATAACAATGACCACAACTCCCAAACACGAGGATGAGTGCTAGCATCAAGAATAAGGCGCGATTGAGAGGATTTGGTTGGTTGATTGATTTGTCGATTTTCTAGTCTTGCTGCCTTTAAAGTTTTATTTATACTTGCTTTTGGTGGCGTGATGGACGACTCTAATTTTTGAGCAGTCAACTTTGCAGACTGCTGCGGATTAGTGGCATTATATTGTACAACCTGTATGAGTGAACGGCTGTCAATAGCCAGTGCGCAATCCCAAACGCTGTTATCGTCGATGGTAGGCCAGCCGGTTACGGCTTCTAGTGTTAAGTCGCCGCTTGGCAGCTGCCACGTTTTACCTAACTCGCAGCGTTGCGCACTTATTAAGGTTTTAGTTTTAGATGGGTTGTTAGTTAGGTAAGTTTGCTGCCGTGTTGACCAACGTTCACTACGTCCCGCCTGCCAATAGCGACTGACTGGCATGCTTTGGACTAATTGTGCCACCGTCATTGGCAACAGCTCAGGTGACAAGGCTATACTTTTTTCTTTAGATTTTTTATTTGGCAAGCTATTGGCTAAAGGGCTGGTCAATGTCGCTACGCTGGTCTGTACCACAATACCTTCTAAACGACTAACAGATAAGGTACGAAGCTGCTGCTCTAGCGTCGCAGATAACTGTTCAGCTGTTAACGAGCTTGGCATAGTGCGCGTACCATTTGGACGATGATCTGCTAAGAATAACCAGCTAACACTACCTGACACGAGTGAACTCTCAAGTTCATTCTCTTTATTAAGCTTACCATTACCATTACTAATTTCGTCATTATTAATAGGATACTGTAGTAAAGCAGCGGTTACATAACGGTCGCCTGTAGGCAGAACATATAACGTGGGTGTCAGTGTCAACGCTTGCTGATTGGCATAAATCGTCATCATCAGTAGCATTAAAGGAGGTAATACTAACCAGCGACTGATAAGTCCACGCGGTAGCAACCACGGCAGCATGACTAATAGTGCCATTAGTAATATGCCTGTATTAATAGGCGTATACAGCCATGCGCCTTTGAGCGCGGGTAGCGCTGTCAGCCACGCCATTAATTCATGCAAGTTGGCAACGATAGTACTCACCACGGCCCAAATACTATCAGCGACTGGTGGTAATATTAAATAACAAAGTCCAGCCAGCAAATTCAGCGGCACAATCACCCAGCCAAACAAACCAATGGCAAATAGATTAATCACCAGACCCCATAATGAGACCTTACCAAACAACAATAAACTGACGGGTAATAACGCTATAAATAACCAACATTGCAGCTTGAATATCCTTTTGAACAGTAACCACAGCTTTTTGTGAGGCAAGTTGGATTTTTCACTAATAAAATCCTGAGGTTGCTGCCAATCTCTAGAAACGTTTTTATTCTGTAATTGTAACGAATCATCATATTTTAGCAGGAGCGCCACAGCGATAAAGGACAACCAGTAGCCTGCTTGCCATAATACATAAGGGTCAAACCATGCCATCAATATGGCTAGCGCCAATAATACTCGTATCGTACTAATTGGTAATAAGGTCAACCTTACCAATCCTATCGCCAGTAGCATCCACGCTGTTCGCGCTGCCGGCACATCAAACCCTGTAAATAAGGCATATATAAAAGCCGCGCCAATCATCACCCACCAGCGTACTTGCCAACGCGGGATAGTCCGATATAGTAATGACCATTTCCTATCAATCAATAGCGTGACTAAACCTGCCAGCACAATGGCTAAAAACAGTACATGGGTACCAGAAATAGCTAGCAAATGCGAGATTCCAGACAGCTGATATAAGTCTTTAGTGTCATGATTGATAAGACTGCGGTCGCCGGTTAACAAGCTCAGCGTTACCGCATTAGCTTGCTGCTGGGCATCAGGTTGCCGCGCCCACTCTCGATAAAAATGCTGACGTAGTTGCCAGCGCCCTTGGTCAATAGTGACCCGCAAACGCTGTAAATAAGAGTCTGAGGACGTCATCATCATCATCGACG
The DNA here is from genome assembly GCF_007997305.1 of Psychrobacter frigidicola. GTDB lineage: Bacteria > Pseudomonadota > Gammaproteobacteria > Pseudomonadales > Moraxellaceae > Psychrobacter > Psychrobacter frigidicola. Next base: position 1,249,925 of record NZ_VORZ01000001.1, read on the forward strand.
AATTAGTGGTGGTGTTAATTGGAGAGCCGGTTGCGATTACATTGGCCACACCATCAATATGACGCGCACGCAACCAGCGATAACTGTCAAAGCCTGACGAATTATTAATAACTTCTTGTGATGTTTTTAGCGGCGCAAGCGTTAGGGTCATCAATAACTGATCACCCGGTTTCAAATTATTTAAACCGGTAAGTTTAGTATCATTTTTATTATGTTTAGGATAGGCATTGAGTAAAATGCGATATTGTTTGTCTTCATTCTTATTTTTTACTAGGCTAGTTTGAGTTTGCGCAGCCACATACTTATCCGTAGCCACATTTAAATCTTGTGCCGTCAAGTCCGAAACCAAAGGCGAAATCGACCGTAATAGGGCTACTTGCCGATAGCCACTATTGGTTTCAGGGTCATAAACGCTGTCGCTAATACCTTCGATAGTTACCCAAGCTTGTACACGCATGGTCTCAGTAATTTTCGCAGCTTCTGCCTGCTGATGCTGGCTCAATGCTTGCCATGCACTACCTATAAGCAACATGATAATTAGTAGCGCTATAAGCAAATAATGGACGATCTTTAGGGGGAAATGAAAAATAGATGAGGTGTGGCGAGAAACAGTAGAGCTGGCAGGGATATAAGACAATGCTCTACGCTGAGTAATCATTATTAAGACAATGGCGACAATAATAAGGATAAGCGGCACAAGCGAAAAAGCACTCATGCTGACCAGTAAATCACTGTCTGGTAATCCTACACTAGTGGCGACTGCCAACGCGCCTATCATAATAATTATTATGAGAGTACCAATCAACCCGTACACCAGCACTCCTTGCTTGATGGTCTAAAATATGATGCTTTAAAGGCTCAATAATAGTTATTCTTAATCATGTACTCTCATTAAAATGAGCGTAATGATATTTTTAAAAATGACTGTTGTAATGTTAGCCCACATTACGCCTAGCAATAGCATTCGTCATTAGATTACCCTATACTAAATAAATATTATGTGGCATCAATAAGCATTGATTTTGTCGCATGTTACCCCTCTATTATCGATAATAATATCACTGACAATATAGTTTGGATACTAGCCACTGGCGTCATGCTGAGCGAATTGTATCCAAAGAGTAAAGGCGAGCCTGTGCCCAAAAAAACACTTAAAAACCTCCTACCCACACCCGAAAAAATATTAGAAAGTCGCTCTTTAAAGCTATTGGCGCCACTTCTAGCCGATCCACGTTTGTGGCAATTTAATCGTCATAGCTTGAATAAGGCGGTTTATATCGGCGTGCTCAGCGCATTTTTTCCGCTCCCAGGACAGATGTTACTGGCGTTAATCGGTGCGCTTATTTTTCGAGCTAATGTCCCGATGGCGCTTGGATTAACGTGGATCACTAACCCAGTTACTACCCTACCCGTCTTTTATGCAGCCTACTATGTGGGCGCTAAGATTCTCGATGTGCCAATGATTAGTTTGCGACTGATCGGCAGGATGATATCTGACTTTAGCTTATGGATATTAGCAGAAGGTGCCAATCCATTTATTACCTATCGTGGTACGGTCTCGTTATCAGCGTTTTGTTTGGGTCTAATAATACTGGCAATCATTACCAGTATTATTAGCGGATTAGCATTTAAAGTAATTTGGCGTTATAAAACGATTATCAGTTGGCAAAAACGTCAGCAAGAGGCTACTAAAAAACCACCTAAGCAGCTATAAGGCACATGAGTTTCAATAAACAAATTGACGGCTTCAACACCACTCAATTAAAGCCAGCGATTTATTAATAGGTTTCCCAATGTCCATTACGTAGCAACAGTTGCCGATCAGCAAGTGCCGCCAAATTACGATCATGGGTGACCATCAATAACGCAGTTTGCATGGTACTCTGTAACTCTGAGAGCAATCCAAAGACACTTTGCGCGTTATCATAGTCTAAGTTACCCGTTGGTTCATCCGCTAAAATCAGCGACGGCTTCGTCACCAACGCACGGGCAATCGCTACCCGTTGACGCTCACCGCCTGATAATTCGCCCGGTCTGTGGTCTAAGCGATGACCCAAGCCTACATTCTCCAGCAGCTCAATCGCTTGCTTACGGGCATCCGTTGTAGATACTTTCGGACGCATCAATAGTGGCATAGCAACATTTTCTACCGCTGTAAATTCTGCTAACAGATGATGGAACTGATAAATAAATCCTAAGTACTGATTGCGCATCGCCCCGCGTTCAGTTTCATTCATATGATTCAGACACTTGCCATGTAGCCATACCTCACCACTAGTAGGTGTATCAAGACCGCCCAGCAAATGTAGCAAAGTACTTTTGCCCGAGCCGCTCGTACCAACAATAGCAATGCGCTCACCTGCATTGACCGTCATATCTAGACCAGTTAATACCTGTGTACGTACCGCCCCTTCATCATATATCTTACTAATATTGCTCGCCTCTAAGATGGCAGACATAGCGCTTCCTTTATTCGTATTTCATAACCGCTATTCGATAACAGCTAATTTAAAAAGTCACAACCCTGAGCTAAATAAACAATTATTTACTCATAGCGTAAGGTCTGGGCTGGCTGGATTTTGGCTGCTCGGCGGGCTGGATAAATAGTTGCCAAAAAACTTAAGATGAAAGAGGCACCCGTAATCAACACCACATCAACCAAGCGTAACTGCGATGGCAGATAATTAATGAAATAAGCATCAAATAAATTCAGACCAAAGCTTTGGTTAATCCATCCTAAAATATCACTAATAGTTAGCGCAAATATGACGCCCAATATCGTACCAGCGATAGTACCAATAAAACCAATGACCACCCCTTGAACCATAAATATTTGCGTAATCAAGCGTGGAGAGGCACCAAAAGTTTTTAAGATGGCAATATCTGCTTTTTTATCGGTAACTAGCATTACTAAGCTTGAGACAATATTGAAGGCAGCGACCAAAATAATCAGAAACAACAGCAAGCCAACCATCGCTTTTTCCATTTGTATTGCGCCAAATAGGTTGCCATGAGTTTGCGTCCAGTCGTTCGGATACAAATAGTCGGGCGCAATTGCCGCCGCTTTTTGTGCTGCAATCGGCGCAGTAAAGATATCATTAAGTTTCAGGCGAATGCCTTGCGCTCCTTCCGGCAGACGCAGTAATTTAGCGGCATCTTCCATTGGAATAAAGGCCATCAAGCTGTCAACTTCTGGGCTGATACTAAAAATACCGGTTAAGGTAAAACGCTTAAAGCGCGGTATCACGCCGGCAGGTGACGGCGACGCTTCCGGCAGCACTAACGTTACTTTATCACCAATGGTTAACCCAAGTGACTGCACCATCTCCTCACCAAGCACAATGCTGAAATCACCGCTTTTTAGCGTATCAATACTGCCTTCAGTCATATGGTCATTAATAATTGAGACTTTCTTTTCATATTCAGGCTCGATACCAGTGACCATAATTCCGGCTACTTGACCGTTTGACGTCAACATACCTTGCAGCTGGATGAAAGGAGCAACGGCCGCCACTTCTGGATCTTCTTCTTTGATTCGATCAGCCAACTGTTTCCAGTCGCCAATGACCTCAGCAGCACTCACCGTCGCTTGCGGTACCATACCTAAAATACGAGTTTTCAGCTCGCGATCAAAACCATTCATCACAGATAAAACCGTGATTAATACCGCAACCCCAAGGGTCAAACCTATCATCGAAATCAGCGATATAAAAGAGATAAAGCGGTTACTGCGCTCTGCTCGAGTGTACCGTAGACCAATAAACAACGCTAAAGGACGAAACATATTCAAACTCTTTATCTTATCTATGCAACCCTTTATATAGGCCATCAAGCCATCGGGCACATAAATATGGTTTTAGACAGCAACACTACATTACTAACTCTTTACATAGTTGGTAATGTAGCTGGACTGGCAAAAGGAAGATAGTTTGACACAATTTATCTAACATGTGCCATTCATTAATAAGAACTGCACGTATTTTCTAATAAAACGCTCTGCTGTGTTATTATTTTTTTATGTGGGGCTTGCTATTAGTTACTTCAATACCTATATATTATAGGCTAGGGACAATTGTCATTAACCCACCCTTGTCGTTTGCTGACCCTTTATTGTTAATGCTGTTATTTATTATAGACCAATCGTTTTCATACATTGGCTGTCATATAAGCATTGACAGTTTAGCCTCCAAACCTCATAGCTGACTTAATTTTGAGTATCTTCATGGCCATTAATTATCAATATAAAAATATACAAGCTCCTACTAAAGTCACGTTAACCGACGAGCAAACTGCTGGTCATGCTGATCATTGGCGCATTTTAACCGACGATATGAGTCATGATGTGCCGCAGTGGTTACAACAAATGATTGAAAAGGCGGCAATGCCCAAAGGTCTCAATGGCAATGTGAGCTCGAAAGACAATCGTATATTGCTATCAGAAGACCAGCCCTGCCATATCAATCAGGTCCTCGCGATGAAAGATGGCAAGCCAGAATGTTTCATTAACGCCTATCCCTGTGTCAACGGCCCTTATGGTCTGAACTGCCGCATTGAACGTGTGATTGTTAATGAAAATACTCATGATGCGGTACTACGATTACGCACGACTGATGGCAGCATTATTTATGCTTTTGATCAGCTTTATACGGCGAATCAGCATTTATACCAACAAAATACCCCTTACTTTGTGAACTTTAGCGCATGGGCGCATGAGATTACTAACAGTGAGCAAAATGAAGTCATCATGGTTGAGGACGTCGAGGCCATTCGTTATCATCGCGCCTTCAACGATATTGTCGCGGCTAATGATGGTAAAGTGCCAAATGATCTCCAAGAACAGATTAAAGACTGGCAACCAACCACTAAAGAGCAGATGGAGCCAGTAGAAATTAATTTAGGTGATATGTGTGCCTATTTATTCGGCGATACCTTAGGCCAAGAAGATGAAGCATGGTGTCAAGGGCAAGTATTAGGCAAACAAGAAACATTGTTTAATGGCAAACCTATCATTTTATTTGACGTTGTGATATTGCGTGAGCAAGACACCACTCCATTCGTAGTGCGGATGGGTGCAATGAGTACAGCAGGTACTAAAGCCATTCAAGTCAATGACTATGTCCAAGCTAATATTTGGCTACAGGCAGCCATTTATAAAGAAAATCAGACTGCAGTACCATCGGAAGATTAGCCAAAAGCCAGCTAATATAAATACCTTTATAACTGAATAATCAACGCAGTTTTAAAATTAAATCACTTCAAACCTGAAAAAGCCCCTAATACAATTAGGGGCTTTTTACTACGCTATCGTGAATAGGCAATACCTCTTTAAGCGTATTAAGCCATAGTCGTCTCTGAACGAATACGTTTGAACAGCTCTTTTTGCTCTGGGCTTGGGCGTGCGGTCTGTAGCGCCATGAGCTGTGACATATCACCCTCAACGCGAATCTGACCACCCATAAAGGCACCCATAATCTCGTTCATATCAAAATCAGTGATTATAGATTGCAAGGTCTCACGATCAAGCAGCAACGTAGTAGTCGCATTACTATTCAAGTCACGATGTAACAAACCGTCTGAAAAGTTTGCTTGGATATTTTGCTCGCCATCAGCAACCTTTAAGTTGATGACCATATCAGCCAATGCAGGTGGTAAATTCAGCTCACCAGCTTCCTTACCAAATTCTGCAACTTGCTCGAACCATTCGTCTGTTAGAAAAACTGCCATATTATTATCCTTGGTGATTATTAATCATAATGCATACCCCTATGGTAAGTGGCGGCATCAATGTTGTTATCACTATTATTAAAAGAATTACTATTTAAAAGTATGTGAACATTCTCTGCTGGAAATAGTATAAAAATCAGCGAGCAATGTTGGCGAGCCTTATTATGGCGCTGTTTCAAAATAAGTAAAACCCAAAACAACCAGTACTTGCGAAATTGTAACAAATTTTCATATTTAGACTACCTATAAGAAAGTTTCTTCAGGCAATTAATATCTTCTGTTAAAGATTGTGCTTAGCGTAATATCTCTTTGTTAGAGCAATCCCTTGTTTATTGTATTGATATGTCAGTATTTTTTGTTATGATAAGTGCCGTTAGCCTCTCTTATGCTTAGAAACTTATAGATATATGAGCGTATAAAAACAATAACTATGCCACATCAACGTGATCTAATCATTTTTGTCTTAACATCTACCCCTTATAAGCGTATTATGAGTTAATAATAGTGTTAACATTATGTTAGTAAGTTATATTACTGAAACCATAATTAGCAGATTAATAGTGTTAAGTGCTTTTAGCGCGTATTACCTTTATATAAGATGTATATTTTTTATATTCACAACAAATTTAAGAGTTTACAACTGATTTTTTACGCTATGAGTAAAGGTTGTAGACCCCATTAATTACCAAAGAGTTTGTATTTTGGCGCATAGTTCTGATGATATTTGCTTAATATTGCGTTACAATACCTTAAACAGAGTCGGTAGTTTTAACTAAACATTACGTAAACATGCTTTTTGTCAGTCGCTGCTAACATAACTTTATGATTAACGAACAATATGGTCAATCAAATAGATGTTAGTCCTTAAGGTCTTATATGAGTATGAATACACATTCAGTACTTGGAGACGGCGCATTTCCTTATTAACCTTAACGATGTATTAATTATCCAATTCCCGTTTAGCAGTAAGCGCCGTGCTGGTTTAGCGCAGTGGACTCATCTGCAATAGCTGATAATCAGCGACAACCTAAACTGATAGTTAATAAACCGTTACGATGATAAGCAATTTGGACAGTAGTATGTGCCACGGTCGTGAGATGACACTCTTGTTCGAGAGTTGTAGCATAGATATCGTGGGGATTTAGTTAATTCTGTTGATAATTCGGGCTGTAAAGGAATCATCCAATGAGTTTACAAAACACAGCAGTCGCCCCTGTCGACCGTGAGTATGAAATCACTATCATACGATTTTTTACGATTATGGCGGTAGTATGGGGCATCGTCGGCATGGGTCTTGGTGTGTTCATTGCTTCGCAATTGGCATGGCCAGCACTTAATTTTGATATTGCATGGTTATCGTTTGGTCGTCTCAGACCATTGCATACTAATGCTGTTATTTTTGCGTTCGGTGGTTCTGCCCTGTTCGCAACGTCTTACTATATCGTTCAGCGTACCTGTAAAACGAGGTTATTTGCGCCTTACTTAGCATGGTTTACCTTTTGGGGCTGGCAGGCAGTTATCGTTTCAGCCGTAATCACGCTTCCTTTAGGTTTAACCTCGACCAAAGAATATGCTGAGCTTGAATGGCCGATCGATATTTTGATTGCTTTGGTATGGATTTCTTATGCCATTGTGTTCTTCGGTACACTCATCAAGCGTAAAACATCTCATATCTATGTCGCTAACTGGTTCTTTGCGGCCTTTATTATTACGATTGCTTTACTACATATCGTCAATAGTATGGCAATTCCTGTTAGTGCATTTAAGTCTTACTCTCTATTTGGCGGTGCAACTGATGCGATGGTGCAGTGGTGGTACGGACATAACGCAGTAGGCTTTTATCTAACGGCAGCGTTCTTAGGGATGATGTATTACTTTGTCCCAGTACAGATTGGTCGTCCCATCTATTCTTACCGTCTGTCTATCGTTCACTTTTGGGCATTGATTGCTTCTTATATGTGGGCAGGTGGTCACCATCTGCATTATTCAGCGCTTCCAGATTGGACGCAGTCTCTAGCAATGGTGTTCTCTATTATCCTATTCGCGCCATCTTGGGGCGGTATGATTAACGGTGTTCTTACCTTATCAGGTAGCTGGGATAAGCTGCGTACTGACCCGATTATTCGCTTTATGATTGTGGCATTATCATTCTATGCAATGTCGACGTTCGAAGGCCCAATGATGTCAATCAAAACGGTCAACGCACTGTCTCATAATACAGATTGGACAGTTGGTCACGTACACTCAGGTGCACTTGGCTGGGTTGGTATGATTACCATTGGTTCGCTATATGTACTGTTACCACGTATCTATAATAAACCAAAAATGTATTCCATCAGCTTGATTACAACGCATTTCTGGTTGGCAACTGCGGGTACCATCTTTTATATCGTATCAATGTGGATCTCAGGTATTGGCCAGGGCATGATGTGGCTAGCTACAAACCCTGATGGTACCTTAGTATATAGCTTCGTTGATACCGTTGAGTTCTCGCATTTCCCATATATTGGTCGTGCGTTTGGTGGTTTGCTTTATGTATCAGGTATGTTCGTTATGGCATATAACGTTTATAAAACGCTCAAAATGCCAGAAGGTAAGCCTGTAAATATTGCTGATCCAACTGATCATGAACCTAGTGTCGATCAAATCTCGACAGCTAAAGTATAAGGAACGATCATGGCTGGTACACCGCATGAAATTATTGAAAAAAATACAGGCTTGTTGGTCATCGGTATCGTTATCGCTATTAGCTTTGCAACCCTCGTTGAGATTGTCCCGCTGATATACGATCAAAAAGGTCCTGAAGAAGGTGGGGTGAACGCTCCCCTACCTGCTATGGAACCTTGGACCGCGCTTGAGTTTGAAGGTCGTGATATCTATATCCGTGAAGGTTGTCACGTTTGTCACACTCAGATGGTTCGCCCTCTGCGCGCAGAAGTAGAGCGTTATGGACCGTACTCGCGTGCTGCTGAGTCCACGTGGGATCATCCATTTTTATGGGGATCTAAGCGTACTGGACCTGATCTAGCCCGGGTTGGTGGACGTTACTCTGAAGACTGGCAAAAGCAACATCTCATTAACCCACGGTCATTAGTACCTGAGTCGGTGATGCCCGGTTTCCCTTGGCTTGCTAAGAATGAAGTCAATGGCTCAAACATACAGACCAAAATGCGTCTATTCCGGGACCGTTTTGGGGTGCCTTACACTGAAGAAGATATTGACGGCGCTCCTGATGCTGTTCTAGGCGCAACTGAACTTGATGCTTTGGTTGCCTATCTTCAACAGCTAGGTACTGCAATGGAAGGACAGCGCTAATGGGTATTGGTGAATTACAAACAATTGCGACCGTTTCTGCCTTTGTGGCCTTCGTAGGCGTTGCATGGTGGGCGTATTCGCCAAAAAACAAAAAACGCTTCGAAGAAGATGCACAACTTGCGCTTGATGACGAGGATATAGAGACCTTGTCTGACGAGCAGCGCAATAAGGACGAACGATGACATTTTTTTGGAGTACTTGGATTACCGTACTAAGTTTCATGTGTTGGGCGGGTATCCTTGGTGTCTTACTAATGGTATTAAAATATAAACCAGAAGTAGAAGAAGACGGCACAACAGGTCATGACTATGACGGTATCCGAGAATACGATAAGCCGCTGCCTAAATGGTGGTTGGTGATATTTTTTGGCTCAATTATTTGGGGCATTGCTTATTGGATATTTTTCCCGGCTGTGTTTCCAAAACACTGGGATGGTATCGCAACCGTAGAAATTGATGGCAAAACGGTACCTTGGACCTCTCACAATGAGTTAAATAGTGATCTAGAAAGTAATAATAAAGTATTCACTGATAACTTTGAAAAAAGCATTTTGGCAAACGCGGACGCAAGCGGTGCTACTAAGACCTTAGCAAGCTTAGCTGAAATGCAAGCAACCATGCGTCGTAGTGAGTCACCTCCTGCAGATTTGCAAACTCAGATTGATGAGAAAACCGCAGAACTTGCTCCTTACATCGAAAAGCTTGCTGAAAACCCGAATGCATTAAAAGTCGGTAGCCGTTTGTTCTTACAGAACTGTTCGGTGTGTCATGGCTCTAACGCTAAAGGCGCAACTGGCTATCCTAACTTGACTGATAACGACTGGCTATATGGTGGAGAAGCAACTAATCTTTTAACCACGCTACATAAAGGTAGGGTTGGGGGTATGCCAGCATGGCGTGATCAAATCGGTGAAGATGGTGTGCGAGCAGCATCAGAGTACGTTTTATCATTATCTACTAATAATGGCGATAAAAATAATGGTGAGCTTGACAAAAATTTAGTCGCGCAAGGCGGACCTATCTTTCAGCAGAATTGTGCACTGTGCCACGATAAAGATGGTAAAGGTATGATTTCAGCAGGTGCGCCAAACTTAACTGATAATATCTGGCTATATGGTGGCGAACGCGAAACAGTACGTAATACTTTACGTTACGGTAGAGCCGGTGTTATGCCTGAATGGGAAACTAAGTTAGGTAACGAGCGTATTATGTTGGTTGTAGCTTATGTTTACTCATTATCAGACCGAGGTGCTCAAACAGCTAATGCTTCAATACCTGCAAATACTACTGCACCAAAAGCAGCAGCACCTGCAGCGACTCCTGCTACTTAATAAGTCTGTAGTTCATTACGACTTAGTAAATAGCTGAATCATAGGATATTACAATTTAAAAAAAGGAGAGCTGTCATTACAGTTCTCCTTTTTTATTTAAAAAAACTCGCTTAGGGGCTGTATAGAATTCAAATCAGCGGCAGCCAAATAAAGACACAAGCTAGAATAACAGCAGCCTCATAACTGTCTTTGAGCTTATCATAGCGTGTGGCAATGCCTCTGAAGTGTTTTAACCTAGCAAAGGCGTTTTCTACCAAGTGGCGACAGCGATATAAATACCAATCTAGCGTATCATTGTTGCTTTTTGAATTTGACTTAACCGGTATGACTGATTCAGCACCGTGTTCAAAGATACACTCTCTGATATTGCTACTGTCATAGCCTCTATCTGCGACAACCGCCTTAGTCTCTTTTTTAATGGTACTTTTAATCAGCCTGTTAGCCATTTTAGAATCATGTACCTGTCCTCCTGTCAGCTCAACATGGACAGGATTACCACAGGCATCGACCATTAGATGCAACTTGCTACTATTACCAGCAACGCTGGTGCCGATGGCTTCATCACAACCGCTGGCAGCGCCTATACTGTGCTGATGTGCTTTTACCACGCTACCATCTATAAATAACCATTCGCTATCATAGTCTGCGGTCACTATAGTCATCAGTTGCTGCCATTTACCCGTTTTACGCCAATAGCGGTATTGGTGATATATAGCAGACCACTTGCCAAAATAGGCAGGTAAATCTCGCCAAGGACAGCCAATACGGATGCGGTACAGCATCGCTTCAACGGTTCGTCTTAGATTGGGCTTGTTATATATGTTGATTTGTCGCAATATATAAAACAGCTTTTTCCATTGTTCATCAGTGAGCATGGTACGAGTCATAAGTGACGCCTTTTCTCTTTGTTGTGGTAAACAAGAGTGTAAGGCGTTGCTTATTTTTTTCAACTATTTCCCAATTCTATACAGCCCCTGGTGTTCTTAGGTAAATATTCATACTTTTTAAATAGTAATACGTAGATGTTAGACGGAATAGAGGCTAGCTATCGCTATTTATATTCATATAATGATTGTTTTTCTAGATTATCACCCCACTTATGTGAAAGCGAATGCTAAAATGATGACCACTAAAACCAGTTATTTATAATCGCTCATTCAGTAGTTGGAACCATATTGGTATTTATTATGTACAAGAATTCCACTACTTACTGACATTGATAACAGCGTAACCTCCCGCCTCTTATTTTTACAATAAGTGATTGTTACCCATGCCAGCAGACTGATTCTTTTTTTAAAGAGGCAAGTTTATGTCAGCACCACAACCTAATCGAATTCCTGTTATTGAAGTCGACCTTAACGCCACCAAAAAACGTATTCATCCTAGATTCATCACAGGATTTTATCAAAATATCCGTGTTATCAGTATGTATGCATTTTTGGCATTGTTTCTGATTTTACCGTGGCTGCGCTATAACGGTCGGCAGGCAATTTGGTTTGATGTTCCATCTCAGCATTACTATATTTTTGGTATGACCTTCTTAACCCAAGATTTTTACTTTATTGCAGCATTTGCGCTTATTGCCGCCTTCACCTTATTCATGGTGACCGTATATGCGGGGCGGGTGTGGTGCGGCTATGCGTGTCCACAAACGATTTGGACGCATATGTTCCAATACGTTGAGAAATTGGTGATTGGCGACCGTAATAAGCGTATTAAGTTCGATAAACAGCCGATGAGCGCTAATAAAGCTTTTAAGCGCTTTTTAGTTTATTTTATTTGGTTCATATTCTCGATGATTACGGCCACTACGTTCGTCAGTTATGTATCGGGCACAGATACCATATACCAAAGTTGGCAGATGATAGGATTTATTCCGTTTCCTGATTGGTCAACGTGGATATGGGTTGCAGTGTTTATTTTTGCTTTTTCTACTTATGTGAATGCGGGCTATATGCGTGAACAGATGTGTATTCAAATCTGTCCCTATGGCCGTTTCCAGAGTGTGATGTTTGATAAAGATACCCTTGTCGTGTCTTATGATTATGACCGCGGTGAGCCTCGCGGTGCTCGTAAAAAAGGCACCCACCCTGATAACTTAGGTGATTGTATAGAATGTCAGATGTGCGTACAGGTCTGCCCTACTGGAATCGACATTCGAGATGGTCTGCAAGTGGCCTGTATTCAGTGCGCTGCCTGTGTCGATGCCTGTAATGAGATTATGGATAAAGTTGGCTATCCACGTGGTCTAATTCGTTATACCACAGAGCGGCAATTGGCTGAAAAAGAAGCTACTCGCGTACTCAGCCCGCGTTTATTTGCTTATCTAACCTTACTTGCGGTGTTATGCGGTGGTGTTATATACGCCTTGGCTGATCGTGTACCGTTAGAGATTGATATACGCCGTGACCGTAACCAGCTGTCATCAACCAATGCTCAAGGTATGATCGAAAACAGCTATGTCGTTAAGCTCACCAATAAAACTCAGGAAGCACACACTTATAAAATCACTTTAGCGGCACAAGATGGCTTGAGCTTACAACTGCGTTTCAACGATGTACCCTTAGATCCTGGTGAAAGCTTCGATATGTCAGTAAGTATTCAAGGTGACCCCGCAGTTATTACGGAAGTACAGACACCCGTTACGTTAAATGTAGTGAGTGAAGATGGTAAATACAAAGTGAGTAAGCAAAATATCTTTACTACTCAAGGTCAATAGGTGCTTAAAGAACATAACTCCTTTAAAACAGATCAGCTTTCTGTTAAGTGTTTGTTTATCAGACACTTAGCAGATGCAGTCCCTCACAAATCAAGCTATACTGACTATGATTATTAATTATCATTGAACGAGCAGCATTTGGCGGCTAAGTTTATAAGTTGATACATTAAATAGATGTTTAATAAATAGGTATTTTATGTCGACCCCAACTCAATCCCCAGACTTTAAACAACAAGACAGTCAACCATGGTATAAAAACTACATGGTAGTCGTTTTTGTTATTGGTATGCCAGCTTTTGTAGTGATTGCTTGCATTTGGTTTGTATATTACTCTTACCAAATCCGTGATAGCGTGGTGCGTGATGACTGGTATATGGATGGTAAGACGCTATATCACGATGTGGGACGCGATAAGCTGACCTATGATTTAGACTTACATGGTAAAATGCAGTTTTCAGATAAGGGAGATATTACTTTTTATCTGAACTATCCTGAGCAAAGCTTACAAACCGGTAAGCTGCTTAATGGCGAAGCTCTGACCTACCCTGATACGCTAGACTTATCTATCTCACACGCGACCGATATCAAAAAAGATCGTGACGTGACACTGCAGCACCAAAGTGGCAATAAATATAGTGCACAAGTTGATTTAGATAATGTCAAAGGTAAATATTATTTACAAGTTAGCCATGACGGTAAAGATGATTGGCGCATGCAAGACGTGGCGAAATTACCGCGTCCAGAGGTAAGCTTTAATCCGCTACCCGTATTTGCTAAAAGTTAGCCACTTATTTAAAAAACTAAATTGAAATATTAAGGCCAACGTACTGCAAGAACTTGATTTACTCATCAGAATTGAAAGATAGAAAAACCCGGCTATTCATTAGCTGGGTTTTTTTATCTCAGTTTTGTGCTAGCCAGTTGGCTTTATATGTTTATATAGCTGGATTGACTGTCGGAATCTTTTGTTTCTGACAGATGTTACTATCAACTGGTTGGGTATTTTTTGAGGAAGTTTTATCGGCAGACTTTGGGTTATTTGGATTAAAGGTTTGGGTTTTTGGTGCAACCGGCAACCCAATCTCAGCTAGGCTATCCACTTGCCCTGCTTGGATATTATTACCTTCAAATAAACGCGCGTTATCATTACGCTCAAGGCTCAGACGTTCAAAGTCGAATAGCTCTCTATCAGCTAATTGCGAAGGAGCAACATTTTGCATGGCTTTGAAAATAGACGCCAAACGCTGCGGATGGGCATCATCCCACTCGCGCAACATATCATTAATAATGGCACGCTGCAGATTGGTTTGGCTACCACACAGATTGCATGGAATAATCGGAAAGTCTTTTAAACGCGCATACTCGATAATATCTTTTTCTTCAACATAGGCCAATGGGCGAATAAGCATGTTTTGTTTGTCATCACTCAGTAGCTTCGGTGGCATAGATTTTAGTGAGCCGCCATGGAATAGATTAAGAAAGAACGTTGCTAACATGTCATCACGATGATGACCAAGCGCAACTTTAGTAGCACCAATTTGTTTAGCAAACCCATATAACGAGCCACGGCGCAAACGCGAACAGGCAGAACAATAGGTCTTACCTTCTGGCACCACGCTTTTAACAATACTATAAGTGTCTTTTTCTAATATATAGTGCGCAATGCCTTGTGCATTTAGGTAATTAGGTAGTACATCTTCTGGATAGTCAGGCTGCTTTTGATCCAAGTTAACAGCGACCACGTCAAAATGAATCGGGGCAATGCGTTTTAATAACAGCAAAATATCAAGTAAGGTATAGCTGTCTTTGCCACCTGAAACACAGACCATCACTACATCGCCCTCTTCGATCATATTAAAATCACGAATCGCCCATGATACTTGTCTACGCAGCTTTTTTTGTAATTTACGAAAGTGGGCGGAATCTGTGGCTACTGGCTGAGTAACGAAGAGCTCATCACTATGAACAGTATCGCTATCGTGCGCAGTATTTTCTTCAGCACTATTATCGATGCTATCCTGTTCCCAGCCATTATAATTGGTGCTCACAGCATCAGTGTTAGCTTGAGATGTGAGCGTTGGCGTAAATAAGGTAGCAGCAGTCATAAATTACTCGATGTTTATAAATTAATAGTTTTGCAATAAGATTTCGCAGCAAAAAGCTTAGCGCTGCGTAGTTATGAAATACAACCGTATTAGCAATAATCTTAAAAATGATAGCAATTATAACAAAAACTGCTAATAGTTTGAAAAGAGGCTACTAACTTTAAGCATCAAAGGTAACGCCAAAAAAGATAGCGCTAAATACTATTTTATTAAATTGTATTGACGATATCCAAAGCCATGGTTCTGTAATAGGACTAATTTTGCTAAAATAGCGCATTACCATTTATTCATAATAATTAAAGACCTAACTATGACAAACATTAAGCTTAATAACCCGACCGAAAAAACCCAAAATGCCGTCGTGCTACTCTCAGGTGGCCTCGACTCTGTAACTTGTCTTTATTGGGCAAAAGCACGTTATGCTACCGTTACTGCGCTGAGTTTTGACTACGGACAGCGCCACAATAGTGAACTTGTAGCGGCTAAGACGATTGCTGAATTGGCCGGTGTCAATCATCGTATTATTGATATCGATATTGCCCAGCTGGGCGGCTCATCACTCACTGACCATAGTATGATTGTCCCTGATGGTGATGCTGATAAATTTCCTAATAAAAAACATGATGTAATTGATAACGATGCCATTCCGAACACCTACGTACCAGCGCGTAATACGATATTTTTATCTTATGCCTTGGCAGTCGCTGAAGTGACTGATGCCAATCATATCGTCATCGGGGTGAGCTCGGTTGATTATTCTGGTTATCCTGATTGTCGCCCAGAATATATTGCAGCTTTCGAACATATGGCGAATCTAGCGACAAAAGCAGGCGTTACCGGTCATCATCTCAGTATCCAAACGCCATTGCAACAATTGTCTAAAGCACAAACCATCGAGCTTGGTCTATCGTTGGGCGTGGATTACGGTCAGACTATCTCCTGCTATCAAGCTGACAGCCATGGCCTTGCGTGCGGCGTATGTGACAGCTGTGCGCTACGACGTCAAGGATTTGCTCAAGTAGGCATCGCTGACCCTACTCACTATCAATCACAGCCATAAGTTGATCTTAAATTAGTATAAAATAGGGTATAAAGTGTAAATAAGGCAGCGATTATAAACACATGCGTAACATATAATTGCATCAATACAGCATGTGCATAGTATTTTTTGCCAAAAATAGTTGTTATGGTAAGCAAGTTTATATTTATAATCACTTGTTATATTTTTAGTCCCTAGTTTTTATTATGATTTTAATGGATTTTTTAACACCCCTTGAGAGGATATTTATGAAGCTATTGCAACTCCTACCCCTAGCATTTATTGGTTTTATTGCCATGCCACAAGCCAATGCATTGGATATCAAACAAGACAATATTAATAACTGTGTTAATGGCGCCGTGAAGTTTAAAGTCGCTGACAAAAGCACTGCCACCAAACTTTGTAAATGTACCATCGATGTCCGTAGCAAAATGACTATTGGTCAAATGTGGGAAATCGAGAGTTACGCGCAAAGCAAAAAAGACCCATCCACTTTGCCTTACGTAAAGAAATTGCAGAAAGACTTACAACAATGCACAACAGGCTTAGATTTAAAACAGCCACAAAAACCAGCTTAAACAACTCGTTAAATAAGTATCGTATAACCTAAAAGACTGGCAATTGTCAGTCTTTTTTTGGCTAACAGTTGCCAATAAACCGCCAAAATGTCAGACTGATACCTGCCTACAATTTATCTACTTACCTAAACATAGCCCTTAATTAAGACTCACTATAAAGCCTCAAAACTAAAAAGGAATTTATAATGGCTAAGCCCACTGCCGAAGTGATAGTGCTACCGGACTTTCCAGTAACGATAGTACGTGAGCTGGATGGTCACTTTATTCATGATGATATTAGTCTAACCGAGCTGATTGAACATACAGATAAAGGTCTTATCCTCTACTTTTATCCAAAAGACGATACCCCAGGTTGTACGACACAAGCGACTGAGTTTACTAATAATATTAATGCTTTTGATACTTTAGGCTACGATATCATTGGTGTCTCTCGCGATAGCGTTGACTCTCATGAAAAGTTCATTGATAAATATGACCTACAGATTCCACTTATCAGTGATAGTGATGAAAAATTATGTCAGTACTTCGATGTCATTAAAGAAAAAAACATGTATGGCAAAATTTCACTAGGTTTAGTGCGCTCAGTATTCGTATTCGATAAAGAAGGCACTTTAACTCATGCCCAGCGTAATTTACGTGCCGCAGGTTATACTGATCGTTTACTTGATACCTTAGCGCCATAATAATTGTTTGCTAACGAATTAAATACTAATAACAATAACGCACTTAATACTTGAGAATAATATGAATCACTCCTCTGATAACATTACTGAGAATGCTACTAATAACATAACTCGTCACGTAGAAGTTGCTGTGATTGGAGCAGGCACTGCTGGCCAAAATGCTTTTCGCGCTGCTAGGAGAACCACTAAAAATATCGTTATTATTAACGACGGATTTTGGACAACGACTTGTGCCACTATCGGCTGTATGCCAAGTAAACTATTGATTGCAGCGGCTAGTCGTGCTCATGATGCCCAGCATTCTGATCAGTTTGGTATTCATGCTGATGTCCAAATAGACGGCAAGCAAGTAATGGCGCGGGTACAAGCGGAACGTGATTTTTTTGCGAATAGTGTAAAAAAACAAGTGGATAGCTGGCCCGAGCATAAAAAAATATCAGGACGCGCTCATATCAACAAAGACGGCCTCATTGAAGTTAATAATGAGCTCATCAAAGCGGATAAAATTATTGTTGCGACCGGCAGCTCACCTTTTATTCCAGAGGGTTGGACCGATAAGCTTGGCGACACCTTACTAACTAGCGATAATATTTTTGAATTATCAGATTTACCGACGTCGATGGCCGTCATCGGTGCCGGTTCAGTTGGCTTAGAGATGGCGCAATCTATGGCGCGCTTGGGTGTGAATGTCACTTTATTCAACCGTGAAAATCGTGTTGCCAGTCTACAAGATGACGATATCAATAAAAAGGCTATTGACTGCTTGGCTCGTGGACTAACTATGAAGCTAAAGAGCAAAGTCGAAGATGTTGGTACTTGTTCAGATGACAAGACAATAGAAAACAAAAAATCAGTGGCATTTATTAAATATAAAGACCGTGAGGGTCAAGTACAAGAATGGCAAGGCGAATATGTATTGGTTGCGACAGGCCGACGTAATAATATCGAGCAGTTGGGCATTGAGAATCTAGACGTTGAGCTAGATGATAAAAATCGTCCAAAAAACCTAGATATTAACACCGGACAAATTGGCGATCTTGAAGTATATATTATTGGTGATGCCAATGCTCATATCCCATTACTGCATGTCGCTAGTGATGAAGGTTTTAGTGCCGGCAGCTCGGTTTGTCCTAATAATACCGATGCTAACTTGCGTCCGCCTTCCATTCCTTTATCTATTGTATTCTGTGAACCTCAAATTGCTAATATCGGTATGACGCTACCAGAAGTTAAAGATTCAGGACTAAACTATGTCATCGGTAAGGTCAGCTTTGATACTCAAGGACGTAGCCGGGTAATGGGTGTCAACTGTGGTCTACTACATATCTATAGCTGCAAAGAAACGGATAAAATATTAGGCGCCAGTATGGTTGGCCCAGACGCCGAATATATTGCTCATATATTGGCAGTCGCCATTACTAATGATTTGTGCATTAAAGAGTTGCTTGATACCCCTTTTTATCATCCCACTATCGTTGAGGGGCTACGTACTGCGCTACGTGATGTACAAGATAAAATGTCTATCCCGTATCAAGCTCAACTGACACAGGAAGATGATTTTTAAGCGACGGCTCAGTTAGACTTTTAAAGTATAATAAATACTAAAACCCCCACGGATGAGACAATGGCAATCGCTGGTATTACTGATTTTTTTCAAGAAATTGCGCGTGATTTGTATTCCAGCTTATATCTTGCCATAGGTGGCTCCTTAGAAGAGGATTCACGCGATTGGTCTTCTCACGCGGTAGAACTGGTCAGCACTGGCATTAAAATCCTAATACTGCTTGTGGTATTGGGGTTTTTCTACTGGCTTGCTATTTACCTGCTCAAACATAATAGAGCCCGTATACGCCTCAACGACCGACGCACCAAAATTGCGCGTTCCGCGCTGCGTTATATGTGGGTGGTGGCGAGCCTCCTTGCCATTATGAGTCAAATTTACTTTGAACCGAGTACGGTAAAAGCCACTGCCAAAGCCTGTATTTGGGCGGGTATATACTATGTGCTATGGACGTCATCAGGACATATTATCCATAAAGTGCTGGTACATTACGGTCTCAATGCCTCAATTGAGCAACTGCTACAAAACATGTTTTCGGTCCTTATTTTAGTCTTTGGGCTTGCCAGCGTCATGGCGCAGTTTGGCTTTGATATTGTCTCTTTAGTGGCAGGTTTGGGGATTGTCGGTTTGGCTGTAGGTTTTGCAGCCCAGTCAACGCTCGCTAACTTTATCGCGGGTATTACTATTTTAATCGAGCAGTCCTTTCAAGTTGGCGACTGGATTAATATTAATGATAATGAAGGGCGTGTGGTGCTCATATCGCTACGGACGACTCATGTTTTGACTCGTGATAATATTACGGTGATTATTCCTAATTCTACAGTTGCATCTGCTGAGGTGACCAACATAACCTCAAAAAACTTTATTCGCTTTGATGTACGAGTACGTATTGCCTTTGAAGATGATATTGATACAGCACGGAAGGAGATTTTACAGGTACTCATCGATACTGACGTAGTATTAAAACGTCCTGAAACCTCAGCAACAGTGGCAGAGATTGGTGAATATGGGGTTTTTTTTATTGTTCGCTTTTGGGTCAAGCCGGCATCCGTTGCTCGTATGCCTAAAATTAAAGAAGGCTTACAAGAAGATATTAAGCGTGCCTTTGATGCCGCTAATATCTCTACTCCCTACCCACATATGCGCCTACTGATGCCAAAAGATGTGGACTACCCTATTCCCACTAAGCCATTTGCAACTACCACGCAAATAGTGACGGAAGACAGTTCATTAAAACCATCCTTGGTTAAAAGTCCTGAATAGCTGATTAATTAAAAGACTTTAACTCTGTCGTTTATAAATCCTAAGAGTCTCTCACTTATCTTCAATAAATCCTGGTTGTCAGATTCTTAACTATAATGGATATTAAGGGCAATGATTCTCACTTTCGCTAGCTGTTATTTTTGTATAATTTCCACTGAGCACCACATTATAAACCCCAGTGCGATAAACCTTATGCTTTGAACTATGGTAAAATCACCGGTTGAACTTCCTATTTTATTATTTGCTCAGCCCATTTAGCCCCAGCCCACAGGTATCCGTATGACCGAACAAACCGCGCCCCCATCTTCATTAGCATTAACGCTCGACCTTATTATCACCTGTGCCGATGGGCTGGAAGTACCGTTACAGACTGAGCTGACCAGTTTCG
Organism: Psychrobacter frigidicola; assembly: GCF_007997305.1. Lineage (GTDB taxonomy): Bacteria > Pseudomonadota > Gammaproteobacteria > Pseudomonadales > Moraxellaceae > Psychrobacter > Psychrobacter frigidicola. Next base: position 1,270,630 of record NZ_VORZ01000001.1, read on the forward strand.
GTATTGAGAGTGAAATTAAAAGTACGGGACGGCTAACCGCTACAGGCTCGCTACGTGACTTATATACTATTTGTCTATGGTCGCGAGTGGCATCGCGCGTATTGATGCTCATCAAACGCAAAAACATCAATGCCGAATACGATATTGCCGAGCAGCTTTATGGCTTGGCAAAGTCGGTTAACTGGACAGAGCAGTTTAATTTAGAACAAACTTTTGCCATTCGTTTGTCTGTTGATAAGCGCGTGGCGGTCAGTCAACAGTTCGCCATGCTACGTATTAAAGACGCGATTGCCGATACCTTTAATGAGGCCTATGACAGCCGCCCGAACGTGGACAGTAAAAATCCAGATTTTGCGATTTTTGCAACGGTTAATGATAAGCAAGCAGAGTTATACCTAGATTTATCAGGTACCAGCTTACATCGCCGTGGTTATCGTGTGGCAATGACCGATGCGCCTTTAAAAGAAAATCTAGCGGCTGCCCTTCTGTATAGTGCCGGCTGGCATAAGAAAAATGCGGAAGGTGATGCGCCTTACTACAATGCTTTAATCGACCCAATGTGTGGTTCAGGGACGTTTCTCATCGAAGCCTTGCTCATGCATTGTGATTATGCGGTCGGTATTGACAAAGCGGCCAATCAATTTGGCTTTTATCAATGGCAGCATCATGATGAAACCCTGTGGCTCTCGATGATTAATGATGCGCAGACACGTTTCCGTGAGGCGTTAGCCATTGCTTGTGAGCAACCCGATACCCTACCCCTTATTTTAGGGTTTGATGCGGATAGTGGTGCTATTTTAGCGACAGAAAAGAATTTAATCGCTGCTGGTTTACATGACTTATTACCCCTGATTAATCTTGAAACCCGTGCCCTTGACCAACTGAATAACCGTTTACGTCCGATGGTTAATGACGGCAGATTGAGCAACCCGCTGATTATCACTAATCCGCCATATGGTGAGCGTTTGGGTGATGAAGAGATGATTAAGCCGCTGTATCAAGCGATCGGGCTTATTCTACAAGATAGCTTTGCCGGTAGTGGTATCACGCCAATGCTTGGTATATTAGCGTCGCACGTTGAACAAGTGGACATTTTACCGATTAAAGAGCCAAAAACCTTGCGTTGCCATAATGGTGCTATCACGGTTTATTTCCGTTACGGCACCCTCATTGCTGGGAAAGTGGGTTATTTAATGAGTCAGTTTGAAAAGCGTGAAATTGTTTCTGGAGAAGGGCAAGATTTTATCAATCGCTTGCAAAAAAATCTTGGTCGCCTTAAAAAACAAGCCAGTAAAGAAAATGTCAGCAATTTGCGTGTTTATAATGCTGACTTACCTGACTTTAAGGTTGCTATCGACTTATATGGCGATTATGTGCACGTACAAGAATATGCGCCACCGAAAACCATTCCACCTGAAACTGCTAAAAAGCGCTTTAATCTGGCGCTTATGGGTATCCGTGAAGTCTTTGGTATTAACCGTGAACAGATCTTTATCAAAACCCGCGCCCGTCAGTCTGGTAATGACCAATATAGCAAACAAGGCAATACTGAAAAGCGTGGTAAGTTTTATATCGCCCGTGAAGACGGCGCTTATTTTTACGTTAACTTTACCGATTATCTTGATACGGGTCTGTTCATTGACCATCGTAATATGCGTGCGCGTATCAAAGCCAATAGTAAAGGCAAAGCGGTACTTAATTTATTTGCTTATACCTGTACGGCTAGTGTGCATGCGGCATTGGCTGGTGCTAAGAAAGTCACCAGTGTTGATTTATCACAGAATTATTTGGATTGGGGTAAGCAAAACTTTGCGCTCAATGGTCTAAATGTTAGTGGTAATAAGTATCACTTTGTCGCTGCTGATATTTTTGAGTGGATTAAAGACAATACTGAGCAATTCGATATTATCTTTATTGATCCGCCGACTTTTTCAAACTCGAAAAAGTTCCAAGGAACCTTTGATGTCCAGCGTGATCATACCGCGCTCATCAATCGTGCGATGAATCGCTTAACCGCTGATGGTGTACTGTATTTTTCAAATAACTTTACCCGTTTTGAGCTAGATGAACAGCTAACCGAGCGCTATGACGTTATCGATATTACACCACAGACCATTGGCTTTGATTTTGATGTTAAAAAACCGATTCATCAAAGTTTTGAGATTCGTCATCGTTAAATTTACTGAACGTTAAAGATTGAATTTCGTCTAGTTTAAAAGCGCTTATTTTGTATTAAATACGTCAAACACTGATTTAAAACAATAATGACTCAATCGGCTTTGATTGGGTCATTTTTTGTTGTTATGATAGAGTGTTACTGAGTAATCGTTTTCATATCACGGTTTATTTCATTCTAATAACAAGGACAATCCCATGGCTTTATCACTTAATAAAGGCGGTAACTTATCGCTAACTAAAACAGACCCGAACTTAACCAAACTCGTTATTGGTTTAGGCTGGGATGAGCGTGCCACCTCAGGTGCTGAATTTGATCTTGATGCCAGTATATTTTTACTCAGCACTGCCGGTAAAGTACGCGGCGACCACGACTTTATCTTTTATAACCAGCTTAAATCAGATAACGGCGCGGTTGAACATACTGGTGATAACCGTACTGGCGAGGGCGACGGTGATGATGAAGCGGTTAAAGTAAACCTCACTCAAGTTCCTGCTGATGTCGATAAAATTGTTATCACGGTCACTATTCATGATGCCACTGCCCGTAGCCAAAACTTTGGTCAAGTTGCCAACGCTTTTATCCGCGTCGTTAATGAAGAAACTGGTGTAGAAGTGGTACGTTTTGACTTAGCAGAAGACTATTCTGTAGAAACAGCGATGGTATTTGGCGAAGTCTATCGTCATAACGGCGAGTGGAAATTCCGCGCAGTCGGTCAAGGTTATTCAGGCGGCCTGCAAGCAATGTGTCAGCAATATGGTGTGAATATCTAAGTTGCGCCTTATGTTTTTATTAGGTCTAAAAAGTAAAGCTCATCTGGTTGCAAAATAGTCACAATTCGCTATAGCAAAACGATTAATAATGCTTTATGTTTCATTTAAAATTATGCATAAAAAAGTGGCTAGCAATAGCCGCTTTTTTATGGTCTATATCTCTAGTAGATCGACTTTAGCTTTACGCAACCAGACAGGATATGTCATGAGACATTTTTATTTAGACTTCATCTTCACAGCTATCGCTTTAATGGTAGCCGCGTGGTGGGGTTATTCACATAGTGGTATGGGCGGGATGATATCCACGCTGTCTATTACCGCTATTTTGGCCGTGATGGAGATTTCGTTATCGTTTGATAACGCGGTGGTCAACGCCTCAGTGCTCAAACACTGGGACGAATTTTGGAAAAAGATTTTCTTAACCGTTGGTATTTTGGTTGCGGTATTTGGTATGCGCTTGGTATTCCCCATTGTCATCGTCGCGGTTACCGCAGACCTTGGTATGATGGAAGTAATCAACTTAGCCTTAAACGATCCCAAAGAATACTCAGCAAGACTCTTGGCGCATCATGCTGAGATTTCAGCCTTTGGTGGTATGTTCTTATTACTCGTGTTCTTAAACTTCTTATTTGATGATAAAGAAGTGCATTGGTTTGACTGGTTGGAGAGCCGCTTAGCAAAATTTGGACAAGTGAATGCTATGAGTGTGTTTGTAGCACTCGCAGTCTTGATGGTGTCATTAACTTGGGTCAATGACGCACAAGACTCTGCAGTGTTAATCGCTGGCGTCTGGGGTATTTTGATTTACTTAGGCGTACAGGTCGTATCAGGTATGCTTGAAGGCAACATGGAAGAGGATGAAGAAGAAGGCAATAGCTCTGGTGCCTCAGCAGGTAGTGCCATTATGAAAGGCGGTATTATCGGTTTCTTATATCTTGAAGTTCTCGATGCCTCGTTCAGTTTTGATGGTGTGATTGGCGCGTTTGCTATTACGAATGACGTCATTGTCATTATGCTAGGTCTAGCCATTGGTGCGATGTTTGTACGTTCTATGACTATCTTCTTAGTGGACAAAGGCACGCTTGATGAGTTCATTTATCTCGAGCACGGCGCTCACTATGCGATTGGTGCATTAGCAATTATCATGCTGTTATCAATGAAATTCCAAGTCCCAGAGCTGGTTACTGGTCTGGTCGGTATCGCCTTTATTGGTTGGGCATTGTTAGCGTCAATAAAGCATCGCAAAAACGAAGCCAAACTCACTTAGCAATAAGTTAAAAACTTAGCGTTGCATAGCAGTACCTAAAGTACATTGTTAATACTCTCAGGTTATACCAAACATCTTGGTATAACCTGTTTTCATTTCTAAAGACTCACTCACATAGTCTTTAGCCTAAAATGAATTGTATAGCTTTACCTTGTTTATTAGTGCATAAACTGTTAAAAAACTATCAGCTACACAAGGTTATTATGTTAGTTGGTAAGCGCACAAAATTCGCCTTGCTTAGTCAGTAACTGCTTAGTATAGTAAAACGTAATGATATACAGGACGTGGCTTAGCATTAGTATAGTATTTTTTAATACCGCTCTGTTTAACATAGCGTTAAGCCATATTATTTTTTAGCGTAACTTCTATTCTATCAAAAAATAAAATCACTTAATGAATAAACCAAAGGACACTTACATGGCTATTAGCTTAACAAAAGGCGGCAACGTCAACTTATCAAAAGAAGCCCCTGGTCTAACTAACATTACTGTTGGTCTTGGCTGGGATCCACGTGCGACTGACGGTCAAGATTTTGACTTAGATGCTATTGGCTTTTTGGTTGATGAATCTGGTAAAGTCCGTAACGATCAAGACTTTATCTTTTTTAATAACTTAAAGTCAGATAACGGTGCAGTTGAGCATACTGGCGATAACCGTACAGGCGAAGGCGACGGTGATGATGAAGCCATCAAAGTAAATCTAGCTAACATTCCAGCTGATGTTAGTAAAGTTGCTCTATGTGCCATTATTTATGAAGGCCAAGCCCGTAACCAAAACTTCGGTCAAGTTGGTGATGCTTATATTCGTGTTGTTAATGATACTGGCGCAGCTGAAATTGCCCGTTATGACCTATCAGAAGACGGCAGCACTGAAACTGCAATGATTTTTGGCGAGCTATATCGTCATAACAGCGATTGGAAATTCCGCGCGGTTGGTCAAGGCTTTAGTGGCGGTCTAGGCCCATTAGCCTCATCTTATGGCGTTAATGTTTAAGTTTAAAAGCTAAATCAGTAAATGCAAACAAAGCCATCAAGTGTGCCCTAATATCACATTTGATGGCTTTAAAAGTAATTGGCTAGCGAAAACCTATTTTCATATAGATATATAAAAAATACTGTTAAAAATACCTTAAAGCATTGATATAAGGATTTGCACTCTATGGCCGCAACATTTAGCTTAATCGGTACGATTGAACCGTTCTTACATTGCAACCTCAAAAAAGGCGATTCGATCTATTGTGAAGCCAATGCGATGGTGATGATGGAATCTAACCTTGAGCTTAAAGGTAAGTTGCAAGGAGGTCTTGTGCAGTCATTAATGCGGCGCTTTGCTAATGATGAATCCTTATTCCAGCAACAAATTGAAGCCGTTAATGGCGAAGGTGATTGCCTTCTTGCGCCCACCCTCGATGGCGATATGCAAATAATCAATGTCGGTGCGCAGCAATATACCTTGAGTGATGGGGCATTTGTCGCGGCACAAACTGGCGTCGATATTAAAGCCAAAATTCAGCGTAATTTAGGCGGTGCTATCTTCGGTGATACCGGCGGCTTTATGGTGATGCAAACCCATGGTCACGGCCAAGTAGTCGTATCAGGCTTTGGCTCCCTGTTTGAGATTGACGTGACGCCAGGTAAAGATGTCATTATTGATAACGGTCATGTGGTCTGCTGGGACTCAAATTTGGATTATAAACTGTCCGTCGCTACCAGTAAGAAAAAAGGCTTTATGGGCAACATTATCAACTCCGTCACTAGTGGCGAAGGTATGGTCTTGAACTTCTCTGGTAATGGCAAAGTTATCATCTGTTCGCGTAACCGTGACAGCTATCAAGGCTGGCTGCAAAGCATCTTAGGCACCAGCTCTGGCGGACGCGGCGGTAGCAATGGCTTTATGGGTAATATCTTATAGAGTGCATTTTTAAAGTCTCTCAAAAGCAAAATTTATAACCCTCTATTCTTATTTAGCTGTTTTTGTTAAGAATAATTTTATTTATTGAAATTTACTCTCAACTTTTTTAATAACGATTACAAGGATTATTATATGGCTATCAGTCTACAAAAAGGACAAAAAATATCCTTAAATAAAGAAGCGGGTGGGACACTAACCCAAGTTAAATTAGGTTTAGGCTGGGACGTGGCTCAAGCCCCACAAGAGAAAAAAGGCGGCTTCTTAGGTAAGTTATTTGGTGGCGGTAGCGGCGGCGATTCTATTGACTTAGATGCCTCGTGCATTATGTTTGATAGTAATAAAAAGGCAGTCGATGCCATTTGGTTCAGTCAATTGCAATCAAAAGATGGTAGTATTCTTCATACGGGCGATAACCGTACTGGCGATGGTGATGGTGACGATGAAGTCATCAATGTTGACCTATCAAAAGTGCCTGCCAATGTGGTCTCACTGGTCTTTACCGTTAATAGCTTTACCGGTCAGACGTTTGAAACTGTAGAAAATGCATTTTGTCGTATCGTTAATGCCAATAACAATACTGAAGTAGCGCGCTACAACTTATCGTCACAAGGCACGCATACAGCAATGATTATGGCAAAAGTTTATCGCCATAATGATGAATGGAAAATGCATGCGATTGGCGAAACTGCCTCTGGTCGTACTTTCCATGACCTGATGCCAGCTATCACTCCGCATGCGTAGTTGAGTTAAGAATCTGATAACTGATATTTAGTACTTAATTATTAGTTATCACTAGAAGTGTTCGAGCACTCCAAAGTAATCGGCCCCTCTACCTATTATTAATAAAGTAATAGATAAGGGGGCCGATTTTTTTAGTTTCAATTTGAGTTTTAATGCGTAACTGAAATCTATTTCCTACCCTTTTTCCAGCTAAAGCCCCAATTAAAGGCTTTATCCATTTCTTGATGGCCTTTAAAATATTGATTGATACGCTCAACGTTGATACTGCCTTGCTGATTGACCAAACGCGCAATCGCACACATTGGCATATTGCCAGCGCCTTCTGTCAGATGCGTCTCAATCGGTGGCTGCTCAGGGGCATGGATAGTGACTACCCCATCTGTTTGTGCCCAGTTGGGAGCGCCTTCGTAGATGAAAGCAAAGATAAATACTTCCTCAATCTGTGCCCACTGCTGACCGTTAATATCGAGCCACTCGCCACCAGAGGTTTGACCCGTTCTATCATCAGCACGCAGACAAACATAAGGCGCTGATTGCAAACTACCAAAGCGGTTACCCAAAGCCTGAATGAGAGTTTTTTCACCATTTTTGAGATGAATCATCGCCCCAACATCCAGATCAATCCCGCTAGCACCATGTTGCTTAAATAAATCCCCCAACAAGCCTTTTTTGGGGGCTTGCTTGTCTATATTCGGACGTTGATTCCAGTTAAGATTCACAGATATTTTACCAAAATCATCACGTTTGGTTAAATTTATACTGGACTGATTTTTGGTTAAGGTAATTTTACTTAAATTGACTGACGGTTTAGTGGCGTTATTGGTATTAGGAATTGGTGGCGGCGTGCTTACTCTCTGCGTGTTAAGCGGTTTTTGAGCATTAATAGGCTGAGCTTGAGCAGGTGCTTCATCAGCAATCTCAACCCCGAAATGCTCGGACAATGGCTTAAGACCACCATTAAATCCTTGAGCAATAAAACGAAACTTCCAACTGCCCTGCCGACGATAACATTCTGCCAAAATAATTGCTTTCTCAGAACGACCCGTCGCATTGAGCTGACAAGTAAGTACCACTTGGCTGCCTTGTAATACTTGAATATCAACATCACCAATTTGTGCCAATGTTTGAGCACTGGAAAAAGCCAATGCTATTTTGTCGATGTTCGCTGGTTGGGCGGGTAAATTAATATCAAAAAAACCATCGCTATCATGTCCGCGAAAGCTAACGCTGTTATCATCGCTGCTTTTTTGACCATAGAAAATCATATCGCCGTCACCGCGTACTTTACCATCGGGGGTCAAACGGTACGCCGCACAGTCGATAGAGTTTTGACTGAGGATGCGCACGCTAATATTGTCATTGGGCAGTGGCGCATTGGCACCGGCAATTAAGGTTTGGCTCATCATGTATCCTTAGAATAGTTGTGATTAATTCTTATCACTATTTGGTTATTGTTATTTGCTTATCAGTATTTGATTATTGCTATTTTGCCTCTGGCTTATAGTAGCATGAATATGCTGGGTTATTAATGAGCGCCTATTTTCAAAACTGGCTATTAAATATAGTAAATAAAGGCTCAACTATTGCACAGCCCTGTTTTGCTATCGTCATATGTATATAATGGCGGTGACATGAGAAACACTAACCAAAGCGCTGAGAAAACCATGGATAACACTATTGATTGCCGTACTAACGAGACGAATAACTATAGTAACGAGACCGACAATAATAATTTACCAACAGCCGTTTGGTTGGCTGAAGGGCAGTCAAGCCAGCGTGATATGCTTGCCAGTTTACAGACGTTAAAAACTAAAACTGACTTGCCCTTTATAGTTATCGCCTCTCATCGCCAAAGTCGGCCTGAGATTTTTGAATGTGCAGATAAGGTATTTTTTGAGCCTACTTCTAACCTTAAGGACAGCAAAGAGGAACTGCTAGCTGAGACAATGCCGCGCTGGCAGTTTGTATTAGAAGAAGCTAAAAAAAATAACGTGAAGGTATTACTTACTGGTCGTAACGGTATCGACTACGAGGCGCAGCGTGAGCAGTTTAGCGCTGCCGGTATTCGCCTATTAACAGGCGCAACTAGTGTATCGGCATTAGAGATGATTGATGATAAGTTTGCCTTTATGCAGCATTGTCAGGCGTATGATATTCCGGTGGCAGACGCGTGGCGTTTTGATAATAGTGACGAGCTGCAGGCTTTATTGGCTGAGCATGATCACCAGCCATTGTGTGTTAAGCCGGTGACGGGTATCTTTGCGCAGGGGTTTTGGCGTTTGGATACGGGCAAAGCTGATGATGAGCAATACGATAGCTTTGAGCATTTATACTTTACCGAAGATAAAAAAATCACCACTGCGCAGTTTATGAGCGCCTATAACCATAGCCAGATGACAAAAGAGCAGCCGATTCCGATGTTACTAATGCCATATCTAGCAGGGCAAGAATATTCTATCGATGTGGTATGCGAATATGGCGAAGTATTGGCAGCGGTTACCCGTCATAAAACTGGCAAGATTCAACATATAGGCTACGATGAATCAGTCATAGCGGTAGTTATACCGCTAATTAAAGCGTTCGGCTGTGATGGTATTGTTAGCGTACAGACTAAGGCTGACGATGATGGTCAGCATCGAGTACTAGAGATTAATAGTCGCCCATCAGGGGGAATTAGCTATACCGCGCATAGTGGTTTGGATTTGACCCAAGTAGGATTTGCTTATTGGCTGGGCTTAACTGACAAACCCAACTTAGAGAATGTCGCTAAGCAAATTACTCCATGCCAAGTACGGTCAATTATGATGAGTGTGAAGCTCTAATAAAACACCAATTGTTTTAAGGAAGAATAATGTCAGCTAAGCTCAACAACATTGCGGTGCTTATCGATGCCGATAATGCCTCGGCCAATAGTATTGGCCAAGTGTTACAAGAAATTGGAAAACTGGGTCATATTAGCTGCAAAAAAATCTATGGTGATTGGGGCAATGCCCATATCCAAAGCTGGCAAGAAGCGCTATTAAAATACGCCATCGACCCTATGCAACATTTTGCCTACGTCAAAGGTAAAAACGCTACCGATATCGGTATGGTCATCGAAGCCATGGATTTGCTATATAGCGGCGCTTACGATGGTTTTTGCCTGATTTCCAGTGACAGCGACTTTACCTCACTGGCATTGCGCATCCGTAAAAACCATATCAAGGTTTTTGGCTTTGGTAAACGTCATACTGTCGGCGCTTTTACGCAGGCTTGTGATCGATTTTTTTATGTAGAAGACTTATTACCTGTGCCAAGTCATTCTACTATAGCAACACCTTCATTAAATCAGCTTGCAAACAAGGCAGCAAGCGATACCGTAACGCCTTGGACGACCAAGCAACTACAATCGCAAACGCACTTAATAAATACTTTAAATAATATTATTAAAGACGACCCTAACGCCCATAATGGTTGGTCAAACTTATCACATCTGGCAGGTCAACTGAGTAAGAATCATGACCATATCAAACTCAGTAAATATGGTTATGAGAAATTCTCTACTTTTATTACCGCGCTGCGTCTATACGATATAAGACGGCAGAATAATGGCTTTTGGGCCAAAATAAAGTCTCAGAACCCACCAACTAGTAATAGAAGAGTCGTTGCAAACAAGCCAGTGATTAAACAAACATTAGCCAATGTAGACTCAACTCTGTTCGCTGCGACTCCTATTGTTATTAAAATAATAGCAGCGTCCACTATTGATGCGGTTTTGTTTAGGGTAGATGCTAATAAAAAGGTACGTGGCGATGAAGACATGATATTTTATGGCCAAACTCACAGTGAAGATGGGACAATAAAATTAGACCAGCAGCTTGATGACAGTGAATCACTGTCCGAATTTAGTTGTGACTTAAGTAAGCAACCTGCTGCGATTGAGCAACTCACGTTTACCTTGTCTAGTGAGTTACTCGACAGTTTGTCTTTATATCTAGGTCAAATATCTGTTGAGTTAAATATTACAGACACACAAAGCAACATCGTATTATTCTCAGGCGAATTTGACTTACAGAATAAGACCAGTAAGAGTTTACTGCTATTTACTTTAACCCGAGCTGGTAATCAGTGGCAGTTTGCGCCAAAGCATCAAAGTATAGACGGCAATCTGCGCTACCTTTGCGAAAAATATGGAGTAGAACTAAGCGATGACTGAGACTAACAATACAAGCACAACTAATAACATCCATAAACGCATCATCAGCCTACCGCGTGGCGAACTTGCCTTAACGTATCAGATAAATGACAATACTGACAATCAGCCTTATCAATTAGAAGATTTACTTGGGTTTGCTCAACGTATCAATCCCAAACGCGCCTTTCTGTTTGTCTCCAAAGTTTTAGGACGCCATATTCCCGTTGCGCCGACTGTCATGCGTAGTGCTTTTACTGATTTAGCAACCTTAGTACCTGATGATTTGCCTGAACCTATCTTAGTGATTGGCATGGCAGAAACCGCAGTTGGGCTATCCGCTGGCGTCCATCAAGCCCTACAAACACGCTATCCGAATGCTTTATTACTCAACTCTACTCGCCATGCCCAGCACGATGCTGCTAACTATAATAATGACAATCACGATGCTAATGAAAGCCATACTAATAACAATGAAGCTTTGCTAACAACTTTTAGTGAAGACCACAGTCATGCCAGCCAGCATTTAATTTATCAAAGTAGTAATGAGACCACACAAGCGCAATTGGTTGCCAGTAAAACGCTCATTATGGTTGATGATGAAGCCTCAACTGGCAATACTTGTATGAACGTGGTCACTGCTTTGCGTGACGCTGGATTGTCACATTTAAAGCAAGTCCATCTCACTACTTTGGTTGATTGGTCATTAGGTCAACCGGGTTTAGATGGCATGCTGGCTGAGCGCTTACCCGACATTGACTTTCATCGTCATCATTTATTGTCGGGCGCGTGGCAATGGACAGATGCCCCCAATCCTGAGCCGATTACTATGCCTTCGGTCGATACCACAGCGGCAGGTTCGCAGCCCATTTTACCAACGGGCAGTTGGGGACGCTTTCCGACCCTTGATAGTACCAACGGCCTTAACGATTATCTAATGCAATTTCAAACAGTGTTTGCAGTCTTTAATCAGCAAGCTACTTTTGACCACGCTAAACTACCGAAGAAAATATTAGTATTGGGCAGTAATGAGTTTGTCTGGTTACCTTTTTTATTGGCGGAATGGCTAGAAAGTCAAAATTCAGATACCGCAGCAATCGTTAAGTTTAGCGCCCTCACCCGCTCACCGATTGCGCTTGGCGGCGCGATTACCACCATGCTCAACTTTAGCGATAATTATGGCCTGGGCATGACTAACTTTGCTTATAATGTCAATCCTGAGGATTGGGACTTGATAGTTCTTTGCATAGAGACGCCAGCGGCTAGTATTGACGCGATGTGGGCAGCGTTGGATAATGTGTTGGTGGTTGGTGCTGATAACTAAATTTGTGAGTTGAATAGGGGGGTTATGCATTGCTAAACGCATCCTACAAGGCTAATGCTGTTTTTAAAAAGGTATGAGAGAGAATAATGAAAATACTGGATAAAGAATATTCATACTTTGATATTTTGCATCAAGCACTTACCTTTCCTGAAGCCGTTGAAGTCGTAGTTATTATTTTTATAATAGTAATCCCACTCTCTCTTAAATTCTTAAGTATGTTACAAACTAGTAGAATTAGTAAAAGTGACAAGCAGTTTGACACTCTAATGAGAATAATTGAAGATGAAAGCTTTACTGAAAAATTAAAGTCTGCTCCTTTCCTAGTTAAACAACTAACATTCGAAAATTTTTATTCTTTAAGAAACTATCAGACAACAGAGATTGAGTTTCTCTTAGAACAGAGTTGTTTACCTTTAGATCTAAACCAAATAGACACTCTTAAAAAAGGGAAAGTTTTATTGTTCTGTAATAATAAATATCAATTAAATATGAACTGGCTGCATAGATTTTGGTCAAAAAAAATTATCTGGAAGGGTATTTTAATTGGATTCATATTTTTATTTATTTCAGTTATAGCATTGTTACTAATTCAAAATTTTGCATCATATACTCTAATATATATTCTAGCGCTGATAGGTTTTGTAACTATTGAATTTAATCTAATATTTAAGCACGAAGCTATAAAAACTTATTCGAAGGAAGAATTCGCTATCCAATCATTAATAGAAAAAAGTGAATTGTTTGAAAACAATCAAGGTACTAATAACACATGACCATCCCATTCTTTCAACCAAACTCAGACATTCTCAAACCCTACGCACTAATGGATTTAGACGATACCCTATTCCAAACCAAGCGGAAGATAGATGCTTGGGATTTAGCAACTGCTGAAGCTGAAAACTTAGTTTGCGCCACGGTAAACAAACAGAATGAGCTATTAAGCTTTATGACTCAGCGTCAAGCCGTGTTTTTTAATTGGTTACTAGCCAGTACTGAGCTAATAGCGGTGACTGCTCGTGATACGACAGAGATTAAGAGGGTTCTATTACCGTTTGACAGTTGGCAGGTATTAACTCACGGCGCCGTAATTATAATGCCCGATGGCAAAAAACTTAACGACTGGCAGCAGCATATTTATAAGCAGCTTGCGCCATTACAAGATAGGCTAAACCAACTTACTGGATTGATTAATAATTATTATGAAAACTCTAATAACGATTTAGTATTTACCCCGCATATTGATAGTTTTAATGATGGGTGTAATGCTAAAGTGCTAAATATTTATTTAGCGATTAAACACGCGCAAAAAGACCATCAAGCCCTAGCCGACTTAGCACAGCAACTACCAACATTAATAGCAGACTTCGATAAGCACTTTTATGTGCATGTGAATGCTAATAATTTAGCTATCCTGCCCCATAGCATTCATAAACGCCATGCTGTGCAATTTCTGTTAGATAAATGCTTAGACAAGCAGCGCCCTAGTTTTGGGTTTGGGGACAGTTTGGCAGACTTACCCTTTCTGCAACTATTGGACTGGTATGGCATGCCCAATCACGGTCAGCTACACTCGACGCTACCAGCGCAACGTCACTCTCAACTATAGACATGGCAATTATAATTAGCGCGAATAACTCTACTATGACGATAAAACCATTTAATAAAACAGCTGTAAATTTAAACAATATTGACTTAGCAAGCTACGGCTCAGGCAGTTATCTAGCCAGCGATGTCACGGTGCTATTAGATATCGTTGATAAAGACGCGGTGACTGATGTGCCGGTCAGCCAAAAAGAAGCCCTTATTCAAAGTGGTCAGCGTCATTATTCAGATATGCTTACCTTGGAGCAAGCACCGAGCGCCATGCATGAGCAGCTATATAGGCAAGCGTTGGAACAAGGCACGCAACGCAACGCTACTGATGTCGCTAATCTTGCTTATACTTTGCAGCATATTTTTCAGAGCAGCGTCAATAATGATGAGCAACCGTTAATATTGGTGAGCTTAGTACGCGCAGGCTTGCCCATTGGAGTATTGCTGCAACGGGCTTTAGCGGATAGTGATAGCTCTTATTCTTTGCCAAGTAAGCATTACGGCATGAGCATTATTCGTGACCGTGGTTTAGATGCAGTCGCTTTGCAACTTCTGTTAGAGACTTATCCAAACAGCCCAATAGTATTTATTGATGGCTGGACGGGAAAAGGGGCAATTTATCAAGAATTAGCAACGAGCCTTGCAGAATTTAATCATCCCGACCACCCAAATTTTACCAATATCTTTCATCAAGGGATGGATGTGATTCCGCTGCTTACTCTTGCTGATCCAGCAGACGTGGCTTGGCTTGCTGCCAGTGAAGAGGATTGGCTCATTCCTTCAGGATTACTCAATAGTACGGTATCGGGATTGATATCACGAAGCCTATATACCGCGCCGCAATCGGGTCTACATCGCAGTATTTTTTATGATGATTTAATTACGTTTGATCATAGCCTTGCGTTTATCGATTGTATTGACATGGCTAGGAAGCAATTGAATACGCCGCCACAGCTGTTACCGACTTTTGAGCAGCCGCGTTATAAGACTAAAGCCATTATCGATATGCTGGCAATGCGTTATCAAATTACTAATCGCAACCGTATTAAGCCAACTATTGCTGAAGCAACACGAGCGATATTGCGCCGAGATCCTGAGTGTGTTTTGCTAGCCACTTCTGATCATCCAGATACGGCGTTGTTACGTCATTTATGTACCGATAGAGATATTAATGTTGTGGTATTAGGTGCTAAAATACTCCCTTATCAAGCGGTTACTCTTATTAAACAGCGCGCCTCCCAAGAATAAAAGCTTATATAAGTAAGGCTTAGATAAGTAAGGCACGACTCTATTTTTACTCTTTATTCATCACTATGTATGACACCTATTATGCCAGATAAGCCAGCCAGTCCTTATAGTAATACCCAGTCCTACGTACACCTCATTACTGAGCGTCATGCCATGGTCAAACCGCATACTTATCACCCTTATCAGCTGGGCGCAAGTCTCTACATGCCCGCCACACGGCAGGATATTTGGCAAGTGATTAAGCGCGAAAAACTACCGACGATTAATAGTATTATTATTTGTCTAGAAGATGCCGTCAGCCACAATGATGTGGCGCTAGCGTTAACGCGATTGCAGGCATTGCTCAATACGTGGGCAACTCATGTCAATAGCATCAATGCGCCCTCCAATCCAGCGGCAGAACAAACGCAACAACCGACGCGTCCGCTAGTATTTGTGCGTCCTCGTAATCCAATGATGTTACAACAATTGGCAGATTTTGAGCATATCAATCTACTTGACGGCTTTGTCATGCCCAAAGTCGATATGTACAGTTTATCCAATTGGCGTATGGCCTGTCAGAGCCTAGAGACCGACCAGCTATTGATGCCAACGTTAGAGACCGCTGCTCTATTTAATCCGCATCACAATCAAGAGCTTGCCATCGCTTTTAAAGAAGCCTTTAGTCAGCCTATGTTTGCGCTCCGTATTGGCGGCAATGATTTATTTGCAGCCCTGCGTCTGCGTCGTCCTAAAGACAGCATTGTCTATGACACCCCTATTGGCACACTCGCTTATCAGCTGCTCGGCTGCTTTGTACCTCACGGCTTTTATTTAACCGCACCAGTCTTTGAATATTTGGATCAGCCGACACTATTGATGCAAGAACTGACCCGTGATGTCAGCTTGGGATTAGTTGGTAAAACCGTCATTCATCCAAGCCAAATTGCCTTGGTTCAACAAGCTTACTGCGTCCCTCTGAGTATCCTTGATGAAGCACAGGCAATATTGCACAGCGAAGCCAAAGCCGTGTTTAAATATAACAATACCATGCTCGAGCCTGCCACTCATCGCTCTTGGGCACAAGAAGTGGTCAATCGCGCAGCAGTATTTGGCACAATTAATGATGGCAATATGGACTATGCACCGTAATTGTAGAGTGCAAACTATGAATAATTTATATTAAAAATAATTCATACTAAAAAGCCGCTATCATTCATCTGATAACGGCTTTTTTAACAGCTGATTTAAAACTAAATACAGCATTCTAAGAAATGACTTATAACGGTATTAACCTGCTCTGGCTCCTCGATTGTTGGGGTATGCCCCGCCCCTTTAAAGACCGCTAGCTTCGAGCCTTTAATTGCAAAATGCATACGCTCAGATTGAGGATAAGGCGTCGCTGCATCCTCATCACCGACTATAATAAGCGTCGGCGCAGTAATATCGCTCAGTTGCTCATATATTCCTTTACGTTCAATCACACCCATCGTCGCCTTAGTAACCCCCACTTTATGATTGCCTTGTAGTTGCGCCAGCCCTTGTAGACAGGCCTCTCGACGCGTTTTATCGTGCAAAAAGCGCTTGCCAAACATAATAGGGAGCACTTTTTTACTAACCCGCTTCATACCTAACCAGCGAATAGCAGTCAGAAGTTTACGATACTCTGGAACCATCTTTGGGTCTTCAGGATCAGCAGAGGTAGCTAGCAAAATGAGTGACAGCAAGCGTTCAGGATGATTGATAGCAATACGCTGCGCCACAAAACCACCCATAGACAAGCCTACAAAGTGACACTGATCAATATTCAGCGCAGTCAATAACGCAATCGTATCCTCAGTTAAAGTGTCCATATCATAGCCGGACTTAGTAATTTGCGACTGCCCTTGCCCGCGGAAGTCAAAAGCAATACAACGGTATTTATCTTGGAAGTGCGCGACCTGCTTATCATACATCTGCGTACTCCACAGCAACCCATGCGCAAATACCATCACCGGCTTACCTGTATCCTCAGGCGCACTGTCTTCATAATAAATATTGGCATCATTAATCTGAATATGAGGCATAACTACCTCCTTATCTAAGTACGAATTTATACAAACTACTATAAACATATCAACGAGCAGACCCATGTTGCGCGTTATATGCTTTTAGCATAAATCACAAGGTATGGCTTGCATAGTGTTATTTTAAAAGTATTCTGCTTCACAACAATCTATGATAGTAAGATGTCATGTAAACGCGTCTTTAGCACCTACAATAATGTCTTTTAGAATGGTATTGAGCTGCTATAGTCATTGCTAGTAAATCATAATACTTATAAGGAACTTATCATGTCGCACCCTTTAGTCGACTATCAAACCGAACAGCATATCGCCACTATTACCATGAATGACCCTAAAACGCTAAACGCCTTTAGCACGTCACTCAAAAATGCCATGATGGATGCCCTAAATCAAGCGGATGCTGATTACGAGGTACGGGTGATAGTCTTACAAGGGGCAGGCAATCATTTCTCAAGTGGCGGTCACATCGGTGAGATGTTAGAGAACGGCATGGACAGTGACGCTTTAGCCGATAAAATCAATTTTATGGTGTCTGAGGTTGCCGAAATTAGCTTAAAACTGCGCAATATTCATAAGCCTATTATTGCCAAATTAGAAGGCGCAGTTGCTGGAGCTGGTATGAATCTGGCGCTGACTTGTGACTTTCGTGTTGCTGCTGACAATGCAAAATTTGTGCAGGCCTTTGTGAATATAGGTCTGATTCCAGATGCTGGCGGAATTTACTTGCTTAATAAACTCGTTGGCGTGGCAAAAACGACTGAACTGGTCATGCTTGGTGATAAATTAAAAGCGGAAGATATGGCGCGTTTGAATTTAGTAAATGAAGTCGTTAGCGCGGAAGAGCTTGATGCAAGTGTCTTGGCATTAGCGACTCGTCTCAGTCAATTACCCGCAAAGGCATTGGCATCGATGAAGCATATGATTAATGTTCATGCTTATATGGGACTGAATGAAGCGTTGGATATGGAAGTCGACCAGCAAACGATGATGGCAAGAACGGATGATTTTAAAGAAGGAATTACCGCGTTTATGGAAAAGCGACAGCCGGTTTATGAGGGGAAGTAACAGTAGATTGAAATATTAAAAAAGTATACTCATCATAATTTTGTAACTCTTATATATAACTGAGGTTATTAATGAAAAAGTCTCTCATGTTCTTTTCTGTGTTATTAATGGCATCAACAGCCATAGCTGACTCTTTCTGGGATCATAATGGTTCGACAATGCGTCTACAAGATTACGGTAATAAACGCGTTTTCACTTATGAATATCCTTCAGTAAAAATGCAAAAAGCAGGCGTTCATCAAGGTGATGTCTTATTTAACGGTTTTAAGAAAGGAGATAAGTACTACGGTACGGCACGCGTATTCTCAAAGTATTGTGATGACAGCCTACCTTATAAAGTCAATGGTAACGTGTACAGCGGACCCAAAGTGGTGTTAATCGGCACACGTGATAGCTATAGTGCAGGCTGTATTCCGAATGGCAGAAAGGTCACAGATAAGTTGGTCTTCACCTATATAAGCTCGGAATAAGTGAGCGTATCTACAATAAGCTATGGTAACCAATTAGCTCTTAAAATAATTGCCATAGCTCATTTCATAAAATACTTTTTAGCATAAATTCTTGCTACGATTTTAAAGAAAACTTATTCTTATAAAACTTAGCCTTACTTTGCCGGAAGTCCCCAGCGATTGGTCTCAGGTTTGGTATCACTAGCCAAAAATATTACCAATATAATAGAACCTATCAATGGCACAATGGATATTAAAAACCACCATCCTGAACGGCTGGTATCATGTAATCTGCGTATAGCAACTGCAATACTAGGCAAAAATAGACCAAGTCCTACTACTGCATAAAACAGCCCCATTTCTGAGCCAAATACTATTGAATCTAAAATCATAGCAATGATCATTAAAATAGACTGCACCAATACAAAATACCAATACTCTTTGCGACGGGCGCGACCAGAAAAAGTGGCATAGTTTCTCAGTCCTTTTTTGAACCAATCAATCATACCGTAATTTGATTCAACACCATGACTATTTGCATCCGTAGTATTTGGTAATGGTGGAGGCGTTACTTTATTCAGCATATTTTTATTTTCCTTGGATTTTTTATTTGTAGCCTCTAGAGTTACATTAAAGAATTAAAGAATTAAAGAACTTCAGTTTATATATGACACATGTGAAAGTACTTATTGATGCACCTTATAAATTATAAGATATTATTCAATAAAAGTTTATTAAAATCTTAATCTATAATAAATACAAAAAACCCCGCATCATAACGATACGGGGTTTTTGCTTTTCAGTTTCTAACTTTTAGAAACACTTTACAGTAAAACTAAGCCAACTGAGCAACGTTAATTTTATCCGCTTCGTTAGTATAGGTTTCCATACGGTCGAAGTTCATGTATTTATACACCTCTTCCCCCATGCTATCGAGCATGCCAGCATACTGCTGATACTCTTCATTGGTTGGTAATCTACCCAACACGGCCGCAACAGAAGCCAGTTCAGCAGAGGCTAGATAAACATCAGCACCTTGACCCAAACGGTTCGGGAAGTTACGGGTTGAAGTCGATACCGCAGTAGAGTTCGGTGCGATACGCGCCTGATTACCCATACATAATGAACAACCTGGCATTTCAGTACGAGCGCCGGCTTGTGCATAGATATTATAGTAGCCTTCTTCCATCAATTGACGCGCATCCATTTTAGTTGGTGGCGCAATCCATAGACGGGTTTTCAAGCTACCTGCTGGGACGTCTTGTAACAGTTTACCAGCGGCACGGAAGTGACCGATGTTGGTCATACATGAACCAATAAATACCTCATCAATGGTGTCACCGGCAACATCTGCCAAGGTTTTTGCATCGTCTGGATCATTCGGGCAGCAAAGAATCGGCTCTTTGATTTCAGACATGTCGATGACCATATCGATGGTATATTCTGCATCTTCGTCAGCGCGCAATAGGCTTGGATTAGCCAACCACTCTTGCATGCCTTCAATACGACGGCTAATCGTACGTGCATCGCCGTAACCTTCTGAAATCATCCATTTTAATAAGGTGATATTAGACGTTAGGTATTCTGTTACTGATTTCTCAGACAAGGTAATCGTACAACCAGCCGCACTACGCTCAGCAGAAGCATCAGACAATTCAAACGCTTGCTCAGCAGTTAAATCTTCTAGACCTTCAATCTCAAGAATACGTCCGTTAAACTCGTTGATTTTACCTTTCTTATCAACGGTCAACAGACCTTCTTTAATCGCTTGATAAGGAATCGCGTGTACTAAGTCACGTAAGGTAATACCTTTTTGACGCTCACCGATGAAGCGAACACGGACAGATTCAGGCATATCAAGTGGCATAACACCAGTCGCCGCAGCAAATGCGACTAAACCAGAACCCGCTGGGAATGAGATGCCAATTGGGAAACGGGTATGCGAGTCACCACCAGTACCAACTGTATCTGGAAGTAGCATACGGTTCAACCATGAGTGAATAATGCCGTCACCTGGACGTAAGCTTACACCGCCGCGGTTCATGATAAAGTCAGGTAGTGTATGCTGAGTTTCGATATCAACTGGCTTTGGATAAGCGGCGGTATGACAGAAGGACTGCAATACTAGATCTGATTGGAAACCTAGGCAGGCTAAGTCTTTTAACTCATCACGGGTCATTGGACCAGTCGTATCTTGCGAGCCAACTGTGGTGATTTTAGGTTCGCAATACATACCCGGACGTACGCCTGCTAGACCACATGCTTTACCGACCATTTTTTGCGCTAAGGTAAAGCCTTTACCGGTATCGGTTGGCTCTTCTGGCTTAGCAAAGATATCAGAATGACCGAGACCCATATATTCACGAGCACGATTGGTCAAACCACGACCAACAATTAACGGAATACGACCACCGGCACGGACTTCATCCAGTAGTGTTGGTGAGTTTAGTTTAAACGTTGATAGCACTTCTTCAGAATCATGCTTAGTAATTTTGCCTTCATATGGATAGATATCGAATACATCACCCATATTTAAATTATCAACGTTTACTTTTTCAATTGGCAATGCGCCTGAGTCTTCCATAGTATTAAAGAAGATAGGGGCAATATTGTTACCCAATACCAGACCGCCACCACGTTTATTTGGCACGTTAGGGATATCATCACCCATTAACCATAATACTGAGTTGGTTGCTGATTTTCGGCTAGAGCCGGTACCAACCACGTCACCAACATAAGCCAATTGATGGCCTTTTTCTTTTAATTCTTCAATTTGTTTCATTGGGCCAATAATACCTTCATCGTCAGCAGTGATGCCGTCGCGAGAGTTTTTATGCATGGCTAATGAATGTAATGGAATATCAGGACGGCTCCACGCATCTTGCGCAGGCGACAGGTCGTCGGTATTGGTTTCGCCGCTGACTTTAAATGTAGTATAAGTTGATTTCTTTGGTACTTCAGCGCGGTTCGTAAACCATTCAGCATCTGCCCAAGATTGAATGACTTCTTTAGCGATGGCATTACCCGCTTCTGCTTTTTCAGTCACATCATGGAAGGCATCAAATACTAATAACGTTTTCTTTAGCGCTTCGGCTGCGTCTTGTGCTACTTCGGCATCGTCTAGTGCAGCAACTAATGGCTGAACGTTATAGCCACCTTGCATGGTACCTAAAATTTGAACGGCTTTTTGCTTACTGATTAATGACGACTGTGCCTCACCTTTAACAATAGCGGCTAAAAAGGCCGCTTTCACGTAGGCAGCTTGGTCAACACCGGCAGGAATACGGTTCTCAAGCAAATCTACCAAGAACGCATCTTCACCCGCTGGTGGGTTTTTAAGCAGTTCAACCAATTCGGCTACTTGATACTCATTAAGAGGAAGGGGTACAGTTCCTAGCTCGGCACGTTCTGCGACATGTTTACGATAAACTTCTAACACAATAGTCATCCTCGTCGGTTAAGTGGTTAGCACATTATGGGGGGGTAGTCAGAATGACCGCCTGCATTGATGCACCAATTTGGATATTTATGCCTACTAATATAGCGTATAACAGTCAAAATGTTAATGACCCTACTGTGAAATGACCCCCATAGCCAACATTTATTATAAAAATGGGAGGTATTTTGCAACGTGGATTAGAGTGCCTGAACTTTTAGTTATCATTGACAATTAATAAAACTACCGAAGACACTGAGTTAATTTTCCCGTGTTTTCTGCCCTATTTTCTGTTAGATTGTAAGGCAACCAGCAAACCAATACGCCTTAATGGCATCGCTACGGCATCATGGACTGTGCACTTGTAGTGGTTATCAAGTTAACTTTATGGTAATAGTTTTTATCATAAGATTATTCTCCATAGCTTTGATACCTTTAAACTTGCTTTAGTGCCTTTAAGATGAAGAAGAAATCAGTCCAAAAACAGACAATTACTTTCTATATTTAATATCATTACTGAGTGTTGCTCATCTCATTTTTTCGTTAGACGCGGCCTAATACTGATAGCACTTTCAACATTAACTAGATTGTGCAAACCTTAGATATTTTCTCATTTAAATCGCCTTTACCTAGTAAATATTGTGTAGACAAACACATTTTGCGTCTTGCCCGCATGTTCGCCTGATAATTATTATTGCTGGATGAAAAACCGCATAACTTTTGCTATAATCGTCGTATTAAATCTACCTTTCACTGTCATTGAATAACAAACAAACCCCTTATCTTATAAAGACTTAGGATTATGAAGGTTTAGGATAACTCTATGAGCTCATTAGCAGTACAAACCTACGTCCCGGCTGCCAAAGCCAAACCAAAAAAAGCTATCCAAGGTGAAAAATTACGCGGCTACGATAAAGTTGCGCGTATCCCAATTAAAGTAATCCCCACGATTGAAGCAAAGAAAAAGCCAGACTGGATTCGGGTTAAATTATCTTCACCTGCAGAAGTGGCGCGTATTAAAGCGAAGCTACGTGAGCAAAAGCTGTATACCGTCTGTGAAGAAGCTGCATGCCCAAACTTAGCACAGTGCTTCTCTGATGGTACGGCGACCTTTATGATTATGGGTGACATTTGTACCCGTCGCTGCCCGTTCTGTGATGTGGGACATGGTCGCCCTAATGAGTTAGATAAGGATGAGCCGCGCCATACCGCTGAAACTATTTTGGGTCTAGAGCTTAAATATGCGGTAATTACCTCAGTTGACCGTGATGATTTAAAAGACGGCGGCGCAATGCATTTCGTTGAAGTATTGAATGAATCACGTGCGCTGAGCCCAAATTGCTTAATCGAAATCTTAGTGCCTGATTTCCGTGGCCGTATGGATATCGCCTTAGATTTATTAGCCGAAACCGCGCCGGATGTGTTCAACCATAATATCGAAACGGTGCCACGTTTGTATAAAGCGTTCCGCCCTGGTTCTGATTACCAGCATTCTTTAGACTTGCTGAAAATTTATAAGGAACGTCGTCCTGATATCGCTACCAAATGTGGCTTTATGGTAGGTTTGGGTGAGACTGAAGAAGAAATCTATACCTTACTTGATGATTTGAAAGCGCATGATGTCGATATGATTACGGTCGGTCAATATTTGCAACCCAGCAAGAATCATGCGCCCGTTGATCGGTATGTCCATCCTGACGAATTCGAGCGCTATATGGAATATGGCAAAAAGATTGGCTTTTTTAATATTTGGGCAGGTCCAATGGTACGCTCGAGCTATTTTGCCGACCGTCAATTCTATGGCGAAGATTGCCCAGCGCCTATCCGTAGTCAAAAAGCACTCATTGCTGAAGGTAAGCTTGGTTGTTAGAAACAGTATGGGATTTTTATAAATTACCGCAGTTAATTACCAGTAATTAACTATTAAAAAAAGAGGTCAGACATGGCCTCTTTTTTTATTTTTATTTTTAAGTAGAAAGTTGATTAAAACTGCTTTTTATTAATGATTTATATAGTCGTTCATTTTGGTTACTGAATCCTAAGTAATTCAATACTAAATAATTCAATACCAAGCACCCACCTACTTATTTTAATCACGAAATTATGGCCAACGCTGCATTATATAATAATAAAAGAAATAGCATTGACCCTACAAAGCTTTGTGGTTAAATTGGTTACAGCAATAACTTAGCAAATAACGACTTTGCTTTAAAAGCAGCAATCAAAAAAATAGCGTTATTTTTAATTGTAAAATTTTGAGGATATATTCAATGACTAACCCAATAACAATATCCACCTTAATTAAACCGACTTTATTAAGTTTGGGTCTAATGAGTATTGTGGCCTGTACTGCTATGCAGACCAATAACGCCAGCAAGGTCACAGAAGTTGGCGATGCGGCTACTGTTTATTACAACGGTAATATCATCACTATGGAGGGTAATGAACCGCAGATGGTTGAAGCCTTAGTCACCCAAGCAGGTAAAATAGCTTACGTTGGCAGTCTAAACGCAGCGCAATCAAAATATAAAAATGCCGCGCAGGTAGATTTAAAAAACCAAACGTTGCTACCGGGTTTTATCGATCCGCACAGTCATTTTGATATGGTGTCGAATACGATGGGTCAAGTGAATCTAAACCCTTCCCCTATTGGTAACGTCGATAGTATTAAGCAAATGTTGCAAGCTTTAAAAGCCTATAAACAAGATAATAATATCGCGGATGGTGAGTGGATATACGGTTGGGGTTATGATGAGACTCAGCTGGCTGAGGGCAAACACCCAACCAAAGAGGATATCGATAAAGTATTACCGAACAATCCGGTATATCTGCAACATACCAGTGGTCATATGGGCGTTGCCAATACCAAAGGCCTAGCAGCTATGAAAGTAACGGCGGCTACTAAAGCGCCTGCTGGTGGTAATATTGCACGGGTTAAAGGCTCTAATGAGCCAACGGGTTTAGTACAAGAAACCGCGATGTACCCTTTTGTGCGCAAAATGCTAGAGGTACTCGACCCCAATCAAGCCAAATTCTTTGAGCAGACCCAAGATTATTATGCTGAGCATGGTTTGACCACTGCGCATAATGGCTCGACTGCCCGTGATACTATTCAGTTTTTTCAAAAGCAAGCCGATGCCGGTAAGCTCAAAATTGACTTAGTGGCGCTGGCAGGTGTTAGCGATTTAGACGAGAATTTAGCGGACAAAGACTTTGTATGGAAAACCTATCAAAACGGTTTTAAAGTTCAAGGCACCAAGATCGTCGCTGATGGGTCACCGCAGGGTAAAACCGCTTATTTCAGTCAGCCTTACCTCACCCCAGTTGATGATTGCAAAAAAGACTGCCGAGGTCTGCCAAGCGTCAGTCAGGATGAGCTCAACGAGATGTTCGTAAAAGCTTACGCCCGTGACAATCAACTATTTATCCATAATAATGGCGATGGTGCTACCGATATGATTATCAAGGCGCACGAATACGCGGTGAAAAAAACCGGACAAGCTGCGGACAAAGACCGCCGTACTATTCCTATTCATGCCCAATTTGTACGTTTTGATCAATTACAAGCATTTAAAAAGTATAACATGCACCCCTCGTTTTTTACCAACCATGCCTATTTTTGGGGTGATGTACACGTCAAGAATCTAGGCGAAAAACGGGCCAACTTCTTAAGCCCCATTGTAACCGCCGATAAAATGGGCTTAAAATATACTAACCATTCCGATGATACAGTAACCCCTGTAGATCCAATGTTCACAGTATGGTCAGCAGTTAATCGTACCTCGCGCTCAGGTAAAACAATTGGTAAAGATGAGCGTGCTAGCCCCTATCAAGCGCTTAAAGCCATTACCACCAATGCCGCTTATGAGTACTTTGAAGAGGACAGTAAAGGGTCGTTAACCTCAGGCAAATTGGCTGATTTGGTCATTTTAGATGCTAACCCGCTAACGATCACGCCTAATAAGCTCAAAGATATTAAGGTAGTAAAAACTATTAAAGCAGGCAAAACGATTTATCAGCGCCCAGCACAATAATGAATAACTTGCCTTGAACTTCTAAAACTTTTAACTTAAGGAACCGCTTATGAGTAACCCTGAGAACATTACCTCCTCCGATAATACTCATTATTTGCACCATACATTTTTTGAGCCAGCTGATACCCAAAAGGGCAGCGCAGTCAAAGCAACCTTGCTCATTGTGCATGGTATGGCAGAGCACAGCGGTCGTTACGCTGATTTTGCGCAGTTTTTAGCGAATCATGGCATTGCGGTAGCGACTTACGATCAACTCGGGCACGGACAGACGATTAAAGCGCCTGATGAGTTAGGGTTTTTTGGTAATGAACATCCCGTACAGTCGTTGTTAAAAGACGTCATTATCATGTCGGATGCTTTAAAAGCGCGTCACTCTGAGGTGCCACACTTTATATTAGGGCACTCAATGGGCTCATTTATTGTGCGTACCGTACTTAAGCATCATGCTCAAGAGTTCACAGGGGCTATTCTGATGGGCACAGCAGACGCTAATCCATTGGTTAAAATGGTACTACCAATCAATAAAATGTTAGCAAAAGCCGCTCCTAAAAAGACCAATACCGTATTTGCTGATACGATGAATAAAGTACTTAATGCCAAGCTTGATAACCGTATCTCGTCCTCCGAGTTTGCATGGTTGAGTGAAGACACTGCTAACATTGAAGCCTATGAAGCGGATCCATTGGCTGGTTTTACCTTTACTAACAATGGTTTTTTGACATTGTTTACGCTCATGCAAGCGGGTCTGCATAAAGGGTGGGCATCAACTATTACTAAGAGCTTCCCAATGCTGTTTGTCAGCGGCGAGAATGACCCCATCGGTAATATGGGCCATGGTGTTCGAAATATCATCAGTAACTTACATAAGCAAAAATTCAGCAAGGTTGACGCGCGCTTATACCCCAATATGCGCCACGAAATATTACATGAGCAGCATCCTAGCGTGGTCTATTACGATATTTTAAACTGGATAAGAACGTTGAGCGTTTAATAGGTTGAATTGTTAATAAAAACTGTAGTTTGCTAATTTAGCAAAAATACGACAGGCAACTCTTTAGCTTAAGTACTTTAGTCTAATTAAGAATTATATAACGCACGCGTTAAATGTAGATAAGAAGCAGTTTTTCTCACTTTTCTCTCACTATAAATCATCTTTAGGAGTTTTTATGTCACTACAACAAGCTATCGAACAAGCCTTTGAGAATCGTAACGAATATAGCCCCAGTACCATGCCACAAGACGTCCGTGATGCTATCGAGCAAGTACTTGAGCAACTTGACAACGGCAGTCTGCGTGTCGCTGAAAAGAAAGATGGCGAATGGGTTGTTAATCAATGGGCAAAAAAAGCAGTACTATTATCGTTCCGTCTCAATGATAACTACATCATGTCAGCTGGCGAGCACGTGCAGTTTTATGACAGGGTACCGACTAAATTTGCTGATTGGAGCGAAGCACAGTTTAAAGAAGCGGGCGTTCGTGTTGTGCCTCCTGCTATCGCGCGTAAAGGCTCATATATCGCAGCGGGTGCGGTGTTAATGCCATCTTATGTCAACATTGGTGCTTATATCGATCAAGGTGCGATGATAGATACTTGGGCTACAGTCGGTTCATGCGCTCAAATTGGTAAAAACGTGCATCTATCAGGTGGCGTTGGTATCGGTGGTGTACTTGAACCATTGCAGGCCAATCCAACTATTATTGAAGACAACTGCTTCATCGGTGCGCGCTCTGAAATCGTTGAAGGCGTTATCGTTGAAGAAGGCGCGGTTATCTCAATGGGTGTCTACATCGGTCAATCAACCCGTATTTATGACCGCGAAACAGGCGAGATTCATCGTGGCCGTGTACCAGCCGGATCAGTAGTAATACCGGGTTCACTACCTTCTGAAGATGGTACGCATAGCTTATACGCCGCCATCATTGTAAAAAAAGTAGATGCACAAACGCGTGCGAAAACAGCGGTTAATGAGTTACTACGTTTAGACTAAACCTTGTTACTGCCTTAATAATTGTATTGGTCAAAATCAAGATGCTGAAGATAAACTTCAGTGTCTTTTTTACAGCTTAATATAGCCGCTTAAGCTATAATCTATGAGCTATAATTTATCGTAATATTCTAATACCTTATCTAATACTGCAACTGATCGCTATCTAAACTAATGACTGCCCTTTTTTGCACCTATCTTGTGCCAAGTTTTATACTTGCCAGCTATCGTGTGCCTTATTTTTATCTTGTTTGATAACCGTGTTTTAACTGCTTTTTCAAGTTGGTATTATTCTTACCACCTCTGCTTTTGTAAAACGTTTGACCACGCTATCAACCCCTTATCTTATTTGAAATTTTTATGAGTGAGCTATCGCTACGTACCTCCGCCATCCCCGTCACTGACCCTGAAGCGGGTTTACGCATGACTGAGATTTTTTATTCCCTACAAGGGGAAGCTTTGACCTCAGGCTTGCCGACAATATTTGTCCGCTTAACTGGCTGTCCGCTACGCTGTGTGTATTGCGATACGGAATATGCCTTTAGCGGCGGCGAGCGTCAATCGCTAGAGACGATCATGGCTACGATTGGTAGCTATCCTTGCAAGCGTGTTTGTATCACTGGCGGTGAGCCATTAGCGCAGCCCAATGCCATTGAGCTCATCAAGCGCTTGCTGGCAGACGACTATGAGATATCACTTGAGACTGCAGGGGCGCTATCGGTACAAAATGTCCCGCCAGCCGTTAGTAAAGTGATGGATCTTAAAACCCCAAGCTCAGGTGAGTCGGCTAAAAACTTATGGTCAAACCTTGACTACCTCACCCAGCATGATCAGCTTAAATTCGTGATTATGAACCGTGCTGATTACGACTGGGCTAAAGCCAAACTGTTTGAGTATAAACTAGATAAATTAGTTGGAACTGTGTGGTTTTCGCCGATGTTTAATGTGGCTGAGAATGACAGCAGCCCAGATGTACCCGAATTAGCGCGTGAGTTGGCTGAATGGATGTTGGCCGATGCTTTACCAGTACGCTTTCAATTGCAACTGCATAAAATTATCTGGGCGGATGCCAAAGGTAAATAAGCAAGGCAAGCTATCAGTTTTGAATAGCTTGCTTTTGAACCGCCTGTTTCTGAATAGTCTACTGCGCGTAACTAAAGAAAGTCATCGTCAAAGTTAGAAAGTGCAAGGATGCAACCATGGTCAAACTAATTTTATTAGGCTTGTTAGCGGGCGCGCTATTTAGCTCAACCTTTATCTTGAACGAGCTAATGAGTTCTGCTGGTGGCGATTGGTTTTGGTCAGCAAGCCTACGTTATATTTTTATGTGGCTGATGATTACCATGATTATCACCATGCAACATGGCTTTGGGCGCATTAAAGAATTAGCTATTATCTTCCGTAATAACTGGGGCTTTTGGTGTATCACCGGTAGCATTGGTTTTGGGGTGTTTTATACCGGTATTTGTTATGCTGGCGACCACGTTGCTGGCTGGGTAGTAGCTGCCACCTTTATGTTTACGGTAGTAACTAGCCTGCTAGTATTGTTAGCTTTTGGGCAACGTTTTGACAAAAAATTCATCGTCTATGCGTTATTAGTATTTCTTGGTGTAGTCTTGGTCAATGTCAGTGAAGGCTTACGCGCCTCAACTATAGAGGCGACACCTATGGCTGAGATGCTGCTATATGGCGCATTGCCGGCCTTAATTGCTGCCTTTAGTTACCCTATTGGCAATCAGCTGGTTTGGCAAGTCTCGTATAATTCACGCAAGCATACAGCAGCGCTGCGTAAAGCACGCGAAAGTAATGTTCATAAAAACAGTGCTCAACCACTTACGACAGAAGCGCCCCCTATATCTCCAGCCACCACTGCTGAAAAGACACCGCCCAAATCTATGCTACAAAACCTAATTGCCCGTATTCCAGCAATTGAGACTGAGCTACTACAAAATGCCTTTAATAAAGTTTGGCTAATGACTCTTGGTAGTTTGCCATTTTGGTTAATTTTAGGCATTATAGTGCGTCCTGAAGCTCCTGCTACCTCGCAGATATTCAATACTTTATTGGTGGCTTTATTAGCTGGAGTTGGGGCAACCAGTATCTTTTTATATGCCCGTGAACGCGCTGAGACTTCAAGCGAAGTCGCCGGTGTTGATTCAACTCAGGCTAGTGAAGTCATATTTGCGCTAATTGGTGGTATATTATTACTGGGCAATGCTCTGCCATCAGCGATGGGGCTAGTGGGTATTGGGCTAATTATGCTGGGGCTGGTCTTGTTTGCTAAAGACGGCTGAGACTAAGGAAAAATCTGTTTTATTAGTATTCAAATAAAGCTCTTTTAGTCAGTCGTTATTAGGGATACGACCATGTTCACTGCTTTTATTTTCCCTGATATTTTACTGTATATCTTAGACATGATTGGCATTGTTGCCTGTGCTATCGCGGGTACTTTGCTCGCGCAGCATAAAGGCTTTGATATTGCTGGCTGCATTTTAGTAGCAATGGTCAATGCCATTGGCGGCGGTACACTGCGTGATATGGCGTTAGATCGCCATCCGCTATTTTGGATGACTGACCTCAATTATTTAATCGTTATTACCGTCACCTCCCTTATTCTACAAATATTTGCTAATCTTTATCATAAAATCGATAACGCGTTAAAGCTGTTCGATGCGATTGGGCTCGCCGCCTTTAGCGTCATCGGTTTTAACGTGGCGCTCGATCAAGGTATGTTGCCGGTGATCGCCATTATGATGGGTGTATGGACGGCGATTATCGGCGGCTTATTGCGCGATATTATCTGTAATGAGATACCACTATTGCTCCAACGTGAGATTTATATCTCTGCCAGTATCGTAGGCTCAGTGACGTATTTACTACTTGAGCATTGGGGCATGCCTGCACGACTGAATGAATTTATTATGCTTAGCGTCATCTTTGCAGTGCGGATGTTGGCACTGCGCTTTGATTGGCATCTTCCCTCCATTCGCCTGGTTGGCTAACTTCTTAGCCGCTTGCGTGAATTTTTTATGTGAAACTTTATGATCAGTATTATCAGTGTCAATCTGTATGCGTGGCTGAATGCCTGTTGTATGACCCTATTTGGCAAATCTTTCGACCTGCTATTTTCGCCTACCTTCGCTACCCTCAGTGCGGCCGCTCCGTCTACTTCTATCACCCCAATCGCCCATGCTCCGGCGGCCCTCACTCCTGAGTTTGTGACGCGATTTGAGCCCACCTCGTTTATGTTTTGGCTTGAGATGTTTGGTATTTTTGCCTGTAGCATATCGGGAACCGTGTTGGCCAAGCATAAAAACTTTGATGTGTTTGGCTGCATTTTAGTGGCGATGATTGCTGCCATTAGTGGCCCGACAGCGCGTGACATTATTCTTGATCGCTATCCGCTGTTTTGGATGGTAAATATGAATTACCTGCTAATTATCACTATATCCTCCGTTGGGTTTCAGATGTTTTGTAACCCAAAAGCGCGGCATGTGGATGGCTTATTAAAGCTATTCGATGGCTTGGCGTTGGCGATTTTTACCTTGATTGGCATACAAGTGGCGCAAGAAATGGGCGCTAATATCCCCATCTGTATCTTGCTTGGGGTACTAAATATTCTGTTTGGTGGGGTCATACGCGATATGCTGTGTAATGAGATTCCATTAGTATTGCAGCGCGAGATTTATGTCACTGCAGCAATTATTGGCGGCGTGTTGTACTTTGCATTAGAGGGTATGGGTGTGACCTCTTGGATAAAAGAGTCGTGTACGCTGATGACGATTTTTGTGATTCGTATGCTAGCGGTGCGCTATGATTGGCATTTTCCAGACATTGGACTAATGAAAAAACATTCGCTTTAACCATTCAAAGAAGATAAGAATCAAAAAAAGGGCATTAACCCTAATGATTGACGCCCCTTTTTATATCAAAATTTATGATTAGTGCTTTTGAAATTCATAATTTTAAACTAGATAATTACCGCTAAGTCTTTAACCATCAACTGTAAGCTTTTTTTACCATTCCACTCATTAATAGCAAGCTCAAATAATAAGTGGACCTTCTCAGCTCGATAATCCCACTCGCTGCTATCAAAGTTAAAATAAATCGCCTCAATCGGATATTGTACGTCTGGATAACGCAGTGATAGTTTTAGATGCTTGTCTTTTAACACTTTAAAGCTCAACACTTCAAACACCCCATCGAATATCGGCGGTGCAAAGCCGTGTCCCCAAATACTGGCCTCTGCTAAATTCTCAACAAACCATAAGCTAAAATCATCGGCTTGCAGTGTACCATCGGTATATTTTTGCTCAGCGAATACGCTATCATCAAGCTCATCTAACACATCATTAAAAGCAGTAACAAAACCCTCAAAGTTACTACGTTTAATAGTCAAGCCTGCGGCCATCGCATGCCCACCAAAATGGCTGATTAAATTAGGGTGCTGTTCTGCCACTTGCTCAATCGCATCGCGAATGTGCACCCCAGCTATCGAGCGGGCTGAACCTTTAATCGCATCATCACCATTTGTACGTTCCATATCGGCAGGCGCGAAGACAATACTAGGACGATAATAACTTTCTTTTAAGCGGCCAGCGACAATACCAATAACGCCCTGATGCCAGTTGTCTTGATAAAGAACAATACTACGCTGGTCATTATTATTAGTAACTGGGTTTTTTTCAGCCTTTTTAGTAATGATAATATCATTACTATCATCATTATTATGGCTATCGTTACTGTCTTCACTATTGCTGCCATCAGACTCATCATCAGCGTTTAAACTTTCTACAATACTATCGGCTTGAGTGCGCATCTCGCCTTCGACTTGTCGGCGGTTACGATTGAGCTGTTCAAGCTCGTGCGCTAAGCGTTGCGCGGTAGGCCAATCTTCAGTCAATAAGCATTCAATACCGATACGCATATTGTCCATACGCCCAGCCGCATTAATACGTGGCCCCAATACAAAACCAAAATCTTGCGCATGCAATTTTTTGGGGTCGCGCCCTGCTTGCTCAAGCAGCGCTAAAATCCCCATACAGCAGCGCCCTTGTCGAATAGCAGCTAGCCCATGATGTACAAGAATACGATTGTTTTTATCCAATATACCAACGTCTGCAATCGTACCCAGCGCTACTAAGTCTAAATATTGACTGACTTGCACCGTAGACTTGCCAGCCTCACGGCGTAATTTAGCCAAGCGTCCAAGCACATAAAACGCGACCCCAACTCCGACCAAAGCTTTACTAGTAAAGTCACAGTCTTGCTGATTGGGATTGACCACGGCCTCAGCAGGCGGCACAGGTTTGGTTGTGAGATGATGGTCAGTAATGATAACGGTGATACCGTCCGCTTGCGCGCGTGCCACGCCTTCATGGCTTGAGATACCATTATCCACCGTGACAATCACTTGCGGCTGATAGGTCTCAATACCCAACTCGACAATCTCAGGCGTCAAACCATAACCGTACTTAAAGCGATCAGGCACTAAGAAATCAACTTTTGCGCCCATAGCCGTCAAGGCACGCATCATCAGCGCGGTACTGGTGGCACCGTCACAGTCAAAGTCACCAACGATTAGGATTCGCTGACCTTCATCGATAGCCACGTCTAACAAACGTACGGCTTCCGTGACACCATGCAACATCTCAGCCGGTAACAGACCAGACAAAGTGGTCTCAAGCTCATCAGGTTCAATGATACCTCGCCCTGCATACAGGCGAGCAAGAGTAAAGGATTGGGCAGCAAGGGGTTGCAGCGCGGCGGGCAACTCGTCAATGCGAGTGCCAGTATATCGGGGGGTCAAATTTAGCATGTTGGTATTCTACTGGCTTTGTCACTGGCTCACAATGTTAATTTATAGCAGCGGCGTCTACAGATAAAAGCGATTCATAAAGGCATCAATAAACATGTCAAGATAGACGTCAATATAGATATCAGTAAAGGCAACTTAACCAACATTCTTATGATAAGCAGATATGATTATCTTATGTGCAACTTACAAAAACTGCGTATAGATAAGCTATTTTTTATAATTCGATACAAAGCTATGATTGCATGCCAGCGATAAATACATAAAATGATAGCTACTTGTCAAACTTACTATTTATTCAACATTGATACCTTTATAAGGATACTATTATGCTCACTACCCCCGCCGTTGACAAACTCCCCAATACTATCGATCCTAATTTAAACCTAGAACAAGTCAAAAAAGAATGTATAGACTTAGTCAAAAAACGCGCCAGATATTCCGCTGGTGTGGCCGTTGTCCCTGTACCCTTCTTTGATGTGGCCGTTGATGCTGGCATGTTAACCCAACTGCTTCCTGATATCAGTGAACGCTTTGGCTTAATTGAAGGTCGTGAGTCGGCAGTAGATTTAGAGTCACGCGCTATTCATTGGGGTGCTTTAAAAGATCGCACCGTCGACTTTGCAGCCCTTATGGCAACCCGCGGTATCGTGAAGAAAACGGTGCAAGGTTTTGGTGGTCGTATTGCGGCTAAGCAAGTGACCAAGTTTATTCCACTCGGTGGACAATTGGTTGCAGCAACGATGGGCTACATGATTTTCAAAAAAATCGCCACCGACCATATCGAAGAATGTTATAAATTGGCTAAAAGTATTCAGCAAGAGCAACATGGTAAAAATGTTTAAAACCCTATAATCATATAGATTAAAAAACCAGCTGAGTTACCTTCGCTGGTTTTTTAATTTAAATCACTCACGTTTCTGACCTACTTTATCTGAGATAAGTTGATTCTTAGCCTAGAGCTGTTGTTCTTTCTGTCTATATATATTCGCCCCGACCAGTTATTATTTAAAGACAGCACCTCACCGAATTTTATCTGAGATTTTTGATCTAGTTTTAATAGGTCTCGAAGTTGCTTATGATGGTGTGTGACCGGAATCAACGCTTGCAAAACGTCGGTTAGAACAGGTAAAGTCTGACCACTAATGGGTTCAATATTAAATACAACCTCACTATAATCACAGCCTTCCAAAGTAGCCGTCACTTGTAGATCACGTATCTGCGCCTTTTCTGTAATGACTTGCGTGTAGTCATGCATATCGATATCGGTCTCACGGGTAACACCGCGAGCAAGTTTCAGCAGGGGTTTGTCTTTAATACCAGCCAGTCGGCAGTTCTCCCGATAATAGGTACTCGTGGGATTACCATTTATCCAGTTCACTTCAAATTTAAGGGCTGGTACTAGCAGCACGCCATCTTTATAAGCTTCAGGATGACTGCGATAGTTTGGTACTGCTTCATACTTAATGCGCTGACCGACGATGCTATACTCAACGATATGCTCGCTAAAGGGTGCATAAAGTAACACCTCATGATCTTTTATTATTTTCTGTTTTTTATCTAATAGGACATAATGAATACCGCTATTGGTCGTCACACTACCGCCCAATGGACCAGAAGACTCAACCACCAACGCAAAATCTCGGATACCATTTCGGTCAAAATCCTGCGCGATTAAAGGCACCAAGCGCAGACTATAATCCATGCTCTGCTCGTCCTCATCGCCATCTTCATATTTATCTGAGCAGTCATACTCTAGTACAGGACTCACACGCGGATTGGGGTCGGGCGATGAGCAACGCTCTTCTATTAACGCTATGATGACGGGCTTTGGCAACACGACTTCTCGAGCATGGACGACCGAAACCGTACTGATTAATAATGTCGATAGCATAAAATAATATCGCAACATATCCGCCTCCACTACCCATGAAGAGTTAGAGTTAAAATAGCACGGCTGGAGAGAGTGGTAAACAGATTGCACCTATTTAAACTAAGTTAATAACTAAATAAAGACCCTGCTAAAAGTATCTATATCTCGCTCTTACAATATTTGGTGTGAGTCAAAGCTCTAAAAGTATGTAATAATCGCAAGTCGTTGTCAGTACCTCAAATCGAACGATGATTGTTTATTTAAAAACCACTTTAAAAGCCTTTATCAAAATATACTTTCAACCACAACTTTTAAACAATACTAATTAATATCAAAGGATTACACTATGAAAAAACTCTTTATCTCTACTGCTATGCTTGCTACATTTGCTCTCGCCGGATGTACCACAACAGGCGCTAACACCAACCCAAGCACGATCCCAGGCGCAGCAGGCACTGCTATTGGTACAGTAAACAGCGCTGGGATGAATGTATTAAAAACCGTTATCGATAACCAATGCCGTTATGAGATTGAAAAACAACCTGCTTGGCGCATCGTTAGTGCCGCTATGAATGAGAGACAACAAGAGGCGGCAACAAGCAAAGTTTGTGGCTGCGTCAGTGAGCAAGCACCACAACAAGTGACTCTTGTTGAGCTGGGAAATGCAGCCATAAATTCTAACTATAGAGTACAACTGGCGACTAAAGTCATTGCGAACACGCTACAAAGTTGTTACAGCACTATGTTAAAATAAAAGATGTGATGAAGCTAAAAAATTCATCCGTGTTAAAAACAAAAAGGCTGAGTTTCATTATGAACTCAGCCTTTTTGTTTTTAACACGGTTGTGAAGAAGGATATTACAATGAAGCGTCTAAACCAATAAACTTAAGCACTTATTCTATGTAGATAATTATGGCTTTAAAGGCGTTCCTGATAACGGGGTTCCCGTTAAAGGTCTCTCATTTTGTGATGGCTTCAAAGGTACGGGCGCACCTAAAGCAGAGGTTGACGGTAAAACTACCTTAGTAAAGTATTTAGATCTGCCATCAATAACCTTGTTAACACCTTCAACCAAATCCTCAATAACATCATCATATATCCCATGATGCAGCTCAGTCTCAAAAGCGGTAAAAGGATGCTTACGAGCCGCTGCCCTTACGTCCGTTATTCCTTGCTTCGTATAGAAAATATTGACAGTACCATCACTGTTTAAGATGCAACTTAAATCACCTTCATCCATGACCATATCTATACGCTCAGGCATAAAAATATAGTCATCAACATTGACCAGTTCCTTTTCTACCGCTTTTTTAAATAACGACTTAACATCAAACATAAATACACTCCTAAAGTTTAAATTTTGTAGACCTGAGACATTCAAAATGACTGTCACCTAGATGATGCTTTGTTGAGCTATACTACAAAAACCAGTAGGATTTTTTAAGTGGCAAAGTGTAAAACTACGTTTGATATTAGCAATGACATGATGTTGGTGTTATCACTTATAGTGGCGTCAATAGTCATGTGGGTAATGCAAAATATCGAGCGAAACTAGTGATAAGAGTCGTCACATTCTCAATAAAAACTGTCCACGAAAGTCAAAAACCTAGCTTTTTAAAAACTTGCTTAATAGTTTCCGTACAGTCTAAAACAAATTGGTCATCCACTTCTATGAGAGTAACTATCTCAGAAACATCCCCTTCCTCAAAAAACCCTTCATTTTCACCTTTTACTTTGAAAGATAAATTGTGTTTATTTTTTATAAGGTAGTCATAGCTCCTTCCATACCCATGCTTCAATACATTAATCGCCGCTCTGTAGATTTCAAATTTACTCACTAACTCAGTTTCACCCATTTCTTTCAACTCTTTTTCAGCTTGAATAAAACCATTCTTGCATATTAATAGTGTTTGTAATGTAGATTCTGAAAAGGAGAATACTCCAATAATGTATATTGTTTTCTGTAGAGTAAGTGTCTGTAGAAACTTAACCCATAAAGTACTTCCACTTGTTTCCAGCTCTTTTGATATTAGCTCATAACTTCTTTCCATTGAATTAATTGTTAATAATGTAGACATTTCTATGAGTTCACTAAATTTATGCATTTAATTTTATCCAGATTTATCGTAACACATAAGTAAAACAGTAAAACCTCTACCAAAACTAGAGTAAAAAATGTTATCCAATTAGCTCTTCAATCTCACGCTCAGCTACTATTCTATAAGGAGCATTATAATAAGCGTAAAGAAACGGAGTTCCACCTTCTCTTTCAGAAATTTTTGCTTGAATTAGGAATCTTGTACCGACTGGATAAGATTTTCTCATCTTTGAAGAGCACTCTACATTCATACTCGTATCAAAACTTTGTCCCGCTATAGGACGAGCCCGTATACTCTTTGATGAACCACCTTTTGTATTAATATAAGTTTCAATAACTACATCTTTATAACTACTCATTTTATTTCTCCAATTGATAAAAGTAAGCTTGCTGATAACTGTAGTTCTTTATACCATATAAAATATTTTTAAAAGAGATTGGTTAAAAGAGTTCATCTTTTTAATGAAACTGACTCATTTTAACTTTAATGAAAAGTAAAATTAACTTTGACATATTAACTAAACATAAAAAAGGCGAGCTAACTATCAGCTAACCCGCCCTACTCTCTGTGAACTCTATGCTTTACCTGCTAAAGCAAATGCGCCTTTAGCTCCAACACTTTATCCCGAGTTTTCGCCGCATCTTCAAACTTCAAGTCGCGCGAATATTGCTTCATCAGCTTCTCCAGACGATTGATTTCTTTAGCGAGTAAATCAGGACTGCGTAAGATGCTAATATCCACATCAGGTAGATTGCTTTTGACCGGAATCGCTTGATTGTCATTGGCATCGAGGTCCTCACCGGTATCGATTTTGTCAGTGACATTTCGGCGCGCACCTTTTGGCGTGATGTTATGCTCAAGGTTAAATGCCACTTGTTTTTCACGGCGACGATCGGTCTCATCAATCGCCTTTTGCATACTGTTGGTGATACGGTCGGCATAGAGAATCGCCTTACCATGAAGATGGCGCGCAGCACGACCAATGGTCTGAATCAAGGCTCGCTCCGAACGCAAAAAGCCCTCTTTATCCGCATCAAATATTGCGACCAATGACACTTCTGGCAAATCGAGACCTTCACGTAGCAGGTTAATACCGACCAGTACATCATATACGCCCGTCCGCAGCTCATGAATAATTTGCATACGCTCAAGGGTGTCAATATCTGAATGGAGATAAGCGACTTTGACATCGTATTCTTTGAGATAACTGGTCAAATCCTCTGACATCCGCTTGGTTAAAGTAGTGATTAATACGCGTTCATCTTTGGCACTGCGGATAGTAATCTCCGATAGCACATCATCGACTTGGGTAAGTACCGGACGAATCTCAATCTCAGGATCAATCAGACCCGTTGGACGCACCACTTGCTCGACGACTTGTTCGCTATGTTCCAACTCATATAATGCAGGCGTGGCGCTGACATAAATCGTGGTCGGCTTAATACGTTCCCATTCTTCGAACTTCATTGGACGGTTATTCATGGCACTTGGCAAACGGAAACCATAATTGACCAAGTTTTCTTTCCGTGACCGATCACCTTTATACATCGCCCCAATTTGCGAGACTGTCACATGCGACTCATCAAGGAATAGCAAGGCATCCTCTGGGATATAATCAAACAATGTCGGCGGCGCTTCCCCTGATGGACGTCCAGATAAATGCTGTGAGTAGTTCTCGATACCGTTACAATAGCCCAGCTGTTGAATCATCTCTAAATCATACTGCGTACGCTCTTTAAGACGCTGCGCTTCAATTAATTTATTATTATCACGGAAATACTCAAGACGTGGTTCAAGCTCAGCACGAATCGTATGAGTTGCCGCCTCTAGCTTATTACGCGGCGTCACATAGTGCGATTTTGGATAAATGGTAATACGCGGCACGCTACGCACCGTTTTACCAGTTAGCGGATCAAACCAAGTGATTTTTTCCACTTCATTATCAAACAAATGGACCCGCACAGCCAGCTGCTCCGATTCTGCTGGATAGATATCTAGTATCTCACCGCGCAAGCGATACGTACCACGACCAAAGTCTAGCTCATTACGCATATATTGCATTTCAACCAAACGTTTAATGGTCGCAGTACGATCTATGCGGTCACCAACCACAATATGCAGTAGCATTTTTAGATAGCTTTCGGGATCACCCAAACCATAAATGCACGATACCGAAGCGACAATAATCGCATCACGCCGCTCTAACAATGCCCGTGTGGCAGACAGACGCATTTGGTCAATATGATCATTAATCGCGCTGTCTTTTTCGATAAAGGTATCACTAGCGGCCACATAAGCTTCGGGCTGATAATAATCATAATAGCTGACGAAATACTCGACCGCATTATTGGGAAAAAACGCTTTAAACTCACCATATAACTGCGCAGCAAGCGTTTTATTATGCGCCATGATAATGGTTGGACGTTGCGTCTCAGCGATGACCTTTGCCATGGTATAGGTCTTACCAGAGCCCGTTACCCCAAGCAATAACTGCTCATCCATGCCTGCATTAATACCTTTAACTAGCTTTTCAATCGCTTGCGGCTGATCGCCTGCTGGCTCAAATTCGGTGACCATCTCAAAAGCACGACTTGCTATTTGCGTACCTGACGCATTAACACCACTAATTTCAGCTTCGCCTTGCAGCTGAGTGGCCAATTGATTTAACTGACGCGATGAACGCGGTTCGGGCATACGCATAATAGCTATCTTCTTTTAATGTTTTTAATAATATGGGGATAAATGGCTATTTTTAAAGGACAATTTAAGAGCTTATCCTTAATATAGGGGTATATATTTTACCCAAAATATCACGATATATAGCTACTATTTATCAAAGATAAATAAGTGACATATACGTTTGAAAATATAATCAAAGGTAAAAATATAATAAAAATAAAGCCGAAAAATTAAGGTATAGTCTAAAGACATTAAACAAAGGAATGGATTATGAAAGGCAACTGTCTGTGCGGTAATGTCACTATAGAAGTAGAAGACATCAACACCTTTGAGGCTTGTCACTGCACAATGTGTCGCCGCTGGGGCAGCGGTCCATTAATGGCAGTACATAGCAACTCAAAACCCGACATTTAAGGTGAGGACTCTATGACCGTCTACCCTTCATCCGAATGGGCAGAGCGCGCATTTTGCCATAAATGCGGTACTAATTTATATTATCATCAGCTTGGCTCTGAGACTTACGTCTTATCTTTAGGTCTATTTCAAGACCACACTAACTTTACCTTTGAAAGCCAAATTTTCATTGATAGAAAGCCGGACTATTATGAGTTTGCCAATGACACTGAAAACTTAACCCAGCAGCAATTGTTTGATAAGTTTAAAGAGAAAGGCATCAAACCTACCGAGTAGTATATTTAACTAGGATAAATGGCTATTTATGCAACTGATTATTTTTATTGGTATCCAAGGCGCTGGTAAATCCACTTTTTATCAGCGCCAGTTTTTCCACAGTCATATCCGCCTCAATAAAGACATGCTCAACACCAATCATCGGCTACAGTTATTATTTGAGGCGTGTCTTACCAGCAAGACCAAAACGGTCATTGATAAAACCAATCCGACTGTGCTTGAGCGTGCTGACTTTATTACCGCAGCAAAAGCCGCTAACTTTGAAGTTATTGCCTACTACCTTGATTGTCCGTTTAAAGATGCGTTAGCACGTAATAATGCTCGTCAAGGTAAAGAGAAAATCCCTGAAGTTGGTGTTAAAGGTACGGCAAAAAAGATGCAACGCCCAAGATTTGAGGAAGGCTTTGATAGGATATTTATTGTTAGTGTTGGTGAGGATACATTCTCTATCAATGAATATTTAGATAGTGCACCACCTTAATCTCATCAACTGCATTCCAGCTCGATTAAATAAATGCTCTAGGACTACATAACCTGTCTAGATAAGGGTTCAACTTTACAAAGCTTTTCATGGTTAACAAAGTTGTTACACGACCACTTAATAAAGCCTAACGCTTAAGGGTTTCATGTTTGAGTTAAGCTGCTATTATTGGTGCTGAATTAAGCAGTAACGCCAAGTATCGTGACTACGATAATTTATAAACTTGGTGCTGATCAAAATTTATTATAACAACTTAAAGAATTCTTATTAATATAGCCCTTAACTAATAATTAAATAATGGAGCAAAACATGAGAGAACGTTACGCAAGTGGAATAGACGACGCAACTGCACAGAAAATGACTGATTTGTTGAATGCTAATTTAGCAAATCTGATCGATTTGAGTATGGACAGCAAGCAATGTCATTGGAATTTGCAAGGTACTGGCTTTATTGGTGTACATCAGCTATTAGATGACACTTATGATCGCTTAACTGAAGCTTTTGATACTGTTGCTGAACGCATTGTTATTCTTGGCGGTAAAGCCAATGGTATCTCTAAGCGTGTCGTTGAGGACTCTATCTTAGAGACTTACCCTACTGATATCACTGAAGTTGACCAGCACGTTCGTGAGCTTACTAATCGCTACAAGACCATTGCAGCATCTTTGCGTGAAGCGATTGATACCGCTGGCGAAGCTGGTGATGAAGATACCGCTGATTTATTGACTGAAGTTAGCCGTACTATCGATAAAGACGCTTGGTTCATCGGTGCGAATGCGCCAAAGAAATAAGCTTTAAAGAGAAAACACTGTTTCAATCTAGTTCAATACTAAAACATTAATAGCAGTGAAAGAAAAAGGTCATCTATCAAGGTGACCTTTTTCTATGTCTAATTTTTATATACTGAGTTCTTTAAAAACCATGGGTTTATAACAACATACTGATGGCGGCATCCTTTTAAGAACCACTTCTCTCCTACTCTATAAAATGTCTTTCATAAGCCGTTTCATTTGCGGCAATAACTCATTCAGTTGATCTTTAGTAGCATCCATATCCTCTGGTAACGATTGTTTTAAAAATTCAGCGGTCACTTGTGGCTGCTTAGCTAAAATACTTTGACCGATAGCGGTATCATAAAACTTAATCTGAGCATCAACTTCAGCTTGAGTATAATAAGCCTTTGCCGCGCTCATATAAGCCGCTGTCATAGTTTCAATATCAGTTGCTTCGTCGATACTACCAGTTAAGATTTTGGTATATTGGCCTAACAGTCCTTGGATTCGAGTTTGCAGTTCAAGTTGGCGTTTGTTTAACTTCTTATCGCCTACTTTGTCAGCACTTGATTGCTGCGTACGTTTACTTGTTTGGATATTACTTGTTTGCGTGTTAATCGCATCAACGGCTGCATGTTGACCATTCACGATAGCGGTTATCTGCTCATCAATATGCATGACCTGCATCAGCTTAACGATAGATACCTCAGTTGGCGTTCGAGTAGACATCAATGGATTGTCAATAAATTGCGTGTTATAAGGTTGGGAACTTACAGCCTGAGTGTTGACATCACTTGTAGACTTGCTGCGTGTTTTGATTTGCGAACTAGGTTCACTATGAATAATCATTTCAGCATTCGCATGATTTATAACAAAGCCAAAAACACCACCGATAAGTGTCATTATTAGTAATGATTGAACCGCTAATGGACGAGTAACGGAAGCTTGCAAATTAACTTGAGTACTATTATTTATGAGGTTCATTTTATACTCTTGTTTTTGTCATGTTCAGACAGCTAACCTATAGATTGTGCACCATTAGCATTAGTATCGGGTAAAGTCAACGTTTCAGCGTTAGGTACTGATAATGTCAAAATAGCTTCTTGAAATATTGGGTTGTTACGGAATTGGTTTTCTATACCTTCAAATTTTAGTGCGATATCTTTTTCCTCTTGATTACCTATAATGTCTACTGCGGCTACCATGAATATCTTTTTAGGACCTACCCACTCTAAATGTAGATATGACACACTATCAATATCAGGGTGCTCCAGCAATTCACCCAATACATAGCAATGCATTCTATCCGATACTTTATGTCCAACTAAAAATTCACGGTTGCGGCTGATTAAAAATATTGCCACTGCCCCTAACAATATACCTACCACGATAGAACCTAGCGCATCCCAAAATGGCTGACCAGTATAAGCATGCATGCCCATCGCAGCAGCTGCTATTACTAGCCCAATAACGGCTGCTGAATCTTCAAAGAACACGCCACGCAACGTA
The DNA here is from genome assembly GCF_007997305.1 of Psychrobacter frigidicola. GTDB lineage: Bacteria > Pseudomonadota > Gammaproteobacteria > Pseudomonadales > Moraxellaceae > Psychrobacter > Psychrobacter frigidicola. Next base: position 1,314,769 of record NZ_VORZ01000001.1, read on the forward strand.
GGGTTGGACGTGTCGACTACATACCCAAAAGCACTCATGTTGAGCGCATCACCATGCTGTTTACTTTCACGATAGGCTTGCATTAGTGAGATGCCCTCAAGCACGAATGCAACCGCTAAAATAACAAAACCAATCGTGTAGTCAGTATCAGTCTGAACAGCATTCCATTCCTTAACTCCTGTATAAATGGAGACAATCGAACCTGCCATGAATACGCCAAAGGCGGCAATCATTGACCACACGTACGACTCTTTACCATAGCCTAGCGGATGGCTTTTATCTGCAGGTTTAACCGATTTTTTTTCTGCAATAAGTAAAAAAACGCCATTACCGCTATCTGCCCATGAATGCGCAGCTTCGGCAATCATAGAGGCAGAACCGGTCATAAACGCACCGACCGTTTTGGCAATAGCAATAAGAACGTTAGCGCCAATAGCAATTATTACAGTCATTAGCGAGCCAGAATGTTTTTTCTCGACATCGGGCGACGGATTACCAGTATTGTTGTAGTGGTTACCAAGATCGTTTTTATTAAGAGTATTATATGAGTTACTATGAAGACTGTCAGAAACATTAGGCGAGCCAGCACTACGAGAACGAGTGGAGATGTGTACCTGAGGATTGACCTCAAGATGGGCGTGGGGCTTAGCGATAGAAGGTTTTAGGCTCATGCTGAACTCATTGCAACAACGCAAGTACAGTGTTATGAATGGCAATTACTGTCTGTGCATTGCTGGTTAGTTAAAAGATACTTTAGCTTAAAATAGGATCGCAAAAGTATCAGTAACTTTTTAGTGAGTCGTTATTTAAAATATTCTATATTTAGTAGTTAAAGATTGGTTTCTTCAGACTCATCATTATGAGTTAAATTTAACTCACCGACCATCGTAGAGATATCACAACTCAGTCGGTTTGAACCTTCCATATGCAGACGTTTACGCTCTATAGCCGCGTCAGAACGGCATTTCTGCATCGGTGTCTTAATCTTAAGCGGTGGAATAGGCGTCGGCTTACCATTATCATCGATGGCGACCATGGTAAAGTAACAGCTGTTGGTATGGCGAATCGTACGCGCGCGCACGTCTTCTGCTTCAACACGGATACCAATTTCCATCGACGTTCTACCGACGTAATTGACACTGGCAGCAAAAGTAACCAGCTCGCCCACATAGATAGGCTCACGGAACATTACTTGGTCAACAGACAGCGTTACGACGTAGCTACCACTATAGCGACTCGCACATGCATACGCGACTTGATCAAGCATTTTGAGTAAATCACCACCGTGAACGTTACCGATGAAGTTTGCCATATCGGGTGTCATCAGTATCGACATATACAGTTCGTGATTTAAGGGGGCTTTTTTGGCGGTTGAAGAGGTATTATCTTGAGGCATAGCAATCCTTACTATTGTATGATTCCATTAATATGGCGATATTTAGTGTAGCGCATATTAAGGACTCTTGGATAGTTTTTCTTAATAGGAAGCTGGTTTCCTAAATAATTTACTTTATATTAAACCGTTATTTTTTAGCTCAACCAATGGAATTGGTACGCCAAAGATTTTAGGATATAGTTTGTCTTCAATAAAGACTTCGATGATACTAATGCTTAAAGCGTGTCTAATTTTCAACTCGTGAATATCAAACACGTTCTATGTCTATTCTAGGATTTATTTTTGTGTAGGAAGTACTTTTTCAATACCTTTTAACGCACAGCTTTCATCTTGCATTGCCCCACCTGAGCCACCCACCGCGATAGCCCCTATTACTTCATTACCGAACTTTAATGGCACACCACCGCCTATGAGTAACAAGTCATGTACTGTGTTTAAATTACTTGAGTCTGGGTTCGCACGGGCATTATTAGCCAAAAGCCGTGAAGGTGTTTTGGTAGACAGTGCGGTATATGCTTTACGAACAGCGGCATCGGTATTGTGCGGGCCTACACTGTCATCACGCTGTAGCGCAATGAGGTTACCAGCACGATCGACGACAGCGACGACAGCAGATTTACCCTCTGCATGGCAGACTGCCATAGTGGCATCAATTAATTCATTGGCTAAAGCCAAAGATACATTCGGCTGTTGCAATATTAGGCTTGGTTTAGCAACAGTAGGTTTGGCTGCCATAACATTGCTAGCACTGCCTAGGACAACTAGGGCCATTAAAGCTGTAGATAAATAACTTGATACTAAACGCATAAAAATTCCTGAAATTTAGCTCACAGATGTGAGCATTAATTGTAAGCAACACCTTAAAATATTTAAGACGTCACACTAAAAATATAAATAATGAGTGGCTGTCAACAAAAGCCTTTAATAAAGGCAGTCTTTTACTATTTGGTTGCCAATACCAGAAATTGCACCCGTAATTAGAATATGGAGATTTTCAGGAGAAGTTTTCATCGTAAACATCCTTTTATAGTCGCTATGTGAAATATAAGAACTTTAGAAACCACACTACCCTAAATAAGGGATAATTATTTTTATTAGTGATTAACTAATCAAATAGCAACACTCATTTAACAAATCTAAATAATCAAAGTTCAAATAAGTATAGTATAAGCAGTGATACCTATTGTTGTAACTTCGCAAACAAGCCATTAATTGCTGACCGTTATCGTTTTTAGTAGTGCAAGTGAAAGAGTTGAAACTTTTAGAAGTGCAAGTAAAAGAGTTGAAACTTGATATCGTTAAATAGCTGAATTATTTTCTACGTTTTTTATACTCTCGATTAATGGTCTCTTAAGACAGTGTTATATTGTCATGTTACAATGCGATAAACCAAAATCTAGGGCGCTTGTCAAGGCGTCCTAACAACAGTGATTTTTACACATCATATTTTCACTGTGCGTTAAAAGCTGGCAATATGTTTATAACCAGCCTTCATGTATCTAAAACTCCAAGCAACTATAAAAAGGATTTCCAATGAGCGAACTGCAATTATCTGACCGCGTCAACAATATTAAACCTTCTCCAACCCTTGCCATCACTAGTAAAGCCGCAGAGCTAAAAGCTGCGGGCAAAGACATTATCGGTCTTGGCGCAGGCGAGCCAGATTTTGATACGCCAGAACACGTTAAGCAAGCAGCAATCAAAGCGATTAATGACGGCTTTACTAAATATACTGCCGTCGATGGCACGCCAAGTCTCAAAAAAGCAATTATCGACAAGTTCAAACGTGATAACGATATCAGCTACGAGATGAATGAAATCTTGGTCTCGGTCGGTGGCAAGCAGTCGTTCTTTAACTTGGCACAAGCGTTTATTAATAAAGGCGACGAAGTCATCATTCCAGCACCATATTGGGTCAGCTACCCTGACATGGTTATCATCGCTGAAGGTGTGCCAGTCATCGTAAAATGTCCAGAAGAACAAGACTTTAAAATCACTCCTGAGCAGTTAGAAGATGCCATTACTGACAAAACCAAACTGTTAGTATTAAACAGCCCATCTAACCCAACGGGTATGATTTATAGCTTAGATGAACTAAAAGCCCTTGCTGAAGTACTTAAAAAGCATCCGCAAGTTTATGTCGCCTCAGACGATATGTATGAGCACATCCGCTGGACAGGTGATAAATTCTATAACATCTTGAATGCCGCTCCTGAGCTAAAAGAGCGTGCCATCATCCTAAATGGTGTGTCAAAAGCTTATGCGATGACTGGCTGGCGTATCGGTTATGCCGGTGGCCCTGCCAAACTCATTGCCGCAATGAAAAAAGTACAAGGACAATCAACCTCGTGCCCAACATCAATCAGTCAAGTCGCTGCTGAGGCTGCTATTAGCGGTGACCAAAGCGTGCTCACGCCGATGGTTGAAGCCTTTGAAAAACGTTGTGACCTCGTTGTAGACGGTTTAAATGCGATTAAAGGCATCACTTGCTTACGTCCTGATGGCGCATTTTATGTCTACCCTGACATCAAGCCCTTGATCAAAGCCGCTGGTCTGAAGTCTTGTACTGAGTTTTCAGCATGGTTATTAGAGAAAGTGGGTGTTGCTGTGGTTCCTGGTGATGCATTCGGTCTTGGCGGTTATATGCGTATCTCCTACGCGACCGATGAAGCCACACTAAAAGATGCCTTAGCACGTATCGAAAGCGCTGTTGCTGATTTAGACGTTATTAGCTTCAAAGTTGCTGAATAAAATTTTGCCAATACGATTGCTCCAAAAATAGTTAATTCAAAAACAAGAGAGACGCCCACTGCGGCGTCTTTTTTGACTTTAAAACAGTGTGTTTAGCCGTTAAAGGCATTATTCTCATAAAAAACGCAGAAAAGACTTGACGTATTTTTTATACTTGCTAGAATACGCCCCACTTAGCAAGAACTCAGAGTTAATGCTAAGCTCGCTGTAAGATAATAATTTTACAGCTTATTCCTCAATAGCTCAGTTGGTAGAGCGTCGGACTGTTAATCCGTGTGTCCCTGGTTCGAGCCCAGGTTGAGGAGCCATATTTAGTCTATAGTTCATTTATAGACAGCACTACTTAGAATCTACTGTGATTCGATTATGGCATTTGCCAAAACCCTCATCTACATGATGAGGGTTTTTTTATAGTGATAGCTTTTATAAAGATAGTAATACCACTTCAAAGAAATATGAAAGGTATTTAGCGAAGTTAGTTTGTCACGTATAAATCGTAAATTTTTGGTAATAGAGGATATTTTTTTAGTTGGGGTTGACAGACATCAAAACCTTGGCTAGAATGTGTCCCACATAACGCAAACAAGTTTAGCCCGTTTGTGGTTATCACAACTTATTCCTCAATAGCTCAGTTGGTAGAGCGTCGGACTGTTAATCCGTGTGTCCCTGGTTCGAGCCCAGGTTGAGGAGCCATATTATAAAAAACCTTCATCATTATTCGATGAAGGTTTTTTTATGGTTGCTATTTTTAGCAGGGTTATTCTGTAGCACCACTACCCTTTAGTGCAGCTAGCATTTTATTTTAAAGCGCTATGCTGTATGGTAGGTAGTAGCAATTTTCGTCCAAGTTCTTTATTCCTATTCACTACAAGTAATGGTTTATTATGATACCTGTACGCATCAAAAATAAGTTTTCTGCTCATCCGCAAAAAGTCATGCGGCCGATTAGTATTCGCCTCTCTGAAGAGATGATTGAGCTACTAGGGGCAACATCAGCTGAGCTGGGTTTTAAACGCATCCAGGGGCTAATTCGCTTGTATATTCGCCAAGGTCTTGACCGTGATCATCAGGATTATACTTTAGCCCATGACGAGATATTCATTGAAACTCTGCGTAAAAATGGCGTCAGTCAGCATATTATTGATGAGGCTATCGTTGAGACGCACAATAATAATATGACTCATCCGTTATCTGGGCTGCAAGATAAATAATAGACGCTATTAATAATAGAAACTCCTTATGTATAAACCAGATTTACTATCGCTTATTGAAAGAAAAAGTCCTAATATTAAATGTATGATTAACAAGTATGTTGAGACTAGGTTCGCTTGACAGCGCCTAGTCTTTAGCTTCGTAGCTGTAAGTCTTTCTTATTTTTTCCTTTTCTCTATAATAAATTCTATTTCTCATCTAACCCTACTCTCTCAGCTTTACCTTCTTGCAAAATTTAACACAGTATTTAATACTGTCTTAGCACTATTCTCCTTCAAAACGAGGTATATTCAAATTAATGGTCTGTACCAAAATTATACTATGTAGCTGTGCGTCATTAGAGAATAATCAAGCACTGGTATTTGACATTAACAAGGAGGTGGTTGATGGTAGTTTTATTAAAAAAATATTTATCAAGGGGCAATTATAAGTCTTCAAGTAGCTCTGAAAATTTATACTCCTCTGCGCTGGGTAGTACTGGCACTCAGAGCACGCGTAATGTCCTGTCACTAATTATAGCACTCAGTATAATGCCGGTTATGGCTAGCTGCTCAATGCCGCAAGCGGATCCTAAGCAACAGACCATACCTACAGACTCTAACCAATGGCAAAAGAAACTGGGTGATACCTTTGAGCAGCTACCTGAAAGCGACCGCCAGCTACTGAGCCGCTATATGCTACGCATGAAGCTTATGAGTCAGGGGCGATGCCACGTACTACTATCAAGCAAGCCTTAGTACAGCAGCGCGAGTATGAGCGCTTGCACCCTAACAATCCTACTGGTAAGAAAAGTCCGATTGTCGCTAGCAAACAAGCTGGTACTACCAACCAACAAATTTATTCTATTGCCCTACTGCCAGTAAAAACCAGCGATAGTGACAGCTTAAACCAAGTGAAGTTGCAATTTATGCTGTCTAATGAGGGCAAAGTTCCTATTAGGAGCTTTAAGGGGTCGCTGCTGATGCAGGATGCTAAGCTGCCTAAAGGTAAACGCTTTAATATACCTCTTACGCGGTTCGTACCTCCTATCCAGCCTGACCAGTCCGGTAAAATAGTTATTGAGAGTAGTATCGAAGACATCAACGTTATGCGCGCCATTAAAAATGCGCAAGATGTCACCATAGTGATTAGTGAAGGCGCATTGACGCTTACTGACGGCCAAAAGCTTGAGTTTAAAGATGAACTGGTTAAGTAGTTTTTAATGAAACATACAGCCATAGAAAAAGCCCCAATCATTTGCCGATTGGGGCTTTTTAATTCTATTTATTAATTTTTACTAATAATGTTTACTATTTAAGAACCTTGTCCACCAAAAATCAATCCACGTCTTTTGTTATCGTCAATACCAACCACTATCAACTCGTTAGTAGCATCAAGATGACCGACTCCTTTAAATATTTGATTGGCTGGGTAACAAGGCGCGTTACCCAATCTAACTGTACTTACAAAATACATAGCCGATTTGGTGTTTTTTTGAGGGAAGCTCAGATCGCCGCTTACTTTGCAGCCTTCTACACTTGAGCCACTGAAGCTACCATCTGAATTGACTGTTATTCTTGCAGAATCCACACCACCCTTACTGATGTAGACATTGCCATTAAACGTCTTGTTAGCTATTCTAGCAAGAGACTGCTGCGGAGAAGATAACTGGTTATTATAAGATAAACTATAACTGTCACTGATTTTAGAGCCCTCAGGAATGAGAGTGCCGCTTAGCATCACTTTATTTTGGTAGCTACCTTTGATAGTCACCTTATCTGCACTATCATCTATAGATGCATAGTCTCTACCTTCCCCGTTTATCTCACTATTTACAGCCTTTAAATTCGCGTTTATAAATCCTGTATTGATGTCTAAGTCTGCGTTATCTCCATATACGAACCAAATATTATTATCTTGATCAATAATGCCTTTTACCGTCTGGTTTCTACCTGTCGTTCCTGTATAAATACCTGCTAACGATTCGCTGGTAGAGCCTTCATTTGTATTACCTGGTCCTGGAGGCGGCGTACTTGAATCAGTCGGTGGTTGATTTGGCGTAGAGCCACCTTGATTAGGCGGCGTTGGTTGTACTGTGCCCCCAGGTGGCAGTCCAGGCATTACTCCCGGTCTAGAGTCATCACTACCACATCCTAAAAGACCTATACCTATCAATACGTACAATGCTGTTTTTTTCACTATGCCAACCCCAAGTTATACTGCCAAAATTATATGAGGATAGACAATAATTCAGTAATAGGCAATAGACATCTCTTGTCTTTATATAATGTCGTAGAAAATTCAGTTTAAAATAAACGTCCCCAATAAAAAAGCCCTCATCAATAATGATGAGGGCTTTTTTATTGTACTTAAATTTGGCGGAGACGGAGAGATTCGAACTCTCGAAGGGCTATGAACCCTTGTCGGTTTTCAAGACCGGTGCATTCAACCGCTCTGCCACGTCTCCATTGGTGCATCATTATAGCGATATAATAGGAGAATGCAAGCAAATATCTAAAAAAGTTAGATTATTTAGCGGATATAGGCTGTTTATTAGCAGACTGTTTGCTAGATGCTAGATGTAGACACATATCAAGCAAACGATTGGCATAGCCCCATTCATTATCATACCAAGCAAAAACTTTATACTGGTTACCGACTTGCATCAATTGCTGGCCATCAATAATAAGTGATTCAGGCTGATGAATAAAGTCGCTTGAGACCAAAGGCTCATCAGTATAAGCCATGATATTAATTAAGTATCCTTCACTAGCAGATTTGAGCGCCTCTCTCATTGCCTCGATACTAACATCTGGTGTACTAAACACAAAGGTCACGTCAATAGCCGCGACGTTAATCGTTGGTACACGGATAGAATGACCATTAATTTTACCAATCATATTGGGCAATACGCGCTCAGTGGCAGCGATACTACTCGACGTCGTTGGGATTATATTATATCCCGATGCCCGCGCCCGTCTTGGGTCGCGGTGCGCTTGGTCGAGCACCGTCTGGTCAGCGGTGACCGCATGAATCTCGGTCATCATTGCTGACTCTACCCCAAAGGCTTTATCCAAAGTATCAATCAATGGTACTAACGCCTGCGTGGTACAAGAAACGCTGGAAATAATCGGTAAACCAGTCGTCAGCTCATCGCTATTGACGCCCATGACGATACAAGCATCAACATTATCAAAAGGCGCTGCACCAATAATAACTTGGCTGGCACCTGCGTCAATATGTAAGCTTGCTTGCTCATAAGAGCGAAGATAGCCGGTACATTCGAGCACCACGTCAATACCAAGCTTTTTCCAGGGAAGCTGTTGCGGATCTGCTTCTGACAGCATGCGAATACAGTAAGTGTAATCATTTTTGGTCAGACACAGTTGCGTCTCGCTAGTCTCATTACCATCATGAGTCACCAATTCTGCATTCACCCCAAGGCGGCTTAAGCGACCATGCGTGGTATCAAATTTGAGCAGATGCAATAGAATATCAGCGGGCGCTAAATCATTAATTGCCACCACATGAATGGCCCGTCCCAACACTTCAAAACGCTCTAGTAGCGCACGTAGCACATTGCGCCCTATACGTCCAAAGCCGTTAATCGCCACTCTGAGAGGCTGTGTGTGTTCATTATTAGCATGAAAAGCGGTCGCTACCGCAAAGTCGGAGGTCAGACAGTATTTGGCACTAGAAAAATCAGGCATAAAAAGGTATCACTATCCATGTGGAGAAACGGGGTATTCAGGCGGCATATAGAAAATGACGGCATGACGTTAAGCAAGTTCTGAGGGAACCCACTTTCAAAATCTCAATTATGAGGGACTGTCTATAAATGACTGCAATGAATAATTATTATGAAAACTTATGGGGTAATAAAAATTAGTGCCAAACGAATAGTATTGTAATCAATACTTTGTTTGAGATGCTCATATGTGGGTTTAATCTTAATACTGCCATCATCATTGAAATCATTAGGATTGTTGGCAACTTTAATGGTGACATAAGCGTTACCAACGGCAGTCATCACCGCATCGTCAGGACGCAAATGGTCACAAGCAAGGCTGGGGTCTTCACGTTTAAGGTCACTAATATGGCGCATAATGGTCGATTGTGCAAGTCCACGTGTATGCGCAATATCCGCAATACTCAAGCTTTCTTCTAATAACAGCCGTGTGGCAAGCAAGGTACTCTCAGATTTATCAGAGATTTGATTGCCTAGTTTTTGTTTTTTATCTTGCTGCGCTAATTGCTGTTCACGACGCTTTTTTTGTAAGCTGGCATAAGCCTCAATAACGGACTTACTAAGCGTACCGCCAGATTTTAGAATGAATTTATCATGTGCTTGCTTCATGCTTTTTTCATCGAGCATCGCATAGTTAGCATCGGCTTCATCTGACAAGATTAAAAAGCGCTTGTCTGCGCCGCGTGCTAAAGGATCAAGCTGTAAGCTCATCTCATTCATACCCAGCAGTTGTAAGCCCGCGAGCGACTTAAGGCGCGATAACGCCACATAGCCTTGCCCCAGCTCAAAGGTGCGCGATAAGTCAATCTCAGCTGCTTCTAAAGTCATACCTTGCGACTTGTGAATAGTAATTGCCCATGCCAGACATAACGGTACTTGCTCATAACTTGCCAGTACCTCGCCGTGCTCATCTTCAATAATCCACTCTTCGGGTTCAGCAATCACTTCACGCCCTGAGTTCAATCTAACCACCGGCATTTTTTGCGGTGCAGGTTTTTTACCTTTAGCCTTAGGCTTTTCTTTGTCATTAGCACTAGCATCAGCCTTTTCTTTAACGCTTATTGCTCCATCGGCATTCATATCAGCTAAAGCATCACTTTTGGCCTTATGTTTATTATCGTCAACTTTTACTGCTGCAAAGCCAATCAGCTCGCCCATCGTACCGTTTGAAACTCCGAGCTCAGTGTTATTTTTGATAAACATCACCTTTGCGCCCACTTTTAGAGTCAGCTCATCTTGGGTGCGCACGGTCTTTTTTAGAGTTTCAACCAACTTAGTATCACCGATCAAAGCCGCATCAAAACGCATAGTCTCACCAGTTAAATCGGCCAACTCTTTATCATTGATTTTATTGACATTCAAATTATGGGTATAAAGACGCGTACGTTTGATATCGATATCTTGATTAAAGGTATTTTCAAGGGCAGCAATCGACTCAAAGCTCACCTCCTGACGACGAATCTGATTTAAAATATCGTCTAAATCAAGCCCACCATTTGCCTCTTCGCTGACTTGCCGATGCTGCTCACTCAGATAACAAATATGAAATTCAGCATCCAGCCATGCTTGCGACATAAATGCGAACTTCTCACGATTGCTCTCACCGCGACTGCCAATCGGCGGCAACTGAAAAAAATCTCCGGCGACTACCACTTGGATACCACCAAATGCTAGTGGACTTTTGCGCACGTGTTTGAGTACTTCATTAACAACATTAAGTTGCTTAGCATGCAGCATCGATATCTCGTCAATGATAAGCACTTGAGTATCTTTGAGCCTGTCTGCTAGAAATTGCTTACGAGCAAGATTGGTTAAATCACGCTCGCTTAGCTCATCTTTGATACCGATACCTGACCAGCTATGAATAGTCGTGCCACTCATATGCGTGGCAGCGATACCGGTGCTTGCAGTGACGGCCACGGGCACACGACGGGCGCGTAGATAATTGATATATTGATTAAGGGTATAGGTCTTACCGGAACCTGCTGAACCTGTTAAAAAGACGTTTTGACCTGTTTTTAAAATATCAAGAGCAGAAGATTGACGCATATATCCAAACCAACCAATAACATGAGAAAAGGAGAGCGCTGCTATTGAAATCATTCAATAGCTAGCCGTGTAACATCCAGTAAAAATAAAATGGTGTGACTGTCTACTAAGAATAGCAATCTACAGAAGCACCAATTATAACAGCTGTACAAGCTTTGCGAACCTATTTGGACATAGAAAAGCCCATAACTTAAATTTATGAACACCTAAACAAAACTTTATTAAAAGTTATTAGCACTCTAATCAAAAGTTCAGTACGATAGAATGGTAACTTGATCAGGAAGATCTAGTAGCGATTGCTTCAGCATTTATTTTTTGTACTGGTTTATAAAATAATAAATAGCGGTTGATATATGATCTACTTTACATATAACACAACAAGGAATAGTTTATGTTATACGCTTATCCTAATACCGAAAGCAGTCCAGTACAATTCCGCGATAAATACGACAACTTTATTAACGGAGAGTGGACCCCACCCGTTGATGGTGAATATTTCGACAATCCTAGTCCCATCGATGGTAAAACCATCTGTCAAGTCGCACGCTCCAAAGCCGCTGATATCGAAAAAGCCTTAGATGCCGCGCATGCCGCAAAAGACGCTTGGGGCAAAACCAGTGTCACTGAACGCTCTAAGATGTTGCTCAAGCTTGCCGATGGTATCGAAGCCAACCTTGAAAAAATCGCTATTGCTGAATGCTATGAGAATGGCAAACCCGTTCGTGAGACCCTTGCCGCCGATATTCCCATAGCCATCGACCATTTACGTTACTTCGCTGGCGTTATCCGCGCGCAAGAAAGCGGCATCAGCCAAATCGATGAGGATACTGTCGCCTATCATTTCCATGAACCGCTAGGCATCGTCGGTCAAATCATTCCTTGGAACTTCCCTATTTTAATGGCAATCTGGAAAATTGCCCCTGCCCTTGCCGCCGGTAACTGTGTCGTCCTCAAGCCTGCCGAGCAAACGCCCGCTTCTATTTTATACCTACTTGACTTAATAGGCGCAGCGGACATTTTACCTAAAGGCGTTCTTAACGTCGTTAACGGCTTCGGTGTTGAAGCCGGTAAGCCGCTTGCCTCTAATCCGCGCATCGATAAAGTCTCCTTTACTGGTGAGACCACTACTGGTCGCCTCATCATGCAATACGCTAGTGAAAACATCATTCCGGTGACGTTAGAGCTTGGTGGTAAAAGTCCAAATATCTTCTTTGCCGATGTGATGGATGAAGACGATGACTTCTTAGATAAAGCAGTTGAAGGCTTGGTCATGTTTGCACTGAACCAAGGTGAGGTCTGTACTTGCCCGTCACGCGCCCTCGTTCATGAAAGCATCTATGATGAATTTATGAAACGCTGTATCGCTCGCGTTAAAGCCATCAAAATGGGCAACCCACTCGATACTGATACTATGATTGGCGCCCAAGCCAGCTCTGACCAGTTAGAAAAAATCCTCTCTTATCTTGATATCGGTAAAAAAGAAGGCGCCAAAGTCCTTGTGGGCGGTGAACTCGCCAAACATGATGGCGACATGGCAAACGGCTACTATGTACAGCCAACCATCTTTGAAGGCACGAACGATATGCGCGTGTTCCAAGAAGAAATCTTTGGTCCTGTACTTGCCGTCACTACCTTTAAAGATGATGAAGATGCTATGGCTATTGCCAATGACACCTTATACGGTCTTGGTGCTGGGGTGTGGACGCGTAACGGCACTCGCGCTTATCGTTTCGGTCGTGGCATTAAAGCCGGTCGCGTTTGGACAAATTGCTACCACCTCTATCCTGCACATTCAGCGTTTGGTGGTTATAAGCAGTCTGGTATTGGCCGCGAAAACCATCTAATGATGCTCGGGCATTATCAGCAAACCAAAAACATGCTGGTCTCTTATAGCCCTAAAGCGATGGGTTTCTTCTAAGCCGCTTGCTTATGGTATTTTATTTGTAGAGTCGTGAAATTATAAAATAGATGTTTTTTAATCATTAAAACTGAAAGAAAGTAACTAGGAGTACTATCATGAGTAATAAAATGAAAGCAGCGGTATTACATGAATTTGGTCAGCCTTTGCAGATTGAAGAAGTTGATATTCCAACGCCAGGTGCTGGTGAAATCCTCGTCAAGATGCAAGCCTCAGGCGTTTGTCATACTGACTTACATGCCATTGAAGGTGATTGGCCAGTTAAGCCTAGCCCACCATTTATCCCTGGACACGAAGGTGTAGGCCTAATTACTGCTGTTGGCGAAGGCGTCACCCATGTGAAAGAAGGCGACCGCGTGGGCGTTGCTTGGTTGTACTCTGCCTGCGGTCACTGTACCCATTGTTTGGGCGGCTGGGAAACCTTATGTGAGAGTCAACAGAACTCTGGCTATTCAGTTAACGGCAGTTTTGCAGAATACGTGCTGGCCAATGCTGACTATGTGGGCATTATACCCGATAACGTTGATTCTATTGAGATTGCCCCCGTGTTGTGTGCAGGCGTGACGGTGTATAAAGGCCTAAAAATGACTGAAGCCCGTCCAGGTGATTGGGTCGTCATCTCAGGTATCGGTGGACTGGGTCACATGGCCGTACAGTACGCGATTGCTATGGGATTAAACGTTGCCGCTGTAGATATTGACGACGAGAAGCTTGAATTTGCCAAAAAATTAGGCGCGACTGTCATTGTTAATGCTAAAAATACTGATCCCGGCGAGTATCTAAAACAAGAGATTGGTGGTGCTCATGGCGTACTAGTGACAGCCGTATCCTCTATAGCATTCGATCAAGCGCTGAGTATGGTAAGACGTGGTGGTACCGTAGTATTCAATGGTTTACCAACGGGTGATTTCCCAGTATCGATTTTTGATACCGTTCTGAACGGTATTACCATTCGTGGCTCAATTGTGGGTACGCGGCTTGATTTGCAAGAGTCGTTGAATATGGCAGCAGCAGGCAAAGTAAAAGCGACGGTCGCCGCTGAGCCGTTAGAGAATATAAATGATATTTTTGAGCGTATGCGTAAAGGACAAATCGAAGGTCGTATTGTTATCGACTATGCCATGTAACTGTAGGACAGTTTGATGATTAGCACGTTTGATAGTTAGTATATTTGATAAACAATATGCTTAATCATTAATAACTTAGTCATAAATAACGGGTCGTATTATCTTCAGCCACATGCTATTAATAATGTGAATGAATATGATACGACCTTTAATGTTTTATATATAACGCTTATTTCCAATAAAGTTATAGCCCTAACAATGAGGAGTATGACATGAAGCTTGACGCTACAGAATCCTGTAAAGAACTGATTGAACTCTTAAATTCAAAGCACGGCGAGCTGATGTTTCATCTATCGGGTGGCTGTTGTGATGGTAGCTCTCCGATGTGCTATCCATTAGGCGAGTTTAAAGTGGGCGGTCAAGATGTACTCATCGGTGAACTGGCTGGCTGTCCTTTTTATATGGGTAAGCCGCAATATAAGCTATGGCAGCATACTGATTTAACTATCGATGTGGTCAACGGTCGCGGTGCGAGCTTTTCACTCGAGATACCGGAGGGCAAACGCTTTATTGTGCGCTCTGAGATATGTGCGGTTGAAGAATAAACCACATTATTTAGTAGCAAGTTATCAACTAATTAATATTCACCACTCCCCAACATTTAGGAAATTGCGTACAACCAAAAAATACCTGACCTTGTCGCGCACCTTTTTTAGCGACGCGCTCAATCATTTCCCCATTACATTTTGGGCAAGTAGGAATAGTAACCGAAATAATAGGGTCGCTAACTTGCTCCATTATAAAACTTTCGTTATTGTGAATATCATTGATTTGAGATTCAAACTCGACAATATCAAACGGTGTGATAAAGATAGCGTTTTTGCTGATGAACTTCATAATTGATGAGTCATAAGCTTGTTCGACTTGACCCGACCATCGAGGATGCTCTCTTATTTCAGCACTCTTTGGAGATTTTAGCTCAGACGGTTTTGGGTTCTGCTTAGGTATTAAGTTATTGTTAGACTTATAACTTGGCTTAGTCCTTGGATCAGCATGCTTATTTTTTAAATACGCTTTATGCTGTCTATTGGTTCGCCAAGATTTTGCAAAGCGATTGGTTTGAATCTGTTCAACTATTAACTGAACCTCTGCTTCGGTTAATATCTTATCCTGCTTTTTCTTAATATAAGATATGACCCCACCTTTTAAGACATGCTCGGGCAATTCCTCACGGGTTTTAAGCTCACATTCACCGATGAGGGCAATCATAGAATGAAAGTAACTCATATCCAGCTCAAGCAACTCAGCGAGCGTCTTAATATGTAGATAGTTCTGGCGTAATGGATTTTGGAATTTGTATTTTCGTCCCATTATCGTTTGCGTCCACTGCGCTTGCTTCTCCTTACCAAATATCCAACCTTTATAGTTCTTAGTTTCGATCACAAAAATGCCGTACACAGAGACGATAACATGGTCAATTTGGGTACTGCCGCCATTACGTAATGGCAAAGTGATATTATTCAAGCGATGATAGACGGCTTTATCAAGCTTGAGCCACGTGGCAATGTTCATGACGGTCTCACCTAAGATACCTTTGAAGCTGGACATGAGGGACATTAATTTTGGCTCGATGTGTGTTATTTTAATACAAGGGTGCGGTAAAAACAGCTTTATGGCGTCTTACTTACCCATTCATTTTTTGCAGTGCAATCATAAACAATTATTTTTATAAATGTAGCAATAATTTAATAACTATTAACGGTATGTTGCCTAAGTCTGTTGATGCTAAGCACTTTTGCAACATATGACTTTAATAATACCTGCTAGCTAAAGAGGTATAGTACGATATCAAATCTTTATCTTTAATACAGATTTTTGGATTATAAATATGAATACACCTGCTATCTCTTTACTTAAAATAACGCTCAGTACCTGTTTATTGATGTCATTACCAGTGATAGGTTTTGCGGCTATCCATACACCGCAAAAATGGAAGTTGGATGTACCAAAAACCAACGTAGATTTTAAGGTAGCGTATTTAGGCAGTGGTACCGTTAAAGGTCAGTTTAACAAAGTGAATGGCGCCATTAACTATGATGTAAAAAACCCAACGGATACTACTATAAATTTCACCGTAAATACCAATAGTATAGATGCAGGAGGGAAACTACGGAATGCCTTTTTGCGCCGAAAAGAACTGCTTAATACAGCGCAATATCCTACGATGGTCTTTGTATCAAAGAAAGTGAATATGATTAATGCTAAAGAAGCAAACGTAACCGGAGATTTTACTGTGTTGGGTCAAACCAAACCTTTAACGGTTAAAGTAACGCTAGCCAATGTTGAAAATGATCCAGTCACTCGAAAACCTATGTTAAAGTTTCGGGCAACTGGCTTAATCGATAGATATACCTATGGTGTAACGGCTTTTCCAAATATAGTCGGCAATATGATACCGCTTGATATATCGGGTAAACTTATTGCTGCTAGTTAAGCTTTTTAGCTTCTAAAAAAAGAGTTACTGAGATATTCTAGTAGCTCTTTTTTTGTCAGTGCTTTTAATTTTAATTATCGAAGTCCAAATACATTAACGTAAAAGTCTTGCCCATCGTCTGTTTTCTCAACAGTATAAGTGATAGGAATCTCTGTTGAATTATCATTGGTATTAGCATGAATCTCTAACTGTGCAGCACACTCAAAAGCCCCAGTCTTATCATTCTCATCCGTTGTTCTTATGCTATTAATGGCATAGGTAAACTTTTCTGCAGTTTCACTACCCAGTTGTATAGCCATCTCTTCATTTGCTATTTCTTTTATAGTGTCTATTACTTCAGGAGCACTGCATTTGGGAATAGTAGAGGGTGAGCAAGCACTGATTAAAGCGATTAGAGGTATAACTAGTAGCGATTTATACATATAAGTAACTCCTTGTTCAGACCTAAGCTGTTAAACATATTGACTGTAATATATTAGCTATTTTATTGTTAGGATAAGACAGTCGTTTATTATAGCGGACTTCAATGCCATATTGCTTTTAACGTAGTCTATTATAAATATTTGAACGGTTTTTGAAACTCTTACTACAAGCATAGATTCAGACATAAATTCAAAATAATAAAAAAGCCCCAAGTTATTTAAATAACTTGGGGCTTTTTTATTGCGTGCTGCTATAAAAACTAATTAAACCAAACTATTCACCGCATCAATCACAGCTTCAGTGGTAATACCAAACTCTTTATACAAGTCACTAGCAGGCGCTGACTCGCCATAAGTCGTCATGCCGATGACTTTGCCATCTAAGCCGACGAACTTATACCAGTAATCAACATGCGCAGCTTCTACCGCCACGCGAGCGCGTATGTTAGCAGGCAAGACGGCTTCGCGGTAGCTGGCATCTTGTTCGTTAAATATTTCAGCACAAGGCATAGAAACTACTCTGACGCCAACACCATTACTACTTAACGTCTCATAGGCTTGCATAGCAAGGCCCACTTCTGAGCCTGTTGAGATAATGATAGCTTGCAGCTCGCCCTGCTCTTTAGCCAGAATATAACCACCTTTAGTGATATTAGCAACCTGCTCAGCATTACGCTGTTGATGTGGCAAACTTTGACGGCTAAAGATCAATGCTGATGGATTATGCGCAGATTTAATCGCTTCAACCCAAGCACTAGCAGATTCAGTCGCATCACAAGGACGCCATGTATGTAGATTTGGTGTGGTACGTAAGCTAGTTAATTGCTCAACCGGCTGATGCGTCGGGCCATCTTCACCCAAACCAATCGAGTCATGAGTATAGACATGAATGATACGCTGCTTCATTAATGCGCCCATACGCACGGCGTTACGAGCGTACTCCATGAACATCAAAAAGGTTGCGACGTAAGGGATAAAGCCGCCATGCAGCGCGATACCGTTAGCAATCGCGGTCATGCCAAATTCACGCACACCATAATAGATATAGTTACCAGCGGCGTCTTCTTGGATACCTTTAGCATCTTTAAATAGTGTTAAGTTCGAGCCCGCGAGATCCGCTGAACCCCCCATAAGCTCTGGTAATAATGGCTGCAAAATATTGATGGCATTTTGACTGGCTTTACGGCTGGCGACATCACCGCCTTGCTCTTGAGTTTGCTGAATATAGTCTTGGGCGTTCTTATCAAAGTCAGCAGGCAGATCACCATCTAGACGACGTATCAATTCAGCCGCTAGCTCTGGGTAAGCTTTTTTATAGTTTTCAAAATCCGCTTGCCAGTTCTTTTGTAAGACATCACCTTTTGGCTTGGCATCCCATGCTTGATAGATTTCATCATCTAAGTCAAATGGGGCATGCGTCCATGATAGCGCATCACGAGTTAAGACGATTTCATCATCACCCAGTGGCGCTCCATGGCTAGACGCTAAGCCTTGCTTGTTCGGGCTACCAGCACCAATAGTAGTTTTACAAATGATTAGGCTTGGCTTATTACTCTCGTCAATTGCTGCTGTCGTGGCTTGAGTGATAGCGTCAGTGTCATGGCCATCGACTTTGATAACGTGCCAGCCATACGCTTCAAAGCGCGCTTGGGTGTCATCAGTGAACCAGCCGTCAACATCACCATCGATAGAGATGCCATTATCGTCGTAATAGAAGACTAATTTACCCAACCCCAATGTACCGGCAAGCGAGCACACTTCATGGCTGATACCTTCCATCAAGCAACCATCGCCTAAGAACGCATAAGTATGATGGTCAACGATATTATGACCGTCACGATTGAACTGCGCAGCTAACGTTTTTTCAGCGATAGCAAAACCAACAGCGTTAGCAATACCTTGTCCTAATGGACCGGTAGTGGTCTCAATACCTGGGGTATAACCAAGCTCAGGATGGCCAGGGGTTTTTGAATGCAGTTGGCGGAAGCTTTTTAGGTCATCAACACTAACGTCATAGCCAGATAAATGTAGCAATGAATAGATGAGCATTGAGCCATGACCGTTTGATAAAACAAAACGGTCGCGGTTATACCAGTTAGGATCTGCAGGGTTATGTTTTAAGAACTTGCGCCATAATACTTCAGCAATATCGGCCATACCCATCGGTGCACCAGGGTGTCCAGAATTGGCTTTTTGAACCGCATCAAATGATAGTACACGGATAGCATTGGCTAATTTACGTTCATTAATTGGGGTTGGCATGGAGTGTCCTAATATTCGGATAAGAAGTATTAAAGATAAGAGGAGGATTTACTCAAAGCAGAATAACATAAGGACGCCAAACGCGCCCTAAGTTATAGACTGTAAAATCAGAATGCAATGTTAACATATTTGGCACAAGTGACGCTAAAAAATGGCGTGACAACAGCGTTTGGATTTAATAATCATTCATATCGGTTTTGTTAAATTAGCATCGATAATAAGCAACTGCGACAGGTCTATTAGTAAAGACTAAATCTCAAGAGCCGCACTACGAATAAACTTGACTAGCATAAGTAGTATTTAACGCATAAATAAGCCACCATTAATATCCCACGTGGCCCCCGTTACACCAAATGCATCACGTTGCAGCAACTGCGCGACAATATTACCAATAAAACTAGGACTAGCCAAAGCTTTTACAGGGATCACATTTTCTAATAAATGTTGCAGTTTTTCAGGGGGAACTAACTCATATACAATCGGTAAATCTATAGGTCCAGGGGCAACCGCATTAACGGTGACGCCCTGTGCTGCTAAATTGCTAGCAAACACCTTGGTCATTGTCAGAATGCCGCCTTTGCTAGCAGCATAATGTACACTAGCTGCCGCCCCACCATTTTGACCCGCTAATGAAGCCATATTGACAATACGGCCGTACCCTTTTTCTGCTAAATAAGCACCAAACACTTGGCAACCAAATAATGTACCGCGCAGGTTAATATTTATAACTTGATCGAACTCCTCGGCGGTTACGTCCATTACAGAGGTCATTAAAGTGAGAGCAGCGTTATTAACCAGACCGTTCACTTGTCCAAAACGGGCTTCAACGTTCGCTAATACTTGCTCGAAATCCTGTTTTTTTGTCACGTCCAACTTAAACCCGACAGCAGTATTGCCATCAGTATCGAGTTTTTTGGCTAATTCAACAGCTTTTTCCTCGTTAATATCAGTGATTGCTACGCGAAAACCGTTGCTGATAAGCGCTTTAGCAATACACTCTCCTAAGCCTTGACCAGCACCAGTTATTACAATGACGTCTTTCATGATAGTTCTCTTTTAACAGTTTTTTCTTAATAAATGACTTATTCAGGCACAATCAATTCTCTGCCAATACGGGCTTCAATCTTACAATATTTCCACAATTTATAAGTGCCGTCACCGACTGGAACGGTTCTAAAGAAATTACAAGCAGCAATAATCGTTTCAATATCTGGCACATCAGCCATGATATAAGCCATCCAAGGGGCAGATGAGGCAGCACCTACTTGTAGACGATCGTCATCCATAATACCTAAAATGCTTAGTCCCGGTAATTCATCGATATTTTGTAACATTTGACTAAATGCCTGCCAAACTTGCTTCATCTCTTCTATCGGAGCATCCATAAAGTTTTGGTTGATACCAATACAAAATAGTACACGGTGTGATTCTAACTTTTCCATTGCAATACCCTTTTCAGGTTGGTTTTAGTTTTAAATAAAAATTAAATAGCTGATCATACTTATCCTAGATAAAGTGCATACCTAAATACCCGCATAACATGCCGTCTACAGTTATAAGAGAAATTTTCTTATGAATGTACGTTGTGTGTCTAGTGACCACTGATTGATTAATGCGATAAATATCAGTGGCGATGCATCAAGGTAACTTCTTAGATAAGTAAGGTTAGTCTGACTTAGTCAAAGTGTTTTCTACTTTACGCGCCATATAACTAACATAGAATTTATGAATTATATCGGGTATGACTACAGCATTTGGATTTGATAACCATTCTTAACAGTTTCGTTAAATTAGCGTGGATAGTAAGAAGCCAACTATTAGGCTAGTGCTTAATAGTTGGCTTCTTATAAAACTGAAACTGTTATGTGTAGCTTATTAAGCCGAAATAGTCTCAGCACCGCCCATAAACGGACGCAGTACTTCCGGAATGGTAATACTACCATCAGCGTTTTGATGGTTCTCCATTACTGCTAGTAACGTACGGCCTACCGCTAGACCAGAACCATTTAAAGTATGCGCAAGAGCAGTTTGCTTACCATCTTTCACTCGGGTGCCCATACGGCGTGCTTGAAAGTCGCCACAGTTTGAGCAGCTTGAAATCTCACGATAAGTATCTTGGCTTGGCAACCAGACTTCAATGTCATACGTTTTTTGTGCAGCAAAACCCATATCTCCCGTGCATAGTTTTACCGTGCGATAAGGTAGATTTAACTGTTGTAAGATATATTCAGCTTGCCCAGTCATGTCCTCTAACAAGCCATCAGATTGCTCAGCAGTCGCAATATTGACCATCTCAACCTTTTCAAATTGATGCTGACGAATTAGACCACGCGTATCACGACCGTGTGAGCCGGCTTCACTACGAAAGCATGGCGTATGTGCCGTAAACTTTAACGGTAGCTCACTGATATCCAAACGCTCGCTGCGGACTAAGTTTGTCATTGGTACTTCAGCAGTGGGAATAAGGTAAAAGTCGGTACCGTCGTTATTAGTATGATTGGTCAATTTAAATAGGTCATCTTCAAATTTTGGCAGCTGACCGGTGCCTTTTAAGCTCTCTGAATTAACAATATAAGGCACATAAGTCTCAGTATAGCCATACTTCATCGTATGCGTATTCAACATAAACTGAATCAGCGCGCGATGCATTTGTGCCAACTGGCCTGTTAATACGTTAAAACGACTACCGGTTAATTTCGTAGCCGCTTCAAAGTCGAGCATGCCTAAAGTCTCGCCAATATGAGTATGGTCCTGAATCTCAAAATCGAACTCACGCGGCGTACCCCATTTACGTACTTCTACATTATCATCTTCTGAGCTGCCCACGGGTACATCTGCTGCCGGAATATTCGGAATTTGCAATGCTGCGTTTGAGATACGCTCTTGTAGAGTACGTAGATTATCTTCGGCAGTTTTAATCTCACCACTGACATCCTGCATTTCAGCCAACAGTTCACTAGCATTTTCGCCGGATTTTTTTAGTGCCCCTACTTGCTTTGCCCCAGCATTACGACGTGACTGCAATTCTTCGGTCTGCACTTGTAATGATTTACGCTCATTCTCAATCGTTTGCCAAAAGTTGATATCTAGCTCATAACCACGAGTGGCCAATTGCTGTTGTAAAGCGCTCAAGTCGCCGCGTAAGAGTTTTGGATCAATCATAATATTGCCTATAGCGCTAAGGGTTGAGTGATAGAAGTAATAATAAAGAGGTCAAAATAGGATAACTGCTATGATAACAATACCCAGCAGATTTGACTACGTTTTCGCGTGTTGCAGTATTCGCTTATGGGTTGTAAATATCCACCATAACAACAGACAGCGATGCTTATATGTTTCATTTAGGAGCGCTTTTCGGTAAGATAAGCATACGTTATTCCACTTACTGCCAACTTTGGCATAACGGATGACAACCGTTGCTTTTAATCCAACACTTTTAATATAAGTATTCGAGAACCTTTTATGGCCCTTTACCCTTATACGCTACAACCTGTCGCCTTAAACTTAACTGAAGCTGAGTTTCAGCAAGCGCAATACGAGCTATTTACCAATGCCAGTCCCAATTTTGGTCTAAAAAGCATCAAAATGAAAGAATGGATCTTTATAGCGATAGGCGTCATATTAGCCGTGACAGGACTGATTTTTGTATCGGGCTATTCAACCATTATATTTTGGATGATACTCGTCGCAGTAGTCATTTACTTACTAGTGCGTACTATTGGTTTTAAATGGTACGTCAAAAAAGAGTTTGAAAAACAAGTCGCGGCACAAGAGATGCCAGATGAGATGCGCCAAATGAAGCTAGGCGTACAAAAGCATGGCTTGGTCATGGCTATGGCATCTAATCAGCCAGACCTGATGAAGAGCTCACAAATGCGCGGCATGCAAATGCGTGCAGGTGCGATGCAACAAGCGGTCATTCCTTGGACAGCAGTCAAAAGCTGGGATGAGACAGACGACTACATATTTATGATGTTTGAAGTTAAAGGTCAGCAAGGCAGCCAAATTGTACCCAAACGCCTACAAGCACAGAAGTTTCCTATCGATACCGTACGCCAGCATTTGCAAGAAGTGGTACCTATTCGCGGCTTGCAGCCTGAGAAGCTACAACCACCTGCTTAAGTTTGGTTGACTGCTTGCTTATTGGGTAGATTATTAATTATATTACTAGATAGCTTGCTGTTGCTAATTCATGAATGCCGCGCAGTTCTGCTATTCGTTTTATAAAACATAACATAGGTTTTGATTTGTTTAACTTAACTTATCACTAATGGCCTGTTATGATAATAAACATCAAAGGTATAAAGATTAGCACGCTAATGTATACATCATCATTTTTGTAATAATGATTTTTCTACTCACACTACAAGGATAATATTATGAGTAACGCTACCAACAATACAACGACTACTAACAGTAATAATAATGATAGTACCAATCAAATCGGCTTAGAAAAAGCAGATATGAGCCATGTAATTGCTAAGCTTAATGGCTTGCTATCAAGCTATCATATGTTTTATATCAACGTTCGCGGTTATCATTGGAACGTTAAAGGGGAACATTTCTTCTCACTACATCCTAAATTTGAAGAACTATATACTGCGCTACAAATCCAAATTGATGAAATCGCTGAGCGTATCTTAACCTTAGGCGGCACACCATTTCATGCCTATAGCGACTTTACGCAGCACACTGGTATCTCTGAAGATAAAAACGTGAAAGATGGCAATACCTGCGTAAGAGGTGTAGTAACTGGCTTGCAAGAGCTTATTGAAGAGCAGCGTCAAGTGTCTGCCTTAGCAGCAGAAAACGAAGATCAAGGCTCAGCAGATCTTGTGGATGCCTACGTGCAAGAGCAAGAGAAACTGGTCTGGATGTACAATGCATTTTTAGCTCAATAGTAGCTTAGGCATAAATAAATTAGAGGACATACCTACTTAACCATAATCAAAACCATAAAAAAGCACCTTATCTAGGTGCTTTTTTATTATCCAAATTTTGCTTGTTATTGCTGAATCCATTGACGCATCTTTTCACGCTCAGCAGGTGTGGCATTAAGCCAAAGCTGCATAAACTGGTCAAGGGTATTAGCAGATTGATTTGCACTTGCAGCTGGAGTCGCAGTATAAGTTGTTGAAGACATTACACTAGGATTTTCGTTGCTTTGAGTCGTTGCAACAGGCTGGTCTAGCGCAGCAATAGCGCGCTGATTTTGCAGTTCTGCATTACCGCCACCACCAAACACGCCACCTAGTGCTTTACCAAATCCTGAGAAGATACTGCCATCATTGTTATCAATACTTTGCTGACTAGTGATAACCGTATTGTTTTGTTGTACTGCCAAAGTCGGACGCTCCGCATATTTTTTGGCAGCAGCATAGTCTTCTGGTTGATTAGGCATGACTAAACGGTAGGTTTGGTTATCGGCCAAATCTGCAGCCACACTTATATTTCCTGAGCGTAGATAGTCATGCTCATCACGGCGCAAGTTATATAAACGGTCGTATTTAGCAGTAATCACGTGCTTCCCGGGCTGCAACGTGAATTCTTTCGTTAGCGGTTGAAAGACACTTTGTTTGAGCTCTTGGCCATTGATAGCAGTAACCTTGATATTGTTATCCACCAGTAATGTCACTGCCGCATGGGACATGATAGATACTGAACTTACGCCAAGGAATAGCGTGCTGATAGTCAACTTTTTTAATGTAGCGGTGGTGTTTTTCATAAGGTATCCTATCAGTGATAATGACATTAGGGTAAATGCATTCAGGTTGAGCAAACTTGAGTAGAGTAAACGAAATAAACAACAAATTAAAAACTTTGATCGCTTGCAATTATGAGTGTTTGAGGTTTTAAAACTCTAATGGAATAGTAAGATTGTCATGGTCTGCCGCACGTTTGTCTACTTGTGTTTCTTGAGTAATGTCAGCAAGTTCAGCGACAAGTGTTTGCTCGTCAATGGTACTCAGAGCATCACTAATCACTGCTTTAGAAATATTACTGCGCCCAAGATTTGAGAACATTGGCTGAATATAGTTGAGTACCACCATCATCGCCCCAATACGATGCGGGCCTTCAGTGAGTAGATAATGAATAATACGCTCATCAAACTGCCAACCACGACGCCGCAAAATAGACTCTAACAAAGCTTGACGGTCAGCCAAATCACGACCATTCGGAACTTTAAAAGTAGGCGCTTGCGACAATCTACTTAGTAAATCAGTCAACTGAAACGGTAGATCGCCAGCAGGTTTATTTGCAGCAAATAATAACTGACGCTGTCCTTCACGGCTACGATTGATCAGATGAAACAAGGCTTCTTGCCATTGGTTGCTATGCTCAAGTATCTCTAAATCATCAATAGCAATAACGTCGAAATTCTCAAGTGAGGACAGTACATTGACATCAGTATGTATAAGCTCGTTGAGCGATAGGCAAATCGCCGACTTATTCATCTCAATAAATGATTCACAAATGGCTGATAACAAATGAGACTTTCCCGTAGCAGGGCTACCGAACAGGTACAGCTGTCCAATCAGGCCGACATGTAACTGCCGAACTGCATCAATAATCGACATCCAACCGGGACCAGAAAAGTCGCTGAGACTCGCATCATGCTTGATGTCCAAATTGAGACTTAGCTGTGCTTTTGCCATGAATCATCCACTCGGTTCGCGTAGCGCACAATAGGCAATAAATAACTAGAAGGCTACTCTCTATTTTATTTTTATTAAACTGAGCTTTATCAAATGGGCTCTGAATTTACGTTATATTAACTTAGGTTGTTCATTAAAAAGTTTGTCTGACTAATAGGGTGAGGACATAATACGCTACTAGACTAATTATAGTAACGCTCACATCGTAAACACTGCGCCTATATATACCATAATTACAAAATGAGTGACAAGTCTTTTAATCTTCAAGTCTTATTAGCTATTAATTTCTAGGCTTATACGTAGCAGATACTTGCTTGTCTAAACTGTCCGGTTTTAATAGTAGACCGACTATCTTTTCTCAAATAAATCCAGCTGCTTACGGCCTTTGTAAAAGTCAGTCGTTCGGTAATAGGCGTACAGATGGAGGAACAAGACATTAATTACTGCAGATACCGGCAGCGCAATCAGCATACCCACGAAACCTAATAAGCTTGCGCCTGCCAACACCGCAAAGATAACCCATAAGGGTGACAGACCAATCTTATCGCCCAACAATAACGGCTGAAGTATATAACCCTCGGCTGCTTGTCCTACTAAGAACGCTCCGACAATTAAAGACAAATGAAACCAGTCGAGACCAAACTGAAATAAACCAGCAGCAATTGAAGCAATAAAACCCAGACCAAAGCCTAAATAAGGGACGAAACTGGCAATGCCTGCACCCATACCAATGATGAGCCCAAGCTCAAGACCAATAAGTTGAAGCTGGACAGCATAAATCACTCCTAATAACACCATAACCAGCAGCTGGCCTTTGATAAATGCCATCAGCGCCCGATCACACTCTTGTGCAATGCCAATCACTTTTTTGCTATAACCCGTAGGAATGGCCATCTTCCAACTAAGTATTCGTTTGTCCCAGTTAAATAGAAAATAGAAGGTTAAGATAGGAACCAACACGATAAGACCTGCACTATTAATAAAATTTAAGCTGGATGATAATATTTGGCTCATCCAAGTACTGGCATCAGAGATTTTATAATGAGTTTGCATGTAATCTACTAACGTCTCAGAAAACCCTTTGGCCTCTAATGCTGGCAGACGAATACGGGTATTATTAATAAACCATTCCCGTGCTACCTCATTATACCAGTGTAGAATTTGTGGTAAATACTCCCAAGCTGCTTGCATTTGGCGCCATAAAGTGGGCACCAACCACCATAAAAGCATCACCATTCCCAAAGTAATCGTAGCGTAGACAACAATAATTGCCATCCAGCGTCTGATATATTTTGATATTCGTTTTACCAGCGGGTTAAATAAGTAAGCGAGCACAAAGGCACAGACAAACGGAATAATAACCGGCATCATCAGATGTAGCATAACCAGTGATATAACAATAGCAACGACGATAAATAAACGCCGAAAAAAAGGATCTATCCGTTGGTTGATCATTAAGGGCAATCCTGCGAGTAAGCGGAGAGTAATAATACAGTTATAGAGGGTAAAATCTTAAGCGCCTTATTATCGCAGACTCTATAGAAAAAGCAGTGATTTTTTGTTTCGTAGCTTTCTATTTAGTATATATTTTTAGGGTTAGTACAATTATCAGCCATGTTGGTCAAATATTGGCAAGTTGCTTTGCGAGTGAGGTCTGTTTTTGGGTATAATGCGCGCACTATAGTCAAATCCTGCGACAATAATTTCGATCACTGACTTCACTTACCTACCCTAACTGTGAGATGACCATGAGTGACAAGCCTTCTTTAAGCTACAAAGATGCTGGTGTTGATATTGATGCTGGCGATGCGTTGGTTCAGCGTATCAAATCAGTGGCAAAAGCCACTACTCGTCCTGAAGTGGTGGGCGGACTTGGTGGCTTCGGTGCGCTATGCCGTATTCCGACCGGCTATACCTCACCGCTACTAGTTTCAGGTACTGACGGTGTTGGGACTAAATTAAAGTTAGCCTTACAACTTAATCGTCATGACACCATCGGCATTGATTTAGTCGCGATGTGCGTCAATGACTTACTAGTTTGCGGTGCAGAGCCGTTATTTTTCTTGGATTACTATGCTACAGGCAAACTTGATGTCGACGTTGCTGCTACCGTAGTCACTGGTATTGGTGAAGGCTGTAAACTAGCAAATTGCGCCCTTATCGGGGGTGAAACGGCTGAAATGCCCGGTATGTACCAAGATGACGATTATGACTTGGCTGGCTTTTGTGTCGGCGTGGTTGAGGAAGCGGAAGTTATTACTGGCGACAATGTAGCAGAAGGCGATGTATTGATTGCTTTAGCTTCAAGTGGCGCACATTCTAACGGTTATTCACTCGTACGCAAGGTCATTGAGGTCAGCGGTATTGATGTAACAACCAGCACTGAACAGTTAGATGGTCAGTCTATTCAAGACGCATTAATGGCACCGACTCGCATCTATGTTAAAGCGATTAAAGCGTTACAAGATAAACTTGGAAATCACAACCTGCATGCGATGTCACATATTACTGGTGGTGGTTTAACTGACAATTTACCACGCGTCTTACCAGACAATTTAGCCGCAAGCATTGATACCAATAGTTGGAAATTCTCAGAGTTGTTCACATGGTTACAAACTCAAGGTAATATTGATCAAAGCGAGATGTACCGTACCTTTAACTGTGGTATCGGTTTTGTGATTGTCGTACCAAAAGATAAAGCCGATGCAGCCATTAAAACCCTAAATGATGCTGGCGAGCACGCTTGGCAAATCGGTGAGATGATCAACCGTGAAGCGGATGCAGTGGTGTATCGTTAATGTCAGTGAATAACTTACAGCAAGGCGTTATACAACAGCAGACCAAGCCATTACGTATAGCCGTACTAGTGTCAGGTAATGGAAGCAATCTGCAAGTATTGATAGATGCTATGCAAGCTGGCGCGCTACCAATTGAGATTATTGGCATCATTAGTAATCGCGAGGATGCTTATGCCATTACTCGTGCTCAGCAAGCCAGTATTCCAGTGGCTGTACTGTCCCATACCGCAAGTGGCAAACGTATGGGTATCAAGACCTTTGAGACTCATGCTAGCGCGCAACTTGCGGCCTGGCAGCCAGACTTAATTGTGCTTGCCGGCTTTATGCGAGTATTAAGTGCGGCATTTATTGATAGCGCGCCAGCACCAATGATTAATTTACACCCTGCTCTACTGCCTGCTTATAAGGGACTTGATACCCATCAACGTGCCATCCAAGCTGGAGAACGTCATCATGGTTGTAGTATCCACGTGGTTACAGCGGAGCTTGATGCAGGGCAAGTATTAACGCAAGCATTACTAAATATTAAAACTAAAGATACTGCGGATAGCTTGCAAACACGTGTGCAGGTACTTGAACATCAGCTATTGCCTTGGACGATATTATTATTAGCAAAAGGGGTTTTACCTCTCGATGTTAACAATAAGCTATCAGAGTCAGAATCTCATTTACCTGCTCTACCTTTAAAGCTCTGGTTAGATAATTAAAGTTATTATGCAAGTTAAATTGAATAATTATAAATTAAGGCTATAAAAATACCCCGCTGCTGAGTAACGGGGTGTTTTTTATTGTTCTATTAAGTACAGCTACAGTCTAAAAAAACTGACTTAAAATATTACGAACAACTATAAAAACTAAGCTGGTTTTTTACCAACCACATGTACTGCTTTAATATTAACAAATTCTTTTATACCAAAGCCACCATGTTCGCGGCCGTAACCCGAATCTTTAACGCCACCAAATGGCAGGCCCGGATTAACAAGATCATAACCATTGATATAAACCATGCCCGTATCGAAATACTGTTGGGCTAAACTAATCGCTTTTTCTTCATCCTGAGAGAAGATTGCACCGCCCAACCCATAACGGCTGTCATTGGCAATACGTAGGGCATCGTCTTGGTCTTTGGCACGGATCAGAGAAGCTACTGGGCCAAACAACTCATCTTTATAAGCCGGCTGATCCGGTGTAATATCCTCTAAAATAGTTGGTGGATAAAAAGAACCGGCTTTATTTGGTACTTCACCGCCTAAAATAATGGTTGCGCCTTTGCTAACACTCTCTTCAACTTGCTTATGTAAATCATCACGTTGCTTAGCACTTGATAACGGACCTATATCAGTCGCATCATCCATTGGATCGCCGACTTTATAGCTGTTGAATTTCTCAATAATTAGTTTGCGAAATTCATCATAAACGCTATCCACTACTACAAAGCGTTTGGCAGCAATACAGGTTTCACCGTTGTTATATAAGCGCGCATGAGCACAAGTGGCAGCCGCTAAATCTAAGTCTGCATCCTCTAGCACGATAAAGGCATCGTTAGAACCCAGCTCCATAACTGTTTTCTTCAAAGCTTTAGCCGCTTGTTGAGCAACGACTCTCCCAGCTACATCGCTTCCTGTCAGCGTTACACCGCGTACTTTATCATGCTCAATAACTTTTTCTGATTGATCATGGCTAATGAGAATAGTACGGAATAAATCATTCGGTAAATCAGACTCATGGAATATTTTTTCGACTAGTAACCCAGAACCAGTGACGTTTGAGGCATGTTTTAATAAAATACTATTGCCTGCCATTAAGTTGGCAATGGTATAGCGGAACACTTGATAAGCTGGAAAGTTCCATGGTTGGATACCATAAATAATACCAATAGGCTCATAACTGATGAGACCTTTTTTTATACCTTCAATATCTCGCTCATCTTCAGCTAATGCAGCAACGCCTTGCTCAGCAGTAAAGTCACAGATACCTTTACATAAATCAACTTCTCCTAAGCTGGCTTCATAAGTTTTGCCACGCTCTTCAGTCATCAGTTTGGCAAGCTCTTCTTTGTGCTCCATTAAAGTATCGCCAATAGAGCTGATCACTTTTGCACGTTCTTGATGGCTAACCATGCGCCACTTTAAAAATGCTTGATGAGAGGCATCAATTATCTTATCAACCTCTTGTGCGCTCATATAGCTGTACTCTTTAATGTCTTTACCCGTTGTTGGGTTTACAGTAGTAATATCTGCCATGATAATTATCCTTTTTTGATGATGTTTAAAATTTAATAAGCCTTGATCGAATCTTATTTATATTTAATTTTTCTTAATAGATTTTATTATTTGAACTATTATTTATCTTTCTGTATTTGCTAGTCCTTATACAATGTATCAAACCTATCACCGTTTAAGCTTTACAAAATATTGTAAAATGTGCTTAAAATGTTAACCATGTTAGTATCTTGCTAAATATTAAGGCAATAAAAAAACCAGCGCAATGGCTGGTTTCTGTTGATAGTTGGATTGATTACTAAATAAGTTATACTTTAGAACAAGTGGTTAATAATCGGAATATCTTCCTCCTGATTTTCTTCTTCAGCCACCACCTGCCGCGCCACATGCATAATTAGTTGACGTAACCATCTGTGTGCAGGATGATGCTGTAATAACGGTGACCATGCCATCGTTAGCTCAAATTCTGGAATAAAAAATGGCGGTTCTTTCATGATAATACTGTCATTGTTCGTTTGCATGCGTGCAACACGCGTCGGTAAGGTTGCAATAAGGTCTTTGTTAGCAGCGAGCATCGCTGGCATTTGATAATGACGGGTAAAGACGCTGATCTGGCGCTTTTGTCCCAGACGCTGTAAGGCTTGGTCAATAGAGCCTAGGCCACCGGACTTTTCCGGATTAACGCCGAAGCCTACGCCCATACCCGTTTTAGACACCCAAACATGTTGACCTTTTAAATAATTTTTAAGGTTAAAGCGATTGGCGTAAGGACTGTCGGCAGATAATAGACAACTAAAAGTATCTCGCCATACCAATACTTGGTGAAAACTTTGTGGAATCTCGTTAAAGCGGTTAATCGCTAAATCGACCCGACCCTGCTCCATATCTCTATAAGAGACATCAGATGGGGTTAAAAAATCTAAAATAACATTGGGTGCTTCTGAGCGTAACGCCTTTACCAATTTTGGCACCAGTGTAGCTTCAGCATAATCCGAGGTCATGATACGGAAAACGCGTGAGGTACTATAAGGACGGAACTCCGTACGCGGCTCTAGCACTTGGGTCAAGTCAGCAAGCACTTCACGGATACGCGGCTGCAATTCAAGCGCGCGCTCGGTTGGGGTCATACCTTCCGATGAGCGTACCAGTAATGGGTCGTTAAATAACTTACGCAAGCGCCGCAAGATATTACTCATAGCTGGCTGAGTGATGCCCAATTGTTCGGCTGCGCGTGTGACATTTTTTTCTCGAAGCAATACATCTAAATGTACCAATAAATTCAAATCAACTCGCTGCAAATTCATATATGTATCTCGTTGCTCTAGAATAAATGCCACTTAAGTTTTGGCGGTTTTAGGCTCTATTTTGTCCATTATGCTAGACGACAGTTCAACTAAAATAGCGCACTGTTGTCTTTTTAGATTATAATATCGTCTCTGGTCCTAAAAGCTTTATCAGCGTAATTATGGTAATATCATTAGTTGCGCTTAAGCTACTGTTTTTGTTATACTATAACGAATAAAAATAACAAAGATAACTATCATAAATTAGATAAATTTTAATTGACGCTTTATAGTGAGTAACATAAGCAGTTCAAGAACCATACCTTGATCCACAAGCAAGATGATTTGGCATTATCATATCAATACTTGATGATGTACCATTTACAAATTCACAGCAGTACTCTTATTTCAAATATATTCATACGATTGTCTGGTTAAGACACCATGGTAAGTATTTATCTTCTTACGTACAGCGAAGCCTATTGTAGCATCTCTTAACGATTAGTAGTAATATTGACCCTAGAATACAGATGCTGGGCGGGTTATGAATATTGAATTTGCATCTTATCCATTTGAGTAGTATTGATAATTCTTTGATATATTTTAGTGTAATAGTCATGCAAAGCACTTGTATTTTTCACCAAGTTTGTTTAGGGTAACAAGGCTAAGAATAAAACTTATTGCTGTTTGTTGTTTACGGATTGAACTTCAATACCTATTTATTAGTCCATCAGTCAGTCATACCTTTAATCATTAAGTATCAATAAAATAATACAATCATGGAGTTTGCATATTCAGTGCAATACTGTGCATCGCGTTATGATTGTATTTAACAGTTGATTTTTTGTGCGTTAATTTAAATACCCCACCAAGGAGAAGTCTAGATGTCAACTTATACATCTGCAATTGAACGTGTACGTGAACTGAAAGCAAAATACGGCAACTGGGAACACATCAGCGAGAATGATGCTGCCCGTATGATGGTGCAAAACCGTTTCAAAACTGGTTTAGACATTGCAAAATACACTGCAAAAATCATGCGCGAAGACATGGCAGAATATGACCAAGATACTTCTAAATATACCCAGTCTTTAGGCGCTTGGCATGGTTTTGTTGCCCAGCAAACCATGTATGCGAACAAAAAACACTTCGGTACCACGTCTAAAAAATACATCTACCTATCAGGTTGGATGGTTGCTGCCCTTCGTTCAGAATTTGGTCCATTACCTGACCAATCTATGCATGAAAAAACTGCGGTATCTGACCTTATCGAAGAAATCTACACGTTCTTACGTCAAGCAGATACTAAAGTATTGAACGATTACTTCCGTGAGCTAAACGCTGCTGAAGAAGCGGGTCAAGACACTAAGGCAATTCAAGACAAAATCGAAAACTTTGAGTCGCATGTGGTACCAATCATTGCTGACATCGATGCTGGTTTTGGTAACGAAGAAGCGACTTATTTGTTTGCTAAGAAACTTATCGAAGCGGGTGCTTGTGCACTACAAATCGAAAACCAAGTATCTGATGCGAAGCAATGTGGTCACCAAGCTGGTAAAGTTACTGTACCGCATGAAGACTATATCTCAAAGCTTAACGCTATCCGTTATGCATTCTTAGAGCTTGGTGTTGAAGACGGTGTTATCGTTGCCCGTACTGACTCTGAAGGTGCATCACTCACGCAAAAAATCCCAGTATCAAATGAGCCTGGCGATTTAGCTTCTAAATATATCGATTTTATCGAAATGGAAGAAGTTACGCTTGAGACTGCTAATGAAAACGACAGCTTGCTTAAGCATAACGGCAAATTGGTTCGTCCAGTACGCCTACCAAACGGTCTGTACCAGTTCCGTGAAGGCACCAACATTGACCGCGTTGTACTTGACTGTGTAACTGCGCTTGAAAATGGTGCTGATCTACTATGGATCGAAACGCCTACGCCAAACGTTGAACACATCAAAATGATGGTTGATCGTATTAAAGAAGAGCAGCCACAAGCGAAATTGGTCTATAACAATAGCCCATCGTTCAACTGGACGCTTAACTTCCGTAAGCAAGTGATTGCTGCATGGGAAAAAGAAGGCAAAGACATCTCTGCGTATAACAAAGATGACTTGATGAGCGGCGATTACGACGATACAGAGTTGAACACAGCAGCTGACGCGCTTGCGAAGAGCTTCCAACGTGATGCTGCTCGTGAAGCAGGTGTATTCCATCATCTAATCACGCTACCTACGTATCACACTACCGCGCTTGAAATGAATGAGCTTGCTAAAGGCTACTTCGGTGAAGACGGTATGCTTGCTTATGTTGCTGGCGTACAGCGTAAAGAGATCCGTGCAGGTGTTGAAGCTGTTAAGCACCAAGCAATGGCTGGTTCTGACATCGGTGATGATCATAAAGAGATCTTCTCTGGTGAGAACGCGCTTAAAGCTGGTGGTGGCGTGAACACTATGGATCAGTTCAAATAGACCATAACCTATAAGTAACACTTTATATATTATATAAAGTAAGAAAAGCCGCTCTACACTATGTAGGGCGGCTTTTTTATGTCTAATGATTTATTCATTATATTTTATGGCCTGTGGTTTGGATATATAGTTCAGCTTTTCTAATCCTCAGTAGTGTCTATTTTATTATCTGGTAATGGCTTTTTCTTATACGGCACTGGCTTTATTTTCTGCTCTCTTTTATAACTCACCAATGTCTGATAGGATTTTTTAACCAAACGATATAGTAGGTAAAAAATGCTCATCACAACCAATAACCACCATAACCCTATCAGCGTAATAATGGCTAACTTTAGGGTTTCCCAACCGGTTTTAAAGGCATTGCTAACTTGGTTGGCAAAACTTGGAGATTCAACGTCTATCAGTAAGTCGATATTTTGGGTAGTTTCTTTATAGCTGCTCGCAGGCTGATTAAAGCTTAGCGTAATGGTGCTATATTTGACTTTATCTGCGATATCCAATTGCTCAAGCTTGGCATATTGTTGTTGCTCGCGCGCGGTATAAGTAGCGGTTATGGCATTAACGTTACTACTTTGGTCTTTAGCATTTTGGCTTTTTAGTCTTTCTTGCTCGAGCTCTGCTGCCATATCGTTATTAAGTTTGGCGGCTAATTGCTGACGGTAGATATCAAGGGTCACATCTTGAGCGCTGAGTGACTGCTCATTTAAAAATGCCACTTGCGCTTGAATTTGCTGTAAAAACGTTTTGACGTTAACCTTAGGAATACGCACGGTCATATTCGCTTGACGCTGATAGATGATGAATGTGATGTTTTGTGCACCCTTGGCAAAAGTGCGACGATCGGTTTCATTATTACTAATATCGCTCAGCGCAACATAGCCACCTTGCTGCTGGGTTAATTTCTCAATAGCGCTGCTGCTCTTGACCACATCGGCAACCTTAAAATTGGCATTGACATTCACCAGTAAGGTTTTGCCTTCTATTTCAATTCCCGTCACTTGCGTGTCTAAGCTTTGCGCGCTATCGCCGCCTATATTTTCAACCGTGAGTGTTTTCTGTTGTTCGTCACTGCCTGCATCCATTGCATTCATGTCGGCATCTGTACCGCCCATATCTTCAGAGGCCTGGACGCTTTCTTCATAGCTGACGTCAGTACTGCTTTCACTATATTGAGAGTTGTCACTGCAACCCGTTACCAGCAATAATGACAATGCTAAAATACCAATGAATGACAAATACGCTTGGGCTGTGGTGTTTTTTATGGCATGGTTATTAATATGGTTGTAACTGTCTATGTGCTGATAAAGATTAAATAATGATGTCATGGTTAAGACTTCCTGCATAATCACTGTTGCGGATGACGGGGTTACTCAGCCTGATAATTTAGTATATCGTTAAAGCAACTATTTATCGCTACAATAAGATATAAGCCATCCTAATTAACCTACTTATCATTATCTAATAGCATTCATACGATGCTAAAATTATTACTATCTCACTCAAACCCAAGGGGAAAGTCATGCAAGAAATTGAGCTGAAGTTTTTAGTGTCCCAAGCGCGTTTAAAAGGGCTGATGCGCCAAGCAAAGGTTAAATCTTCACAAGATATTCACATGGCTGCCCACTATTTCGATACCCCAAAGCAGGCGTTAGCACAAGCTGGTATCGGATTGCGTATCCGCCAAGAAGGCGATACTTGGGTACAGACCATAAAAGCAGGTGGCGATGGTATGGCAGCACGCTTGGAGCATAATACCGTCCTTGATACTGACCATGTCCAAGCAATGCTTGATGGTAATAATTTGATGCCTGATTTGTGCTTGTATAAAGACACCTATATAGCTCCAGCTTTGGCTGATTTTAAAGTAAAAAAACTAGCAAAAACCTTGACCCGTCAATATGTTACCGATATCCAGCGTACCACTCGCATGTTGGAGAACAACAGCAATAGTTTAGAGATGGCTTATGACGAGGGCGAGATCATCCATGGTAACGACGATAGTCAGCGTCAACCCATTCAAGAAATTGAGTTTGAGCTGGTTTCAGGGGAGCTGGCATTTTTATTTGCGACTGCTAAAATATGGTGTAAACGTTATAAGCTTTGCTTATCTACCGTAACTAAGGCGGAGCATGGGGGTTTGCTTGTTAAGGGCGAAGATTATAGCCCAGCGGTTAAAGCTGATTTGCAGCAGCTTAATGTTAATAAAGATAGCAGCATGCCAGCCTTTATACGTGCTGCCATACATAACTGTCTGTTGCAAATACTGCCAAACAGTAGCGCCATCGTCGCTGGTAGTGAGGCTAACAGTCACATTTTACAACTGCGTATTGGCCTACGCCGCCTAACAGTTGCTTTAGATACTTTTAACAAATTCTCAGAGCAGCTAAATCCTGAATGGCAGCCCATTCTAAAACAAACTGCTGCCCTACTTGGCGACTATTATGAGCTTGCCTATTTGACCTCGCATATTGAGCCAATATTAGTGCAACATGGCGCGCCGAGTATTGATTGGACAATAGAAGTTGAGCATAAGACAATCAAACCTATTGATGCAGTGAGTGATAACGACCTCCAGCTGGCGTTACTAGAGCTCATCGAATTTACCATGAACGACCCATGTACCGAAGCTCAGTCAGATATACTTGCAATAGATAAACTATCCAAAATCTTGTCTAAAAAATATATGAAATTACTTGAAAATGTGCAAATTTTTAATGATAAAGATGATAATGGTTTGGAGTTCAGCGACTTAGAACCTGACAGTTATACTTATAAGATACGCTGTCTTCTGGAGGATTTACGCTATATCAGTGAATTCGCCGCACCGTTATATGGCAAAAAGAAAAGCAAACGCTGGTTAAAATGCTTAACGAAAGCCCAAAAATCGCTCAGTCAGTATCATGAACATATTCAGTATCAACAGTACTATCAGCAGAAGGCAGTAACCGATACTGATGCCTTATATGGTGCTGGGTGGTTTGCAGCGTCATTAAAAACTGATCATAAACGCTGCCAAAAGCACTTAGATCGTATTCAAGATAGCGCTACCTTTTGGTAAGAGACTCTTGATAAAAAGCTCTAACTAAAAAAACTGTTCAAAGGTTATAAAAAAGACAGTATCCTTAATTTGAACTGTCTTTTTTTAACTTTTAATTCATGAGCCATTAATTTATTAGTTATTAAGTCCCAACACTTTCATACGTTCATTAAGCGGCTGATACGTCTTATCACCAGCAGGTTCTACAATATTGCCAAACGGCATTTGCGCGATTAAATCCCAGTTATCAGGAATATCAAATGCAGCAGCGATGTCGCTATCAATCAGTGGGTTATAGTGCTGCACACTAGCCCCCACGTTTAAGGTACTTAGTTCTGTCCACAACGCATACTGATGCATAGCTGAGGTTTGATGCGCCCATAGAGGGAACTTATCTGCATATAACGTAAACTTATCTTGTAGGGATTTAACGACTTCTTTATCTTCAAAAAACAATACGCTTCCTGCCGCAGCGCGAAAGCTATCCATTCTTTGCTTAGAGCCAGTAAAATCACCATCACCGACTTGCTCGCGCAATTTAATCTCAGTGATATCCCAAAGTTGCTGATGCTGCTCACCGAATAATACTACCAACCGTGAAGACTGGGAATTAAAGGCAGAAGGGGTATGTAATAGTACACGCTCAGCAATATTAACAATCGCCCTTGGATCTACTGGTAACTCATCACCCAAAGCATAGATTGTACGGCGCTTATCAAAGGCCTGTTGTAAATTTACTAGTGTTGCTTTAGTCATTATTATTATCCTCGTTGTTAGGGTTTAGCTTTATTATTTACTGATGCAATCATTTGCTTATTCAGTCATCTAATAGCTCGGCAGACATCATTTAATTGTGCTTCTACTTTGCAGCTATCACATACGGCTAAATGCGGTCACTATTATAACAATGCCTAAACCACAACTCGTAACTGTTAAATTTATTTTATAAATAGTCTTGTAACCTTT
Organism: Psychrobacter frigidicola; assembly: GCF_007997305.1. Lineage (GTDB taxonomy): Bacteria > Pseudomonadota > Gammaproteobacteria > Pseudomonadales > Moraxellaceae > Psychrobacter > Psychrobacter frigidicola. The sequence goes on from NZ_VORZ01000001.1 coordinate 1,353,500, forward strand.
TTTAGCAAACGACAATAGCTTTAGTCAGCAACGATACTAACTGGCGTGCCTTCAGCCACTTGCGTGAACAGCTCAACAATATCTTGATTACGCATTCGCACGCAACCATGAGAGCGTGGAATACCCATGGGTTGATTATCAGGTGTGCCATGGATATAAATATAACGCTGATAGGTATCGCAGTTGCCTTGGCCATTGCTTCCTTGATTATTACCTTCCTCTAAGCCTGCCAGCCATAAGATACGGCTTAGTATCCAGTCACGTTCTGGATATTCTTCCTCGAGCATCGCGCTATAAATCTCTCCAGTGGGTACGCGCCCAACGAATACTGAATTGATGGGCTGACTGCCGCCTATTTTTTGGGCAATAATATGAGCACCAAGCGGCGTACAACCACTGTCTTGTAGACTGCCGATGCCGTTCTGAGCGGTAGAGATAGCATAGCGGCAGACCTCTATACCTTGTTGATACATAGTAAGCGTCTGCTCAGCAATATTAATCCGTAGCTCTAATCCTAGTTTTTGGTTATCAATCATAGGCTTTGTCGTCCGGTTACTAATAAGTATCTACTTAATAACCATTTATAAATAAGTTATTAATAAGAAAACTCTAAATTTAAGGTATTGTCTCAAGGCAATTGTCACCGTACTATGGGCACACACTTTTGGTGCTAGCAGATTATGACGACTATTTCCCCGACACGTGTGTCGATGTACGATTTTTTATATCAAGATATCCAGCCAATGGTATCGCTATTAGCCGATGCCGCACAGCTATCATTGCCACAAACGCATCTAGCAATAAGTCACAGCTTGCAGGTGATCGTCAGCACTCTACTCGCTTATCAGCAGCACTATCAAGGTCAAGCCGTTAGCAAAAAATTATTTACTCGTAGTGCGATTAAAGAGCTGAGAAAATACAACTCTATGAACTTTGTAACTATCGACGCCATTCTATATCATCGTCATGATATGGCGGATGCATTGTTCAACGATAGTGCACAGATTATTACTGCTAGCGAATATATTGCGCAGCAGATTGAGACAACATCGCCACAAGCACAAATCTTGCTCACATCTATGTGTGTGATTGCTATACGTGAATTGGCTATCTTCGCGGATTACAGCCAGCTAGATTATGAGGAAATTGATAACTGGTTTACTTTGCAACCCCAGTTTTTATCAGCTGAGCGCTTTGCTAACACTGACTCTGTAATACAGCCTACATTATTAACAGGTACTGAAATATCAACTACAAACTCAGCAGATACTAACATCAAAGCTACAACTCTAGATATGATACCACCTCCTTTTGACCATTACTGGTATGAGCTGACGAAGTTTACGATCAAAAATACTGTCCCTATACAAGATATACAACAAACCACTTCTAACTATCTAAAAGCAATTGGCCGCTCACCAGAAAATATGCAAATTGGCTCCCACAATGACATGTTAGTCTTTTCGCAAATGCCTACTATCTATTTGCCACACCAGCGTTGGCTGCTACAATTAGCAAAAATCTCTGATATTTATCTGAGTCGCAATCGTCTGCGTATCACCTCTGAACCAATAAATCCACCGACGCGACCTTCGGTTAATTTACGCTTAATCGCTAACAAAAATGACGCTACTCCCAAAACTGCTAGTGAGACCATTATTAAAAAAGAAGATACCTATCCTATTTGGAAAAACCCAATTATTCTTATTCTTATCGTGGTTATTGGTACGCTTAGCGTCCTTGCTACTATTAAATATCAAAGTAAGAAATCTGATGGTGTAGTATCAGCGACCGTAGCCGTTATGGAGCGAGACCTTGCTCAAGAGCGCGCCCGACAAAAAGTTGATGCCGCCAAAGCCGATGACTCGAATGAGAAAGAAACCTTAGAATAATAGACAATAAAACCTGAGTGAGCAAACAATAAAAAACAGAGACATGATGTCTCTGTTTTTTATTGTGATTGTTTCTTATGACTATTTTTTGATTCAGTTATTGGAACTAAAATTAACAAATTGAATCTGTTATTTAGACAAATCGCGACCACGGCTGGCTTCAATAGCCAAACGTAGACCGTTTAAACGAATGAAACCTTCCGCATCTTTCTGATCATAGGCACCGGCATCATCTTCAAAGGTAGCAATTTTTTCATCAAATAATGAATCGTCTGATTTACGTCCGACCACACTGACACTGCCTTTATACAGCTTCAAGCGTACCGTGCCGTTAACATACTCTTGTGACTTGTCAATTAAGGCCTGTAGCATGAGGCGCTCAGGGCTGAACCAATAGCCGTTATAGATAATCTTGGCGTAGCGCGGCATGAGCTCATCTTTTAGATGCGCCGCTTCACGGTCCAAGGTTAGAGATTCAATACCGCGATGCGCTTTTAGCATAATCGTACCGGCTGGGGTTTCATAACAGCCACGTGACTTCATGCCAACATAACGGTTTTCTACGATATCCAAACGACCGATACCATGGTTGCCACCGATTTCATTCAGCTTAATCATAATCTCATACGGTTTGAGCGTTTCGCCATCGATAGCAACGATGTCACCTTTTTCATACTCTAGTTCTAAATACTGCGCCTCATCTGGCGCTTCTTCTGGACTCACTGACCAGCGCCACATATCATCTTCTGCTTCAGCATATGGGTCTTCTAGAATGCCGCCCTCATAAGAGATATGCAGCAAGTTGGCATCCATTGAATAAGGAGACTTGGTCTTATTACCGGCATAATCAATCGCAATGTTATGTTCTTCGGCATATTGCATCAAGCTTTCACGGCTAGACAAGTCCCACTCACGCCAAGGCGCAATCGTTACTACATCTGGTGACAAGGCAACAGCGCCAAGCTCAAAACGTACTTGGTCGTTACCTTTACCCGTTGCGCCATGGCTAATGGCATCTGCGCCATGCTCAGCGGCAATCTCAACCAAACGCTTAGCGATAAGCGGACGGGCAATAGAAGTACCTAGTAGATACTCGCCCTCATAAATGGCATTGGCACGGAACATTGGGAACACATAATCACGCGCAAACTCTTCGCGCAAATCTTCAATATAGATACTCTTAATACCCATGGCTTCCGCTTTGGCACGGGCCGGCTCAACTTCTTCGCCTTGACCGATGTCAGCGGTAAAAGTAATCACTTCAGCATCATAAGTGTCTTGTAGCCATTTGGCGATGATGGACGTATCTAGACCACCAGAATAAGCCAAAACAATTTTATTAATATTTTTTGGGTCGAGCTGAGCCATGAATAACTCCTCATATTAGAATTTAGTGATAAAAACCATGATTAGAATAAATTAAAAAAATAGAGTGCCCACTCAGTGTACATCATATTTAGAACAGGCAAAAGTGTAACCACCGCGTGACTCTAGGATTTGTCATAGTTTCGCCTGTTATTTAAGTATAGGCCGCCTAACTCATAACCATTTAACCACATATTTAGTCAGGCAAGTAAATCTGTTATTATAGCTATAGATTAAAGGTTATCATTATCTGCCTTATTCCCCCTTTTTTTATTCCCGCCTTTCATGATACTGAGTAATATGATCCCTATGACTGATTCGATTAAAGAGTTAACCCTTCTGCAGCCAGACGATTGGCATATTCATTTACGTGACGGTAAAGCACTGGCAACCACGGTGCCGCATGCAGCCACTAGCTTTGACCGCGTTATTTGTATGCCAAATTTGGTGCCGCCGGTCAAAAATGCAGATGATGCCCGCGCTTATCGTGAGCGTATTATGCAGTACCTACAGGCTAGTGACGTGAGGGCCGCACGCAAGTCAGCCTTTGACCCGCGCATGACGTTATATATGACGGATCACACCTCAGTCCATGATATTGAGATGGCGGCGAAGTCTGGTATTGTACAAGCCGTTAAGCTGTATCCTGCTGGCGCCACCACTAACTCCGCTGATGGTGTGACTGATATCGATGGCCTCGCCAAGGTATTTGCGGCGATGGAGAAGTATAATTTACCGCTATTGCTACATGGCGAAGTGACTCACGACCATGTCGATATTTTTGATCGTGAAAAGCGATTTTTAGATGAAGTCTTAGTACAAATTGTTCGCAACTTCCCTACGCTTAAGATCGTACTAGAGCATATCACTACTAGCGATGCTGCAGATTTTGTCTTAGCTCAAGGTAAGCAAGTTGCCGCTACAATCACGCCGCAGCATTTAATGCTTAACCGCAACCATCTATTACTAGGTGGTATCAAGCCGCATTTTTATTGTTTGCCTATTCTAAAACGTGCTACCCATCAGCAGGCACTATTGGCTGTGGCAACCAGTGGTAGTTCGAAGTTCTTTTTAGGTACTGATTCAGCGCCACACGCGACTGATAAAAAAGAAGCGGCTTGTGGTTGTGCGGGTTGCTATAGCTCAGCTACCGCCCTACCATTATATGCTACTGTTTTTGATAGTATTGGTAAGCTTGATAATTTAGAAGGCTTTACCAGTCGCTTTGGTGCAGAATTTTACGGGTTACCAGTGACTACTAATACCGTGACTCTAATCAATACCCCAATGCAAGTGCCGACAGATTACCCTTATTTTGATGGCTCAACGCTCACACCGCTGATGGCTGGTGAGACGCTCCCTTGGTCTATTAAGGGATAATCTAGGCACTTTAATCTAAGCATTGTGATCTAGCTAGTGTGTTTGTTTAATATAAAGAACAGCTAATTCGACTCAGTAATATAGGCAACGCGATTAGACAACCTATATTATTGGGCACTTATTTATTTTAATATATCTTGTACGACCGATAAAAGTGATTTGATCTGATATGACCCTTCCAAATAGCACAAATTTACCTGCTGGTAACTCACTAACTGACGATATTATTGATAGTAGTCCTGTTGCTAGTAAGAGCTCTCCCAATAGTAAAATCTCTACTGATAGCGAAGAATCAGCACCGATGACCCTAAAAGAGCGTTTTCGTAAATTCTTACCAGTGGTCGTTGATGTCGAAACTGCCGGCTTTAACTCGCAGACTGATGCATTACTAGAGATTGCTTGTATCCCTATCTTATTAAATGAGCAAGGAGTATTTTATCCAGGCGAAGCCTTGAATGCACACATTGAACCTTTTGCAGGCGCAAACTTAGAGCCTAGTGCTTTAGCCTTTACCGGTATCGACCCTAATAATCCAATGCGTAAAGCGATTGCTGAAGATGAAAAAACGGCGCTGCGACGGATTTTTAAAGGCCTAAAAGAAGTACGCAAGGAAGAAGACTGCCGCCAATGTGTATTGATTGGTCACAACGCCCATTTTGACTTAAGCTTTGTGAATGCAGCAGTGCTACGTACCAATAGTAAAAACCATAACCCTTTTCATCAGTTTTCCGTATTTGATACCGTCACTTTGGCAGCACTTGCTTTTGGGCAGACCGTACTAGCACGTGCTTGTAAGGCGGCCGGGCTTGATTTTGACGGTAATAATGCTCACTCAGCCTTGTATGACACTCAGAAAACAGCAGAACTATTTTGTCACATTCTTAATAGCTATCCTATGCTGGCCAACGCTTTACATGCTGAACCGAGCAAGGTAGCGTTAACTGATAACGATAATAATAAGTAAACAGTAATTAAAAATATTTCAGTTATAATTAGTACTTAGTAAGTATTCATGGATAATTGCCTACTGACGATTAATTGTCAAAAACAACAACGCTATTTTGCTAACTTCATAACCCTTAATTAACTAGTTATACTCTACTATCTTCATTTCGCAATCAATAGGGATATTATTGATACGATGATAAGCAAGTTAACTGTCAGCCCAAATGGGTTGGATGTACTGTCTAAATGGAATTGATAGTTCACTCACTTGTTACTGTTCTCGTCTTAGATGACGCTCTGATACGCTATTGATGACTTAGGTTGCTCACCCCGCCTCGATAGCAAGCGCTACGCTATGTTAGGCCTAATAAGAGGGAATTTCCATGGAACTGGAACCGCATCATATATTATGGGGAACAATTTTTGGTTATATGTTACTTGCTTTGACCATCAGCACTTGTACTTCTTTATGGATACGTCATCATCTAAAAAACAATGACTTGCATCCACGCCGTGCCATCAGAAAAAAGTATTTAACCGCTAAAAGGCGTCAGAAATATAAAACTTCGAAAAATATGCGAAAATAGCTTGACAGTATCTAAGATTGCTACTATTATGTGCACCACTTCAGCGTAAACTGTAAAGTAAACTTAAGTATCACTAGTCCCCATCGTCTAGTGGCCTAGGACACTGCCCTTTCACGGCGGTAACGGGGGTTCGAACCCCCCTGGGGACGCCATATACTAAAGCGTTATTGCTGGTTGTTAAAAGTAATGCTTTAAAAACCCTCAAAATCTTATAGATTTTGAGGGTTTTTTTATGTTTCTAAGTTTTTTTATATTGTTTAAAATTTATATGACTTATTTTACTAAGCGAAAAAGCCAGCAACGTGCTGACTTAAATAGTAAAATTTTGACCTATGAAAAAAAGTAAAGCTTATCTGACAGTATAAACCACAGTAGAGTAAGTAAAATCAATATGCTTAATACCGTTTGAATTAAGAAAAATGCTTGATGTTGACCCACTACTTTAAACAGGGTAATACCTAAAGCATTGTATTTAATAGGCTGCATATCTACCTCATCTTTTTGCTCTTGATTTTCATAATAGTGCTGCAATAGTTCTAAAAATTGTTTGCTTTCTTCCATACTCCAAGCATATGGCTTGAATGGCATTAAAGCTTTCATCGTAGGATCTTTGATTAACCAGCGCTCTAGAACGATAGAACGTAGTGACCAGCTTTGGAAGCGGCGTGCTTCGATTGCTGAAAAGCTTAAAGTCTGCAAGTCTTTATGTCGATCATCCATCAATAGCTGATTTTTTAGATTGGTCAACGCTTGCTCTGTTCCTTCAATGCACTGAAAAAAATAGCCGTTACCATAGCAAAGAATGCCAGTAATATGATTGTTTTTGTTGTTTTTTATAGAGGTCTCGGCGATATCGTTGAGCGTGCTAGCACCCGATAAGCCTGTTGAAGTAATACGGCTTATATATACAAATTGGTAAAGATCTACCGCTTCTGAGTTTGATGTACCAGTGAAAGTCGACAATCAACTTCTCCTTATTATTAGGCAAACTCGGTTAAGCAAGTCAGCTGATAGCTATCAAAATCAATATAGCAAATTGCACTATCAAAGTGCTGCATTGTGCCGATTTTCTATAAGCAATTATATTTATTGTATTAACTTGGTTACATCATAGGTTAGTTCAGTCAACAAAGCAATCTATTACGATAAGACAACAATAACTTATTGTAATAAAATAAATTTACACACTTTTTATAGTGATAAAAGATGAAGCTTATTAGTTACAGGAGTTAAGAGTTAGCTAATTTCCGTCAAAAGAAAAGAGATTCAATTTAATATTTTATAATAGCCAATATAAGTATGATTTAGAAATGGAGTCTTGAACAAGATAGGTATAAAACAATACTTAACAGGAAAGTAAGATTGAACAGGGGGAATACTATATGCTGCGCATAGAGAAGCTGATATAGGATGACAAGCCTAAAAAGACCTTTTGTGTTAGATGATGTATATAAATAAAAGTGCTTATTCTTGCCCATTAAGAATCGCTGCTAACAAGGTAGCATCATCAGGATAAGTCAGCTTGATATTTTGGCGACTACCATTAACCAGACGAATAGGTAGGTTTAAGTGCTCAAAAGCACTGGCCTCATCCGTAATGGATAGGTTGTTTTTAGCAATATATGCTAATACGCGTTGAAGTTGCCCAACTCGAAACACTTGTGGGGTTTGTGCCTGCCACATATGAGTGCGGTCTATAGTTCGTTCAGCATAAATATGGGCGTTATCATTAAAGCTAGGAGAAGAGATGGAAGTAGATTTGACTTGCTTAGCCTGTTTTAGAGTATCCGCAACTGGCGTGGCTAAAATCGCACCATAAGGCTCATACATTGCAGCCTCAATAACATTATCAATATCAATGTAAGATACGGCTGGACGCGCGGCATCATGAATCAACACTAAGTCTGCCTCATTAGCGCCTACATTAATAATCGATTCAAGTCCCGCCTGAACTGATTGCCAACGTTCTTCTCCACCAAAAACATAATGAATAGGTAAGGCAAAATCAAGTGTCCGCGCTATTTCATCATCTGCGGCAATTACAAGTAGACAGTCATTAATGTAAGCGCTGCTTGCCAGTCTCGCGACACTAAGTTGCAAGAGAGTTTGCCCTTTGAGTATCGAATATTGCTTAGGGACAGACGCACCAAAGCGACTACCGCGACCAGCAGCGACGATCATAGCGTGCACTTGAGAGTTGGTATTCATAGTTTTATTCTTATAGCGTAGGATTTAACGTATGAGAAAAGAGGGCGCAGAGATAATAGAAAAACGTACAAAGAATAGGAAGTTAAGGCGACAAAAATAGAGCGGTTATCAGCCAAAATTAAATAGTTAACAATAAAGGCTATTAGCGACTTTGTGTTGTGGGTGCAGTAGACACTTGTACAAAGGTCTCATTAGGCTTAATCAAACCTAAATCCAAACGCGCATGCTCTTCTACCGCTTCCAGACCATTCTTTAAATCATGGACATCAGTACGCAGTAAGTCATTTGCAGAAATTTGATTGCCATTTAAACGTTTCTGTGCCTCAATTTGAGTCAATAATTGATTGCGTTCAACACGTCCATTTCCGCCCAGCCAATATTGATATTGTAGCCCTAATAGCACGGCAACCGCTAAGGCAAGTAACATGAACTGGCTAAGGTATTTCATAGAAGAATAACGCCAAACGCTAGGATGAAAGTATAAAATACTGGAACACAAACATTGCTAAATTTTAAAGACTTAAGACAGTTTAACGACATATTACGATATGCACCTTAATATGTCGCTAAGCATTAGTTTTACTCAGTTAATTTTTAATTAGTGATCTTAACCACGTAGACCGATAAACTCTTCGCGACCACGATAGCTAGCACGAACTTGCTGTTCAATACGGAGCAACTGATTATATTTTGCGACGCGATCTGAGCGGCACAACGAACCCGTTTTAATTTGACCTGCGGCGGTGCCCACTGCTAAATCAGCAATAGTACTGTCTTCAGTCTCGCCTGAACGATGAGAGATAATGGTTGCATAGCCATTTTTCTTAGCCAAATAGATGGCATCAAGCGTTTCTGATAACGTACCGATCTGGTTAAATTTGATCAAAATTGCATTGGCAATGTGCTTATCAATACCTTCTTGTAATATAGCAGGATCAGTCACAAATAAATCATCACCAACCAGCTGTACTTTATCGCCGATTTGTTCTGTCAAATACTTCCAACCATCCCAATCTGACTCATCAAGACCATCTTCAATAGAGATAATTGGGTATTGACGAGCTAAATCGACTAAGTAGTCCGAAAACTGTTGACTATCAAAGGCTTTATTGCCCTCACCTGCCAAGATATATTTACCATCTTTATAAAATTCACTCGCTGCACAATCCAAGGCTAGATGAATATCTTCGCCTGCTTTGTAACCTACTTGGTCAATGGCTTGCATAATAACGGTGATGGCTTCTTCACTGGTACGTAAGTTCGGTGCAAAGCCACCTTCGTCACCCACTGATGTACTTAGACCTTGTGATTTAAGCACCGATTTTAAGCTATGGAAAACTTCAGTACCAGCACGTAGCGCCTCTGAAAAGCTGTTAAAACCAACTGGCGTAATCATGAACTCTTGAATATCAATAGTGTTGTCAGCGTGCTCGCCACCATTAATGATGTTCATCATGGGGACTGGCATGGTCAATGACGTCTGATTACGTAAATCAGCAATATACTGATGTAACGGTAGGCCTTTTGACTGGGCCGCCGCTTTTGCAGCTGCAAGTGACACTGCCAATATAGCATTAGCACCAAGGTTGTCTTTATTACTAGTGCCATCGAGCGCAATCATTGCGTCATCAATACGCTGTTGCTCTGTCACGTCGGTGTTCATCAAAGCGCTACGAATTTGACTATTGACGTTAGCAACGGCCTTTTTAACGCCTTTACCCATATAGCGATCTTTGTCGCCATCACGTAGCTCAATTGCTTCACGTGAGCCCGTTGATGCACCACTAGGCGCAGCTGCTCGGCCAATAGTGCCATCAGCTAAAATAACATCAGCTTCAATCGTTGGGTTACCGCGCGAGTCTAGAATTTCACGGGCGCGAATGTCTTTAATTTGGGTGACGTTCTTGGTTTCTTCAGCGTACATAGTGTCTATTAATTCCTTTGGTCATGCCAAGTTTGTGGGATAAAAAAGGGTCAATAAAATAAAAAAGCAATCAAATTAGTTTATCGATCAATTCATCAATCAATTTATAAAATCATGGTATAGCCAATCTACTACCAATTACTCCTATTCAAAAATAGATTATAAAGGCAGTTAGGCTAAAAATTATACTTAGCTACAGTGATTCGCATCATAGCATAAAACCCATAAAACATCGCCCATCTTAATGCGAACCATTATGGATTAAGTTAAGCTTTAATAGTGCTATTTTTATTGGCGTCAGGTTCAGTCGTTGTGACGGTATTATTTAATTCTACAGCCGTTTTAAAAGTAGTCAAACGCAGTGCATTCATCAATACGGAGATGGAACTGAGCGCCATCGCTGCTGCTGCAATCATCGGATTTAAGAAACCAAAAGCAGCGAGCGGAATACCAAGACAGTTATAAATAAAAGCAAAGAACAGATTCTGTTTAATATTGCGCACAGTTGCATAAGCAATTTTTTGCGCAGCATCGATATGCATTAAGGACTCGCCCATTAAGCGCGCAGAGGCGCTATGTTGCGCAACATCCGTACCTTCAAACATCGCAAAACTGGCATCAGCTGTTGCCATTGCAGGTGCATCATTAACACCGTCGCCTGCCATCGCTACTTTATGACCTGCCGTTTGCAACTTAGCAATTTGGCTGGCTTTATCACGCGGGCTCATCCTACCGTAAGCAGCTGTGATGCCTAACTGTTCAGCGACATGGTCAACAACCGATTGTTTATCGCCACTCATTAAAATCACATTAAGACCTGCATCTTGCAGCGCAGTAATTGCTTGCGGCGTATCCGCTTTTAAATCATCTGCTAATGCGAAAGCACCTAATGCTTCATCGTTAATACTAACGGCAACAGTACTGGCAATCTGCCATACCTTGGGCATAAATTTCGGTAGGGTTAAGTTCGCAAATTCAGCAGTACCGACTTTTACAATACCAAGACCTGCAATTTTTGCTTGGATACCAGCGCCTTTAATAACACTGATATCAGTAACTCCTAATAGCGGCAAGCGACGTTCTTTCGCAGCATTGACTACCGCTGTCGCTAATGGATGACTGGCATGGACCTCGACACTAGCAACCAGCTGTAATACATCATTAATAGCTATTGATTTATCAACCATCATTTGCTCAACGATGGCCGGTTTACCAATAGTTAAGGTACCAGTTTTATCCAATACAACCGTATCGATATCGCCTGCAGCCTCCAAGCTTTGCGCGTCTTTAAACCAAACACCATGACGCGCCGCCACACCCATACCGGCCATAATAGCAGCAGGTGTCGCTAGCCCAAGGGCACAAGGACAGGCAATTACTAATACTGACACCGCATGCATTAAAGCAGTATCGACCATGCCGGTGAGCCACCACGTCAGCCCAAAGGTAAGCAGTGATATGGCAACGACTACGGGCACAAAGATGGCGGTAACTTTATCAGCAAGGCGTGCCAGCTTCGCTTTTGAGCCTTGAGCATCACTAAGCGCCTGTACCATATCACCAAGCTTAGTATCACTACCTTTAGCACGGACACGATATAGCAAGCTGCCATTTTCAACCAAAGCACCCGCTAATAACTCATCACCCTCTTCTTTTTTGAGGGGGACTGACTCACCGGTTAAGTGACTCTCAACACACCAGCCACTACCATCGATGACTGTCCCATCAGTTGCGACACGACTGCCTTGTTTGGCGCGTAAGATATCATCTACTTGTACATCTTGTAGTGAAACATTATGAAAGTCGCCATTGGGCTGCTGCTGTTCAACCTGATCAGGCGTTAATGACAGCAATAAGTCGATACTATTTAGGCTATGTTTTTTAGTGCGTTCCTCTAAATATTTACCAGTACGCACAAACGCAATGACCATCACCCCTGCTTCAAAATACACTTCAGGGCCATGATTAGCAGCGTCTTGTAGCATGCGACCCATACTACTGTCACCATGAGTCAACCATATATAAGTCGAATATGCCCAAATAGTCACCGTGCCAAGGACGACCAGTACGTCCATATTGGCCAGACCACCTTTAATTGATGCCCATGCGCTTTTGTAAAATGGCAGTGCCAATCCAAATTGAACAATCGTTGCTAATATAAACTGGATCCAAACCGGTGGCATCCACGCCATTCCTTGACCAATCAGCATGCCTGCCATACCAACTAAAAATGGCAATAGACAAACCCACAGCGCAATCAGTCGCCACGGCAAACGAGTAGCCGTATCTTCATCCGTTTGTGCAAACAAACTATCAGCGGCTTGCAGGTTTGCCACAAATCCTGTTTTATCAACCCATTCAGTAATTTGTTCCGGTGTCGTTGTCGTTGGATTATAGTCGACATTAGCTGTCTCTCCTGCGAAGTTGACGCTTACCTCATAGATAGCAGGCTTTTTATTGAGCACCTTTTCAATTCGCGACGCACACGCCTGACACGACATACCCTCAATTGCTAGTTGCAAATGAGCGCGCTGCGGCTGTAACTGAGTATTGGACTGAATATCAGTTTCTACGTCGTAGGATGGTTCAGTGGTGCGTGATACATCATTCATAACTAAAACTCGTCATGGTATTTATAAAATCATAGGAGTGTAACAGGATTAGAATATGCCATCGGATTAATTTATTTGTACCGATAACAATAAAAGCAAGTCTTACCTTGAGATTAGGCTCTGATTTGAATTTTCAAGTAGGCTCATGTCAAGAATGACATCATTATACTAAAAAACATACTGAAGAGTCTATTAACAACGATAAGGGTGCTTAATAGTTACAGCTCACTGCATTCACTAACTAAGCCTAGCAGCTTTATTTAGTACTCTTCAACAATGAGTAACCTTAAAAAACCCCTAAAAATTCCATGAAAAAAAACCAGCTATGATAGCTGGTTTTTTATTTATTACTTACTTAGCTTAAGAATTCGCAACGGTTGCATCAAATCCAGCATCTTCAATGGCAGCGGCGATTTTATCAGCGCTGGTTAGTTGGTCATCGAAAGTGACGGTTGCTTGATTATCAGTAAGTTCAACAGAGATAGTGTCTAAACCTTCAATGTCAGCGGTAGCAGTATGGATACTTGCTACGCATCCACCGCAGGTCATACCGTCAATTTTAATAATACGAGTTTGATTGGCCATGGTAGGCTCCTTATTGTTATCTATCAAAGTTTATAGGCTAGCTAACCATTGCTACTAATTAGTAACTGTTGTCAGTTAGCACATCTCCACATTAAGCCATCTCTATCTTAACATCAAGGCAGCTTAGTAGGGCTTTACTCATGGTAACGTGGATTTTGCGGCGCATCAATGGGATATGGCTGCGTAACATAGTCCACCATACTAATCGCTGCAGTAAATGCATGAATGCTGGTATCAGTATCATCATAGCGTATTAATGCAGTATTAGTAGCAGGATCAAGCTCTATCGCAGTCACCCCTGTAATGTTCTTCAATGCCACCATTACACTCTCAAGACCTTCAATATCATCAATATTTTCGATACTTACCTTTGCAGTTTTAATCGCCATAGTCTTATCCTTTTATTGTTGTAGACTGATCAATAAATATAATAAGCTTTAATCATTAATAGAGGTATGACTTTTAAGTTATTCAGTATCTAAAATATCGAAACCTTTAACTAAGTCATCAATTTGCTTTAATTGCTGCAAAAAAGGTTCTAATTGGTTCATACGCAGTGCACAAGGGCCATCACACTTTGCCGTTTCGGGGCTAGGATGCGCCTCTAAAAACAACCCTGCCAAACCCGTTGCCATACCGGCACGTGCAAGAGTGGTAATCTGCTCACGGCGACCACCAGCACTGTCACTACGCGCACCCGGTTGTTGCAAGCTATGAGTCACATCAAAAAATACCGGCACATTCATCTGCTTCATCGTATCAAAGCCCAGCATATCAACCACTAAGTTATTATACCCAAAAGCACTACCACGCTCACACAGGATAAGTTTGTTGTTACCTGCCTCAAGGCATTTATTCATAATATGACGCATCTCATGCGGCGCTAAAAACTGAGCCTTTTTTATATTAATAATTGCACCAGTCTTAGCCATCGCCTCTACCAAATCGCTTTGTCTGGATAAAAAAGCAGGCAGCTGAATAATATCAGCAACCTCAGCGACAGGTGCGGCTTGATAGGGCTCATGAACGTCAGTAATAATCGGTATTTGGTATTTCTCTTTAATTTGTCCTAGCCAGTCAATACCTTTCTCTAAACCAGGCCCGCGAAATGAATGTAAACTTGAACGATTGGCTTTATCAAAGCTGGCCTTAAATACATAGCCGATGCCTAAACGCTCACAAATATCAATATACTGCTCAGCAATCTCAAAAGCCAACTCCTTTGACTCTAAAACGTTCATACCGCCAAATAATACAAAAGGTTGATCATTACCAATATTGATGATGCTGCTATTAGGAGTATTCAACTGAATATGCGATTGTGCGGTTAATAAATTATCCATAAACGTATAATCCTGTTTATTGTTATTGATGACTTTGTTATTAACAATCTGGTTATCGATGCTACCAAAGTTATTGTAACCGATAGTATCATTAAAAAAAGCCCTAGACGTAACTTAACCATTCAGTAGCTTAATTAGCTTAATAGCCAGAGACTAGGTATTTCACCCTTATAGCTTTAAAAAGACAAAAAAAGACCAATCCGGAGATTGGTCTTTTTTATTGCTTGGAGTATTACTTGCTAGCGCTATAAGTTTTCGCGGCTTTTACAAAGCTATTAAAGAGCGGATGACCACCACGTGGTGAGCTGGTAAATTCAGGATGGAACTGTACGGCGATAAACCAAGGATGATCTGCAATTTCTACCGCTTCAACCAAATGTTGCTTGGCTGAATAACCTGACATGGTCATTCCCGCTTGCTCCAATGGCTCAATGTAGCGATTGTTCATCTCATAACGATGGCGATGGCGCTCAGTAATAGTACTAGCACCGTAAATTTGGCTCAGTTTGCTACCAGCGACCAGTTCAGCTTGCTGCGCGCCTAAACGCATCGTGCCGCCCAAATCTGAATCATCACTGCGAATTTGTAACTCGCCGCGCTCATCCATCCACTCGGTAATCAGGCCTATAATAGGCTCAGCCGTCTTGCGATCAAACTCAGAAGAGTTAGCATCAATATTCAGCACATTACGCGCATATTCAATCACGGCAAGCTGCATACCAAGGCAAATACCTAAGTAAGGAACATTATTTTCGCGTGCATAAGTGATGGCTTTTATCTTACCCATCGTGCCGCGTTCACCGAAACCACCAGGAACTAGAATGGCATCAGCATCACTTAACCGTGCCAATAAATTATCGTCATCCTCTAAACGTTCAGCATCAATATAGTCAATCTTGACCGCTGCTTTATGAGTGATACCTGCATGTAATAATGCTTCGTTAATAGACTTATAAGCATCAGGTAACTCAACATATTTACCGACCATTGCCACGGTTACCGTCGACTCTGGATTAAGCTGAGCTTCGACCACTTTATCCCAATCACTCAAATCTGCTTCCGGCACATCCAGACCAAAACGTTCACAAACGAGGTCATCAAGATCTTGCTCATACAGCGTACGCGGAATCTGATAGATACTCTTGGCATCTTCACACATAATAACCGCACGCTCTTCAACGTTGGTGAATAGTGAGATTTTACGGCGATTATCAAGAGAGATATGATGCTCAGAGCGACAAATCAAAATATCTGGTTGCAGACCAATAGAGCGCAACTCTTTCACCGAATGCTGTGTTGGCTTGGTTTTGGTCTCACCCGCACTGGCGATGTAAGGAACGAGTGTTAAATGCATCAGCATGGCACGATTGCGACCGAGCTCTACTTGCATTTGGCGTACTGCTTCCATAAAGGGTAATGACTCAATATCACCAACCGTACCGCCAATCTCAATAATAGCAACGTCATAACCTACACCACTAGCAATGATTTTGCTCTTGATCTCATCGGTAATGTGCGGAATAACTTGTACCGTACCACCAAGATATTCACCGCGACGCTCCTTATTCAATACATTTTGATAGATGCGACCGCTAGTGAAGTTATTACTCTTACTCATTTTTGAGTGGCGCAAGAAACGCTCATAATAGCCCAAATCTAAATCCGTCTCTGCACCATCCTCAGTGACGAATACCTCACCATGCTGGAACGGACTCATCGTACCCGGATCAACGTTAATATACGGATCCATCTTAGTCATCGTCACGCTAACACCACGGGCTTCAAGGATTGCGGCAAGAGAAGCGGCAGTAATACCTTTTCCTAGTGAGGACACTACCCCACCGGTCACAAATATAAACTTGGTCATAGTACTCATCAACAATTGGTAAAGGAGGATTTTACTAAAAATGCGTTATGAAATATAGAGCAAAAGCTCAAACTCTTTTAAACTATTCGTTTTTAGTGTCCGACTATCATATCGTACTAAGCCTTTAAAAGGCACTAACAAAAAAACCCATCCCAAAAGATGAGCTTTCTATCGTACTGATTATTGTCATAGGCTATGTGCCTATTGGTTATTTAGATGGTTATTTAAAACTTATATTCTAGACCACCACCAAATGCAAAGACATCAATGTCTGAATTGATCATGTCATAGCGCTCAAACTTCTCTTCGCCTTTTTTGTTTATCTTATTAATCTTACTAACAGCGACATAATCTGCTAAATTCCGACCAATATAAGCATGGGCAGTAATATCTTTCTTAAACTTATATTTACCACCTAGAACGACTTGATCGGAGTTGGAGTTACTAAAGCCATTTAGATTATCTGTTTTGTTGTACTGAAGGTAAACAGAAGCAGGCTTCGCAAAATTCTTTAGATCCATCTCGCCACTGACCACGAGACCTTTCTCCTTTTTAGCACCAGCAAAGTCATAGTCTGCTTGCTGATACATCACCCCGAGCGTTACTGGCGCTTCAATATATTTGTCTAAATCGGCCGTAGCAGTAGCACGGATAACGTTACCACCGTAGTCGACTTTATTTTTTTTCTTTGAATCCGTCGTATTTAACAGATTAATATCGTCATTGATATCCATGTCTTTACTATAGGCAAGACCCGCCGTAAAGCCTGTGCCTTTATCAAACAATAATGACGCGCCAAAGCCATTACTAGCGTTTTCAAAACTCTCATCAGCCGCATACTGTAATGCCAGCTCTAGCGGTAAATCTTTATATTTGGGCGCAATCCAAACGATAGAATTACTTTGACGTGAGTCATCTAGCATATTGAGTGCGCGAAGTTCATTCTCACTTTTAAGCTTAGTATTCCCTAGATTGTCCCAATAGCCTTCAGTTAAGGTGACGTTATTCACATAGCCAAGGACTGATGAGTTACGACCAACGCGGAACTCACCGAAGTCTTTATTGACCACACCCAGATAAGTATCACGGCTTTTAAAATCTCTTTTGTCCCCATCAACACCAATACCATACTCTAATTTATAGATAAGGTCAGTATCCGCAGATAGCTTTTCAGAACCTTTAATGCCTAAACGTGAAGAATGCGAGTTAATCTGTACTGTATTTTCATCGTAATCATTCAAAGCGTCGGTTCGCTCATTGTCATTAAGACGAGTTTTAATATCGGCTTCGGCATTAACATAGTCAGCGGTAACAAATACTTTACCGTAGAATTTTGGTGCTGCTTGTACTGTTGATACAGATAAAGCCGCGATTGCTGAAGCTAAGATTAGTTTTTTCATGGAAATATCTCAATGTAATGATTTTAGTGAAGGACTGCTTTAAGACATCAGAATTTATAATAATGTTGTCACAAATCCCAAAAGATGTGACAGCATGGCAAAAATAAAGAAGCGCAAGCATGTTGTATGATTGCTATCAAACTAATATCTTAGTTACAATTATAACAATTCTGACATAATTTGGAATATTTCTACACATAATTTATATCATTTTCTGAATTAATGGACTATAAAACTTCTAGATCTTAGCGTCTCTATATATTGACGTGCTAAGTATGCAAATAGCGACAATAAAAAAACTCATCCCTAAGGATGAGTTCTTTTATCATGATATCTATACAAAGGTTAGGCTTAGAATTTATATTCTAGACCGCCACCCACTGCGAAAACATCGATATCTGACTTATAATTGCCATAACGAGTGTCAGTAACGACTTCTTTGCCATTTACGACAGCTACCGTATCAATTTTACCAGGACGGACGTAGTCAGCTGAATTTTGACCAACATAGGCATGACCAATCATGTTTTTCTTAAACATGTACTTGCCACCTAGTACGATTTGATCAGATTCTGCATCACCGAAACCGTTCAAGTTATCTGTTTTGTTGTACTGTAAGTAAACTGAAGCAGGCTTAGCAAAATTAGTTAGACCCATCTCGCCACTAACAACGAGACCTTTTTCTTTATCAGAACCGTTAAAGTCATAGTCAGTTTGCTGATACATCACACCTACTTTTACAGGATAAGTGACATACTTGGCTAAATCAGCACTTACCGTACCACGGATAACATCGCCACGATAATTTTGATTACCCATAATCTTTGGTAACAATGGATTAGAGTTGTCTAATAAATCAGCTTTTTCTACTCTAACATCCATATCTTTACTATAGGCAAGACCTGCTGTGAAGCCAGTACCTTGGTCGAACATTAATGACGCACCATAACCGTTTTTGCTATCAACAAAATTTTCATCAGAAGCATACTGTAACGCAAGCTCTAATGGCAGGTTATTATATTTAGGGGCAATCCAAACGATTGAGTTGCTTTGACGTGAGTCATCTAGCATGTTTAGGGCTCTAAGGTCATTTTCTGACTCAAGCTTACTATTGCCTAGATTGTCCCAATAACCTTCAGTTAAAGTGACGTTATTGACATAACCAAGCACTGATGAGTTACGACCAACGCGGAACTGACCAAAATCTTTGTTGACCACACCTAGATAAGTATCACGGCTTTTGAAAGTATTGTTATCACCATCAATGCCAATACCATATTCTAATTGATACACTAAATCAGTATTAGCAGATAAGGTTTCAGAACCTTTAAGGCCTAGACGTGAAGCATGTGAGTTAATCTCTACTGTATTCTCGTCATAGTCTATTAAAAATTTGTCTGCTCTCTCGTTTGCTCTAAGATTCATGTCTGATTCAGCGTTGACATAGTCAGCAGTAACGAATGCTTTACCATAGAAAGTCGGTGCTGCTTGCGCCGCAGATACAGATAGAGCAGCGATTGCTGAAGCTAAAAGTAATTTTTTCATGGGAATATCTCCACTTTACAATTTTAGTAAGGGGCTGCTCTCATTTAAGCTAGAACCCAAAATGGTATCGTCACAAATCTTCAAGGATATAATGTGTAACTGGCTACCGAAATTAGTCAGAAACAAGTGTGGCGAAGTTCTATTACCGTAAGATGAAAAAACACTGACTTACATAACTAATACTAAGAATGTAACGTTGATGTAAGCTTAGGTCTTATGCACACTACTTTGTAACATTCGTTACCAAACTCATACTTCGATTACAAGCATAACAACTTTGACATAATTTGCAACATTTTTTTTGGTTTTGTATGATACTAATACTGCAGAAATCTTACTAAAGTAGCTCTAATAGATAATC
This sequence comes from Psychrobacter frigidicola, assembly GCF_007997305.1. Lineage (GTDB taxonomy): Bacteria > Pseudomonadota > Gammaproteobacteria > Pseudomonadales > Moraxellaceae > Psychrobacter > Psychrobacter frigidicola. The sequence continues at coordinate 1,373,514 of NZ_VORZ01000001.1, forward strand.
TCCAAGTCATACCAATAACCATAAAAAAGCACCCCTACCTGCCAAAGCAGATAGGGGTGCTAGATTCATCTCAAATATGTGAAATGATAGTGATAAGACTATGAAATAGCTAAGCTTCTCTTAATGAACTTGTATTAATTTATAAGCTGCCTTTTAGCGCACGACGCGCATGATGCAACAGTGGCTCAGTATAGCCACTAGGTTGTTCGCGACCTTTGAAAATCAAGTCGCAAGCAGCTTGAAAAGCAATAGAATTATCAAAATCTGTCGCCATTGGCTGATAACTGGGGTCATTGGCATTCTGCCCATCAACGACTTTTGCCATGCGTTTCATGACTTCCATCACTTGTGCTTCAGTGACGATGCCATGCAGCAACCAGTTGGCAATATGCTGGCTTGAGATACGCAAGGTAGCTCTGTCTTCCATCAGACCGACGTTATTCACATCAGGCACTTTTGAGCAGCCAATGCCTTGGTTTACCCAACGTACGACATACCCTAGGATACCTTGAGCATTGTTTTCAAGCTCTGTCTGCGCTTCTTCTGCTGTCCACGCGGTGTCTTTTGCCAAAGGAATGGTTAAAATCTCATCAATATTGGCGCGTTTACGAGATTTCAGACGACTTTGCACCTCTGCAACATCGACCATGTGATAATGCATACTATGCAAGGTGGCACCAGTGGGCGACGGCACCCATGCGGTATTAGCACCCTCTTGTGGATGAGCGATTTTTTGCACCATCATCTCTTTCATGTCATCCGGACGCGCCCACATACCTTTACCAATCTGACCATGACCCTTAAAACCAGTCTCTAAGCCAATATCTACGTTCCACTGCTCATAAGCGGGCTGCCATTCTTGAGCTTTCATTTTAATCTTACGCACGAAAGGTCCAGCATTCATACTGGTGTGCATCTCATCCCCAGTACGGTCTAAAAAGCCCGTATTGATAAAAATTACGCGCTCTTTGGCTTGGCGAATGGCTTCTTTGAGATTCACCGTCATGCGGCGCTCTTCATCCATGATGCCCATTTTAATGGTATAACGTGGTAATCCTAAAACATCTTCAGAGGCGTTAAACAAATCATTAGCAAACTTCACCTCATCAGGGCTATGCATTTTTGGCTTAACAATATACATCGAACCAGTACGCGAATTTGCGCGCTCAGTATTTCCTCGAATGTCATTCAGTGCCATCAATGGTGTCATGAGCGCATCCATAATGCCTTCAAAGACTTCTTCTTGACCATCCCCTAAATCAACAAGGATAGACGGATTTTGCATCAAATGACCCACATTACGAATCTGCAATAAGGCGCGACCGGGCAAAATAAGCTTGCCGCCTTCTGGCGTGGTATATTCGCGGTCTGGATTTTGTCGACGCGTCTGCATCTCGCCATCTTTTTTGAAAGTATCTTGCAAATCACCATTCATCAGACCAAGCCAGTTGCGATATACCGCCACTTTACCATCAGCATCTACCGCCGCAACAGAATCTTCACAGTCTTGAATCACACTAATTGCCGACTCTAATAAAACATCCTTGATAAATGCCGGATCATCTTTACCGATTGGATTATTGGCATCAATCTGAATCTCAACATGCAAGTTATGATTCTTTAACAATATCCCTGATGGGCTGTTCGCATCGCCAACATAACCGACAAACTTACTTAGCACCTGCAATTCAGTAGTTGTCTCGCCTTGCTTGATAACAAGTTGACCGTCTACCACATCGAAACCTGTCACCTCAGTATAAGAACCTAATACCAGTGCAAAATGCTCGTCTAAGAAATTTTTGGCATAAGCCACCACTGCTGCACCACGTTTTGGGTTATAAGCGCGGGTGGTCTCTTGACCATTGTCTTCGCTAATCACATCCGTACCATATAGCGCATCGTATAGACTGCCCCAACGCGCATTGGTCGCATTGAGTGCATAACGACCATTTTTTACCGGCACAACCAACTGCGGACCTGCAATCTCTGTGATTTCTTTATCGACATTTTCAGTGCTGATTTTAAAATCATTACCTTCTGGCAGCAAATAACCGATATCTATCAAGAACTGCTTATAAACAGGGAAATCAATCTCACCGTTTTTGGCAGGATGGTCTAAATGCCACTGATCAATTTTGTCTTGTAACTCAGTACGGGTTGCCAACAGAGCCTTATTGCGTGGTGTAAATTCCTTGACGACCTTCTCAAAACCTGTCCAATAACTCTCAGAATCGACTCCGACCGTCGGTAGCACTTCATTTTCTACAAAGTTATACATTAGCGGATCAATGGCAAGAATGCCTTTCTGGATGCGACTAGCGTGAGAATCCTGGCTCATAGTGGTGTCCTTATCATGTCGTGAAGGGTTTCAATGTTGGTTTAGCGCGTCGGCTGCTTAAACCAATCAATGCAAAATATTATATTCAGTCCATACAGCGCTAGCAGACCAAACCGAAAAACGGATATAAAAGTTTCATAGTACATCATGCTCAAACTTATATTAAAAACCCTTCAGTCATTTCTAATTTTTAATATAAAAAAATCATGATTCATTAATAAGCGTAAAAATAATAATGCTTACCACAAAAACAAAGTACCAACAGCGGCTAGATTATGCTTTATCATCAGTGCATCTTATAAAAAATAGAGTTGTACGTTATAGTAATATAATGATAGAAAAATGGTCGCATAAAGCTATAAATGGCTATTTTATCTGAGCAAAAATCACTCTATTGGATGATAAAAAATCAGATAATGAGCTAAAATCCGCCTTCTCAGCACTATCATACTCGAAGCACTATCAATAGTAAGACAAAACGTCTCAAAAACAAAATGCATCCTACTATCAAAAAATAAAATAAACAGTAAATTACCATTTATTAAATAAATAGTGAAGTTTTATAATAATGATACTCTATAGCACTCATACCTTTAACAGTACAATCTATCTCATTATAGTAAATGGTTAATAGTTGTTTATAAAGTGTAAGTAATCATTACAAAATTTGTTTATGCTTAAATGCTATCTACTACAGTAATTTTTTCTTTACTATTACCAACTCTCCTCATTTAAAATACTATCCAGTGAGATAAAAAAATAACGATTTCTATAAATATAGACAGATTTAATAGACTAAATAATGATTTCTAATATAGGCCCATACAATCATGACTACCCAAAAAACCAGTATTAGGGAATTAAAATCTCAGCAAGAAGATAGTGTGGATATTACTCAGCTACGTGTACCAATAAAAGTGGATCTCACACCTATATATGAATTTTTGGGCAGCAGAACCTCACAAGTATGGGTAGACACCGCACTCGCTAATTTGCCACTGATTATCCAAGACCATGCTAACTGCGAAAAAAAAGCCGCAGGTACGGCAATGAACTTAATTTTTCGCTATGAGTTTTCTTATGAATTGCAATGTAAGCTTGCTCAGTTAATCCGTGAGGAGATGCTGCATTATGAGCAAGTACTCGGCATCATGAATGAGCGTGGGCAGGATTGGGAATATCTGAGTGCGGGGCGTTATGCTAAAGGCATGCTAAAACAAAAACGCACCCATGAACCTGCGGCAATGATAGACGTATTGATTATTGGCGCATTTATTGAAGCGCGCTCTTGTGAACGCTTTGCGGCGTTGGCAGCGGAAATTAATGATACACGTTTGGCTAAATATTACCGTTACCTACTTAAGTCGGAAAGTCGCCATTTTGAGGATTACTTGGCGCTAGCACAATCGTTGTCTGAGGATAGTATTGATGAGCGAGTGGCGTTCTTTAAAGGTATAGAATCTGAGCTAATAACGAGTCCTGATAGTGAGCTTCGTTTTCATAGTGGAATGCCAGCTTAGATTTTTCTCTAAGAGACATTCCACTATGATAGCTGTGAAAAAAGCCATACTATCGCTTTATGATTAAGGCTAACGATAGTAGGGCTGATTTTTTATATCTTAATATTAGATTTAGTATCACTTTTACTTTTTCATATCCGCGCTGTCGTATTGCTTATGATCTTTAGCTACATTATGCAGATCGTGATCCGGTGTAGCCCGTTCAGCCGCTGCTGGATTGACCTTTTGCAGCGCGTCATCAGGGACGACACCTTTATTGTCAGCAGCATCTCTTAGTTTATAAGTTTTGTTACTATCTTCATGACCACTATTCATATCCTTTGAATTACTCATAATTACTCCTTATTATGGTTATTATTTGTTGAATATCTTAATAAGTCTAATGAGGTAAAGGTCTCAACATAATTCTTACCTATTCTTAATCTTTTTCGTCAGGGTTTAAAATACGACTCTGCGCATTATCAAGAGTGGCGTAGCGGTTCACATCGTTAATACCTTCGCTTTTCGGCTCCTCGCTACCCACCGTATCCTCGTTAATACCCTCGTCAAATGGCGTACCACCTTCTTGATCACGGCGATCTGGCTGACGGGCTGACTCATCACCCTCATTAACGTGCTCTGAATGCACTACTCCCTCTTTAAAGGTGTCTGTACCTTTATTAACCGTTGTGTAGTCTTCAATATCTTTATCATCAACCTTATGGTTATTGATAGTGTCCCGATTATTGATATCATCACCATCAATGTATTCTGAACCTACTACACTTTCTCGAAAAGTCTCTGCACCCTTATCTACATTAGTGTGGTCTTCAATATCATCACCGCTGGACATAACATTATAATTATCATGATGGATGTCATCATGATTATGATCGCCATGTGCGGCATCATCACTAACATATCTGGTGCCTATCACTGTTTCTAGCAGCGCTTTGGTACCTTTTTGTTCAGTGTGGCTTTCAATGTGATTAGTACCCTCAAAATTGTCATGAGCAGGTACACTATTAGTGTCAGTATTAGCATTAGTGTCAGTAATGCGCGTTTTGGTTAATGCAGGATCTTTGGTTTCCATGATGTTGTCCTTAAAAAATAGTGTCGTTGAATATCTTAAACTACTACCATTAAAATCTGAACAATGACTATGATTACTTTTATTTTGCTGGGTGTAATCTTTACTACTTTAGCCACTATTTTTTTAGCAGCCAATTTGATAATTGTTTTTTATCAATCGTTCTTATATATCATTCCCTTCTTGGCTTAAGTTAAAGGCGCTCAAATCACCAACGTTTTTACCGCCATCAGGAATATCTTCATCTTTACGTGGGTCAGCATAAATCTCATCGGTTTCTTGAGATTTTTGCTGAGGTCCCTTTATATCTGGATCATTCTTACGCCCTTCATAGCTACCTTCTGGGTTTTCTGGCGCTAAAGCCGCAGGATCATCAACAAATACTTCTTCTTCGTTGTTCACAGTTTTTTTATTGATTTCTGGCTGAATAGTCATAGCAAATCCTTCGCATGTTTAGTATTACAGGTCATTTATTTTTTAAATCTATTTAAACTTTATTAGGTACTCAATTAATCGTCAGTACGGACTTCTGCATCGATAAAAGGGGTTGCCTGCTCTTCGGTTAAGGGTTCTGGTTTATCGGTTTGTTTTTTGTCTTGCAAGTTTTTTTCGATTTGCTGTACGTTTACATTATCAGCTGCTTGTTTAATGTCTGATGTATCATCATTATTTGTGCTCATCGCAAATGCCTTTCATTATTTATAATTTTAGAGATATGAACTGCTTAAACTTTTCTTGTCTAATCTCGATTATAGATATAAATTGAACTTATAAGCCAGTGTATTGCAGTATTAATATGTGAGTATGTGTGAGGTTGAAATATAGTTTGTAACCAATAAAAGAAAAACCAAGCTCAGACTGTAGCCTGAGCTTGGTTTTTGGTGATTAAAAAGTTCTGTATTAGAGATTAGATATGTAGGTTCTATCTATTTAGATAATTCCAGTTAGATCACTCTCATTCTACTCACTTTTTATTCGCCAACGCGGTTGATGACTTTTAATAGGTAATCTTGAGCAATATGTATTGGTTCATTCTCTGCGGGCTGATTTTGCTGCCAGTACCCTTTACCATCTAGCGTCCACGATTGCATATTATCTTGTAGATAGTTTATCAATCCGTCCTGATAGATTTGTTTAAATAAGGCTTTATCCTCAATCGGGAACGCGACTTCAACACGGTGGAACAGATTGCGATCCATCCAGTCGGCACTCGCGCAATACATACGCTCATCACCGCTATTATAAAAATAATAGACGCGGGTATGCTCTAAGAAACGACCGATAATAGAACGTACGGTGATATTTTCTGATAAGCCTTGCACTTGCGGACGCAGACAACACATAGAGCGAAGAATCAGCTCAATCTTGACGCCTGCTTGCGAGGCATCATAAAGCTTATCAATCAGGCGACGTTCAGTCAGTGCATTCACCTTAATGATGATATGAGCACGCTTGCCTGCTTTGGCATGGGCAATTTCTTCATCAATAAAGCTCATGAGCTTGTCATGCAAGGTAAACGGCGCATGCAATAGCTTTTTAAGATTGGCAGGTTTACCCATACCCGTCAGCTCTTGGAAGATTTTATGCACGTCCTCTGAGATATCAGGATCGGCTGTGAATAGGCCATAATCGGTATAGACTTTTGCATTGGCTGCGTGATAGTTACCAGTGCCCAAATGCACGTAGCGGCGAATACGATTATCTTCACGGCGGACGATGAGCATGAGCTTAGCGTGGGTCTTGTAGCCAACAATGCCATACACTACTACTGCGCCGGCTTCCTGCAAGAAGTTGGCGACTGCAATGTTAGACGCTTCATCAAAGCGCGCACGCAGCTCAATAACCGCGGTGACTTCTTTACCATTACGAGCAGCTGCAGCAAGCGCTTTAACAATCTCTGAGTTGGTACCAGAGCGGTATAAGGTTTGTTTAATCGCTAAGACTTTTGGATCGTTTGCCGCTTGCCACAATAAATTGATGACTGGAGTGAACGAATCAAAAGGATGATGTACTAGCACATCGCGCTTGCGCATAGCGGCAAACATACTCGTGGTTTTATCCAGCTTATCAATATCACGACGAAATGCTTTAGGGACAATGTGCGTAAAAGGCTGATAGCGCAGTTCTGGAATATTAAAGTCAAACAATAGACGCGTTAAATTCACCGGGCCATTGACACGGTAGAGCTGGTTATTATGCAGGCCAAACTCATTCAATAAGTAATCGCTGATGGGCGTTGGGCAATCGGTAGTCACCTCTAAACGTACTTTGTCACCAAAGCGGCGGTTTTCAAGCTCGCCCTCTAATGCCTTGGCAATATCATCCACATCATCCGCTAAATCTAAATCCGCATTACGCGTCAGTCTAAATTGATGACAACCAGTAACATTCATGCCCGGAAATAACTCACCGATGTGCTCATGTATAACGGCTGAGAGCATGACATGGTGCTCTTTACCGCCAGTTAACTCATCTGGCAGACGAATCACGCGCGGTAGACTGCGCGGTGCAGGAACGATAGCCAGATTAATATCACGACCAAAGGCATCTTTGCCTTCTAACGTCGCAATAAAGTTTAAACTTTTATTAACCAATCGTGGAAATGGATGCGCCGGATCAATGCTAATCGGAGTCAATACAGGGGAGACTTGCTCAATAAAGTAGCGCTTCATCCATGCTGACTGTTCCGCATTAAGCTCATCGCGCTTCAGATAACGAATATCTTGTTTCGCTAACGCTGGCAGGATATCTTCATTAAGAATACGGTATTGCTCAGCAATAGCCTTGTGAGTGATTGCTGATATCTCATTAAGGACTTCACTTGGGCGCATACCGTGCGGGGTATCAGCAACGTTGCCAAGATTCAGCTTTTGCATGATTCCAGCCACACGGATTTCAAAAAATTCGTCCATATTGGAGGAGAAAATAATCAAAAAGAATAAGCGTTCTAGTAATGGATGACGTGGACTGGCCGCTTGCGCTAAAACCCGCAGATGAAACTGCAGTAAGGACAAGTCACGGTTGATATAACTGTTTGGCGAATAAGTGCCATCTTCTGAACGCTGCCATCCAATCTGAGTCAGCGTGGTCGTACTATCTTTTGCTTTTATTGACACTGACTTTGATATGGTAGGCGTTGAAGTTTTTGGAGTGGCTTTTGTTGATACCGTTGCTAATGTTGTTGATGCCTCCTTGACTGAGGCCTTTGGTGCTTTAGCTGCTGGTGTAGTCTTGACAGTAGAGGATCTTGGTTTTCTGACAGTTTTAGATTTTTCAGGCGTGGTCAGTGCAGTAATCGACATATCAGTAACCTGAGTGTGGGCGTTAATGCTTGCAGAGTCGCTGTCTTTAGCATCACTGTCTTTTAAGGCGCTGTTTGTAGAAACATTAACATTGTCAGTAGGTCTATTCTTATCAATTTGCGTTTCTATATTGTTTTGAGCGACAATTTGAGTGTCTTTTTTTTGCATGATTTTTTCTTGATTAGGTTTTTCCTGAATGTTACTTTTTTCTTGATTGTTCTCTTTTTCAGAATAGCTATTTTTAACACTTGTACTCTGGTCATTATTTGCGCTGGTCATGCAACTTCTCCCCTAATAGCGTAACGATATTACTCATATTGGCATTAATAATTGTTTTTTAGCAAGTTACTTTCAGAAAAGCAGCTTATTAAAACTTGTTTATTTTAGTCCTAACGGCCTGCTTTGTCTTTTATTAAGATAAAAATAAGTGCAGCTCGCGCTCAATATCTTATGGTAGCACCGCATTATTCATGCGTTTTTTAATAATACGTTGTTTATTACGCAGACCCCTGTCGCTCTGATTGTCTCCGTAATATTTTGGATTGGTCAACATTCCTATAAGTAGTGCTGACTCGTCACGGTTCAGCTTAGCGGCAGACTTATTAAAATAATGATGGGCCGCGGCGTCAATACCATAGATACCCTTGCCAAATTCTGCCACATTCAGATAAGCAGTTAGAATGCGTTGTTTGTCCCATAACTTTTCAATCATGACGGTAATAACTGCTTCCTCACCTTTACGCACATAAGAGCGATGCGAGGTCAAAAACAGATTTTTTGCCAGCTGCTGCGTAATAGTTGAGCCACCTGCTGACATCGTACCAGACGCTTCATTCTTTTTCCTTGCCGCCTCAATACCATCAAAATCAAAACCATTATGTTGGCTAAACTTAGAGTCTTCACTGACAATGGCAGCTTGCTTAGCCGACTGAGCAATAGCGTCGTAGTCCGCCCAAGTTTGAGTAACACTGCCCCCCGTCAACCTATGAGTGAGCATAAACATACTGTTATTAATTGGCTGTGTTTTCCATATTAAAAGCAATCCCGCTACCAACACATGAAAGGCCACTACCAGCAGTAGCACTGCCCATAATAGCCGTTTTATAAATTTGCCAATACTTGTCATGCGTGCAATATCCAAGTGATTAAAGAATAAATAAACTGAAGAAGACAGGGTAGCGCATATCAGTGTTCAGATATGAGTATGTAGCTATTGTGGTAAACAGCAGGCTATCTTACCTAATCTCACAATCGCTGTCATTATTTGCCCGCTTTCTTTATGATAGAAATCATAGCAAACCCTATTAAGAATCCTAATTTCTTAACATTTAGAATAAAGTCTAAAACAGCAAGGTTTCAAATAAAAATTATTAACTGTCCTAATAAAAACAAGAGTATAAGCATGAATAAAAGTACGAACAATAACGACACTATAAATAAGCTACGAACACATATCCTAACGTCTATCCCTACTCTTACTCATGCTGAACTTCAAGACGAATGGTGGTTATTGGGGACGTCTGGCTGTCATTTATGTACGATTGCTGAGCAGCTGCTAACAAATTTTCAAGCGGTGCAACCGGTTACTTATCAGCATATCGATATTGCGAATTTCGATGAAACTCTTATGATGCAATTTGCTACCACTATCCCCGTACTGCTCACCAAAACCCAGCGGTTAAACTATCCATTTTCGGTATTAGATTTGCAGCGGTTAGTTGAGGAGCATAATAACTATTAATAGTTTCCTACATTGATGCCAACCTTTGAATATAATTTGCTAGTAATGTGTTGATAACTTTAAGCTTTGTAGCCCTACTTTCCTTCACTTCTATTTTAATTTTTCACGCGCTCATTATTTGCTAGTAAAACCAATCATCTTTTGCTATGTTGATTTTATAGTCATCATAGCAAGTTGACTATGCGAACTTACTATTTGTGCCATCCTTGGAGTTTAAATTAATTACCAATCTAATGTAAAAAATATCAGTTTATAGAAAACTAATAACAATAAGTCGATTAATACCTAAAAGACATTTACTAACAAGGATTGTTAATAATGTATACCTTTCTGGCCTTAGCGCCCATTCTCGTCGTTCTCGTATTACTCGTGGTCATGCGCTTACCTGCCAAAATATCGATGGGCGTCGCCTATTTAGTAACCGCACTTTTAGCATTGTTCGTCTGGCAAGCGAGTGGTGCTCAAGTAGCGGCGGCTACTGCAAATGGTATTATTGTCGCGCTCACCCTGTTATTCATTGTCTTTGCTGCCATTTTATTATTGAATACGCTAAAAGAAGGCGGGGCTATTGTCGCCATTCGTAAAGGCTTTATGGATATCTCACCCGATAGACGCATTCAAGTGATTATTGTGGCGTGGTTATTCTGCTCAATGGTGGAAGGCTCATCAGGATTTGGTACTCCATCTGCTATCGGTGCACCGCTGTTATTGGCATTAGGCTTCCCAGCGATGGCCTCCGTTATGGCGGTGCTAATCATCCAATCAACACCTGTATCATTTGGCGCGGTTGGTACGCCAGTACTGCTTGGCGTTTGGACGGGTATCAATGATAAACAGGATATAACGCAGGCCATTGCGCCCCTTTCTGCTGAAAATTACCTACTACAAATTACGGGTAATATTGGTCTGATACATGCGCTAGTTGGTTTTTTAATACCATTAATTTTGAGTGCATTTTTGACCCGATTCTTTGGCGCAAGACGGTCTTTTATGGAAGGGCTTAAAGTATGGCCATTCGCCATCTTTGCTGGTCTTAGCTTTACCATTCCCTACTTCTTAGTTGCCAAGTATCTAGGCCCTGAATTCCCATCATTGGTAGGCGGTTTTATTGGTCTCATGATTGTCGTTCCTGCGGCAAAGCGCGGCTTTTTAATGCCCAAAGATATCTTTGATTTTGCGCCTCGCGCCAAATGGGACAAAGACTGGCTAGGGTCACTTCCAGAAGAGAAATATGATGATACAGTGGCACCGAAGTTTTCTTTAATGCGGGCGTTTTCCCCTTACATCATAATCATTGCCCTATTAATCATAACTCGGACTATTGCACCACTAAAAGCTTTTTTAACGGGAAATTTAACCACGTTAGAATTCAGTAATCTTTTTGGTACCACTATTTCTAGTAAAGTACAGCTTGCCTACTCTCCCGGCTCCATTTTAATTGTCACCTCATTACTGTGTATCTTATTGTTTAAAATGAACGGGAAAGCTGTAAAACGCAGTTGGAGCAGCTCGGCAAAGACCATGGTCGACGCTGCACCTGCTCTACTATTTTCAGTGCCTATGGTACAAGTGTTTATCAACTCTGGTTCAGCTGCTGAAGTCGCTAATGCATTACCTGCGATGCCAATATTGCTGGCTGAGAGTGCCGCTGGTGCTTTCCAAAACGCATGGCCTTTAGTGTCACCGTGGATTGGCGCAATGGGTGCGTTCATTGCAGGCTCAAACACGGTCAGTAATATGATGTTCTCCTATTTCCAATGGTCAACGGCCAGTCAAATTGGCCTTGATGGTAATCTTGCAGGTCAAGTAGTCGCATTACAAGCAGTGGGCGGCGCAGCGGGTAATATGATTTCAGTGCACAACGTAGTTGCTGCCTGTGCGGTAGTCGGTCTGATGGATAAAGAAGGGTATGTCATACGTAAGACACTGCTAGCAATGACCTATTATGTTATTCAGACCGGACTAATCGGTATGGGTATTATCTTCGGTGACATGTGGTGGTGGATATTGGCTGTCATTTGGCCCATAACATTCTTTGGAATTTTGGCACTTAGCGATAAAAAAAATGCTTCTAAATCAATATCAAACGGCTAAATTGGATAACGAATCACTTATTATGAATGAATCACAAGCCCTTGATCTGACGCTATTATATTAATTATACTAGCGTCAGATTTATATTTGGTTACCAAGGAAAATCCATGAAAGATTTAAGTAAAATTACTGAAATTGAAGACCTGCGCCAAGTCGCTCAGCGTAAAATACCGCGCATGTTTTATGATTATGTAGATTCAGGTTCATGGACTGAGACCACTTATCGTAATAACGAAACCGACTTTGACCGTATTAAATTACGTCAACGGGTACTGGTTGATATGGAAGGGCGCTCGCTTGCTACTGATATGCTAGGCTCACCAGTAAAAATGCCAGTGGCTATTGCACCGACTGGCTTTACCGGCATGATGTGGGCAGATGGGGAGATTCATGCCGCACGGGCAGCAGAGAAGTTTGGCGTGCCTTTCTCTTTATCAACGATGAGTATTTGCTCGATTGAAGATGTCGCAGAAAATACCAGTGCGCCGTTTTGGTTTCAGCTATATATGATGCGCGATCAAGACTTTATAGCCAATCTCATTCGCCGTGCCAAAGCCGCCAATTGCTCAGCGCTTATCTTAACGGCCGATTTGCAGGTATTAGGCCAACGTCATAAAGACATTAAAAATGGTTTATCCGCGCCGCCAAAACCTACCCTAGCCAATATCCTAAACCTGATGACCAAGCCAGAATGGTGCCTGAATATGCTTGGCACCAAACGCCGAACCTTTGGTAATATCGTCGGTCACGCCAAAAATGTTGAAGACCTTTCCTCCTTATCAGCATGGACAGCAGAGCAGTTTGACCCTGCGCTAAGCTGGGACGATGTATCCCGTATTAAGGACATGTGGGGCGGCAAGCTTATTATCAAAGGTATCATGGAGCCAGAAGATGCGATATTAGCAGCGCGTAGTGGTGCCGATGCGCTAGTAGTCTCGAATCATGGCGGTCGTCAGCTTGATGGCGCGCCCTCCTCTATTGCTTCCCTTGCTGATATCGTGCAAGCGGTACGTGCTGAGAACAGTCAAATCGAGATTTGGCTCGATAGTGGTATTCGCTCTGGCCAAGATGTGCTCAAAGCAATGGCCTTAGGCGCTAATGGCACTATGATTGGACGGGCGTTTTTATACGGCTTGGGTGCGTATGGTGAAGACGGCGTGCGCCGTGCGCTTGAGCTTATTTATAACGAGTGTGATATCACCATGGCATTTTGCGGTCATACGGATATCAATCAAGTAACCGATGATATTTTAGTTAAAGGCACTTACGAACATCTCAAAACCGCGCTACCGTATGTCGCGCCGATGCGCTGGTAAACGATATAAGTATGGATAGGAGCAAATAAGATAGAGCACTGATAAGTGTTGGTGGAGCTGAACGCTTTCTTTATACCTATCATACCCTTTATACTCTACCCATACCTTTTGATTACTATAGCGCTTTATGACTATTCAACAACTGTTAAAAACGGCTCCGGTCACCACTATCCTACTAGTCTGCTTCATTGGCTTGTATGTACTACAAGTGTTGTCAGGCGTTGATGCCAATAACCCTTCAACTGAGCAACTGCTACATTGGGGCGCAAATGCCCTTCCTTACACTATGGGTGATGATCCATGGCGCTTGGTCAGTAGTGCTTTTTTACATATTGGCTTTATGCATTTATTGTTTAATAGCTTTGCCATGTACTTTTTTGGCCAGATTGCAGAGCCCATGTTTGGTTCAGCTAAATTCTTACTGCTATTTTTACTAGCCGCCGTTGGCGGTAACCTGCTGAATAATCATATTACTTGGCAAGGTATTTTGGACGCGACTGCACAGCCGGGATTATCCGCTGGTGCGTCTGGTGGTATTATGGGTATCGGGGCGGCATTATTGATAGCTGCCCTGTTTAAAATATCCGTGAATAACATGGTGCTGAATCTTAAAAGCTTAGTATTTATCATGGGCATTAACTTAGTCTACGGTTTTGCGGTACCGGGTATTGATAATGCCGGACATATTGGCGGCGCGCTGACTGGCTTAGTGATTGCACTAGCAATAGGCATTGCGCATCGCCAACGTTCGGCTGCACTTGTACCATTGCCAACTCCTCCCCCTAATTATCAGATGGACTATCAAAGTAATCACTCTAATGACCAGACGGGCTATCAAAACAATTATAATGACTCAAACGGCAATGACCAAACCACTACTATAAATCCTGATATTTATTCCAGCACTCCTCCTGCTATACCTATTCATACTAAGCCCGCTATCATTTGGCAGATATTACCGTGGATAGTGATATTACTGGTGACCATTGGTTTCGTCTGGTGGTGGCAAGATATTCATAATCAAATATTACAAGTATTAGCCGCCGTATAAATACTATTTAATTCAATCTTACCTAATTGCTAATGAGAGCCGACTATGTCAAAACTTCCTACGTTAACTGTTTCTGCATTAAAAGAAAATGCAACCTCTATCGTTAGCACGCGCACCTTGGTTAATGCTTTAACAGCAACCGCGCTATTTAGCGTAGCAGGTATGGCAAATGCGGCGTTCTTTAATAACCTACCAGCGGATCAAGATGCGGTATTAAGCGTGGGCGTGAATGTCTTAGTCAACAATTCAGCTTATGATTTGGATGACAATAATAAAGTCCGCGTATTGCCCGGTGTCTTTTATGACAATAATAAGTTCTATGCGCGCGGTGCCCAAGCCGGCGCCTATTTAATTAATGATGGCACCAATCAGCTCGCGGCCTACGCGCAACTTGATGGCAATTCATTTGATCCTGATGATGCTAACGGTGCACTATCTGGTCTTGATAAGCGTAAGTTATCAGCAGCGGCAGGCCTTAGCTACATGCGCCTTACCCCTGTCGGTGGCTTCCGTGCACAAGTCGCTACTGATATCTTAGATCATAGTGGTGGCAATAGCGCCCGCTTGAGTTATCTTGCTAAAATCACTAAAAACAAGCTAACGGTCTATCCGAGCGTTGGCTTTGAGTTTTATGATGATGATTACAACAATTATTATTATGGCGTTAGTGATGAAGAGTCAGCACGTACAGGGGTTGACGCTTATGAGTCTAATCAAAGCTTGAATCCTTATGTGAATGTTAGTGCCAATTATGACTTTAATGATAAGTGGGCAGGATTTGCCAATCAAAGCTTGAGCTTTTTACCGAATGAGCAAAATGACAGTCCAATGGTGAACTCACGTACGGATTCAACGACGACACTTGGGTTGTTGTATAAGTTTTAAAGTATTTTTAGAAGTTTGATATAAAAAAAGACCTTAACGCATTATGTGGTGAGGTCTTTTTTTTGCACTAGCCATAATTTGGGTTAGTTTTATCAAGGTCTGACAGAAAGTGCAGGCTAAACGTAATCCATCCCGCAAATATTATGATTATAGAAATTAAGTATTAATTTTTGAGACATTTTCGCTAATCTCTTGGATAGCCGCCTTTAATACATGCAAACATATTTTTGCGGTATGTTCTCTTGGATTAAACCCAAAACTCATTTGCTGATATGGATGAGTATAATTGCGAAAGTCTCTAAGCGTATGGCTAAATCTCTGAATATCATGTTGTACCAGTCCCAGCTCATACGCAACATCAATAAATGAGCTTAGCGACCATTTGGAAAGTTCGTACACTTTACCTGATTTATCCTTGGGAGAAGATTTTGCAGTATTAAAATGTCTGGGGTATTGATTAGCCAGACCTAATAAAACCCCTTCGAGAGTACTACCTGCAATAATAATTACAGATAAATATGCATCTGAAGAATAACACCTTTCGATTTCTTTTATTCTCCCTTCAATTACCTCAGAGACCATCCCTTCTAATCCAATTTTCTGTACTGAAATATTTGAAAATTCTCGACTTAGAAATTGGTTTTCAGTAGTAGCATGATTAGATTTTGAAGGCTCTTTAACCTCAACTTTATCTAATCGTTGAAAATTAATATCAGCGCTGTTACGAATTACCTTCCATTTATCGAAAGCAATATATTTATTTAGGGTTTCTATACACTCATCAAGATGTTCTAATTTATCTATAAAACTTGCAGGGTATAACACTGCCTTAATGCATTGCTCCATCCTAGGCGTGCCATTGATGATCTCTAACTTTTGATTAGTATATATCGAACGAGATGGAAAACCCTGTCCATAAATATCGTTAAATCCTAGACTATTGAAGAAATCAACCAGCTGGAAACCTTTTCTATAACTTGTTTCCTCGTTAATCAGCATACGTAGTTTTTCAAGCGACTTTGTATTTAAATTCATAGACAACCTCCAGATATATCTATGCATCATAGCATGAACATTTACACCTATAACTAGCTATAAACTTTATGGAGAAAGGGTATGATTTAACGAAGCATTTGCATTTTTAATAAAAAAAGACCTTGCCACATTACATGACAAGGTTTTTTTATTAAACTGCAAAAACCGCTTCTTTTTCTTAAGAAGGATGCACCATATCTTCAGGGGTTACCCACTCATCAAACTGAGCTTCAGTTAGCAGCTGAAGTTCAACCGCAACTTGCTTAAGGGTTTTATCTTCCTTATAAGCCGTCTTTGCAATTTTCGCGGCATTCTCATAACCGACATGACGGTTCAATGCGGTCACTAGCATTAAAGAGTTATGTAAGTAATAGTCGATTTTCTCTTTTACTGGCTCAATACCGGCAGCACAGTGTTCGTTGAAGCTATTGCACGCATCGCCTAACAGCTTAATAGACTGCAATAAATTGAAGGCAATCACCGGTTTAAAGACGTTTAGCTCAAAGTTACCAGACGCGCCAGCCATATTAATAGTGGTATCGTTACCCATGACTTGAGCGACAACCATCGTCATCGCTTCTGACTGAGTGGGATTCACTTTGCCCGGCATGATAGAGGAGCCCGGCTCATTTTCTGGAATAGTAATCTCACCGATACCGCAGCGTGGACCTGACGCCAACCAACGCACATCATTAGCAATTTTATTTAAGCTACCCGCTAACGTTTTTAGTGCACCTGAGGCAAACACTTCAGCATCACGCGCCGCTAAAGCTTCAAACTTATTCGGTGAAGTGACAAATGGTAAATCCGTCAATGTTGCTAATTGCTCAGCTGCTTTTACCGCATAATCAGGATGAGCGTTTAGACCCGTACCAACCGCTGTACCACCCAGTGGCAATTCATATAAGCCTTGTAGCGCATTATCAATACGGACAAGTGAGTGATCAAGTTGGCTCACATAACCGCTGAATTCTTGGCCTAAAGTTAATGGCGTGGCATCTTGCAAATGCGTACGACCAATTTTCACAATGCTATCGAATTCTTTGGCTTTTTTATCCAAAGTATCGCGTAGTGCATTTATCGCAGGAATCAATAAGCTATTAATCTCACGCGCAGCAGCCACACGAATAGCGGTTGGGAAGCTGTCATTGGTTGATTGCGCATGGTTGACATGGTCATTCGGGTGAATCGGCTGATAAGTGCCACGCTCAGAACCCGCAATCTCATTCGCACGGTTGGCCAATACTTCGTTCATGTTCATGTTTGACTGGGTGCCAGAACCCGTCTGCCAGACCACTAACGGAAACTGGTCGGTTAAGCCACCATTAATCACTTCATCAGCGGCTTGGATGATTAAATCACGCTTGTCAGTATCTAAACGCTCTAAGCTCGCATTGGTAATCGCAGCGGCTTTTTTGACCATTGCCATCGCTTCGATCATCGGACGCGGTAAAGTCTCACCACCAATCTTAAAGTTCTCGCGGCTACGCTGTGTTTGGGCGCCCCAATAAGCATCTACCGGCACTTCTACGTTGCCCATGGTATCTTTTTCGGTACGAGTTGCCTGATTCTGTGTCGACATAACTGTCCTCTTTAATGATTGATTGCGAGAAGAAAGAGCCTAAACTGTGACTCATTTGACTAACCATGCATGTCATTTACAATATAATAGCACGACTTATCACAAATATCTCAAGGACGGCTTAAGGTTGCGATGACATATTTACAATCATAATAATAGATACTGTATCGCTAAAGCCAATTATTTATAGTAAAAATTAAATTTTAAATTAAAAAAGGTAATCAAAATATGATCACCAACATCAACACTTGTGATGATAAAAAGTTGCAGGCTCAGTCGGAGCAGCAACCAGTCATTAGCAATCCACCCAGACGCCAGTTTACCCGCCAGCGTCGTCAATTAACTGACAATCAGCGCCAACACTTTGCCCGTAATGCCAGTTTGCACTTAACTAAACTACAGCAGCGCTTGCCTACCAACGCCCGTATTGGTTTATATTACGACGGCTTTGGTGAGCTTCCGACTCAGCCATTAGTAGATTGGTGTAAACGCTTAGACTATCGGCCTTATTTGCCAGTGGTTGGGTCATTAGGCAATGATGATAAACGCCTGCGTTTTGTGGCTATTCACCAATCAAAATTATTAAACATACCAACGCGCATACATAGGCTTGGTATGAAGCAAAATCACCATCGCCGATTATTGTGGGCGCGGGAATTGGATGTGATTATCTGCCCCTTAACAGCGGTTGATAATTTTGGTAATCGCATGGGTATGGGCGGTGGTTTTTATGATACGACTCTTGCTAAGAGCTATCAATCCGGCTCGAAAAAACCATTAAAGATAGGCTGGTGCTATGACTTTCAGGTGGTTGAGCAACTTGCACGCCAATCTTGGGATGTGCCGCTTGATGGGTTGATTACGCCTAGTGGCCTGAGATGGTTTAAATGATTATTAAAAAAGCTAACCATGACGACAAATAAATCAGTTGCTGACTATCTCGCGGCACATTTATCAGCTGATGATGATACCAATACGCAGGCTTATAATGATAAGTTTAGTGAGTCAGAATTAGCGGCGACACTGAATGCTGAACGCTTAGAGGCGCTACTGCAAGAATGTGATAACTTTTTAGCATTCACTGAACAGGATATAGCAGACTTTGAAGATAAACCTATTAAAATTACGGATAAAACGAATGATAAAAAATAAAAACGGCAGTAAGTGATAAGCCTACAGCCGTTAATAATGATTAATTTAACTATTTTTAATGTTTAGAGGCCGTCTTTATAACACCATTGCCGCAATCCAACCAAACACCAATAATGGAATATTGTAATGAATAAAGGTCGGTATCACGCTGTCCTTGATATGGTCGTGTTGTCCATCGACGTTGAGACCAGACGTTGGACCAAGGGTCGAATCTGACGCGGGAGAACCAGCATCGCCAAGCGCACCAGCCGTACCAATAATCGCAACGGTAGCTAATGGCGAAAATCCAAGGGAAATACACAGTGGCACATAAATCGCAGCTAAAATCGGAATGGTGGAGAATGACGAGCCAATACCCATCGTCACAATTAGCCCCAGCAATAGCATAACAAAAGCGGCCATCGCTTTATTGCCTGCAAAAATGGACGTCGCGCCATCAACTAAAGGTTGGATTTGCTCGGTTGCTTTCATGACTTCGGCAAAACCCTGCGCAGTAATCATAATAAAGCCAATCATGGCCATCAGCTTAATACCGTCGTTAAAGACCGTATCCGCATCACGCCATTTGACCACACCGGTGGCCATAAAGACGCCAAAGCCAAACATAGAACCAAGTAATAACGAGTCGGTATAAAGCTGAACCACGAAAGCGGTGACAATGGCTGCTAGTGCCACGAGCGTTTTGAGCTTACTTTGCGCTTGGGCATCCGCAGCCGTTTTACTTAAAGCGTCGCCATCTACCACGGCATCACGCGCGTCTTTATCAATGGTCAGCTGTTGATACTGACGCGGCTTGCGATAACTAACAAAGACTGCAATTAATAAACCTACGAACATGCCTAATGCTGGAATTGCCATTGCTTTAGTGACTGAGATATTACTGACATCTATACCCGCTTCACCGACGTTTTTGAGCATTATTTGGTTGAGATAAATATCCCCAAAACCATAAGGAATAAACATGTACGTGGTCACCAAACCAAAGGTAATCAGACAAGCTATTAGCCGTCTATCAATGTGCATGCGATTAAATGCCAATAGCAATGGTGGTACAAGCAGGGGAATAAAGGCAATATGAATCGGGATTAAGTTTTGGCTAAAGCAGCTCATCATGACCAGACCAGCAAACAGCATATACTTAATCATTCCACTCGTACCACCAGCGTCAATACGCTTGATGACAGCACCTGCCAGCGACTGTGGCAATCCTGAATGGGCAATCGCTACCGCAAACGCCCCAAGTAAGGCATAAGAGAGTGCAATTTGTGCCCCATTTTTGATACCTTCTTGAAAGGCCGTTAAGGTATCAGTCATACCGAGACCCGCTATCAGCCCGCCAGCCATAGCCCCAATAAGTAAACTCAGTACCACATGTACTCGCGCCAGTGACAGCCCCAGCATAATGACTACCGCGAGTAGCACTGCATTGATGGTCATGTTTTAGTCCCTTTACCTTTGTAATGTATTACCTAATTTTCAGCCAATTTTTTAATGCTGTTGTCTTAAACACTTATGCTCATTTTTTATAATGCTTCCGCACGTATTTAAGACGCGCGCCAGTTTACCTTATTTTGGCTTTAAAACCTACGCGCAGAACCTCGCAGACAGCAAGCCGACCCACACTATTTTTATTCTCTTAAACCATAAGCCTTGCAATTTTTTCTGGGGTCACCATTTATTTAAACATGAACCACCAACTTGACTTTACAAGTCTGGTTAATAAGGAAATAGAAGATATGACTGACTATAATATTGATAAAGACAACGTTGACATTGAGATCGACACTGAAATTGATACTGAGACTGGCGCTGAGAGCGAGATTGATACCGTAAGCGAAGAAAGCGAGTCTGTAACCACAGACGATACCAAGCCGGATACCTACTTACCGCTGCTTGCCCTTAGAGATGTCGTCGTCTACCCACATATGCAAATTGCGCTATTCGTTGGTCGTGCGCCATCGGTTAAAGCGGTTGAATTGGCACAAGCCAAATATGGCGATAAAGTACTGGTCGTTGCGCAAAAAGATTCATTAACCGAAGATATTGACCAAGACAACTTGTACCAATATGGTACCGTGTGCCGCATCGTTAGCACCATGCCACATGACAGCGATGAAAATTGCATTAAAGTCCTTATCGAAGGTCAATACCGCGCGCGAGTCGATGCATTAGAAGAGCACGACGACGTTTTAATGGCAACCTTTGAGCGTGCTGACCTTGACGTGCAAATGGATGACAGTCAACAAAAAAACACCATGAAAGCGTTAACTGGCCTTTTTGAAAGTTATGCTGATGCCCGTTTGCGCAATGCTCGTGAGCTTACTCGCGTGGCCAAACGTATCGACGATTTACTTGAGCTGGTGTATTTCATCTCCACCCGTGTATCGATGGACTTGGATGTTAAACAGTCGTTTTTGGAAAAAGACGATCTTAAAGCACACATTAATACGTTGACTGAATACTTAGTTAAACAAAGCGCTGAGCAAAATATCGAACAAGATATTCAAGATGCGGTCCGTCAGCAGATGGAAGACAATCAGCGCGAATACTTCTTAAATGAAAAAATGAAAGCCATTAAGAATGAGCTGTCAGATATGAATGACGGTGCATTTGATAGCGATGACGATGTCGGTGAGCTTGAGCAGCGCCTTGAAGATGCTGACTTGCCAGAAGATGTGCGCAAAAAAGCCGATCAAGAAATGAAAAAGCTCAAAATGATGCCACCAGCGTCTTCTGAGTCTTCAGTCGTCCGCAATTATATTGAGTGGATTTTAGACACGCCGTGGAACGCAACGACTAAAGTATCGATTAATCTAGATAAAGCAAAAACCATCTTGGATGAAGACCATTATGGCTTGCAAGATGTGAAAGACCGCATCTTAGAATACTTAGCGGTTCAGTCACGCGTGAAAAAACTTCGTGGCCCGATTCTATGCCTCGTCGGTCCTCCTGGTGTTGGTAAAACCTCTCTTGGTGAATCAATCGCACGCGCAACGGGTCGTAAGTTTGTGCGTATGGCGCTTGGTGGTGTCCGTGACGAAGCTGAGATTCGTGGTCACCGCCGTACTTATATCGGTGCTATGCCTGGTAAAATCGTGCAGTCACTGGCAAAAGTTGAGGTTAAAAACCCGCTATTCTTGTTAGATGAAATTGATAAAATGGCGCAAGACTTCCGTGGTGATCCGGCATCAGCATTATTAGAAGTATTAGATCCGTCACAAAACCATAGCTTTAACGACCATTATCTAGATATGGATCTGGATTTATCGCAAGTGATGTTTATCTGTACTGCTAATAGTATGGATATTCCAGCAGCGCTTCTTGACCGGATGGAAGTTATTCGTCTACCGGGTTATACCGAAGCAGAAAAAGTCAGTATCGCGAAGAAATATCTGGTGCCAAAAGCCATTAAGAATAATGGTTTAAAAGAAGGCGAAATTGAGATTGTTGAAGCGGCATTGCATAGCATCGTGCAGAGTTACACCCGTGAAGCCGGCGTGCGTAACCTTGAGCGTGAAGTCAATAAAATCTGCCGTAAAGTCGTTCGCGGCTCGGTTGAAGCTCATGGCGCACGCGCACCGAAAAAAGATGAGCGTCAGCTGGTCGTCGTTGATGATACGAATATTGACGACTATCTCGGTGTGCATCAGTATGACTATGGGCTTGCCGAAGAAGAGCCTGAGGTTGGTCGCATTACTGGATTGGCATGGACTCAAGTGGGCGGCGAGCTGCTGACTATTGAAGCTGTGGCTATGAAAGGCAAAGGCGAGCTTATCTTCACCGGCTCCCTAGGCGATGTCATGAAAGAGTCTATTCGCGCAGCGATGAGCGTGGTTCGGGCGCGTGGTGACAGCTTGGGTATCGATTATGAAACCTTTAAAACGACCGATGTCCACGTCCACATGCCAGAAGGTGCCACACCAAAAGATGGTCCATCTGCTGGTGGCGCACTAACGACAGCATTAGTCTCAGCCATGACGGGCATTGCCATTCGCCCAGAGATTGCTATGACTGGTGAGATTACCTTACGCGGTAAAATCCTGCGCATCGGTGGTCTTAAAGAGAAACTCTTAGCAGCGCATCGCGGTGGTATCAAGCATGTCTTGATTCCAGCGACCAACGAGCGTGATTTGGCTGATATTCCGGATAACGTAAAAGCTGGCCTGACCATTCAGCCAGTAGCAACGATTGATGAGATATTAAAAGTGGCCTTGGTCAGTATGCCAAAGCCACTAAAGCCCGCTAAAGTTACGGTTGATAAAACCAAAGGCAAAGTCTTACATAACTAAGCTAAGCGCTAATCAATAGCGTCTGAATAAAACCATAAGTTAATCAAAGCCGTTCACTATTATAGTGGGCGGCTTTTTTGTGCGGTAAATAATTCTATAGTCGTGCTCATTAAGTGACTGTGCTATATTTTAGACAAATGTTTGTTTGGTGAAAAATATGACTTCATATCGTTTAACTATCCCATTCCTGATTATGAGCTTACTGCCTTCAGTCGTTTTGCTTGGTTGTCAGACAACTGAAGGTAATCAGATTAAACCCCTAACTGTTGAAAGTTCGGCTTTAGTAAACGATAAAGAGATGGAAGCGCTGATTGAGCGAATCTATAGCGAACCAAATGAACATATAAGATCATGGAAATTACCAGAGCTTCCGGTAAGCACGCTCAACCGTTATGACTGGCAATTGATTGAATGGCTAGATAAAACAGGCAGAATTATTAACCTTGATGCTGAACGACCAGTACTAATGGATGTGCGACCAAGCAACTTGATATTTGACTATGATTGTCAGCGTTATCGTGTCGACCATAGCGATTACAATGATTATAAGTACAGCCCTTATCTTGTCTCTACCCTTACTCCGCCTTCTTGTTTAACAACCCCTGTACCATCATCAAGCCATTCACTTTCATCAGAGCAGAAACAACAGCGCTACAAAATAGTTGAGAACTTAACAGCACTATTCCCTCGTTACGGTAGAGGGAGTTTTAGCTTCCAGCTGATATCACAAAAACCGTCAACCTATCAACTGGTCTTAAAAGCTCAAGATGATACGCTGACTTTTAAAGGTAGTGTAAAAACGATAAAGCCAACGTCTGGATTACCTATTACCAAAGAATTTCTTGAGAGTCATAAATGGCGACTCGTAAGCGCTATTAACAGTAATCAGCAGCCCATTACTGAGCTTAACTATCGTGGCATTCCAATTTATAGTGGTTTTTATACTAGTAATGAGCGCAGCAATGCTGGCTTTAGCGCCAACTGTAATGGTGTTGGTGGACCGTATATTTTGACGCCTGACCATATATTGTTAATTGGTTCTGGCGCACAGTCAATGATGGGCTGTGGTCCAAAGCGTGAGGCGGCAGAAGATAAGATTAGAGAGGTCGAACAACTGAGCCGTGGCCAGCTATCGCTTAAACAGTATCCAGACAGTGATGAAAGTGTTGCTAAGATTCCTTATTACCTACTCACTCAAAAGCTTGATTCAGGTGACACTTTAATTTGGAAGAATGAGAAAAAAGAGTAACGCTAAGCTTTTTATAATCATTTTGAGAGGTTTGTTATGACAATTTTAAATAGCTCTATTCTCCCGATTATTTTTATAAGTTTGTTTGGGGTGGTTGGTTTGGTAGGCTGTCAGTCCGCTCCTATCAAAAGCTCAAAGCCGCCACCCACAGTCAATATTCCGACTATGGATACGCCTGCCCCTACTAAAGAGATTGTCGTAAAAGAAGCTCAAGTGATTCAATGGGCTAATGGGTATGACTGGCAGTTACAACAAGTCGTTGATGCTCAAGGCAATACTATTACCATACCCACTTCGCCACCTATAAAGCTTGAGGTAGCGCCTGATATTATTAATTTATATCAAGGCTGTCAAAATTATAGCCTTGAATTCATGACATTATTAGCGCCACCTTTTCCCTATCATACCTCTGGTACTCCTCAACCGCAGTCGGACTGTATAGAGAGTGGTTCCGATAATGTTATTAACAATAGTGGCAGTATTATAGAAACATTATTTCCTAAATATCCGTATTTTAACTTTAATATTCAATTGATATCGCAAGCTCAACCTACGAAGACTACCCAAACTGCGCCCAAACGACTGGCGCTTGTTATCGAACATGGCAATACCTTTATCTTTCAAGGGACGCCCAAAATTCTGCCCAAACCGGCTGGACTACCCATTACCGATGAGCTATTGGCGGATTATCAATGGCGACTTGTTAATGCTGTGAAGAATAAATATGACAACAATGGGAAATTAGTGTCGAAAGCCCTGATCAGTGATTTTTACCACCCCGACTTTCCGATTTCGCTGAGCTTCCCTGACTATAATAACAATCAGTATGCTTCTTTTTATTCAAACTGTAATTATGGTGTTGGTGGAAGTTATGCCTTATTGGAAGATAACACCCTACTGGTGGGCAGGGGTGCTCAAACTGCGATGAGCTGTGGTTTAAATGGTGATAGAGTTGAGGCAAGACTCTCCAAGCTGATGACCCGTAGTAAAAGTCAGCTAACTTTAAGTCTGCAACCTGCAAAACCAGCGTTAGAAACCCAAGCTGACTTTCCACACTACAACTTACTACAAACGATGGAGACGGGCGAAACCTTATTATGGCAAAACGAGCCTATCCCCACACCTAAGCCTTATCCTAATTCAAGTTTGAATAGTGACTTAGTAGATAAGGTTGAAACAGAAGCTGCAAATACTGACTAAAATTTTTGTGATACTAATCCCAAAAAAATTAACTTTATAGAGAATAGAAACATAACCAATAAAAAGGCCAAGCAATCAATACTCGGCCTTTTAAGTCACGAATTAAATGCTAAAAACCAGCTATTTAACAGTTACCGTCATATAGTAAGGCTTAGGCGTGTTACCTTCACGAGCTTGATTGCGCGGCTGTAATACACGAATCGTATGCTCGCCTGTTTTATCAAGTGTGACCGTTTGATTGCTTAAATCTGGTGAATTAGCACCATAAAGTATAGGATATAAGTCATCATTGCCAACGATAGTAGCGCTTATACTTTGACCTTTTTTGGCATAGATTTGGTATTCACAATAGTTACTTCCTTTAATAGCACCCGCTCGGCTCACATCATAGCTGCCCTTTGCCATGCGCAATTCTTTGACACCGCAATCTGCTGTGTAATGCATGTCACCACTTTGGCTAGCAGCTGAGGCGGTAGTCATACCTGTACCTATCATGCCCACAAGTAGCGCAGTTGATCCTGCTAATTTAATCAATGTTTTCATATTAATCCCTTATAGTAGTTATAGAGAATAGTCGTTATACATAAGCTATTTCTATTGAAAGTTATATATTATTATTGATAGTTCGCATTTCTTATAATGCACTATTTTGCCTCACGACTAGTCATTTGACCATTTCATTTCGTGAGCTTTTCTTAAGCGTTTGTTAAGGGCTCTCTTTCTATACTATAGATGATGTGTTATCAGCAGCTTACATATATTAACGCTTTGTTGCGCATCTAATGAATATCTATTATCTGCGCTTGGCTATACTGGTTGCAATCTTAAGGAAAGAACATAGCGAATTTAGATATAGCTATATTCATAAACTATATTAATAGATTAAATCAGATACGTTGATGCCTTAATATACATTGAATGATAATTAAGAAATCTAAATATAACCGTTAACGATAACGGCAACTTATTAATGGAGATAACAATGAAAAAGATGATGCTTGCGAGTGCCTTATTATGTGGTTCTGCTTTAGCAATGACCGGTTGCCAAAGTACCGAAGGACAGCTAAAAACAGGTAATCCGCTCAATCAGCCGGTACTAAAATCTACGCTAAAAGCAGTTGATGGTAGCAATCAAGAAGTCGGTCAAATCTTCTTACGTCCTGTCGATGGCGGTGTGCAAGTATATGGTAAGCTTATGAATATGACGCCAGGATCAACGGTTGCACTGCATATTCATGAAACAGGCAGCTGCGCCGATATGGGTAAAGCAGCCGGTGGTCACTTTAATCCAGACAACAAACCCCATGCTCATCCAGATGATATGAATGGTCATGCCGGTGACTTACCAAACTTAACCGCTAATGATAATGGTGTTGCAACCATCAACTATGTAAATAAGAAAATCTCTGCTGCAGAAGCGGGTAAATACAGCGTTTATCGTCGCGCCTTTATCGTTCATGCCAGTGCGGATGACTATACCAGCCAGCCAGCAGGCGCGTCAGGTGACCGTATTGCTTGTGGTATCATTGAAAAGAACTAATAATCTGTACCAATAATATTGAATTTGGCCAATAAAAAAACCTCTTAAGATATAAGAGGTTTTTTTATTGGTCGCTTGTTTAAGTCGAATTGAAGAATAGTTTTATTACTCTTCAACCCATTCACCTTTACGCCAGTACACTCCCCAACGCGAGGCTTTACCATTTTTCTCAGAGCCAATATATTGCTCTTTTTTCTTACGTGACCAACGCAAGATAGTTGGGTTGCCTTCAGGGTCTTCATCTGGCCCCTCAAACAGATACTGGAACTTATCTTCCATCTGATTTTTGATAGCCCGTAGCTCAGCCAGTTTAGGCGCACGTGTCTCACGGACTTTGGGGAACTTAGACGCTGCTAAGAACATGCCAGCTGCTCCTTCACGTAGGATAAAGTAATCCTCATGCTTAACTGATTTTAGCTCCGGCATGTGTATGGGATCCATACGGGGCGGCGCAGCCTCGCCGGTTTTGAGTACTTTACGCGTGTTATCACATTTTTGACAAGCAAAGTAAGGGCCAAAGCGACCAGTCTTAAGCTCCATCTGTCCATCGCACTTGTTACAGTCGATGGTTGGCGAGTCAGAGCCCGGAACTTCAAATTTACCTTCTTCTAAGATATAACCATCACAATCAGGATTATTACCACAAACATGCAGCTTAAGGCCACCGTCAACGATATACCCATTCATTGCCGTACCGCATTTTGGGCAACGCTTTTTCTCCATCAAATCTCTGACTTCAGCTGCTTCGTCATCCCCTTCCGCCTCATCAAGATTAGCAAAAGCTTCGACTGGCATGAGGTTTTTTGTACCTTTACATCGCTCTTTCGGTGGTAAGTTATAACCGGTACAGCCTAGAAATACCCCAGTTGAGCCAGTACGTAGCTGCATTGGACGATCACACAAGTCACAATGGACATCAGGTACATCAGTTGGATCATTGGGACGCATGCCATCTTTATCTTTAGCATGCTCAAGCTTAACTTTAAAGTCACCATAGAAGTTATCTAGAACATCTTTCCAGTCTTTTTCGCCTTCAGCGACGTCATCCAGCTTGTCTTCTAACGCGGCAGTAAAGGTATAATCCATCAAGTCTGGGAAGCTAGCTGTCAGCCTGTCGGTGACAATATCACCCATTTTTTCAGCAAATAAGCGCTTATTCTCTAACTTCACATAACCGCGATCTTGAATAGTTGAGATGATTGAGGCATAAGTTGATGGACGACCGATACCTTTTTTCTCCATCTCTTTAACCAAACTCGCTTCAGTATAACGCGGAGCAGGTTTAGTAAAGTGTTGGCTCGGATCTAGCTTGTCTAAAATAAGCTCATCGCCTTTTTTAACATCAGGTAACAAGCTATCGTCCGTTTTTGCGGGCGCTTGTACTCTAGTATAACCATCGAAGGTCATTGTACGACCGCGAGCTTTTAACTCAACATCATCGGCAGTTACGAATAAATTCACCGATAGATATTTTGCTGGGGGCATCTGACAAGCGACAAATTGCCGCCAAATCAGCTCATAAAGACGAATAGCATCACGCTCCACTCCTTTCATCTGAGTCGATTTCATATTGACGTCAGACGGACGGATAGCCTCATGCGCTTCTTGTGCGTTTTGTTTGTTACCGTAGAAGTTCGGCTTTTCTGGCACATATTTAGCACCAAAACTGTCCTCTAGATAGCCACGAACTGCCGCCAATGCATCACCAGATAAAAAGGTGGAATCGGTACGCATATAAGTAATATGACCCGCTTCATATAGACGTTGCGCCAAAATCATAGTTTTCTTTACCGAAAAACCCAAACGTGTACTGGCTGCTTGTTGCAAAGTCGAGGTGATATAGGGCGCACTTGGTTTTGATTGAGTCGGCTTTTCTTCACGCTCTTTGACCAGATAGCTGGCTGATTTTAGAACGTCCAAAACTTTATCAGTTTGCTCTTTATTAACCAGCTTAAGCGTTTTACCGCCTTGTTTGGTTGCCTCTAGGCGAATACCTATTTGCTCGGCGGCTTTTGTGCCAGCGGCGATATGAGTATCTGCAAAAATCTGCCAGTATTCTTCAGGAATAAAAGCACGGATTTCATGTTCACGCTCAACTACCAAACGCATAGCAACCGACTGTACACGGCCTGCAGACAGACCACGAGCAACCTTTTGCCAAAGTAGTGGCGACACCATAAAGCCAACAACACGGTCTAAAAAGCGCCGGGCTTGTTGCGCATTAACGCGGTCAATATCCAGTTTGGAGGGTTGCTTAAAGGCATTTTGAATGGCAGTTTTGGTAATCTCGTTAAAGACTACACGCTCATATTTGCTGTCTGGGCCGCCAATCACTTCTTTGAGATGCCACGCGATTGCCTCCCCCTCTCTATCCATATCCGTTGCCAGATAGATTTTATCCGCATCTTTAGCTAAAGCTTTTAGCTCTTTAATAACTTTAGTTTTATTCGGTAGCACTTCATAGACGGCAGCCCAATCATGCTCAGGGTCGACACCCATACGCCGCACTAAGGCTTGCTGCGTTTTCTCTTCTTTAGTTAAAGTCTCATCTTTTTTAGTGCTGGTCGCTTTCTTGGCACCTTTACTTGCGCCCACCGGTAAATCTCGCACATGCCCAATACTGGAGCGTACGATAAAATCATTACCAAGGTATTTATTAATCGTTTTTGCCTTGGCAGGTGATTCGACAATCACCAACGATTTACCATTGGAGCTTGAGCTAGCGGCCGCAGAGTCAGCAGCAGGAGTTGAGCTTTTTTTACTTGTGGTTTTTGCCATGTTTGACGACACCATATAAATGGATTAAAGATAAATAAAATTTAACAGCGTTGCCATTTGTTGTCGCTAATTTATTTATTATAACGGCAGCTGCCAATAAAAGTGGTCTTAAAAAAACAATAACTATTCTATAATAGTAGAATAATTAAAAAATAGCGGTAAACTTAGCAAGACGTTACACTGCTAGGAGTTGAGATGTCAACCGTAAATAAATATGGATGCCGCAAGATAGGATCCGATAATCTAATAAAGGCATCCTAAATAGAAGCTTATCTTTTTTTAAAAACATACTATCAAGTTTTATTTTTACAACTACGTTATGATTAGCTCACTATACTCAAAAGCTTTTATTAAGCATTCTACTACCAACGCCACTATTATAATGAGCCGTACCATTACTAATATCAGTGCTCTTATTAGTGCGACTACCGTTAGAGCTGTTGGCTTGGCTGGTTTGCATCTGCAGGGCCCACTGCTCCATCTGTGCTTTGAGCGCCAGTAAGTCAGGTTCAATCTTAAAAGACTTATAATGTGGGTTGGTCAATGGACGCACGTAGGCAATATCTTCCCAATACACCACAATGCTATTGGCTTTGACCAATAACGCTTTTACAAACGGTTCAATCGTTGCTGGCAGTTCCAACGCTACTTTGTCCAGATTAAAACTAGCAGACGACATGGCTATGTTAGCAGTAGTTTTATCAACTACAGTCTTAGCTGTTGTAATTATCGTACCCTCGCCTTCCGGACGCCATTGTCCATCAATAACTTTATAGCGCGTGTGGGGCAGCTGTACATTGTCTAGCACTAGACCATATTGACCCAGCATGCCACGACCATATTCATTGTCACGGCCACGCACCCAGTCCGGACAAGCAACCAGCTTTGGATTGAGTTGTAACCGGCGCGCCGTCATACGCAGCTTGTCCAAGCGCTGGTCAATGCCGCTAGGTTTGAGCGCCATCATACTGCCATATACGAATAGTACAATGGCAACGGCTATCCATACACCCATGATAGTGTGACCTTTTAACTGGATTAAAATTTAACGGATAAAAGAAGACATTAGGTACTCATAATGAGCACGAACGCTTATAAATCAAGCGCTCCTGTCCAACTCATAATAAAAAAAGCGCTATTAACAGTTCAATATCAGCCACTTAGGTAATACAAATAATTTATCAGGCTAACGAGATACAGAAAGTTGCGACGCACAAAAAGTGCTATGATAAACCATAATTTTAAACGCACGCAGGTTTATTATGACTTATATTGTCAAACTAATCTCATCGTTCAAGCCGTTAATAACAAAACCAGCTGTCAAAGCAACGTCTACATTGACTTTGATAATGGCAGCAATGGTGACGTTATCAGGCTGTGCTACCACTCAAAGCTTAACACCGCAGCAGTGTCAGGCTAGTGATTGGCAGCAAGTCGGCTATAGCGATGGCTCGCGTGGACGTTCAGGCGCATATTTCGGTCACTATACCAATAGCTGTGCCAGCGTAGTCGGTGCAACGCCTAACCGCATGCTATGGGAACAAGGTCGCCAGCAAGGGCTCAAAAACTACTGTACTGAGCTGAGTGCTTATAAACATGGCCGCGAAGGCTATGATTGGCAGCCAGTCTGCCCCCTCGAAGGCATTGATAAATTAGAAGAAGCTTATTCGCAAGGGCGCTACTATTATATCCGTCAGCGCGACCTCGATAGCTTACGCTCTCCTTATTACTCGCCATTTGGTTATGGGCGATTGGGTTACGGCTATCGCCCCTTTGGTTATGGCTGGTAAAAGCCCTTGCCTCAATTTAGAAAGTGGTAAATAAAGGAAACCCCGCAAAGTAGACCTTGCGAGGCTGGAGGTAAGTTTTATTATTTTATTTGTTCTTCTTATTATCTTAGTTATTTTTTTATTAATAGCAGGGCTGGTCTATGTGACTGGCTTATTATTTTAGTTAATTTGTTTATTACGGCCAGCTTACTCGTATAAATAATAACGCCTCTATTTATACAAACTGCTATTCATTTACAAAGGCAATTTTGCTGAGTCCTGCTTGACTGGCAGAGGCCAACACTTGCGCCACTGTATCATATTTACTTTCTTTATCCGCTCGCAGCTGAATAGCAGGGTCGCTACCACTAGCACTTTCTTGCTGCAAGCGGCTGTCTAACTCCTCGATACTAATAGGATCGCTATCCCAAAAGATACCGGCATCTTTATCAATGCTGATTTGAATCACTTCTGGCGGCTGCTCGTTAACTACTGCACTGGTCTTAGGTAAATCTAACTGCACGGTAGGATTTAGAACCGTCGCGGTCAATAGAAATATAATCATCAATACCAACATGACATCGATAAGCGGAATGAGGTTCATCTCATTCATACTTTGTGCGTCATCATCACCTAACTGAAATGCCATAATAGTCTCAATTGTGGGTCATTTTTCTATATGAATTTAAAATTGTATAGAGGTTTGGTTTGCTTGTATAAAAAGGTTGCTTATATAAAAAGCTGCTCATAAAACCACCAATTTATAATAGCTTATAACAGGCTACAATAGCCCTAAACCAGTGCTATGAGCGGGAAGTTGCTGAGTTCTGATAGCCGGTGTTTTGGTTAGCAACGTTTTGTTTGCCAGTATTCACATTAGTCGCTGCTACATTACTATTAGCACTGGTATTGGCTGCCATTTGTGATTTAACAACTGGCTGCTGATAATCCGTTGACTCGGCAGTCTTGGCCAACAGCTCATGGGCTCTATCATTAGCATGGTACATGACAGTGCGATTAGTACGCACCGCAAGGTTATAAAACACTACGGCTGGAATAGCCACAGCAATCCCCAAACCCGTCATAATAAGGGCTTCGCCAACTGGCCCTGCTACTTGTCCAAGTCCTGCTTGTCCGCTAACACCAATATTATGTAGCGCATGAAAAATACCCCACACCGTACCAAACAGTCCGATGAATGGCGCAATGGCAGCAGTCGTCCCTAAAATAGGCAAACCACGCTCACTATTATAGCGATAACGGCCAATATGTTGCAGTAACGCTTGCTCGGTAACCAAACGCCGAGCTGCCGCATCTAATCCTGCTAGTGCTGAACGCTTTTGCTGGATAGCCTGACTCAAGTCATCAGCCACTTGGTTTGCAAGCGTGCGGCTTTGTAATACACGGATAATACCCGTCACCCAAGAGAGTAACGACAATACCAGCAGTATAAAAAACAGCCCTTTGGTCACCATATCGCTCAATTGCCAGTAGCTTGCAAAGTCCATGTCAGACTCCTTAATAAGTTGTGCAATCACATGAAGACGTTGCGACTGGCGCATCTGCTCTTATCATGAAAAAGTTATAAATGAATGTTTTATAATAAAGGTGCTAAAAAATGAATACGATAAAACGTCTATAAACAGCTTTTAGGGCATCGCATAGCTAATCGGCAAAGTAACATTACCAACAACAGGCACCCCATTTTGCTGAAAAGGTCTAAACTTACCAGAGCGAACTTGACGCTGCGCTTCCCTATCTAAGACGGAATTGCCAGAAGATTTTGCCAAACTGACGCTATCGATGCCACCTTGCTTGTTCACTCGTAGTAACAATACCAAGTTAAAGGTATCGCCCGAACGTGCACCACGTTTGGCACGGTCAGGAAAACTAAAGCTTGGCGCAGCGGCCCAATTGGCATTGCTGGCGTTAAAGTTGACCGGTGCATTGCTAGCAGCTGCTGCCGCTTTAGCCTCTGCATCGGCTTTCGCTCTAGCATCCGAATCGGCTTTCGCTCTAGCATCTGAATCGGCTTTTGCTCTGGCATCTGAATCGGCTTTTGCTCTGGCATCTGAATCAGCTTTCGCTCTGGCATCTGAATCAGCTTTCGCCTCACGAGCATGTTTTCTAGCAGCATTTCTAGCATTATCTTGCTCTTGTTCTGCTAAGTATCTAAGTTGATCATCAGCCGTAGTATTCCCAACTCTCGGTTCTTGCGAAAACTTCTGACTGGGTTGATTCTGATTGATGTAAGGCTCTGGCTCTACTTTTTTCGGCTTAGTTTTTGTCACTACTGTTTTTGTTGTGGTGTTTACAACAGGCTCTGTTTGTAGTTTAGGCTTAGCGTCAACTATTGGTTCAGGCTGGGATTGGGGTTCTGATTTAGGCTGTGGTTCTAGTGTAGGCTCGACTATTGGTTTTAACTTAATGGTAGGTTCAGGCTCAGCTTTAGGTTCTGGACTAATCTTAGATTCAGGCTCAGATATAGAGAGAGGTTCGGGTTCTGTATTTTCTTGAACCTCTTCAACATTTTCTTCAACCTTAGCAACCTCAATCTCTACCGGTTCAAGTTCGATTTGCTCAGGTTGTGCTACGTCAGTAGGTAGCGTCACCATTTGTATTTCAATAGGGGGCGGCGTATCGCGGACTTCGTCTATAGGGGCTGGTGGCTTCATGGCCACTAGTGCCATCGCGGTAAGTACATGCAGCCCCACAACGGCACCAATCGCTATCAGTGTTAATTTACGTGGTGGCGCGTTAAAATCGGTTGAGCCCATAACACCCTAATATTTCGCTGAAATCAAAGTGGCTTAATATTAATACAAACGATAACTATTATCAATAAAATAATAGAAACTTTACTGATCTCTGTCCTTACTTACCTCTAAAAAATACGCTTGAAAGAATGCGTAAAGCCTTAAATAATGCCCAGCACAGCGTTTATCTACCCTACAAAATATTATTTTATAATAAACACAAACCTTATTATTAATGGCAATCGTTATCATTATCATTGATAAAACACCTTAATTCCTATATTATAATCTCAGTTTATTTTTATCCATTTTGTTAAAACAATTTTCAAATTAAAAATAAAGTTAAGAACCTTGATCGATGAGCATTGTTTTAGCACATTTATGTAAATGGCTGAACGCGCTCTTTTTCTTTTTATACCTTGCCGACGTTTTATAAACGTACTGCTTATCACCTGTAATATACCGAGTGTTTTATGTTTACTAGTACTTTAGCCACGGCTAATTCTGCAAGCCCTTCGTTATTCAAACGTCCTCTACTAGCGGCAATGACCGCGGCATTATTCGCAAGCATTAGCTTAGCAGGCTGCTCATCGCCGAATGACTCTGAGTTGGATGACACTAAAAAAGAAAACAAAACGGCTGATACCGCGTCGAACGTTGCTGATAATGATGCGGTCTCTGTTGCTACTGTCGATATCGATACAGTTAAAGGTAAAGTAAGCTTACCGATGAATCCATCACCTATTGTGGTGTATGACATGACGATAATGCAGGACTTGGCAGCGCTGGATGTGGCTATTGATGGTAAGCCAAGCGGTCTACATTTAGATAATTTGCAATCAAAAGTACAGCCCGATCCAAAAGAAGTGGGAACTGTATTTGAGCCGGATCTTGAAACATTAAATGCGATGCAACCGCAAGCGATTCTAGTCGGTTCACGTATGGCTGAAAAATATAACGAGCTCTCAAACATTGCCCCAACGCTGGATATGAGCATCGATACCGCCAATATTTATGAATCTAGTAAGCAACGTTTACATGACTTAGGTGCCCTATTTGGCAAAAGTGACCAAGCGTTGAAACTACAACAAAATATTGATGGATTAATCGAGCAGACTCAAGGGTTAACCAAAGGTAAAGGCAATGGCTTAGTGGTTATGGTTAATGGCAATAAGCTGTCAGCCTACGGTGATAAGTCACGCTTTGGTTTTGTCCATACCGTACTTGGTGTGCCTATGGTCGATAGTAAAATTGAAGATGCCCGTCATGGTCAGCCCGTATCGTTTGAGTATTTACAAAAAACCAATCCAGACTGGTTATTCGTGATTGACCGCAGTGCGGCTATCGGTGAAGACAGTGCAGGTGCTAAAGCGGTATTAGATAATCCATTGGTCGCACAAACCACGGCTTGGAAAAAAGACCAAGTGGTTTATCTTAGCCCAGATTCTTATTTAGCCTTTGGTGGTTATAATCAATGGATGCAAGATTTGACGTCTATCAAAGCTGCCTTTAGCGCTGCTAAATAGTGGTCATAGTAGTAAATTATGTAGGCCATAAATAGTTATGTCGTTATTTTCTAATCGTAGCAATAATAGTGTTATAGCTGAGCCTAGCGATAACTTGCCAGCGCTTCCAACATGGCGGCAGCGGGGCATTAGCAGCATAGGCGCTAATAAAAATCGCCGAGCTGCACTACCGCCATGGTTGATAAACACAGGGAGCCTCATTATCATGGGGCTTTTGGTGTTACTGAGCCTATCTATTGGGGTAGCAGACTTTTCTTGGTCAGGCATATTCCATAGTCTTATTAACCATAGCGCTAACTCAGATAGCTCGCTGATGCTGGTCAGTCGCTTGCCTCGGACGACTGCCATTATTTTGACCGGTATTGCAATGGCCGTTGCTGGCATGATTATCCAAGTAGTGCTCAAAAACCGTTTCGTTGAGCCTTCTATGGTTGGTGCAACTCAGAGCGCAGCACTGGGATTATTAGTAGTCAGCCTCTTCTTTCCTGCCAGCGCGCTTATCATAAAAATGGGTGTGGCAACCATCGCTGCGGTGTTCGGCATGATGCTATTTATGCTGCTTATCCACCGTATTCCGCCGACTGACTTCTTAATGATTCCACTTATCGGTATTGTCTTTGGCGGCATTATTACTGCTATTACCACCTTTATTGCTTATCAAACTGAGACCTTACAGATGCTCAGCGTTTGGCAATTTGGCGACTTTTCAGCCGTATTAGCAGGCCGTTACGAGCTGCTGTGGTTAACGGGTGGTCTATGCGTTATTGCTTATATTATTGCTGATAAGCTGACTATCATTGGCTTAGGTGACAATATTGCTTTGAACTTAGGTATCAGTAAGCGCCATGTGACGTGGATTGGCGTTGGAATGGTAGCGATAATGAGTGCAGTGGTGGTGGTTACGGTTGGGGTCATTCCTTTTATCGGTTTGATTGTTCCTAATATCGTCAGTCGCATCATGGGTGATAAGCTCAGACGTAGCTTGCCAGCGGTTGCCTTGCTTGGTGCTTCAGCAGTTTTACTGTGCGATATTATCGGGCGCTCTATTCGCTATCCGTTCGAAGTGCCCGTTGCTACTGTATTCGGGGTGGTAGGTACGGTGGTATTTTTATGGCTATTATTACGTGCCCCTGCTCAGTCTTAACATCTATACAGTAGGCACTAAATAAAATGGATACCCACATGCGCTCACCTTCTGCCTCTACCACCACAGATACGGATCCTCATACTCATACTGAATCATCTGAGCATGGCAAGTTATTAGGATTTTGGGCAAGGCTGTGGGAAACAATTACTCAACATCCAAAATCAATTGCCAGTATTATTTTATTAATCTCAGCCATTTTATTTTTAACGGTTAATGTTCATGGTCATTGGGATTTTGCATTGCCATTACGTGGCAAAAAACTACTAGCGCTGATGGTAGTCGGCTATGCAATTGGGGTGTCAACCTTACTGTTTCAAACCTTAACCCATAACCCTATTTTGACGCCATCATTACTGGGCTTTGATTCGCTTTATGTCTTACTACAAAGCTTGTTGGTGTTTTTCTTAGGGTCAATAAGTTATACCAGTATCAACCCGATAACCAAATTCGGGCTTGAGATTGTATTGATGTTCGGCGCCTCACTACTCTTGTTTCGATTGTTGTTTTCGAAGAGTAGCCAAGATTTAACGCGGCTTATTTTAGTCGGTGTTATCTTTGGGGTGTTGTTTCGTAGCTTATCCGCATTGATTGCGCGGCTGATTAATCCAGATGACTTTGTAGTAGTGCAGTCGGCCAGTTACGCACAGTTCAACACGGTGAATCCTGATCTCCTAAGCATTAGCATTATCGTTTGTGCGATTAGCGCAGTATTTATCTGGCGCTGGCGGTATCAATGTGATGTCTTAATGCTCGGTAAAGACCAAGCGATTAACTTAGGTATAAACTATCAGCGTTTGGCTTTTGGCCTATTAACCGTTATCGCTATTTTGGTAGCAACCGCGACGGCTTTGGTTGGTCCAGTAACCTTTTTTGGACTATTAGTCTGTGCCTTAACCAATCGTCTTGCCCGCAATATGGCTCATAGCGAGCGCTTAATATTAGTCAGTTTAGTGGCAATGATTTGCTTGGTTTTGGGTCAAACGGTATTCGAGCAAGTATTAGGTATGGCTGGGGTGTTATCGGTAGTCATTGAGTTGGCTGGTGGTTTGGTATTTTTAGTATTAATATTTATGACCCATCGCCGTTAAAGGTGACTTAATTGCTTTTAGGCTTATAGATAAAAAAATTGAAGTGTATTAAAAAACGATTTTAAAATAAGAACGACTATGATTAAAATAAGTAACGTCTCGCATCATATCGGTAAGCAGCAAATTCTGCATGACATTAGCTTATCTTTACCAAGCTCACAGGTCATTGCCCTTATTGGCCCTAATGGCGCAGGTAAATCGACTTTATTTTCGGTGATGTCCCGCCTGCAACCATTACAAGCGGGGAAAGTTAGCTTTGCTGAGCATGATATTGTTAGCTGTAATTCGCGTACCCTTGCCACTACAGTCGCTACCCTGAGCCAAGACAATCAAGTCCAAGGGCGACTGCGCGTTCACGAGCTATTAATGTTTGGGCGCTATCCTTATCATCAAGGCCGCCCAACAGCCAACGACCATCAAAAGGTCGATGAGATTATTGAGCGCTTTGAGCTAAAGCTATTAGCCGATCGTTTCTTATCGGCGCTATCGGGTGGACAACGCCAGCGCGTGCTGATTGCGATGATTGTCTGTCAAGATACCCCATATCTATTGCTAGATGAGCCGCTTAATAGTTTGGATATGTATCACGCTGGGCGGCTAATGCGTGAGCTTCGCGCATTAAGTCATAGCCAACAAAAAACGGTGGTAATAGTGCTGCATGATATTAATCAAGCCGCGCAGTTTGCGGATACGGTAGTCACTATGAAAGACGGACGAGTGATGGCAACTGGGCGTCCCGTTGATGTTATCACCCAAGAAACTATGAAAGAGCTGTATAACGTTGACGTCACCGTGCTTAAGCATCAGGGCCGTCCAGTTATTATCGATAGTTTTTAAACCCTAATATAATAAGAAAAGACCAAATTCATTCTAAAATATAGCCCATAAAAAAAGACCGCCTATAAAACATAAGTGGTCTTTTTATTATCAATAATTAGAGTATAAACAATAATGGTGTCGTTTAAACCAATACTTTTTAGAACTGATACGTCAATGACGCTTTAATATTACGACCTGGTTCAAAATCAGTGCTCTCATCTTCTAGCGGATTGTATCTTGAAGCATGACTGGCATAGGTGTTATCAAAGATATTATACACTCCGACAGTGGCTTTTAGGCCATCAACTTGTGTTGGCGAATAGCTCATAAAGATATCATGAACATCATAACTTGCTTTTTTGATGTCATCACCACCTGTGTTTGGCGTTACTGAAGCAACATAGGTGCTGCGCCAGCCAAGATCTGTCGTCTCTGTTGGTTCATAAGCCAAATTGACCATGTATTTATCACCAGTATCTGAGCTACTGCCAGTTTGTGAATAGATACTATGACCCGTGTCTTTACCTTTACTACGCGCATGAGCATAGCTCAAACCCATAATAAAATCATTCATTTTATAATCAGCGGCAAGCTCAACACCCTTGATCTTATAATCTTCATCTTTATTGATAGCGCCTTGGCAATCACCGCCTAACGCGCCGGTCACACAATCTAAACCTGAATGCCTACCACCACTGCGCACGTATTCAATATAGTTTTCGATATTGGTTTCAAAGTATTTACCGCTTAACTGTAGGGCATCATTAGCAGTGGTTAGACCGCGTAAAGTTGTCGCAATACCTACTTCCGCATTGTCACCTTCTTCAGCCTTTAAGTCTTTATTGACATAGGTGCCAGCACCATCTCGATTGAAAATAGCTTGGCTTAAGTCTGGTCCGTTAAATAATTGAGTATAGCTGGCAAATACTTGTGTACGCGGCGCGATCTCATAGCTGGCCGCCAGTGCACCAACGACATTATCGTAAGTTTTGCCAGCAGACACAAATTCAGGGGACTCATAGCGGTCATAACGTACGCCAGGGGTTAAAGTTAATTTACCCATTTGCCATTGGTCTTCTAGATATACTGAAGTATTTTTGGCTTCATCATTACCTGTTACGGGTAGTTTGGTTTTACGATCAAGAGCGCCATAATCTGACTGCTTTTTGTAATGCTCTAGCCCTGTAATCAGTTTATGGCTTCCTAACGTTGAGTCAATCACACTGGTGTTTTCAATTTTCCCACCTGTGGTTTTTACTTTAGCATTCCAATCATACCCTGGCGATGTTTTGGGATCGTTATCACGCGAAATCTGTGTTTCGGTTTGATAAATGGTGGTATCAACATCAATGAGCGAGTTTAATGGATTGAAATTGTAATCGACTGTATAAGTATCTCGCTTTACTTTTTGTGGGATTGGATCATCGCCTAGACTTGGAAAATCTGGACGGAACGGAAAGACACCTTCTTTATCAGTACGGCTAAAGCTAGCCCCTATACGGTGATCATCTGCGATATAAGCACCAGCCTTTAGAAGGATGTTCTCGCCTTTACTGTCTTCAAACAACTCTCGACCGCTACCATCTTCACCAGAGCTTGTATCACGCTTGCCATAATAAGCCAGCAAATCAACATTGTCCGTTGGCGCTGCAAAAACGGTCGCTGAGGTTAGTAGCTCATCATTATTACTGGCATAGCCGACATGTACCTTAGCACCAATTTTCTGACCGGGTTTAAGTAGGTCTGCGGCATCAACGGTTTTAAAAGCAACCGCACCGCCAATAGCATCATTACCTAAAGTGACTGAGTTATTACCGACAGAGACATCCGCTTGTTTCAATAAATCTGGGTCGATAGTCACGTCACCCATATGGTAGAACAGCTTGCCTTCTTGGCGCGCCCCATCAATGGTCACTTTTAAGTTACTGTCTTCAAGACCACGAATACGAATGCGCTGGTTGATGGACGAGGTGCCACCTATGGTAACGCCTGGAAT
Source organism: Psychrobacter frigidicola (assembly GCF_007997305.1). Taxonomy (GTDB): domain Bacteria; phylum Pseudomonadota; class Gammaproteobacteria; order Pseudomonadales; family Moraxellaceae; genus Psychrobacter; species Psychrobacter frigidicola. Next base: position 1,414,756 of record NZ_VORZ01000001.1, read on the forward strand.
CACATTTAAAAAATCGCTCAAATGACTGGCTTGCTGCGCCGGCGTATAGTCATCAATATAGACCTTACCTTCTTGTGCCTCTTTTCTAGCTGACTTATTGGCTGTGACTGTAATGGTCTGTAATGAGGTCTGCATTACCTCTTCAGCACTGGCTACTTGTGACCCTAGAACAGCAGCTATACCTACTGACAGCACCGTTAATCGACTAGAAAATATTGATTCACGCATAACGCACTCACTTTATAAAACTTAAGAATTATTGATAACGAGGCTACTCAATAAAAAATATTAGTTGAGTAATAGCCTACAAATTAAGAGATGAAATTAAAACTGTAAATGCTATTAGAAATGTAAATGATAATAGTTAACATTTGAGAACGAAAGTATAATAACGAATTGTTAATAATTAAGCAACATTTGAAATAAAAAATATTTTTATGTTCTAAATGACCACTGATTTAGGAACAGCGGTCACTTAGTAGGCGTTAAAAAAGAGAATAGTTTATCTTAAGAACTACATAAAGAAAAGCTCATGAAAAGTTAACTTACTTGTATATTAAAAAAACCTGACCAGTTGGTCAGGTTTTAATCTGCATTAACGAACAAAATGATTGATAATAGCTGATACCTATTGTCAGCCGTTAGTACTAGAAAATAAATATATTTTTGCTGTTTACCAAAACCATTTTACCATTGAGTGGGTTTAACTTAATTATCATCCAAGTCCGCAACCACGTAAGATAAAGGGCACTAAGAAGTCAGCAGCACGGGCTTCATCTTCTTCATCGTAAGCCTTTTTCCCCATTAAGCCGACGATTTCAGTTTCAAATTCAGCATAACGTTGCGTCGTTGCCCAAATTAAAATTAATAATTGCAAGGGATCCTCAATACCGATTTTGCCTTGTTGATGCCATATTTTCATGACTTGTATCTTATCAAGCGCCCATTCTTGCATCGTTGTGGACATGAAGTCATGCAAGTGCGGTGCACCGCCGATCACTTCAACAGCAAATAGTTTATGACGATTAGGGTGCACAAAGGCTTGATGAAGCTTGGTACGGACGAACTTTTCGATGACCGTTTTTGGATCACTGTCCACGGTCATGGTCACTAAGCCCTCGTTCCATTCTTGAATAATAGAGCGCAGTACCACCCTGTATAGATTTTTCTTGTTTTTAAAGTAGTAATGAATATTGGCTTTAGGAAGTCCTGCTCGATCGGCGATACCTTGCATAGTGGCACCGCGGTAGCTTTTGAGGACGAACTCCTCTTCAGCCGCCATTAAAATCAGTTCCTGGTTGCGCGCACGGATATCTTGCTGACTGCGCGGGGTAGGTGCTTCCGATGCACACGAATTATCTTTGTGATTATTTTGAGTCATAATGGTCATAACTTAGGCCATACGGCATTTTTGTTAGAAAAAACGTTATATTCTGGTTAGCAGTTACAATAAATACTACTATTTATGGAACATAACACTACAAATTGAAAGTTTTTGTATAAAATAGTTGACCAAATGGTCAGGTTTTTGCACAATAGACAATATAAACCAATTACGTTTTAATTAGTATCCCTTTAGCAAACGATTTATGGGGTTACGCCTTATAGAGTTATAAAATTTAAGCGTTATGCAAAGGGATTGCTATATCATCGTTGCCTGATAGACTATCGGGCTTCCCTATTAAAAGAAAAGGATGTCATCATGAGCTTAACCCTGTCAGAATTTAACGACCTATCCCAAGAAGATGCTACAGCACAACTGTTAACCTGTTGTACTAGCACTAGCTGGGCACAAACCCTTGCCAGCGCCCGCCCTTTTGCAGATATTGATGCCATGCTTGTCGCTAATGATGACGCTTGGAATAAAGCGCAAACCAGCGAAGCCAATTTAATTGAAGCTTTTGACGGTCATCCGCAAATTGGCAACGTCGACTCATTAAAAGAAAAATATCGTAACACCCAAGACAGCGCAGCGCATGAACAATCAGGCGCGAATGATGCTGAAGACCAAGTGCTTGAGGCACTCGCCCAAGGCAATCAAGACTATCTTGATAAGTTTGGTTTTATTTTTATTGTATTCGCAACGGGCAAAAGTGCCCAGCAAATGCTTGACTTACTATTAGCGCGTCTACCCAATGACCGTGAAACTGAACTGGCGAACGCTGCTGCTGAGCAAAATAAAATTACGCGTCTACGTATCCAAAAGCTATTAGGCGCCGCATAAACTATCAGATTAATAACACACGCTTGATATCTAATAAACGATGTCAGCATAAAATTTATACGATAAGACTCTATCGTTATTTACCTATAATAAGGAAGCATTATGTCAGCCACCCTATCATCACACATTTTAGACACTCATCTTGGTAAACCTGCTGCTGATATCGCAGTTACCTTACATCGCATCAAAGACAGTGGCGATGCTACATTACTAGCCAATGGTACGACCAACAATGATGGCCGCGTTGCACCAGATAGCTGGGCTGCTGTTGATGGTGCTGATTGCGACTTAAGTGCTGGTCGTTATACCTTGACCTTTGATACCCAATCTTATTTTGACGCGCAAAAGCTGACAGCGTTCTATCCGCAAGTTGTGATTGACTTTGTGGTAAGCGATGCCAGTCATTATCATGTGCCGCTATTACTTAGCGCCCATGGCTATGGCACGTATCGCGGTTCGTAAGTTTATAAGGGCTATCAAGTTCTTAAGACTTGGTTTCTAGGATTTGATAGCCCCATTAAATACGAATATTATTTTTATTATCCAAGAACATCACAAATCGCTAACTCTGGTAGTTTGATTCGTTGTTTTGATTAATGTATTCAAATCAATTCAACGAATTGCTTATTGATATAACGTCGTTTAATTCTAGCTACTCCTATGGATGGTATCGTAGCAATTAGACATCAGATATCTAAGCCGGCCTTTCTACTCTTGGTTTCATTATGTTGGTATCACTAGATTGTTATACCAACATGATGCGCCGCCGCCGTTAACACCTACTAAGACATAGCAATACAAAAGGACACTCGTGCATGGGCGCATATTATCTCGATTGGTTAAACTTATTCTTCCGCTGGTTTCACGTCATTGCTGGTGTGGCATGGATTGGCGCCTCATTCTACTTCGTATGGCTCGATATGAGCTTACAGAAGCCGCCCAAATGGAAAGCTGATAAAGGCATTTCAGGTGACCTTTGGGCGGTTCATGGTGGTGGTTTCTATGAAATTGCTAAATATAAGCTTGAACCTGAAGAGATGCCAAAAACGCTACATTGGTTCAAATGGGAAGCTTACACCACATGGCTAACCGGTATGGCCATGATCTCTATCGTCTATTATGCCAATGCAACGGCATACTTAGTTGATACCAGAAAGTTTGCTTTTACAAATTTAGAAGCTATTTTTGTAAGCTTAGCGTTCCTATTTGGTAGCTACTTAATTTATGAATTAGTTGTACGCAGCCGTATCGGCAAAAATAAAATGGTTTTTAGTATTACTATCTTTATACTAATAATTATTGCGACGTGGGGCTCTTATCAGTTATTTAGTGATCGTGCGTCCTTTATCCACGTCGGTGCCATTTTAGGTACTATCATGGCGGGTAACGTATTCTTTGGTATTATGCCTGCTCAGCGCGCACTCGTAGATTGCGTACGCCGCGGTGTCAAACCGGGTCCAGAAGTAGCAGATTTAGCATTGATGGCCAGAAACCGCTCAGTGATGAATAACTACTTTACCCTACCCCTAATCTTTACCATGATTAGTAATCACTATCCAATGATGTATTCATTTGGAAATGGTAAGGGTTGGTTGGTACTAGTATTCGTTGGTATCATCACTGCGACTGCTCGTCATTACTTTAACCTGAAACATTTGGGTCACAACAAACCAGGTTACTTAATCGTTCCTGCAATTGCGACGCTTGCGTTAATTTTCTGGATGCGTCCTGCCCCAATTGAAGCAGCACCTGTCACTCAACCAGTAGCTTCTGCTACCACTGATAACGCAGGCGAGTCAACAACTGCTGAAGCCGTTCCTGTTTCTGCCTCAGGTGATGATGATGCCATTATGGCTGTTGTACATGAGCGCTGTAGCGTTTGTCATGCTGAGAAGCCTACGAATGCGACGGTTAATGCGCCACCATTAGGTATTATTCTTGCTACAACAGCGGACTTAAAAACACACAAAGCTAAAATCGTAACGTCATTACAGACTAATTATATGCCATTGGGCAATATTACTGAGATGACTGATGAAGAGCGTCAGCAAGTTCTAGTATATACTTCGGCTTTATAATCTAATAGCAGCGGTAACTGTATAATAAGTATATTAAAAATAGCCGGTCTAAATGACCGGCTATTTTTATGTAGGATTTTTTATGATCTAGATGTTTCTACATAAAAATAGCTTCGTAACGTTTTAGCATATCGCCTCTTATCCCCTTTTTTATCATATTTTAAAGAGGTAAATTAATAATTATCTTGACCGAACTGTCCGATGCCCTTAATGTCCGATGTCCTTAAAGTAAAGCGGACTTAAATTTAGCCGCAATCCTCTAAAAGAAATTACGGATATCTGACAAACGGTAGCAAACACAACAGTATCAAAGTATTTGTAATCACAGTCAGCTTGATCCGGCTATTAAAAACTTAAGACTATATAATGAAGGTTTAGCACCACTCAAGCCAGAAAATCGTACGTGGGGCTGGTTTGCTATATTTAACGTCTGGTCCAATGGTATACAGAGCTTATTGGGCTATACCCTGCAGCCTTGTTATTTTTAAGTTATAGCTTGATTGGCTGGTGGGTAATGGCAGCGATTATATGTACCGGCTTTGTCGCGATGTTTATGGTCAATCTGACTGGTAGGCCTAGCGTCAAATACGGTATCCCGTTTCCAGTATTGATACGGGCAAGCCTTAGTGTTAGTGGCGCAAACTTACCAGCAGTACTACGTGCCATCATTAGTATTTTTTGGTACGGGGTGCAAACTTATTTTGCATCGATCGCAGTCGCGCTTTTGATGGCGGTGGTATGGTATCAATCAGGGTCTGAGTTGCTGCCAGCAATCAGCTCTATTTTTACCGGCACCAATAATTATAACGATAATCAATTGCAAGCATTTACGGCTATAATGAGTGGGTACGATGGTTGCTTATTTTGCCGCCGTAGTAATTAACTTTAGCGACTTCTCGCGCTTTTTGCGCAGTGAACGAGATATGAAGATCGGTTACTTAATTGATTTACCCATCAATATGTTTTTCTTATCATTTATCGCCTTAGTGATTACTGAGGGTACACTCGTATTGTTTAGCGAGGCGCTGCCTAACCCTTCAGATATCGTTGAGAAAATAAATGCACTCCCTTTGACTAAGTTTGAAGCTTGTAGCTTCTTATTATGTTCAGCTATTGGAAGTCATATCTATTAGATGTTACTGCGCCAATAAACAATAAAGCCAAACTCAATAAATAATAAAAAAAACGACAATATAAAGTGTTAAGTCAGTACAAATAGCATTACTTTTGTACTGCCTCTCTCTTTATTATTAGTTTTTATAAATATAAAGCAAAATTATCTTGACCAAAGCATCAGATACACATACAGTAATACAGAATTAGTAATGATTGCCATTTGTCAGAATGTAGAACGACTGGTTAATAATCATTTCTAGATCCTACAAACTAGACGCTACAAAATAATAGTAAAAAATGGCATTCGCTAGTATTTCAAGTAAGTGGTTATGATGCTTAGCTTGATGGTGTTATAATTCTTATAACGCTCTAATTGACAACGTATTACTATCTAAAATACTCAGCCTAAAACATTCAGCACTATCACAGCCCCAACGCTGTACCTAGGTCTGCTAGATTTTATCTCTAGCCTGACCGAACAATATCTAAAACTTATTCAGCGATACCTGCGCCTCTACCCTATTGAGTAGCTACTCATAAGTTAAAATGGTGGCTTACTCTAAAGCACGCGCTCATCACATTGACCATCAAGTCCAGCTTGCTGATTGATTTGCGTGTGGCTAGCTTGTTTATATCAAATAACCAGTTTGTTTATATCAAATAAGTTAGGTCTGTCCAGTTAGTTTTTAGCCAAGGATTAGGCGCATGATTGCTGCTAGACAAACAATCACTCTGTTTTTATAAAGGACTCTCTACGATGACAAAAAAAATCACTAGCGACTTTGATCAGGACGCCTATCCTCGTGACCTAAAAGGCTATGGTGGCAATCCACCAAAAGCCAATTGGCCAGGTGGCGCAAAAATCGCTGTTCAATTCGTACTGAATATTGAAGAGGGCGCAGAAAACAGTGTCATTCATGGCGATGGTCAGTCTGAGCGCTTTTTATCTGATGTCTTAGGGACACCAGAATTTAACAATCGTCATCAGTCTATTGAGTCAGCCTTTGAATATGGTAGCCGCGTTGGCGTTTGGCGTGTACTCGATGTGTTCAAAGAGTACGGTCTACCTATCACCACCTTTACCTGTGCCGCAGCAGCTGAGAAGACCCCGCATATCATTGAGCGCGTCTTAGAAGATGGCCATGAAATTGCAAGCCACGGCCTGCGCTGGATTACTTATCAGGACATGTACCGCGAGACGGAACGTGCGCATGTACAAGCCGCCACTAAAATATTTGATCGGATGCTGGGCGGACAGCCATTAGGCTGGTACACTGGCCGCGATAGCCCTAACACGCGTGAATTGGTCGCTGAGCAAGGCGGTTATATTTATGACTCCGATTCTTACGCAGATGAGCTTCCGTATTGGCTCAATGTCAAAGTAGAAGACGGTAGCAGCATCGTCCGTAAGCCGCATTTGGTTATCCCTTATACCCTTGAAACCAATGACATGCGTTTTACCTCAAGCCCAGGCTTTACTAATGCTGAACCTTTTTACCAATACCTAAAAGACAGCTTTGATACCTTATATGAAGAAGGCGCAGACACGCCAAAAATGCTGACGATCGGTCTGCATTGCCGTATCATCGGCCGTGCTGGTCGCATTACTGCACTCAAGCAATTTTTAAAGTATATCACCAGCAAGCCTGACGTTTGGGTATGCCGCCGCGATGAAATTGCTAAGCACTGGTATGAAAATCATCCAGCCACTGCAGACAACAGCGCAGACTGGATGTAATCCTAGACAGTTTATTATCTCAGTTATACATCTGCTTTAATCTTAAATTGGGCGTTCTATATTTATTTACTCAAACAAATATTGGTGACGCTCGGTCTAAACTTCTAACAAGATAAGCAGCTAACAACCGTGCAGCGTAAGCAGAAAAGCTCACGAAAAAAAACAATAAGATAAAATATAGTTATCGACTTCTGAAAATCTATAACTTAATGAACTATATCATGAATAAAGGCCACGTTATGAAAACCACAATAATTGCTCAACCTTTAACTAAAGCTGCTTTTGCGCCCTATGGCTCAGTTATTGAGCCTTATAATGATCAAGAAAAATGTCCTGAAAACAGTTGGGATATCAACCGTGGCTTTGCCTGTCGCCATGATTCTATCTCAAAAGTTGAGCATGACGGCGGCGAAGTTGGTTTTAGCATTTTCCGTACCAAAAGACGCGATTGCCCCATTACGTTATCAGTGATGGAATACCATCCGTTTGGCAGCCAAGCCTTCTTTTCTATGAATAGCACAGACTATATCGTCGTTGTGGCCAAAGCTGGCGAGCCACCAAAATCAGCGGATGATTTAGAGGTTTTTTATGCCCGTTCGTATCAAGGTGTACAGTATGATGCCAATGTTTGGCATCATCCACTACTGGCGCTAAAAGCTGATTGTGACTTTTTAGTGGTCGACCGCATCAATGGTGATGGTAATAACTGCCATGAGTTCGAAATTGACGATTGGGAAGTTTGCGTTGATGTCGCCACTGAGGAAGCTAAGTCAAATAGAGCAAAGGCTAATGCTGTTTAGAAGTTATGCTAGTGTTCTAAAAAGCATACTAGCATCAGATATAACAATACGGACCTCATGCACACATTGATGATATTCTAATGGTCCCTTTATTAAAGGTTCCTGAGGCATTAAGCGCACAAGAACTTGAAAATGAATTAAAATATAGGTGCGCAAGGAATGTTAGTTTACGTGGTTCGGTAGGTTGATTCAGGCATGAGCGCTTTTAAGGTGCCTGATATCAATGACATTGGATTCATGGAAGACAGGGCAACTTTACGTATTTTTAGTCAGCATATCAACAACAGATTAGAGCGTTGAATTTTCGATGAGTCATTAAAAAAATGGCATCAGTTGTCGATCAACAAAATGAAAACGATCCAAGCTATCAGGTTATGTCTAACGTCTAACGATTTTGACAATAGCTTAGCCTTCCAAGCTGCACTTGATTTAGTGTTTTGATTTAGTGTTTAAAGGGAAATCCCAGCCAAACGGGGTTACCGAACCTTTGCTCCATGATTTCAGATACGAATTTATCGCGGCATAAAACCACTAAGGAACATCAAAAATGTCAACAAAAAGTACTTATTACGCACCAACTGGCGGATTGCCGCCACAAACACAATTACTATCTGACCGCGCTATCTTTACCGAAGCTTATGCGATTATCCCTAAACGTGTACTAACCGACATTGTGATTAGCTATTTACCTTTTTGGACAGGCATGCGCATGTGGGTGCTTGCGCGTCCACTATCAGGTTTCTCTGAAACATTCTCACAGTATATCGTCGAAGTTGAGCCTAATGGTGGCTCAGAAAAGCCTGAGCTAGATGCAAATGCTGAAGGTGTTATATTCATCGTCGAAGGCGAAATGGATATCACTATTGAAGGTGAGTCGCATCATCTTGAATCAGGTGGTTATGCATTCTTACCACCTGGCTGCAAATGGACGCTAAAAAACAATAGCGACAAGCATGTTAAATTTCATTGGATTCGTAAAGCTTATCAACATTGTGAAGGTGTTGATGTGCCGGAAGCGTTTGTAACTAGCGACCATGATGTTGAAGCGATTGAAATGCCGGGTACTGGTGGCGTATGGACAACTACCAGATTTACAGAGCAGTCGGATATGCGTCACGACATGCATGTAAATATTGTTACATTCCAGCCAGGTGGCGTCATTCCATTTGATGAAACTCATGTTATGGAACATGGTTTGTATGTACTAGAAGGTAAAGCAGTTTATCACTTAAACGGTGAATGGGTAGAAGTTGAAGCAGGTGACTTTATGTGGCTGCGCGCATTCTGCCCACAATCTTGCTATGCTGGTGGACCTGGTCCATTCAGATATTTACTGTATAAAGACGTGAATAGACATATGCCGTTTATTCGTCCAGTAAAATAAGTAATATGAAGGCATAATCGTTCATTCGAATATGTCATTGATTACTTTTTAAAACTGCGCTATCGATGCAATTGATAGCGCAGTTTTTTATGAAAAGGAATAAATCTCTCAAGGTAAACTTCAACCTGCATTAACTATCGTTTCAAACCCCAATAATGGCAACATCACCTAAGAAAAAAATCAACCTTCTCACGTATCGCTTAGTGATTTATGTTTAATACTATTGTTTAAACTTTAGTAATTATTATATCAGCCAGTTAATTTCGATTAGCTGGTTTTTTTGTGTCTCATTTTTAAGAGTAATCATCTAAAACTTTAGACATAAAAAGCCCCTTATCTTAATGAGAGACAAAGAGCCTTTTGTTGTTTATCATCAGTTAAATAAGTAGCTGTCTAATTTACTCACTAATACGCTGCAAAAATGCCTGCGTACGTGGATGGGTGGACAGCTCAAACATTTGCTCCGCGCTACCCTCTTCAACCACATAGCCATCTTCAATCAGTACCACGTGATCAGCTACTTCACGAGCAAAGTTAATTTCATGGGTGACGACAACCATCGTCCAGCCTTCTGAGGCCAGCTGCTTCATAGTCGCTAATACCTCTTTTACCAATTCTGGATCTAGCGCAGAAGTTGGCTCATCAAATAATAATAAAGACGGCTCAATAGCGAGCGCACGAGCAATGCCAATCCGTTGTTGTTGACCACCAGATAATTGAAACGGATATAAGTCTGCCTTACCAGATAGCCCTACTTTAGCAAGGAGTGTTAAGGCTTGCGTACGTGCTACCGCTTTGCTTGTGCCTTGAACAACAACGGGTCCAAGCATTAAATTTTCGATAGCTGTTTTATGCGGAAATAAATTGTAAGACTGAAACACCATACCTGACTTACGTTGTAGTGCGAGCAAAGTCTTTTTATTAGGCTTAGTAGCAAAGTCTACGGTTAAACTACCGTCATCAAAAGCAATCACCCCTTGATCAGGAATCTCAAGCGCGTTGATACAGCGTAAAAAAGTTGTTTTTCCTGAGCCTGATGGTCCTAATATCACCACCACATTGCCTTTATGGATGGTCAAGTCAATACCTTTGAGCACCTGATTACTACCAAAGGCTTTATGAATATTAGTGACTTGAATCATAATTTTTCCTGTTGTGCGGGAATTAATAACTGTTTATAAAATTTAATCAATGGTTTATTTGGCAACATAGCGATCCAAGCGCTGCTCAAGCCTACCTTGGATAAAGGTTAAGAATAAACAAATACCCCAATAAATAATCGCCGCTTCGGTATAGACCAACATGAATTCATAATTACGCGCGGTGATAATCTGCGCCTGTTTAAATAGCTCGGTGACTAAAACTAAAGACGCTAAAGACGTGTCTTTTACCAAGCTGATAAAAGTGTTGGACAACGGCGGTACCGATACCCTCAGTGCTTGTGGCAAAATTACATGGCGAAAGGTTTGCAGATAAGTCAGGCCAACCGTTGCCCCTGCTTCCCACTGCCCTTTTGGAATAGACAAAATGGACGCGCGCACCGTCTCTGACGCATAAGCACCAATATTAAGCGAAAAAGCAATGATAGCGGAGGGAAAGGGATCTAACTTAATACCAATACTGGGCAGACCATAAAAAATAATGAACAGCTGCACCAGCATTGGTGTACCACGAATAGCGGACACATAAATACGAGCCAGACGATAAACAATTTCGTGCATCCAGCCAGCACGCGGCACAATACGGATAAGCGCTACGCTCAGAGCAATCGTCATGCCTATCGTAAAAGAAATCAATGCGAGCGGTATCGAATAATAGATACCGCCTTTCAACATAGGCCAAAACGAGGTAATAACGATATGCGCCCGTTCAGGCGTCATGAACGGCAATAAGGCTAATAGATCAGCAAAAACTGACATTATAGATGCGAGCATTAGTTTTGTTTGCTTATATCAGCACCAAAGAATTCTTGGCTAATTTTAGTCAATGTGCCATCAGCTTGTAAAGTTGCCATCGCTTCGTCTATTTTTGCGACAACCGCATCATCACCTTTACGTAGTATTAAACCTGAACCACGCTGTTCACTCGCTGGCGCAACCAGTTTAATCTCAAGGCCACTGTCTGGAAACTTCTTCAAATAGTCCAATATGGCAAGGTTATCATTCATGGTAAAGTCAGCGCGGTCTTGTTTAACCAATTGCACCGCTTGCGCCATGCCATCAACAGGAACGATTTCTGCTTGGTAACGCTCTGCCAGCTCACCGTAGTTACTACTCAGTGATTGAGCAGTACGAAGCCCTTTCAGCCCTTCCCACGAGCTATAACGATTGTCATCTGTCGGTGCTAATACCACCGCACCTGACCAGCTGTAAGCCGTCGCCTTATCATACTTTGCCATACGTTCAGGCGTGGTCAGGCTTACCTGGTTCGCGACCATATCAAAGCGTTTAGAATCAAGACCTGCCAGCATCGCGTCCCACTGAGTTTCTTTAAACTCTACGCTTACGCCCAATTTATCAGCAACGGCACGCGTTACTTCAACATCATAGCCGGTAAGCTTACCGCTCTCATCATGATAAGTGAATGGTGGATAAGTGCCCTCAGTACCAACGTTAATGGTGCCGCCACTATTGATACGTTGAAGCAGCTCTGAGCCGCTATCTACCGCATTGCTAGTCGTATCAGCATCGTTATTATTAGATTGGCTACAGGCAGCAAGCAGTATTGTGCTGGCAGCAAGGGTTAATAAAGCGCGACGTTTCATAAGTGGTCCTTATGCAAATGAATAAGCAAATCATAATCAAAAACAGACGGCTTATAATATATAAAGTATAAACTTGGTTGTCCGATTTGAGGATTCGGGAAATGATTTTCAATGTAGATATTGGTTTTAATACTGATTTTAAGGTTACTTTTAATATTAATTTTAGCATTGAGCTTAATATTGATCATAATATCGTTTGTCGTACTGGCTTTATTTTAATATAGTTTTTGAGAGTTTAATGTACTTTTTGAGAGTAAAGGTACTCAGCTATATCTATACTAACGCGCCTCGGTTAGATTAACCGTACATAAACAGTGTCCATGCGTAAGATTGTTAGTATTTTGCTGTAAATTATCTTACTTATTGCATTCTTAACGGTCTGTCATCCTTACTGTAGGCAGCAAAATAATCCCCGATCATGACTGTCATAATCGTAGACTCTCAATCGAAATACATTTCTTCGCGTCATTGATAACAATTTGTATATTATTAATATCAGAAGCGCATAGGCTATGAATGTCAGTCATAGAAATCTGAGACAATGACGTTTTGATAGTCGCCTTCATTGCTAGTGTCCGCTCCATCAATACTGTCATTAACTTTTAAATGCGTCTAGCAGTTATAAGTCTGAACGCGCAGTCTCAATCGTAATCATGTCAGCATCCACAGCTAGGATATGAGGCAAGCAATTATGGAGGCTTGAATAATTATATATGGCTATGAATCTGATTTTCAGGATTCATATAGCTGACAGAATGCTTAAAGCTATCCACTGCTTGCTTCTAGTAATGCACATGTTCCGCTTTTCTCAGAGGTAAGCCTTCACGGAATGCTGGCTCATCAATCTGAATAACACTAATACCAGTGTGTTGTACATCCCTAACTTCTTGATTAATGGCTGCAGCAATATGTAGACGCAAGATATCACGAGTCGCAGTATCACTTGTGGCAAGCGACCAATTCAAAATCGTTACCGATTTAGCCTTAGTCGTGTTATTTAACTTGTGTTACACGTAAAAAAGCACCCGCTAACCTTAATCAGCAAATGCTTTATTGTTCAAACTATTTTTCTTTGACAGTTTATTTTTTAACCTTGCTGTTAAATACTTTGCCTGTCGTAGCATCGATATTTAACTCAACAATATGGTTTTGTTTCAGCACTTCGACTTCATAATACGTGGTATGGTCAGCATAATCGCGGTCATTTTTAAATTCAATTTCCATCACACGGCCGCCCGTTTCTTTTTCAGCAATACTCATAGCACGCATCATATTAATTTTTGCTTGTTTAAGCGTTTTGAAATCAGCAATATCACCACTATCTAGGCGGTCCATTTCAGTACCAATAATTTTCCCAGTAAGGGCGTCGACTTTGATTTCATAATTATGAGTGTCCGTATTGAACTCTATCTCGTAGACACCGCCTTTTGCTTTATCGTCATCATCATCAAATTCAGCACTAATAAGCGTACCAGAGGCTTTTTTACTGGCAATGCTAATGGCTTGCTTTAGAGTGATTTTACTGGCTTGCGCTGCACGTACTTCACTAGATTTAGCCGTTTGAGCCGTCGCCGCATTGACCGTCGTACCTAACAGGCCAGCCCCTAAGGTTACTGTCAGACAGGCGCTTAGCGTTGTAAGCTGTAGGTTTTTTAATAAAGTATTCATTATATTATCTCCTCGATTATATTATGATTTTTCATTGGTATATTTTTATATATCAATATAATAATACGTCGGTCTACGGATAATATTGAGACAAAAAAGTAGCGTAATGTGGTATCAATGTACGGTGAAAAATTAAACTGTTAATCTATAGATACTCGTTTTATTTTAGCCAACAGACGGTATAATATGCTCCCTTATTTACAATCATTTTACTTGTCTATTCTCACTAGGTCATCCACGCCCCTTATGCTAAATACCTCACTAAATAATACGTTACTCACTATGTCAGACTTGCTAGCCGATGACAGTACTAATGACAACAATCCTGCTCTATCTGATCTTGCTATCTATTCTGAGGCAGCCGCCGCCTTTGCAAGCTTACCTACTGTCATACAAGAAGCGCTCACGCAAAAAAAACGTATTGTATGTATTGCCAATAACCCCTCTGTAGATACGACAAGCCTTGATGCTTTGCTCCAACCGACTGATATGCTGGTTTTATTTAATCATTTTATACATGCCGATTACTTTGCCAATCATCCACTTATAAGTAAATTACCGAAACTATTATTTTTTCGTCAAATTGGCGATAGCAATCTGCATTTTGGCTTACCGCCTAGAAACAATAATGTAACGGCTATTAATGAGATGAGTAAGCAGGCGCCGCTTGGCATATTACTTAGCAATCAGCCGTATCAGTTCCCACGTCCAAGTGAGGATGCAAGCGCGCATCATGACCCTGTCACCGCAAGCAGAGTATTGGCCCTTCCAGACACCCTGAACGACTTATTGCATGATGACAATCATTGCCGCGTGCTCTCAGAGCATCATCCGGTCGTAGGGGATTATCCGCATTTTGCTGATATTCATTCATCAGCACCGTCATCAGGATTCTTATTATATCGTCTGCTATTAGCAGCGCGCGTGCATGTGCAGCACTTACAAGAGTCTGCAATGCCGTTACAGGTATTAATGATTGGCTTTAATGATGAGGATAAGACTGCCCACTTTTGGCCCGGGCACAATTGGACGTTTGAACGTCAAGAGATGGCGAAGGCACCCTATGGTGTACAAATTATCCGCCAGTATTAGAAGCTATCGTGAGCCGTACATAAAACAGTTATCAAATATAAACTCATAACTGTTAAATAGACGTATTAATAAATAAGGAAGTTAGACATAAGGCGCATCAGGATAATGCGCCTTTTCAATCTGAGTAGCGCTCGGCTTGCGAATCATACTAATTAATTGCTGTTGGTCAACTTGCCAATCAATCAGTCCCATATCTGCAAACGCTAACAGCCAGCCTGCCATTGGCCAATGTTGCCACTTATCGTAAAAGCGATTGGCATTAATGACGATACTCTCCAAGTGGTTTAATGGGGGCCGATATACATCATGCTGTTGGTGATAGATGACATCGTTGGTTAAATAAAAATCAATATTCAATGAGCGAGCAGTAAAGGAAAAATCTGTATCTTCAGCACCATAGCCGACATATTGGGTATCAAAACCGCCAATCCGCTCAAATTGTCCGCGCGATATCGCAAAACATAAACTCCAAAATGCCCCGTAATCTTGTGTTTGTTCAATTTGGGTTTGTTTATGAGTCTTCTCGGCGGTCTTCATAACTTCTTCTTCATTTTCTTCAATACTAGCTTCGGTATTGGTGTCAAAATTATACCGATAAGGATTATAGACGGATAACTTGTCTAAACTTACTTTTGACAAAGCACCTTGTTGTAACTGCTCACCTTCGCTATCTGTTAAAGGTCGGGTAAGATAGCGCGGCTGCCCCATCAGTAAAGCGTTAGGATGAGCTTGTAACTTAGAAGCTAATTGCTCAACAAAGCTTGGTTCAACAATACAGTCGACATCCAGAAATATCAGCGCGTTATTGCTAGCATGTGCAGCCCCAACATTACGATTGCGACCGATATCAAAAGAACTGTTTACTGGTTGAGTGCTACTCTCCGATAGTGCACTGGCAGTAGTGGGAATTTGTACAATATTAAGAGCGAACATTGCCAACTGTTCGGAGTCGGCATCGTCATTCACAATAATGACTTCAGCAGGACGAACACTACCGTGCATAAGGCTACTCAGCAGATTATAAAGATGCCGATTACGCCCATAACAAGTCGTAATAACACTCACAGGAATGATCACCGAACCAATTGTAGGCTTTTCTGTTGCTAGGGTCATAATGTCCTCTTTTATCTTTCTTATTGTTTTTATTTATGGATATGTGAGTGTCTTATCACTGCTTATTTTTATATTAAATTTCAGGGCTTAAACCAAGCTGCGGTAATAACCATTCCTGAAACCATGATTTAGCTAAGGGATAAGTGGCAACACTGATGATAAAAATTTTCGCCATAGAATCTTGCGTTAAAGAATAAGCGCTATTGGTCAATATAGTATTTTTATTCCCATTTTCAATATTTAGGCTGTCGTTGTTGTCATGCGTTGGTGATAAGTTTTGAATGTGCCCCTCTACTATCTGCCCCATAAATTGCTCCCAACTTAGAGCACGGCCTTGAGCTATTAGCGCCTCTGCCATGACTTCTTGCTCTTGATGTGGACGATGATCCGGCAGTACGACAAGTGGCGTAGCATAGTCGTAAGCTTGGGCAATACCGTTAAGACCGCAGGCCATTAGGAGCCAATCACTATGCGCAATAAATGGCGTCACATCATCAACTTGAGTCGCTAAATCTACAAACTCACGCATATCATCACTGATAGGACCCAGCGATATAATAAAGGCATCAGGCAATGCATTCCGTAGTTCGGGAAACTTTGCATCAATAGTTTCATGACCACCATAACCCTTAATCACAGTGATTATCATAGGTTGGCGTTTATCTTCGTTTATAGGAGTTACTTTGCTGCTTGTTATTTGCTCTGCATTATCAAAACGCTCATTAGCAGTATTAGACGTTGACGTCCTTAGCAGTTGGATGAATACTTCATAAGTTAACGGTTTACTATTAGCAGCGGGTAAAAAATCGAGATACAGCGTTTTTTGGCGCATCCAGTCAGGTGTCATTAACGCTTCCAAAGCCTGCGGATAAGGCGCCAGTAGCCCAAGTGCGCCAGTAAAGGCACTAACATGGGCACTATCATCACGAATGCCTGCCAGCCTAACATAGAGATAAGGCACGCTAGCAGCGCGGCATAGCATCGCCACCTCAGCACTGACATCAATAATCATAATATCAATCTGGCGCTGTTTAATACCGTCTAATATTTGCCAGCTACGCGTTTGAATATCGCTATTACCGACAGGAGAATAGTGCATACTGTTAGGCTGCCAATACTGTCCAGCGCGACCTGGCAGCACATCATCTGGGCGTTCATCTTCCGCATTGAGACGGACAATCTGCGACTCAGTTATAGTAGTGAAAGTATAGGCATCAGCAGCCAAATTGGTAAACACAGTCAGCTGCGACTGTAACTCGACGGGTAATAATGCTGCTAATTTATCCGCCTGCCGGCAGTGACCTGAGCCATGATGATGGGCATAATAACCAATACGCATGATATTAGTTCCTTAAGAAATAGACGCGGGTGCTTTACAGTCTGTATGCGTAGGGTCCGAGAGTGAATGATCTGAAGGGGTATTATCTGAGACTATCTGCTTATCAATAGATTGCTTATTAATCGCAGAATTGTCCTCTAACGCCTGTTTATACAATTGCACATAGCCGTCTACCATCGTTGCTACTGAGCAAAACTGCTCTGCGCGGTCACGACAAGCCTGCCGTGATATATCCTTGATACTAGCAAAAGCCTGTACGAAAGCGTCTTTGTCCTCTTTCGGTACAATAATGCCCGTACTTGGCGTGACAATCTCAGCGCTAGCACCCACATTAAAGCCAATTACTGGCGTCCCGCAAGCCAAACTTTCAGCCAACGTCAACCCGTAAGGCTCATCCCAAGTGCTGGTAAATAACATCGCAGTTGATTGGCGTAAATAGTCATTAATTTCAGCTTTGCTTAAATGCCCCAGATAATCAAATAATTTTGGCACGCCATTTTTCTGACTGTTTTTCTCATCTTCCGCCAGTAAAGGAGCAACTTGTTGATTAAAGTAATCCTCATTACTTTTCGGCCCCGCTATAACCAGGCGCTTCCCTGCCGCTTTACAATACTGCATAGCCAAATGTGTACCTTTTTCCGGACAAATACGCCCAAACCAAAAATACACCTCATCTTTAATAGGATCAACATTGGCAGTAAATGACTGTACATCAATACCGTTATAGACCACATGTGACGGCACAAACTCGTCAAACAACTGCTGCTGGTGACCACTAATCGCTGTAAACTGCGTTTGCGTGCCTTGCCGTAGCGTCAATAATGCCAAACGCAACTGTGGAAAAATAGGCGTATGAAAAGTGGTAAAAGACCGCGACCCAAAGGCTTGACCTAACATCATTGGGATATGATGCAAGCTATGATTGTGGACCACATCAATCTCGCCGCGCTCGTCTCGAACAATGATATCGTGCATCGCGCGCTGATAGACTAAATACTGATACAGCTCTTCACGGCTCATCCCTACTGAGTCATGCTCATTCTCATAAACCATGGCATCAAACTCATCGCGCGTTAATAGCGGAATCAGCGTAGCGTCTGTCTGACTTTCCGCATGCGCATAGAGCGATACGTCATGGCCTTGCGCGACAAGCTCATCACATAGCAGCTGAGTAATCATCTCAAGCCCCCCAGCATAAGGCTGTGCAATCGGGTATAAAGAATGGGCAATAATCGCTATTCGTAGTGGCGAGATGTTAGCTGTTGAGGGTTTAGGTAAAGTCATAGAACTGGTATTTTTATTATTCACGGTGTTCGGTACATCGACATTAATAGAAGACAGCATAAAGTATCCAGAATGAATTAAATAACGAATTAGGTTGTGAAAACAAAGTTATGAATGGGCTGTAGTGATATAAGCATTGGTGGCATTAGCGAATAGAAACTAAAAGTTAATAGTCTTATTATATTTACATTTTGTTATCTTTAAATAGAGCAGTAAGCGGTTTTTCAGTGCGCGAAGAACACCTGTTTTGGGTAGATTCATTACTAGTATTAAGCCTTATTAGCGGCTCATCTGTGTCAATGGAAACACTCTGCCCTACGCCACGCTTGTCTGTATAAGGATAATTTGCAAATATTACCTTTGCAGCCCATAACTTTAAAACCAAGACCACTAGCGCACAGCCAAACAGTAAGGGTGAATAAAGCGGCGAAAATGGGGCTACGATAATAGCAGTTACTATATTGAGCACCAATAACAACTTAGGTAACGCAGCTAAGTTAGCCGCCATGACAGTGCGCCGCGTCCTAATGACCTCATATTTTGGCGTGCAAATAAACGGCTTATCCTGACCCCAAAGTACAGGCAACCATGACAACGCACCAAGCTCCCAAAAGTTCAAATGCAGTAGCCAAGCCCGCAATCTCTCATAAAACCTAGGCGCATCGGCTCTATTCACTTGTTGATTGAGTGGCGCACTATCCTGACTATAAGCCCATAAACGTCTTGCCAAAAATAGCCCGTAGCCTGCATATACCACGTACAAAGGCGTCAGTAATGATGTTAAGTTAATGCTTACATCCATTAATAGTGCACCTGCAATAATCAGCAGAGTACAGATATGTAGCAGTATAAAAATGCCCGTAAAGTTTATCCAAGCACTCAGCTGTGATAAATGAGCACGAATATAAGCTAAGCGTTCGCTAAGAGAGTTCGATTTAGACAACTCAACTGCTAATTTAGATAGTTCAACTGAGTTTGTCGCTAAATATGGGACAGCAGCAGACATCGGTGCTGATGGACGGATAGAAGAATAAGTATTGAGCACCTGCATATTGCCATAAATCCAACGCCGGCGCTGACTCATCAAATCTCCTAGCGTGTTCGGTAGTAGACCAGTCGCAATAACTTCAGGGATAAACCGGCTGCGCAGGCCATGGCCGTGCATCAGTACACCCATTTGCGCATCTTCTGTAATTGACGCGCCTGACCAGCCCCCTAAATGCAGAAGCGCATCACGGCGGATAATTGCATAAGTGCCGGTTGATAATGCACGCTTGCGGTTAAAAGAGCGATATAAATGATAGTTAAAATAATGGTTCAGCTCACTATGCACATCATCTCGGCCTGTATCACGATAAAACTGTGGAAACTGTAAGAGCGCATGATTAGGATAACTATTGATAGCAGCAGCAATCGACTTCCTTGCTTGCGGCAGTGCTTGATAATCGCTATCTACTACGACCAGATGCGTACACCTTGGATCCATTAACCCCAATGCTAAATTGAGCGCCCCTGCCTTGAACCCTGCTACTGCATCAATATGATAAAAACGCACATTTAGCTGCGCATCCAGTCCCGCACAAAATTTCGCCAATGGCTCATATAAGGCAGTCTCAGTGTTATTATTATCAACAATTAATATCTCATCGTCAGGCGCTTTTATTTTGAGTAAGGTTTTAATCGTTGCAATCACCATCTCTACTGGTTCAGCACGGGTCATCATCTGAAAACTTAAACGTACTGACTTGACGGTTAGTGGTGTATTATTTTTAAATGAGGCGTTATTCTTTAAGGACGCGCTAAGCGCATTATCTGCTTCACAATTAAGACAGTCAGTAGCCAACTCTTCATTTTGATAAGAAATACTATTGGATGGATTGAAGTTATCACGAGCTTTGTTATTACAAGGTTTGAGAATATCGATAACCTCGTTATTCACGCTGATATCTTTATTTAGGCTATTAGCATTATTTACATAGCTAGGTAGTCTATCTGAACCCTTAGCCATAGTCGGTGAGCTTACTCCAGCGTATATTTCCCTCGCATATACTTCCTTACCGATCGTCATGTCTTATCCTTAGGCACACACGTCAATTGAGACTGATGAATAAAGTCAAATATTTTACCGTTGTTTAAATTTTTTATTTTTTCAATAAGAGTGAGAAAGGTTTACGATAACCAAAATTATTAGCCACTAGAACCACAGTGGCACAACCTTTTATAAAGGTAAGGCTTTTATTGACATAATCCATAATAGTCTAAAGGGTAATCAAATGTTACTTAAGAAGTGTCTATAGACTCGCATTAATGTAACGCCTCGTAAAGAGTGTAAATTCGAGTTAGTTATGGGTAGCTTATACACCGAAAAACTTTAGCTAACGTCTTTTGCAGTATATATAGCTATTCTTCAATGCGTAACGGAAAGCTTGCACTGCAAAAATAAAGTATCGTTATTAATCTATTCAAATAATTATTCGAAGATAAATATTTCATAGAGAGAATAGAGCATTACATACAGGTACGTGTAAGGCTAAAAAGCAGAATAAGAAGGAAAAGGAAAAATAAAAAGACGATGTGATGGTAGCTTATAACAAACTATAGTTTATCTAGATTGCTTTTATAAGAAAATTTCTGTTTATATTTATTTAGAGAAACTTGTTAAAACTAAACGTTAACTCAATTTTTTAAACAAAAAATACCGCGTCTATCTATAAATTATAAACGCGGTACTATTTCGGTATGAAAGAATAGTTTAGACGAAATTAATAACTATTATAAACTAAATACTTTAGTTGAGAATACCGTAAGCAACGAGCGCATCTGCAACGCGTTTGAAGCCAACGATATTTGCCCCGGCCATATAGTCAATATAACCGTTGTCTGTCTGACCATATTTTTCCGACGCTTCAGCAGCGCTATCATGGATGTTTTTCATAATGCATTTTAGACGCTCATCAATCTCTTCAAAAGTCTGATACTGACGCACAGAGTTCTGTGACATCTCAAGCGCAGACACCGCCACACCGCCCGCATTAGCAGCTTTACCAGGTGCATAGTGCACATGATACAGGCGGATATAATCAATAGCATCAGCCGTTAGTGGCATATTAGCGCCTTCAACGACATATTTTATGCCGTTATCAACCAATAATTTGGCATCTGCTTCATCTACTTCGTTTTGCGTGGCTGATGGGATAGCAATATCTGCTTTGATATGCCAAGGCTTCTGCTTAGCCAGCCATTCTCCACCGAACACATCAACATAGTCAGCTAGAGGTTTACTTTGTGCTTTTTGTGCCTTTAGCCAATCAATTCTTTCTTGATTCAAACCTTTTTCGTCATACAAAGTACCTTGTGAGTCGGATACCGTTAGTACCATACCACCCAGCATGCAAACTTTTTCAGCAGCATGTAAGGACACGTTACCTGCACCTGATACCAGTACTTTTTTACCTTTGATATTATCATTTTGAGCAGCGAGCATACTTTCTAAGAAATATACCGCACCGTAGCCTGTAGCTTCAGTACGCATTAAACTACCGCCAAAGCCTACGCCTTTACCAGTGATCACACCGGTAGATTCACGGGTTAGATTTTTATACATGGCATACATATAGCTGACTTCACGGCCACCTACCCCGATATCACCAGCGGGAACGTCGATGTCTTTATTAACATAGTGATAAAGCTCACGCATAAAAGCGTAACAGAAACGGCGAATCTCGAATTCAGACTTGCCTTTAGGATTGAAATCAGAGCCACCCTTACCGCCACCGATTGGCAAACCGGTTAATGCGTTTTTAAAAATTTGCTCAAAACCTAAGAATTTTAGAACCGATTCGGTCACAGTAGGGTGAAATCTGAGGCCACCCTTATAAGGCCCTAGAGAGTTATTAAATTGCACACGCCAGCCGCGGTTGACTTGAACTTCACCTTTATCGTTCTCCCAGTTAATACGAAAGGCAACCACGCGATCAGGCTCTACTAAACGCTCAAATATTTTCAAGGTTTCATATTCAGGATGTGCGTCATATAACGGCTTGATAGTAACAGCGACTTCTTTTACTGCTTGAATAAATTCGGATTGATGCGGGTATTGTGCTTCAATTTTTTTGATGGCGTCACTGATACTCATATATCTTCCTTAACTATGGAACGAGGGGGTGTACTAAATGACATCCGGGCAATATTGCATCACAATATACTACAATATGACAAATACCGGTGTAGCATTAAAAATTCAGCCTTTGACTTTGCGCAGAGCGTATAAGTACAGACTTAGATAGAAGCCTGTTAACTCATCTATTGACCGATACACGATGCTGTCGTCTATAGCCATTAATAGGTAACCATAGATTGCTATCTGAACTGCAATTTGTAGATAGGTAAGAGCGTTACAATATAATGACAAGAATAGCACGTGAAAGGCGTTTTATGGTCAAAGATTTGGCCTTGCTTATTTAATTTACAGGTCTACATAAAAAAGTCAATCATTTATGCCAAAATGAGTGGTTTTTACTAGCACCTATGAGCGTTGTCATAATGGAGATACATACCTATTAGACGACTTTTGTTTCCAAATTAGCCTGAGGATAATTATAGGAGGCAATATATAGGCTCTAAACGGTAAGTTTAGCTGATTTTTGCTGCTTAATTGAAGAATATTATATCAATATGCATAACAAGGTATTATACTACTCTCCATTGGCAAAAAACTGTTTTTGAGTATTATCAATATACAGTTTGTATCCATTCAACAATCAGTGATAGAGAGAGACATATGCGTACAGATTCATTCCAACAGATACTAGAAGACCTAAACAATTCCTCGGCAGACGTTGAAGCTTCAGCACTCATCTCAACTGACGGTCTCATGATTGCATCAGCCCTACCAACCGGTGTTGATGAAGATAGAGTAGGCGCAATGTCAGCCGCACTACTATCATTAGGAGATCGTGCTGGTCGCGAATTAGCCCGTGGTAGTATCGATAGGATTATGATTCAAGGTGAAAAGGGTTCTGTCATTATGACCTCGTCTGGTGAAGAAGCAGTTCTGACCATTATGGCAAAACCCAACGCTAAACTCGGCTTAATTTTTCTAGATATCAAACGTGCCTCAGAAGCCCTAGCAAAACTGCTTTAACAGATAAATGATCTGCATAAGCCAGTTGATAGGTCATGATATAAACTGTCTAATTTTGTACGCCATATACAAATTCAATGAGCAAACAAAAGCTTGTAGATAAGAAGATGTTTGCCTACAAGCACCAGCAAATACTTTGAAATAACTATTTTGCAAAAAAAAATAGTGGGATAGTGCCGTCATATATAAATTAATAATAAATCGCATGGATTGTAATACCAATTGACTACTAATGAATACAACAACGAATAAAGGAGATTACTATGGGTTCTCCACTTCCTGATGCCAATAAGCCTGAGATGCCAGCTGAGCAAATCACATTGACTTATCATGATGGAACCTCACGCATTGTCTACGACTCTGGTATCGAGCGCCCCTACCCTGATGGCAAGCTCATTGTCTCACGTACTGATTTAGATGGTGTTCTGACACACGTCAACGATGCATTTGTGGAAATTAGCGGCTACAGTGTTGACGAGCTTATTGGCCAGCCACAATCTATTTTGCGCCATCCGGATATGCCAAGAGCGGCATACAAAGATTTATGGACAACCGCAGAATCTGGACAAAAATGGCATGGCTATGTTAAAAACTTATGTAAGGATGGCAGTCATTATTGGGTCTACGCGACTGTCGTGCCCAACGTACGCCACGGTGAGACTGTGGGTTACACCTCAGTACGTCGTAAGCCATCACGGAGCAAGATCGAAGCGGCTATTGCTCAATATGCCGAAATGAAACAAAACGAGGAAGGTTAAATCATGACGACGCATAATATGTTAATCGCCCCTGATTTTTCGCCTGAGCGTTTTGCAGGCTGGCACATGTTTAATATCTTAATCCAAAAGCGTGCCAATCTAAACATGCACTTAAACATGCCAGCCTCACATGCTGAGCAAGAAGAGCTAATTGGTGCGGGCGACATTCAAGTTATTTACGCCAATCCTTTTGATGCAGCAACGCTCATCCGTGAGCAAGGCTACCGTGCGGTTGCACGTCCTGTCGGTAAATCTGATGAGATGGTAATTGCAGCATCTACCAATAGCGATATTAATCGCTTAGAAGATATTACTAAAGGCTCGACCATCTCTATGGCTAATAACCGTGATGTTAAGCTCATTGGTTTGCGCTTGCTGGAAGCGGTCGATTTAGAAGAAGCGGATCTCAACTGGTCAATGACTGAAACCTACCAAGCAGCAGCACGCCAAGTTATTAAAGGCGAATCTCAGGCCGCTTTCTTTTTAGCTGAAATTTTTCATAGCTTTTCACGCCTGACCAAGACGCAGCTATCAGTATTGATTGAAAGTGATTTAGCTGATATCAGTCATGTGCTGTTGATTAAAGAAGACTTCCCTGATACCGAAATTCTCATGGATGCTATTCTTAATTTGCATAATGATGACGATGGCAAAGAAGCGCTTGCTGAGCTTGGCATGCCCCAAGGTTTTGAGACTATGAGTGAAGAAGATGCTGAATTTATGCTCGATTTGATGGAAGCACTAATGAGCTAACATTCCTAGTTGATTGCTCTCATTTGTTCTTTAATAAACTTTATTGTCTGTTCAACTACGCGTTTTTCGTTCAACAATTCAACAATCTAACCATTATCCCTGGCTCTTTATAGTGAACTAATAATTTATTAATAAAGGGTTATGGATACTATTTAAATTGAAAAACATTACTAAACACTGTCTTATTAAACAATACTTTAAAATTCTGCTTCATAATTATTTATAATGATTATGCTATAAAAATAGTTCCAAAAATGCTGCGCGCGCCTTTACCTACAGTACTAACTCTAAAATCAAGGATACCGTCATGGCCGACTTACCTACAACTGATGAGAGTGAACTGGCAGCACGCAAAACCTTTCGCTACTTCTCGCGCAAAATATTCGTTGTTCCCAATAATCGCTATTATCATGAGCAGCGTATCAATGCCGCCTTATTATTGAATGAAAAAGAGCCCTTGCAAGGCGCTATGGCTGACTTTTTCTATGGTTGTTGGTACGATATTCCTTACGATGTTGAAGAGATATTTGAGCGTACTCAAGGACGCCTGCATCCACAAATAGAACAAGCCTTTCATAACTGTATTAACAAACTCGACTACATTAAGTACAGCAGTGTCTTTGCAACACGCTGGAGTGTGCTCGTAACACCGTCGCTCAATGTTGACACACACCGTTTGCGTATTAGTAGCGATGACGCTAAAGAAGTTGCTAAAAATATTACTAATGAGCTGATGACTGCGCGTGATAACGAAGACTGGCATACAGTTGAACAAATTGAGAATGAATTCTTTGCCCATTGCTTAGCCTGTAACGACCGCCTCGCCTTCTCCATTGTTTGGTTCCGTTTGGGAAAAAGTGATTGGCAATTTAATGAGGGCTGGAGTGACTGTCAACAGCGTCTAGAACAGACGGGATCCAGTTCAGAACCTGCTCCCGAAGCCAAAGTAGAACACCAATAAATCAGTGCTAGCGGCCATATGATTGCATCTTCGACATTTAATTATGTCAGAAAAATATAGACAGTCATATATAGCAAATTAATACTTATTTATACCAATTACCGTTTGCTGTGATGCTCACTTTAAAACTTTCAACAAGGTAGCTTTTATGTCCATTTTTGATAATGCTGACAAAACTTATATTACCCTGACACCTGCTGGCGTATTTGAAGCATTTTCACAAAATGAGCCAACTGCAATGCAGTTAGCACTCCAAGCATTACTATCACATCGTGAGACTGTGCTAGTGGCGACTTGGCTAGAGGAGTATCCAGAGCTATGGTTAGATGGTTTTGTTGAGCAAGGCTTTATTGAAAGGCTGTCTACTTTTTTACCCGCTCCGAACCTACCTCTTGATCAATTCTTACCTTACGTGGTCGCAAGCTTATCAGGTAAGCGCCGTGCTGCCATCGCATCAGACGAAGGGTTTTGTTTGGCACGTATTGGCTACAGTCAAGAAGAAGCTGACATGCTTAGTGTGGCGGCAGCTGATTTTTCAGGTTTTATGATCCGGCAAAAGCAGCGCGGTTGGTCAGTGGGAAGTCGTGCCATTTCATTCTTTCAGGAAGTAGACTTATTAGTACCTGATACCAGCTTCGTATTCTTGTGGATTGATAAAGATGGCTACGCGTTAATCATTGACGGTGAACCCTTGACTAATAATCGCGCCTTTGTCGAGCTGATTTGGGGCATTAAAACCTCTGGACTCAAATTTGAAAGCTAATACCTTTTTTAAAAACCAGCAACTTTAAGGCAGAACTTCTTTTTATACTGAAAAAAAGCCGCTAAGCCGTAACGTTATAATACCTCTCATATATTTGTGCCTCTTGATTAAGCATGAGGTGCTCAAAGATAACGCCTCTAAAAACTTGTCTGGGTAGTTTTCTAAACGCTTCACCGCTTATCAATACAACCCCGCCGCGTAAGTCATCATTGCTCTGTCAAAACCATAGTAATAATAAGCCCCTGCGAAATAACAATCACTTGCATTCCTATACGTCATACTATTGTCATGCCTATATAAAACATTTAAAACTACCTGTCTTTTTATGCTACTTTCTATAAAAAATTAATTATTCAACCGCTACTTTTCCTCCTTATTTATAGCCTTTAATACTGGCAACTTCTGCCAACCTTTGCAATCTTGCTTTTTTTTAGGATAGTTTATGACTTCGCTTACTGCTGTGCGTGTGCGTTATCAAACGATTGAAATTGGCAATACTGATATTCATATTTGTACTCTACGTGACAACCAACAATTTAGTGACCCTGATGACGAGGCGCTAAATCTAGGTATTTGCTCAGCATCGTGGCCGTTGTTCGGTGTCATTTGGCCATCAAGCTTGGTACTGGCCAATCATATGCTTGACTATGATATTGCAGGCAAGCGTATTTTAGAAGTGGGATGCGGAATGGCGCTATCTAGCTTACTGCTCAATCATCGCCATGCCGATATTACCGCCACTGACTATCACCCGACGGTTGAATACTTCCTTGATAAGAATACCTTGCTGAATAATGATAAAGAGATCGTTTTTGAGCGACTAGACTGGGCAGAAGATAATAGCAGTCTTGGCAAATTCGATATAATTATCGGTAGCGACTTACTCTATGAAGACCAGCATATAGCGATATTGGCAGACTTCATTGAGCGTCATGCTAAGCCAACTTGTGAAGTCATCATCGTAGACCCTGGCCGTGGACGTAAAAACAAACTAACCAATAAGATGATAGAGTTTGGTTTTAGCAGTGATCATGCTAAACCGGAAGATACGGCTTATCTTGAGCAGCCTTTTAAGGGATATATTCTGACGTTCTCACGGGATGGTCAACTGTCCATAGCTTCACGCCATTGCTCCTGAGTAATCTTATATAACACATGCTTAGCAAGGACATGATTGGTTTCAAGCATAGGATGATAAAAGTTATCCTGCGTATTCGTCATGCCGATACGCAGCATAACCTTTTGAGAGGGTCTATTAATAACAGCGGTAAATGCCACTACTTCAGTAAGATGCAACTCTTCAAAAGCAAACTTTAATGAGGCCTGCGCAGCCTCAGTAGCATAACCTTGTCCCCAATAATCTTTATGTAGTCGCCAGCCAATCTCTACGCTTGGCGCAAACGGTAGATCAGCATGCGTTGCATTCAAACCGACAAAACCGATAAAATTATCAGCCTTTTTTAAATCACTTTTTAGACTGAGCGCCCAAAATCCCCAGCCATTATCTTTGATAAGCTGTTGACATTTATTGGCAATGACATCACTCACTGCTGCTGATAATAGCTTAGGAAAGTAGCGCATGATCTCTGGATCGGCATTCATAGCAGCAAATGTTGCAAAATCGCTTGGCTGCCACTGACGTAAATAAAGGCGTTGGGTTTCTAATGATTCTACGTTCATATTATTTAATCTTTTTCATTTTAATAAATTTTAAACTATCTGCCTTTATTCAAATCACACATTTACCTTATACTTTAGATCACGCGCCTCGTCTCCGGTCATCCCGCGAAAGCCCCAACAATGGGCAGGCTGTTCCTTAATCGTAATTTCAATGTCTATCGGTAAGATGCCTATGTGTAATTCAATTTGCTGAAATAAGGCTTTAATAAGCGCCTTTTGCGTGGCAACAGTACGTCCTTGCATCATGTTAATTTCGATGACAGTATATGCCGCCGATCTACCGCTAGGATAATAGAAGTCGTCGACTTCAAGAGGAATAAACCGCTGGGCGCGTTTATCTTCTGGCAACCCTAGAACCGACTGCATACAGCCATGAATCACGTCAGATAATGCAGATTTAATGGGGTTCAGGTTTTCTTTAATACCGTAAATAACAATCATAATAAAGTCTATAGTTAAAAATAATTAGTATAGCGCTAAACAATCAAAGCAAAAAATCAGATTACTGTTGAGCCTTTTGTTATTCATACTTGCAAATTTATTAGGGTAGTAATTTAGATGCGAGCATTCTTTGCATTTCGTTCTATTGCAGATAATCTGCTCTTGCGGGACAAAAGGCAGGCTTACGGAATAGGATAAACCTTGTCATAAATCCAGTTATAAATAAAGGCGTACACCACATAAAAGGTCGCCATAGCGATATCCATGATGAAGGCTTCCCATAATGTAATCCCTAAGTACCAAGCTATCATCGGCATAAACAATAATAGCAGACCGCCCTCAAATAGTAGCGCGTGAATGACTCGTATCAAAATGGTTTTACGCACGTCGCCGCGCAGTCTCAGCATGGCATGATCAAATAATAGATTATAAAAAAAGTTCCATACCGTAGCGATAATAGAGGCGACTACTGCTATAACACCCATAAGTTGGAGGTCATAGCCGAATACCAAGCTTGCTAACGGTGCGAAGATAATTAAGCCGATTATCTCAAAGCCTAGAGTGTGGCGAATCCGATCTTTGGTGGTACGCATTAAGCTTCCTAATTGGTTCAGTCATGTAGGGACAAATTGTATCTGTTACACTCTCATATCAAAATTGAAGTGTATACGATTTTGAGTCAATAACCCTCACGTTGGAGACGTTAATATGAGTAAAGACAAACTAATAAACTTATCAGATGAAGCAGAAGAGTTGGTTTTGGATCAGCTTAGAGTGTACATGACAGAAGAGTTTGATGTCGATATTGGTAATTTACCTGCCCGATTCTTATTAGATTTTATCATTGAAACGATAGGCCCGCATTTATACAGTCAAGTGGTTGATGATATGGAGCCTTGGTTATACGACAGGTTCACGGGTATCTTAGAAGATATACATAGCTTTAAAAAAGATTAAATATGTGATAATAAAATAAGTTTATATATACTACATCATTTACCCTACCTTTATTAAGCTACAGATATAACCAAAAAATGACAATAAAAAATCCAGTTCTAAACGCTTAGTTTTAGCGTCTAGAACTGGATCGATAACACCATGATATCTACTTGTTAAACTAATAAACAGCTTTCCAATTTATCTATCATGTGTTGGTATTGCTCTTTATTCTCAGTAATATTCTTACGGTTTTCTTTTACATTAGCTATCGGTTTCTAAAGAAATTATAAGCCAAGATCTCATTAAACAATGGCCTTTTTAGAAATAATAGCTTTCTTAGAAGTTTCAGAATTGCCATTTCTTATCTTGTTCGTTCTGAATCTTACCTTTTTTCTTATCTCGTTTTTTCTGAACCTTACTGTCTATTTGATCTTGCTTTTTCTGAGCCTTCTGATTTTTCTTATCTCGTATTTTTTGCTGCTTCTTAAATTCTTTATCGTCTATCTTGTCTTGCTTTTTCTGTTCTTTAGCATCTATCTTATCTTGCTTTTTTTGCTCTTTGTCGTTTATCTTGTCCTGCTTTTTCTGTTCTTTAGCATCTATCTTATCTTGCTTTTTCTGTTCTTTAGCATCTATCTTATCTTGCTTTTTTTGTTCTTTAGCATCTATCTTGTCCTGCTTTTTTTGTTCTTTAGCGTCTATCTTATCTTGCTTCTTCTGTTCTTTACCTTGTTTCTTGTCAGACTTATCTTTCTTATCAGACTTATCTTTCTTATCAGACTTATCTTTCTTATCAGATTTGTCTTTCTTATCAGATTTGTCTTTCTTATCAGATTTGTCTTTCTTGTCAGATTTGTCTTTCTTGTCAGATTTGTCTTTCTTATCAGATTTGTCTTTCTTGTCAGATTTGTCTTTCTTGTCAGATTTGTCTTTCTTATCAGATTTGTCCTTCTTGTCAGACTCTACGGTATTTTTCTTAGAAGATTCCAATACATCATTATCTATGTCTTTGTTATTCAAAGATTTATTTGACATGGTTTTATCCTTTTTATAATACTATGTAGAATATCTTGATACTCGATACTATGTCAGAATCCTTGTTTAGTCAACGTATTGCTACAAATATACCCCTAAAGGCTTAGTGGTATTGACCTAACATTTTATCTGACAAGTAGATTTTCGTCTAAACGACTGCTATTAAATGGTCTATTTCAAAGCAGCTTTCTTAAAACAAAAAATGCTGACCTTTATAGGTCAGCATTTTTTACTAGAGAGTTAAAACTTAGCGATTATAGCTTACGCCTCAAAATGAATAACCGAACGGATACTTTCACCTTTCTCCATGAGCTCAAACGCTTCATTAATATCTTCAAGTGGCATAGTGTGCGTAATAAAGTCATTTAATGGGATGTCACCTTGCATATAACGATCGACGTAGCCGGGTAGTTCTGAACGGCCTTTCACACCGCCAAATGCCGAACCTTTCCAGACGCGACCCGTTACTAGCTGGAAGGGACGGGTTGAGATCTCTTTCCCTGCGCCAGCGACGCCGATGATAACCGACTCGCCCCACCCTTTATGGCAGCACTCAAGCGCTGAACGCATGATATCGACATTACCGATACATTCGAATGAATAATCAACGCCGCCATCCGTCATCTCAACGATGACATCCTGAATGGGCTTATCATAATCTTTCGGATTGATACAATCGGTTGCACCTAACTTCTTCGCCAACTCAAACTTGTCTTCGTTAATATCAATACCGATAATACGGCTGGCTTTGGCCATTTTTGCGCCAATAACAGCGGCTAGACCAATGCCACCAAGACCAAAGATTGCGACAGTAGAGCCTTCTTCAACCTTTGCCGTATTCATGACTGCGCCCATACCGGTAGTCACACCACAACCAAGTAGGCAAACTTTTTCTAGTGGGGCATCTTTATCAACTTTGGCTAAAGAAATCTCTGGCAACACGGTGTATTCAGAGAAAGTTGAGCAGCCCATATAATGGTAAATAGGTTCGCCATCTTTATAGAAACGCGTGGTGCCGTCTGGCATTAAGCCTTTACCTTGAGTTTCACGTACTGCAGAGCACAAGTTGGTTTTACCTGATAGACACATTTTACACACGCCACATTCTGCGGTGTATAAAGGAATAACGTGATCGCCAACTTGGACGCTGGTCACGCCCTCGCCGATTTGCTCAACGATACCGCCGCCTTCATGACCTAAAATCGCTGGAAATACGCCTTCTGGGTCTTCCCCAGATAAAGTGTACGCATCAGTATGACAGACGCCGCTGGCAAGGATTTTTACCAACACTTCACCTTTACGCGGCAACATGACGTCGACTTCTTCAATCGATAGTGGCTGGTTTGGCCCCCACGCAACGGCGGCTCTAGATTTAATAAACTTGTCTGACATATTAGTCTCTCTTTTTAGTTAATTGGACTTTTAATAACTGGTTTTTTATAGTTAAATCACAAATGACTGGAGTATTGAGCTTTAGATTATAATCAATGCACTCTTAATAAGTGCAGCTTACAGACTATAAAATACCAGTGCAATTCTAATATTACTGACCTTGTATAGGTAGGCCTGACTTGTAACGCTGCAATAAAAAAGTGTAATCCGTCAGTAGAAGCTTATTAAAGTTGCCAAATTCTTTGTTAGCTTACTTAAAGAGTAGACAATTATTACTGACCAGTAAAAGTTATTTACTATTTAGCTCATTACCTTCTAGGTAGAACACTATATGATATCTGCTATCACTAGGCGAAGCCGCAAACCTATTAGGCTTCGCTAGCACACCATTTATCAAAACTCATCCACAACCTAGAGAGAAAACTATGAGCATTTTTACTCACGTCGCCGTTGGTACCAACGATTTAAAAAGAGCCCGTACATTCTATGATAGTGTTTTAGATACTTTAGGCCTAAAACGCGTTGCTGATCTAGGTGATAATGGGGCAATATGGGGTAAAGACTCGCCTTCTTTTTTCGTAATGAAACCCGTTAACGGCGAGCCAGCAACTGTCGGTAATGGCGTTACTGTCAGCTTTGATGCTGCTAGCCGTGCGGTTGTTGATGCGTTTCATGCCGCTGGTTTAAGTGCTGGTGGCGAAGATGCAGGTCTGCCGGGTACACGCGATTGGGCACCTAACGCCTATGCCGCTTATATTCGCGATTTAGATGGTAATAAACTAACGGCTTATTGTTTTAAAGAAGCATAATAAATGCCTAACGAATAGCTCATTCGTAGTAACGAAGACTAATTACTTAATACTAGATTATAAAAAAGCCTACAGTTATGTGGGCTTTTTTGCCCTTAGCATAACGTTTAAAACCTTACTATTAAGACTGGTTATTTTAATTTTAATAGGAGTGAGCAAAGGTTAGTAATACTAAGTTTATGTTAATAATGCGTATTAGGTCAGTAAGAGTAAAGCTCTGTTATAGCACTGCAATGTTAGAATCTTTCTTAGGTAGCAATGTGATCGTTGGAGGAAAAAACTTATAAAACCATTTAATCCTGCTCTGAGAAACGCCTTATCGGCTAACGCTCAAATACATCTAAAAATATGATTCAATAGGAGTCGCTGCTTTATGACCACTAATAATGAAACATCAATGAATAATACAATACTCAATAGCAGAAAAACCAAGAAAAACCTTCGTGCTGCCGACCCCTGCGTTACCGATCACAGCATTCAAGTCAGAGGCGCGCGTGTCCATAATTTAAAAAACGTTGATGTTGATTTACCTCGTGATGCTTTGGTAGTTTTTACGGGTATCTCCGGGTCAGGTAAGTCGTCACTGGCCTTTGGAACTTTATTTGCAGAGTCGCAGCGTCGCTACCTTGACTCAGTATCGCCCTATGCGCGGCGATTAATAGACCAAGTGGACGAGCCTGATGTGGATTCAATAGAAGGGCTACCACCAGCAGTCGCTTTGCAACAGCAACGCGGCACACCTTCTGTACGCTCGTCGGTTGGCAGCGTCACCACTATCTCAAACGGACTACGCATGCTTTATTCACGGGCTGGCGAATATCCTGCTGGTCAAGAAATATTGTATGCCGATGCATTTTCGCCCAATACCCCAGAGGGTGCGTGTCCGACCTGCTCGGGTATTGGGCGTGTGTTTGAGGTGACAGAAAAGCTATTGGTTCCTGATGATAGTAAAACCATTAGCGAGCGTACTATTGCGGCATGGCCTCCCGCATTTCAAGGTAAGAACCTTGCCCGTATTCTGACCACCCTTGGCTACGATATCGATATACCTTGGCACAAGCTGCCAAAAGAAACCCGTGACTGGATACTGTTTACTGACGAGACGCCAACAGTGCCTGTTTATTCGGAATATAATATTGAACAAGTACGTGCGGCGATTGAAAAAGAAGAAAAGCCAAGTTATATGGGTACTTATGTGAGTGCTAAAAACTTTATCCTGCACTCCTTTGCGACCACCCAAAGCCCACTTACTAAAAAACGTGTTTCTCAGTTTATGCAGATTTCGGTATGTCCGGATTGCCACGGTAAGAAATTAAAAAAAGAATCCTTATCGGTCAAATTTGCCGGACTTGATATTGGTGAGTTGTCGCAGTTGACCTTGACCGAAGTGGCACTCAAACTGCAAGATGCGGCCAATAAAAACCCAGACCATGATAAATCAAATCGAGAAAAATCGATTGTCGCCCAGCGCATTGCCAGTGATATTCTCTCCCGCGTGGAAGCCTTGACGATGCTAGGTTTAGGTTATCTCTCGCTTGAACGCACCACGCCTACTTTGTCGCCGGGTGAGCTACAACGGCTACGTTTAGCCACTCAAATTCGCTCGCAGTTGTTTGGGGTGGTGTACGTACTCGATGAACCGTCAGCTGGTTTGCATCCGGCAGATACTCAAGCGCTATTAAGTGCTTTGGATGAGCTAATCACTGCTGGCAACTCAGTGTTTGTGGTTGAGCATGATGTCAGTGTTATCAGGCACGCGGATTGGATTGTGGATGTTGGGCCAGATGCTGGCACTCATGGCGGTAAAGTTATTTATAGTGGCCCTGTTGCAGGTTTGCGCGAAGTGACTGATTCGCATACGGCGCAATATCTTTTCAACAGTGCAGCCAAAGTAAAACAAAACGCAAGAGAGCCCAAAGCGTGGCTGAAGCTGGCAGGGGTTGAGCGTAATAACTTACAAGGGTTAGCTGTTGAGTTTCCGCTAGGCGTTATGACCACCGTTACCGGTGTATCAGGTTCGGGCAAATCAAGTTTAGTAAGTCAGGCTTTGGTCGAGCTTATTTATGAGGCACTAGGACAAAAACTGACGGTTGACGCGCCAACGGGTGAGGCTGATTTACTCGAACAAGAGTCAGAGATACCAACAGGCGGGCGAATTATTGCTGGTATGGATGACGTCAAACGACTGGTAACGGTCGACCAAAAGGCCATCGGGCGTACACCGCGCTCAAACCTAGCTACTTATACCGGTCTATTCGACCACGTCCGTAAACTGTTTGCGTCAACGCCAGAGGCAAAAGCGCGCCGTTACAATGCCGGTCGTTTCTCGTTTAATACCGTAAAAGGTCGTTGCCCCAATTGCGAAGGGCTTGGCTTTGTGATGGTCGAGCTGCTGTTTCTGCCCAGTGTTTATTCCCCTTGCCAAGTCTGTCATGGGCAGCGTTACAATGAGCAAACGCTGGAGATAACCTATCGAGGTAAAAATATTGCCGAAGTGCTGGCGCTAACCGTTGAAGCCGCTTATGAGTTCTTTAGCGATGAACCTGCCATTTTACGTGCTCTAAATGCCCTGCTACAAGTGGGACTGGGCTACTTGCGACTTGGTCAACCGGCGACTGAGCTATCAGGTGGGGAAGCTCAGCGCATTAAACTTGCGACTGAACTGCAACGCATACAACGCGGCGATACGCTTTATGTGCTTGATGAACCAACCACTGGTTTACATCCCAAAGATGTCAAGATGTTAATGTCGCAATTAAACGGACTGGTTGACGCGGGTAATACAGTCATTATGGTCGAACATGATATGCAAGTTGCCAGTAATAGCGACTGGGTTATTGATATTGGCCCAGGGGCTGGCGACGAAGGTGGTCAGATTGTCGCCCAAGGATCACCTGCAGAAGTGGCCAAGTCAAAAGTTAGCCGAACAGCACCGTTTTTATTAGCGGCGTGTGAGTCGTAAAACGTTATAGAATTATTGTGGTAAATGGGAATATGGGCGAACCTGAACTAAATGCTCAATGCCTTGCTGGCGCATTTCAGCAAAAAATTCATCATTCGACATTTTCCCCTCTTTAACTTTTTCAAGTACTAATAGGCCGTCTTCTATAATATAAAGCGATTTTCCTTCTAAAAAATATTCGATAGGCTGATATTTCATCATTAGCCACGTACACAGCCGATATAGTGAGATCACGATAGACATAATCAAGACGGCTTGAATCAGCGGCAAGTCCTCGGTAAACATCGGGTCGCCTGCGATAGAACCCAAAGATAAAATAATTGTCAGCTCAAAAATAGACAGTTGCCGAACGCCACGTTTGCCGGTGAAACGTAGAAATAGAATAATCATGCTAAACATCACTACCACCCGTACTGCGATTTCGGCGGCAAATGACCATGTCGTGTCATGAATAAAAACACTAGCCCAATCCATGCAATCCTTTCCTTGCTTATCTGGCATGCCTAATTATTGCCCTTACAACAGGCGTTTTAAGTATTTTAGGAGTCTATATAGACCGCCAGTCAGGAAACTGGCTTAGTACTGATAGCTATTGAATAAAAATGGTAGTTTGAGCTAACAACAGCTGTAGTAATTCTAGTTACTCTAAATAAAATAGAGAAGTACTTGCTCCTAAATAACTGGACTATCACGACCCTTTTCAATTAGCGCTGCGATGTTAAATATTAGCTAAAGCCGGTACGGAATAACGTACCTACAACAACAAAGCTCACGGATAACAGCGTTACCAAAATAATATTTACTGAAAATGCGTTAAGAGTGCTGGGAGATAACGTGGGGATAACCAAAAAGCGGGCATGTATCGCAACGATAATAGTCGCGAGTAAGAGTAATAATTTGAGACCAATCAAAATACTAAGATCACTATCAAAGGCAAACCAAGCGCTGACATCAGGTAGTAATATATGCGCCATCCACAGCCCAGTCAGTACTTGCACAGCGAGAGCTGGCATACCGACTTTTTCAAACTGCTGTTCAAACTGGAGCAACCCATCAAGATTACGCGTCGACAGCGCTTTAGGTAAAATAACCAAAGATAATATTAAGTGACCCCCTGTCCAGATAGTAGCCCCTAATAAATGCGCGATAAGTATATAGTTAAGCATAACGTTAAATTCCGCAAAAAAGGCGCATGAGGCCATTTGTAATGGTTAATCCAAATATAGTAAGCATTGCAATCAACAGTAATCAGGAGCGGTTAAAAAGATACGTTAAATAAGATATTGATAGATAAAGTTTTTATTGTTGGTGAATAAATTTATTCACGCTCGCTATCGCCATGACCATGAGCATTCCTACTACAATAAGAATCGCTGACATCATATGCGCCGTTTCATAATTAAGCGCCTCGACTTGTTCATATATTGCGATGGAGATAACCTTTGTTTCACCAGAGATGCTGCCGCCTATCATCAATACCACGCCAAACTCACCAATGGTATGCGCAAAACTAACAAGACCACCAAGCACAATGCCAGCACGAGCCTGTGGTAGTGCCACTCTTATAAAGCGTTTTAGGCGGCTGGGCTCTAATAACTGCGCAACTTCCATCACACTGGTTGGGATACGCAAAAACTGGGCGTAGACAGGCTGGACATAAAACGGTAGCGAGTAAATGATAGAGCCGATCACCAACCCTTCAAAAGTAAAAATAAAAGTGCTTATATTATGCTCAACAAGCCATTTCCCAAAACTGGAAGTTGGACTCATGAGTAGTAATAAATAAAAACCAATGACTGTTGGCGGCAATACTAAGGGCATAGCAATAACGCCCATTAATACTACTTTAAGGCGCCCAACGACGTTTCGACGACTGGGTTTGGCCAACCAATAGGCAAGCGGTGTCGCAAGCAATAACAAACACAAGGTCGTAATACCAGCGAGCTTAATACTCACCCAAAACGGGGTTAGCATCGCTGATAACAGCGCTTGATCTATCATAATATCACTACTAATTCGTCATGGCTTCTTCTTATTTAACTTTTAAATAACCTGCATCTGCAAAGTATTTTTGCCCAGCAGGTGATAGTAAATAACTCGTAAAGTCCGTTGCCACTGCTGCATCACTAAGTACCACCCCATCTTGCAAAATAGCAGGATAAGAGTCTTGCGCTAAGATGTAGAATTGTTCTGGAGTCGCTTTAATCGCGGTCACTTGTGATTGCGCCACAAAGCCGTAGTCGACACTACCCGTATTGGCATACTGGAACGTTTGACCGATGTTTTCAGCCTGAATCAAACGTTTTTGGCTATCCAATGCATCATAGACATTTTGTGATTGGAGATACGCTTTGGCAGATGCGCCATAAGGGGCAAGCTCAGGGTTAGCAATCGTAATCTTAGCATCAGATTGTTTTGCTAATAACTCTGCTAGTGTCGTCTGGTTCAGCTCGCCAACAGGTTTAGTCACACTATAAAAAGTCAGCTGGCCTTGCGTATAAGTGAAAGCCTCATGCTTAGGAGCATCCGCAGGTCGCTCATTAACCCACTTCGCAGGGAATTCTTGATTGGCAGATAAGAAAATATCATAAGGGGCGCTGGCCTGCATTTGCGCATATAATTTGCCAGAGGAGGCAAAGGTAAGCTCAATTTCTTGCTCAGGTAAGTTTTTCGCAGCTTTATAGCCTTCAACGATTTTAGGCAATACATCCGCTAAGTTAGCCGCCGCCGCAATACGTATCTTTTCTCCCTGCACAACTGTCTCGCTAGATGTTGCAGCTGTTTCGCTAGGTTGTACGATAGCTTCATCAGGCGTAACAGGTGCTTGCTCCGTAGCATCCGTCGTATTTTCTTTAGTACAGGACGCTAAGGTAAAGGCGATACAAGCGGAAGCACCAATAGTTAGCACTGTTTTGGAGGCGCCAGTTACACGCTGCATTAAAGTTTGACTGCTTTTTGTCATGCTATAGCCTCCTAATTCACTGGTTTTCATAGTATATCTCCTCTGATTAACTACAATACGCGCAAACTGGTAATGTTATTACTACGATAAATACTTGCACGACTTTGAAACACGCTCTGTTTCGAAAAGATATTAAAGACAGCTTTGAAAAGAGATACTAAAACGACTAAGTAAAAATAGCCCTAAAACTATTCTTACTTAGCCGTGATTCCTTTCTTGTTACTTATCGACTGTTATTACTTTATAATTATTATTTTACTGTTAACTATGGCTAATTAGACTTAACCGCTATTACTTAACCATTGTTACTTAACCATTTAGAGTCTTCATTCTCGTAGTATTCTTGCTTCCACACTGGAATATCAGCCTTAATCGTGTCCAATATCCAACGACAAGCATCAAAGGCAGGATAACGGTGCGACGAAACCACGCCAATCCATACCGCTATATCGCCTATCTCTAACGCGCCGATACGATGAATTGCAATCGCATGCGTAATATCGAATTTACTTTTCGCTTCTTCGATAATTTGCCGACCTTGATTAATCGCTAACTCTTCATAACCATAATAACTCAAACGTTCAACACTACTGGCGTTGTTATGATTACGCACGCGACCCTCGAAACTGACAAAGGCGCCGCAACTGTCATTATCGAGCATATTTCTCAGTCTACTTTCATCAATAGCAATATCTAATAAGGAAAAGCCATCACACTCGGCTATCGTGTATGCCTCATCAACGCTACGATTAATGCGCATTGATTGGCTATGGACGTCTTTTTTGTCGCTTTCTAAATCGACATTGGTATTATTCGCACTATCTGTCATCTTTAGCCGCCTGCTACTGGTGCAATAAACACCACATTGTCGCCATCATTAATCGCTTCTGTCCATTTAACAAAGTAATCATTTACCGCGACTCGTAGTTGCGATTGCGGACGGCTAAAACGATATTTTTCATTCAACTGCTCATATAAATCGATCAAAGAAGTTGACTGCTGCACGGTCACTTTTTCTTCATTACAGTTGGCTTCATCCGCCAAGCCCGCAAAGTATAAAACATTAATATTCATAGTGCTGTGTGCCGTAGCGGTATTTTTACTTTGGTCTACATTTTTTTCTGTAATAGACATAATAGCGTTCTCCATTATTAACTAATTAGATGGAAACTGGTAATCTGACTTGCCACCGGTTTTATTAATCAGGTGGATATCATCAATAACGATGTCGTGCGAGATAGCTTTGGTCATATCATATATTGTCAAACAGGCCACGCTAACCGCGGTTAACGCTTCCATTTCAACCCCAGTTTTATGCGTTACTTTGACCGTTGCGGTCACGGTAATCGCCTGCATACTATCGTCATAATGAAAAGTTAAACCGATTTTATCTAACGGCAGTGGATGACATAATGGAATCAGTTCGTGGGTACGCTTAGCCGCCATAATACCAGCGATGTGGGCGGTCTGCGTGATACTGCCTTTTTTGGTCATGCCATCAGCTGCTTTAATCTGGGTATAAATGTCACTTGGAAAACGCACCTGCCCGCTAGCATGGGCTTCTCTGGTCGTTGCAGTCTTACCACTCACATCCACCATATTTATATCGCCATTACTGTCTAAATGGGATAAAGCAGGAGATATTGAATTAGCCTGAGTGTTCTGGTGTTTGGCATTGGCGCTCATCTAGAAACTCTCATTATTTTATGAATATTACGGTCTATAAATCATATAAAGCGGCACAGGCACGCTCAAAATCTTCAGGAGTATTAAAGTTGGTCAATGGCAACCATTCTTTTACCACTGGAACGGCCTGCGTAATAGGCTCAATAAACGTCATAACCTTCCGCTCCCCATTATCAATATAAGCACGTAAATCAGGTTCAATACTTAACCGGTAAAGCCCTAACAGCGGATATAAATGTTCATTATCAGTAAGACAAACTATGGATTTACCCACTGCTTGAATAGTCGATTGAACGCTAGCTTGAATAGCCGCCATATCCTCAGCGGTTGTATCAATGTAAGGATTCAATTCCTGCCACAAGTCGTGAGCCGTAATTAAGCTATCACAGCTAATCACCATCAACCATGACGCTTGCTCAGTAGCAGTAGCATCGTTAACCAATATTTGCAACGCCGATTCAATCGCTACCAACGGCCCGTCTGTAGTACTGGTATTTGACTCTTCTATCTTATTATTATCTGATATAGAAGCAGAACGGTAATCAGCAATATGAGAAATTGACAGCTCTGGATTGCTTGCTAATAATTCGGCATCTACTGTAAAACTGCGACCATTATCCGCAATCATAATAGGCACATTTAACTTGATAGCCTGCCGAACATGATAGTCCAGCAAGGTTTCAGTAGTTGGTAAAGTGAGCTTAGCTTTGGGTGTGCCCATACGTCTGGAATTGCCGCCAGCTAGAATCACAATACCAGCCAAACTTGGCAAAGGACTATCCATGGTCATGAGCTTCATGGCTGGGATTGGCACGCATAAAATGCGGAACAAAGTTACACGGACGCGTACGGCTATCGAATTGTTCTTTTAAGATACCTTCCCAACCAGTGCGACAAGCGCCCGTTGAACCTGGTAGGCAGAAAATGCCAGTACTATTGGCCATACCTGCAATCGCTCGCGACTGAATAGTAGACATGCCAATATCGTCTTTTGAGATTAAGCGGAACATCTCACCAAAACCATCAATAGACTTGTCAAATAAGACACTGACCGCTTCAGGCATACTGTCACGAATGAAAAAACCAGTGCCGCCAGTAGTAATAACCGCGTGTATATTTGCGTCGGCAATCCAGCCACTGATAACGGCACGAATATTATAAATATCATCGGTAATAAGCTGACGATCAGCAAGGTTGTGACCAGCAGCTGTCAGTTGGTCGACCAAATACTGACCCGAGGTGTCTTCATCAATTGTGCGACTATCAGAAACCGTCAAGATAGCAATATTAAGCGGGATAAAT
The DNA here is from genome assembly GCF_007997305.1 of Psychrobacter frigidicola. Lineage (GTDB taxonomy): Bacteria > Pseudomonadota > Gammaproteobacteria > Pseudomonadales > Moraxellaceae > Psychrobacter > Psychrobacter frigidicola. The sequence continues at coordinate 1,456,942 of NZ_VORZ01000001.1, forward strand.
TCAGCAGCAGGTTTGGACATAGGTGTTCCTTAATAGTTATTCTTTAATGGCTGTTATTTAATAGTTGTAGAAGTAGTAATAATTGAGTTTAACCACCAATCATTGATAAATTATTCATCATACCGCTATTAGATTCGTGCAAATGATGATGTTCAGGCTTGATAGGCATAAAGCTTCGCAGCGTAGCAATGAGACCATCAACGTCATTCTGACGTAGATACTTACGAATGTCGTAGTTACCTTGGTCGAATAAACACAAATGCACCTTACCTAAGCTACTGACCCGCAAGCGGTTACAGTTATCACAAAAATGGGCGGCATACGGCGCAATCATACCAATACGGCCAACGTAATCTGGATGACTGTACTCTATCGCTGGCCCATCGGCACTACCACGCGCGTTAGCTTGCCAGCCATGCGCCAATAAATATTCAGTAATAATATCCGATTGCGCATGCTGAGCAAAAAACAAATCGCTGTTGTCACTGGTCTGCATAAATTCGATGAAACGATAAATTACCGGACGACTTTTAACATAGTCCATAGCTCTAATTAAATTTTCAAAAGCGTTTTCTGCCATTAATATACTGTTTATCTTGAGCTTAATATCCGTGGTCTCTAACAATTTATCCATATCAGTCAATAACTGCGGCAACATATCAAAACCGGTCATCTTATGAAAGGTAGCGGCATCGAAGCTATCCATACTGATATTAATTTGATTCAGCCCAGCACGATTCCAATTGGCTAAATGCTTGCCAAGTTTATAGCCATTACTGGTCATGGCGACCGTCTTAATACCGTCAGTGCTTTTAATCGTGTCAATAATATCGACGACATCGCGGCGAATAGAAGGCTCACCGCCAGTAATGCGCACCTTTTCAGTGCCCACTTGGGCAAAGCCACTTATCAAGGTGGCAATCTCAGACACGCTTAGCTCGTCATCAGGGCGTTTACCTTGATACCCATTGGGCAGGCAGTATTCACAGCGGAAATTACAAAAATCTGTAATGGACAGGCGCAGATAAGTCAGACGTCTAGAGAAACTGTCTGTTAATGGTTGATGGCTATTGCTGTCGCTAATAGAGGTAGGTGAGTCAATAAGCAGATTATCAACAGCCGCATCAATGATAGAAGGGGTTTGACCATCAAAGATAACAGGGGTTGCCACAGGTGAATACAATTGAGCATTCCCTATTGTGGGGGCGTGATAGGTCATAGTAGTATTACCATTAGTGTTGAATAGGTTGTGTACTTTTAGGCGTTGCCTCGGGTTATGAGTGAATAATTTTTATTTAACAATCATTATAATGAATAGCTATTATAACAAATTAGCGGTAGATAACAATTAACCCTACGAGTCTTATACCTAACGTTAAAATAAATGACATTAGGTATAAGACTCGTAGGGTAAAGTAATGAAAAACTATGTTAACAACTGGTTTTAATTGGGCTCATTATCAAGTATTACGACCAAGGAAATAACTGCACTTCTACCTTCTCGCCTGCTGTCACATTGCCAGCTTCTTGTGCCAAAACGATTAGACAGTTGGCGTTACTAAGTTGCTTGATACGATGTGACTGCTGCTTTGGAAAACCTTTCACTTGAAACTCGCCATTCTCATCTTGCGATAATATCGCCCGTTGGAAGTCTTTGCGACCCACTGACTTTTTAATATCGTCTTGTAGAGTTGCTTGCACTTTTACAGTCATTGGTAAGTCATTAGCGCTTACGCCTGATAAACGCCATAGCGCAGGAATAATTAGCTGTAAAGTACCAACGACGGTAGACAAAGGATTGCCGGGTAAGCCAAAGTATAATACGGGCTTATCGAGGTCTTTATTTAGCTCACCAAACACAAAAGGTTTGCCCGGCTTCATCGCTACCTTATAGTGATTTATCTGACCCAACTTCTCAACGACAGTGGTTAAAAAATCATAATCCCCTACTGACACCCCAGCGGTAGAAATCAATACATCACAGTCGTGCATGGCTTTAGTGACGGCAGCTGTGGTCTTATCCAAATCATCAGGGATAATGCCATAGTCATGAATAATCACTGGCAAGTCAGATAACATACTTTTAAGCGTCGGGGTATTGGAATTATAAATCTGTGCCAAGCTTTTCAGTGGCGCCCCTAAGGCAACTAGCTCATCACCAGTCGCCAATACTCCAACCACTAACGGTTTATAGATATCGACTTTATCGACCCCTAGATTAGCAAGCAAGCTAATATCAGCAGGATTTAAGCGTTTACCAGCGGTTAATACCACCTCACCTGATTCAATCTCTTCACCTTGTTTGCGAATATGCTCATCAACTTCGACAGCTTGAGATAAAGTAATGGGATAAGTTTTTGACTTGTCGAGCGACTCTCTAATATCCAAGAAGTTAGTATTTTCTTGCATGATGACCGTATCGCAATCACTTGGAACCACAGCGCCCGTAAAGATACGCACGCCCTGACCTGCCTGTAGATTACCAGTGAACGGTGTACCGGCCTGCGACTCTCCAATAATATCGATAGTCGCGTCTTTGCTCAGGTCGCTACCGGCAGCAACGCTATAGCCGTCCATCGCCGATAGATTGTTTCTAGGGACGGTAAAAGGTGAGATGATATCTTGTGCAAGTATATGATTTTGACTCTCTAACAGGGCACACGTTTGTGTGGCTCTTTTGTCTATAGGACAATCATCTTGATTGTAGCTCTCAATACGCTGGGTTATGGCTTGCTGAAGTGCTTCGAGGGTAATCACTAGATTTATACTCACTTATGTCTGATGGCCTATAAATTAACATCACTGAGCTTAAAGCAGTCACCTACCTTATTCAAGATACTCATTATTAATAAGCTAGCTAACCACTATGCTCTCTAATCCCGCCCTGTCTTCTATGACAAACTGCTCGGCCAAAGCAGCAAGGGCAGGATAAATATCTGTTTTTACGTTTATTTTTTGACAGAGTGCAGTGAACTGCGGTAACCAATTGAGTAAAGCACTATCAAGAAAATCAATTTGTTCTTGTGCTGTGTTAACCATCTCCAGCTGTTGCTCAATACTTTTATTAATCCATAAACTCATAACGATAAAATAAACACTTAAATGGTCATTCGGCTCACGAAATTCAGGATGTAAACTTAGCTGCTGGCTATCAAGAAAACGCATCATTTGCGCTGCAGGCTTGCCATAAAGATGTTTATCGCTGCTCAGATAATAAGAAGCGTAAGGCGGTGCACTATCATCACCACTGAGTAAGAAAACCTGGGCAAAATCTGCGGCAAGCTCAATAGCACGATGCTCTTTAGGAAATTGCTGTAAATCATCAATGGCCGCTTTCACGCGATTACTATATTGCTCAAGTCCGAGACTAACAAACACCTCATGAAGGTTATCGTAAGCTTGATTCTGCTGCCATTCATCTAAAGTCGCCGAGGTCAGCTCACGTGCGAAAACATCTGCAAACCAACGATAAAGTGCAGAACGTGCCGGACTAGCAGCTTGCCATTCTTCATTGATGTTGATTTTATCTTCAGTTATGTTCATTTAAGATCCAATTTTAGCTATTTTCTATGTTTTATTAGCTGAAACTTTTGTGAAGTAACAGGGTTATTAAATAGCGGTTTTATTTCTATTAAACACTGATTTTGAGCACTAGACTAGAACAGACTATCTATAGGGATAAAGGCCTTTGTAAATCACAAACGCTATTTACATCGCATGTGGTTTACAAAGGCGCTTTTTATCACTCACTGCCCCAAACTAAACTAACCCATTTGGGATAATGCAGCAATACTACCATCTGGATTGACATACTTTGGACCACCAAATGCAGTCACCGCTGGTGCTTTACCAACGAATTTCTCCATCTCGACGATACAAGTATTGGCACTAGGTGCTTGCGCAAGACTTGACGTACCGATATCAATAGTCAACGTATTAGGGTCTCCATAGGTATCTAAGGCACCGATTTCAGGGCCAGTAGGTCCATACCATGCCCCCTCTTGGATACGAATGATACCCGGTGGGAAGTTATCAGAGACAACCGCACCTGCCAATAACTGACCGCGATCATTAAATACGCGTACAATGTCCCCATCTTTAATACCACGAGCTTTGGCGTCCTCAGGACCCATGTAGCAAGGTTCACGACCTTGTACTGTATAGGTTGCACGGCGCTCTTCAGACTCACAAGTTTGTGAATGCAGACGGGTATCTGGATGCACTGACTGTAGCCATAGTGGATGCTTATCTGAACCTGGGCCACCATGCGAGCGCTCAATTTTTTCCATCCAAGTCGGATGGCCTTTACAGTCATCATAACCATAACTGGCAATTTTTCGGCTGCTTATTTCAATAAAGCCTGATGGTGTACCAAGAGCGTTGACTTCAGGATCTTCTAGGAAGTCAGCATGTCTTGTCCAGTTTTCACCCTCTGGGAATAGCACGTAGCCTTTTTTCCAGAATTCAGCAAATTCCGGCATAAAAAAGTCTTTTTTCAAGTTATCAGCACGGCACTCTTCGTATATTTGCTCAATCCACTGCATCTCATTCATATTACGGCTATATTCGATTTCACGATTCATGCGCTTGGTTAACTCATACCAAATATCAAAGTCTGATTTAGAATGATATAACGGGTCAATCAGCTTGTGCATGGCAATAACGCCACGGTTACTATAGGTACCGTAAGCATCAATATCATTGCGCTCATAAGGGGTACACGCTGGTAGCACAATGTCAGCAAAGCGACAGGTTGCCGTCCAGTTATAATCGACCGCAACGACAGTCTCAACTTTGCGGTACGCCTCTTTCATGCGGTTACGCTGCTGATGGCGATGCCATTGGTTACAGCCGGAGAAGATACCCATTTTGTAAGGCGGCAGGGTGACTTCATGACCGTTAAAATCAATCTTTTTACCGGGCTCTAATAGGCAATCAATCGCGCGCGCAACCGGTATGACGGAGCTGTAACCGTTATAGTCCTCGTTGTCGTGCTTAGGCTTACGGCCTACATCTAAGTTTAATGGGAACGCCCCTGGCATAGAAGCACCTGAAGCTGGAACACCCGATGAGCTATAGTGATGCGAATAACTAATGCCACCACCCGGCTGACCAAACTGACCCAACATAGCAGCGATAATCGCTCCCATCCAATAAGGTTGCTCACCATGTTGTTGACGCTGAATCGCCCAGCCAAAAATAAGCTGGGTACGGTTCTTCGCCATTTTACGCGTAAGCTCACGGATACGATCCGCTTTGATACCGCAAATCTTTTCTGCCCACTCTGGGGTCCTCTCGATTTTATCTTCAGTTTTTCCCATCACATAAGGGATAAACTCTTCAAAGCCGAGAGTGTAGACGTCAATAAACTTTTTATCATAAAGCTTTTCGGTATATAGCGTATGCGCGATAGCGAGCATAAACGCCACATCCGTATGCGGATTAACATACTGATGGGTACAGTCTAAATAGTTCTGGGTTTTGCTTTTTACTGGGTCAATACAAATGACTTCAATCTCTTTATTTTTGACTTTTTCGCGAAGCTGCTCTAAGTATTCATAAGATTCATGAGTTTCTGTATTCCAGCCGACTTGGAGGTTTTTGACGGGATCATTCGCCCACATAACGATGACTTTTGAATTGTCTAAAATCAACGGCCATGACGTACCTTGTGAATACACCTCCGTCGAACCCAACACGTAAGGCATAATCACTTGACCAGCACCCGTTGAATAATCCCCTGCGGTACCGACGCTACGGCCATGCATCGCCACAGCGCGTAACATATGGTTACCACAACTGTGGATCTGTCCTACTGAACGCCAGCCAACGTTAGCGGTGTGTAATGCCCAAGGACCGTAGTCGTTTTGGATACGCTCAAGCTCTTCATAGACCATATCTAGAGCAGCATCCCAACCGACGCGTACGAAACGGTTATCACCACGCTGTGTCGTATCACTTTTATGACGGTTTTTATACCAGTCAACCCGAATCATAGGATAACGTACCCGTGACGGGCTATAAATAATCCCCGGTACACCCTGCAAAATATCGGTCGGGAACTGATCAAACTCAAAAGGTTGCACTTCAACGAGTTTGTCACCTTGAACATTGGCACGGAAGGCACCCCAATGGGCACCTGACATTTTCCAGCCGCTTAAATCAGGTTTTTTCCCAGTCTTACCAGTAACGATACTGTTATCAGCAAGTAGTGATGTCGGTAATAGCGCGGTACCCGTTAAAGCGGCTAGTGACTTGAGAAAGTTTCTGCGATTGGTATTCTTCATAATATTTCTCTCTAATTATTTTCTCTAGTTACGGTCTAGCAGCTTGGAACGTGTTTTCAGGTGAACCACTACCCTGAGGGTTCTTTCTAAAGTCTGATGAATGCAACTGTAAGTACTTTAAGACCATACCAGCACTATCATTGTCTAAGTTAGTAAACCCGACCATGCCACTAAACAGTCCTGGCCATTGATTGGCATCGTGTCCACTTGGATCTGGCTGACGGTGACAAGTACTACAGCTGTCACTGTAAGTCTGGCTCGCAATGTCCCATGCAGGCTCGATGCTGTCCATGAGTCCACCTTCAGCCACCCAGAACTGCGCTTTCACTTTTTGCCACTCAAGACCAGTTAACGGATCTTCTTTAGCTTCGCCTGCTGTGATCAGGTTTTTATCACTGGCTAAGTCTTTTTCGATAATAGCATCAGGTATATTTAAACCAAAGTTAGTAAACCATACCCGACCAAAGCCTTTATTTTTGCGCCACATATCCAGCTCAATTTGTACAGCCCCATCTTTGTGCGCCAATACTTTAACCGGTGCAGCGATTTCTATACTACCTGCTTTGGTTTTTCTATCTTCTGAGGTATACAAATCTTGCGGTACAATGTTGAAATAGTTTTGACCGTCTTTGATTTTTGTACTTCTGGCTTCAGACAATAAGGAGTCAAATGCTGGATTGTGCATCCCTTCGGTATTTGGCAATTCATGTGCAATCCCTTTATGGCAGTCAAGACAGCTGGCATCACGCTCAGCCGCACTACGCATAATCATTTGGGACGTAACGCGCATTTTATCAAAATCCATACTGTCGTAGTCATGACAAGAGCGACATTCTTTAGAATCATTGGCTTTAAACCGACCCCACTCACGTTGCGCCAACACGATACGATGATCTTTAAACTTGTCTCGAGTTTCAATATCGCCCATCAGCTCCGACAACACCTCACGTGAGGCTTGCATTTTACGCGCCACTTTAGCGGTAAAATCATGCGGTACGTGACAATCTGAACAGACGGCTCTGACACCACTACGGTTTTTAAAATGCACCGTTTTCTTAAGCTCAGGTAACAAGTTGTCTTCCATAGTATGGCAAGACAAACAGAACTCTTCGGTATTGGTGGCTTTAAGTCCAGCGTTAAATCCCGCCCAAAACCACACCCCACCCGCAAAGCCGATAATAATAAGAAGACCAAGTCCGATTTTCGTTGAAGGCTTGAACAGAAGACGACGCAGCCAATTAAATAGGCCTTTTATTGCGTTCATTATTTTGTTCATAATAATTCCTTACTGTGTTTCTTAACAATTTGGATTTCAGAGCAATTTGGGCAATAATTTGTCCATTATTTTGCGTGAAAGTATGGGGTGTTTTCTGCTTAGTTCATAGTAACTAGACGCTATTTGGCAAATAACTAAGACGGTGGGCCCCAAAACCACATTTGGCCGAACCAGACAATAAATCCGTAAGCGCAAATGAATAAAAGCGCGATAAATGGCAGAGCGATAAAAGCCATCACCAAGGCACTGAGCCACTCACGTCTGACTGGTGGCTCTTGGGTTTGTAGTTGCTGTTCATGTTTCATAGCTCACCTCTCAATATATTCACGCTGGCTAACAAGTAGTAAAACAGGGCTGTTCAGAATAATCATCATAGAATCATGATACTGAATCAGTAATAAAATATTTATCAAAAAGGATTAAGTAGTTGTTTTTATACTTTTATTGTTTAGGGTTTTTTAACTTAGCTATTGATAAATGTAGAACAACTAAAACCAAAAGTTTATTAATTCCTTACTTATGGTAATGTTAACATAAATACTGTTATTCAGTAAACAATCCTCTACATTTGACCTAAGACTGCAGAGTAATTTTTTAATTTAATTGTGCCTTTTAGTCAAACAAAGTAGGTTTTATACAACAGGTCGAACTTTATTACTTCCCAGCTTTTGTAGGTATTTTTAATAAAAAAAATGCCCCAACATTATTGGGGCGTTTAAGGAATAAATAGCTATTAATTGATGATACGTTTTAGACTGAAACCTTAAGGGACTTGCTGATTAATTTCAAGATTCACCTGCTGTTGGTCGCTTTTTAAGACGACTGGATTAGAAGATAAATCCCCAGACTGGGAAAGTGCCGTGCCAGAATGACTGATTCGTGCCGTCACAACCAGTTGCTCACCGGAAGCACGTGCAGATTGCAACGTTTTATCTGCCATCATGGCATCTAAGTCGCTTAGACTGACGGCAATATTGCCTTGCTTTAGGTTACTAATCGGCACGCGTTTTGCCGCGAAGGGAGGGCCGCCAGCGGCGGCACGAATGGCCACAAACAACACATCATCGGCAGTGACTAAAGGCAGCAAACTGGTATTTACGGTGACGGACACATCAACCCCTGCAGCCGCTTGTGCTTGTTGCTGAGCAATCGTTGCTGTTAGCTCATCTAAACCGCTGAGCGCATGGGTATCATCGCTTGGCACTTGCGCCAAGTGGCGGCGCATTTTATCAATCCAACCTTGTGCTTCCTTATAGTTGCCCGCTTTTGCCTCGCCTCTTGCCATCAACATCTGCGCCCCTTCATTATCAGGGTTGGCTTTTAAAATATCTGCCAAAACGCGGCGGTTTTCGTCATCTAAACTTCCCCCATTCGTCAGAAAACTTATCTGCGCATACTCTGTCGCAATATTTTCATCTTCAGGAGACAGTCTATATGCTCTCGATAGCGCTTCTAAAGCTGATTCTGGCTCCTCAAAAGATAAGAAAATCTCAGACAATATCATCCAGCGATAAGAATCTCCAGCATTGCGATGGACATTGGTCTGTATGGTCGAAAAAAGCCCTGCGCCATCTTCAAAAGCCCACTCTGGCAGCACATCAATTTTACCCGTAAGAAGCTCATCGGCGATGTCTCCCACTTTATCCTGCGCTTGCCACAACTCAAACACACTGCTGCGATCGCTAATAAAGAAATAAGCCAATCCGGCAATAACCGGTACAAATATGATGAGTATCAATTGGTTTTTTAAACTGGGCGTTTGCATGGGGGTGGCAATTTGCTCTGCCGCTAATAACTGCCGCTCAAGCTCCGTTTTTTGCGCAAGGTATTCTTCTTCATTGAGCGTCCCTTCTTCCTTATCCGTCGCAAGCTCACGCAGTCTGGATTTGTAGACATCAATATTAAGGTCAATGAGCCGATTGTCTTCGACAGCAGGGACACCTTTTTTTGCACGTAACCACGGTACGATGACCACTAGCGCGGCTAATACAGCAACTAATAAGCTTAACGTAATAAATAAGCCAAAAGTAGAAAACACATTCATAAGGAATCCCCTTTATCGCGTGCTTGATTGTTCGATTTACGCTTGTCCGTTTTCGACTTGTCCGTTTTCGACTTGTTCTTTTTAAGCTTAGACGAATTAGATTTAGTCGCGTTAACTTCAGATAATTTCGGCTCATCTGAGTTGACACTAGCCTCAGTTACGCTTGATTTCATGCGACTTGCTAATAATTTGTCCAGCGCTTCCTGCTCGCCAGCACTCAATGAGCTATCTACCGTTGAGCGGGGCTTGATGGTTCGCGTGCGATTTCCTCGATTGCGCCACAGCCAGCCGCCCAATACTACTATCAACAGCAGCGGCGGAAAGAACCAAAGCACCCAAGTCGATGGTCGCACTGGTGGACTGTAACTAATAAAATCGCCATAGCGCTCTTGCATATACTGACGAATCTCAGCATCCGAGCGTCCGTCTTTGACCATATCATAAGTTTTTTGCTTTAAGTCTTGTGCAATTGGCGCATCAGAACCTGCCAGATTTTGATTTTGACATTTTGGACAGCGAAATTCATCAATTAAGCCGCGATACTGTGCTTCTTGGCGCTTTGAGTCAAAGTCATAAACATCGATAGCCGCATAACTTGGTGTAGTCGCGCCCATTAATAAAACCAGCAGCGCAAATATGGCTACGTATACCGATTTATAAAGTGGCAAGGATTTTAAAGGTAAGGATTTTAAAGGTAAGGATTTGTGGCTCATTTACAGATTTCCTCGATGTTATCGGCTGGCCCTTTCTTGCCGGCAGCCTCATCTTGTAAGACCTTTAAACAGGGATTAATTCTGCTTTGCCAATTGTCTTCATTGACCTCACCAACGATGTGCTGACGGATAACGCCATTACCATCAACAACAAAAGTCTCAGGCGCGCCTGTTAATCCCAAATCTAGGGCAAACTGTCCAGATTTATCTTGGACGGACATTAAATACGGATCGCCAAGATCATTAAGATACTCAAGTGCGTCGCCAATCTCATCTTTATAATTCACACCAACCGTATGCACACCGCGCTTTTTTAATTCTACAAAGAAAGGATGCTCGTATACACAAGTCGGACACCATGAACCCCAAATATTAATCAGATAAGGGGATGTTGGCATCTGAGCGTCAGTGACCATGCGACTAGTATCAGACAATAGCGGCAATTCAAACGTCGGTACTGGGCGCTCAAGGGCCGTATTGGTCACTATCTCTGTCGGCTTGCCCAATCTAAAGAACAACATGATAATCAGACCGACGAACACAATAAGAGGAATTAAAAACCACAGTTTTAATTGTTGACTGTCCATTATCTTAGCGCTCCTCTACTGGTTGGTTTACATCTGCAGGCTCAATAGATTTTAGGCGATCGTCATAGATACCATAATCAAGATCATCCTTTAAAATCTTAGCGCGTTTCTTAGGCTTAAAGCGGTAACGACGGTCAAGCATCGATAACACCACCCCAAGTACCATAATAATAGAGCCGAGCCAAATCCAGCGAATCAAAGGTTTAACATAAATGCGAATGGCCCATTGATGACTGTCTTCAGCGATAGGTTCGCCTAGAGCAACATAAAGATCGCGGCTTAAACGGTCATCAATAGCAGCTTCGGTCATTGGCATCATACTGACCACATAAGTACGCTTCTGTGGACGTAAGGTGGTCACCAGTTGCCCGTCTTTGCTGACTAGAACCTCTGCTTCGGTCGCGTCATAGTTACTGGCCTTGACCTCTGTAAAGCTTTTAATCTTAAAGTCATAACCTTGGACGTGGACACTATCGCCGATACCCATGGCGACATCAGTCTCAATACTCATACTGGATGTAAAAGCCACCCCTATAGCGGCAATTAATACGCCTAGATGAGCGGTTTGCATACCCCAATAACTGCTCTTAAGCTTTCTAACACCAGCCAAACGGGTTTTAGCATTCTTAGTTTTGTCTCTAATATCGACAACCATCCATGCCAATACCCATAGACTCAACGCCACAGTGACTGCAATATTGAACATATCTACTGGATGTGTAAAGTAGCTGATAATCGCACCAAGGACAGCACTGCTAACAGCAATAATTAGTGCTGGTCCTAGTAAAGGACGGCTGTCCTTTTTCCAACGAATATTTGAGCCCATTCCCATTGCCAACATTAATAACCACGTTAGCGGTACAAATAGTGCATTAAAATAAGGCGCGCCAACGGATACTTCGCCTAAATTAAAGGCATCAGCAATAATAGGGTACAAAGTGCCCAGTAAAACCACCAAAGTCGCTATTAAAATAATGACGTTATTAATAACTAGAAAGGATTCACGAGAGACCAGACGATACTGACTCTCAACCGTAAGTCGCCAACCGCGCAGTGCAAACATCATTAGTCCGCCACCAATCACCACGGCCAAAATCACTAAAATAGCGAGACCGCGGGTAGGGTCAGCCGCAAAGGAGTGGACAGAGGTAATAACGCCAGAGCGCACGAGGAAAGTACCCAGTAAGCTTAACGCAAAAGTAAAGATGGCCAGCATAATCGTCCATGCTTTAAAGACACCGCGCTTTTCGGTGACCGCCAATGAGTGTAATAGTGCAGTAGCAGCAAGCCACGGCATCAACGAGGCGTTCTCGACCGGATCCCAAAACCACCAGCCACCCCAGCCAAGCTCATAATAAGCCCACCAAGAACCAAGGGCGATACCTAAGGTTAAAAACCCCCAAGCTGCTTGTGTCCAAGGACGTGACCAGCGCGTCCATACCGCGTCCAACCTGCCTGCCCAAAGTGCCGCCATACAAAAAGCAAAGGGCACCACCATCCCGACATAACCCATATAAAGCATCGGCGGATGAATGATTAAGCCAGGATCTTGGAGGACAGGATTCAAGTCAACGCCATCGACCATCAAGAACGGTAAAGTACGGTCAAACGGAGAAGAGGTGAGAATAAGCATCGCCAACATCATCGTCTGCACACCAGCCATGATGACTAAGACCCGCGCACGCATTGATAATGGCAAACCACGACTAAAGAAGGAAACCAGAGCCGCCCAAGTCGCCAAAATGGTCATCCATAACAATAGCGAGCCTTCATGACCACCCCAAGTCGCTGACACTCGGTAGTACCAAGGCAGCAAGCTATTAGAGTGCTGCGTCACATATTCTAGACTAAAATCATTGTAATAAAAGCCTGCCACCAGCCCCAAAAATGACACCATCATCATGCCAAACTGTGCCCAAGCTAGACTAGGTGCTAGGCGCTGCAAAGCCACATTGTTATGAGAGATGCCCCATGTAGGCAATACAACTTGTAATATGGCAAGCACAAAGGCTACCAGCAAAGCAAAATATCCCAGCTCTGTGATTAGCATATATCTGACCTTATTTGATCTTGTTCGGTCATCGTTGACAGTGACCCAAAAAATTTAGAATGAACTGGATTGTACAAAATAAAACCATTCTAACATTAATGACTTTATTTTGAAATTCATGCCTTTATCCTAGGCCGTCAATATCCACGGTTTCAATATTAATAACCACGAAAATCAGCCACTCATTGGCATGAAGGCTGATAACAATTTAGTGAATTTTAATTTGAAAGAGTTTTTAAATTAGCTGTCGAGCCAGCGCTGTTGCTGCGCGTGAGTAAGTTGATGGGGCGTGTCAATATCATAGCTGAGTTGAGGGTTATTGACGGTACTAAGCTGGTTGGAGGGCAATGCTCTGATTAAATACCGTAGCCCCTTATCCCCTATTAACGCTGATTGCCACTGTTTGAGAAGCTCGTAACTAATCACTATAGGTAAGCCGATGATACTGCCTTTAGATTTTTCAGTACACGCGACTTTATCTAAGCTCGGCTCGTCTAAATCTTGCTTGTTTAAATACTGCTCATTTAAATGCTGGTAACTACTAGCAATGACAGTTTCCGTACCTGCCAGTAAATTGGTTAGATGATGGCTATCCAATAAGACTTGGTCAACACCCATTATTAGCACTCGATTGATAGGAGTACTGCTGAGTGTGTCATTAAGAGATCTGTCAAAGCCAGTTAAGGCTTCAATGCCCAAATACAAACTGTGTGCCATACCTACTTCGGGTATAGGATTCACCACAATATCAATCATTGAGTTTCTACGGCTTAAATCAGAGAGTGCATTCGAAATCTTTGGTCTATTCTTAGGAACAACAACAATGATTGTTTTAGGCTGGGTCGATAAAGCAAGCATTGTCATATAGCAAATCAGCGCTTCGCCATTTTTGCTTAATAGTTGTTTAGATTGACCAAGACGTTGGCTCAAACCACTCGCTAAGATAATAACAGCATGGTTTACCACCTCATCTTCTGCATGACTTTCTATAGTCCCCTGTTCTAGAATTGCAGCAGATAAAATAGATTTGTTGGTCATAAGCTACTCATGATTTTATTGAAAATTGCATTAGAAAGTTGTATTAATAGCGGCATTCATATTTATTGTTGGCAATATTTGTTTATGAATTTTGACCATGAATGACCGCGCTCATTTGCGCCATGATACTGAGTGCCAAGGCTTCAGGGCCGTCTCCGCCTAACTTATAGCCAATAGGATAATGCAGTTGCGCAATTCCTATAGCTAGGTCAGCCGGATTAGATTTTGTAGCGCTAATTTCTTTAATGAGGCGCTCAGTTCGATAGCGCGGGCCTAATTGTCCAAGATAATCAGGTGGATGTTCTAATAGCACTGCTAGACGAGCACGGTCTTGATTTAAACTGTGCGACATGACTGCAACAGCAGAATTAGAGCTGGTTTTGATTAACGTCTCGGTATCATCCAATGGTAAACACAGCACTGCATCCGCCTGCTTAAATCGTGCACGCGTCGCATATTGCGGACGGCTGTCTATTACCGTCACATGCCAATCTTGCAGCTTTGCCATTGTCACGAGCGGCATAACATCATTACCCGCGCCGCAAATCAGCAGTCGTATTTGTGGATAAATTCGTTGTACTAACCATGCTGTTTGTATCGTCTTTTCTTCTATTTTTTGCTTAACTGCTTTTTCGTAACTCTTCTCTAAATTACTTTCTACCACAACGTACTCAGCATTTTTTTTATGAAATTTATATGCTGCTAGTTTTTTAAGCACATTTATAACTATATGAGTAGGGTCAGAAAAATTTTGATTGCTATCAATAGTAATTAGTTGCCCTGTATTGAGATAAGCGTCTAAATTAATACGAGTGCCGATTTGAAGTTGAGAGCCTTTAGAGTGAGCAGTTTGAAACTTATAGCTATTAGATTTAATAAGAGTAGCAATCGTTAGCGGTTGTTGCGTACTGCGCACCTGCCGGATTAAATCCAGCAAAGGCATTGCTGTTGCTAAACGCTCGAACAAGACATGAACTCGTCCATTACACCCCAAGCCAAAATTCAGCTCCTCATCTAAGTCGTCATCTGAATAATCATATAAGTCACTTTTTAAATCGTCATATAAAGGTTTATCTTTGTTATTAACAGCAGCTTCCGCCTCACCATTTTCACTGTATTCAATATCCTCACCAGTCTGATAAGTTTGCACAGTAGCCCCATGACGGGTCAACCAAAACGCACGTTTGATAATATGCGGCTCTAAGCAACCCCCACTAATCATCCCAACCGAACGTCCATCTGCACAAATAAGCATCATGGCACCAGCCTGCCGATAAGCTGAGCCTTCGGTACGGACTACCGTTGCCAGTACAGCATCGATATTTTGTTGCTCAGCCTGCATGGCAAGCTTAAGAATGTCGGCCACTTGATTCATAACGCTCCTTAAGTCCTAAAAACAATCTCAAAAGATAAGCTTAAAAAAACCCGTTTAGGTAGCGGGTTTTTTTAATATGAAATAACTTCTAGTAAGAAAAACTACTCTGGTAGTTGATCGAGGAGCTTGTCTAAAGTAATGGGCAACTCACGAACTCGAATACCGACTGCGTTATAGATAGCGTTGGCTATGGCAGCCGCAGCGCCTGAAATAGAGGTTTCTCCAATGCCTTTGGTATGCATGGGATTGGTATAGCGATCATCTTCTTCTACCAAAATAACTTCTATTTGCGGTACATCCGCGTTAACAGGGATATGATATTCAGAGAGATCGTGGTTGCATAAGCGACCGTCATGCTTGTCATGGATAATTTCTTCCATTAAAGCTGAGCCAATCCCAAACACCATACCGCCGTAACACTGTGAAGTGGCCGTTTTGTGATTAAGAATGCGCCCGCCGGCGAATGCACCCGTCATACGTTTAACTCGAATCTCACCCGTGACTCGGTGCACGCCAACTTCGGCGAACTGAGCACCGAACGAAGCTTGGCGATAGTTTTTGGCATTTTTACCGGGTTTAATCTCGCCTTTGGCACTCAGCTTTTTCTCATCATATTCACCAATGATATCCGCTAATGAATAGCTTTGAAAATTACTAAAGTCATAGCTTTTTTGCTGAGAAACATTTGGTTCAGAGCGTTCTTGCTGGAAGCTCTTTTGATTAGATGCAGACAAGCCTATTTTTTCTGCTAGGTTATCTACAACATCTGTGGCTTTATCTACCAAGTCAGTAGCAATATCTTTGCCAGCTTCTATGATAGCTTCTGTTGACGTCGCTTCGTGCTCGCCTACTTTTTCAATCTGACCAGCACGCAGCTGGATAGTATCAGGGTATAGGCCAACTTTATCCGCAAGCATCTCACGCAGCTGCTGGCAAGCAAGGTAAATACTACTGCCTGAGCTGGAAGCGCCCTTACTACCACCAGAACCTACGGCTGGCGGCAGACTAGTATCGCCTAGCTTCATCTCAATATGGTCAATCGGCAAACCTAATAAATCAGCAGTTATTTGGGTAAACACCGTGTAAGAACCAGTACCGATATCGGTCATGTCAGTCTCTACAACTGCTTTGATACCCAGCTCTTTTGAGCTATCGACTTGCAAGATTACTCGCGCCTCAGAAGTGCCTAATGAGTTGCCACGGGCGGCCGCTGCCATGCCAATACCCATCCACCAGTCACCTTCTAAACGGCTGGCAGGTTTAGGATTGCGCTCATTCCAACCAAATTTCTCAGCGCCTTGTTCCATACAGGCGATTAGACTGCGGGTTGAAAAGGGAATATCTTGACTCGGGTCTTGCTCTGGCTCATTACGGCGGCGGAGCTCAAGCGGGTCTATATTGAGTTTAATTGCCAACTCGTCCATCGCACATTCAACTGCAATTTGTCCGACGGCCTCACCTGGCGCACGCATGGAACCAGATAAGACTTGGTTAGTATCGACCATCTGATACTCAACCTGACGGTTTTCACCGCGGTATAGGAAATGCGTAGACAACGCCACTGGCTCAAAAAAGCTCTCACCCGGTAAATTGCTAGAGATACTATTATGGATAAAGGTATTAATAATACCGTCTTTGTCACAACCAATAGCGATACGCTGACGAGTATTCGAGCGGCGCACGGTCGCTTCCATGACTTGCGGACGAGTCATAACGATTAAGACCGGACGGCCTAGCTCTTTTGCAGATATTGCCGCTGCAATTGATTCGGGCGCAATACCAAGCTTGCTACCAAAGCCGCCACCGACATAACGGGCAATCAGTTGCACCTTATCGTTATCCAAGCCTAGCGCATCAGCAATTTGTTGTTTAGACGAGGCTAGCATCTGATTGGAGGTATACATGATTAACTTATCACCTTCCCAATGCGCTAGCGTCGCATGGGGCTCCATAGGAGAGTTACTTTGGCTGGGTGTATGATAGACAAGGTCAAGTGAAACCTCAGAATCGGTCAAACCTTGTTCAGGGTCACCTTGGGTTTGATTCTTATCGGAGCCTGTTGCTTCATCAATCGCATGGGCATCAGACAGCGCTGCCTCAAAATCTAGTACCGCATCTTCTGTTTCATCTTTATAAGTCACTTTAAGGGCTTTGGCGCCTTCAGTTGCCGCCTCAAAGGTCTCAGCAATAACAGCAGCAATTGGCTGACCATGATAAAAAATCTCAGTCACGCCTTGAGTAGGTGATTTGGTAGCGCCGCCTTGTTGCGAGTTGCGCACAAAATGTTTGGGGTCAGTGACGACTTTAATTACCCCTGGAATAGCTTCTACTGCACGACTATCAATGTGTTTAATCTTGCCTTTAGCAATCGTTGCGCTGACCAAAACTCCGTAAACTTGGCCTTCAAGATGAAACTCAGCGGAATAAGGGGCTTGGCCGCTAACTTTTAGGGAGCCATCCACACGAGTGATAGGCTGACCTACCAATTTACTAGGTACTTTGTCAAAAAGAGACTCAACAGGCTCGTTCATGGTCATCTTTTTAGTAGGTTCTGACTGAGCCCCTGAATTAAATAGTGCCATGATTATGCTCCCTGAGTCGTTAATGCGCGCTGAATGACTTGCTTTAACAAGCGACGTGTCAATGGTATTTTAAAGTCGTTTTGCCCACTACCTTTGGCATCTTTTAATAATAAGTCTGCCGCTTGCGTAATAACGTGAGTGTTGCCGTCAGTACCGGTCAATATGGCCTCGACCGCTTCATTACGCCAAGGCTCGGTACCGATACCACCAAATGCTAGACGTACCGTTTTCATCTTGCCGCTTTCGTCTTTGTCTATCACAGCAGCGCAAGATACTAAGGCAAAGGCATAAGAGGCACGATCACGAACTTTGTCATAAGTGTGTACGCCCTTAATAGGGGCAGGTAAAACGACATGCGTAATAAGCTCGCCAGTCTCCAAAATAGTCTCAATATGCGGGGTATCTTTTGGTAAGCAATAGAAGTCTTTAATCGCAATCTGACGAGTTGAGCCATCTGCTTTGAGCGTCTCAATAGTGACATCTAGCAAGCGCATAGCGACTGCCATATCAGAGGGATGCTGGGCAATACAAGCATCACTAGTGCCTAAAATAGCCAGTAAACGGTTCTCTCCATTAATAGCAGGACAACCAGAACCCGGCTCGCGCTTATTACATGGACTGTCCAGCTGATAAAAATAAAAGCAACGGGTACGCTGTAGTAGATTACCGCCAGTTGTTGCCTTATTACGTAGCTGCCCTGACGCGCCAGCCAAGATTGCGCGCGATAATACCGGATAGCTTGCAATAATAGTTGGATGCGCAGCTAAATCACTATTAGTCACGAGGGTGCCGATACGTAGTCCACCATCAGCAGTGGTCTCAATTTGTTCTAATTCTAAGCGATTAATATCAACCAGCTTAAGAGGCGTCTCAATCTCAAACTTCATCAAATCTAATAGATTAGTACCACCTGCGATAAATGACGCGTCCTTTGGGGTGGCAAACATAACGGCTTGCTGCGGTTCAAGGGCGCGGATGTATTCAAAACGTTTCATGAGCGGCTCCTTATAGCATTGTCAGTGTTGGCAGCTTTATTGTTAGATGATTGATTGCCAAGCTGGGTTTCACTCGGTGGTGGCGACCAGATACCGCTTACTGTTGAAGTAGAAGGACTGGTTGTCATTGAAAATGGCTCAGATGTCTGGTCCGACACTTGGTTTTCAAGGACTTGCTGAATCGCTCTGATGATATTGGGATAGGCCGAACAGCGACAAATATTGCCACTCATGCGCTCAGCAATTTCTTGGACTAATAACCCATCAGGCTGCTGCAAGTCAGTAGTGACATAACTTGGCCATTGCTCTTTAATTTCTGTTATTAAGGCGGTCGCTGAACAAATCTGGCCGGGCGTACAATAGCCGCACTGAAAAGCATCGTGATCTTTAAAGGCTTGTTGCAACTCCGATAAGGAATCAGGCATACCAATGCCTTCAATCGTAGTGATTTCATTACCATCGTGCATGACTGCTAATGTTAAGCAAGAATTGATCCGCCGTCCATTGACGAGCATGGTACAAGCACCGCATTGACCGTGATCACAACCCTTTTTGGGTCCAGTAATTTGGAGATGTTGACGGCAGACATCAAGCAATGTCGTTCGGGGGTCGAGGTTATCAAATTGATAATCCTGCTGATTAATCGTTAAAGTAAGCATGCTGGCTTCTCGCTGGCGAATGATAATAAAATTCTAAAGGGAGTACGGCTGCCAGTCTATACATTAAGTGTTAACTGATTTTCTTTGGACTCTCAAAGCGTTTATTTGAACTAACAGAGTCTAATGTAGACTCAGTCGAGCTTTTACATCAACAATAGAGTTTATTTGTAGATAATAAATAGCGCTATTTAGGTTGGTTAACTGTAATGAGGCTGCATCCTTTATTCTCAAAGCAATATCATTCTTAATTACAAATTTTTTCACATCGCTAGCACCAACAACTTAAGATAAGACTATCACCCACTCAACCATCAAGGAGTTACCATGAGCCCTGTAACCATACCAAGCCATTGGAAAATAAAACGTTCTACGCATTTTTTTACTAAAGATAAAGTGCCCAAAGCCTTGTTAACCCATCATAACACCGCAGAAGGCGTGTTCGGACAAATTTGCGTGATGCAAGGTACTGTCACCTTCTACGGCTTTGCTGATGAAGCAGCCACCGAACCTGAGCAAACCATCATCATACAGGCCGGAGAATTTGCCGTCAGCCCACCGGAATATTGGCATCGCGTAGAGCTTAGCGATGATGCCCAATTCAATATTAACTTCTGGACTGAAAGCGATACCGGTAATAAATCGATGTTCAATAGCTCTAGTATTCACACTAAACCGATTGAAACCTTATTTGATAAACCCACTGAATAATAAACACTCAATATACGCATACTTGATGGCGTTGATTCTAAAGAATCAGCGCCATCACAGCGTTATTTACTGAGTCTATTTGACTGGTAACAGATATTAGCCTCAGCACAAACTAATCTTAGTCACCACTTTTAGAGAGCGTAACAAGGTATGTTTGAATTTGACTTCAGCTTAAAGTTGCTGGGATACCATTCTTTTCAACTGGGCATTGCTTTTATACTGGCACTACCGATTGCGCTTAATCGCGAAATGAAAAATCATGGGGCGGGACTTCGAACTTTTCCACTCGTGAGTATTGCATCGTGTGCGTTCATGCTAATCAGTATGGAGACTTATCATGAATCAGATTCTGAAGCACGGATTATGTACGCTATTATTACCGGTATGGGTTTTATCGGTGGTGGTGCTATTTTTAAAAGCGACAATGGTGTAAAAGGGACAGCAACGGCAGCTAGCTTATGGAATACCGCTGCTATCGGCATTTCGGTGGCCTATGGTATTTATGAAATTGCTATTATTTTGTCTGTTGTTAGTTTTTTAATACTGCAATTCACAGACCCCTTTAATTTAAAAAAGAAACAGTAGGTGCTGAGGGCTAATTTGACGGTTACCTAACCCTTATAACCTTCAGCAAAACCTTTAATAAACCAAAACTACTTAATTATAATGACGTTAGTAATTTTAATTATACAAAATTTGAGTGATAAATCCTTCTAAGTTATTCACTTAATTACTGTATTTAACGTCGCATCATACGATAAAGAAAAACATTAATGGCTTAGCGCAGATTAAAGGTTGAGTTGGCTACTGTTTAGCGGCTTCTACTTGTATATTTAAGGTCAGGTTTTTAGTCAAACCAAATACGCTATATTTTTTGATATTCCATTTAGTGCGGTCAATCGTAGTGGTGAAATTACCACCACAAACAGATTTTTTTAGAGTAGGAGTTAGGTAGCAGTCAAACTTGGTTGCCAGTAAGCTAATAGGATGAGTCTCACCGTGCAGCGTAAGTTTACCATCGACTCGGGTAACCTTTGGATTTTCTTTATCAGGCGTAAAATGCCACTTGGTAGATTCAAAACGAGCGAATGGAAACCGTTCCATATCAAAAAACTCAGGGCCCATGAGCTTAAGATTGAATGCTCTATTACCAGTATTTAACGAGTTGATTGGAATAACAAGGGAGATGTCGCCCGTCTTCGCGCGCGGGTCATATCGTAGTAATCCTATTACGTTATAAAACCCACCCGTAGTAGCAGAGGTTTTAAAGTGGTCAATAGCAAAGCGGACGTTAGAGTTATTGGGCTCAATCTTATAGGTAGCGGCGTGGCTGCTACCAATGCAGCCTACCATCAATAATAGTGTCCCTATTGGCTTGCCGTACTGTACTAGTGCTTTGTCATATAAAATCTGACTCATAACAACATTCCTTTGTTGAATGGTTTTACTGATGACACGCTTTTTAAGGGGGACAATAGGCGTGCTTCATAACGCTGAGGTGGTTGAAGTGAGTACTGAGAAGAATTAAATTGAGAAGATAAATGAACGAATTTTTGTATTAGGCATTATTACTATGTATCTGGTTAGACAGTCGTCGCTTAATGAACCAACCTATAATAATAGCGACGGCAAGTAATAAGAAAACTTTAGAGTATGGCGCAAGCATGGTCTCAATAACCACGTAGTTTTTGCCAAAGTGATAGCCTGCTAGGGTTAATAACGTTGTCCAAACACTTGACCCTAATGCCGTTAGTGTTAAAAAAGAGACAATAGGCATCTTATTCATACCCGCAGGAATTGAGATAAGAGAGCGAATACCGGGCACCATGCGCCCAAAAAAGACCGCCTTCTTACCATGTTTGTTAAACCAATCGTTAGAGGACAGTACGTCGTCAGGTTTAACAAACACGTACTTGCCGTACTTTTTAGTAAATTCTACTAAGCGTTCCTTGTTAAACACCCGTCCTAAATAATACAACGGTAACGCGCCTAATACAGAACCCAGCGTACCCGCTAATATGACCAATACTAGATTTAAATCTCCCCTCACCACTGCAAAACCAGCGGCTGGCATAATGACTTCGGATGGTATGGGCGGAAAAACGTTCTCAGCAAACATAGCAAAGACAATGCCGACATAGCCAAACTTTGCCATAATAATCAGCACCCACTCGCTCATTTGATTCATTGCGATACCTTGTTAAATAATTAGGTTAAGTCATTAGGTTAAGTCATTAGGTTAAGTCATTAGATTCAGTCATGGGATTAAATAACTGGGTGCTTACTGTGAAGCTAGAAAGTATTGCTACTAAGTAGAGGTAAGAGAAGAGTGGTGAAGCAGCTGATATATTATTTTAAATATTGAGCTAAGAGAAATGAGAAATATAGTTAAGGTTTTCTAGATAATCTATTAAGTTCTATTAGGAATTTTTACTATCATAACTTAGCTTATTGTTAAGATACTGTATTTTTTTAGACATAGAGCTAAATCTAAACCGCCACCCCAAACAACCTCCCAATTAATGAGGTTGCAAGCATTGCTAGAACGCCCCAAATCACTACCCGAGCAGTAGCAGGAATAACAGGCGCACCGCCCAAGCGCGCAGAGATGACTCCGAGCAAAATTAAGCCCACTACGGTCACAGATGCCAGTGACCAGACCAGTGAATGCATCGGCAATAGCAGAATTCCGATAACGGGTAAAATAGCGCCAGCAATGAACGATAATCCTGAAGCGACTGAGGCGTGAATCGGCTTTGCTTGACTAAGATCCGTCAAGCCAATCTCGTCACGGGCATGAGCCGCCAGCGCATCGTGCTCGGTTAAAGCCACGGCAACTTGATGCGCTAAAGCATAATCAAGTCCGCGAGTCTCATAAATCTTTGTCAGCTCAAACAGCTCACGCTCAGCGTTATGAGTCAGCTCATGCAGCTCCTTATCTAAATCCGCCTTTTCGGTATCTGCTTGTGACGATACTGAAATATATTCTCCAGCCGCCATTGATAAAGCGCCCGCTGTCAATGCTGCCATTCCTGTCAGTACTAACGTCTGGCTACTTGGGCTTGCCGCCGCGACACCGACTAATAAACTGGCGGTTGAAATCAAGCCATCATTTGCGCCCAGTACTGCCGCCCTTAACCAATGGTTGCGATTACTCAGATGGGCTTCGTCATGAATAGAATGGTGCATAAATATCCTTATCCTTAAACGATAGAAAGATAAATCTAAAGGTAGCCATCAAGAGTATAATCCAACGGCTATTGACTTAACGGGCTTTAAAACGACTGGTCGATAGATAATACAGAACAATCTAACTTAAATTATAGCGACTTAAATTACAGTGACTTAAATTATAATGATTTCAGCAGTATGACCCATCTTAACGTGTTCTTAACAGCAGCTTTATTATATTAACCTCCTTATATTTTATATCACCTATATTAAGTTAGACAGGCACAGAAAATGAACACATGGTTGTCCAACCTCAGATTATCCACTCGTCAGATTAGCTTAGACTATTTGATTTTTTTGACAGCGCTATTTCTAGTGGTCACTGCCAATATAGAGTTTTTTCAGCAAGTTTTGAGTGTCTATGACTTCAAAGACAATATAGGCTTTATCTTGTCATTAGGCGGTATGGTGCTGGGTATATTGTGGCTCGTGCTACAGCTGCTCTGCTACCGTATTAGCTACCGTTTTGTCTTAATATTTATGGTGATTGTAGCGGCACTTTGTGCTTATTTTACTGATAATTACGGCACAATATTCGATCGTGACATGCTATTGAATGGGATGCAAACGGATCAGGCTGAAGCGCGTGACCTGTTAACCCTTGATTTTATTGTTCGGCTATTATTGCTAGGGGTGCTGCCCGCAGTTTTTATTTATAAAATTAATGTCCCCCGTCTCTCATGGAAAAAGGCGATACAACATAAAGCGGTAACCCTCATTATGGCAGTCGCGTTAATCGCCGTTAGTATGCTGCCGTTTGGCGACCAATATGCCAGCTTCTTTCGACAACATAAACAAGTACGTTACTACACCAATCCCATCACACCGGTGTATTCCGCATTCAAACTGGCAAAAGTTTATTATGATGATATGACAGAACCAACCTCAATCACTGCGCATGCTATTGATACCAAGAAAATCACTCCTGCAAACTCAGAGCCTAAACCTAAGCTCATGGTGTTTGTCGTTGGGGAAACGGTTCGTAGTGATCATATCAGTTTGAATGGCTATCCACGTGACACCATGCCGCTACTAGGTAAACAAGAAAATATCTATAGTTTTAAAGAAGCCATGGCTTGTGGCACATCTACCGCCTATTCAGTCCCTTGTATGTTCAGCTATCTGGATCAAAGCGCCTATGATGTCAATAATGCGAAGTATCACGACAACGTCCTTGATACCCTTAGCCGACTGGGTGTAAAGGTAGTTTGGCGTGACAATAACTCCAGCTCAAAAGGTGTTGCAAACAGAGTTATTTATGAAGATTTTAAAACTGACGCGCTGAACCCAGTATGTGATGAAGAATGCCGTGATGTTGGGATGCTCAGCGGCTTTGATCAGCTAGTATCGACCTCAGGCAAACCGCAAGATACTTTACTAATTTTGCATCAAATGGGTAATCATGGGCCTGCTTATTATAAACGCTATCCAAAAGAATTTGAGATATTCAAGCCTGTTTGTAGGAGTAATGAGCTATCAGAATGTGATTCAAAAAGTCTTATTAATAGTTACGATAATGCTATTCGCTATACTGATCTCTTTTTAAACACTACCATTGAAACCCTCAAGAAACATCAGCAATTTTATGATGTTGTAATGGTCTATATGAGCGATCATGGCGAGAGTTTAGGAGAAAAAAACATCTATCTCCATGGCCTGCCCTATAAAATTGCGCCTAAAGCTCAGAAACAAGTGCCACTGATCGTATGGTCGCCAGAGAATAACGGAATTGATTCAGACGCTCTTCGAGCGCTCCTAACAAAACCGATCTCACATGATGTGGTTACGCCGTCCTTGCTAAGTTTTTATAATATTGAAACCCAAGAAACTGCGGATAAGCTGACGTTATTTGAGACGAAATAACGATACTTTTTCAAAGTTAAATAGCACTACCAGTCAAAAGATAAATATTAATTGAGTATCCTAAGTATGTGTTGCAAAGTGGGCTACAAATGCTACAGTAAAGACTTAAGCTATAACGTTTGAATGAGTAGCATATCGAAACTTTGGTTTTTATATAGGGGAGTTTAAATACTAATGAGCAAACCTAAACAGGCATCCATCCATATTCGTTGTGATAATGATTTAGCCAACGAATTTAAGCAAGTAGTCGAGCAAAACGGGTATACCAAGTCGCTGGTTATGCGCGAGTTGATGCAAGATTACATTAACAATTCTAAAAAACCCAACCTACCCTCCGAACAGAACATTATGAGTCAGGTTTTAAAAAAAGATGAACCAGGGTTACAAGAACCTTTAAAGGACATGACATCTAACGACCTATTAAAGTTAGCAATAAGGATGGCAGAGAAACACATATAACCTAGCAGCAAGAAAAATATGATTTAATGCAGATATATCATCACAAAAAAACTCTTACCACAAATGGCAAGAGTTTTTTATATTATAAGTCAGCAATGAGTTACACGTTACGTATAAGGCGTTATCGACAACTATTTTTTTACTCAGTAGCGTCTAGCTTTATTGCTCGGCATTAAACACTTATAAAGAAATAATCATCATTAAATAGGTATTATTAACAATCAATTTAAGCGCCAATCTCATCAATTAATTTACTAAACCAAGCATCGCTCACTAGATCTTGCATATGGTTGAAGCGGACATATATACCTTGTTCATCTATTGTGGCATACCAACGGTCATCACTAGAGCCCGTCATGATTTCAAAATACTTTTCGCTTACGATCCTGCCTACAATATAAGTCTCTCCTGCTGTATAACAAGTATTGCCACCCATACATATTAATTCATCACCAGTCTTTGGCATGTGTTTCTCCTTTTTTTATTTGGTAAATAGCTGTTTATAGAGTTCTATACCCATATTTTCGGTATTAAATAGCCGCTAAAAACCAAATAATTTTTCTTATTTAATACATTTGAGAGTGGCAAGATATCAGCTTACTATGTAACAAAAAAGCAGTTATTGGTTTCAACTGTTACTATGAGTTATACTATTAGTTTAGATAAACTTAATATTAAATTAAAAGCCTGAATAAAAGGGCATAAGTAGGCACAAAAAAACTCTTACCAAGAATGATAAGAGTTTTACTAATATTCTAAGCACTACAAGCTAATCTGACGCCTATAGTGTTTCTAGCTTATTGTTCTTCTACTGCCTACTAGGTGTTTTACGCCTTGTGCTTGTTATCATAGGCTACAAACGCTTCTTTGCTTTTAGGATCGGGGCAATTGATGACTTCAATACCTTGCTGACCAAAGTCTTTTTTCAGACTGTCATATAAAGGCTGTGTACCCCAGCCGTAGACTTCACCCAATTCTTCATCTGCTGCAAATACGACACGTGTTATTTTGACTTGTAGCATGGCTGCCATGCACATCCCGCAAGGTTTACCGCTTGCATACATAGTGATATCAGAATCACGTGGCAGGTTTAGTGTTTCGCCAGATTGGCGAATGGCTTGCATTTCTGCATGGGCAGTAGGATCTTGGTTAATATAAGCCTCATTAACCGCTTCAGTAATAATCTCTTGGTTCTTTGTCAAAACCGCCCCAAAAGGTTCGCCACCTTTTTCCACGTTAGCAATCGCCAGTTCAATAGATTTTTTTATCATCTCTTTATCAAAATCAGTCAACTTACCTTCCATTATTTTTTCCTTTATGAATTAGTATTATTTTGTTTGAAATTTGAGCTCAAGTGATCAATACAACTTTTGCCAAAACGCCTGTGCTATTGTTCGATAACCAAGGCGTTCCGTCAAGGTGAGTAAACATAACGGCTCAGCCCTTGAGCAGAGAGTATCGCCGTACCCATGGTAGTTGTCAAGACACCTGTCTTTTATGCTTACTCTCTCGCGCTCCGTTTTTTGGTTTTACGCATAGAACATTTAAGCAACTGTCGTTCAACTATGAACGCTCAGCTGATTTATTACCCCTTTTTAATTCGACGTTTCCACAGTCGACGACATACACCAATTGTCTCGTAAAATAACATTGCGCATAGGCATACAGTTATTAAAAAAGCCCTACGAATTAAAGTACGGCTCTTATCCTTCATATTAATCGAGTTGTAAGGAGACAATAATCACTATTGCGTAATCTGGCACTACTTATAACTTTCTCTAATGAGAAACATTAGAGAAGACCTATTACTATTGACGAACTCACTCAGTCCTACCTCAAAATACTCAGCTTAAGTATACTATTGAGTACATTTCTATCACCTAAAACCATACGCACCCCTAAATCACTTGGGCTATACTCATAGTATAACCACACCATAAAAGGGGTATAAAATAATGCCTGTACAAACAAAAATACTATCAGGAGTCTATGCCGACTCAATGACGCTAATGGCGCTCTCTACCAAGGTCAATAAGTTACCGGGTGTCCAAAAAGCCATGATCGGTATGGGCACAGCGATGAACAAAGCGGTTATTAGCGACGTTGGTTTAATGACGCCTGAAGTCGAAGCGGCCTCAACTAGCGACATGATTTACGCTGTAGAATGCGAAACCGAAGAGATGTGCGCTGAAGTGCTGGCGAAAATTGATGAGCTACGAACCGCTTCGGTTGCCGACCAATCTCAAGAAAAATCCTACCGATCGCTTAATAAAGCTATCGAAGATAATGATTCCAGTTTAGTCGTCATCTCGGTTCCTGGGGAATACGCTGCTAATGAAACGCGTAAAGCACTCGAACAAGACAAAAATGTCATGATATTTAGTGACAACGTTACTGTCGAGGATGAATTAGCACTTAAGCAATTTGCTCATGAAAAAGGTTTGTTGGTCATGGGGCCGGACTGCGGTACCGCTATTATTAATAACGTGGGCTTATGTTTTGCTAACGCGGTTAGCGACGGCTCAGTCGGTGTCGTTGCCGCCTCCGGTACTGGCGCTCAGGAACTCAGTGTGCAAGTTGACGCTCTAGGTGGCGGCATCAGCCAACTCATCGGGGTTGGCGGACGCGATTTATCGGAAGAAATTGGTGGCATCATGATGATCGATGGGCTAAATATGCTGGCTCAAGATGATCAAACTAAAGTCATCGTGTTAGTCTCAAAACCACCTGCAGAATCAGTCGCTAATAACGTACTTGAGGTGGCTAAAGGTATTGATAAGCCAGTAGTGGTCTGCTTTATCGGTGATGGCTCAACAGAAAGCGACTCAACAGAAAATAGTGCTAATCTACACTTTACTAATAACACTTTAGAAGCTGCGAAAAAAGCGGTTCAAGCCGCTGGTCTATCTGTTGATACTGACACAAAAAGCTATGACTTTGACTATGAAAAAATCAATGCCTCATTTGCCAAAAGTCAGAAATTTATTCGTGGAATTTTCTGCGGTGGAACGATTTGCGATGAAGTATTTTATGTCTTAAAGCATGCGACTGATAATGTTGTCAGCAATGTCGCAAAAAACGCTAAAGATCAATTAGAAATCGGTGCTACTAGCCACGATCATGCGCTACTCGATATGGGCTCTGATGAATTTACCAGTGGTCGGCCACATCCAATGATTGACCCAACTGCGCGTAATGCTCGACTGGTGAAAGAAGCGCAAGATCCTGAAACCGCGGTTTTACTACTTGATTTCGTACTCGGTTACGGCTCAAACGACGATCCAGTTGGAGCAGCAGCTGATTCAATCAAGCAAGCCTATACGGATGCGAAAAAAGATAAGCGCTCACTACAAATTATCGCTTACGTGCTTGGCACTGACCGAGACCCGCAAGGTAAAAAAGGTCAAATCGACCAACTAAAAGACTTAGGTGTGCATGTCGTTGATTCGGTTGTTGATATGGGTAATGTTGCGCTAAAAATGATGCCTAAATAATATATGAACTCTAATATTTAAGTAATAAACACAAAAATAAAGGAAGAATAATATGTCATTATTTGGTAGAAAAGCGAAGGACATGACCATTATAAACGTTGGTCTCAGCTCATTTGCAGGCGACATTGAGAAACAAGGTGCAAGCGCTCTGCAAGTTAATTGGACACCGCCCCGCGAATACTCTCAGGAAGTGCGCGACGCGCTAAAGAAACTCCAGCAACCAGAAATAGCTGCCAAGATTAAAGCCGCTAACCAAGAAGTATTTGAGAAAATTACTAATTCACACCAAATACTCATAGGTTACGAGCAAGCTATCGATGTGGTTCCTGGCATGACCAAGACCATGATTTTACACGCCGGACCACCCATTAAATGGAACGCGATGTGCGGCGCTATGCGCGGTGCCGTTACCGGTGCCATCGTCTTTGAAGGTCTAGCCAAAACCATTGAGGAGGCCGAAAAAGTTGCCGCTTCAGGTGGTGTACAGTTTTCACCCTGCCACGAGCATGACTGTGTCGGCTCTATGGCTGGTGTGACTTCAGCATCTATGTATATGCATGTTGTCAAAAACAAAACCTACGGCAATGTCTCTTACACGAACTTATCTGAGCAACTGGCAAAAATCCTTCGCATGGGTGCTAATGACCAATCGGTTATTGACCGTCTCAACTGGATGCGCGATGTCCACGGCCCAATGCTTTCAGCCGCTATGAAGCTCGCTGGTGAGATTGACCTTCGTCTTCTGCTATCGCAAGCAATCCATATGGGCGATGAAGATCACAACCGTAACTTTGCCGGCTCACTGCTACTCATGCAAGAGCTTGCTCCCTACATTATCCAAACTGATTTTACTAATGAGCAGAAAAAAGAGGTTTTCGAGTTTGTAAAATCAAGCGACTATTTCTCTGGTCCCACTTGGATGGCAGTATCAAAGAACGCGATGGATGCCGCGCATGGTGTAGAGAACAGCACCATCGTAACCACCATGTGCCGCAACGGTACTGAGTTTGGTATTCGAGTCTCGCACATGGACGGTTTTCAATGGATTACTGGACCTGCTCAGCAAGTCATGGGCCCCATGTTTGCAGGTTATAAGCCAGAAGATTCTGGTCTAGATATCGGCGATAGCTCAATCACTGAAACCTTTGGTATCGGTGGATTTGCCATGGCAGCCGCGCCCGCCATTATTCCTCTGGTTGGTGGTACGGTTGAAGACGCGCTGAATTACTCGAGAGATATGATGGATATTACCACGGGTACTAACCCCAACATTACGATTCCGATTCTTAATTTCCGTGGTCTCGCAACCGGTATCGATGTTATCAAAGTTATTGAAACGGGCATGCCACCGATTATTAATACTGCTATTGCTCATAAAGACGCTGGTATTGGCATGATTGGCGCCGGTCTTGTTAATCCACCATTTGAAGTATTTGAGAAGGCAATCGTGCAGTTAGCGGCTTCAATTAACTAAGCGGCTCGACTTATTTTAACTTAACCAATGTTAACTTCACTAATAGGTATAGCTATACAAAATGCAGCTCATTGCTATCACAGCCGACAGCGCTTGGCACACGGCGCTTAAGACTTTAAAAACCGCTACGGTTGAGAGTGTCTTCCGCCGTGCAGTCAATCTGCGACTTGATAGTGGTGAGCTGCTGAGTATTTTTCCAGCTGGTAGCCCAAACGCGCCAGCCGGTTTAATAGGATCGCATCAGGTTGGCCAGACTTTGGGCGGCATTGGTGAAACCGTTCAATTATCCCCTACTGCTATTACTTTTAAGACCACAACTATCGCAATAAATGAATGTCAATTTGTGACCAATAGCTTAAATGAGCGCCAGCTGCCTGTGCCAAGCTGTGACTATATAGAGCAATTTGCGCAACGCGTCCAAGCGCAGGCTATCCATGGTAGCTTTTATGGTGCTATGCCGAATGATGTATTTAACAGTGCTCAGGTTATTCGACTTGAGCGTGGCCGCGCGCAATTAAAGCTTGCTTGGATGCAGTCGTCAATCGAAGGCATTGCTGATGCAACCCGGCAGCTGATTGGACTTGGCATTGGGCTAACCCCTTCTGGTGATGACTATCTACTAGGTCTGCTGCTAGTGCTAAATCATGCAGTAGAGGCTGATGACGCAAAACTAACTGTTGTAAAACAGTCCATTTCAGATAATTTAGAAACAACCACTAACGTCAGTCAAGCCTGCCTGCGTGCTGGACTTGAACGACGGTATAGCGAACCACTTCGCGATCTACTTATTGCTGTCGCTAATCAGGCAGATTCGTTTGAAGTCGTTTTACAAGCGGTACTCTCGCACGGTGCTACCTCAGGCCAAGATACTTGTACTGGTATGCTTGATGGTTGGATATTATTACAGGATCTTGCTATAGAAAATGGCTATGTGAATAACGAACTAATACCTGCATAAGTCGCAAACAAGGAGAATGTCGCATGGATAACAAACTCATCTATACGCTCGGTACTGCTGCCGTTACCGGCATACTTTGTGGACTCTGGGGCGGTTATGCCGGTGCGATTGGTTTGGTTGCATGGGCAGGATTTGCGAGTACTACGGCTTATTTTGCAACCGGCATGCGCTACCTATCAGGATTTTTTATGACTATCATCACTACGATGTTTGGCGTCGCTTTTGCATGGCTGATGCTACAAGGAGCCGCGGTTCTCGGTGGTAGTAACGCCGCTTATGCACTCGCAGTTGGCATATTTGTCACCTGTATCGTCTTAATGGGCCAGATTAAGTGGACAGGCTACGTCCCTGGTATTTTCGTTGGAACCTACTCATTATTTGCAATGCCTGATAACAATGTGCCGCTACTCGTACTGTCATTGTTAGCCGGTGCCATACTTGGCCTAGCGTGCGACTGGTTAGGTAAAGCACTCTTTGCAAAATACGCACCGACTGTGTCTGAAAAAGCTACGGCGTAATTATCGTACCAGCTCGGCCTGCCACAATAGCTTCGATATCACTCAGCTCACCAATGACTGCATTATTACCTGAGTCAGTTACGAAACGCTGAGCGGCCTGAACTTTCGGTAACATACTACCAGCCCCAAATTGTCCTTCGTCGATATAGCGCGAGATATCATCGCTACTAGCAACCCCTAAGGAGGTCTCTTCAGGGGTACCGAACCCTAGCTTCACAGCGGCCACGGTTGTCAATATAATAAATCGATCAGCGCCTATGTGCTTAGCTATCAGTGCTGCTGACAAATCTTTATCAATCACCGCCTCTATGCCTTGATAGCTACCATCAGCTCGCTTAATGACAGGAATACCGCCCCCTCCCGCCACAATCAACGTCACGCCAGCATCCGTCAGTGCTTTAATTGCTTTCGTTTCTACTATCTCGAGTGGAGATGGTGAAGCCACGACACGCCGCCAACCACGACCAGAGTCCTCACGGAAAATATAATCTTGTCCATTAGAGGTCTTTACGGCCTCAGCTTCAGAGTCATAAAAAGGTCCAATCGGCTTCTCTGGAGTCAGAAACTTTGGGTCGTGCTCATCAACCACTGTTTGAGTGACGATTGCAACGGCTTGGTCATTGAGATTGTTTTTATGAAACGCATTATTCAATGCTTGTTGCAACCAATAACCGATTGAACCTTGGCTCATCGCACCGCAAGTATCGAGTGGCATCGCTGGCGCAGCTTCAGAGGCGATGCTGTGTTGTCCAAGTAGGATGTTACCAACCTGTGGGCCATTGCCATGGACTATGACCAGCTGATGCCCCTGATTGATAACTTCCACTAGCTTTTCTGCTGTCTCTTTTGCCACCGCCTTCTGATCAGCAGCTGACACCTTACCCTTGCTTTGCAAGGCATTACCACCTAGTGCTACGACGATTTTTGCCATTAATTCCTCCTATGTTTACCAAGTGACCTTTAGGGGGCCATGGTAAACATAATAGAACGCCTTTGAAAGCTGTATTTTAAGAACAAAAAAAAACCTTAGTTGATGAACTGGGCGTTTTTAGATTTGGTAAGTATCATTAGATTTGAGGCGGCGTGTGAGTTGTGGTGCTTTAGCCTCCTATTGTGCTAGGGTTACGTTACAATCGTTGATAATAAGACAGCCTAAATGCCAACCTTAAAGGAAAAATAAAGCATGTTCAGCATACTAAAAGACTGGCGCGAACAGCGCGTACTGGATAAGAGTCAATTTACCCACTCTGACTGGATGCTTGCCGCACAGCAGATTCCGATACTTGATAGGCTTGACGAGTCCGAGCTCACCCGTCTGTTTGAGCTGGCTACCTTGTTCTTAGACGACAAGTCGATTACCGGTGCCAAAGACTTTTCAATCACAGATGGGGTAAGACAAGCCATTGCCTTGCAAGCCTGTCTGCCTATTTTGAATCTAAGCCTTGAATGGTACGCAGGCTGGAGCTCTATCATTATCTATTCTGGTTCGTACACCAGCGAAAGCATCACCGTAGACGAGTTCGGTATCGTGCATAAGAGCCAGCAACATCGTAGCGGTGAAGCGTGGCTACGAGGCCCCCTCATTCTTTCATGGAAAGATGCCAAGCACTCAGGTGAGCGCGATGGTCATAATGTTGTCATTCATGAATTTGTCCACAAACTCGACATGCTCAATGGTCGAGCCAATGGCTTTCCACCGATGCAAGCCGATATGGATCCTGTAACGTGGACTGAGACTATGGAACGCGGATACGCGGATTTTCAGCAAAACCCTAAAGCTGGGCTGGATCGTTATGGTGCGACCAATCCGGCTGAGTTTTTTGCGGTTCTTAGTGAAGTCTTTTTTGAAACACCAGCAGCTCTGGTTGATGCCTATCCTGAGATTTACGAGATTATGGTCAAATTTTTTCGTCAGAATCCACTTGAATCCAAATCATAAGCGGGCTACGGTCTAACAGCTATAGGGCATCAAGGCTTCGTCGAGACTTACATACCTAATTTTCAATGTGATACTTTTAATATGTAGCCAATTAGTAGATAGCCAATGCCACTCCCTTTATCTTTAATTATTCTATAATTTTTGTGACATAAATCGCTAGCTAAAAATATTTTATCTAACTCAGCATTTGACGTTTGCAAACTTTCAGAGAAATCCTAATAACAGATAAACCACCGGACATGAGCTTTTGTCGTCAAACTGATTGCTAGCTTTTTCAGAAGCAGTTACACTCACTTAATGAACCCGTCACATTCACGACAAGGAAGTCGATATGCATCCTAATGCCTCTGAGCGCCCTATTCTTCGCACCACACTTAAAACCCTTACTAAAAGTATGCTCGCACTCTCTCTGTCTGTTACAGGCGTTGCTTATGCTAACCTCTATAACAGTGTTACGTTTTTTGGTGATAGCTTAACGGATGGTGGCTATCTTAGCCCAGTGACTCAAGGCGGTTTGGGGCTTAACGAATCGGGTCAATTCACTACTAACCCTGACAATACGTGGGCGACCTCATTCGCTGAACAACTGGGTACAACGTCTGTCGCTAATAAATATAAAGGCAGTCAAACCGGTAATAACTATGCCATTGGTGGTGCAAGAGCTGGCGTAGACGTTACTAATAACTTATTTGGATTTGGTATTCCCGTTGCTTCTGCAAACAGTCAAGTTAATGGTTATCTGTCTAACAATCGAGTAGACCCTAATGGGCTATATGTCGTATGGGCAGGCGCGAACGATTTACTCGCTGCCGCAGAAGATTCTGATAATGCTCAAGCTACGATACTATCAGCGGTAGGCAGTCAAATCTCAACTATAAAAGCACTAAAGGATAATGGCGCTAACTATATTTTAGTCCCTAATATTCCCGATATTGGCCTCACTCCTAGTGCTATCGCTCGAGGGCCATTGGCGCAAACCCAAGGTACCTTTATTAGCAACCAATACAACCAAGCAATGCTGAGTGGCGCGGCGGCCACTGGGGCAAATATCATACCGTTAGATACGTTTAGCTTATTACAGCAAGTTAATAAAAATCCGGCTATTTACGGCTTTACCAATGTTACTCAAGCCGCTTGTACGACAACAAGTTCATTGCTTTGCGGAACCAATGATTTAGTAACCCCAAACGCCAACAATAGCTACTTTTTTGCTGATAGCATACATCCCACGGGGCGTGCGCATCAAATGATTGCTGATTATGCAACGGCAGTCGTAACTGCACCCAGTCAAATAGGCGTATTGCCACATATTGCAACTGTAGCAGGGCTAGCGACCAACGAGCGTTTGCAGTCACACGTCAATCAAATTCAAAACAGTGCACAACAGCCTACGCGTAACTTATGGGCAACAGGTGAGGTTGGAAACCAAGATATCGCAGGGTTTGAGAGTGATGGCAATGCTCAAGTATTGCTCGGGGTAGACTTTGCTCATGGCAACTCAACAAACGCGGTGACAGGTTTATACGGTAATATTACCCAAAAAGAATTCGATAATTCAAACACTGCCACCGGTCTGAGCAACATTGAGTTGAGCGAAGTCGGTTTTGGTGTCTATCATACCAATACTGTAGAGCAGCTTGGCGGTATACGCATCAATGGCGCTATTGGCTTCGGTACGATGGATGTCGATGTCACCCGCGCTGTTACCCTCAGCGACTATAGACAAGAGTTCAAATCAAGTGCCGACGGCAAGCGTTATTATGCAAGCTTACAAGCAGGCTATCCAATGCAGATAAGCAACATTGATATCACACCATATCTTGGGGCAACCGTCAGTCGAGTAAAATTAGATGCCCTCAAAGAACAAGAGATGTCTGGCATCGCCATGCAGTTCGATGAGCAAGAATACACAACCACCTATGGCAAGCTTGGCGTAAAAGCCAACCATAACTTGGCTGAAAATCTTAATTTATTTGGTGATATCCACTACCAAAAACAGCTTAGTGACGACCGTGATGCTGTTTCAGCGCGCTTAAACACGATACAGAACATTAGCTTTAACACGCCGATGGCAACCACTGATGATGATAACTTTGCAATGACCCTTGGGTTATCTCGCAAGTTTGGTCAGCTTAACGCCAATGCTGGGGTCACCCATTCGCAAGGTGATGATGATAAATCGACCAGCGTGTTTGTCGGACTTAGTGGGGCGTTTTAAGTAACCTTTAATAAAATATTAGATTTTATAGGTCGCAAAAAAACCGCTAAATAATGAGAATTACTTTGCGGTTTTTTTAATTCACTTTTGCCTTACTTTAGGACTTTAGACAGCTTTTTTCATTAGTCTGTACTGCTTATACCATTTCCTTATTGCTCCAAAATATCTATAGTTCTTACATCATACTTACCACCAAAGAACTGCTGTAAAAGTGGCTCAAAAACTGAATCCTTATTAGCTGCTAAAGCAAATAAGGTTAACGATGAGTGTAGCTTTAAATGGTCTGGTGTGCCAAAAATCTCTAACGCGCTTTTATCAGAGTGCAGTAGCAGTAACTCCGCACATTCCTGTAAGCGCACACCCAGCACCTCATGCAGCAAATATGCTTGTGCTTGCGTTAGGTTCTCAAGCGCAAAACACTGAGCCATGGCACTGTATCCTAATCCTTTAATCTGCGGAAAAATAAACCACATCCAGTGCGTCCGTTTTTTACCTTGGGTTAACTCGTTAATAACCCGCGGATAAATAGGGTTTTGGGCATGGATAAAATCGTTGAAAAAAGCGTCATTCATAATACTCATCCTATATCTGCTTTTGAAACGTCAAATATTTTATATCTCTATGCTTAATGAATAATAGCAGGAGCGTAAATTAATGGCAGATGTCATTGGTTTAAAATTCGACTATAGTAGATGCTTATATAAGCTGTTTAAACCAATTGTTTAAACAAGCTAGCTCATTGACATTATGAATCAAAATAAAGGAACAACTAATGAAAAAATTAGGATTATGTGTTGCGGTAGGGCTGAGCGTAAGCGCTTGTGCGACTGGTATGAATGGTGGAACGTCGGGTGGTGTGAACCAAGATACAATGGTCACTCACTATCCAATCGAGGCCGCCATGCTCAATATCTATGCCAAAGAGCGTAGCCAAAAATTAGTTGCAGTCGTTGACAATCAAAATGTATCAGCAGACATTAAAGTCACGCCCAAGGGCAGTATGGTGTTCAATAATAAACAGGTACAAGGTGCTGAAGTAAACACTATCAACAAGGTGAACAATCAAGTTGTTAGTCAGTCAGTCAGCATTAATTACTTTACTCTTTCGCCCTTAGTTTTCCATGGTTTTACCAGCAATTCAGGTGAGTATTCGCTATCAACGCAGACAACCACTATCCCTAAGATGGCTAAGGTCGGTGATTCAAGTCCATTGATCACTGAAACCGTCTATAGCGACAGCAGCCAACGTAAAAAGATAGGTATGTATAACCAATCTTGGTCTCTAGCGCAGGACAGTAGTAACACGGCATGGTTTTGTATCAATAGCTCAGAGAATACCTTGATGGCTTTTGATGCTAATGGAACCGCAGCAGAATGCTATAAAATCAACGCTAAAGGCGATATCTTAGACAGCAAGTTAACTATTAAAAAGCTTAGTGACAATGGGACTGATACCATAAACTTTACCAGTAGATAATTATCGCTTTAACGAATTATTAGCAGATAAACCCACTAAAGTAGAGTTGTCGTCTTTGTTACATCTCATGTGATAAAGACGATGCTAAATGCATCTAACACTATTTCCAGTATACGTCCCTTCGTTATGCTCAAAATAGAGAGGTTAGTTCAAAAACCTTAATCAATTGAACCGCTGCCTTTTCTTATCTATTCACCATTTATAACGTTATCATCCCATCATAAAAATAAGCTAAAAATATGGATTACCAAACCTTACGTCATAACTGCCCCACATGGCAGGACTATATTAATCATGATTTTGTCAATCAATTGGCCGCAGGAACCCTCTCAACAGACAGCTTCCGGCATTATTTAAAACAAGACTACTTATATTTAATCCACTACACCCGCGTCATGGCTTTAAGTGTTTATAAAAGTGACAGTTTGGCGCAAATGCGGGTCGGCCAAGCCGGTATTAACGCCATGCTAGATCTCGAAATCGGGATGTATGTGGACTTTTGCAAACAGTGGGGAATTCCACTTGAAGAGGTAGAAAACACCCCCGAATCTAGCGCCACCATTGCCTATACTCGCTATCTATTAGACGCTGCTATGTCAGGGTCACTTGCTGATCTGTATGCCGCTATTGCCCCTTGCTTGATGGGTTATGGCGAAATCGGCAAACGCCTTAAAGCTGAAGGCTATCAGGATGACAACCCCTACCAATCATGGATCGACGTCTTTGCAAGTGACGAGTTTCAAGACGTGACTGCCCAAAACGAGGCACATATTAATACGCTACTGACTGGAGCAACTGCCAGTCAAGAAAAGAAGTTCCAACAGCTATTTGACACTGCAGCTCGTATGGAGGTTAATTTTTGGCAGATGGCATTAGATTTGTCGTAAATACAACCCGTCCCAAATACAATCCGTTCTAAATAATGCACCTATTAAAAATAATATAAACCATCATAATTCTAAGCACACTCATAAACACAATCAAGGAGCAACATCATGGCCACATTCGATGAACATGCCAACGCATACGACAGCTGGTTTTTGGACAATCAAAACTTATTAACCAGTGAGCTCAAGCTGGTCGCCCACTTTTTGGATAAAGACAGCAAGATTTTATCTATCGGTTGTGGCAGCGGGTTATTTGAGATGCTACTGGCACAAGACTACGACATTCATATTAAACACGGTGTCGAGCCTTCAAAAGACATGGCTGAAATCGCTGAAAAACGCGGCTTACAAGTCAACATCAGCCCTGCTGAATCTTGTGAGATTGGGCCTAATAAATTTGACATCATTCTGTTTAATGGCAGTGTCAGCTACATCAGTGATTTAGACCTATGTATTAAAAAGTCTTTTGATGCCTTAAAAATAGGCGGTAAACTGATCCTTATTGATGTGCCAAAAGAGAGCGGTTTTGCCAGCTTATACAATTTGGCCAGCTCCTTAGGAACATGGGAACATCAGCTGCTAGCGCATATCTCACCTACCGACCCTTACCCTATTGAGCTGGTGAAATCGGCAAACTGGCGTACTTCTGATGAAAAAATCGCGCTGATGCAGGCCAATGGCTTTGTAGACTTTGAGTATGCTCAAACCTTGCTAACGCACCCCATGTTCGCCAACGATAAGGTACAAGAAGTTATCGAAGGTTATGATCGCGGTGACTATGTGGCAGTTTGTGGCTTTAAGAAGTAATTCACTTATGAAGATTTTAAAACCAGCCTGCTGAATCCAGTATGAGATGAAGAATAAGATTTTATAATAAAATGCAGCATAATTGGTTACGATTATTCAAAACCAATCTTAGCAGATAGTTAAAAAGAGGCGTATAAGTGTGGTAGTTACTCCTTGTCTGGACTTAGGCTATGCATGCTGTCATACCGTATCGGTTGTTAAATAAGTTTGCCATTGTCGTTAGCATTATTGGAATAGGAATCGCGTTAGTTGATAGTGGTTTTACACTATCAACTGGGCTACAGCAACTTTTTCATATCTTCTACCTATTCATTATTTTACTGGGCTTTGTCGCTACGGTAGGACGCTATCTTCGCTCAAAATCGCCCCTATCCGTAAATAAAGTCGCTGTCTTTGACCTGTTAACCAGTGTGGCGATTGTCATTTTGCTGGTCGTTCATTTTACAGCGTTAATAAAATCAGGATTATCGCTGCCCGTTGATG
The DNA here is from genome assembly GCF_007997305.1 of Psychrobacter frigidicola. Lineage (GTDB taxonomy): Bacteria > Pseudomonadota > Gammaproteobacteria > Pseudomonadales > Moraxellaceae > Psychrobacter > Psychrobacter frigidicola. The sequence goes on from NZ_VORZ01000001.1 coordinate 1,497,064, forward strand.
GTTTTATTGCCATCAAGATTGCGGTTTTCGTCACCTTTATTCGTGAAATATCTGACAATAACTTTAGCCTCAATCGGGCTTTTTTAAATCCTGCGCAATTTTTTATTTCAAGTTTTTTAGCAGTGGTATTGGTTGGCATCACTGCTTATGATGCCAAATGCTACCAATATCATTGAAGTTGAAGGTATAGACGAGACGGTTAGACCAGTGATTGAGGCGGTTATGATCGGTAACTTTAGCAATACGGGGTTTGCCTTTAGTACGCAGGGTACGCCAGTTGTGCACTAATACAAATTTTATTTTATATTAAATATATACCGCTCTTTATTATATGTAGCCGCATATGGGACTACATTCTCAGAGTGAACCTTTTTATCCTTGTCGGTATAGTAAATATAGATTGAATCTTCAAAAGTTGTATATTCAATAGCGTACTTATAAGAAGAGTTTGGGGGTAACTCTCCTATTAAATCTACCCTCTTAGCGCTTGTATATTCAATCCTGACTTTAGATACAAGATCAGCGCTTTCATTATTTATAATGATTTTGCCTTTATCTTTCTCAAAATATGAGCAGGATATTAAAAGCAGGCTCATTAGACCTATTAATACATTCTTATTCATAATCATACTTATCTTATTGTTATTAAAGGTTTGATACGAATAATAAAATATTGGAAACCAAGCAATCTCAATGACCCATGTAATTGAGCAAGTTTATTATAGTTGCTGTTAGGCTATACAGTATAAGATTGCATCATAAAAAGGGTACGCTGCATGAATACTCACATTACCTATTGAAACTTATGATATACAGACAGCTAACGCAATAAAGTAGTAAGCTCGACCTTAGTTAATCAAAACTAAAAACAACATACCTAAAGGAAATGAAACATGAGTAATTCAAAAGCTACGGAAGACAATAAGCAAAAAGACACTAAACAAGAGGATACCAACAAGTCTGACGCTAAAGACAACAAAGATACCAATAAGTCTGACGCTAAAGACAATAAAGATGCCAACAAGTCTGACGCTAAAGACAATAAAGATACCAACAAGTCCGATGCTAAAGACAATAAAGATGCCAACAAGTCTGATGCTAAAGACAGTAAAGATACTAACAAGTCTGATGATAAAGACAGTAAAGATACCAACAAGTCTGATGATAAAGACAGTAAAGATACCAACAAGTCTGACGATAAAGACTCAGATTCTAAAGACTCAGATTCTAAAGACTCAGATTCTAAAGACAGCAAAGATACTGAAGATGATAAAGATGAATCTTTAGTTAAGAATGCCACCACTAAAGCAAAAGATGTTCTTGGGTCACTAGCTGACAAAGCAGCTGATACGATGGAGTCTGCTGCCAAGAAAATTAAAGAAGTACGTAAAGAAGACTAGTATATCAAGCTGATTGTGAGGCCCTGCGTTATGCGGGGCTTTTTATTGGATATTACTTTGTCCTTGCTGAAAACCCCGACATACTAATAAAAATTTAGTCAAAATAATATTTATAAAATGGTGAATATATTGTAATTGATAGCGAAAACAATTTTATAGCAATAATTGTTGATAGATATTATATGTTGGCTTTAATTGATAGGAATAACCTATCACTTAAATATAAAAGTTACTTAAAAAATTGAAGCTTAGTAAAAGAAAATCTTAACTCTATTGCAGTAAAATCGCTGATACATACAAGGTTTCAGAATATTGCTTACAAATTAAGGTATGGTTTTCAGCTGGGTTCATTTAACGAAGCAGGTGAATTATTTATTATAAAAAGAGCAGAAAGCCGCTAACTTTACTGCTCTTTTTATGGTGTTAAACCTCTTTTTCAAAAACAGTGCCTTTTTTGAATTTAGAGCCTTTAAACATTGTTTTCATAATAATCGGATAAGCAATACCGGCAACGATTAATCCGATCAGCCAAGCAAGCTGAACGAATGCGAATGCTGCCGCTGTTCCGATACCAAGCGCCAGTAGTGCAGCATAGTTCACACCCTCAAAGTTCCCATCTTTTTTGTATAGTTCTTTGATATCGATATGCTGTTTTCTCATCATATAGAAGTCAACAAGAAGAATCGCAATTAACGGTCCAAGAAAAGCTGAATAGACATGGATAAAAGTATCCAGTCCTTTTGCATTATCGTCCTGCACTAATAGCCACGGGAATGATCCTATTGCAAGCAGTCCAGTAATTGCCACTGAAGCTTTATAGTTCAGTTTCGTAAATAGTTGAATAACATAAGCTGGCGTAACAATGTTGGCGACCATGTTGGTAGCAATGACACCAAACACAATAAATACAGAAACGAATAGCTGCATATAAACGCTATCAAATAATACTGGTAGCCCTAGCGCTGGATTTGTATAACCTGTCGCACTTGCAAGCATAGCGCCTACAACGATTACCGAGCCATAAGCCACGATAATCGGTACGAAGTAAAAAAGTCCTCTTTTTCCGTCCGTGTAGCCTGTTTTTAGCTCGCGTGAATAGTCTGCTGCACTTAAAAATATAGCCGCATAGTTACCAAGAAACACCATAATATAGGCAAAGAACGGAATTCCCCATGTACCTTTGGCATTAACCCAGGAAGTTGAAATGGCTGCACTGTGGTCTTTAACAAGTATGGTAAATACAATAATGACGATACCCATCAGCACGACAGATGCTACCGACTCAACTATTTTAATACTCTTAAAGCCCTTCATTGAAAGTAATATCTGCGCAACTATAAGAAGGATGAAGCAGACAAATACATTATCAAAAGCGCCACTCGACAATATTTTGAACACTTCATTTAATGCGGTACCGCCAATCCAACTTTGAACACCATACCAGATCACAGCCGGCACTGCACGGAGCAAGGATGAGAGCAGCGCTCCTTTCTTACCAAATGATGCTCTTAAGTGAGCGACGTAGGGAATACCGTATTTATAGCCTGCTCTGTCGTTTAATGCAAAGAAGGTAGAAATAATTACGATTGCAATTAATGCGGCTGCGATGGTCTGCCAAATATTCAATATTGCCATACCTGCAACGATAACACTCGCACCGAGTGTCATATTGCCCATGTTCACACCGTCTCCGACCCACAAAGACATGTAGCCAAGCGCACCCAAAGTTCTATCTTTTGGGCCATTTGGCTTAAGGCTTTCGTCGCCTATCGTTTCAACATCTATAGCGTTTATTTCTGCTTTCGCAGCATAATCTTCTTTATAATCCATTACGTTCTCCTTCCTTGGAACAATTTTTAGTAGGCTATAAACTTATTAATCTTGGATTGGTAACGCATATGCTCCAATTTTGCTTGTTTTCAGTCCGCAACCCACTAAGGCTTCGACCATACGCGTTGCTACAGTGACGCCGTCAATCACAGGAATACCCGTTTCTTCTGTCAACCATTCAGTTAAATCAGCCATACCAGCGCAGCCCAGAACAACTGCCTCACAGTTGTCTTCATGAACCGCCCGCAAAATTTCGTCACGGACTTTTTCACGAGCGCCTGAGCCAGGTTCTTCAAGTGCAAGTACTGGGATTGCAGCAGAGCGCACTCGTCTGCAACGATGTGACAAACCGTAGCCGTGAATAAGCTCTTCAATTACAGGTACAGAACGCGGTAAAGTCGTCACCACACTAAAAGATGTCGAGATCATACTGGCGGCTTTTACCGCAGCCTCGCAAATCCCAAGAACGGGGCCTGAAAATACTTCACGACAAGCCCCAATACCCGGATCATCAAAACAGGCGACGACTACGCCATCGATTCCTTCCTCTTCAGCTTGTTTCAAGCGCGCAAGTAATCCCGGAACAGACATGGCCTCATCATAATGTCCTTGGATAGAAGCAGGCGCATTGATTCCAGATGCGCCAATAATTGTAGTGCCGGCACTTGCCTTTTGACGTGCGCTTGCTACGATTTTATCCGTCATAGATGCCGTTGAATTAGGGTTTATAACTAGAATTTTCATAGAGTATCACCATCAATCAGTTAGTTAATGAAATATAAAAATATTGTTAACAATCATTGTTAACTAAATTTGTTAACAAAACAATAGATATTTTTATTACATGTTGTGAAGAATGGTTTAGCGCACTATAATCCCCATTATGACAAAAATAAAAAAGATAGATACTGACACTGACGAAATACCAGAACAGATGATTATTAACTCAATCACCGCTGCGGTATCAGAGCAGCGGCTGCCTGCTGGAACAAAGTTAGTAGAAACAACACTAAGTGAGATATTTAACTGTAATAGAGCCAATGTTAGACGGGCACTTTCTACGCTCGCTACTATGCATGTTGTACAGTTACGACCTAACCGAGGTGCCTTTATTTCAACCCCTTCGCCTAAAGAAGCAAGCGATGTGTTTGAAGCTCGCCGTACCATTGAGCGAATCATAGCTTGCAATGTTATTAAGAATGCTTGCGCCCAAGACATAATTGATATGCGAGCAACAATAGCTGCTGAAGCCAAGGCACGCGCGCAAGGAGATAAACCAGTTGAATTACGCTTATCACGTAAGTTTCATATGGATTTAGCGGCTATTGCTGATAATCAAGTTCTCGAGAAGTTTTTAAGCGAGCTGACACTGCGTACTACATTGATCATTGGCTTATATAACAAGCTCGGCTCGTCGAACTGTGCCGAAGATGAGCATTTGCGTATTGTGCAAGCGATTGAGGCACGAGATGAAGAACAGCTAATTCTATTAATTAGTCAACATTTAGAACATCTAGAATCGAGTCTTGATTTTGAGCGTTCTATTGAACCTCTTGCTACTCTAGCAGAACAATTGAACGCTTGATCCTCTCCCAAACTATACTCCAGTAAGACCAACCTCACACTCACCAAAACCAGTTTACAGACTATTCAAATGAGACTGATATAATAGAACTGCTTATACTAGACTTATCCAGATAAAGCATTAAGCACTACCCCTCCTCAACTTGTTATCATTACATCCGTTGTACATTTTCAATTGGTTTTAGAGTATTCAATCACTCTGCAAAAAATTTATGAAAGTAATATATAAGATTAGTCTCTTAATTTGATATGAAAGCGTAAACTGCCATCTGCATTATAAACCACCGCATTACTAGGGTATGAACCGCCCTAAGTCTTCTGAAGACTAATGTACTAAAATATGCATTAGATTGCTTCTATCTCATAACTGGTACTGCGCCCTGAAGACTCAGATTTTTTAAGTATACCTTTCTCAATCAAATCATTAATATCGCGTAGTGCGGTGTCGATAGAACATTTGGTCATGGTTGCCCATTTTTTTGTAGTCAATTTGCCATAAAAATCAGTAAGTAAAATATTGAGCATATGTACTTGCCTGGTACTTAAGGCATGCTGTCGATGTCTCTGCCAGAAGCTGGCTTTATTGACGATTGTACTGGTGGTGGTTTGAGCCGCAATCAGGGCTTGTTCTAGCGTTTGTAAAAACCAGACCAACCAATCAGTGATATCCGTATTGCCTTTTTGGGTTCTCTCCAGTATTTTATAATAATCGTTACGCTGCTTTAAAATCTGCGCTGACATACTGTAAAAGCGCTGGGCGCTGTCATCGCTTTGTGCCAGTACTCTTTCGGTGATGGCACGAGTCAATCGCCCATTGCCATCATCAAAAGGATGGATCGTCACAAACCATAAATGAGCGATACCTGCTTTGATCACCAAATCTATATGGTCCTGCTGATGTGGTGGCGTATTAAACCAAGATAGAAACTTGTCTAACTCATCTGATAGCTTATCAGCGCTAGGCGCAACAAAGTGAACCTGCTCACGACCATAACCACCAGAGACCACTTGCATTGGTCCTTGGCTGTCATCACGGATACTGCCCGCTTTAATACGGTAAAGCCCACTATAGCCGTCTGGGAATAATGCCCTATGCCACCCTAATAAATCATCCAACAATAATGGTTGCTGATAATGATAAGTAGCATTAAGCATCATCTCTACCACCGCATCAATTTCACGAGTCGCAGCTGGCATAACCCCATTATCTATCCCTAAATGCCGGGCGACAGAGGAACGTACTTGCTCACTATTTAATGCCTCACCCTCAATCTCGGAGGTTTTAACAACTTCTAAAGTGACGGCATCTAATTGCGCCTCGACATTCAGATCAAACCCTAGTGTTTGCAGTTTACCCAGCAGACGGCCTTGTAATAGGCGCACACGACTGACGAGTGGCAACAGTTTTTTATCTGACCACTGCCACTGGGTCCAATCTGGGTTTTCATAGATATAGGTCACGTATTTCATTTTTTCCTCAGTGATATGCAGAGAGTAAAGCCTTAATCTCCTTACATTATGCAGAGAAAAATCACATAAGACAATAAAAGCTGATTTCAGTAACAATAAATCAGCTTTAATAATAAGATTGCAGGTATAGCAGGACAATTATTATTTTATCTCATTGAGTTTCATGTAACTTCACTCAGAAATTAAAACTAAGCTTTAATCCCATGCTTTCTTCTAAACTTATCCAAAAACGCATCAACCCTAGCCGCCATCGGACTATCATCAGCCATCGGTATATGCTTGTGCGTGACTTGTCTTGACTTGACTGTGGCATGGCAAAGTCAGTGCCAGTTGTATGCTCATAGCACACTTCAGGATATAACTGCTGCCAACGTTTATAAGTGACCGTCTCAGACTTACTCTTGATGTCCCAAAATCCTACTCGACGCGCAGTTTCATAGACCACGGCATGGCTGTATTTTTGATACACTGCGGCATCAATATACGCTTGGCGCATATCTGGATAGTACTGATTATTCACTGATGCCAATGCTAGCAAGTCACGTGCTGAGCTTGGTGGCCATTCCTCAAACAATGAACGTTCCTTAGCCTGTTGCCATTGCTCAGTCGTTGGTTGCATATACAGGATTACTTTTGCCCATAGTGCTGCTTTTTGAATAGGATAATTTTTGACAGGTGCTTTATTACCGAAGTTCAGTTGCCACTCTCCAAACAATCTGACTATCTCTTTGGTTAATTGGCGTAGCATCTGTTCATTGTCATAGGTTTCAAGTTCGCTCCATGGCATCGAAGTAGCTGTCGACTTCATCGTTACTGCGCTCGATGTAGCTGACTGCACTATCAAACGCATTTGGCTTACTGCTATCGGATTTGTTGATGTGTTTTTCATGTGACTGTCCTTTTATTTTTGTATTGACGAGTTGCTATTGGCGATCATTAATAATCCATGTAACAAGGACATCGCATCGTCTATCATCAGTCAAAATGGGATTGTTTTTGAGCTCTTGTTCGGCATAATAGGTTTTGAACTTACTGATATGATTCTTATAGGTTCCAGAGTCTAATATGGGTGCTGATGTGTGTTCACTTTTAAGTAATGCGTTTATCTCATCTAATGTTGGTGCTCGCCATTGTTTGATAGAAACAATACTTGAACTGCTGCTCATCTGAGAGAGAGAATCTTTATTGGATAATGATGAAGATAACGATAAAGATGACGGGCATTGCTCAAGCATGCTATTAGTACTGCTTATGCATTGCTTGGACGATGCTTGACGGTTGATTGTATTGTTGCTTGTATCATTCTCAACTTTGCTATTGTCACTGCCCTCTTTACCCCAACGAGCTTCGGCCGCTTTTTTACCACGCTCCGATTTCATCTTGCGATTTTTAGTTGCTGTCTTTTTTTTATCATCGAGATAACGACTAAATAATATATCCTCATCACTCTCAAAAACTTGAACACTCAAAAGCAGGGTAAATGAACAAACTTCAAGAACAGACTTTGAAACCATGGATAAAATTTGTGAGGCACTAGATGTTGGATTGAGTGATTTGTTCACTTAAGTACCCAACAAGTCGTTAGAGAAAGAGACATAAATTAATTCTAAAGTGGTTTTAGGAAAACTACGGTAGAGGTCAAAAACACTATTTTGAGAGACAGGTAAAATTTATAGAAGGCACAGCTTAGGCACAATTTGGGCACATAGACTTTTTGATGCAGTTTATCTGAGGCTAGAAGTATGAAGTTTTTGACTAAAACTCACCTTACATTTCTGCTACAGCCCATATTTTACGGACAAAAAAAGCCCCAGTCGTTAAACTGGGGCTTTCTAAATTTGGTAGGCATAAGCAGACTCGAACTGCTGACCTCTACCATGTCAAGGTAGCGCTCTAACCAACTGAGCTATACGCCTATTTAGGTCAAGCATTTTAGCAAGTTTTAAAGACTTTGCAAGCATTTTCTATCTAAATATTGGTTTATTATTAGATTATCGCTATTTAATTATTTAATACCTATCCACTTAACGACTAAGATATTGATAGTATTTAATTTTATTAAACCTTTATTACAGGTGGGATAATTGGGCTATCAATAAAGATAATGATTATAACAGTGAACGCACATTCTTCTTAAGCTGCTTGAGCGCTTGTTGATAATCATGACTACCATTATCAAGCGCACTTAAACGCCCGTAACGCAGTTGGCGATAGTCTTGTTTTAGAGACTCAATAGCGGCGTAATTGATATTAAAATCTGACTTACTCTTATTACTATCGGTAGCAGCCAACCGTTCAAGCCAAGCCAACTGACCTTCATTGTCAGCGCGAGCAAGCGTATTGTCATGCTTGCTAAGACGTTTAGAGAGCTTAACTAAAGGCAAATCTGCCGGATGCCAACGTTTACGGCGACGTTGCCAAATCATCAGCGCTAAGAGGGTCATCACCGTAATAGCAATACTTGCCATCCAAGCAATCTGCTGCATCACTGATTTGATGTTAAACCACTTTAGCAGTGAGCCTGCTTGCTTATCCTGATCATAGCCGACGATATCCTTTTGCCAATAATAACTGGCTTGATCGGATAGGCGCCGCAACGTTTGTAGCATTTGATATTGCTGATAGCTGATTTGCGCGCCGGCACCATCGCCGAACATCGAGGCACCTTGGGCTTGGGTCATGGCATTCATACCCTTCTCGACACGTTCAGGCGCAACGAAGCCCGTCGGATCAACGCGCACCCAACCTTGCCCTGCTAACCACACTTCAGTCCATGCATGCGCATCCATTTGCCGTACTTCCCACACCTTGCCACCACGACTTAACTCACCGCCTTGATAACCGGCAACCACTCGTGCTGGAATACCAGCGGCGCGCAGCATAAAGGTAAAGCTTGACGAATAGTGCTCACAAAACCCAGCTTTGGTATCGAATAAAAAACTATCAATACGATTATTATTTAGTTTTGGCGGCGATAGAGTATAGCGAAACTCGGTCTGATTAATCCAGCGCTCAATGGCTTGTATATAAAGCTCGGGGTCTGAGCCTGACTGGGCAAATAATTGCTTGGCAAGGGCGAGAGCCTTAGGATTACCTTTATTCGGTAACTCCAAGTTCAGCCGTCTGGAGGCGTCATCAAGCTCAGGGTCGATACGCATGGGCGTAAAACGCAGGACGTCATAACGCAGTTGCTGGGTGACAGGTTGGTATTTGAGTAAAGTAAAATCTGTGGTAAGGCCAATATCTTGGCGCGGTGCCAAAGGATAATCGAGACCATACAACCAGCGCTGCTGAGTCGGCTCTAAGATAATCTCATAGCTGCTCGGCGCTCGCTGCACCTCAGTAGGAGCCGTCGCTAGCGCTTGCTCAAACCAGACAGGGAGCTGCTCAGAAGGCTGCCAAGGTGGCGGTTGTTCAGGGTTGCGACGCCAAGTAATGCCGTCAAAATCGCTAAATACCAAACCGCGCCAGTACATCTCACTTTGTGCAGGCGGTGTGTCTTTAAACTCAACACGAAAGGCTAAGGCAGTTGATTGACCTAAATTAGCAAAGTCGCCGGGTGACATGCTATCAGAGACCCCAGTAGTCGCTTGCTGTCCTGATAACTGTACTGACCACAATGGCGGCAAACGGGGGAAGAATAAGAATAGCACCACCAATAATGGTAATCCTGAGACCCCTAGCACCCCAAGCGTCCGCAAGCGCCCATCACCGCGAGTATTACTGTCATCATTCAGCGCAATAAATGCTAGTAACACTGCGATAGTACCGACAATAACTTCTACAGTCGTGACCAGCCCTTGATCCATCAAGAATAGCGCAGCAAGTACAAACAGCGATAAGTTAAGCACCACATAGGCATCACGGCGCTTATAGAGCTCCCACAGTTTGCTAATTAGGCACAAGACTAAAAACGCCACGCCCACATCAAGCCCAAAGGTAGCATTATAGGTCAGCCATAAGCCTGCCAGCCCCAGCAAAAACCCAAGCATTTGCATGCCTTGATATAGGCGCTTTAAGTGTCGCGTTTTTTTGAATTTAGACTTAATACGGGGCAGTTGGGCAAGAATACTAATTAGCGCAAAGCCCATTAGCCATAACGGCAAATGAGCCGCATGCGGCAAAATAATCAAAAACTGAGTAATGAGTACCCAGTAATAGGCAGGTAAGGCTAGTAACTTATGGAACCAATTTAATTGACTGGCTGAATGATTGGGGTCATTGTTGTTGTCATTGCCACTATTAATATCATTGTTGCTAACACTAGGTTTTTGACCCAATGCCAACTGCTCGAAGGGGTTACGCGTGGATAAGTTAGAATCGGTCATGGTATTTTTGCCAACCTTAATAAGCAGGCTTGGGCAAACACCCCACCTTGACCAATGATTGCCGTGCTCAAATCCTCATGCGGTAATTGCATCTGAAAAGGCACGCCCAGCTGACCTAAAGTTATCACGCCATGAGCCAATTGTGACAGTTTTTGTTCATGATGAGCGGCTGGCATGTCCGCATAGTCTAGCGTCTGCTCATGACCGACAGGGTCGGCAAAGTGCTTGGTAAACATACCCTGTCCACGCGCCACATGCGCCCAAGACACGCGCGCCAAAGACTCGCCTTCGATATAGTTATCAAGGCGCTCAAAGTCATCTTGGCCTTGGGTATATTGCCCACCCGTCGGCAAGTCGTCACTATTGGCCACCAAATATTGCGCTTGCCATTCAAAGCGCTCAGGCTTGGGATAAACCCAAGCCGTACGCGCAAAATAGACATAAGACCATGCGCGCATGATGCCTAAGGGATAGACGGTTTTGATTTGCAAGCGTGGCAGCTCAAGTTGTCCGCGCTGATTGGTAGGTATTGCTATACGTATAATTTGCTCATCTTGCAGACGCGAGATTAATACGGGTGCACTGATATCATTGCCAGTACTCTTACCCTTGCTGTCATTATTATTACTTTGCTTATTATTGACATCTTTGACAGCACTTTTCTCAATACGAGGCTCAAAGCTGAGTGCCAATTGTCGTCTGGGCTGTCGACTCTCACTCCGCAGTTGTAGTGTCACCCATGCCGACTCTCCCGCCTCTGCCATGGTCACATCCAGCAACCGTACTTGTAGCCCTGATATGTGGGAAAAGGTCACATGGAAACTAATGAGCCAGACACTGACTAAATAAAAACACAGCCCCAAGACTAAATTATTGCCATAGTTAATACCCGCGATAAAGGTAATTATCAACAGCAAGGCAAACAGCATGCCCTCGCGGCTAAAAAAAATATAGACATTACGCAGATTGAGAGTGGCACTGTCGCTTTTAGGCGAGCGCTTGGCAAACCAACCTGCCAGCGCAGTCTTTATAGGTTGGGATAATGCATTGGGCAATATGGTCATGACCACCCTATCGTTGTTATGCTTGGCAGTGGAACAACATTAAATGGAGCCGATTCAGTTAAAGTGACTTATTCAAATGTATGAGCTTAAACAAGCTATATTAAACAAATGGATTTAAAAAGCAGTCCTAAATAATGACCGCGACATCAGCCAAGATACGTTGAGCAATGGTTTGCGGGGCTTGGCCACTGAGTGCATTAGGCGAGACAAAACGCTGCCCGAGCCTATGATCGGTCACTGCCGCAAATACGGCTTGGATATCCTCAGGCGATACCTCATTATGCCCCGATGCATAGGCATGCGCTTGAGCAGCACGCTGTAGTGATAGGACGCCGCGTGGTGACAGACCGTGATACTCTTGACTGACCCGTGTTTTTGCCACCAAACGTTGCAGATAATCGAGCACCACATCCGCCACATAAACCTGCTGCACGCCTTGCTGCGCCAATGACACCGCATCCGTATTAAATAGGGCCTTTAACGTCGCCAGTAACTCGCGGCGATCTTGCCCTTGGAGCAAAGCGCGCTCCGCAGCCGGTGACGGATAGCCCAGTGATAAACACATCAAAAATCGGTCCAACTGTGATTCAGGCAGTGGATAGACACCGGCTTGCTGCAAGGGGTTTTGGGTGGCAATCACGAAGAACGGTTGCGGTAAGCGATAAGTCTGCCCATCTTGAGTCACTTGCCGCTCTTCCATCGCCTCAAGCAGCGCACTTTGGGTCTTGGGGCTAGAGCGATTAATCTCATCCGCAAGTAACAGCTGAGTAAAAATGGGCCCGCGACGAAACTCAAAATCCAACGTGGCTTGGTTATAAATACTCATACCCAAAATATCAGCGGGCAACATATCATTGGTAAACTGTACTCGGTTAAAGGTTAAACCTAATAGCTGCGCCAATCCCTGTGCTAACGTTGTCTTGCCCATACCCGGCAAGTCTTGTAGCAACAGATGACCGCCTGCCAGCACACAACTGAGTGCCAGCTTGACCACTTGCGGCTTGTCCAACACAACTTGATTAAGCTGCCCTAATAGTTGCGCGACTTGCTGCTGGTTAGGACGATAATCATCGGTAACAAGCACAGCCTGCTCTTTTGTACTGACAGATGAACTATTTATTGGCATGGTAGAAATATTGCCATTAGACGTATTAATAGGGTTATCAAAAGCTTGAGGTTGAGATTGGCGCATAATAAACCACCGAATTTTTATTATTATAAATGGATTTAAGGGTAATATTAATAAGAACACACGCGGTTAAAGGCTCAATCTATCTAAAATCAGCTGCAGGTTTTTGGGCTGGGTCAGACGACACATCGACTGGTTCGTTAGTCATCTTTGACTGCTCATTACTTGTACTAGCACTACCTTTATCAGGCGTTATATCAGCGCTTTTATTAGCATCACCACCTTTTATTGGAAACCCATCTTCGTCAAGAGCAGGAATTTCATCACGCAGGGTGGATAAATAAGCGATGACATCAGCGCGCTCACTAGCATCTGGCATCGGATCGGCTAGCATCTTTGAATCGGCCATCGCCTTTTCGGCATCGGCAATATAAGGGTCAAGCGTTTCAGCATCCCATATCCAGCCTGAATTTGACAGACCTTCACTATATTTATAATCTGCTAACTCTGCCGCTGGTGCACCATAAATATTCATCAACTGCGGGCCCTTTTTATTGCTCCCCGGATTAAGCTGATGGCATTGACTACAAGCGTCCTCATAAATCAGCGCCCCGTTGTCAGCGTCGCCTGCAGTATATAGTGGTAGGGTCACAAGAGGACGATAATCTGGTGGCGTGCGATCGCAAGCGGTAAGCGCTAGCATGGACAGTACTATTAGCGGAGCGGCTAAAACACAGCAACGTTGTGGCTTTTTGGTATTAAACATAACTATACAGCTTATTATTAAAGCGACTTATTATCAAAGTGACTTGTTATTAAAAGGATGGTTTGTACGGAGTGGTTTACGTGCTACCTAGTAGGGTATACGTTATTTTTCGGGAGCGATATGCATGGTTCTGCTTGGCTCTTCAAGATAATACCCTTGCAGATAACGCGCGCCCACGCTCCAAGACACTGACATGGTAGCGGCCTCTTCAATATACGGCATCAGCACATCAATGTTCAGCGCTTTAGCACGCAGGATAAGCGACTTAACTGTTTCCAAATTATCCGCATTATTGATGCCCTCAACATAGTTCCGTGCAAGCCGAATCAAGTTAGGCTGCACAAAATCGGCAATTTCAATGGCTTTAGCGGCCTTACCAAAGTGATGGATACCCACTTGACAGCCGACTCGACTGAGGGCCGCAAACTGTGCTTTAGCCACTGTTAAGTGATTGGCCACATCTTGTTCATTAAACTGCAACGTCAGGGCTCCGGCCGCACCGCCCACCGCGTTAATCAGCTGACTTGCAACGTTAGGCAGCTTTTTATCAATTAATGAAGCGCTAGTCAACTGCACCAGTATACGTGCTTGCGGATGTGTTTTACGTACCTCATTGAGCTGCTTACAGGCATTTATCAATACCCAGCGGTCTATTTTTTCACGTAATTTATGGGTTTTTGCAACAGACATAAAGCCATCAGGGCTTAGAACAGTATTTTCGGTATCAGATAAAGGTAGACGCAAATAGACTTCAAAGAAATCGCTGCGATCCGTATTAATGTCATACATGGGTTGAAAAAATAACTCAAAGTGATTATGCGCAATGGCATTGATTAACGATTCTGCCAGCGCATTGTCATCATTAGTAGCATGTTCACTAGGGTTATAAAAATGACAGGCATCACCTTGGTTTTGGGTTTTTATTCTAATATCATTCACCGCATCAATAGCACGCTCCAGCAGTACGGTTGGCTCAGCGGAATTGGACTCAATTTTGACGATACCGATACTAGCGGTGGTATTTGTGGTACGTTTGTCCACATCAATATACATCTCACTAATGCTCACTCGAATACGCTCAGCCAATTCTTTTAAGGCGGACGTAGTCAAGTTTTCTACCAATACAGTGAAAGCGGTATCACTAAATCGGCTCACAAACCCACCACTAATCTTCTCATCCAAAGCATACCCCACTTGCTTGATGGTCGCATCGACCCCTTGCAAGCCTAAGCTGGTACTAATTTTGCCGATATTATCCAACTGAATATAGAACAGTCCGGCATTCGTTTTATTTTCTAGTACCAGCTGATATAGCGTCTCAAAATACTCTTCAAACCCACGTCGGTTGTTCAGACCCGTTAAGCTGTCTTGACGCTCCGCCACCGATAACCGTTTGGCAATCTCTGCGCTATTATTATTATTTTGTTGAATAATAATTTGCGTAACCGGCTCGCCCTCTAAAGTGGCGGCGGCCAGTTGGAGCTTGGCCTCAAAGGTAGTGCCATCGGTACGCCGGCTCTCAAACTTAAATTCAACTTGCGCGCGACTGCCTTTATCAAACTGGCTTAAAAACCGCTTAAAGCCTTTAATATTATCACCGCCGGCAATCAAATCAATAACGGGAACCCCAATAATGTCATTAAAATCCTCAAAGCCAAATAATTCTAAATAGGGATCATTGGCAAAAATATGAATGCCTTGATCCAAATAAGCAACGGCACTCTTAGAGTTTTTGATTAAAATATTGGCGCGCTGTTCGGCCTCAGATAGAATATAACGCAAGGTCTTGAGATACCGGCGGCTACACAAGCTGGCATGCTGTAAACATATCGCCATAACCACCTCAGTCTCCTTTTCTGCCAACAACGCTTTGACCATATTGCCATCAATTACAGCTGGCAACCCATCATCATTGCGTCCTGTGACCGCCAAATCATCACTCATAAGCCCAATCATTGGCAAGTCAAGACTTTGTTCTTGAACGATACCCACCACATCGGTAAAACTCAAATCATAGGCGCGCCCAAATACCAACACATCCCACTGCTGGCGCAATATTTTTAAAAGCTCCTCTTCATCATCCAAAAACCCCAAGTTAACGTCTTCATAATAAGAGGAGAGTAAACTTACTAGACGTTCAGCGTACAGCTGATCTTCGTCTATAACCAATAGATTTAAGAGGGCTTTATTTCGCATAGCAGGCCTTGTTTATTTTTTTGCCACATAATAATGTACGATTCAATCGTAGTATCCGTTTTGAGTAAAGCAAGTTATCAATGATCCTCATTGTAAAAACAGTGTCGATTATTGAGAGTAGTGATTATAAATCAATATCAATTATAAACGGTCGAGTCACTTATGCTACCTATTATCTCGACTTATATTCACTTATTAGCATAACTATACAATGAAAAGCTCCTATTTTTTAAAATCAGATGCTTTAGCACTCTGATCTCAAAGACGAATGACTTCATATTGAGTGAATTCTTCCGTATTTAACAGACTGCGCTGCAGGCGCAACCGTTGTTGCTGGTCATTTAAACGAATGATTACTTTATCGTCCGTTTTAAAATGATACGAGGGTACCAGCAAACTTGAAGTGGTTTGTAAGGTGTCCTCAGCCGCCAGCAGCAATGCGGGAATAAAGCTTTGGCTGCGACTGTCTCGATTGTCCAAGCGCAATGCACAAGCCTTTGGCGCGTGTCCTAAAATCTGGCCTTCAACCTCGATATATTCTTCATCAATCGTGAGCCAACGCACCATGCCTAAAGACCAATGTTCCTTATCATTTCCTTGAGGGTTAGACTTTTTATTCTTATGCTCTTTATTCTCAGGTTCTTTATTCTTAGCCTCTTGGTTCTCAGAGTCTCGATGATTACTTAATAAGAATAAGCTCATAATTTGTAGGCGCGGCGGTGCGGTTGCCAAAAAGCTGTCAAACACACTGTCACTGGCTTGTTTGGCCTCTTCAATAGTTATGGGCTCAAATATCTCAGTTAAAGAAGGTATCAGCGGCCCGTTAATATTTGTTTCCTTTTTGGTCTTATTGAAGCCCGCGTTGGCCACTCCTTGCTGCGCTACAATATCTTGTACCGTAAGCAAACGCAGTGTCCTAAAATGAGACATCGTCTCGGTACTCTCCTGCACCTCTATCTCAAACACCGGCGGGATAGCGTCTTTTCTGGGAGCGGTGTCGTAGCGCGGCAGATACTCGACCGGCAAGTCTTGCGGCGCAATCATATGCATTAAACTACGATTGCCTGCCACACGGTAATGAATATCGTTAAAGCCTGTAATGACCGTGGCGCGCTTTTTAGGGCTGTACTTAGATAAGGTGGTCGTTTGACGGGCGATATAACGGTGGGTAATCGCCATTAGAATTTTGGTCACTAGGCGATATTCGGTCAGATTTTTATCTGCAGCCAATAGTTCATGTTGACGCTGGCGTAAGTAAGTGGCTAAGGGCTCAAGCTCTATAAACAAACAGTCTTGATCTTCTTCATACGGATTCAAGGGAGTGAGCGCAGTCAGATATTCAGGGGGGTTGTCACTTCTTAGATTAATAAAAACGCGCGTCTGTGTCTGCGGCTCCAAGGTGGCATTAATGTGTACTGCCCACTCCGGAATTAAGCGCTGTATTAACAAGATACTTGCCCGCCTCATGGCCAATACATTGAGTAAACTATGTAGACAAACTTGGCAATAAAGCTGATGAATACTCGTCGCCTGCTTTGTGACGACATGTGGGGTTAGCTCTAACTGAGTCAGATTATACTGACAGGCCAAATGATAGAGCTGATTCAACTCTGACCACATATAAAGCGGCGGCTTTTGATAACAAATAGCTTTTTCGCATAACAGCTTTTGGTAAGTTAATAATGATTGATAAATAGCTACGGCTAACGTAAATGACGGCACACGGGTTGGCGTCATCAAACGTTTCCACGCGCTTGGGCTTGGGGCGCGCTGCTGCTGTTGGTAGTTTAGTGCCAAGCTTTCACGGCGAACTATCGCATCAAAAACCAATACATTTAGATAATATAGCGACTTTACTTGATCCATGAGGTCAAGATGGCTATCGCTAAGCGGGCCCACCTCATAGATATAATGCTTACGTAAAGCGGCAATCAGCCGGTCCGTAGCAGTCATAACAATACTCATGAGACGCAGACGTAACTCATCATTAATATCAGCCACACTAAGCTCGGTAAGTATTTTTTCTAACTGACTGGCCTGATCCTCTTCTGACTGCATCGGCAGACTTGCCGCCCATTTTAGTAACTGCTTTTCTTCCCCGTTTAAATAATGACGCGGCGGCGTTGGCAAGGGCGCTTTAGACACCAAATAAGCTTGAAAAGTCGATAAGTTCATCCTCAGCGCTCCTTAACAATCATCCATGGGCAGTCACTTATGAGCCCCTATTTACAAACCAACCATGTTTAATAAAAGCCACTGTCGTCATCAAGCAGGAAGCTTCTCTCCTTTCTATGTAAATGATAAAAAGGGGCTAGTAGATAGAGGATATTATAATAAACTAGCAAATGCTTACTATTTATTTTGAGTCTAAATTAATACATAGTTACGCATTATAGTGACCACTCTAAGCCTGTTTGTAAATGTCAACGGGCACCTTAAATGGTCTATTCGGCAGCTCTCTGACCAGTCTGGGCACTAAATAACCAGGCAGCGCCGCTAGTAGCAACCAATATAAGTCACAAGCTGACCGCTCGTCACAGTCAAAATGCGCCGCACCAGCCACCTTATCCAGTACATGCAAATAATACGGCAACACGCCAGCACTAAATAGCCGCTGACTGAGCGCCACTTGTACTGAGGCACTATCATTTACACCCGCTAATAAGACCGTTTGGTTGAGTAAAGTCAGACCTGCCGCACGCGCACGTTGTAAGGCGATAGCGGTCAGCTCATCAATCTCATTAGCATGATTGCAGTGAACAACCATCACGATTTGACAGCGGCTTTGTGCCAGCCGTTCTAACAATTCGTTGTCTAAGCGCGCTGGAATAACGATTGGCAGGCGGGTATGCAAGCGAATGGTGGTCAATTGTGGCAGCGCTTCTAAGATATCAAGCCACGCAAACAAGCGCCGATTGGTCACGCTCAACGGGTCGCCTCCACTTAATATAACTTCATTAATTTCAGGATGGGCGCTGATATAGTTAATAATATCCGCTTCTGTACTGGACGTTGGCATATTAGCACTATAGTCAAAATGCTGGCGAAAGCAGTAGCGACAGTGAATTGCGCATGCCCCAGTCAGCGTCAATAGCACGCGTGACTCATATTTATGCAGCAAGCCTTTGATAGGATTTTGCGTATTTTCGGCTAAAGGATCTGTGATATAGCCACTAACGCTGACTTGCTCCATCTGGTTTGGCAATACTTGCTGTAGCAAAGGGTCATTCGCATCGCCTACCCCCATTTTCGCCACAAATGCGCGCGGTACACGCAGCTCGAAATGCGTAGGCAAATAAATCTGCGCTTTTAAAGACTGAAGGTTCAGTATCTCAAGTAATTCATCAATGGAGGTGATAGCTTCGGATAATTGCGTTTGCCAGTTTTTTTGTGTGATTAAATGGTTTATCATGACAGCCTACTACGTATACCTAAAAAACGACATTATACGCTGTTCGTCATGACGCTATCAAAGGATGCTCGTTTAATGTGTCCCGTTCAAGCAAGTTAGACACGCGTTATGCTTTACCCCTATTTATCCTTTTATCATTGATATGCTTTATTATAGTAACCCTTCTCAATCCTTAGGAGTCTCTTGTGGCAACTGTTTCTACCAACGAATTTAAGGCCGGTCTAAAAGTGATGCTCGACGGCAACCCTTATTCCATCCTTGAGAATGAATTTGTTAAACCCGGAAAAGGTCAGGCGTTCAACCGCGTCAAAATGCGCAATCTACGCAGTGGTAGAATGCTTGAGCAAACCTTTAAGTCAGGTGAGAGCTTAGAGGCGGCTGACGTCATCGACACTGAAATGAACTATCTGTACAACGATGGTGAGTTTTGGCACTTTATGCATCCTGAAAGCTTTGAGCAACTACAAGCTGACAAAATCGCCGTTGGCGATGCGCTAAAATGGCTAAAAGAAAACGGAAACGACCTTTGTACAATAACCTTATTTAATGGTGTGCCGTTAACCATTACCCCGCCTAACTTTGTTGAATTACAAATTACTGAAACCGATCCCGGCTTACGAGGTGATACCTCAGGTGGTGGCGGCAAACCTGCCACCTTAGAGACAGGTGCGGTAGTACGTGTGCCGTTGTTCGTCCAGCAAGGTGAGATTGTACGTGTCGATACGCGTACGGGCGATTACCAAACGCGCGTCAGCTAAGTCTATAAGATCCTTATCAATAGACGCAAATAACGAATAAAAAAGCTCAACTCTCATTACGAGGGTTGAGCTTTTTTATAATAGACGATAAAAATTGACTTCTTTTTATTCGAAAATATTGCTAATTGTACCTGCTCGTTACTCTTGCATTAATTGTTTATACATCAACCAGTATTGTACCAACGAGTTAAGCTGCTCTTTTTTAAAAGGCTTAGTGCAATAATCTTGCATCCCAACTTGCAAGTACTTTTCACGTTCACCATCCATTGCATTGGCCGTTAAGGCTATGATGGGTGGCAACTCGCTGGCCTCATAAAGCTCATGCAGCTTAATAGTCGTCTGTATGCCATCCATG
Organism: Psychrobacter frigidicola; assembly: GCF_007997305.1. Taxonomy (GTDB): domain Bacteria; phylum Pseudomonadota; class Gammaproteobacteria; order Pseudomonadales; family Moraxellaceae; genus Psychrobacter; species Psychrobacter frigidicola. The sequence continues at coordinate 1,517,356 of NZ_VORZ01000001.1, forward strand.
ATAGGCATATGGTGATCCATCAGAATCACATCATAACGCTTAGGGTTGGCTGCAAACTCATCTATTGCTTGTTGTCCGTCCGTGACATGGGTAACCGTATGACCACTACTACGTAGGGCTTTTTGCGCAATAATGGCATTGACCTTGTCATCTTCGACCAGCAATATATGACCGGTATGCTGAGAGGTCACTTCAGGCTCTATCCGATCAGAATATTGCCAAAACTCATATTCTGACTTATCGAGGGTTTCAAGTGGTAATAACACCTGAAAAGTTGTGCCCTCATCGACCACACTATCTGCCCAAATGCGCCCGCCCATAAGCTCCACCAACGATTTACAGACGGATAACCCAAGACCAGTACCGCCATAGAGCCGATGGGTTGATTTGTCTGCTTGATTATAAGCATCAAATATCGCCTCTAAAGATTCAGGCTTGATACCAACACCGCTATCCGTCACTGTGATACATAACGTCATCTCATCGCAGTCATGAGACTCATGGTCATCATTATCGGTACTGTTATTGACACTATTATTGACACTGATATCAACATGGCCATTGCCTCTATTAATATCACTGTTATCAGCACCTTCATCAGAACAAGGCGCACAGTGGCAATGGGGAGCATGGTTGACATTGATACTTACGTATCCACCTTCACGGGTAAACTTAATGGCATTATTGACTAGGTTAGATAAAATTTGTTTGAGCCGCACCGGATCCCCTTGAACATAAGGCGATAGCGCTTCGGTATAATGATATTCTAAAGTTAGACCACGCTGACGGGCTTTTACCGAAAATAAACTGATAACTTCGTTGCATAATACCGATAAATTCATCGGTACCATATCAACGGTCATCTTACCGGACTCGACCTTGGATAAATCTAAAATACCATTGATAATGGACAGTAAATGCTCACTTGAGACCTTTATATTATCCACATATTCTTGTTGCTCATGGGTCAGCTCGGTATCATCCAACATCTCAACCATACCCCCGATACCATTCATCGGAGTGCGAATCTCGTGGCTCATATTAGCCAAAAATTCTGACTTCATCTCGTTGGCATGCTTAGATTGGTACTGCTTTTTTCGTAGCTGTAAAGTATCTGCAGTCATGATAGCAAACTGCTGAAGCAGCTGTGCCTGCTTATCGTCAAAGTTATAATTGGGAACCGTATCAATGATACACAGGGATCCTAATCGGTAAGTTTGGTCGTCCTCATACAACATAATCGGCGCGCCAGCATAGAAACGCAAATAGGGCGCTTCTATAACTAATGGATTATAAATAAAGCGTTCATCAATTGATAAGTCGGGTACCAAAAGAATCTCATCAGATAAAATAGTATAGTTGCAAATCGATACTTCTCGCTTGGTACTACATAAATTACCAAGTCCATGAGACGACTTCAAATATTGGGTATCCGCATCAATAAAGCTGATGGTAACAATCGGTACATCGAAGAACAGTTTGACCAAATCTGTTAGGCGTGTAAAGGCCGGCTCAACATCGTTATTGAGCACTTGGAATTCCAGTAGCTTAGCAATACGAGCCTCATCATCACTCGCTAGCGGATAAGTATAAGTAGACACGGGAGTCTCCATTAATCAATGTAAGGTTGCGCCATTGCAGCGTGCTTCGTCAGCATTTTTAGTGCCTCGCTGACCATAATCATCGCAACCACTGACGTTACCGTTACCGCAGAACCGTAGCCGCCACAGTGCAAACCGCCCGTTTGGCAGCTTTTATCTACCCGCGGCGGCTCGGTTGAATACACACATTTAATGCCAAACTTCTCTTTTAGCCCCTTATTAATGCCTTTCTCAAAACGCAGCTTATAGCGCAGTCGTGCTAGCAGTGGGTCTTGATAACACTCTTTTAAGTCGCTGACCGTAATTTGACATGGGTCAATTTTTCCCCCAGCGCCGCCCGCACAAATAAGCTTTAGTTTATTAAAGCGACAATGCAGCGCAATTGCAAGCTTTGCCGACATATCGTCTACGCAGTCTAGAATAACAATGGGACGATTGGCAGCGGCCGCGTCTTTAGCGAAAGCTCTACTCGGCAGTAAAGCTGCGACATTATCAGGGGTCAAAAAATCATCGACCAGATGTAAAGTGACGCGCGGATTAATCTCAGAAAGACGTACGCCCATTGCCGCAATCTTACTTTGGCCAAAGGTGCTATCTAGGGCAGGCAGTTGCCGATTGACGTTGGACGCCACCAACACATCTAAATCTATCAACGTAATGGTGCCCACTGCTGTTCGTGCCAGCGCCTCGGCGACCCAAGAACCTACTCCGCCGACCCCAATAACATAAATATGAGCAGCAGCAAAAATATCGAATGCAGCGGTTCCGTAGAGGGTTTGTGTCCCCTGAAAGCGGCGCTGATACTGGTGCTCATCAGATTGTTCGTTATGCTGATCTTGAGATTGCGCGTCAGATGATAAATTATTTATAGCCTCTATGTTAATACTAGAAACCGGATTATCGCTTACTTTTAATGGTGAACAAGAAGTTAACAGCGTTTGAATAGGCTTAGAATCTGTAGCAGGCGGTTGATGACTCATAAGGAATAAAAAGCTCTTATAATAAAAAAATAGTAACGTGAAATAAAATAGCGATATTGCCGTCATATAAGTATATTCATACTGAAATAGTGATAAATCAGTACTTATAGATCATGCGGATACGCCCATGTAACGTGTAACGCATCACAACTATTTTGCCACAGTTGCCGTGCAAGGTCGGCAGGGGCAACATTTAGTAATTCACTAAGACTGTATAGCACCCATGGCAGATTAGCCGGTACATTACGATTGTGACCCGCAGCCCCTTGCCACTCGTTATCTGTACTTTGCCCAAGCGCTGACCGACTAGGATTTGATATTTGACACATTATCGGTGTCATGTCGGGGCAATCTGTTTCAATGACTAAACATTCAACGCCATAATTGGCTACTGCCGCTTGAATAGCACGCCGCAGTTTTTTGGCGTTAGGATTGGTGACTTGTCCGGTAACGCCCAGCTTAAAACCCAACTTAACAAAAGCTTTGGCTTCTTGCTCGCCGCCACTAAAACTATGAGCGATACCACCCAACTTATGGGCATTATAATCGTGTGCCTTTAATAATGACAACGCTTCGGCATGGGCTTTACGAATATGCAGCATGACTGGCAATTGATGACTCACCGCCATATCTAATTGAGCATTAAAAAAACGCTGCTGCTTAGCAAGCATCTCAGGCTGCTTCATGATATCGGTAAAGGTATCGAGCCCAATTTCACCGATAGCCAGTGGTCGTTGTTTTTCTAATAGCTGCGTCATCTGCTCTAAGTGCGCGTCGGTATGCTGCTCAATATAAAAAGGATGCAATCCTAAAGCAATATGGGTCTGCGGCATTGCTTTTAATGATTGAGAAGAGGTCGCCATCAAAGCCTCAGACGGCATCAATGCCTGTTGGGTCTCGTAAAGACGGTCAAAATGCCGAGCTAAATAACCCACCAGTACTAAATGGCGGACGCCATGTCCGTAAGCCTGCTGTGCTTGTTGACTTCTATCCTCATCAAATACGGGGGCATCGAAATGGGTATGGGTATCAATCAAAGGAAAGCTGTGAGGTAGTGATAGCCCTTTAGATTCAACTTTCAGTGATAGATCGATAGCAGTCATAAACAGTCTCCACAATCGATAATTTGCATATTAAACATAGGGAATTATAGTTTTTATAATAATTAGAGTGTATCTTTATTTATTGATTACTATCGAGAGCCGCCGATGTTTGTACGACATATAGCGGCTTAATGAGACCTTGCAGCCAAGTATAAGGCACGATTAAATTCATACTACCTACTTTCGGATCTGATAACTCTTTTAGATCAATGACTTGCGGCTCACTATTTTGTAAATCTCAATAGCCTTTTTTAGCGGTCTGAAATAAGAGTAGCAGAGCATCGGTTGTGACTTGTGGTAATAAAATATCGTCAATGGTGAGCCGGAGCTTTTTTTGCATATCTAACATGGCATAGCTCAACTAGGGATTATGTTTAGCATCGCGCTGTTGATTTAATTGTATCACTAGATAAGCAGTATCAGCAGAGCTTAGCTCATTTTTTTAGCGCTGGTAGGCTTACCTATTTGTCGTTTGTCTGTTGTAGAATTTAGCACTAGCTCCGTATCAATACGCTGGTACAAAGGTAAGGTATCCACAACGTGGTCGGCATAGGCAATTTGGTTAAATAACATCGAGACCGTTTTTTAGCGGTTTCAACTTCGCTTGCAAGTGGCGTCTCCGGTGCTAACCTTTGGGCAATAGTTTCCCATATAACATTAATCAGCCACAGCTGCTCGGGAGCAATAACAGCCACCTGCTGGCTTGTATGCGCCCGCGTCTCAATTTCACTAGCGGAATCAGTTTCAGCTTGTTGCTAATTAAGCTTGTTGCTAAAATACAGATTCAGGCTGATGCTCACACCTCGCCAAAACACTACTAATAATCAAAAGCATCGCTAATCCTAGAGAGTAACCCTCTCTTCTTGTTAGTAAACCATTGACATCTCTTTGTTTATTACCTTTGAAGCTCATGAGGTTTGCTATGTATAAAAGACATTTAAGATAATAGCGTAATGTTAACGCGAATTTGTATCGAAATAAGAGCGCCATTAGATAAGTTATGTTAGAAACTAGCTGTTTTGTATATTTTCATTAAACAGTGACGTGCTTTTAGCTTTAGGCTCTTTCAGCTTTGGAAGCCTCGTTTTTTAATTCTTCATTTGCTACGTTATCAGAATAAGAAGTATCTTTGCGACTGCTACGCCTTGGAATCAGCAATAGTCCGACACCTACCAGACCTAAAGCCAGCCACTTTTTTCTATTACTATTACTGCTTGGCGGTTGTGTTACAGGCTTACTCATGGCTAACCTCTGTGTGGTTTGAAAAATTTATAATTTGATAGTTTTTAGCGTTATGCCCAATATTTTTCAACACAGCCTTAGCGACTGAGCGGATACGTTTTAATATCATTACTACCACTATCAACTCTAGTGACGTTTTTCCTAGTAGCAGCAGGCTTTGGGGTTTGGTCACGTTTAGGTACCAGTGGATTGAGTGGCATCAGCTCATAATCCTGACTGATTGCGCCATCCCAGCCTTCAGTACCGCTCAATGGCAACTGTTTAATTGTTCCGTTTTTATCGATAACCAATTGCAACACACGCATTTGATTAAATTTACGCTCAGTCACACTGGCAACTGCACCACCATCACGCAAGATAGTTGGCTGTAAAAATATGATTAAATTACTCTTTTGTGTGTTGTCATTGTCAGAGCGAAACAGGCGTCCAATGAGTGGTACGTTGCCTAAACCAGGGACTTTTTGTTGACTGGTTGTGGTGTTATCACGCATCAAGCCACCCAGTGCAATAGTCTGTTGGTCGTCTGCTAAAATAGTAGTGTTAATCAGGCTCTTATTGGTAATTAAACCGCTGGCATTACCGATACTACTGGGCACCACAGAAGAAACCTCTTGTGAGACCTCTAAGCGCACCGTGCCATTGTCACCAATGTGCGGTATGACGTTGAGATTGATACCGATATCTTGGCGATCAATAGTCTGAAAAGGGTTGTTCGAGTTATTGCCGCTAGTCGTATAAGAGCCCGTAACAAAAGGCACGTTTTGACCGACTAAAATACTGGCTTTTTCATTGTCCAAGGTCAAAATCGACGGCATGGACAGCAGATTGGCGCTGGTAGAGGAGTCTAACGCTTGCAAGATAGCCCCATAAAACTGGGCATTGCCTTTACTGTCTTTACTGCTGCTGCCAATACCAAGCAACGCGCCAGCAATAGAACCCGCAGCGGCGCTAATGCCAGCACCGCCGGATAAAGCCGCAGCCGCGAGCGTTGCAGCACTTGCACCGACATTATTAAAGTTCACTACCCCATAGCCACTATTGGCATTGCCTAACGCCCACTGCACGCCGAGCTGCGTGGCATCATCGCCAGATACTTCAACAATGGCTGCTTGAATCAAAACTTGGGCACGGCGATTATCAAGCTGATTGACCGCATCTTCAATTTCAAACATAAGCTCAGGTGAGGCATTAACAATGACCGCATTTTGAGTTTCATCAGCGATGATGCTAAAGGGACGACCGCCGATACCGATTCCTGAACCGCCCGAACCAGAAGCAGGGATAACCGTTGCACTATTACTATTGAGTACTTCATTCCCAGCACTATTCAAAGTCGCACCAATAGTACTCGTATCCGTTAGGGAAGCCGATTCTAAAGTTGAGGTCGTACCCGCACTATTAATCGACTGATTGGCAAGCAGACCGCGTAGCATTTGCGCGATATGGTTGGCGCTGGCGTATTTCAAGCGAAACACGCGCAGACCACTTAATCGCCGCGTTGGTGTGGTATCGAGCTGATTGACCATGTCTTGTACTTTAGCAATCATCTCGGGACTGCCTTTGACCAGCAGCCTATCGCTGGAAGTATCGGCAATGACTTTTAGCTGGTCACCGCCTTGACCTTGGGCGCTACCAGCGCTGGCGACAAGAGCGCTGATTAAATCCATCATACGCTCAGCATCGACATGGCGCAGTGGTATGACCCGTAAACTGTCATTGACGTTGCTGTCTAAGTCACGTATTAAGGCAGTCAATTGATTAAGACTTTCAGCGCGATCAGACAACACCAATGCATTGATACCCGGTACGGCAGTGGCATGCGCAGACTGCGGCATCAATGGACGAATGACGCCTAGGACTTCTACCGCTTGGGTATTGGTTAAATAAATAACCCGCGTTGTCAGCTCTTCACCGACCGTCACCCCACGCAAATCAACCGCAATTCCTGATTGCTTAGCGACATTATCAGGTACGAGTTTGGTAGTATTACCTGATTTAATAGCTGCAATACCATTGACTTGCATCACACTTAAAAACAACTCGTAAATTTGATCACGCGATAAGGCACGATTAGAGATGACCGTCACATTGCCATTGATACGCGGGTCAAGTACGAAGTTTTGATCCGTAATAGTGGCCACTTCATTAATGAACGCCTTAATATCCGCATCTTGCAGGTTGACCTTCCAGCTCTCAGCACTGGCAAGCCCACAAGTCGCGGCCCATAAAGGCAACGCCAAGCAAAGCGGGCGGCACATATATAACAAGCGTTGCACGATATGATGCAAAGGAGTCAGTAAAAATTTATGCGAACTTACCATGGTTATGATTACCCACTGTGATATCACTTATTGTATATCGAATAGTATAAGCTGGAAGGGCGCTAAGCATAGCGCAAGTGAAATCGTTGTTAATTATTAATATTAATCTTTAGAACTGCTGACGACTTTAAAACTGCTGACGAATAGTAATGATCTGATCACCGCGTTTTACCTCAATTTGGGCGTCACCGGCTTGCTGAATTTGCTGTAATAACCCTGCATCTTGCGCTGGGCTATTGCCCACCGACTTGCCATTGACCGACAGCACTTTATCACCCGGCTCCAGACCTAAGCGGTTACGTACGCCAGCTGGCATACCTGATGTGACTTGATAGCCTTCGCCTGATGCCATCACACCCATACGGCTAAGATAATTGGCTGGGTTTTCCTGCAGGCCAGTCACCGCCTCATCAATAGCCGAATTTGGATTGTTAGCATCCGTAACTCCGGCAGTATCCGTACTTTGTCCATCGAGCATTGGCGCACCTTCTGAAACTGGCGGCGCAGCTGACAACATATTATTGTTTAGTAAGCGCTGATTCCCCATTGCATCGGCAGCCAGTCCTCGTTGGTCAAGCGGCATCGAATCCGCCATGCGAATAACTGTTTGTTGGTCAGCGGCGTCAGCAATAATAACAGCATTCCAATCAACTGCTATTAGCGTATAGCCGCTATTTTGCAGGCTGTCACCAATTCGGTAATTTTTGACCTCTCCATTGACGTCCAATAATGCAGAAGACAAGCTTTCTGGTATGGCAAGCAGCACCCCTTTTAGCGCGACATTAGGCGGTGGTTGTGCCGCTGCTGCAGTGGCCGCGGGGTCAGCGAATATCGCAAATATACTGCTGTGGTCTACAGCCGATGCTGCATTGTTTTGTAATGGCAAAATGGCCAACGCAGGCGGCGCAGGTGCTGCTAACAATAACCATAGAAGCCTTGCCGCTGTCCAGCATAACCAGCCAATGGCTACCAGTAGCAGCCACCCAGAAAACCGATTCATAATCTCAATCACCGGTTTAAGACGGCTCGTCATCATTAACATTTACTGCGTTCCTGACCCTGATAGCCCTGACAATAGTGGCTGGCGCACGCTGACTACTGGCGTATCTTGCGGCGCTTGACCTTTGTATTCTGGCATAGTTTCTAACAAACGCTGAGTTAAGCTGACATCAAGCATGTTATCGCCATCAAGATATAAATCACCTAAACGCTTATCTTGATTGTTTAGCAAGTTAACATGTAGCAAGTTTTTATTATTTTTTTGCTCAACACTTAGTTGCGCGCGCAGCGGCGGCATGGTGAGATAGAATGTTTTACCGCCACTAGGATAACCCACCTCACCGCCAACCCATGTCAACTGCCCGTCTGCTTGACTAAAACCCTTAGCTACTGAGCCTGAGCCTGAGCCTGTTCGACGTTGCAACGATACCGCATTCACCTGAATAGGCGTATTAGGTAATTGCCAATCGACCACACTGGTCAGCGTTTCCGGCGCAATTTTACCACTCATCTCATTAATCTGCCATGACCCACGACCCCATTTCACTTGCCCATCAAGACGCGTCTGTCCACTACTCACCTCTACATTTGCGCCAATCTTGCCTAGCAACAACTGCCAAGGTTGCCATGACCATGTCGCTACCCCAGTCAGCGGTGTTGCGGACAGAGGTAGCTGCCAAATCGCTGAGCCTTGCCACAAGTTACCAGACACATGCTGAACATAAGGCGAGTTTGGGGCAAATTTTTCCAATACCCACGCTGCTGGCATCTGTAATAAAGCAGATAGCGCAAACAAAACTAATCCAACCAGCCACCACAGCTTACGAGGGCGATTATTAGACGATGACGACGCGTGAGCCACAGGCAAATTACTCTTATAACCAATAAAAATGCCATTATCATAACAAACAATCGCCTAAAGATGGCAGTAAAAAAGCCAGCATCCTCGAAAAGATACTGACTCTTGTTTTTTCAAAAACTTACTTATTGTTTCACTTATTTAAAGAGCAAGTGAACGCATAATTATCTACTTAGATTTATACTTAAGACACTAAGATATAAGCTTAAATATAACGCTTGTACTTATACCGCAAAGTCTTCAATATCTTGACCAGCAGCTAGCGCAGCGACCAACCATGTTGGCTTACGACCGCGGCCAGTCCACGTATCATTACTATCTTCAGTATTACGATACTTAATATTGCGTTTCTTCTCTAAGCTTTCACCTGCTTTTAAAATCTCTTCAATCGTACTGCCGCTAGCTTTAGCAATTTTTTCAAATTGAATATAAGCGTCGTGCAAGCCTTGATGCTGTTTTTTGGTAATCAATTGCTGTGCATTTTCTGTAATAGCGCGTAGCTCATCTACATTCAAATTGTCTAAATTAATGGTATTACTGTTGTTCATAATAGTCTCAGTTCTAATGCAATTTATATATAATTCATCCATTTAATAATCACTAGTATTGTATTAACAAAATATAAATAGTAGTGATTATAAGAACGGTAGATTAACACAACTACTTATAATATTAAATACAAAGCTTTAAAGTATTTAATAACTTTCATTATATTTATAAATTGAATATTTTTCATTTATTTTTTATTAGAATTATTTTAATTTAATGTACTGTGATAAACACTTTATTAGTAAACACAATTTTACTAATAAAATCGTCTGTAGTAATAGTTTTTTAACAATGAAAACCTTATTAAAAAACTAGAGTAGTTATTTGTATAAGTTTTACGGTACTACTCCATTATGAGTAATAACAATCTCAAAACTTAATGCAAAGAACCCTTACTTTAGTAAGGGTTCTTATCAATAAACTATAGGTTTATAAATACAATATCTTGTTATTGTATAAATTAGAACGGAATGTCATCATCAACTGGACCATCTGGCATAGCAGTTGGCTTCGGCTGAGCAGGCGCTTGTGTTGGCTTATTAAATTGATTGGCCTGATTGGGAGCGCTTGACTGGTTATTAAAACTGTTTTGGACACCCCCTTGCATACCTTGGTTTGACGCCCCGCCCCCTTGGTTATAGCCGCCTTGTTGATTGTTTGACTGTTGGCCACCACCAAAGTTATTTTGACCGCCTTGGTTACCTTGGTTTTGATTACCATAGCCTTGTTGACCACCTGTATTTTGGTTATTGCCTTGGTTGCCAAAGCCACCATCTTGTCCGCCACTCGCACCATCTAGCATTTGCATCTGTGAAGCTTTGATATCAGTAGCATAGCGATCGCTACCGTCTTGAGCTTGGTACTTACGAGTTTGCAGACTGCCTTCGATATAGACTTTACTGCCTTTACGCAAATACTGCGCAGCAATTTCACCCAAGCGGTTGTATAAGGCAATACGATGCCATTCTGTTGCTTCTCTTTTTTCACCGCTTTGCTTGTCTGTCCATTGCTCAGAGGTTGCAACTGAGATATTGGTTACGCTACCGCCGTTACTAAATTGGCGCGTTTCAGGGTCTGCACCGAGGTTACCGATAATGATGACTTTATTAACACCGCGCATAATACCGTCCTTTTTTAATGAATGACTCTATAAATTTATAAGTTTAATTATGACTGACTTTATCAAAAAGTTAATGATTTTTTAATAAAACTAACTGATGTATCATTAATATGATTTCACTTTAACCAATTTTTTCTTAAATATCCAGTAGGTGATTTGCTGCATACGACAGCTAATGTCGTGATATATTACTCTGTTTAACCTTATGCCGTTCTAAATAAACAACATGCTATTTTAGTTAGTCTACCAGCTTACTTACGATGCAAGCTTAAAGTCACGCTACCCAACTCAACACCATATTTTGTCATTACGGAACGATTGAGCATAACGTCTTTGTTGATTAAATACATCCAATCATCGAAGTTTACTTTATAAATTTTATCATCAACGGGCAGCTCTAATAAATACTGCCAATGCAAAGTATTACCAACCACCTCACCCGTCGCCTCACCGATAACGTCGCCCGCTACCCCTTTCCATTGCCCATCCGCTTGCTGAGTCAGCCGCCATATACGCTGTGACTTTGTTCCATCCGCCCAAGAAAATTTCTCATCTAAAACGATGACATTATCACCTTCATGAGTCGCATCAATATCGACATAAAATCTTTTTTTGACTTCGCCATTGCGCCCTTGAAACATTCCCCAGCCCTCAATCTGACCTGAGAAAAACTGCTGCATATCGAGCGTTGGCGTTGTATCTTGATAAGCCTGAATATTTTGGGTAGCACAACCAGAGGCCAATAACGTTATTGACAAGCCACAGCCTATGCCAAGCTTAGCAAGCGTTTTAGTCATACTGGATAACCTATTAAATTTACTCATCTTAATTCCTTTTTAGATAGAGAATGGAGGTTATTATGTTACTCGATAGCTGCTACTGTTTTAGTGTATATTTTTCTTAAATATCTAGGGGGCTTTGTACAAGACGCGACAGTTCTTGTCGTGCATTATCGGTCAGTTGGGTTTTGTCTAATTTTAAATAAGCAACTTGTTCTTTTGCCATGACTACCAGTTCATCGACACCATTAATCGCCAACATTTGACTCGCCCAGTCTTGAATATCGATATTTTTCGGTATCGTGACGGTGGTACTTGATAGATATGGTGGATCGGCAATCGGGATAATAAGTAATAAAGATGCCGCCATTATAATAGCCAATAAGCCCCACGCTAATAAGTTAGGCTGATTAAGCAACAAGCCACCCATCGCTCCGCCAACAAACGCGCCAAAGAATTGACTGGATGAATTCAAACCCATCGCTGTCGCCTTATTAGAGACGGGTGCGCGTTTGGATATCCAAGAAGGAATAGTCGCCTCTAGTAAGTTAAAGCCCATAAAATATAGCAATAAGCCTAAGATAATACCAATGCCGACCTGACTGCCAAGCGCAAGTATCACTAAGGAAGCCGTCATTAAGCCAATAGCCCCTAAGAATACTTGGCGCATTTTGCGTTTCTTTTCGGCAATAATAATAAAGGGGATTGCTACGGCAAAACCAATAAATAATAGTGGCAGATAGACCAAACCTTGCTGGCGAACGGTTAAGCCCATGACCTCTGAGAGTTGATGCGGTAAAATTACGAATATTGCGGTCATGGTTAGATGTAGCGCAAAGATACCAATATGTAATCGATTTAAATCACCAATTTTGAGGACGTCAGACAACTGCTGACCAATCGATTTACTATCTAAATTGTGCTTGAGAACGCGCATAGGCGATGGGACGACCAACAGCAATAACATGGCCAAAAAGGCAAAGCCTGCGGTCAACCAAAACAGTCCTGAAATACCAAGCGAGCCGACCAATAAAGGCCCAAACGCAAACGCCAACATAATGGACGTCGCAATGGTTAATCCCATCGTCGCCATCGCTTTAGTACGCATCTCCTCACGGGTGACATCAGCTAGGAGCGCCATGAGCACCGCAGAGACCGCGCCACTACCCGCCAGCGCACGACCAATAATCACCTCATAAATATCAGTAGCATTGGCGGCAATAATACCGCCTATCGCAAACAATATCAGCCCAAGCATGATAATAGGCTTTCGTGGGAATTTATCCGCAGCAAGACTCATCGGTATCTGAAAAATAGCTTGCCCAAGCCCATAAACCCCGACGGCTAAACCAATCAAAAATGGCGTTGCATGGGCATAGTCGTTACCATACACAGAAAATACCGGCACAATCATAAATAGGCCAATCATTCGCAAGGCAAAAATGCCGCCGACCCCTAAAATTGCCCGTTTTTCTACGCTATTCATACGTGCCTCACTGGTTTATCATTTAGCGACTCAGGTGCTGTATCTTAGTTACGATACAGCCTTACACTATAAAATCGAGCTATAGCTATTATAGCATCGACATATCTTCATATATTTATTGGTCAACATGGTTATTAATCAAGGCTATCTAACCTATTAATAAGACTATTTTTAATAGTCTTATTAAGCGATAGTCTTATTAAGCGATAGTCATGATACTAGATAGTCATGATACTAATCGCCATCTTTATTAGGCTGGCTTAGAAATCAAGCCCCACAGTATAAAACATTAGGCACTCAGTTGCCGATACTTTTATATCCTTAGCCCCCCTACATTAACCTCAATATTTAGCTAATAATTTTGTTACCAAGTGCATCCTATACTTACTTATACCTTGAATAATACGCCCAGCATGACAATAAAGTAGAACAGCCCAGAGAATATCAAGCTTTAACTATTTTATTTATATAAAAACATTATTCAAACTTATAACAATAACCCATACTTTTTCAACGTTAAAGCGAGCCTATTTAAAGACAGCTATTTGAAACACAACTTCTACTTTTTAAACGAACTATTCACTTAGTTTAAATGAATACATTAGAATATGATTATCCTTAATTCATCAAAACCTACTTACTTTTACCTCTATTCATTTAATTAACCTTTTTTGATATTTTTAATCAGCATTCTGTAAGTCTTATGCTTGTTTTAATAACCCTTTTAGCAAATAGGAAACCTGTAACCGATGGCACATGACCACATCGCAATACGCGGCGCACGCACCCATAATCTAAAAAACATTGACTTAGACATTCCACGCGATAAATTCGTGGTAATTACTGGCCTCTCAGGTTCAGGTAAATCCTCTTTAGCATTTGATACACTTTATGCTGAAGGTCAACGTCGTTATGTCGAGAGTTTATCGGCCTATGCCCGTCAGTTTTTATCACAAATGGAAAAGCCAGAAGTTGATAGTATTGAAGGACTGTCACCGGCAATTGCTATTGAGCAAAAATCAACCAACCATAACCCGCGCTCAACGGTAGGTACGATTACCGAGATTTATGACTATTTACGCCTATTATATGCGCGTATCGGTACGCCCTATTGTCCAGAGCATGGCGAGCCGATGGTTGCCCAGACCGTCACTGAGATGGTTGATCAGGTCATGGCGCTGCCAGATGACAGCAAAATGATGATCTTAGCACCGGTGATTCGTGACCGTAAAGGTGAGCATACGGTATTGCTTGAGCAACTGGTCGGACAAGGTTTTGTGCGTGTGCGGGTCGATGGTCATGTCTATGATATGGACGAGCTACCAGCGCTTGAAAAAACCAAAAAGCATACGATTGAAGTTGTCGTCGATCGCTTTAAAGTGCGTGATGACTTAGGTAATCGGGTGGCCGAAAGTTTGGAGACAGCGCTACGTTTGGGTCAAGGTTTGGTCATCTTGCATTATATGGATGGCAATCCAAAAGCTGATGGCAGCGACAATCAATTGATGTCGGCAAAACACAGCTGCCCCGTTTGTGATCGTGCCGTGTCTGAACTTGAACCGCGCATGTTTAGTTTTAACAATCCATATGGCGCCTGTCCAGCTTGTGATGGCTTAGGCAAACGTCAATATTTCTCAGCTGAGAAGCTGATTACCAATCATGAGAAGAGCCTGAATCAAGGGGCGATTAATGGTTGGGATAAGCGCCATGCTTATTACTTTGGCCTACTATCTACGGTCTGTAATCATTTTGGCATTGATATGGATGCCCCGTGGCAAACGTTGTCAAAAGAGCAGCAAGACCTGATCATGCAAGGCTCAGGAAAAGAAAAGCTAACCTTTAACTTTACCGATGAGCGCGGTCGCAAAACCAATAAGACCATTCCTTTTGAAGGGGTGTTGCCTTATCTTGAGCGCCGTTATGCCAAAACCCAAAGCAACCTAGTGCGTGATGAGTTGGCAAAATATCTAGCCGATACCACTTGTAACGTCTGCGATGGCGCGCGTCTTAATGAGATTTCACGCAACGTGCGCGTTGACGACCAAACGATTGCTGAAATCGTTACATTGTCTATCGGTGATGCGGCTGACTACTATAAGACCCTTAAAATTGGCGGTCATAAAGGGGAAGTCGCTGAAAAAATCTTTAAAGAGATTAATGAGCGTCTGAACTTTTTAGTCAGTGTCGGACTGGATTATCTATCACTTGCCCGTTCCGCTGAAACGTTATCAGGCGGTGAAGCCCAGCGTATCCGTCTTGCCAGCCAAATCGGTGCGGGTCTGATGGGTGTGATGTATGTGCTTGATGAGCCGTCAATCGGTCTGCATCAGCGTGATAATGATCGCTTGCTGAAAACTTTGATGCGCTTGCGTGATTTGGGCAATACCGTATTGGTGGTTGAGCATGACGAAGATGCCATTCGCCACGCTGATCATGTGATTGATATCGGGGTCGGCGCGGGTGTTCATGGCGGTCATGTTATCGCGCAAGGAACCGTCGATGACATTATGGCGTCTGAGGAATCCCTCACCGGTCAGTATATGTCTGGCAAGCTGAAAATCGAGATTCCTAAAATTCGTCATCAAGCAAAAATGATTGATGTTGAAGTTTCAGGTAAAGCCAAGCCCAAAAAAGTACCGATGACCATTGAGCTAAAGGGAGCTATCGGCAATAACTTACAAAACGTTGATTTGACGATACCTGTTGGCATCATGACTTGTGTTACTGGGGTGTCGGGTTCAGGTAAGTCGACCTTGATTAACCGTACTTTAATGCCATTAGCCGCCACCCAGCTCAACAATGCCTCAACCCTTATTGCGGATAAATTTGAAAGTATCAGTGGTCTTGAGCACTTAGATAAAATGGTCGATATTGACCAAAGCCCAATCGGTCGTACACCGCGCTCAAATCCAGCAACTTATACCGGTGTCTTTACCCCAGTGCGGGAGATGTTCGCCCAGACTGAAGATGCGCGCGCCCGTGGTTATAAGCCCGGCCGCTTCAGCTTCAACGTTAAAGGTGGACGCTGTGAGACCTGCCAAGGTGACGGTCTCATTAAAGTTGAGATGCACTTTTTGCCAGATATGTATGTACCCTGCGACAGCTGTGATGGCAAACGCTATAACCGTGAGACTTTAGAGATTCGTTATAAAGGCAAAAATATCGCCGATGTGCTCGATATGACGGTTGAAGATGCGACTGAGTTTTTTGCCCCCATTCCCGCTATTCATCGCCGCTTAGAAGCTTTAATGGAAGTTGGCCTCAGTTATATTCGTCTTGGTCAATCAGCGCCAACGCTATCTGGCGGTGAAGCGCAACGGGTCAAGCTAGCGCGTGAGCTGGCCAAGCGTGATACCGGACAGACGCTCTATATATTGGATGAGCCCACCACAGGTTTGCATTTCCATGATATCGCCAAGCTGCTCAATATCCTTCATGCGCTGCGTGACAAAGGCAATACTATCATCGTGATTGAACACAATTTAGACGTCATTAAAACCGCGGATTGGGTGATTGATTTGGGCCCTGAAGGTGGTAAAGGGGGTGGTCTGATTATCGCTGAAGGCACACCGGAAGAAGTAGCGGAAGTTAAAGGCTCGCATACTGCTGAGTTCTTAAAGCCGATGTTGCAGCAAGCAAGCTGATAAATACTCTTAGATAGTTACGAAAAGGTTATTCTTAAGGGAATAACCTTTTTTTGTAGTAATCCCCACTTCCAAAAGTAAAATCCTAGATTTAAACCAAGCTTATGAATAGATTCTAAACATCTGAAAAAATTGATTTTTTATTTTCTTGACCAAAGAGTTTTCGTGGTTTTTTTTCACTTCGTTTACTGAGTTTATCCTCATAACATTCTTCTGTATTTAGCCGATAAACATCAGGACTTTCTACGAACTCCAACCAACCTTCCTTCATCCACCTTTCGATCACATCTTTACCCATTATTGAAATTAAATTAGCAAGTTGTGCATGTGGAGAACTAAAATAATAAATAATTAAATTTATAGAAGGATTTGGACCTTGGTTAAAACTAAATATTTCTTTAATATAATCACTATCAGAAGAATCTAAGGAATGCCCCCATATGTATATTTCAATTATTTCATTCGAACCAAGAGTACTAGTTTCAAACTTTTCTTTCTCCAAACCAGTTAGATCAGGATTGCCTCTTAAGAACTGATAGTCTGTATTATTAACCAGTTTTTGATAGTACTTTACAAACCCATAGGCTTTTTCTTCTACTAGCAGTTTATTTTCTAAGGCAGATATACCTAAAACTATTGTATTAGTGTTATTAACTCCAGTCTTTCCATGTAAAAACTGTATATGGGCATGATTATAGATTCTTTCCACAGTAGAAGAATAATTGAAACTATAGATAGTACATTCATCTTTTGATAAAGCTTTAGGTACAACTAATGTTTTCCTAGGGTTAAAGGTATCAATGTACTCAATATATATAGAAAATATTTCAATAAAATTGTTCCAGTGCTTAATTAGATTTAAAAACACTTTATTCGTATCTAAATAGACAGCACGTCCATGATAATATTTAATAAACTCTCTGTTTAAGATGAAATGCCTTCTGTCAACTTGATTTTTCTCGATAATCTCAAACTGCCATAATATTTTGACAATAGCAGGATGTTTTCTGAACATTTTTTCTGTAATTAGCTTTGCCTGTATGCTTGCTACTTTCCTGTCTTCTGCTATGAGAAAGTGCTGAGCATCTCTTTCAATCTCATCCACTAAACTACATATTGAATTAAGAGCATTTTTAATTTCATTCTCAAAATCTATCCACGTATCTATTCCGCTATCAATTTGACTTTTAAAAAACTGAAACCAGCCATTATCGATTAACTTGTCTCTCAAGTTATCTACTTTTTCTGCTGTCATTTCTATTTCTTCTGTCTTATATAGTTCCTTACATTTAGTGAGAATAAAGTCTTCGTTATCTAAAAGATCTTTGTACAAATGCTCAAATGCTAATGAGGTATCTGATGTAGCTTCTTCTACCACTCTCATTGCATGGATAAAGTGTTCATATTTTGTTGGCAAGAAATGTGCTAGGTCGAAACCATTACCAATTATCAGTATTCTTTCTCTTACAGTCATGAACTTCCTCTTTAGCAAACCTACACTAGACAGTTTATCTAGCGATAAATTAAATAATTTTTTAATCATTTTATATTTTTAGTGTTGTAACTCAATCTGTATTTTTTAACTAATGATACTACTCTAAAAATAATGGCTAGCAATAGATAAAATATTTCGTTTTTGCTAAATAAACTCCCGCACCACATTCATCACCCGACCATCTACCGTACGCTCTATTTTGTCCTCGATTTGACTGCACTGTGATTCGACCTCACGCTTAGACAGCCCTACTACAACGAACGTCCATTCACTAGCATCATGCCGATCACGTTCCCCACTTTCACATACCGCAACGCTTGGATTATTGCCAAAGCGTGCATGTAAGCCGCCCATGCGTCCGCGCTTTTCTTTTAACGAGCCACATCCAGGCAGAGAAAAACTCAGAGTGAGGATGACGATATGCATTTTATGCTCCTTGCTAAAATATCCGCTTGTTTAGATTCGCTTGAATTTTCAAGCCACTTACAGACAGCGCAATCGGGTTACTGCTATGATGCTAATAACAACGACCGCTGAGAGATAACCATGTGGCAGGTATACTTTTTTATTCTACCGATTGGCCTAGGTATTATGACCTTAGTGGCAAGCTTGATGTGCCTATTTGCTTATCTAATGTCTAATGATAAGGCCACCCGCCTACCCGCTTTTACTTGGTTTAAGCGCTTACTTATCGTGGCATTTCTCTTGCTTAGCGTTGGATTATTTATGACTTTTAAAAATTTTTGGTGCTAAGTTAAATCAGTTGTCTTTACTCACTGACTATTTTTTCTAATTCTAATAAGTGTAAATCTTGCCGTTTAGGCTCACCATTATTACCATCTGCTGGAAATGGCATAGACACCCCCGTCAGCTGATAACCACGACGCTCATAATAAGCCAGTAGCTCAGGTCGATGGCTTAAGATACTCATAATCAAGCGAATAGGCTGATTGTGAGAGTGCAAATGGCGTCCAGCAAAGGTTTCTGCCGCTTGTAATATCTGATGTCCCACGCCTTGCCCTTGTAGCTTAGGATGAACCGCAAACATGCCGATATAAGCATAGCTTTTATCGGCGTTGTCTTTCATATCCACCCCAATACAGCCAAGCAGCTCACCCGTTTCTTCTCCATCGCGATTACCCGTATCGGTCTTTGGGTAGACAAAAATATAATGTTTAGGGTCAGCGATAATACTGGCAAGCTCAGAGTCGGTAATACGTATACCACTGACTAAATCAGCCTCATTAGTCCAGCCTTTAGCTTGACGATAGCAGCGGTCAAGAAGTTGTTTCAGGGCGCTGACATCATCGGTTTCAGCTTGACGTAAAAATAACGTATTATCAGTCATATTATTCCCATGTGTGAAAAAAGGCTGCCAAAATATAGCGGCAGCCTTTATTGTAAACATTATAAACGTCTTATCCTAACGCGATAAAGCGTGTGCTTGGTCAATCAGATTAAACCCTGCATTTATCTGCGCTCGTGTTGGTGCATGACCGCGACGTAATAACTCATCAAAGGCGACCAATTCTTTATCACGGCCAAGTGTACTAGCGGCAGTAGCACGACTGTCTTCACCGTCATCATCAAAGTAATATTCAATATAATTAAGGATGTCAGGTGACCCTAGTAATATATTATGATCAGGCGTTTTTGCATGACCACTGTAACGCAAGCTTTTACCATACTGCATCGTCCAAAAGAATGGCGTACGTTTAGCAAGTGACTGGACGCTATCATCTTTTAAAATGGCAGCAGCAGTGACTAAACCATGTTGCAGTGCCACGCGCCAATGCTCGATGCGTAGGCGTCCCAGTTGCCCCTCGGCCTTAGCAATATCGCCTAACGCATAAACCCCATTACGCAGTTGCAGATGACTATCGACTTGTACGCCATCGGGATCATTTACTTCGCTTATTAACTCTGTTCGAGGTGCTACACCAGTACCTAAGATGACGATATCTGCGTCTATCTGCTCACCATTCGCTAAAATAATACCATCAACTTGTGAGAATGTGTCGTTTTCAGTGCTGTTTTCAGCACCCGTAATTTCATTCACGGTGGCATCTAATACAAATTTAATCCCATTATCTTCATGCAATTTGATTAAAGCATTACTGACAGTTTCAGAGATAATATTACCCATAACTCGATTGTTTTGCCCAATCACAGTAATAGAAGCTGTCGTGCCTGCCTGCGATAGCGCTGATGCCACTTCCATACCGATAAAGCCAGTACCAACGATAACGACATGCTGGTCATGAGTCGCCGCTTTAATGGCTTTAGCATCATCCATACTACGCAAAGTGTAGACGCCATCGATATCAGCCCCTTTGATAGGCGGAATAATAGGCTCAGCACCCGTTGCGACGACTAAGAAATCGGCTGTTACCTTTTCGTGAGCACCCTTCTCGTTACTAATAGTCAAAGTACGCTCATTAGGCAATACTTCACTGACGGCTTGATTTAGACGCAGGTCAATATTATTCTTCTCTGCCCAATTCGTACCGCCTAGCATGAGTTTTTCTTCATCAGCTTTGCCCGCTAAGAAGGATTTAGACAATAACGTACGGTCATAAGGCGCTTTATCATCGGCGCTGATGATTGTAATGCTCCCACCATAGCCCGTATTTCTTAACTGATGCGCCGTCATAAAACCTGCTGCACCGCTACCGACGATGACAGTATGAGTCTCAACCAGTTTATCATTTTCGACCGTTTTGTTTATCTTAGTGGCAGTATTAACCGTTAGACTGTCCCCATTATCGACAATCTCGTATTGAGTCAGCCCTTCGGTTGCTACCGGCTCTAATAATGTCCCATCACGACTGTTAAAGGAGGCATGATGCCAAGGACAAACCACGCGATTGCCACAGCGTAGACCAGTACCCAAATCTGCACCAGCGTGCGGGCACTTGCCATCAAAAGCATGAAACGTGCTGTCGTCACGGGTGATTAAAATGATACTATCATCCTCTTGCTTGTACGATTTCATACCGCCACTTGGGATGTCGGCTTTATTAATAGTTACTGTACTAATCATTGCGTTGGTCATGAGTTATCCTTAACAGTGGCGATTGCTGCTTGATTAATTATTATGTGTGGCTCGATATACATTGTCATGCGATGCAGTATTAAATAAGAACGGTATTAAACAAAGATTTAATTAACGAAGAATAATACTCATTGATAATAGCAAGACCGCTTAGAGCACGATGTTGTTTTGTATGTCTAGCACGTAGCAAAACGTAACTTTTAGCTGACTGTCTACCCTTTAACATTCAACTTTACTATCAAACTTATTTTGTGATTCTGATTTAAACGTTATAACTATCATAGACGACTACTTTATGCCTTTTCAAGAAACCAATATTACTGCTACTACTGCTCCGCTATTAAAGGAAGAAGATACGCTTGCTAAAAAGTCGCTTATTAAAGAGCCATTTGATAGCTCAAGCTTGGATTTTGCGGCGCTGACGGATACGTCAAAATTGCCACAACCAACGCTAGCGCCTTTAATGCAAGCCACTTATAAGACTTGCGCAGAAGACTTTGTCGTTAATGAAATTCTACCAAATACCTTTACGGATGAAGGTGAGCATTTATGGCTACATATGCAGAAAGTGGGGATGAACACAGCTTACCTTGCTAAGCTATTGTCTGAGTGGGCCAATATTCCACTACGTGATGTGGGTTATTCGGGCCTCAAGGATAGACACGCGCTGACGACCCAGTGGTTTAGTTTGCGCATCCCCAAAAAGCAACTGCCGCCTACTAATTTTACACCTACAGACCTTGGCGACAATGAAACGGTACAGATACTGGCTCAGCATTGGCATAATAAAAAACTGGGTCGCGGCGCGCATCGAGCCAATCAATTTGTCATTACTTTACGTGATATTCAGTTTGAGGCGGATAACTTATTAGTTGAGCAACAGCAGCTGGTAGAACAACATTTACAGCATATGAACCAATACGGCGTACCCAATTATTTCGGCCCACAACGCTTTGGTCATGGCGGTAATAATGTTAGAGAGGCACTTAGACTATTCGCTCAACCTGTAAAAAACATTAACCCATCACAAAAAAAAGGCAAACGTGCGCCAAGAGAACAGCATACCATGGCGCTATCTGCCGCTCGTAGTCTGATATTCAATAAAATTTTAGCAATGCGGGTACGCGATGGCAGCTGGAATCAAGGTATGGCAGGTGAAGTTTTTAATTTGAATGGCTCAGGATCAATATTCGCCAGTGAGCAACTCGACGATACCTTACGCGCTAGGCTTACTGAAGGCGATATTCATCCAACAGCCGTTTTGTGGGGTACAGATAATGATAAAGTAGCGGGCGCGGCGGCAAAACTTGAGACAGACGTAATACAGAAAAGCCCATTATTAACTGAGCTAGCAACCGGTTTAGAACAGCGCGACATCAAGGCTCAGCGCCGCGCGCTACGCTTACCTATTGAGGATTTGTCTTGGCAATGGAGTGACGAGCAGACGCTGGTATTACGTTTTAGTTTACCAACCGGTAGCTTTGCGACCAGTGTGTTAGCCAGTTTGGTTCAAAACCTACAAATATCATCGTTTTAAGAACTATTACTTTAAGAAACGTTGCTTTAAGTGCCATTAATTTAAGTACCGTAGCGCGGCTCATTGATCCGCCCTTCTGCTAATAACTCATTGGCGCTTACCACTTTATTACGGCCACGATCTTTGGCTTTATAGAGTGCTTTATCAGCGGTACTGATTAATCGATGACAGACGTCACTGCACAATTGCGCTGTTTGTTGACGATTAAACTGCTCAGTAGTCTGTTTATCCTTACGCGGCATTGCAATATTCTGATTATTTAGATGCCGATTATTTTGCTTATTTTTGTACACTTTGGTTTTATTATCTAGGGTTCTGTTAGCGGTAGACTTATTTTTTCTAATTGTGTTTATGTCAACGTCAGAAAGACTAGAACTATTATTATGAAGTACTGCTGCCGCACATTCTTGCCTAATTCGTAGCAGCTCCGTATGCGTTAGGGTATATACTCCAAAGCTGGCAGTTAACTGAAAACTAAAGCCAGCATCGGTTTTTATCACGTGCTGGGCAATGTTTTCACGTAATTCTTCAGCGGTATTCATCGCCCTATCATGGTCTGCATCAGGCAAAACAATCAAAAACTCTTCCCCACCATAACGACTGACAATCGCTTTATCAGTGAACGCTTGCGTTAGTACTTGTGCTACTTCGCGCAGCACTTGGTCGCCCACTTCATGGCCATAAGTATCATTAACATTCTTGAACCAATCTAAATCTAGCAAAATGACACTATAGTCCTGTGCGGTAGAGGTTGTCATAATCGTTTGCTGCATCTGACGCAAACCAAAGCGCCGGTTATTTAGCTTGGTAAGCTCATCCTGATTGGCATGCTGTAAAATCTCCTCTTTGCTGTCATCTAATATTAATAGCAATGTTCTGAAGACATAAACCATAAAAATGGCTTTAGGTAATGCCAAATACATATGCGTTGAGCGCCAAAAAAAGGCAGAAGAGCGCCGCAGCTCAGACAGATTGTCCCAGCTCAGTATGCCATTTGGAAAAAGTGAGGTTTCAATAGCATTTTCGAGGGCAGTGGCCTCGCTATAAGTGAGATAACTGTAAGTATCAAGAGGAATGGAGGTAATAGTAAGCTGACGCAAATTGGGTAAATCAATCCCAACATAAGGAATAATAGTCACCACAATAATAAAAGCAACTTGCCACAAAAAAGCACGCCAAATATAACTCCGGCGTACCAGCATCATCCCTAGCATCGCCCCGCCCACCAGTGATATGCCAGACACTAAGCTGCTGTGCCCCATCACTAAAACAACGATAGCAATATAAATGCTATAAACGACAATTAATACAATCTGCCAATAGTGCAGACGCTGATCATTATTCTTAATACGTGCTAAATGTCCAACCATCCACCAAAAAAACAGTCCCGTTAACGTAATCCCTAACCAAATTGGATACAACAAATTTACATCGACATAGATATTATAAGTATCTTGGCGTAACCAAACATACAAACACCAAAACCAATGCAGTAACACTTCGAGCACGATAAACAACGCAAGCAGCGACGCTCTGTCCGCCGCTTGCCACTCGAAGATAACTTGAGAGAGCTTTTTATAGCCTAACTGATGTATAGATACAGGCATACGTGCGCTACCGCGTGTAGGGGTCTTAGGAGATGGTTGTAAATAACCTATTTAGTGTGGCAATTTTTTAAGCCATTAGCAAACACCTTATTTGCATTACTATATTACGATTAACTACGAATAGTCTTGTCTTGTATGGCTTATAAGAACGGCCTATTCATACATAGCCTATGATAACGTCTGAAAATCTTGCCAAACGCCCTGTTGTCCAGGGTTTAAATGTGGCACATCGCCGATACGCCGCCACGGCATGTTGCTACCATGAAAGTCGCTGCCTATCGAGACCGCCAATTCATGCTCAGCAATACTGCGATCTACCATCCGCCGCGTGCTCAGCGGTTCACTATTGGCGGGAAGCTCACAGCCATCACCGCCAAGCTGAGCGAACTCTTCTATAAGCTTGCGCACTCGGGTAGCGGAGAGCTGATAACGCGTTGGATGCGCCAAGACAGCCTTGCCGCCGCAAGCATGAATTAGCTCAATACCACGCGCCATACTGAGCGCCTCAATGGCTACGTAGGCCAGCTTATTATCGGCTAAGTATTTATCAAAGGCTTTTTGCACGGTTTTGACCAATCCACGCTCATATAATACTTGCCCAATATGCGCGCGCCCAACCGCTTGCGGATTATTGCCAGCCTTAGCGCATATTTCTTGCCACAGCTCCTCATAATCAAGGGTTAATAACTCGCTAAGCTTTTCAGCAATACGCTGACCCCGCGTGGCACGACTGTCTTGCAGTTGTTGTAAAGTGGCGTGCATTTGCTCACGGTCGGTGAAATCTAGTCCCAGTACATGAATGATTTTATTGGTGGATTTATTTTTACCATAACCGCCACTAAGGGTATGTTCACAGCTAATCTCAACGCCATTAATGAGCTGCATACCGCACTGTACAGCTGCGGCGCGCGCCTCGTCAATTCCCTTTAGCGTATCATGGTCGGTCAATGCCAACACGTTAACGCCAGCCGAATGAGCGCGCTGTACGACCTCTGTCGGGGCATAAGTACCATCTGAGCAAGTACTATGACAATGTAAGTCGATTTTCATAAGTAGAGCCTTAGCGTTTTTAAAGAGCGTGTTATTAAATGTTGAGATTGAATGATAGAAAATGGTGATATCACTGCTGAAAGTAACCGTTAGCTTTGATTGCTTTTTTTTAGCGCAGGAGACGTGTAAACTACCCCATACGTTTTTGATGGAAATCCCACCTGACATGAAAGCCTTATTAGACTTCATTCCCCTGATTGCTTTTTTTATTGCTGCTCGCACCCACGGTATTTTAGCAGCAGCAGGCGCACTATTAGTTGCGACCTTAATCATCTATGCCATTCATTTTGTGCGTCAAAAAGGCAAATTTGATAAACAGCAATGGGTCGTTCTATTGTTAACCATCGTTTTTTGCGGCGGTACCCTAATCTTGCGTGATGACATCTATTTGCGCTGGAAGTCCCCAATTATTAATGGTATTTTTGCCTTAACTTTACTGGTCAGCGTCGCTATTAATAAACCTTTGATGCAATTAGCGATGAAAGATGTCTTTAGCCTATCCATGTCCGGCTGGAAAAAATTAACGGTCGCCTGGGCAGCATTCTTCGCACTTATGGGTATACTTCATTATATCACGGCATTTACAATGACGGATGAGGCATGGATTAACTTTAAAACTTACGGCTGGATACCAATTATGCTGGTGTTTGTGATTGCCCAATTTATCGTTTTAAAAAAACACATCAATCCAGCATTAACCGACAAAACTGCTAAATAAAAACTGCTTAATCCTTATTAAGCTAAAATAATTAATATTAATCCATCATACTCTCTATTATCGTACTTTCTATTAAGGAGGCCTCATGCTTTTATTTGCTATTATCGGTCATGACGTCGCAAATAGCAGCGCACAGCGAAAGATCACTCGTACTGAACACCTTGCCCGTCTGCAAGCATTAGATGCCGAGCAGCGCTTGCTTATTGCAGGGCCAACACCTATTACGCACAGTGGCAGTGATAGTAATAGTGCAGTGATAGAGATGTCAGGCAGTATTGTGATTGCTCAATTTGAATCGCTAGAAGCCGCGCAAACGTGGGCGAGCGCTGAGCCATATCTGCGTGATGGCGTCTACAGCCATGTCGATATCAAGCCCTTTATTCATGTGTTGCCAAAACCTACTGATAAGATAGAGGCATCGTGAGTCGGAACTTAAAGCAATCAGAACAAGTAAAACGGTTTATACGCCAACGCTATAGATCAAGTTTTGCTGCTGCCTTTCTAGTAGCTGCGATGAATGTACAGGCAGCACCAGTGGTGATAGAGACTGAACCGACCGCTACTCCAACTGTCGCAGCTACTCTAGGCGAGAATAGTGAAGCAGCACTTGACGCTTCTTCAACCACGCCAATGACCAATGGCACTACCTTAGCGGCACAATTACGACCAACGAACAAGGCGCTATCAGCTGCCAATCAAGATCTGCTCAGCCACAATACACAATTACGGCGACAGGTAAACGACTTGCAAACTCAAGTTAATGTCTTGGTATATGAAAGTAAAGGTCAGCTGTTTTTGTACGGCGCTTTTACGGTACTGATTAGCTTATTAATCGGCGTTCTCATATCGTGGCTGGTGTTTTCACGCCGTGAACGCTGGTGATGTTGCCAATTCTACTTTGACCTCGGATAGCCAAATGCCAGCATCGTCTATACGCCAACCTAGAACACCCAAAAAGCCAAAGAAAATCAAACCACCAGACGTGATTATTCCCGCCAACATTGATTGGCAAACGGATGATACAGGTAATAGGGTTCCCGTATCAGGTGAGTTTGGTGATGTTTATTTTTCACACGCGGACGGTTTAGCAGAGTCGCGTTATGTATTTTTGCAGCACAATCAGCTATCCGAGCGCTTGGCAAATTTAGTTCCGCAACAGTGTTTTACTATCGCAGAATTGGGCTTTGGTACCGGACTTAATTTGCTGGCATTATGGCAACTTTGGCGACAACTTCGTGCGACATATCCAGAGTTAGTCACTTCTCGTTTACATCTAATTACCACTGAAAAACACCCTATCGCACTTAACGATTTGACTCAGATATTAGCTTTATGGGGACAACGTGCACCTGAATTGGCAGACTTGATTGAGCAACTATTAGCCGCCTATCCTCCGCTTATTACTGGCTGCCATCGTCTCAACTTTAATGATGACAATCTGACGGTTGATATCTGGTTAGGTGATGCCGCTGATAGCTTAGCCAGTCTGGACTCTGAAACTGCGCTCAAACGTCCCTATATCGATGCATGGTTTTTAGACGGGTTTGCGCCCGCTTGTAATGAAAGTTTATGGGCAGAGTCGATATTTGCGCAAATTCAGCGCTTATCGCGTGTGGGTACGACTGCCGCCACTTACAGCTGTGCGGGTATTGTCAAACGCGCTTTGCAAGATAGTGGCTTTGAAATTAACAAAGTAAAAGGCTTTGGGCGTAAGCGTGAAATGCTAGCGGCAGTCATGTTAGATGAAACATCGTTAAAAGAAGCGGCGTTAGGAAAAGCTACGTCCGATAGTAATACCAAGTATTCTTCACGCATAACTACTGATAATAACGCTAATAACCTATTTATTACTACGGATACGCCGCGTCATACTATCGTGATTGGAGCGGGCGTCTCAGGACTACTTAGCGCTTGGACGCTTGCGAATCGCGGACTGCAAGTGACCATAGTTGATAAAGCTGCGCCGTTAGCTGGCGCATCCGGCAACCCTCGCGCCCTCCTCGCCCCAAACATGACGCCCATTCATCATGTCTATGAGCACTTGCATACGATTGGTTATCTATATAGCAGCCGGTTTTATCGCTACTTAAATACGCTTGCGGCCAGCAATAATAGCGCACCCGTATTTGAGCCAACGGGTACTTTAGATTTACTGGTTAAAACCAATATTGGTACCCAGCAGATTGCAGACTATCCTAATGAGATGGCAACGACTCTAAGTGCTGAACAGGCAAGCGATATGAGCGGCCTAAAAACCCAACAGTTAGCTGATCATTTACATCTGCCGCAGTCTGGCCTAATTAATCCACAAGCCTTAAAAAAGATAATACTTGCGCACCCGTTAATTACTTTTCAACAATTACAAGTTACAAAGATAAATGAGACAGAGACCAATGTTTGCATCAGTGGTCTGCATAACGATAGCCATGAGCGTGACTGTCTTATTACTATCGAAGCAGATAGCGTCGTCATTTGTGCCGCTTATGAAAGCCATGGGCTTGATAGTCGCATCGTTGATTGCAGTACAATCCGTGGGCAACTGTCTTGGTTCACCCCCACAGCTGAGCAATCGGCTAAGCTACCAAAACTTCCACTCAAATATAGCGGTTACTGCGCTCCATTTATTGGGCAAACAGGTGATGGCGATATTAACAATATCGAAGAAGGTCAGCAACAGTTTTTAGTTGGTGCAAGCTTTGTGGATGCTGACAAGGATATCTCTATCCGCAGCGACGAAAACCAGCAGAACCGTGATAAGTTGATTGCTGATATCCCTGAATTGGATAGCATTTTGCCAACTGACACCAGCCTATGGCAAGCGCGTGCCGGCATCCGTACTCAAACGCTTGATTATCATCCACTCATCGGTCGGTTAGCGGGCAGCAAACGCCTGTGGACACTGTCCGCTGTGGGTGCGAAAGGCTATGCCATAGCGCCGATATGTGCTGAAACGATAGCGGACATGATGTTAGGATGCTTTACCCCACTATCTGCCATCATGCTAGCGCGGCTGTCACCCAATCGCGCTCGGCTGCATAAAAGCCCTTAGTTTAACTGTTTATTATAGCTGGCTTAGCCGCTAAGCTACTTATTAACCTGCTTTATGATGAGCAAGTTCCCGCAGCGTTTCGGGAAATTATAGATGATATAGGCCGATAATAAGAAGGCACGCATCATAAATATGTGCCTGAATCTCAATTCTTTACGCTTAATAAGCTAATCGAGACGCGTATTCTAGAGCTGATTAGTGATTACCTAAGTCTTGACCCAAACTATGCAAAAAACGCTATCATTAATAGCGATAAGGCAAGCACGAGCTATATTATGGTGCTTAGCCAATTACAATCAATTTCAGACTTCCCATAAAAGCTAAATAGTCAAAGTGGCGTAGTCGATAAACTACTCGCCAGCCGTCGATATCTGGACAAAGTGGCTCAAGACAGTGGCATGGCAGAAGATGTCTTGAAGTTAAAATAGAAAGTTTTGAATCTATTTGAATAACTTTGCATATAAGCTTTATAGTGATAAATGACCCCAGTCCTGATTATTACTTAATCAGCTATTATCTCTTTTATGAATAACCTGCTTGTAAAGAGCTCTCTTATGAAAAGCCCATCTATGAATATATCGTTTATAAAAACCAGTCTGTCACCTTTATTATCGCCTCATTTATTGTCGCCTAATTTGTCAAAATCTAAGTTGTTAATGCCTAAATTCTATTCACGCCTGCTCCCCGCTGTTGTTTTAAGCTTATGTACGCTTAGCGGCTGTCAGAAGACACCAGAGCCGGAAACAATAGAGTCTACTTCCCAAAATACGCCCGTTACCTCTAACATTAATAATGGCAATCAAGCTGACCAAAAGCTAGAGGCAGCTCCAACAAATGAACCAAGCGTTGATGAGATAGCGGCAGAAACCGAACGTGAAAACAATTTAGCTAGACTAGAAAATAACAGTAGCGCTGAAGGCCAAGCATCAAATGCTGAAATGGCAACGCTCAGCCCGCAACAACCAAGAAAAGGCACCCAAGTCACTGACGTACGTTATCGAAATGCTGCAGGTGAAACTTTGACCGTCGTTTTTGAAACGTCGGCAACTGGTCTATTAAACGCTATTGTCACCTTGCCAAATAATACAAAAATGACCCTTAGCGCGCCTGAAGGACAAGGTAACAACCCTACTTATCATTCACCCGATGGCGATACTGAGTTGGTCAGTCATGAGGGCGGAACTGCCATTGACTTTATTCAAAACAACAAAGTAACCAGCTTTAAAGCCATCAGTGCAGAAGCTGAGGTAATTACTCAGATATAAAACAGCAATTTTACAATTGCGACCAATAAAAAGGCAGTGAACGTATCATTAGCGTTCACTGCCTTTTTATTGCTTATTAATATGCCACGCTATCTATTACATGTAGAATTATAATCCTAACTTTTGTCGTAATCGCGCCAAGAATCCCCGCTTTTCTTGTTGAGCAGATGGGGGTTGACTATTGGTTTGAGTAGACAGTTCTTGCATAGCTGCACTGTTTGACACGGCTACAGAACTTGATGGCGCGTTAGGGATCGTCTCACAGCGTGCCCGTCTGGCCAACAACGCCTCCATTGCAGTTTGCTTGCCTTTAGATACTTCAGCCTCAGTTGCTGTTTCAGCAGCTTCAATCGCGATTGAAGTGATATTAGGTAATACGGACGATGGCGGTGCAGTATTTGTTAGGTGCGTAAGACGAATATCTAGCTGCTTATAGCTATCTGCTTGTAGGCTACCTGAAAACAATAAACTACCGATTATCTTTTTGGTAGATTTAATAGAAAGTTTGGCAATGCTGGCTAACTGATTCACATCACGCGGCGTAGAGCTCAAAGCGGTCATTACGCGCAGCAACTCTTGTCGGTCGTTTTTAGTGAGGTCTGAATGACCAGTAGACTCATTATTAATAATTAAGGTCGGTTTGATCCAGTAGCGCAGCTGATAGGTCGAGTCATCATTGATTAAAGGTAGCAGTAACGTCGCTTGACGCCAAGCTTGCTCCCAAAGCCACTGAGTGAGGTCGTAAGCCCCGCTGTCGCTTGGTGCAGTCCCTTGATAAGGCTGCAACTGCCAATCCAAGCTTAATGCTGATAAGACACTATCAGCGCTTGTCTGAGGCAGCCATACACGACCCTGACGAGGCTCAATAATAGCAATCGTCTGAGAACTAGTATTAGCGTGAATAACAATTTGATGTAGACCTGTTGGCCGCTGTTGCAACTGCTGGATGAAAGTTATAAGACCCTGATAATCTTGCACGTGCACGCTAGAGGCGGGTGTAGAATTATTAAGCTGAGTTTGCGCAGTAGTAGTAGCCTTTGTAATTAACATTCGTCTGGAGGCATCATTACTCGTTTGGGTCTGCTTTACAGGCAGCTTTTCAGCGACTATTTGGTTTTGCTGTAAAATAGTTGTGATTGCACCAGCATTCTGTTTAAGCACTATTACCGACTGCATCAACCAGGCATTAAGCATATCGAGTTTTTTGAGTGGTAAAACCAGACTATCGTCTACCATCCAACCCTCGCCAATATCGGTACGGCTCACATAAAGCACGGGTTTGTGTTGCTGACTTGCTAGCAGCTTAGTAATACTTGCCGCATCTCGAAACTCATTACTGATCATAAACAAGTCAACCTGTGGATGACTGGCTGATACCCACTCAAGGTCGGCCTCTAAGCGCAGCAGTACCCGCAAATAACCTTTAAGAAGAACTTGATCTGCAGGCTTCAAGCCAACCAATGCAGTGCGTAGTACTTTTTTTAGGTTGCTTTGGCTGTTCTCTAAGAAGCTACTCACGTTATCTCTCCACAGTGCACCACTTAAACTTACTTGCCTATTACGTCCGCGCCTTTATATCTTTATACTTTTATATATACGTAATTTTGTATATGCGTACTTTCATAGATGCGTAGTTTCTAAATATTTTTACCCTACACCCTGTCACGATGCTGAGTCGCAGCTGCTGCGGTGGAGTCTAAATCATAGCACCACATAACACTATCCCTATTAAGACCTTTATTAGGCCACTCATGCGGTTGGTTTCTTATTTACATCTGCTACGGTTTTAAAAAGCTAAGACAATCATTTTTGGTAGAATAATTTTAATAAACTAGAAGATAAATTACCTATCTATCTCGATAATCAGTTAGTAAAAACAATTAACTAGTAAAAAAAGAAAGCGGCAATGTATGCATTATCTTCAAGTTATTGCTTCGCTAACGGCAATCGACACGCCCCTGCACCTTGGGTTGTGACGGTAACGACTGCCCCTGTTAAAGAAAACAGCTGTTGCAATTGCGTTTGAGCATTCTTTAGCGCCATATCCATCACATCACCGCGACAGGCACGCTCCAATACTTCTTTTTTAGCCATGCTTTGCGCTTGTGCTAAAATTTTCGGATCCACCTGCATCAAGCCAAAAGCACCGGTTTGCCAATCATAAATTTCGATATCATCCAGATAAACCGAGAATATCTCTGAAGGTGGCAGGGTAATATTAATTTTTGGCAAGATTGAAATAGGGTCGTTGCCCTCTGCGCTATTTGACTTGTTACTATCTGTTTTATTATCGTCCGCATTCAGTTGCGCAGGTTGTACCACTTGTACCATCTCAGGCGTTAGCGCGCTCAAGTCAATCCCAGCCTCTACGCGACCCCGCGCAATGAACAGACCTTTTTGCTCATCTTGCCACAACTTCATCCAGCTCCCCTGCTTTTGACTGGTAATTACCGTATCAACACTAAAGGCAATCGTCTGCAAGCGGTTCAGCTGCTGTATCTGCGTCACTACACCCTCACGGGTAATGGTTTCAACCGGCTCTTCTACCGTCCGGTTTTGAATGCTATAAAGTGAATAGGCTAATGCAGAAAAACTGAGTAATAATAATATCCACGTGGACATCGCGACAGGTTGCTTCGGTTTAGGCTGCTTGTTAAGTACATCATTAGAGGTACGGTTATCCGGAGTTTTCATTACACTACCTTAAATTTATCATTATTTTTTATAAATAGGCTATCGCTGGTCTCTACCATAGAAATGCTATTTGCTAGCAGCATCTTCAAGTCATGGCGACTTATTTTCTACATAATTTCTTATTTATGTATTTATGATACACGCCTAAATCACCTATAACACTTTGCTCTAAAAATCATTCAATAACCAGATAATGAGCATCCTATTTCCCTCACTATCTTTACGTTTCTAACCGGTTAAAGCCCAAAAAGTAAAAAGTCATTGCGTCTTAGCTGAAGTTTACCTAACATAGTCAGATTGTATCGATAAAATATCGATATAAATTTACTATTAGGGTCACAAACCGTGAAGTTGATGAGGTTTTCATACTGCCCTCACGGTTTATCCGGTTATTGTTGCAGCTATAGACGGTAACTATCAAGGTGAGCGTGCAGCGGTCATCAGACCCTTTGACAAACGCTTCCCCTTCTACTGTTTATTTTTTATTTTATCAAAGATAAGGTCATGCTTTATTTATGAAAGCCAGTCAATTTTTGTTTGCCACGCTAAAAGAAACCCCAAGTGATGCCGATATTGCCTCAAGTCAATTGATGGTGCGTGCCGGTCTTATTCGTAAAATCGCTTCTGGATTATATATCTGGTTACCTTTAGGGCTGCGCGTGTTGCAAAAAGTCGAACGTATCGTTCGCGAAGAGATGCAAAATGTCGGCGCACAAGAAGTGCTTATGCCGATGACTCAGCCTGCTGAGCTTTGGCAAAAGACAGGGCGCTTTGATGACTATGGCCCTGAGCTATTGCGCTTTAAAGACCGTCATGACCGCGACTTTGTGCTAGGGCCGACGCATGAAGAAGTCATTACTAATCTTGCTCAAGGTGAATTGCGCAGTTATAAGCAGTTACCAATTACCTTCTTTCAAATTCAAAACAAGTTCCGTGATGAGATACGTCCGCGTTTTGGGGTGATGCGTGCGCGTGAATTTACCATGAAAGATGCCTATTCTTTTCATGTTGATCAAGTGTCATTAGCGAAAACGTATGATGAAATGTATGATGCTTATACACGTATTTTTACCCGTTTGGGTTTAGATTTCCGTGCGGTACAAGCAGATACCGGTTCAATTGGTGGCTTTGCCTCGCATGAGTTTCATGTATTAGCAGATAGCGGCGAAGATGATATTGCCTTCTCAGATTCGTCCGATTATGCAGCGAACGTCGAACTTGCAGAATCTATTAGCACTGCTGAACGTCAACCACCAACCATGCCGCGCGAAGATGTCGTCACTCTTGATATGCCGACGTGTGAAGCGGTAGCCGAACATCTAGATGTCCCGCTTGCCACGACTGTCAAAACCTTGATTGTGCATGGTCATACGGTTGAGGGTGACGCGCAACTTATCGCCTTAGTTATCAGAGGCGACCATACTTTAAACGCTATCAAAGCTGAGAAGATAGAAGAAGCTGATGTGCCTTTAACTATGGCAAGCGAAGAAGCGTTAAAAGCAGCAGGCTTACTTAAAGGTTATATCGGCGTTGAGCTTGATATGCCCGTTTTTGTTGATCGCGACGCCGCAGCATTGTCTGACTTTGTATCTGGTGCTAATGAAGTCAATAAGCATACAACCGGTATGAACTGGGACCGTGATGCCCGTATCACCCGCATTGTTGATATTCGCAACGTGAATGAGGGCGATCCGTCTCCTGATGGTAAAGGCTCGCTACAAATAAAACGCGGTATCGAAGTCGGTCATATCTTCCAGCTAGGGGATAAATACTCACAAGCGATGAACTGTAGCGTATCCGGTGAAAATGGCAAACCTGTTACTCTAATGATGGGCTGTTACGGTATCGGTGTGAGCCGTATCATTGCGGCCGCCATTGAGCAAAATAACGATGAAAATGGCATCATGTGGCCATCAACGCCAGACGTTGCTGATTCGCTTGCCCCATTCGAAGTCGCTATCGTACCGATGAAATCTAAAGAAGACATCGTTATGCAAACCGCGACTGCGCTTTATGATGAGCTAAAAGCAAAAGGCGTTAACGTCTTACTCGATGACCGTAATGAGCGTCCGGGTGTGAAGTTTGCAGATTTAGAACTGATTGGTATTCCACACCGTATCGTCGTCTCTGACCGCAATTTAGCAGAAGATAAGTACGAATACGTCAATCGCCGCGATAGTGAAAAACAACTACTCAGCCGTGAAGAAGTGCTGGCAAAAATAAACGCTAAATAGTTTATTGATACCCTTTTAACTAATGAAAAAGCGCTTGTCTAATTTAATTAGACAGGCGCTTTTTTTATACTTATAAATTTGTTAAAAAACCTTTATCTTACTTTATATCTTTCAGCAAGCGACTTACTGCGTTTCTGGCTTTCATTAGCAGTGCAAACGTCAGCACCAACCATCTGATAAACCATCATATTATTCATTAAACCTTCTTGTTTGAATTCACATTCTTTATTGCGCTTCTTTAACCATGCTGCTTGTTCTTTGTCTAACTGTGATTTTTGGCTAGATGATAAAGTGTGATAGGCGCTCATATATATTTTATTGAGTCGTTTTTTCTCGACTTTAACCGCATTTTCCCCACAATCGATAGCTTCACCAAGTGAAAGATCACAATTATAATCATTCTCTACAAATGCCGCTTGTGCGCTAGAAATAGAAAATAATGCGGCACTGAACAGCGTTAAAAAACCAGTGGCTAACTTCATACATACCCTAAATTCAGCAAATTAATGTTTACTCAGTATAGGACGCAACCACTATTCATGAAAGCGTTAATCGCTATTTATTATTTACTGGCGAATCAAGCGACTTGGCTGAGGAAGTAATGATAATTCACTAACACGGCAAGGATTGATATCGATACCACCGCGACGCGTATACCATGCTCGTACCATCAATGAACTCGGCTGATAATACTGGCTCAAGTCAGCAAAAATCTGCTCAACGCATTGCTCATGAAAGCCATTATGCTGACGAAAGCTTAGAATATAACGCAGCATATTGGCCTGATTAATCATTTGCGTGGTAGTAATGGTCACTGCCAAAGTACCCCAATCAGGCTGATTAGTCACCGGACAATTACTGCGCAGCAGATTAGAATAAAAAGTGAATGACTGATCTTCATTTTTTGTTATGCCAGCGTGACCACTGTCATTAATACCAAGCAGCGACGCATCAGGATGCACCGTTAACGCCACTTTATCCGTACTATCCGCTAAGGCGTTATCAATGCAAACGCCATCAGGTTGAGTAATTAGCAACCCTGAGTCATTGTCATTTAATTCAAACAACTCAACTTGTACATCCGCTTGCACACATTTGGATAAGTCTTTCGCAATCAGCGTTTCCACTTCTTGCCAGCTATTGAATTCAGTAAAATTAATACTGTTTAAATACAACTTTAATGACTTGGACTCAACAATAAAAGGTGAGCTTGCCGGAATACTAAAACGTGCCATCGCGACTTGCGAGATACCTTGCGGATTCAACCATGACATCTCAAAGGAATGCCACCAGTCCACACCAACGTTGAGCTTATCGTCTTGCCAGTTAATCGCATCACGCCCGACACTACGCGCGATAGGGTATAACATTTCTGGGTTATATTGGGTTGGATAAGTGGTGGTTTGCTCGCCTAAAATGCCGTGAATACTCATTTATCTTCCTTATTATCTTTATTTTTATAATTATCTTTACTTCTATAACGGTCATTATTTTTAATAAAATAACTATAAGCGAATACGTGAGCCATTGCTTAATAGTCGATAGGAAATAATATAAAACACCACACAAAAAATAAAAATGGCGCCCATCGAATACCAAACATTGACATCAGAATGACCAAGGATACCGTAGCGGAACGAGTTCACCATATACACGATAGGATTTAGCAGAGAGATATTGTGCCAAAATGGTGACAAGTTTTCCATCGAATAAAACACCCCACCAAGAAAAGTTAGCGGCGTCAGTACAAAGCTTGGAATAATAGAGATGTCATCGAATGAGCGCGCGTATACGGCATTAATAAAGCCGCCTAATGAAAATAAAATAGACGTGCCAAGTACGGTAAATATCGTCACAAATAAATGCTCAATACCTAGTTTAGTAAAGAATAGCGCAACGATAGAGACAATAACCGCAATAATTAAGCCGCGAAAAATACCGCCACTGATATAACCCATTAATATCGCGTGCTTGGAGACGGGAGACACCAACAGCTCCTCGATGCTCGCGGTAAACTTGGCACTAAAAAAGCTTGAGACCACGTTAGAATAACTATTGGTAATCACCGCCATCATAATGAGGCCGGGAACAATAAACTGCATATACGGTACACCGCCCATCTCACCAACCCGACCCCCTATCATCTTACCAAAGATGACAAAGTATAAGGCCATGGTAATAACAGGTGGCAACAAAGTCTGCGGCCAGATACGAAGGATTCGACGAATCTCTTTCAATAGAATCGTGCGAAACGCAATCCACTTTTTACTCCAAGACATTGTCTCATTAGGATCTATGACTATTTGCTGTTTCATAATCCTGCCTCCTTCATACTGTCTTCACTCTGAATGTTCTTTTCTACTAGCCGCATAAATAGCTCCTCTAGTCGGTTGGACTTATTACGCATACTAGCCACCTCGATATTAAGTGCGGTAAGCTGCTCAAAAACACAGTTGAGGGTCTCGCCTTCTGTTAACGTCACCTCAACCGTCAGCTCATCCGGCTGAACAATCTCAGTCACTTTATCAATATGTAAAGGCTGGGTGAGCGGCTTCGTCAAATCTAGAACAAAGGTCTCAACAGACAATTGCGCAAGCAAATCTTTCATTTCAGTATTAATACGAATCTCGCCATGATCTAAAATTGCAATGCGTTTACACAGCTGCTCAGCCTCTTCTAGATAATGAGTAGTGAGAATAATCGTGGTATTTTCTTCAATATTGATTTGCTGCATAAACTCCCACATCGACCGGCGCAGCTCAATATCGACCCCTGCCGTTGGCTCATCGAGGATTAACAATTTAGGTTTATGAATCAATGCCCGCGCAATCATCAAACGTCGCTTCATACCACCTGATAACTCCCGTGACATGCTATTGCGTTTGTCCCATAGTCCTAACGCTTTAAGTAAACGTTCAGCACGCGGTTTTGACTCTTTAGCAGAAATACCAAAATAGCCTGCTTGCGTAATCAAAATGTCTTGCACTTTCTCAAACTGGTTAAAATTAAATTCCTGTGGGACTACGCCAAGGTACTGCTTAGCAACCGAAGGATTTGCTAACAAGTCAGCACCAAAAATATGTACGCTGCCATTGGTAGGCTTAAATAAGGAACTAATAATGCCAATCATCGTCGACTTGCCGGCACCA
The DNA here is from genome assembly GCF_007997305.1 of Psychrobacter frigidicola. Lineage (GTDB taxonomy): Bacteria > Pseudomonadota > Gammaproteobacteria > Pseudomonadales > Moraxellaceae > Psychrobacter > Psychrobacter frigidicola. The sequence continues at coordinate 1,555,892 of NZ_VORZ01000001.1, forward strand.
TTCGGCCCAAGAAGCGCAAAAAACCCCCCTTGCGGTACGGTTAAGCTGACATCTTTTAGCGCCGAAAACCCATTGGCATAAGTTTTGGATAAATTCTGAATTAAAAGCGCGGGTACCTCAGACATGACAACCTCTGTATTTTTTCATAAAATAACGTATAAAATAGATAATGTAGTGCTCTAATGTGAGGCTAATGGTGACGAATTTCAACGGTAGCGCTGCATTAGCAGTAGATAAAATCGTCTGCCACAAAAAAGCGCCTATCTCAGTATACGAAATAGGCGCTTCTTAAGTTCAATAAGCAAACTTAGTCTAGCTGGCTTCACTAACCATATAGTCTACGGCGTTTTGTACTTCTTCATCAACAATATCAGCGCCACCTTTAGCCGGCATAGCATTAAAGCCATTAATAGCATGGGTATATAAAGTGCCTTTACCCTTACCAATACGAGGACCCCAAGCGCCAGCATCACCTAAAATTGGTGCACCGAGCAGCCCTGCTGCATGACACGTATGACAAACAGCGTTATAGACTGCGCCACCATCACGAGGACCATCGCCAGCTGACGGGCCAGACGAGCGTGCTGTCACATCGCAAATCTCACCTTCTTCAAAGCACACGCGGCCTACAGGCTGGATACGTGCAATCAGATTAGGATATAAAGCGATTAGCTTTTGCACTTGCGGGGTATCTTCAGGAATAGGCTCTTCAGCAGCAGCTGCTACAACTGGTGCAGCATCTTCAGCTGGAGCGGCCTCTGTTGTATCGGCGGCGGCCTGAGTCTCGTCACCTAGCATTTCAGGCGCTTCTGCTACAGCGTCCTTACCCTCTGCAACCTCAGAGATGGTTACAGGAGTATCTGCGATATCTTCAGCTTGGCTCACCGCGATACTAGCGATTCCTAGAATGGCAGCTGCCGATAACATCACTACTTTTCTCATTCGTCACGTTCTCTTATTACGTATACAAGGGGCTAGCTTGACTTGAAAGGTCTATTCATCTTCTTATGACAATGTTGTCATCAATAGCAAATAGGAGTCAGGTTAGCGGACACACTTGTAATCGGTGATTATCAAAGGTCATTTCCCCTGACATTATAAGGGAAAAGACGGTCGAATTGCCATGCTTGTTTGACGACTATCTTGTTTTTTATTAAAAAACCTCAATTGCCTGCTTCGTGCATTGGCTTTTAGGCTTTTATTTGTTAGACTAGGCGGTCTTAATTTCCCAGCAAATACTTAAAATAGAGTACGGTTAATCGTCAACATTTTAAGTCATCGCATTACGCGCTCGTAGCTCAGTTGGATAGAGTATCGGTCTCCGAAGCCGAGGGTCGTGGGTTCGATTCCCGCCGAGCGCACCAATCATTGTATTTCGCCATTTCCTCGCACTACCTCATACTGCTAGAACCCTTTAATACCATCATTCTACGTATTTACCTATCACTTACTATTACCTAGTAGCACCATCACAATCTTGTTAAATTTATTGTACATATACAACATTCTTAATAGTCAGCTTTTAAAGCCTGAGGTTAACTGAACGGCAACGCTTATAGCAAAAATGAGCTTACCTCTGTTTTAGCTAAATATTTATAAAGTGTCGCTAACTTCTGGCCAGTAGTGACTGTCAGGTAGTGTTCTTGCACCAAATAAGGCTTGACCAATACGGACGATAGTTGCCCCCTCTTCAATAGCAATCTCAAAGTCACCAGACATCCCCATAGACAATTCATCCATACACATATGAGCCGGTAGATTTTCTTTTAATCCATCTCTTAACTGTCGCAGTAAAATAAAACACTCTCTTACCTTTTCGGTGTTATTTGACAGCAATGCTAGCGTCATGAGCCCTTTAACTTGCAATCTATCAAAGCTCTTAATCTGCTCGATAAATTGTGCAACCTCTGTGGGATGCAGACCGTATTTACTATCCTCATTCGACGTATTCACTTGAATTAACACAGTCATGCTTCGATTTTCAATCTCCAACCTTTCCTGTAGCTTTTCAGCGACTTTTAAGCTACCTAGCGCCTGAAACTCAGTTGCAAACCGAGCGATATATTTGACTTTGTTGGTTTGCAGATGACCAATAACTGACCACTCAATAGGCAGATCAACCATTGAGTCAGATTTCTCAAGCGCTTCTTGTACTTTATTTTCACCAAAATAATTGAAACCAAGCTCAAAAGCCATTCGCATCACTTGTTCATCAACGGTCTTCGTCACTGGCAATAGACGAACGGAATCGACATTTCTATTCGCACGTTGGCACGCCAGCTGAATTCTCTGTTCTATATCTGCAAAGTTGGCAGATAACTCTTTAATGGTTTCAGCTTTGTGATATAAGGGTTTAGGAATCATTATAACTTACTCCATTATTAGCTAACAAAGGTAGCAGATCTATAATAAGTTCAATAGAGTATGACTACCTAATATTAATTAATGTACGACACTCTATTATTTTGGTATAAAACTAGGCTCATTAGAAAGATCAACATTTTCAAATCTTTTTATGCCCTTATTTTTCTTATTGTTCCATACGACGGCTAACCCTAAATAAGTCATGAGCACGGATAATATAGGGCTTAAAAAACTCATAAAGGCATACGGCGCAAACTCAAAGCCGCTAATACCCAGTGTTGCGACTACAAATGCGCCAAATGTAGTCCATGGCATGACTGGTGCCATCATCAATCCACCTTCACTCACAATACGCGCCAGCATCGCTCGACTTAGCCCAACCTTATCAAACTGCTCTTTAAACAGCTCACCATTTAAAATAAAGGACATATACGCCTCACCGAACGCAGCCGTTGAAGTCATTGAGGACATCATAGTAAGTACGGTCAGTGAACCCACCGTTTTGGCTCTACCCACAAGCCCAGCAACCAACACCTCCATATAGCCCACTTTACTTAAAATGCCTCCCAGTGACAGCGCCATAAATGCCACAGAAAATGTCCACATCATACTTTGAATGCCGCCACGATTTAATATGGGATCCACATAAGCCGAACCGGTAGAGATTTCAAACCCTGAATTTAAAAACTCTAACGCGTCAGGCACACTGGCACCTTGGAATACAACCGCGACCACCAAACCACTCATTACCGCTATAGTCATGGACGGTAGAGAGGGAAACTTAATCACATTTAAGGTCAAAAGGATGGCAATCGGCAGCATAACGATGGGGTTCAAATTGAAATTGTCTGCTAACACACTCCGCGTTTCATTAATGATACTCAGATTCGCGTCATCTGACCCATACTGAAAACCTAAATATATGAATAACGCTAAAGTAATAAAAAAAGCAGGCGCTATCGTTTGCAGCATAGCTTTGAGCGTTTCATACAGATCAGCACCTGCTGACATAGAAGTCAGATTTGGCGTATCAGAAACAGGAGACATTTTATCTCCGGTGATTGCCCCAGATATAATCATACCCGCCGTTATAGGTAGCGGAATACCCAAACCCTGACCGATACCTATCAGGGCAATACCTACCGTGCCTACTGTCCCCCACGATGTCCCCGTACACAGCGCTGTTATCGTACACAATATAAACCCCGCTGGCAGAAAAACAGTGGGTGAGATAAACCCCAAGCCATAATAAATAATAGCCGGAACGGTCCCCGCTGCCATCCATGCCGCAATGATGGCGCCGATAGCAATAAAAAACCATAAGCCGAAAGTTGATTCTCCAATGCTCTTTTGAATCAACACCATTAAATCATTAAATCTATAGCCCAAGGTTCTTGAGATTAAGGTGACAAAGACCATACCGAGCAGTAAACCTACTTGTATTGATACGGTTTTAAAGATCATGATACATAGAACTAGACTGAAAATGACTGATAATAACGCCAGCGCTGCCAACTTAAAAGATGGCTTTTTAAATTCCTGAGTTTTCCCATAGCCTTTCATTTGCAATTGCTCTTTGTTTTAGTTATATACAAATTATGAATTTATCATATTTTAGCCACACTGAAGAAACCGCAGAGAAAAACTCGGTCACTTAAGCACTCTAAAATAAGTTTAACGTGACTAACAAAGCGGTAACTACATTCAACCATCAATCAAACTTAAAATTATCTATGTTTTATTGTGACAACTGATCCTATGGATGATTATGAGGATTGTATGTTATACAGTAATTAGATACGTTATATTTTGAATTTAAATATAGGGAGTGGCTATGATTACGCCTGTTTTAGCGTGGCAACTAACTGAGCGCGACTGGGTGCACGATGATAATTAATGACCGGAATATCTCCTAAACGGCGCTGACCGACGGCTATTTTTTTATCAACCGTTATTATGGCAACTTTTTTTCCTTGCTTACTAATCAATAAATGCTTACTTTTATTCGCCACTTGGTACTCAGGAAAGTATTTCTTGAGAAGTGCAGCTGTTTTTTGCAAGGCATCACTAGGGAACAATTTTGCCCATAACGATGTTATATTTTTGGCGGCAGGTTCTTTGGATGTTGTCTGCTTAGACATCGACTTCTTAGAAAGTGATGGCTTATTTACTGATAGCTTAGTGAAGGACTTATCAACAGCAAAGCCTTGATTGGCACTATCGTCTTTACCACCGCGCGCCTTTGCTAATAACCATAGCGCAACCACCACCGCTATCAATATGACAAGCCACCAAATTCCGTCTATCATAAAGGTATATATCCATTATCAATAAGGGTTAGGCCATGTTAGCAGAATTAACACCAGAATTAATCGTTCATGTGCAGCGCGCTGCGACATTATTGCAAGCAGCACAACGAATTTGTATTTTGACGGGCGCTGGAGTATCAGCAGAAAGTGGCATTCCTACTTTTCGTGATAAGCAAACTGGCTTGTGGGAGCAGTTCCGAGCTGAAGATTTGGCCAGCCCTGACGCTTTTGAGCGGGACCCAAAGCTAGTATGGTCATGGTATCAATGGCGGCGTAAGCTGGTACACGACAAAGCGCCAAATCCTGCCCATCATGCACTGGCTCAATGGCAAGAAAGTGCTGAGACCTCTAAATCACACCTGACTAAGAAGCAACAACTGACTTTAATCACCCAAAACGTTGATGATTTACATGAGCAAGCGGGTAGCACTGTTATCCATTTACACGGTCATTTGTGGCGCAACCGTTGTAATCAGTGTAATGCGTCTTATCATTACAAATCAGTTGATCAGAAATCTACACTCTTAAATAATAGCAAAGAAAACAATAGCAAAGACGTCATTAATTTTGATGATGAGTTAATAACTTGCCAGCATTGTGGGGGTTATATTCGCCCAGATATTATTTGGTTTGGCGAATCGCTACCAGTTGATGCTTGGCAAACCGCAGAGCAAGCGGCGGCTAATTGCGAGGTATTCATCAGTATTGGTACGTCAAGTTTGGTTTATCCCGCTGCAGGATTAGCACAATTGGCAAAGCAAAATGGCGCAACTATTATTGAGATAAACCCCAACCCTACGCCTAATACTATCGTCGATATTACATTGGCTGCAAAGGCTGGAGTGGTGATGCCACTATTATTAGACCAGATTTTATAAAAAAATCTTGCTACTTCAGGAAAATCACGGTGTCCGACAACTCATTACCAGAAGGATTGTTTTCAAGATGATAGTACTGGCGTAGCAGCTGTCCTAGCTCATCTAGCAAGTCAGTCAAACTGTCTTCGGTCTTTTGATTGGCTATTCCGGAGACTGCCTTATCACACATCGCCCGCCATACGGTTGGGCTGACGTGAGTACTGATACCTCGATCCGCCACAATATCCAAGCTTTTCTCACAGACATTGAGATAGACTAAAATGCCTGTATTTTCTTCAGTATCCCACACCCGATATTCACTAAATAACTCAACGGCGCGTGCGCGTGAGTCAAGATGGTAAGCCGATTGAATAGGCAGATGGTTCTCTATCACCAAAAACACTTCACCGCGATGTCGGCGCTCAGCTTCAGTCACCTTTGCCGTTAATCGCGCTTTCAGCTCTAATGTCAGCCATTTTCGATGTAGCATGGGAACAAACAAGACTTGACGCCACCAACGGGCAAAACTAGCCTGTGACGAGTTGTTTTGTGCCATATATATTACTTCCTCAAATACGCTATAGCCACAGGTTAGCTTGTAAGCGTTAAGTTATTGCTACCATTGCTTTTATATACAAGGGTTATAGATGCTTAATGTAATAAAAGTTCAGTCTAGTAGGTGGTTATGCATGACAAGATTACTCATGATAAATAATCTACCACGAACCACCCGCACCGCCGCCGCCGAAACCACCACCGCCACCACCGAAGCCGCCGCCACCAAACCCACCACCGCCAAAACCGCCGCCGCCGCCACTACCACCGCCAAAGCCTGGTAGGAAAACCATGCCACCGCCGCGTCCGCCACGACCACCGCCGCCGCCCCCACTTCCGCGAGAAATAAGGAACAACCATAAGAATATGGCCATAATAACGGTCATAAAGAAGCCACCACCCAAAGCCAATGAGCCTGCGAAAAATCCGCCTGCGGTCAAAATAGAGCCAAATACGCGCCCAAATATACTGGTGATAAAGCTGCCGAATATCATTGCCATAATAAAGAGGAATATCGGTGAGGGAACGTCATCTGAGCCTTGTTGAGCATTACGTTCAGCGGCTTGCTGATCTGCTCGTGCCAATACTTCAGGATCCGCCTTAAGGCGCGCCTCAAGACTACTGACACCTGCAAACAAACCAGCGGCATAGTCATTTTGTTTAAAATTTGGAGTAATATCTTCACGGATAATACGATTAAGGGCTGAATCTGGCATGACGCCTTCTAGCCCATAACCGCTTAATATATAAATATTGCGATCATTCACTGCCAATAAAATCAGCAGGCCATCATCCGTGTCTTTACTACCCAGCTGCCACTTATCTGCCACTTGTAGCGCATAATCAAAGATAGGCACGCCGTTGGTCGTGGGTACAATAACTACTGCAGCTTGCGCCAAACCTTGACGATAGATACTGTGTAGCTGCTCAGTTAAACGTAGTTTTTGCTGCGGGTTTAAAAGATTAGCTTGATCAACAACCGGTGAATTCAGAATGAGTTTATCAGCATCAACAGCAGCGGCACTTGATTTTACAGGTGGCAAATTGTTAGCAGTTTTGGTTTGTGCGCCAGTTCTGTTCGCGCTATCAGTCGCCGCATTTTGGTTCAAAGCATCGTTGCCAAGCACTGCCTCATTAATCGCCTCATTACCCAGCACGGCATCGTTAATAGCTTCGTTAGCCTCACCTGCCTTAGCAAGGGCAACTAAGTCATCAACACTACGGTTTTGGCCATTAAGCGTACGATCAGCAGCCGTGCCGTCAGAAGAAGCAACAGCAACGTCATCTGGCGCGGCATAGAGCACGGTAGCACTTGTGGCGCTGAGCGTAAAAAGTAAGGCTGATATGATTGCTTTTGAATTATTCATCTGATTGTTACCACCTCAAGTGCCATCCATGCTGGTATGCAAAAATACTTTCTTAAAACATCTTTTTTATAAAACCTTCTTTATAGAAAGATACTTTCGTACCTTTCTATATATAATCACTAACCGTTACTGAGCCGTTGCAGGTTTATCATCACCAAAGTCAACAGTGGGCGCAGTAGAAATCTCTTTTTCATTTGCCACGCTAAAGTTGGGCTTGGCTTGTAGGCCGAATACTTTCGCCGTGATATTGGTTGGGAACTGGCGCACTGTCGTATTATAGCCTTGTACTTCTTGGATATAACGATTACGGGCGACGGTAATGCGGTTTTCTGTCCCTTCTAATTGTGCTTGTAAGTCTTGGAATAAAGCGTCAGATTTTAGCTCAGGATAACGCTCAGAGACCGCCATCAACCGTGATAATGCACCGCCCATTTGTGCCTGTGCTTCTGCATAACGCTCCATCGCTTGTGGGTCATTCAGCACTTCTGGTGTGATGTTAATGCTCCCCGCACGTGAACGCGCTGCAGCAACTTCAGTAAAGACCTCTTTTTCTTGGTTAGCATATTGTTGGACAACTTTCACTAAGTTTGGCACTAGATCTGATCGGCGTTGGTATTGGTTGACGACCTCTGACCATGAAGCGGTTACTTGCTCGTCTTGCGACTGAAGGTTGTTATAACCGCAGCCTGTTAAGCTAAGCGTTGAGGTAGCTAATACCGCTGATAGTAACATGGGTTTTACGATAGAGTGACGCGTCATGTTGGTGTCTCCTAATAATAAATGGGATAGATATAGGTAGTATAAATATATGCTGCTAATAATGGCGCTATCGCCACGCTTTTACAATTGACCGTTACCAAAACACAACCGCAAAGCCTGCCTCTACGACAGTTGCTGACTACTGAACGTATTAGCGGCTCAATTTCTTACTCTTTTGCAGCATGCTTGATAAAATTTACTGAACTGATTTATAGCTACTTGTTTAATAGGTACTTGCTTATTTATAGGCAATTTCTTATGACTACTTATTTACAGATACTCGAAGGGCGTAACTCACCTATTACACTATATTAGTTGGCTCTTTAATTATATCTCAGCTTTTCGTAAAAATGAAACGCTGAGCAATTTAAGAAACTCCTAGTAATTAGCGTAAAACTATGGCAAATTGCAGTTACGTAACCGTATGATTTGCACACATTCATTAGCAATTTTTTATTTATAAATGCTAAACGCTTGTATTTAAAAGATAATTTAATGTTAATTTGTTATCAAATAGAAACAATTAATACATTTTTTTGTAATTTAGTAAACATTTAGTTATATAACTATAATTATTTTGTTATGCAAATATAAGTTTTATCCGTTAGGCTATTTATTTCACGCCGCCTGCATGACATGCATCACACTGCAGCAACCAATAAGGCAAAAGGAATTGCAACCGCATAGAACCTCTTATAAACACTGACCGCATTGTGAAAGTGTTAATAACACGTTAAGCGGATAGATACAGACAACTACAATCCATACTCAGTGGCCAATTTAGTGCTTATGGACATTAACCTATTACAGTTAATAGCCAACTATTAGCCTTTAATATCACCACTTAGAGAACGTTTAAGGAATATACATATGGAAGGTTTAGTCAATTTAGTAAATGGAATTATTTGGAGCCCAGCGTTAATTTATTTATGCTTGGGTGCTGGTCTGTTTTATTCCATTATGACGCGCTTCGTGCAAGTACGTCTATTTGGTGAGATGATAAAACTACTATTCACTGGTAAGTCCAGTGCCGATGGTATTTCGTCATTTCAGGCACTTGCCGTCTCACTTGCTGGTCGTGTGGGTATGGGTAACATCGCAGGGGTAGCAGCAGCTATCGGTTTCGGTGGCCCAGGTGCAGTATTTTGGATGTGGGCTGTAGCCTTCTTAGGGGCATCTACCGCCTATGTTGAAGCGACACTCGCACAGATTTATAAAGAAAGAGACGTTATTACTGGTGAATATCGCGGTGGTCCTGCTTATTATTTCGAGCGGGCACTCGGTCAGAAATGGTATGGGATACTCTTTGCAGTCGCCTCTATCTTGGCCTGTGGTATGTTCTTACCTGGTGTACAGGCGAACGGGGTTATCAGTGCCTTCGCACAGGTCATGGGTGAGGGTACCGCAATGAATGTCATGGGCTTAGAAGTCGGCTCTATGCGTTTAGTGGCCCTAGGTATCATTCTAGTGGTCTTAGGTATCATTATCTTTGGTGGTATTAAGCGTATTGCAACATTTACCGAATACGCGGTACCGTTTATGGCATTAGGCTATATTGCTCTGGCCTTGATTATCATGGTCACTAACTATCAGATGATTCCTGATGTATTCGGCGCAATCGTTGGAGATGCATTCACAGCTCAAGCAGGTTTTGGTGCTGCGATTGGTTGGGGTGTAAAACGTGGTATTTACTCTAACGAAGCGGGGCAAGGTACCGGTCCTCACGCTGCTGCAGCAGCTGAAGTTGAGCATCCATCACAGCAAGGTCTAGTACAAGCGTTCTCAGTGTATGTTGATACGCTACTAGTCTGTTCTGCTACCGCATTTATGATTATCACGATGGGCACTTATAACATTCAAGGGACGCTACCTGACGGTCAGTTCATCGTACAAAACGTAGCTGCTACTACCGAAATCAACTCTCCTGCCTTTACGCAAATGGCGATGGAATCAGTATATGGTAATTTTGGTAATGTCTTTATTGCAGTGGCCGTATTCTTCTTTGCATTTACTACAATATTAGCTTATTACTATATCGCTGAAGTAAACATCGCTTACCTAACCCGCTTTATCAGTCGCAAGGCCAATAAAATTGGGCTATTTTTAGTTAAAATCTTAATAATGGTAATGGTTGCCTATGGTGGCCTTAATTCAGCAGGCTATATCTGGGATATCGGTGATATCGGTGTTGGTCTTATGGCTTGGCTTAATATTGTTGGTATCTTGGTCATCTTCTTTGTTGCTCGTCCAACGCTCACAATGCTCAAGGACTATGAAGCTCAGCGTAAAGCTGGTGTAAAGCGCTATACTTTTGATCCAGCAAAATTCGGTATCAAAAATGCACCGTATTGGGAAGAGCGTCATCTCAGAGAGCAAGCAGCACTTAAGCAAGAATCACTTAATAAAGAGTCACTTCATAAAGACCCTAGACTCTAGGTTTTGATGTGAGTATGTTCAATAAATATTAAGTTAAATTAAGAAAGCCCGTGGCAACTGCCACGGGCTTTTTTATGTATTGCTCTCTATATCTATATAAACATCTAAATCTTTATTGATAAACAATTTGCACTCATTAAAAAGCCCAGCACTAGTGACTGAGCTTTTTAGTATGGTTAAATGTTAGTAAAGTAAGCTTACTCTTTTGGTAATAATACAGCATCAATAACATGGACAACGCCATTAGTCGCCATCATATCTGTTCCAGTAATATTAGCCGTGTTACCGCTAGCGTCAGTGATAACATTAGCATCACTGATAGAGATGGTTTGACCGTTTACAGTTTTAACGTCAGTACCATAAGGAATATCGGCAGCTTTTACAACCATAGGAACCACATGATACGGAAGAACAGTTTTTAGCAAATCTGTATTAGCTAATAGCTCTTCTTTAGTAACATTTAGCTTGGTAAGTACGGCAGCAAAGGCATCGTCAGTCGGTGCAAATACAGTATATTCGCCAGCTTCCATCATCATCGTATCTAGACCAGCCGCTTTTAATGCAGCCGTTAAGATGGTTAGGTTTTCGTTGCCAGCAGCCATTTCACCGATAGATTGCGTAGCAACTGCTTCACCCATAGGATCAACTTCAGGCATAGGCTGAGCTTCTTCTTCAGGCGTAACTACGGTCACATCATCGCCCTCTACGATAGTGACATTATCAGGATCTGCTGGGGTATCTGTAGCAGCAGTGTCGTTGTTGCTACAGGCAGCTAGTGAGAAGGCGGCCATAGCGACAGTTAATGGTAATAAAGTCTTTTTTAACATAGGTATACCCTTGTAGATATCAAAAAATGAAGTTTGAGTGACTTGTTTACTTATCAGATAACAACTTTAACTGACTGTTGTACAGATTTAGAAATAAGTAGGGATGACGGCTAGTAATAACAACCTACTAATGATTCGTAGTTAACAACCGTTGTTTTATTGGCGAACATTTTTAATAAGCTATAAATTAGTAATGCCAATAGAGGTATAGTAGCCAATATTGGCACTCTGTGAATCAACATATTGTAAACATTCGTTATATTCAGAGATATGAACTTATATTATTTAGGTAATAGGACTCTATCAATCACATGTACCACACCATTTGTGGCAGCAAGATCCGTTTTTAATAAAGTAATGGTACGCCCATTTTCATCCATAAGCTTACCTTGTGTGGTAATCATCAACGTATCGTTGCTCAGCATCGTGACGTTACCAGGCTTGACATCTTTAGCATAAATTGGCATTGCACCATTGATAACATGGTAGCTTAGAATTTTAGTTAATAACTGTTTATTAGCAAATAGCTGCGCTTTGCTCATACCCGTCTCGTTCAAAACCTGCATAAAAGCATCATTGGTTGGAGCAAAGATAGTATAGTTGGCATTAGGGTCAGATAACGCTCCTGCTAAGCCTGCTGCTTGTACAGCTTCAACTAGTAGTGAGAACTCAGGGCTGCTCTGCGCCACTTGTACGACGTTCATTTTTGCCATAGCTGGGTTAGTCATAGGTACTTTTACAGTCGTATTTTTTTGTGGCATCATGTTATTACAGGCGCTCAGTCCTGCTACTGAGATGGCAAGTGCTCCGATAGTCGCAAGTTTGGTAAGTTTCATAGTGCTATCCTTAATAATGAAGTAATTCCAGAGTGTTGTCTTACATGCTTACTAATTTACAAGTTAATGTCGCTTATCCTAAAGGTAGCCTATCACCAGAGCACTTAATAAGCAGTACTTTAATAACTATTTCTAACAAACAAATGTTACTAAATATTTATTAGAAAACCTTATAAAAGCACAAACCTTATGAATATAAATTAACATATAAGCAGACAATAGCAATTCGGTATTACGCTACTTTTTGTGCTGCTCGTGTAATTTCTGCCCATTTTCTAAACAGATAGATGGAATTTGATTGTGATATTGGTAGCTCTTTTTAGTTATTGATGCAAATATCAATGGTTAGCTGCTTGCAAACTTTAATTTAGTACTTCCATATTTTAAAAAATGGACTCATTACGAGTTTTAATGATTGATATATTGCCCGCAACGCCTAATCACATGGGCACGAATACGACTATTTTCGTGCTAAAATGCTAACAATTTGCACCTTTTTCTTATAACCTTATTTTATAAAATTGACTATATAAGCAGCCTTCCTATGACCTTGACCACCTCGTCTCATACTGTTACTACAGACACTATCAATCCAAACGCCAATCCTAATAATTTTATCTTAACGCCACCTGAAGTCTTCCCGTATAAAGAACAGCAGCTAACGGCACGTGCGCGTATTACTGAGCAGATGGCGAAGCGAATTTTGATGTTAGATGGGGCGATGGGTACCCATATTCAAAACTATAAGCTAGAGGAAGCGGACTATCGTGGTGAGCGCTTTGCTGATATTAAGCAGGATGTGCGCGGCAATAATGATTTATTAGTATTATCGCAACCACATATGATTAAAGAGATTCATTTGGCGCATTTGGAGGCGGGTGCAGATATCATCGAGACCAATACCTTTAATGGTACGCGGCTGTCGATGGCTGACTACGATATGCAATATCTAGTGCCAGAGCTTAACAAAACGGCTGCTAAGATAGCTCGCGAGGCGGCAGACGAATTTACCGCTAAAACGCCTGATAAGCCGCGCTTTGTTGCTGGCGTTATTGGACCAACCTCACGCACCTGTTCGCTATCACCTGATGTTAACGACCCTGCCTTTCGTAATATTACCTTTGATGAGCTGGTGCTTAATTACCGTGAATCGACGCTAGCGCTGATAGAAGCAGGTATTGATATTATCTTGATTGAGACTATCTTTGATACCTTGAATGCTAAAGCCGCCATCTTTGCGGTGACGGGCGTCTTTATAGACATCGGCTTTGAGCTACCGATTATGATTTCGGGTACGATTACCGATGCTTCGGGTCGTACATTATCAGGACAAACCGCAGAAGCGTTTTATAACTCAGTTCGTCATGCCAAGCCTCTGTCGGTTGGCTTTAACTGTGCGCTTGGTGCTGACGCCCTTAGACCGCATATTCAAACGCTATCTAATATCGCTAATATGTATGTATCAGCGCATCCGAACGCTGGCTTGCCTAACGAGTTTGGTGAATATGACGAAACTGCAGAAGAAACTACTGCGCTACTAGAAGGCTTCGCCAAAGCCGGTATCTTAAATATCGTTGGTGGTTGCTGTGGTACTACCCCTGAGCATATTCGCCAAATCGCTACTATGGTGGCAAACTATCCACCGCGTGTGATACCTGAGATTCCACCTGCCTGCCGTCTATCTGGACTTGAGCCCTTTAACATTACTCGTGAGAGTCTATTCGTTAACGTTGGTGAACGTACTAACGTGACGGGTTCTAAAAAGTTCTTACGGTTAATCAAAACTGAAGCTTATACCGAAGCACTTGATGTGGCTCGTGACCAAGTTGAAGGTGGCGCACAAGTTGTCGATATTAATATGGATGAGGGCATGCTCGACTCCAAGCAAGCGATGATTCACTTCGTGAATTTGGTCTCAGGCGAACCTGATATCAGCCGTGTCCCCTTGATGCTTGACTCCTCTAAATGGGACATCATAGAAGAAGGCTTGAAGCGTACCCAAGGCAAATGTATCGTGAACTCTATCTCCTTAAAAGAAGGGCACGATGAGTTCGTTGAGCGTGCCAAGTTATGTATGCGCTACGGTGCTGCTGTTATCGTGATGGCCTTTGATGAAGATGGGCAGGCCGACACCTTTGAGCGTAAAACCCAAATCTCTAAGCGCAGCTATGATGTCTTGGTCAATGAAGTCGGCTTCCCATCGGAAGACATTATCTTTGATCCTAACGTTTTTGCGGTCGCCACTGGTATCACTGAGCATAATAACTATGGCGCGGACTTTATTAATGCGACCAAGTGGATTACTGACAACCTTCCTAATGCGATGGTATCAGGGGGTATCTCTAACGTCTCGTTCAGCTTCCGTGGTAACCCTATCCGCGAAGCGATTAACTCAGTATTCCTCTATCACACCATACAAAACGGCTTGACAATGGGTATCGTCAACCCTGCGATGCTTGAGCTATATGATGATATTCCCAAAGAAGCTCGCGATGCCATCGAAGACGTAATGCTTAATCGAAATCAAGGCGAGACAGGACAAGATGCCACCGAAAGGCTAATGACGGCTGCCGAAAATTACCTCTCAGGGGGTAAGAAAAAAGACAGTACTGTCGATTTGACATGGCGTGAAGGCACCGTTGAAGAACGTATTGCCCATGCACTAGTTAAAGGTATCACCACCTTTATTGATGCTGATACCAAAGAAGCGTGGGAGAAATACCCCAAACCACTAGAGGTCATCGAAGGTCCACTAATGGACGGCATGAATATAGTCGGTGATTTATTTGGTGCCGGTAAAATGTTCTTACCACAAGTGGTCAAATCCGCACGAGTTATGAAGCAGTCGGTTGCTTGGCTGAACCCGTACATTGAAGCAGAAAAAGTCGAAGGTGAAACCAAAGGTAAAATCCTCATGGCGACGGTCAAAGGCGACGTCCATGATATCGGTAAAAACATCGTCGGTGTGGTACTTGGCTGTAACGGTTATGACATCGTCGATATGGGCGTGATGGTGCCGTGTGAAAAAATCCTTGATACGGCCCTTGCTGAAAAGGTCGATATCATCGGATTGTCTGGATTAATTACACCAAGCCTTGATGAAATGGTTTATGTCGCCAAACAAATGCAAGAGCGCGGCATAACCTTACCACTAATGATTGGTGGTGCGACGACTTCTAAAGCGCATACTGCGGTCAAAGTCGAACCACAATATCAAAACAATGGCGTCATCTATGTGGCGGATGCCTCGCGCGCAGTTGGCGTAGTGACTAAGCTGTTATCAAAAGAAAATCGTCAAGGCTTAATAGATGAAACCCGTGCTGACTATATTGCAGTAAGGGAGCGTCTTGCCAAACGCCAACCCAAAGCTGCTAAGTTATCTTATGCCGAATCAATCGACATCGGTTTTCAGCACGATTGGGACAACTATGTGCCCCCTACTCCTAATGAATTAGGCCAAGTCATATTTGATGATTATCCGATAGATACATTAATTCCTTTTATTGACTGGACACCGTTCTTTATCTCTTGGGGACTGGCGGGTAAATACCCTAGAATATTACAAGATGAGGTGGTCGGTGAAGCGGCTCGTGACTTATTTCAAAATGCTGAAGACATGCTTAGAAAGTTGATTGATGAAAAATTAATCGTGGCTAAAGGTGTGTTTAAAATCGCCCCTGCAAAACGTACCGGCGCGGATACCGTCACTGTTTATGATAACGACCCACAACAGGGCGGTACACCAGCTTATAAGTTCGAGCATTTGCGTCAACAAAGCGATAAGGCCAGCGGCAAGCCCAACTATAGCTTAGCGGACTTTATCTCACCATCGACTGAACATACTGATTATCTTGGCGGCTTTACCGTCTCGATAGCAGGTACGGAAGCCATCGCCGAACAGTATAAAACCAACGGTGATGACTATAACGCCATTATGGTACAAGCTTTGTCTGACCGCTTGGCTGAAGCCTTTGCTGAGCATTTACATAAGCGTATCCGTACTGAATATTGGGGTTACCTAACTGAGGAAGGCTTGAGTAATGAAGAGCTGATCAAAGAAAAATATGTCGGTATCCGCCCTGCTCCTGGTTACCCTGCCTGTCCTGAGCATACCGAAAAAGGTAAACTGTTTGACTGGCTCGGTACAGTTGACGCGATTGGTACGACCTTGACGGAAAGCTATGCGATGTGGCCTGCCTCGTCAGTTAGCGGCTTTTATTACTCGCATCCTGAGAGTGTTTACTTTAACGTCGGTAAAGTCAGTATGGAGCAGGTAGAGAGTTATGCTGAACGTAAAGGTTGGGATATGAAAACGGCTGAGAAGTGGTTGAATCCTAATATGTAGAGATAAAACTCGATTAATTCGTAGATAGTTTAGAAATATCTTATGGCGTACTCACTTAATTGAGTACGCCATTTTTTATAAAGCAATGACTTACCGTATTTAAGCAAACTTATCGCTACCTTGATAGAAAAATACTTTTATCATTTTCTAACGGTATACGTGATAAATTATCATCTATTTTATTATGTTGAGAAAGGTTATGAATCAAATTGCAGCACTTTCAAATTGGATTGGCAAAACCTTTGCGATTTGGGCATTACTCAGTGCCGTATTAGGGTTTCTCTTTCCTGATTTTTTTGCCTCGTTAGCTTTTCTTATCGTACCGATACTCGGCATTATCATGTTTGGTATGGGCATGACCCTTAAGACGTCAGATTTTTTAGAGATTATCAAGCGACCCAAACCTGTAATTATAGGTTTGCTAGCACAGTTCACCCTAATGCCATTGATAGCCTACTTATTAACGCAAGTCTTTAGCCTTGATCCGTTAATAGCTGTAGGGG
The DNA here is from genome assembly GCF_007997305.1 of Psychrobacter frigidicola. GTDB lineage: Bacteria > Pseudomonadota > Gammaproteobacteria > Pseudomonadales > Moraxellaceae > Psychrobacter > Psychrobacter frigidicola. Next base: position 1,573,050 of record NZ_VORZ01000001.1, read on the forward strand.
TGATTCTGGTTGGTTGCTGCCCTGGCGGTACTTCTAGTAATGTCATTACCTTTTTAGCCAAAGGCGATATCGCTTTGAGTGTGGCTATTACCTCCATATCTACCTTGCTTGCACCGTTTTTGACCCCTATTCTATTAGAGATTTTTGCGGGTCAACTGATTGATATTGATCTGCTCAGTATGATGATTACGATTACTAAGATAGTAATCTTGCCTATTTTATTAGGTATTATCGTGCATAAATTTCTTGGCAATAAAATTGAAGCGGCTATCACTGTACTGCCCATGATTTCAGTATTGGGTATCTCAATTATTATAGCTGCCGTAGTCGCTGTATCTAAGGCAACTATCTTAGATAGTGGCGCTATCGTCTTTGTGGTCGTAGCTTTACACAATCTGCTCGGTTATAGCTTAGGGTATTTAATCGCTCGCTTCTTAGGTTTCACTGAAGCGCAAAGACGCGCCATCATGATCGAAGTAGGTATGCAAAACTCTGGCCTTGGCGCTGCGCTTGCTGCCACTTACTTCAATCCTGTCACCGCGCTGCCAAGTGCGATATTTAGTGTGTGGCATAACTTTAGTGGCGCTCTAGTGGCTAATATTTTTGCTAAAAGAGATGGTTTGTAGGGTTGTTAATTAAAAAAGCATAGAACAAAGATATTTCTTTGTTCTATGCTTTAATGGTCTGATAACTATTCTATAAAAAAATTCTGTTCACCTTTAACTTCTCCATTTTCATAATAGTATAAGCCTGAAATCTCCAGTCTTTTATTAATACCATCACGCCCTTTACCCATAGCGACCTTCTCACCTAATACCGTCCATATTATTCTATAACCCATCTTATTCTGTAACTCTTCTAGCTTATCTCTACGAATAAGTAAATTTCCTTTATCATTACCATATAGCGAAGCGTCGAATAAAACGACTTCTTTGTTCTCATTAACCCATGCACCAGCATACTTAGAGTTAACTAGATTTAGTTGTTGCCATAATAGTTTACTAGGAGAAACTAAATTGTAAGCTAGATCCGAGTTTCTTCCTCCTTCCCATACATGTTCTTCTGTACAAGCGTAGGCTTTTCCTAGAGAACTGTAATCAAAACGTTGTTTAATATCTTGCCAACCATAGTCTCCATAATACGGATTCTCATACATTTTTAATAATGGTGACCAATAATACTCTAAATTAAATAAATAATACCTTTCAGCAGGTTGGGGCATCCAATTCCCCATAAAGTTTTTATCATTTAAATTTGCGACAATCTCATTAAACTCACTATCTTTAATGAGATATGCTTGAACTTTATACCATACTCTCTGATAAGCATCAGAATAAGAATTTTCACCAAGTGAAGGTTTTTGCTCATACGTAATATACTGCTGTAAACTAAACCATTCTTGATTGTCATGTTGTTTTAGAATAAGCTCTTTGGGTTCTATTAACTTTTCGCTAGATATTGCCCATTCTTCAAAATTATCATTCCAATCATCATAAACTGGATTCATGATAATCTTTAGATTGTCTTTTTCAGGAGCAATAAAAGTAGGGTCTATATCCCGAATCGAAGTATCTAAAGAGCCGTCGTACCATACCTTAATTTCTGATTCTCCATGCTTAGTAGACGGGTATATCATTTTATGATTATCAGATACCCTTGCAAAAACCTCATACAATGCTATCCACTGATATTTTTTGCCTATCCTCTCTATAGCATTAGTATGTCGATCACCACTAGTTGTTTCGTGTTTATCAAAATCTTCATGCTTCTTTAAATCATACCCATAACGTTCAAAAATAAGTTGTACTGCATAATTACTTAAATTTGAAACATTAAGATATTTGAAATTACGAAATGCTGATTGGAATACATATCTTCCAAAGTCTCCATACCCTCCAGTACCAGCACCGTACTCGGTTGTCATAGAGCTTATAATTTTGCTACCTACAAAACGGTATTCAGAGTCATCTTTGACCGCACTCTTTAGATGATACTTTTCGACAATCTGTTTTCTCGTTGGAAGATTAATTGGAAACTCACTGCTATATGGAGGTCTACATAATTCAAGTTTCTGATCATTAATATTAATAATTTCTTTGCATTGAGCATATTCAACAATATTTCTAGCATAGTCTCTTACGAGAACATTTGGATAAATTTCATTTTGAGCAAAGAAATCTTCAACTAGATAATTACAAATACTTTCTAAGCCTTCAAATTGCTGAGAAGATAAAATTGCTCCATATATTGAAGCAAAAACTCTTTCTAAAACATATGGGTCATTCACATCCTTAAACGTGTCTATGACTTCAAAAGCAATTGATAACTTATTCTGGAGCAACCTAACAAGAGCTAATGTCGCATTATCACGTAGCTTAATATTTGTACTTGTAAACAGCCATGATAAGCTGACTCCAACTAGCTTACGACTAGAATCAGATAATCCTTCAGAAAAAGCTGACTTCTTCGCCCAACTTATTGAATTATAAATTGATGATGTTTCATAAATCTGGCTACTGATATGGGTCGTCCAAAAAGCATCTCTATCAGGCATACTCATATCGTTTAGCCATGTGTGAAGCTTAATAGCATTGAAAGGATGGTTTTCACGACCTGATACTTTATACATAAAGTCAATAAATTCAGCAAAAAGCTCATCATTACACAAAATGCTATTATTTATAAATATTTTACACTCATCTAGATATATATTTTTTCTATCTCTCCAAAACAAGCTATCGATGAAGGCAAACCCTAAACTATAATTATTATATTTTTTATCGCTTTTGAGTATTTCAAAAAACTCTAGCTCGAATTTAACAGGGACTAATACGGATAAGATGCTCAATACGCCTGTAGATAAGATTCTATCCTCGTATTTAACTGAGAATGAATTACACATAAACATTTTATATAAATTATTAACATCATCTATGCTGTTACATATATTTTCAGCAGTTAAATAGTCTAAAAATCGTTCGAAAGCAAAATATATATACTCATTCTCAGAATTTTTATCTTTATAGCTAAGCAATAAGTTTTCTGACATTAGAGCCTGTAAGAAACTATCTACATCAGCTTCTTTAAAACCAGTCTCAACAGTAAAACTCATTGCTTCTTCGTAAGAAATTTTACTATTTTTGTTTAAGTAAAATTCTTCTGCAATCCTAAGTAGTATTTTTTTGACGTAATTTATACTAGGTCGATAGCTAAATTTGGAAATATGTGACAATCTCGTATTGACTAATTTTAAATACTCGTCGAATATTTGTGTAATTAGGCTTATTGAGTATTCATTATTTTTCGAGTTAGACCTATATTCACAGTATATTTTAAGAAATAAAGGGTTTTTAAATTCATTAACTAGCACTGGTTCAGTTGGTAAAGATAATTTATAATGCTTATAAAAACCTTGAACTGCCTCAAAAACATTATGTTCAAAGCCTTCGTGTAAAATCTCACTAATAATATTATTCTTAATAGCAGGTTTAATATTCTCTAAAACCTCATCTTTATACTCAGTACGTACAGATACAACTAAGCCAACCCATGGATATTTTTTAAACTTGTTAATAAACCCAGCTAATGAGTTGTTCCAAAAATACCTTCCTTGACCTTCATTAAGTGCATCGATAATAATCAAGCATCTTTCTTTTTGCCTTTTGCCAATATCGTTCATAATTTCTAGCAACTTATCTTCGTTATAGTCTAGCCTTAACTCATTTCTTAAAATTTGACTCCAAGGATTATCCTGATTGTTGAGCTTTTGACCTAATATCAGAATACATTTATTATTCTTATAAATTATATTAGATGCTAAATCGGCTAGCAAATGTGATTTACCCACACCTGCGTCTCCATATACTACTAAATATGGGTTATCAAAAATATTAAAATCTACATTTTTCAAATCTTCGATATAACCTCTTAAATCCCAGATATTATTTCTATTTAAGTAACTATAACTTTCATTCGTGGCTTGTATTATTTTTTCAACATCGGGTCCAAGTTTGTCAAGCGCTTCTACAACATTTGAAAATGATATACTTTTAATTTCTTCGCTCGATACATCTTCCCAACTTACTCTTAGTTGAGTTAATACTGAATCTATAGACTTAATAACACCATTCTCGTCTAAATTATGTCTCTTGATATCGTATTTAAAATCCTTTAAAATTTTATATATTTCGTTGAAATTATTAAAAATAACTTCTTTAAACTTCTCACTTCTTAATAATGCTTGGAAGCTATTTGATATCTTATCAATTTCAATATTTAATGTTTTACTATACCTAACTCCTAAGTCAGTAATCTCATCTCTAACTTGATTTTCAAACCACTCATCAGTTAACGTACTTTCATTAGACTTTTCATAACTTTCAAGATTTTTACCTAATTTTTCTCGAACGTATGTTTCAGTTTTAACTTTCCAGCTGTTAAGCACCTCTACAGGGTATGTCATAGGCTCTCTATCAATTATCTTATGACAAACTGAGCATAACCAAATTCCATTTTCAAAAGATTTTATATCCTTTGCACTCATACTTGGGTCAAACCTAGGTCCTCCAGAACTTGCAGCGCATATATGCGCTGCCTCCCCTATAAGGGTAGTTTTATCAGTGGTCTCTAAGTTTGCAGCAATGGTATTTTTTCTACACTCAGGGTTTGAGCAAAAATTGGCTACCCTATCCCTCAACAACCTTATAGTACTGAGTGTGAAGTCATTTTCTTTAGCTCTAGCCATTTTTAACCCTAATATTTTCTGTATGTATTAAATGATTACTTTACTATATAAATTTAAACTGAATAAGTTCATCAAGAATCGCTTGGTGTACACTATACCCAATTATAACGCTATATATTAATCAGTCAGTTTTTCCAGTCTTACCTCTCCGACACTTCTCAGAACAATAAATCACCTGCTCCCAATCCTTTTCCCACTTCTTGCGCCAGCTAAATGAACGTTGGCAAACAGGGCAAATCTTCTGCGGTAGGTTTGCTTTTTTGTGTGCCATAATTTTCTATCCTTTCTGATGATCTACATTCTCATACTTCTTAACCCGACGACACTGGTCTGAGCAATAGACCATACTCTCCCAATTTTTATCCAATTTCTTACTCCAACTAAACTCTCGCTCACAGATTGGACATTCTTTTTTGCGAACGTTCTTCTTTTTGTGCGCCATACTTTTCTCACTAAGTTATTTAATCAATTACAGCTAGCGAATAGCCGTCTAACGTCCCCAGACTGGCGAACGTGCTAGTCCACCAGACTTACTGTTGATAGTGTAACTGCTGCCCCCTGTTAATGAGCGGATGACTAGACTGCTACCAATGCTGCCGTTTATTTTGCTATTTTGCATAGCATAGACTGTATATTGTGCTGTTGGTGATAAACGGGCTGGCTCATCAAGTCCCGTCTCTGCTAAATTAACCACTTGCCCACTGGCTAAGCTCATGACTGCGGCTTGACGACCATTAAGATAGCTCATACGCTGACCGTCGAGACTTAACTGTGGGCTAGCTGCATAACCACTAGTAGCAATCTGTGTGGACATGCCAGTAGCAAAAGTATAGCGATAGATGCGTGGCCGTCCAGCACGAACTTTATCACTGACGTAAACGAAGCTTTTACCGTCAGCGGCGTAGCTTGGCTGCACCTCAGTACTAGGTAAGCTAACAAGCGGTTTGATCACACCATTATTCAAAGACAATTCATAAATATCAGCATTGCCACCGACTGATGAGCTATAAATTAATTTTTGTCCATCTGGCGAAAAGGTAGGAGATAAATTACTCCCTTTCTCTTTGACAACCAGATTGTGGCTTTGCTTGTTGCGATCATAAATATAAATCTGTGGATACTGACGCGCTTCTTGTTTGCTATACGCCAAAAGCTGACCATCAGCTGACCATGCTGGCGAATAGATATAGCCATTGAGCTGCTCAATTAACTGCCTATCATTACCATCGGGACGAATGGTATATAGCGAAGATATTTTTGCTGCCCCAAAGCCCTGCTCCTCCACATACGCAATGCGCCCAAGGCGATCAATCACTGGCATGGTGGCGGTGAGCGGGTTAATAGCAGTGGTGTCTGATGGGGTCATTGATGATAATGTCTGACACCCTGCTAAGATAACAAGAATTCCGCTGCCTACCATTATCGCAACTGCGCTGCGGATGGTAGACAGATAAGTCATTGATTTGAGCATAGAATAAAATCCAATAAGGCAGAGATGGGTAATTCGTACTGCGACCTCAAACTTTTAAGCGTTTTGTTAAAGGGCAGCAACAAAGTAACGGTGGCAGTATTTAAAGATGGCAGCGCGTTAACAGAGAAGTTTAAAAGAGGTGAGCATTAGGATTATAAAAGATAAGGACAACAGTGTAGCGTAAATATTGAAAAATCTTAGACAAAAAAACGCCTCACTACATAGCGAGGCGTTCTTTATTTCTATAATAGCTGTTATATATAATAAAGGTTTCAAACTGCCTTTTATTTAAGGCTATTTATTAAAACCCTATTATTTATTAACTGCTTGAAACTGTGCCACTTGATTAGCATTGGTAATGGTTAAGATAGGCGTGTTTTTCGCGTTTTTGCTCAAGCTATAGTTACCTTGTACCGTAGCTAGGGTGGCTGTATCAAAGCTAGCTTGTGGTTCAGGGCATGCCATCATCGTGCTAAGGCTATTCTGGATTTGGACATTACCGTTAACCACTTGGTATTGAGCGCCCATGTTGTTACAGGTATTCATATATGTGACGCGGTGCTCGCCATTTACATTCATGAAGTTTAAAGTTAAAGGTTTTGATGGGTTAAAGAACAGTTGGCTAACTTGCTGACCGTTGGTGCGTTTAGCATCAACCAATTGCCAGTTATAGGCTTCTAGTGTATTGGTAGTGATGTTCTGAGTGGTTGGAGCAGTAACGCCTGGGGTAGTTTGGCAACCGGCTGCTAGTGTGCCTACTGCTAATACGCCTGCCATCATTACTTTAGTCATGTTTTTCATATAAACTCCTAGAAAGGTTGAATCGATTTATTATGTTAGTTTTCCCAAAATGCTTAACTCAAAGTTACGCATAGCTTATTTTATACCAGTTATGTTGCTATGATAATTACGATCATGGGTATATTTATTTTTTCTTATTATTGTTGCCCCTAATCGTTACATCTATTATGTCCTGTTGGGATCTGATTGTCATGCAGGTTTATGTATAAGCCTTAATAAAACATTGTTCCAGCGTATAGGCCTTTTGCTACTATCTCTTGCTAGTTAAGCGATTAGCTGCTACCAGTTTATTGGCTCTCTTTTATCTATCTATTGTTACCTGCTAATTATGATTTGAATACGAATATAATTTTAGCAAGATAGTTTTACAAACCAGCAAAATGCCTTAAAACCGACACGCATGCATTTATGATATAATTTAGCCACCTTAATTTCATAACTATAAGATCAAAAACGATGACTAAAAAATCCCTTATCCAATCCCCTGAAGCAATAGAAAAAATGCGTATTGCTGGTAAACTTGCCAGTAATTTGCTAGTGATGTTAGACGAGCATGTCAAAGTGGGTATCAGTACTGAAGCCTTGAATCAGATTGCTCATGATTACATCGTCAATGTGCAACAGGCTATCCCCGCCCCGCTAAACTATAATGGGTTTCCAAAATCCATCTGCACTTCAGTCAATCATGTGGTCTGTCACGGTATTCCCACCGAAAATAAAATCCTTAAAGATGGCGACATTATTAATATTGATGTGACCGTGATTAAGGATGGTTACTACGGCGATACCTCCAAAATGTGGATTGTCGGTAATGGCTCCATCATGGCACAGCGTATCTGTAAAGTAGCACAAGAGGCCCTATATGCCGGTATGAGCGTAGTCAAAAACGGCGCGCGGTTGGGTGATGTGGGCGCAGCGATTCAAGCAGTAGTCGAGCCAGAACGCTTTAGTATCGTGCGTGAATTCTGTGGGCACGGTATCAGCAATGAGTTTCACCATGAACCCCAAGTCATGCATTACGGTAAAAAAGGCACAGGCTTTGAGCTGAAGACTGGCATGACGTTTACTATTGAGCCGATGATTAATGAGGGCAAATGGCAGACTAAAATCCTACCGGACGAATGGACGGCAATTACTAAAGACCGTAAGCTGTCCGCGCAATGGGAACATACAATGGTCGTGACTGACAATGGCTGTGAGGTATTTACCACGCGTCCTGAAGAAGACTTAAGCTTTTTGACCCAGTAACATAATGAAAGATCGCTTAGGCGGTCTTTTTATTGCGCTTGTTTTGTTACTACTGCTTTTATTACCTATATTTTAAACTCTTAATCGGATAACACACATGTTCACATGCGATGTCGCCTCCATTTATCTTACACCGCTGCCGACTTTACCTGCAACACAAGGTTCGAATACTACAAGTTTGGATGCCTCCTCTGTCACTGATAAATCTCTATTTGGGATTCCGCAGTGGCTAACACAAATTAATAACGATATCAGCCGTGAGCTTGAGTGTGGCGTTGCTATTCGTCAATTGGTAGCAGCGCGTGCTTGTGCAATCGATGACTTACTTATCGCTTTGTTCAATTGGTTTGAGTTAGATAAAACAGACTTGGCGTTGTTCGCAACAGGTGGTTATGGTCGTGGGGAGTTATCCCTCTATTCAGATATCGATATTTTGCTGCTTGCGCCTGATGATATTGCAGCAGAGGTCAGCACTAAGATTGATAGCTTAGTCGCGATGCTTTGGGATATCGGTTTGGAGCCAGCATTAGCGGTGCGTAGCGTCGAAGAATGCTTGGAGGCTGCAAGCGATCATACGGTTGCTAGTACGTTATTAGAATCACGGTTGCTCATCGGCAATGAAGCTTTAGAAAACGTGCCTAATGACATTGTTAATAAAGTGTGGTCGCAGCGCGACTTTTTTGAGGTTAAGATTGCTGAGGCCAAAGCGCGTTATATTCAGCACAATGCGACAGAATATAACCTTGAACCAAATGTTAAAACCGCACCAGGCGGTCTGCGCGATATCCATATTATTGGCTGGGTAACGAAACGTTATTTTCGTATCGGTAAGCTTTATGACTTGGTACAGCAAGACTTTTTGACTGAAAAAGAGTTTGATGAGTTAAGCTTCGCTGAAAGCTATTTATGGCAAATACGTCATTATTTGCATGAGCTAACGGAACGCAATGAGAACAGGTTGCTTTTTGACTATCAACGTGAGATTGCCCAGCGAATGGGTTATGAGACTCAGCCCGACGATGCGCCTAATGCGGCAGTAGAGCGTTTTATGCGCGATTATTATCGTTGTGCTATGCAGATATCCACGCTATCCGAGATGCTAACCAATCATTACTATGAGACTATTATTGAGCCAAAGCTGCCTAGTAATGAACGTCCGGTAAAACGCCCACTGAATGCGCACTTTAATCAAATGGGCGATCACATTGCTATCGCCCATCATCGGGTTTTTGCTCAGCATCCGGAAACTATTTTAGAGATGTTTCTATTAATGGGGCAGTATGGCATCAAAAAGGTGCGGACGCGGACGTTACGGGCTCTCAAAATAGCCGCTCGCGGTATTGATCAAACCTATCGTGATAATCCTGAACACCAAGCGCTATTTTTGTCGAATTTAAAAGAGCAAAACTATCTATTTCACCGTCTGCGTACGATGAATCGCTACGGCGTACTGGGTAATTATATTCCTGCTTTTGCGCAAGTGACGGGTCTGATGCAATACGATTTATTCCATCGTTATACGGTCGATGCACATACGTTATTTTTGATACGCATTTTACATCGTTTTACCGACCCACGTTTTCAACAAGACTTCCCGCTAGTCAGTGCGATTTTTCAGCGTATTGAGCGTAAAGAGATTTTGGTATTGGCTGCCATGTTCCATGATATTGCCAAAGGTCGCGGTGGCAATCATAGCGAGCTTGGTGAGACTGAGGCAATTGAGTTCTGTCTCACTCATGGCATGAGTAGCGCCGATGCCCAATTGGTTGGTTGGCTGACGCGTCATCATTTATTAATGTCGAGGACGGCGCAGAAAAAGGACATCTCTGACCCCGAGGTCGTGGCTATTTTTGCCAATTTAGTGGGTAATGTCACTCATCTTAATCATCTGTATGTATTGACCGTTGCTGATATGAATGCTACCAATCCTCAGCTTTGGAACAGCTGGCGGGCGACTCTGATGAAGCAGTTATATGCACAAACACGGCGTATTCTACGCGCGGATATCGATGCGCCGACCAATCGCCAAGATATGATTGTTGCTACACGCAAGCAGGCGCTGGCTATGCTTGATAGCACTGACAATCAAAATATGAATCGCGATGAAGTGTTGAAATTATGGGATGATTTGGGTGATGAATATTTTTTGAGGGAGATTGCAGAAGACATTTTATGGCATACCGGAGCGATATTAAACCACCCACCCATTGGCCGCGCCTCTGACGCTGATAGTGCGCCGCTAGTCGTTTTGCGTGAGCATCGCGAGCTGGCACTGGATGCGGTGCAAGTTTTTGTGTATACCCAAGATCAAGCCAATTTGTTTGCCGTAACCATGTCAGTATTTGACCAGATGAATCTGGATGTATTGGACGCGCGTATTATTACTGCGACCCGCGACTTTGCTCTAGATTCTTATGTATTATTGGATCGTAGCGGCACATTATTAGCTGATGAAGACAGCCAACAAGAGCTAAAACAGCGCTTAATTGATGCCTTTAAAAACCCGACGCTGCCTAAGCTGGTTAATAAGCGCATTCCGCGTCATCTCAGACATTTTGATGTGCCGACCGTTATTAGCTTTGAGTTTAATGAAGCCTCAAACCAGCATATTATGAGTCTGCAAACGCTTGACCAACCAGGACTATTAGCACGAGTTGGGCAAGTATTTTTGCAACAACAGATTGAGGTACATGCAGCGCGTATTACTACGTTAGGCGAGCGTGCAGAGGATATGTTTTATATCACTGACCAACAAGATAAACCGCTAACAGCAGAGAAACTTGATATTTTACAAGCCGCTTTAACCGCGAGTCTCGTTATACGTAAAGATAATAACTGTGTTTAAGTTATTATCTTTACGTCGTTTTCTTTAAATGACTATCTTTGAATCACTAGAACTAAATGGCTGTAATCAAATAAATATGTGTACCAGTTGAACCTATTGAAACTGAACCAAGCTTTTATATATCATATCGCCAGCGTGTGGAATCAGCTCATCTTCGGCCAGCTCTGGCGGTAGCACCCGCGCCTCTATTTCTTGCTGTGATAATAGTAACCGTCCAGCGTCAATCTCTTTTTGCAACAAGCACTGTAAGCTTGCCAGACGCAATTGCGCCTCATAACGTTCATGAATCTGCTGTAATGAGATGGGTGCATGTGCATGAATGTCAGGAAAAATACTGTCAGATGCTAGGATAACCATCTCATTGAGCATCTGCTCGCGTACCAGATCTGCTTTATCAATATTGTTTTGCATAATATTGGCGAGGCGGCCTTTAGCAGTAAACATCGCCATAAAAAACAGCGTCTGTAACCCGAACACTGCGAGGTATTGCCATAAGTATAAATGCACACTGAACAATTTGCTCAGCAGCATCAGCACAATGGCTACCACCACATAACTGACCAATTGCCACAACAGCCACATAATAAGACTATTATCCCCAAACCAAAACATCTGCTGCTCTTGAAGCGTAATCAGACGCTGACGTGATTGCCACCACTGCCCCTCGCGCCGTTGCAGCTCTTTATAAAAGGCGGTGCGACGTTCACTATTATCGGAAAAAATGGGCATATGAGTAATCCTTACATAATCCGCTAGGTAGCATGGCAGCCATTGTTGTTATATCAAAAAATCATCAGGGGTCATTAGTAATGAAAATGGCTAAAAACAATCTAACCATTAGCACGGTGAAGATTTGGCTTGGAAGATGACAAAGCCATAACAATGGCTATCAGAAGCAAAAGACAAAAAATTAGAGAAATGCTACACTGCTCAAATGTAATTTTTCGTTATACCTTCATTATAGCCTGTTGTACAGTCTTTACTAGATGTCACTTATTCTTACTATTTGTTACTATCCCTTATTATAGTTAGCCTAATTATGAATCACAACTTATCTTATCTGCACCCTTACCCCTTCGCTAAGATGGCAACTTTACTTGAAAATAGCGCTCCAGCCCAAGCCTGCACTGAGATTAAGCTGGGTATCGGTGAGCCAAAACATGCCCCTCCCGCCTTTGTACTGGACGTTCTAAGAGAAAACTTGGACAAACTATGTCAATATCCAACCACAAAGGGCACTTTTGATCTGCGCCAAACCATCGCGCATTGGTTGGAGAGGCGGTTTTTCCTTCATCATGTGAATCCCAATACCGAAGTTTTACCGGTGATGGGCACACGTGAGGCGATTTTTAGCTTCGTGCAAGCGGTAATCGATCATGGCGAAACTGCTGAGCCAGTCTCCACAGATAAGCAGAACTCTATAAATCAGGACCCTGTAAGTCAGACACCCATAGTCGTCATGCCCAATCCGTTTTATCAAATTTATGAAGGCGCGGCAATACTTGCGCAGGCGACGCCTTACTTTGTGCCCTGTACCGTAGATAACGATTTTAAAGGTGATTACCGCGCTGTTCCCAAAGATATTTGGGAACAAACGCAGCTGTTATTTATTTGTAGTCCGAACAATCCTACTGGTTCAATAATGACAATGGACGATTGGGAATTTCTTATCCGCCTGTCTGATAAATACGATTTTATTATTGCCAGTGACGAGTGTTATAGCGAATTGTACTTTGATGAGCCACCGATTGGTTTGCTACAAGCGTGCGCAACGTTGGGCCGCAATGATTTTAAGAATTGCGTGGTTTTTCATTCGTTATCAAAACGCTCAAACCTACCAGGTCTGCGCTCAGGTTTTGTCGCAGGTGATGCGTCCATTTTGACCTCTTATCTACAATACCGTACCTATCAAGGCTGTGCGATGCCCATTCCGCATCAGCTTGCCTCCATTGTTGCATGGCAGGACGAGAAGCATGTGGCGCAGAATCGAGCGCTTTATCAAGAAAGATTTGCATTGTGGATGGCAGAACTTGGCGAGCTGTTGGATTTACGGATGCCAGAAGCAGGATTCTATTTTTGGATAAAAGTCCCCGAATCGTTCAACGGTGATGATGAGGTATTTGTGAAAGCTTTGTATGAGCAGGCGAATATTCATGCCTTAGCAGGTCGCTATTTATCCCGTGAAGTGAATGGTAAGAATCCAGGTGAAGGCTATGTGCGTGTTGCGCTTGTCGCTAGCGTTGAGGAAAGTCGTGAGGCAATCAATCGCATCCGTAAGCTTCTTAATGCTTAAAAAATATCTTGGCTCTTAAAAAACAGCGTTAATAAAGTGAATGAACACCCTTAATATTTAAAACATCCCTAATAATCTTAATTACCCTTATGTTATTGGGGATAAGGGCGTAGATAGTGCTATAGTAAAAGGACATTACTGTAGCCTGTCGCACGCAGTAGCTGCTCACTAACTCTATGAAGCAGTCTTTACTGCACGTGCCATCAAGGATGATGCCATGCCCCATCTTGATTTTACCCAGCCCCCTTTTGACGTATTAAGTGCCACTGAGCGCCAAAGCCTAAAAAAACATACCCAAGTGCGCTATCTGGCCGCTAATGAAACTCTACATCCTGACGATTTGCAGTATTTTTTTGTGGTGCTAAAAGGTCAAGTTGAGCAAACCCTAAATGGGGAATTTGTCGCCTCCTATTTAGGCGGTAACCACTCCGACCATCTCAATAACAATGATTGGTTTGACAGTCGTCGCCTGCCTGAAGAACAAGATAGCGTGTCAGCAGATCTTCAGCCCTATAGTTATCACTATCGCGCTGACGAGGACACGTTGTTACTGCAAGTTGATGGCATTGCAATGAATAAAATCAGTGCACAAAATCATCTGGTACGCCAATTATTGTCCGATAAATTACCGGAGCGCTTAAAAGCGTTGCAGCAGCGACGCAGCTCACAAAGTCGGTCTTTGGGGTCGACAGGCTATAGCGCACAACAAGAAGTGCAGCAAATCATGCTACAGCCGGTGACTGATGTTACCTTGTTACCGGTGCATATTATTGATGCAGATAATAGCTTACAGCAAGCGGCTCGCATCATGACCGAAGCCGGACTGAAACACGTTCTGGTACGCCCATCAACGGTTTCAGAAAGTGTTTCAGACAATCCATCTATAGCGCTACTTAGCCTCGAGAACTACTCGGAAAGAACGCTCGGTATTTTAACCGATAATGACATTTGTCGCGCCGTGAGTGAAGAGCAAGACCCTGCCACGACGCCTTGCCAGCGCTATGCAAGCTTTAATCTACATACCATTGATACCGATGATGAAATTGGCGATGCCCTTTTGACCATGACCCGTTACCGTATTCATCGCCTGCCGGTTATTGATGCGCAGGGTAAAGTCGCAGGCATATTGGGGCAAAGCGATATGCTCGCCCATATTGGTCATCATTCCCAACTGATTAGTATTCAAATTGAGCAAGCAAAAGACTTAGCCAGCCTGCATACCGCAGTGGATTTGATTGGGCGCTATATTCGTGCGCAACATGAGAATGGGGTAAAGATTGGTATCGTCAGCCGTATGGTACAAACGCTGAATGCACAAGTTTTTACCAAACTCTGGCAACTTATTGTGCCAGATGAGGTCATGAAAAATACGTGTGTGATTGTAATGGGCTCGGAGGGTCGCGGCGAGCAAATCATGCGTACCGACCAAGATAATGCCCTTATTATCAAAGATGACTTTTCACACCCAGACTTAGCACAATTTGCGGAGACTTTTAATAATCATCTGGCAACGCTTGGTTATCCGCTATGCGATGGTAATATCATGATGACCAACCCGATGTGGCGAAAGCCGCTTAAGCAGTTTGAAGCTCAGATTAGCTTATGGTTTAGAAACACTGATCCCATGCACAGCATCTATCTGTCCGCCATACTAGACGGTGAATATGTCTGCGGTGATAAAAACTTACTAACACATGTCCGCGAATATTTAAGAATTGCCCATCGGCAGGCAGACCCTATGTTTGTCCGTCAGTTTGCGCGTGCCGCCTTACAGTTTGGTGACGTGAATCAATGGTGGCAAAAGTTTGTACCTTTATTGGGTAAGCCCAGCCCAGATGATATTGACCTTAAAAAAGCCGGTATCTTTCCACTGGTGCATGGTATTCGAGCATTGGCGTTAGAGAACCATATCGTGCAAGTATCCAGTACCAAAAATCGGCTAAAAGGATTGGTGCAAGCCCATGCTCTCACTCAAGAGCGTGCGGATACTTTAGGTGAAGCGCTAGAGTTTTTTATGGCGCAGCGTTTGGCGGTTGCCTTGTCAACGGAGGACAAGCATGCGCGACAAGTTGACCCCACTACTTTGTCGGCGCTTGAGCGTGATGTGTTAAAAGAATGTTTGGCAGTGGTCAAAAGCTTCAAAGTCCAACTGCGACAGCATTATCAACTGGATATCAATTAATATGAATGGTAATTCCTTATGAGCTGGCTTAAACAGTTATCCTCTTCATGGCAACAAAAGCGATTGCAGCGTCCTGAATTGGCATCAATGTTTGAACCGCCGGTGGCTGGACAGTGGGTGGCGATTGATTGTGAAATGACTGGATTGAACCCTCGTAAGCATCATCTATTGTCTGTCGCCGCCATTCATGTGAACGGCGATACCATTGATACGGGTAATGGGCTACATTTGGTCTGCCGTCCGCCGGTTATGCCTGACCGCGATACCATTGTTATTCATGGACTGCGTACTGCGGACGTTGAACATGGTATAAGCTACGATGAGATGCTGGCGATATTATTACCCTTTATTGATAATCGTCCCATCGTTGGTTTTTGCCCGCAGATTGACACTGCTTTTTTGAACCCTTTGGTTAAGCAATACATGGGTACAGCTTTGCCCAATGAAGTGATTGATGTGCGCCTGTTATACAGTCGGCGTATGGGCAATCACGACCAAAGCGCGCCCAATCCATCGCAACATTTGACCAAGATTCTAGCGCATTATAATATCCCTGAATTGGGCACGCATGACGCTTACAACGACGCCGTGATGACCGCCATGGCATTTTTGCATGTACGCTAATGTTTAGCATCTACGTCAATTTAGCAACTCATGTTACTATAGGCGGTTTTCGACATCTGACAATAGATATTTCATGCCTATCCTTCCTAACACTTATAGTCAGCGTTTACTAATCCCTGTTAGTACGCGCTCATCCAGTACCCGCACATCGAACCGTTTACCATTACCCCGCGACCATAACGGGCGCTTATTCAAGCTGGGTTTGCTCTGTGTTCTTATGACACTCACGCCCATTGGTGCTCAAGCAGTATTGCCAGCTAACATTCAAGCTGCGTTAACGCGTGCAGTGCTCACACCTGCTGATATTAGTATTATTATCACGCCAGTCGGTGAAAAAAATACCAGTCGTCTACCGCCAATAATAGAAGTTATTGACAGTGCCAATCTTACTACCAGTACCGACCACATTGTTATTACCAGTTCTAGCGCCCCTACCACTACCAACACTAAGCCTCATAAACAGACTTCCGCTAACGTCAATAGTGTTCATAAAAAGACAGAGAGCCAAAACACACCTATTGTTATCAGCAAACAAGAAATTGCCCAGCAAGAGCGCAAACTCCATGCTTATACCGACGACACTTATACCTATAAAAGTATAGAAAATCCGCCTTCTATTCTGCCAGCCCGTGATATTGCATCTACAAATAGCCCTTCTAAAAACAGTTCCTCTAAAAGCAGTCTAAGCACCACGTCTTCTACTATAACCGTTCTAAAACCCCTTATTAGCCATCAGCCTAATATCGCCCGCACTCCTGCCAGCACCATGAAACTCATTCCCAGCTTTATTGCGCTTGATACCTTGGGGGCTGATTTTGTGTGGCACACGCGGGTTTATCATTCGGGTATTATTATTGGTAATCGTTTGCATGGCGACCTAATTATTCAAGGTAGTGGCGACCCAAAAATGACTCACGACCGCTTGCAGCAACTGCTTTATCAAGTCCAAAATGCAGGTATACGTCACATTGATGGGGATATTATTATCGACAGCACCATCTTTAGTAACGTGACTAAAAACCCAGCCGCTTTTGATAACGCACCATTGCGACCTTATAACGCCAGTCCCGATGGTTTTTTGGTAAATTTTAGTAGTATGGGCATTCAAAGTTATCCACTAGATAATGGACAAGCCCAGCTAACCTACACCCCGCAACTGGCAAACTATCAGCTGCCTAGTCTTGTGAATACCCGTACCGCAGTCTGTTCACAAGCCAGCTACAGCTTAGCACCACAGTGGCAAACAGATAAACTGACGTTCAATGCCAATCTTCCAGACAGTTGCGGCGAGCATGTATTTTATGTTGCTTATCCCGATGCTAAAGACTTCGCTGCTCGAGTTATTGCTGCTAAGTGGCAAGAGTTGGGGAATACTTTGAGCGGAAAAGTAGTGTCACAAGAGACACCTTATGACGCTACTCAGTCTGCCAAAAACACACAAGCAAAGCGTGGTTTAGCCACCTTGCCAGTGTCGCCACTACCAATAGTCAGCTACCCATCTTTGACCCTGACTCAGCAAATTTATGACATTAATCATTTCTCAAACAATGTCATGACCGAACAAGTGGCATTATCGATAGCGGCTTATCATAAAACAGCAGTGACAAAAGCCAATATCGCTCAAACTGGTACGCCCAATATAACCAGTCATAAAACAGCGAGCTTATATCAATTTGGTAAGCCCAACTCTACGAGCTACCCACAAGCGCTGACAACTATTAATCAGTGGTGGCAAACGCACCTCACTTCACCGCCGCCGCACCTGACTAATGGTTCTGGGTTATGCCGAGATTGCACCGTCACTGCCTCTAATTTGAATGAGCTATTAACCTACGCTTATCATCACCCAAGCTTTGACGCTTACGTGAATTCCTTAGGTATTGCGGGCGTGAGTGGTACTATTGCAGCGCACAGTGAGCGCTTGCCGGAGTCGTCTGCCATTGGACGCGCATGGATAAAAACAGGCACATTAGATAATGTCACTTCCATGGCAGGATATGTCAAAGGCCAATCGGGACAGGATTATGTGGTGGTCGGCTTGATTAACACTGAACACTCTTTAAATACTTATACTGCAAGACCCGTGCTAGACGCCTTACTGGATTGGACCGCGCAGCAATGATAGCCCAAGATTAATTAAGCACGTCATATTAATTTATTGCTCAATTTTTTTAATATTAATACAGGTCAGCTTATGCCACGCACGATACCTAATCTTAGTAAACGCAATACCTCATCAAAAAACTCTAAACCGATAGTAGCGGTAAAAATGACGCAATATGTCGGCTTTTTTGTCGTCGGATATGTCCTTGCTACAGCAATATTTATGATGATTCAGACTAAATTGACCGTCAACTCGCAACTGGTTACCGTGCTCTCTATTTTAATCGGTGCGTATATCGCCGTGCATAAATTTATTAAGCATCAGCGCCGTGGCCTAGACCGTAGCGAGATGAACCGTTTAACGATAGGCGGTGTCGCTGTTGTTTGGCTACTGACCGCTATTTATTTCATTGGTATCTGGTTCTTGCTATTTGATACCATTGATCGTGAGGTATTACTGGAGATGACCACGCAGCAGCCTTTGCCTTTACTGAGTGCGCTGGTAATGATATTGGTGCTCACTTTAATCAGTGCGCGCTTAGGTATTTGGGGTTTTAATCGGTTACTTGCCCCTAAATAAACGTGCAATAGACGCACCTCAATTTGCTATAGCCCAAACGACCTACAAACCTTTTGCCCCCTTCGCTCACAAAATCCGTTACGCTGACTCTATACCATAAATTTTAACGTATTAATTGCTCTACATAATTGGGAGACAGCACTATGGATATGTTATTTTTTGACAATATAGACAAGCTTGGGCGTATTGTTCTGACAGCAGCGATGGTTTATATCCTGATTGTTATTGTGACCAAAATCTCCGGCAAGCGCTCCACCTCCCAGCTCAATAATTTTGACTGGATTGTTACGGTAATGATTGGCTCATTGGGTGCTAGTACGATATTGCTCGAAGATATCCCGTTTATTGAGGGCGGGTCGGCTATTGCCGTACTTTATCTCATGCAATTTTTGGTGACCAAATATACCTCTCTCTCGCCGCAGTTTAGTAGTGTTCTTTTATCTGAGCCACGCATTGTTTTTTATCAAGGGCAATATTTACCAGACGCCATGCGCGCTGAGCGTCTGAATCGTCAAGAGCTTGAGAACGCGATGCGTGCTGAGGGCGTTCATAAATTAAGTGATGTTGAGGCGATAGTATTCGAGTCTAATGCCACACTGACGGTCATTACTAAAAACAAAGAAATGCCCACTGATGCTGTTTCTGAAACGCTATTACCGTTAACAGATTGAGTAGATTAAACGTCATTTTTCATTATAAATAATATAGAGAATAGAGGATTAGCCGCAATGAAAGTACGACTGTTAACCGTCGGTAATAAAATGCCAAGCTGGATACAAAGCGGTTTTGATGAATACTATAAACGTATCCAGCCAATGCTTAGTACTGAAATCATTGAGCTGGCAGCGGCTAAGCGTGCCAAAAATCCTTCTGAGGCCAATCTTGCTCAGTATCGTGAGCAAGAGGGTCAGTCAATTTTAGCCGCTCATAATAGTGCCGGACGCGAGCAGCTATGGGTGTTGGATGTCAAAGGTAAAATGCTATCAACAGAAAACTTAGCCGAAAAACTGGCAGAGGCAATGCAGCAAGGCAATGATATTGCGCTCGTGATTGGTGGCGCGGATGGAGTCTCAAAAGAGGTATTAGATAACGCTGATATGAAATGGTCATTATCTGCATTGACCTTGCCGCATCCTTTAGTGCGGGTAGTATTAATGGAACAATTATATCGAGCGATGAGTATTAATAACAACCACCCTTATCACCGTGGCAATTAGAATCTAGTCATTAAAACTTACTGACTGGAAGAAATAAGAAACTCATATCAATAAAATATCAATCACTAAACGGATTGAAAAAATCGTGCGCGCCCTAATAACTGGCACATGAGCTATTCAAAACCTGTTAAAAAAATCCCTACCAATTATCCGAATCATCATGGTCAACACCGCGATGATACAGACCCTACTGCGCCTATTACGGCAGCGGTAGCTTGGGCAGACACGCCTGCTGGGTTAAGTAATGCGTCTAACCTGCCAGCAATTTTTATCTCACATGGTGCGCCGACCCTTGCCATTGAGCAGTCTGCAACCACCAGCGCTTTAGCACGAATAGGGCATAACTTACCTAAGCCGCGGGCGATTATCATCATGTCCGCCCATTGGACATCGTCCAAGCTTGAAATTAGCAGTAATCCCAAGCCTAAGACTTGGCATGATTTTTCAGGCTTTGACGCTGAGCTACATCGATTGCAATACCCAGTAGACGGGCATACTGCGCTTGCCGAATCATTAGCACAGCAGCTCAGTGCACGTGGTATTGCTTGTAGTGTCAATCCACTGCGCGTCTGTGATCATGGCGTTTGGGCGCCACTGCGGCATCTATATCCGCAGGCAGATGTTCCTATTGTTCAAGTCTCGCTACCGCAGCATTATGACAGTAATGCCTGCTACCAATTAGGCGCACAGCTGGCACAGTTACGTGATCAGCAAATCTTGATTATTGGCTCAGGAAATATTACTCATAACCTAAAAGCCTTACGCTGGGAGGCAGATAGTATTGACGTGCGCGCAAAAGACTTTAAATTGTGGCTATTACAACAGCTCAAGTCGGATATTCCTGCTGCCTTAGACTGGCAACAATACCCTGATTATCAACATATCCATCCAAGCGATGAACATTTGCTGCCATTATTCTTTGCTTTAGGTGCTGGCCAACGGGTCTCGGTCATCCATGAAAGCATGGCACATCATAGTTTAGGGATGGATATTTATCGTTTCGATTAGTATTATTTACACATCAAAACCTATCTTTCAAAAGCTGGTTTGGTAAACAGACCAGCGCGCTCCATCTCCCCTGCTAGACTCAACAATGTGACCTCATCATTCATTCGTCCTATCAATTGCATTCCAATTGGTAAGCCTTTTTTACTCATACCAATCGGTACAGACATGGCTGGCAGTCCAGTAACGTTGCCTAATAAAGTAAACGCCATTTTACCTAACACCGGTTGGCTAAGCTTCTCAATCATACCTGAGCTAAAGGCAACCTTGCCCATATCCAAGCCTTTATTGAGCACCCCAGCGCTACGCATGAGCAGCTCATCCATCCGGCTTGGTGGCAAAACACCATGTTTCACCGCAGTGGTCGGTACAGTCGGACATAAAATCATATCGTATTGAGTCAACAGCTTACCTGTCTGATATTGGCTGTCATGCCAGCCTTGTTTGGCATGGACCAAATCTACCGCTGACAACGATCGCCCAAGCATGGCCATATTATAAGTTTGTGGTTCTAGATTTTTTATATGCTCTGAGCCAAAACGGCGTTCAATATTATCGATAGTAAAAGCAGTATGCGCGCAGACGACAACCATAAAATCGTGCCAAAACTTTTCTATATTAATATTAGGCTCAGCAGGAATAACGCGATGACCCATGGCTTCTAACTGGGCAGCAGTTTGCTCAAGTACGGCTAACACCTCTTTATCGACTACCGTATTCGCAACTAATGGCTGTTGATGTAGGGCAATAGTCAAAGGCCTCGGCGCACGCATCGCAGCCTGCAAAAATGTGCCATCAGGTGGCGCAATAACATAAGGCGCACCAACTTCTGCGCCACTAGTGGCATCAAGCATTGCTGCGCTATCGCGGACGCTACGAGTAATGACATGATCTGCAATCGCGCCATCCCAGCCTTCACCAAACGCTGGTCCTAAAGGATTGCGTCCGCGACTGGGTTTCAATCCAAACACGCCGCACCAAGCTGCTGGAAAACGAATTGAGCCGCCCCCATCACCCGCGCCTGCCATCGGTACGATACCGCTGGAAACTGCTGCTGCGCTACCACCGGATGAGCCGCCTGAGCTATAGCCTTTTTTAAATGGATTATGCGTGGCACTATGAGCTTTGGGTTCAGTGGTGATAATCAAACCAAACTCTGGGGTATTGGTTTTGCCAAAGGTATTGACCCCAGTTGCCTTCATACGTTTGACAATTTCGCTATCATAAGTATTCACAATATTGACGCTACGACTGCCCATCGTTAGCGGCTCGCCTTCAAAATAAAAAGATAAATCTTTTAGCAGATAGGGCACGCCAGTGAACGCCCCTGCTGGTAATCCTGCTTGCGCAGCATTATAGGCACGCTCATCAAAACGATGGATAATGGCGTTCAGTTTTGGATTGAGCTTATTGGCACTATCAACCGCAGCGTCTAATAATTCTTTAGCGCTCACTTGTTTTGAGTTGACTAACGCAGCTAATCCTAGCGCGTCATATTGGTTATATTCTTTAAACATGATTTATTTCCCATTAAAATTAGGCTTTTATTGAGTATATTGAGTTAATAGTGTGACTGCTAGTCATCTTATAAATAATTATTGATGTAGTATTTCCACTTTACTTAAATAGAAAAGACGAGCTACTTTCGTAAATCGTCTTTTCTTTGCTCAATTAAATCAATCAATCTTTACTTCAATAGTACTTACATCAATAACTCACGCTTACCACTTTTACCCATCGGGCTGACCAGTCCAGCATCCTCCATTGAGTCGACAATCCGCGCAGCACGGTTATAGCCGATGCTGAATTTGCGCTGGATACTGGAGGCCGAAACTTTACGGGTTTCCATAATAAAGCCAACCGCATCATTATAAAGGTCATCATCTTCACCAGATGGGCTACCCGTACTGCCACCAGGACTCGATAATTCAAAGTTACCTGCCATATTATCAATATAGTCAGGCGCGCCACGCTCACGCCACGCATCACAAACACTGTTAACTTCCTCATCACTAACATAAGCCCCGTGAACACGATCTGGCTCAATTTGTCCTGGACCTAGGAACAGCATATCGCCGTTACCTAACATATCTTCGGCACCGCCACTGTCCAAAATCGTACGCGAATCCACTTTTGAGTTTACCCGCAAGGCCGCCCGTACTGGAATATTGGCTTTAATCAAACCAGTAATGACATCAACTGAGGGGCGCTGAGTCGCAAGAATTAAGTGAATCCCTGCTGCTCGTGATTTTTGTGCCAGACGAGTGATAAGCTCTTCAGCTTGCTTGCCGACTTGCATAATCATATCGGCAAATTCATCCGCAACAATCACAATCATCGGTAAGGTTTTCATCTTAGGGGCTTGGCTGATACTCACATTGTCATTGGGACGCCACAGCGGATCTAACATCGGCGTGCCAGCCCTTTCAGCGGCTATGACTTTTTTATTAAAATCACTGAGCTTACGAACCTTTAATAAACTCATCAGCTGATAACGACGCTCCATCTCTGCCACGCACCATGACAAACTACTCGCTGCTTCGGTCATATCCGTGACCACTGGAGTAAGTAAATGTGGAATATCATTGTAATTAGCAAGCTCAAGCTGCTTAGGGTCAATTAAGATAAGGCGCAGCTCATTGGGTGTATATTTGAGTAGCATCGATAGCAGCATAGCGTTGACCAATACTGATTTACCAGAACCGGTCGTGCCTGCAACCAACATATGCGGCGCGCGCGCAAGATCAGTAATAATCGGCTTGCCGCCAATATCTTTACCCATTGCCATACTTATTTGAGATTTAGAGTCTCTGAATTTTTCGGTATCCAGTAACTCAATAAGGCGTACCATTTCGCGCTGTTTGTTAGGGACTTCAATACCGATATAGGGCTTACCGGGAATGACTTCGACCACACGCAAGGATGCCATCGATAACGAACGAGCCAAATCACGTGAAATACCGGTCACCTTACTGGCTTTAACCCCAGCGGCCAGCTCCACCTCAAAGCGGGTCACCACTGGGCCCGGAATAGCGTTGACCACTTGCGCTTTGACATTGAATTCTTGTAATTTTATTTCTAACAGTTCTGATAGTTGTTCAAGCTCAGCAACCGTATAACTGGGCTGATGATTGGGATCTGGCTTATCTAATATGGACATCTCTGGAATAGGCGATAAATGGGCACGGTATGCAGCCGTTTGCATAGCGCGTGAACGCTGAGAAAAAGCGGCATCGTTATGGATTTCAGGCATCACTGGGGCATGATAGTTTTCGTTGCTGTCTGCATCATCATAGCTGTCATCTTCAGGCATCATGTCGGTAATATGATTACTACTATCACCTTCGGGCACGGCAAAACTTATCGTTGGCTTAGGTGATGGTATTGGCTCAACAGATTCACTTGTAGTCGCATTTTTGGTATTAACAACCGCTGCTGGTGCAGCTTTTGGATTGGCAGGCGGCGTGTTGGTTGGGGTCATATCTACAACAGGCTCTACTGCAGAAGCAACCTCTTCAACAGTAGCAGAAACAGGAGTCTTAGCAATAACTGGCACGGAAACAGGCGCTTTAGAAGGTCTTCTCGTTTCAAAAACTGAGGTTTCGGATACCATTTGTTCAAAAACATCGAGCGGTTCTTCTACTTTTTCAGATAACTCTTTAATAGGCTCAGCTAGTGTTTCCGGTGCAAATTGAACCGTCGAGTGATGCGTTACATCATCTACCAATGCTGATGAGTCTTCTGGTGTAGAGGCTGCTTCCGATGTCGATACTACAGCGACATCTTCAACTGAACTATGTTCTGCCAACCAAGCATCCGCCAATTCATCTACATTGGACGCTGACAAACTAGTATCTACTTTACAGGCACTATTGGTCTCAGTTGTTGGCGTATTTATTGCCACCGGTGCTGCTGCCTGCGTAGGTTCAATATATGCATGCTCAGCAGGAGCAGGGCTATGCGTAGGGTTATTTTGTTCAATAATCGTGGCATTTGCTAATAAGTCATGAACCGTGTCTGCATCATTCCAAGCAAAGCTAGGCTCTACTTTGCGTACCGTTGTGGCGTTAGGAGCTGCGTTAGAATGAGAGGTAGGAACAAAGGTATGGTTATTATTTACACTGTTAATAGCAGCCGTCTTGTTACTAGGTATTCCTGTTGGAGATTGTAAGCGGGCATTGGCACTGTTTGCCATTGCTGCCTCTGCAACCATAGTGGCTTTAACGCTGGCACCCAACCCTGATTTGGCTAAAAAATCCGACAGTACGCCACTAAAGCGGCC
The DNA here is from genome assembly GCF_007997305.1 of Psychrobacter frigidicola. Lineage (GTDB taxonomy): Bacteria > Pseudomonadota > Gammaproteobacteria > Pseudomonadales > Moraxellaceae > Psychrobacter > Psychrobacter frigidicola. Next base: position 1,598,445 of record NZ_VORZ01000001.1, read on the forward strand.
ACTATGATCTGGTGCTTGATTCTCGATATCGTCGTTAGTTTGATGAGCTGGTTGCAAATCAAGGGGCAACTGCCCATAGTCCACTTTTTTCTGCGTGAATTTACTGATGATTAAGTCTTTACCTTCTTGAACTCGCGAGCGTTTATTCATATTTTGCTGCTCATTACTAAACGCTGTAGCCGTATTATCTTCAGCTTTTACCCCCGAACCAAGCCACGCTAAGTTAGTTAACTTATGATAAAGTACGAGCCAATGAATATTGAAGGCAAAAGTTGCCGTAATAATCACGAATAGGCTCAGGAATATGAAACTGCCCCACGGTGTTAACAGTTGCGCCAATCGTATCTGCAACTCGGTCCCGATAATACCGCCTGCAAGTCCCTTAACCCCTGTTATTACGGGAGCGGTCATCGGCTGAATTAAAGCAACCAGCTGAGCAATTAATGCACTCGCACTTAATATTACAAACACATAAGCTACCAGTCGTAATAGCCCAAATGTTGGCTTATTGTCCCACCATATCAAGATGGATTCATATATCAAAAATACCAGCAGCCACCACGCGCCAAGACCAAAAAAGCTGTAGAGCAAATCGGACAACCATGCGCCCATCGCGCCACCAGTATTGTGAACGGTCGTCATGTCGCTACTGATGTGTGACCAGCTCGGATCATTACCCGTATAAGTGAGCAAAATCACGAACAAATAAACGGACAACATTAGCCCAAGGATAGTAAATATTCCTTTCTTCAAATACTCAATAAGTGGTGCTGATATCACGTAGGATCTGCCTTATTATTAACACTAAATGAACGATACTAAATAATCGTCAACGCATGATTAAATGTAATCATGCTGACATAAATGACTCGTTTGAAATTGGGTAGCGAAGTGTCTATTATGACATAGCTGGCTGTCCATTATGCATGGCCACTTATGTATAGCCACTAAAGGTATATAGAATACGAATTATGGCGTAAAATACACGTTCAACCCTTTGCAGGTACTCATTATATATTCATCATTGATAGACAATAACGGATACTTACCAAACCCGGTTAATGATAAGTAATCTATCAAATTATAGATGATAATCTTCAACCTCAATGGTGCTGAATATAACTTCTTATAATAACAAATACCTCGCTTAAGTGGCGACTGTCTTACATGTAAAGTTGACAAAAAACAAGCCTACAAGCACGAAACCACCACCTGACTAATAGAGTCAATCGAAAAAAAATATCATTGAATAATAGGTTTGAAGAGACGACCCGCACCCTCTATATTATCTTGCAGCTTAAGATAATTTAGTTCTAATGATATCCGTGTTTATTTTAGCAAACTTGCACTTTTTGTCGCCTGCCCTTATGTTAGTATCACTCAGCATTGACAATAGCTTAGTTATGCTCAATTTTATTACATACTAATAACGACTTTTTTCAATTTTAACATCCGATTTTAGCATATCCTCTTATCACTTTAAATTTTGACCCCTAATAAGGAATATCCATGAGTACTGCATCTACTACTAATAATAGTCCACGTCATGAAAAATTAATTATTCTAGGCTCAGGCCCTGCAGGCTATTCAGCAGCCGTCTATGCCGCACGAGCCAACTTAAAGCCTGTTATGGTTACCGGTTTGGAAGTCGGTGGGCAGCTCACCACGACGACTGAAGTCGATAACTGGCCAGGTGATGCGCATGACTTAACCGGCCCTGCGTTGATGGATCGTATGAAAGCTCATGCCGAACGCTTCGGTACAGAGCTGGTTTATGACCATGTTAATGAAGTCAATTTAAATGAGCGCCCTTTTCAGTTGACAGGCAATAATGGCAGCTATACTTGTGATGCGCTAATTATCTCGACAGGCGCTTCTGCCCAGTATTTAGGTCTAGAGTCAGAAACCAAATTTAGAGGCCTCGGTGTGTCAGCTTGTGCTACTTGTGACGGTTTCTTTTATAAAGACCAAAAAGTCGCGGTTATCGGCGGTGGTAATACAGCTGTTGAAGAAGCACTCTATTTATCCAATATCGCCGCTGAAGTTACTTTAGTACATCGCCGTGATAGCGTGCGCTCAGAGAAAATTCTCCAAGATAAATTGTTTGAAAAGGCCAAAAACGGTAACATTAAAATTGAATGGAATCATAGCGTCGAAGAAGTAGTCGGTGATGATATGGGCGTCAATGGCGTGGTCATTAAATCTACCATTGATGGTAGCACTAAGCAGTTAGACGTTCTTGGCATGTTCGTTGCGATTGGTCATAAACCTAATACAGCACTATTTGATGGCCAATTAGAGATGAAAGATGGCTATATTGTGGTGAATAGTGGCCTTAATGGTAAAGCCACCCAAACCAGCATCGAAGGTGTCTTTGCTGCAGGCGACGTTGCCGACCACGTATATCGCCAAGCCATTACCTCTGCGGGTACAGGCTGTATGGCAGCACTTGACGCTGAGAAATATCTAGATGCTATCGGTGAAACGGTTGCTCGCGATCATACTTACGCATCGACGTTGACTGCAGATAAAGAAGCTTAAGTGAGCAATTCTTTCGATTTGTCTACTACTGACATAACGCCCGAGGCTTTAAGATGTCTTGGGCGCTATGACTTCCCGAGTCCTGCTGACATTGATCCTGATGGCATTGGCATAGTAGCAGTAGGCGGCGACCTTGCCCCTGATACGCTGATTTCTGCTTATTCGCAAGGATTATTCCCATGGTTTAATGAAGATGAACCAATTGCATGGTGGTGCCCTGAGCCGCGCTGCGTGATGGTACCGTCTGATTATCTGCCTAGTAAATCGCTACGTCGCCAAGCTAAACGTGAGCGTTGGCAATTAACACTCAACCAAGCATTTGACGAAGTCATCCGCGCTTGTAGTCTGCCGCGTAGCGATGGGCTGCCTGAAGGCGAGCATACTTGGATTCACGAAGAAATGATTGACGCTTATACCGAGCTCCACAGCTTTGGCTTTGCCCATAGTGTTGAAGTTTGGGATAATGAGGGGCAGCTGATTGGCGGCTTGTACGGTCTGAAGATAGGCAGTATATATTTTGGCGAATCTATGTTTCACCGTGCTACAAACGCATCAAAACTGGCATTCTGGGGGTTGATGCGCTTATGTGTCCAAAGTGAGGTAATGCTGGTAGACTGCCAATTACCTAATGACCATCTGTTAAGTTTAGGCGCAGCAATTCGACCGCGAGCTGACTTTTTGATCCAATTAGATACCTTGATTGGCAAGCGCTCAGTCCAATGGCACCCTCATTCACATCAGCCAATGGCCGTTGCTATGTTAGACAGTCTTAAGCCTTGGCAACTGAAACTGTAAATTAGGAAGTTTTAAGCTCGTGTTTATACGAATAACGTAGCCAATAATTATCAAGCCATTATTTTGAAATAATACTGTTAGAAACTACTTTTGAAGAAATTAAAACTAAGTCTCAACTCTTTTTCATGGTCAGTAGTTCTTTTTTTAAGTACCAAGCACTATACTTTTGAGATTATTATATGGCACCTGATGAATCGTTTTTACTTATTGGAACATTAGCAAAAAAGGCTAATACCACTAAAGATACCGTGCGCCATTACGATCAATTGGGCCTACTAAAATCTCGTAAGCGCCAAGCGGGATCGCGTCTTTATACTGAATTTCACCCAGAATGCATCGAACGCATTGAGCTGATTAAAAGCGCTCAAGCTATTGGCTTTACGCTCACTGAAATTAAAGACAGTTTAAATGACTACTATGATGGGCATCTTGATCTTAACGAACAGCTACATGTCACGCAACAAAAGCTTGAACAAGTTGAAAAACAACAAGCCAATATTAATCGTATGGTCGAGCTATTGACCGAGCGCATTGAAATACTCGAACGTATGAAAGTAGACAGTAACTATAAGTACGATGTTGAAGACTGCAAAAACGCTATGCCGCCTCTATTACCCTAAGAACCATTTATCAGTAATCCTGTTTTTTAACAGTTTGTTAGCTGACCTATTTTTACAGTTTTATTTAAATTTTTATCATTCTTCTAAAAAGCTACGCTGCATAATCAAAGCGTCTATTGCTGGCTGGTACGGCTGATGATAGTAGCCTTGACGTCTATGAATAACCTCAAACCCTTGCTGCTCATATAGTGCTATTGCAGGCGTATTGTCCGCGCGCACTTCTAGTAGCAGACTTTCAACTTCATTATTTTGTAATTCTTTCTTAAGTGCTGCAAAAATTTTTGATGCCACTCCTCGACGCTGATACTGTGGATGAGTACCAATACGTAATATCTCCGCCTGCTCGAAAACTACCTGATATAAACAATATCCCACCACTTCATCCTCAGCCATATCAATAACGACCATTAAACTGATGCTCTCTTGTTTAAGCAGATCGGTAAGGGTTTGATAAGTCCAGGCCTCTTGTATCTGGACAATAGTTTCGATAGTCGCAACCACTTTAATAAATGCCGCGCGTTCATCTGGTTCGGTTGCTAGCCTCTTTATATTAAACATGGGCTTCCTTTGTCTACTTACTTATTCAAACGTACTTTACTCTAGCGTCAATTATTAATAGCAAGTGATACAGTTGTTCTAATAAATTTCGCCACTCATAAAAAAGCCGCTCTCAACAAAGAGAGCGGCTTTTTGACTAACCATTTAGCAGACTAGCAGATTGCTCTGACACTGCTAAGCATCTAATACAGAAGTATTAAACGTTA
>NZ_VORZ01000007.1 GCF_007997305.1 Psychrobacter frigidicola
TAATAAATTTCGCCACTCATAAAAAAGCCGCTCTCAACAAAGAGAGCGGCTTTTTGACTAACCATTTAGCAGACTAGCAGATTGCTCTGACACTGCTAAGCATCTAATACAGAAGTATTAAACGTTAACGTTAGCAACAACACCAGCGCCTACTGTACGGCCGCCTTCACGAATAGCAAAGCGAAGACCTTTGTCCATAGCGATTGGGTGGATAAGCTCTACGCCCATCTCAACGTTATCACCAGGCATCACCATTTCAGTACCGTCTTGTAACTGGATTGCGCCAGTGACGTCAGTCGTACGGAAGTAGAACTGTGGACGATAGCCGTTTAGGAATGGCGTGTGACGACCACCCTCTTCTTTTGACAGTACATATACTTCAGCGTCAAATTTGGTATGCGGGGTGATTGAACCTGGCTTCGCAAGTACTTGGCCACGTTGAACGTCTTCACGCTTAGTACCACGTAGTAGTACGCCACAGTTTTCGCCTGCACGACCTTCGTCAAGCAGTTTACGGAACATCTCAACACCCGTACAGGTGGTTTTTTGAGTGTCACGAATACCAACGATTTCAATCTCGTCACCGATTCTAACGATGCCTGATTCAACACGGCCCGTTACAACAGTACCACGACCTGAGATTGAGAACACGTCTTCGATAGGCATTAGGAATGCTTTATCGATGTCACGCTCTGGCTCTGGGATATAAGTATCTAGGATGCCTAGTAGTTCAACAACGGCTGGTTGGCCGTATGGACCTTGGTCGCCTTTTAGGGCTTGAGTCGCTGAACCTTTAACGATTGGGGTGTCGTCGCCTGGGAAATCATAGTCGCTAAGTAATTCGCGAACTTCCATTTCTACGAGCTCTAACAATTCTTCGTCGTCAACTAAATCGCATTTATTCATAAATACGATGATGTACGGTACGCCAACCTGACGTGACAGCAAGATGTGCTCACGAGTTTGTGGCATAGGGCCGTCAGTTGCAGATACGACCAAGATTGCGCCGTCCATTTGAGCCGCACCGGTGATCATGTTTTTAACATAATCGGCGTGACCTGGGCAGTCGACGTGCGCGTAATGACGGGCTTCTGTGTCATATTCTACGTGACTGGTGTTAATGGTAATACCACGAGCTTTTTCTTCTGGTGCACTATCAATGGCTGCATAGTCTTTGGCTTCGCCACCTGAGGTGATAGCGGCTACGGTTGCAATAGCAGCGGTAAGGGTGGTTTTACCATGGTCAACGTGTCCGATGGTGCCGACGTTGACGTGTGGCTTTTTGCGTTCAAACTTGGCCTTTGCCATG
>NZ_VORZ01000008.1 GCF_007997305.1 Psychrobacter frigidicola
GACTCATATCTAACCCCCTTTGCTGACGACCATAGCATGATGGCCCCACCTGATCCCTTACCGAACTCAGAAGTGAAACATCATAGCGCCGATGGTAGTGTGGTTCGCCCATGTGAGAGTAGGTCATTGTCAGCTCTCTATTCTAAAGATAAACCCCCTTGCGCTTATGTGCAAGGGGGTTTTCTTTGCCTACGGGTTTGATGGTTTAAACAGGGAGTATAGGAGGGGTGGAAAGGCTGTTAGGTGAAGTGCCATCTATTTCAGTACTCAGCAAGTGTTAAGCCCATAATTGGAGATCTTTTTCTCAATAAAAAGACTGGTTTAAACTATTCTTTCTCTGTATATATCAAACCTGATCCTCTTATCTCTTAATTGAACAATGTTTTTATGTTATATTTCTATAACACAGAGACATTATTGAGCCCACTTAAAATGAGAAGTTTCAAGAAGTTGGGATATTTATAAAATAAAAGCTAATATTACTTTGACCCTCCATCAAATGTGCGTATAATGCGTCCCAGTTGGAAGGGAAGGCGTTTTTGGAAGTGGTTTACCACTGAAAGAAGTTAGCCAAATAAATTACTTTTAATTAGAATGATTTATTCCTTGACACCATCTTAAAAGCGTCTATAATACGCCCCTCAGCAAGGGAGAGCAGCGACATAAGTAACACACTTATAACCTGACTCACTTACTGAAACGAATTAGAACAAAGGGTTGACAGACTTACATTTTAAGTTATA
>NZ_VORZ01000002.1 GCF_007997305.1 Psychrobacter frigidicola
TATAACATAAAATGTAAGTCTGTCAACCCTTTGTTCTAATTCGTTTCAGTAAGTGAGTCAGGTTATAAGTGTGTTACTTATGTCGCTGCTCTCCCTTGCTGAGGGGCGTATTATAGACGCTTTTAAGTTGGTGTCAAGAGCCTTTTTAGAATTAATTGAATTTAGTCGCTAATGATCTGATATAGGGTGACTTAGAACCCCTTATTATTATAAAGATAGCTATCTGAGCTTAATTGTCAGCTTTGATGAAGCTACTATCTATCTTAGCGTACTACGTCATTTAGTGATTCAACTATTAATCATACACTTATATAGTGTAGATGGTTTTAAACTATCTGATTGATGCTCATGACTAACCTTCTATACATAGCGGCGCTACTAACTACTAGTTTATAGGTTTACCACATTATTAATAATGCCATTTGCGTTCTATTACTTGTATTACCTACTTTTTATAATGCTATCTTCTGCTGTCTAGTGTTTATATACAGTTTTTGCTATAATAATTGGTTTTCTGATTGTATAGTACGGCTCAACGGCACTATCAGTTAACAGTATTTAAAAGATAGGCTGCTGTATTTGGCTCTTGTTCATAATTAATAAGAGTAATACTCTGTTTCAGTCAATCATAATAGATAAGTCATGCTATTAACTCACAATATACCACGATGGGTGGTTATAACATATGTAGTCTTACGGTCATATGTTTGATGGTTGCACTCATCACTGCCAACAGACCCAAAACAGGTGAATAGATTATGGTAGCGATTACTTTACCCGATGGTAGCGTAAAAAACTTCGAAGGCAATACTACCGTTATGGAAGTTGCGCAAAGTATTGGACCAGGGCTTGCTAAAGCAACCGTTGCTGGACGTGTAGATGGTCAGTTAGTTGATGCTTGCGATCCTATCATTGCGGATGCTAAGGTCGAAATCGTTACTGCAAAAGATGATGACGGGGTCGATATCATTCGTCACTCCTGTGCGCATTTGCTCGGCCATGCGGTTAAGCAGCTATATCCTGATGTGAAAATGGTCATCGGTCCCGTGATTGATGATGGATTTTATTATGACATCTTTAGCGAAACACCCTTCACACCTGAGCACATGGAAAAAATTGAAAAACGCATGATGGAACTGATCAAACAGGACTATGATGTCATCAAAAAAATAACGCCTCGTGATGAAGTTATTGAGATATTCAAAGCTCGTGGCGAAGACTATAAGCTTAAGCTGATTAATGATATGCCGGGTGAAGATGCTTTTGGTTTGTATCATCATCAAGAATACGTTGATATGTGCCGTGGCCCCCATGTTCCGAACACTCGTTTTTTGAAAGTCTTTAAACTGACTAAAATGTCAGGTGCCTATTGGCGCGGCGATGCTAAAAATGAGCAGCTACAACGTATTTATGGTACGGCATGGGCTGATAAGAAACAATTAAAAGCTTATATCCAGCGTATCGAAGAAGCAGAAAAACGTGATCACCGTAAAATCGGTAAAGCGTTAAATCTATTCCATATGCAAGAGCAAGCGCCGGGTATGGTGTTTTGGCATCCAAATGGTTGGACGATTTATCAAGTACTTGAGCAATATATGCGCAAAGTACAAAATGATAATGGCTATGAAGAAATCAAAACGCCGCAAATCGTCGATCGTAGCTTGTGGGAGCGTTCTGGTCATTGGGGCAACTATGCGACCAATATGTTTACCACTTCTAGTGAAAGCCGTGATTATGCGGTGAAGCCGATGAACTGTCCGTGTCATGTGCAGGTTTTTAACCAAGGCTTAAAATCTTACCGTGAATTACCATTACGTATGGCTGAGTTTGGCTCTTGTCACCGCAATGAACCATCAGGCTCGTTGCATGGTTTGATGCGCGTACGTGGTTTTACTCAGGATGATGCACATATCTTTTGTACGCAAGCGCAAATTCAACAAGAAGTAGCAGACTTTATTAAGCTAACCCTTGATGTTTATGATGATTTTGGTTTTAAAGACATCATCATGAAGCTCTCTACCCGCCCAGAAAAACGTGTGGGTAGCGAAGAAGCGTGGGACTTTGCCGAAAAAGCGTTGGCTGATGCTTTAAATAACTCAGGACTTGATTGGGAATATCTACCGGGTGAAGGCGCGTTTTATGGTCCTAAAATTGAATTTAGCCTTAAAGACTGCTTAGGTCGTGTATGGCAATGCGGTACGATTCAAGTTGATCCGAATATGCCTGAACGCCTTGACGCTGAATTCGTCAACGAACAAGGTGAGCGCGAAGTTCCTATTATGTTACACCGTGCTATTTTAGGTTCATTCGAGCGCTTTATTGGTATGCTGATCGAACACTATGCCGGTTGGATGCCAGTATGGCTTGCGCCGCAACAAGTAGTGGTAATGAATATCACTGATAAACAAGCTGAAACCTGTGAAAATGTTGTTAAAGAGTTAAAAAATGCAGGCTTGCGCGCTATTAGTGACTTGCGTAACGAAAAAATTGGATTTAAGATACGAGAGAAAACATTAGAACGTATTCCCTATATGCTAGTATTAGGGGATAAAGAAGTCGAATCAGGCAGCGTCAACGTCCGAACCCGCGAAGGTGAAAACCTAGGCGTAATGAGCGTGCCTGAATTTATCACATTAGTAGAAACAGCTGTCGCCGAAAAAGGTCGACACATCCCAAAAATAGATCAGGAGTAATACCTATTAAACAGTCAAACCGTTTGAACATCAACGAAGATATCAGCGCTAAAGAAGTCCGTCTGGTTAAAGAAGATGGCGAACAGATGGGCGTAGTCGATATCGAAACCGCGATGAAAGCGGCACGTGAAGACAGTCTGGATTTAGTCGAATTGGTTCCCGAGGCCAAGCCGCCTGTATGCAAAATCATGGATTATAAACATTTTCTCTATGATCAAAAGCAAAAGGCGAAAGAAGCTAAAAAGAACCAGAAGCAGACTCAGCTTAAAGAGATGAAACTACGTCCTAGTACTGAAGAGGCGGATTATCAGGTTAAACTGAAAAAAATCGTTAGCTTCTTAGAAGACCAAGACAAAGTTAAAATCAGCATTCGCTTCCGTGGTCGTGAAATGGCGCACCAAGAAATTGGTCGTAAGCAACTTGATCGCATCATTGAAGATACCGCTGACATCTCAAACGTCGAGCAATATCCAAAAATGGAAGGTCGGCAAATGGGTATGCTGCTAGGGCCTACGAAAAAGAGATAATTATATAGTAGGTTTTAGTCGCTAAAATACTCATCTATACTTTCTAACCATCAATATGCTGCAGGATATTGGTGGTTTTTTGCCATCAATTCAGGACTTAGCCCTTATAATTACTTACTGGCCACAAATATTAAATAACTTTTAACCCTTACTATTTTACAAAACCAATCTTCATTACCCTTTAAGAACACAGTAACCTTACTATCTATTTAATTTTAATAAATTAACGTTTGATTACGAATCTTCATATTCAGGTTGTTTAATCAATAAATTTCAGCCTCTCTTAAATCTCGTTTGTTAAAAACTAAAATACTTAAAAGAAAATAATTCATATTTCAATGATAGGAAACCTTATGCAAGAGTTGACACCCCCAGACAACACCACGGTTCCAACTATTTCTCTAACGCCTCCTGCTGCTGTTAAAGAAGTACAAAAAAGCGAAGCAGACCAAATGGTCACGTTGGATTCCAGTCATATTCCCGAACTTGATGCCAAGGTTGCTGCTTTTGTTGATAACGTTATTAACAACTCAGTACACAGCTCTGACTTTCAACAAAATGTGCAATCTATCCATAATTTAGGCAACAAAGAAATTCGAGAATCTGCGCAAATATCCAATCGTATGCTAGAGCTACCAGCCAAAAGTCTCAATGACAGCTTGTTCGATAACTCACCCATTGCCAAATCACTTACTGAGCTGCGCGGTATTGTTGAGGATTTAGATCCTAGTAAGAAGGAGCTAACGCATTCACGCAAGCTGTTCGGTATGATTCCATTTGGTAATAAGGTACAAGATTATTTTCGCCAATACGAGTCCGCACAATCACACATCAATGCGGTAGTAACCAGTCTTTATAACGGTAAAGACGAGCTACTTAAAGACAATGCTGTGATTGAGCAAGAAAAAGTAAATATGTGGGAATTAATGCAGTCAATTCGCCAATATATCTATGTTGGTAAAAAAATTGATGAACAGTTAGAACAAAAAGTGTATGCCGTCGAAGCAACAGACCCTGAAAAAGCGCGTATCATTAAAGAAGAGATGCTATTTTATGTGCGCCAAAAGAACACTGACTTTTTAACGCAACTGGCTGTTAACGTCCAAGGTTATTTAGCATTAGATACCATTCGTAAAAATAACTTAGAGCTGATTAAAGGGGTCGATCGGGCCACTACGACCACGGTCTCTGCTCTGCGTACGGCAGTCGTGGTCGCGCAAGCGATGACCAACCAGAAACTGGTACTTGACCAAATTACAGCGCTCAATAAAACCACCAGTAGCTTGATTGAATCGACCTCCGCTATGCTCAAACGCCAATCAATTGAGATTCATGAACAAGCAACCAGCAGCACTATTGAGCTTGATAAATTACAAAACGCCTTCAATAATGTCTATGAAACCATGGATATGATTAGCAATTATAAAATTGAAGCTTTAGAGAATATGAAACAGACGGTTAATACCTTAACCACTGAAGTAGATAAAGCGCAAAAATATTTAGATAAATCAAACCAGACGACAGTGCTTGAAGTGTCAAGAGAATTGGACACTAAGAAGATAACAGATAAGTCTGGTTCGCTTGATATTGATATCTAGTACTTTTACATATCTAGTGCCTTTACCTGCTAAGAAACCACGGGCTGTCTACAATACATAAGATAATTGACGCAAGATATTGCAGCGTTGTTCGTGTTAAGATAGCTATAACTAATAATCTTAAAAATAGATACGGTACTTTATGAGTTGGAATGATCCAAACGCCTCGGCTGAAGCACAAAAATATATTAATCCTATTCCTAGTCGTGAGCTGATATTGAGCACGATTACAGAGCAAGGTGAGCTGACGCATCCGCAGTTGGCAAAAGCCTTTAATATTACTGATCCTGATCAATTTGATGCATTAGGCAACCGCCTTAAAGCGATGGTTCGTGATGGACAAGTTAATCGCGATGGTCGACCTTATCGATTTCGTACAGTGACGCAGCATGATGTTGTCAGAGGTACGGTATCTGCTCATCCTAAAGGTTTTGGCTTTGTACTATTAAGTGACATGCCTGATTTATTTTTGCATGAAAAACAGATGCGTTGGGTATTCAATGGCGATATAGTTGATGCTATCGGTACGTCAACTGACAACCGTGGCCGTACTGAAGGACGCATTGTTGACGTTACTGAACGCCATCAGAACCACTTTATAGGGACGCTTGCACAAGATGAAGATGGCTATTGCGTAGAGCTTGGTAGTCCTAACAACCATCAACCAATTACCGTTACTGAAGATAATGTGCAAGCATTAGGCGCTAAGCTTGGTAATCCAGTGAAGGTCGATGTGATTGATTGGCCTAACCAGCATGAATTTGCTACCGGCAAAATCACTGAATTGCTTAATGATGAGAATGACCGTGAATTAATTATTGAAACCACCTTATTAAACTACGATATTCCTTCTGAATTTAGTGCGGCGGCCCTTAAACAAGCTGATGACTATCGTGAGCCGAGTAAAAAAGATTTAAAAGGCCGTACTGATTTACGTGATATTGCGTTGATTACGATTGATGGCGCAGATGCACGTGACTTTGATGATGCCGTATTTGCTGAAAAGCGCGCTGGTGGCAATTATCGTGTACTGGTCGCCATCGCTGACGTGAGTTTTTATGTGACACCAAACTCTCCACTGGATGTTGATGCATATGAGCGTGGTACCTCAGTTTATTTTCCACATCGCGTAATTCCGATGTTGCCTGAAGTGCTTTCAAATGGTTTGTGCTCGTTGAACCCTAACGTTGATCGCTTATGTATGGTTGCTGATATCAAAGTATCGCGTGCCGGTAAGGTCACAGGTTATGAATTTTATCCGGCGGTAATGAATTCACAAGCGCGCTTGACTTATAACCAAGTAAACGATTATTTTGCCAATCCAAAAGATGAGAGCATTCCTAAATCGTTGACTGGTAATGACGCCGTTAAAAAATCTGTCGATACATTGCATCAGCTGTATGATTTACTGCTTAAGAAGCGTGAAGAACGTCATGCAATGGAATTCGAGACGGTCGAAACCTATATCGAATTCAACGAAAAAGGTGGTATTGCCGCTATTTTACCGCGTACTCGTGGCGATGCGCATAAGCTTATTGAAGAGTGCATGCTGCTTGCCAATACTTGTGCGGCAAACTTTGCGCTACAAAACGAGCTGCCTGTCTTGTATCGTAACCATGATAAACCTGACGGTGAAAAATCAATGCGTATTCATGAATATGCGAAGAACTTTGGTTTAAGCTTCCCGGAAGAGAACCCAACGCAAGCAGACTATCAGCGCATTATTGAAGCCACTAAAGACCGTCCTGATGCCATTAGCGTTCATAGTATGTTACTGCGTTCAATGATGCAGGCCAATTATTCACCTGATAATATCGGTCACTTTGGTTTGGCCTATGACGAATACAGTCACTTTACCTCGCCGATTCGCCGCTATCCTGACTTAATGCTACATCGTGCCATTAAAGCAAAAGTGACTAATAGTACGCAGCCAGTCATGGAATTCTCTCTTGAAGGCGCTGGCACGCAAACGTCAGATACAGAACGCCGCGCTGAAAAAGCGTCACGCTTTGTAGAGTCTTGGTTAAAGTGTCATTACATGAAAGATCATGTTGGCGAAGAATTCGATGGTGTGGTCACGACTGTGACAAGCTTTGGTCTATTTGTGACATTAACAGATTTGTATATCGATGGTCTGGTGCATATCTCTAACGTTGGTAATGACTTCTTTGTTTATGACGAGAAGCAACAACAGCTTATCGGTAAAGACAAAGGCACATTATTTGGGCTTGGCGATTCGGTACGCGTCAAAGTTGCTGGCGTGAATATGGACTTATTACAAATCGACTTTGATCTTAAGTCTAAACTGCAAGCGAGTCAGATGAATCAAACTGAAGCGAGTCCAGCTAAGAAAAAACCACGCCGTAGTAGTGGTAATAATGGTAATGGTAATGGTAAGAGCAAAAAAGACTAATACTATTTGAACATAAGACCCAATGAAAAAGAAAAGGCTAACGTTATGTTAGCCTTTTCTTATGCGGCTGATTTGATTGAAGTTGACTTTAATAATTAGAAACCGTTTTTATTACTGTGCCTTATTCATTTGCGCCAAACGTTCTTCCTCCGCTTGCTGCGCATCGTCTATCTGAACGCTCGCTTTATCAAGTATGGCTTTGGGTTGCTCGCCTAGGGGCTTATCTGTAATCATTGTCGATTCATTTACATTAATATCAACTTCATTCATAACATTATTGCTGTCTTGAGCTGGGTCTTCTTTAGTACCTGAGTCGACCATAGCGACTCTATTTTGTTCATGATGGTTACTGTTAACCATATTAAATCCCAGCAACATAGCCATACTTATTAACGCAATAACAATTAGATATTTTGCTTGCATAGTGGTTCTCTTTATAATGACACTTTCTATAATGACGCGCTCTACTATTAAAGATCGTTCTTAATTATCGAGCGCTGTGCCATATTTATTGCATTTTTCATGCCTATTCTTGCGGGCTATTCTTATTCAATAAATCAGTCTCATTAGTATTTTCAGCTATTTCTTGTTCAACCTTTTCCATCAGCTTTTCATCCGGACGCGCATTGAGCACGTCATCAGCATTGTGACCTTGTAGAATAATCTTGGCACGGGCTTTAGCCTGCTTTTTATCTTTATCATCCATCGTAGGTTCGTCGATAGCAAAGTCACTAGCTGGTATAGAAATAGCGGGCGTTATAATAGTCTCAGAGCTGGACTTATTAGCATCAAAATTGGTATTTAAGTTTGCAATTGCCTTTTCTAACTTATGATTGAAGCGTAACCGATAAATAGGTTCCGGTAAGCTAAAGCCTTCGTTCTCTAAAGCATGCTTGGTTTCACGAATGGCAATACTGCGCGCTTTAGAAAAATCGGTCGCTGATTGGTTAACCCACACTTGAAACTCAAGAAGGATGTTCGAGTCGCCAATTTCTTTAATAACAGCAATGGCTTTGGGCTTGTCTAATACAAAGTCTAACGTACATATCGCATCAATCCCGACTTTAATAGCGGCCAATGGATCATCATTGGCATCAACGCCAAGCTCAAAGGTAAAGCGGCGTTCAGGGTTTTTTGTGTAGTTTAAGATGGTACTTTTAAAAACTTCTCCATTGGGAATCCGCAGTTGATTGCCGTCTAAAGTCATTAAAATGGTCGCTCGAGAAGTTAACCGTACGACAATGCCCTCTTTACCATTAATGACGATGTGATCACGAGCACGGAACGGTTGGCGAACACTCAGCATCAAGGAGGCAATATAGTTTTCAATAGTATCTTTTACTGCAAAGCCAACCGCGATACCAATAACCCCTGCACCGCCCAGCAGTGTGCTCAAGATGGTTTCTGCACCCACGAGACTTAATGCCAATATTAAGCCAAAGATAATGAAAATAACTTTGACCGTTTGCGCTAACAGCTCAGCTACAAATGGATTGGGCGTCAAACGTTGCCACATTTTTTGTCGATTGGATAGCCAACTACCAAACCAAGTCACGATAGCAAACACTACAATGCCGACAAATAATAAAGGTAAAGCTTTAATCAACGTCTTACTTTGATTTTTAAGCACTTGATAAACGGTCGTGACATTATCTTGCACATCCAAAGTACGGCTAATCTTGTCCTCAACGGTAACCACATCGGTCAAGCGATTGGTCAAATTAATAGCTTGCTGGGCTTTCTTCTCATTGGGAGCCTCACCGCTTAAAGTGACCACACCTTGGGAGACATTGACATCAATCGCTTTCAAACCTTCGATTTCAGAAAAGATACCGCTGATACGTTGACGGATGTCATTGTCTTTTAGAGGTGTTGGGGTGGTTTCAATTTGGGCATTATTGGTACTTTCACCGCTAATAGTCGGTGCTGGCGTGATTGGCACAGGTGCTGTTGGTAACGCACTGCTATCGGCAGGACTAGTAGTAATGTTGTTAGTATTAATGTTAGGGACATTGGCGATGTTATGGGAGTTATCAGCAATGCGAGGTGGCGCATTAGACTCGCTACTCGCGGTTATTGCGCGTTCTGTTTGATTGTCTGAGGCAGAGTTAGTGGATGATTCAGAATTAAGGGCCGATTCAGAACTTTCTATTTGCGATGCAGTCGTTACACTTGCCTGCTCTTCTCCTACAGCATGGACAGGTAAACCATAAAAGACGTTAAGTAGCAGCAACCATTGACCGCACACCAACAAGTATTGACGTATTAACTGACGGTCAAGAGAAGTAGCCATAAACATCCTTTATAGTTATCTATTGATAATTTCAGTATGAAAAACAATATTAATATATCAATGGTAACAATATAGGCTTTGTCACCTCACTTAAAGTTATTTACGGTCTAAGTAGTTTTGCGCCTCGCCTAAATCTAACGTGCCTTCATAAATGG
The DNA here is from genome assembly GCF_007997305.1 of Psychrobacter frigidicola. Taxonomy (GTDB): domain Bacteria; phylum Pseudomonadota; class Gammaproteobacteria; order Pseudomonadales; family Moraxellaceae; genus Psychrobacter; species Psychrobacter frigidicola. The sequence goes on from NZ_VORZ01000002.1 coordinate 9,680, forward strand.
CGCGGCCAGTAATGATGCCTTCAAGACAGTCGCCATAAGGCTTGAGCAATTTAATATCCTGCATGTCAGTGACGCCGCCAGAAGCTATAACGGGTATACCACCTTCTCGGGCCAAATTGACCGTTTGCTCAACATTCACGCCTTGCATCATGCCATCACGGTTAATGTCCGTATAAACAATCGATGACACACCGACATCGGCAAAACGCTTTGCCAGCTCAGTTGCTTTAGTGTCCGTCACATTTGCCCAGCCATGAGTGGCAACCAAGCCGTCTTTGGCATCGATACCGACAATAATATGTCCAGGAAATTCGCGACAGGCCTCAGCTACGAACTCAGGGGCTTCAACTGCTTTGGTTCCAATAATAATATAAGTCAAACCCGCAGTGATATATTGTTCAATAGTTTGCATATTACGAACACCACCACCCAGCTGAATGGGCAGCTTAGGAAAAGCTTTGGCAATATCATTTACCACACTTCTATGAACCGGCACGCCATCAAATGCGCCATTCAAATCAACTAAATGTAGACGGCGTGCGCCTTCTTTAACCCAGCGTGCCGCTACCGCCACAGGGTCATCAGAGAATACCGTATCATCTTCCATACGACCTTGTTTTAGGCGCACACATTTACCATCTTTTAAATCAATAGCGGGAATAATCACAGGCGCAGCACACATATAGCACTCCTTATAGAAAATATAAATTTGAATAATTAAAGTGTTAAAGATTAAGATAAAACAAAAAAGACACAGTTTGAAATTAAGTATTAAGTTTGAAGCGGGTTCGAAACCAATAGATTTTAGCTACATTTTAAGCGTACTACCACACTCTATTCACTTTGATGCTATTTTATTATTGAATTTATTGTTGAATAAAATTTTTAGAGCAGTTGATTAAAGAGTATACCTCGATAATGAACTATTGATGAGCCATTTTGCTAGATTGCAACAGCAGTATAATGATAGAAAAGCAATTACTAACTGGCAATTTTGGGTCAATTTAGCGTATAATCCTAAGTATATTTGTATTTGTTTCTCTGTTAAATCCATCGCGCAGTTTTGTCGTATCAACATCAGACGTCGAGAATAAATTGTATTAACATTGATGGTAAAACACTGAACTTACAGTTTTTAAGATTGTATAAAACGTATGAAAATAATGCAGGTCAACTCAGGTCTATACCTTTAGCAGTAAGCTTTGGGCACCTATTTGCCACGATCAGCGTTATCATACATCTTGGTAGCCAGTCGCACCTTTGGTAATTCGACTAAGATTTTAACGTGTTGTTAAGGAGTCTAAGGTCAGCGTTAATATTCTTAAGCAGTAATGTCCAAGCGTCATTTTTGAGACCCATCATCACAGTTTTGCTTTAAGGCTACTGATGATCAAGCGTCTTTAGAGTTGCTTATAGCCATTATTGCAGTCGTACCAAACAGGACGTCTGGTATCGTTTTAGACTATGGACTAAGTTTTCGCTTATGATTACCATCAAAAAAGGTTTGGATTTGCCCATCACTGGTGAACCCTCCCGCGAGATATCTGAGCACAGACCCGCACATGTCGCCCTAATTGGCTACGATTATGTGGGTATGAAGCCCACGATGAACGTTAAAGAAGGCGACATTGTAGCAAAAGGTCAACCCGTTTTTGAAGATAAAAAACGAGTGGGCGTTATCTACACAGCGCCTGCTGCTGGCAAAGTCATCGCGATTAAGCGCGGTGAACGTCGGGTGTTCGAAAGTCTTGTGATTGCGGTTGACCCAAACGGTGAAGAAGTAGACTTTGAGCGCTACGACTCCCAACAACTTGCTGACTTAGACTCTAAAGTCGTTGAAACCCAACTGCTTGCCTCTGGCGAATGGACGGCGTTTCGTACCCGTCCCTTTAGCCGCTCTCCTGATATCGGTGCCCGTCCACATGCTATTTTTGTGACAGCGATCGATACCAATCCATTAGCGTTTGATCCGATGTTGCTTATCAATGAGCAACTACAAGCATTCAATGACGGCTTAGCAGTATTATCAACGTTAAGCCCAAAGACCTTTGTTTGCCATCATGGTGACGCCCAGCTGATGCCAGTAGCGAAAACAGCTGCTAATAATGTCACTGAGTATCATAGCTTTACTGGTAAGCATCCAGCGGGACTTGCCGGCACGCACATTCACTTTTTGCATCCTATTGCTCGCGGCGTGACCGTCTGGACAATTGGCTATCAAGATGTGATTGCTATCGGTAAATTGTTTACCACTGGTCGTCTATATACTCGTCGCCTGCTCAGCTTAGCTGGCCCTGCGGTTAACAATCCGCATCTTATCGCCACCGAACGCGGTGCGGATATTATGGCATTGACCAAAGGTAAGCTTGTCGATGGCGACAACCGTATTATTTCAGGATCAGTATTATCCGGTCGTAAGCTGTTTCCAAATATCGCTTATTTAGGTCGTTTCCATGATCAAATCAGCGTATTAGCAGAAGGCTATGAGCGTCCGGCGTTCCACTTTTTGACGCCCGGTTCTAACCGCTTCTCTAAACTGCCTATTTATATCTCGCAATTCTTTGGTAGTAAGAAATATAACTTCACCACAACTACCAATGGCTCACCGCGAGCGATGGTACCTATTGGGGTTTATGAAGAGATTATGCCGCAAGATTATTTGCCGACGCAGCTGATGCGTGCGCTGATTATCGAAGATATTATCACGGCAGTTGATTTAGGTGTCCTTGAGCTGGACGAAGAAGATGTGGCGTTATGCACCTTCGTGTCTCCTGGTAAATATGAATACAGTGACATTTTGCGTGATAACTTAACGCGCATTGAGCTGGAGGGCTAACCACGATGAAATTTTTACACAATATGTTCGATCGTATGGAGCCGTCCTTTCTGAAGGGTGGCAAACACGAAAAGTACTATGCTCTCTTTGAGATGTTTGACACTTTTTTACGTCAACCGAGCTCAACAACGTTTACCTCATCACACGTGCGCGATGGTATTGACCTAAAACGTATTATGATTACCGTATGGATGTGTACCTTCCCAGCGATGTTTTGGGGTATGTATAACGTTGGTCATCAAGCCTTAACAGCAGTTGAGCGCCTTGGCTTACAGCCTGACGGCTGGCGTACTATTATCACCAGTATGGCAGGCTATAACCCGGAAAATATCTGGGCGTGCTTTGTCTATGGTGCGATGCAGTTCTTACCGATTTATCTGGTCACCTTTGCAGTGGGTATTTTTTGTGAGATTTTATTTGCAGTGGTTCGTGGCCATGAGGTTAATGAAGGCTTCTTTGTGACCTCAGTACTTTATGCACTGATTCTGCCACCGGATATTCCGTTATGGCAAGTTGCCCTAGGCATTATCTTTGGGGTCGTCGTTGCTAAAGAAGTATTCGGCGGCACCGGTAAGAACTTCCTGAACCCTGCTCTATCCGGCCGGGCGTTCTTATACTTTGCTTATCCTGCTTATATGTCAGGCGACTCAGTATGGACGGCAGTTGATGGATTCTCAGGTGCGACACCGCTTGGTCTTGCTGCTCTTGGCGTAACACCAGACAAATTCGTTGACGTGTATGGTCAAGCGATCACATGGAGCGATGCATTCTTCGGTAATATACAAGGCAGTATCGGTGAAGTATCGACCATTGCTATTTTGCTTGGTGCCTCTGTTCTGTTATGGACGCGCATTGCCTCATGGCGCATTATGTTAGGCTGCGTTATTGGTCTGATTGCCACCTCAGGTATCTTTAACATGATTGGCTCTGAAGACAATCTCATGATGAACTTGCCCTTCTATTGGCACTTAGTCATTGGTGGTTTTGCCTTTGGCGCCGTATTCATGGCAACCGATCCGGTGTCAGCGGCGCATACTAATAAAGGACGCTGGGCTTATGGCATCTTGATTGGCTTTATGACGGTATTGATTCGAGTTGTGAATCCAGCCTTCCCAGAAGGCATCATGCTTGCCATTCTCTTTGCCAACTTATTTGCCCCATTGTTTGACTATTTTGTCACCCAAGCCAATATCAAACGCCAAACGGCACGGAGGGTTCGCCATGTCCAAGCCCAAAAGTAACCTTAAGCCTAAAAGCAACAATATGAAAACCATCAGTGTAGCGCTAACGCTATGCTTGGTGTGTTCCGTATTGGTTGCAGCAGCAGCTGTCGGTCTTAAGCCGGCGCAAGTTGAAAACGCGCGCTTGGACCGTAATAAGAACATCTTAGTCGCCGCAAGCATGTTTAACCCAGATTCTGATACCAATGAAGATGTCGCTGAGCGTTTTAAAGACTTCGATATCGAAATTGTTGACTTAAATGCCGGCACTTACTTAGATGATGACGCGCTAAGCAAAGTCGGTATCGCTGATCGTAATACTTATGATGCCAGCCAAGCCAATAAGAACCAGGCATTAAGCGAAGACTTAGGCGATAACGACCCTGCCAGTATCGGCCGTAAACCTAAATACGCTAAAGTTTATGTCAAAAACGATGCCAGCGGTAAACCTGAGATGGTTGTACTGCCCATTCAAGGCTATGGTCTATGGGGTACTATCTACGGATTCTTAACGATTGGCAGCGATATGAATACCATCGAAGGTATCAGCTTTTATGACCATAAAGAAACTCCGGGTCTGGGGGGGCGTATTGAAGAGCCAAAATGGCGGGCGATGTGGAACGGTATCCACTCCTACGATGAGAGTGGCAAGGTTGCTACAGGCGTCACCAAAGCAGGTAATCCAAAAGACAATTGGGTCGACGGTATTAGCGGTGCAACTTTGACCAGTCGCGGCGTGAGTAACATGATCCAGTTTTGGTTAGGGGATCAAGGCTATAAGCCCTATCTAGATCATTTGCGTCAAGAGAGTGGCCAAACACTTGAGAAAGCAGATGCTCAAGCTCGTCAACAGCTAGATGAAAGTCCAGCTCAAACAGAGGCGCACCCCATAACTGAGCTGGTAGCCATGGCACCAGCAGCACACGGCAAGGAGGCATAACATGGCTGACACAAGAAGTATTTTAGTCTCACCTATTTTTGATAACAATCCTATTGGCTTGCAAATCTTAGGCATCTGTTCTGCATTGGCAGTGACTACCAGTGTCGCCAATGCGTTAGTAATGAGTGTGGCATTGACCTTGGTAACAGCATTTTCAAGCTTTTTTATCTCGATCATCCGTAAGCAGATTCCATCAAGTATTCGTATTATTGTACAGATGACGATTATTGCCTCCTTGGTTATTGTGGTCGATCAGATATTAAAGGCAGTCGCTTACGATGTTAGTAAAGGACTGTCGGTCTTCGTTGGTCTGATTATTACCAACTGTATCGTGATGGGCCGTGCAGAAGCCTTTGCAATGAGTAACCCACCCGTGCCCAGCTTTTTAGATGGTATTGGTAACGGTATGGGCTACTCGGCCGTCCTATTATTTGTGGCGACTATTCGTGAGATACTAGGCTCAGGTAGCTGGTTTGGCATTACGTTATTACAAACGACGACTGATGGCGGCTGGTATGTACCAAACGGTCTGTTATTACTGCCACCTTCAGCGTTCTTTATTATTGCGATGTTCATCGTCATTATTCGTATTTGGAAACCTGAACAAATCGAAGAGGCTGAGTTTGTAATGAAGCCGCAATCTAAAGGCATGGCACATGGAGGCGGTCACTAATGGGACATTATGTTAGTTTATTTATAACCTCAGTCTTTATTGAAAATATGGCACTGGCCTATTTCTTAGGTATGTGTACCTTTTTAGCGGTATCGAAAAAAGTATCTACCGCTATTGGTCTTGGGGTTGCAGTCGTCTTCGTTATGGCGCTCACCGTGCCGCTGAATAACCTATTATTTCAGTTTATCCTTAAAGATGGTGCGCTAGCATGGGCGGGTTTCCCTGATATTGATTTAAGCTTTTTAGGCCTGCTCAGCTATATCGGTCTCATTGCTGCTGTGGTACAAATTCTAGAGATGTTTTTGGATAAGTTTGTCCCAAGTCTATATAACGCGCTTGGGATATTCTTGCCACTGATTACGGTTAACTGTGCAATCTTGGGTGGCGTGTTATTCATGGTTGAGCGTGACTACAACTTCGGTGAGTCCATGGTGTATGGCCTTGGTGCTGGTTTTGGTTGGGCACTTGCCATTACTGTATTGGCCGGTATCCGTGAAAAGCTTAAATACTCAGACATTCCAGCGCCACTACAAGGTCTTGGTATTACCTTTATTACAGTTGGTCTGATGTCCCTAGGCTTTATGTCGTTCGGTGGTATGACGATTTAAGTGTTTGTTTAAGTAGCTATTTATCTAAGTGCTTTTCTATTTATACACTTATTTAAGCCGCTAATTAAACACTTAAGCTTAAAACCATACTCAGCTATTTGACCTATTTAATTCATTTATTCGGTAGGGGCTCGGGACAAAACGCAATGACGTCTCCCTATACTCCTACCCCATAGATTAAGGATACATATCATGGATTATGCTACGGCGATTGGTGGCGTTGCTATGTTTACCTTGATCATCATGGGCTTGGTTGTCATTATTTTGGCGGCGCGCTCAAGACTGGTCAGTTCAGGCGATGTGACCATTCACATCAATGATAATCCCGACAACGATGTGGTGACAGCAGCGGGTGGTAAGCTACTACAGACCCTTGCTGGTGAAGGTATATTTTTATCTTCAGCTTGTGGCGGCGGTGGTACGTGTGCCCAATGTCGCTGCCGCGTTATTGAAGGGGGTGGTTCTATTTTGGCTACCGAAACGGGGTATTTTACCCAAGGTGAAATTCGCAATCATATGCGTCTTGCGTGTCAGGTTGCGGTTAAACAAGACATGCAAATTGAGATTGACCCTGAATTCTTTGATGTACAAAAATGGGAATGTGAAGTTATCTCGAACGATAACGTCGCCACCTTTATTAAAGAATTGGTATTGAAGATTCCAGACGGCGAAGAAGTGAACTTCCGCGCGGGTGGTTACGTACAACTAGAGGCGCCACCTCATGAAGTGCACTATAAAGATTTTGATATCGCGGAAGAATATCAAGATGACTGGAACAATTTTGGTATCTTTAAGTATGTCTCGAAAGTTGATGAGCCGGTTATCCGTGCCTATTCAATGGCGAACTATCCGGATGAAAAAGGTTTAATCAAGTTTAATATTCGTATTGCGTCACCGCCGCCGCGTGGCCCTGACGGTATACCGCCAGGTAAAATGTCGTCATGGACGTTTAGTTTAAAACCTGGTGACAAAGTCACCGTATCTGGCCCTTATGGTGAATTCTTCGCTAAGAAAACGAAAGCAGAGATGATATTTGTTGGTGGCGGTGCTGGTATGGCTCCGATGCGCTCGCACATCTTTGATCAGCTGAAACGTCTGCACACTGATCGTAAAATAAGCTTTTGGTATGGTGCCCGCTCTATTCGTGAGATGTTCTACGTTGAAGACTATGACCAGCTAGAAGAAGATTTTGCTAACTTCCAGTGGCATGTGGCTTTATCAGATCCGCTACCAGAAGACAACTGGACAGGCTATAGCGGCTTTATCCATAACGTCTTGTTAGAGGAATATCTAAAAGACCATCCAAATCCAGAAGACTGTGAGTATTACATGTGCGGGCCACCGATGATGAATGCGGCGGTAATCGATATGTTACACAGCCTAGGCGTAGAAGATGAAAATATCATGCTTGATGACTTTGGTGGTTAATAACAGTCATTAAGTAGAGTATTTAATAAACGAATCAAACATCATCGCGGTCAATGAAAACGGTATAAAAGGAGCGTCAACACTGGCGCTCTTTTTTTTAATCTATTTTTGCTGTTGGATAAATCTATGAGTTTTACAACGAACAATACCTTAAACCAGTTTAATAAAGTAGCGCTGCTTACAGGGGCAGCTTTCACAGTTGTCAGTCTATCGGCATGCCAGCAAACACCTGATTATAACTATCTAACTGGTGAGACTATGGGTACCAGTTATCATATTAGTTATCAGTTACCTGAAGGTGTGGATGAGACAGCTGTCCAAGCCGCAATAGACGCGCGCTTGCAGCAGATTAATGACAGTATGTCCACTTATCAGGCGGATGCCACTATCTCTAAATTTAATCGCTTAGCAAAAGACACGCCAATTACTATTGATGCGGATTTTAGCCACGTAATGGAAGTTTCAAGACAGGTCTATGAACAATCAGGCGGGGCATTTGACCCGACGGTTATGCCACTTATTGAGACTTGGGGTTTTGGTAGCACCATGACGGTTGAACGGCTACAAAGCCCGCCAAGTGCCGCCGAAATTGCGCAGGCACAAGCTCTAGTAGACTTCAAAGGGGTAGTGCAAAAAGAGGACAGTATTTATAAGACCAAAGATGGTATCGGTCTTGATTTTTCAGCGGTGGCGAAAGGTTATGGTGTGGATGTGATCGCTGATGTCCTCAAAAATAGCTATCAAATTCGCAACTATATGGTTGAGATTGGTGGTGAAGTAGCCACATCAGGAGTTAGCAGCCAACAGCAACCGTGGCAAATTGCCATCGATGCGCCTATTGAAGGCAGTACGGTGACAGAGCGGCAAACGATTGCAGCTATTCGTCAGCCCATGAATAATGGCAACCAAATGCATTTAGCGACATCAGGCAACTATCGCAATTCAATCCTATTTGCAGGCAAGCGTTATAGCCATACCATCGACCCAACAACTGGCTCACCTATTGTTGGCGGTGCGCCCTCAGTAACGGTGGCAGCAAGTTCGGTAGCGTTGGCTGATGCATGGGCCACAGCGTTGACAGCAATGCCTTATGAAAAAGCGTTAACGACGGCTAAAGAACAAAATATAGCTGCACTGTTTGTAATACTTGCTGATGGTATCAAAGCCGATGCAGCGGCTGATACCATTGACAATTGGCAAACGGTACAGACGCCAGCTATGCAGCAATTACGCGCGGATAAAAAGCGTTAACTCATGATGATAAACCGTCGCAATTAAACGGGCACCTCAAAATTTTGTTATACTGACAGTCAGTAACCTTCACAGACGACTGTCTCATTTTTTAAATACGAGGTCACCCCATGCTTAGCCAAATGCTGCCTATGCTTGCTATCACTTTTACCGTATTCATACTGTTTTTTATCTTTATGGGTATTGGCTACATGTTCCAGAAAAAACCGCTTAGAGGGTCTTGTGGTGGTGTCGCTAAATTAATGGGCAATGAAAAATGCTCATACTGTGGTGACGATCCGAATAAATGCGACTCTATAATTGCAGAACAGCAGGAAAATGCGCTTAAAGCTGCTGAGCTTGGCAAACCTGCTCTATAGTAGGTTTGATTTCTAACCACTTATTAAATGGCCAGTTTACTTAAATAGCGTTAAGAAGCACTCATTTATAGCATCTGGTAACTTTATATGGCTTGTAATAGTAGCTATTAGTTACTATACGCTGGTAGTAGTAATCTGTATCTCCTCTTATAATAGTCTCCAGTCTTATTTATAATCTGAGTAAAATCAGATAAATATCATTCGCTTTCTGCGATATGTATTATTAAATATTTTTTGAAATAGCTTTATCATATAAGTATATTCAACCGTTTTGTTCCATCCTTTATGATTTTCTTTCTGCAAAAACTTATACCATTCTAATCAAATAGTCAGTCACCGGCTTGGTGCAATTTTTGGGTGTTATTTTGCGAGTGGCGGTTTTCCGGCACTCGAAAGTGACGTGGCTTTTTTCTTATTTTGATTGTTGTGCTTCTATGTCTACCCCTTCTGATTTACAGTCCAATTCCCACTTGGATAAGCCGAAAGTATATAACCCACCCTCCTGCAAATTTACCTTTTGGTTAGTGCTCTGCGCCATGATTTTGCTGGGTACCAATATGCGTGGGCCTATTGTCGCGCTAGGTTCCATTAAACCCGTGGTAGAGGCCGCACTCAATATCTCCGGAACTCAAATCGGCTGGCTGGGTGCAGTGCCGATGCTGACTTTTGCCGTTGGTGCCCTAATTTCTCCTGCTATTGGTAAACGCTTTGGTATTGAGAATACGCTAATTGTTATGATTGTCATGCTGACCTTTGGTATGGTGCTGCGTGTTGTTGTGCCCACTTGGATTGGTTTTTTAAGTGGTACGGTGATACTGACTTTAGCCATAGGTTTTGCTAATACTTTAGCAGCACCCGTCATTAAAGAGCGTACCCCCAATAATATCCCGCTCATTACTGGCCTATTCAGTCTGACTATGACCGTAACCGCTGGCATAGTGGCAGGGGTCGTATTGCCATTGTCTGAGCGCGTGGGCTGGCAATGGGCGCTGGGTGGGTGGTCATTTTTGGGTATTTTTGCCATTGCTATCTGGATATTTTTGCGTATACGTTTAGGGTCATCTAGCAATCAAGCCGTTGCTCCTGTGGAGCAGGGTCCATCCAAGATTTCGGTATGGCGCACCGCCTTTGCTTGGCAAATCGCGGTCTTTATGGGCATTCAATCACTGTTATACTATACCGTCGCCAGCTTTCTACCCGCTATTTTGTCTAGTAAAGGCATGAGCGAAATACAAGCAGGACAGATGGCTTCAGTGTTTCAGTTTATGGCACCCGTTGCGATTATAACTTTAACGTGGCTGGTCAATCGTGGGCGTCCTATTCAGGCTCTAGCTGTGCTGGCAGCGGTATTTAACGTTATTGGTATTCTGGGTCTTAGCTATACGTCTACTGATTGGGCATGGCTGTGGTCAGCTCTGATGGGCGCTGGCTGTTCAGCGATTTTTACTTTGAGTATGATGCTGTTCTCCTTGCGCACTTATACTACCAATCAGGCCAGCGAGCTCTCTGGTATGGCGCAGTTCGTCGGCTATATCATTGCTTTTTTTGGCCCGTTAGGCACCGGTTGGCTGAATGAAGCGACTGATAACTGGGACTTACCGCTACTTATCATATTAATCCTGATGATTCTTAACGTCGGTATTGCCTGGCTAGTCAGTCGTCCAGTCATGGTCGATGGTAAAAAGATTTAAGAGGCATTAAAACGGTTTAGGATAAATCTAGGCGGGTTAACCATTCACAATTAAACACTGTTGAATGGTTAACCCGCCTTTTTATTTGCTACACTAGATTGATTGTAAATAGGACCAGACAGCCATGATAGATGTATCTCTAAGTTCCAGTAAACGCTATAACGTGGCAGTCATCATGCTGAGCACTTTATTAATGCTAACTATTAGTGGCTGCCAAAAAGCACCTGATGCGGATAGCGTTACTGATGACACGGTGATAACTACCCAAACCACGCCTGCCAGCCCGGCGCAAAATGAGCAGCAAGTGAACCAGTCAGTCAATAGTCAAGTATTAACGATATTGGCACTGGGCGATTCTTTAACAGAAGGTCTTGGGGTAGCAAATGATGACAATTATCCAGCGCAGTTAGAGGCACGGTTACAAGAAATGGGCTATAACAATGTCAAAGTGGTCAATTCGGGCTTAAGTGGCGAGACCAGTAGCGGCTTAGTTAATCGTCTAGATTGGGTCACCCAAACCAAGCCAGACATTACTATCTTAACGATTGGCGCCAATGATGCCATTCGCGGTATTGATGTGGCAATCGTTGAGGCCAATATTCGTACTGCCGTTAAGCACCTTCAAGATAATGGCAGTGAGGTAATCTTAGGTGGCATGCAGATTTATGACAATCTCGGCTCTGATTACGTGCAGTCTTTTGCCGCGATGTACCCAAAAATAGCCAAAGAGATGAATGTGACGCTGATTCCTTTCTTTTTAGACGGGGTCGGCGGTGATCCTAAGCTCAATCAAGCAGATGCGATTCATCCCACTAGCGAAGGCTATACCATCATCGTTAATGATAATATCCTACCGATATTGCAGCCTGAGGTTGAGCAAATGCTTGTGGCTAAGACTAATAAGACGAGCCTACCAGCACCAGTAGTCACAAATTAAATAGAGAACCATTAATGACACCTTCGTTGCCCTTAAAAACAGAAACACAAACAGATTTAGAAACTGAAGCAACTTCATCAGAGACAACCCTAACGGTTGAAGAAAAAGAAAATGCGCTGCTTGTTGGCTCGAACTTGAACAAAACCGTACAAGTTGGTGAACAAACCCTATCGATTATTAAAGACGTTAATATTCATGTTAACGCTGGCGAGTTTTTGGTTATTATGGGCAAGTCGGGCTCCGGTAAGTCCACCTTACTAGGACTATTGGCCGCTTTAGACTATCCTAATAGTGGTTCAGTGACGCTAGGCAAACAGACATTAAGCGAACTTAATGAAGACGCACTAGCAGTTATCCGTCAGCGTGAAATGGGCTTTGTGTTTCAATCATTCCATCTATTGCCAACCTTAACCGTCGCCGAAAACATTGCATTTCCTCTCGATATTGCTCGCCGTCCGAATAAGACGCGGGTTGATGAATTGATTGAGGCGGTTGGACTGGGTCACAGACGTAACAGCTTGCCCAGTCAGTTGTCTGGTGGTGAGCAGCAACGTACGGCAGTCGCACGCGCTTTGGTATCACACCCTAAAATTGTATTTGCCGATGAGCCCACTGGTAACTTAGATGAGCAGAATGCCGATCAAGTTATGCAGCTGTTATTAGATTTACGCCAGCAAGTCGGCTCGGCACTGGTGGTCGTAACTCATGATGCCGCGCTGGCCAAAATGGCTGATCGCGTCATTACCATGCACGATGGGCGGATTTTGTCTGAATGAATAATAAGCTAACCAATGATAACCCCATGGATAATGAATCAAATTATCCTAGTGGCATACTGAATTCATCTCTGACACGTGTGTTATTTACACGCACTTTGGGGACCCAAGCGTTAAGCCGTAGCTGGTGGCGACGCTGGGTTTACCCACTGCTGTTTTTAATTACCTTAACCTTGTCGCTTGCGACTTACCTGACCCTCGACTCTATCCAACAGTCGGTCAATAGCTATATCAATGACAATCAACGCGCGCTGGTCGGTGGTGATTTAGTATTAACCAGCAATCAAGACTGGCCGGCGGAAGTATTAAGCCAAGTACAAACTGTTGCTGATACCCAAATCGTTTATGACTATCAATTTAGTGCGATGGTGGTCACTGAGCAGCAAACGCTCCTTGCCCAAGTTAAAGGAGTGACTCCAGCTTATCCTTTATATGGTGACGTAGCACTGGCCTCTGGCAAACCCTTATGGCAACAGCTGAATTTAAATAGCGTAGTGGTCGCTCCCGAAGTTCTTAAAAGCTTAGATGCCAGCGTTGGCGATCGTATCAACGTGGGCGATGCACAGTTTATTATTAGTGATGAGCTGATTAAAGAGCCGGATCGTCCATTAACTGCCTTCGGTTTTGGCGGTCGCGTATTGATGCAGCAAGAGGCTCTTGAGGCCACTAACCTGATGGGGCAACGTAGCCGCGTCAGCTATCGTATTGAGCTGGCAGGTGGCCCTGAGCTGATGGCAAGCCAGCGTGAGCAGCTCACGCAAATATTAGAGAACTATCCTGATATTGAGCTGTCCGATGCAGAGTCTGCCGATACCTCAGTATCGCGTATCTCTGACAATGTCTTGAAGTTCTTAAAGCTGTTGGTCATTGCCGTCTTGCTATTATCAGCAGTCGCTATGTATGGCGTCATTACCGCCTTTGTGACCAAGCAGCAGTCCAGTAATGCCATTCGCATGGCGTTCGGTGAGCCTGTTGGAGCCATCAAGGCCAGCTATTATCGCTTGTTAATGAGCACCGCAGTCATTGCTTGTATTGCCGCCGTTATTTTAAGCTTTGCTTTTCTCAAAATCAGTCAGCCTTATCTGGCCGCAATTTTACCCGCAGATATTGGCCTTGCCATCAATCCACTGAGCATTATTAAGACGGTCATAATCGCTTCAGTATTGACCTTACTCATTACCCAACGCGGTCTTAATACACTCAGCACCACTAAACCTGCCACCTTACTGAATCAAGGTGCCAGTCAACCATCACAACGCTTGCCTTGGTATCGTCAGCTGCCGCTATTATGGTATGGATTGATACTAGTCGGTTTATATGGCTTCTTTGCCTATGAAGTGCAATCTCTGAAACTAGCTGCCCAATTACTGATTGGTTTAATCGGCTTTATTGCTATATTTTGGGCACTGGCACGGGCTTGGTTATGGCTACTTTCGCGCGTGGCGACGTATAGCAAGATCAGCTGGATGCAGCGTATCGCTATTCATAACCTTGCGCGTAAAGGCAATCAGTCGACGCTATTCTTCATTACCCTATCGTTAACGGTAGCCGTACTAACGCTAATTACCACGCTTAACCACAGTATTAATGCACAATTTATTAATGCCTATCCTGAGGATGCACCCAATTTATTCTTATTAGATATTCAGAGTGATCAACACGATGACATTAATAATTTGATTGCAGCACCGGTCAGCTATTATCCAGTGATTAGGGCACGGGTGGTGACGGCTAATAATATTCCTGTACAAGATATTGAGCCGGCTGAAGGCTTTGATGATCCAACCCGCGTCTTTAACTTAAGCTACGCTGATACGGTAATGGACACTGAATTTATTACCTCCGCAGTACAAGATAACACCCTCTATAGCCCTATTGTTAATGAAGATATCGTTAATGAAGATGTGGCCAATCAAAGTAAGGCCGCTCAAACTACTGAGCAAATACAGCCTTTGTCTATCTTAGACACTGCCGCTACCATGCTCAACGTGAAGATAGGCGAGCAAATTCGCTTTAATATTCAAGGTATTGAGATTGTTGGTCAAATTACCAGTATCCGTTCACGCTATGAGCAGGGTCCAAGTCCGTATTTTTATTTCTTATTTGAGCCGTCCGTATTGGCTACTGCCCCGCAAATTCAATTTGCCACCGTTCACGTGCCAGCAGATGCTATTCCTGAGATACAAGGCAAGCTCGTCCGCCGCTTCCCTGCCATTACTACTATTGATGGCACCGCCATTGCGCAACAAGTGCAAGAATTAGTCGCACAGATGAGCCGCTTGGTTTATATTTTCACCTTATTGGCATTACTGACCGGCATTATGGTGTTGATCAGCTCGCTATTATCTACCTCGCAAGATCGTATGCAGGAGAGCGCCTCCTTCCGTCTATTAGGGATGCAAAAGCGCGACTTGTATGTGCTTAATATTTTAGAGCTCGGTCTGCTCGGTATTAGTGCTGCTGCATTTGCGGTAACGATTGCTAGTGTTGGTGCGTGGGCGGTCATTACTTACTGGTTTAATTTACAGTTTAGTATGCCGTGGATAAGTATCGCTATTGGCTCACTGATGCTGATTGGTTTATTATTCACCATCTCTATTGTTTATGTGCGTTTGGTCATTGGCCGTGGCATTATGGCGCGGGTGCGAGCGATGATTTAGGGTGAGAGGCATTAAGAAATTGTATTCAATTTTAGCTTTGCAAAGAAAAACCCCTTCATGGGGTTTTTCATCTGATGTTATCTACCACACTTACCCGCTATAATTTTTGTTCAATCCCAATAACTACAAATTTCATTAGAATAATTAGTGATTGGGGAGATGAATTTTTTATCTATACTTAATAACTGACAGACTTCATCAAATTTTTGTAATACAGACTGTTTTATAGAAGGCTCACTAAAAGATAAGACATTAATCTCACCAAAAACTAAACCAATTATTACTTTTTTCAAAAACCCTCTAGTCTCATCTTGTAGAATCTCATATTTCATAGGTGAAAAATTCACCGTAGCTAAGAAATTTCTAATGATATTAACTTGTTCAGCGCTTAATGCTGCTTCCATCTCAACTATGAAAGAAGCTATCTCACTAGGGTCTCTGTATGCAATACTATGTAGGCTTTCTAAATTCATTTTTCTATCCCTATAAATCCAAGCTAATGTCATGGTGAGTTTGTAACCAATCATCAACGAACCAACTTAGCTCCAAAAATTCATTGTGACCTTCAAAACTAGAAACATTTTTTATTTCTTTAAATTTTTTATAAGATGTGAATAACCAACGCAGTCTCTTACTATTTATACTATCCCAATTTAAGCCTACTATATTAGCACTATCAACAATTATTTCATCAAAGAAACTAATATCTATCTCCAAACCACCTTTTATTACTTCGCCTTGTTTTATAAGGTTAGCTACTTTAGGAAAGTCTTTCTTATATAGGTGTAATGAATCCGTAAAATGGTTATGCAGTCCAACTTTTACATTCAACTCTCTTGATATATAAAACTGTATTAATCTAAAAACAAAAAAGTTGTATGGTACTCCTTTGTAAACATCATTAGATCTATTCAATACAGTCATATCTAACTGGTTATTACGGATTTTAAATAAAAGAGATATATTACAAGGTATATCTAATGAAGTTAAATTATTTAAATCTTCAGCCGTATAAATAGAGATAACTGCTCGTCTCGAATACGGGTTTTCTAATAGCTCTTCTATCACTTTTTCGACTTGGTTGACACCAAACTTATTGAAAATACGATAACCGTAGGCACCGTATAGAGAAATACTATCCTCAGAATACTTTCCATAACTATCTATTATAGTCTGTAAAGGCTTAAGCTCATTAGAACCTGTATATATCCAAGCTACTTCCATTATCGCGAAAAATATATTCAAACCTCTGCCCTTTATAAAAGGCAAACCACAGCTTAAAGAACTGATAGAAAACATAGCTGTAGAAAGATCGTAACAGTCTCCAACTCTTGATTCAGTCAAAGCAATACCAGAGTTAAACGCTTTTAGAGCTGAATAATAGGTTTTTGAATAGTTATCACCAATGAAATATTCCATTTATATACCATTAAAACGTTGTTTGTTTTTTTCAAGTTTACTTAGATACCCTTCTTCAAGATCAACATTGAACTGGTTAGATATTTTTATTAAATAAATAAAAGCATCCACAAGCTCTTCGTCTAAATCACCTTTGACGTCTTCTAGACTAAAATCACCTCTAGTAACTTTTTTTAAAATATTTGCAAACTCCCCGAGCTCACCTAATAGACAAACAATTAAGTGTTCTAATTCATGGATGTTACTCTCATTAATATCCACATAGAAAGCTTTATCCCCTACAGAATGGTTTCTATCAAAACCTTTCTGTAAAATCTTTATCTTTTCAAGTGATAAGCTCATTGCTCCACTCCAGATTCAATATACGTTATATAATTATTAATAACGATTAATCTAAAAATAGTTTATTCATAACTTCTAATATTTCATTGTGTATTTCGACTACGTCTTTATTAGCTGCAATAATAGCTAGGTTTCCTTTATAATTACTAAATATTTTCTCGTAATTCTTACTTACTAAATTTAGCTTTTCTTCATTCTCATATTCATCTGTAAAAGCTCTAGAAGCAATACGTCTAAGAGACTCTTCTACAGGGTTATTAAGATATATTACTAAATCAGGCTTCGGAAACTTACTATTGAGAGATTTAACAAATTGAAAGTCTTCTTCCGTAGTACAGTGATAAGCGTAAGAAGAGAAGTAGTACCTAGTACTAATAACTACTGAACCAGTGTTTACTAACTTGAAAACTCCATCTACTTCATTGTATAAGTGATCGTGTCGATCAGCGGCAAATAAGTAAGCCATCTGCTCATCAAACACATGATCTTGTTCTAAAGGATTATTATTAGACTTTGCAAAAGTGACTCTTCCTTTCATACCCTGTCTTATCAAGTTCCCTATAGGCCCTGAAGAAGGTTCTGAAGTTAAAAAGCAACTGTTTTGCTTCTCTTGGAAAAACTCTGCAAGGAGTTGAGACTGTGTACTTGTACCAGACCCGTCGATACCTTCAAATACTATAAACTTACCTTTCATCTTAGCTCTCTAAAATTTGTATACTAAATTACATATATCTTATTTTAAGATTTTATGCGTAAAATATGTCTTATCAACCGAGTATTACCTAATATCTCATCTAGCAAAGTCAGAATCAAACAATTGTATATTATTTTGTTATTTGTTACTCTCTTCTAACAGAATATGCTTATATAGATAAACGAGTCTACTATGTAGGTATTGGATAATACATATAATTATAACCTTTTACAAAGAGTAGAGTTGATGAGTTTTTTAGGAGAGCAAGAGCTTAAGGACAGAGTTGAAGTCGAAAAAATAATTCTAGACTTTCACGAAGATAATATAAAAAGTAACCACTATGAACTTACTCTTGGACAATCATATTGCTCTACAACTACGAACTCTAAGGTATTAAAAGCTGAAGATAATCAGATTGTGATAGAACCTGGTGAATTTTATTTTTTAGAATCCTCTGAAACACTTCATATACCTAATAACTTAATGGCTTTTATCTCCATAAAAAGCAAAGTAAAATTCAAAGGTTTAATTAATATTTCAGGTTTTCACGTAGATCCGAATTTCCAAGGTAAACTTGTATTTTCCGTGCTGAACGTAGGAACAAATCCAATAAACCTTACAGTAGGTGATCCATTGTTTCAAATATGGTTTTCAACTCTAACTAGTATCACTACTTATGAAGGCGACCATCAAGGCTTAAAAGGTGTCAACGGAGAGTTTCTTAGTAAGTACATGATTAGCAGTACAAATGCTTATCCTGCTGATTTGCAAAAACAAATTCACGAAATTGAAAAAAAAATAAGTATCTACCCTTCAAATACGCAAGAACAGATTCATGAATTGAAAACAAAATTAAGTAATATATATTTGTTTGTAAAAATTATTTCTGGTGTAATAATACCTATAGTGATAAGTATATCCGTAATGTTAGCTAAAAACTATTTCACACCCCCCGTTGTTTAGCTGTCTAAAAAAATAAAGCTAGCCATTAGCTTAGCATTCTAGACTAATATATTTATAAAATATCTGTGTTCTAGGTTAGATTTATTTTAAGATATAAGCCCTGCCTACGAACTACAGGCGCAAAGCAGGATTAGCTCCAAAATCCTAAGCCCCTAAAACACAAAATAAAAAACGTCCTCTATTAATTTAGAGGATGTTTTTTGATTCACTCGACGTATAGTCATATAAACTAATATAAGCCTTGATGGTTTACTCATTTAGAGTTTGTCATTTGATATACTAACGCTACATTTTTAACTTTATCAAATGACGGTAACGCTATGAAATTCTCAAAATTTGGGCAAAAATTTACCCAACCAACTGGCATCTCGCAGCTGATGGACGATCTAGGCGATGCCTTAAAAAGTGACCAGCCTATCAATATGCTGGGTGGCGGCAACCCTGCCCGTATTGAAGCGGTCAATGAAGTATTTTTGCAGACTTATAAAGCAATTGGTGATGATGGACTAGAAGGAACTGCCCTTAATGCCATGGGTAATTATTCTAACCCGCAAGGCGATGCCGCGTTTATTGATGCTTTAGTAGGCTTCTTTAATCGTCATTATGATTGGAACTTGAGCGCAGAAAATATCGCCCTCACCAATGGCTCACAAAATGCTTTCTTTTATCTATTTAATTTGTTTGGCGGTGCTTTTACCGATGAGCACAACCAATCGGTAGATAAATCTATCCTACTGCCCTTAGCACCAGAATATATTGGCTATAGTGATGTGCATGTTGATGGCCAGCATTTTGCCGCAGTGTTACCACATATTGATGAGGTTACTTACAATGGCGAGGAAGGCTTCTTTAAATATCGGGTAGACTTTGAGGCGCTAGAAAACTTGCCCGCGTTGGTTGAGGGTCGTATTGGCGCAATTTGCTGCTCACGTCCGACCAATCCAACGGGTAATGTATTGACCGATGAGGAAATGAGCCGTTTAGCAGAAATTGCCAAACGCTATGAGGTACCGCTCATTATTGACAATGCTTACGGTATGCCGTTTCCCAATATCATTTATTCAGATGCCCATTTAAATTGGGATGATAATACAATTTTATGTTTTAGCTTGTCTAAAATTGGCTTGCCGGGTGTACGCACGGGAATTATTGTGGCAGCGCCTGAAGTGATTGCCGCGGTCAGTTCGATGAATGCGGTCGTCAATCTAGCCCCTACACGCTTTGGTGCGGCGATTGCCACGCCATTGGTCAAAGATGACCGTATCAAGCAATTATCTGATGACGCTATTAAACCGTTTTATCAGCAACAGGCGAATACAGCGGTGCGGCTGTTAAAAGAAGCGTTGGGCGATTATCCATTAGTAATTCATAAGCCTGAAGGCGCGATATTCTTATGGTTATGGTTTAAAGATTTGCCCATTGATACCGTTGAGTTGTATGAGCGTTTGAAAAAACAAGGCACCTTAATTGTGCCGAGTAAATATTTCTTCCCCGGTGTCGATGTGGCAAACTATCCGCACGCGCATAAATGTATCCGCATGAGTATTGCCGCTGATGAGCAGACGCTAATTGATGGTATCAAGGTGATTGGAGAAGTGGCTCGTGAGCTTTATGATGCGAGTTAAATTAACCATGATGCAAGACTAGCTCACTTAACTTAATTTTAAAGAAAAGTACTTCAGTCTATTATCGCTGTTTTAATAAGCTGCTTGGTTTACTCACTGTCTGAAAAGTCTTAGTCCATAAAGTGAGGGCATAGAGCACATAAGAGAGCAGGCAAGTATTAATAATATCATGGATACTGGCCTTTATCTCTACGCTGCCTAATTCCGAGAGGCCTAGCTCTGCAATAGTATGGCGGTTGTCTAAATACTCGCCTAATAAGGCAATGCAGGTCACTGCGATTAAAGCAATAAATGATCGGACACTTTGCTTTTTAAAAATTGGACGCAGTAGTATTAAACATAACAGATAGATACTGATGCCAACATACATATGTAGCGCATCTTTATCTAATCCAGTAACAGCTATAATGCCATCTTTAAAATTTCCAAATTCCACTGAGGTCTCACTACCTTAATACAAAAAATCGTTATATCAAAAAACGCTCATAGTTATAATGCGCATTATATAAATCTCGTTGTTCATAAGAAACCTCAGCAACAAGTCTAAAAGCAAAAACGATTACTAAATATCCCAATCCACAAAATTCTTTAATAGTTGTAAGCCGGCGTTATGACTTTTTTCTGGATGGAACTGGGTGGCAAATAAATTATCTCGCAAAATACTGGCACAAAACGGCTGCCCATAATCACAAACCGCAGCAACTTGTGAGCTGTTTTCTGGCTCACAATAATAACTGTGCACAAAGTAAAAGTGCGAATTTTCCGCAATACCGCGCCACAAGGGATGCGCAAAATTCATGCCGCTAATGGTATTCCAACCCATATGTGGCACTTTAATTTGGCTACCATTTTTATCCGTCCATACCGGATTAAACGCTTTCACCGTGCCATCTAAAATACCGAGACACGCTGTGCCACCATTTTCAGCGGTCTGATGAAACAACGCCTGCATACCCACACAGATGGCCATCACGGGCTTATTGAACACCGCCTGACGGATTACCTCGTCAATACCTGCCTCATGCATGCCAGCCATACAGTCGCGCATCGCACCAACGCCTGGAAATACAATCTTATCCGCAGCGGCGACGACTTTCGGGTCATTGGTGATAGAAACTTCCGCGCCGACCGCTGATAGTGCTTTGCTGGCAGAGTGCAAATTACCCATGCCATAATCTAGTAATGCAATTTTGGTGGCTCGACTCATCTAAAACGCCTCTTTGGTCGACGGCAAGGTATTTAGCGCGCGCTCATCATATTCACAAGCCATACGCAAGGCACGAGCAAAGGCTTTGAACGTACACTCGATTTGGTGATGGCTGTTTTTACCTTTTAGATTGTCCAAATGCACGGTCATCCACGCATGATTAACAAAGCCGTAGAAAAACTCACTGAATAAATCCACATCAAAAGTGCCGACATGCGAGCGGGTAAAGGGAATATCCATATGTAAGCCCGGACGACCCGATAAATCAACCACTGCGCGGGTTAACGCTTCATCGAGTGGCGCATAAAAATGCCCGTAACGACGAATGCCCTTTTTATCACCGAGCGCTTTTGCAAATGCTTGCCCAACGGTAATACCGGTATCTTCAACACTGTGGTGATCATCGATAAAGGTATCGCCGTTACATTTAATATCTAAGTCAAACAAACCGTGACGCTTAATCTGATCAATCATATGGTCCAAAAATGGTACGCCGGTATCCACTACCCCTTGACCAGTACCATCAAGATTCACCGTACAGGTCACTTGCGTCTCCGCAGTATTGCGCTCAACCGTCGCAATACGCGGGGCATGGCCGTATAGGTTTTGAGCAGAATTTTGATTTTGTGCAGTAGAATTAGAATTGGCTGTCATGGCTACTCTCTATAAATAAAAAAGCAAACAATAAAATTGGGCTATCAATAAGCCCAACGTGTTCTCAATTTGAGAAACATAAAATCGAATCGGTATCTGTTGGCTGCCATTGTCCTATCCTCTCTAGAAATATCTTATATCTAGGAATAGTCGGATTAAGACCAGCACGCCATTATTTACCCTTATCATAGCAAACCCTGCGATTTACTGCCATGACCAAGCGGTATACGACGCGCAATTTTGTGCCATTCTGCTAAAATACAGCCTTTAGTATTATCAATCGACCTGATAATCCATCACGCCACCATAAACGCCGGAGCCAACTATGCCTTTAGAAGCCATTGCCATCAATCGCTTGGATGCACCACTGATTCAAAAACCTGCGCGCGACAATGAATTGGCCGAGCGTCTGCAAACTTTATATGACACCGATGACAATCAGCCTGCCGGTATGGAGGTGCTCACTATCATAGAACAAGGTTTTAAACGCGGTCAGTATCTGTATGTCGGCATGTTCAATGACAAGCCTATTGCCGCCGTGGGCTGCTTTGATGACGGGCAAACAGATGCCAAGCGCTTGCAATATTTAACCGTGCATACCGAAAACCGCAATCGAGCGATTGATGCTAAGTTTATTAAACTGGTCTATGATGCGGAAGTAAAAAAAGGCGTGCGTCAATTTGTGCCAGTCGATGCCGATATCCATCGCATTATGACCGAATACGACTTGCTACAGGTCAAAAGCTAGATGCCTTTGTTATCAACGCAGTAAAATCTACTTTGAATAACCTGACCTCTGAAGTCAATTTTTACCTTTTTATTACGGTTAGTGTAAAAATAACTTGACAGCAGCGCCAATATTTAGTTTAATAGCGCCTCAACGAAGACGGCTCGATAGCTCAGTCGGTAGAGCAACGGATTGAAAATCCGTGTGTCGGCAGTTCGAACCTGCCTCGAGCCACCATTCGTTTTAGAATTCTAAAAGCCTCAAACATTAATGTTTGAGGCTTTTTTTATGCTTGTAGATTACTGATTTAAAATCCTACTATACGCTTGGTTAACACTTTTGGGCTATAGTTTATATCATGGCGCTGATTATACTAAAAATCATTATCGTTAATAGGTAAAAACTATGCGAGAGTTTAATTATGATTTAGATTATAAAAGCCTAAATCTACGTGAGCAGCCTGAGCTATACCGTGTCGGTCGCGGCGAGCAAGGGGTATTATTGGTTGAGCCGTATAAATCTGAAATATTACCGCATTGGCGCTTTGCGACGCCTGATATCGCAACCGAAAGTAGCAATATTATTTACCAAATGTTCTTAGAGTATCTGGCTGCGGATGATTTCGTTGGTGCTGATATGGCACGCAAATTTATTCAAATGGGTTTTACACGGGCACGGCGCTATGCCAATCATAAAGGCGGTAAAAAATATAAAGGCGCGGTGCCTGACGATAAAAAAGGGCAAAGCGGAGCACACGGTCGCGCAGAGCTACCACGCCAAGAGGAAGATCCCATCAAAGCTGAATCGGCTCGTATTTTTAAACAAAAATGGGACTGTTGCCGTGACAATGAAGATTATTTAAGGATGAAAGCGGAGCACCGTGAACGTTATAAAGATGTTGAATAATACGCCAAAATTTAGATAGCCTCGGACACTGTGCTAAGCTAAGTAAATTAAAATATGATTTGTATAGCAATTATTTTTAATTACCAGCAATTACCAATTACCAATGATAATAAATAGTGAGCATAAATAATGACTAAAAAACTGTTAATGTTTGATTTTGATGGCACTTTGATCGATAGCGTCCCTGATTTAGCGGATGCGACTAACCAGATGCTCACGCAATTGGGCAAACCAACTCATACGCTTGATACGATAACAGAATGGGTAGGTAACGGGGCACGAGCGCTGGTTGAACGTGCCTTATCCGGTAGCAACAACGTCGATGCGCGTCTATCTGTAGCAGAGATTGAAGCGGCTGAGCAATTATTCTTTACCGCTTATGCTGAGCATGACGTTAGCAAAACCATTACTTATCCGGATGTTGACCAAGGTCTACGTCAATTAAAAGAAGCTGGCTTTACTTTAGCGTTAGTCACCAATAAGCCGATACGCTTTGTCCCAAATATTCTGGATGGCTTAGGGTGGACGCCATTATTTGATATGGTATTAGGCGGCGATAGCTTGTCCACTAAAAAGCCTGACCCCGCCCCGCTACTTCATACCTGCAAAACCCTAAATTTTGACCCCGCACAAGCCGTTATGATTGGCGATTCTATTAATGATGTCTCAGCTGGCAAGAATGCAGGCATCGAGACTATCGGTCTGTCTTATGGTTATAATTATGGAAATGATATCCGTGATAGTCAGCCAAATCAAGTCTTTGATAACTTCGCAGATTTGCTTGCTTACCTGCTAGAAAAATAAGCTTTTGGTGTCTTAGTTTTTAGTATCCAGCTTTTATTTCTCAAATTAACAATATGAATGCTAAAAGCCTTAATGGCATACCCTTACAACACTCCCCTCAAAACAACACTCCCCTCAAAAATTGAAATAGCGCGCTTAAAGACGCTATTTTTTTTTGAGTGCTATAAAGATTAAAGAGACTTTCAACATGACTGTACCTAGCGATATTGCTATTGCTCAGAGCACGACCTTACAATCCATCAATAGCATTGCCGCAAAAATTGGCCTATCTACTAATAATATAGAACCTTACGGGCACTATAAGGCGAAGATAAATCCCAACGATGTTTTTGCTAAGCCTGCAAAATCCAAACGTAGCAAACTGATATTGGTCACTGCGATTAACCCGACACCTGCCGGTGAAGGTAAAACCACGGTCACAATTGGTCTCGCTGATGCTTTGAATAGAGTTCATCAACAGCAAAAGTCTGCTGAGATAACGATGGTTGCCTTGCGTGAGCCTTCATTAGGCCCAGTGTTTGGGATGAAAGGCGGTGCGGCTGGTGGCGGTTATGCACAAGTGTTACCGATGGAAGATATTAACCTACATTTTACTGGCGACTTTCATGCCATTGGTGCGGCCAATAACTTATTGGCTGCCATGCTGGATAATCATATCTACCAAGGTAATGCGCTGAATATTGACCCAAAACAAGTATTTTGGCGACGGGCGGTAGACATGAATGATCGTCAGCTGCGCAATATCATTGACGGTATGGGCAAAACCACCGATGGCGTCATGCGTGAAGATGGCTTTGATATCACTGTTGCCTCTGAAGTGATGGCTATTTTTTGTTTAGCGACAGATTTGGCTGATTTAAAACAGCGTTTGGGCAATATCTTAGTGGCATACAACAAAGACAAACAACCTGTTTATGCAAGAGAACTCAATGCCCACGGCGCTATGGCTGCTTTATTAAGAGACGCACTCAAACCAAACTTAGTACAAACTATCGAGGGCACACCAGCCATTGTTCATGGCGGTCCCTTTGCTAATATCGCTCATGGATGCAACTCCGTGATTGCCACTCGCGTTGCCATGCATTTGGCAGATTACACGCTTACAGAAGCTGGCTTTGGCGCTGACCTAGGGGCGCAGAAGTTTTGTGATATTAAATGCAGACTATCAGGTCTGACACCAGATGCTGCCGTTATTGTCGCTACCATACGAGCGCTAAAATACAATGGCGGCGTTGCTAAAGATGCGTTAACTACTGAGAACTTATCAGCGCTTGCACAGGGTCTACCAAACCTATTCAAACACATCGAGAATATGCAAAATGTTTACGGTCTGCCAGTCGTCGTCGCTATTAATCAATTTGTTAGCGATACCGATGCTGAAGTAGAGATGGTAAGGCAGGCGTGCCAAGAAAAAGGCGTTGAGGTTGCTCTAACACAAGTATGGGAAAAAGGCGGTGCGGGCGGAGAAGCATTAGCGAATACATTACTTAATCTACTCAAAGATCAAGATGACCAATCTAGCCAGTTTCGTTTTTCTTATGACAGTGACAACACCATTGAAGATAAAATTCGTACGGTTGCTCAGCGTATTTATGGTGCTAAAGATATTGACATTAGTATACTTGCGCAGTCTAAGATTCGCCAATTAGAAGCACTCCATCTAGATAAAATGCCTATTTGTATCGCTAAAACTCAATACTCACTAAGCGATAATGCCAAGCTACTGGGCCGACCTACTGGCTTTGATATCCATGTGCGTGATATTAGTATCTCCTCCGGTGCAGGATTTATTGTGGTTATCTGCGGCCCTATTATGAAAATGCCAGGCTTGCCCAAACGTCCTTCAGCTGAACGCATTGATGTGGACGATACTGGCAATATTACGGGGTTGTTTTAATAGCCATCACACCCCAAAAATAAATCAGCGGCTGTTATATCGTCCGTATTGCTTATACTGTTTGTGCTATTTACTGCGATAGCTTAGTGCCTCAGACACATGGGCACTACTAATATTAGGGCTATCAGCCAAATCAGCAATGGTGCGCGCCACTCTTAACACACGGTGATAGCCGCGCGCTGACAGCTTGAGTCGTTGCTGTGCCATCTGTAATAACTGCTGCTCGCCCTCGCCTAATTGGACATACTCATCAAGCTCGCTTGGGCTAAGCTCATTATTGACTTTTTGTTGCCTTGCTAACTGACGCTTATGGGCAGCGATAACTCTCATTCGCACCTGCTCGGAGCTTTCACCAGCGTGGCTGTTTTGCAAGTCCGCAATCGGTAATGCTGGCACGGTGATATGCAAGTCAATACGATCCAGTAGTGGCCCTGATAGTTTGTCTTGATAGCGTTTAATCTGCTCAGGACGACAACGACAGCGTCCGGATCCGTCTCCATCATAGCCACAAGGACATGGATTCATGGCAGCAACCAATTGAAAATTAGCCGGGAACGTCATTTGTGAGTTGGCACGACTAATGGTAATTTGCTTGGCTTCTAGGGGCTGGCGCAATACCTCTAACACACTACGATCAAACTCAGGCAGCTCATCCAAAAATAGCACCCCTTTATTGGCCAAAGTAATCTCTCCAGGCTTGGGACGTGAACCCCCACCGACGAGTGCAACCGCCGATATGGTGTGATGTACTTGCCGAAAGGGTCGCGTACCGTAGTCATAGTCGCTGTCTGCTACTGAATACGTACTGGCGACTTCTAGCGCGTCCTCCGCGCTCAAATCTGGCAAAATAGTCGGGAGACGTGATGCCATCAGGGTTTTACCAGAGCCAGGAGGTCCGGTAAATAATAGCGAGTGTCCACCAGCTGCGGCAATCTCTAACGCCCGTCTGGCATGATGTTGCCCCTTTACATCAGCTAAATCCACTTGATAGCTGGCATTAGGCTGAATGCACCTTAATGGAACGACTGCCAAACGCGCCTCCATCGCACTGGGATCGGCTAGCGATTGCAAATGCGCACACACCTCTTTAAGGCTTTGCGCAGCTAATATCGTTACGCCTTCAACACGGCTGGCATCGCTGCTATTCTCCATTGGCACGATTAATTGCCGTGTCTCTTCTGATTGCTGTGTTTCTTGCAATAACTCTGATGGCAACATTTTTAATCCTAATGTTTTCAATGCCAAGGCTTCTGCTTTTATCGCTCGGGCAACCGCTAGACTGCCCGTTACTTGCCTCAGCTCCCCATTCAGTGCCAGCTCACCAATAAATTCAAATGCGGATAACACGTCAGGGTCAAGCTGCCCGCTGGCTGCCAAAATACCAATTGCAATAGGTAAATCTAACCGTGCACCATCTTTGGGTAAATCAGCTGGCGCTAGATTAATCGTCAAACGTCGATTGGGAAACTGAAAGCCAGAGTACAAAATAGCCGAGCGCACCCGATCTTTACTTTCTCGAACTGCCGCTGCGGGTAGCCCTACGATAGTCAGTGCTGGCAAGCCTTGGGACAGATGTACCTCAATAATCACCTTTGGCGCGTGCAGGCCGACGACTGAGCGGGTATAGACTTGAGCGAACGACATAGTAGCTTCTTAATTTAAAAGATTATTGATAATAGACTACTCTTTATCAGTGCGCAAATGTCGTGTCTTATGCCTTACGAAAAATTTTCATTTAATACTGGCCTGACACGTTAATGATATGAAAACTTGTCAGCTTCCACACTCTAAGCAGGGATTTGTTATAATAGTTGCCAGCTATTTAATCGTCATTATTAACACTATAAAAAACCAGCAATACAAGAGTCTTAAACTGCACAGTATTAGAGTAAATAAATAACGATATCTACAGTCAAAAAGAGGAATGTCGCATGCCAGAATATACCGACCATAACGACGCACCGCAGCAGCCTATCAATCAACAGCCACATGAGCCGCCCACAACTGTACGTCCTGTTGTGCAGCAGATTAGCCCTTATGCCAGCCTCCGCGGTACTCAAGCAAGCAAGCAGCTACCGGCGTTTGATGTGGAGATTATTAATAAGTACAATCGTTCTGGGCCGCGCTATACCTCTTACCCGACTGCTTTAGAGTTTTTACCAATGCCGGACGGTCTTGAAGCTAAGATTCTACAAAATCGTGAAGCGCACGTACCCTTATCTCTCTATTTTCACATCCCGTTTTGTCGCCATTTATGCTATTACTGTGCCTGTAATAAAATTATTACTAAAAAAAATAGCGATTCAGGTGACTATCTGCAATATCTTATTGCTGAAATTAAGCACAAACGCAGCTTATTACCCACACTAGAAGACGGCAAAAATCCACTGGTTAAGCAGCTGCATCTAGGCGGCGGTACCCCAACCTTTTTGCGCGATGAAGAAATGGTACAGCTTTGGGAATTCTTGCAAACCCAGTTTGAATTTTTACCAGAAAACGAGGGCGATTATTCCATTGAAATTGACCCACGCGAGCTAGGTGACAACACCCTACAGACCTTGCGTAAGCTCGGCTTTAATCGTATCAGCCTCGGTGTGCAAGACTTAGATGAAGCGGTGCAGATTGCCGTTAATCGGGTACATTCAGCAGAAATGATTGCCACTATATTAAATGAAGCCCGTGATTTAGGCTTTCATTCGATTAATATCGATTTGATTTATGGCCTACCGCACCAAACCCCTATTACATTGGACAAGACCGTACACCGTATTATTGAGATGTCGCCAGATCGTCTGTCCGTATTTAACTACGCCCATCTGCCTGAGCGCTTTAAAGCCCAGCGCCAAATTAAAGATGAGGATTTACCAGATCCAGCTGAAAAAATTGCCATGCTCGGTAATACTATTAATACTTTAACCGAAGCAGGTTATCAATTTATTGGTATTGACCATTTTGCAAAACCTGATGATGAGCTAGCAATAGCACAACGCGAAGGCCATTTGCATCGTAACTTCCAAGGCTATACCATCATGGCTGACTGCGATTTATTGGGTTTTGGAGTCTCAGCAATCAGTCAAATCACCAATGCTAATAGCAAATATATTTTGCAAAACCATACAGATTTACAGGTTTATCAAGATAATATTAACGCGGCAAGCAGTAACCTTACCGTCATGCCAGCGGTCAAATACATCAAGACCTCTATCAAAGATCGCTTGCGTGAATATGTCATTATGAATCTACTCTGTCATGACTATATTGACTTTAAAGACGTTAACCAGAAGTTTGGTATCGATGCTGTCACCTATTTTATTAATGAGATTCAACAGCTCGGTGAGATGCAAAAAGACAAGCTGATAGATATGGATGTGGCTGGTATCCGCATTTTACCTAAAGGTCGCTTATTGGGTCGTAACGTGGCCATGGTATTCGATGAATATCTTGAGAAAAAGCATAAGAATCGCTTTTCTAAAGTAATTTAATATATTCTCATTAATAATAAAAAGACCTCAACATGAGGTCTTTTTTTGGTTAAAAATAAGTGAAGTTAAGTGTACCTACTCGCTCATTTACTAGGCGCTACTATATTAGGTATTACGATATACAGTCGATTGGCATCCTCTATCGTTTTCTCACTATCTAGATATTTTTGTTCAACCGTATTGTTTAAATCTGTCATGGCAAAGTCATCATCATTTAGCAAACCAATTGAGCCATCTTGACGTAACCATAAGCCTTCAAGCTTATCGTGCGGATAATCAAGACTTGCAAGAACATCAACCACCAATGTTTTATTAACAGGTTTAATATTAATATCCGCAAGGGCTTGCCAGCTACTATGGTCATCAACCGCAATAAACTGCTCTAGTGTCTGGCTATTAATCAAGAGACCCAGCTCTTTATCTTGCTTCACGCTGTCTTCATTAGTTATAGACTCAATATCAGTCGCTTGCGATATGTCAATTTTGTAGATATATTTTTGTGCTGATTCATCTTGTAAGGGAAATTTACGATCATGCTCAATGATGTAAAACTCATGGCCGCTTAAAGCAACAATACCCGAATTGACGTGCTGTGCTTTATCGAGACGATACAAATACTGCGCAATCTGACCACTCACTAGATTTATCGTGACCACGCGCGTCAAATTTGAGTGTCTTCCTGACTTATCAGGATTGTCCATGGACGACTCCATAACACCCACTAACGTGGTTTGGTCAGGGGTAATAGTGAGACTTTCGATACCCCGATTGGCACGACGATTGATAAACTCTGCAGGCAATAATAACGGCTTATCATTAACAATAACCGTATTACGCTCATCATGCGCAAAAGGATTAATCCGTTCAATCTCTACCCCATCAGCATCATAATGAACGAGGTGCGGGCCATATTCATCACTAACCCAAAAACTGCCATCCTTTAACGCCGCTAACCCTTCAGGATCAAGTCCATTCATATCGTTTTTAATAGGATTGATAATCTCGTCATAGGGCAATTCACCATGAACCGTCATCAACTTACCCTGTGCGTCATACGGGATTTCATTAGTGCCACCGAGTGTTTTTGGATTGGGTAAACCCGTGATAGGCGTACCATTAGCGTCTTTGAGTAAAACCTCTTTAACCTTGATTATATGTCCATCATCTTGCAACTCAAACAACCCAATGCGTGGCGTATAATTGGGCAACAAAAAGCGTTTTCCTGCGCCTGCACTGCCATCAAAGTCGGCATTAGGACCGCGATCCGTTAGCACGTAGAATTGATTAGGATTAGTGGGATGAGCCGCGGCGTCAGAGCCAAATCCACCCCCTCGAATCTCTAGCTTTTTATCAGGATACGCTGAATTAATATATTGATCGTCCAGTACACTATAAGGTAACGGGCTGCCTTGAATGAATTCATTATTCAGCATTTCTTTACTTTTATTTATTTTTGACATTTTTGACTTCCTAAATTGATACTTTTAAAGTTTAAAATAATAAGCACTGTGAAAACCATACCTTACTAAACAAAAGGATAAGAAGTAATTTGTTGTTAATTTATAGCTGAAAATCAGATAAAAAAATAGTCAGTGCACAAGATGCTTACTGACTATTTTAGGACATAATTTTATATGAGCCGTTTAAAAATTATTTACTATACCTTCAGCTTATCACCCACCATACCTTTAACTGTACTTAAAATATCAGCAGGTAACACCACCATTTTAGTATTATTAGACTCTGCCAACTGACGAATCGACTTGATATACTGCTCACCCAGCAAGTAGACAATCGGCATCTCCTCGTTACCCATAGCAGCGGTAATAAGGCGAATAGACTCCTCAGACCCTTTGGCCAATACTACTTGTGCTTCAGCGTCACGGCGTGAGGCTTCTAGACGCCCATCAGCCTCTAGGATAGCGGCTTGTTTCTGACCATCAGCACGGGTAACAGTAGCGCGGCGTAGACGCTCTGCCGCTGCTTGCTCTTCCATTGACGCTTGCATCGTAGATGAGGGATTAATATCCTGAATCTCTACTGTCTTTAGGGTGATACCCCAATCAGAGATATCCTCTGAAATCGCATGCTTGAGCTTGGCTTTAATCTCATCACGACTAGATAAAGCGCTGTCTAAATCCATCTCACCAATGATTGAGCGCAAAGAGGTCTGTACCAAATTACGGATACCATAGGCATAATCTTCGATGCCATAGACTGCTTTGTCTGGTCGAACAATATTTATGTAAGCGACCGCGTTGGCAACGATAACCACGTTATCACGGGTAATGACTTCTTGGGATGGAATATCAAGTACGATATCTTTAGTAGTCACTTTATAAGAGACGCGATCAACAAAGGGGATAATCAGGTTTAAACCCGGTTCAAGAGTTTGACTATACTTTCCTAAGCGTTGGACGATCCATTTATAACCTTGCGGTACAATGCGCACGCCTTTAAAAACTGTAAACGCAATTAGAGCTACTAGTACCAACATAACGATACTAAAGCTATTCATGCTATTTATAATGCTATTCATGTTGCTCTCCTTGAACCATCAATAACAATGGCGCGGCAATGTCGTATTTGTTGTCTATCTTTTATTCTGTAGTGCGATAAGTATTTAATATGAAGCACAAAGTTAATAGATAGGTATTTCAGTGATTTCTTCGTCAGCTATTTAGTGGCTACTGTCTATTTTATTAAGCTCAGCTTTTTTAAGACTAAGTTTATTAGCGACAGGACGGCGGTTAATAATAGGACGATTATCAACAATAGGGGTAGGGATGACTATATCGACAACAGGTGCTGTTATGCGTTTAGTAAGAGCGACGATAAGCTCATTACCAATAATCTCTGTTACGACTACACGGTCGCCTACTTCGACTTCTTCGTCACGCGTACGACAAAACCATTCATCTGCGCCGACAATGGGCACGCTAAAGCGTACGCGTCCAAGGGCATCGGCTTGCGGCTTGGCCACTATCATACCTGTCTCACCAATAATAACGCTGCCGCCCAGTCCCGCCTTAGTACGGTTTACCGATAGTGGCTTGATATATTTGAACCACGCTAACATAAATATGACGGACAAGCTCAACCAAATCAGTACTTGCCATAACAATGAAATCGGCAATAGCCACGATAACGCAGCAACAATGACAGCAGCGGCACCAAACCAAAGACTGGCAAACGTTGGAATAAACATCTCGGCAATCATTAATAAAAAGCCTAAGACCAACCAATGCCACGGCTCAATCATATAAATTGTCTCAATCATTGCCGCTCTCTCCTTTGCAATTCTACCTTTCAATGTAGCACAGTTTCTTTGTTAACATTACCTTAAAAATCAGTCCTGTACTGTTACCTATCGTTTAATATGCTTTCTTATACAACACCTATTAGTTTAAATAAAATGCATAAAAAAACGACCACATGAAGTGATCGTTTTTTCTTTGGACTATGAGACTAATTTGTTAAACTACGATTAAATATCGCAAGTTTAATAAGCTTAGAACTTCAGATGTGCACCAACAGTCATTAGGTTAGCATCGCTGCTTAC
Source organism: Psychrobacter frigidicola (assembly GCF_007997305.1). Lineage (GTDB taxonomy): Bacteria > Pseudomonadota > Gammaproteobacteria > Pseudomonadales > Moraxellaceae > Psychrobacter > Psychrobacter frigidicola. Next base: position 43,341 of record NZ_VORZ01000002.1, read on the forward strand.
GATATCATATTCAGCTTCGATACCGAAGTCAGAGTTCACTGCGTAACCTACACCTAGGCCACCAGCAAGTCTAGTGTCGCTGTCAGAAACACTACGGTTTCTTCTAACGCCTAGATTGTCAAGATAGCTACTATCACCTTCTATTTTAGTTTTAGCGACGCCTAGCTTTGCTTTACCATATAGAGCAGTGTTTGGAACGAAGTAGCGATAAGTACCATAGACGCCATAAGTTTTCGCGTCTACATCACCGTTACCATAAAAGTCAGCATCATCTGATCCTACATATTCAGCTTCAACACCGAAATTAGGATCGAAGTTGTAACCACCATACACACCATAAGCGGTTGGGTCGCTAGCGCCATTGGTATCTAAATCGAACTTACCAACTTTTACACCAACGTATGGCTGGCCAGTGTAGCCGTTGCCATAAGAGATGGCCGCTTGTGCACTTACACTCAATAAAGAACCAACTGCTAGTGCGACTAGAGTTTTTTGTAAAGTTTTCATCGTCATCTCCTTAAAATTAGTTTTGACAAGCAAGTTATTTAATTGTGGTGACTTTTACAGTCATATCGCCTTGCTTGCTAACGATGTATACATAGTAACAAATTATGTCATTCACAATGTCAGTTTTTAATAGCAGCTAAGTTAAGTTTTGCAATCGTTTGTCAGTAGGTATGTCACAAACTGCTATTTATGACATTATTTGTTACATTCGAAGGTATTGTGCAATACTCTCTACGCATTTAACTATTTATATATATAAGCAAACTTATATTACAAATAGTTTCGAAAAATTAAATAATAACATTAGAGACTAATAAAAGATGACTAGCCCTATCGCGACTGCTATCACTACTCGTTTGCAAGAAGCACTTGAGTCCTTAAAATCGCGCCAGCAATATCGTCACTTGCCAAACCTTGATCATCAAGGCCGCTATGTAATCAGTCAAGGTAAGTCGCTACTCAATATTGCGAGTAATGATTACCTCGGCTTGAGTGCTGACAATGAATTACGAGCCGTATTTTTCAATCAACTGCAACAGTTGCCAGCGGCGCAACTACCAAAAATGAGTGCGACATCGTCGAGGCTTCTCACGGGTAATGATCACCAACTGCAAGCGTTGGAGTCAGAATTACAGCAATGGTATCAGGCAGCAAATCTACAGGATTCATCTGCTCCAAAATCTGCTTTGGTGATAAATAGCGGCTATCATGCCAATATTGGTATTTTACCTGCATTAACCGCTCTCCCCGCGAAGACAATTATTTTAGCAGATAAATTGGTACATGCTAGTATCATCGATGGGATGCATCTTAGCCAAAGCAAGCTATGTACCTATCGGCGTTATCGCCATAATGATTATATGCAATTAGCCTTGATGATTGAGCAAGCTGAGCCAGACGTCGAGCGCATTATTATTGTCACTGAAAGTATTTTTAGTATGGATGGTGACCGCGCAGACCTGCCGAGGTTGGTACAATTAAAAGCCACAGACAGTCGTATTGAGCTATATGTAGATGAAGCGCATGCGGTTGGGGTACTGGGCGAGCAAGGTTTAGGACTAGCAGAGGAGACAAAAACGCTAGCAGACATTGATTATTTGGTCGGTACTTTTGGTAAAGCTTTTGCCTCAGTCGGTGCTTATATTCTGTGTCATGATAGCGTGAAACAATGGTTAATTAATCATATGCGTCCGCTTATTTTTAGTACGGCATTACCGCCGACCAATCACGCATGGACACGTTTTATTTTGGCAAAAATGCCGCAATTAAATGATAAGCGCGCGCATTTAGCGGCATTATCGTTACAGCTTAGCCAAGCGATTTCCCAACCATACAGACCATCGTCAAGCACGCAGCAAGAACGTTATCAGTCACCAATCATACCGTACATCTTGGGCGATAATGCCAGCACTGTTGCCAAAGCAAAGCAGCTTCAAGATGCAGGGTTTTACGCGTTACCCATTAGGCCGCCTACAGTTCCAGCAAACACCGCTCGTATTCGCTTGGTTATGAATGCTGCACTAACTCACGACGACTGCCAACGGTTGATAGAAAATTTATGAATAATGCCACTGTTTTTGATGCACTTGATACTAGAAAAAAAACCATTGCCCGTCGTTTTTCGGATGCCCGCGATTACAATCATCACGCCAGCATTCAACAGCAGGTTTGTCAGATACTCATTAACCAAATTGCCGATACTCAACAAAGTAGCGTGTTAGAAGTAGGTGCAGGTACGGGCCTGATGACCCGCTTATTAATCGCGAACATTCGAAGTGAGCAGTGGATTATTAATGAATTAGCAGGTAAACAGTTGCCAATTTTACAAGCGATTTTGCCTTCTGCCAAAGTAAAGATTGGCGATGCTGAAGCCATAAATTTAGGTAAGAACCATAGCTTAATTATTAGTGCTAATGCTGTGCAGTGGTTCAATGATCCATTAAGCTTTATCCAACAATCGTATAATTGCCTACAGTCTGGTGGACAACTGCTATTTAACACCTTTACACCCAATAATTTTTTGCAAATAAAAAAATTAACGGGCCAAGGGTTGGATTATCCAGCCGTCGACGAATGGAAATTAGAATTGGAAGACTCAGGTTTTGAGCAGGTTAAACTTTCCATCCATCGTTTTGAGTTACCGTTTGATAACCCTTACGATGTGCTCAAACATATGCAGCTGACCGGAGTGTCTACCAATCAGACAGCCACATCATCGAATGATACGCCATTTATATGGACAAAGACCCGTCTGCAGCATTTTGAGTCAGATTATTGGCAACAGTTTTCAGGGCAAGATAAAAATGACCAACCATGCGTCAACTTAACTTATGAAGTGCTTATGATTAATGCTTTTAAATAGTAAAACCACTACTCATAATTTGGCCATAAAAAAACGCACCCCGAAAGGTGCGTTTTTTAACTTAACTACTTATTAGCAGTATTATTTTTTATCTTCGTCAACTTCAGTGAATTCAGCATCAACCACATCGTCGTCTGCTTGATTGTTTTCGCCTGCATTATCCGCACCTTGTTGGAACTGGTTTGGATCCATGCCTTCAGCACCCGCACCGGTATCCGCGTAGATTTTTTGGCTGACTGGTAAGAAAGCATTGTCTAACGCTTCAAGCTTGGCTTTAATCTCTTCATGGTCGTCTTCTTTAGCAGCCGCTTCAAGCTCAGAGATAGCCGTTTCTACCGATGATTTCTCATCCTCAGTCACTTTATCTTCTGCATCTTTTAGTGCTTTTTGTACCGCGTGGATACGACCATCTGCTTCGTTACGCACTTGCGCTAGATTGGCAAATTTCTCATCTTCAGCAGCATTGGCTTCAGCATCCTGAATCATTTGTTCAACTTCTTCGTCCGACAAACCAGAATCTGCTTTAATTTGGATACTTTGCGCTTTACCAGTACCTTTATCAGTCGCTGAGATATTCATGATACCGTCAGCGTTGATGTCAAAGCTTACTTCGATTTGTGGCAAACCACGTGGTGCTGGTGGAATGTCCGTCAAGTCAAAACGACCAAGCTGTTTATTCTGGTTCGCAATTTTGCGCTCGCCTTGATACACCTGAATACTAACCGCTGGTTGGTTGTCTTCAGCCGTTGAGAATACCTGTGATTTCTTAGTTGGAATCATAGTATTTTTCTCAATGATTGGCGTCAAGATGCCACCCATTGTTTCGATACCAAGGGTCAGTGGCGTCACATCAAGTAGCAATACGTCTGTTTTTTCGCCAGACAATACCGCACCTTGAATCGCTGCACCGGCGGCGACTGCTTCGTCAGGGTTCACGTCTTTACGTGGCTCTTGACCGAAGAAGTCTTGTACTTTTTGCTGTACTAGTGGCATACGAGTCTGACCACCAACCAAGATAACGTCATCAATGTCACCTGCTTTTAGACCAGCATCTTCAAGGGCAATTTTACAGGGGCCCATGGTGCGCTGAACCAATTCTTCCGTTAGGCTTTCAAGTTTTGAGCGGCTGATAGTGACGACCAAATGCTTAGGACCACTGCTATCAGCGGTGATATACGGCAAGTTTACTTCCGTACTTTGGGCACTTGATAACTCAATCTTTGCTTTCTCTGCTGCTTCTTTTAGACGCTGCATCGCAAGAGAGTCACCTTTTAGATTCACGTCTTGGTCTTTTTTGAATTCAGTGACCAAGAAATCAATCAATGCTGAGTCAAAGTCTTCGCCGCCAAGGAACGTATCACCGTTGGTTGCCAACACTTCAAACTGCTGCTCACCATCAACGTCAGCGATTTCAATGATTGATACATCAAAAGTACCACCACCTAAGTCATAAACGGCAACAACGCTATCGCCTTGTTTTTTGTCCATGCCATAAGCAAGTGCCGCAGCCGTTGGTTCGTTGATAATACGTTTTACATCAAGACCCGCAATTTTACCCGCATCTTTAGTGGCTTGACGCTGTGAGTCATTAAAGTAAGCAGGGACGGTAACGACTGCTTCAGTAACGCTTTCACCAAGATAGTCTTCAGCCGTTTTTTTCATTTTTTTCAAGATTTCAGCAGACACCTGTGGTGGCGCTAATTTTTTACCGTTAATCTCAACCCATGCATCACCGTTATCAGCTTTGGCGATTTTATAAGGCACCATACCGATGTCTTTTTGCACGACTTTGTCATCAAAACGACGGCCGATTAAACGCTTAATGGCAAATAAAGTATTGTTTGGGTTGGTGACTGCTTGACGCTTAGCTGATTGACCGACTAAGATTTCATCATCTTTATAAGCAACGATTGAAGGCGTTGTACGTGTGCCTTCAGCGTTTTCAATAATTTTAACCTTATCGCCTTCAAGTACCGCCACACATGAGTTAGTTGTACCTAAATCAATACCAATTACTTTACCCATAATCAATTGCTCCAATTTATTTTAAGTTAATTTGTATAAATTACTATTTATAGTGGCTGCTAGCGATACTTATTGCATCGTACCAAACTAGACTTACCGGACCATAACTGGTCACTTGTTGCTTTATATCGGTTTACGTTGTCGTTTTTTCAAGTCTATGCCAGCGTAAATATTTTCATTTTGTGTGAAGTTTTGTGAATACCCTTGCCGATGGCAAGGTTTACTGACCAACACGTACCATGGCGGGGCGCAATAAACGACCATTTAAGCTGTAGCCTTTCTGCAATACGGTACCAACGGTATCCGCTTCAGCTTCTGGATCGATACCCACCGCTTCATGAAAATCAGCATCGAACTTCTCACCTTGGGGATCGACTACAGCGACACCATTTTTATTCAATACGGCTAAGAGCGCCTTATGGGTGAGCATGACCCCTTCGGTGACCGGATCATTGGCGTCTGCATTTTCAACCGCACGCTCTAGGTTATCAACGATTTCTAATAGCTCTTTGGCAAATTTTTGTAGAGCAAATCTTTTACTTTTATCCGCTTCTTGTTCGATACGTTTTTGCGCATTATACGTCTCTGCATTGGCACGAGCGGTGCTTTCTTTGGCTTGCTTCACTTCACCTTCTAGCTCTGCAATACGGGCTTCAAAAGCATTAATATCGATCTCATTTTCAATGGTTTCATTCGCACCTGAATTAACTTCTGGATTAAACTCATCAATCGTTTCTTCTAAGATACTTTCATTACGATCAATGTTACTTTGTGCCGCTTTTGGATTTTCAGTGTCAAATTCGTGGTTTGGGGTTTGCTCGCTCATGATAACTCCTTAGGATTTTTAATAGGTCTTATTGGGGGTTTTAATAATGGATTTTAATGCCGACTCTTAATAATGAGTCTTAGTAGACATTTTTCAATTTAAAACGAGATCGGTCATGGTAGATATTTATTGACCGTTTAAACTTTTTTGCAATTTTTGCAGCTGTATGGCTGCTTTTAATAAACAGATTCAATAGCTGCTTGATAAAGGTGATGAGACTAAATTTCAAGCCTAACTATGATGAATTTTTGCTTTAAGTAAAATTAATAGTATATATAAGTGCTATTAATGACACTTGTAGAAAATAGTACGCTTAAAAATAGCACAACATAACTAGCTAAAGAAACGTCATGTCGGTTACGGTTTTGTCACCGAGACCTACTTAACTTTTTGCAGTCTAACTTTTATGATGAGGTTACATAAAATAATGGCTGTCCACTACTGGCTAAAACTGACTTTGAACCGATTATTTTAAAAATATGACTTTGAAACGATAAGGGGTGTTATGCCTATTTTACCCATACCCTCATTACAGGCACTGGTAACAAAAGTGGTAAAGACTGTAAAAATGACTACGCCTCATTCAACTGCTGGAAAAAGGTCATCCTATCAGCTGCACCAACTATATTATGTACTAAAAGCATTAGGGAGGCTGCCAACACCGCTGCTTGAGCGCCTTAATGATTATCTAGATGCTCCTAATGCTAAGCAATATAAGCACGCTGATGCTCATCTACGTTTGATTCTTGCTATTAGTAGTAAGCTCAAGCGCCCCCTCAACATAAATCAGCTGGTAGAATTACGGCATAGATTCGCGACTGATGTAGTAGCGATGCAAGACCCAAAAGTATGGCAACAGTCTAACGTTGGCGTTAATAATAACACTAGGACTAATATTAGTTTTAAATCGAAAAATAGAAGAAATGGGTTAGTAAAACAATTGGGGGTCAGTTGGCAGGATAAGACTATTACAAACGCTGATGGTGATGATATGGCGATTCGCTGTTATCGAGCACGAGATAGTAATCAGCAAAGCAATGTTAAGCGAAGCACTGATAAAATAGTGATGCTGTTTTTTCATGGTGGTGGATTCTGTATCGGTAATATCGATACGCATCATGAGTTTTGCCATAGAGTTTGTGCGCAAACTGGCTGGGCGGTGGTCAGCGTTGACTATCGGTTAGCGCCCGAATATCCTGCGCCGACGGCACTTAGAGACAGCTTAGCAGCTTATGCTTGGTTAGCCGAACACTGTCAAACTTTGGGTGCGCCACCTTCACGCATCGTATTAGCGGGTGATAGCGCAGGCGGTTGTCTTGCTATTTTAACATCTCAGCAAGTTACCGAACCGAGTAAAACCCAATGGCAAGGTCTTGGTGAAGATGATATTGCCGATAACAGCTTTATAAGTAGGTTGCAAGATTTACCGCGTCCGCTAGCACAGTTATCTTTATATCCTGTGACCGACATCGCAACAGACTATCCAAGCTGGGCTTTATATGGTCAAGGGTTATTGCTTGACCACGATGATATCGAAGTGTTTGATAGCGCTTACATGCAGCACAGCGTATTGCCACGCTCGCATACCCTTGTATCGCCTATGCATGGCAATAACACACACATGTGTCCAAGCTATATAGTGGCTGCTGAATTGGATATTTTACGAGACGAGGCGTTGGCTTATGCTGCGCAACTACAAAAAAAAGGTATCCTTGTTCAGAGTCATACCGTCATTGGGGCGCCACATGGGTTCATTCATTTAATGAGTATAAATGCAGAGCTTGGGCGCAAGACGGACTATGTTATTAATCAGTTTGCCAAGTTTGTAGGAGAGGTTATTAGCACAGAAGTCAGCGTATTGCCGACGGAATAAAAAATAAGATTAAGATTAGAGGCCGTTATTTATGGTAGTCAGTATTTGTAGTAAGAATTAAAAGTACTTAAACTTGGTTCCTGTTAATAATTTTTAAGACTGGCGAATGCTGGTAGTAGGCATAGTTTCTGTACCCGTCAACGTGATTAGCCAAATCTCAGAGCGTGAGCCTAAGCGAAAGGGTATGCCCCAAAAACCATAGCCGGACGACACCACAAAATGACCTTGTCCAATAGCCTCATACCCATAACCCAAGCGATTAATAGCATTAACAATAAAGTTAGCGGGGAATATTTGCCCGTTATGAGTATGTCCCGAGACCTGCAAATCTACCGGCAGCGCACTGTGCTCAATAATATCGCTAGGGCGATGATCCAACAGTATCACGGGCTCACTGATATTGACTTGAGCCAGTAGCTCAGTAGTCATTACGCGCTGGCGTTTATGGTTATCAAAGCGACCGACTAACCAAATCGGTTGGCCTTGATGCTCTAAGCGTGTGAGTTCGTCGTTTAATAACTGCACACCAGAGTCGCGTAAAGCATTACTGATACTTTTTTCATGACCATATAAATCGTGATTTCCTAATGTGGCATAAACGCCATATGGTAGACTTTTGCATAATTCAGCTAAATTTGTCGTCATATCATAAGTCGTAAATGCTTTGGTATTGTCATCCATAATATCCCCTGGCATCAGCAGGATATCCGCTTTAGTTTTAATGAGCAGACGCTTCAGCCTATCAATAGCGCTGCTACCAAACAGCCTCCCTAGATGCAAATCGCTAGCCACTGCAATGCGCAGTTGCCCCTGCATGGGCTTATTAATATTAATAACTTGCTTACGCACCACGGGCACGTAAGCGCTATATAAGCTATAAATAAACAGACCTATAAAAATAAGCAAAGCGCATGCTCGTAGTCCAAACCCGACCATTTCTGGAGTACTAAAGACATCACCAGCGAACATACCAATTAACCAATAACCCCCATACAATACACTGGTCAAGACAGCCGTCAGTATCATGAAATGCATGATTAGCATCCAGCCACTCACCCATCGGTAACTATTAGCCAGTAACTTGCTAACACTTAGCAGTAACAGGCCATTGCTGATTACAAATACTACAGAAAATATTGCTGTCGGTAAGATCGGCATGAATGCTATCCATGGCTGCAACCACCATTGCAAACTCAACGCTGCGCCTAAGCTAAACAGCTGTAGTAGCGCAATAATGGTAATAATAAATCCGTAGCGCATGGACATTCCTAAAGCTATTTTATTGAGAATAATTAATCAGCTAATTGCTCTGCAGATGTAGATGACTCTGTAGATTGTAGAGTCACCACCCAAATCTCAGACCGCGTTCCCAATCTAAACGGTACGGCTCCAAAGCCGTAACCCGAGGTCACCAAAAACTGTGTGCCAGCAATTTTCTTGGCACCATAAACTAATGGCATAAACATCTTCATCAGTTCCGTTAACGGAAATATTTGCCCACCATGGGTATGGCCAGATAGATGCAAATCAATTGGCAATGTGCTAATTATCTCAATTTCCGAGGGATTATGCTCTAAAATTATCACTGGCTTCTTGGTGTCAACCTGCGTCAGTAAATCTTTTGCTATAGGACGACCAAGATCAGTTTCATCTGAGCGTCCAACCAGCCATACGGCGTCATCTAATAACACACTTTTATTATCAATGACCTGTATCCCCGCGCGCTCAACCGCTGACGCAATCGCTACATGATTGCCTGAGTAATCATGATTGCCCAATACCGCATAAACCCCGAGCGGCGCGCGCAATTTTTCTAAATGCTCACGCATATTGGTCTTATCATAATAATAGGTGCTGTCATTCATAATATCACCCGCTAACAGCACCACATCGACATTTTGCGCCTCAACGAGACTCGCTAATTTATCCAACTGCCGATTACCAAACCATCTATCTAAATGGGTATCCGACACTAAAGCCATAGTCAAAGGCTTATCTAAAGGCTTATCTGTTGTCACGGTCAAACGATGTACCACTGGTGAATACGTGTTGAATACCGCCAAGCCCACAATACCGATATAGCTCAATATAGCAACTGCCCGTATGATGTGGGGCACACGTGGTTGCCTAAACAATCCATAATAAGTTAATGCTACAATTAACGTAATTATTGCAGCATAAATCATGAAGCCTTGCAGAATATTTATAACTAAATAGACACCAAAACGGTCATTACGGAACGCACTTAGCCCGTATATCAGCACTATATTATTAATAATAACAACAGCTGATACGACCACGATGATATGACGCCGACGCTTTATTCGTAGTAGCCAGTATAAGGCAGCACTGGTGGATAGTGCCAATACTTGAGTAGTAACAATAAATTTAAGCATTATAAATAGGTCTAATTATCAAAAACTAGCCCATCTTAGGCTAAAACTATGCAACTAACTATATGGATTGAGTATTTTATTGATTAAGATTTTTTAATTGATTTCATGTACTCAAGACATTTCGTAATAAAGCATCAATATAAATCAAAAGGCTAGTTGACATACAACTCATCTTATCCTAATAATAATTTTGTCTTCAGCTCTACAACTATAATGCCTATTCACTAGTTATCAGTGCCTTTTATTAGCCCCTTTTTTGTTTCACGTGAAACTTTATAAGTATTTTTTTTATTTTACGACTTGCCCTTTTAGCGCTTGCTCAAGTGTTGGCTGCTTAAACTCATAACCTGCATCAAGTAACGCTTGTGGTACTACCTTTTGTCCGTCAATTAATAGTGTCGACATCTCACCAAACATTAATTTTAACAAAGGGGTTGGCAGCGTAAAAAAAGTAGGACGATGTAGCCATGCGCCAACGTCTTTAGTAAAAGTATGATTGGTCACTGAGTTAGGAGCAGTAAGGTTATATACTGCAGCTAGCGTGTCATTTGGCATTTTCAATGTATTGTCATTGGTATTTGAGCCACTATGCTGCTGACTGTTATTTTTTCCAGAAAGATGCTGTTCTATAATAAAAATAGCTGCTCCTACCCAATCATCGCGGCTAACCCAGCTCATAACTTGTTTGCCGTCGCCCAACTGTCCACCGACTCCCATCTTAAACGGGGTTAGTAGTTTACCAAGCATGCCGCCGTCAGGATGGATGACTACGCCGGTACGCATAATGGCAACGGGTACGCCATAGTCAGTAGCTTTTAACGCAAGCTGTTCCCATTCCTCGCATAATCGATGCGAAAAATCAGTCTGAAAAGTACTACTTTCGGTCAAAGATTTATCACCTTGAGTACCATACCAACCAATAGCTGAACCGCTGACCAGTAATTTAGGCTTAATAGGATGACGTTCTATAAACGATAATAATGACTCTGTCGGCTTAACCCGACTGGCAAGCAGCTGTTTTTTGCGCTCATCACTCCAGCGCGAGTCGGCAATACCAGCACCCGCCAGATTTAATATCACATCAAAGCTTTGCTCAGTCCTAGCCAGCTCATCATAAGTCATCATACTAATATTATCAGGCCGCACTTGACTGCTGTCACGCGTGAGCCAAGTGATATGCAAGTCTTTATTTTGCGTGCGGTAACGCTTGAGCATCTCGTCACTAAAAGCACTACCTAAAAACCCCGATCCGCCACTGATTAAAATATTCATCACTTATTATCCTTATATTTTTTATAGCATCCTTAGTAGTGTGGCAAAAAATACGATACAAAAACAAGAGGGCAATTGTAGGGACTGACAATTAATACTATGAGGGAGTGATGCAATGACACTAGATTGAATATTATCGGATTATTTGTCCCGTTAATGCATCATTGATTTGGCTTGGCAGCTGGTATCCCAAGGTATCACCTTGTAGGTAACCAACTTTAGCAGCGTAAGTATTATCTGCAAAATAAGTCTGTGCTTGAGCTAAAGACAGCGCTGGCGGCTGTCCTGATGGATTACAGCTGGTTGAGACGATAAAGCCATAAGGATTAAAAGCGGACACGAGTTGCGCGCACAACTGCTGAATGAGTGGATGAGCGGTGACGCGTACCGCTACGCTGTTATGGGCACCGGTTATCCACGCTGGAATCTGGACGGTAAGTGGCTCAGATTCTAGCTTGGATAACGGTAATAGCCAGGTATGTGCTTGGCTGTTGGCTGTATCTAGCGGTAGCTGCCAGCTGTCGAGAACAACTTTTCGCTGTGTGCTGTTTAAACTATTTAACAGGGGCGCAATGTGTTCAGTATCATCAGTAATTACAATCATCCCTTTGTCTACTGGACGTTGTTTAATGGCTAGTAACTGTTGCACAGCCGATTCATTAAAAGGGTCACAGCCAATACCCCAAACGCTCTCAGTAGGATACGCAAGCAGATTCCCTGCGCTGAGCCATTCTGCTGCTTCTATGATGGAATCAGTCGTTAAACAAGGTGTTTGAGGTGTGGATATTTTCATAAAATGATAAATTAAGTAAGCTAAAGAAGAGAACACAGACCACAAATAAAATTTGAGTTAAGTGACATAATTGAGAAATATCAAACCGAATAACTATCTAAATATGTCTGTTATTTAGACGCGCAAATAACGTCCACCTTGTACACTAATTGTACCCGACAGCTCAAGTTCCATAAGCTGCCCAATCAATTCTGGTGGCGCAAGTCCTGTGGACACCAGTAAAGCATCTAAATCTTGACCATGCCAATCAAGCTGTTCGTAGACAGCTATTAAATGTTTAGATACTGGCATAGGAATAGCCACGCTAGGTTGCTGACTACTAGTTAGAGGCTTAGCGTTAGGTTGAGATAAAGTGTCTACTGATTGCTGGGGTGAATTATCTGTAGGCCCATTATTCTTAGGCTTAATAGAAGGCGTGCGAAGTTGTACGTTAACATCATCAAGCACTTGTTCAGGATGATAGATTAAGGTGGCGCCTTCACGTATCAGATGATGACAGCCTTCAGCATTAGTGTTATCGATATGACTTGGAACCGCAAAGACTTGCTTGCCTTGCTCAGATGTGAGCCTTGCGGTAATCAGTGAACCGCTTTTAATAGTCGCTTCGGTGACAATCGTTGCCAAGCTTAGGCCCGCAACCAAGCGATTACGCCGTGGAAAAGTATGCTTATGGGGCTGAGTATGCGGTAATAGCTCACTGATAAGGCAGCCACCTTCCTCAATAATTTGGGTAAAAAGCTGGTCATGATGGTTGGGGTAACAGACATCAATACCGGTTCCCATGACCCCAATGGTACGCCCTTGATACTCAGGATCTGTCTGGGCTAACGCGCCAAGATGCGCGCGTTTATCCACCCCCAACGCAAGCCCACTAGTAATGACATAACCTACCTGCGCCAAATATTGCGCCATATCAAAAGTAATTTTTTGGGCATGGGTGGTAGGCTTGCGGCTACCGACAATCGCAATTTGCGCTTGCTGTAATCGCGCTATATTACCTCGGCAGAATAATAGCGGCGGTGGATCAAATATTTGTGATAACTGCGCAGGAAACTCAGGCTGGTCAGCAAACAGTAACTGATACTTCCCAGCCTGTAACGCCTGCTCAATATTATCGATGCTCTCAAGGGTTTGCTGCGGCTCTTCATGACGTTTAAGATGGCTGTGATGAATACCCGACTGCTGCCATGCACCGACCTTAGCAGACCATGCTTGCTGAGCGCTACCAAAAGCAGTGATCAGCTTATGATAAGCCGATAATGACGCATTTACCTCATACCATAGCGCCAATATCGCGCGCTGTTCGTCCGATAAAGTAGGTGGTAATACCGTCATAGTCGTCTGCTCATAAAAAAGGTTATCCCTTGCTAGGTCTTATCACTATTTATAAAATAGTTGCTCATAATTTTAAGGGTTATAAATAAGGCGGTGGCAACAGTTGATCACCGACATTAAGCGGTAATTCTGAGTTCAGTACATATGCATAGCTGATGTCATCAAAGGTATTAAATATCATCACCATTCCAGAAGGCTCACTTGGCAGGCGCACAGGCATGTCATTATCGATGACATCACGGACTAATGGCCCTTTTTGATAAACCGTTAATACCGCGCCAGGCTTTGCGCCCTGATTGCGACCTAAATTCACTGCCACCACGCTACCACGTGCAGCAGAACTGATAGAGTCCATTACCCGTATAATCATACCGCCGCGATTCACCGTCGCTGGGGTCGGATAAAATACTGGCGGAATGGAATTATCCAACTCTACAAATACTCGATCGCCTTCACGCACTTCTTTGCCATAAGACTCAGTCAACTGTAAGCTGGTCACGCCATTACTTTCAACACTGGTCACCAATCCAGTCGCTACTTGCGTGACCTCAAGCCCAATAACTTGTTGGGTTTTTGGCTCAACATATAGCTCACCTTTACGGTAAACGCCGTAGCGCTGACCCACGATAAGCGGCACGCCTTTAGCATAAATCTTATCACCACTGCCCGTAATTAAGTTGCGATTTTTGGAGGCCAATACATAAGGGGTCGTATTAAAATCTTTCGGATTAACGATGAGAGTCTTGTCGAGCCAATGCTGAATAGCCGTCCACGGAATCGCCGGAATACTATTAGCAGTGGAAGTAATAGCAACAGTGCTAGCAACCACGTTACTGGTTAATTGTTTCTCAACACCCGCACAGCCTTCACCCGTATCCACACCAATCAGCGTCTGTCCTTTTATCACACATAAGATAAGAATATCATTAGGATAAATAAGATTGGGATTTTTGATTTGTTTATTGGTTGCCCAAATCTCTTTCCAGCGCCATGGGCTGTCTAAATAACGCCCTGATATATCCCATAACGTATCGCCTTTTTTTACCGTATAACGGTTGGGAGCATCTGCCTTGATGGTTGGCGGTGGATTATTAGCGTGTGCAGTAGTCATCAGCAGCACACTACTAAAGGCGGTCATTAGCAGCGCTTTCGCCATGACATTTAAGCTTATTTTCATTATCATATCCATAACGGGTAAGGGTTGGCGCTGGCATTGTTGTCGTTAGTTACTTACAGAACATATTAGGTATACTGAAGCTTATGCCCATAACAATGTTTGAATTATAGTGACCAGCTACTACTTTCAGACTTTATAAAGATATGAACCATAGCACAATATTAAACACTTTTTTACAAAAGCGTAACCTTTATTAGAGCCAAATTAGTTAACGGAATAACTATCGACCCGTTATTTATTTTGCTGAGATTTCTGTCACTAAAAAAGGGCCTTGTTTCACGTGAAACAAGGCCCTTTATATAAAATAAACTTCTAAAATTTAAGCTACATTTGCTTTTACATGCTGACGGATTTGTTCCGCGACTAGTTCAGCATCATTATCTAGAATGACGACATGCTGCGCTAAATCCTCTAAGCCTTCAGTATGAGCGGGACGTTCAATTTCTATCTGACCAATCGCTTCAACGATAGTCTCAGAAAACTTCACCGGCAGCGCGGTTTCAGCACAAATAATAATCTCGCCTGCTTGCTGTAATTCTTTTGCCACTTTAATCCCATCAGCAGTATGCGGATCGACGAGTTCACCATATTGCTCATAGAGCGCTTTTATAGTTTGCAAACGATCGCTATGAGTTGACTTACCCGACGCAAAGCCGTAGCGCGAATTCACTGCTTCCATCAAATCAGGTAAGTCGAAACCTTGACCTGACTTCACCCCTTCAAACAACTCATGTACGCGGACGCTATCTTTATCTAGCAACATATATACAAAACGCTCAAAGTTAGAGGCTTTGGAGATGTCCATTGAGGGACTGGAGGTAATGTAGGTTTTAGCAGTTGGACGTGGCTGATAAGCGCCTTTATTAAAGAAGTCATTAAGTACATCATTTTCATTGGTGGCAACGATTAAACGCCCAATCGGCAAGCCCATTTCACGCGCAATGTGTCCGGCACAAATATTACCAAAATTACCTGATGGAATGCTAAAGCTCACTTGCTCGTCATTGCTGCTGGTCACGGCAAAATAGGCTTTAAAGTAATAAACAATTTGCGCCAAAATACGACCCCAGTTAATGGAGTTGACGGTGCCTAGATTATAGGCTGCTTTAAATTCAGCATCTTGTTGTAAGGCTTTGACGATATCTTGGCAATCATCAAACATACCATCAATGGCGATATTATGAATATTGGCATCAGTTAGGCTATACATTTGCGCGCGTTGAAATTCGCTCATTTTGCCATGCGGTGATAGCATAAACACTTCGATATTATCCTTACCGCGCAGCGCATATTCAGCTGCACTGCCGGTATCACCACTGGTTGCGCCAATGATAGTAATGCGAGCGTCTTTACGCTTGAGCACATATTCAAAAGCATTACCTAAGAACTGCATGGCCACATCTTTAAAGGCTAAGGTCGGCCCGTTTGATAATCCTAAAATATATAAATTATCTTCAAGCTTACGTACTGGAACAATATCAGCATGACCGAAAACGTCAGTGGTATAAGTACGCTCAACAATATCTTGTAGGTCAGCATAAGGAATATCAGTGGCGAAACGTTGCATAACTGCCAACGCTAGCTGTGGATAGCTAAGACTGCGCCACTCAGTGAGGGTTGCCTCGTCAATCTGCGGATAATACTCTGGCAGCATCAAGCCACCGTCTGGCGCAAGCCCCATTAATAGCACATCGCTAAAGTCCATCGGCGCGGTTTGTCCACGGGTACTGATATATTTCATAGTGTCCTCTTATACATTCTGCTGATTACTTGTTAGCTTAGTTAATTTAAATTATCTAGTAAAGATTAAAAAATCTGTTTATCGCTCATGAAAAATTATATCAATACACGATAAAAATAATATAAATGGGTGAACTAATACATTACTTGCTCATCTATTTCATTTATGTATTTTTTCCACCATATAATAGCTTCAGCTAAAATGTCTCGACAATCTTCCCCTGCATACACACCATCCTGAAAAGGTATATATATGCAACTAACCATCGTAGATGCTACAAAAACTGAATCTACATTTTCAACCACTAAATCAGTAGGTGAAAATAGCATTCCAAATTCATATTCTTTTAGGATTTGATTTCTTCCATTCTCAATAAAGTTAAAAAATATTTTATTTTCTTCTCTATTCTTATTTTCTTTAAGTTTTTTCCATTTTTGCTCAATAACAATTTTCATTGAGGCAGACTGTCTAGAGTCAACTTTATCTAGCATATGACCTACTGCTCTTGCAAGAGTAATAGCAGCCACCCACAGTACCCGAAATTTTATATAATCTTTTTCGATTTCTAGCATTGCATGTGATTGCTGTAAGTCATTTAAAACCTTCTTAGCTTGAGTCGTCACTATTTTTGCTTATGCAACAACGCATAGTAAAAACCGTCACCACTTTCGCTGTCTATTGGCAAGCACTGACGACCGACTTCTTGAGCGATACCCCAGCTACAGGCTTCAGTAAATTCAATAGCGGTAGCATTGGTATGATGGTTTAAAAAGGCTTGCATCTGCTCAACATTTTCTTGCTTCAATATCGAGCAAGTGACATATAACAAATAGCCGCCAACTTTTACTTGAGGCCATAGATTGTCTAAGATTTCTGCTTGCAATGAGGCGGTTTGCTCCACATCTTCTTCAGCACGTAACAGACTGATATCAGGATGGCGACGGATTACACCAGTGGCGGTACAAGGCGAATCCAATAATATAGCATCAAAAACAGGGGCGTTCTTATCAGCTTTTTGCTTTTTAGACTGAGCCATGCCTTGCCATCTTGTCGCATCGGTACAAACGATATTGAGATTAATTTGCTCAGATTTCTCTAAATTTAAACGCTCTAAATTCTCATGAATGCGGGTAATACGCGGTGCTTCATTATCAATAGCCGTTAACTGAATCGCACGACTATCTATCTCTTTACTAGCAGCAGCATTTTTATCATCAGTGCTGTCTTTTTGTTTCACATGAAACAATGCAGATTGCTTATCTGCATTTAACAGTTCTAACCAATGGGCAAGCTTACCGCCAGGAGCCGCACAAGCATCTAAAATATGCAGCTCAGCAGTGTTAGCATCGTCATTTTTAAGCGCATCAGCATTCCCTTTATTAATAAGCGCTTGATGAATTAACGGTGCAGCAAGCTGGGCATGCATGTCTTGCACACTGGCAGCGCCCTCTGCAAATGACGGTAAACCCGCAACCGCTGTCGTTTGCTCTAAACGTAACGATTGGGTGATTATGCTAGTAATTATATTGGCAGTTTCATTATCGGCTAGATTTGGCAGTTGTAACTCACTGACTAATTCAACCAAGTCAGCGCTAACATCGGCCTCAACTAGAGATTTTTGATAAGCATCCACTGAATTAATAGTGCTATTCACGCGTAAAAACATTGGTGCCGGCTGACGTAAGCCTTTAGTCAGGGCTGGATATTCTTCACTCCAATCTTGCTTCAGCTGATAGGCCAACCAATTGGGCAAGCTATGGTTTTTATCACATTTTTTACGGAACTTGTTGGTGTTCTTAACCACTTTACGCAAAATCGCATTAACGAGACCAGAGGCATGTGCAAAATCAATTTCTTTAACCGCTTCGACGGTTTCATGAATGGCAGCATGGTCAGCCACTTCTAAATATAATAACTGAGTTAACCCCACTTGAATGGTGGTACGCACCTCAACTTCATCGATATTATTATCTGCTAAGGTATCGAGTAGACGCTCAAGCGCATACCATTGACGCAAAGTGGTCAATAATAGCGCATGGGCAAAGCCTTTATCACCCTCATGCAGACTGTTTAATAAAGGGTCAAGCACACTAGATAATGACTGACCGTTTTGAATCGCCAGTAAGGTACGAATGACGCGCGCGCGTACACTACCCACCATCTTTAAGTTACTTGATGGCTTATTCTTATTATTTCTAGGACTGTTGGACGCGTTTGCGGGTTGTCTCATATTACTTAATTTCCTATGCCTGTTAAGGCGTTTGCGTTAGCTGATTAACTTGAAAAATTTATTTGAGTTATAGGTTTGAATCGTTAATTTAAATCATTGACTTAAATATTAGTAAATTGGTCGCCGTCATTAAGCTGGTTACCATGACAGATTTGCTCTGCTGTCACTGGCTTGCTACCAGCGAATTGCAAAGTAGTTATCGCTAACGTACTGGCTTGCTGGTCATTATTATCAGGTTTGTCATTTTTATTATAGTCAACGCCGCAAGCAACTAAAATAGCTTTACGCCCAACACTAATAACCGTACCAGCAGGCTTGTCAGTATGCTGGGTGTGATTAACAGGCAAGCTGGCTAAAATTTTAACCCGTTGACCGTCTAAAAAAGTATAAGCACCAGGCCATGGGGTTAAGCCGCGAATTTGTCTTTCAATAACGACAGCAGATTGCGCCCAATCGATAGCGCCTTCAGTTTTGACAAGTTTTTCAGCATAATTAGCAGCGCTGTCATCTTGTATGCTAGCTTGGGCTTGGTAGCTGGCCAAGTCTTGCAGCACGGTACTAATAGCAGACGCGCCTAGGTCTGCCAGCTTATCATGGAGGCTAGCAGCGCTATCATCAGCTTTAATCGCACAGCTAACTTTATAGAGCATATCACCCGTGTCTAACCCTTTATCCATCTGCATAATCGTAATGCCAGTGTTACTATCTCCAGCTAATAGCGCCCGATGAATAGGGGCTGCACCGCGCCAGCGTGGCAATAGCGAGCCATGAATATTCAGGCAGCCATAAGTTGGAATCGTTAAGACACCAATCGGCAAAATTAGCCCATAAGCAGCAACAACCATCACATCAGGATGATAAGTGCGTAAGGTTTCTCTAGCAGCAATACCTTCAGTCACTAACTTTTTAAAGGTCTCCGGTTGCTCAACGGGAATATCATGCGCCAAGGCCACTGCTTTGACGGCAGAGGTAGACAATTTTTGCCCGCGCCCTGCCTTGCGATCCGGCTGGCTATATACTGCAACTATTTCTATATTGAGCGCATCTTGCTGAGCGATAAGTGCCTGAAGGCTTATCGCTGCAAACTCAGGTGTGCCCGCAAATACGACGCGTAAAGGACGCAATCCATTAGTAGTCAAATGATTGTATAAAGGAGCGGTTGGCATAGTTAAATCAGAAGTCATTGTAGTTATAGCACCATACTAGATATTGTTGATATGTTTTCAGTATATTAGGGGTTAGCAATCGATACATTATAGGTAAATTTGTGCAGCTGTGCCATGCCAGCAATATAGCATAATAAGCTGGGCTAATAACGTTTGGCTTTATTTGAGCTTACTATCGGCGGGTGTCATTAAAAACAACCTATAAAGTTTAGTTTAAACCACATTCTAGCAGACGTCGGTGTAAAGCTGTGCTACTTTTAGACCGCGACTGTAGAAAGCAGATGCTAATGTGATGAGTAGATAACTGGTAGGCAGATACAGGATTGTGTTCTATGCAACAATTTCAGTCATTAAAACGTTTGCTTGCCTTTTATACCCTGACCTTGTTAATTATGTTGGTTTTGTATTATGCCATGATATTTTTAACGCTCAACACGAATAGACAAGAACACAGTCAAGCGGTCTTTGCTGATATAAAGCACGAACTATCTGAACATGTAGACACAACAGAGAATACTATTGAGGATATACTGACCAAGCCTTTTTTTCAAAACATCAGTTATCAGCTGATTTTGATGCAGCCCTCTGGCCAAACTTACGTATATCGTTATACGCAGCCGGGTGAACATAAATTTACCACGGTCGCGTTTCCTAACATCGAGCCACAGAATACTGATAGAACTAGACCCTATAAGCTGACCGCTCACAACTTGACGGGTATGCTCAAACTCGAAAATGGTCAACAACTCTATATTGTTCTACGTCATCAGCCGATTGATATTAACTGGGTCTCATACCAATATTGGCTCCCTTTAATAATAGCGATTATGCTATTTATTATTGCCCTGCTATATATGCTAAAGCGCCGTGCTAATTGGGAACAATTGCTGCAGTATACCGATAACTTAATGGCAACGGCTAAAGACGCTTATACCCCGCCACCGTTCGATGAAGCAACAAGCACGCCAGAGTTTTTACGCCTAGGCCATTCGTTGGGACGAATCAGCTACCAGCTCCATAATAAGCATCGGCGCATTAAGAGGCTTAGTCATCGCCTCGAGCGCTTGGTTGAACATGCCCCACTACCCATGCTGATGATTATGCGCCAAGGACACATCAGTTTTTTTAATCCTCGTTTTGAGCAAGTTTTTACCACTTCTTTCCAGCGCGATACCATTTATATGCTCACTGATTTTGTCAGCGGGAGCGACAAAGCAACCCAGCAGCAATTGCAAAAGCTAGACGCGCAGCGAGTCACCCGCACTTTGTTGGTGTATGGTTTGGAAGACAAACAAGCCTATCAGCTGCATATTACCCCATGGTTCGGTGAACATGATCAAATTCACGGTTTTACAGCGCTGTTTAATAACATTGACAAGCTGGTTTCCCAAAACACGGAACTACAGCAACAAAACCAGCAGCTGGATAAGCAAGTTCTAGAGCTAACCCAACTCAAAGCTATCATCGGACACGAGCTGCGTACCCCCTTAAATGCTATTATTGGTACGCTTGACTTAATAGAACCTCGAACTTTATCTGCTAAACAACAAGAAGTGCTTACCACTTTGACGCAATCGAGCCAGTCTATGCTGGCAATGCTCAATGATATGCTAGATATGGCAAAAATCGGGGCCGGCAAGCTAGATATTGTTCATGTACCCGTCGATATTTTTAAGGTAAGTCAACACGTCAGTGATTTGATGGTCGGTAGTGCTCGCCGCCAAGGTCTTGAGCTCTTATACTTTTTTATGCCTGATTGTCCGCGCTATATCAGCACTGACGGCAACCGCTTACGGCAAATCCTTCTAAACCTACTCGACAATGCAGTAAAATTTACCACTTCAGGCTATGTCGCCCTCATCGTCGAGCCCATTAGTTATGAGCAAATGCAGCAGGTTATTAAGAACAGCAAAGCTACCACATTAAATGCTAAGGCTAATTTACAGTTAGCACCTCAGCCCAATACTCAAGG
The DNA here is from genome assembly GCF_007997305.1 of Psychrobacter frigidicola. Lineage (GTDB taxonomy): Bacteria > Pseudomonadota > Gammaproteobacteria > Pseudomonadales > Moraxellaceae > Psychrobacter > Psychrobacter frigidicola. Next base: position 65,016 of record NZ_VORZ01000002.1, read on the forward strand.
TCTGGATAATACCAATAATAAACAGCCTTGGTTACACTTTAGTATACAAGATACCGGCATCGGAATTAACTCAGCAGAACATCGCCAACTGTTTGCCTATTTTAATCAAGCCAATCCTCAAATTAGTCAGCAGTTTGGCGGTACTGGTCTCGGTCTGGCTATCTCCAGTAGTTTTGCGCAGCTATTGGGCGGCTTTATTCAGCTGACCAGTGAAAAAGGGCTAGGCAGCACCTTTCATCTTTATTTACCTAGCTTATCGCCCACTTATCAGCCGGTTTATCATTTTCATGCCAACCTAAAGCATATCCACCTCATTGCTATCGTCAATCAATCCATTAGCGCCATTTATTTACAGCGCTTATGTCAGCATTTATCCATTCGTGCCAGTATTTATAGCAGTTTTGATGAGAATATATTGCAGCAACTCACCGATCAGCTTGCGCAACAACCGCAAACCCATGCGCCAGTATTACTGCTCGACTATGAGTACTACATTGCTAATATTCTTGAAGCCACAAACAATCGTTATCCTGACCAACTAAACTCGGTATATCCTATAGAGCTTAACGGTATGGATACCGCCCTTTATGACTTAGTACAATCAGCGACGCTACCAAAGATATTGCTGAGCATGAAGCCTGAGCGCGGCATCTCCTCTACTTTACTCGATAAATTCGATGGTTTTTTGAGCAAGCCGCTAGATATTGCTAGGTTATTGTCAGAGCTGATACGCTTAACCCAACCGACACTCAAAGCCTTAAAAATTGAGCTCGCTACTGACGATATTAAAAATAGTGGCGTAGACAATAAAATTAATAGTGGTGATAATAAAAAACAACCTGTAACTGATAAGAGCGCAGATGCCACTCCTTTGCCGCCAATAGACGCCGCGCCCAAACCACTTATTTTAGTAGTAGAAGACAATTTGACCAACCAAAAAATTACCTGCAAGCTATTGAGCAAGTTGGGGTATGACAGTGTAGTCGCAGCAGATGGCCTGCAAGCTTTGGATAAACTATCTGAGCAGCGGCAGGCGTTTGCGCTGATTTTAATGGATTGCCGCATGCCGGTTATGGATGGTTTGCAAGCGACGCAGGCTATCCGTAGCCAAGGCGACGATATCGCTATCATCGCCCTAACCGCTAATAACAGTAACGAAGACCGCGAGGCTTGCCTTGCTGCTGGGATGGATGAGTTTTTAACCAAGCCCATTAACAAAAACAAGCTCCAAGCGCTATTACAACAATTTATAAGCACAGAATAGCTTATGGTTGTTTGGCATAGAACATCAATAATTTAGCACTAAAAAAAAGTCTAAACTTTAAGATTAAGTAAACTGGCTTTTACTTCATAAAGCCATTATCTGCTAAGAAAGCTTCGGTAAGTTGACTGTGCGGATTAGTCATAGTATCTGCATTCATGGTGCCATTTTGAGTCTTATTAAGTAGACGCTCCAAATAGCGTGCCACAATATCGACCTCGACATTAACCTTGTCACCTACTAGCCAATGCTTAGCAATATTAGTAATTTTCGCGGTATGTGGAATAATATTAAGACAAACAATATTATCACGCACTAAATTGGTAGTCAGACTAATGCCGTCAAGCGTAATCGAGCCTTTAGTTGCAGTATAGTGCGCCAGCTCATGCGGAATCTCAATTTCAATATAAATAGAGCGCGCGTCTTGCTGTAATTTACGCACAATACCGACCCCATCAACGTGTCCAGCGACAATATGCCCACCGAAACGAGTGGTTGGTAGCATAGCTTTTTCTAAATTGACCATATGCCCCGCTTTTAAATCTTCTAGAGCCGTACGAGCGATAGTTTCACGTGAAACATCAACCGCGTAATAATTACTGCCCATATCGACTACCGTTAAGCAAATACCATTAGAGGCAATCGAGTCGCCTAGTGATACATCGCTAAAATCCAGACTATCTGATTCGATAGTTAGACGGATATCACCACCAACTGGCTGCATGGCCTTAACTTTGCCTACGCTTTCAATAATTCCTGTGAACATACAAACCTCTTATGATTATTCGATAGTGGTAAAGGGCGCCTTTAAATTTAATATTCCTAGCATAGCATTACCTAGATATATCAATAACAAAATCTATCAATCATTAGTATTGGTTATTCTAGCAATATAGACAGTGAATAGCGGGGATAAGTTGTGGATAACTAAGCTCTATCTATTCTATTTCAACCTAAAACTCTTATTATTAGGGAGTTATCCACAAGCTTTTTAGTTTTTAATTTATATAAGAATTAGCGTACTCAAATATAGCTAAACTACTGATATAATTATAGTTATCTTATAATTAATTTAAAGAATGCTTATCTATATGTTCCATGTGAAACATAATTATAAAAAGTTATACACAGTTTCATGTGAAACCTATTATTGAATAGCTTACTTATCCACATTCTAGTGGCTATATCTACTGTTGTGGATATCCCATCACTTATGCACAGTAATTTATACACAAGCAATTGTGAATGGCTATTTATGAAAAGAAGGTTTACGGAAATCAGGAAAAATTAGATAGGTAGTAAGGTTAGCTTGATATCAGTACCAACTTTTTCCAAGCTATGATAGTCAAAGCGCAGCTGCTGCGCTAACGATAACGGATTAAAATCAACCATAGCGCGCGCTTGTGACCCCAGCACACAAGGTGCTTGATAGACAATCAGCTCATCTACTAACTGCTGACTTAAAAAACTACCGGCGACGCTGGCACCTGCTTCTACCAATACTTCATGACACTGATGCTTACTGACTAACATTTTTAGTAGCTCATGCAGATTATCTTCACGCCAATAAATCGTATCAGCATGGCGGCATAAGTGATAATCAGACTGCAAATCGTGGCTTAAGCGCTCACGCCTATCGAGCACTATTATCATAGGGGTGGGAATTTGCTCCAGTACTACTCCCAACTGTGTTGAGCGTACATTTAACTGGGGATTATCGGAAATAACGGTGGCGCTGCCGGTAATGATAGCGCCGCTTTTCGCGCGTAGCTGTTGTACATCCTCGCGTGCCGCTGGCGATGTAATCCATTTTGATTCCCCTGTCGCCATGGCAGTGCGCCCATCTAAGCTAGTCGCTATTTTAAGGCGTACATACGGCATTTGGGTGCGCATCGCCTTTAAAAACCCACGATTGAGCGCTTCTGCTTGCGCCGTTAATATACCAACGCTAACCTCAATACCTGCCTCTTGTAACAGGCTAACCCCGCTTCCTGCCACTTGCGGATTGGGGTCAAGTCCGGCAATAACCACTCGTTTGACTCCGGCATTGATTAAAGCAAGGGCACAAGGCGGCGTACGTCCGGTGTGGCTACAAGGCTCCAAAGTCACATAAGCAGTGGCGCCTACTGCTTGCGCGCCAGCATCTTTTAGTGCAAATACTTCAGCGTGCGGCTGTCCTGCTTGTGGGTGAAACCCTTCTCCAACCACCTCGCTACCTTGTACCAACACACAACCTACTGCTGGATTGGGCCTAGCCGTGTACTGACCACGTTTGGCCTGCTCGATAGCAAGCATCATAAAATAGCTGTCTTGGGCAGCTTGGGCATGATTTGGAGTTGGCATAAGAGTCACACTTAATAGAGGAGTAACAGAGAATAGATAGGAAAGTAATAAGCAAAAACTTTACTTTGGACACTTATCGTCCAGTTTAAAGTTAAGGCAAGTTTTTATCAGTTGGGCGAATATTAGCGATTTCTTGATGAAAAGCGTCTATGTCTTGAAAGTCGCGATAGACACTGGCAAAGCGCACATAAGCAACATCGTCAAGGGTCTTAAGCTCACTCATGATAATCTCACCTAACACTTTGCTACTGATTTCGCGCTCACCCATTTGCCGAACCCGCTTCTCAACGCGGCTAATCATCGCTTCTTGCTCATCGATAGTAATCGGGCGTTTTTGTAGCGGTAGCTGAATAGAGCGCCGTAGTTTTTCATTATCATACGGCTCAATTTTTCCGCTAGACTTAATAATACGCGGCATCACCACTTCGACCATCTCAAAGGTAGTAAAGCGCTCTTGGCAACCACTGCACACGCGGCGGCGGCGTACTTGCGCCCCTTCTGCTGCAAGCCGTGAGTCAATTACTTTAGTCTCTGAGGCATTACAATATGGACAGTGCATTCCCTCTTCCTTTTTTTGATGGTAAATGTTTTATATAGTCAATTCACTTTAGAACAGATACAGTGCTACTGAGATAATTTTTTTGCAGCCTCTGTCACGCCTGCGAACAGCAAGCTAGAAAAATTTATCTCAGTAGCACGTTGTTATATCAGTTTAAACGTTAAATTGACGCTATTAATAAGTAAAGCGATTTTGTATAGCTCTGATTATTTACCAATACAAAAGCTACCAAATATTTTCCCTAGCAAGTCATCAGCACTGAATTCACCCGTGATTTCACCTAAGCTACGCTGTGCTTGCCGTAAACTCTCAGCGACCAGCTCCCCTGCTTGAAACACCACTAATTGTTCATGGGCCTCCACCAGATAATCGGCGGTACGTCTTAGTGCATCTAGATGGCGAGTACGCGCGATTAAGCTATTTTCAGGCGGATGAAAGCCCACTTTAGCACATAAAGCTTCTATTAAATTTTCTATACCAGCCCCTGTTTCACATGAAACATTCACTTGCTCATAGCCTAATTGTTGCATAGTACTTAGATTACTTATGATAGTTGCAGCATTAGAATCTATAGCATTACTCAATGAATCGCTTTCGTTCAACAAGTCACTTTTATTGGCAATAATCAATAAACGCTTAGCCGCAGGTAGCTCATCAAACAGCTGCTCAGCCAGCTTTAACGGCGTGCCATTGTCTTCAATATCACGCGTGACATCATAGACCATTAATAAGATATCAGCCTGCTTAATCGCTGTGCGCGCACGGGCAATACCGATACGCTCTACTGTATCTTCGGTGTCACGTAAGCCTGCAGTATCAGTTAAATGTAGCGTTAAGCCATTGAGAACTACCGTTTCTTGGAGGGTGTCACGAGTCGTTCCAGCCACTTCAGTGACAATGGCGCGCTCTTGACCAGCAAGACGGTTCAACAAACTAGATTTGCCCGCATTGGGTCTACCTGCCAATACCACATGAATGCCGTCACGTAGGAGCTGGCCTTGTTTAGCAGTTGCCAATACTTGCTGTATTTGTTCTTGAGTTTGCTCAAGCTTATTTTGAATAACACCATCAGATAAGAAATCAACATCCTCTTCATCTGGAAAATCAATTGCCGCCTCAACATGCAGACGCAAATGAATCAGTTGTTCTAGTAGCTGGTTAATCTTGTTTGAGAATTCACCGCTCAGCGAGCGGATGGCACTACTGGCCGCCGCGGCACTAGTGGCATCAATCGCATCAGCAATGGCTTCGGCTTGCACTAAATCTAACTTATCATTATCAAAAGCGCGATAAGAGAACTCCCCAGCACTTGCTTGCTTAGCACCAAGCTCGAACACGCGCGCTAACAGCTGATTCTGTAATATTATGCCGCCATGACCTTGCAGCTCAATCACATCTTCACCTGTAAATGAATGCGGCCCTTTAAAATATAACACTAAACCTTCATCGATAACGCCGCCAGCCGTTTGATAAAAACGGCAAAAGCTGGCCAATCTTGGCGTAAAGGCAGATTTGCCAGTTAATTGACAGGCAATTGCATAGGCTTTGGCACCTGAGAGGCGTATTATCCCCACCCCACCACGACCAAGTGGTGTGGCAATAGCAGCAATCGTGGTCTGTCCTGAGCTAACAGGCAGCTTAGATGAATCAGTTGGCGTTGCAGCCGCTTCGATAGAATCCACAGACATTGGCACTCTCAATCTTAATTTCGATAGCTAAAAATATCATTATAGACGGCTTAGTGACGACTAACAAAACAAACTTGATAGCGTCTTTTACAGTTTCATAAGCAACACTTATTTATTTAGCTTTAACAGATTATCTCTAGAGTCAACTTACCATAAAAAAACCACCGCAAGCGCGATGGTTTTTTTACTTAAAGACTTAATTTAGTATTAAGAAATAAGCACTAATCAAGAACTTTTACGGTACGCAATTTCTGTTCTTCTTGCACTTTTTTATTAACAATATACTGATGCGACATACTGAATAGGTTATTCACTGTCCAGTACAACACTAAACCTGCTGGGAAGAACAGCATGAAAGCAGTAAAGATAATGGGTAAAAACTTCATTACTTTCGCTTGCATAGGGTCAGTTGGCTGCGGATTTAATTGCTGCTGTACGAACATCGACCCACCCATCAATAGCGGTAGAATAAACCAAGGATCCATCGCTGATAAATCATGAATCCATAATATCCACGGTGCATGACGCAGCTCAACACTCTCAACCAATACCCAGTATAGCGCTAGGAAGATAGGCATTTGCATTAAGATGGGCAAACAACCGGCCATCGGATTTACTTTCTCTTCTTTATAGATGCCCATCATTTCTTGCGACATCTTCATACGATCGTCGCCATGCTCTTCTTTTAACGCGGCCAGACGTGGGGCAATAGCACGCATCTTCGCCATTGAGTAGTAGCTCTTGTTAGAGAACCACATCAACGCAATCTTAACCAAAACCGTCAATAGAATAATTGACCAACCCCAGTTACCAATAATTTTATGAATACCATCAAGGATCGCAAATAGAACTTTAGATATTGGCCATAATAGACCGTAATCAACGGTTTTATTAAGACCAACTGCCACGTCTTTCAGCTCAGACTGAACCTTTGGACCGGCATATAGAGTTGCCGTTAAAGTCACTTGCTTATTGGTTGCCACATTAATAGGCTGGCTGTTAAAACCAATAAAGTACTCATCGTCAGTTTCACGGCTAAAGAACTTACCCGTGAAGTTCTCAGGCGTCCATGCGGATACAAAGTAATGCTGAACGATGCCAACCCAACCTTTATCACTGGTAGTAGTCAGAGCACCATCATTAAACTTACCAAATTTCAGCTTATTATAAGGGTCATCAGGTGTTCCCCAAGCGCCGCCTAGATAAGTCGCCATACTTAGCGCCCCTTTATCTGACATGCCTGGATCTTTACTGCTATCACGCTTTAGCTGTGCAAACAGTTGACCTTGCCATGGTTGTGCTGAGGCGTTCTGAATTTGATAGCTAACATCAATAGGATACTTATCATGAGTAAAAGTAAAGGTTTTAGTAACCGTAACGCCGTCCTTTTTATAAGTCAGCGGTACTGATAATGTTTGCTGCCCATCTTGCATCTCATAACTATTAGCGCTATGACTATAATTAGCACGACCTTCTGCAGTATCAATACCATTTTGACCAATTAAACCAGACTGCGCAATATAGACACGATTGCTGTTGTTCTCAAGTAATACGAAAGGCGTCTCACTATCAAGGGTCGCATCATATTGTTTGAGCGCGGCATAAACGATATCCCCGCCTTCTGGATTGATTTTAATATCGTAGCGATCAGTGGTAACCGTGATGAGTCCTGCATCTTTAGCCGGCGCAGTGCCTACTGTTGCTGGCACATTGCTATCAGTCGGTAGCGTCTGTACCGGAATATCACTGGCAGTACCTGTAGTAGAGGGAATATCACCTCCTACTGAAATTGCTGATTCTGACACCGTGTCAACAACTGGCGCATCAGCATAATCATCTCGCCATGCCAAAATCAGCAGATAAGCGGTGATTAGCATCGCAATGATGATCATCACCCGAAATATCTTTTGCATAAACCTATCCTAGAGTGAAAAATTAGAGCGTGAGTCATGACAACAAGATTGCAGCGGTCCAAAGACTTACCACAATGTCAGTAATCATTTACATAAATTGTGCATCATTTTACTAAAAAAACACTTCAAATGATACCAACAGTGTGGATAACCTGTGGGTAACTTATAGCAGTGATAATTAAAGGCTTGTACTACGATCTCATTAAATAATTTAAGAGAGCAACATAACTTATATCATCACGATAGACGCCTAATCCTAAACCATTACATTTAGTAATAGATGGCATATTTATAGCAAGAGACGTAGAAGCAAGCACAGGAATTGGCAAGTAATAATAAATATAAGAAGCTAAAGGTAACGGCACAAAGTCAATACCGTGTCCCCCTAAAGGATGGCAGCTACCGATACGTTTTAATAATAACCAGCCACCTGCCCAGACGCCATGCCACTCTAAAGCTTGTTTGCCATAGTTTGAGCACGTAGGGTAATATCTGCAACGAGCAGGTATTATTGGACTGATTATTCTTTGATAGAATAGAATGATATATATAAAAAATTCATAAAAAATATAATTTAATTTATTTTTAACTAATCCATCTTTAAAAAATTTCATTTTATTTTTTTTCTATTTTCTTAAAAATTTTATTTATCTCATTTTTCAATTCTTTATTACTTAAACCTTTTACAGAATTTTTAACAATGAAAACGATATCTTTATTTTCTAATTTAGAAGCTTGTACACGAAAGTTTTCGCGTATTAAGCGCTTAATCAAATTACGGGTGACTGCAGTAGGTACTTTGCGTTTAGTAATAGCCATGCCCACCCGTGGTTGGTCGCACGCATTGCTATGTACAAAGGCCATCAGATGGCTTTGATGCAACTTACGGTCAGGGGCATCAAAAACCTCACGAAAAGCCACTGGCGTTAGCAGACGCTGTGCTTTAGTGAAACGTGCAGTAGGTATAGGTGCGGTAGAGTTAGACATAATACAACCTGGATTAGAATAGAAACTGGTTAGAAAAGATATGTTAGGCTCAACAAAATTTAGCAACAAAAAAAGCGCCGATGTGGGCGCTTTTGATATATAGCTAGGTGACGGTTGTGGTCAATGCTTCATAAATATAGATAACTGGGTTCCATAGATAATAGACGCACAACATGCACTACAGGCCATAGATATCGTATGTTACCGATAAATAAAACTATACGGTAAGACGATGACGACCTTTAGCGCGGCGACGTGCTAAAACTTGGCGGCCTTTTTTTGTTGCCATACGAGCACGGAAACCGTGAGTACGCTTGCGTTTGATGACGCTTGGTTGGAATGTACGTTTCATAACTCACCTATCAAATAATGGACTAAATTCGTAATAACGCAGGATTATATCATCGCAACTGGTTTTGGTCAATAAACTAATTTAGCGTTGTCTGTGCTGCTGATAATTATTTCTTTTGCTTGGCTAAGTTTCTTGCCGTTTGGTTATCTAATTTTAATATTGAAAATGGCATAGTCTTGTTCAGCAATATTATTTTTGAGAAACTCACTATGAAATATAGATTATTTACTCTATTTTTTAGCTGCTGTGGATTAATTTTATTGAAAATAGATTAAGTATCGGTAGTGTTTGCCAAAGTTATCCACAGAAATTGGCGAATTCAATAATAATAATTATTAATGTATATATATATATTGTTGTTGTTGGGGGCTCTGATATCTGTGGTTAAGTCAAATTTATTTAATTAAATCAAAGTTTTGGACTATGGGTAAGCCTGTGGATAACCTGTGCACAGAATATGGATAACTTTTTATTTGAACTTATCCCCATAACTATCCACAGGGTTATCCCCAAAAAATAGGATGTTATCCACAGGGTATTGTGATAAATTAGCGCCCAGTTCAAAGTAAAGTTTATATTATCTTTATTTGTAGGCAAAGTAGGTCTTAAAGCTTTTGCTTGCTGCCTAAATATAAACGTTACGATAGATTAATCACTTTAGATTATGAGGTCATAATTCTCCATGATAGATACAGCTACGCTTTGGGACAAATGCTTAGAAGATTTGCGTTACAGCGTTAAAGACAACGTCTTTACCATGTGGTTGAGACCGTTATCAGCGCATCAAGAAGCGCAAACTTTGATTGTGCGCGCCCCCAATGATTATTTTGTCTCATATATAAAAAAGAATCACTTAAATGACATTGAGCAGCTGGTAGCCAAACACAGCCAAGGTAGTATCGAAGAAGTTGTAGTGCATGTTGATAATGCCAGCCATAGTGCTCATCTTGATCTTGAAATAGACGCTAAAAACGTTATTGATCAAGCGTCTAACTCTTTATTTTGTGAAAGCCTATTCCCCGAAGATAGTATCAATCCCTCCCCTACCCCAGGGTCACAAAGGTCTCAAATCAGCAGTACCATTGCCAATAGTATCAGCGTTGATAGTGAAGCTCAGAAAGCTGCTTTTGCCGATGCGGCTGATGCTAGATCATTAAGCTATTTGAACCCAGACTTTACTTTTGAGACTTTTGTTACTGGAAAATCGAATAACTTGGCCTACAAAGCCTGTTATGAGCTTAGTAAACCGCAATCAAAAAATCGTCACAATCCTTTATTTATATATGGTCCTTCAGGTTTGGGGAAAACTCATTTAATGCATTCGGTAGCAAGTCGCTATTTAAAAAACAATAGAAGTTTTTATTATTTCACTTCTGAAAAATTTATTAACCAATTAGTTTACTCATTAAGAAATAATAAAATAGAAGATTTCAAAAAGAAAATAAAAAAAGTTGATTTATTAATTGTAGATGATATTCATGTATTAGCGGGCAAAACCAAAAGTAGTAATGAGTTCCTAACTTTATTTGCTGATTTTACTAGCGGGGATAAGCAACTTATTTTGGCATCGGATCGTCATCCATCGCAAATGACTGAATTCGATGAACGCTTTCGCTCACGCTTCTCTTGGGGTCTGACCGTCGCTGTTGAACCGCCTGAGATTGATACCCGTGTGCAAATCTTACAAAAGAAAGCAGCTTGGTTTGGCATGACGCTACCCAAAGACTGTGCGCTATTTATCGCTCAGAATGTAGTTTCTAACGTCAGGCGATTGGAGGGTGCGTTAAATCAAGTATTTGCTAATGCCAACTTAACGGGTGCGCCTATTACACTTGAGATGGTGCAATACGCGTTAAAAGATATCGTAGCTATGCGCGTGCAAGCCGTTAATATGGATAATATCCGTAAAATAGTCGCAGAATATTATGATGTGTCGGTTAAAGATATTATGGGACGTAAGCGGACGCGCAGTATTGCTAGACCACGCCAGATAGCGATGGCATTATCAAGAGAGTTAACCGGTGATAGCTTTCCCAATATTGGTCAGTCATTTGGCGGCCGCGATCATACGACAGTGATGCATGCTTGTGATAAAGTGGCACAGCTGCGGGCAGCAGATCCGGCCTTTGATAAGGATTACAAATCCCTGTCGATGATGTTGCAAGCAGCTTAGTGGATAGCCGCCATAAAGTGTCTTAGTAGGCAAATATGGTTTATAATGCTTTATAATGAAATAGGGCTAAATAGTGACTATTGGTTTCCTAACTACCGATATAAGTTAATTTTTTTTATAAAAATACTATGTTAGCACCAAGATACTGCGTTAATACCAAGATACTGAAATAATAGTCATTTAAATAAGAGTAACCCAGCATGCAATTATCGCTTAGTCGAGAGTCGTTATTAAAAGCCATTAACTTAATCGCCAAGGCCGCTGACAAGCGCCATAATATGGTGATTTTAGGTAATATTAAGCTGCAGCTGACTGAGTCTGAGCTGATTTTGACTGCATCTGACTTAGAAGTAGAGCTAACTTCGACCTTAAAATTGCCAGCTGGTGCTTGCATAGAAGCCGGTTCGCTGACTTTACCGGCGATAAAATTAAAAGATATTTGCAAATCATTACCAGTGCAAGCACAAGTGAACCTTGCCAGCCAAGAAAATGAGCGTTGTCTGCTCACCAGTGGTAAGAGCCGTTTTACCTTAGGAACCCTGCCAAGCGAGGACTATCCAAGCTTAGGTAATCCTGAGAATGTCACTGCCTTGACTATTCAACGTAGCCGTCTAATAGATTTAATTCACAAAACCCAGTTCGCTATGGCGATTCAAGATGTGCGCTATTATTTAACGGGTATGTTGTTTGATGTGTCACAACAGCAGTTAACTACCGTCGCTACCGATGGTCATAGATTGGCCTTAGCCCGTAGTGTGATTGACGTTAGCGCTGATTTAAACATGCAGGCTATTCTGCCGCGCAAAGCGGTGATTGAGCTTGAGCGTTTAGCCACTGAGCTGGGAAAAATGCTTGGCGACCAAGACAATATGGTGACTCTAAGCTTTGGCCGCGAATTTTTACAGGTCAGCCTACCGTTTGGTGAGGTTGATAGTACAGGGCAAGTGAGCCAAGATTTAATGGTGACGTTTACTGCACGTCTTATCGATGGTAAGTTCCCTGATTACCGCCGCGTTATGCCCAGTAATACTGATAAATTAGCGCTGTTTAACCAAGAAAAAATGACTGATGTGCTGCGCCGTGTGGCTATTTTAAGTAATGAGAAGTCGCGCGGCGTGGTGTTTAATTTTGCCAGTGATGGCATGGTTGAAGTACGCGCCAATAACGCGGAGCAAGATGAAGCCGTTGAGATGATTCAAGCCAAATATCAAGGCGAACCGATGGAGCTGTCTTTTAATGCGGCCTATCTGCAAGACGTGCTAGGTGTTATCCAAGGCGACTTACAAATGCACATGAGTCAGTCCAATGCTTCAGTACTGGTGAATCAGCTTAATGATGAATTTCATCAATATGTCATTATGCCCATGCGTATATAGTGGTTAGTATTTATCACCAAAGTTAAGTCACTGAGTTGTTTGATTAGCATCATTTGACTCATTGATTTAATGGGTTTTATTTAAGCGCAGTAATCTAATCACAGCAAATTATCCATGCGATGACAGGCACTATAAACGGGTGGTTATAAGTATTATGATTGAACGTCTACAAGTCTCGTATCTGCGCAATCTTAGCCAAGTTAATATGCAAGCTGCTGCCTGTAACGTCATTATTGGGGCGAATGGTAGTGGCAAAACTTCATTGCTAGAGGCGATATTCTTATTATCGCGGGGTAAAAGCTTTCGCCATAGCCAGCCTAAACGCTATGTACAGCACCATCAGCCAGCAGCAACGGCACACGCTAAACTTAGCGATGGCAGTACTTTAGCCATCCAAAAACAAGCAGATGCCACGACTGTTCTACGTCTCAATCAAAGCACCGTTTATAATCAAAGTATCCTCACCGAACAGCTACCTACCTTACTTATCGACCCCTCTACCATGGATATGCTCGAGCAGGGTAGTGCCAGTCGTCGTCAATTGTTAGATTGGTTAGTGTTTCACATGAAACAAGGCTTTCATCCACAATGGGTGGCGTATCAACGTCTGTTGAAACAACGTAACAGTCTACTGAAGCAAACCAAGCATCTATCGCAAAGCCAGCAAGCTGAGCTAAAGTCATGGGATAAGGGCTTGGCCAATCATGCCGCCTTAATTCATCATTATCGCGCTAGTATCTTTGAAGCTTGGCAACCTTATTTTGCCCAAAGTATCGCTCAGTTATTACCTACTTATGCGCAGCAATTGAGTCTAAGTTATAGTCCGGGCTACGATGTCAGCTTGCCTTTTGATGAACAACTACAAGAGCGATTACCTCAAGATTTGCAGTTGGGTTATACCCGTATCGGCAGCCACCGCGCTGATGTGCATGTACATTGGCGCTCTGATAGCGCTGATATTGATACTAAGCTACCAGCACTAAAAGAGCAGGCAGCCAATATACTGTCGCGTGGTGAAAAGAAGCTGTTAATTACCGCCTTACGGTTATCACAATTGCCTTTATTGCTTAATAGCTTAGAGACAGCCGATACATTACAGCCTACTAATCAGACGCATGCTACGCCGGTAGTGTTACTGGACGATATCACCGCCGAGCTGGATGAGAGGGCGTTAGAGATTCTATTGGCCACCTTATCAAGGCTGCCTTGTCAGGTATTTATAACTAGTTTAACTGATGATATCGTGCCTTTAATCAATAAGTATTGGTCAGCACCGAATATGTTTCACATGAAACAGGGGGTACTTTCTGCTTATTAGTCCAATACTTCTTACTGACATAGACTTTTTTATTAAAATTCAATCTCTTGTAGCCAAACTTTATCTTTTTTAAACAATTCTAACTCTCTGTTTATTTTTCTTTCTTTGCCTTTTGAGCTTTTTACTACCTGTCTGCTAAGCCTATATTTTTTACCATTCTACTGATATTTTCTTTCTTCTAATTAACCGCTCTAGTCTGCCTAAACCCACTACTAAACAGTGACTTATAGGCGAAAAAATGCTAAAATAAGGCTTTGTTTTTGTCCTATTTCCAGTAAGTTATCTAATTGCTTTGTAGCTATTTTTGTTCACAGTTATAAAGTGCCAAGTGGTTGATAACGCATTGTTTTATGCGATAGTCATTTAGTCTAAAACATCTACATCAAAATAATGGCTATGATTAGTTTGCTAAGACAATAACGTTCATTTTTTAATATGTCTCCATTAGGTTTCAATTATAGATATTAACCCTGATAAGTTAAGTCTAAGATAACGTCATTGTGCCGCGCTGTAGTGGTGTGCGCCTGATAAATAGCCGATTATGGCTTGATTAAGGAATACCTATGAGTGATTCACTACCTATCGACAACGAGCAGCTGATAGCAGATAGCACGGCTCAGACGCTTGCCCCTGATGTGGTTACTGAAAGTAATCAGTCCGATTATAGCTCCAAAGATATTCGCGTCTTGCGTGGACTTGAGGCGGTGCGCGTGCGCCCAGGGATGTATATTGGTGATACCGATGATGGTACCGGTTTGCATCATATGGTGTTTGAGGTGGTGGATAACTCTATCGATGAGGCGCTTGCTGGTCACTGTGACCGCATTGATATCGTTATTCATGACGATGAGTCCGTAAGTGTCAGCGATAATGGTCGTGGCGTGCCGGTAGATATTCATCCGGAGGAAGGAGTTTCTGCCGCGCAGGTCATCATGACCGTATTGCATGCTGGCGGTAAGTTCGATGATAACAGCTATAAAGTATCAGGCGGTTTGCATGGCGTCGGCGTATCGGTCGTTAATGCCTTGTCTAAAAAGCTTGAGATGAACATTTGGCGTGAAGGCTATCATTATCAGCAGACTTATACTGATGGTGTGCCTGACGGTGATATTCAGCCGATAGAAGCAACCGATAGAACGGGTACGCAAATTCGCTTTTATCCCAGCACGGATGTGTTCACCGGTACTATTTTTGAATATGATATTTTAGCCAAACGGCTACGTGAGCTATCGTTTCTCAATTCCGGTGTGCGCATTATCTTGACCGATGAGCGTATTGATAAGCGTCACGAGTTTGAACATAAAGGCGGTCTGTCAGAGTTCGTTAGCTACATTAATGCCGGTAAAGATGGCGTCAATGAAGTATTTCACTTCGTCAGTGAACAAGCCGATGGTATTAGTGTCGAAGTAGCCTTGCAATGGACAGATACTTATAACGAAAAAGTGTTGTGCTTTACCAATAATATACCGCAAAGAGACGGTGGTACGCATTTATCAGGCTTTCGCTCCGCATTAACGCGTTGCTTAAATACTTATATGGACCGCGAAAATTTATTCAAAAAAGAAAAGATCGTCGCAACCGGTGACGATGCTCGTGAAGGCTTAACTGCAATTGTTTCGGTTAAAGTGCCTGATCCGAAGTTCTCTAGCCAAACCAAAGATAAATTAGTATCAAGCGAAGTAAAATCCGCGGTTGAATCAGCGATGCATGATAAGTTCAATGATTATCTGCAAGAGAATCCCGGCGCTGGTAAATTAATTGCCGGTAAGATTATTGATGCGGCTCGTGCGCGTGATGCGGCTCGTAAAGCGCGTGAGATGACCCGTCGTAAGACCACATTAGATATTGCAGGTTTACCAGGTAAGCTTGCTGATTGCCAAGAAAAAGACCCCGCTTTATCAGAGCTCTATATTGTGGAAGGGGACTCTGCTGGCGGTTCGGCCAAGCAAGGTCGTAGCCGTAAAACCCAAGCTATTTTGCCGCTAAAAGGTAAAATTCTTAACGTTGAGCGCGCGCGTTTTGACAAGATGTTATCGTCTGCTGAAGTCGGTAACCTAATTACGGCGCTTGGCTGTGGTATCGGTCCGGATGAATATAATCCTGATAAAGTCCGTTATCATAAAATCATTATCATGACCGATGCGGATGTTGATGGATCGCACATTAGAACGTTGCTATTGACCTTTTTCTTCCGTCAAACGCCTGAGTTGATTGAGCGTGGCTATATTTATATCGCTCAGCCACCACTTTATAAAGTGAAAAAAGGTCGTCAAGAACTGTATCTAAAAGACGATGAAGCGCTAAAAGCTTACTTATTATCGTCAACGATTGATAATACCAAGCTGCACGTTAGTGCTGCTGCCCCTGCAATAACAGGTCAAGCGCTTGAGACTTTGCTGAATGATTATAACCAAACTCAGCTGATTAAAGCTCGTTTGCAGATTCGTTATCCGGCAGTGTTGTTGGACGCGTTGACCCATACGCCGAAGCTGACGACTGACATGACTTATGATTTGTCAGCGATGCAAGCTTGGAAAGATACCTTACAAACTCAACTTGAGCATTTCGGCAGTGACTTGCATCCTGAGATTGAACTGGTTAATATTCATGCGCCTACGCCGAAGGTTATTGATGCGGTAACCGCAGATTTGATGGGTATGAAACCGCAACCTGAACCAGAGTTAACCATTGAGGGCGAAACCGAAACCTCAAATAGCGATATGTTATCGACTAAAGCGCAATGGCTACCACGCATAACCGTTTATGTACATCAATTGGCGCATAACTATTTGCTTGATGCCAGCTTTATCAATTCCGGTGAATACGCGCGCCTGTTGCGTCTGTCAAGCGAATGGAATACTTTGTTAGCCGACAGTGCCTTTATCCGCCGCGATAGTACTAGCGCTACTAAAGACATTCCAATCCGTGATTTTGACTTCTTGTGGCAGCAAATGATGTTGGAAGCGCGTCGTGGTTTAGCCGTTCAGCGCTATAAAGGTCTGGGTGAGATGAACGCCGATCAGCTTTGGGATACCACTATGGATCCTGAAAACCGTCGCATGCTGCGAGTGACTATTGAAGATGCCATCGCCGCTGACCACATGTTCACTTGCTTAATGGGTGATGATGTGGAACCGCGCCGTATCTTTATTGAAGAGAACGCGCTGACGGTTTCTAATTTAGACATCTAACTTAGACGACTAACAATCAAATTTTTCCAATTAAAAAAACCGCTTTGATTATCAAAGCGGTTTTTTTGTTTCACGTGAAACTTAAAGAAGTATTGTATTCTTTGAATACTACTGATTGTAAATATTACTCGTCATCACTATTAAAACGCCATGCCAAAATACGAGTGTTCTTTTGACCTTGACTCATCTCAATGATACGCATTTGTGCCACATCCAGCTGTTGTAATAACAGTTGTAATGGTTTCACGTTTTCAGACTTTGACACTAAAGTAGTAAACCAACCAACATGCTCAGCAAAGTCTTGACTCTCTTTTGCCATCTTGGTCAAAAAGGCAATTTCGCCGCCTTCACTCCACAACTCTTTATGTTGACCACCAAAGTTTAGATTCTGTGCGGCATTGCCAGACTTGGTTGAGCTACGGCTGATTTGTTCGTTTTCATTCTTACCGCGATGTCGTTGCAAATTATGCTGCTTACGGCTATTGGCTTCCATCGCTTCCTCTAGTGAGGCATGGAATGGCGGGTTACAGACCACCACATCAAAGTAATCTTGGCGACCGATGATATTTTTAAAAATAAACTTGGGTTCAGGTTGCAGCTTCACTTTAACCGCGTTCTTTAGCTTGGGATTGGTTTCACAAATAAGCGCTGCGGTATTGACCGATATCGGATCAATGTCTGAAGCCGTAAAGCGCCAGCCATAGCTTTGACTACCGACAATGGGATAAATCGCACTG
This sequence comes from Psychrobacter frigidicola, assembly GCF_007997305.1. Classification (GTDB taxonomy): domain Bacteria; phylum Pseudomonadota; class Gammaproteobacteria; order Pseudomonadales; family Moraxellaceae; genus Psychrobacter; species Psychrobacter frigidicola. The sequence goes on from NZ_VORZ01000002.1 coordinate 82,914, forward strand.
GCACCGGTACCAATGTCGAGGGCATGGATTTCTTTGCCAGTCGGCGGCGTATTGTCTTTATTAACATGCGTGGTTTGCGCGAGCAGGTCGGCAATATAATGAATATAATCGGCACGACCCGGAATCGGTGGACATAGATAGCCCTCCGAAATATCCCAAAATTTAACCCCATAATAATGCGCCAGTAACGCCTGATTAAGTACGCGCACGGCGGCACTGTCTGAGAAATTAATCGTCGGCTCGCCATTAGGATTGGTAATCGTATGCTTGGCAAGCTCAGGCAAAGCGCGGGTCAATATGGGAAAGTCATAGCGACCTTGGTGCGGATTGCGCGGATGTAGCTGTCCTAACTTCTTGGCAGTTTCAGGCGAGCGATTGCGGTGACTAGTGGTGGTTGGACGACGGTTCATAGGCTTACTTGTCATGGTTTTGGGCTGCGATATGTGGATATAACCGGTAAGTGTAGCAGATTTCACGCGCGACTATTTAGATATCATTTTAGAAGTTATGGGGTAAAAATAGTAAGGATAAAAGGCTGAACGAGAGGGACAGTAAAGCACCTTGCGTTAGGCTACTTGGCTGGCTATATTAAAAAGCGGCTACGCTGTTTAACAGACTATGTTTAAAAGAAAATAGCGACTTATAAAATAACAACCAACAAGGACAACGTTATGAATACTGCCATGGATCGCATCACCTATGACACTCAAGATACTATCTGTCTGATTGGGCTCAATCGCGCTGGTAAACGCAACGCCTTTGACAGTCATATGATAGCGCAGTTATCTGAGGCGCTTACCCGTTATGAAAATGACGCCTATTTACGCTGTGCGTTAATTTTCGCCCATGGTGAGCATTTCACAGCCGGTTTAGACCTCATGGAATTAAAGGATAAATGGGATAAAGGCGCGTTTGAATTTGACGCTAATCAAATCGACCCGTGGGGCATTGGTGGTAAGTTACGCACTAAACCCGTCGTCGTTGCGGTACAAGGAACGTGCTTTACCGCTGGCATTGAGCTCATGTTAAATGCCGATGTGGTCATCGCAAGTGACAACTGCAACTTTGCGCAAATGGAAGTACAGCGCGGTATCATGCCGTTTGGTGGCGCGACGGTACGCTTTGTGCAAGCAGCAGGTTGGCAAAAAGCCATGCCCTATCTATTAACGGGTAAAAACTTCGATGCGCAAACGGCTGATAGATTAAATTTAATCAGTGAAGTCGTGCCAAATGGGGAAGAATACGAGCGCGCATTGACTATTGCGCAAGAGATTTGCACAGCAGCTCCGCTTGGGGTGCAAGCACTGCTATCTTCAGCACAAGATGCCAGTCGTAATGGTGCAAAAGTAGCCTTAGCTAACATTCATAGCTATTTGCCGCCTTTATTTCATTCAGAAGATGCGAAAGAGGGCGCGATGGCGATGGTTGAGAGAAGAGAAGCTGAATTTGTGGGAAGATAGTTTTAGAGAAAATAATAAAAATTATTAATTTATAGGAATAAAGCATGCAGCAGATTGTTGTTAAAAGTGATGATTATAATTCTGAGTCGCAAGTAACTAAGGATGAGTGGTTAAAGATATTATCTGACGATAATTTTATGACAAATAACTATAGATATGCGCTGAGTATTTTCTTCTTAGAGCCAGAACATAAAGCTACCTGTAAATTTCTAGCTGAGAAATACAATACTTCTCCTTTTTCAATCAGTGGGTTTATCACTGGGTTTAGTAGGGCTGTTCAGGAGCGTTTAAATAGGTTTGAAATAACTACCGAAGAAGGTGGTAAAACTTATTGGCTAGTTACAATGCTTGGAACTAAGGTATCGGGAAAACTATTTGAATGGACAATGCGTGAAGAGCTTGCTGAAGCAATGACTGAACTTAACTATATGAATTCAACTTCGCTTTATATTGATAATTTAGGTACCTTGATCAAACACATCAACAAAGATATGGGTAAGTTTAAAAAAGATTTTGCTGAAGCCAGAAAGAAATTGGCTAATATGAAAATTATGCCTAACTCGCAAAATCTGTTTAAATATGACGACCCAAGTAGAGATTGGGCAATTAACGTAGGCGGTGGAACAGAGATTCAATATCATATCAATTTAGGAAATAATAATATTGGCTATGGATTAGGTTTTAATGCTCAGTACGTCCCCTTCAACAATGAAAAGACCTCACTTGAACTTGTAAAACCTTTTGTAGATACGTTTTTATCTCTGCAAAATAGTGAGGAAGTTGAAACACTTATAAATAGAGATTTTTCGATTGATTTAGTGTCTTTGAGAACTATGGGAGAAGGTGGATATAATTTATTTGGTCGTAATGTTCAACTAGTCGGTAACGAACTACCATTAATAGACTACTACAGTATTATCAACGATTTAAAAGGTGATGTTTTTAAGTTGTACAAAAAAATATTTGAAAATGCTAATAAATTGACTATTAACAGCCAACCAGATGATCAAGATACTCAGCAATCTATTACCAATCCTTTACTACAAGAAATTAGCGAGCTACTGCTTGCCAATAAAAACCTTATACTAACCGGCGCACCGGGCACCGGTAAAACCTATTTAGCTAAAACGCTGGCTGAAGCATGGGGAGCAGAGCACAAGCTCATACAGTTTCATCCTTCATACGATTACACCGATTTTGTCGAAGGCTTACGACCCATTCAAAATGAAGATGGTGAAGTTGGTTTTGAGCTGCGAGATGGGAGCTTTAAGAAGTTCTGTAAACAAGCGTTAAAATACCAGAACAATCAACAGTTGAGTAACTTTGATGAGGTCTATAAAAAGTTTACCGATGAGGTTGCTGAAGAAAAAATAAAATTAAAAACCCGGATACGGAAAAATCCCTTTAAAATCAGTATCAGTCCAAACGGTCATATAATTATTAAAGCTGATACTGAAGATCCAACTCCTATAACCTTAAGTAAAGAAAAGATTCAAACCTATTTTGAGACTGGTAAAATATTGGATTGGAAGTCTTATCTAATCCCAATATGCGAGTATATCGAAGAAAACTATGATCTAAGAATGGCCAATACGGAAGACAAAGGTAAAAAATTCATTCTTATACTTGATGAAATCAACCGTGCTGAAATCTCCAAAGTCTTAGGCGAGCTTTTCTTCTCCATTGACCCTGGCTATCGGGGCGAGAGTGGCAGAGTCACTACCCAATATTCCAATCTGCAAACCGAAGAAGACGTCTTTAAAGAAGGCTTTTATATCCCAGATAACGTCTATATTATCGGTACGATGAATGATATTGACCGTAGTGTTGAATCGTTTGATTTTGCTATGCGTCGTCGTTTTGCATGGAAAGAGATTAAATCAGAAGACCGTCTATCTATGTGGGACGGTCAAATTGACAAATGGTCAGACGAAGCAAAACAGCGCTTAATCGCTTTAAACAAAGCTATCGAGTCTGTGCAAGGGTTGAGTGCAGCTTATCATGTTGGCCCAGCGTATTTCTTAAAGCTTGCCAACTATGATGGTAATTTCGATAAGCTGTGGACATACCATTTAGAGTCGCTACTTTTTGAATATCTACGTGGTTATCCTGATGCTGAGCAACAGCTCCAAGGTTTGAAAGATGCCTATAATCTAATAGTAGGGTTTGACGATGCTCGTAACGACGGATAACACTTCGTTGGCTTTAGACTCTAATACGCCAAACGTTAGTAAAGCCATAGCCGACTTATCGTTACTCGCCAATCAAAGTATTGGTGAGTTGATACACGCAAATCCTGACCTGTTGATATTCCCTGAGTGCTTTAAGAACAATGAAGATAGTATTGCCAGCAACCCTATTTTTGAGTTAAGTATTCAAAACTCTAAGACGTTTTTGAATACAGGGAATGTCATGGGTTTTATTGGCGTGCAAGATACGCAATTAAAAATCCAATCCCGTTTTGCTCAGGCCTCTGTTATTGATAATGATGACCAAGGCAATCAAGAAGAAGGAAGCCAAGAAGATTACTTTTTACACTATATGCTGCAAAAGGTATTGTGCGTTAATCTGTTTGATTTAAAACACAGTCGTAATCAGACTAACGTATTTGATTTTTTGGTCTACTTGTTTCCTTACTTTCATAAAAAAGCCCTATCTCAAGGCTTATATAAAGAGTATCAAAAGAAAACCTATAACGACAGCAATCTCAAAGGTGCTATCGACATCAAAACGCATCTGCAACGAAACTTACCGTTTCGAGGTAACGTCGCCTACCGTGTGCGAGAGCACAGTTTTGATAATCCGATAACCCAACTCATCCGCCACACTATCGAGCTTATCAAACAAAAACCTAATCTAAGAGACGTCTTGCATAGTGACAGCGAAACATTTGATTTGGTCAATCTAATTGTCCAGCACACTCCGTCATATCATGCACGAGACAGACATACCGTTATCAATGCTAACCGTAAGCCTTTTGTACATCCTTACTTTACGGAATATAGTGGCCTACAAAAAATCTGCCTACAAATTCTGCGTCATGAAGGTCTTAAATACGCTAACAACGATGACAAAGCTCACGGTATTTTGTTCGATGGGGCTTGGTTGTGGGAAGAGTATCTGAACACGCTACTGCGTCCTCTCGGATATGATCATCCCACTAATAATACCCAACAAGGTGGTATCAAAGTGTATGCGCAGAAATTTTCGGGCAATAACGTGCGTCGTTATCCTGATTTTGTCAAAAATAACGATATTATTTTAGACGCCAAATATAAGCGTATGAAAGACAATGAAATCAGTCGAGATGACCTAAACCAAGTTCTCTCGTATTTGTTTTTATACAAAGCGAATATTGGTGGTTATATTGCCCCTACAGTAGATGGTAATTTGGCTTTAAATATGGGATTACTTAATGGTTTCGGCGGTAGTATTCACAAGTTTAAATTAGCAATACCGCAACAGGTCGCAAGTTACCAAAAATTTAAAAAGGCTGTTGCTGAAAATGAGGTGAAGTTGATTGAGATTATTAAAGGGCTATCAATAGAGCAAAATGATAGCGGATGGCAGGATTAGCTACCATACCCTAAACCATTATTTTGCCCGATTGATCTAACCTATAAACCTTCTTAAATTCCCATTTATAATAAGCCAAAGCCACCCTTTAAGAGATCACCTATGTTGTACAATTTTGATGAAATAATCGACAGACGTCATACCGGTTCGCTTAAATGGCATTATACCGACGATACCATTGCGCTTTGGGTGGCAGATATGGATTTTAGAGCGGCACAGCCTATCCTAAATACGATTGAACGCGTGCTGCATCATGGCGTATTGGGATACACCAAACCCACCGAGGCTCTGCACGAGGCGGTTATTAATTGGCATGGTAGTCGTTATGGGTTAGCACTGGATAAACAACACATCCTGTTTTCCCACGGCGTGATACCAAGTTTGGCGCTGATGCTGAGGATATTCACTGAGGTAGGGGACGCAGTGCTAGTCAATGATCCCATCTATACGCCTTTTATGACTAAAGTTCGGGATAACGGGCGACGACTTATCCTCTCGCCATTAACAGAAGCTAAAGGACGCTATCATCTAGATTTGGTCGATATCGAAGCTAAGATAGTCGAGCATGATGTGAAGCTTTATTTGCTATGTAATCCGCACAACCCGGGCGGACGGGTGTGGACGGCAGATGAGCTTGAGGCTTTGCTTATGATTTGTAAAAAGCACGATGTAGCGATTATGAGTGATGAGATTCATCAAGATTTAACCTTGAGCGGTCATAATTTTATTCCTTTTTTAAGCCTCGCAACAGGCTATGAGCACAAAGTAGTGAGCATCACCTCAATGACCAAAGCCTTCAATGTGGCGGGCATTAAAGGCTCGATGATTTTTGCTAAAGATGAAGTATTGATCCAAAAAATTAGCCAACAGCAGCGCTTAAGTGACGAGCATGATCTCAACTTATTTGCTTATGAAGTGATGGCTAGTGCTTATGAGCAAGGCGGTGAGTGGTTGGCGCAGGCGTTAACTTATATTGAAGCCAATATCGACTTAGTCTGTGATTTTTTAGAGCAGCACTTGCCTAATATCAAAGTTATGCGCCCAGAGGCGTCGTATTTGATATGGCTTGATTGCTCAGCGTATGGACAAGATAACCAAATGTTTTATGACCAGCTTAGAGAGGCTAAAGTTGAGCTAAGCGCGGGTATTCAATATGGTGATGAGGGGCATCTTAAAATGCGCCTTAACGTCGCCTGTCCGAAAGCAGTACTGATGGAAGGGTTAAACCGTATTTACTTAGCGTTCAGTGAGGTTATCTAGTCATCATAAAGCTAGAAAAATCCATTTCATTGGTATTATTTGCTTTTTAAAATAGAATAACTAGCAAGCTTAAAACAGCAAAAAGGCTGGATTTATATCGAATCCAGCCTTTTAATTTATTACTTTAGAACGAGCTTAATGACAGCTACTTCTCATTCTTAGCGTTTTCATCATTATCATTTTCAATATTGTCATTTTCGGCATTTTCAGTATCTTCGCGCATCTGCTCCCATTCCTCATGTTGTTGTAAGACTGACCCTTCAGGCGCTTCTGAAGTTTTACCTTCCTCCCACGGTGCATTATTAGCCAACTCTTCAATATGAATGGTTTTTAGATCATAATCAGACTGATAGTACAGATCATAGCGAGCCGCTTTAATCACTGAGATCATCATCATGGTTAAGATAATAATAAGTGGAGCACCTGCGATGATAGAGGCGGTCTGTAAGGTCTGTAAATCCCCTAAGAACATCAAAATAGCCGGTAATAAGCACAAAGTGAAGGCCCAAAATAGGCGATTCCAACGATGCGGCTCGTCATCGACTTCTACTTGTACCACGGATGCTAAGATATAAGAGATAGAGTCAAAGGTGGTTGCGGTAAAAATAACGGCTAAAAAGGTAAAGACAGCGACTACTAAATAAGACATCGGTAAGCTATTCAATATCGCAAAGATTGCCGCAGTCGGCGACTCATTATTTAATACTGCAACCACATCTACCGTGCCAGTCAATTGCAGATATAGGCCATAATTACCCAAGATGATCATAAACATCGCACAGCCGAGTGAGCCATAGAACATCGAGCCGATGACCATATTACGGATAGTACGTCCTCTAGATATTTTGGCAATAAACAGTCCAATAGTCGGGGCGAATACTAGCCACCACGCCCAATAAAACACTGTCCAATCTTGTGGAAAAGTAGTATGGGCAAAGCCGAAATCTTGGAAGTCTTTAAAGGGTTCGACGTAGGTCATCATGCGCGGCATTGCGGTAATAGAACGCCCGAGTGCCTCTAAACCGGTATTCAAGATAAATACAGTAGGTCCGACAATCAAAATAAATAGTAAGAAGGCCATGGCCAAATAAAAATTAATATTTGACAGTTTTTGGATACCGCCTTTTAGTCCTTGATAGGCGCTATAAGCAAAGATTATGGTGGTAACTAATAACACCACGATCTGCATAGTGATATTACGAGGTAAGCCAAACAGGTTATACAAGCCTTCATTGATAAGTGGCGAGGCAAGACCTAAGGTAGTGGCGCCGCCGCCGACCATACCAAAGATAAACAGCACATCGAGCATTTTTGCCCAATTGCTGCTGGCCAGCTTTTCGCCTAGTAAAGGCATCAAGGTTTGGCTGACTTTGAGTACTGGGGTCTCACGCACATAGTAGAAATAAGCAATAGGCACAGCCGGTACTAAGTAAATCGCCCAAGCAACAGGTCCCCAATGAAAAATACCGTAAGTGGTTGCCCAGCGAATGGCGTCGGGTGATCCGCCTGCTATATTAAAAGGGGGGCTTTGATAATAATACGCCCACTCGATCAGCCCCCAATACAGAATACTGGCTCCAATACCGCCGCAAAATAACATCGATGCCCAAGAAGCATCGGGGAATTCGGCCGTTTCTTCTGGACGACCTAGTTTTATTTTACCGATATCTGAGAACACGATGTAGATGACGAACATCATGGCGAGGACGCCAAACGCTAAGTAGGCAAAACCAAAGTTATCTCCTACAAAAGTGCGAGCAGTTCCCACCCAAGCTTTGCCCTCATCGGGAAACAGTATCAAAGGGATAGCGATGCTAAAGAGTATTAGTAAAACCATACCAAAGGTAAATTTATCTATACGGGTATCAGGGACGTAGTCAGGCTTGCGTTGAGAGACTTGCATACCAACATCAAAGGTACCTAGACGCGGCGGCCTATGGTGCTCTGAATTAGTTTTTGTATAATCTGGCAATGGTTTTTTTGAGAATGACCTCACACTTTTAGTGGTCTTTTGGTCATCTCGGTTGTTACCAGAATTATTCATTTTACTATCCTGTTTTAGAGTTTAAATCTGAATTTACAGCAATAAATAGGCGAGAATAAGCGGTCCTATAGTGTCTCCATAGATTCTTAATTAATAATAGCCGTTTGCTAAGTAGCCGATTGAGCCGGCACTATGACATTTGGCTAGCGGCCTAAAAAGGTTGTTAGAGTGGTAGACGTTGCTATTTTTAACAAGGTTATTTGCAGGTATTTGCTAACCCTACCTTCATAGAAGTTAGAGAGTAAGTCAATAACACAAGCTATGGTGTCAGCTATAGAGTCCGTTTGTTTTAAACAGAAATATAGGATAATAAGGGCATCATTTCATGGAAGGTATCAGTACAAAAGCACTGAAAGCTAGCCTAGGAGCAAGTATTGCAAGGTTATATAGAGTTATGATTTCTTATAAGTTTGTTGTTATGGTTAGAGTAAATGGTCGATTGTCTATTATTTAATCAGGGAGGGTAGTTTACTATTTTTTAGTACAAATTATTGAGTTTTAGCCCGCTATCTTTATTTAAACTAAAATAAGCACCAATAATCATCAAGCGAACCGCCATTACTATCCCAAAACTTGTTAAAATAGGCCACCAATTTTATCTATTGATGGACATCGATTTATGACCACTGCCACTAACGTTCCTACTATGCCTGTTATAAAAGCAGACCGCATCTTAATACTCGATTTTGGCTCGCAGTACAGCCAGCTTATCGCCCGCCGTGTACGTGATTCAGGTGTATTCTGTGAGATGTTCCCTTACGATATCGACACCCAGCGCATCATCGATTTTGGTGCAAAAGGCATCATTTTATCCGGTGGTCCTGAGAGCGTCCACGCGGAAAACAGCCCGCGCATTAACGATGCCGTATTTGACTTAGGCGTACCCGTACTAGGTATTTGCTACGGTATGCAAGCGATGGCAGAGCGTTTCGGTGGACAAGTCCATGCCAGTGATATCCATGAATTCGGTGCAGTGACCATTAATGTTGATGGTAACTCTACGCTTACCGATGGCATCGAAGACGCTGCTGGCAAGCTGAATGTTTGGATGAGTCATGGCGATAAAGTCATTGATGCGCCACAAGGCTTCGATATCGTCGCCAGTACGCCGAGCTGTCCAATTGCTATCATGGCGGATGAGTCGCGCCATTATTATGGTCTACAATTCCATCCTGAAGTGACTCATACTGCGCAAGGTTCTGCGTTACTGGGTCGTTTTGTCCATGATATCTGTGGCTGTGCCGGTAGTTGGACGTCCGATAACATCATCGATATGCGTATTGCACAACTCAAAAAACAAATCGGTGATAAACAAGTATTGCTAGGTCTTTCAGGTGGTGTAGACAGCTCAGTCGTTGCGGCACTCTTGCATAAAGCCATTGGAGACCAATTAACTTGTGTGTTCGTCGATACTGGTCTTCTGCGTCTGCATGAAGGCGACCAAGTGATGCAGGTATTCGCTGAAAACATGGGTGTCAAAGTCATTCGTGTTGATGCCGAAGAGTTATTCTTAACGGCATTGGCTGGCGAGTCTGACCCTGAAGCCAAACGCAAAATCATCGGCAAAACCTTCATTGATGTCTTCGCTGAAAGTGCCCGTCAAGTCAGTGAGCAAGGCGATGGTAAAGTCGTTGAGTTCTTAGCGCAAGGAACAATTTATCCGGACGTAATTGAATCAGCCAAGTCGCAACAAGGCAAAGCCCACGTCATTAAGAGCCATCATAATGTGGGCGGTTTGCCAGATGATTTGGCATTTAAATTGGTTGAGCCGTTACGTGATTTGTTTAAAGATGAAGTGCGTAAATTGGGTATTACCCTTGGTCTACCGGCAAAAATGATTAACCGTCATCCGTTCCCAGGACCGGGTTTGGGCGTGCGTATCTTAGGCGAAGTGACCAAAGAATTTGCTGATATCTTGCGCTCTGCTGATGCGATATTTATGGAAGAGCTAGAAAAATCAGGCTGGTATGAAAAGACTGCGCAAGCGTTTGCGGTATTCCAACCGATTAAGTCGGTCGGCGTGGTTGGTGATGGTCGTCGTTATGCGTGGGTGATTGCGCTACGTGCGGTTGAGACTGTGGACTTTATGACGGCGCGCTTTGCTCATCTGCCGTACGATTTGATTGAGATTGTGTCTAATCGCATTATGAATGAGATTGCTGAGGTTTCACGCGTGACTTATGATGTGTCGAGTAAGCCACCGGCTACGATTGAGTGGGAATAATTTTTTACTTAGTATTTAGCTAAAATAAAAAAGCACTCAACTTGGTTGGGTGCTTTTTTTGTAGAAATTTTTGGAGCAAATCTCGCTTTTCGCTATTATTTTGTCTGCCCACTAGAGCGGCGACTTAGCCCGCCGTGGTCAAACAAGGATAACCGCTGCAATCAAGGCTAAAACGCTATAAACATCGAAGATTAGCTTTCAAGTAGCAAGCAAATATAAAGCCATCACCCCATTTTTTATCAATTCTTTGCGAATTCAATTCCACTACTATAAATCAAATGATATACAATTCATCTAATATTAATTGAGACGAAACTATGTCAGGCTATCTAACCAAAATTAAAACGAAGATTCCTTATACTGATAAAGAAGTGGATATCGACGTCAACGGTAGAACATTGATCTTAACTGGCGGGAATGGCTGCGGTAAAACTCAACTACTGAATTTTGTTTATAACAATTTAATTGATCGTATAGTTGACAGAAAAAACTCTACTATCCAACAACTTAAGCAAACGATTGACGCCTTTGAACAAACTATGAACAGGGAAGGACAGACAGGTAGGAATTACGAATATTATGTGAGTGAAATAGAAGACGCGAAGAAGCAAATAGAGGAGTTGGAAAATTCTTTGATTGAGATATCTGACCTTGAAAGCTTTATTATAAAGCACAAAGATTTTCAGGCCGTTCTTCTCCAATTCGAGGCAGGTAGGAAGTCAGATATTCTAAAACCAAATTCTGTCGCCCCAATCGACAGTCTCAGAGATAGAGACCAAAAAACAGTTTCTAATCGACATCAAAAAACTACCACTTCTTCGATTTTTGAAGAGTTCCTGCTAACAAGTATCGCTAATCAAGCATTTTCCGAGTCGGAGAAAATTAACAATAACCCTCAAGAAGCCGCTCGAATTGATAAATGGTTCACGAAGTTAGAGGCTGACTTACAGAATCTTTTTGAAGATGATGAACTTAAGCTAGTTTTTAAGTCTGATTCATTCTCTTTTGAGCTCCATCAGCCAAATAAAAAACCTTATACATTCCAAACATTATCATCTGGCTTTTCATCCATCATGGCAGTTTATGCTGATTTAATTACTAAGGTGTCATTACGTTCTATTGATCCACAAGAGTTAACTGGCGTCGTTATGATTGATGAGATAGACGCCCACCTTCATGTTTCACTACAAAAGAAGATATTGTCGTTTTTAACAAGTGCTTTTCCTAAAGTTCAGTTTATTGTTACTACTCATTCACCATTTGTTGTTTCATCGATTAAAGACGCTGTCATTTATGACTTGTCAAAGCTAGAGCAGGTTGAAGATCTATCTATGTACTCGTATGAAGCAGTACTTGAAGGTTTGTTTGGCGTACTTCCAATTTCTAACTTGCTTCAACAAAACATCGAAGCACTTGCTAAGCTTTTGGAAAGGCAGCCGATTGATCCTCAGGAAGTTCAAGCACTTTTAGATACATTACCTCAAGATGAAGATTCTTTGGATTCTGAATCGCTCTACTTTGTTAATTCGGCAAAACTAGCAATTAATAAAGCAAAGGGGTAGTAGTATGTTTAATGTAGTAAGGAATGAATCGACCCCCGCATCGCTAGCCGGTAGACGAAGGTATGACTCTGAAGACGTGTTGGAAGCACTAAACAAAGTATTTCACAAGAAGTGCTATATCTGTGAAACTAGTGAACCTCTAGACATTAATGTTGAACACTTCGTTGCACATGAAGGTGATGAAGACTTAAAGTTCGATTGGAATAACCTGTACTTCTCGTGTGGACGTTGCAACAACATAAAACTTGCTAAGTATAATGGTCTTCTTGACTGCTGTGATCCAGATACTGATGTAGTTCGAACTGTTAAACATTTACCACCATCAACACCATATGCAAAACATCTTCAAATTGAAGCTCAAAGTGATGACGATAAAACTCAACTAACGGCGGAACTCTTAGACAAAGTCTTTAATAGTGAACATACCCCTAATAAAGCGATTTCAGCTTCGTTCCTAAGAAAGAGAGTGTTTGATCAATACAATCTGCTCTTCAAGGAATTAAACAATTACTATGCCCCAATGGCTTTACCAGAAGAAAAAGCAATTGCTATTGAGCGAATCAAGCTACTTCTCAAAGCTACGTCTCCATACAGTGCATTTATAAGTTGGTGCATCATTGAAGACAAAGAGTTAGGACCTATGCTGCAAGATTTTATTGGCATAGTTGAATAGCGTTTTACTGTAAATTAGCGAAAGTAAGGTTGATAACTAGTTTATTTCTGCTTTAAATAAATTATTTATAGACAAAACTGTTTTAAAAATTTACTTTGTAATTGCAAATGAACGCAAAAATGGCAACGCTTATAACGTTGCCATTTTTTGTTTTAATCAGCTTTTAATATACTAAGGCTTCAATAATATCTTGCCTTTCTTCTCAGACTGCATTTTCCCATCGACCGCTTTAAGAATATCTGCCAAATCAAAAGTTGCTTCAGTCGGCAGTTTTAATTGACCACTAACCGCTCTATCAATCAGCTCTTCAACCAAGCGCCACTTATTTTCCACACTCATTTCTTGACTGAGTTTACTGCCCCAAAAGCCTTTTAGGACCGCTTGTTTAAAAATCATATCGGTAGGATTGAGCATCATCGGCTTACCTGACATTGCCCCAAATACTGCAAAGGTACCGCCATGACCGAGTAGCGATAATAAATCGCCACTGGCTTCGCCGCCAACAGAATCAACGGCGGCGCTGATTTTCTCATCACCGATAATTGACTTTACTTGCTCTTTCCAATCATCGTCTGAAGTATTGATATTATTGTTAATATCTAGTGCTTTTAACTCTTCTAGCGCATCGCTACTGCGTACTAAATTGATAGTTTTTACGCCGCGCGCCGCCGCTAGCATCGCCAGTGATTTACCGACCGCTCCATTAGCTGCGTTATGGATAACCCATTGACCACTTTGGGTCTCTAGGAATTCAAGCAACATCAAGGCACTGAGTGGCATGGCAATTAATTGTGCTGCCATCTCATCTTCTAAGCTGTCTGGTATGGCAAAAACCATATTTTCGGGAGCAGTGAAAAATTCCGCCCAAGTCGCTTGCACACTGGCTGCCACCACCCGTTGACCCACTTTTAAGTCTGTGACGTCGCTGCCCACTGCATCAATGATACCCACCGCCTCAGAACCACCGATGGCGGGCATTTCAGGCTTAAAGCCATACTTGCCGCGAATGGTGAGCAAGTCATGATTATGGATAGAGGCTAAGATGGTTTTGACTCGAACTTCATTAGCTTTGGGCTCTGGAGTAGGGCGGTCACCCAAGCTGAGGACTTCAGTAGGTTTGCCGAAATGGTCATAAGTGGCGCTACGCATGATAAATTCCTTTATTTATTTTTGATTGCATACTTAAAAACGGTAATCAACAGTAACAAGGCGCGCGCCGCTAGCGCAATATCAATTTAGTTAATGAACGTTGTGCGTTACGCGCATTGCCAGATTTAGGAATTAAAGTAGGAATTAAATGTCACCATTAAATTTAGTCATTTAATATAGCCATTAAGGTTAGCAATTAACCCCGCAGCCTTTTACTTTGATGCTTCCTCACCTTGATTGCTCGTACCTTCAATTACCTTAAACTTCTCATCTACCATCTCTGTTAATAGCGGCTCGCCTTGTTCATTAACACGGAATAGACCATATTTGGCAGTTTCAAAAGACTCTGCATGTCCTTCTTGAAAGAAAAACGCATTGGTCGCCAGTTGCACACTACTATTACGGATACGGTAATAAATAGGCAGCTCGTTTGCAGCCAACTTATTACGGTTATCACGTTCAATCTTGTCCGCTAAGCGCACGAAATGTCCAACATTATTACTATCGACTCTGACAATTACATAACCGTCGCTGGGTTTATAAGTACGAAATTCTGTCTCAAATGCTTCTGCTTTTATGACCTTATTTTCTGACGCTAGAGTATCTGCTCTTTGCACAAATTTGTCATATTCTGGTTGCAGCGCATCGAATATCTCACGCTCTAGCGCATAACTGAGCGCCATATAATCACCCTGCATAAAGCCGCGCGGGTCAACCGGTGCCAGCTCTAATAACACAGTATTGCCAGTAGCCAGATGCTGCTCGTACTTAACGATACTCATATTTATCAGTATTAATATCGCCACTAAACCCAATAGCACAATCACGATAGTAAGTTTGCGTTTCTGCCACCAAGGTATGGAGGTTGCCGAGGTGACTGAATTTTTTTTAATCCCCAGTTTATCATTCATGATTGGAGCCCCTTATTATCGGTAGCATTTATCCGCTGTTTATCATCAGTAAAATAGCGGCTGACCAGTAACCAACGCATGAGTAGCATGACGATGCCAATGATTAGCATAGAGCCAGACTTCACTAATAATGAGGTATCAAGCTGATAGTAATACCAAAATATATAGCCAACCAATGCAAGCACGCCAAGCCCTAATAACAGACGTTGGCTATTGGTCATCGCGATAACGATGATGAGGCAGGTTGCCAACAATCCTGCGGCATAGACCGATATAACGCCTAAGACGATGATTGCACCCATTATGATTAAGCTGGGTTTTGAGAATAGGGCGATGTTATAACGTTTGAGAATAAGATAGGCGGCGTATAGGCTGGCAAGCATTAGCAGCCCTTGCGCGAGGATATAGTTATAGACAAATACATTGCTGACAAAGTCACGAGTGTATTCAGCATTGACAATATAAACTGAGAAGATAATCAGTAATAAAGCACTGGCATAAGTGAGCGCACGACTGATATCTATTGCTGCTGCGCGCCATTTAGCAGGCAGGCGTTGTAATATCGCGGTGCGTTGCAGGTTTGCCACAACCATAACCAACGCCAATAATCCTAGGTTAATCTCAAATATTTGGTAATGGCCTAATATATATATAATACAGCCTAACGCGACGGTGCTACTGAGCAGCCGATAAATAAAGTTAGGTATAATAACCGTCATCACCAGCTGCACAAGCAATAGTAGCCCAGTATCTAGCGGCGTCTTTATGTCGCTACCGAACAGCGCAAATGCCACATATAGCTGACCTGCAATACTGATGGCAAAGGCCAAGCTGTTCCAAAAAGTATTATCCCGAGATTTCTTGTTTTTAAATAAAGCAAAAGCTGCCGTACTTAGTATGATGCCAATCACTAACTGCAAAATTGAGCTGTCGAAAATATCTGCTTGATACAAGATCAGAGTCAAAGACCCAACCAAAAATATACTCGATAAGACCCCACTAAAACCGAAAAATAGATGGATAAACCAAGGTGTCCTGTTGTGATTATCCACTTCACTAACAATGTTTAAGCTATCTATAGCAGAGCTAGGTGAAATCAATCCAAGCTCCTGCAACTGCGCAATGGTCTGGTTTGGGTTACTGTTATTCATAGTCACCTCGCGTTTGCGCCAGTAGCTCAGACTCGTGACCCCTCCTATCGAAGCGAGCAATGCGCCGTAGCCAGACTACTGTCGCTGAACTCATGGCGATCAGTAATAGTGCCAATAATAAGAACCCGCCAGCCTCCCAATCATCCAGCAGCAACTTGCCTGCCCAAACCATAACCACGGCAATCACAGAGCCGCATAGATAAGTCAGCATTAATAGATCAGTGTGCCGTCTATAAAAACGCCAAAGCATAAAGCCACACCAGCTTGCCCATAGCGACAAAGTGATAAGGAGCGGTAGTATTTTCACCTCGTCAAAGACAGTGATAATGGCAAGGTAGGTGATGAAATAAGTACTGAGTAAGCCGACAACATAAGTGCTCCAGTGCAAGCTAGACTTGGTTGGTAGTGCTGTTTGATAAGCAGCTGATTTAGAGAGGGCTGTTTTAGAAGAAGTCGTTTTTACAAGGCTGGTTCTAGAAAGGAGTGTTTTGGAAAATATTGTTTTATAAAAGCTTGAGTGAGGGTTGTGTTTATTTTCAATATTAAACAGCCATAAAATTAGCGCCACTAAATTTAAGATAGCGAGGGTAGCCACTTGCAAGATATCTTGATAAATATAATCGGTAAATAGAATATCTACGACATCGATATAAAGTATTAGACTGGCATTTACCAGTCCAAGCCATACTAGCCAAAGTGCTGGCAGGCGAGCGATGAGCACCCACGGAATAATCAAGAGCGCCCAACCAAAAAACAGCTGCCACGTATCGGCACCTGTTTGATAAACTTGTCCAAACACAGCCAATAAGCTGCCAGTGATGATACTGGCAACAAGTAAAAGTAATTGCTGTGCTAGCTGAAAGCGCCGTCTAAAATATAGGATTACGTGAAGGGCTATGGTCAGGACTAAAGCGCCCTCAACTAACGCAAACTTACCTATCTTACCCATATTGAGCCAGTTATAGGCAATAAAGAATACTAACGATAGTACTAGCGCGATCGTCCCGATAATGAGCGCAGCCTTATCAAAGAATGACAGCCATGTGCGTTTGGTGGGGTACATCTCTAGTTCTAAAGCTGCAGTATCAGCATGCTCTAGAGGGAGCACACCCTGCTGCACTAGATTCTCAATGGTACGCCGTGATTGCGTCATAGCGTCCTCTCATTAACAACAGTTTGTAGCTTATCTTAGCTGTTTTTATGAGGTAGAGGTAATGAAAGATTAGAAGCTACTTTAATAAAACTCAATTCGACTCAAGACATGTACCTGCACAAAGTAGGCGCACACATAGGCACTTGGCCATGCAAATACAAATGCCAATCCCCATGAATGCATCAGCGTCATAAAAAACCCATCCGTTATGCCAACTTTCACGATAATAAGCGCGGCTGAAATGATGAGTGACATCATCATCGCCATAAGCCCCGTGAAGATAAGCCGATAGTATCTTTGGCGAGTACGTATTTTAAAGGTAGGAGTTTCAGTCATTGGTAAGCTCAGTTTGGTATGAGAGTAATTGTATTTAGGCAAGTTTTAGATAGGTAATTCAGCGTGATATTAATATTATCCAAGCCCTAGGAACAGAACGCTATATTTTAGTATTTGACAGGTGAAAAGCCCCGTATTTAATGCAGTAATCATTGCCATTGTATCGCGCGTCACAGATAGGATAACTCACATTAAGCTATAGTTAGTCTTAATGTTGAATACTTTACCCTTAAATGAACTTAGCTGATATCAGCAGGCTTTGCTACGATAAAGATCGTAACGTTAATAGCAAACGTAAGCTTCATCACTGGAAAAAATTAAATCATAACTTAATAATAGGAAGTATGATGTCAACTTATCAGCAGAGTCTGAAGCAAGAACAAACACCTAAGCAAAAGACGTTAGGCATCATCGGTGGTATGAGTTGGGAAAGTACGCAAAGCTATTACCGCTTGATTAACCAAGGTGTCAAAGCAAAATTGGGTGGTCTGCATTCAGCCGATTTATTGATTCATAGTGTCGATTTGGCACCGGTTGCAATCTCATAAGCACAAGGCGAATGGGATGAATTGGGTAGCATGATGGCATGCAGTGCCAAACGCTTACAAGCAGCAGACGCGCAAGGTTTGCTCATCGCGACCAATACCATGCATAAAGTCGTGGATTACGTCCAAGCAGCGACTGACTTACCGATTATTCATATTGCTGATGCGACCGCAGACGCGATTAAGCAGCAAGGTTTAACCAAGATTGCGTTACTCGGTACACAGTTCACTATGACTGAGGATTTTTATAAACAGCGCCTTAAATCGGCTGGCTTGCAAGTGCTCATACCGGATACTGAAGCACGGGCTGAGGTGCATCGTATTATCTATGCTGAGTTATGCCAAGGATAATTGCTTGATAGCTCTCGCCAGTATTATATGCAAGTGATTGAAGGTTTAGCTCAGCAAGGATGTGAGGGCGTGATATTAGGCTGTACCGAGATTGGACTACTCATCAGCCAAGCAGACAGTCCTATTCCAGTATTTGATACCACCGCTATTCATGCGGCAGCAGCGGTGGAGTTTTTATTAGGTAATGAAAAGTCTAGTTAAAGGTAAAACTAGTTGCGGTACTTGCCGTAGCAGGTAAGTATTAATAATATACTTACCATACCAATGAGTAAAAGCCGCACTGCTAAGCGTGTATATAGGAACAAGGTTGTTGAGGCTATTATCGTTTATTCTTCTTTATCATATGGCGTCTATGCAGTCGTTTACGAAGTCGTCGATGCAATCTTGTAATACGGCGTAAAGGTAATCGCTTCCATACCGTCGTCGGTAAAATATCACGAAACGACGCACTGGTGCCTGTCTGCGCGCGGAACTCTTCAGACCTTTGCGCCGCCTCTTCTGCAGGCATGTTTTTACCCTGACGCCAGCCGCCGTACCAATATAGTCCCGCACCCATCACGGCAGTTGCCACCATGCCGGCTGGAAATGACAACCAAAGCGCATCTTCTCCAAGTAGCGGATAAAGCCCAAAAGCAAAGCCAAGACGCACCGGATACATCGAAATGACCATCGCAATCAGTGGCCAAATGACATAGCCGTTTGCCCGCATGGTACCAAAAAAGATCTGCGCTATCCCAAAAAAGATAAAGCCCCATGTCGCTATTAACTGAATATGACGTCCGATCGGCACTGCTTCACTGTCACTGCCGAGGAAAAGTCCTAGAACGGTTTCATCAAAAATGGTCAGCAGCACGATAATAAGGCCCGTCAATACTAGGTTAAAAATAAGACCCCAGCGTGTGATTCCTGCAATTCTATGCCATTGGTTGGCACCGATGTTCTGTGCGACCATCGCACTAGCCGCGGCACTTAGTGCCATTGCAGGCATCTGCACGTACGTCCAAAGCTGTTGGGTCGCGCTGTAAGCGGCTGTCGTCTGCACCCCTTCGCGGTTAATCAGCGACAGCATCGTCAACGCCGCTGATGAGATGACGATCATCTGTAGACCCATCGGCAACCCTTTTGAGAACATCGACTTCAAGATTTTTCGATCTGCGCGCAAAAAGCGCAGCTCCGGCAATCTAAGAGCCAGCACTGAGCCACGCAAATACATGGTGACGAGCATACCAATAAGCGCTACCGTGTTGGCGACGGCTGTTGCAAATGCCGAGCCAAATATGCCCCATTCTGGGAAGGGTCCTAGACCCAAAATCAGCGTTGGCGTCAAAACGAGGTCAATAACAACCGATATAATAATAAACCAAAGCGGCGTCGTAGAATCGCCCGTCCCGCGCAGTGCCATCATTATCAACGTAAACGTCAGTGTAGTGGGCATCGCAATAAAAATCATGCGCAGATAGGTTAAGGCAAGCTCTGCTGCACTTGCTGGCGTACCCAGCAGATCAAGTAGGGTCGGCGCAAATAGCCATCCTACTGCCGACACCACTATACTGATCGGAATAATGCTACCCAGCGCCGTTCCCATGGTTTGCTTGACCATGCTATCGTTGCGCTGTCCCATTGCCTGACCAATCAAAATGGTAGACGCCATACCGAAACCAAACACGAAGGAAATCAGTATAAACATGAGAATGTTGCCGTTCGCCGTCGCTGCTAACGCTTCCTCACCCAAAAATCGACCTACCCAGACCGCATTGATCGAGCCATTTAGCGACTGTAGCGCGGATGATCCTAGGGTTGGTAATGCAAATAGGAGCATGGTTTTAGGGATTGACCCTGTGGTGAGGTCACGCCGTTTATCAGTGGAAGCAGCTGTTTTACTCAATGTTTTTCCTTTTGTGCCATCCAAGTTGGCTTTAGTTGGTTAGCTTTGTTTGATTGTAAAAAAGCGTCCTACGAAAGATACCAGATGGTTAACTTAAGATTGATTAAATAAAAATACGTATTATAAATGAGAATGCTTGTACCATCTTTATTAGAACGGTAATCAGATCAGCGGTAACGAACCCTTCGCACTCATTAGTAACTCAACCACATAAAATGCAACGCCTTACCTTACCCATTGTGACAGCTGTTCTACATCGTTATTTTTCCCAGTCATGATGCGAGAGATTGGTCATGTAACGATGATAGAGGCTGTGGAGCGAACCGCTGAGGATTATAAAGCGTTTTGTGAAGGGCTAAAGAAACAGTCATTTACACATAATGTGTTAAGGGGTTATTGATCCCACTCTTGATTGGGTATGAGCTATTGTAAGCTGGGTTAAAAACTCAGCCTACATCCATCAAACTAACTCTCTTTTACCAAGCGCTCTAGTAATTCAATCGTCTGTTCTTGCCTGACCAACGCAACACATTGTCCTGCCCATAACGAGAGATGTTCCGCGTCTTCATTTCTCCCAGCATTAGCACGCATAGTATTGGTCATAGCATTTAACTGCGGATATGGTGGTAGTCTCTCTTCTTTATCAAAAATATTGGCATTATCAAATTGTGAAAAATCACGTAGATAACCGTTCACCAAACCGCGTGCTTGCTTCCCAGAAAATAGCCGAGTCAAACGAGTTTCAGTGCTACGCGTACCAGTGCTCGCATCAAGTAACGCTTGCTTATAAGTGGCATTAATACCTGATTGATCGGTCGTTAAAAATGCCGTACCTATTTGCGCCAATTGTGCACCTGCGGCTTGTACGGCTTTAATATCTTGTCCGCTCATAATACCACCAGCGGCAATTAACGGAATATTGGTACAAGCTCGGGTTTGGCCAATTAAGGTCAGTAGTCCTAACGGATCAGATTCGCTTTGGGGTAACCAACCGCCACGATGTCCACCCGCTTCCATACCTTGTACACATACCGCATCGGCACCACTATCTGCCCATGCTTTTGCCTCAAGCGGATGGTTTGCTGTACCAATAACCCGAGTGCCCAGCTGTTGCAAGCGTTGAACCTGCTCAGCGCTCAGGATACCAAAGGTAAAGCTAGCAACTGGTACTGGATTATCATAGAGCACTTGTAGCTGCTGAGCGAAGCTATGCGCTGGTCTATCAGGCAGTACCGCATCAATTTGCTGCTGTTGATAATACTGCGTCAGCCATGCTGGCATTGAAGTATCAAAAGTGCGGGCATCATGCTCTGATAACACCATTAGATTAACCATAAAAGGTTTGTCAGTAAGCACTCTAATGGCATTAATCTGCTCATTTAACGCGGCTGGACTGGTTGCACCGCCACCTAATGAGCCAAGGCCACCAAAATTACTGACCGTCGCAATCAGCTCAGGGGTGGTCGCACCGCCTGCCATTGGGGCTTGAATGATAGGATAGTTTATTCCGAGCTGCGCTAATAATGTCATTGGATACACGTCCTATGATTGATATCTGGTTTTCTATAACTAACTGTAGTGTAGTTTTGAGAGCAGGGCAATTGCTAATATTGCTTAAGCTCAAAATTAGTTAGCTTGTGCTAAAATTATGGCTTTTAATTAATTTTGCCAGTTATTGATAGGACAGTTTGATGACATTAATGCGCACAAGTATTGCAGCTCTACTGACTCTTTCTATAGTGGGCTGTACCACGCCCAACACCTTTACGGTTGCTACGACTCAAAAGCTGGTACAGCATGAGCGCTTTAAATCAAGCCTACAGACGAAGGCCTTTATGCTGGCGTCCGGCGATGAAATCACTTATCTAGAAGGTGGCAATTTAGCTGGCGAGCCGTTATTGCTGATTCACGGTTTTGGCGGTAATAAAGATAACTTTACCCGTATCGCGGATAAATTAAATGGCTATCACTTGATTATCCCAGACCTGCTGGGTTTTGGTAACTCTAGTAAACCAGACGACGCAGACTATCGCGCCGATGCGCAAGCGCAGCGTTTGCATGAGCTGCTACAAGCGAAAGGTATGGCATCCGCTATTCATATCGGCGGCAATTCGATGGGTGGCAGTATCAGTGTCGCCTATGCCGCCATGCATCCTGACAATGTTAAAAGCTTATGGCTACTGGATAGCGCCGGCTTTTGGTCAGCAGGGCTATATGACCGATACCAAAACGCTACTGCGGATAATAACCCACTCGTCATCGCCACTACTCAAGAGTATTTTAAACTGTATAAATTGGTGATGAATAAGCCGCCCTTTATTCCTAAAACGGTGCAAGCGGTTTTTGCACAAGAAAACATCGCCAATCGTGACCTACAAGCCAAAATCATCGAGCAAATCGTTGAAGACAACGTAGAGGCGCGCGCTAAAGTCGTAGCCCAATATAATATTCCCACGCTGATTGTTTGGGGCGCTGAGGACAAAGTAATAAAGACTGAGACTGCCGAATTGATGAGTGAGTTGATGCCGCAAGCGCAAGTTATCATCATGCCCAATGTTGGTCATGTGCCGATGATAGAGGCGGTAAAAGAGACGGCGGATGATTATAAAATGTTTCGGGCGGGTTTGGAGTAGGGATTTTGACTACGGATTGGTAGTTAAAATATTTGACTATAGATTTGTAGTTAAGTATATCTGATTCAATCGGAGCTAAACCACTCCTTCATGGAAAGGTTTGCGGTAATAATTAAAATATAATCTTATCAGCTAGATTTTATGACTTCAATAAATTGAATACGGAAGTTCCACTTCACTATACCTGCACCATAACGCTATAGAAAAATCAATCAAACTTCATGATAGAACTATACTAATATAGTTATCTACTTAAAATTAGGTGTGAAATGGATAGAAATTGGCAAGATTTCAAAGAGTTGAAAGGTGGTATAGAAGGTGCAAGAGCAGCTTTCGAGACTGCTTGTGAAACATTATTCCGAAAAATTCACTCTGATCAAGACGTAAGTCAAATTGAAGTAAAACAGGGTGACGGTGGAATTGACATCTTCATTGGTAGTCTTGGAGTTGAGCCAATAACAGTAATTCAATGTAAGTTTTTTCTATACGATTTTGGAGACTCACAGAAAGATCAAATAAGAAAATCCTTCAAAACCGCCATTGAATCAGAAAAATATGAGTTAGAGAGGTGGATATTATGTATCCCTAGCGTTATGGATATAGATTCTACTAGTTGGTGGTTTAAGTGGCGTAAAAAAACCACCGACAATCTAGGAAAAAATGAGAATTTTATATCATTGAAAAATGGTAACGAATTAATAGACCTAATGAAAGAATACGGTTTATATAATCAAGTATTTCAAACAGTAGAACCAAACAATCTTTCAAAACAGCTGCTACTCGAAATCGGTGAGAAAAGTCTATCAAATCTTAATTTTGATGCTGAATTATTTATTGAACGAAATTTTAAACCTATTCATCAAAATACGTTAATTGTAGGTGTTTCAGGGTCAGGTAAAACTACTTACTGCATTAATGTACTAAAAAGACATTTAGCACTTCAAAAACCTGTATTAGTGCTTGACGATAATACAGTCAACCAAGCTCTATCTATTGAGGAAGCTATCGATATTGAGTTACGTCGATATGCCAACGAATTAGTATCTCAATCAGGTCATCAAGCATTAGAGTTTTGTTCAATCGATGAACCTTTAATAATCTTAGTAGAAGATATTAATCGCTCATCAGATAGCGCAAGACTGCTGAGAAAGTTGATAGATTGGTCAAAGAATGGTGCTAATTTTATTTTACTTTGCCCAGTATGGCATAGGTTAATAGCTGGCTTAAGCTACGAGGAAAAGAAAAGTTTGGAAGCCTGTTTCAAACTCGAGTATTTAGAAAGCTATAATGAAAATGAAGCGAAAAGAGCAATAATTGCGAGAGTAACAAAAGAAAAAATCAGAATTGATGAGCTGTCCGCAGCAAATATTGCA
The DNA here is from genome assembly GCF_007997305.1 of Psychrobacter frigidicola. Taxonomy (GTDB): domain Bacteria; phylum Pseudomonadota; class Gammaproteobacteria; order Pseudomonadales; family Moraxellaceae; genus Psychrobacter; species Psychrobacter frigidicola. The sequence goes on from NZ_VORZ01000002.1 coordinate 107,200, forward strand.
CAACAACTAGGTTATGACCCACTGTTAATTTCACTAGCAAACTTAGCGGAATTTCATGAAAACTCTAATGTTATTGAAGAGTATGTGCATAACACCGTTCAGTCTATTGCTACTAGGGACAATTTGTTGGTTTATGAAATAGAAGATGCAATCGATGAATATGGATTATATCTATTTCAGAACAAAAAGGTGCAAGGAGAATCTCGAGACTTAAGAGGGTTATCTCAAGAGTCTCAAAAAGTATTGAAGCAAGTTCTAAATGATGGTCGTTTATTTAGACAAGCTTTTGAAAGTCCAAATTACACTATTCTGTCACGGCATGACCGCCTTAATTATTACATTATCGCAAAATCCATAATTAGTTATCTAGAAGATGATAACTTTGATTTAACAGACCCTTATTTTTCAGAGATTATTGGTATCTCATGTGCCTTAGCAAGTCTCGATAAAAATAAGCTGTATCAAATTAGTATCCAAAATAGTCTTGTGGCATTTCATTGCTACGCATTCTCTACAAAAACTAATTCATCATACCTAAACACTGCAGTCAATAACGTCAAAACATGGTTAGAAACCCCTGAGCATCAGTTTGATGTCTACGATTCTCAACAATATCAATCGTTAATAATTTTAAATGACGTGTTTCATACTTCAGTACCTGAAATTTTAAATTTATATAGTGATAGATATCATAACCCCTTTTTTTACCAAATTAGCTTCAAGCAGGGAAACTTAAGCAATGGATTACAATGGATATCGACCCATCATTTTGATACAAATGTAACTGGTGAAAAACAAATTATTGATCATGTTTTTAATAAATATGGAGAAGGTTTAGTAAAGCAGATTTGTGAGAATTTGATAGATGAAAGTATTAATTATGAAGCAAAGCATCAGTTATTACGTTTAATTGGCTATACCGAAAATACTAGTTTTGCAAATGCTGTTAGGACAGCATGGCATTTAATACCCAATGACGAAAAAGACTATCGTATGTTTTTTTGGGCTGCTGCTAGAGTATGTGATGATGACCCGCATTCATTATTAGAACCCATATTTGACTATTGGGAAAGCTTGTCAGATGAAGAAAATGAGTATCATTCTACGGATAGAGCAGGTTTCGCGGCACATGGTTTAAAGTGGAAATTTAGCGAGTATGTACCTCATAAGTCAATTGCTTTCATACTTCAAGAAGCAGAAAAGAGAGATAGCTTGAATTTCTATATTTTGTACATGCTTAGTGATGTTGATAATGCTGATGTCTTAGAAGCGCAAGCAACGCGCTTAGCTAATAGTAGACGGCAAGGTAATTCTATGCCAAGTGCGGTATTAGATAATTTGCGTAGAAATTCTGAAGGTGGAAAAATACTTTCAATTGAAAGTAAGGAAAGGTTGTTATCTATTTCTGAAAGCTTAGAGAATGACGAATTTCTAAGAAAGAGTGCTTTTAATTTATGGGAAATGAGTCCATATCATGATGATTTAGTAGTTCTACAAAAAATAACTAATAGCGATATTCGCTTTGAAACCGCATTGATGGGTCGAGCAAAACGTAAGGATATGACAGCTATTGATGAGCTAGTAGAGAAAATAAATGACGACTCTAGTTATTGGTGGCAAGCTACACGTTATATTTGGCACGAAAAATTCGAGCAAATATTTGAAGAGAAAATTGCAAATGTTAGTGAGTCCTCAGACTCATACTCAAATGAATTATGGATGGTAGCTGAGTTATACGAAAAGCTTGAAATTCAAAAAGCAGAGGAAATCCTAATCAAATATTGGAACAACCTTTCTTATCATTATAGATTTATCCAAATAGCTTTAATGATTGCAACGCCCAAACTACAGGAATTGGTAGCGAGCACACTTGAAAATGAGAAGAACATTAAAGAGGTTTTTAAGTTATCTAAATTTACTTTAGGAATAAGAACTGAAGGTAGAAAAGGTGTTTATCGTTATGAGCAAATGAAGGCTCTACAGCCATATTTTAAATATCATGATGAAAGATATCTATCTGGTTATAGTGAAATTTGTTTGAAGCAAGGATGGGAAGATATTTCTCAAGTACTAGAACCCCTGTTAATAGATAAAGGTCTCAGGAGGTTTGTTGAAGTTGATACCTCAAGATTAAATGACTCTTTAGAAAATAATAGCAATTTTGTGCATTGGTGGATATCTGATCGAAAGAAAGAAGGTTGGGCGCATCAAAGAGTAGTAGAAGCTTTATTCAATTGGTTCAATCAGCATCAATCTGAGTACGCACTTGATGTTATCTTTAAACCATTATCTGAAAGCGGAAAGCGCACAGACTATTTGCGTTTGGAAAATATCATAAGAAATATAGATAATCTTTCGAACAAAGAAGAAGTTTTAAGTAAGCTATTTTTTAATATTTATTCACGGAGCTTAGAGTAAATGAAATTCTAGATATTTTACGGAGCTTATACATCACAAAATTAAATCATTTTTATATGTTTTGGGCGAGGCTGATTCCTAGTCAATCTAAAAATATTATAAATATTAGGTTTTTGTGGTTTAGGTAAAGAGTCGGATTAAAAAATATTTTAGTCACGGGTTTTCAACGATGAATTTTATCAGCCTCTATCCAATCTGGCACACAAGGCGCAGCGCTAACTGCTAGTTTGACTTACCTAAAGTAATAAGCTAATAGAGTGGACTTAGTTATCTAAACTCATACGCTCTAAATAAAAAAAAGGGAAATCCTATCTAAAGAATTTCCCTTATAAGCCTAATGTCTTCTATTGGCTCTCTATTACACTAGCCTAATTATTTATCAGTTCAACTGCAACGAGCCTTTTGCACTCATAAGCAGCTCAACCACGTCATCGCCACTAATGATACTGAAGCGCGGATCGATCGCTGATTCTTCAACATTATTATGCACCATGCAGGCTTTACAGACCAATACTTGCCCGCCTTTCTCCATAAAAGCCGCCAGCAATTTAGCAGCAGGCTCAAACGGTGCACCGATATTAATGCTATCTAGTGCCTTAGGTGGCGCTAAATGTACCGCATCCATCATCAAAATAACCGTTGCAGAATGGCCTTTTTCTAGCGCTTTGACTGCCATGGTAAAGGCTAAAGTAATTTTGTTTGGGTTGCTGTCATTATCAAATAAAGTACCGACATAATCTGTAGTGGTAAGCATGTTGCTCTCCTTATAGGTTCGTATTTAATCAAATAATCATAAGCTAGTAACTATATTATCATTTAATATACTTTTTAGTATAATGTATTGTTATAAAATAGTAGTGTTAAAGTTAATTGAATGTGACAAAATTTTGAGGGAACATTGGGGTACACGTCACCTGACTTACGGATTTAGATAACGTGACAAGCTTTTGCAAACTACTCCATCGGCGGCCAGCGATGGTCTTTATCACCATCTATCCATTCTTGTACCCAAGGCTCAGGTGCTAAGTGCCAATCTGACTTATCCAAAGCTGCAAGTACCCGTGCAGTCTCTACCACTTTACCGCCTTCAGTGACGCCAGTTCGTAATAAAGCTGATGAGCACGGTTTACCTTTAACCCACATCGACTGTTCAACGTATATCCAGCGCGCATCGAAGCCCACTATTTGGGTTTTCATCGTGACTTTTTGAAAGGCGCGAATACGCTTACGATATTGAATGGTACTACCTGCAACGACCAAGCCCCAACGCTGCTTCAGGAGTTGTTTCCCAAGTCCAGTACGTACTGCAAAATCTGTGCGACCTAAGTCATAAAGGGTTAAGACGCGGCCGTTATTCATCTCTAAGAAGTTATCAATATCTGTCAAACGACAACGTAAAGTAATTTCGCTGACGTCATCAAAGCCTAAGGTATTGCCTTTTTTAACTTGTAACGCAGCATGGGCAATAGTGGTGGCATAACGAATAAACGGATACATAAAAGCACTCTTTTTATGAATAAGTTAAAAGTCTTAATTTATAGTTTGGGGACACTTAATGGTGGTTATTTTTAAAGGCGTGAACCCACATCTTTAAAGAAGCGAATGGCAGTTTCTGGTAACCAGTCTAAATTAAACTTACGATCTTGATAATCTAAAAAGCCGATATGCCCACCATGTTTGGTATCGAGCAGCGTCACGTTTTTAGATACATCGCCACCCGTAGCCGTCGCGCCCAAGAAAGGGTCATCTTTGGCGCTAATGACTAAGGTTGGCTTAGCAATATGAATCAGGTGCGGTAGTGCAGAGGCTTTATTGTAATAGTCGTTTTTGGAGCGATAGCCGTGACGCGGTGCGGTAAAAATATTATCAAACTCACTGATGAGATTGGTTGCCTTGATGGCTTTAATTTCATCTTCTGATAAATTGTTATCAATGGCTTTTTGGATAATCGGGTGTAGTAGATAAGGGGTGTAAATGCGGCGACTGACAAAGCGTTCCATCGCCAATGACGAGGACAGTAAATCTACGGGAGCAGAAGCCACTACCGCTGCGACGCAAATCGCTTTTTCGTTATAGTCGCTCATATACTTAGCGAGCGCATTGCCGCCTAACGAGACCCCAACCCCATATATCGTACTGTATTTACGTGCCAAATATTGCAAAGCGTGTTCAATCTCTTTGGTGTCACCAGCATCATAAAATACCGACCCTTTTACCGGTACACCGCCACAACTGCGGAAGTGCGCCACTACAAAATGCCAGCCTTGACGGTGCGCCGCATACGCGAGCGTGCGCGCATAATGGCTGTCGCTACTGCCTTCCATCCCATGAAACAATACGACTAACGGCTTATGATACTTAGCATCAGATAATATAATATCGTTAGTATCATAAAAGTCATAGGCTACTTCGCTCTCATCCAGCGAGTCTTTGACCAGCTCGCGCCGATAGATAGGCACGTTGGGGGCAACAAACTTTGGTAAAATAGTTTGCAAATGCGCATTTGCTAGCCAAAATGGTGGTTTAAATTCGGTGTAGGTAAAAGTACTCATAAAAGGGCATCAAATGTGGTTTAGTAATAAGAGATGGGAGCAATTTAGTTAGTTAACAAGTATATTGATTATTTAAAAGTTATAAATTATAAGTTTCACGTGAAACCTAAGGAATGGTTACTGAAATAAATAGCCAGTAAATCTTTGACTATCTATCAAACTGAGCTATAAAGAATGAGCCGATAAAGCGGATAAGAAGACGGTTAATCCTTTGGAAGTAATACTTTGCCTGCCATTGCTAACTCTGTTTTCAATGTTTCAATATCAGCCTCAGCAATGGTCACCGTTAGCAAGACTTGCTTACTATAAGCAACGTCGTTAATAGTTCCATATAAGCTATCAACCACATAGCGACATTGAGCTTCAGTAGCAAACTCTGCTTGAATTTCTACTTGGCTCATGAGCACATAAGGGCATAAAACCATCTCATCAACGGCGGCTTGTGCTGAACCCGCATAAGCACGCGTTAGTCCACCAGCACCTAGCTTAATACCGCCAAAATAACGCACCACGACAATGATAATATTACCAATCGACTTATACTGGAGCACATTTAATATTGGTCGTCCTGCCGTTCCATTGGGCTCACCGTCATCATCAAAGCCTGCGCTGGTTGTATTATTAGGGTCTCCAATAATATAGGCCCAGCAGTGATGACGGGCATCAGCATATTGCGTACGTAGTTGTTCCACGTGAAACATAGCATCCTCACGCGACGTCACCGGATACGCATAAGCGATGAATTCAGATTTCTTAATCTCAAGACGGGCATTCACCGCTTTTTGTAGGGTTTGATAACTCATAGTTCATTTAGGATCTAGTAATTCATTTAGGGTCTAGGGTGAATATGCTAAACTTGCACTATTATCACTGCTAGCCGTATTTGGCGCAGTGTTCATTTTATTCCCCACTATATAACTGATGGTAGCAAATAGCATGCGTTTAGATAAATTTATTAGTAAAGCCACCGAGCTGTCACGCAAAGAATCCAAAAAAATCCTACACGCCGGTGAAATCACGGTCAATGATAAGGTGACGAAAGACGTCGGCTTACACATTGATATCGCCGATGACGAAATCATGTGGGCAGGCGAGCCATTATCGGTCGCGACAGGCAATCGTTATATTTTATTGCACAAGCCTGAAGGCTTTGAATGTACGCTGAAAGTGAAAGAACACCCTATTGTCACTGAACTAATTGCCGTACCTGAAATCGGTAGCTTGCGTATTGCGGGACGCTTAGACGTTGATACTACAGGCGCATTATTAATTAGTGATGATGGCAAATGGTTGCACCGTGTCACCAGTCCTAAGCACGAACATGCTAAAATCTATGAGCTGACCTTGGCTGATCCTATGGATGCCGCGAAGCAAGCCAATGCCGTAGAAGAAGTTGCTCAAGGTATTTTATTAGAAGGCGACCATGAAGAAACCAAGCCTGCTGTTCTTGAATTCATCGATGAGACCCATGCACGCTTGACCTTAGAGCAAGGTAAATACCATCAGGTGAAACGTATGATGGGCTACTTTGGTAATAAAGTGGTCGAGCTACATCGTGCCAGTGTTGGTCATATTACGTTAGAAGGCTTAGAGAAAGGCGACAGTCGCTTTTTAACGGCTGAGGAAGTGGCCAAGTTTTAAATAATAATATTTTAGATATTTATTGATTTAGAACACAATAACGGCAGCCGTTCTCTAATAAGGGTAACGAGCTGCCATTATTTTTTTGCGCTTTACCATCTTATTTTATTCAGCCCTTATCTGCCGACTCTGTTACCTGTCTCTTAAACATAAGTAGCAGTTTTGCAAAATAAACGTCATAACCCTTATCAAAAGGAGTTGATGTGATACAGTCTGTGCAAATTAGTTTAATATACCTTTACGTATATTAAACTCAATTTAATAACATGATGAATGATAATAAGATAGCCAAAAATAAATTGCTATCGCCGTCGTGTTTTTGAGTTAGATATCACTAATATCTCTATATAAATTCTGATAGGACTTACCCTGTGAAACGACCTGTATTTAAATCTGCCAGTATTATCTCTGCCATATTATTCGCAACGACCGCTTGCGCTCAGCCAAGTAGCACTCAAACTATCACCAGAAGTGTGAGTCAAAATGCACCTGCAACTGGCCAAAGTACGCCTATAAAAAACCCTGCTGTAAAAAGTACGGCGACAACTGCTAATGTCACTATCGCTATCGACAGCCGTTTGCGCCAAACCTTGACCCAAGCGGGTATCAAAGCACAGATTATCTCTATTGCGCCATCGAATTTGCCAAATTTATATCAAGTGAGCCTGGTAGGTCAGCCGCCGTTACATATCACCGCCGATGGTAAATACGTCATCCAAGGTGAGCTACAAAAGAACCCAAGCAAGCGCCAAGTGACTAAAACCCCAACACGCAGTAATAGTGCGCAAATTGGTATGCCTGTCAGCGCTGCGGTCAAGTCAGCCATGCTTGCCAATATGAGTGAGCTCAAAAATATGAGCGCCAAGACCCCATTTTTTTATACGGCCGTACCGGGTGTCATTTGGGGTGCAACGTTAGAGGGCGTGCCGTTTTTAATAGCGGATGATGCGCAATATGTGACCGATGGCGAAATATCGGTGATTGAAAATGGTCAGTTTACCGGACTTGATGAGAACTTTGAAAAACGTAAAAATCAATCCGTATTCAAAAGTTTAGATCAGTCACAACTGATTACGTATCCTGCGACGGGTACCGAAAAAGCAGTTGTTTACGTGGCAACCGATGTGAATTGTCCCTATTGCCGCATGCTGCATAAGCAAATGGGTAGTTTGAATAAAAAAGGCGTGACGGTTAAAACCATCGGCTATCCAATATATGAGCAATCACCTGAGCAAATGCGTGGTATCTGGTGTCAAGCTGATGCAACCAGCCGTCGTAAAGCTCTAGATAAAGCGATGCTAAAAGGGCAGATGACCCCTGCACCAGCAAACTGTAAAGTTAATTATGTGACGCCTAACCGTGAAAAAGCAGCTGGGCTTGCAGTGGTCGCTACGCCTGCCATTTACCGTGATGACGGTGTCTTATTCCAAGCGAGTTTTGAGAGTCCAGAGTTTTTAGAATTTTTGGGCGTAGAATAAACGATTGCATTAATAAAGTGACAAACTAAAAAAAACCTTATGACCTAGCAGTCAGGTGCTGCGCAAGTTGTGCAATATGCTCGACGCCAATACCGCAGCAACCGCCAATGATAGTTGCGCCAGAGGCCTGCCAGAGCTTGGCCCACGTCAAATAATTCTCAGGGGTAGTGTCTTCACGTATTTGGCGCAGTTGAGCATTTGCTTGTTTATGGGTTTGTTTTGATACAAAAGCATTGGCATAAACGCCCAGCTGCAGCGGATTTGACGTTTTATCAATAATCTCTTTCGCAACTTGCAATGCTGAATCCATGACTTCAGGTTGACTACAGTTAAATAGTATGGCGTCGACATTCAATGCCATCATAGCCTGTACCGCTTCTGCTACTGAATCACCAGAACGCAGCATGGGCGTGCTAATGCCATCAGCGAGGATATCTAGTTGACCGTCGTCTAGCGTAAATGCGATCCAAATGGGTTTCTGTGCGGTCTCTTTTTGAGCAGCTGTGAATTCAGTAATCAACTTATGCCACGTTGACGCTTCAATGATACTGCTTTGAGTCTCCACTAGCCATATATCGGTATAGTCCACTTGTGCGGATAATAATGGACGCGCGATAGCAGACGCTGCCTTGGCATCGAACAAATCTGGGCGGTAGGAGCCAAACAGTGGCGGCAAACAGCCAGCGATTTGTACGGTTGCTGGACTATTATGCTCATTGCTGGCTGGCTTGTTACTTATTTGGACGGCTTCGAATGCGAGTTTCGCTGCCGTTTTTATGAGCTGTTCACCTTCAGTAAAAAACTTATCGCCTAAATGATAAGGGGTTACCGCATAGCTATTGACGGTGATGACCGCGGCACCAGCTTTTATGTAGTCTAAGTGGATATCACGAACACTAGTTGGCGCTAGACTCAATGCCAGCGCTGACCATTCAGGTTGGCGAAAAGGGGCACCGCGTCGCTCAAGCTCACGTCCCATCCCACCATCTAATATAGTCATTGGCGCTGTGGTTATGGATTGAACATCAGACTGAGCATTCATCACCTTAGGAAATATTTGAATGTCCATCATAACCTCACTTATAAAATAATTTAATAGACCAAAAGCTGCCACCATAACGTCTTATATTAAGGCAACACCACATCAATGATTTTCCAATCAATCAAGCCTTGGCGCTGCATTTTAATCGTGATCGGATAGCTTTTTACTTGCCCACTTATCGTAAAACAATTGATGCCACAATAGCTGAGGGTTGGTTTCTCGCTATCTGTCCCTTGGGCAGCTTGTTGCTCTAGCTGAGTGGCTTGTTTTGCCATCATTTGCTGCATTTGATTTTTAACCACCGCATTGACATCCCCGCGCTGGATAATCATATCGCGAATCAGCGTTTTTAAGTCGACTTGATTGCTCGCAATTGCCCATGCTGCTGCCAGCTCCTTAGTAGCTGTATTGGCTTGGCCTTGGGTATCGATCAATTGTTCTATATTTTCTGGGGTGATAGCACCGTCTACCGCTTGCATGATAAATTCATTGGCTGCTTGCGTCAGCGGCTCACCACCAAGCTGGGCAACTCCTAGATATTGCCCCATTGTATTGGCGAATTTGTCGGTCAATTGTGTTTTCATACTTGGGCGCAGCTGTTCGTAGTCAATTGCAGCCGCAACGGTCGCACCATCTTTGCCGTCATAAGCTTTTTTGAGCTGATAGGCGGTGTAATAAGGGGAGCCAGCATATATTGCCACTGCGATGACGACCAGCAACAAGAGTAATGTGGTCAGCTTTTTCATAAATATTCATACCTTTACAGAGTTTTCTAGCGTATTGATCACCGTTATTAAGGCGACAAATATTACCACGACTTAAGCGTATGTAGATATGAGAATATGACGTTGGCTTGTCGTTCTTATAAAAACTTATCAATATTATTATAAAGTTTTATAGATGTGTCTTACTATTTCCTTATAGATATAAGACAGGTAAAACTGATCGTATGAATTTTGCTGGTGAAGAGCTTGATAAATCACCATATCATCTCCATTAATAGCGCAAACTTTTATTAATTGATTTGGTTAAACAGTATCCCGCCGTTTTAGCTTGCAACATCCCGTTATCCCTTACTCTTTTCTTATCATTGTTTGCCACGTTTCATGTGAAACACGTGCTTGCGAATAACCATAAAAGATAGGCGTGATTATCGATAAGATTGCGAGCAGGCTGCGCTGTGAAGACGATAGGAGAACCCATGAGTAAGCGCGATTTTTATGAGATATTAGGCGTCAGCAAAACCGCAGATAGCAAAGAGATTAAACGATCTTACCGTAAACTAGCGATGAAATATCATCCCGATCGCAATTCTGACGACCCAAAAGCTGACGATAAATTCAAAGAAGCCTCTATGGCTTATGAAGTGCTCAGCGACACCGACAAGCGTTCAGCCTATGACCGTATGGGCCATGCTGCTTTTGAAAACGGTATGGGTGGTGGTGGCGGCGCTGGCGGCGGTAACTTCCAAGATATCTTTGGTGATATCTTCGGTAACTTTGGCGACATCTTTGGTCAATCGCGTGGTGGCGGTGGTGGTACTCGCTCACGTCGTGGTTCAGACCTACGTTACATGCTAGAGTTAACATTAGAAGAGGCCGTTCGTGGTTGCAAAAAAGAGATTAGCTTTACTGCGCCCGCGCCTTGTAATACCTGTGATGGCAAAGGTGCCAAAAAAGCTTCGGATGTGGTTACCTGCCAGATGTGTCATGGTCAAGGCCAAGTGCGCATGCAGCAAGGTTTTTTTCAGGTACAACAAGCGTGTCCTCAGTGCGGTGGTAGCGGGCAACAAATCAAAAACCCATGTCCCGACTGTCACGGTAGTGGCGTTAAAGACAAGTCGCGTAACTTAGAAGTTTCGATCCCAGCAGGCGTTGATGATGGTGACCGCGTACGTTTGGCCGGTGAAGGCGAAGCGGGCGGTGCTGGCGTACAAAACGGCGACTTATACGTCGAAGTGCGCGTCAAGCCCCATGATGTCTTTACCCGCCAAGGCGCAGACCTTTATATGGATGTGCCGGTTAGCATCACGGATGCTGCGCTTGGTAAAGAGGTCGAAATCCCAACCCTTGATGGCAAAGTAAATATTAAAATCGCTGAGGGTACACAAAGTGGTAAAATGCTCCGCGTTCGTGGTAAAGGCGTAACACCAGTGCGAACTACCATGAAAGGGGATTTAATCTGCCGCGTAGTTATTGAAACACCAGTCAATCTAACCCGTGAGCAAAAAGATTTGCTACGCCAGTTCCAAGATACGCTTGATGGCGATAGCAAGCATCAGCAATCACCGCACAAAAAGTCTTTCTTTAAAAAGATTGGCGACTTGTTTGATTAATTAAATAACCGATAACAGTTCCTTTTAAAAGCCCGTTTTATTAGTCTAAAGCAGTTAATCTAAGTCCATGAGTTTCACGTGAAACTTATGGACTTTTTTATGGTGGTCAATAAGGTACCAAAATCAATTCATGCTATGATATTAAAAGCGTTCAGCAACCGCTATCACCTTACAAAATCAGAAGTTGAATAATAAAAATTTTAGGATAAAAAAATGACTCAACAAGTAGATAATAAAATGGAAAATAAGATTATAAATATTGGCGTTATCGGTGCCGGTGGTCGGATGGGTCGTATGCTCATCGAAGCGGTACAGGACAATCCACAAACCAAGTTGAGCGCTGCTATTGAGCGTCAAGGCTCAAGTTTGGTCGGCGCTGATGCTGGCGAAGTCGCAGCTGTAGGGCTTTTAAACGTAAAAATAGTTGACGATTTAACCGCAGTAATTAATGATATTGATGTGCTGGTAGATTTTAGCTTGCCCGCTGCCACTGAACAAAATATGCAGATTTGTGCTGAGCATAAAGTCGCTATGGTCATTGGAACTACCGGCTTTAATGAGCAGCAAGAACAAGCCTTAGCCGCAGCCAGTAAGAAGATTGCTATTGTCTATGCGGGTAATTATTCTACAGGCGTTAATTTATCATTGAAGCTGTTAGAAATGGCGGCCAAAGCTTTTGGTACTGATGCTGACGTTGAAATTATTGAAGCCCACCATAAGCATAAAATTGATGCGCCATCTGGTACTGCTTATATGATGGCAGAAGCCGTAGCGCAGGCGCGTGGTCAGAATTTAAAAGATGTAGTGGTATATGGTCGCGAAGGACAAACGGGCGCACGCGAAACGGGCACCATTGGTATTCACGCGATTCGTGGCGGCGAGATTGTCGGTGACCATACAGTAATGTTCATCGCTGATGGTGAAGTGGTCGAGATTACCCATCGCGCGCGCGAGCGCATGACTTTCGCTGCGGGTGCCATAAGAGCCACCACTTGGATAGTTCAACAAGAAGCTGGCCAATATGACATGCAAGATGTGTTGGGCTTGAATAAGTAGGGTTTAAATGAGTAGGGTTTAAATGGCTATGGTTTATATAAGTAGTTAAGTTCACTAACTGTAAGCGAGATTGTAATGATAGATAACGCCAGTATCACCATTAAAAACTTTAAAAGCTATAAGGATGCAACCTTACCGCTGTCCCCTCTGACTTTATTAATAGGCGCAAATGCGTCAGGTAAGAGTAACGCTATTGAAGCCTTTCGTTTTTTGAGTTGGGTGGCTGGTGGTGAGCGTCTGTCTACGCTAAAAAATAGGGTCAATGATAGTGATAAGGTTGTTCGAGGCAGTATCAAAGATTTGGCTTTTAATTATGAAAATAGCTTTTCTCTATCATTCAATTACGGGTCTGACACTAGTTACTGTGGTGTATTCTTAAATGAAGACAATCAACTCTATCTAATAGCAGAGACTTATCAAGAGAAAGACAACAAAATTTTCTTTCATAGAAGTGGTAAGTATACGAAACTAGCTTTAAGGTATCTCGATGCCTCTGATGTTGTAAAAATGGCGTTTGTTAAAGATATTCTTGAGGTAAATAACAATAAAGACAGTTGGATGTTTCAAAGAGTTGATAACTTTGAAGTAGCAGCTAATTTTCCGGAACGTGATTTATCTGTTTTATCTATGAGAAGTTTCTACGAAGTCATTTGGAAAGGTTTTTATGATAAAACTAAGGTTAGTCCCATTAATATAAACTCTCTTGATGATTTATCGCATTTTTTAACTCATACATTTTTTTATGATTTTGTGCCTAGCGCCATGCGTCAGGATAGCGTAATGGAGAAAATACTAAGTAATAGTGGTTCAAATTTGGCAGGTGTTTTATCTTACCTTTGCAAAGAAAACTTAGGGTATAAAGAAAAAATTCTACAACTGGTACAAAGCCTACCTGAGCAAGATATTACTGATATTAAGTTTTATACCGATAAAAGAGAGCGTGTGGAATTCTTATTATATGAAAATTTTGGCGATACATCTACTGAACGCACGATGGATTTATTATCCGATGGTACTTTAAAAGTACTAGGTATTGCAGCGGCGCTACTGTCTGTGCCTGAAGGTTCAACGGTAGTCATAGAAGAGATTGACAATAGCATTCATCCTACGCGAGCTCATGAAATACTAAGCTTGCTGCGCCAATACGCCGAAGAGCGTCAGCTTAATTTATTACTATCGACGCATAATCCTGCCTTAATGGATGCGCTACCTGATGAAGCGCTCGCAGATGTTGTATTTTGCTATAGAGACCCTAATGAGGGCGACAGTAGATTGGTGCGTTTAGGTGATTTAGATGATTATCTTGGTTTAGTGGCTCAAGGAACGCTTGGTGACTTAGTGACGCAAGGTATTGTTGAGCGTTTTGTTAAGCATCCAACCACCCCAGAGCAGCGTAAAAAACAAGCATTAGATTGGCTAAATCAGCTACAAGGAGCTGATTAAATGGCGGATATCTGCTTATTGGACACTAGTATATTATTAAATATTTTAGATGTTCCCAATAGAAACCAACAAAGAAAACCAGTTCTTGACGATTTTGAGGTCTATATTAGTACTGGATGTAAATTTATTATACCGTTAGTGGTGGCAGTAGAAGTCGGTAATCATATTAGTCAAAATGGTGATGGCACAATGTGACGCGAAACTGCCAAGCGTTTTGTAGATATGATGCAAAGTACTTTTAGTGGTCAATTACCGTTTAAAATTAGCGACTTTGACTTAAAAGTAGAATGGCAAACTTGGATTACTGAATTTATTAATAAAGCAGGGCAAAATAAAACAGCTACTAAGCCCAACGAAGGTATGAGTCTGACAGATTTATCTATCATAAAAGAATACGATGCCTTACAAGCCAAAAATAGAGCTAACAGAAGCAAGCACGTTAACGTATTTATTTGGTCGCTTGATTCGGATTTAGAAGCTTATGGACACTCTTATTGAAACCTTGCAAATCCTAGTGTTAACAGTAGTTGTAAGCCTTACCCTCTTTTCCCCAGCCCAAGCTGCTACTTATCAAACTTACGTCATCCACACTTACGGCGGGTCAGCGCTGCTCCCTGCCGTCCGCCAACAGTTAAATGCGAGTCATGATGGCGGTACGGTTGCCACTTACCAAGATAAACTGGTGCTAAATACGACTCCTACCAATTATAAAGCCGTACAGCAGCTACTCACTCAGATTGATGGTCAGCCGCAAGCTTTAATGGTTTCTATAAAAGTAAGCAATAATAGCAGCGCCCAAAGTAATATCAATCAAGGCCGCGTGATTATCAGTAATCGAGGCATTCAAGGCGCAGGCATTATTAACCAAAGTAATAACCAGCAGCAAAATAATAGCTTATACCAAGTACAGACTTTGTCCGGCAGTGCTGCCAGTATCAGTACTGGCACTTTATGGTCACTGACTCAAAATTATAATGATAATTACTATTCATCCTATAATCGCCCGTCAGGACAGATTATTATTCAACAGCAAATTTTATTACCAACAACGCAAGGCATCCAAGTCAAACCAAGACTGCTACCTAATGGACAAGTCGAGGTTAATTTAGCACAAGTTGAAGAAAAGTTAGTAAGCGCTAATTCTTCTTATAATCAGAATAGCCCTAACCGTAATGGTTATTCTAATAATGCCATTAACCGTCAAAGCTTAAATAGTACTATTATTGTCTCGCGTGGACAATGGGTTAATATTGGGCAGATATTACAAAATGCGCAAAATCAAAGCTCAAATTATGGTGGTAACAGTACTTCATCTGCGAATAACAGCACGCCCATTTGGTTATTAGTGCAGTAGTTTTATATCAATAAATAATTAATATTTCACAAAAAAGCGCCGTACTGTTATTCGCAGTACCGCGCTTTTATTTTGCAAATGATATTGAGATTGACCCCAATTTACTTACTTAATATAAACGACTTCTAACGGTGGAAAGCCATTAAATTCTATGGCAGAGTAAGAGTTGGTATAAGCGCCAGTTGTTAGCCAGTAGATTTTATCACCAATCTCAAGCTCTTCGGGCAGTTGATAGCCCGTGTCTTCATACATGATGTCGGCTGAATCACAGGTGGGTCCTGCCAATACGACCGTCCCTGGACTGTTTGAGGTTTCCATCTTCGGAGTATAAACTGGGTATTTAATCGCCTCACCCAAAGTTTCAATTAACCCTTGAAATAGCCCAACATCGGTATAGACCCAACGCTTCAAATCAGTATGCGACTTACGTGAAATGAGCACCACCTCACTGACCAACACCCCTGAACCACCTACCAAGGAGCGCCCGGGCTCAAGGATAATCTCCGGCATCTCGTCAGCATTGTAATCATCGCTCAAATAGCGTTTGATTTCTTCTGCATAGACCTGCACAGGGTTGACTTCACTAAGATAATTAGCAGGGAAGCCACCACCCAAATTAATCATTTTTAGCTTGATATTTTCTTCGTTGCGCATCCAATCAAACATATATTTAACTTTGGCCAACGCATCGTCCCATGCTGCCACATCTCTTTGCTGGCTGCCCACATGGAAAGAGATACCGTAGGGTACCAGACCCAAATCACGCGCTTGAATGAGCAAGTCAATGGCCATATTCGGATGGCAACCAAACTTACGGGACAGCGGCCATTCAGCAGTATCTGAGCCTTCTACTAAGATGCGGACAAATATCTTCGAGCCGGGTGCATATTTAGCAATATTCTTCAAATCCAGTTCCGAATCGGTGGCATATAGCTGCACGCCTTTGCTATAAGCGTATTCAACGTCACGGGCTTTTTTAATGGTATTGCCATACGAGATACGCGCGGCATCAACGCCGCAGGCGAGTACCCGATCAAGCTCGTAGACGGAAGCACAATCGAAGTTTGAACCCAAATCTGCCAGCACGTTAATCACTTCAATGGCAGGGCTAGCTTTCATCGCATAGTGAATTTTTGCCGTAGGAAACAGTCCTACCATCTCGTTATATTTAGTTTTGATACGCTCTAAGTCCACCACCAAAAAAGGAGTTTCACGACCTTCGGCAGCTTGAGTAAATTTCTGCCAGCTGGCAGGGTCAAAATATTGGTCAATTTTGATCATGATAATGAACCTTTACTATAAACAATAAATGAGGTGGGCAGTGAATATCTAAAGCAATACCCTAAGCATTGACAGGTTGTGGCTGCTTATTGGCTAATCTTTCGTCCTGTTCCTGCTTTTCTCGTATTTTAATAACTTTGCGCACTTTATCGCGGGCGCGGGTTTGTTTTAGTTTCGATAAATAATCTACAAATATCACCCCATTCAAATGATCCATCTCGTGCTGGATACACACTGCTAGTAAACCCTCTACCTCTTTATCAATTTCTTTGCCATTCTCATCTAAAGCTTCAATACGTACTTTATTAGGGCGATCGACTTTATCATAGACATCCGGTACCGACAGGCAGCCTTCTTCATAGGGCTGCTTCTCTTCTACCAAAGGCGTGACCTTTGGATTAATAAATACCATTGGCGTGTCTTTGTCTTCTGACAAATCCATGACAATCAGTTGGATATGCTGATCGACCTGGCTGGCGGCAAGACCGATACCTTGCGCGTCATACATAGTGTCAATCATATCTGTAATTAAAGTTTTGATGTCGTCAGTAATCTTTTTGACCGGCGTGGCAATGGTGCGCAAGCGCGGGTCAGGATAGTTCAAAATAGGGAGTAATGCCATATGGCTCACCTCAGGAATACGTATAGAATAGGAAGATTATTATAGGATAAATGGGGACAAAAGTAATATTTATCAATGATTTTCAGAACGTATCACTATAAATGTTATTGATTTGACGCTTACGAATTATAAATGTTATTGAACAGGATTTGAAATCAGTCCTTATCTATTACAATCACAACAACTGGGTTCAGTCATTAAAGTTAGTATGACGGAGTACAAAATTATAAAGTGCCTAGCAGTGTCAAATTGACAAGATATAAAAAAAGGCCTTATAAGAAATAAGGCCTTTTTTGTTTATGCTATGAGTACCAATGAGATATGTCTTATATACGACGTTTGCTCATGATCATCTCGTAGATGAAGAGGATGATAATTGCACCAATCACTGAGAATATGAGTCCAGTAAAGCCACCATCAGCATTGATACCTATGAGACCTGCTACAAACCCACCCAGCATCGCACCCACGATACCTAGAACAATGGTCATAATCCAACCCATTGGGTCGCTGCCTGGTTTAATCGCACGGGCTAATAGACCTGCAACCAAGCCTATGATAATCATCCAAATAAAGCCCATTAGTATTCTCCTAAAGTATTCATTGTAAGTTATATTTTTATTTATCATGTACTGCTTACTTGATGAGTTCATTGTAATCAATCAAGAAGCCAGAAAGTACGCGCGAAGTGTTATCTGTGTAGGTGCTATGTCATGAAATTAAGTCATTTGCTATTATTCAGATAGTTTAGGTAAATGAAAGGTTACCAAGGTAGGCTTAAGGATAACGGAAAAAATATTATTTCCTTATTTCTCAATCATGGAATATGAAAATAGCGCCGTACTTTCAATCGAAAAAGGCGCTATTCATAGTTTTGGTATCAGTCATTTTCTTAGAGCGTTATAACGCTTAAGTAAATTGTTTATGTAATGCTGTTAATAAGCGTTCATGAATCCCTTCAAAGCCACCATTAGACATGATAATAATCGCATCGCCTAGTCGTACATGAGCGCTCATATGCGCAATGATGGCATCGACACTAGGCATGACTTGTTGATGGCTCATATCTTTACTTCCCGTATTAGCACGGTCAATTACCTCTTTTAGTCCCCACTCAAGACCGGTGGGCTCATACCAAAGTGTCTGATCTGCCAGTGCTGCTGACTGTGCTAGGCTATCTTGGTGGATGCCCATTTTCATAGTATTGCTGCGGGGCTCGATAATCGCCCAAATACGTCTGCCTGCCAGTTTCTTTTTAGCACCGTCTAAAGTGGTGGTAATGGCGGTCGGATGATGAGCAAAATCATCAAATACCAAAATGTCATTAACGTTACCGATAAGCTCCATCCGGCGTTTAATACCTGCAAATGCTGATAGAGCAGCACACGCCGTCTCGATACTGACACCAATATTATAAGCCGCAGCCACGGCTACTAAAGCATTATTCACATTATGAACACCACTCATCGACCAATCAACGGTGGTTGCCGTATTAATAAGAGTATCAGTGTCATCAATAACAAGGTCAGTAGTGAAAAGGTCACTATCCGTATTTTCATTAAAGTGAATCTTAAACTGACTGCCATCTTCGGCAATTAGCTCAGCTTGCCAGTCGCTACTACCCGTCTCTATAGAAACGTTGTCGTCGATAGATGATTGAATGTCAGTGACCGCCGTGCGCCAAATAGGTGTCCAAACGCCTTTAGCCAACGTCTCCTCTAAGCTAATCGTTGCCGCTGGCATAATGATTTTGCCCGTGCTTGGAATCATGCGTACCATATGATGGAATTGTGTCTGGATAGCATTAAGGTCGGCAAAAATATCGGCATGGTCAAATTCAAGGTTATTTAAAATAGCGGTACGCGGACGATAATGAACAAATTTTGAGCGTTTATCAAAAAAGGCCGAGTCGTACTCATCCGCTTCAATGACGAAGTAGCCTGACGTCTTTGCACCTGTATTTTTATCCTCAATAGTATGAGCACCCAAATAGCTGCTATGTGCAAACACCTGTTGCAAGCGCTTATCAGTGGTATCAACCAACGGCACGCCGCCAATTAAAAACCCCGCATCGATGCCTGCATAATGGAGTATCCATGCGAGCATGGTAGTAGTGGTGGTTTTACCATGCGTACCAGCAACGGCTAAGACGTGACGCGACTGCAAAACTTGCTCAGATAAAAACTGCGGTCCTGAGGTATAACGCAGGCCTTGGTCTAACATATATTCAATCACTTCCATACCACGCTTCATCGCATTACCGACTACGATTAAGTCTGGTGCGGGCTGCAGGTGCTGAATTAGGTAACCTTCTTCAATTGTAACGCCAGCATTCTCAAGTTGGGTGGACATTGGCGGATAAATATTGGCATCCGAACCGGTTACGGTATGTCCAAGTTCCCGCGCCAGCAACGCAAGCGATCCCATAAATGTGCCACAAATGCCAAGAATATGAATATGCATAGACGTTCCGCGCTAGGTGAGAGAAGTATAGAAAGTAAAAACGAATCGCACTTATTGTAAAGTAAAGCCTAACAGATGACCAATAAAAAACGCCTAATAATATAGGCGTCAATATGGGGTTATTATTTAAAATCTGATGTCATTTACGCGATAAAGTGTAGTCAGGATCGGGTGTTTTATTCTTATCCAGCATCACCAGATGATTGTCCTGTATATGATAGATTTCGATAGCCTTGTCTTGATAAACAATGGTAATAATAGTGTTGTCTTGACGATAAACGCCTGATTCAACCAAAGGCACATGCGGAGACTGTGGATTTTCATAGATACTGGTTTTCAATACTGAACCATCAGCGAACAAATTAAGTGTCAGAGAGATCCCATCACAGAATGAGCAAGGCAACATTCCCTTATAGTCCCCAATCAACGTGGCCTGTAATGTACTATCACTGCCTTTCTCTGAAACCATCGGCACACGCCGCGTACGAGCACTATCATCGGTTTTAGCAATAGCAATCAGTGATTGACCTTCGTCCTTATCATCCCTATCTTCATCAGCGTCAACATTATTATGTTGCTGCAACTCTGGCGAAACGTCTCCAGATTTAAGCGTTCGTATTATAGAGTCGTTTGCTACTTTAGTATTTACTGAGGTATCAGCAGTAGATTGGCTATCGCAACCCATCAGCATAATACAAAAAGACAGTGGCAGCACTAAGCGTCCACAATAACGAGAGGATATCCCAACGGCAGTAGATTTAGAGAACGTAGGAAGTGTAGAAGCGGAATATATCATTATCATACCAACAGCAAGTAAATATGACGCTTATATTCAGCCAAAGCATAATATAAGTCCAAATTTAGATAACTCGTAGAAAGTGTTACAAGGTATCAAACACTGAAAGCCATTATGTGGCCTTTTTGTTGTCGGTATGAAAAGTTTGTATTAAATAGTCTATTAGCTTAACTAGTAGACTACTTAATATCATAAAAGCCAAACAGTAACGGTTAACGTGTATGCAGAGTAGGAGAGATAGGACGCAGGATACGCCAAAATATCAGTACATGGACAATCAATAACGCGCTGAAAAATATCAAAGACTGCTCAGGAATACTGAGTCCTAAAAAACGCCACTCGACCAAAGCGCATTCACCAGAGCCAGCAAGTACTTCATTTAACACTTGTTGCATGGGCAAGGTATCAATCCAATAGTCCAAACCTGGGCCACACGAGGGTACTTGATCGGCTGGTAAATGCTGCAGCCATACGTGCCGAGCTGCGACCCCAGTTGCCCAAACAATACCTGCTAAACTGCCAAGCCACAACAGTAGCTTGATGAGTGTCGATTTAGGATGCCATAGCGCGGCAATCAAGGCAAAACCGCCCATGACCATGAGTCCGATTCGCTGAAAAATACATAGCGGACAAGGTGAGAAGCCCATATAACGCTGCAAAAAAAACAGCGCAAAGCTCATGCCTATGATGGTTAGCAGGACCAAAAGCATTTGTAAATGGCGGTAAGTGGTCAGTTGTGACATCAGAAAAATGCTCTCAGAATAGGGTTACGATAAGCTTACCGTTTAGAATTCTATAGCCGTATTAACGATATTGTTGTAAATACTCCATAAAATCTTCGGTTTCTGCCTCTTCGATTTCTGCTTGTTGCAAGATTGATTTTTCTGCTAACACCTCATACTTCGCTTGAGTTTTTGGGCTGAGCGTTTGCTGCAATAGTGAGTTACGATGCTGCTGTGCTAAGGTAAATCCAAGCTTCCACAGGCTGCCTAAGCGCTCGCTATCAGCGGTCACTTGGGCAGAAATAGTGGATTCGGAATGGCCGGCTTTGCCTTGCATTAAAGCGACTGCCGCCCGATAGTCGTTACCGCCATAATGAGCATCTAGCATAGCGGCTAGTGGGCGCATACGACTTAAATGTTCCAGCATCCAACCTTCTAACGGTTGCTCAACGCCATTATTGAGGATATGCAGACCATCGCGGCGGCCTTCATTGACGACACGCTCAAGGTTAATTGCTATCTCTTCTTCTTCTGCTGGGAACAACTCTGGTGACTCATTAAGCAGACAATATAATGCCATTACTTCTAAGAAACAGGCACTAGATAAGCGGATACCGACATCACTATAAGGATCTAAATCAATGGCGCGGAATTCAACATAAGCAATACCGCGACGCTCAAGTGCTTCGGTTGGCGTTTCACCGCGCTCAGCAATTTGTTTAGGACGAATAGGGCTGTAGTATTCATTTTCTATTTGTAGAATATGATCATTAATTTGAATCGGATTGCCATCGCTGTCATTTAAGCCCAATTTTTGGAAGCTTTCATGCGGCGTTTGAATCGCGCGGCGTAGACCTGCAACGTATTCAGGGAGGTGGTTATAACGGATATCAAGATGTTCTTGCACACTATTAGTATAGCCAAGCTTACCCATGCGCAGACTGGTGGCGGTAGGCTTATAATAGGTTGAGTTATTCATCAATATCAGATCATGCTCGCGTCCCGCGATAAAGCATGGACACACACTAGGGCTTGCCCCTAGTAAATACAGTACCAAGCTGGTTAGGCGCTTAAAGTTACGAATGAGCCCTAAATACTTATCATTTTTAAATTCTGTTAGGGTCTGTTTATCAGTTTCTAGTGCTTGGGTTTGCCATATCTCAAATAAGCCATCACCAAAGGACAAGTTATAATGTAGTCCCGCAATCGTTTGCATCCGGCGACCATAACGAATGCCAAGCCCACTCCGATAAAGGGTTTTAAGCTTACCTGTATTCGAGCTACCATAATCCGCCAGTGGAATATCTTCATCATTAGCCGATAACATGCAGGGCATAGATAGGGGCCACATCAGCTCTTCTTCAGGCAACGCTTGATAGACCAACACGTGCAATTGACGTAGCATATTTAACGTGTCTTTCGGTGTTTCTTTTGGGTCGGTAATGAGCTCAAGCAAACTTTCAGAATAATCAGTCGTGATAGACGGATGAGTCAACTTCGAACCAAGTTTTGCCGGATGCGGTGTCTGTGCCAGATAGCCATCTGGTCTAACGCGTAGCCCTTCTTTTTCGATACCGCGCAACATACCCATCAAATGCTTGTTATCAAACCAGCTGGGAATCTTAAAATTAGCAAACGTAGGGGCAAAATTACTCATAGTAGTCATCTATTGTTATTTATTATGGTAGAGCAACGATTGGTTAGCACTTGCTCTGAATATTTGGGCTTTAAATATTTGGGCTTTAAATATTTGGACTCTGAATAGTTGAGGCTTACTCAGGATAGAGGGCAATACAGTATAATTGATGTACTCAGTTTAGCCCAAAGCAGGGTTAAAAACTACGCGCAATTACAAAATCAGTAACCTTCACTTACGGTGTGCTTACTGATGTCTAGTCCATCATACTCACCTTATTAGACCGTAACGCTATTGGAAAAGACAACTCATAAAGTTAAGAAAGGCGGTGGGTTGAATTCATGAATAGCTATATAAAATACTAGAAATATTCCAGCTGTAAATTAACCTACAAAAAAGCATCTACCTTAAGATAGATGCTTTTTCTATTATCGCATAGCCTAGTATTAAGGCAATATTGCACTAAGCTTACGAGAAGTCGAGTTCAGTCTCAAAGCTTTTTAGGTTGTGACGCGCCATAGCAAGGTTAGATTTTTGGCGATCGAGTACCAAATATAAGAATAAGTTACTATTACGTACGAGCGGACGCAGCAAATGATACTGCTTACCTAGCGTAATTAAGATGTCTTCAATATTCTCATTAATACCCAAAGCATCAGATACTTTACGTTTGGCGCGGAGTACTTCTGTGTTACCAGCCGCAGCAAGCTCAAGGTCAATACCCGTGCCTGTCGTGGCCAGCGCCAATCCAGATTCGCAATCAACCAGAGCCGCTGCAATAAAGCCGTCAATTTCGTTTAATGGATCGAGTGATAACTTAGCCATCGTGCTGTTCCTTGAAGAATATATAAAAGAGTATTGAGTTTTTTTGAATCTTCACTAATGAGTAGTAACTTTTAATATTTATAGAATAAATATTAAAAGTTACTACTCATTAGTATCGCTAATCAATTCGTGGCAATATTTAAGCACAAAACAACAATAACACAAACAATTACCGACTAACTGCGCTTTTGTTTGGTTAGTCGGTCACAAATAATGATAGTCAGTGCGATTTTAAACCAAAGAATTCTGTTTTTGCTGCTATGCCGCATCCAAAGCAACCATCATGACAAAGGGTTGTTAATAGACAGAATAATAATTACTAGCACTGTTGATTACATAATAACTGTTAGACGCAGAGTGATGACTTAAATAGAGAAGGATGAGCCACAGCCGCATGTAGTCGTGGCATTAGGGTTTTGTACTACAAAGCGCGCACCCTCTAACCCTTCAGTATAGTCAACGGTAGAGCCTTGCAAATATTGATAGCTGAGAGAGTCGATAACTAAGGTCACATCACCATTATCGAAATTAGCATCATCTTCATTGAGCTCATTAGCAAAGTTAAAGCCATAAGAAAACCCTGAGCAGCCACCACCGGTGACGTACACACGCAGCATTAAATTACTGTCGCCTTCTTCTTCACGCAGACGGCGTACCTTTTGCGCGGCGCTGTCAGTCAGATTTAAAATGGTGGGATCTACAGGCTGGCTGGCGCTTGGATTGTATTGGTCGGTTGCTGCGTTCATATTTACCTCAGTGTCTGTTATCAAATACGGCTATCAATCAAATATGGTCGTTCTTTACTGTTATTTTCTATTAATGCGAATTCTTTTTAATGATAAGTCGTCTGCTGACCTTAAATAGGTGCTATTTATAGAGAGTAATTTACGGCTAGATAATTGCATTGATTAGGGGCGGTGTTCATCATGAAAAATTATGAGAAAGAAGTTAGGCTAAAAATAAGGCTACTGGCCTTTAACTGCCTGATGTCAATAGTGTTTTGACAGTATATCATAATTGGGGTGCTGATTGATTTGTCAAGGATAGTAGCGCTCTTGGTTAAAAGAAAAGAATAAGATGGTTACGATATGAGCTTAGTTTATCTATAATAAACGCTTAATTATGAAATACTTATTTAATTGTTTGCCTATCGTCTAGGGGTTTGAAATAATAGCGCGCAGTTAATACGCGTTATGCGTATTTTATTTATGAACTTGTTATTGTTAACCATACATTTTACAAAAATCTTGAGATGAAAAAACCCTATGATCGAATTTAAAGACGTTGGTGTTCGCCGTGATGGTCGTGAATTATTTGCTGGTGCTAGCTTTCAGTTGCATCCAGGTCACAAAGTTGGCTTAACGGGCAACAACGGAACCGGTAAATCCACTTTGTTTGCCTTGTTATTAACGCGGATGGGCACGGGTGATACGGAGGTCACGGTAGATCGCGGTGAAGTAAGTATTCCAGATAGCTGGCATGTGGCGCACATGGCGCAAGAAGTGGGTGCAAGCACACAAACAGCAATTGACTATGTGCTGAGCGGTGATGAGCAATGGTATAAAATCAATGAAGCGTTAAGTGATTTAAGCACCGTTAGTGATGACCAAATTGGCGTATTGCATCAGCAATTTGATGAAATTGATGGTTATCGCACCCCAACCAAAGCGGCACAAATTATGGCGGGTTTGGGCTTTAATACCAGTCAGCATGAATTGCCAGTAGAAGGCTTTTCTGGTGGTTGGCGTATGCGCTTAAATCTAGCCAAAACCTTGATGAGCCGTGCAGATTTAATGTTACTCGATGAGCCGACCAACCATTTGGACTTGGATGCTATTCTTTGGCTTGAGACTTGGATCAATGCATTTACTGGTCTGGTTATCGTTATCTCGCATGACCAAACTTTCTTGGACAATACCGTTGGTCATATATTGCACGTTGAGCAAAAGAAAATCACTTTGTATACCGGCAATTATCAACAATTTATTCGTACCCGTCATGAACGGATGGCGCAGCAGCAGCAGGCTTTTGAGAAGCAAGAAGCGACGAAGGCACATCTAGATGACTTTATCCGCCGTTTCCGCGCCAAAGCCAGTAAGGCTAAGCAAGCGCAGAGTCGTATCAAACAGCTTGAGCGTATGAGTGAGCTATCACCAATGATGGCGGATAATCCGTTCTCGTTTCAGTTTTATGAGCCGGCCAACATGAGCTCGCCATTGATTGAGCTCACCAATGCTGATATTGGTTACACCGACACACCGCTACTGCATAACGCGAATGTGCAAGTAACGCCTGATACCCGTATTGGTCTACTTGGGATGAATGGTGCAGGTAAATCGACTTTAATTAAAGCACTGGTCGGTGAGCTTGGCGTACTATCTGGCACTTATAATGTCTCAGATACGCTTAAATTAGGCTATTTTAATCAGCATCAAATGGATGCTTTAGACGCTGTCGCCACCCCGTTACAGATGATGCGCCGTTTGGCTGGTAAAACATCAGACGCTGAATTGCGCTCATTTCTGGGTGGTTTTGATTTTCGTGGCGACCGTATCGATACGCCAAGTGAGCTGTTTTCAGGTGGCGAGCGTGCGCGTTTAACCTTAGCTTTGATTGTTTGGCAACGCCCTAACGTACTAGTGCTTGATGAGCCCACTAACCATTTAGACTTACAAATGCGCCAAGCCCTAACCATGGCATTACAAGGTTTTGAGGGTGCTGTAGTACTAGTCTCGCATGATCGTGAGCTGATTGCTAACGTCTGTGATGAGCTGTATCTGGTACATGACGGTATCATCGAAGAGTTCGATGGCGATATCAATGACTACGGTAAATGGTTATCCGATAAACGCAAGGAAGCCAACAGTTCAGATAAAGGCGCTGATAAAAAAGGCAAGAATAAAAAAGCCAAGAAAAAGTTCGTGAATAAAGACGACGTTTCACGTGAAACAGATGCTAATACGAACGGTTCTGAACCTGATAACTCAAAGCACGCTAAAAAAAAACTAGCAAATCCTAAGTCAAATACAAGCACGACCACTGAATCATCGCTTACAAAAGAAGAGCAGCGCAAACTGGCCGCTGACCAGCGCAAGCTTACGGCGCCTGTTCGCCGTGAGATTGAGAACACAGAAAAGGCTTTGACTAAAATTGACGATAAGCTAGCAAGTTTAGAGGATAAGCTTGCTGACACTGACCTTTATGAAGAAAGCCGTAAAGCTGATTTAATGAGCCTACTTGATGAGCAAACGTCATTACAGCAGCAGCATAGCGACCATGAGGAAAGCTTATTGCTGGCAATGACGACCTTAGAGGATATGGAAGCTGAGTTTAGCTAAGCGGATAAATAGCTAAAATTGAGGAAGTGAGACATAAAAAGGGGAGAGCGCAAGCTCTCCCCTTTTATTACTTTATGACGCTACCCAGTTATTGTCTACGGTATTTGCCATCACCGTAAGATAATACCTGCAAACTGGTCGTACAAAGTTGACAGTTTATTTTACCAGCAGCGGCTCTAGATAAATCAAGAATTCGACCGCGAATAAAAGGTCCTCTATCTGTAATTTTCACTATCACGCTCTGCTTTGTCTTCTGGTTGGTCACTTTCACCTTTGTACCAAACGGCAGCGTTTTATGCGCGGCAGTTAAGGAATTCATATTAAAGATACTACCACTAGCGGTACGTTTACCATGAAATTTCTTGCCGTAATAACTGGTGTTAGCGGCAAAAACGCTGGTACTTAATAATAGTGATAAGGTGATAGCCAAAGACTTGATCAAATAAGACATTTAATACCTTTTTGTAATGTATGAGATAGACAGATGGGCTTGCCTATGTTATCCATATTCGCTATGAGTATGAATAATATACATATTTTACAACAGCAAGCTTACCATGGCCTTACAGACGTGTAAAAAACCGCCAAGTTCAAATGCTCCTTTCTTATTGACTAAGCTCACATTGTGGCAACAATGATTAAAAAGTAATGATGCTAGAATTATCATGACTTACTCTGGTGATAAGGTTACAAACACCCAAAGTCACCTACATAAATTGAATAGATGAACCGCTGATGTTGCTTAGCATTACTATTAGTAAGGCTTCATCAGCAATAGTTTTAATATACAGACTATAGCTATATAGACTTTAGTATCATATCGTTGAAAATTTGCATAACCCCATAATTAAAAAGCTTGCACCTATCTTAAGGGAAAACCACAATGGCAGAAAAAAACTACTATGACATTCTAGGCGTTAAAAAAGACGCGACAGATGCAGATATTAAAAAGAAATACCGTAAGTTAGTGCGTCAATATCATCCTGATGTCAGTGATGATCCTGATGCTGATAATAAGATTGCCGTGATTAACAACGCTTATGAGACCATCAGAGACAAAGAAAAGCGCGCTGAATACGATGCTATGCTTGCCAATCCATTTGCAGGCCAAGGCGGCGGTGGATTTGGCGGACAAGCTGGCGGTGGTCAACGCTGGAATGATATGAAAGGTCAGTTTGGTGAAGGTGAAGCCTTCGGTGGTGGCGGATTCCGGTTTGATGATATCTTTTCAGCTTTTGGGGGTGGTGCACGCGGTCAAGCTGGTGGTCAATCACAGCGTGGCGGTTTTGATCAGTTTGGCGGTGGTTTTAGCTCGCGGGACAGCAAAGGCCAAGACCAACATGCGGAAATTAATGTTGATTTGGCATCGGTTTACAATGGCGATGAATATAGCATTAAGTTGAATGTCCCTGTCCGTCAGATTAATGGTAGCGTGGACTATGAAAATAAAACGCTTAAAATCAAAATTCCTAAAGGCATCACTGACGGCAAACAAATTCGCCTGACAGGACAAGGGGCTGCTGGCAGTGGTAGCGGCAAAAATGGCGATTTGTTTTTAAAAGTTAAAATTATCCACGCCAGTAATATGCGTTTAGATGGTGCGAACGTGTACCAAACGGTAAATATTACCCCGTGGGAAGCGGCGCTCGGTGAAAAAATTAACGTCACTACCCCAGCAGGCACTTTAGGCGTTAATATTCCAAAGAATACAAAATCTGGTAGCAATTTGCGTCTCAAAGGCAAAGGTATTCCTGCCAAACAAGCGGGCGATTTATACTTGACGTTGAATATCGTTAATCCGGACGTCAGCACTGATGCGGCAAAAGAAGCTTATGAGCAACTCAAACAAGCCTTTTCTGACACCACTATTAGCCGTTAAAAAAAGTCCTTAACAATAGCTTTAATAGCCATAATAGAGATAACGAGCACACGCTAACGATGACATAAAGAGCAAACGAGGATAATAATGATGAAACACTCGCCTGAATTAACTGACATTATCATGAGCTTAGATGAGCTGATATCCGCCTGTGGTCAAGAGCGCCAATGGGTTATCGCTTTGATTGAGGAAAGTATTATTGAATATGACGTGCCCGATAGTGAACAGTTTAGTGGTTATCAGCTGACCACGGTTCGCCGTGCGTCTCGTCTTAGCCGTGATTTTGACGCCAGCGTCCCCGCTCTCGGTCTTATAATTGAATTATTAGATGAGATTGAGCAGCTGCGCCAATTCAAGCGCCAGTATGACGCTGATAACGCCATGATTGAAGTAGAAGTCAGTAGTTTAAAGTAGGATGATTAATCTATCGTTAATATTCAAATAGATTAAAAGCTGATTTCAAACTTTATTCATAGCTATTGCTTTAATAAAAAAATTATCAATAACGGACAACATAAAAGGGCAATCGATGCCCTTTTTATTTTATCAATAACTTATTCAAATTGTTACTTAAACCATTCCGGTCCTCGTTAAATCATAGCGTTCCGATGATTACTTCGCCCTAAATCCATTGTTTTTGGCGGTCCACACGATTGATAAGCCAAGTAACGCCAGCGCGAGCACTGCCCACGGAAAGGACACTGCGCCAATACGCTGCAATAGCAGCGCACCTGCCACCCCGCCGCCCGCGACTGCTAAATTAAATATCGTCACAAACATCGACTGTGCCACATCGGCATTCTTACCCGCTGCCCCTGCCAAAGCGGTTTGTAGTAGTATCGGTGCGCCGCCAAAGGTGAGCCCCCATATCGCAATGCCCACTAGAACAAGTGCCGTTGAGCCGCTGGAAAAGCCCAATATTAAAGCCGCTACTGCAAATCCGCTCAGACTTATCAAAGCCATGGCACGTAGCCAGTGATCGACTAATAATCCAGTCAGCCAGATTCCTACCATAGCCGCAATGCCGAACAGTAGTAGCACTACATCCACGCGCTCTGCCAGCCCGACTGATACTAAAAATGGTTCGATGTAGGTATAAAGAAGATTATGAGCGGTTATCCAGACGAATAACGTTAGCAGCACTGGACGGATACCTGGCATCAAAAAAATGCGCTTAATGGGTAAGCGCTGTTTAACTGACTGACCTTCAAAGTCCGGTATCGCTAACCGTATCCAGAATAGCAATAACAAGGTTAGCGCTGACATGATCCAAAAGACCCCACGCCAGTCAAATAGCAGACCCAACCAAGTTCCTAATGGAATTCCGAGGGCCAGCGCAATAGGTTGACCCACACCTGTAATGGCCAATGCCCGCCCGCGCATATTGTCTGCCACCATACGAAGCACATAACCAGGTAACAACCCCCATATCACCCCAGCTGCCATCCCTGCGGCAAAGCGTGCCACTATAATAATGCTATAGCTACTGGATAAAGTTGTGACAATATTAAATACTAACAAAGCCCCGACCGCCAACATGAACAGCCGCCTGCGGTTCCAACTGCGGGTAGCAGCGATAACGGGGATAGCGGCTAGCACTGAGCCTAGCGCATAGAAAGTTATTAGCTGACCAGCAAGCGCTTTTGATACGCCTAAGGACTCACTTATTTGTGGTAGTAGACCTGCTGGCATGGTTTCGGTCATGATAGCGAGGAAACCTGCCAAGGTGAAGGCCAGTAGCTTCCAGATAGGTAAACCAGAAACAGCAGGGGCGGACACTTTATGATCGTTGTTACTCATATAGTCAGCGCTCCTATTGTTATAGCGACTATAGAAGTTATACCGTTTGTTTTCATGCGGATAATATAAGGCATGTGGGTTATACGAGTAATACAGGATATATTGAAAGTGAAGCTGGCAATGTTCATTTTTCTATTAATGCTCATGTTAACTTCTTTTAATAATAGGTAAAAACCCCTTTCCATAACTGGTTAGGGTAGCAAGACATTATGGTCTTTTATAAATAGAGGATATTAAGCACTAAAATTGACGCCGACAAAGCTATAGAAGCTAAGAGTAAGGTAGGCTAGTCCGTGTAACCAGAATCTGTAAACAGATTTTATAAACAGACTTGGTAAATATAGTATGTATTGTCAAAACAGGTGCAGTATAACTGTGTTTTCAAAACTTACCCACTATGTCCTGTACCATTTTGTTAAGTACGAAACCCTTACTACATATGATGATTTGTTTATTTGTTACAATAGTTTTGGATTAAATACTAGTAAGAGAATTACGAGTTTTAGGCAAAAAAAAGGGCAGTTAGTGCCCTTTTTTTTATTAATTTTTTATCACTATAAATAATAGTTTGTTAAATATTAAGTCTACTTAACGCGCATATTTAGGGTCAGCTGCTGCCGTGAACAGCACATCAGTCGATGAGTTCAGCGCCGTTTCAGCTGAATCTTGCACCACACCAATGATAAAGCCAATCGCCACTACTTGCATGGCAATATCGTTAGGGATACTAAATAAGCTACTGGCAAGTGGGATTAATAATAATGAACCGCCAGCCACACCCGATGCACCGCACGCGCTAATGGTCGCGACGATACTTAATAATAAGGCGGATGCAAAGCTCACTTCGATACCCAGTGTATGCGCAGCTGCAAGCGTTAACACGTTAATCGTAATTGCCGCGCCTGCCATATTAATAGTCGCACCCAACGGAATAGTGACTGAATACGTATCTTCATGCAGACCAAGCTTGCTTGCAAGGTTCATATTAACTGGAATATTTGCCGCTGAGCTACGGGTAAAAAATGCCGTGATTCCTGATTCACGCAAGCAGGTAAATACCAGCGGATATGGGTTTTTACCCGTCTTAACAAAGACGATTAATGGATTGGCTACTAAGGCGATAAATAGCATACAGCCTACCAATACCTCTAATAATCGCCAATAGGTGGTCAACGCATCAAATCCGGTTACCGCCACAGTATTGGCAACTAAGCCTAAAATACCGAATGGTGCTAAGGCAATCACCCATTTCACCACTTGTGAGATGGCGTCGGCAAAATCGCCGACCACTGTGCGCGTAGCGTCACTAGCGTGCTTGAGAGCAAAACCAATAATAATTGCCCACGCTAAAATACCAATATAATTGGCTTCAGCGATGGCGTTGACGGGATTGGCGACCAAGTTAAGTAGTAAATTGGTCAGCACTTCTTGTAGGTCAGCAGGTGGCACTTGCTCAATAGTAGCATTGATTAATACCAGCTTGGTGGGAAATAACATACTTGCGACCACCGCAGTCAGCGCGGCTAAAAACGTGCCGAACATATACATAATAATGACGGGTTTGACATAGACCTCATTACCACTACGATGCTGGCTAATCGCCGCCATGACTAAGACAAACACCAGTACCGGTGCCACAGCTTTTAGCGCCCCGACGAATAAAGTACCGAGCAAGCCCAAGGCAATGCCAATATCGGGCGCCAGCCAACCGATTAACACCCCTAATATTAAGCCAAGAATAATCAGCGGTACTAGCCCTATTCGCTGGTACATCGCAATCAATGAACGCATCACTCCACCTTTAACTGAGTTAGTAAAAGTTTGATAAAGACCATTAACGAAAAATAAGTCATATCAATACTATAATAATCGGCAGATGGTAGCATTATTTCAGATATTCGCCTACTGTAATAAGGCAGGTGCATGCGTTCAAAGGCCGTGATGGCAAGTTTGAAATGTGAGATGAAAGAGTCTGTTAGAGAACGAGTTAAATAAAAAATATAGCTAGATAGAAAGGGAGTTAAGTATCGTTATGGAAGACAGGAAAATATGTCAGCTATACTTTAAAATGCGTTAGCTCATAGTTTAAATTTTGATAGTGCTTATATTTATCGCGTCCTTCTTGCACACTTGTGGTATCAGGCTTGATAATCTCAAGCACCCGCGTTGGTTGGGCATAGTTGGTGGCGCTCATAAAATCATTGACTGGACGCGCCGTGGTATTAATCACAATACCTTTAAATGCTTCTGGCATATAAGTGCTGAGTAGCACCGGTGCTAAAGGCTGTTCTTTAATAATGACTTCTGTTTCTGTATCAATAGCCTCAGCATCGTCTGTAGACCTGTCACTTTTATCATCTATTAAACGTTGATGGGGAATAAAGCTGGTAGCATTCTGTGCCCAAAGCGCTTCATCAAGTTCACCAAGCAACATCTCATCATCAGCAAGGATGAGTAGCGATTGGCTGCTTTTGTTCAGGGCAGTTTGGGTTAGCTGACAAATAAAGCCCAAGATATCTTGGGCTTTACTGTTGCTTAATACATAAAAACTAATTTGCATGAAAGTTTAAGCCATATCAGCGCTGTTTTTTAAGTATTGCATGAATAACGGTACAGGACGACCGGTTGCTGCTTTATCAGCGCCAGAGATCCAAGCCGTACCCGCAATATCCAAATGCGCCCACGCTTGACCGTCTTCAATAAAACGCGCTAAGAAGCAAGCAGCAGTGACGGCACCAGCGGCTTTACCACCGATATTTTGGATATCAGCAATCGGCGAGTCGATTTGCGGCTGATAAGCATCATCTAACGGCATGTGCCAAATCAAATCACCCGACTGCGCACTGGCATTTTCTAGGGCAAATAACACATCTTCATCATTACTGAATACCGCTGAACGCACGTGACCAAGGGCAACCACACAAGCACCAGTCAATGTTGCAACATCGATAATGGCGGATGGGTTATAACGCTGTACGTAGCATAAGGTGTCGCACAACACCAAGCGACCTTCTGCATCAGTGTTTAGGATTTCAACGGATTTGCCGTTCATAGCTTTCACGATATCACCGGGACGGGTGGCGTCACCTGATGGCATATTTTCTGCACACGCAAGAGCGCCAACCACGTTAATCGGTAGACGTGCTTCGCATAGGGCTTTAATCGTACCTAATACTGAGGCTGCTCCACCCATATCAAATTTCATCTCATCCATCGCCGCACCCGGTTTGATGGAGATACCGCCTGAATCAAAGGTCACGCCTTTACCGACTAATACGATAGGCGCATCGTCATTGTCGTTATTGTCAGCTTTTTTACTTGCACCTTTAAGTGGTAGTTTATTGGTAATCGCTTTTAAACCACTGCTAACTTTTGCGGCATTGGTGCTGGCTTTTTTATTAGCAAATGGCGCACTGGCGTTGGCGCTGAATTTAGATTTGCCTTGATACTCCATAATGACCAGCTGACCTTCTTTGGTTGAGCCTTGAGACACGGATAAGAAGCAACCCATACCTAGCGCTGACATTTCTTTTTCACCCAGTACCGTTACCTTTAATAGGTCAGGATAGGTTTTGGCCAATTCTTGGGCTTGCTCTGCCATATAGGCTGGGAAGCAGATATTGCCCGGCTCATTGGCGACGTCGCGGGTCAGACTTTGACCAGCAAATACTGATTCAGCAAAGTCTAAGGCAGGTTGCAGGGCTTTGTCAGCTAGCAAATAAGTATCTGTTAATACTGGTGTGGTTTGCTCAGATTTGTATTTCTCAAAGCGGTAGCTTGCTGCCAATAGGTTAAGGGCAAACTGACCGAACTCGTCTTCTTCTAACGCGTTACCTAAAGCAACGGTGATAGAAGCCACACGTTTTTGTGTCGAGGTATAAATAGTTTTAGCGATTTTTTGCAGAACCGTTTGATTGAGTTTGTTTTGGCAACCGACGCCCACCAATAATAACTGGACTGGGTTTTGTTTGGCCGTTTTTTTATCACCAGCTAAGGCATAATCAGCAACGGTCTCACAGGCTTTGCCCTTAAAATGAGAAACCTCAATCAGCTGTTCAATACGGGCTTGATAGTCAGTTAAAGCCGTTTCAGCAAGTATATTTTTTTTATCGTCAATTAAAACTACGAGGCAAGAGGCGTCTTTATCGTTGGCTTCTTTTTTAAGAATTTTTTTAGTATGGGTTTGGGGCAAATGCTGCGTTAATTTAATATTCATATGTTGTTATCCTTATTAGATGAATGTGTTTTTTAAAAGCGTGGGCAGGCTACCTACGGTATGGAAGTTAAATAGGTCAGCCTATCAAGCAAGCATCGTAGTGTAGCATATCAGTGCTAAGTGCGCAGTGAGCAAGGGTTAGGTAATGTTTCCAGAGCCTGTTGCTCTCCTATTTTCTTTAGTGTCATTTATTATTAACTTTCTTATTCGGCAGCAGCGATTAACCGTTAACCAGCTTATCAGTTGTTACTAAAGCTGCAAATCTATCTTGCAGTGCGGCCATAGCCGCATTATGTACAGCATCCGCTTTTATCACGTCGCCTTTAACATCAGGTAGGTCGCGAGTGGCGCAGGCATCGTGGCAAACAAAACTTTCAAAGCCCAAATCAAAGGCTACACGTACACTGGAGCTGACGCACATATGACTCATAAAACCGGCAAAGACAATTTGCTGTTTGCCAGCAGATTTTATAAGTTCTTGCAGAGGGGTGTCATAAAAGGCATTGGGATGCATCTTGACGATGGTTTCTTCGCTATCAAGTGGTTGCAGGCTATCAACAATATTTACCTTTGATGATAACGGGTCAAATACGTTGTCATTATCCTGACCATGATGGGCAATATGGAAAACAGGAATGCTATCTTGGCGGGCTTTATCAAGCAGCAGTCGCGCATTGGCAGTCGCGCTGGCACCTAATTCCCCTAAAGGCATCGCACCATCAACGTATTCATTCTGAAAATCAATTAAAACCAGCGCGCAGTTTGACCAGTTAACGGTGCCAAATTCACCACCGCCAAGTTTAAGTAAAGTAGAAGGAGTAGACATTGTATTCTCCGTTAAGTAATTCATATCATAGGAAGCAATAAGTGCTATGGGTCTAAATTCTAACAATTAATCGTAATACTATGCAGTGCATGATACGTACAATATACAAAGCCGCTTGTATGGTAGGGAATAAAATACAGTGAACCCTTAATGGTGACCTCCTTATTCGTACCGCAATGCTTTAACCCTTGCCGTTAGGTTTTGCCTCAATCAAGTTAACTGTCCGCCAATAAGTGCGCAGACGGCAAGGCTTAGGTAATGTTTTCAAACACATTGCAGCGTCATTTTTCACAAAAACATGCTAGCATTAGCAGTTATGCCTATTAGCCTTTTTTGTGTCCTGATAGCGCTTTAAAATCCAACCAAAATTTCTGACAATTTCCACCAATTTTGATATAGGCGCGACTAACCGTGTCATTGCCCACTGCTAAGAGTACCTATCGTGATATTACGCCGCTATATGACCCAACAAGTTGCTTCAACCACCGCTTTGGTATTGGGGTTTTTGGTGGTACTCATGCTTGGCGGTCGTCTGATACGCTATTTCGGTATTGCCGCTGAAGGCAACTTAGATATCAGCTTATTATTTACCATTATTGGCTATAATTTGCCGTACTTTTTAGAGCTAATTCTACCATTAGCATTTTTTATTGCGCTGATGCTGGTATTCGGGCGCTTATATGTCGATCAAGAAATGGCGGTTATCAATGCCAGTGGGGTTTCACGCGGGAAGCTTGCGCGGTTAATGGTACCGCTGATATCAGTATTGTTTGTAGGTGAGGCGGCATTATCTATAGTCGGTAAACCTTGGGGCGTGCGCTCCTCTGAGACCATCTGGCAAAAACAGGCTTTGACCAGTGCCTTTGATTTAATCCGGCCGAATGAGTTTATTAGCAGTGGCAATTATCATCTGTTTGTGGGCAGTCTGAGTGAAGATAAAACCCAGCTACAAGACGTGATATTGATTCAATCCGAACCAAAAGAAAAAGGTTCGGGCGCGAAAAATACCGACATAAACAGCAGCAATGCTGACAATACTGATGCAGACCTTACTACCACTAATTTGGATGATAAGTTACCTAAAGAATTGGTTGAGCGTCTTGATGGCAGTAGTACATCGATTAGTAAAGATACCATTACCTTAGCTAAGCGGGCGGAGCAAGTTGAGAATGGCGCAAGCGGCGTGACTCAGCTGGACTTATTTCAAGGGCGCCGTTATGAGGTAGGGGCAGGCAGCCGCAAGTATAATCAAGTTGGCTTTGATCGCTATCGCATTACCTTATCGGAATCCTCTAAAGAGGTAGTGACCGAAGACAACATCGAAACCCAAGCCATTATACCGTTATGGCAAGCCGCGACTGGTAACGCAGAAGTGGGCAGTGTCAATGCCATGCGTGCTGCCCAATCTGAGCTGGGTTATCGCTTGGCGTTACCATGGCTGATGATTATTGCGCCGATGCTAGCTGTGCCACTGGCGCAAGTACGTCCGCGTCAAGGGCGTTGGCTGCGTTTATTCCCATCGATTTTATTATTTGTCAGCTGTGCTTTAGGGGTTATCTCACTGAAAAATGCCGTGAGTAAAGGTAGCGTTAATGTATGGGCATATGCATGGCTGATAGTAGGGTTTATGGCCTTGGCGCTGTATCTAAACTGGGGCAGCCGTATCCAGCATCGTCTGCGCGTACGGCTCAAAGACAAACAACAAGAGGCTCTTGATACGCCAAATGGCTCACACGGAGGGCAGTTATAATGCGCTCCTTGTTCTCAAAGTCTCACACGGTTCACTCACAATCTGCCAATCTACAAGTGCTGGGACGTTACGTCAAAGTTAATGCACTACTGGCCATTGTCGCGGCTATATTGGGACTGTGGGCCTTACAAGTTTTATTCTCTTACTTGTCCGAGCTTGATTCGCTATCAGACACTTATACTATGTCCGATGCGCTTAAATATATCCTATATCGCTCGCCCTACTTTTTAGAAGAGTTTATGCCGACCGGTGCGCTATTAGGTGCGGTAGTTGGTTTAGGGCTGCTGGCCAATAAAAGCGAGCTGATAGTCATGCGCGCCGCTGGGGTCAGTATTTACCGTATTGTCGGATGGGTATTACAGCCCGCGTTGGTATTTGTATTATTGGCACTGGTAATCAATCAATTTGTACTGCCGCATAGCAATCAGCTGGCCAATGAAATCAACAATAAAGACAGCGGCTCACTGGTCGCCTCAGTGCGCGGTTATTGGACGGTACAACCGCGCTTTAAAGTGACTGATAGCACTGATAATGTTAGCAGCGTTACTACTAATAACTCTAGTAATAATGTTAATAACAGCGCGGATACCGCAAACGTACAACCGGATGGCAGTGATATTCTTTATATTGATTATGCCGATGTACAAGGCAATATCGGCGAGGTCAAGCGTTGGCATTTGGACAATAATGGCAATCTACAAACCGCCGTTCATGCCGAAGGCGGGCGCTATGCTGGCCGTGAAGTCATGAACGAGGCCAGTGCGATTGCTAGCGAGCAGTATCGCTATGAGTGGCAACTGCGCAATATGACCAAACTGACTATTAATGAAGGCTTTGATAGCACCCAAGCCAAAGCAGCATCAGATACCTTAAGTCTGCCATTTGCACCGGAGTCGGTTTATCTGCTCACGCGGGAAGCTGAAAACTTATCACTTACCCAACTGTATGAACACCGCCAGTTTATGCGTCAGCAAGGTAAACGCTCATTAACCCACGAGCTGGCATTTTGGCAAAAGCTACTGTCGCCTTTATCGATTTTATCGCTAGTGATTGTTGCCTGCTCATTCGTCTTTGGCTCATTACGCACCCACAGTTTAGGACTGCGCATTGTGGTGGCTTTATTGTTCGGCTTACTGTTTAGCTATGTTCAGGACTTGGTCGGCTTTGTGTCGTTAGCTACTGGGTTCTCTCCGATGTTGATGGTGCTGTTACCGATTATTGGCAGTACCATGTTGGGTGGCTATTTGATAAAACGGCAAATGTAAATTGGTAGATTTTTAGGGATTTAAGTATTAAAAAACCCCGCTAAATTCATTACGATTTAGCGGGGTTTTTTTGATTTAACGTATTGGTTGAAGCTTTACTTAAACCTCGTTACTCAACAATAGCTTCTTAATCTTTGGTCGCCATCGTAATGGTATAAGTTTTACCTTGCTTCACTTTTTCGCTATTACCAAACACTTCAGTAAATGAACGTTTCATAAATTGACGCAAGCCGTTAATCGTTACCACATAAAAGCGTCCGCCTTTACGCATCCGTGCATGGGCATCAAGAAAGTAGAGATAATGTTGCTCTTTGCCTACTTTGGCAGGCAAGTTTGACATGACTAAGCTAAAATCTTTTGCCTTATCGACATGATTAAAACCGTTTGATAAGTGCACATCGACATTAGACAAACCGTTTTTTTCGCAATTTTGGCGCGCATATTCTACCGCCATAAAGTCTTTATCAATCAAGGTATGCTGACCGTTCGGACACTCGCGCGCTGCCGCCATACCCAATACGCCATAGCCACAGCCCAAATCTATCGAATCATCGTCCTGCTGAAAATCCACATAATCAAGCAGCATCAGGCTACCATCATCAAGCTTTTGTGGTGAAAAAATGCCCCACGTGGTCGCAAAATCAAACGGCTTACCCAGCACGTCTTGACGAAAATTAATGTCTTCGCGCCAGTGTTTGGCTTTTTCTAATAAATCGCTAGGTGGTCTATGGCTCATGGTTTTCTCGGATAATGGATAAGTAAAAGGTAGTGCGCGATAGAATAAAACAGCGCGCACTTTATGACGGGTATTGTAACGAGAAAAGGAGAGGTTTGCACTCACGCTGCGCTGAGTAACCGTAATTTCTATTACTCTATATATCTAACATATTCAATAATACCTACTATTTCATCATAGTAGTTACTGTCATGGTTGTAATTTAAAATAGTGTTTCTGAGAGCTGAATCAATATCATTACATCCATTGCTAATGAAGTTTGAGACTGTTTCTTCCCTATACTTAGCTATCAGCTTATCAGTACCTTTTTTGACACTTTCAAAATCAGAAAGATATGTATCCGATTGAACCTGCATGATTCCAGTAGTCTTTATCTTTCCAGTGAAAAAAAATGTTCTTTCAAATAACCTATGTAGTTTACTTCTGTTAAAGCTCTCATATATTAATACCGCATATACTAATAAGCGTTCAGTAGTATCTACTGTTTCACTATCTATTATATATCCATATTTCAGTTCAAACTGAGAATACCTTGTTTCGATATATCTATCTTTACGCAGACTATTATCTTCTTTAAGCAAGTCAGCGTCGTTAATAGCTTTATAGATAAAAGCGATTATTCCTAACCACATCGCTGTAGCTACTTCTTGTTTATCGGGTAGAAGGTATACGCCTTCTAAAATTAATTTTATATAGACAACATACATTATGAAAAGAGATATAAGAACAACAACTATCTCTCTAGACCAATTAATTAATTTTCCTCTACCAGAAAAGATATTAAATAGTGTCCTTAGAATGAAATAATAAGGAACTACCATATAGATATTATTATTAAGACTCTTAAGGTCTGATATATAAAATAAGTAGGACAGTATAAAAGTAAGAAAAATAGGAGAAAAAGATTTATAGAGAATATTGAAAAAAGGAGAGGTGTCTTGAGTATCAAAAGACAAACTATAATACCCAGATTTTAATGACTGTTTACCAAAGAAATTTATAATGATGAAAAATAACATAGCTAACAGTATATGAAAAAAGACAGCCATCACTAATTTCCTGTGGGTTCAACTCAGACGATTTAATTCTAATTTAGATACTTATATCAACCCCGCGGATGATGCTCCGCATGCAACTTCTGCAATCTAGCCGTCGCCACATGCGTATATATCTGGGTGGTTGATAAATCACTATGTCCCAGTAATAACTGTACGCTACGTAAATCTGCACCATGATTTAATAAATGGGTAGCAAAGGCATGACGTAAGGTATGCGGCGATAAGTCTTTATCAATACTGGCAACTTTGGCGTATTTCTTTAGCAGATACCAAAAGTTTTGCCGGGTCATATAGCCACCTTGTGTGGTCAAAAATACTGCTTGGCAGTTGCCTGCTTTTAAATGGGCAATTAAATCCCCGCGCCCATGCGTGAGATAATCCTCTAACGCTTCTGCTGCATATTCTCCTAAAGGCACCAAGCGCGTTTTATTGCCTTTCCCTGTGATTTGTAGCCAGCCTGAATTCAAATTAACTTGTTCAATAGATAGATTAACCAATTCACTAACTCGCAGACCGCAGGCATATAACACCTCTAACATGGCTTTATCACGCAATCCAAGTGCAGTGCTACTATCGGGTGCAGCGAGCAAGTTATCAATATCAGCTTCTGCCAAGTCTTTAGGCAGTGGACGACCAATCTTTGGGGTTTTGATACGCTCGCACGGATTGTCATCGCGTAGATTACTGGCAATCATCCACAGATAGAACTGACGCAGACTGGAGAGCATACGAGCTTGGGTACGTGGGGTTTTGCCGTCTTGGGCGAGGATGGATAAACAATGTAATACTTCATCGGGTTGCCACAGTGTCAGTGCCTTATGTGATGTCAGCTCACAGCGCCGTAAATCTCGGATATAAGCATTGCGCGTACGCGTCGCCAAACCATGAGCGAGCATCGCCTGACGAAACTCAGTCATATAAGTCGGCTCGTCATCGATTGCCAACGCTTTGGGCTGGCGCGGTTGCAGCGCACGGTCGCGGCTCATAGGACAATACTCGGTAGTTGTATTTGACAGGATAAGTTGATTCGTTTAGAAAATTATCGCCTAACTTTATCGCTTAATACTATTAATAAAGAAATAATAAAGTGTTAATAAAATTTTGTTAGGAGGTTTTTAAGTTTCAGACACCAAACACCATAAAGAAGTGATTTCGCTACTTCTCGCAGCAAATAGCGGGTCAGTCTCGTCTTGGCTGCGACCATGTTTAGGTTGGGTATCGAGACGGTATTTCACCTCTAAACCAGCATCTGCAAACCAGCCCAACAATTCATCACGACTACGCAACTGTAAATGTTCCGCTAAATCTGAGAGAATCAACCAAACCTCTCCCTGCGCTGCTAAGTGCTGTTTTGCACCATGCAAAAATCCACGCAACATGGCACTATTAACATCATAAACGGCGTATTCTAATGGTGAGGTGGGCTTAGCGGGCAACCACGGTGGATTACAAACAATCAGATTAGCCAATGGTACATCCGTCGGATATAAATCCGCTTGCTGCAACTGCACAGCAGATAACCCTAAACGCGCAAAGTTTTCACTTGCACAAGCCAACGCCCGTGGATTCAAATCGGTTGCAATCACTTGTTTAACACCGCGCTGCGCCAAGATAATGGCCAGCAAACCAGTGCCGGTGCCAATATCGAAGGCGATATCATGCACAGTAGGCAATGGCGCATCGAGCAACAGCTGCACGTATTCATGACGGGTTGGCGCAAAGACGCCATAATGTGGGAAAATCGCTAGGTCTAAACTGTCAATCTGTACGCCTTTTGCGCGCCAACCCGCTGCACCTAACGCCCCTTGTAGGTCACGAAACGAGAGTAAGCACGGCTCATCCAACTGGCCAAAAGCAGCTTTACAGGCGGCGCTCACGTCAGAAGCGCGACGTAACTGGCTGACATAGCCAGCATCAAGCGCTAATAGTAAACGGCTCAATATGCGCGAACGTTGGGCTTGGGCTTGGCGTTGTTGATGAAATAAATTAGGTATCATCAAAACTTCATCTTTAGATTTAGCAGACTTATTCTTCTTGGCGGCTTTACTAATTTTGCGCTGCTCACTGCTTTCAATGCGTCGAGTGAGGGCTTGCAGTAATTGCCGCGCATTCTGAAAGTCACCTTGCCACAGCATGGACGTGCCCGCGCAAGCCAAACGATAGGCCTCATCGGCGGTGGTTTTGTCATCAACCAAAACAATACGTGCAGGCGGCACTTGCTTGCTCTCAGATAACCACCGCGCCTGACATAAGGTTTCGTTCTCAAACCACTGTACATACTGCTTTTCTGTTGCTAACACGCGACCTACCTTTAATATGAGCTTGTGAATGATATGTTTACCATAACGCCATGATAGCTTGGCGTTAGATTAAGCGCTCTTTTTCTTGACCAAATAACGATAGGTTGGCGCGTCATTTAACGTTTCTTGATGGACGAGGGTGTGTCCTAAATGCCGACAGAAATTAGGAATATCGCGAGTAGTAGCGGGGTCAGTGGCCAATATTTCAATAATATCACCGCCATCAGCTTTACGGACGGTTCTATGTAACATCATCACTGGCTCAGGACAAATCAGTCCTTGGGTGTCCAAATGATGATTGATAGAGATGTCTAATATAGAAGTTGTCATAGTCGTGGCTTTAAAAAGTAAATGAATAAATGTAAATAGGGTTGAGCGTGCGATCGATCTCAAGCATGGGTTTTATTTATAGCGACGGACTCTCTAAATCATCAGCTGTTTCGATGATTTCATGGTCATCCACTGCTAAAAAGTCAAAAAAGCGCTTAAAACTCACTTTAAATAAGAATGCCACGCCCAGCCAACAGGACAGCCCAAGCCAAGCGGTATCGGCAAATAACAAACCGCCAATCAATACGATGGCGGAAACCCCAATCGTCATTCTCACCATCGACGCTTGATTGAGACGATAGCGATAAATAATAAACGCATCATAAAGAGTAATGGGAATGGTCAGGGCAATCAGTACGTATG
The DNA here is from genome assembly GCF_007997305.1 of Psychrobacter frigidicola. Lineage (GTDB taxonomy): Bacteria > Pseudomonadota > Gammaproteobacteria > Pseudomonadales > Moraxellaceae > Psychrobacter > Psychrobacter frigidicola. The sequence continues at coordinate 150,725 of NZ_VORZ01000002.1, forward strand.
GCAGATTAAAAAATAGTCGATATAGCAGCTGGTTGTCATGGAACATCTTGATGCTGGCAATCGTTCCAAAGACCACAAAGGCAAAGATGGCGGCATAAATTAGGTACACCGCAATTTGGTTCGCGCGCTGTGCGCCTTTAATGCGGGCAATAGCAAGTGGGGCGAAACCATGTTGTGAGGCAGGTTGCGAAGATTGGTCTGGGGCAGTGGTCATAACAAGCAGCCATCTTTTGGGTAGATATTATTAAGAGAGTTATAAAGGTGCTTATAGTTATCGGTAGTTATAAGTGATAGCTAGTATTTATTAAGTAACTTGTTAAATAATAGCTATCACTATTTTTATTCAATCTGGTTTTATAGCATCAATCGCCAGTGCACTATTAGGGTCAGCAAAATAAGTCGATAGTAAAATACAGGCGGAGATATCATCAATCGGGTCACGCTCATTTTTAATCCAGCCTTGCTCCCACGCAATCTCACGTGCGCCCACTGAGCTTAGGCGCTCATCGCAATGCATCACTGTTGCCGGAATATGCTGCTCCATCAGTCGATGTGCCAAACGCCGCGCAAATTTATGGGCGCGTTTGGACAACATGGAGCTGCTGCCATCCATATTCAGTGGCAATCCAACCACTACAGTCGTCACGCCCCAGGTTTTAATAATACCAAGCAAATTATCCCAATCCGGTTGACCGTTATTCATGGCTAAGATGTCAAACGCGCGCGCGGTTTCGGTGATGGTATTGCCGAGCGCCATGCCCATTTTTTTGACGCCATAATCTAGACCTAAGATAAGATGCGCTTTTGGCACTGGCTCAGCGCTATCAACGAGCAGCTTATCACTTTCTGCTATAATTTTCGTTGCGCTACTACTTGCAAAGTTGCTATCTACAAAGTTACTATCTGAGAAGTTATTATCTGCCATAGTCATAGTAGTGGCTTTATCCTATGTTTATTAAACTGAGGAGCTTTAACTTATAGTTTTAGCTTGTTAACTATGCCAACAGTTATTTATCGACACTATTTATTGAAGTTAACCATTAGGCATGACCAATATCGCTGCTTAAATAATCGAAATTCACCCCAATTTTATCAGCGGCAACTTGCCAGCGTTCTTCAAAAGGGGTGTCAAATAATAAGGTTAAATCAGCAGGGCAAATCAACCAATCGCCATTATTAATTTCATGATTAAGCTGCTTTCTGCCCCAGCTGGCATGACCCAAGCACAGCTGATAATGACCGATTCCTTGACCTGCTGCAATACGCTTAAGAATATCTTGGCTGGTCGTAATGCAGACGTTTTCTGAGATAGCAAAAGAAGACGCCCATGTCGGCTGACCGGTATGTAGTACAAAGCCTACTTCAGGGTACATAGGCCCGCCGTCTAATGCCAAATCTTCCATCACTTGTGCATCAGTAACTTCAATGTCCAAATCCTCTAGCAGCTTACCCACACGTGCCTGCCCAAGGGGGCGATTGACCATCAAGCCTAAAGCGCCCTGCTTATCATGGCGACAGATGTATATGAGCGCCTGCTCAAACCGTGGGTCTGATAGCTCAGGCGCTGCAATTAAAAAGTGATGGGTCAAATTAGCTTTAGGCATAGAGGCTGGCACTACATAAAAGAGGGGGACATTACTATATGGCGATACTGGCTAGGAAAGCAACAGACGTCTGTTACAGTTACGGATTACTAACCATTTAAATTTTTACAGCCGTCAGTAGGCTGCGGGCATGTTCACGCGTGACTTCAGTAATGGTAACGCCACCTGACATCCGCGCCAGCTCATCGACTTGCGCGCTATCAGTCAGAATAAGCAACTCGCTTTGGGTTTGTTCATGATGATGTTTTTGCACTAAAATATGCTGATGCGCTTGAGCAGCGACTTGCGCTTGGTGGGTAATCGCTAATAATTGCTGGGTTTGCCCAAGGGCACGTAATAGCTCGCCAACCACTTGCGCGGTGCCGCCACTGATACCGACATCGACTTCATCAAATACTAGCATAGGTTTTGCTGCATTATTATCGCTACTGGTCGCTTGTAGCACTTGCATTACTAAGGCCATGCGCGATAACTCACCTCCTGAGGCAATTTTATATAGTGGCTGCATTGGCATGCCAACGTTGGCACTATATAAGAGATCAATATCGTAACACCCTTGCGCATTATAATGCGCTGAATCCGCTTTTTTGCTAAACACAAATTCGCAGCGGGCATTTGGCAGTGCAAGCGGTTGTAATTGTACTATAAGCTGCTTACATATTGCAGGCGCTGCTTGCGCGCGTGCTTCATGCAACTGAGTGGCTAGGGTTAGATAATTCTGCCATGCCTCATCAATTTGTGCAGCCAGCGCATCACTGCTTGGTTCATTCTCTAGCTGCTCTAACTGTTGCTGCCAGTCCTTTGCCTCATTTATTAAATCCCCTGCTGGCAAGCTGTGCTTGCGTGATAAGCGGTGGCCGAGACTTATTAAGCTATCCAGTTCTTGCAGACGCTCAGGATCAGGCAATTGCTGTTCCGCATAGTCTGCCAGTTGGGCAGTTACTTCAGTAATTTGTTGTTGGGCTAAATGCAGTTGCTCTGACGCTTGTCCAAAGGTTTGGCTCATCTCCATTTGCTGGTCGCAGAGCTTAATAGCCTGACCAAGCAAAGTCATCACGTCCGGCTCATCAGTATCATTATCGAGTAGATGCAAACCTTGACTGGCCTCTGTCATTAACGCTTCAATATTAGACAGCTCTTCATGCTCTGCCTCAATTTCGTGATAGTCAACGGCGAGTAGCGGGGTAATATCAGCCAACTGACTTTGTAGTAGCTGCATTCTATCTTGGCGTTGCGCTTCGCGATTGGCCAAGTCATCTGCTTGGCGTTTGAGCTGTTGATACTGCTGATAACTCGTGGCTGTCTGTTGCGCTAAGGGGGTTATCTGTGCCATGGCATCCAACCATTGCACTACGAATTGCGGTTTCAGCAACGCTTGCTGCGCATGTTGGCTATGAATATTTACCAGCAACGCTCCTAAGCTTTTGAGCTCCGCTAGGCTAACGGGTAGTCCGTTAAGCCACGCTTTTGAGCGTCCACTACTACTCAGCTGCCGCCGAATGAGCACTTCCGGTTCTTCTAAAATGCGCTCATGCGCCATGAACCAGTTATTGACTACTGCATTGTCTTTGATATCGAATTGGGCATAGATATCCGCATGTGCTGCGCCATGTCTGACCATGGCACTGTCTGCGCGCTCGCCCGCACATAAAGACAATGCATCTAACAGTAAAGACTTGCCTGCGCCCGTTTCACCGGTGATCACATTAAAGCCATCAGCGACATTGAGCTCGTGTTCAGCGATCAGCGCAAACTGGGATAAGGTTAACGATAACAGCATTAAAGCCTCTCATGGCAGACAATTAACCGCAATAAAATCTTATAAATAGCTATGAAAATAGATTCAAAAACAGGTCAGTTAAGTGGGAATTACTGGTCAGTATATAAGGTTAAGTGAGGTTAAATACAAATTAAATAACTATTTAAACGTTAATAAACAATGAATAAATAAATTATCAATTATCAGCATAACGGTTGCCATAGTCGATAAGCAGTACTGAACACTATAAGCATTATAAAATATAAAATATAACGGTACTTAGTCTTTCATTCTAAGCTATTTCACCTTCTTATTTTAGAGTATTTACTTTTGATAAATGAAGTAGATAACTCCTTATTATTGCAGCTGATTAATAGGATTATAGGTCACACGTTTTAAGCTCTAATAGCTATTTTCAGATGTGCTGTAACAAACTTTACAGATATAATGTGGTAGCATAATCTCACCTAATGATAACTTGTGACACAGCAACCAGCCATATGACATTATTTAATCAGCTCTCAGAGCCTTATCGTAATAGGCTTGATAGTAGGGATGTTAAGTAATAATTAGGTAAAAGTTCAGAGCCACACAACCAATCAATCACTTATTTTTTAGTTTAGCAATAATTATTTGATAAGGAAGTCACTATGACAGCCGCACAATTTACCAACGTGACAGTCAATGCCCATGCCACTATATCGTATGATGGGCGCTGTTCCAGTCATACTATTATGTTCGAGGATGGTCGGCATAAAACTTTAGGCGTTATTTTACCGTGTGACAATAGTGTTGAGTACTATCACTTCAGCACCAATACCTCCGAGCGCATTGAGATTATTAGCGGTGAATGTGAAGTCAAAATCAACGGCGATGAGGATTTCAGCTATTACCGCGCCGGCCAATCCTTTGTCGTCGAAGGCAATAGTAGCTTTAATTTGCGTACTGAAGAGATTATCCAGTATGTTTGCCATTTAGAAGGCTAAAGTATAGAAAAACAGTCATCATGAGAGTAGTGTTAGATAATTAATACCTTTGAAGCTACAGAGTGTTCTCTTAATTATTAGAATATTATAAGTTATAAAACGATAAATAAAATTATGAAGATTTTGCTTATATCTCTTTAATCAGAGTACTTATAGCAGTCGTTTACCTTCTATCGCATTCAGCGATATCTTTTTTTAATCAGCAGGCACGTTATGGCAAAACCCAGCTATTTTTATGGTATTCATGCGATTGAGGCGTTACTTGAATATCGTCCTACGGATGCGCTCAGCCTATTTGTGCAGCAAGGCCGCGAAAGTGACAGTCATGTACAAGCAATTATGGCGCAAGCACAAGCAAATGGCGTCAGTCTTCAGCCGACCCAAAAAGACAAGCTGACTCAGTTATGTGGCAGTCCGCAGCATCAAGGTGTGGTCCTGCACGCACGTCCGTTAGCCTTTGCTGATGAGGCCATTTTAGATAAGATTATCACTCGCGATCAGTGCTTATTGCTGGTGTTAGATCAAATTACCGATGCCCATAATTTTGGTGCCTGTCTGCGAACCGCTGTCGCTATGGGTGTTGACGCTGTTATTTGTCCCAAACATCATGCCGCCAGTTTAACTCCGACAGTCGCCAAGGTGTCAGTAGGGGCTGCTGAGATGATGCCCACTATTAGTGTGACCAATTTGGCGCGCGCATTATCGCATATCAAAAATGCGGGTGTATTCGTCTTTGGGACGGCACTAAATGCTGATGCCAAGCCAATACATGCAGCCGACTTGACGGGCAAAACAGCTCTAATCATGGGCTCAGAAGGAGAGGGCATGCGCCGTCTAACGACTGAGAGCTGTGATGAGCTGGTATATATTCCAATGTCTGGCAATGAGCATGGTAATTTGCAGAGCCTTAATGTCAGTGTTGCAACCGGTATGGCGCTGTACGAAGTTAATCGACAGCGTACTTTAGCTGCTGCGCAAGGTTAAGATAAGTTTGATGGAGGGGCTGCAACTGCAAATGTAGGGTAGCCACATCGCTTTCATTGACAATCACATCATCAGCATGATGATTGCGTGCCTCGCGGTCTAGCTGATTGGCCATAATAGCTCTAATTTTTGTCGCGCTTTGCTCATCGCGTAAACTGGCGCGTGCCAGCTGTGTGTCCTCGGCGACATCAATGACTAAAATGCGCTGGCATAAATTGGCCAATCCTGCTTCTGCACCCTCAATCAGTAGCGGCGCTGACAGCACGACATACGCTGAAGTACACGTAAGCAACTGCTCTTTTGCCGCCTCACGTATCGCCGGATGGGTGATAGATTCAAGTTCCATGAGGGCATCAGGATGCGCAAACACATAATTGCGTACAGCCGCGCGATCCATCTCTCCTGCAGGATTAAGCACCCAATCCCCAAATTTTTTCTGTATTTTATGCAGAGTGGCACTGCCCTTTGCAACGACCTCATGAGCAATCACATCAGCATCGATAATGTCAATGCCTTGCAGTGCAAACCAGTCACTAGCTGAGGACTTGCCGCTACCGATGCCCCCAGTCAGACCCACAACTAAAGTTTTACTTTTAGTTTGCTGACGTATTAAGTTGTTAGCGACTGATTGATGAGACGATGAATCAAAGTTTATTGACATAAGAGTGGCTTATTTGGCGGATAGAATAAATAACAAAGACAACTAATAAACAGAATAGATTGGTATGGATAGGTGATAAATCAATAACAAACATCGCCTTTAAACGTACATTCCCATATACCAGCTGACAATATCTGAGCCATATAATAAGGCAATAATACCCGCAATAGCAATATATGGACCAAACGCAAAGGGCTTACTTTCACCTTGTTTTCTCATCAAGATAATACCAACTATCGAGCCGAGTAGGGAGGAGAGTAAAATAATTAAGGGTAACATCATAGGGCCAAGCCATGCCCCTAATACGGCTAATAACTTAAAGTCTCCTTGCCCCATGCCATGTTTTTTAGTAATCAGATAAAATATTTTGACCACTATCCACAGCGATAAAAACCCAAGTAATAAGCCCCAAATAGATTGGGTTGGCGTTACAAACCAGCCTTGTGAGTTAACGGCTAAGCCCAATCCTGCCAAAGGAAAAGTCAGGCGGTCAGGTAACAGCTGAGTATCAAAATCAATGCCAGTTAGGGCAATCAGTGTCCAAACCAGTACCAAGGCAGACAGCCCAGTAGCCGTGACCCCAAAATGATAAATAACCAGACCTGAGAGCAGCGCAGTGACCAGCTCTACAACAGGGTATCGTATCCCAATAGGCGCCTTGCAGTCTGAGCAGCGCCCGCGCAAAACTAACCAGCTTACTAAGGGGATGTTTTCAACCCACTTAATTTTATGTGCGCAGTGTGGACAGCGTGAGGCGGGTAGACTCAAACTAATAGGAATGTCACTAGCAACGACGTTGGTCAATGCCGTTGTATGCTCAGCTGGCATGTCAGATTCATGCGCTAAAAACTGGCTGCATTCTTGCCGCCATGCATAGTGCATCATCAGTGGTATGCGGTGAATAACCACATTTAAAAAGCTGCCCACACAAAGCCCTAAAAGGGTAAATACGACGAGCGCCACGCTCATATTGTTTTGTAATAATTGGATCAATTGCATCAAGTGACTGTCCTTTGTTTTACTATCCTACTACTGAGCCCATCTGGAAGATAGGCAAATACATAGCGATGACTAAGCCACCAACCAAGACCCCGAGCACGGCCATAATCATGGGCTCCATTAAACTGGTCAAACCATCAACCGCATTATCGACTTCGTTTTCGTAATAGACCGCTACTTTATCGAGCATCTCCTCTAAGCTACCAGACTCCTCACCGATACCTACCATTTGAATCGCTAAGCTGGGAAATAAGTTAGTAGATCGCATTGAGAACTGTAGCTGCTGACCCGTAGACACATCATTTTTGATTTGCTGGGTGGCATTATAAAACACGACGTTGTTGGTTGCACCAGCGGTCGACTCTAGCGCATCAATAAGCGGTACCCCAGCGGCAAAGGTGGTGGCTAAAGTACGAGCAAAACGCGCGATAACCGCTTGATAAGCAATGTTGCCAAATATAGGCGCTTTTAACGTTGCCCGATCTAAAAAGTCGCGGAACTTCTTTGAACGCTTTTTACCTTCAGAAAAGCCAACAATGGCTCCCCCGATAAGAATAATTAAAATAAACCACCATGACTGCATCCATTCAGACATGTGCACCACCATCTGGGTAAAGGCGGGCAATTCAGCACCAAAAGATTCGAACAGACCAGAGAATACAGGGACGACTTTAATCAGCAGAATCATGGTAACAATGACCGCCACGATAATGACTGCCATTGGATATTTTAAAGCTTTTTTAATTTTAGCTTTAAGTAGCTCACTTTTTTCTTTATAAGTGGCAACCCGCTCCAACATGGTCTCAAGCGCCCCTGACTGCTCACCAGAATCGACCAGTGAGCAAAATAGATCATCAAAATAGCGTGGATGTCGACGTAGTGCTGAGGCAAAAGTGCCGCCTGCTTCGATATCGCCTTTAATTTGTAATACCAGCTCTTTCATACTGGGGTTATCTAGTGAATCCGCGACAATCTCAAACGATTGGGTCAAAGGTACGCCAGCTTTCATCATAGTCGCTAGTTGCCGCGAAAAGATAGCAATATCAATGGGCTTAATGGATTTCTTAAAGGTATATAATGGCTTAGGTTTTTTCTTAATAGATTTAACCGTGATGCCTTGTTTGCGCAATGTTGCCTTTGCCAGCTCCAAATTTCGACTGGTAGTCTCGCCTTTTACTTTTTGCCCACGGCGATTGACCCCGTCATAAACAAAGTCTAATAGCATGTCGGTCTTCACTTTTGCCATATCCCTACCTCAAAGGTTACTTATTTTGCTCGGTATTTTTGCTTAAGAAGTCTGCTTACTATTACTAATAACCGCTATTAGTAACCGTTAAAAACTAACGTTTGAAGACCCTTACTCAAGCCAAAGTGATGAACCGACCGCTATGTATTATCTGACAATTATTTATCTGATTGCTGTTTATCTGACTGCTACTTATACAGTCTTATTTGTACAAAGCTAATTATGAAAGGCTGTTGTGAGTTAACTCTATTTTAAGCTAAGCTATTATGAACACTATTCTAGTCTAATGTAGCATTAACTATAACTATCGCGCTTTATTTTAAGCGCTGATTGCTACTCAGAAGTAACGCGCATCAGCTCTTGAATACTAGTGACCCCTTGCAACACTTTTAAAATACCGGAGCGACGCAAATCACGAAAGCCGTTTTTGAGCGCCGCATCTTTAATATCAATTGCATTACCATCTTCCATAATAATACGAGAGATGTCAGGACTAATTTTCATTACCTCATAAATACCGACTCGGCCTTTATAACCATCGCGGCACTCACCACAACCGATCGGTTCATAAATAACGTTGTCTGGATTGTCCAAGTCGACCTCACTAAAGCCAAGCTCCAGCAAGCTTTTTTGCGGAATGGTGATAGGTTTTTTACAGTTTTTACATAAGCGTCGTGCTAGCCGTTGAGCGATAACTAAGTTTACAGAAGTAGCAATGTTAAATGATGCCACGCCCATATTACGTAGACGCGTTAAGGTTTCAGGCGCAGAGTTGGTATGCAGGGTTGATAGTACCATGTGTCCCGTTTGTGCCGCTTTAATAGCAATTTCTGCGGTTTCAAGGTCGCGAATCTCACCTACCATCACAATATCTGGATCTTGACGTAAGAAAGATTTGAGAGCGTTTGAGAAGGTAAGGCCTACTTTAGGATTAACGTTGACTTGATTAATACCTTCAAGGTTAATCTCGACTGGATCTTCGGCGGTTGAGATATTAGTCTCACCGGTATTGAGGATATTAATACCGGTATAAAGGGAGACCGTTTTACCCGAACCGGTAGGACCCGTTATAAGAAGCATACCTTGCGGCTTGTGCAACGCTTCTAGAAACATCTCTTTTTGATCCGGCTCGTAGCCTAACGCTTCAATACCAAGCATCGCTGAAGAGGGATCTAAAATACGCAGAACGATTTTTTCACCGAATAGCGTGGGTAAGGAGTTTACCCGAAAGTCGATGGCTTTATTTTTGGAGATTTTAAGCTTAATACGCCCATCTTGCGGTACACGGCGCTCGGAGATGTCCATTTGTGACATAACTTTGAGACGCGCTGCAATTTTGCCAGCAAGTTGTACGGGTGGATTGGACATTTTTTGCATCACCCCATCGACCCGAAAGCGTACTCGATAGGACTTTTCATAAGGTTCAAAATGCAAGTCGGACGCTCCCATGCGAATAGCCTCAACCAGCATTTTATTGACAAATTTTACGACTGGTGCTTCATCGACACTATCACTAAGTTTGGTTTCACCCTCATCGTCTTCACTATCTTCAAAGTCGACCCCTAAGTCACTATCGGCAAAACTACCGAAACTTTGCATAGTATCAGCAAAGACACTGTCGATACGCTTTTTAAGCTTATCTTCTTCAACCACCACCGTTTCAACAGACAGTCGTGAGTTAAAAGCTATGGCATCGATCGCATCAATACGTGTGGGGTCACTAAGCGCCACAAACAGGCGCTGACCGCGCTTAAAAATAGGCAGAGCATTAAACTTACGGACGATTTTTTCATCAACTAAGTCCTTGGGTATGCTATCGCTACTCAGCGTGTTCAGATCAAAGAACGGATCATCGAACGATTGTGATAGTAGCTGCGCCAAAGCATAAGCATTGGCCATTTTATTGTTGACCAGATACGTCACCAGCCCGATTTGCTGCTGCTGGGATTCCGCTTGGGCCGTTTTCATTAGCGCTTCACTGACGATACCTTGACTGATTAACTGCTGCGGCAGACCACCAAACTTACTGTTTGTAGTAGACATAAATCTCTCTTCCTAATACTGGGTATGCGACAACACGATAAATATATTAAAAGTAATAAAGTTATATGCAAGAAACATGACAATTAAGTCAGTAACTTATTCTTAGTAACCTTTAAATAAAAGAGCTAAAGACAGCTTAAACAAGGAAAATCGTCATCACACCAGCATATTTATAAGTTTAGAAACAGCGAAACGGCATGTCAGCACAGTGGTGATTGATTAAAGCCATGATTGAATAGTGCCTATACTATAGCACTTGGCAAATATTTGTTATACTTGCGCGCATATCAGCCGTATCGGCAATGACAATCCACACAAGAGAGATGAGTGATGCAAGCTTGGGTAATTGGTAATTGGAAGCAAAATCCAGCAACAAACCACGATGTTAATACACTAGTAGATGCCTTATTAAAGGCGACTAGCAAGAATAATGCTGCTGCTAGCGAAGCAGCGATAACCCCTGCCTGCCAATTAATGGTTGCGCCCAGTTGTATCCATTTGGCAAATGTTAGCGACCGCCTGCAAGGCTCGTCACTATTGTGTGCCGCGCAAGATATCAGCGCCCATAGTCATAGTACCGGAGCATATACCGGAGACTGTTCCGCCCAACAAGTGGTCGATGCTGGTGCGTCGTGGACGCTATTAGGACACTCTGAGCGCAGGCAATACCATCAAGAATCCAATGATACCCTCGTACAAAAACTCGATAATGCGTTGGCCCAAGGTTTAGGCGTTGTACTTTGTGTGGGTGAAACCCAAGTGCAATATGATGATAAGCAAACCCTCGAGGTATTAGGCGAGCAACTGTCAGTCATTAAAGCGTTGCTGGCTCAATCATCAAACCAAGAACCTGAATTTGCGCAAATGCTAGCGCCACATTTGATTGTTGCTTATGAGCCTGTGTGGGCTATTGGTACTGGCAAAGTACCTACCGTGGCGGAAGTCAGTGCCACGCACGACTATATTAAGCAAACCGTTGCCAGTTTCGCAGCGCCGCTTACAAACGTTAGTGTATTATATGGCGGTAGTGTCAATGCCGATAACGCAGATGATTTTGCTGCAAGCCCTATGATAGATGGGGCATTAGTCGGTGGTGCTGCGCTAAAGGCTGACAGCTTTTTGGCAATCGCAGCTGCCTTCACACGAGCTAAAGCTTAGCCTACTTGCTAAAGTTCAGCTCATATAATCTTATACGCGTTACTTACGGCATCTAAAAACGTCCTAATAAATTGTGATAAGTGTGTTTAACAGTGGCCTTGCAATCGTGTACAATGCGCCTTATTTAATCGTTTCATACTTTAATGTCAATGTATTGACCCAAAGATTTAATAACCGTTATCAGTCGTCATTACACGGCAAAAGAGGACACCATGTATACGTTTATATTAGCCCTGCATATTATTGTGGCGATTGCCATGACCGGCTTGATTTTGATACAGCATGGTAAAGGGGCAGACGCTGGGGCTTCTTTTGGTGCAGGTTCTTCAGGAACTGTATTCGGCGCTGCCGGCACTGCCAACTTTTTGACTCGTGCTACGGCTGTATTGACTGCCATATTTTTTGTGACTAGTATGACTTTAGCAGTACAGGCTCGTAAGCAGGCAGAAGACCAATTTCGTCTAGACGCGCCAGTTTCAGCGCCGCAAACGCCACGTCCGTTGAATAAAAATTCTCAATAACAAAATATGTTTATGTTAGGGCTCTAAAGTCATAAATCTTCTATATTCGTATTGATGTTAGTGTTTTTGATAGTCGTACTTGCTATTTCAATCCGTTAGTTTTACAATGCTTGCCTACTTTTAGAGCACCTTACTTACCCGTTGCCATCCTCATGGTTCAGCAGATAAGCATAAAAGCAGTGTCACAAAAGAAAATACAGCAGACCAAAGTAAAGCACACAGTAGTAATAAGCGATTGTGGTGGAATTGGTAGACACGCCATCTTGAGGGGGTGGTGGCGCAAGCTGTGGGGGTTCAAGTCCCCCCAATCGCACCAAGTTTTTATACGCTACACAGCGTTGGGTCAGATGTTATAACAACAAGATTTTTAATTTAAGTTTATTTAAAATAAAGATTGACAGTTGTATAAAACTTACCTATAATGTGCGTTCTAGATTGATGCGGGGTGGAGCAGTCTGGTAGCTCGTCGGGCTCATAACCCGAAGGTCGTTGGTTCAAATCCAGCCCCCGCTACCACTTTTATACTGATATTTTGTAACCTAAATTTCTCAGTGCTGATAAGCCCACCATTACGTTTGTGGGTTTTTTTGTATCTGAAAGTTAGTGTTAATGCGGTATCTATCCTACTTATGTTAAGCTCTATAGCTATAGAGTGCGATAATCTCCGTTAGTTATTTCATTGTTCGTCAGAGCCAATTCCCTTTACTTTGTTATATTTGCAGCTGCTTTCTTTTAAAATAACATTGCTGATGTTTATATTATAATAAAATTTCCCTGTAACTTTTAAGAAGTCTTTAAATAACAAATACATTATTGGCAAATATTAAAAGTAACGATGTATAACCCTTTAAAAATAGTTATCAACCCATTATATAAGTCACTTGGCACGACTGATAAGTGAATAGGAAGATATAAATAGATTATGAAACTTTCAACCAAAGTTGCAGAATTGACAGCCATTATTGCCCCCGCCGTTGCGGCATGTGACGTTGCATTATGGGGTGTAGAGTTTGCACCACAAGGCCAGCGTTCTCTGCTGCGTATTTATATTGAATCGTTGCCTGAAGAGCAAGCGCAAGACAAGCATGTGACAATTGAAAACTGCGCAGCGGTGAACCACCAAGTCAGTGGTATTCTTGAAGTACATGATCCTATTGCAGGAGAATATATCTTAGAGGTATCGTCACCTGGGTTTGATCGAGCGTTTTTTTCTGATGAGCAGATGCATCATTATATCGGACAGACAGTCAGCTTACGCTTAATACAAGCAATAGGACAAGGCGATCAAAAACGCCGAAAAGTCACGGGTATACTAGATAGTATAGATACTACGAGCTTAAAGATGACGACTACTGATAATGAGCAGTTTGAGATTGATTTGAGTAATATTGATAAAGCCAATTTAATTTATGAAGACGCTTAGCATTATAGGCTGAGCACTATAGATAAATTACTCAATCTTTAAATTGCGTATGGCTTACGGTTGCAACATAAGATTAATACATAAATTATAAAATTTAAGCCAATTATAAAATGATAGGACAGGTATAGCATGAGTCGTGAAATTTTAACGGTTGTTGAAACCGTCAGTAATGAGAAAGGCTTAAATCCTGAAGACATCTTTGAAGCCATAGAAGATGCTCTGGTAGTCTCGACCAAGAAAAAAGTATATACCGAACAGCCAGAAGTTGAGGTGAGGGTCGCGATTAATCGTGAAACTGGTGATTATGATACTTATCGTTATTGGACAGTTGTGGCTGATGAAGACCACGAGATGCCAGCTTGTCAGCTTGCTATTACAGATCTTGATCAAGAAGAGTGGTCAATTGGTGATATCAAAGAAGAGCAGATTGATTCTATTGAATTTGGGCGTATTGCAGCGACTCAAGCCAAGCAAGTTATCATTCAAAAGATTCGCGAAGCTGAACGTGCTTTAGTAGCGGATGCTTTTGAGCCCCGTGTTGGCGAGATGATGTATGGTGAGGTCAAAAAACAGACGCGCGATGGTTATATTATCGATTTAGGTGACAATGCTGAAGGTTATCTGTCACGAGATCAGATACTTCCACGTGAGCAACTGCGTGTAAAGTCACGTATTAATGCCATTTTATACCATGTTAATCGCGAAAACCGCGGTGCACAGTTATTACTATCTCGCACCCATTCTGAGATGCTCTCAGCCCTCATGCAAAAAGAAGTGCCTGAGATTGCTGAAGAGATTATTGAAATTCGTAACGTCGCTCGTCTGCCGGGTACCCGTGCTAAAATAGCCGTTAAAACCAATGATCATCGTATCGATCCCGTAGGTGCTTGTATCGGCATGCGTGGTACGCGTATCCAAGCCGTTCAGCAAGAGCTTGATGGCGAACGTATTGATGTGGTGGTCTGGTCAGACGATCCAGCCCAGTACATTATAAGCTCGCTTGAGCCGGCTGACGTGAGTAGTATTATTCTCGATGAAGACACCAAAACGGCTGATATTGTTTTTGCAACCAATGATCAGTTGGCACGTGCGATCGGCTCTCAAGGTCAAAATGTGCGTCTAGCTTCTGAGTTGACCGGTTATAAACTCAATATGATGCTAGAAGAAGAATATCAGCAGCGTCAAGAAAATGAATCAAAAGCCTTCATTGATCTATTCTATGAGCGTTTAGAAGTAGATAAAGATTTAGCTCAAGCGCTAGTAGATATTGGTTTTACCAGTATTGAAGAAGTGGCGTATGTACCTGTTGAGACCTTTTATGATATCGAAGGTTTAGATGACGAAGCGATTGATATGATTCAAGAGCGTGCTAAAGAAGTCGTTATTGCAGATGAGCTAGTCAAACAACAAAATATGAAAGAGCCAAGTCAAGAGCTGCAAGATCTTGAAGGTATGACGGTCAGCTGGGCTTATAAAATGGCACAAAAAGACATTATTACCGTTGATGATTTGGCTGAACAAGCAGTATTTGATTTAGAAGATATTGAAGGCTTAGATGCTGAAACAGCAGGACAGCTCATTATGAAAGCTCGGGAATCTTGGTTCAATGAATAGGCGTTAACTGCATATCGCTGTCTTTTGGTGATATGCTAGCGACAATATAGGGCTGGTATCGTTTTCATGTTAATAAACAACGTAAATATCAGTCTTAACGCAATCATTTGTAGCCAAAAATTGAATTGAACATATAGCAAACAATAGACAGTAGGTGATAATCAATGGCAGATAAGACCGTCAAAGAACTGGCAGATATGGTAGGCAAAGCCGCAAGCGCTGTAAAGCAGCAATTAGTGGATGCTGGGCTGCCTGCTCGTGGGGAGGATGACTTAGTCACCGAACTTGAGCAAGAGAAGTTGGTGACGTATTTAAAACAAAGCCACGGCCAGCAAGATAAGCGCCGTATTAGTCTAAAATCTAAGACGACCAGTACTGCGCGAGTGACTGGCTCTTCAGGTAAATCGAAAAGCGTTAATGTTGAAGTACGTAAAAAGAAAGTTTTTGAGAAGCCTGATCCAGAAAAGATGGCTGAAGAGCTGGCAGCACGCGAACAAGCACTGATTGAATCGCAAGCACGTACCGCTAAAGATGCTGAAGAACGTGCGGTTACTAAGCAAAAAGCGGAAGAACGCCAAGCGGCAACGTTAGCCGCAATGCGTACCAGCTTAGGTTCAAGTAAAACCTCAGGCGGTAAAAGCGCTAAAGTTTCTACGTCTTCAGTAGTGGTCAAAAAAGGTGGTAAAGCTACCGTTGAGATCAAGCCTAAAGAACAAGTGAAGAAGAAAGTCGCTGCTACTAAGCCAAAAGTTGAAACCGCAGTTGAGCGTAAAGCACGTGAAGTGCGTGAAAAAGAAGAAAATCGTTTACGTCAAATCGAAACAGAAACGCGCCAAGCACAAGCTAAAGAGGCGCAAAAGCGTACCCTTGAGCAGATGCGTAAAATGGCGGGTAAATATACGGATCAGCCTGCTGCTGAAGTACGTAAAGATGAACCACTGGCTGAAGGTCTGGTCGGTGATGCATTAGAAGAATCATTTGAGAAAGAACGTCGCGAAATTAAGCGCGGTGCTAGCAGTACTGGTGCCCGTGGTCGTCGCCGTAAGAATCAAGATGAGCGCGAGATGAAAAACCGTAACAGCGGTTTACGCTCAGCGCAATCATCACAGCATAAGTTTGAAAAACCGGTTGAAAAAATCGTTTATGATGTTGAGATTAGCGAGCAAATTGCTGTAGCAGATCTTGCTCAGCGTATGGCCGTTAAAGCTCGTGAAGTCACTAAGCTATTAATGAAGATGGGTGAAATGGCGACTGAGTCAGATACCATCGACCAAGCGACAGCAAGTCTGATCGTAGAAGAGATGGGTCACAACCCAGTACCTGTTAGTGATACTAAGGTTGAAGACGATCTTCATGATGCGGTTGATGAGCGTAGTAGTAACGTTCAAGCGCGTCCACCAGTGGTTACCATCATGGGTCATGTCGACCATGGTAAGACTTCGTTACTTGATAAGATTCGTGAAACTAAAGTTGCAACTGGCGAAGCTGGTGGTATCACGCAGCATATCGGTGCCTATCACGTCAAAACTGCTCGCGGTGTTATTACTTTCCTTGATACCCCAGGCCATGCTGCCTTTAGTGCGATGCGTTCACGCGGTGCTCAAGCGACGGATATTGTGGTATTAGTGGTCGCTGCTGATGATGGCATGATGCCGCAAACGGAAGAAGCAATTGACCATGCTCGCGCGGCTGGTACGCCGATTATTGTTGCGATTAACAAGATGGATAAGCCAAGTGCAGATCCAGATCGTGTATTGAATGAATTAACTGCCAAACAAGTCATTTCAGAAGAATGGGGCGGTGATACCCCCATGGCGCGTATCTCAGCCAAAACTGGCGAAGGTATTGATGAGCTTTTAGAATATATTAGCTTAACAGCGGAGCTAATGGAATTAGAAGCGCCGCTAGACGGTGCTGCTCAAGGTGTGGTCATCGAATCAAGACTTGAGAAAGGCCGTGGCCCTGTGGTCAGCGTACTGGTTAAAAAAGGTACCTTGAAACAAGGCGATTTAGTATTAGCGGGTGAATATTATGGTAAAGTTCGGGCAATGACTGATGAACATGGTAAACGCATTCAATCAGCAGGCCCCTCTATTCCCGTTGAGATTTTAGGCTTGCCCGAAACACCAGCGGCTGGTAGTGAGTTCTTGGTCGTTACTGATGAGAAAAAAGCGCGTGAAGTGGCAGACTTTAGAGCCAACCGTGAGCGTGAGCAGCAACTTGATCGTCAAAATACCATGCGCTTAGAGAGCCTATTTGAGCAAATGGAACAAGGTGATGTGTCGTTCTTGAATATTGTGCTAAAAACTGATGTTCGCGGTTCGCTTGAAGCCTTACTCTCTGCATTAAACGAGCTATCCACAGATGAAGTGAAGGTTCGAGTCATCAGCTCAGGCGTAGGTCCGATATCTGAATCTGATGTGACCCTTGCAGAGTCTAGTGAAGCGGTCTTGTTAGGCTTTAACGTCCGTGCCGATGCGACTGCGCGCCGTAAAGCAGACGCTGCTGACATGGATATACGTTATTACAGTGTAATCTATGGCTTAATCGATGATGTAAAAGCAGCAATGAGTGGTTTACTTGCGCCTGAACATCGCGAGAAAATCTTGGGTATTGCTGACGTTCGCGAAGTGTTCCGCTCTAGTAAGTTCGGTGCAGCTGCTGGTTGTATGGTGGTTGAAGGGACGATTTATCGTAACAAGCCAATCCGCGTCTTGCGTGATGACCAAGTTATCTTTACTGGTCAGTTACAGTCATTACGTCGTTATAAAGAAGATGTTAACGAGGTGCGCACTGGTATGGAATGTGGTCTTGCCGTTCGAGGCTACGATGTTGAAGATGGCGATAAAATCGAAGTCTTTGAAATCCAGCAGTTTGAGCGCACTATCTAAGCACGCAACAAGCCTAATCAGCTGAGCATCTTTAGCCTTGCTGACGGATATCACGCTGTATTTAGGCCTAACAGGTTCATCCTGCTAGGCCTTTTTTATTATATATAACAAGCCTGTAATGCTTATATTAAAAAATATATTTACTAGCAACTATTATTTATTATCGATTCGATAGTAAACCTCTACCAAATTATGACTAAGAAATAGGATAATAATATGAACCAACGCTTACAACGTTTAGCGGACCAAATTCAGCGCGAGCTTGCTGTTCTTATTCGTGATGCAGTGAACGATCCGCGCCTGACCGGTTTTGTGACCATCTCTAGTGTTAAAGTCAGTCCTGACTTGGGCTATGCAGATGTTTATGTCACCATCATGGAACCTGAGCTCAACGATGCTATGAATATGACTGATCATGAGCAGAGTGTGCAAGTTTTAAACAAAGCAGCTGGATTTTTGCGTACAGAGCTAAGCCATAGCCTAAAAACCCGCACCACCCCGCGACTGCGTTTTCATTATGACGAAGTCACCGCCCGTGGTAACTATATGATGGATTTGATTAGCCAAGCGGTTACTAAAACTGAGAAAAACGAAGCTGAAGAGCAAGAAACAGAACAGCAACAAACAGAACAGCAACAAACAGACCAGTAAGAAATAAAAGAGTAGTGACCATCATGTCCATATCGCCGAACCAAGCAAGTACAAAGCAAATTAAGACAAAGCCTGCCTCTAAACAAAAAATTTCTGGCGTTATTTTAATTGATAAGCCTATGGGAATGACCTCGCAGCAAGTAGTATCCAAGGTGAAATATTTATTTAAATCACCTGTGTATGACAGTAAGAAAGCAGGGCATACCGGAACGCTTGATCCCATGGCAACTGGACTACTGCCAATTTGCTTAGGGGAGGCGACCAAATTCAGTCACTATCAGCTTGACGCTGATAAATCCTATCAAGCGACGATATTGCTTGGGGCTCAGACTGACACGGGCGATGCTGATGGCAAGATTACAGCTGAAATGGCTATTCCAATCTTTGATCAGGACTTACTAGAAAGTCTTTCTCAGCAATTCTTGGGTGCTCAGCAGCAGATTCCACCGATGTACTCTGCGCTCAAAAAAGACGGCAAAAAGCTTTATGAATATGCACGTGCTGGCATAGAGGTTGAGCGTGCGCCTCGAGACATAGTGCTTAAGGCGGTTACTCTAACAGTGATTGATGAGCGCCAGATTCAGCTGACGGTCACTTGCACTAAAGGCACCTACGTGCGCGTGCTAGCAGAGGATATTGCCAAAGCATTAGGAACCTTAGGACATCTAACCGCATTACGTCGTCTCCAAGTCGGCGAGTTTCGGCTCGAAGAGGCAATCACTGTGGCGCAATTAGAAGAGCAAACGCCAGACAGTCGGAGGGCGCAATTGCTACCGGTAGATGCTTGCGTAAACATTAAGGCTGAATTGATGCTAACGGCTCTACAGGTTGAGCGCGTACGCCAAGGCCAGCGTCTGAATGTATTTGACCAGCTTACAGCTGAGTTGCAAGACTATATTTTGAATACTTTGCAAACCACGCAGTTAGAGACAAGCGTCGAAAGCGTTGTCCAAAATATGGATATTCTTGATAGTAACGATAGAGAAGATGCTCAGGGTAGCCTTGCACCACTGCTACAACATGAACAACCAGTAGATATTCGCCTACTTAATGACCAAGGTCAGTTTATCGGCTTAGGCGCGGTCAGTCTTAA
Organism: Psychrobacter frigidicola; assembly: GCF_007997305.1. Classification (GTDB taxonomy): domain Bacteria; phylum Pseudomonadota; class Gammaproteobacteria; order Pseudomonadales; family Moraxellaceae; genus Psychrobacter; species Psychrobacter frigidicola. The sequence continues at coordinate 170,358 of NZ_VORZ01000002.1, forward strand.
CGGAAGGCTGCAACCTAAGAAGCTTATCCAAATATAGTGCCAGCTATTTCATAGAACCATTGTTTTAATTCACTAACTTAACCACCTCATAACTTACTAGCGTCTTACATTAATCACATACTGTCACATTTAATTGCAGGTTTCACCTATCGTGAAACCTGCTTTTTTTATATGATAATCAAATCAACAACAGCGAATTCTAGAAAATAATAAAAATAAGTCAATTTATAAATACATACGTATAATTATATAAGGAGTTATATGAAGACGATAGCTTTCCTATTACACAATAACTTTGAACAAGCAGAATACGAAGACGTTAATAACCAACTTAAAGAGAAAGGTTATAAAACTATTCTTATTACTACTAATAAGGATAAAGAAGTCCAAGCCATGAATCAAGATGTCAATAAAGGTGATACTTTTACTGCCGATATCTTTTCAAAAGATGCCCAGGTCGCTAATTACGATGCGCTAGTAGTTCCAGGTGGTACTGTAAATGCTGATACCATACGTGGTAATAAAGAAGCCCATAATATAATTAATGCTATCAATGATGCAGGTAAACCACTAGCTGTTATTTGTCATGCTCCTTGGACTCTCATTAATACTGGCATTGCTAAAGGCAAAACTTTGACTGCTTATAGTACTTTGCAAACTGATCTTGAAAACGCTGGTGCAACTTTCGTAGATAAAACTGTACAGGTAGATGGGAATTTGATTACATCACGTAATCCAGATGATATTAAGAACTTTGTTGACGCCATTGATAAAGCGCTATCTGCATAAATAATATTGACTGTACCCAATAATATTTTTCTATCAATCCTTAAGAAATTAAATTTTAAACCACTTAACTATAACGAAAAAGGAAATTACCATGGCTAACCCTAATCCAAATGACACAAACTTTGAGCAACAACGTTCTGACGCAGCTGAAGCCTCATTGAAAAATCAAACTGAAAGTAACTACACTAAAGATACAGAAGCTGCCGCAGATCGTATCGCTGACAATGCAGAAGAAGCTAAGAACAAGAAAGAAAAGTAAGTTTTAGTTCGTTTTAGCAGCATGTATTGTTCACATAGATTCTTAACCAAAGATGCTGACTATTTATTTGGTTGGCATTTTTGGTGTTGAGCTCTTCAAAAAATGAACGTCATTAATAAAATAGACTAGGAGATATATCATGGATAAGCCTGAGAAAGACATGGATGCGCAAGAAAAGAAAATACAAAAGCTAGCTGATGATATTGACCCTAGTGAAGATATCATTCCTGATAGCCTAGCTGAAGCAACAACTGCGCCCTTAGCTGATGAGGCGCTTGGCGGCAATGCTACGCAAGACGACATTAAAAAAGATAAATAAGTTTGTAAGGCCTTTTAGGCTAACATCTTAAAGCTTTACTATGAAATACTTTCATGTAGAAAAGCTTTTATGCAAGTTGTTCAAGTACGACAATATTATCGATATTTCTGTCAAAAAAACTACTGAAAACTAACATGGAAATTTGCTGTTAGTTCAGCGGTTTTTTGTTATAATTGCGCCACGCCAATATATGTGTTTGCTGGCCACTAGGTCAACTCTAGTAATGCAGGGTTGTCCTGAATGGCAAGCGGACTATTTTATTTATACTATTCTACTGTTCCATAACGGCTCAAACTCACTGAGTACCTTTGGAGCTTATAGCATTGCCGGAGAAACTTATGCTAACTAACACTGACCGCGAACAAATCATTGCTCAATACCAACGCGGCGAAAACGATACAGGGTCACCTGAAGTACAAGTGGCTTTATTAAGCGCGCGTATCAATGATTTACAAAGCCATTTTAAAGCACATAAAGCAGATCACCATAGCCGCCGTGGTCTTATCCGTATGGTTAATACCCGTCGTAAATTGCTTGATTACCTAAAAGGTAAAGATTTGGGTCGTTATACGACTTTGATCAGCCAATTGGGTCTACGTCGTTAATTTATCGACATTGATGATAACGTTGTTCAAGCTATCGGCTATTAAATAAGATCAGGTATGCTACACATTTGCATCACAAAGCTGAAGTAAGACAAAGGTTATTATCGATATGAATGTTGAGCAGTACAAAAACGGTGTGGAATAGATTCACACCGTTTTTTTTGTGGTTGTAAGATTGATGTGGGAAAGTCTCAATCTTAGAAACTGTAAGATAAGAAAGTGAGCCGTTCCTACAATTTTGCAATTAATTGGTCAATGTCTGCAATTCCCTGTAAAATAGTGCACTGTGAATTTCTACAGTATGGTGACTATGTCTTTAAACATAGACGATCGTCAAATACCTATTACTATGCTAACAGGCAACTAAATACAGACTTTATTAATATTCGTATAAATAGGCATAGAAAACAGAATTTGTATCAACAAGGTACCGTAGTACGATAAGTAAGTGGTAATAGTAGAGGCCGTTATAAGCACAGTGCTTATTAACACTCATCCTAGTTATACCGACTTTACATATAATAGTGATAACAGCAGAATACAAAAGATTTCAACGATCAATATTAGATTGCCAATGCAATCGATATTATTCTCGTCACTCAACATTAGGAACAAGACTATATGACAAACCCATCAATGTTTAACACCATTAAGCGTGAATTCCAATACGGCGACCAGCAAGTTGTCATTGAAACCGGCCGTATTGCTCGCCAAGCCAACTCTATCTTAGTACATATGGGCGGCGTAACTGTATTAGTAGCAGCCGTTGTTAAGTCCGAAGCAAAAGAAGGCCAAAACTTCTTTCCATTGACCGTTAACTATCAAGAAAAAATGTATGCTGCAGGTAAAATTCCAGGTGCTTATGGCAAACGTGAAGGCCGTGCCAGTGAGTCTGAAACCTTAACCTCGCGTTTGATTGACCGTCCGATTCGTCCGCTTTTCCCTGAAGGTTATTTGAACGAAATTCAAATCACAGCGACGGTTGTATCATCAGACAAGAGTCAATCAGCCGATATCGCGGCATTGATTGGTGCCTCAGCTGCACTAGCTATCTCTGACGCGCCATTTAATGGCCCTGTTGCCGGTGCACGCGTTGGTTTTATTAACGGTGAATATGTTTTAAACCCGACTCTTGAACAGCTTAAAGAGAGTGATCTTGATCTAATCGTTGCTGGTACGAAATCAGCAGTGTTGATGGTTGAATCTGAAGCAAAAGAGTTATCAGAAGACCAAATGCTAGGTGCAGTATTATATGGGCATCAGCAGCAGCAAATCGTTATCGATAATGTTGCCTCATTAGCAGAAGAAGTGGGCACGGCTAAACAGCAGTTTACTTCTCCTACGCGTGACGAAGCCTTATCAAATAGTATGAAAGAGCAGTTCGGCGCGCAAGTTTCTGATGCTTATACTATTACTGATAAGCAAGAGCGTTACACTAAGCTTGATGAGGTTAGACAAGCCGCTATTGATGCGCTTGCTGGTGATACAGAAGCAGAAACGTATAGCAGCAACGTATCTGAGCTAAAAGAAATCTATAACGATCTAAAATATCGTACCGTTCGTGACAACATCTTGTCTGGTAAACCACGTATTGATGGTCGTGATCTTGACACCGTTCGTGCTATTGATGTGCAAGTAGGTGTATTACCATTTACTCATGGTTCAGCGTTATTTACTCGTGGTGAAACCCAGGCTTTGGTAACGACTACTCTTGGTAACAGCCGTGATGTGAATATGATTGACTCGCTAGCGGGTACGATTCGTGACCATTTCATGTTGCATTATAACTTCCCGCATTTCTCAGTAGGTGAGACGGGTCGAGAAGGCGTGCCAAAACGTCGTGAAATTGGTCATGGTCGCCTAGCGCGCCGCGGTGTGCAAGCGATGCTTCCTGATAGCGAACGCTTCCCGTATGTTATCCGCGTAGTATCAGAGATTACTGAATCTAACGGTTCATCGTCTATGGCTTCTGTTTGCGGCGCAAGTTTAGCATTGATGGATGCTGGCGTACCACTAAAAGCACCGGTTGCTGGTATCGCGATGGGTCTGGTTAAAGAAGGTGAACGTTTTGCCGTATTGTCTGATATCTTAGGTGATGAAGATCATTTAGGCGATATGGACTTTAAAGTTGCCGGTTCTAAAGACGGTATTACCGCTCTGCAAATGGATATCAAAATCGAAGGAATTACCCCAGATATCATGGAGCAAGCGTTAAAACAAGCCCATGCTGGTCGTATCCATATTTTAGATGCGATGAATAAAGTATTACCTGCAAGCCGTACTGAAATCAATGCTCATGCGCCTAACTATGCCGTTATCGAAATCAACCCTGACAAAATCCGTGATGTTATCGGCAAAGGTGGCGCAACGATTCGTCAGTTAACCGAAGAAACTGGGGCGGTTATTGATATTGATGATGCGGGTACTATTCGTATCTTTGGTGAAAATAAAGCGGCTACTAAAGCAGCTATTGGTAAAATCGAAGCCTTAACTGCTGAAGTTGAAGTTGGCAAGGTTTATGAAGGTACCGTTGCTCGTATCGTTGATTTTGGTGCATTCGTTAACGTCTTGCCCAATACTGATGGTCTTGTTCACATCTCACAAATCGCAGATGAGCGCGTAGAGAATGTCTCTGACTATCTAAAAGAAGGACAAGTTGTGAAAGTATTGGTACAAGACGTCGACAACCGCGGTCGTATCAAGTTGACTATGAAAGGTGTTGAACAGAGCTAAGTCTAATTAATGACATTTTTCTGGTTTAATATCATATAGTTTTAATATTATAAGAACACCGCTTTGAGAAATTTCTCAAGGCGGTTTTTTTGTGGATCCAATATTTTTTCTAATTAAATAGTAGTAAGCAACAAAAAATATGCGCTTCATTTTTGACTTAGATTTAGAGTATTATATACGAGGCTCTAAACAAACTGTACTATTGTATGTAGTAAGTAAGCTTTAGAAAGTGATGCATAGCTAACAATTATTTATTTTAATGAGATAGTATTAGTTTACATTTACCTGTAGTTATTAATTCATAGTTATCTAAAGCGAGGATTAGTTTAATTACTGGAGGTTGTCCGTCTGAGATTAATGCTCTCTGTCTGAAACTCATAAAAAGGCTTGCTAAAGATTTCCTTTTGTTCAACCATTCATATAGTAAAAATCATAGAGCAAGGGGATTGTTTTGAAGTTTCCGACAGTAAGACAGTTTCTATTTAGTCGTAAAGCAGAACAGGAATACACTGAATATGACCCTGATAATTTAACTCAGCATACGGCTGATCTGTTGAAGAGAAATGCTAGTATGTGCCGTTGTGGTGGTCTAGCGCCTCCTATCGAGGAAAAAGGACATATTTACAGATGTGTCCGATGTAACAAGGAGTTTTCTAATATTAGTTATAATTTAGGACGTAGACAGCGAAAAGAACTCTTAAATGCATTACCTAAAAACTCTAGTCAATTAATCGATATGGACTACTACGATACGGCTATTATATTATTAAAAAAAGAAGACAAACGCTGATACTAAAATAACTAGAACACAAGTATTAATTAAGGTTAATGTTTAAGTAGACCTCAATCTAGAGACCGTAAACTTAATATCTACGGTCTTTTCTATATCACTAAGATGTTGAGCTTAATATCTAGCACAGGCTGCTTAAAAACTTATATAAGTCCGTATTATTCAATCAATATATATATTTTTCCTCTGAATCCATTTATCTCAAGTATGAGGCTTCTTGCCTATAAACATGCCGTACTCTAGCTGACTTCTTAAAGTGGACTAGTGGTAATTTTGAAAACTAAATACAGCAACTTATCGATATAGTGTGGTCAACAGTAGAATGACTATTGGCATTCTAAAAGATAAGGTTAGATGGTGATATCACTCCTTGAGACAAGCTACTCGCATTTCATGATGAATTTGTTTAAGATACTGAAACGAAACTGTATTAGTGAGTTCGTTTCAATTTTCCCTCATTTATTGAGGATTAATTTAATATGGAAGTTACTAGGAGAAGCGGTATGACATCACTGAACCATGAAGGGCGTGTACTCCACGAAGGATTGAGTAAAAAAATCATGTCTGCTGATGAAGCGGCTGCATTTATTAAGAATGATATGAATGTGGGTATGAGTGGCTTTACCGGTGCTGGTTATCCCAAAGCCATACCAGCGGCGCTTGCCAAACACATGGAAGCCGCGCATGCACGTGGTCAAGACTTTCAAATTGGTCTATTGACTGGCGCTTCTACGGCTACTGAATGTGATGGCGTGTTAGCTGATGCTAAAGGTATCAAATGGCGTACTCCTTATCAGTCAGAGCCGGCATTACGTAAACAAATTAATGCTGGCGAAGCTTATTATTTTGATATGCATTTATCACATGTGGCACAACAAAGCACCATTGGCTTTTATGGCGATATGCATATGGCTGTCGTTGAAGTGTCCGGTATCCTGCCGGATGGTCGCCTCATTCCTTCGACCTCCATTGGTACCAGTAATGCTTGGTTAGAAAATGCTGACCATATTATCTTAGAAGTCAATGCTCAACAAAGTTTAATGCTTGAGGGCATGCATGACGTTTATAATGATATTGGTATGCCGCCAAATCGTAAACCCATTCCACTGGTTACCCCAGGCGGGCGTATTGGCGTTCCGTACCTACATTGTGATATGGATAAAGTCGTCGCTGTCGTCTTAACCAACTCACCAGATCGCAACAGCAAGTTTGCTGACCCCGATGAATGCTCAAATCAAATTGCTAGCCATATCATTGATTTCTTTCATGAGGAAGTCAAAAAAGGCCGGATGCCAAAAAATCTATTGCCAATTCAATCTGGTGTAGGCAACGTGGCCAATGCAGTATTGGCAGGACTACAAAACAGCCCGTTTGAGCAATTAACAGGCTACACCGAAGTCTTACAAGACGGGATGCTTGATCTCATCATGTCTGGCAAAATGACCATGGCCTCTGCCACTGCGCTGTCATTAAGCCCAGATGCGCTTGAGCGCTTTAATGCCAACATTGAAGAGCTGCGTGCTCGCATTGTGTTGCGTCCACAAGAGATCACCAATCACCCAGAAGTGGCGCGTCGCTTAGGCGTTCTTGCAATCAATGCCATGATTGAGTGTGACCTTTATGGTAACGTCAACTCAACCCACGTCATGGGTACAAATATGATGAATGGTTTGGGTGGTTCAGGCGACTTTGCGCGTAACGCTTACACCTCATTCTTTGTGTCGCCATCAGTAGCTAAAGATGGCGCAATCTCCTGTATCACGCCAATGGTATCGCACCATGACCATACTGAGCATGATGTGATGGTGATTGTGACTGAGCAAGGTTTAGCTGATTTGCGTGGTCTTGCGCCACGTCAACGTGCTCAAGCGATTATCGATAACTGCGCGCATCCAGACTATCGTCCGATGCTGCAAGATTATTTTGATCGCGCATCTAGCACAGCGGGGATGCAAACGCCGCATATCCTTAACGAATCATTATCATGGCATCAACGCTACGTCGAAACGGGTGACATGCGTATCAAGTAAGCGTATAAAGTCGCTTTACTGTTAATAGTAAAGTGAGCAACGCCAGTCAAGTAGAAAAAAGCACCCCTTATCTGTTACTCGGATAAGGGGCGCTTTTATATATGCTCATATAACTAAGCAATAATAGATAATAATAAAACGATTGGGTGGATTATAAATTCTAAGTAATGATTAAGGTATATGCATAAGCTATCAGTAAAAAAATTAATTATAACTAAAACAAACTACTGTCTCGCCACTGCAACCATAACCTCGTATCTAACTCAAATTGATGATAATCAGGTTCCATATGGCAGCACAATTGATAAAAAGCTTTGTCATGCTCTTTTTCTTTAAAATGCGCCAATTCATGAACGACAATCATCCGTAAAAATTCTGGCGGTGCTTCTTTAAATAAGCTGGCTACTGTAATACTGTTATGCGCCTTAAGCTTACTGCCTTGCACTCGTGATTGATAAGTATGAATGCCCAATGCTTGATTGAGTACCGCTAGTTTACTGTTATAGCTGACTTGGGTGAGCGAGCCACTCTTGCGCATATACTGATTTCTTATCTCATTAATATACTGATACAGCGCTTTATCACTTTGTATTTGATGCTTAGTGGGATATTTTTTATCCAAATAACCTCCTAATCGACCATCGCTGATAAGCTCTGCCGCTTGAGTTTGAATGTGCTCAGGGTAATGAGCAATGTATTTTAATACGGGTAAGGTAGTCACCAGTTTTATCCTTTACAAAGGGGTGGCAAAGCGCACAGAAGATAAATAATTAATGATTTGCAAAGCTAATTTAGAGTTTGATTTGCCTCAAGCGCTATATTTTTAGGCAGGTGCAAATCAATACGCACTTTTGGTAGGACTTGTAGATGTCTAATAAACAGAGGCAAGGTTTCAGAATGCCAATCTAGAGGAACTGCGTTTGGCGGGTTTTTTGCTTCGCTGTCCTGAGGATTATTGAAGATAAGCGGGCGCGTTAGTAGTGCTATTTTACGAATACCTCGATAACGAATCAGTGGCAACAGTTGTTGCTGCAAATCAAGCAGAGCAGCCGTTAGCCATTGCTCGCGCGTAGGATGATATGGGTGGTCAGAGATGACAAGGTTAGCAATATAGCTGGGCTGATTGCCATTGCTACTGGCACCCAAACCAGCACTTTCTCGTTGACGTTTATGCAGTAGGCAGCTACCCACTAATAAGCTGCTATCACGGCAAGCCCGATGATAGCGTTGATAATTATCTGGATATAGAGTCTTAGTGCGGGTCAGTACTGGGTCTAAAAGCGTGCCGGCAGTATTAACTGGCAACACAAGAACTTGAGCGTTGCTCGTTAAAATAGGGTCATGGGTCAATTGTAAGATAGCCATAAGTTGCCCTAGGAGTTGCAGATTTGATAGGTAAGTTTGATAAGCCGCTTTAATAAATAGCTTTGATAAACAAGCTTGACAAGTCGTCGCCATTGTAGAGTAATGGCGACGACTTATTAATTATGAATACTACTCTTTAAGTCTTAAATTTTACCGTACCGCTGGTACCTGTTGCCATTGCATCACGGGTAAGCTGATCTTCCGCATGATTTTTGGCACTAATTGCATCAGGATCAGGGCGATGTTCTGTGTGGCCGCACTGGGTACATTCAATATATTCATCAGGCTCAGGCGTGATAATATTGACTTGTACCACCGCATCCAAGGTGTGACACTTAGGACAGCTTACCCCTGCTAAGAAGCGCCGTTTTGGTTGGCTAGATTGATAACGCATTTAGCTGGCTGCCTTGTCGTTAGGATGGTTATCATTAAAACCGCTATGACGTAACAAGGCATCGATACTGGCACCGCGACCACGGAAGTTCTCAAAGTTAGTTTTAGCGGGCAAGCTGCCACCCACTGATAAAATAGTCTCACGGAAGGCTTTGCCCGTTATAGGATTAAAGATGCCTTCTTCTTCAAACTTACTAAAGGCATCAGCGGATAACAGCTCCGCCCATTTATAAGAGTAATAACCTGCGGCATAGCCACCGGCAAAGATATGACTAAAGCCATTAGCGAAACGGTTATAGTCAGGAGTTTGCATAATAGCGACATCACTACGCACACCATTCAAAGTGCTTAAAATGCCATCATAATCCAGCGCTGGGGTGTGCGAATGAATCAGTAAATCAAATAATGCGAATTCAATCTGACGTAGGGTTTGCATACCGCTTTGGAAGTTTTTGGCAGCGAGTAGCGCATCCAGCTTATCTTTAGGAAGCGGTTCACCCGTTTCGACATGGCTACTAATAAGGGCAATCCCTTCCGCATCCCACGCCCAGTTTTCCATAAACTGACTGGGTAGCTCGACTGCATCCCACTCAACACCATTCACGCCCGCGACATCGCCAACGGTGACTTGCGTTAATAGATGATGGAGACCATGACCAAATTCATGGAACAAGGTCAATACTTCATCATGGGTAAGCAGACTGGGCTTGCCATCAAGTGCGGGGGTAAAGTTACCAACCATAAAACAAACGGGTAACTGCTGATAGCCTTGCTCTTCATGGGTGTAACGCGACTGAAAACTACTCATCCAGGCGCCGCCACGTTTACCACTGCGGGCAAATAAATCGAAGTAAAACCCACCTACTAACTGATTTTTTTCATCGAATAATTGATAAAAACGTACTTCATCGTGCCAACGTGATGCCGCGTTTTCAGAATGATTGTCTTCATGCTGTTGCTCTTTTACCGTAATGCCGTATAGACGTTCGACAATGGCAAATAAACCATCAATCACTTTTGGTAATGGGAAATACGGACGAATTTCTTCTTGCGATAAGCTGAACTTATCTTGTTTTACCTTTTCAGCAATATAAGCGCTGTCCCATGCCTGCAAGTCGCTGATGCCATAGTCTTTAGCACTGTCTTGTAATTGTGCTAAATCTTGCTCGGCGGTAGGCGTTGCTTGGGCGGCAAGATTGCGTAAGAAAGCTTCAACTTCCGGCACACTGTCTGCCATTTTCGTCGATAATGATACTTCCGCATAATTAGCAAACCCTAGCAGATGGGCTTTTTGTTCGCGTAATTGTAATATCTGCCCCATGATATCGGCGTTGTTTAGAGACAGGCCTTTAGCATTAGTATGTTCATCAAACTCTGAGGCACGGGTCACATAAGCACGGTATAACGTCTCGCGCAGTTCGCGATTATCCGCATGAGTCATAACGGCAATATAAACTGGAATATTTAAAGTAGCGACATAATATTGCGTTGGCAGCGCATCAACTTCCGCCTGCGTTAGGGTGCCCTTTTCTAAAGCGCTGGCTTTGTACTGCTTGCCCGCATCGGCTAATAGATCAAGACCACTGTCAGTCAACCCGGCTAACTGCTCCTCTTTAAGCGGCAGCGCATAAGCTTGAGTGGCATCCAAAATATTGTCTGAGAACGTCGCAGATAAAGTCGATAGCTGACTTTGGATAGCTGCAAATTCATCTTGCTCAGCTTTCGGTAATGCCACTCCTGATAGCTCAAAGCTTTGTAGCGCTAGCTCAATTGCCCGCGCACGTGCCGGTTCAAGTGTGGCCAAAAATGCTTCATCATTCACAATAGTTTTATAACGCATAAATAATGGCTGATGCTGACCAACGCGAGTGCCATAGGCAGACAGTTTCGGTAGCAATTCATGATGCACATGACGAATGTCGTCATTGCTCATCACACTATTAAGATGCGATAAAATACCCCAGCTGCGATCTAAGGCTAAATTAATATGGTCAAAAGTCATCACATCGGTTAAGGCTTGCGCGGCACTGATGCTCTTAACGCTAGTGCTAGTATCAGCATTGATTGGTTGTAGCTTATCTAAAAAAGTATTCGCTTGGTCAATAGCAGCGGTCACTTGGGTTTGCAAATCACTAGGAGCGGTATCGGTAAAGTCAACAAGGTGTAAGTCTGGGGCGAGAATAGGCATAGAGATATCCAGTGTTAAAAAAGAGTTTCATTTATAGTTAAATTTTTTATAGTTTCAGTTTGCTAAGGATTATTTAAATTTAAGGACTATCTAAATGATGGGTATGACCTGTCAATAATGCAACCCAGCGCTTGCCTGCCTTACATTCTATTTATTTATTACGGTCATTTATATATCATGTCAATAGCTATACTTACAAAGTGCCATCATTTGCTTGCAAAGCAACCATACAGCTAGTAGGGTGAAGTTGGTAGGATTGTAGTGGTTGAACACCACAATGAGACTAATAATAAGAAATAACCATTCGCTTAGGAGGTTACATTCCCCGTTAGCCAATTGCTAAATTTTCCACATAATTAAGTGAATAGAATTATTAAGTGAATAAAACGCTCATTTCAAATAAAATTAATGATAATAAAATAAGGAACAATATTTATGAAAGCGACCCTTAAGAGTTTACGCGAAACCAAAGCAAACCCAGCAGTAAGTATCTTTGTTAAGACTCACCGTGAGCATCCAGCTAATGATAAAGACCCTATCGCCTTAAAGAACCAATTAAAAATAGTTGAAGAGCGCCTGACTAACGAGTATGACAAGCGCACAGCAACTACAATTTTAGACAATATTCACGCTAAAACTGATGAGCTGAATCATAATTACAATCTAGACACTTTAGCTATCTTTGCTAGCGCTGATGACGTGCAGATTATCCGTATGCCGCTTGATACGCCAGAACGTGTGGTGATTTCAGACCGCTTTGCAACACGTGATTTAGTTCGTGATATGGCAAGTGCTGTACATTATTATACTGTGGTGCTTACCCGTGATAGTGCGCGTCTCATTGAAGCGGCGAACGATCGCGTTGTAACCGAGCTCACAAAAGATTCTGATAGCCAAAATAATATGGAAAATATTCCGTTTCCTATTGAAAATAATAGCCTGTATAAAACTGGTGATGCTGGTTCTGATCGCTCAGCAGACAAAGAAAACAGTTATCTTAAAGAGTTCTTTAATCAGGTCGATAAAAGCGTACAAGAGCTGTGGGGCGATCATAAAATGCCACTCGTCATCGTCGGTGATGCCCGTAACATTAGCTACTACAATGAAGTCTGTGACCGTCCAGACAACATCATCGCCACTGTGTCTAACCTGACCGAGCTTGAAGAAGGCAGCGCCCAACACATTATTGATGGCGTGCAAGAAGCAGTAGAAGGCTATCGTACTTCGCTACATGAAGCCGCTCTTGGCGAAATTGACAAAGCCCGCGGTGCTAATATGTTAAGTACTGATTTACAAGACGTTTACCGTGCTGCTTTCCAAGGTGCAGGTGAGACTCTATATGTACGTCGCGGTTATATCCAACCTGCTAAGGTTGATGAAAAGGCCCAAACGCTCACTATGTCAGACGATCCCGCTGCTGATGGCGTGACCGATGATGCAGTAGGTTTAATCATCGAGCATGTGATTCATAATGGTGGTAAAGCCGTATTTATGCCAAAAGAGATGATGGGCGAAGATCAACCAATTGCTCTGGTTACACGCTATTAGTAGCTAGTTTTTCAGTAGAGTGCTTAGCACCAATACGGAAGTATTATGTATAAGCATTACTGATAAAAGGCAAAAAATGCTCATAAGGCATTACTAAAAAAGAGCATTGGTTCAATATGAGCTAATGCTCTTTTTGTGTCATATGCTATCGAATTGCTATAAAAATATAAAAGCGGACAACAACTACGAAATCAATGGATACGACAATACGAATATAATAATAAGGATATAAATGATGATTATTCCATATGCTCTCAGTTTTAAGATTAAAAGTCTGCAAGCAACTACCTCGACTCTGTTACGTGGTGGTCTCGGCAATATGGGCACGCCAACCCCTATGCAGCCAGAAAAATCACTGATTTTATATGAATTTGAAGCTTGCCCTTATTCACGCCGCGTACGTGAAGTAATGACACAGCTTAATTTAGACTATGAAAGTCGTCCAAGCCCGCATAGAGGTCACGTTTACCGCGATGAGCTTAAGAAGCTCTCAGGTAAGAAACAAGTTCCTTTTTTAATTGATGAAAATACTGACGATAAAATAGTAGACTCGCAAGCTATTATTGAACATCTATTTGTCCATTATTCTAAAAAAGGTGAGACTCCTGAAAAGTATCAAAAAACGACTGGTGATAATGCAACTTTGACTAATAAGGTAGCCAGTATTGCATCGATGATGCGCGGGGTTAAAGCCGTCCATCCAAAAAAGAACAAAGCACGTGGTAAACCTGATGAGTTGCTACATTTATATGGTTTTGAAGCCAGTCCTTTTTGTCGTTTGGTGCGCGAAAAGTTGAGTACGCTTGAAGTTGGCTACATCAATCACAACGTCGCACGTGAGCAAATAGAAGACATTGGCGTGTTTGGGAAGCGTCTTAAGCTTGGTAAATATAAACCTATTAAAGGTGGCAAACGCGAACATATCATGAAGGAAGACATGCCGGGTAAGCTACAGTTTCCGTATCTTGTTGATCCTAATACCGACACTGAGATGTTTGAATCACAAGATATTATTGACTATTTAGTTAAAACGTACGGTTAGAACTACTACTCCTGTAAAGATAATCGTTTATTAGGCATTATGTTATCTGCTACATCGTTTTGGGTAGTGATGGTTTATGATAGGTAATTACTCGATGAAAACTGTAGGGTAACACCTATATTGCTAACCTAATCCTAACGAGCGGATTAATTATAATAATTGATATTAATGCTTATAATATGACTACGAATTCTATGACTAATCAAACAGAGTCTTTTATCCTGACCAGCTACAACATCCATAAAGGTATGTCACCGCTGAACCGCCAAGTAAAAATGCAAGGTATCGCCCAAGCACTAGATGAGGTAGGCTCAGATGTGCTGTGCCTACAAGAAGTACAAGGGCAAAACCTCAAGCGGAATATGCAATATAACGAATATCCTGACCAGTCGCAGCACGAGTGGTTTGGAGAATTCTTACATCTGCAAAACAGTTATGGCAAAAATTCAGAATACGAAAATGGTCATCATGGTAATGCGGTACTGAGCCGTTTTCCGCTTGACCCCAAACATAACGTCAATATCACCGTGAATAAGCTTGAGCAGCGCGGTGTTTTGCATTGTGAAGTACAGCCCGTAGGTTGGGATATGCCAGTAGTAGTGTTGTGTGCCCATCTTAATCTATTTGAGCGTGACCGTATCAAGCAATATCAAGCGATTAGTGACTATGTACGTCATGAGATTGGCGCTGATCAGCCACTGATTTTGGCAGGTGATTTTAATGATTGGAAAAAGATGTCCTGCGATAAGTTAGCAAGCAGCCTTGGTATGACCGAAGCGTTTAAGCGCTGCCATGGCAAGCTATTACCAACCTTTCCGGCTAAGTTGCCTGTATTGAGCTTAGACCGTATCTACGTGCGTAACTTGTCGGTCAAACGCGCTTGGGTGCATACAGGTAAGCCGTGGTCACAGTTATCAGATCATCTGCCTATTAGTGCAGAGTTAGGGCCGCTATAAGTTTTTAGCCACAACCATTATTATAAAAGCTTTATCAATTAAAGCTTTGAATAAGCACTAAGGATGGAAATAGAAATAAAAATAGAGAGTTTGGATAATAAATAAAAATATAAGGATAATGAAAGATGTCTAATACTTCTACCCCTAAAAATGCTAACAACAAACTACCCAATCAGCAACATGCCGTTGTCATTAATGAATTTGGTACACCAGATGTGATGAATTATCAAGACGGTATTGATATTCCCACTGTTGGTGACAATCAGGTACTAATAAAAGTGGCTTACGCTGGCATCAATCCAGTCGATTATAAAACCCGTCAAGGTAAAGGCTGGGGCGCTGATAATATTCGTAAAGATAAGTTTGACTATGATAAGCCTGCAATCTTAGGCTTTGATGTGGCCGGTGAAGTCATCAGTAGTAAGAGCGAGCAGTTTAAGGTTGGTGACAAGGTTGCTGCGTTAAATTTTGCTGGCGGTTGTTATGGAGAGTATGTGGCCATTGATGCTAAGCTTTTAGCAGCAGTGCCTGAGTCTATCACTTTAAAACAGGCAGGTGCTCTACCTTGTGCTGGCCAAACGGCGCTACAATTCGTTGAGTTTGCTGATATTAAAAAGAACGACCATGTGGTGATGAATGCCCCAGCTGGCGGTGTTGGTCAATTGGTAATTCAGCTGTTAATGGCTAAAATTACAGAAGATGATATCAAAGTGACGGTCATTTGCTCGCCAGAGAAGTATGCCAAGCTTGACCAGTTGATAGATAAAAGCAAGCTGGCAGGTTGGATTGATTACACTAAGGATGACAGCTTTTCTGACTTGCAAGCAGACGTGTTATTAGACTTGGTTGGTGATGATGCAGGAGTACGGGCGCTAAGCTTACTTAAATCTGATGGTCACGTATGTGTGTTGCCATCCATTTGGGTTGATAAGCTAAAAGAGGCAGGCAGTGATAAAAACTTAACTATAGAAGGGTTTGCAGTCACGCCATCTGGACAATCTATGGCCCGCGTTCTTCAGCAAGTCGCTGATGCTACCTTGAAGCTACATATCCAACGAAGCTATCCATTGTCTGAAGTGGTTAAAGCCCATAGCGAACTACAAAAAGGTAGCACTTTTGGTAAAATTGTTTTAGAAGTCACTGCTTAGATTTAACAAAGTAGCCGTTTTAAGCGGCTATGAATTATAAACATTTATAAATAAACAGTTGCAAGATAGATACAGGTAACTTTATGACCCAGCTGCAAATTTTTACTCTGTGTGCATGGGTATTGTATGTACCTTATCACTTTATCATGCAGCAATGGTCGCAAGGCGTTAGCGCAGCGATTCGTATTGACCTACTGTTTATTTATCCAATGTTGGCTTTATTAACCCTTGCCGTTATCTTTCAATGGTTGAGAAAGTACTATAAACGATTGCAAAAGTAAGGTGGTTCACAGGATTTCTTAAAATAGCTAGAGTAGCTAGAGCACCATTATTAATAAAGCTAACTATATTAGACAACTATATCAGACAGTTATATTACCAAAGATAATTACAGCGTAAATATGTGCCGAAAGGTAAGACTAATTCGGCCATCATGAACCTTTTTAGTTTTAGGAATACTGTGTTTCCAATACTCTTGGGTGACACCTGCCATTACAATTAACTGACCTGGGGCAAGATAAAGATCTACTTTATCTTGCCCTTCTTTATGCTTAGCAGACTTGTGCCTAAAAAGCATTTTTCTGGCCGCTCCTAATGATAAAGCAGCAATCAACGGCTGTGCTCCCAGCTCTTTCTCATCGTCGGCATGATAGCCCATACCTTCGCTACCCGATGGATAATAGTTAAGCAGACAAGCATTAAAGTAGGAACGCTCGCTTTTGCTAGTACAGTCAGCGCCTTTATTAAAATCAGCACCTTTATTAAAGTCAGCGTCAGTATTACTAATGCCATCAGCAGTGACCCTGAGATTCAGAGCCTGAATTTTATCTTCAATTATTTGTTTCACGTGAAACACTATAGGGTGCCAACCAGTTGCTAGATAGGTATGCCCTGCATAACGGTAATTTAAACCTGCATCGCCCATCCATACAATTTGGCGTTTGGTAATATGAGTTTTACCAAACAAGGTAACCACATCAGATTGCCAAGGTAAGGTCGTTAATAATACTTGGTATAAATCATCGTCGTTATCAATAACATGCTCTATACCTAGCTGATCTAAATACTGCAACTCTGAACTATCTAGCCCGGAAGTATATGAGCCTAAGTTATACAACTGGCCGTCGTATGGCAGTAAATTATCAGTAGGGTTAGGCGTAAATAAATCATCCACTAGCTTAGACCTTTCTAATTTTATAAAATAATTGTACTTTAATGACTGATAACGTTATTTAGATAAGAAGTTTTCTAAGATAATATCGGCACACTGCTTAGGCGCTTCCATCGGCAGTAAGTGCCCATAATCTGGCAGTGAAATAATCTGTTCAGCTGGAATAAAGGTCTGCCAGTTTTCACGGACTTTATCACTGATAAATAAGGTGGGCTTGCCAGTAATTAAGGTATAAGGACAAGTGAGTTGTTTGAGAGCATCATCAATAAAGGGCGTGCCAAAATAGTTGGCCAGTTCTTGCTCAGGAGCAAAGGTTAAGATGTAGCTTCCGTCTGCTTGTTGGGTCAAGCTGCTGCTTGCGAACAGTTGCATATGCTCGTCACTGATACGGCGATAGGCACGTTGTGTGCGCAGATGCTCATAAAAGGCTTGAACGCTTGGCCATATGGCTTGTTTGCTTAGCGTGCTTTTGAAAGGCTCACGGGACAGCTTGATAGCGCGGGGCATCAAGTCATAAAGTAAGGTTTGGGCTTTGGTAAAAGTGACTGGCTCTATCAGGTATAGCTGTGAGAATAAATCAGGGCGCTTAGCCGCAGCGATGGCTGTGGCAGTGGCACCTTGCGAGTGACCGATAGCAACGATAGGCGCATCTTGAGTTTTTTCTAAAAACTCAATCAACATATCCGCATCTTGCTGGCGCGTGAGGCGGCGGCTAGTTGGCTTATCATACCAATAGCCGCGCATGGCAAGTGAGCTAAGCGTAAAACCTGCTGCCAGCGCTTCTAAGAACGGTGTATAGCTACCCACTGTAAAACCATTGCCGCCATAAAAGTGAGCGGCTGGGCGAGTGAGTGATGGTGTGTCTGCCAACTCATTGAGCTGATAGTAGCGAGCCTGCTGACCATTAATGTCGATACTTTTTGCAAAGGCTTCCATAATCGTAGCACCTCCATGTGCTGCTGAAACTGGCGTAGTTTAATTTGCATTAATTCAAATTGTCTTAATAAAACTTAGCTTAGTTTATGCACGTTTTACTTAATCCAACTCGCCTAAGAAGTCACCACTTTGACGACGCCATAGTCCTGCATAAACGCCGTTTAATGCCAGTAGTTGGTCATGGCTGCCTTGCTCAATGATTTGGCCTTTGTGCATTACTACCAGTCTATCGAGAGCAGCAATGGTAGATAAACGGTGAGCGATAGCGATAACAGTTTTGCCTTTCATAATATCGTTTAGGCTTTCAGTAATCGCAAATTCAATCTCAGAATCAAGCGCACTGGTCGCCTCATCTAGTAGTAAAATAGGCGCATTTTTGAGCATGACTCGTGAGATAGCGATACGTTGGCGCTGACCGCCAGATAGTTTGACGCCGCGCTCACCGACTTGGGTATCGAGTCCAGTATTGCCTTTATCATCATACAAATCTTTGATAAAGTCCCATGCCTGCGCTTGTTTGGCGGCATAGATAATCTCATCGTCAGTGGCCTCAGGACGACCATAGGCGATATTTTCACGCACAGTACGATGCAACAGGGAAGTATCTTGGGTAACCATACCGATTTGCTGGCGTAAGGAGTCTTGGGTGACTTCATTAATAGCTTGTCCATCAACACAGATTTTACCGCTATCGACATCAAAGAAGCGCAACAGTAAGTTAACTAAGGTCGATTTACCGGCACCTGAACGCCCAACCAAACCAATTTTTTCACCGGCTTTAATATCTAAGTGGAAGTTGTCCAAAAGCTTGACACGTGAGGAAGTCAGCGGCGTTTCAACTTCATCAATGTACTCGCCTTCGATATCATCAACAATGTCTTCACCTTCGTAACTAAAATCTACATGGTCAAAAATAATATTGCCCTCAGTCACCACTAATGCTGGCGCATTGGGGATGTCTACAATAGTTTGGGGTGCTGATAACGTGCGCATACCATCTTGCACTGTACCGATACTCTCAAAAAGACTGGCCGTTTGCCACATAATCATACGGGTTAGACCATTTAATCGTAGCGCCATCGCTGTGGCTGCGGCAATTGCACCGACGCCGACCGCGCCCTTTTGCCATAAATATAAGCCAATGCCAGCGGTAGTACCGACTAAAATAACACTGATAGTGTGGTTGACGATTTCTAGTTGCGAGACCCAGCGCATTTGAGCATGGACGGTACCTAAAAACTGACCCATCGCATCTTTAGCGTAGCTAAGCTCACGGCGTGAATGACTGAACAGCTTTACTGTCATAATGTTAGCATAAGCATCGGTGATACGGCCAACCATCAGCGCCCGCGCATCAGCCTGAATAATAGCGGTCACTTTAAGCTTTGGAATAAAGAACCACATCGTCAGCCCAAACAAGACAAACCAAATCGCAAATGGAATCAATAATAAGCTGTCTAAGTTAAATAAAATCACCCCAGTGGTGATAAAGTAGACGAGGACGTACAGCAGCATATCAGTGACGGTCATCACGGTATCACGTACGGCAAGGGCCGTTTGCATGACTTTCGCTGACACTCGCCCAGAAAACTCGTCTTGATAAAACTGCATCGATTGATTGAGCATACGCTGGTGAAAACGCCAGCGCATCTGCATGGGGAAAACCCCTTGAATCGCCTGAAAACGAATCAGCGATGACAATGAAATCCAGAACGGACTGATAATTAGTACTGCTAGCATCAGCAGCAACATATCGCCTTTTTCAGTCCACAAGTTTTGCGGGGTATAAGTACCGAGCCAATCGACTAGATTACCAATCCATGCAAATAGCATGGCTTCATAGACGCCGATACCCGCGGACAGAATCATAAACAGTAATAACCAGCCGCGCAAACCTTCGGTACAGGCCCACAGAAATTTTATCAACCCATCACGGGGCAGGGGCATTGGGGTATCAGGAAAGGCGGAAAGACGGGTTTCAAAAAATCGGAATAAAGCGTTCATAGGCAGTAGCAATACATCGATAGCAGTACGCAAGATAAACGTTGGCAAACGTTATCTTGCACTGGGACTTGTGTTAGTAGGATAGCGCTCTATTTTAGCAAAACTTCGCAATCGCACCTGCATGGTAATTGTAATTTGAACGGGTCAGACACTATTCTATAGGCCTTGGCTATCGGCTATGAAGGTGAACGTTATAAATGAATTGATGGGTCTGGAATATATAGATTGCCGTAGGTGAAATAATTTGTTACATTCCATCTATTTGCAATTATTTAATCGCAGTCTGTTAGCTAAAAGTGAGTCACATTAAGGTAGAGGTCAATGCTGTATTTAATAATTGCGGTGCTATGCAGTGTCGCAGTTTCTGTTCTATTAAAAGTACTGCGTCAACATGATATAGACATTCGCCAGACCATCGTTGCCGGTTATCCGGTTGCCTTTTTGCTGACTTGGCTGTTACTTAAGCCAGATTTGAGTGCTATCAATACGCTTGGTAGCGCTTGGGGCATTATTCTTGCGCTTGGAATTTTATTACCGACAGTATTTATAGTTCTGGGTCGGGCGATTGCAGCGGTGGGCATGGTTGCTACTGATGCGGCTCAGCGTTTGTCTCTAGTTATTCCTATCATTGCTGCTTTTCTATTATTTGGAGAAGTACTAACGGGCACACGTATTTTTGGTTTGGTACTGGGTTTCTTGGCACTGGGCGCTCTTATTTATCGCCCGCAGCCGTTAGCAGCTGTTAATAATAACGATAATAAGCTTGATAGCAGCTTACAAAAACACGTCCTGCGTACGCCTCTATGGCTATTTGGGGTATGGGTAGGCTATGGTGTTATCGATATCTTGTTTAAGCAAGTTGCCAAGCAAGGTGCGGCGTTTCCGCTAACGTTATTGGTCAGCTTTGGGCTGGCAGGTTTATTATTGCTCATTTACTTAATTGTCAGTCGCGTACGCTGGCAAGGTCGAGCGCTACTGGCAGGTTTACTACTGGGCGCACTTAATATGGGCAATATTTACGCATACATTCGCGCGCATCAAGTGTTGTCTGAATCCCCCAGTATCGTGTTTACGGGGATGAACGTTGGCGTTATTGCTGTCGCTACCCTTATTGGGGTCGGTATCTTTAAAGAGCATCTTAACCGCATCAATATAATTGGCTTATTATTAGCGGTGAGCTGTGTGGCGGTATTGTTTTTAGCGTGATAGTTTTAGCATGATGTGCTTAGTCACTATTAACATGACAGTCAATTTTTCTCCAAAATTTACAGATATGATATTTTAACCCAGCAAATACAGGCAAGATGCGTATCCTATGGTAAAGTAACCTACAAATGGTTAGTAAGCAGAAATTAAAAGATAACCGTTTATCTTTGTAATATTTAACTTTTATTAATAATGATAGGAAGTCTGTTCAATGGAATACCAAAAGCAATTACAACGTATAAAGAATGGTTCAGGATTCATTGCCGCGCTTGACCAAAGTGGTGGCAGCACCCCAAAAGCATTAGAAACTTATGGCGTTATGGGCGATGCTTACGATAATGATGAAGCGATGTTTGATCAAGTGCACGAAATGCGTGCGCGTATCATGACTTGCGACTGCTTTGATAATGAGCGAGTTCTTGGCGCGATTTTGTTTGAAGACACTATGGATCGTAAGGTTAATAGTAAACCGACTGCCAACTATCTATGGGAAGATAAGAATATTGTGCCTTTTTTAAAGGTCGATAAAGGCTTAGCAGAACATATGAGTGGCGTGCAAGTGATGCGTCCGATGCCGGGTTTGGATTTGCTATTAGATAAAGCTAAAAACTACCCCGTATTTGGTACTAAAATGCGTTCAGTAATTTATGAGCCAAATGTGGATGGTATCGAACTGGTCGTTCAACAGCAATTTGATGTGGCGAAGCAAATTATCTCTAAAGGTCTGATGCCTATTGTTGAGCCAGAAGTAGATATTAACAGTACTAAGAAACATGAGTGCGAAGTCATATTAAAAATCAATATCTTACACAACCTTGAACGCTTGGCTGATGACAAACAAGTCATGCTTAAGCTAACGTTGCCTGAAGAAGCC
The DNA here is from genome assembly GCF_007997305.1 of Psychrobacter frigidicola. Classification (GTDB taxonomy): domain Bacteria; phylum Pseudomonadota; class Gammaproteobacteria; order Pseudomonadales; family Moraxellaceae; genus Psychrobacter; species Psychrobacter frigidicola. The sequence continues at coordinate 192,714 of NZ_VORZ01000002.1, forward strand.
GGCTTCTATCAAGAGCTGATTGACCATCCAAAAGTGCTAAAAGTCGTGGCATTATCGGGTGGTTATAGCCGTAGCGATGCGTGCGCTAAGCTGAAGCAGAATCCTGGTATGATTGCGAGCTTCTCACGCGCCTTTACTGAAGGCTTGAGCAAACAGCAAACTGATAAAGAGTTTGCGGATACCATTAATACTTCGATTGATGAGATTTATCAAGCGTCGAAGATTTAGGTTTGAAGAATTAACGCTAAAAGTAATTTAAAACTATAAAAAAGCCCCACTATTTAAATAGTGGGGCTTTTTTTGTACTGCAATAATTTGAAGCTAACTCATTTAAATCTTTTTATAAAACCCTAAGCTTCTTTACTTTTGAGACCTGCCGCATATTCACGCACGTTTTGAGTGATTTTCATTGAGCAGAATTTAGGACCACACATGGAGCAAAAATGTGCCGACTTGTGTGCATCTTTAGGCAGCGTTTCATCATGAAATTCGCGCGCAGTATCAGGGTCAAGTGCCAGATTAAACTGATCATCCCAGCGGAATTCAAAGCGGGCTTTTGATAACGCATTGTCACGAGCTTGTGCACCCGGATGGCCTTTGGCAAGGTCAGCGGCATGAGCGGCGATTTTATAGGTGATAATGCCGTCTTTGACATCCTTTTTATTGGGCAGACCTAAATGCTCTTTTGGGGTGACATAACACAGCATTGCGGTGCCAAACCAGCCAATCATTGCCGCGCCAATAGCACTGGTAATATGGTCATAACCGGGTGCGATATCAGTGGTCAAAGGTCCTAGCGTGTAGAACGGTGCGTCGGCACAAGTCTCAAGCTGCAAGTCCATATTTTCTTTAATACGGTTCATTGCCACGTGACCAGGCCCTTCAATCATCACCTGTACATCATGCTTCCATGCGATTTTGGTCAACTCACCCAAGGTTCTAAGCTCGCTAAACTGTGCCTCATCATTGGCATCTTGCAAACAACCTGGACGCAAGCCATCGCCCAAACTAAACGCCACATCATACTGCTTCATAATCTCGCAGATGTCCTCAAAACGGGTGTATAAAAAACTCTCTGTATTATGAAACATGCACCACTGCGCCATGATAGAGCCACCACGCGAGACAATACCGGTCAGGCGTCCAGCCGTCAAAGGTACGTAATCTAATAACACCCCTGCATGGATAGTGAAGTAATCGACGCCTTGTTCCGCTTGTTCAATTAGCGTATCGCGGTAAATTTCCCATGTTAAATCTTCTGCGACACCATCGACTTTTTCTAACGCCTGATAAATTGGTACGGTGCCAATTGGTACTGGCGAGTTACGAATTAACCATTCGCGGGTTTCATGAATATGATTGCCGGTCGATAAATCCATGATGTTATCCGCACCCCAACGCGTCGCCCAAGTCATTTTGGAGACTTCTTCATCAATAGACGAGCCTAGCGCTGAGTTACCAATATTGGCGTTGATTTTCACTAAAAAATTACGGCCAATAATCATCGGCTCAGATTCAGGATGGTTAATGTTATTAGGGATAATGGCGCGACCTGCCGCCACTTCACTACGCACAAACTCGGGGGTAATAATGGCAGCAGGGGTATTGGCACCAAAGTTTTCGCCCGCGTGTTGGCGCATATCGGTCAGTTCGTGTTGTTTTTGAGTCTCGCGGATGGCGACATATTCCATCTCAGGGGTAATAATACCTTGTCGGGCATAGTGCATCTGCGTAACGTTTTGACCTTTTTTAGCGCGGCGGGGCTTATCAATATGGGCGAATCTTAAGTTGGCGGTACTAATATCACGGGCGCGCGTTTGTCCGTAGCTACTAGAGAGCCCCGCTAATTGTTCGGTATCGCCGCGCTCAGTTATCCAACCTTCACGTAATTTTGGCAGCCCTTTGGTGAGGTCGATGCTGGCATTAGGGTCAGTATAAACGCCTGAAGTATCATAAACATAGAACGGTGGGTTTTGTTCCCACTCGGACTTGGACACGCCTTGCACTGGCGTAGGGTCAAGGGTGATTTCGCGCATCGGTACTTGAATATCAGGGCGTGAACCTTCGATATAAACTTTGCGAGAAGCGGGCAGGATACGGTGCAAGTCGCGCGCGTCTTCTTCAAAACGGGCGTCAGTTGCTGAGCGATGAGCTGGGGTTTTTAGAGCGTCGGCTTTTTTATCCGCTTTATCATGAGCGGCGTTAACATAGTCTGGAATATGCGTGCCAACGGCTTGTGTGCTGGCGTTTGAGGTGGCTGTTAAACCAATATTTGAGCTGCTTTTTGAAATAGTCATATGCTGTCCTAGCGTGTTGTCCAGTGGTAAAGGCAACACCGCCAGAAGCTGCGGGGTAGGCGTCAGTTACGCATGCAATTTGAGCCAATCGCCAGATTAAAATAATCGCGCGAGCAAAAAAATACTAGCGGATGACTCTAATGGGAGTGATGGGTGCTGCTTATTATCAACTGGCGAACTCTTTATTAACCGGCGATTTATTAACCGGATATATCTGGCTAATAAAACAAGGCTTGAGAGTAAGCATAATAAAATAATAAGGCATTTCTGCGCGCCCGTTGCAAAACGATAACATCAGCTCAGACTTCCCTGCGTCGGTACTAACCGCATCAGGTTCGGCGGGTGGTTTCTCAGCGAATATATTTTGGCTTTATTTATTAAGCCAAGAATACATCGCACCCCGAGTCTGTCAGTGTTGTAAATCAACTTCATACTAGCAAACTTCTGCCGTGACAGCCAATGATATTTAGGCATATGGATAACGGGCTCAAGGCCGCCCTTGTTATTAAGAGTTTTTATGAATGACGTTTATTATTCCTAATCAATACTACTAAATGTTAGTGCGGCTTATTAATAATTATTAGGAGTTTAAGACTTTTGCAGTTTGCAGTCGCTCTTACTTGAGCATTGTCATCAAACTGTCATTAAAGCTTGGCACACTACAACGCATGTCACGGATTATACCTTTTTGTAGGTTTGTTAAACTTTAGGAGATTTTCATGCGTTATTCATTATTAGCGGTTGCGGTCAGTTGTGCGTTCATGCTCACAGCTTGTAATAAAGCAAGCGACACTGCAGAGCCAGTCGCAGAGAGTGGCGCAGTAGCAACAACTGGCGGTGAAAGCAGTGCATCAAAAACAGCAACCCCTGCGAATACTGATAAAGTTTCAATGAATATTACCGGTGCGGGCGCCTCATTTCCGCAACCTATTTATGCCAAATGGTCAGCCGACTATAACGGCGCGACCGGTGGACAAGTCAATTATCAATCTATCGGTTCCTCAGGCGGTATCAAGCAAATCGTCGCTGGCACCGTTGACTTTGGTGCCTCAGATGCCCCAATGACCCCAGAAGAGCTCAACGAAGCCGGTCTCATTCAGTTCCCAATGGTGATTGGTGGTGTCGTGCCAGTGGTTAATATTAAAGGTATTGCGCCGGGCGCATTAAAGCTCGATGGCAACATGCTCGCTGATATCTATTTGGGTAAAATCAGTAAATGGAATGACCCTGCTATTGTACAACTGAACCCAGATTTGAGCTTACCAGACAGTCCGATTACCACAGTATTCCGCTCAGATGGCTCAGGCACGACCTTTAACTTTACTGACTATTTGGCCAAAGTATCCCCCGATTGGCAAAGTAAGGTTGGGGTTGATAAAACGGTCAAATGGCCAACCTCTGCTAACGGCGCGGCCGGTAAAGGCAACGAGGGCGTCGCAAGCTATGTCGGACGGATGGACAACTCGATTGGGTATGTCGAATACGCTTATGCCAAGCAAAATAATATGGCGCATGTGGCACTCAAAAATGCAGCAGGTAACTTTGTACAGCCTTCGATAGAAAGCTTTGCGGCGGCGGGCGATATTGATTGGGCGCAGCAAGCCGGCTTTTATAAAGTTATTACCAACTCTGAAACCGCTCAAGCATGGCCAATTGCTGCGACTACCTTTATTTTGGTACACAAACAACCAAAAGATGCCAAGCAAGTGGCAGGCGTATTGAACTTCTTTAGCTGGGCGTATGACCAAGGGGACGACTCAGCAACCGCGCTCGATTATGTACCGTTCTCTGATACGGCAGTAGCATTATTTAAAGACAGTTGGCAGCAAGTGGTCGATAAAGATGGTAAGCCGGTCTATACCCCGCAGTAATCCTCAGTCTAATAACGTTTTTTTTCATATCCATTTTCATATCAATTAATGTCATCACAGTTATTTAGATATCAATTGTCTTTCGTATTATTTAGTTTTACAGCGCTGATATAGGTGCAGTTTGTTTGCAAGCTGCGCCTATTATCGCAACTATTGAGGTGGTTATGGCAGAGTTCAATCTGCAGACACAGTTGGCCAAACAAAAACGTTGGGATGCGATATTCGTCAATACTACCAAAGCGGCGGCACTGTTTGTGTTGCTAAGCTTAGGGGCGATTTTACTGTCCCTTATTATTGGTGCTTGGCCGAGTATGCAGGCGTTTGGGCTGGATTTTTATACCAGTAATAACTGGGATCCGGTTGCCAATGAATACGGGGCACTTGCACCCATTTATGGCACGCTTGTCACCTCGGTAATGGCGCTGGTGATTGCCGTTCCTGTCAGCTTTGGTATTGCGATATTTTTGACTGAGCTGTGTCCGGCATTTTTAAAAAAGCCACTGGGCATAGCTATTGAATTGCTCGCAGGTATCCCCTCTATCATTTATGGTATGTGGGGATTGTTTGTGTTCGCGCCTTTTTTTGGCAATCATATCCAACCATGGCTGACCGAAAATCTAGGCGGACTGCCTATTATCGGCAAGCTGTTCGTCGGTGCACCGATGGGCATTGGCTTATTTACTGCCTCGTTAGTACTGGCAATCATGATTATTCCCTTTATCGCTGCCACCATGCGCGATGTGTTCTCCGTCGTGCCCGCATTATTAAAAGAATCGGCCTATGGCATGGGTGCGACCACTTGGGAGGTGATGTTTAAGATCGTGTTGCCTTATACCAAAGCGGGGGTGGTTGGCGGCATTATTTTGGGATTAGGTCGGGCGCTTGGTGAAACCATGGCGGTGACCTTCTTGATTGGTAATACCTTTAATATCAATCCCAGTATGTTTGCCTCTGGAGTATCTATTACCTCAGCGCTCGCCAATGAATTCGCTGAAGCGTCCGATCCGCTGCATCTATCGGCGCTGCTACATTTGGGGCTGATACTATTTATGATTACCTTTATCGTTTTGAGCCTCTCGCGTCTGCTATTACGCGGTATGGATAAGCGCGCTGGACAATAGGTTTTGGTAGGTTGTTTTTGGTGAGCTACTTTGAACAGTGACCACTAACCCTGAAAACTTATAATAAAAAGTTTGTCTTATAAACAGCCTAAAAAGTTAAAAATAACAAGGAATCTGCTGCATGACCGCGTTGTCTGCCATTACTCAAGCCTCAACTCAACCTATAACGTCCATCGACCAAGCGCTCTATCGCCGCCGCCGCTTATGGAATAAAGTCGGTTTGGGTTTTGCCGCCTTAGCCATGATATTTGGCTTATTTTGGTTGTCGTGGATTTTGCTGACCTTGGCTGTTGAAGGCTTTAGCGGTTTGGTGCAGATGCCTGTATTTACCGCTGATACGCCGCCGCCGATGGCGGAGGGTGGTCTGCGCAACGTGATTGTCGGTTCGCTAATGATTGCCAGCACGGGCTTATTTATTGGTGCACCGATTGGCATGCTGGCAGGGATTTATTTAGCAGAATTCTCGCACGGCAATTGGCTTGGACAAGTGATTCGCTTTTTAAATGACATTTTATTGTCCGCGCCATCGATTGTGATTGGCTTGTTTATCTATGCCTTATTGGTCAAAAACTATAGCTTTTCAGGTTGGGCAGGGGCGTGTGCCTTGGCGTTAATTGTTATTCCAGTGGTGGTCAGAACGACTGAAAGTATGCTGCTATTAGTGCCGAATACCTTACGGGAAGCGGCTTATGCGTTGGGCACACCTAAGTGGAAATTAGTGCTAGGCGTAACGGTTAAGGCCGCAAGGGCAGGCTTAACCACTGGCATATTATTAGCCTTTGCGCGTATTACTGGCGAGACCGCGCCGCTACTATTTACTGCGTTAAATAACCAGTATTTCAGCTTAGATATGAGTAAGGCGATGGGTAACATGCCTAATACCATTTATCAATTTGCCATGAGCCCTTATGACAATTGGCACACGTTAGCGTGGGCAGCGGCGTTATTAATCACCCTAACCGTGCTGACGTTAAACATAGCGGCACGCTATATCGGTGGCAAAGAATATAACTAAAAACTGCTGTTTACCTGTTTTCTTGATTTTATAATACTTTCACTTTATGCCAGACCTGAATAAGGGACATGACCATGACCGATACTGCCGCCAAATCCAAGAAGAATAAGACTCGCATTACGGTACCTATGCGCCGCTCTAGCACTGCTGATGCGCATAGCAGTATGCCTGTGACCGGTGAAAACCCAGCACTGTCGACTGAGCCAGCGAGCAATTTGTCTATAGATAATCTACCCGCCGCAAAAATTCAAATCCGTGATTTAAACTTTTATTACGGTAGCTTTCGTGCGCTAAAAGATATCTCGCTCGATATTCCAGACAAGCAAGTAACGGCCTTTATTGGCCCTTCTGGTTGCGGAAAATCGACGTTATTGCGCACCCTAAACCGGATGTATGATTTGTATCCTAATATGCGCGCCGACGGTCAGATTTATCTCGATGGTCATGATGTATTGGCCAAGTCGATGGATGTTAATTTACTGCGTGCCAAAGTCGGCATGGTGTTCCAAAAGCCCACACCGTTTCCCATGTCCATTTTTGATAATGTGGCATTTGGCGTACGCTTATATGAAAAAATGTCCAAGGCAGAGCTTGCTGAGCGCGTCGAGTGGGCACTGAAAAAAGCTGCGCTGTGGACTGAAGTCAAAGACAAGCTGAATGCTTCAGGCTTATCATTATCTGGTGGACAGCAGCAGCGCTTATGTATCGCGCGCGGCGTGGCAACCAAGCCGGAAGTGTTATTATTAGATGAGCCAACCTCAGCGCTCGACCCCATATCAACGGGGGCGATTGAGGATTTAATTGAGGATTTAAAGCAGGAATATACCATTGCCATCGTCACTCATAATATGCAGCAAGCGGCGCGGATTTCTGACTATACCGCTTATATGTATCTTGGGGATATGGTCGAGATGGGCAATACTGATCAGATTTTTACCAATCCTAGTCAGCAAGCGACTGAAGATTATATTACGGGGCGTTATGGCTAATTGTTTTATTTATTATGGTTTTTCTACTCATATAGTTAATCCAATTTACAAACGACCCAATGTTGCTGGGCTACTGAAATGAATTTTTTGCAGCCTCTGTCACGCTTGCGAACAGCACGCAAGAAAAATTTATACCAATAATACGTTGTCATAAATGTGTCTTTTTTATTGAGTTTTTATCGTGTTTCTATTGAGAGTCTTATTATGTCCAATCAGATGTTCCATACCTCCAAAAGCTTTGATCAAGACTTAACCGAGACCACTGATTTATTTTTAGAGATGGGTGCGCTTGCCGGGCAGCAAGTGGCACAAGCTATGCACGCTTTGATAGAAGGCGATATGCATTTGGCCCATCAGGTGGTTGAGCAGGACAGTGCGGTCAATCAACTAGAGGTGCTGATTGATGAGCGTATACTATTATTAGTCGCTAAAAGGCAGCCAGCCGCACGCGACTTGCGCTATGTGATGGCGGTCAGTAAAGGGGTGGTAGATATTGAGCGTATCGGCGATGAAGCGGCTAAGATTGCTCATATGGCGCAGCAAGTGGCAGCCGATAACAGTGGTACTTATAGCTATCATGAGGTACAGCACTTGAGTAACCAGGTGCGCCTGATGCTACACAGTGCGCTAGCAGCATTTGAACACTTGCAAGTAGAGCGGGCTTTTGATGTGATGCGTAGCGATGGTAACGTGGATTTTGAGTATCAGTCTGCCATGCGAGCTCTGATGACCTATGTCATGGAAGACCCGCGGCAAGTCAGTCATGTGATTAACCTAATGTGGATACTTAGAGCGCTTGAGCGCATCGGTGACCATGCGCGCAACATCGCTGAGCTAGTGATTTATATCAGCAGTGGTACGGATGTGCGCCATAGTGATTTTGAGACAGTACAACAAGCCATTGACGCTAGCAAAATCGGCTAGCGTCTGCTGTATTTTCAGTGGTTATATTTTACTTTCAGGCTTTAAGTTAATTTTTGGTTTAGCCTTTATTTTCAGGCGTCCAACCTTCTGCGCGTTCATAGTCTTCATTGTCCAAAAATTTATCACGCTGCTCCGTCAAGAATTTCTTGGCTTCAGGGTCCATCATACTGAGATGATTTTCATTAATTAACATGGTTTGATGTTCAAGCCATTCTTGCCATGCCTTGTCAGATACGGTTTCTTGTAGTGCTTGCCCACTTTTATTAGGGAAAGGCGGGTACGACATTCTTGGCAAGTCTTGCTTATATTTGCGGCAAAATACCAAATTCGCTTGGGGATTAAAAGTCTCAGTCATGGATAGCTCCTTGTTTGTTATTTATTGATTATTATTAAAGGTTTGATAAAAAGTGTCGTTTAAACTTGTCTATAAAAGAGTTGTCTATTAAAAAATGGTTTGTCATCACATACTGTACCTGATTATACCTATAAAAACACCCGCAACGATGGCGGGTGTTTTTATGGCTATGATTCAGTCAGCATAACGCCTTAAGCGAACACTTCTAATCGTGTGCGCGCGCGGCTAACGGCTTGCTTCACTTGATTGGGCGCTGTGCCGCCTAAGTGGTCACGCGCTGCGAGCGAGCCTTCTAACGTTAAGAACTCGAACACATCGTCGCCAATCGCATCACTAAATTGCTTTAATTGCGCCAATGATAAATCGCTCAAGTCGACACTTTCTTTAATACCTAAAGCAACCGCATTGCCGACCACTTCATGCGCATCACGGAACGCAACGCCATTGCGTACTAGATAATCCGCTAAATCGGTAGCGGTGGCATAACCTTTCATGGTGGCTGCGCGCATATTTTCTTTATTGGGCGTGATATTCGGCAGCATATCGGCAAAGGCCAATAGTGAACCAGTCAACGTATCGACACAATCAAAGAGCGGCTCTTTGTCTTCTTGGTTGTCTTTATTGTAGGCTAATGGCTGACTTTTCATTAGGCTTAATAAAGTCATTAACTGACCAAAGACGCGTGCTGCTTTACCGCGCACCAATTCTGGCACGTCAGGGTTTTTCTTTTGCGGCATGATCGATGAGCCGGTACAAAAGCGGTCGGGAATCTGCACGAAGTTAAATTGTGCCGACATCCAAAGGATAATCTCTTCACTCATACGTGACAGATGCATCATTAAAATAGAGGCTGCTGAGGTAAACTCAATGGCAAAATCACGGTCTGATACGGCATCGAGTGAGTTTTGGCAAATGCCTTCAAATCCAAGTAACTCAGCAGTAATGGTACGGTCAATCGGGAAAGTGGTACCAGCAAGGGCGGCGCTACCAAGTGGCAGCTGATTAATACGGCGACGCGCATCGACAAGGCGCTCAGTGTCACGGAATAACATCTCAAACCATGCCATCACGTGATGACCGAAACTCACTGGCTGCGCGGTTTGCAAATGGGTAAAGCCCGGCATGATAGTATCGGTATGTTGCTCAGCCAAATCAAGCAAGCCGCTTTGCAGGCGTACCAACAGTGCAATAATATTATCCGTTTCTTCACGTAACCACAGACGAATATCGGTGGCAACTTGGTCATTACGACTGCGTCCAGTATGTAGCTTTTTGCCTACTGGCCCAATAATATCCGTCAAGCGCGATTCAACGTTCATGTGCACGTCTTCTAGTGCAATGGACCATTGGAACTCGCCCGCTTCAATCTCAGCGAGTACTTTTTTTAAGCCGTCAATAATAGTGGTAACGTCGTCACTGCTTAAAATATCGCATTTGCCTAGCATGGTCGCATGTGCGATTGAGCCTTCGATATCGTGACGGGCAAAACGCTGATCAAAGCCTACGGAGGCGGTGAAAGCAGCAACGAAGCTATCGGTTGCTTCGCTAAAGCGCCCGCCCCACATCTGTTGGCCTGGGCTGTTTTGTTTAGCGCTGTCGGTTCTAGAAGCATCTGTGCTAGAATCAGGCGCATGTGAATTTTTATTTTGCTCGGGATTACTAGTATTTGAAGAAGTGGCGTTCATATCGGTCTAAGACAAGTCTGGAGAATAAGGGCTCAAGTATAGCAAATGATGAGGTTGCCTTACTAGCAGAGCGCTTAGAGTTTTTTGTCCCTAAGTTCATGGACACTATGAGGGCTTGGCAGTGGGTGCTATATATCTTTTTCTGGTCGCTATTTGTCACTGTCATTGATCGGCATGATTTAGCGACGTGGTCAGATTTCTTAATCAAATTTGCCAGCCGTATCACTCAAAATACAATGACTATTATTCCTGCATTTTATTTGATTGACTATTTGCGTCCGATTTCAAAACACGCCAACCCCGTCCAGATAAGTATGCGCATTTTACTGCTCGTTATGTGTGGCGCTGCGATATCAGCAACCTTCGTCAAGTTAGTCATGATTAATGTCGGCTGGCTTGAGTATGACCCTTACACTTTTATCTTTAGTGTTTTATTTAATGTGGTTACGACCGGCGGCTTTACAATCGTGTTTTTGTTGTATTTTTTGCGCCAGCATCGTGAACTGATGGCGCTTAAAATATCCTTTGAAAATAAGCTTACTGCGCAAAACGACATCATGAAGTCCCGCATCTCTCCGCATTTTTTCTTTAATACCATCAACAGTCTTGCCTCTCTGATAGAGACTGATCCACCACATGCCGCTGAATTGTTGCAGCACGTCTCAGCCTTATTTCGTGCCACTTTTAACGGGGCCCGTGAGATTAGCTTTGAGGAAGAAGTGGCCCTATGTGAGCATTATTTAGCCATCGAATCGAGCCGTCTAGCAGATAAGCTGGTAGTCACATGGCAGCTGCCTGAAGATGATATGATGTACGATATGGTTATTACCTCATTGACGCTACAAAGCGTGCTTGAGAAGATGCTGCTCAATGTGGTTGAGATGACTACTGAAACTATTGTGATTGATATTACCGTCACTTGGCAGCATCACCGTATTGCCATCACTGTGACCGTGCAACTGCCAAGCAAAACCTTTATGGTGACTCATGACTTACGTCGACATATTAGTTTTCATATTCAAGCTGATCGTCTCAGAGCATATTTTGGTCAAAGCGCTGATATCCAAAGTACGGTCACCAGTCAACAGATTGTGACGGTTATTGATTATCCATTGCAAGATGTAGGGCTTTAATTAGCCTGAACTTACCTTTCCTATCAAAATCGTTTCAGCATTCAACAAGTTTTTTCTATTTGAAGCATAGTTTATTGGTGTGACCGGTTCCAATTAGCCGTCGCCATACACAATATTATATATTTACATTGATGGCACAATTGTTGCAGCTTATATATTCTTATATATCTTTAATCTTTATATTTAACCCGTTTTTATTAACTTATAGCTGACAAAATTGTTCTACAACTCCTGCTTTGCTTATTCAGCAAATAGCGTACTATTAGGTAGTTGAGTTACAAATATGGTAATTTGACAAGCAGGTAGCAAGTAAAACTACAAAGCATAAAACCTAGATAAAATAAGTCATTATTTGCTGATAAAATCATAAAAAAAGTATTGATAATCAAAAGCGTTGACAATAATAAGATGATAGTTTGAAGGTAATTGTCATTAAAACCCATAATAAAAAACCAACAAATTTTGTTCGGTAGGCTGTCAAAGAGGGAAGTACATGCGCATTGTAGTTTGTGATGATGAGCCATTAGCCCGTGAGCGTTTGATTAGAATTGTACAAGAATCAGGTCATGAGGTGGTTGCACAGGCAACGACTGGCGCTGAGGCGATTACCGCAGTAAACTCTCTACAGCCAGATGTAATTTTGCTTGATATTCGCATGCCAGAGATGGATGGGGTTCGTTGCGCCACAATCCTAAACGAGCTTGAACATCCCCCAGCGATTATCTTTGTTACGGCTTATGATCATTATGCTATTGCTGCTTTTAAGGCCAATGCAATCGGCTATTTGTTGAAACCTGCCAATAAAGTTGAGCTGCTAGAGGCACTAGGTAGGGCCAAGAACCTCAATGCTGCTCAACTAAACGGCATTCGTAAATTACAAGACCCGACGGCGCGGCCCGTCCGTGAACATATTACTGCGCGTACCCATCGCGGGGTTGAGTTGATTAAGCTTACAGACATTTATTATTGCACTGCCGATCAAAAGTATGTCAAAGTCCGTCATAAAGGCGGTATTGTGCTCATTGATGATACCTTAAAAGAGCTGGAGCAAGAGTTCGGTGAACGTCTCTTTCGCGTCCATCGCAATGCCATTATTAACCTCAACTATTTGGATTTCTTAGAGACCATTGATTCTGGGCAATATCAAGTACGCTTCAAAGGTATTGATGAAACTTTAGCTGTCAGCCGCCGCCACTTGCCAGCGCTACGGGATAAAATTCAAAGTATGTAGCCGATAGTTTATGGCATAATAATTTCTAGCTGGATGATCTATAGATTAATGGCTTATATACTCATGACGACAGCCTAATAAACCACCCATATCTTAAAACCCTTATTTATGCTTAAATAGGGGTATTTTTTTGCGTCACTGGATAGCAAAATCCTATAGTACCAACCTTATTGAGGCCATTTATGAGCACCACGCCGCAACCTGCTGTCACTACTCTAAACATCGCTACTCGCCAGAGCCCTTTGGCATTATGGCAAGCGGAACATATTCGCGATCGCCTGATGGATTTATATCCAGAGATGACGATTAACCTGCTAAAAATTGTCACTAAAGGGGATAAGATTTTGGACACCCCATTAGCGAAAATTGGCGGTAAGGGTTTGTTTGTCAAAGAGCTTGAGCAAGCGATGTATGATAAGGAGGCAGATATTGCCGTACATTCCTTAAAAGACGTGCCCATGCAGTTACCTGAAGGTTTGATGTTAGGGGTTTATTGCAAGCGCGCATCGCCAACAGATGCGTTTGTGTCTAACACTTATAATAGTATTGATGAGCTGCCACAAGGCTCGGTCGTTGGGACCTCAAGCCTGCGCCGTCAGTGTCAGATTAAGGCTTATCGTCCCGACCTACAAATCAAAACGTTGCGTGGCAACGTTGGCACACGTTTGGGTAAATTAGATGCTGGCGAGTACGATGCCATCATTTTGGCAACCAGTGGTCTACAGCGTATTGAGCTTGACGCCCGCATTCGCGGTGAATTGGATATCGATATGTGCCTGCCTGCCGTTGGGCAAGGGGCGCTCGCGATTGAATGTCGCGAAGGTGATGCTGAGATACTCGCATTACTAGCACCACTGAATGATAATCAGGCACGTATTCGTCTGATTGCAGAGCGAGCTTTAAATCGCCATTTAGAAGGTGGCTGCCAAGTGCCTATTGCTGCTTTTGCTTTGCTACAAACTTCTGATAATAGTCATAATGATAATAGCAATACAATCGACAATAATAATGATGACGCGGGTAATATGTTGTGGTTACGCGGTCGGGTTGGACAAGCTGATGGTAGCGAGTTACTGAAGTCTGAAAAGTGCATTAATTTAAGTGGCACCCAAGCCGAGCGAGAAGTGCAAGCCAATCAGCTGGGTATCGATGTGGCAACAATGCTGCTTGCCAAAGGTGCTGGTGATATTTTAGCAGCGATCTACCATCCCGAAGAGTAAGTTTAAAGGCGTTACTTATAGTAGCAGTCACTTTATCGGCACTTAAGTATCTTATGAACCCATGTGCCTTATGTATTGGTATACCTATGTCATCGTCTCAGTCAATTAATAGCTTATCTGCACCGTTGCCAGTCGTCATTAATACTCGTCCTGTCGAACGCGCAGCTCCATTGACCTGCCATTTGCAGGCGGCGGGATTTACAGTGGTAGATATACCGATGCTGTCGCTGCAGCCACGATCAGTAGCTGATGCTGATATCGCTATTATGCGCGATTGGCTGGCAGGCGCTTATCAGGCGCTTGTTATTGTCAGCCCAACGGCGGCGGCTTCCGGACTGGCAGTTTGGCAAGCGCTTGAATGTGACAATAAGACTAAGGATATTAATAATAAACCAGTAATAGACGTAACAAAAGCACCGAGCCATTTAATTGCTGTTGGCGAGGCGACTGCTGCGGTATTAAAAGAGGCGGCATTAAGCAGTGCTCTATCAGATAGCGCCGCGCTACCCACAGCCAGCTATGACGTGCTCCAGCCTATGATTGCTAATAATGAAGGTATGCTCGCTATGCCTGAAATTGAAAACCTACAAGCTGGCGATAAGCTGTTAGTGTGGCGTGGTCTTGGTGGTCGGCGGTTGTTAGTCGATACCCTGCAAGCGCGTGGCGTACATATTGATAGTATTGCTTGGTATGAACGTACCATGCCGGTAGCAGCAAGTGTGCAATATCAGCAATGGCGGCAGCAATTTAAGGCGGTATCTAAGCTACATTTAGCACAGCCGCAGTCGTCACAGCCCCCAAAACCTATTGTGATTATTAGTAGCGGTACCGCCTTTGAGCATTGGCAAAGCGTGGTTGAGCAAGCACAGTCTATCGGAATGGAATCAGATTCAAATCCAAATGCTATCGCGCCTCTTACCATAGCAGATTTTAGTTACGTGGTATTGGGCGTGCGGTTGGCCAATATGGTTGCTACCCACCAGCTGAGTTATTGGCGAGTAGAAGACCTTGCGCCTGACACTATATTAGCAGCGATTCAATCAAGCACTCGTTTAATCGAACTATAACAGTCTAATAACGCATCTAAAAAACTGCTAACAATGTGGCGATAATGGCGATAGTGACGATAACTGTTGTCTGCTGCTCATTTTAACTGTGTTTAAACCTATTAATAACGGTACTGCCTTATGTCAACTGAGTTTAAGACGTCACCTAATGCACCCACTGCAGGTCAGCAGCGCCGGCAGGCCAGTATCTTATTATTACGTTTGCAATGGCTGCTTATTCTACTGCTTATTGGGGCATTATTATGGCTGTATGTCAGCCAGCAACGCTTTCAACATCAGGTTAATGAGCGCTTGCAAAGTAATGAACAAGTGGTGACTCGATTAAATGAGATGGATGACCGTCTTTTTGCTATCAGTCAGCAGTCAGTGCCACAGCTGAGCGCAGAGGTCAGTAGCCAAGCACAAAACCAGCTGGATTTATTGCGGATTCAAATTAAAGCGGCTGATCGATTACTGGTTGATAATGATGATAAAGCGGCAATTGATTTATTACGCGGTTTACAATGGCAGCTGTCACAAAGCAATAATGAAATTGCCCCCGCCTTGACTATTGTGATTAAACAAAGCTTAACCGAAGATATTGAACGTCTACAGGCACAAAGTACTCAGCCCAGTCCTTGGCAGCTTCAAAATATTGCCATCCAAAATATCCAAGATTTTTTACACAGCCATGAGCGTAATAACAGCCATGAGCGTTTAGATAGCAAGAAAGAGCAAGCCGTGGCTACTAATAATACGGCATTAACCCAGCGCCAGCTGACTATTCATGAAGTCATTATGACCCTAAATTTAGCCAGCCAAGCGAGCAATATGCGTGAGCAAGGTCAATTGACCCGCTATTTACGCCAAGCAAGAAGTCAGCTACAGACGTTAGTAACGGACTCGACTACTATACCAAAAGATAAGGTAACAGTGCCGTCCAAACTACCGCCCAAATCATTAGACACGGCAGGGGTGACGACTAAGAAAAACACGATCGCAACGATGGAAGCGCCAAAGAATATTCCAGAAGTGATTGTATGGCTTGATAAATTAATTGCTAATAACCCAACTCCGACGCCCTTATTAACCACACAAATTTTGGATCAACCAAAAGTTAGTATAAAAAACAAAGAATATGATAAAAGTATAACAACCAATTAGGTAGCAACCTTATGACTAATAATAAAAACAGCGTAGACTCAATAACCCCTATGTCAGCTACAGATAGCCATGAAGCACTTCGTGCTTTGGCCAATTATCCAGTCATCCATCATCAGCCGATTCATTGGGGCGAGATGGATGCCTTTAGCCATTTAAATAATGTGGTGTATTATCGTTATGCGGAATCTGCACGTATTGCCTATTTGCAGGCGCTGGGTATGTTCGACGGCAGCATGGTAACGGTGCTGGCGCAGTCGAGCTGTCAGTATTTACGGCCGGTGACGTACCCTGATACTTTGTTATTAGGAGTACGTTGTCAGCGCTTGGGGACGACCAGTATTGTGATGGAATACAGCTATTATAGTCTTGTGCAGCAAGCGATTGTGGCGACTGCTGAAGCGGTGGTCGTGCGTTTGGATAGCCATGGTAAAGATAAGTTGCCTTGGACGACAGAGGAGCGTGCTCGTCTGCTGGCATTAGAAGAAACCGTCGGCCATACCCCTAAACTATAAATTTTTTACCCGTCATTATTTATACAACACTTAAAATATTTAACAAAAAGGCACGCTACTGTTAAGTAGCGTGCCTTTTTATTGGTCTTTATGAGTCAGCAAGTTACTTTTGGAGAAGTGGTCTGAACAACATAAAGTAGCCTAATCGAATAAAACTATTTGTTCTTTGGCGCATGAACAAAATCGACCACATTCAAATCAAAGCCTGATAACGCATAAAACTTCATTGGTGATGACAATAGACGCATATCACGCACCCCTAAATGGCGCAAAATCTGTGCGCCAACGCCAATGCTGCGATAAGGCTGCTGAGTAATGGTTGATAGCGACTCATGGCCGGCGGCTTTGTCTAATGCCTCGCCTAAATCAATCGGTTGGTGATTCCCAATCCAAACCAACACCCCACGTTCTGAGGCGTTAATTTCTTCTAGAGCAGACTGCACGCTCCAGTTGCTACGCCCGGTGGTGGGGCTTTTAGCCGCAAATAAATCGCGTAAAGGATGGAATCCATGCACCCGTACGGTGCTGACGCCTTGGCTAACATCCCCTTTTACTAACGCTAAATGAGTCTCATCGGCACCAAACTCGCGGAAGCGGTGTAAAGTAAAGGTGCCATATTCAGTCTCAAACGGACGCGTTTCTATTTCTTCGACCGTTTGCTCATTAGCAATACGATAGTTAATCAAATCGGCAATCGTACCTATTTTTAGGTCATGCTCTTTTGCAAATATCTCAAGGTCATCACGGCGTGCCATTGTACCATCGTCATTGATAATCTCCACGATGACGGCTGCTGGCTCAAGCCCTGCAAGACGTGCTAAGTCGCAACCTGCTTCAGTGTGCCCTGCACGGTGCAAGACCCCACCATTTTGTGCCATGATAGGAAAAATGTGTCCAGGTTGGACGATATCTGCAGGCTTTGCTGCTGATGAGACGGCTGCTTGGACGGTACGGGCGCGGTCGGCGGCAGAAATACCAGTTGTCACGCCTTCAGCGGCTTCAATAGATACCGTAAAATTAGTGCTAAATTTAGCTTCATTACGGTCTGACATTAATGGTAGAGCTAGCTGTTGGCAGCGGGCCTCGGATAGCGTTAAGCAGACTAAGCCGCGGGCGTGAGTAATCATAAAGTTGATATCTTCAGGGCGCACATGCGTTGCGCCCATGATTAAATCGCCTTCGTTTTCGCGGTCTTCATCATCCATTAAAATGACCATTTTGCCGGCGCGAATGTCTTCGATAATTTCAGGAATCGTATTTAAACTCATAAAAATCTCAGTGTTATTATGGTTGAATATAGGGTGTGCAAATTGTATTTTTATCTATTATAACAGCAGATAGCTAGACGCTCTGTACTGGTTGCTAAAAGGCGTTTATGATTAAAACTTAAGTACAGCCACGCACAAGCATTGGATATTTATTAATCGTCGGAAAGCTATGGCAATATTTTAACGATTTTTGCAGTGCCGCGCTGCCTTATCACTTAACCATGGCGTCTACTGACTTCGATAGTATTCATTATAAAAGTTTAGCGATTGCTGTTCGATCGTTAGTATTTAGACCTCATTGCTTAATCATTGCTCGCCGCCTGACTTTTTAACCAATCCATGAATTTCTTGCTGTGCTGCTCGCGCTGATTGTCTGCAAATTCATAAAAGTGCGTGCCTATTAAGTTGTCAGGCAAATAATTTTGCGGATAATAGTGATTGGGATAATTATGCGGATACGCGTAGCCGACGCCATAACCTTCATTGCGCATCAATTTGGTGACGCCATTGCGCAGATGTAACGGCACTGGTGAGGCGTCTTTTTCTGCTAATTTCATAGCGGCATTGATAGCTTTGTAGCTGCTGTTACTTTTGGCACTGGTAGCCAGATATACCACCACTTGCCCTAAGATAATACGCGCCTCGGGCATGCCAATCGATTGCACACTACGCAGCGCTGCATCGGCAAGCAATAAGGCATTGGGATTGGCATTACCGATATCTTCACTGGCCAAAAGTACTAAACGCCGTGCAATAAAGTCTGCCGGTTCGCCGCCAACTAACATCCGTGCCATCCAATATAAAGCCGCATCAGGGTCGGAGCCGCGCACTGATTTTATCAACGCTGAGACGATATCATAATGCTGCTCACCATCTTTGTCGTAACGTACTAGTGCTGTTTGTGCTACTCGTCCAATTAGCGCTTCATCAATGATAATGGGTGACTGCTTCGGGTCAGCGGTTTGAATAGCAAGCTCCAATAAATTTAGCGCCTTACGCGCATCGCCATGAGCCAATTCACTGATAAAATTTTGCGCCTGTAAATCAATAGTAAGATTCTTTAGGATTGTATCTTCTGCAATCGCACGCTGTAGCACCGCCGTAATTTGCTCATTACTTAGCGGCTGCAAGCGATACACTTGGCAACGGGATAACAGCGCATTATTAACACTGAAAGAAGGGTTTTCAGTGGTTGCCCCAATCAAAGTAATGTCACCAGATTCTACTGCTCCTAATAAAGCATCTTGCTGCGCTTTATTAAAACGATGAATCTCATCAATAAACACCACTGGCGACTCAAAACTTAATGAGTCTTTACTATCAAGTACCTCGCGCAACTGTTTGACGCCCGTATTGATAGCAGACAGGGCATGAAATGGCCTGCCAACGGCATCAGCCACTAACATCGCAATCGTCGTTTTACCAATGCCGGCCTCGCCATGCAATATAATGGATGGTAAATGGCCTTGCTCAACCAAACGTCGTAGCGGCGCACCTTCCGCTAATAGATGCGCCTGTCCAATAATGGCATCAAGGCTAGCAGGGCGCATACGCTGGGCAAGGGGTGTATCAGCATGGAAGGGCTGTGACATAAGGCTCTCACTGGAAAATAAGCAATTTAAAAAGCGATTACAGCCATCGTTACAGACAGCATATAAAATAGGCTAACGCAAAACTGCGTTAAAAAAAGTCACGTAACTGTACAACTTATGTCCACAGCGCTTTTATTATAGGGTCTTAAGCCTTATTAACATCTTAGTAATAGTTATATATAAAAGTACTAAACAATAGAGGCACTAAACAATAGAGTTACTAAACAACAAAGATATTAACAGTTATGGAGACAATCACCGACCATGCCAAGGCCAACCATCAAGTTATCTCGTAAAAGAGGCCACAAGTCAAAGTGGCATTTATGTGTTTTTAAATGCTTAGCACCCCATTCACACAAACTAACGCGTAAGCTGAATACAGCTGAGATTGCCCTTGCGCGTTCGGTATTTGGCGATAATATCCAGCTTGATGAGGTACAACTTAAAACGGCATGGTGGGTACTCAAAAACTATGCCGTCAGCCCCAATGGTAATATTTATTTTAATCACACCGATTGGATTATTGATTTTACTCAGGCATCAATCAGCAAACAAAGCTGGCTCATTCATGAGTTAACGCACGTTTGGCAGTTGCAGCAAGGTCTTAAGGTTGTGCGCGGTGCGCTGATGAATCGCCGTTATAATTATGTATTGATAGCGGGAAAGCCATTTTTTAACTATGGTATCGAGCAGCAAGCGCGTATGGTGCAGGACTATTTCGTCCGCCGACATCGTGGACAAGATTGTGAGTTACTGGTGGCCTGTATTCCATTTTTGCAGAAGAAGACGGCTGCTAATGCGTAGTATGTAGCCTCTGCATATACAGTTTTATCTTCAGCAGCTACTAATAATCGCTATGCTAGTATAATTTGCTATAAATAATATTTAGCTTATTATTTATAACTATAGCTAAGATCAATAAACAGTTTTACCCTTAATTTTTTGTTTTTAAAACAGGAACTGTGCCGTGATGTTTCATTTTTTGACACCAACGCCCGATACTGTCTCTCGTAATACTGCTACTATTCACCGTAAAACTAGAAGTGACTTATGGCATGAGTCTACTGTACTTGCGTTCCTATTAGCAGCGACATTATTAATAAGTGCGTGCCAGCAGCAAACCGACACGACAGCAGAAGGTACTATCAGTCAGACTACTGAGCAACAACGTGTGGAAGATAATAAACCCGCTTTGCAAAGTGAATCTGCTGCCGCACACATCGCACAATTTCAGCCGTTGTATGTGACCCAAATGCAAGGTCTACAGCGGCGTATGCAAGCAGAATATGAATCGCTGCAAGCGGCAGATACCGCGGATAGCGACAACGTCTTGCCAGCCATTAATCCTGACGCTTCGACATCGGTTATTAATAGCAAGTCTGAAACTCAAACGACGACTGCCAGGTCCGTAGCGCCTGATAACTCAGCTACTGCTGAGACTGTGATTGATACTGATAATGCTACGACTGACAATTCTGCTAGTGCTAATACAGCAGATAATGCCGAAATAAATGTCAGTACTGAGGTAGGCGAGCGCGATTTGAACGTGTTAAAAAGCTTGAGCCTTGAGGTACACGAACCAAAATTGTTTACCGAAGATCAGATTATTAAAAACTATCAGCAAGCCATAGAAGCACTTTATCAGCCAGCAGCAGACGCGTTAAGCGCAAAAGAGGCAGATACCTTATTGAATATTGCGACCTTAGTACCACAACTATTTGAACACCCTGAAATTGCTGAACGCTTGACTATAAAAAGTCCCGCATTAGGACGCTTGATAATACAGTACCAAGTATGGCAGCAAATAGAAGTACAGCAGGCGCTCGATATGCAACAAATGGAACGCACCCAACAACAAGAATTCGAAAGCTTATTAGCCAAATTTAATGACACTATCAAAGGCTATGATGAGCAAATTGCCAAATATGAGCAAACGCTGAAAGAGTATCAATAGTAATAATTAGTCAGAAATCATTCTAAAATTAGATACTTTTTAAAGGTGTTTAATACAGAGAGCAATAAAAAATCCTGCTATGTGCAGGATTTTTTATTAGTTTAAGTTAATTAATATTGAAACTTATTTACGGTCTTCGATTTTAACGAAGTCGCGTTGCGTTTCACCCGTATATAACTGGCGTGGGCGACCAATTTTGAAGGGTTCACTATGCATCTCTAACCAATGACTGATCCAACCAGAAGTACGAGCCAATGAGAAGATAACCGTAAACATTGACGTTGGAATACCAATGGCTTTTAGAATGATACCGGAGTAGAAATCAACGTTTGGATATAAGTTACGCTCAATGAAGAACGGGTCTTCAAGGGCGATTTTCTCAAGTGCCATGGCCAATTCAAGCTTAGGATCATTAATACCTAATGCCGTTAGCACTTCATCACAAGTCTTTTTCAATACTTGTGCGCGCGGATCAAAGTTTTTATAGACGCGATGACCAAAGCCCATCAATTTCACTTCACGGCTTTTTACTTTTTCCATAAAGGCAGGTACATTTTCAACCGTACCGATTTCATCTAACATTTCAAGAACAGCTTCGTTGGCGCCGCCATGTGAGGGACCCCAAAGGGCAGCGATACCTGCAGCGATACAAGCATAAGGGTTTGCACCGGTCGAACCTGCCAAACGTACGGTAGACGTTGAGGCATTTTGTTCATGATCAGCGTGCAAGGTGAAAATCTTATCCAAGGCATCAGCGATGATTGGATTGACCTTAAAGTTCACATCTGCAGGGGTCGCAAACATCATGTATACAAAGTTTTCCGCGTAATTGAAGTCATTACGTGGATACATGAACGGTTCGCCTTGCGAGTATTTATAACTCATTGCCGCCAGCGTTGGCATTTTAGCAATCAGGCGAATCGCCGTGATCTCACGATGGCGCTCATCATTAACGTCAAAGCCTTCATGATAGAACGCTGACAGTGCACCGACCACACCAACCATAATTGCCATTGGATGCGCATCGCGGCGGAAACCTTCGAAGAACTTACGCAACTGGTCATGCACAGCCGTATGGCTATGGATTTTTGCATAAAAAGCTTTCTTTTGTTCAGCGTTAGGCAGTTCGCCATGAACAAGAGCATAAGCGACTTCTAAATATTCAGCATTGTTCGCCAACTGATCGATAGGATAGCCGCGATATAACAGCTCGCCTTTACCGCCATCGATAAACGTGATTTTTGATTCAACAGGAGCCGTTACCATAAAGCCTGGATCATAAGTCCAGTAGCCCGCCTTTTGAAAAGCAGCGACATCGATAACTGACGGTCCTAAAGTACCTTCAGTAATAGGAAGTTGGTAATCCTTACCATCTACTGTTAGGGTGGCATTATTATCAGCCATAATTTTTTCTCCATTGGTTTTTAGAGTAAACGTGCTATCGACGTGTAGCGTCGCGTTATTATTAGTCAAATAAACAAACTGCCGATTAACTAATTTAATAATCCAGTTATATTACCAGTAAACCTGCAACATTTGAAAAGAGTTTTCATAGTAGACCCTCGGATTTACGTGGTTTCAAGGCCGTTGATGACTGTAATTTTTGTATCAAAACATGTCTGCTATGTTATTTTGTTCGTTTTTTAATATTTTCGCTATCCAATTCAATAATGGTTATGATGATAATGAACGTCTCTTTTTAATAATATTTCAACAGTTTTTTTAATAAATAATTTGGTAGAAACAGACAGGGCATGGCTAACAGCGAAATAATATTGTCATTCTTATTATTCAAATAGGGTTACTAAAATAATAATAAATTTGGATTATCGAAAATTATTATTAGTGATTGCCACATATCCACTATTTACGGGATAAATTTGTAATTAGTGAGCAGCCATTTTATAATTGAAACCATTGACGAATGCTAATTTTGTATAAATCGAAAAGATTAATTCTGCCTAATTAATAATAGAGTTTATTTCGCAACAGTATGCATCTTCATGTTTTGTTACGATTGTTTCACTACTTTGTGGGTATTATAATAGTTCATGTATTGAATGTTACTGTTAATTGTTCTATTTTTATAGGGGTTTTTGTGTAGTTCTTCTTAATAAAAGATAGCTGTGATGTATTAGATATTTAATATTAAACAACCTATTAGATGAACTTGATAACGATAGACATAATAATAGAACAGCCAGTATATTCAACCAAGACGCAATTGTAGTGCCTATATTTATACCAGTAACATGAGTGATACTAGTTCTTATTAGTGATACCAGCTAGTGAATGAACAGTCTTATTGAACAAGGATAAGCCAAATAGCTGCTCATCTAGTTTAGAACGACAAATTTGCACAAAATTAGCAAAGTCAGCTAGCTTTTCCTTACTTTATTCGTCTCGTGTATTGCCATATGCTTTAAGGGCACAAATTGCCACTATAAGTGTCACTAGCAGTTAAACGAGTATAACCGTAAAAGGATGCCCGCTGTGAAAAGCAACCGACCCATTAATTTGCCATTGAGCCAAGTGATTAGCGTTAACAGCTCACCGATTGCGATTGCCTCAATTCTGCATCGTATTTCTGGCATTATTTTATTCTTACTTATTCCTGTCATGCTTTGGTTACTCCAAACTTCTTTGGCGTCGCCTGAGAGTTTTGAGACCGTATTCGATAATATTCTTATCCGCTTTTTGACTTGGGCATTCGTCGCCTTTATCGCTTATCACTTTGTGATGGGTATTAAGCATCTGGTTGCTGATAATGGTGGGAATGAAGAGCTGAAATCTGCACGTATGGCGACTATGGTCAGCTTTGTGATTGCTGCCATTCTAATTGCCGCGTCATTTGTATGGGTGATGTTCTAATGATTAAAAATGATTCAGGAATCAAGAGTGCTACTGGTTTAACAGGTTCAGGTACCCGTGATTGGGTGGTCCAGCGCATTAGTGCTGTGGTATTGGCAGTCTATAGTGTGGTGTTGCTTGGCTTCTTTTTAATGCATGGCAATGTGGATTTTTACGAATGGTCAAATTTTATGACCAGCTTGCCGATGCGCTTGTTTAGTCTAGTCGCTATCATTGCTCTTGCCGGACACGCTTGGGTGGGTATGTGGACGGTATTTACTGACTATATTACGACAGGAAAACTAGGCTCTAGCGCCTCTAGCCTACGTTTGATATTACAAGCCTTAATGATTATCGCCATCTTAGTGTATTTGTTCTGGGGTATCATGATTTTTTGGGGTAACGGCTTTGGTGTCGTTGCTGTTTAAGTCCTAAATTTTATAAATAAACGTATAGAATTTATAAATAATGAAGGACTACTCAGTCAGGTTTATTGACTGTTAATGTGTTTAAAAGTAGTCCGTTGATAGCCACATAGGATTCATAAGTTTATGTGATGCTGGCTTATATAGTAAGAAGCTAAGCCTTACATAACGATGAATATGCAAATTTTAGTAAGTGGTTGAGGGTAGTTTGAGTTATTTATAAGACAACTGGATATGCGAAATAATCAATAATGTATATCAGTAGTTTGGACATAGTGACTTATTAGACAATCTTTTTATTTACTTCGCAAGCATCAACAGGCATTAGGAAAACCGTAATGGCAACAAGACAAGATAATACCATTAGCAACATCAAAACTCTGAACTATGACGCGGTCATCGTAGGTGGTGGTGGGTCAGGTATGCGTGCCTCCCTACATCTGGCTGAAGCGGGCATGAATGTTGCGGTAATCACTAAAGTATTTCCCACGCGCTCACATACTGTCGCAGCTCAAGGTGGTATCGGTGCAAGCCTCGGTAACATGAGTAACGATAACTGGCATTTCCACTTTTATGATACCGTAAAAGGGTCAGATTGGTTGGGTGACCAAGACGCTATTGAGTACATGTGCCGAGAAGCGCCAAAAGTGGTGTACGAGCTTGAGCACATGGGCATGCCATTTGACCGAAATGAGGATGGCACGATTTATCAGCGTCCGTTTGGTGGTCATACGTCAAACTATGGTGAAAAAGCCGTACAACGCGCTTGCGCCGCTGCTGACCGTACTGGTCATGCATTGCTACATACCTTATATCAAAAGAATTTAGAACAAGGTACTCAGTTTTTCATCGAGTGGATTGCACTTGATTTAATTAAAGATGAAGCTGGCAATATCAATGGTGTCATCGCTATTGAGCAAGAAACAGGTACGGTTGCGGTATTCCAATCTCCAATTACGGTTTTAGCAACGGGCGGTGCTGGTCGTATCTTTGCTGCCTCTACTAACGCTTACATTAATACTGGTGACGGTATTGGTATGGCCGTTCGTGCAGGTATTCCATTACAGGATATGGAATTCTGGCAGTTCCATCCAACGGGTGTGGCAGGTGCTGGCGTACTATTGACTGAAGGTTGCCGCGGTGAAGGGGCTATTTTACGTAATAAAGACGGCGAAGCCTTTATGGAACGCTATGCGCCAACTGTAAAGGATTTGGCACCCCGTGACTTAGTATCGCGTTCTATGGACCAAGAAATCAAAGAAGGTCGCGGTTGTGGTCCTAATGGTGATTATATCGTTATGGACATGACTCATTTAGGTGTTGAAACGATTATGAAGCGCTTGCCATCAGTATTTGAGATTGGTAAAAACTTTGCAAACGTTGATATTACTAAAGAGCCTATTCCTGTTATTCCAACCATTCACTATATGATGGGCGGTATTCCTACCACGATTCATGGTCAGGTAATTACTCCTGATTTAGAAGCGGGTGCGGATGAAGACGGTCTATATCAAAAAGGCAATGTGGTCAAAGGTCTTTACGCGATTGGCGAATGTGCCTGTGTTAGTGTCCACGGTGCTAACCGTTTAGGGACTAACTCCCTGCTTGATTTAGTGGTCTTTGGCCGTGCAGCTGGCAAACATATCGTTGATGAGTATCATCATGCAGACCATAACTATAAGCCGCTTGATACCCATGTACTTGACTATACGGTTAAGCGTTTAGACAAATTACAGCAGTCAACCTCTGGCTACAATGCCCAAGAAGTGGCTGATGAGATTCGTACGACTATGCAACTGCATGCCAGTGTATTCCGTACTCAAGCGATGATGGACGAAGGTGTTGAGAAAATCTTAGCACTGGGCGAAAAAATTGACCAAATTCATCTGTCTGATAAATCACAAGTTTTCAATACCGCGCGTATTGAAGCTTTCGAAGTTGCCAACCTTTATGAGGTTGCGAAAGCCACTATGGTATCGGCGGCCCATCGCCATGAAAGCCGTGGCGCGCACAGTGTAGCAGATTATGACCGTCCTGAAGACGATGACTATGCACCAAACGGCCGTAACGATCACGACTGGATGAAGCATACTTTGTGGTATTCTGAAGGTAACAAAATCGTTTATAAACCAGTGCGTAAAATCCCACTGACGGTAGATTACGTTGAACCAAAAGTTCGCGTTTACTAACCAGCATAATTGTTATTTAGCACTCGTGCGTCTTAGGCGCACGAACCGCTTAAATATTTTGTCCCTTATTAATTTATTAGACAGGTGACCGCCAGCGACAAGACTACAGTAAAACGACGCCAGCCCTAATTTTACAATGTAAATATAAGCGCTGGTAAGTTATTGGTTTTGTCTGCCCACCATCACCTACGTGTGGAGTTTAGCATTATGAGCCGAGGTACTCGCACCATCGAAATCTATCGCTACGATCCTGATCAGGACGCAGCGCCGCGTATGCAAACTTATACGGTTGAGCTACTAGATTCAGATCGTATGTTGCTTGACGTGTTATTGCGTCTAAAAACGCAAGATGAAACGCTTACCTTCCGTCGCTCATGCCGTGAAGGTATTTGCGGTTCTGACGGTATGAACATAAATGGTAAAAATGGCTTGGCATGTCTAATCAACATGAATACCTTGCCTGAAAAAGTTACTGTTCGTCCGTTACCAGGTCTGCCTGTTGTGCGTGACTTGGTTGTTGATATGAACCAATTCTATGAGCAATATGAAAAGGTACATCCTTACTTACTCAATGATCAGCCGGCGCCGCCGACTGAGCGTTTGCAGACCCCTGAGCAGCGTGAAAAGATGGACGGTCTGTATGAGTGTATTTTATGCGCGTGCTGTTCAACCAGTTGCCCATCATTTTGGTGGAACCCAGATAAGTTTTTAGGCCCAGCAGCGCTACTGAATGCTAACCGTTTCGTTGTCGATAGCCGCGATACGGATACTCAAGCACGCTTAGCTCGCCTAGACGATCCGTTCAGCTTATTTCGTTGCCGTGGCATCATGAACTGCGTCTCTGTTTGTCCAAAGGGTCTGAATCCAACAAAAGCAATTGGTAACTTACGCAGTATGTTGCTCGATCTAGCCGGTTAATGGTCTTTACGTTACATTTTATCTATCGCTCCTATTAAGAACACCGCCATATTATTGAGCGGTGTTTTTTTTGGTTGATTGAATAGTAGATAAAAAGTACAAGAGTAAGCGAAATCGTAACGGTCAGATAACCTGATGTAACCTTATACAAGCGTCACGTGGGTAGCATGTAAGCATTCATATTTTTGCTTCAAACTGACAGTATAGTAGAGCGGTTTATATTTAAGAACAATCAAAAAGTATCCATATGCTTCATTTATATACTAGTAATAATAAACCACCAAAAAAACATTAATATCTGCAAACTTGTGATAAAAATTTTACAATAAAAGTGCTATCATAGCAGCAGTAAAATTTATCTCATTCTCAATAAGAATTGATTTTAATCCGCTATGAGAGTTCTTTAGTAATAGCAAAAGGTAAAAACAGAGCAAAAATGCTAGGAATAGTAGCTATTTATTACGTAAATACCTACTATTGAACAAACAAACTATGTGAGATTATTTATACGTGCTATCCTAGACAGCAATGTATGTTTGGCAAAAAACAGCGTTTATCAGTCAAGGAAAGACTTTTGCAGCAGGAAATAGCCGAGTGATTGGTTAGCTGAGTGACATAACTATATATTAAAGCTCTTATACGGAGCGGTATTATTAATAAACAAGTTATGGCTGATGTCAGTATATATGAATTGATTTTGTGGAACGAGGCAGTAAACAAGACCGGACGTTCACAAATAATTAAGACTATAGTAAATAATGTTGCATCATACTGTGTATCAATTCGATATCTTTAAGATAAAAATATTATAAGTTACTTTTAGTTAATAACAGCCTCTCAGCAATCGCATTCCTTGCAAACAGTATCTTATGGTACACGCCAATTTGTCTAAGCACCCAGCATACGACGAATCACACAACAATAAGCACGATTCCATTCATTTATCTATCAAATAGACGATTATTATGAATAGTATAACTAAAAAACCAGCCGACGCAGGACACACTGAACTCGCCGCTGACAACGCCCATTACATTGAATCCCTCTATGAGCAGTTTCTAAGCGATGCTGATAGCGTTGATACGGATTGGCAAGATTATTTTAAACAATACCAATCTCCTAACGATGCTAAGCATAACGCCATTCAAGACCAGTTCTTACTGCTTGCGCGTAATCAAACTGCTAATAAAGGTACATCAGGTGCTACTGGATCTTCTAGCAACGCCGGGAATTGTGCCGACCCTAAACAGATGGGCGTACAACAGCTCATTTCTGCTTATCGTCGTCGTGGTCATCGCCGTGCTAATCTTGATCCACTAGAGCTACATCCGCGTGCTGCGGTTGAAGATCTGACATTAGCCTATCATGGTCTATCAGACTCTGATCTTGATACTGTGTATTCTACCGGTGATCTAAGTATCGGTAAAACTGAAGCACCATTACGTGAGATTATCGAAATCATGGAACGCGTCTACTGCCGGTATATCGGCGTAGAATACATGCACGTGACCACTAGCACTGAAAAGCGCTGGATGGAGAAGTATCTAGAGACTAATTTAGGGCATATCGAATTTGATACAAAAAAACGCTTATCTATTTTTGAACGTTTAACCGCTGCTGAAGGTCTTGAGAAGTATCTAGCACGTAAATACACGGGCGTGAAACGTTTTGGTTTGGAAGGTGGCGAAAGCTTTATTCCTGCTATTAATGAAATCATTCAGCGCGCTGGTGGTTATGGTACTAAAGAAGTTGTCATTGGTATGGCGCACCGTGGACGTCTAAACCTTTTGGTTAACGTTTTAGGTAAAAACCCAGCCGATTTATTTGATGAGTTTGATGGTAAAGTTCAGCCAGAAAAGGGCTCGGGCGATGTTAAATATCACAACGGTTATTCATCGAACGTGATGACGCCAGGCGGTGAAGCGCATTTAGCTCTAGGCTTTAATCCCTCGCATCTTGAAATTGTGTCACCAGTCATTCAAGGTTCAGTCCGTGCACGTCAAGTGCGTCGTAATGATACCACTGGTAATCTAGTACTACCGATCGTCATTCACGGCGATGCAGCGTTTGCTGGTCAAGGCGTGGTACAAGAAACTTTCCAGATGTCACAAACCCGTGCTTATACAACGGGTGGCACTGTACGTATTGTTATCAATAACCAAGTCGGCTTTACAACCAGCCGTCAAGAAGATGCGCGCTCTACCGAATATTGTACTGATGTGGCAAAAATGGTACATGCACCAATTCTGCACGTAAACGGTGATGATCCTGAATCTGTCATATTTGCTGCGCAATTAGCATTGGACTACCGCCATGAATTTGGTAAAGATATCATCATCGATTTATTTTGCTATCGTCGTAACGGTCATAACGAAGCGGACGAGCCATCAGCAACACAGCCATTGATGTATGCGGTTATTAAGAAATTGCCAACCACGCGTACATTATATGCGCAAAAGTTGATCGCAGAAGGTATTATCACCGCTGAAGATGCGCTGAAATATGAAGATGAATATCGTGAGTCTTTAGACCGTGGCGAATATGTAGCAAACTCTTTGGTTCTTGAGCCGAATGAAGATATGTTTGTTGACTGGGCGCCTTATTTGGATCACGACTTAGTGGATGAGTGGGACACCAGTGTTGATATCGAAAAATTAAAAGCATATGGTCGTAAAATGGCGGAGATGCCAGAAGGTTATACACTACAACGTCAGGTACAAAAAGTCGTTGAGCAGCGTTTGGCGATGCAGACTGGCGAAGAGCCTTTAAACTGGGGTGCTGCTGAGACCCTAGCCTATGCCACACTAGTCGATAATGATGAAGTTTTAGTCCGTATTACTGGTGAAGACGTTGGCCGTGGTACCTTCTCGCATCGTCACAGTGAATTGTTCAATATGAATGATGGCAGCATGTATGTGCCTCTTGCCCATATGAGCGATAAGCAAGCACGCTTTGCCACTTATAACTCATTACTATCAGAAGAAGCGGTATTGGCTTTCGAATATGGTTATGCAACCACGGTACCAAATGCTTTAGTCATTTGGGAAGCGCAGTTTGGTGATTTCGTCAACGGCGCACAAGTGGTTATTGATCAATTTATAGCCAGTGGCGAGACGAAATGGCAGCGCGTTTGCGGCTTGACCATGTTATTGCCACACGGTTTTGAAGGTCAAGGTCCTGAGCATTCTTCAGCACGTCTTGAGCGTTTCTTGCAACTGTGTGCAGAAGATAATATGCAGGTCATCACTCCGACGACACCAGCGCAAATATATCATGCACTACGTCGTCAGGCGGTTCGTCCTATTCGTAAGCCATTGATTGTGATGTCACCGAAGAGCCTACTGCGTCATAAGCTTGCAACCTCACAATTAGAGGAATTGGCCAGCGGTAAATTTGAGACCGTATTGCCAGAGATCGATAATGTTAATGCTGATAAAATCACACGTTTGGTACTTTGTGGCGGTAAGGTTTATTATGACCTACTTGAACAGCGTCGTGCCTTAGGTCTTGATCATATTGCTATTGTACGGATCGAGCAGCTTTACCCTCTTCCAGAAAAACGTTTGGTTGCTGAGATTGGAAAATACAGTAACTTAGCTGAGATAGTCTGGACGCAAGAAGAGCCATTAAACCAAGGTGCTTGGTATTATTTAGCGCCCTCTATGTACCGTATTGTTGTAGACCATCCGTCTAAAGCAAGATTGTTAGATCCAGTTGCGCGTCCTGCAAGTGCAGCACCTGCGACCGGCTCTGCAAAAATACATATTCAACAGCAGCAAGCACTAATTTCTGGTGGTCTTGGCATTAGTGTTGATGAGTTAGCTAAATAACTTATCTGATTAAGAAATATTAATATATGAGCTACTAATACAAGTGATATCAATCAGGCGATGACAGTCAGGAATTATAAAACTATATATCAGATAGCATTATTTATAATGCTATCTATTATAAGAACTGATTGCCCATCACGACTTTATAATAAATAGTAATATCAAAATCTAAGGAGTATATCGATGGCTGAGATTAAAGCCCCCGTTTTTCCAGAATCGGTTGCCGATGGCACAATCGTTGAATGGCATGTCACTGAAGGTCAACAAGTTAACCGTGATGACTTATTAGCTGAAATCGAAACGGATAAAGTAGTATTAGAAGTTGTTGCACCTGACAACGGTGTTGTGACTAAAATCGTCAAGCAAGTTGATGATACAGTTTTGTCTGATGAGTTGATTGCAGAGTTTGAAGCGGGTGCTACGGGCAGCGCTGATGCTCCTGCGGCCGATAAAGAAGATACTGCTGCACCTGAAGAAGCGCCAAAGCAAGCCGGTTACGGCGATCTACCTGGACGACCACCTGCTCCTCACGTTGAAGAAAAAGATCATAAAGATCAAAGTCCAGCAGTTCGTAAAGCGGCAAAAGAGTCTGGCGTTGATCCTAAAGATGTTGAAGGTAGCGGCCGCGGTGGACGTGTGACTAAAACTGATATGGCAAGCCCAACGCTAAAAGCTGATAGCAGTATTAAAACTGACAGTGGACAGCCTGTTGCTGAATCTGTTGGCGAGCGTAGCGAAAAACGTGTACCAATGACTCGCTTGCGTAAGCGTGTGGCTGAGCGTCTATTATCAGCGTCACAAGATACGGCAATGTTGACCACGTTTAACGAAGTCAATATGAAGCCATTAATGGATCTTCGTGCGCAATATAAAGACCGTTTCGAAAAACGTCATGGTGTGCGTTTAGGCTTTATGTCATTGTTTGTACGCGCAGCGACCGAAGCTCTTAAACGCTTCCCAGCCGTTAATGCGTCACTAGATGGTGATGATATTGTCTATCATGGTTACTATGATATCGGTGTTGCCGTATCATCAGACCGTGGTCTAGTCGTTCCTGTATTACGTGATACGGATCGCATGAGCATGGCTGATGTTGAAAGCCGTATTCGTGAGCTTGGTGGCCTTGCTCAAAAAGGTAAGCTTGGTTTAGAAGACATGACTGGTGGTACTTTCACTATCTCAAACGGTGGCGTATTTGGCTCGCTCATGTCCACGCCTATCTTGAACCCACCACAAACAGCTATTCTTGGTATGCATGCTATTAACGATCGCCCAATGGCAGTCAATGGCAAGGTTGAAATTTTACCAATGATGTATTTGGCGCTATCTTATGACCACCGTATGATTGATGGTAAAGAAGCGGTACAGTTCTTAGTAACGATTAAAGAGTTGGTTGAAGATCCATCTTTGCTTTTATTAGACTTGTAAGCTTATAAGCTTGTATTTGCAAATGCTGGTACAAGCTTTTTACCTTTGTTATAGATAGCTATCGTAGCTATTGTTTATATATTCTTGCCGTGTAGGCAATGATCTGAGCGAGTCTAGCAGCTATTCATCACTATAAGTCATCGATATTCTCTACACAAATAGGTAAACCTCAATGAGATAGCGTATTAGCTATACAGTACTCATATGGTTAATTTAATTTTTCTTGATTTATTAATATTTGCACGACGATGATCAGAATGAACAAGTAACTATAAATAAAACATGGAAGCATATTATGAAAGATAATTATGATTTAGTCGTTATTGGCGGCGGTCCTGGTGGTTATGTAGCCGCTATTCGTGCAGCTCAACTTGGTATGAGTGTGGCTTGTATCGAAAAACGTATTTATAAAGGCGAGCCTGCTCTTGGCGGTACTTGCTTAAACGTCGGTTGTATCCCATCAAAAGCGTTGCTTGACACTTCACATCGTTTTGAAGCCACTAAACATGACCTTGACGAGCACGGCATTAGCACTGGTGATGTCACTATCGATATCGAACAGATGATTGGCCGTAAAGAAGCTATTGTCAAGCAATTGACTGGTGGTATTGAAGGTTTATTCAAAGGTAATGGTATCGATTGGCTACAAGGTTGGGGCACGTTACTCGACGGTAAAGGTAGCGATAAAAAAGTAAAATTTGTAGCTGATGATGATGCTGAGTCTACTATTACTGCAAAAAACGTTATTCTTGCGTCAGGTTCTATCCCTATCGATATTCCTGTTGCTAAAACTGATCATGACCGTATCGTTGACTCAACAGGTGCACTAGATTTTACTGAAACCCCTAAGCGTTTAGGTGTAATCGGTGCAGGCGTCATTGGTCTTGAGCTTGGTTCAGTCTGGCGTCGACTTGGTAGCGAAGTAGTCGTCTATGAAGCGCTACCTAGTTTTTTAGCTACTGCTGATAAAGATATGGCTAAAGAAGCCGCTAAAATGTTCAAAAAACAAGGTCTTGATATCCGTGTTGATACCAAAGTTATCAAAGCTGAAGTCCAAGGTGATGAAGTCGTTGTTACTAGTGAAAACAAAGGCGAGTCATCAGAGCAGCGCTTTGATAAGCTAATCGTTTGTGTTGGTCGCCGTGCCTATTCTGAAAAGTTACTTGGTGAAGACAGCGGTATCAAACTAACTGAACGTGGTTTGATTGATGTTGATGACCAGTGCAAAACTAATCTTGATGGTGTTTATGCTATCGGTGATTTAGTACGTGGCCCAATGCTTGCGCATAAAGCATCGGAAGAAGGCATCATGGCCGTTGAGCGTATGCATGGCGAAAAAGCGCAAATCAACTATGATACTATCATCAACGTGATTTATACTCATCCAGAAATTGCATGGGTAGGTTTGACTGAACAAGAAGCAACTGATGCAGGTTATGAAGTTAAAACCGGTTCATTTAACCTAGCCGCTAACGGTCGTGCGCTGGCTCAAAGCGAAGCTGAAGGCTCTATCAAAGTTGTAGCTGATGCCAAAACTGATCGCCTGCTAGGTATGCATGCTATCGCAGCTGGTGCTGGTGATATCGTTCATCAAGGTATGATTGCGATGGAGTTTGTCTCTAGTATTGAGGATTTGCAGCTAATGACTTTTGCACATCCAACGATATCAGAAGCAGTACATGAAGCCGCTTTATCAGCTGATGGTCGTCCTATCCATGCTATTCAGCGCAAAAAACGTAAATAAGCAGTAAGTTATAATCTGACAAGGTAATAGTATTCGCTATTATGAGTGCTATTATCCTGTTAAAAGTGCGACAGATAACTATTGCCGCGCACTTACTTTCACTTTTTATTAATTGTAAAAAATAAAGGATACAATCAATGAATTTACACGAGTATCAAGCAAAAGAGCTATTAAAAAGCTACGGTTTGCCGATTCAAGAAGGCATTATTGCCCATAATGGCGACGAAGCTGCTGCTGCCTTTGACAAAACCCCAACCGACATCGCCGTTATCAAAGCTCAAGTACATGCTGGTGGCCGTGGTAAAGCGGGTGGCGTAAAGCTGGTTAAAACTCGCGAAGAAGCCAAGCAAGTTGCTGAAGAATTAATCGGCACTAACTTAGTAACTTTCCAAACTGACGCTGATGGTCAACCAGTCAACTTCGTATTGGTTGCAGAAGATATGTACCCAGTACAAACTGAGCTATATCTTGGTGCTGTTGTCGACCGTTCTAGCCAACGCGTGACGTTCATGGCATCAACTGAAGGCGGCGTTGATATTGAAGAAGTGGCCAATGAAACGCCAGAAAAAATCTTCAGTGTTAATGTGGATCCATTAGTGGGCCTTATGCCTTACCAAGCGCGCGAAGTTGCGTTCAAATTGGGTATGGAAGGCAAACAAATCAATCAGTTCGTTAAAATTATGACTGGTGCTTATCAAGCCTTTATAGAAAACGATATCGAAATGATTGAAATCAACCCACTAGCGGTTCGTGAAAATGGCGAGATTGTTTGTGTTGATGGCAAAATTGGTATCGACTCAAACGCTTTATATCGTTTGCCTAAAATTGCTGCACTACAAGACAAATCACAAGAAAATGAGCGTGAGCTTAAAGCTGCTGAATTTGATTTAAACTATGTTGCTCTAGATGGTAACATCGGTTGTATGGTTAATGGTGCCGGTCTTGCAATGGCGACCATGGACATCATCAAATTGTATGGCGGCAAGCCTGCTAACTTCTTGGACGTTGGCGGCGGGGCAACTAAAGATCGCGTTGTTGAAGCCTTCAAAATTATTCTTGAAGACAGCAGCGTTGAAGGCGTTTTAATTAACATCTTCGGTGGTATCGTACGTTGTGACATGATTGCAGAAGCTATTATCGCTGCAGTTAAAGAAGTTGACGTAAAAGTTCCTGTTGTTGTGCGCCTAGAAGGTAACAACGCTGAGCTAGGTATTAAGATTCTAGAAGAGTCTGGACTTAAGCTTACTTCAGCACAAGGCCTATCAGACGCTGCACACAAAATTGTCGACGCTGTTAAAGCATAGTAGCCAACGCGTAATAGCAGTAGCTTAGTTATTAATATTTATTGCTCGATTTGATAAGTAGTTCGATAGCTAAGCGGCTATTACAAGACAACCGAATACAAGGAAAAAATAATGAGTGTATTAATTGATAAAAACACCAAAGTATTGGTCCAGGGTTTTACTGGTAAAAACGGTACGTTCCACTCAGAACAAGCCATCGAATACGGTACTAAAGTTGTCGGCGGCGTAACGCCAGGTAAAGGCGGTCAAACGCATTTAGGTTTGCCAGTTTTCAACACTATGTCTGAAGCCATGGAAGCTACCCAAGCCGACGCTTCTGTTATCTACGTACCGGCTCCATTCGTACTAGATTCTATCGTTGAAGCGATAGATGCTGGTGTGAAGCTGATCGTAGTGATTACTGAAGGCGTACCGACTCTCGACATGCTAAAAGCCAAACGCTATCTTGAAGAAGCTGGCGATGTGCGTTTAGTGGGTCCTAACTGCCCAGGCGTTATCACTCCAGGCGAATGTAAAATTGGTATCATGCCAGGTCATATCCATATGCCAGGTAAAGTGGGTATTATCTCACGCTCTGGTACGTTGACTTATGAAGCCGTCGCTCAGACTACTAAGCTTGGTTTTGGTCAATCAACTTGTATCGGTATCGGTGGTGATCCTATCCCTGGTATGAACCAGATTGATGCGTTGAAACTGTTCCAAGAAGATCCACAAACAGAAGCTATTATACTAATCGGTGAGATTGGTGGTACTGCTGAAGAAGAAGCTGCAGCTTACATTAAAGACCATGTAACCAAGCCAGTTGTTGGTTATATCGCTGGTGTTACTGCTCCTGAAGGCAAGCGTATGGGTCATGCCGGCGCTATCATCTCAGGCGGTCAAGGTACTGCTGAAGAGAAGTTCAAAGCCTTTGAAGCTGCTGGAATCGCTTATACGCGTGACCCTTCTAAACTTGGTGACAAGCTAAAAGAAGTGACTGGTTGGTAGTATAGACAGAAGTCTATTATTTAACTACTAAAACCGTATTGAAAAACATCAAGGACACCCCTACAATGGGGTGTCTTTTTTTTGAAAATTGTTCGGGATAATGGCATGAAAAATAAAATATTAGTAACAGGCGGTGCAGGGTATATCGGTTCTCATACTTGTATTGCTTTGCATCAAGCAGGTTATGATATCGTTATCTATGACAATCTATCTAATAGTAGTCGTGAGGCTATTAATCGTGTCTCTAAGCTGATTGGTGAGTCAATAGAGTTTATCCAAGGCGATATCCGCGACAGTGAATTGCTCAAACAAGTATTCACTAAATACGATTTTTTTGGGGTGATTCATTTTGCTGGACTCAAAGCCGTTGGTGAATCTGTTGCCAAGCCTTTGATGTATTATAATAATAACGTGAGCGGTACGATTACCTTGCTTGAGGTCATGACAGAATATAAGGTCAAAAATTTCATTTTCTCATCATCTGCTACGGTCTATGGCGACCCTGAAATGCTTCCTATAGATGAGAAATCACCACGCTCTTGTACCAACCCTTATGGTCAAAGCAAACTAGTGGTTGAACATATTTTAGAAGGTTTGGCCGTCGCTGATAGCACATGGAATTTAGTCACGCTTCGATACTTTAATCCAGTCGGGGCGCATGAATCAGGTCAGATTGGTGAAGATCCCAACGATATACCCAATAATTTAATGCCTTATATTTCCCAAGTTGCGGTAGGTAAACTTGCTAAGTTAAGTATCTTTGGTAATGACTATCCGACTGTTGATGGTACTGGCGTCCGTGACTATATTCATGTGACTGACTTAGCAGCAGGTCATGTGGCAGCCTTGAACTATTTAGAGCAGCAAGTTTTACCAGTAGGATTTTTACCGATTAATCTTGGTAGCGGAAAAGGTAGCTCAGTATTAGAGCTGGTCACTGCTTTTACTGAGGTTACTGGGCAGAATATTCCTTATCAGTTCGCCCCGCGCCGTGCTGGTGATATTGCTAGCTGTTATGCCAGTGCGGATAAAGCACAAGCGTTGTTAGGCTGGGAGGCAAAGCTGTCTATTACTGATATGTGCCAAGATACTTGGCGCTGGCAAAGTATGAATCCTAATGGTTACCAATCGTAAAAAATATCGTAGCACTGATTGCATCTTATTGACTTAATAATTTATTATTGAGATTCACTTTATCCTATTAATGTAGCCTTATCACTATGAAGAAAATCACTCATGCCGTTATTCCTGTCGCAGGTTTTGGTACGCGTATGTTGCCACTATCTAAGTCCGTACCTAAAGAGTTATTGCCACTAGGCAACCGTCCGGCTATTCATTATGTGGTCGAAGAGGCCATAGCTGCGGGTATTAAGCATATCGTGCTGGTTGGTCATGCGCAAAAAAGTGCTATTGAAAACTACTTTGATATGAATGCTGAGCTTGATAATCAATTGCGTCATAAAGGTAAAGACGAGCTGGCTGATAGCTTAAACTGGCTGCCAGAAGATGTGACGGTATCGATGATACGTCAAGGTAAAGCGCTGGGTTTAGGTCATGCAGTATTAGCAGCACGTCCCATTATCGGTGAGCATGATTTTGCGGTGCTATTACCTGATGTAGTCCTTGATCCGTTCATTACTGATATGCGTAAAAATAATTTGGCCTTTATGTTGGCTGAATTTGCCAATAACAATCATTCACAAATACTAGTGGATAAGGTCGCTGATAGCGAAGTACATAAGTACGGTATCGCTAAGCTTAGTGAGGGTAGTGATTTTAATGAGATTAATGCATCTACCGACGCTAATGCTAGCTTCAAGGTAGCCGGTTTTATTGAAAAACCTAGCCTAGCAGACGCGCCTTCACGCTTGGCAGTGGTTGGACGCTATGTATTTAGCAATAAAATATTCGATTATTTAGTCAATACTACAGCGTCTGTTGGTGGTGAAATTCAGCTAACCGATGCTATTGATGCGCTAATTAGTCAACACGGCGTCGATGTGACCACTATGGTTGGTGACAGTTATGATGCTGGTGATATGCGCTCTTATATGCAGGCCTTTATCTATTTCGCCGAACGCCAATTAGCTACTAATGAGTAAAACCATGCCTTTAAAGCCATATAAAAGTGCGAGCCACTCTAAGCACTGGACTCAATTGCAAAAACTGGCCGAGCAAAAGTGGTCAATTGCTGCTTTATTTACGCAAGATGAGACCCGTACTGAGCGCTTTAGTGCCCAAGCTGGGGCGCTGTATATGGATTACAGTAAACAATGTATTGATGATACAGTGCTGGTGGGTTTATTAGACTTGGCCAATAGTGGTGATTTAGCCGCCCGTATTAAGGCGCTACTACAAGGTGCCATGGTTAATACCAGTGAAGAGCGTGCTGCTTTGCATACAGCTCTACGTCTACCGGCTACGGCTACTTTGCAAGTGGGCAATCAAGATGTGGTTGCTGATGTACATCATAGTCTGGCGCGAGTTGAGCGTCTATCCGCGCGTGTCCGCAGTGGCTCTTGGCGGGGGTTTTCCGGTAAGGCAATTACCGATGTGGTCAACATTGGCGTTGGTGGTTCTGACTTAGGGCCACTAATGGCAGCTACTGCGCTTGATGAGTGGACAGATACTGATGTCGTCGTACATTTCGTCTCCAATATGGATGGCAGTCAGCTCGATAATTTACTCAAACGTTTAAGTGCTGAGACCACGCTGTTTATCATTTCTTCTAAGTCTTTTGGAACTGTCGATACCCTCTCTAACGCTAAGACAGCGTTATCGTGGTTACTCGCTACTGCCACCTTGCGTGCGGGCACTAAAGACAGTGTGTTACGCCGGCACTTTATTGGTATCTCGGCAAATAGTGAAAAAATGAATGCATGGGGTATTCACCCTGAGCATCAGTTACAGCTCTGGGATTGGGTTGGCGGGCGTTTTTCCTTATGGTCAGCGATTGGACTAGCAATTGCTATTCGTATTGGTATGACGCAGTTTCGGGAGTTGCTAGCAGGCGCACACAGTATGGATGTGCATTTTGCCAACGCTGATTTTGCTAATAACTTACCGGTATTATTAGGTTTACTGGCCGTTTGGAACAGTACCTTTTTACATATTCATGCCCATACCGTGCTGCCTTATGACGGGCGTCTAAGCTTTTTACCCAGTTATCTAACGCAGCTTGAGATGGAAAGTAATGGCAAGTCGGTCACCCATGATGGCGAACGGGTTGACTATGACACTTGCCCGATTTTATGGGGTGAAATTGGCTCTAATGCTCAGCATGCTTTTTATCAGCTGCTACATCAAGGCACGCAACACGTCTCTTGTGATTTTATCGCTTGCGTGCGTCATTATAGTGATGAGGCGCAGAATGCTTCCCTGCAACAACAACATGAACTATCGCTGGCTAACTGTTTGGCTCAAAGTCGGGTGTTGGCCTTTGGCAATGCAGCTATCGCCGATACGGTTGCGGCTTCTGAGTCAGATAAATATAAGCACTATCGTGGCAACCAACCTTCGACTACCTTATTAATCGATGAGTTGACCCCGCACAGTTTGGGAGCACTGGTTGCGTTATACGAGCATAAAGTCTACGTGATGGCTAGTATTTGGGATATCAATCCGTTCGATCAATGGGGGGTTGAGATGGGCAAGCAAATGGCAGAAACGGTTTATCAAGCGTTGCAACAGGACAGCAGCAGCGATTTTGATACCTCTACCAACCAACTGCTTGCGCATATTAGACAATTATCTTAATTTTTTAAAAAGGATAGCAAGTCATAGTTTAACTATTAATGAGTCATCATAAAATATAAAGGTAGTCCCATGTCTTCTGAATCTATTCACAGCGCTAAGCAAATTACTCATAAGAAATCCAAAGTTTGC
This sequence comes from Psychrobacter frigidicola, assembly GCF_007997305.1. Lineage (GTDB taxonomy): Bacteria > Pseudomonadota > Gammaproteobacteria > Pseudomonadales > Moraxellaceae > Psychrobacter > Psychrobacter frigidicola. Next base: position 233,654 of record NZ_VORZ01000002.1, read on the forward strand.
GTCATCATCGGCCATGATATTGAAGCCATTACCAGCGCCGTGGTGCTCGCAAGTTTAGGTCAAAAAGTGCACTTTTATGCTGACAGTGTACTACTCGAACAACAGCTAAAGCAGTATGGTTTTGAGCATCATTTGCAAGCGTTGTGGCAACTTTATGAGCAGCAGCAGTACATTATCAGTCGAGCGTTAACGAATAGTGCAGATGAGCTCATTCATATTTATGAAGCGCTGGAAACAACTAATGAGACTGGCAGCAATCAAGTGGCTTTTTATTGGTTGTTTTTAGATAGTATCAAGTCAATATGGACAGATAATAGTTGGATAACGGCATTTAATCATAGTAATCAGCAGAACGTGCCGATTATTATGAGTGGCATTGGCGTTTTAGGACAGACGGCAAAATTGGCTGAGCAATTACAGCGTCCTTGGGTCTATTATGTGCCGTTCATTTTTTTGCAGGATGGAGAAGCTTTTAGCTCAATGCTGACGCCCTCATTATGGCTGTTAGGTGAAAAAACTGCCGCGAGTGGCCAGCAACTGAGTGCCTTGCAGCCTTTAATACAACATGCACGTGCTTATCATTGTGCCGATATTGCGACTATTGAGTTTGCGCGTAGCAGCATCATGGCAATGTTGGCTACGCGCGTCAGCCTCATGAATGAGATGTCGCGCCTTGCCGACAGCCATCAGGTAGATATTCAGCAAGTCAGCCAAATTATGGGTTTAGATGAGCGTATTGGCAACAGTTATTTGCAGGCAGGATGGGGGTTTGGTGGTAATACTTTGCCTGCTGAGTTGTCTCAGCTTGAACAGTCTGGCCATACCAGTTGTGTGAAAATGCCTATTTTGCAAGCTGTGATGCATATTAATGAAGATCAAAAAGAGCTCATATTCCGCAAGTTTTGGCAATATTTTGATGGTTTTATTGATAATAAGACCGTAGTAATTTGGGGCAGTAGTTATAAAGCGGGGTCAGGCCTTACTGCTGGATCTGCTATTCATCCATTATTAAACTTACTGTGGTCCTACAATATTACGACCCTTGTATATAGTGATAAGTCACAATCTGAACTGACCGAGTTATATGATGAACAGCCACTATTGCAGCTAATCGATAGGCCCTATGAGCAGTTAGATATCGCGCAAGCTATCTTTATTATCAGCTGGTCACCCCAAGAAGCTCTTGATATTACGCAACTTAACCAACAAGCGATGCCCATATTCGATGCCCAGAATGCGCTAACGCGTCCACAAATTGACGCCTTAGTGGGTGATTATGTTGGTATTGGGCGGGCTAAATCATAGCCATTTGCTAAAAAATACACCATTGCAAAGACGTTAAAAAGCGCCCATTAGTTTATAGATTAATGGGCGCTTTTTTCTTGCAAGTTATTCAATATAGTTGTAGGTTATTAAAATTAATTGCTAAGCTGGTACCGCGCCTTGCTCAGCGAGCCATTGCTGAAGGTCTTGGGTTTTGCTTGCCAATAAGCTTTCATCACCGCGCGTTTCAATATTTAAACGGATTAAAGGCTCAGTGTTGGATGTGCGTAGATTGAAACGCCATTCGCCAAACTCGAGACTTAGCCCATCAAGGGTTGATTTGGTAGGGTTTTCTGCGCTGAACTTGTCCTCAATGTCTTTAATAATAGTTGGCGCGTCAATGTGCGTCAGACGAAAATTTAATTCACCTGAGCTTGGATAGGCTTTAATATAGCCCGTGACCAATTCTGAGAGCGTCTTACCGGTAATAGATAACAGCTCAATGGTTAATAACCACGGAATCATACCGCTATCACAGTAGCAAAAGTCGCGGAAGTAATGGTGAGCTGACATCTCACCACCATAGACTGCTCCTGACTCGCGCATCACCTGCTTGATAAAGGAATGTCCAGACTTACTGATGACTGCTTTGCCATCATGAGCATCGACAACGGCTTCGGTATTATAAATGACGCGTGGATCATAGACGATTGATTCACCCGGATACTTATTCAAAAATGCCTGGGCAAGCATACCAACCACATAGCTGCCATCAATAAATTCACCATTTTCATCGAATAAGAAGCAGCGGTCAAAGTCACCATCAAAGGCAATACCTAAGTCTGCATTATGCTCAATAACGGCTTGTTGAGTAGCGGCTCTATTGGCCAAAATCATCGGGTTAGGAATACCATTCGGAAAGCTACCATCAGGCTCGTGATGCAGCTTAATTACTTTTATAGGTGCGCCTGCTTGCTCAAGCTTATCAACCAGTAAATCAACGACAGGTCCTGCACTACCATTGCCTGAGTTAATAACCAAAGTTAATGGCTCTAATTTATCGATAGCAACAAAGCTCATAATATGATTGATATAAGCGCTTTTATCCGTTAATAATTGCAGTTTGCCTTGGCTATTGTCAGTAGTAAATTGACCAGATTCTGCTAATTGTTGGATTTCTGCTAGACCATCATCAGCGCTAATCGGTTTTGAATGCTCTTTGACCAGTTTTAAGCCGTTATAATTAATTGGATTATGACTGGCGGTTACTTCGATACCGCCGAGTGCTTGATAATGGCTAGTCGCAAAATAAACTTCTTCAGTCCCAGTCATGCCCAAGTCAATCACATCAACGCCCGCATCCATAATGCCTGTGATGGTCGCTTGTTTTAATTGCTCACTTGAGTCACGAATATCACTACCGATGACGATAGCAGGTTTTAAACCTTGTAGCTCATTGGTATGATTAACACTGTCATCAGTTGCGTTATAACGCTGAAATAAAATCTGACCAAAGGCGCGACCGATACGATAAGCAATAGCTTCATCAAGATTAACGCCAAGCTCACCACGAATGTCATAAGCTTTAAAAGAATCAATATGAATAGGATCAAAACTGCTATGAGCAGGAGTATAACTAGCAATAGCAGCGTTGTTGGTGGTAGACATAATAGTAAAATTCCTTGTGAGCTTAAGTTTGGATTAAGAGGCTATGGGATGAACGGCTAAATAACGGCTATAAAAATAATGGTAACTACAAGATGACTGACTTGAAATAAAAGGTAAAATAGGTTACTAAATATTAAATGATACACTAACTCCTAAATGAATAGGGTGAAAGCATGTTGCTAGCTGACTTTATAGCATCTGGTTCATATTTTTTATTCAAGCCTAGGTTTTTCTGTTAAGTAGTCAGTACAAATATAAGAGTATCTGTTATGAACAATCAACAAAATATAAGAACTGAGAATGATACGGTGACCGCGCCAGTACCTGTAAAAGGAATACCAACGGCGAGCGGTGAATTAGCAGATTTGTTGGGTTTGATGGCGCGGCTGCGGGCGGATTGTCCGTGGGATCAAAAGCAAAGCAATCATAGCTTAATTCCGTATGCTATTGAAGAAGCGTATGAGCTTGCTGAGGCAGTACAAACTGACGATGACGAAGACATTAAAGGCGAGCTTGGTGATGTGTTATTACAAGTCGTTTTCCATTGTCAGCTGTACGCTGAGCAAGGACGTTTTGATATTAGCGATGTTATGACTACCTTACAAGAGAAATTAATTCGTCGACATCCTCATGTGTTTGAGGCTGAAAGCTTGGCAGATGAAGTGGCTGTAAAAGATCGCTGGGATGAGATTAAAGCCGAAGAAAATCACGCTCGCGAGTTACGTGGCAAGCCGCGTCGGCGTTTGGATGTGACTAAAGCGGGTAGTGCCTTGATGCAAGCGCAAGAGGTACAAAAGCAAGCCTCTAAATTGGGCTTCGATTGGGACGATATCACAGGTGCACTCGATAAACTGGATGAAGAGGTGAGTGAGTTAAAAGCTGAGCTGAGAGATAAATCAAAAGATGAGATAAAAACTAATATTACTGATATTGAAAAAGAACTGGGCGATTGCATGTTTGCGCTGGTCAATGTCGCGCGTAAATTAAACCTTGATGCTGAAGCCGCTGCCTTAACTTGTGTGCATAAATTCAAATCGCGCTTTGGCTACATTGAGGCGCAGTTAGAAGCCGCTGGTAGACGCTTGGAAGACAGTAACTTAACAGAGATGGACGCGCTATGGGAGGAAGCCAAACAGCATGAGCGCTCGCAATAGGTTGCTATCCATAAGATTGCTGGCGAGAATAGTTTTTTGCATAACCTTTATTGCTAATATTATGCTTAATACTGCAAATGCAGCACCCTGTTTTAAGGATGTAAAAAGTGCTTATACTTATCTCTTGCAGAAAGAAAAATTAGAGTTACAAGCAAGTACGCAAATGGGTATTAATATTAATCGGGCTACTGAAAGCGAGTTGGTATCGTTGCATGGTATTGGCAGCAGCAAAGCGCAGGCAATAATCTTGTATCGTGAGATGTTTGGCGATTTTAAAACCATCGACGATTTAGAAAAAGTCAAAGGGATTGGGCCAAAAACTATAGAGAAAAACCGCGCACGCTTACGAATACACCATTAGAAAATCAATTTTTATCAGTTATTATAATGAAAGTAAGGCAACAGCCCTTGCAATTATGACAAAAGCTAACAGCAAAATTGACAAAATAGCACGTAAGTAACGGTCATAACACACCCAGCAAGCACAAAATTTGTTAAACTAGCAGACATATCCGCCTGATAAACGCTGTGTTCATCAGGGGTAGTTAAGAATACCGGCAAGGAGTATATGCATGGCCGAGCGTGCCGCCAAGCAGTTAGAACTGAATAAATCTGAATTACCCAATTCCATTACAGAAGTTATTGCTACTTTGTCGCGAGCTGGGTTTGATGCCTATATCGTTGGTGGCGGCGTGCGCGATACTTTGTTAGGGCTGAAGCCTAAAGACTTTGACGCAGTCACTGATGCCAAACCGCACGAAGTTAAAGACGTGTTCGGTAAGCGCTGTCGCATTATCGGTCGCCGCTTTCAGCTGGCACATGTGTATTCAGGACGCGAATTAATCGAAGTGGCTACCTTTCGTGGCCCATCAAATAACGATGCCAATACCAATCAAGACGGGATGATTATCCGTGACAATGTCTGGGGCGATATTAAGCAAGACTTTGTCCGTCGCGATTTCTCCATCAATGCGCTCTACTATCAACCGCTAAAAGGTGTGGTTCATGATTTTTGTGGCGCGCTTGATGACATTAGAAATAAAACCATCCGCCTGTTAGGTCAAGCGTCCGTTCGTATTGAAGAAGATCCGGTACGTTTATTGCGCGCGCTACGTTTTAAAGCTAAATTAGGTTTTGAGTTTGATGACGAGTTGGCAGCCCAGTTTCATGATAGTAATTGGGCACGGCTTGAGCAAATATCCCCACATCGTCTGTATGATGAGACCCAAAAGATGTTCACCGGTGGTTATCTGGTGCCATTATTGCCGTTGCTATTTGAGTCGGGCGCGATTGATAGTCTGATTATTTATCCACCGTCTGAGCCCAATGCTTTAGTGCAGCAAGTCGCTATTAATACTGACAAACGTATTAATGCCGGTAAAAGTATCAATCCAGCGTTCTTTTATGCTGCTCTTTTGTGGGAAAATTATCTACATCAATTAGAGAAAGCTAAAAAACGCAATATGCCTTTTGCTGATGCTCAAATGCAGGCAGCCAGTAAAGTTATTGATCGTCAACGTATAAAAACGGCCATTCCTAAATTTGCAGAACAGTTTATTCGTGATATTTGGATTTTGCAGCCCAAACTCGCTGCCCCGCGCAGCAAGCAGATTGAGCAACTTGCTGACCATCCACGCTTTCGCGCTGGTTTTGACTTTTTATTATTGCGTGAGCAGTGCGGTGATGCCGAGCATCCATTATCTGAATCTACCAATGGGATGGGCGACTGGTGGCAGACTTATCAGACTCTGTCTGAAGAAGATCAGCTACAAGCTATCGAAGACTTTGATGAGAACATCCGCCGCGGTGCGCATAAACGTGGGCGCGGACGTAATCGTCAACCACAAACAGATACTAATAATCAGCAGATTAAGCCAGTAGATAATAATATCCAAGCAAAAGGCAATGACCGTAAAGAGGTTTTAGCCAGTCATAAACAGCCGTCAGCCAGTAATGATAAGCAATCAGTGGTTAATGATGCGTCAAATGTTCCTGCGCGCCGTCGCCGCCGTGCGGATTATGAGGTTGCACCAATAGAGTCGCAATCAAAAGTTGCGCCTGCGTCAAAAGCTCGTAATGGCAAGAGCAATCATTCCCCTAATAAGCGTACACCACGAGCGAAGCATGACAGTAATGAGCTGGCGCTGCTGCAACAGTTGTCGCTTAGTAGTGACAATAACACTAGAGATGATAATCACCACAGCGCTCAACCTGCGCCCCTGTTTGTGATTGAGCACGAAAATGTTGTACCGCCTCTACAGAAGCAGCTGGATAAGGGTGAACCAAGCAAGCCTAGCAAAACGCAAGTAGCTGAGAACAAAGCGGTTGAGCAATTTGGTCAACAGCAGCAAGAAAAACTGGCTGCCAAAGCAAGCGGCTCAGTGGCTAAGCAACAGATTGATGCGCAATCAACGGCTGTTAAACCGTCTGAAGAGGAATCGTCTGATGCCAGCAAAGCAAAAGCTCTACGTAGTACCGTAGCGGCAAGAATGGGAATTGCCCAAACGCCAAAATTGGTCAGTATGAACAATGCACCCATACCGTATCAGCGTCGTCGCCGTCAACCAAGCATAGATGCGATAGTAGCTGGAATAGAAGTAGATGACAGTAGTTCAGCTGTGGTTAATGATGCAAAAAAAGCACCTAAGTCAGCTGAACTAACAGACATCAAAACTGAACCTAAGACTGAAACCAAAACTGTGGCAAAAGCTAAAGTGAAAGCTGATAAAAAGGTGGCGGCTGCTAAATCAGAGCAAGATACTGACACTACTAAAGCCAGTAAAAAAGCTAAAGTTAAAGGAGCAGTTGCTAGCGTTGCGGCTAATGCTAATGTAGCTAAGTTTGCTAATACTAGTAAAACAGCAAGCAACGACCCGAGCGCTGCTAATAAAGGACCTATTCCTGCAAAGCGTCGCCGTCGCCAGCCCAGTACTAATGAGGCTTAGTTTTGTTGAAGAATAATATCGATAATGTTCAGCTATAATAAAGAACGATGCTAATTATTAACCATTGAGTAAAAGTGTAGTTATGAGTTCTTCTTTAAATCGCTCTTTAGAGACTACCACCCAGCCTAATAGCTATATAGATAAGACTTGGACTACTTGCTATCTAGGTTTGGGTAGTAACTTGGCTAATGAGCTTGGTTCACCAGTTGAACACTTACAGCAAGCTTTTGCCAGTTTGCGTCAGCATGAAAAGGTTCGAGACCTGCGGGCGTCGTCATTCTATGCGTCAGCACCGATGGGCCCGCAAGACCAGCCCGACTTTATCAATGCTGTGATTGGTTTTGAGACTACCTTATCAGCATTTGAGCTATTGGCCCTTTGCCAACACCTTGAGAACAATGCTCAACGTGCGCGTCTGCGTCATTGGGGCGAACGCAGTCTTGATGTGGATATTTTGTTATATGGGCAGACGCAAATAATTGAGCCGCAGTTAACAATACCGCATGCTGGTTTGACTGAACGTAATTTTGTGCTGATACCACTGCGAGAATTAGCGCCAAAGATTATGATTGCCCAACTACCGATTAGCAGTTACCCGCAAAGTAACGATTGGACAGGGCTAAAATTAATTGATGCCAGCTATTAAGATAGTATTGGCAACCGCTAGCTAGTATTGATATGGCGTAAGTAAGTTATTGAATAGTAAAATTGAGGGTCATATGACAACGTTATCGACTTTGAATAAATTCAAGAAAAGTGGTACTAAATTTACCTGTCTTACCTGCTACGACGCGATGTTTGCGCGCACCATGGATAAGGCAGAGATAGATACTATTTTAATCGGTGACAGTTTAGGCATGGTGGTACAAGGCCATGACTCGACTTTACCAGTGACGGTTGCTGATATGGCCTATCATACGGCTAATGTTGCACGTAGTAATGAGCACGCGCTGATTTTGGCTGACCTGCCATTTATGAGTTATGTAACTTTGCCAGAAGCTATTGCCAATAGTCGCCAATTGATGCAAGCCGGTGCACACGTCATCAAGCTTGAAGGTGGTCGTGAGTTATGTGAGCTGGTTAAGACGTTAGCGCAAGCAGGGACGCCAACCTGTGTACATTTGGGGTTAACCCCGCAATCGGTCAACGTATTTGGCGGTTACAAAGTTCAAGGCCGCAGTGATGAGAGTGCTGATAAGTTATTTATCGATGCGCAAGCAGTAGTGGCAGCAGGTGCAGCGTTGTTGGTGTTAGAATGCGTCCCCGCTGATCTAGCAAAAGCAGTGACTGAAGCGCTTGATGTGCCAGTGATAGGCATTGGTGCCGGCGCCGATACTGATGGTCAAGTACTTGTAATGCATGACATGCTTGGTATGGTTCATGGACGTGTGCCCCGTTTTGTTCATGATTTTTTGAGCGATGAGCGTAATACTGCTCACAGTATCGAAGGTGCATTTGCACTCTATCAGCAGTCAGTACGCGAATGCAGTTTTCCAACTGCGCAGCATCAATTTAGCTAGACTAAATACAGTTCTAGTTACTCATAAAATACAGTGGTCAGATTATTAAATAATAAGTTAAGTTAAGTTAGCTTATTCTAAAAGGTGAAAACTCTGCAATGCCCACTATTCATCACCATATTGCCTATTTGCGAGAGGCTTTAAAACCATATCGCAGTCAGCAGTGCATTGCTTTAGTACCGACGATGGGCAATTTGCACGACGGGCATTTAGAGCTGGTCAGACTGGCCAGACAGCATGCCGATATTGTGGTGGTTACCATCTTTGTCAATCCAACTCAGTTTGGAGTAGGCGAGGATTTTGATAGCTATCCACGTACGTTGGATGCTGATGTTGCTAAGCTTGCGACTGTTGGCACCGATTATGTTTTTGCGCCAACCAGCGATGAGATGTATTCTGTATTGCCACCACCTACTTCGATACATGCTGGCGCTATTACTGATCAGCTATGCGGACAGACGCGTCCAACTCATTTTGATGGTGTCGGTATCGTAGTATCAAAATTATTTAATATCGTCCAGCCTGATACAGCTATTTTTGGTCAAAAAGATTACCAGCAATTGGCTATTATTAAGCAATTAGTACGCGATTTAAGTTACCCGATTGAGATTATTTCTGCGCCTATCGTTCGCGCTATTGATGGTCTTGCCTTATCTTCACGCAATCAATATCTAAGTTCAGCAGAGCGCAATATAGCGCCATTATTGCAGCAAGAGTTGCAGCGTCTGGCAAAGCAACTAAAAAATAGTGAGCATTTGGGTCTAGATATTGAAATTTTAATAAAACAATCCAGAAAACGTATCATTTCTGCAGGTTTTAATATCGACTATTTAGAAATAAAAACGGCTCAATTAGAGCCAATAACAGCTGGTTTGGCCAAGAATACAAACAATGCGCCGCAAGATCTAATTGTTATTGTCGCAGCATGGCTCGGACGGGCGCGTTTATTAGACAATCTGTTAGTAACCGTTCATTCATAAAAAGATAAGTTTTTCTATTTATAAGTAGCCAGCAATTACTACAGGCTAATTAGCCATTTGATATTAAAATTAAATTAGAGTGATGGGTCATGAACATAGAAAAGAACAAGCAAGAGCACTCGCCAGCTCTTACAAAAAAAGAGGATAGCATCAGTATTTTGGTGATATCAGGGCGTTCGGGATCAGGAAAGACTTCAGTATTAAATATTTTAGAGGACTTGGGCTATTATTCTATTGATAACTTGCCCTTGTCACTAGTGCCTGAAGCGGCACATAAATTAGTGAATGAAAGTGGTATACGCCGTATAGCACTGGGCGTAGATATACGTTCACCGCGTGCAGATCTGTCTAACTTTGCCACGATTTTTAACACCTTAAAACAGGTTTATGGTGAGCAGACGGTGAAGGTCATCTATGTGACGGCACAAGAGAATACACTGGTAGCGCGATTTAATGCCACCCGTCGCGTACATCCACTAATGGCGCAAGATGCTGAAGATTCATTACATCCTACCTATAATTTGCCTGCTGCTATCACTAAGGAAGTGGCGCTATTAGAGCCCATTGCCAGTTGTGCCGATATCAAAATTGATACCAGTAAACTTAATATTCACCAGTTAAAAGAACGGTTGCGCGACCATATTGGTGTTGAAAATAAGATTATTATTAATCTTTTGTCCTTTGGCTTTAAATATGGCAGCCCCATTGACGCAGACTTTGTGTTTGATGTGAGAATACTGCCTAATCCGCATTGGAATCCTGCTTTGCGTAGTGCAACTGGGCTTGATACGGAGGTTGGTGAGTTCTTCGATGATTATCCAGAAGTCGCCGAGATGACAGACGATATCGCCAAATTTTTGCAGCGCTGGCTACCGAATTTTTTGCATAATAACCGCCATACTGTGACTGTCGCTATTGGCTGCACAGGTGGCAAACATCGCTCGGTATTTATTACAGAACAACTGCAACGTGTGCTTGCAGATAGCTTACCGTCAGCAATAACCGTGGTTACCAAACATCGCGAAAAACGTCGCTGGTGAATAGCGGCTAATAGGTGTACAACCAGAAGTAAGGTTAAAAAATCGCGGTAGCTGATACCACCGAAACACCATTAAAATTTGTTTATTGTATTAGAGGGCTTATCATGATTGACTGGTCAGAACAAGACATGCGCGTCTCGCGCACTGAACTTAAAAAAGCCCATGAGCGCTTGCAAACGTTGTCGATACCGCTTGCCAACTTATCTAAAAAGCAGCTAAAAAAACTGCCTGCTAGCGAGTATTTTATGGCAGAGTTGATGGCATTGGCTGAGATTACCAGTGCCAATGCCCGCATTCGTCAAACCAAACGGGTCGGTAAACTAATCAGTGAAGAAAACCGTCACGAGCTAGTACAAGCCTTGTTTGAGGCGTACTTTCCCAATGAGCAAATCGCTAAAATTGAAAGCTGGGCTGGGCGTTTAAATATTAATGATGAAGGTACGCTAAAGCAGTTCGTTAAGCAGTACAAAGCATCGGAACGTAATAGCCTTTATCAGTTGTTGTTGTGGATTGAATACGCCAAGCACATGCAAGATGACGAGCTGATGGCAGAGTCTCAGCAAGATTTGGTCAGCTATATTCGTGAAGTGACTATTCTGACTGAGTTAGAAAAATAGGGATTAAATACGTCAAATAAATCCAAAAAAGCCAATCTTTTATAGATTGGCTTTTTTAATGACTTTTTAACGCCTAGTTATTTATAGACGGTTACTTTTTCTCAGCACGGGCTTTATCGACTAAGTAATCAACAACTTTGGTCACTTGAGGCCCTTCGCCTGTCACTACATATTTACCTTGTACGACAACCGCGGGTACGCCTGAGAGCTGATAACGCTTAGCGCCAGCTTGCGAGCGTCCAACTTTAGTACCGACAGCAAAGGAGTTATAAAGACTGTTGAATTTCTTTTGGTCAACCCCTTTTGAGGCGTACCATTTGCTTAATGACGCTTGATCAAACAGTTGTTTGCCGTCTTTATGTACCGCTTCAAATAACGCATCATGGGTTTTGTTTTCATAGCCTAAAAGCTGCGCGGCATAAAATCCGCGAGCACTGGCTTCCCAAACAGGGTTTAGCGCAGCTGGAGTCTTAAAAAAGGCGACGTCTTTCGCTTTGGTTTTTGCCCATTTTTCCATATGCGGATTGAGAGTGTAGCAATGCGGGCAACCATACCAGAAGAATTCGCGGACAATAACAGCGTTACCGCTGATAGTTTCTGGATTGTCGAGCACACGGTAGTCTTTTCCAGCGACATAATCGGCAGCTTGTGCGCCCATGTTGGCAAGTCCAATGGCGAATGCCAGACCCGTCAATGCGATAACACGTTTCATAGTTTTTCCTTGAGGAGTGAATACTTGAGGTTTATATAGGTATTGTAGGTGTAAAGGTATGCACGATAATGACTGATCAAGCATTAAGCGCAGTTGATCTGCATTTTGTCTATAATAACGTAAAATGACGGCACTTGTGAACTGCATTCTTAACCAATGGTTGTAAAGCTGTGAGCTATTATTTAAAGGGCCTTGCTGGTCTTCGCTAATATCAAGCATTACTGCTAACGTAGCTTGTGGTTAATTGATCGCTGTTATATGCATGTATAGGTTATTCAACCACCCAACAACATTATATATAATGCCTTATTATGATGAGTCACGATGTGCTCACGACAAAACAGCTGCTCCCATGCTAACATTAAGGTATGTGCGCGCCCACTCTATAATATAATGGCAATCATGATGCCAATAAAGGAAAACACTATGAGCTCAGCTATCCCTTCTTCTCATTGTACCGAAAATCTAGAAGATAGTAATAGACATACCGCTACCAACGTCGATCCAAGTGAGGTTGATAAATTCAATAAATTGGCACATGAATGGTGGGATAAGACCGGCGCGTTTGCAACTTTGCACCACATCAATCCATTGCGCCTTAACTGGATAGAGCAAAACGTCAAGCAAGGTTACGAAGGCGGAGATGCTGATAAAACAGCAGAGATGGGACTTACGGGTAAAAAAATCCTTGATGTCGGCTGCGGTGGCGGTATTTTATCTGAATCGATGGCTCGTCGCGGTGCAGATGTGACTGGCATTGACTTAGGTACTGAAAACCTAAAGGCGGCGACTGTTCATGCGGAACAAAGTGGCCTTACAAAAACTTTGCGCTATCAACATATTCCAGTCGAAACCTTAGCAAAAACTCATGCCGGACAGTTTGATGTGGTGACCTGTATGGAGATGCTGGAGCATGTACCGGATCCCAGTGCCATTGTAAACGCTTGTTTTGAGCTGCTCGCACCGGGCGGTGTTTGCGTACTATCCACCATTAACCGCAGTCCCAAATCGTATCTGTTTGCCATTATTGGTGCCGAATATGTACTACGTTTGCTTGACCGCGGTACGCATGATTATGCAAAATTTATCACGCCCGCTGAGCTTGATAAAATGGCCATCAATGCAGGGTTTAGTCGCCAAGATATCATTGGGCTCCATTACAATCCACTGACCAAACGCTACTGGCTGGCGCAAAATGTCGATGTCAACTATATGCTAGCCGTGCAAAAGCCTTTAGTATAAGTACCCATTGTCAGTACCATTATATTTAATACTGTGTGATTTATTATTACCCGAGCATTTATCATGACTAAATTTGTAAAAGCTGTGTTGTTTGACCTTGATGGCACGTTAATCGATACCGCTGCTGATTTTGTACGGATTATCAGCAAAATGAGCAGTGAGAATAATTGGCAACCTCCTGCCGAGTCCGATATTCGTGAGCAAGTGTCTGCAGGTGCATCAGCGATGGTGCAACTGATGCTGCGTCACAATGGGCAAATGGACGTCAGTGAAGCGGAGTTGCTGACATTTCGCCAACAGTTTTTGGATGATTATGAGGCCGATATCTGTGTTGATAGCTGTGTGTTTCCTGAGCTTGAAGAAGTATTGACCACCCTTGAAGAAAAAGGGGTGTCTTGGGGTATTGTCACTAATAAGCCGCGCTATTTAGCCGAGCAACTGCTGAAGGTGATGAGCTTAGACGAGCGCTGTGCAGTGTTGGTCTGCCCTGAAGATGTGTCACGTAAGAAACCCGATCCTGAACCCATGTATTTTGCGTTAGAAAAATTGGGCATACCGAGCGGCGCAGCAGGCAGTGTGTTGTATGTGGGCGACCATGTGCGTGATATTGAGGCGGGTAATAGCGCAGGCATGCCCACTATTTTGGCCGCTTACGGTTACATTCCTCCTGAAGATCAAAAAAACCTTAAAAAATGGGGAGCAGATTATATTATTGACACGCCAATGCAGTTAAATCAATTATTATTGTCGTCTGGTAAATTTGAATATTTATAAACGAGCAATACCGCTAAGCAAACAAAGCTTATGAGCCCCAAAAATTGATAAATAATATTGCCTGAAGTGGACTTTATTAAACGATAGGTCTTAAATGATCTTCTATTAAATGATAAGTAGTGAGTAATACATGAGTGACCACGCTAATAACAACATTAAGCCAGATAATAATCAATCGTTAACCCATAAAAATATACGTGACTTTATCGCAACAGAGAATTGCTTAGAGGGCAAGACTATCTTGGTGACGGGCGCAGGGAGTGGTATCGGCCGCGTTGCTGCCCTGACGTATGCTCGTTATGGGGCGACCGTATTGCTATTAGGTCGTACTAGCAGCAAGCTTGAGTCTGTCTATGATGAGATTGAGAGCGCTGGCGGCAAGCAGCCAGCCGTACTACCAATGGATCTTGAAAAAGCCACTTATGCTGAGATGCAACAGCTAGAAGGCCTCATTAATAAAGAAGTCGGGCAATTAGATGGTATCTTGCACAATGCCAGCTTATTAGGTGAGCTCACGCCCCTTGAAATGTACGATGTTGATATTTTTGCTAAAGTCATGCACGTCAACTGTAACGCTACTTTTATGCTAACCCAAGCGCTATTGCCGCTACTCAAAGATGCCGCGCACGGCTCTATTGTCTTTACTTCCAGCACAGTCGGCACCCATCCTCGCGCATTTTGGGGCGCTTATGCCATCTCCAAACAAGCCGTTGAAGGCATGAGTGACATCTTTACTCAAGAGACTCGTAATACGACTACGCTGCGTTTTAACTGTATCAATCCAGGTGGCACGCGTACCAATATGCGCGCCCATGCATTTCCAGGTGAGAACCCAATGACCCTTAAAACGCCAGAGGATATTATGGCAGGCTATGTGTGCTTAATGAGTGATGCCAGCATTGATGTACGCGGGCAAGTGGTCGCGCTACAACCCAAAGACTAGGTAGAATGCTAATTTAGCTTGAAGAGTTTAATGTAAACAGTCTGTTTCTAGTGATTTTTATGCAGGCTTATATATTGAAATCGAACTTATTTAACCCCATCTATCTGTTATTAAAGAAATTTATTTTACTAAAAAGTAATTATCAATAATAAGTAATTTGTAAATTACAAAGGATAAGGTTATGGCAGGTGGATGGTCAAGAGATGGTGCTGAGCATGAGCAAATGGACGCAACGGTTAATGATGCGTTAGAGCGAGTACGCAGTTCACTACCAAAAGGTGACAGTGCTGAGTTTTGTGATGAATGCGGTGAGACAATACCGGAGGCGCGGCGGGTAGCTGTACCTGGCGTCCAGCATTGCATTCGTTGTCAGACTGAGCTTGAGCAAGAAACCAAAGCGGCAGAGTTGTTTAATCGGCGTGGTAGTAAAGACAGTCAATTGCGCTAGTGAGTAAATGTAGAAAACAAATATAAAAGCCAACGTTGTTATTCAACGTTGGCTTTTTTATTTTGATGATTATATACGCTTTATTTTTTAGCCTGTTTTAAAGAATTAAAGCCATTAGCTCGCTATCCCATGTTGCCCAGTTTGCTCGCTGCTCGTCTTTATCCTTTGTCATTTTTTTAATATTGATATCTCTATTTTCTTTATCCAGTAAGATAATTTCTAAGCGGCTATCAAGTTGTGCGCTAGTGGCATTAATAGTTGGGCTATCAGGAGTAAAATTAATCTGTAGCCAACCATCCGTAGTATGCACGACCCCTTTTATGCGCTGCCAATGTGGTAATTTTAGTAACCATTGCTGCAGACGTTTCGCGTCGAATATCCAATGTGCAGGTAGCCGCCAGCCGCCTAATAGCACTTCTTGCTGAAACATGCCTTGCTGCGTGTCATGATAGCGATAGGGCAGTTGGTCATTTATCATAACGTTGCTGCTTAATATCCTTATATTGCTAGATAATAATTGTTTTGGTGGCTGTAAGCGGATACGAGATTTATTGCTATTTTCTGCCCGCTGCTGATAAATAGTTTGACTAAGGTTATTAAGCTGTGCGGTTAGCTTATCTATTGATGGCGGTGTTGATTCAGTATTGGTGATTATTGGTGAGTCCACCCAAATAATCTTAGCTTGTGGATTGAGAGTAGCAACCCATTGTTGCAAATCTTGCTGACAGTTTTCACTGAATTGCTCGTAGCGATTAATGACCACCACATCAGCTGCACGAACATGGGCTTGAAAACCTTCATGAGTACGATATTTCTCGTTTTGCCATTGTACGCCGCTAAGGACGGTAATGACCGCTTGCATACTTAAAGCCGTTTGCCAATGCGGGGCGCTAAGTTGACGTATCAGCTCTCGCGGGTGGGCCAATCCTGTCGGCTCAATGATGAGGCGCTCAGGACGATGATCAGCTAGTAAACGGGTGAGCGCAATTTGTAGAGGCAGTTGACTGGTACAACAAATACAGCCACCGCTGACTTCGCTAATAGCGATTTGGCTTTTGTCACCGCATCTATTTTGTGCGCTTGCTAGTAGCGCGCCATCAATACCAATGCGCCCAAACTCATTAATCAATAATGCCCAGCGCGCGCCTTCTGTCTTAGCTGTAAGCAATTGATTAATAATAGTGGTCTTACCAGAACCCAAAAACCCTGTCACTAAAGTACAGGGTATGTCTTGAAGTATAGAAGATATTGTCATAAGAGTAGAGAATCTTAAGAGTTAATGCAATAAATTAAAAACTATGAAAGTAAAGTAAAAGGGTGACATTAAAAATTATTCAGTCGTCACTGGTGCTGTTTCTGCATCCTCCGCATCGGGAACGAATACGTAGCCCACGCCCCAAACCGTTTGGATATAACGTGCTTGTGATGGATTGTCTTCGATCAGGCGACGCAAGCGTGAGACTTGGACGTCAATTGAGCGCTCCATAGCACCCCATTCGCGGCCACGAGCCAGATTCATGAGCTTATCACGGGTTAAGGGTTCGCGCGGATGTTGCACGAGCGCTTTGAGCACCGAGAATTCACCAGTCGTTAAGGTCACCACACTGCCATCACGTTTCAGCGTACGGGTAGATAAATCAAGCGTCCAAGGACCAAATTCAACCACTTCTAGCTGATAGCTTGGGGCACCGGGCAGCTCGCGATTTTGGCGACGCAGTACGGCTTTAATACGGGCAAGGAGCTCTTTTGGGTTAAAGGGCTTAGGCAGATAATCGTCCGCACCGGCCTCTAAACCAGCAATACGGTCGGCATCTCCGCCTTTAGCGGTCAGCATAATAATAGGAATATCGCTATCAGCCTCGCGCAGACGCTTACAGATACTAATACCATCTTCACCCGGCAGCATCAGATCGAGTACTACTAAAGAGAATAACTCACGCTGCATCAATTTATCCATCTGACTGGCATCATGAGCAGTACGTACCACAAAACCATCATCTTCTAGGAAGCGTTGGAGTAAAGAGCGCAGGCGCGCGTCATCATCCACTACCAAAATGCGCTGAGTCATAGTATCAGAGCTTTTATTATCAGTCATGCAGATATCCTTAAATGAACATTATTATTGTCGACGAGTATTATTAATTATGGCTAGTGGTAAATATAGCATTATTACCAGAGTCTATAGACAAGTCACAACTTTTGTACAACGGCTTTTTTGGTTATCAAATTTGTAGTACTGCTGCTTTAGTGTATAAGATTGTACCGATGATTGCATCACCTCTGGACATAAATGCTGTATGCGTTTGTTTAACAAGGCGTCATGGGTATCGATATAGCAGGATTTGGATGATAAAATGCAATATAAACAACGAAAAGATAAAAAGGATTTTTATTCATGCAGCTTTTGCTATAATGCGAAGCTACATTTCTCAACGATAGATACGGATATGAGTAGCACTGATACCCAAACGTCTTCTCAAGCCCCAACAAAAGCACAGGGCTTGGACGCAACGACACACGCGAATATTCACGACAAACTTGCTCGCGCGCTTGGCATTAAGTCTGCTCAAGTAAACGCATTTGTCAAACTTTACGATGACGGCGCAACGGTGCCCTTTATTGCCCGTTACCGTAAAGAAAAAACCCAAGACCTCGACGATGCGCAACTGCGCGCGCTTGAGAAGTCGCTTAACTATGAACGCGATATGGCCACTCGCCGACTCAAGATCGTAGAATTGCTCAGTACGCAGGGTAATCTAACCGATGAATTGCAAGTGCGCATCGATAACGCGACCTCTAAGCTTGAGCTAGAAGATATATATCTTCCATACCGTCCGCGCCGCCGCTCGCCAGCTGCTAAAGCACGTGCAGCTGGCCTTGATACTGCCGCTCAAGCAGTTTTGACTCAAGAGATTACCCCAACGGATGCACTAGCAGACTACCAAGCTCCAACTAGTATCTCTGATGAGAGCGGTAATGAGATTGAAGTCGATTTCAGCGATATCGAAAAGCAACTGGCTGGCATGCAAGCCATTATTGTTGATGACTGGACGCAAGCTTTAGATTTACTGGATAACTTGCGGAGTGGCTTTGCTAAAACGGCAAGTATTGTTTCTGCTGTCGCAAGCGATGAAAAGCGTGAAGTGGGCGAGAAGTTTAAAGACTATTTTGAACATAGCGAAAGCTTAGCGCGCCTGCCGAATCATCGTCTATTAGCCATGCTGCGCGGTCGCCAAGAAAACGTTTTAGGCTTAAAAATTGAAGGCGAAGATGCGCCTTTTATTGACAAAATCGTCAAGCACTTTGAGATTGATAGCAAAGCACCCGATGCCCGTCAAAGCTTTTTGACAGAGGCCGCAACCAGTCTGTGGAAAGAAAAATGGCGTCCACATATCGAACACCGCTTGTTGACTGAAAAACGTCTGACCGCAGAAGCCGATGCCATTGAGGTGTTTGCTAATAACTTACAACACTTACTAATGTCAGCGCCTGCGGGTCGCAAAGTTATTTTGGGTGTCGATCCTGGTATTCGTCATGGCGTCAAAATGGCCATTATTGATGCGCAAGGTCATGTGATGTTAGATGATGCTGACAAACCTGTTATCGCAACCGTTTATCCTTTCGCGCCTGATAATAAAATGTCTGAAGCCAAAGTCGTGATTGATAAATTGCTTAGCACTTATAATGTTGATTTGGTCGCGATTGGTAATGGTACGGCAAGCCGCGAAACTGATGCGATGATTAAAGAAATCTTAGCCGCCAACGACACTTTGCAAGCAAAAGCCGTTATTGTTAATGAATCTGGCGCATCTGTGTATTCAGCCAGTGAACTTGCTAGCGATGAGCTTGCCAATATGGACGTCTCCGTTCGCGGCGCAGTCTCTATTGCCCGTCGTCTCCAAGATCCCTTATCAGAGCTGGTTAAAGTCGACCCAAAGGCCATTGGTGTGGGTCAATATCAGCATGATGTGAACCAAACGCAATTGGCTGATAGCCTTGATAAAGTTACTCAAGACAGCGTAAACGCAGTTGGCGTTGATGTGAATACGGCCAGTCCTGCTATCTTAGCGCATATTGCTGGCCTGAATCGCAACGTGGCTCAGCAAATTGTCACTTACCGTAAAGAACATGGTGCCTTTGCGAGCCGTGAAGCGCTAAAAGATGTGCCGCGTCTAGGTGCTAAAACTTTTGAGCAAGCGGCAGGGTTTCTACGGATTCATGATGGTAGCAATCCACTTGATGCGACCGGCGTGCATCCAGAAAGCTATGCATTGGTCGATAGCTTATTGACACAAACGGGTAAAGCGTTGGCTGACATAATCGGTAACGATGGCGTGCTGAATAGCATTGATACGACTGCTTTGGCCGCTAATGATGACAATATCAGTGTGAAAGCCATTATCGATGAGCTGGCAAAACCCGCCCGTGATCCCCGTCCTGAGTTTAAAACCGCAAAATTCCGTGATGATGTTAACAGTATTAAAGATTTGACGGAAGGCATGACCTTAGAGGGTGTGGTTACTAACGTCACCGCCTTTGGTTGCTTCGTTGATGTGGGCGTTCATCAAGATGGCTTGGTACATATCTCGCAGATGGCCAATGACTTCGTCGCAGACCCTATGAACCGCGTCAAACCGGGCGATATTATCTCGGTTCGAGTCATCGCTATCGATGAGCCGCGCGGTCGTATTGGCTTTAGTATGAAGCCAGAAGTGGCAAAACCTACGCGCAACGCTCATCAATCTGCGGCGGCAAGTCATGGTAGCAGTGACAGTAATGCGGGCGGCGATGATAAAGTCAGCCGTCCACGTAGCAGTCGCCCTGATACTAATAAACGCCCGTCAGCACCGCGTGGCAAACGCCCTGATAGAAATGACAACAGAAGTGACAATAGAAGTGAGAAAGGGTCAGGCGCGCAGGCGAATACTCGTAGTACGACGCCAAAGCCTGCTAAGTCAGAAGCACCTATTAAAATCGGCACGCTTGGGGCATTATTAAAAGAAGCAGGCGTGGCTAAGTCTAAAAAATAGAGGTTCATGTTGTTATCTCAACCTCTAAACCGTAATAAATAATATAAAAAAGGCAGCCATCGGGCTGCCTTTTTTTATTAATGAATTTACATCACTTAAGTTTTTTGATGTAATAGTTGTTTATTCAGTAATTACATAGTCACCGGTATTTGAATCAACAAGACGTTTTTGCAGTTTGTTGCTGGGCACGCGAATAACAGGGAAAGTTTGGTCGATTTCGGTATTATCAACGATGTCTTCATCTGCTTCTTGACCAACGATGATGCCACGATTGATACCCGTCTCTACGGCGATAGCGGTACCAGTAGCAGTATTAATCCGTTTAACTTGGTCTTCAGGCGCGATAATCACTTCTTTAACCCGGTATTGTGCAGGACGGACAATGCGTTTGGTTTCTACTATAACAGGTTCTACACGACGTTCTTCAGCGATAGCAATTTGTGCATCTGGAGCTTCTACTTCCTCAATGGTGTCAACGTCACTATTTACTGGCGTTGGGAACTTATCACCAAAATGGTTATCACACTGCTGCATACTTAGGCGGATAGGAGTGCCGCTCTTGTCCATGTAGACGTTGACCGGCATGTCAGCTGCGATAGGGACGTATTTACCAACCAGCGCACCTGAAACCCCGTAACGACCATTTGATTGACCAACCCCTAAATCACAAGCACCCGCGGTATACTGAGACGTGCTTAGATTATTGCTGCTTACCACATTCTGTGGAATCATTACTTCAGACAAGCGCATTTTTTTGACTGATGCTTCACCAGCACGGCGCATTGGCTTCTGGTAAGTATAAGGGGTATAGAACTTAGCAGAGCCGTCTTTAACCGCAGCAGCACATTCATCATAACTGCCATAACCAACGTTACCATGACCATCCGTTTTCATGCCGGCATTTGCAGAGCTTGCAAACATAGCTAAACCAGACGTTAGAATCGCTGTCGTCAAGATATTCAATTTCATAATACGTTCCTCCTAATAATAGATAAATCTTAATAAAACTTACTTAATTTAACGGTTCATTTTTTTATAATAAACCTTCTCTACACGTTTACACGTATCTAAATTTACGACTAAAAATAACAATGAAAAATACGCTTTAAACAGTAACGATTACCACATTAAATCGTCTGGAATCACATAGGCTGCATAAGGGTCGTCATCCGCTAGCTCAACCTCTGATTTATCGTTAGATACCACCATAAAGCCTTCCAATTTCGCATCGATACGATCTGCTAAAGGGCGTGGTAGTAGAGCATAGTTTAATGTCTGGTTTTCTTCTAATCGCGCAATAACCACGTGACCCGCCACTATTTGCTCATATAGTTTTTGGGTAATATTAATCTTTTTCACTTTAGAGTGATCAACAAACTGATAGCTGATATCGCCCTCTATATCGGTGATTTGATGCTGCTTTATCATTTGAAGAATATTAGCAGCTAGCATTTTCTGTTCTAAAACTTGTTGTTTCTCTTGATTAAGCTTTTGATCCTTTTCTAGCTTTTTTGCTTGGGCTTCTGCCAAAGCTTTTTTAGCTTCGATATTTTCGGAATCACCGGTACGCTTGGCGTGCTGAGACTGTTTGCTTAACTGCTTGGCTTTTTTGCTATCAACCAGTCCCGCTTTTAATAGTTGAGCCTGTAGGGCATTTTTGGCCATAATCCAATCACCTAAATATTAAAACTGAAAATTATAAAAATACATGGTAGCAAGTTTCGCTCGTTTAATGACGTGTTTTGTCCTGTTCTTTATTGCTTAGTTGGGTGTCTACAATAACTGTATTCGTAGATAACGGCTGTGATAAAAAGAGCGCTTTTTACTAAGCGTAATTATAACTTGCTTAATCTTACGCCAGTGACTTCAATATCGCTGTGACATTGCGCTAGGGGTTTGTAGCGTAATGTATTGAAAAATGGGAAAACAGCAACATTGTTTACTAAAAAAATACGTTAGTATTATTTATAAATATTCAATGTGGAGCAGCAATTATTAATTGCAGATAATAAAAAACCGCATCCTATTAATAAGATGCGGTTGACGATGCTTTGGTAATAATAGATTTTAATAGTAAAGGGATCAAATACTTAAAAGCTTGAATAGTTAAAACTCTTACTATTGAGTGCCTTAACTACTATTAATTCGAGCTGTTGTCTTTGATAACCTCAAAGCAAATACCAGCATGAGTTTCAAGACGCGTTAATAGTTTATCGCCCATAGCAGATGCCGGTGTCCAAAAACCCCCTTTGATATCGTCTTTAGCAATATCTTGCGCCAAACACAGTGCCGATTGTGCCAACATACTTGAGGTGCTGCCATAACCAGGATCTTTATCCCCCGTGACTTTGGTAGTGATCGTTTCATTTTCAGAAGTTTTACCAAAGAAGCGAATATCAAAAAAGCCATTGTCTTGCTCAGATTTAGATGGGCCGTCCCCTGATTTGGTTAACACGTGTTTTGATAGAAACTCACGGCTCGGCTTAAAGGTCATGGCAGTGGCGAAACCTAATAGTCCGATACTCAGACCGTAGCTCATCAACTGGCCTTTAACACCATCTTTCATCCACATCGCCTCGTCATATTTAAAGTCGCGACCATATTCATAATCGAGCAGCTGATTGCTACGGTGGACGATGCGGGTATTGATGATGGCCATCACAAACGGTGCCAGCCAGCGCTCATGTTTGGTATCATATTCTGGCTTACTGACGTTATCTTGACGGACATTAGGAACATTGATGTCATCATTAAGTAGGTAAGGGTTCGCCAACTGGCGACGACGTTCTTTATCTTGAGCTACGTCTTCAAAGATAGTGGCCATTGACGCGATAGTACCGCCAGACAGTCCGCCCTTGGCTGCTTTTACGCGCATGTTAATGACTTCACAGGCCTTATTAAATTGCGCTTCTGCTTGCTGCTGAGTGAAATAAACGCCTAAGTCCGAGGGGATAGAGTCGAAGCCACACGAGTTGATAATACGCGCACCGCTTTTTTGCGCCGCATCTTGGTATTTATCTAGCATATCTTTGATGAATATGGCTTCACCAGTGAGATCTACATAGTCCGTACCATTTTCTGCACAGGATTTAATCAGTGGCTCACCATATTTAAGATAAGGACCTACCGTTGAGATAATAACTTTAGTCTGTTTAGTCATAGCATCAAGGCTAGCAGCATCATCGCTATTGGCGATAAGGATATCGACACTGGTATTCGTGTCATTGTCTTTTTGCGCTGCGTTAATCTCAGCTTGTAGTTTCTTTAACTTGTCTTCGTCACGACCAGCAATTGCCCATGTAATGTTTTTATGAGAAGCATTGTTTTGAGGTTTATCGTTCGTAGAGTCGGAGTTGTCTTGACTCTTTGAATCTGATAAAAACTGCGCCAGATAATGCGCGGTAATTTGTCCAACAAAGCTGGTGGCCCCGTATAAAACTATTGCATGTCGCTCGGAATTGTTGGTTAATTCTTCCATCTTTGTCGTATCATCTTTGTTCTTATGGTGCGCATCGGTATTATTAGCGTTGGTATGGTTGGTCATGAGTGTTGTCCTTTATAGTGAGACTGCTAGTTTTTACACAAATTTTATACTTATAGAAAGCGTGGTTAAATATTTATTTTATTTATATCAGATTTTCAATTAGTAGTAATTTAAGCTAAGTAATAAGACGTTATCTGAGCATATACAAAGCTAAAGACCAAGTAAAGAACACTGAACATACCGAATTTGCTACAAATAACGTAAGAACACTACATAGGTTACACAACATATCGCGATGATTACTAAAATGAACGTATATTGCGTTTAAAGGTTGCTATTCTAGCCGTACAAGCAATAAGTACTACCAATAAACAAAAAACTATTTACAACAACAAGTATTTATATCATTTTTCTGAGGAGAATCATTATGTTCCGTTGGGCTATCATTTTTGCCGTTATCGCACTTATCGCAAGCTTACTAGGTTTTGGTGGAGTAGCTGGTCTATCTTCTAACTTAGCCTATATATTCTTAGTTGTCGCTGTTATCTTATTTATTGTGGCTTTTGTTGGTCGCAAGATGTAAGGACAGCAATTTTAATCTAATTATTACTATAGAAAATGTCCTCAATTGAGGACATTTTTTTGTTTAGAGTTGAGACAGATTAATAAATATTTTCCGTTCAAATAGCTATAAGCGTTTAGGCTGAATAATATGCTCCATCCGTTTGGCCAAACGAATATCATGACTGGTAAGACCGCCCGTATCGCCAGTCGTCAGGCGAACTTCCACTACGTTGTACATATTGCGCCATTCAGGATGATGATCAAGCGCTTCGGCATAAAAGGCCGCTTGGTTCATAAAACTCATGGCCTCGATAAAATCGCTAAAATGATAGGTTTTGACGATACTATCACCTTCTCTCTCCCAGCCAGCCAGCTCTTCTAGCTGCAAATCAACTTGTTGGTAAGATAAACTACTCATAGGAATATCCTTTATTATTGTATGAAATCTACTTAAGATTGAGGAAGAGGTTATTTAAGATTCAGGAAAGTGGCATCCAAAATTTATAACATTATTGCCGTTTATTATTACTGGGTTATTAATGCTTAGGACTTACTCGTTGTTACCTATTTTTCTATAGGTCAAAAAACCCACCTATATCGACCATCTTGCCATATATTTGTTGGTAAATATATGAATAAAGATAGGAGGATAATAGGCAGGCGGAGGGACTTAAATTTTTAGCAACAATCAATTATATGGCACTTATTGAATAATGATTGTTATTTTCATACTCTATTCGTCTTTAGAGTATTTTAGCTATAGCAAATCTTGATAGTCAGGATGCTTATTAATATACGAGGAGACAAACGAACATTGTGGCACTACCTTTTTATTATGCTCACGCGCGTAATCAAGGGCATGCTTAACCAAGTCTGAACCGACACCGCGGCCGCCTAGCGCTTGTGGAACGATAGTATGGTCGTAAACTAACGCCCCATCCTGTTCTTGGTAGCTAATATAGCCAGTTTGTCCATCAATGGTGGTTTCAAAGCGATGGGCTGCTTCATTATGGGTAATGTTTGGTTTTTCTTGTGAATTTGCTGTGCTCATAAGAGAACTCCTTTTTTATTATAAATTTTTTGCATGTATTAATACCAAATTATTAAGGCCAATCATTTAAACAGATGATGTGGTTAACCTTAAATGGTATTACTCCAATATAAGCGTATGCCAGTGAAGTTACCAGTGTTTGATGGTAAGAATAGATACGCTAAGTGTTACGGTGACTTTTTATTTAGCGCTCCAAGCGTAAAATAAAGCTTGGCGCACCACTTGTGGGACATACTTTTTCAAGCCACGAACCGCTGTCCTACTTTTTTGCTCTTTTTTACTACGGCTCGCGGTATCATATGCGTCATCAGCAGCAGTCGTTGCTCTTGATTGTTGATATGCACGTTGTTCATCAGGGGTAGGCTGGCTAAAGAAGTAAATACGTTTAAGTACTTCGCGAAACTGCTTGCCAAAGCGTCCCGTATTATAGTCTAAGCCATATTGTTGACATAGAGCCTGCACTTGGGGTGCAACGCTGGCATAACGGTGGGCGGGCATGTCAGGAAAGATATGGTGTTCAATCTGATGTGATAAGTTACCCGTTAAAATATGAAAGGTCTTACTACCTTCTATATTGCTTGAGCCTAGAATCTGCCTGACGTACCAATCGCCTCTACTTTCATTATCATCAAGATGAGTATAAATGTGTGCTTGTTCAGTCAAATGACCACAGAATATAACTGCCCATGTCCATAAGTTGCGAGCGATATTGGCAGTGATATTACCGCTTAGAGTAGTCAAGGCGCTACGACTGCCCAATGCTAATCCGGCAATAGCTGGCAATACAATATAGTCTTTACCTACTTGCCGTGCAATTTTGGCAAACAAATCGCGGGATTTCTGTTGCAGCATAGTATGCATCTCAGGGGAATCTGCATATTCATCAACGCTGATTTGGATATCATGGAATGCGACTGCCCACTCAAAGCCAAGCGCTAAAATCATCGTTTTGAGAGGGTTATAGCGGTCGCTTGGTGTCCAAGACTGCTCATCGGTGACCCGAATTAAATGATAGCCGACATCATGATCGCGGTTTACGATATTGGTAAAGGTATGATGTAAATAATTATGGGAATGCTGCCATAAGGGTGCGGGGCAGACAATATCCCAGTCGAATTTTTGGCTATTAAGATGAGGATGCTGCATCCAGTCATATTGCCCGTGCATGACGTTATGCCCCAGCTCCATATTGTTTAATATTTTGCTAAAACTAAGCACGCCAGTACCCAGCAACCAAACACTTAGTTGGCTGCGTTTTGATGACAAGCGTCCCGCTGCGGCTAGCAAACCTCGCGCCACTAATTCGCTATAGACCACGGTGGCATAAACACGCTTAATATAGCGGGCATCGTTTCCGTCTAATGAGTCCATCACACTTTTGTATATCGCGTCCAGCTCTTGTGCTAATGCTTCGGTCTGCTCTTTTGGAAGTGGCGCACCGGTCAAGGTTGGATATGACTTTTGGACTGGTAGCGGTTTACGGTTAACAGGGGTTAGTATGGGTACAGCAGACTGTGCGGTCAGTATAGGGGGTAATGCGCGCATATATAATCCTTAACCGAAACGGCTTAGTAAAGTGCTAGGTTCGGTTTAATCAATCGAATGAGTGTTAATACATAGTACGAGTCAATTTTGATCTGTCTTTTCATATTACAGGCTGTTGTAAGCGAATGTCTTGTACTTCAAGTTCATTAAATATCTAAAACCACATCGGTCATTGGCACATTAATACAGGTTTGAATGGATTCATACCCATCGCCACTTATCCTACCGGTTTGACTGTTTTTGACTATACCGCTGACTTTATTACAGCGGCACATCTGGCAAATTCCTTGTCGGCAACCATAAGGTAGGCGCAAGCTTGCTTGCTCAGCGCCTAACAGTAAAGTACTGCTAGTCATAAATTGCCGTTGGCGCGACCGTAAATAAATAGTTTGTGGGTCAGTATCTTCTAATTTATCTTTACCCTCTTTATTCATCTCAGGTAAAGCTGATCCAAAGCGTTCTATAACAATGTTGTCGCGTAATGAATGGCTGTCAGTTGATAAAGAACCATTTAATAAAGAATCGTCTAATAAAGAACAGCTAGGCTGTACTATCTCAGCAGCAACACGATAGAGTTCAGTTAAAAATGTCTGTGAACCGCAAGCAAATATCTGGGTATCCGCGAGTGGTAAATCTAGTGCCAATAAGCTTTGCGTGCTTAAATGCCGTGTATTTGCTAAATAAGTGTTTGGGTCGTCAGTATTAATGAGATAGTAGTTAAAAGCAGGGTATTTTTTGGCTAAATCATCCCAATAGGTCATTAGAATTGGCATACGGTTATAATGCAATAAAGTGACAGCGCGCTCTGCCTGTAGCGCCTGCTTTATCAGACCTAGCATGGGAGTAATACCACTGCCACTCGCTATGAATAAGAGTGGCGGCTGTTTGGTAGATAAAGCGAGTAAACTTGCTTGTGCCAAGGTAAAGTCGCCACTTGGAATACCACTATCAAATATAGTTCCAATTGGGGCCTGTTCGGCTAAATAATGAGAGACCACTCCCTGCGGTTTGATAGCAATCGTAATAGTTTGGCGTTGCTGTTTCTTTAGATGGTGTTCATTGACCTCATTATTCCACCATAGCGGTTGCTGCGGTAAGCCCACTAACGAATAACTGCGCTGATGATAAATACCATCAATAGGAACACTGATATCAATATGCTGACCGCCATTCCAACCCTGTACATCAAATACTTGCTGTTTAAAGGCGCGATTGGTCTCAAACTGTAGCGCTACTAGCTCTTCACTTAACATAACTCGTGCAAGGAGGCGCAGTTTTGGCACATTCAATGACCAAAATGGTGTTAGACGTGAGCCAATAAAATGGACAAATGCGCTTTGAATCAGTTGAGGACGATAACCACGGGGCATAGACAAAACACCTTGTTATAAAAACTTAATTTAAATTTTTACGCTTAGAAAGATTTATCTTAGGCAAAAAATGCTTTGGGCAACTAGTTTTACAACCTAAGGCTATTAATAAGTTATCCTAATATATTAACGCGTATTGATTAACTTTGCGAAAGGTTTGCTGCAATTTTTTGTGCCGGTCAGTTCATTCAAGTTTATCAGCATGGCTTATAGTGAATTAGATAAGGGCTTTATTTATTGCTTTCATTGAAAAGGCCTTGTCTTTCCTACAAATGCTGCAAAACAAGGTGGAAAAAAGCCTGTCAGCTTGCAGGGTATGCGTTACAATGCGATAATAGCAGACAATTTGTAACCCTTATTTTGAGGCGCGACTTTCTTAGCATTATCGCTGAGTATCGTCTGCTGTACTTTTCTATATAGTCCATCGGAGTGTTAATGGCTCAATATATTTACACGATGAACAACGTGTCAAAACTTGTTCCACCTCAGCGTGAGATTTTAAAAAATATTAATTTATCCTTTTTCCCTGGCGCTAAAATTGGTGTATTGGGTATCAACGGTTCGGGTAAATCAACCTTGCTACGCATTATGGCAGGCGTCGATACTGAGTTTAGTGGTGAAGCGCGCGCACAAACTGGTACTAAAGTGGGTTATTTGCCGCAAGAGCCGCAGCTTGATGACAGCAAAGACGTACGCGGTAATGTCGAAGACGGCATGCGTGAAGCGTTAGATGCGCTAGAACGTCTCGATGCCATTTACGGTGAATATGCCGACCCTGATGCAGACTTTGATAAGCTTGCTGAAGAACAAGGCAAAATGGAAGACATCATCCAAACGTGGGATGCGCATAACTTAAGCTCACAGTTAGAAAAAGCGGCTGATGCTCTACGTCTGCCACCATGGGATGCGGATGTTAGCAAGTTATCTGGTGGTGAAAAACGCCGCGTAGCACTGTGCCGTCTATTATTATCACGCCCTGACATGCTTCTTCTTGACGAACCAACCAACCATTTGGACGCTGAGTCCGTGGCATGGCTTGAGCAATTTTTGCAAAATTATAGCGGTACGATCGTTGCCATTACCCATGACCGTTATTTCCTCGATAACGTTGCTCAGTGGATTTTGGAGCTTGACCGCGGTCACGGCTATCCGTATGAAGGCAACTATACTGAATGGCTCGAGCAAAAGAACACCCGTCTAGAACAGCAGAATAAGCAAGAAGAATCGTTTGCTAAAGCCCTAAAAAAAGAGCTAGAGTGGATTCGTACCAACAAAAAAGGCCAACAAGCCAAATCTAAATCTCGCGTCCAGCGTTTTGAAGAGTTGAACTCACAAGAGTTCCAGAAGCGTAATGAGACCTCTGAGATTTATATTCCACCCGGTCCACGTCTCGGTAATAAAGTTATCGAAGTAAACGATATCTCCAAGTCCTTTGGTGACCGTTTATTGTATGAAAACCTGAGCTTTAACGTGCCAGCTGGTGCTATCGTCGGTATTATAGGACCAAATGGTGCGGGTAAAACCACATTATTCAACATGATTACGGAACGTGATACCCCAGATACCGGTTCAGTTGATTTGGGCGAAAGTGTCAGCGTGGCGTATGTTGGTCAGGTTCGTGATAACTTAGACGACAGCAAAACGGTGTGGGAAGAAATCTCTGATGGGCTTGATATCATTACCGTTGGTGACTACACCACGCCAAGCCGTGCGTACATTGGGCGCTTTAACTTTAAAGGCTCAGACCAGCAAAAACGTGTCGGGCAACTGTCTGGTGGTGAGCGTAACCGTCTGCAATTAGCGAAAACCTTGAAGCAAGGTGCCAACGTATTACTCCTTGATGAACCGTCAAACGACTTGGACATTGAAACCTTGCGTGCCCTAGAAGATGCGATTCAAGTCTTCCCAGGTACAGTAATGGTCGTATCGCATGACCGCTGGTTCCTTGACCGTATTGCCACCCATATCTTAGCTTTTGAAGATGAAGGTCCGGTTTGGTTTGATGGTAACTACTCTGAGTTTGAAACTTATCGCAAAAAGATGCTGGGTGATGATGCCAGTCCAAAACGCGCAAAGTATAAGAAAATTAGCAGTTAAACTATTAACTAAAATGAAAAGATAGCTTATTTTAATATAAAAAAAGACCTCTAATATATTAGAGGTCTTTTTTATACCACAGCTATTTTTGTGTAGCCAATACTATGTTGCTGCTAACTAACGCTTGCGGCCAAATTTACGCTGTTTTTTGTTGCCAATTTCAGTAATGGCGTGCGCGATAGCTTCCTCATCGAGGCTCGCTACTTGTTGCAAGATTTGCATCATATCAGGGCTGAGTACATATTTAGCATAATGCGCGATATCATCAATGCGCTTATCAAAAGTTAATAGCCCCGTTTCTTCCTCTTTTTGTAGATAGTCGAGGCGTAAAAGAGCATTAACGAAGCTTAAGAACAGCGCGCGGTCAAAGAAATCTGGGATGTCGTCGGCATATAGTACGGACAGGCGCTGCCCAAGCAGATGACATAAGTCAACGACTTCTTCTGCGGTTAAGTTACCTGAGCCTTGCTGAGCGAGAAGGGCTAAGGTCATAAAGTAACGCTCTAAGCTTTGGCCAACGGGCGTCGCTAACACTTCTAATTGCTGATAACAGCTGCTATTGGCATCGGGCACGCTGAGTACATCATCACTTAATTCGACGATAAGGCCATGTGACAGCATATTCTCAATCTTCCGATTGAGGGTTTCTGTTAGGCCGTGCGCTGGATAATGTAAAAACAGCTCACTTTGTAAAAAAGGATACAGCTGCGATACGATACCATCAAGGCGACTGCGTTCGATGCGACCGTTACGCGCCACAAGCGCCGCTAAGAATGACAGCAGAATAAATACATGCAGAATGTTATTACGGAAATAGCTCAGTAGCGCGGCTTGTTTTTCGGCAACTTGGATAATATCACCCAAAATATGAGGGATACGTTCGATAAGTTTTAGCTTAATACCGTAGTCGATAATATGCTGCGGACTCATATCAGTAATCACCGTATCATCAGAATAAGGCATCTGACGCGCGATACCTTGATAGAGAGCAATTTGCTCGCGGCAAATTTCTTCATCGAGGGCGGCCTTTGGCGCTGATAGTAGCACTAATGATAATAGTGATACTGGATTTACCACTGCTGCTTTATTGATATTCTGCATAATTTTTACGCCAATATTATCCACCATGGCGCTGGCTTTATCATCGAGTGGGGTGTCGGTACGATCCGCAGGTATGCTGTTAGCAGGCACATCAAACTTTTGCATAAAGTCGCTCAAATGCAGCGGCGACCCAAAACTTAAGTGCACATTACCAAAAATCCGCTCAATTTTTCGACCTACTTTTAGCAGTCCTAATAACGATTCTGATTCTTTTGGTTTACCTTTGAGCTCACCGATATAAGTACCGCCTTCCATAATGCGCTCATAGCCAATATAAGTCGGAATGAAAACAACCGGCTTATTGGTTTGACGCAATTGGCTGTGCACTGTCATCGCTATCATACCCAGTTTAGGGGGTAGCAAGCGCCCTGAGCGTGAGCGACCACCTTCAATAAAGTATTCAATCGGGGTTTTACGAGTAATGAGGGTATGCATATACTCGCGTAAAACGGCGGTATAAAGGGCATTGCCGCGAAAGCTGCGGCGAATAAAGAACGCGACTGCACCGCGTAAAAATGGCCCCAATACTGGCACATCTAAATTATCACCAGCCGCAACATACGGAATGCTCAAGCCGCGCTTATAAATAACGTAGGACAACAGCAGGTAATCGACATGGCTACGGTGACAAGGGACATAAATAATTTCATGATCCATCGCCAGCTCGCGCACGCGCTCAAAGTGATGCACATCGACGCCATCATAAAGCTGCGTCCATAACCACGTTAAAAACCGATCAAAGATGCGAATAATAGGGTAGGAGTAGTCATTGACCATCTCATTGGCATAGCCTTTAGCAACACTTCTTGCTTCACGCTCAGTAATACCAGTAGCAGTAGTCTCACTCTCTATTGCGTGCTTAATGGCTGGCGAGTAAATCAGCTTATCTACTAAATTACGTCGGTCTGATAAATCAGGACCGAGCATGCTGGCGCGTTGTTTATCGAGATAAACATTAAGCTGTTGTTGTAGCAACCGTACCAGCTCGCGATTGGCATTGGCGGCTGGAACTAAGGCATGACGGTTATCTTTATTATTAAAGGCAGTATCATCAGTGTTGGGACTGCTTGTAGAGTCAAAGGTTACCGCCTCATTAGCAAAACCATCTAATTCTTCTGAGCCATCGTATAGACTGTCGTGAATAACAGTGCGTAAATCTTGTGCGGGATGGAATTGAACAAAGGTATCACGTCCCATTACCCCAATATTAAATAACTGCTTAGTGATACTGGGGTCTTGCCAGTTATCAGTCATCAATAGCTTAAATAAAGAGTCTTCTTTTTCAGGTGCACGGCCCCAAAGAATAGAGACGGGCACTAGCCTTATTTGCAAATCTGGATATTGCAAAGAGGCGGCAACCAGACGCGAAAGACGTGGAGACAGCTTATTGTCCTTGCCCTTTGGATGATGCAAAAATATAATCGCCGCATTCTCATCGATATAATGGGCGCTATCTTCTACTCCAATTAGAGCAGGTGGTAATTGATATTCTTGGGTTTGCAAATCAACCAAGATACTATTGGAGCGCGAATAATCTTGCAGCACATAAAAGGTGAGCGTTTGATCATCAGCATCGAATTCTGGTAGCTCGCCCAACAGTTTTGGCTTGACCGCCACATCTAGCACTTGCCCTGATATCTTACGATAGAGCTGGTTAATTGGCGCTTTGTTATAAGTGGTGTTATCCACTTTATTGGCATCAGAGTTCTGAGTCGTATCAGTGATATTATTGACGACTGGCGCTTTAAAAATCCGCTTTTTTAAAAAACTAGGTATCATAATGAACAGTCAAACTTTATGAAATATAATGGCCTTATAATGCCATAAAAGCAGACAAAGCGATATATGGTAGGCGTATCTGTATTTAATATATATTGGATTAACCTATCGCCTATTTAAATGAGCGAAATTTTTGCGTAAGATAGCTTTGACATAAAATAAAAATGACTGCAATTATTAATAGCTACTAAAAGTTGCCTAATAATTAACAATAATCGCTAAACGTGAACACCTATGACGCCTGCTATTAATCTTGCCCAGCAGCTAAAACTTGACTATCAGTTGCACGAATATACCCATGATAATAGCGCAGCCTCTTATGGTCTAGAGGCGGCTGAAAAACTAGGTGTTGACGGCGCACGAGTCTTTAAAACCTTAGTGGTTGTAACCGACATAGGCACGCTAGCCGTAGCGATTGTACCCGTTGCTACCACATTAAACCTTAAGAGTATGGCCAAAGCTTTGGCCAGTAAAAAAGTACAAATGGCAGAGCCTAAGCACGTCGAGCGTAGTAGTGGTTATGTATTAGGCGGGGTCAGTCCACTAGGCCAAAAGAAGCGCTTAATAACTATTATTGATAGCTCAGCGCAAGACCACCCCACTATTTATGTGAGTGCTGGTCGCCGTGGTCTTGAGATTGAACTGCCTCCGCAGCAATTAGCTGAGACCTTAAATGCGCAATTTGCCAAGATTGCTACTGTTAATAGTTAACAGCCAGTAGTCAACAAATAGAATCGGCTATGATTAATTGAATACTCTTAGTTTCTGCTTATACATGCACAGCTATGTATATTACTCAATTCATAAGGACATTAACCATGCCACATTTAACCATTCAAGCCACTCCGAACGTCAGTATTCCTCACGCTGAATCTTTGCTAAAGGTGCTTAATAAAGCGCTTTGGGACAGTGGTCATTTTGGTAAAGCGACTGATATTAAAACACGCATGCTGCCAGTAACAACATTTTTAGTCGGGGTCGAAGACGATGAGCAAGAGCATGGCTTTATTTATGCCCATCTCAAACTCATGGCAGGACGCGATGATAGTGTGCGCAATCAATTGGCAGAGCTATTAGTGGCGACTATAGAGAATAAACTCAGCACAGAACAATCAGGTCGAGCGGCATTACAA
This sequence comes from Psychrobacter frigidicola, assembly GCF_007997305.1. Taxonomy (GTDB): domain Bacteria; phylum Pseudomonadota; class Gammaproteobacteria; order Pseudomonadales; family Moraxellaceae; genus Psychrobacter; species Psychrobacter frigidicola. Next base: position 268,114 of record NZ_VORZ01000002.1, read on the forward strand.
ATATGTGTCGAAGTAGAAGAGATTGGCACTGTTTATAAAAAAAAAATTCTCAGTAGCTAATTGTAGCATTAGAATTTTTACATTCACTTATTCACTTGCATAGCGCTTGGCTCGCGTACTTCGGTAGGATGATAATCTCAGTAGTATAGCCTGCCGTTTTGCCTTGAGTCGCCATTAGATTACGGGCGATACGCAAGCGGTATTCACCAGATGCTGGCAGACAGCCTTGATAGATAATACCGCCTTTAGTGCCATCCTGCTGACCGTTTGGCATATGCAAAACGCCAACGTTAGCGGTCTCAGAAGTGCCTGCCCCTTTACCTAATAGGGGAGTGATATTGATAATGGTATATTGTCCACTTGCCGCGCTAAACTGATACCAGCGCTCATGCTGCTTGGGAGTAAGTTTACCGCTAACAGTAGTACTGACTTGACCTGTAGCAAAGCGAATGGGTATATCACTACTGTTAGCAACGGCACTGTTTGCAGCCAAGCTTATGAGCGCTATACCAAATAACGTTGCTTGTAGATAGCGTGGCGATGACGAGACTCTACTATGAATGGGTAACATAATTAGCTCCTATAAAAGATGTTAATGATTGATACTAATCAATTTATGTCATCTTGAAAGTATCATATTAGTATGGCCCTCAGGATTGAGTATTTAAGATTTAACTGGCTTTAATGAAGCAAAAAAAAGCGCCTATTGATTAGGCGCTTTTTTTATTTTGTCTTAAGACTTTATATCAAATCTTAATCTAAGAAAGCAAAATTTTCGATAGCCATTGCGGTCATACTTTCGCTTGGCGCCACCATACCTTCAGCGTGGCCTGAGGTACGCGGTAATATTTTATCAAAGTAGAATTCTGCCGTTTGGATTTTAGCCGTGTAGAATTCTGGGGCTTCAGTACCGCCATTTTCTAACTTGTCATAAGCGACTGCCGCCATCCGCGCCCAGTGGTAGCCCATCATGACATAGCCTGAATACATTAAGAAGTCATCTGAGGCGGCAGAAATGATTTCACGGTCTTTACGCGCCATAAGCATTAAGCGCACGGTTAGGGTATTCCACTCTGCACATAGTTTAGTTAATGCCCAAACGAATTTACGCATGTCTTTATCGAGGGCATATTCGCCACACCATCTCATAATGCTAGAGGTGTAATCGCGGATGATCTTACCCTTCGACTGTAGCAACACTTTGCGACCCAGTAAATCCAGTGCCTGAATACCAGTTGTACCTTCATACATAGTGGCAATACGCGCATCACGAGCAATCAGCTCCATGCCCCATTCTTTAATATAGCCATGGCCACCGTAGATTTGCTGACCATGTTTGGCTGACTCAATACCAAGTTCGGTTAAGAAACCTTTAAGAATTGGGGTATAAAAGCCAAGCTTATCATCCCATTTTTCAAATTCTGCATCATCACCATTCGCAACACCTTGCGACATCTTGTCAGCATAACGCGCGGCATGATAAATCATGGAGCGTCCGCCTTCAGCAAAGGCTTTTTGAATGAGTAACATGCGGCGTACGTCAGCATGATGAATAATGGCATCCGCGACTTTTTCAGGATCTTTAACCCCTGATAGCGTACGCATAGAGCGGCGATCTTTCGCATACGGTAGCGCGTTTTGGAATGCTAATTCAGTATGCGCCAAACCTTCGATACCGGTACCGATACGGGCAGTGTTCATAAAAGTGAACATCGCTTTAAGGCCTTTATTCGGCTCGCCGATCAGATAACCAACGGCTTCGTCAAAGTTCAGTACGCAAGTCGCTGATGAGCTAATGCCCATTTTGTGCTCAATAGAACCACAGCTCACACCATTACGCTCACCAACCTCACCTTCCGCATTTGGCAAGAATTTTGGTACAATAAATAATGAAATACCACGTGTCCCTTCAGGCGCATCCGGTAGGCGTGCAAGTACGATATGAATGATGTTTTCAGTTAAGTCGTGCTCACCGCTTGAGATAAAGATTTTGGTACCGCTAAGCTTATAGCTATCGTCCTCTTGCGGAATAGCTTTTGACTTCACTTGACCCAAATCCGTCCCACATTGTGGCTCAGTCAGACACATCGTACCTGCCCATGACCCCTCGACTAATTTGTGCAGATAGGTTTCTTTTTGCTCAGCCGTGCCGTACTGCATTAATGTATTGATACAACCTGTTGATAAACCTGGATACATCGACCACGGCCAGTTAGCGGTACCAATAATCTCAGATTTAATGAGGTTTAATGACATGGGTAAATTCATACCACCGTATTCTTCCGGATAGGAGATACCTTGCCAACCGCCCTCGACAAACTGGTTATACGCCTCTTTAAAACCTTTAGGGGTCGTTACTACGCCATTATCAAAATGACACCCTTCCTCATCGCCTGATTGATAAATCGGCATAAGCACATTTTCGGCAAAGTCAGCGATGCCTTGGAGAATCATATCGACGGTTTCAGCATCCGCATTTTCGCCGTTATCTAAATCTTTATAATGCTTCTGAAAATCAAAAACATCATTCATTAAAAACTTAATATCACGTAAGGGTGCTTTGTAAGTTAACATAGTCATTCTCTTTTATCAGTTAGCTCTAACAGAGTTAAAGATTCATTATTAGCGTTTTTGAAGTAGAAGTTAGTAAGTGGTAGCGAGCATATCTATAATAAATTGGTTAAGTGCTACTTACTTATTATCATAATGGTTAAGATTTACTTAATATGTATATGTAGTACAGCGTTATTGTCAGTATAAATACTATGGTGAGTAAAATATACTACCTATAACTAATATTCATGATTAATAGCGTAACACATTACTTTGTAGCTTCTTTATAGCAATGTTAGAATAATAAAAAATTAGTGTAGGTGAACAAAGTACTGATAACCAGCAACGATTAGACCGTTCTCATTAATGGCTATTTTGGTTAAGGGGTTATATCATTATTAAATTAAAAATAAATAAACTAAAGCAAATTGATTTAAATTAGGATTTCCGTTCATGAATACCTCGCAGAATGTGGCCGCGCTTAAGCGTTTGATTAATGGAGAGCTTGCACACTTGCTCACGGTCAATAAAAGTCGCAGGCCGTGGCACTTACCTATTATTGCTGCTATTGCGATTAGTTTCCCCGTATTTGTAGGGGCTTATTTTGGTGAGTTATCGGCAGGGATTAAAGCCTCTTTAGGGGCAATGGTTATCTTAAACTTGCCTTTAGTAGGGTCGCTCCCTTATCGGATCGTAACCTTAATGACATGGGGCTTTGCTATGTCGTTATGTTTTGCGTTAGGGCTTATCGCGCAGCAAGTGCCGATTCTCAGATTACCCGTATTTACTGCTGTGGCTTTTGGTATCGTGGTCTTGGGGCGTTACTATCGTCAGCCACCACCTGCTGGCTTATTCATTATGATGGCCAGTGCGATTGCGCTGTTTATTCCGCTGCCGCTGTCACAAATATTACCAGCGACAGGTCTGGTGATGTTAGGGAGTGGTTTTGCGATATTCATGGGGCTGTTATATTCGCTGTTTTTGCTTGCGACCCGACCAACGCTACCGCCGCCAAGCTATAGCTATGAGCCTGATACGATTAGTGAAAGTATTATTGTGACCAGCTTTGTTAGTCTGGCGTTATTGGTAGCGCTGATGCTAGAGATGTCTAATCCCTATTGGGCGGCGGTGAGCTGTTTTATCATTATTCAAGGTATCCATCTGCGGACGATATGGATTAAGCAGCTCCATCGTCTGCTTGGGACCGCGGTAGGTATTGGGCTGGCGAGTTGGATGTTATCGTGGGGTCTGTCCATGTGGGGGGTGGCGGCGGCTTTACTTACTATGATTCTGTGCATTGAATCACTAGTTGATCGTCATTATGGTATAGCAGTAATATTTATTACGCCACTGACGATATTCATTGCGGAATATGGCAGCGGCTTACCCCTTGTACCTGAGATGTATCCGGAGATCATTCGTGCTCGGCTACTTGATACGGTGCTTGGCTGTATGATGGGGTTAGGTGGTGGGCTGGTGATGCATTCAACCACGCTACGCACGCCGCTGCGGCGTGTGGAAAATTGGTTGCTAGCGCGATTCGATGAGAATAAAAAAGTGGGTTAGGCAGATTGCTTTTTCAATACAGCAGTTGCTTGCGTCACATCAATAGCATGCCCTGTCCAACGCTCAAAGCTTAACGCCGCTTGTCCAATTAGCATCCCATAACCGTCAGAAGTTTGTGCACCACGGGCTACAAAATGCTGTAAAAATGGCAGCGCGCGACCATACATCATATCGTAAGCATAGTCACAATTTAAATCATAAGATAAAGGCAACGTGTCACCGGATAGACCAATGGACGTGGCGTTAATAATTAAGTCAAACTGTCCAGTTAGCTCGGCTGTCGTGCAAGTATTAATGTCATGCTTATGGATAGTAGGGCTGGCTGTACTAAGTTCTGCTACTAAGGTTTCAGCTTTGTTTAGGGTACGATTAGCAAGAGTCAGTTGTCCAATGCCTGCTTGAATAAGTGGTAATATGACTCCGCGCGCCGCCCCGCCAGACCCAATAAGCGCTACTTTTGCGTGCTCAAGTGGCCAGCCCAAGCTCATGATATGATTGACCAAGCCTTGACCGTCGGTATTGTCGCCATAGAGCGCGTCTTTTACAGATGAGCCATTTTTTACCTTGTCTTTATTTAATAGCAAGGTATTGACCGCCCCTGCAATTTTGGCGTGCTCAGATACGCCGCCACGAGCTACGCAAGCCTCATACGCCACTTGTTTAAAAGGTACGGTCACATTCGTGCCCACGCCGCCACCATGAAAAAACGCCTCAACGACAGCCATAAAGCTCTCAGTATCGTCTGGACAATATTGCTGCTCATAGCGAGTATCAAGTCCCGTTTGCGCGGCAAATACTTGATGAATTTCAGGTGATTTACTGTGAACAATCGGATTGCCAATGACGATAAAGTGAGGAATGTGTGGATTCATAGCCTGTCTGCTGCCTTTAATAGAGGGTAGGTTAACCATTATAAAACGCTTGTTATGGCTTGTTGTTATATGGCTTATTATTATAGTGTTTAGGGCGTTATTATTTATTGAGTCATGTATTATTGAGTGGCTAGTTATAGATTAACTGTCTGCTAGGCGACCTTCATAATAAGGGATAACAAGGTCTTTAACAAATTTGTACCCTCTGCGATTGTTACGCGTAACGTAAAAGGTGGTCAACAGCTAGGCAGTTGGGTAAACTGTAGGGCATAAAAGCCCAATACTGTCTTGCTAAGTGCGTCGCTACTTGTTTCGCTCATAATAGAACATCGATATACCTATCAACACGTTAGTAACGTGATTAATGTAGGCGTATTAATTCTCTACAAACTCGCTGATTATTTCGTTTAACTGTGAATGATTTTAGTGATAAACAACTGCTTTTTATAACATACTATTTTTATTATCGACAGCAGTCTTGCTGGCTCGTTAATACTATTCTGAGACCCATTTAAACACTGTGAGTAAATTGCCCATGTGGAATAACACCCTACAGACCTTTGTCATCGGTATCACGATGGTGGCTGGCATCTCGTTGAGCGCATGTGACGGCTCAAAACAAGACACCGTCGAAGAAGTTGCCTCTGAGATTAGTAGCGAGCAAGCCCCTAAAAAAGAGTCGGTACAGAGTTCTAATTCAGACGCGGACTTAGATGGTGCCACCGTAGAGCAAGGCTTGCCGGTTAAGTATGATGTGTCTTCATGGGGTGAAGACAGTGTTGAGGCCCTTAATATCAACGATTTTGATAAGATAAAATCTACCTTTGGCAAAGCGCTGAGCACGGATGAAAACAGCCTAGATTATGCCAGTAACCCTGCGACTAAATATCGCTTTATGGATACCGATGCGCCATATTTAGATTTGATTGATTCTAAAAAATATCTTGAGCTGGGTTGGTATTATGCCAATCCGAGTGATACGGATAAAGAAAAAGACTTGAGCCGTGGTCATGCTAAAAAAGTATACGAGCTAGCGCAGCAGCTCATGGGTGAAGAGGGCGGTAAAGTATTGTCCGACATGCTCAGCGGGCAAATTATTAAAAATAAAACGATTGGCGGACAGAAGATAGAGTTAGCAAAGTGCGAATTTTATAGCTGCATGCTGGTATTAAATAAGTCGAAGTCAGAAGCTGCCGTCGTAGAGATAGACGCTAACAGTCAATAAGAAAAGCCAGCCCTATAATGATAATCAATTAATAATAGCTCAATAATAATGAATGAACGTGACAGTTGGACCTGCCTGCAATCGCAAGAGCCTGATAGCTTAGAGAGCCGTTTAAAGGGCTTTACTCTCGATAATCGTGGTCTGGCGTATGGTGATGGATTTTTTACCACGATGGGCGTCATTGACGGCGCAATATTGTGGCAAGATTACCACCGTCAGCGTATCCACTCTCATGCAAAAGCACTACAACTCACTCTTGATAGCCACGCGCTATTAATAAGCCTGCAAGTCCACGCCCAACGCTTACAACAAGGAGTGCTTAAACTAATCGTCACTCGTGCTCCGCAAAGCGTTCGCGGTTATGGCTTTACGCCAAGTATATCCGGTAGTCAGTGTGAGATTTGGCTAAAATCGACCGCTATGACTATTGCTACTACTAACCAATGGCATCTGCCTGATGGGCGCTCAGTAGCCATGTCAGTACCTATGCAGCCTGCTATTGCCGCTGTGTGTTTAACCGCTCAGATAGCTTGTTTACCCCCAACCTTAGCAGGTCTAAAAAGTCTTAATCGACTTGATAATGTCATGGTCAGTGGCGAGCTACAGCGTCTCAAAGCAGCACAGTTGACTAGCGGCAAGGTCTTAGGTGGAGAATTGGGCGAAGGGCTGGTTCGTGATATGACTGGCAATTGGGTAGAGGGCACGATGAGCAATGTGTTTTATCAGCTTAGTCCTCACACGAATTATCCATCTGCGCCTAACAACCAAGAACTTTTGCAATGGTTTACACCGCCGCTGAAGCGTTCCGGTGTGCATGGGGTTATGCGTGCTGTGATTATAGATGCTTTTGCGACTTCAGCCACGCCAATAGTTGAGCGACCGTTGACGGATGAAGACTTACCTAATTTGTCTCAGATGTTCTTTTGTAATGCGGTGCGTGGGGTGATGCCAGTGAATGAACTTACTTTGCTGTCAGGAGATAAAGTTTATTTCACAGGTTGACGTTCTATTCCTATGTAAAAATATTGTATTTGGTATCTATATAATCTTCTGAGTCTAGAACGACTTCTTCACTTCTATAAAGTTCCTGCGCTTTTAGAAGTGCAGCTTGCTCGTCTTCAGCGACAATCTCAACTATTTGGCTAAGCGTTTCAATAATTTCTATGTGAAACGTCTTTGATGCTTTTATCTCTTTGTTTGTCATATCTATTCTCAAACTTACCAAACGATTTTACTCACTTGTCTTAAGTTCTTTAGGTTATCAAAAGAGCTCAAAAAAAGTGATCGTCTTTTGTTACGCAGACTTGGGCAATGAGGCAAATCGATCAATGATCCTTTTTTTAAAGTAGAAAACGATGCGCTCAGTGCATAACGAATTCTACTCTAAATCTGTTGATTGATGGTTTTTGATGAAGCTTGTCAAATGGCGAAAAAGAAACCTGATGAAATTGTTCATTTATCAAGGTTTACACAGCTATCTCTAGGCATTATGTATTTAAAGGACTTTAAAAAAAATGCTTTCGGTAGTGACCACGACTCAAAAACTCAATAATCCCTTTATCGCGTAATATTTGGAGCTGTTGGCGAATTTTGGCATGTACGTTATTATTGTTTATATGCAGAGCTTGTAGCACATCGCTAAAGCTATAAACTTGCGCAAGCGTAAAATGTTCAGGAAGTTTGTCTACACACTGCATAACGTCAAGTGTCCAACCACGAGATTCTATGGATTGCTCTCGTAAAAATAGTGTTTGTTGGAATTTTTGAGTGACAGTATCTCGTGATATCACTTGTTGGTTTTTGACCAAAAACACTTTGCCGGATTCAGGAACTTTGTGTAAATCAATATTACAGCCTACCCAGCCTGCGCGTTTTGCTTTGGGTGATAAAGGCTTACGTTTAATAATCATGTCGGATTTGAAAAAATGCTTGGGAATGATTAAAAAATTATTAACGCTGAGTTCTTTAGAGTAGGTCAAAAAGAAAAAGCTTGGATTATTGTTACTGTTAATACGCTGAATCATAGTGTCATAAGCACCATCGTTAATCACATTACTTAACTCAGCTTTTTTACTTTTAAGCTCAAACTATTCTGTACAGTTGGCGCAATAAAAATCAGCGACGGGTTGATTATTAGCAAATTCAGCTAACGGTTTGGTATTACAATTAGGACAGTAGCCGTTATCCTTGACCCATGATTCACTTAATACCCGAATGATTTGCGACGGTGAGCGATAGTCAGCAGCCAGTGTTTGATTAAAGTCTAAATTCATAGTGAAGAACCATATTGTAAAGGCAAAAAATTATTTTAATAAGTAAGATAGGCAGTAAGTTACATAAGATATTAATGAACAAATTATTGATGACTGAGCAAATAACATTGAAAAGCGCACGGTTCAGTGCTAAATTCTAGCAAACTTCTGCCTTATGAGTAGCCATGAGCACGCCGACACCCGAAACACCGTCTAATCAACCCAATGATAACTCGACTAATAAAAAAGATAGCGCTACTAATGAGCGTGTCAATACGCCGCAGGCCTCCGAGCCAGTGACGGCTGATGAGGCGCGCGTGGAGCAGACTCAAACAAATCATAACGATGATGCGGGTAAGGTAGACGCAGATAAAGCACCGGCGACTGATATCTCGCTTATCAATGAGCCGAGTACCAAGCGGCAGTACAAAACGGACAACCCGTCATTCTTTATGCAGCGCGGCTATCAAATATTGCTAGTGTTGGGTCTGATTGCGGCCTTTTTATTGGTAATGGTATATCAGACGTTGTTTGGACGCATTAGCCAGCCGCAGCAGATGATAACGATTGAGCAGGGCGATACCTATTACGGTCTGTTACCGAAGTGGCAGAATGTGCCGCTGTTTTCTGCCAGTGTTGCTAAGCTGTACATTAAGTCGCAAGTTGATGCGCCATTGCATTCTGGTATTTATCAGTTGCCTGAGAACCCAACGATAGCCGAAGTGCTGCAAGTGCTCGAGCAAGGCGCAAAAGTCGCCATGGTTAAGGTGCAAATTATCGAGGGTAAAACCTCAAAAGATTTATTCCAAACCCTACGTGATACTAAAGGTATTAAAAAAGAAGTGCTCACCAACGACGCGGATAACGCCAGTATTGCGCAGGCGCTAGAACTTGATGGCGTACTGCCGGACGCGGTAACCAATAGTAATGATTATATCGTCAATCATAACCTTGAAGGTTGGTTTGCCCCTGATACTTATTATTATGGTGAAGGCGCAACGGATAAGCAGATATTGACCGACTTGTATAAAATCCAGCAGAAAGCGCTGACCAAAGCGTGGGAAAATCGTGCGCCCAATCTGCCGTATGATACCCCTTATGAGGCGCTAATTATGGCCTCTATTATTGAAAAAGAAACCAGCGTAGCAGAAGAGCGTCCTTTGGTATCAGCCGTATTTAACAACCGTTTCAAAAAAGGCATGCGCATGCAGACCGACCCAACCATTATTTATGGAATGGGCAGTAGTTATGAGGGCAATATCCGCCGTAAAGATATCGATGAAAAAACGGCTTATAACACTTACCAAATTGATGGTTTGCCACCAACCCCAATCGCGTTGCCGTCAGCAGCCTCTATTGAAGCAACCTTACATCCTGCCGATAGCGATGTACTGTATTTTGTAGCGACTGGCAATGGCGGACATAAATTTACCAACAGCTTAGCGGGCCATAATCAAGCCGTAAAAGAATATCTGAGTGTGATGCGTGAGAAAAGAGCACAAACGCCGCCAGAATAACTCTATCTCTATATTGATACGAAATAAATTCTTAACGCTAAATATAAGGCAAGGGTATGTCTGCACCACCATTAGAAAATATGACAATGAACGGGTTGCAAGGTCGCTTTATCAGTTTTGAAGGTACCGAAGGCGTCGGTAAAACGACGTCTATCGAAGCGTTATGTGCGCGTTTGCAAGCGGCTAATATTGATTATGTGCGCACACGTGAGCCAGGTGGTAGCCCTTTTGCTGAGCGCTTGCGTGATATTTTGTTAGATCCAGCCACCGCTATTAGTGACGATACCGAGCTGTTATTAATGTTTGCCGCACGCTGCGACCATATGCAGCAAGTCATCATTCCAGCTTTAAAGCGTGGAACATGGGTGATATGTGATCGTTTTACGGATTCAACCATTGCTTATCAAGGTTTTGGGCGCGCGGATGGTGATACGGCAGTATTGGCGAAGATTGAGTCGCTTATTACCCAGTTTATCCCCCAATTGCCTGAGTTAACCTTATGGTTAGATTTGCCGGTGCTTGAAGGTATGGCGCGCGCGGGTAAACGCGGTGCTGCCGATCGTTTTGAGCAACAAGCCACCGCGTTTTTCACCCGCGTACATGAAGGGTTTACGGTACTGGCTGCTAATCATCCTGAGCGCATTTGCCGTATTGAGGCGTCGGGTAGTACCGATGATGTGAGCGCCCGTCTTTGGCAAGTGGTACAGGCGCGCTTTGATATCTCTCCAGACAAATCTTAGTATTTGTATACTTGGATACCCAGCTTAAATAATAAATTTTCAATAAAACAACCCAGCTCTTGATGCTGGGTTTTTTTATTTCAAAATAAATTATCTTTATGAGTAATTATTTATTTTGACTGCTATCGACGTTCTTAATAGCGCTATTGTCAGTATTACTAGAACTGCCTGCCGCTTTTTTATCATTATCAGTATCTGGCAAACGATTGGGATCAAGTGCGCCTTTTTTGTTTTTAGGGGCGCTGCCACTGCCATTAGCATTGCCTTTTAAAGTGGCCACTGAGCTATTAGGTTGCTTCGGCTCAGCTTTTTTAACGTCAGGCTTTTTGGCTTCAGGAGTTTTAGATTTTACGTTCTTGGTATCCGTCTGTTTATCTGAATCCGCTTTGCCACTATCATTCAACGGTGTTTCTTGCACCGGCTCATCGGTCTTATCTGTATCCAATTTATCAGTAGCTAATTCCACTTCTTTACGCTTTTCAGGTGCCTTAGAGTTGGCTTCAAAATGAGCATCTGCAATCGTGCGGGCTTGTTCTTGCTTGGCAGTCACGTCGACCGATTTTGGCTGCACGTCATCTTCAACAACGAGCGCCACTAATTTACGATCACGCGGCACGTTACCATCGAATTTATCGGTAATTATATGCAGCTTGCCTTCTTTGTCAATGCTGTACAGCGGCACGAATTGCTTGTTGTCGGCCTTATATTGTGCAAAGGTGTAGCTGTCGGTAATATTAGTAATTTTAATACGGGCTTTTCTAGACAGCATGCTGGCAAGTTTAGTATACGTCGCATCTCCAAACAGCCACTGCGAATGGAAATTGGCTTGCTTATCATCGCGCTCGCTTTTGACTTTTTCATCGCTGAATTTGAGGCGGTAGAGCTTCTGTTCACCGAACTCATGGCGATAATGAATCTCAGATAGCGTGTTCAATTCTTTATCCATACTTAAGGCAAACAAATGACCGATACCGATCAAATCAAGATGATGGTCAGCATGGTCAGAGACTGGATTACCAAAGTAGGTACGTAGACCACTCATCCGCGCGCTGGCAATATTGGTATAGTTATTATGCGCGACCAGCACATCAAAGCCTTGCTCTTTTAAGGAGGTCGCAATCAAGAGCGCCACTGGGTTTGAGCCGACAATAAGAATGCCATTGGTCTCAGGTTCACGAACCCCGAGGAAATTACCAACCATCTTTGCGCCCAAGCCTTGAATCATGACCGTACCAATAATGACCATAAACACCAGTGGAACGAGCAGCTCTACCCCTTGAATATCATATTCTTGCAGACGAATAGCAAAGAGCGACGAGATGGCAGCCGCGACAATACCACGCGGACCAATCCAGCTAATCATGAGCTTTTCATTGGTTTTTAAATTGGAGCCAATAGAGGAGGCCCAAACGGATAGCGGACGGGCAACAAACATGACGATAGCCAGTAGCACCAAGCCAGCAAAGCCTACGCTCATCAAACTTGCCAGCTCAACGCGTGCAGCGAGGATAATAAACAATACTGATATTAATAAAACAGTCAGTGACTCGTTAAATTCCAAAATTGTATCGCGTGGGAATTTTGGCCAGTTGGCGAGCGCAACCCCAAGCACAGTGACGGTTAACAAACCAGACTCATGCTCTAAATGGTTCGATATTGAAAATAAAAGTAGGACAAAGGCAAGGGTAAACACATTACGTAAAAATTCAGGCACCATATGCTTGCGCATTAAGAACGCCAGCGCCCACGCTCCAGCCAGACCCATGACTGTTGCTAATATAACAATTTTAGCAAATAGCAAGATACTACTGGCCTCGCCACCAGAGATGATATATTCGTAGACTAAGACCACTGCAATCGCGCCAATGGGGTCGATAATGATGCCTTCCCATTTAAGAATATTAGAGATATTCTTATTGGGACGGACACTGCGTAGCAGTGGCATAATAACCGTAGGGCCTGTCACACAGACCAAAGAGCCAAACAATAATGCGATTAATGGATCGACATCGAACAATAAATAAGTCGATAGTGCCACAATCGCAATCGTGATGAGTACCCCGACAGACACCAGCATTTGTACTACTGTACCGTGCTGCTTAATCTCATCAAATTCTAAGGTCAGTGAGCCTTCAAATAAAATAATTGCCACACCTAATGAGATGATAGGAAACATCAGCTCGCCAAGCACCAAATCAGGATCAAAGTAACCCAGTACCGGCCCAACAATAATGCCGATTAATAATAAAAATAAAATGGATGGTTGCTTTAAATACCAAGCCAACCATTGGGCGGCAATGCCAATCCCAACCACGCCGGATAACAATAGGGCGGTATCCATAAATTAATCCTTTTCATAAGGGTGACACACTGCACATATCACAGCATAACTTTGACTTCATAATAGCAAAAACGACAAACCGCTATGACAGTAACGGGTATGACAAATATAACTCTAATGAGTAGAGTTATTAAAACTATCACTCGCGCTACTTCGGGCACTGATGGCATGTACTAATAACAAGAGTAATAACATCGAAATATAAACAAAGTTAATTGAATAAAGCAAAAGTTAACAAATTGCGATAAAGTAAACTCTGTTGATTCGATAGCCTAGCTGACAATAACACCCTAATTGTGGACGAGTCATTGTTCGTTGGACGAATTATTTGGCTGATTATCATAGCATGGTTTTATTTTACTTATAGTAAAGGCAACCTATTCCGCTTGTTATGCCTATATCTATATCTATATTTATAGCTCATAGCTTGTAGTTCATAAATAGCTATACCAGTCGTTATCTTGCATAATAAAGCAAGGTAAGACGAATGAATAAGTCAGGGTAAACTGACATCAACCTACTTATATTAAGACTGCATAAGGGCGATAATATGCACAAAAAATCTATTACTACTAAGGTGCAACCTTGGCTACAGCGTAGCGCGTTAGCAATCGTTGTGGGTACGGCAATGACTGCTGGGATCAGCATGGCTATCGCTCCCAGTGCGCAAGCAGCGGTTTCTACGGCAGACTTTTCTGATTTGGTGCAGCAAGTCACCCCTGGGGTCGCGCGCGTCAATGTCACTAAAACAGTCAGTGAGGCAGAGCTTGCCAAAGCGCAAACGGCAGAGCTGTTGCGCCAATTCTTTGGCGATCGGCTGCGCATTCCTGAACAGGCCGCGACACCTGCTATCGAGCATGCTTATGGCACAGCATTTTTTGTGACGGCTGATGGCTACATGCTTACCAACCACCATGTTGTCGAAGGTGCAGATAAAATTACCATCACTTTAAATGACCGCACCGAGCTTGATGTGATCTTAGTCGGTAGTGATGAACGTTCGGATGTGGCGGTATTAAAAGTGAAAGGAAACAATTTTCCTGCACTGCCCATTGGGGATTCTAATATTTTAAAAGTAGGGGAACCCGTATTGGCTATTGGTTCACCGTTTGGGTTTGATTATTCAGCTTCTGCTGGTATTGTCAGTGCCAAATCGCGTAGCTTCTCACGTGAGACTAGCGTGCCGTTTATTCAAACAGATGTGGCACTGAACCCTGGTAATTCAGGTGGGCCTTTATTTAATCAGCGCGGCGAAGTCATTGGTATTAACTCGCGCATTTTCAGTGGTACAGGTGGCTATATGGGATTGTCGTTCTCAATCCCAATTGATGCGGCAATGGATATTTATCAGCAACTCAAAACCAGTGGCTCAGTAGCACGCGCCTATATGGGTATTTATCCGCAAGATATAGACCGTAATTTAGCGGAGGTCTATAAATTATCGCGTCCTCAAGGAGCGCTGTTGACGAAAGTTGCGCCTGATTCGCCGGCTCAAAAAGCAGGACTTAAATCTGGCGATATTGTGTTGCAGTATAATGATATTAAGATTATGCAGGCTTCAGATTTATTGAATCTAATTAATCGGGCACGTCCCAACGACCCATTCCGCGCGCAATTACAGCGTGATGGTAAGCAGATGATAGTGACCGGTAAGCTTAGCCAAGCGCCAAGCGATGTGCAAGCGCAGGGGAGCGATCAGTTAGATAATGAAATCCGTTTGGGTCTGCGTTTGCGTAACTTGACGGATGATGAGAAAACTGAGCTGGCAACGGATAGTAAAACGGGCATATTAATTACGGCAGTCGATCCTACAGGTTTGGCCGCGCGCTCAGGATTACTTGCTGGCGATATTGTCACTAACTTGCATCAAAAGAAAATTTCTAAAGCCACTGATTTTTCTAGCGCTATCTCATCGCTACCTAAAAAAGGCGTGGTAACGATTGAGATTATTCGTCAAGGAATCCCAGCGATTATTGGCTTGCGCATTGAATAATAAAGTACAATTGCGCTACACTAACTTTTAAAATGAGCATAGAAAAACAATGTTAACTAAAGTCAGTGGTTAGCATCAAATAGCGACAGTATGAATAGCCAAGCGTTATTCAATTGATGGCTAATTGACAAAACAAAATATGCTACACTATTGAACGTTTCTGACGCGATAGCTAAGCAAGATATACATGTCAGAGATAATATCGCGAATAAGAAGAACGCAAGAATGTTGAGCAAGGCTAAGTTCTTGCTCATAACCTATCATGTAATAGCTTTTATATAAGCTAGGATAATACGGTAAGGCGCAGTTATGAGCACAGGATATGACGACATTAAAACCCGACTTCAAGGCTCAATGGTAGCCTTGGTAACGCCCATGCTACCTGATGGCACGGTCGATTATAAACGTCTGGCAGACCTCATAGATTGGCAAATCGAACAAGGTACCCATTGTTTGGTTGCCGTCGGAACCACGGGCGAGTCTGCTACTTTATCCATGCAAGAGCATAGCGATGTTATTCGATTTTTTGTCGAGCATGTCAAAGGTCGCGTTCCTGTCATCGCAGGAACCGGTGCCAATAATACGGCTGAGGCCATTAAGCTGACCCAAGAAGCTGCCGATGCGGGTGCTGATTGTGCTTTATTGGTTGCACCTTATTATAATAAACCGCCTCAAGAAGGTTTATATCAACATTACAAAGCTATTGCCGAGGCGGTCGATATTCCGCAAATGCTTTATAATGTTCCAGGCCGTACCGTCGTCGATATCTCGCAAGAGACGGTTGAGCGTTTGGCTGATATTGATAATATTGTAGCCATTAAAGATGCGACCGGTTCAGTTGCGCGCGGTGAGCAATTAATCAAAGCCGTTGGCGATAGAATGGTGGTGTTATCTGGCGATGATAATACGGCACTAGAATTGATGAAAGTTGGTGCAAAAGGCAATATTTCTGTGACCGCTAATGTTGTTCCTAAAGCAATGAGCGAGACCTTCTCGGCTGCCCTCCGTGGCGATTTTGATGCTGCTCACGCTGCGCACGATGTAATTAAGCATCTGCATCATGACTTGTTTATTGATTCAAGTCCGATGCCGACCAAATATGCCTTATATAAAATGGGCAAAATAGATAGAGGTATTCGTCTGCCGCTGGTTTGGCTCGCAGAAGAGCACTATGCCACTATTGATAGCGCGTTGGTTCAGGCAAATATTAACTAATAAAAGCCATTTCTTAAAAGCTAATATAGAGGTCTTATAACATTAAGACCTTATAACACTGAGATATTATGATGAAAACATCATTTACCACTGCAAAAATACTTCCTGCCATGCTGACCTTAATATTGGGCAGTACTTTGGTATTGAGTGGCTGCCAAACGGCAAAAGGCGTTATTGGTAAGCGTGATAATGGCAGCTTAGATTATCAAAACAGCAAAAAGATAGCGCCGTTACAGCTGCCAGTTGCGCAAAATACGGCGTCTTTTGTACCGCTATACCCGACGCCAAATGTAGGGGCAAATACCCTCATACTACAAAATGACGCGGGTAAACAGTATCAATTGCCGAAGCCTGAGCGCGCAGTAGCTATTACCGCTGCACCGTCTAAATAAACCGTTATCCCTATCTATACTGCTAGTATTTTCGTCGTGATTATTACCTCATTGATAACCAAGTAAAATCACAATGGCAAAGTTTTAGCGGTAGCTGCGCGTTTCCACCCCTCAGCTTGAACGAACAGGACACTAAGATGCAAAGACAAAAACTGCTGTATAAGGGCAAAGCTAAGTCTGTCTATGAAACTGACGACAACGATTTTTTGATTTTACATTTCCGTGATGACACCTCTGCTCTTGATGGCAAGCGTATCGAGCAATTGGCACGTAAGGGTGAAGTTAATAACCGCTTTAATGCTTTCATCATGCAAAAATTAGCGGACGCAGGCATCGAGACTCATTTTGAAAAGCAGCTATCAAGCGACGAAGTTCTTGTTAAACGCCTAGATATGTTTCCGTTGGAATGCGTGGTGCGTAACTTTGCGGCCGGCAGCTTAGTGCGCCGTCTAGGATTAGAGGAAGGGCTGGCACTTACGCCCTCTACTTTTGAATTGTTCTATAAAGATGATGCGCTAGGTGACCCGATGGTCAACGAGTCGCTTGCTGTGACGCTAGATTGGGCAACTGAAGCTCAGATGGAAAAAATGCAAGAATTAAGCCATCAAGTGAACGATGTATTAAAAGCACTGTTTGATGCCGGTGACCTGATGCTAGTAGACTTTAAACTAGAATTTGGGGTATTCCATGACCGTATCGTTTTAGGGGATGAATTCTCGCCAGATGGTTGCCGAATTTGGGACAAAAAAACGAAGAAAAAACTAGATAAAGACCGCTTCCGTCAGTCACTAGGTGACGTGATTGAAGGCTATGAAGAAGTTGCTAAGCGTATTGGCGTGCCATTAAACTAGAATCGTTATAGATAATATTTTAATAGCTTAAAAATTAAATCGTAAAAAAACTGAGCCACGCGCTCAGTTTTTTTATGCATACGCACTACTGTTGGTTTGCTATTATTTATATAGTTAAAGAGTATCAAGAAGAAGAAAACATGGGTGATAAGTTAGATTATAAAGAAGGTTTGCCAGAATAAAATAATTTAAACCCTCTAAATGAAGAGTCTTTGCCGCAGTACAAACCTCAGTCCAAGACTGAATGTGAATTATGTGTTGCAGTTAAAAACTCAAAAGCACATGCACTGATGGCTAAAGCTCAAAGTGAGGCTAAGGCATGTTTGCTGGGTTATAAATAGCCGTATTAAAATATGTCTGATTTTAAAGTTCGGTAACTATCTTCGATTTTTGATAAAGCATCGAATAATAAGGCATCACTATCCAGCAAGCTCATGTCTTTTATAGCAGGCTAGCATCATTATCTGCAGCAGGGCTTGCTTTAGGCCGTTGTCTTCACGCTTTTCTTTAAGCTCTTTTTTAAAAAATGGTCGAATATAAACGGGCCAAACGGTAAGAACGAACCGAGTACACCTGCGGGTATGGCCCAGAGCGGCATTTTTATTTTGATGGCTGCGACCATAAGAATCACGATGTAGGCGATGAATAATACACCGTGTGCCATACCGATATATCTCACACCTTCTGATATGCCCATCATATATTTTAGGGGCATGGCGATGCCAAGCAATAACAAGAAAGAGGTGCCTTCTAGATAACCCATGATAGTAAGGTTTTTTAACGCACTTTTTTGTTTTCTTCTAAGATTGGGAATTTGTTCAGTAGTTGGCTGAGTCTGCGACACTGTATTTTCCTTTTGTTATTATCGGCAAATAATTTATGGATAATTCAATCTCATTATGATACTGACTCTGCTTAGGGCTTTGAAGTGTCTAAGTGTTAGTTTGTATCAGCTGCCATATTGAGCCTTCAAAGGTGGACTTTCGATACCAATAGTTTAGAGTGCTAAGGCAGCGCCAGTTTACACAGCAGTGTAATTTTCGCATGAAACAGTTCTCTTCTCATGTTTTTGACTCGCCGCTGAAAAACATTAAATATAAAACTGCCTTTGAACTACCATATTTATACTCATCGCTATCAAAATTAATCTTCCGTACTTCAGTCCAACTCCCAAGCCATTCTCCAGACTCGCGTCCTAGATACGCACCTAACACGCTTAATACTCCTGTAAGTAGGCCAATAACTCAACAGGCTAAATAAGCATTAATAGCCAATAAGTTTAAAGTAAATCCTGCTCTCATAGCATCACTTCTTGATCCACCCCAAAGTGTATACCAATCGATAAAGCCATTTTTAAAAACTGCCGCTTGGCATAGTCTCAATAAGTTAAGCCAAGAGTGATTGCAAAAAAAGCGTTCTAAAAGGAAGTTTTCTCATTCATGATTATACTAATTAAAGAAAATCAGCAGTTATTCACCTTGAGTATCTTGCTATTATTCGTAGCTATTTTTCTATGGATTTTACAGTATGGGGTTATCAACTACGGTGAGAGAACGTTTGCTCAAATTATGCGATATTGCCTTATGCTTAAACAGCATTGTGAACAAAAAAAATTATTTATTCGATTAAAAGATAACTATCCAAAACTTTATCATTTTTTGTCTCAAAGGTTTCAATTAGAGCATTTTTACGGCTTACCGCTCACTCTTTTATTTTTAGTCATGGGCTATATTTTAGCTTTGTTTTTTGGGTTGGTTGAAGACGTCGTAAATTCAAATTCTATCGTGATAACGGACTACTTTGTATCACAACAGATGAGTATGCTTAATGAATCAAGCGTCATAGATTTTTTCATCCTGATCACGAGCTTAAGTTCTACAAGAATTACATTTTTAGTTGTAGTTTTAACCTGTGTCATATGCTGGGTGATGCGCCAACGTTACATATTAGTTGGATTGCTGGTAGCCACTTTAGGAAGTGCTACCTTCACCTTCTTGAGTAAAATGTTATTTCACCGCGAGCGTCCCCTAAATGGTTTGGTGCTTGAGCATTCATACTCGTTTCCAAGTGGTCATGCCACGATTACCATTGCCTTATATGGATTTATTGCTTACATAGCGATTCGTTTTAGCCAAAAATTTATCTGGAAAGTCCGTATATTTACGACGGCTGTCCTTTTTTCTGTACTGGTGGGCTTAAGCAGACTGGTGCTAAATGCCCATTATTTGAGTGATGTACTGGGCGGCTATTTAGTAGGCGCATTATGGCTGACGGTAGCGATTAGCGTGACAGAATGGTTAAGTACAAGGGATAAAATTGAATGGCACATACCGTGGTCAATGACTCAGGTGTATATGGTTTGGTTCAGTCTTATTTATGTACTGATTGGCACTCTAATATATGCCCAAGTCTATCAATTTCCATTCTTACTCTAAATAAAGTTGATGTACTATCTGACTGGCCAATTTTTTAAACTGTAAAGCCTTTTTTTTAAGGCGATATTTTTAGTACGGACGGCATGAGAAGACAAACAGTAGCCTATAGATCTAATGTTTACGGGGTTTATTTTCTGCTCTATACAATAAGTGATAAATAACCGCCTAAATTTTAGCTCTTCTATAAAGTAAGTAATCAACATAAAAGCAAAGTAAATACATGCAGAAAGCAAATATAGCCCCTAGCAAAGAGATGTAAGCTAAACCTAGGAGCATTACTATAGAAAATATTATTCCGTATACCAAAATTGAGGTGTTTTCGACAATTTTTTTGCTTGTTGCCCTCTTCCTCACCTTGCTTATAACAATAAGAAACGCGGGAAAAGTATAGAGTATAGCGGTACTAATGGCAGCACCTAGGTAATAACCTGCGTTGGAATCCAAGTTCATAATAACTCTCTAAATTTGTTTAACTGTGCACTACACTATAGATAAATTAAGAACGCTGAGCAATTCAGGGTTTTATTTTAGAACAACCGAACCGGTGTTTTTTCTCTCCAAACTCACTGAACAATAATGTTCTTATAGTGATAATCTGAACCGTTCAACTACAAATAATGTCAGGGATAGCGACTTGATTTAGTAACTATCAAAACGCTGGGTTTTAATACAGACTATAGACGCGATATGATGTCAGATAATAGCGCTTTTTCAGTAACCAGATTTTGCTATTTAGGCTACTCGTTAACTTGGTGAATCTCTAATTAAACTTAGGGTAAACGGCTTCAAAGAACGTTCCGCTAGTTCCCGCTTCTTGTTTTTGACAGTAAAAGAACATAGCCTCATCGCCATTAAATGAACCAGTGGCTTTTTTAGGTGATAAACCTGAAAGTTTTATTTCCATACCCGCACTTTTTGCCTCACTTGCCACAAAGTCGACACAACTTTGCATCGTTTCAAAGTTGCCAACAGTGTAATGTTGATAGTTTTTTTGTGCATGCTCGTTTGTTGAAATTTCATTTTTTGAATTATTTGTGTTACTACAAGCTACCAAAAGAGAGAAGGTTCCGAATAAGATGAAGGTAAAAAATTTCATGACTTGCTCCTCTAAGCAACTATTGTTTATAACTTAAAGCATAGCTCATTATTAGTATTACGCCTTGAGTCACCCAAAACATTACTTACTCACCGTGGCTGCAAGCTGATATTAAGCAGTATGAACGCTTTGATGAAAATCACCATTCAGTAAGTAGTTGGGTGTCTTGCGCTGTGGTTTATTAGTGTTTGGCAGTCAAAATTTTTCCTTACTACATGTTTACTCCGAATATATAACCAACTAGCGCGCTACCTGCCATTGCCAACGTTCCCCAAAAAATAATTCTGCTGATGCCTTTCCAAACACTGGAACCCCCTGTTTTGGCTGTTACGACACCTAGGATGATTAGGGATATAATAGCGGAGCCATATAAAGTATATTCCATAGTTTTTTCAGGGAGAAATATGGTGACGAGAAGAGGAAGGCCACCGCCCAAGATAAATGCAACCCCAGACACTAGAGCTGCTTGGAAGGGTTTTGCTTCACTGATTTCATTGATTCCCAGTTCATCTCTAACGTGTGCCGCTAATGCATCTTTTTCTGTAAACTCTTTTGCCACTAGGAGCGCAGTCTCTTTCTTTAAGCCTCTTCTTTCATAAATTCCTGCCAATTCGAGCAACTCTGTTTCCGGTGTCTCTCTTAATTCTACTTTTTCACGCTCTATATCCGCTTTTTCAGTATCTCTTTGAGCACTTACCGACACAAAATTGCTGGCGGTCATTGATAAGGCTCCTGCCGCAAGACCTGCCAATGTTGCCAGTAGTATGACCTCTCTCAAGTCGGTACCAGCAGCGACCCCAATTGCAATACTGGCGGTGGATAAAATCCCGTCATTAGCGCCAAGGACCGCTGATTTTAACCAATCACTTTTGTCTATAAAGTGATTACGTAACGGATCCTCTGTTTTTTCTATGTTCGATTTCATTTATGTGACTCCACTAAGTGGTTAGTATTCATTGAAAGCCGCGGGAGCTTTGACGTTTACTTCACGTGATACAGCGGCATGGACCAACCTTCTACCTTAGCCCATATATATATATTTGCAAATTCCTCGTCAAGAGAACCAATATTCTTCATATATATGCAAATTCCGAGACACAATGACAACTTGCTTGCCTCTCTATGCTTATTGATTAACTCTCTAACTTGTACATTAACATTCCGTGCGCTCATTTTTATTGGTTTTCAATGTGCTTAAATTGTTATTAAACAGCGTTTAAACACCGCTCAAACATTGTCAGCACACTCTATTTCTGTTTTATGCTAAATTAATAGCTATTAGCAATGAACATCATAAAAACAAGAAAAAGGTCTTATTAATGCCAGCATCTGAATTACCTTCTGCCAAATTCCCACTTTCTCAAGTGACAGTACTCGAACCCGCTTGGTTTACCCGCCCAACTTGTGTGGTCGCTGCTGACTTAATTGGGAAGGTACTGTGCCGGCAGCTGACTGATAGCGATGGTGTGGTTAAAGTATTGCGTATGCGTATCTCCGAAACAGAAGCTTATATTGGTGAGGGTGATGCCGCTTGTCATGCGCATGCGGGTACACGTACCGCGCGCACAGAGATAATGTACAGTCAAGGCGGCGTGTTTTATGTCTACCTCACCTATGGTATTCACCATATGCTGAATTTGGTTAGTGGGCCTGCAGAGTCACCAGAAGCAGTGCTGATACGCGCCGGATTCTCGACTACGGAGAGTGATCGTTTGGTAGAAGAACAACTGCTTAGTGCCGATAAACAACTGACTCATCCCAGACAGTTGGCAGGCCCTGGCAAGCTGACCAAGCGCTTGCAAATTGATCGTAATTTATATGGTAAGAGTATCAGTCCAAAAACTGGAGTTTGGGTAGAGGATGATGGATGCCAGCCACCTGTCGCGCTGCGTCCGCGTATTGGTATCGATTATGCAGGCGCGGCTAAAGATTGGCTACTGCGCTATGTGTGGACAGACCATCTGTCTTTATCAAAGAAGTAAGCTGATATCTCAGCCTGAATAGTAATGTCGTTTACAAGGTAATCTTATGTATAAGCTCACCGTTTTTATTCCTGATGAAGCTTTAGAAACCGTCAAATCTGCCTTGTTTGCTGCAGGAGCAGGTACGATTGGTAATTATGAGCAGTGTTGCTGGCAGGTATTAGGGATTGGGCAGTTTATGCCGCTTGCTGGAAGTACGCCGCATATTGGTGCTCACAATCAAGTTGAGAGCGTTAATGAGTGGCGGGTTGACATGGTGGTCGATAAAGCAGCAATTGATAAAGTCATTGCTGCCTTAAAGCGCGCGCACCCTTACGAGACGCCCGCATATGATGTGATTGAAGTCTTGGACTTTTAGAATATCGCATTTTTAAACTGTTGGGTTCTAATCTTTTTTAATGTTAATCACATTGTAGTTAGGATAGCCAAGCTCTATTTTATAATCTTCGCGGCCGCGCTCTGCTTTAACTTTGATCGTGCGGTCACCTTTCTTATATTTGACGTCTTTAACACGGTATCCCATGCTGCTGACCTTGTTAGCGGCTGTCTGCTCAATAGCAGGGCGATAAAGGTCTTTATCAATTGATTTGATCGCTTTTTTGTTCTTTTTATAAAAGTCGCTATCTTTATAGACATCTTGATAAATGTCTCCATAAGCATTGTAGCCCGGGGTAGTGGCACAACCTGTAGTGACTGTTAATAAGGCGGCGACAATACTAGTGACAGCAGTGGTTTTTAATAAGGTTTTAGCGTTCATAATTTAGTCTTATCCCAGTTAGTTTTTATTATTGTGGCAGGCGCGCCGCTTATACAGTGCGCCATAAATAAAGGTTAAATAGTAGCTGGGCTACGTACTCTTTTTTGATGATACTTTCGAGAGTGTGATTTTACTTATAACGGTAGTTATTATTATTGTAGCGGTCATTGTGATTGTTATAACGTCCGTTATTGTTGTTATAGCGGCCTTTATTATTGTTATAGCGCCCGTCGTTATTATTGTATTGGCCATTTCTATTATTGTAGCGATTGTTATTATTATAACGACCATTGTTATTATAGTTGCCATTGTGATTGTCATAACGGTCATTATTATAGTTTCCGCTACCGTAATGATTGTTACTCTGTTGACGATAGACTTGCTGATTATCGTAGTCAGGCGTCACAGTCGTACAACCAACTGCGGTACCTAACAAGGCAACCACGAGACTAGCAGAGAGGGCAGTTTTAAATGCTGAGAGAGATAATATTTTCATAATAAGAATTCCTATGGTATTTTGTGGCGTAAATTTTATAGCATATATTTTATAGTCTAGACCTTGTGAATGAATATGACTACTTTTTAGTGTTCAATGTTTTAATATTCAATTGTAAGAATAAATTATAAAAAAAAGTCAAATAAATCAAGGACTGATTTATTTGACCGAAGGCGTCAACTCAAAAATGACGCCAAAACCTTATGCTAATACTATAAAAATAAGTATTAGCAAGTATCTGTACTTCTGAAATCAGCTTTTTTCGATAGTAGCGTTAGCTAAAACTTAAGATCAGTCTCTTTTATAATTAGTCCTTTTCAAGTTTAATGACATTTAGATTAGGATAGCCCAAGATAATGTCATAATCTTGTGAGCCGCTTTTGGCCTCAATTTCGAATACACCGCGATTGTTCTTTTCGTTAAGCTCGATATCTTTAACTCGGTAGCCCATATCCGCAACTTTTCTAATAGCACGTTGCTTAATAGCCGGATAGCGCGCCTCTTTTTTAATATTGTCTTCGATATTGTTGTTACGGTTATTATTTTTATAACCATTGTTATGGTTGTTATTACCGTAGTAACCGTTACCATTCTGGCGGTGGTTATTTTTATCTTGCCAAACGTTCGACCAGTCTTTTTGACTTGAGCTAATAAGCTTTAATGCAGGGTAAGTATACTTAAGCTCATAAGGCTGGTTATTCTTTTTAGCATAGACCGTAACTGCTTGGTTGCCACGGTAATTGTCAGACTGGATGTCCATCACCTGATAGCCACTACGACTGAGATCTTTTCGTAGCTTTTGACTGAGTGTATTAAAATTGCCATCGCGGTAAACAGACTGATTGTTGTAATTTGACGCCATAGCCGTACTGCCAACCGTCGTGGTCAATAGAGCGACTGCTAGACCTGCTGATAGCGCAGTATTCATCGTTGCAAATGGCATGAATTTCATAAGGTATTGTCCTAGGATGTGTCGTGTCTCAGTATTTCTATAGTTTTTTATAAATTATAATACTGTAGTTATAGAGGCTGCGAGTGGATTGATAAAACTGTATATAACAAAGATAATATGAGAAGTTATCTAAAAGTTTGATGTGGTTCCAGATACTAATGTTGCTTCATCTTTTACATGTCATCATTTGAAATAATTACTTACAACATCTATAGTAAGGCGAAAAACTTGATAATAGATTTCTTGCACGTTAATAAGTTGTAAATATTACAACTGCTTGCGTAAGCATTTGGGGTTTTTAGTGAGGAGGGTATTGCTACTAGTAAGGTTTATCGCTAATACTAATCGTGAAACCAGGCTACGAATGATTCAAATGATAAAAGGAAGCATATTATGTATAAGCTTCTGAGAAGTAACCAAGATAGCAAACAGTCCGTGTAAGCATATGCTTACACGCAAAGACGCTAACGCCACTTAACAGCAGGGTAACAATTTGGCATTATAGACACACGGCATTAGGGAATGTGACTCAAGGATTGAGTTTACCGCATTAATGATAATGAGTCAGCTGCTAGCATCAGGATGATAATAGCAGCTGAAGTAAGGACACATAACCCGTGCTGGTGGCAGAACGTGCCGATAGTTATTGTAAGAAATGGGCAGGACGCCCACTTATCACACCATACTGCGTATCTTGCAAGGATGTATAGATAACAGTTGTGATAAGTAACATGGATAGTTAACCATGAAGCCGCATAACAATTAATTGCTATGCGGCTTTATCGTGTCTGGTTATTAATGTTTCGTACCATACAGATAATATTGCACAGAACTGTAGGCGCTGTGGAAGTACTATATGCCATCAGCAAAGTCTTTTCTTCTACGCAATAAAAAACCGCATGAAATCTCAATGCGGTTTTCGGAATTATATATTATTAATTGAGTCTTTAAAGCTGCTTACTTGTCATGCTCATTTTGCCACTCGTCTACTGCACGCTCAGCGTCATCTTTACTGTGACCATAACGTTCTTGCACCTTACCAACTAACTTGTCTCGGCTACCTTCAACATGTAGTAAATCATCGTCAGTTAGGTCTGCCCACTTCTGTTTAGCTGAACCTTTAAGTTGGTTCCAATCACCTTTAATAGTATGCTTATTCATAATTTTTTCCTTTTTAGTGAGAGCGTATTTTGACTCATTATTAAAATATGTCTTATAGTCAAAATATAAACGCTTTAGTACCTAAAATATTATTAGTTATTTTCTTGAAGTTCAAAAGTTAGTCAGTGGCTAACCTGTGATAACTAATATAGGCAAATCAAACTCTGTTGTCTGTATAACCGATGTTTATAGTGTTGCTTTATTATAGTAAATACCGCACGAATGTTATAGCTGCGCAATTTATGTTGTAGATAGCGTAGATTATTGCTGCGATACGTAATGCTAAAGACAAGCTTTCTGAAAAATTCTATGTAAAAAAACATTGATATTATAAGTGTGAGTAAGAATGTTAGCGAATAAATTAAGAAAGCAAAATCTCGCTGTTTATATAAGCACTTTCCTATTTAGGACGGGCCACATCGGCTTGTAGGGCTGCTGGTAAATCTATTATTTTCAAATCGCTTTCAGAAAGATGTTCTGGACGCGCCACTACCAACGCTTCAAAGCCTTGGGCAGCTAGGCTACTGGCAACTGCATTGACCACTTGAATTTTGCCTAATTTATCTCCAGCTGCTGGTATCTCGCCTGAGCCTTGTACATGATGCAAAAAGGCCTTGGGTGCCGATTTAAAGTAAATACGCGCGATAACTTCTTGGCCTAAATAGCAACCTTTATCGTAGTCCATGCCACCGCGTTGATGTAGACGCAGCTCTTGGGGCTGAAATTCGCCTTGGGTTTCACTTATTATCCAGTAGTTACCGGTGGCGATACTACATTGCATCCACGCCTGAGCATCTTCTGGTGTATTGTGCGTATCCTTATGGCTAAAGGTCGGCATATCGTCAAGTACGCACGGATAAATAGCGATTGGTGAACTGGTTTCAAACTTTGAAAATGCGCCGTACTTATTCAAATGCGCTTTTAAAGCGTCAGCACAATCTGCGCTGATGACCACATCATAATGCTGTTCGGCTTGTTTTTTAATCCAAATACCAAACTCTATCCGGCCTTTTAAGTTACCGATAGCGGCGGCTTGATAGCTGAGGCCAAGTTTTGTCACATCACAAGTTAATTGACCTTGTAGGAATTTTTCGGCATCAATGCCTTGAATGGTAAGCTGGACAAACTGCAGCAGTAGCAGTTGGCTTGAAGATTGCGTCATTATTATTATCCTTGTTATGAGAAATGATGAAATAGGCGTGATTACTATTGAGTATTATTATCAAGTATATAGATAAGATTTTTAAAGTAGTATTTTGCATACTCTATTACTAAGAGCTAATTACTGAGAGCCACGCTCATTTAAAATTAATGGGTGTGCAGAAGAGTAGCACAAAAAACGGGCGCACAAAAAGCGCATCACTTATCACTATGATTTAGTGTTTAAATTAGGCGCAGTGTTTAGCGGGTAGCCGAGCAGATTGGTTAAAATACATCACTTAAGGTACAATGTTAGCTGTAGAATAAACCTAATTTATGATGGCTGACGAGGATATTATGAGTTTACCCAATTGCCCAAAATGTGCTGAAAGTTATACTTACGAAGACGGTGCACTATTGGTATGTCCGATGTGTGCCCATGAATGGACAGCAGCAGAGACCGATTCGGCACAAAATGCAGCTGAGGAAGATAGCGTTATCCGTGATGCAGTTGGTAATGAGTTACAAGATGGCGATGCGGTCACTGTCATTAAAGATCTAAAAGTGAAAGGCTCGTCAATTATCATTAAAGTGGGTACTAAGGCAAAAAGTATTCGTCTATTACCTGATGCCTCTGATGGTCATGATATTGACTGTAGGCTTGACGGCTTTGGTCCTATGAAGCTTAAGTCCTCAGTGGTTAAAAAAGCCTAACAAAGACAGTCCAAAGCGGCTTGCCATAAAGCCAATCGTTTAAGTGCTCACAGATAGCTATTAATTCCAGACAGCTACTGTATGAATAAGCCTTTGATGCTTGGTTTTCGTGAAAGAACCAACTTTCGACTTAATAATAAAGACAATATAATAATAGAGAACAGTTATGAGTACTAAAAACGAACAACTCTTTGCTCAAGCACGCAAGCATATTCCGGGCGGTGTGAACTCTCCCGTTCGTGCCTTTGCAGGGGTTGGCGGTACACCGGTATTTATGCACCGTGCGAATGGTAGCAAGATTTATGATACCGAAGACAATGCTTATATCGATTACGTTGGTTCGTGGGGTCCAATGATTTTGGGACATGCGCATCCAAAGGTCATTGATGCGGTCAAAAAAGCGGCTGATGATGGCTTAAGTTTTGGTACGCCAACGCCGTTTGAGACTACGGTTGCCGATAAGATTTGCGAGCTTGTGCCAAGCGTTGAGATGATCCGCATGACCAGCTCCGGTACTGAAGCGACGATGAGTGCGATTCGTTTGGCGCGCGGATTTACTGAGCGTGACAATATCGTCAAATTCGAAGGCTGTTACCACGGTCACTCAGATAGCTTGCTCGTAAAAGCTGGCTCAGGCATGCTCGATATTGGTGAGCCCACGTCAAAAGGTGTGCCAGCAGACTTTGCCAAGCATACAATTACCCTACCTTATAATGACCCGCAAGCGATTAAAGATTGCTTTGAGAAATGGGGTGATACTATTGCCTGCGTTATCGTCGAGCCTATCGCTGGTAACATGAATATGATTATCCCAGATCAAGTATTTCATGATACCTTGCGTGCCCAGTGTACTGAACATGGCGCAGTGCTTATTTTTGATGAAGTGATGACTGGCTTTCGAGTGGGACTTGGTGGCGCGCAAACACACTTTGATATTGAGCCTGATTTAACGTGTTTTGGTAAAATCATTGGTGCAGGCTTGCCAGTGGGCGCATTTGGCGGTAAAAAAGAGATCATGTCATGCATCGCCCCACTCGGCGGTGTGTATCAAGCAGGTACTTTATCAGGTAATCCGCTTGCGATGCGCGCCGGTATTGCGATGTTTGAAGATTTAACGGTTGATGGCTTTTACGATGAGCTGTCCGCTAAGGTTGACTATCTCATTGATGGCATCCAAGCCGCTGCTAATAATCACGGTATCCATTTACGTAGCAATAAGCTTGGTGGCATGTTTGGTATGTTCTTCGTCAAAGATAACGATACCCTCACGCCGCATGACTTTGATGATGTGACGCATTGCGATATCGCAGCCTTCAATACCTTTTTCCATGGCATGCTAGATCGCGGTATTTATCTTGCGCCATCGGCTTATGAAGCGGGCTTTATGTCGATTAAGCACAGCGTTGCAGATTTGGACATTTCAATTAAAGCTGCTAATGAAATCTTTGCAGAAATGGCAACAGCCTAAGTTGCGAGAGCAAACTTTGACTCATCAACGACCGTTTTTATAGTGATGTCATATCAATGACATAAAAAACCAGCATCATAGACGATGCTGGTTTTTTTTATTGCTATGTTTTATCGAACTTGTGATCTCTTAAACTGAGATTGCCGCGCAGCACGTCGTCATACATGCGCAAATCACTAACGAAACTTTGCAGTGGGTATTTAAAAGTCGCGGGCTTATTATGTTCAAAGAAAAAGTGCCCGACCTATGCGCAAGTATAATCCGCGGCAATGCCTGTCAATAATGGTTTGCAGAACGAGTTTTAATAGAAATAGCGATGCCTAATAAACCAAAACTACTGCCCGCAAAATGTAGGCGGCGACAATTAATATTGTTGTGCTCAGCTAAATAAAAATCGTAGAAGCTTTCTTTAGATGACTCATTGTTAACTGGTTTGGCTGTTTTTATACTATTAGCTTTGGCGTTTAATCCTACCTTGTCATTAGCGGCAGCTTGCGTTTGGAGTTCAGTTTTTTTGCTGGAGTAGAGGTTAGAATGATTCATATTAATAGCGTCCTTTGCTAGTTGTTCTACTAAATAATGTTCTGATGATTACTGCTTTGATAGTTATCAACATATAAGAGTCTTAAACTGTAATTGGTAAGTGCTTGTTATTGCTTAGAGTATTTCTGGTTGGGAAGAAGCCAAAATTGCTATAGCATATACAGACATTTACTGACCTCAATCTCCATTGTTTTGCTTATATTCTCATGGGCACAGGATAACTAAGACGTGTTGCTTGCCAGTATTTGACATAAATGCTTTAATGGCGACATCTACCGATCATACATAGCGCTGACGGTTCTTTGTTCTTCTTATCCTCCTCACTTATCCAACGTGGTAACTATTTTTCCTATGCTCAATAACACTCTTACAAATCCGCTGCTTGACGATGATGAACTGATTGCTGCCATTGACATTGGCTCGAACAGTTTTCATTTGGCCATTGCCCGCCTAGATCATGGCGAGGTACGAAAAGTAACGTCGATGTCCGAAAAGGTACAACTAGCAGCAGGGTTAGATGAGCATAATATCTTGGGTGCTGCTGCTGAGCGCCGTGGACTTGAGTGCCTGAGCCGTTTTGTGGCTCGTCTTGATTCGGTAGCGCCTGAGCGTATCCGTATCGTGGCAACCAATGCGCTGCGCCAAGCCAAAAACGCCAATGACTTTATAGAACGCGCTAATAAGATTTTGCCCAAGCCGATTGAAGTCATCGCTGGACGAGAAGAGGCGCGGCTGATTTATTTGGGGGTCTCGCATACCAATGCCAGTAGTGACAAGCGTTTGGTGATTGATATTGGTGGTGGTTCAACTGAATTTATCATTGGCCAAGGTTTTGATCCGTTATTGACCGAAAGTTTACAGATGGGCTGTGTCGCCTTTACTCAGTTATTTTTTGCTGATGGTCAGATTACTGAAACTGCTTTTAATGAGGCTATTGCGGCTGCACGTAAACAAGTATTAGGTATTAGCGGTCAATATCAAAAGGCTGGCTGGAGCAGTGTTGTCGGCTCCAGCGGTACGATTAAAGCGGTCAAAAACGTGCTGGTTTCTAAAGGCTGGGCCGATGCGCAGGAGCGCATTACTTATCAAGGTATTAAAAAGTTAGAGAGCTTATTAGTAAAAATCGGTAACGTCGATGATATTGAGCTAGAAGGCGTTAAAGAACACCGTAAGGCCGTTTTTCCAGCAGGCGTTGCCGTATTGCTTGCCACCATGAAAGTACTTGGTGTGGAGACGATTGTTTACTCTGATGGGGCGCTACGTGAAGGCGTTATGTACGATATGCTCGGGCGTTTTGCCAGTGAAGACGTGCGTGACCGTAGTGTGTTGGCACTTATTAAACGCTATTCTGTAGACAAAAAACAAGCCCGCCAAGTGGTCAGAACCAGCCGCCATTTATTGAAGCAAGTCCAAAATGACTTACAGTTAACCACTGATGATGCGGATGTATTGAGACGTGCCGCCTACTTACATGAGATCGGACTTGCAATCAGTCACAGCAACTACCATCGCCACAGTGCTTATCTGCTTGGGAACTCAGACATTCCTGGTTTTTCACAAGTGGATCAAAAGCGTATGGCACAATTGATGCTAAGCCATAGGCGCAAGTTAAAATGCGAAATGCTTGAGCAAACGTGCACTCTTGGTGGTGATCAACTGGTCTATTTGTGCTTGTTACTAAGACTTGCCGTATTGGCTCATCATAGCCGTAGTGAACATGAGCTGCCTCAGATGCAGCTGGTCGTCACAGATACTAACTGCTGGCAAATTACGGTGAGTACTGACAAACAGCACTATGCGTTTTTATATTCTGATCTTTGCGCTGAAATTGAGCAGTTTGCAAAGTGGGGTGTAAAGCTCAGCGTGATTGAAGCCAAATAAGCGTACATTTTGGCATTATTATTGTTAATAACTTCTACTTATAGTATTGCGCTTGCGCTATTATTTAGACTTCTAAAAGCCTTACAAAAGCATCATTGTCAGTAATGTCATGGCATATTAACTGTGCTACTATAGCTTTTATTGAGTTTACATCTGTACTGTCTTGATATTTAGAATATGTCTGATAACACCTTATAAAATGACAAAAAGGATAAGTCTATGAGCACCGTCTGGGATAGCGTTCAGCTAGCACGTCATGCCAAGCGTCCATTATTTATGGATTATATCAATCAGCTGTTTACGGAGTTTGATGCGCTGCACGGCGACCGCGCTTATGCTGATGATAAAGCCATTATTGGCGGCTTAGCACGTTTAGATGGCAAGCCTGTTATGGTCGTTGGCCAACATCGTGGTCGCAGTACGCGCGAGCGTATCGCCCATAACTTCGGTATGGCAAATCCTGAAGGCTATCGTAAAGTCATTCGCTTGGTAAAAATGGCAGAACGCTTTAACATTCCAGTCATGACCTTTGTCGATACCCAAGGTGCCTATCCTGGTATTGGTGCTGAAGAGCGTGGACAAGCGCAAGCTATCGCGGAAAGTATCGCTGTGTTTTCCAGTCTAAAAGTGCCTATTATTGTCACTATTATTGGTGAGGGCGGTTCAGGTGGCGCATTGGCAATTGGTGTTGGCGATAAAGTAAATATGCTACAAAACAGCATCTATTCAGTTATCTCTCCTGAAGGCTGTGCCTCAATTCTATGGAAAACGGCTGACAAAGCGCAAGATGCTAGTGAAGCGCTCAAATTAAATGCGGATAATCTATATCAAATGGGCTTGATTGATGCCGTTATCGAAGAAGGTGAGGGGGCACATATTCATCCACAGCCGGTCATGAACTCCCTTAAAGCATTGCTTATTGAGCAGTTAGACGAGTTGCAAGATATGGATGCAGAGCCTCGCTGTGAGCAGCGTTATGCGAAGCTTAAAACCTTTAACTCAAACGTAATGCTGCCTTGCTAATCATTTAATAGCGGTTATTTTACTTTCAGTTTTAAATATTACAGACGACACAATAACGGACGTGCTACTTTGTGGCACGTTTTTTTGTAGCTTAATTTTAAGGTGACTCATAGCTAATGATAACCAGTAAAGCCATTCGCCAATATCCTATTGTTCCCATATTAGATATATCCTCAATAGATAATCAACTTGAAAACACTTTATTAGCAAGTGTTGCTGAGTATCACGAACAGCTTCACGGTCGTCGTATTTGGCTGGCGTGTAGTGGTGGGCGCGACTCATTGGCATTAGCTGCCTTATGTTTGCAGTTATATCGGCAAGGAAGACTACCATTTTTACCGCAACTATTACATGTCAATCATGGTCTGCAAGCAGATAGTGATTACTGGGCGCAGCATGTTGCCACATGGGCACAAGCTCAGCAGATGCCGTGTTATATTTTACGAGCAACGGTCAATGGACACGACGAGCAAGCAGCCCGGCAGGCGCGTTATCGGGTGATGCTCGCGTATATTAATCAAGACGATGTTTTATTATTAGCCCATCATGCCGATGACCAAGCTGAGACGGTGCTTATGCGTTTGATTCAAGGCGCGGGGGTTAAGGGCTTATCCGGTATGCAAGCATGGCGTGAGCAGTCAAATGGAACGCGGCGCAATAGTTTATGGCGGCCATGGCTTACCGTAACCCGTACAGCAATTACCGCCTATGCTGAGCAACTCAAACTGCCTTATATTGATGATCCTACCAATGAGAGCGGCGATAATGTGCGTAGTGGCTTGCGCCGAGATATCATGCCAGCTTTAGCCACTTATAACCCAAACGTTATTAATAATATTGCTCGTAGTGGGCAGCTACTTAGCGACGCGCAAGCGATTGTTCATGCGCAGGCTGAGCAAGACTTGCAGAAGAGTGCTGTTGAATTCCTAAGCTATCCACCTGCGCAACGGGTGCTTAGCATTGATGAGATGCAGACTTTACCTCTTTATCGGCAACGGCAACTGTTGCATTCTTGGCT
Organism: Psychrobacter frigidicola; assembly: GCF_007997305.1. Classification (GTDB taxonomy): domain Bacteria; phylum Pseudomonadota; class Gammaproteobacteria; order Pseudomonadales; family Moraxellaceae; genus Psychrobacter; species Psychrobacter frigidicola. The sequence continues at coordinate 302,297 of NZ_VORZ01000002.1, forward strand.
GGCGCAAGATGAGCCATTACCACCATCGAAGCAATTAGTTGATGATGTGTTGGGTTTGAGCCAACGTCATGACCATAATCATAAAACTGAGCTTGATTGGCATGCCAATGCCGAAACCTATAGTATCCGCCGCTATCATCAGCAGCTCTCTCGTCTGAGTCACTCTTTTGTAGAGTGGTTAACGCTACCAATTTCTGAGCAAACGTTAGAGTTAATGTCGATCATTTCCCCTCGTAAAAACTCAGAGACAATTACGCTACGGTCGAACGTGTACAGCATTTGGCAATTACAATTTACGCAAGATAATATAGCGCGCTTATTAAAACAGTATCATTTACATGAAGATTCATCATCAAACAGCATCGCTTTAATAAATAATGAAGCTAGTATTATTTTAAAAATTGCGCCATTAGATAGGCATCAACGCGTACAGACGACCTTTGCTACTCGTCCACAAGCAGGTAAAAAGCTCATGCAAACGCTAGGAATACCCGTTTGGTTGCGTGATAGTTTGGTGGTGGTTAGCGTGGTGCTTAATAGCGATGAGGAGTTACCTTTATTATTATTATCACCATTTGATAGCTGGATTTTAGGATTTAATAAGTCTGAGGCAGATATAACAAGTCACCTATTAGATAGCGGTTTCAGCAACATTCTACAAATTCATCAATGCGGCTCAAATTAAGCCTACTATCTTTTAATATATAAAGTGAGCGTCATTAATTTATCAAACGATAAAGTGGCAGTATGATAGACTGAGTTTCCTTTTAAATCTCATTAACTAACGTTAAAAACCTTGGGATTTGTCAATGGGGAACGGTAATTAGGAGATAAAAATGACAACATTTAACAGTGCGTTAGATAATAAAAAAATAAGTTTTATTGGTGGCGGTAATATGGCGCAAGCCTTGATTAGTGGGCTGATTGCTTGCGGTGTTAAGCCTGATCTGATTACTGTATCAGCGCCTAGTGTAGAGACGCGCCAGCAGTTCAATAATCAACATATGAATACTGTTGATGCAACCTCTGATCCTAAAGCGGCTGTTGTTGATGCTGATGTGGTTATTCTTGCGGTCAAGCCACAAGTGATGAAAGCAGTAGTCAGTGAGTTTGCTGATGCGCTAGACAGTCAGCTGGTCATCTCAGTAGCAGCAGGTTTATCGACAGACTTATTATCCGATATGCTCGGCGGCTATCGCAATATTGTGCGTGCGATGCCTAATACGCCTTCCAAGATACAGATGGGCGCAGCTGGTCTATATGGCACTAAAGATATCACTGAAGCCCAAAAGCAATTAGCAACCGCCGTAATGGCCGCTTCTGGTTTAGTCATGTGGGTTGAAGAGGAAGCACAGATGCATGCGGTAACGGCCGTTTCTGGCTCTGCGCCAGCGTATGTATTTTACTTTATCGAGTCAATGGTTGATGGGGCAGTCGCCTTAGGGTTAGATAAAGAACAAGCATCAGCGTTGGCTATGCAAACCGTTTTGGGCGCGGCAACCATGGCTATCGGTAGTAATAATAGTCCGGCTGAACTACGCCGTAAAGTCACCTCTCCTAATGGCACAACCCAAGCAGCTATTGAATCGATGCAAGGTAACGAGATTGGTCATCAAATTGCGGAAGCCATGCAAGCATGTTACGACCGCAGCCAAGCGCTTAGCGAAGAAATGAAATAAACGTCTAGCACATTGAACCATTAGAACCTTTTAACGACTAGCACATTCAACCACAGGCACATTGAGTAGCGCTTCATGAACAATATGTTATTACAAATTTTTGATTTGGTCACCACCTTTGCCATGCTGCTGGTGTTCATCCGTTTTATGCTACAGTTTGCAGGGATGGACGCACGCGACCCTATGATTGCTCCGGCTTACAGAGCTACCCATATTGTCGATGTGTTTGGACGTATTTTCCCAACCGTTGGCCAAGGGCGTATCAGTATTGCAGCGATAGTGCTGATGTTTTTGATTCGGCTGATTGATATCGCTGGCAAGGCAGCACTAACGCATAAAGGTCTTGCCCCTGTTCCCTTGTTTTTTACTGGATCAGTCAGCTTAGTCTTAGACTTTTTGCGGATGTGTCGTTACCTTGTGATAGGTTCCATCATTGTCAGCTGGATTGTGGTGTTCACTAACTCTGTGCACCCTATCGTTGGTATTATCATGCGTCTTGCTGAGCCAATTTTGGCACCGTTCCGCCGTATCACACCCAATCTAGGTATGCTTGATTTGTCACCTATGGTCGCATTCTTTGCCTTTTACTTGCTTGAGATTTTCATCGGTGGTTTGGCATCAAGCTTTATGCCAATGTTAGGCTAGTCGATTAAGCACATTGTTTCTAACGAAAATCGAACATAAAAAAGACACGCTGTCATTAATGACAGCGTGTCTTTTTTATGTTCGATTTAAACGGTTTAAACTTATAACCACTATTAACCTAAATTTATTTCATTTTTACAAAGCGATTGGGTATCAGCTGTGCACTAGCATCTTCAGGATGTGGAACATCAGCGGCAATCAAAGTTTGTGTAATCCAACTATCAGCTTTAATAACGGCAGCAATCAAGTCATCACCGACTGCTAAGCGTCCAGCAATAAAGCTGGCAAGTGAGCAGCCCGAACCATGAAACTCACCGTCTAAGCGTGGCAAAGTACTTTTATGTACCATTTCGCCTTGGATATATAAATACTGCTCAATATCACCGCTATCAAAGTCATGTGAAGTTTTGACTAATACTGCCTGTGTTCCTTGCGCCCATAATTTCTGCGCGCCAATATGTAAATCTTGTTCGCCACTTAATGCCCGCAGCTCATGAGTATTGGGAGTAATTAAGGTCGCATAAGGCAGCAACTTTCTAAACGCTGTGACTAAGGTGTGCTCATCCCCCAAACTGCCGCCACTATTAGCTACCAAGACGGGGTCAAGCACAAATGGTGTGCCTTTAGGTATGGTCTCCTCAGCAAACAAACGTGTTAACATCGCGATGTTGGCCGTCGTTCCAAGCATACCGGATTTGATGACGCTTACAGGTAAATCAGGCAGCACTGTTGTGGCTTGAGCTTTTACCAATTCAGCGTCACAGGCTTCAAAGCCGAACACTTGCTGCGAGCTTTGTACGGTAATGGCCGTACAGGCAACAGTTGCATGCGCCCCTGCTTGACCGATTGCCTCTATATCTGCTTGTAAGCCTGCACCACCTGACGGGTCTAATCCTGAAAAACACAGCACGACTGGACGCATAACGTCTCCTTGTTATCTTTTATTATGATTATGGAATTGCTTATTATGAAATTGATTATAGGTTATAACACTGTTATTAATACCTAATAAGCGCTCATGACTATAGCCATCCTACGCCTTAAAAGCCATAGCTATAAAGCAATCGTCCCTGCTTATCGAGCTTAGAATAGCTCATAATAAGGTTAGTAATTCAATCGTTACAATTTACTTGTTAATTAAATCTAGTAAATAGCCAAAACTATGCTAAAAAAATGATGAGAATGGCTGGTAGCGCTTGCTATTTGCTTTAACTTTGGTATACTACTCGCCCACGACATAAGACGTATCATTAGCATCGATACCGTTTTTTATAGCATAATCATTTATGATATAAAGAGTCTTACTTCGTTCGGTGAAGTGGGTGAGTGGCTGAAACCAGTTCCCTGCTAAGGAACCATACGTGTAAGCGTATCGAGGGTTCGAATCCCTCCTTCACCGCCATTTTATTCGGTTTATTATTAGATTTATAATATAGATCATAGTTGTTAGAGCTGAGTTTAGCGCTTAAAATAGAGAATATTTTACTTTAATATCTAAAACAGGTTGACACCAGCTGTATTATCTATATAATTACCAACCTAATTTACTACAAAAGTTATTAACTGCGTAGTAGATGATATGCAATACGCGCCTGTAGCTCAGTTGGATAGAGCACTTGGCTACGAACTAAGGGGTCGGGAGTTCGAATCTCTCCAGGCGCACCATTTGCATTATCACTTATATATTAAATCAATCGCCTGTCTTATGACAATTTGGCGGTTTTTTTATGTCTGTTACTTTCTAATTTCTTACTTTAGCTTTTTATTGTCCAAATATTCTCTTAGGTAGGATAATATCCGACAAGCTACCAAATTACGGTACAATAGCGGCACTATCCACTGCTTGCTATGAGCTCGTACCATGTCGAAAACTATGCCAAAAAGTACGCCAAAAAGGGCTGTTAAGTCTAAATCTCAGCGCAGAGCGCCACCGCAACGTAGTCCGGAAAGTGTAGAGCCTACAATTGCGCATCCGATGGAACGCGTCATTGCTATTGTCTATGATGGGATGTTGATATTGGCCTTGCTGTTCTTGGTAGGGACTGTGCTGACTGTTATTGGCACGTTACTCACTATGCAGACCGGTACAGACTCTGCACAGGCACAGTCGTTGCCACGCTGGTATCAGAACTTTATTATGACGCCCTCGTTTGTACTGACATTGGTGGGCTTTTATGGGATGTTCTGGCGTCGTGGTGGTCAGACGTTAGGTATGCAAACATGGCGACTAAAGACGGTCAACAATGCCGGTCATCTGCTCACATGGGGACAGTCATTTAAGCGCATTTTAGCGGCCTGTTTGATGCCATTATTATGCAGTATTATCGGCAGCTTGATCGCCAGCTCACGTACGGTCATGCTGCTTAGTGCATTTTTCGGATTTATCTTTAATTATGTCTTCTGCCTGTTTAATCGTCGCGGCTTGGCGGTACAAGATATGTTATCGAATACCATTACATTGAAGATGCCTAAAGTAGAACAAGAAGGGCTGTGGCGTGGTTTTAGAAACCGTAAAAAATCAAAATAAATTATAAAAAAGCTATAGGGTAAGAATAACAGATTAGAGGTTTATCGTTTGCATAAGCCACAACGTATAGCCGACAAAGCACAGCACCAGCACGATACCAGACGCACGCCCAAAACGGCGCTTGCTCAAAAAAGCAAAAATGCATAGCACAAATAATAATAGCGTCAATACGCCTATCATCAAGATATCACGCGATAGAATCATGGGATTGGCAGTAATCGGGGCGATAAGCGCCGCTAGTCCAACCACGCCCAACGTATTAAAAATATTTGAGCCAATGATATTGCCCAGCGCCATATCGTGCTCGCCTCGACGTGCTGCTGCAAGGCTTGCGACCAGCTCCGGCAATGACGTTCCAATTGACACAATGGTTAAGCCTATAATCAGCTCACTCAATCCCCACAAAGTTGCTAGCTCGACCGCGCCCCAGACAATAGCTTGTGAGCTTAATATCAGCATAAACATACCAATAAATAAACTGCCCATACCATTTGCTAAGCTAGTTTCTGTCGCAGCCTGTACTTTTGAGTCTTTGCTATCATAATGGGTGTCTATAACGACATCGTTTTTAACAAGATCGCTCTCACTTTCATTGTTCTTGTGCTCAAGACTATTTTCACAAAGGCTCAGCATGATTTGAATGCCTAGCACTACTACCAACCCGCCTAATAAGAGTGCGCCATCGGTTTGGCTTAATAGCCCGTCACGCAGCTGCCACGCCGCTAAAGCAGTAACAAGTACCAGTATCGGTAACTCACGCTTAACAATACTCTTGTGGATGATAATCGGGCTAATAATAGCAGTGGCGCCAAGTACCAGCGCAATATTAATAATATTCGAGCCATAGGCGTTCCCCAGTGCTAGCTCAGGGCTGCCTTGTAGCGCTGCCATTACGGATACCACCATCTCAGGTGCTGACGATCCTAAACCTAATATAATTAAGCCAATCAAAAAGCTGGGCACGCGTAGTTTTTTGGCTAGTATGGTAGCCCCACCAATAAAAATACCAGCGCTCCATACTAAAACTACCAGACCAATTAATACTGCTAAGGCTGCCAATCCCATTAGAGTGTTGCTCCATTAACAAAATCGGTTCATCCTGTTCGTTCACGATGTTAAAAAACATAAAAAAACTGAGCGCCAATATGACCTCAGTTTTTATTACGACATATTTTTATTGGTTGAGAACAATAACGGCAAAGCTATTCAACGACGAAGCTATGCGACCTGTACTGGAATAATATTCGCAGTGTCTTTCACGGTATTGTCTTCATTGCAATAGACCAATTTTGGCATATAAGTATTCGCTTCGGCTTCATCAAAATGGGCGTAAGCGCAAATAATGACAATATCACCTAAGTCGGCCATGTGCGCTGCCGCGCCATTTAGCGAGATGATACCAGAGCCGGCTTCCGCGCGAATAGCATAGGTGCGAAAACGCTTGCCGTTAGTGACGTTATAGATGTCAATAGATTCGTTTTCACGTAGACCAGCAAGGTCTAATAGATTACCGTCGATACCACACGAACCCTCGTAATGGAGCTCAGCGTGCGTAACGCGAGCACGGTGCAACTTGCATTTAAGCATATTAAGTAGCATAGATTGCTTCCTTAGCGTAACTGATATTAAGTAACTGAATTGAAAAATTAATGGGGACACAGATAAAAAATAAAAGGCCAACCAAAGCGCTCAATCGTCAAGCATGAGATAGATGCCTAAGGATGCTAGTGTCTTTTAGTATTAAGGCGGAGTATCAAGATCTATTTTTGAGTAAAAAAAGACTTAACAGTAAAACAGGGGTTATCATACCGTGTCAGTCGGGTAGTTTAAAGCCATTAATTCGCTCACGTGCGCGCTCAACATTACCCTCTAGTAATAACGGTAGTGCCTCAAAAGCAGCGGTTAGCGCGCTGTCTATAGCGATTTGATCATTCGGTGACGCTTTAGAGAGCACATGACCACTGACTTTAGACTTATGTCCTGGATGACCAATACCCACGCGCAGACGATGAAAATCATTGCCAATATGCGGGGTAATATCACGTAACCCATTATGACCGCCATGACCGCCGCCCGTCTTAAGCTTAATGCTGCCAGCAGGAATATCAAGCTCATCATGAGCAATCAATAACTGGTCATTATCAATATTATAAAAATTAACCATGGGTACGACCGATTGACCAGACTTGTTCATAAAAGTCAGTGGTAATAACAGTCGCACATCAGACCCATGAACCTGTCCACGTCCAGTCACCCCATGAAATTTTTTGTCAGGGCTGAGGGTAATATTAAACTGCTGCGCTAAATGCTGTACAAACCAAAATCCCGCATTATGACGCGTAAGCATATATTCCTGGCCAGGATTACCAAGACCGACGATAAGTTTTATGGACATGAGGGTACTCTATTTTTCTTCAATAAATCATGTATGGATAACATTGTTTGATAAGTAATGGTCATTCTCCTATTAAATAGAACACTCTTTAAACAAGCTATTGTTTTAAACAGCCTGATAGTTTGGACAATTATTTATCAAACAATGCGAACTCAAAAGGCACTTACAAAAACAGCAGAAGACATATATCCCCTGCTGCATTGGCATCTTGTCATACAAAATACGTCTTCATATTAAGCAGATATTGTGTGAATATCAAGCACGATTAGCGCTCAGATAACAGGATACTATTTGCTTATTATTTGTCGTCTTTATCTTCAGCTGCACTATCAGTTTGTGCAGTAGCAGGTACTTCAACAGCTTCAACTTCAGTATCTGTGTCAACTTCTTCAACCGTTGGTGGCTGCATGTTAACGATAGTACGATCGTGCGCATCTTCCATATCAAGATCAAAGATGATGACGCCTTCAGGTAATTTGATATCTGATAAGCGGAATAGATCACCGATTTCCATACCAGAAACGTCTATTTCTAGGTATTCAGGTAGATCTGATGGTAAGCAAACGATTTCAACGTCAGAAACTAGTGTAGATAGAATACCAGCGTTTTTAGTACCAGGCGCATCTTCACGGCCAGTGAAATGCACAGGGACATTCATATTGATTTTTTGACCTTTCACAATGCGCTGGAAGTCGGCATGCATTGGAAAACCTTTAGCAGGATGGCGCTGTAGGTCTTTGATAACGGCTTGAATTTCTTCACCGTCAACAGTAAGGGTCAAAATGTTTGAGAAGAAGGCTTCAAGTTCAAGCGCTTTTACCAACTCGTTAATTTTGATAGAGATAGACGTTGGCGCTTCGTTGCCACCGTAAATGATTGCAGGAACTAGGTTCTGCTTACGTAGGCGGCGGCTCGCACCTTTACCTTGAAGCTCAGCAGAACGGTCAACTGCGTTTAATGCAAAATGGTCAATGCTCATAGATTTAATCCTATAAAAGATAATTGATGGGTCTGATAGTAAAAAAGTGGATTTGCGACCAATCCACTAATGCATGATGATAGCGATTATTTATAGTAAGAGATTATTGATAGCAATAAACTGTAAATAGAAATAATTACTAATAATAAAAGCCATCTCTGCCAAATGAAAACAACGAAAAAATAAGCATAAAAACATCAATATGATGACTGACATTAATAGCAGTGACGACGTGATTATTTAGCGTGCTCAGCACCTTTGATAATACTTGGCTTATTCAATTAAAATAAATGGTAAGTATAGGCGCGCATTATACGTGTTTTTGGTGCAATAATAAAGGCTTACAAAAAACCTAGCATTAAGACCTTAATACTAATATTAGGTCTTAATGCTAGGTTTTAACAGCGAATGCTAATAACAGTTAGGCATCAAACATGGCGCTAATAGATTCTTCGTTATTAATACGGCGTAGGCTTTCTGCGAGCATCGGTGCGATAGACACTTGACGAATTTTGGTACAGGCTTTGGCGGCATCTGATAACGGAATGGTATCGGTGACGACGATTTCATCTAGTGAGGATTCACTAATATTTTTTAAGGCATTACCCGATAAAACAGGGTGGGTAATATAGGCCAGTACGCGGCGTGCACCACTATCTTTTAGAGCTTGAGCAGCTTTGCATAATGTACCAGCAGTATCCACCATATCGTCAACAATCACGCAATCGCGGTCGCGGACATCACCGATGATATTCATCACTTGTGATTCATTGGCACGCGCACGGCGTTTATCGATAATAGCTAAGTCTGTATCCCCTAGTAGCTTAGCCATTGCACGGGCACGGACGACACCGCCAACGTCAGGTGATACCACCATGATGTTATCGTAATCATGTTTTTTGAGGTCATTAAGGAGTACAGGAGTTGCATAGATATTATCAACTGGAATATCAAAGAAGCCTTGAATCTGATCTGAGTGCAAGTCAACCGTCATAACCCGATCGATGCTCACAATATTGAGCATGTCGGCGACGACTTTGGCAGAGATTGGCACGCGAGCTGAACGTGGGCGGCGGTCTTGACGGGCATAACCAAAGTAGGGCATGACAGCTGTAATACGTCCAGCACTAGAGCGACGCAAAGCGTCAGCCATCATCATGATTTCCATCAAGTTGTCATTGGTCGGGGCACAGGTAGGCTGCATAATAAACACATCTTTACCACGCACGTGTTCTTTGATTTCCACAGCAATTTCGCCATCAGAAAAACGCGTTATGTCAGCTTTACCAAGAGGAATGTGGAGGTGTTCGGCTACGGTTTTCGCTAATTCAGGATGGGCAGTACCCGTAAATATCGCCAAATAAGGCATGACTAAAGTCCTATTGAGTGACTCAAGCAGCGACCGCTAAGCAGTGTCAAACTGCTCAAATTAAGAAAAGTGTAATAAATTACCGTAGAAAATGGTAGGGGTAGCTGGACTCGAACCAACGGTGTCAGGATCAAAACCTGATGCCTTACCAACTTGGCTATACCCCTATAATGTTTAGACTATAGCAGCGCTCATACTCGATAAAAAATATAAGGATGTCGCTGTTATGCTTTGAGCCATCTAAAAACAGTAAAACCGTCTAAAAATAACGCTCTCTAACGGTATTCGTTGTGAACTATACCGAAGCAGGAAGTGTGTTGACAATTGCTATCAGAAAACTGACTGTTCGATAATACGATCTTAATAAAAACAATCACACTACAAGCAATGCAAACTAAAAATATGGTAGGGGTAGCTGGACTCGAACCAACGGTGTCAGGATCAAAACCTGATGCCTTACCAACTTGGCTATACCCCTATTGTGGCGACCTATTATAAATAAATATTTTAATATTGCAAGGCATTTGCGCCTTTTTCTGGCTTTTATTCATAATAAGTAAATGCTGACGCCATTCTAGCAAATTAACGGCATCAAACCTACCGCTGCTCACAATTTAGATAGTTTTTTGTATTACTGTCTATAAATCATCATATTGGAGTCTGTAAATTATTAACGATATGCGCAGGGCAGGGTGCGTTTGCTACCCAATCTGCTAGTTGTTTCTTGTTGGTAGCTAAGGTCGCATCTAAAGGTAAGAATACTGCGCTACCTGACCCTGTCATCCGTGCAACCGCGATTGCTTGCGGCTCTAAGCGCTGTAAGTATTGCAGGGCTTCAGCGACAGCAGGGGCGAGATTCTTAACTATGGGGGTAAAGACATTACAATAAGGCGCAGACAGGGCTTGAGTAAAATGTTCATATTGGTCTTGAATATGATTTACTGGCAAAGTTTTCATATCACGGCGCAACTCTGGATGTGCGAATAGCTGCGCGGTATTGATATGGGCGTTGGGTGTCAGTAATAAATACTGCTGGTCAGGTAGATCAATCGGTGTGAGCTGTTCGCCTATACCCATTGCAATCGCGTCTTGTCCAAAGATAAATATGGGAACATCAGCGCCTAGTGTCGCGCCAATAGCGCGTAGTTGCACATTGCTAAAGGCCAGTTGCCAAAGCTCGTTTAATACAAGTAGAGTGGTTGCCGCATTGGAGGATCCGCCGCCTAAGCCCGCTCCCATTGGTAAATGTTTGTCCAAGCTGATGCTTACTTTTTGTAGCTGAGCAGGCAACGTCTTTAACGATATCGCAGATGCTAATAAGGCTTGGGCGGCTTTAATGATTAAATTATCGGCCAGATGGCTAGTAATCGTACTTGCACCTGTTAGCGTGACCAACTGCATACACAGTTCATCTGCTTGCTGTAGTGCATTAGTAGTGGTGAATGATAGTGTTGATAAAGTGATGCGTTCTGTCGGCAAGAAATGCAGATAATCGCCCCAATCCAGCAGACGAAATACCGTTTGCAGGTTATGATAACCATCTGCACGTCGGCCGGTAATGTGCAAAAACAGATTGATTTTTGCAGGTGAAAAGCGGGTAATTCCAGCGTGTAAAATAGCATTATTATCAGTCATAAATAGCGTTCTTTATAAGCAATCAGTCTTTTAAGCCACTCACATCTCATAAGGTAGCGAATCATTTAGCGATTTTGATGATTAATAGTCATGACTACTTTTTGACCTTGGGGCTGTACGGCACTAATTTTATTGGGCAGCTTATCATTACCTTTATAAGTAAAATCTGCTGACCAAGCGCCATTGACGGAACTGATGAGGCGACCTTGAGTATCCATTTTTGGCGCAGTATCTGAGGGCGCGGAACGTCCAGAAATCCAATAGGGCATTTGAGAGATGGGCGCTTGCCAGCCGGTTGCTTTTTGTAGCAAGGTTTCAGGATTATCGGCAGTCAGGGTGCCTGTTTTTTCGCTGACTAAAGTTGCAGTGTGACCGTCATATTCGATATTGGTCTTACCAATGCCCAACGCGCCAATCAATTCAATGGCAAAGCGCTCGTTTTGTTGGCCCCAGGCATAGAAGGCACTACCGCCATCAGTACCAGCATCTGCGGGCGTGCTTTTTGGCATGGTCACGCCGATTTTGCCGTTAATATTAAAGTTATCAAGTTTTTGTGCTTGGATAGTAGGTGTAGGCTTAGTCGTAGCATTGGTGCCCGGTAGCGACTGACAACCTGCGGTAAACGCGAGCATGACAGTAAGCGCCCCAAACGTGGCTAATTTTGTGGTTTTATACTGAGTAGGGTTTAAAGCTGTCATATTTTTTCCTTAAGAGGTGCAAATTTAAAAATTCTGATTGATTAAGTTTGAACCGCTAAGCTTACCTGTTTTTTGTTACTCAGTTATGGCCTGTTGTTCTTTTATTATAAGACGCTTGTATAATTAAGGAATGACCTTAAAAGACGAGTGTTAAATGGCTCTCACTATTTTAATACAGCTGAACTCGGTCATTAACGTTATCTTGACCAAATGAGAAGCGCTGCTGTAAATCGGCTAGTAGTGTCTTGACGTTGTCACTGTCGCCTAAACCTTGATAAGCACGTAGTAACAATACACCTGAGCGTAAAGTAGGTAGCACGTCATAAGGCGTCTGTAAATACTCAATCACTTGGGTATAGTCATCATTAGCCAAAGCACTACTGGCCAGCACATTTAAGGCTTGCAGATGTAGCTCGTTATCATAGCGCGGGTCATCATAGCGAACTTGTATGATGGTCGTTGCCAAGTCTAGTCCTTGCTTAGAGCTACGGTCATTGGATAATAATAATTGGGCATAGCTGAGCTGATAAGATAGGTTTGTAGGGTTCAGCGCTTGTAAGTGGTTGAGTAGGGCACGTTTGACCACATAATCCTTCACATCATCGAGCAACTGCGTGCGGGCAAATAATATCAGTTCACTGTTAGGATATTTGCGACTGGCACGCGTAAGCAGTCGTAGTGCCTCGTCTGCCTCACCTTGCTGCCATAAAACATCCGCTTGTAATACATAGCTTTCAGGGGCGAAGACTTCAAATTGCTGGCGCAGGATTTCAAGCGTGGCTAGGGCGGCATCCACGTTGTTATTAAGCAGCTCAAACGCGACCACTTTTTTACGTGCCGCCAATACTAAGTCCTCTTGCATTACGCCATTTAAATAGTATTTTGCCTGCTCGAAGCGCTGCTGACGCTCCGCACTTATTCCTAAATAATAATAGGCTTGGTCCAGATAGTTGGGATTTTTTGCCAGCATATTTAGCAGTTGATCGGCACTGCGATATTCTTCGATATCCAAGCTGACCAGTGCGGCTAATAAAGTAATCTCAGCATCATCATCGAAACGACTGTGCGCCTCAAGTAACAGCTTCCATGCCTCTTCGCTTTGTTCAAGATCCAGCAAATAGCGAATCTCGTACAGATATAAACTTTTGCTACCTGGGTTACGAAAACGGGCTTGGCTGATATAAGTGATGACCGTTGCTGCCGGCTCGATCTTGCGTAAGATGTCCGCTTTTAACGTGATAAAAGGCACATAATCTGGCTCACTCATCAAGGCGCGTTGAATGTGGATAAGTGCTATTTCTGGTTCATTAAATTGATAGAGTAGTCCCGCTTTTAGTACCGATAATGAGGCATTTTGTTGGCTGGCAATGGGTTGTAGGGCGGCAAGTAGCTCACGCTGATCGCTTTCGGTATTGGGGTAAATGCCAATCAGGATCTCACTTAAGTCTGCGCGTGGATCATAGCTTAGTATACGGCTCAGCATTTCTCCAGCCAGAGTGTAATCATGGGCCTTTAACGCCAGATGCGCGACATAAAACCATGCCGGAACATGATCAGGATTTTGATCGAGCCAGGTTTTGGCAAACTGTAATGAGCTGTCGACATCTTCATCACGCAGCGATAATCCTAAAGCCCGCTCAAATACGACAGTGGCCTCCTCTTTAAAAGATTGCTGCTTATAAATAGTAAGGGCACGGCGGGTGTCACCACGAGCCGCGGCAAATTCAGCATCTAGAAGCGCATAGAGATTGGGCTCGTTCGTCACTTGAGGCGTTGTTTTTGTCTTCGTTATTTTTATTCTATTATTATTAGGATAAAGGATATGATTGTCAGAGGTCTCATTCCCACTGTTTTTTTGAGCGTTTGTCGTTTGCGACTTTGAGCGAATAGTGACTGAATTATAGAGTGAGCTAGGCAACAATGCTTCCAGCAAAGGACTAAAAAAATGGGCGTGGGCAGGGGTAGCAACGCACAAGGAAGCGGCCAACAGTAATATCAACTTAGGACGCTGGCGCAGTCTGTTTATAGGATTCAGCAATGAAACCTGAATACAAGATTGGCAGTTAGGCACACGAATGAGGCGGCACTGAAATCCGAAAAGAGCCATAAATAGTGTTATTCATCCATAAAGATCAGTGTGGTGGTGAAAAATTTACTGTAAAGGCACTGTAGTATTATAGGGATAGTAGTATAAAAGCTTATAGCCTTAGTAAACAATACTACTCATGTTACACCGATGGCGACAACATTGATAATAGGTGTTGAATCAGTGTTGATTTGTAGCCTAACCGCCCAAAGACAGACTATTAACACGAGCGTTGCAACGGTGAGTATTAAATAAAGCCAGTAACAATGATACAATAGGCGGTTTTATATTTGCCGCCTCTGTTTTTTAACCTATTTAAATTAATAGGGCCACATGAATGACGCATTAATTTGCGCCTATAGGCTGTGTGTTAAAGTATGTTTTTAAGACATTTTTAACCCATGTTAAAATAACCTTTGAAACGGTTTTTAGAGAGAGTCATTTTTTAGAAAGTGTCATTGAAAACTGTCTTTGAAGACAGAGCAACGGCTTAGCAAGTAAATGAGCGTTATGTTTATGGTCAATCAATAATGAGATTAGTGGTCATTGGGGTCAATCACAAAACCGCACCAGTCGCTTTGCGTGAGCGCTTGGCATTTGTGGGTGAGGATTTAAACGTCGCCCTCAGGCAGCTCAAAAGCTTCACTGATGGTAGTGTTATTGTATCGACCTGTAATCGCACCGAAATTTATGCGCTGATGCCGCTAGGCGATCATAGCCAAACCGATACCGCGCAACCATATCATACTCAATTAACCAACAATCAGCTGAATAGTGTCCAAGCCAGACGTCGGAATGAGGTTATGGTAAGTTCTGGTCTCACGCCAGCTGCAATGAATGAGCACGTTACTCACCTTAAGCATTGGCTCGCTGACTTTAAAAATTTGCCGCTTAGTGAGATTGAGCCGTATCTGTACGTGCACCGTGATACCCATGCCATTACGCATTGGTTACGGGTAGCCGCAGGGCTCGACTCCATGATATTAGGCGAGCCGCAGATACTTGGTCAGATTAAGCAGTCGGTACATTTGGCCCAGTCTGAGCACGCGCTAAGTGGTCAAATGAGCTGGATTATTGATCAGGTGTTTGCGGCGTCTAAACGGGTGCGTAATGAGACCAAGGTGGGCGCGCATGCGGTATCGCTGGGCTTTGCTGCTGCTAAACTCGTAACCCAAATTTTTGACGATTTGCCCAGTCGTACCTTATTGGTGGTAGCAGCAGGTGAGATGAATCGCTTGGTTGCGACTCATATCGCCGGTCTTGGGGTTGGGCGAATTATTATCTGTAACCGCAGTCCTGAGCGCGCTGAAATCCTAGCGGCTGCACTGCGTCAACCCAATCGCCAAGTAGATGTTTGCCCGCTAGCAGATTTGCCACAAGTGTTAGCAGAGGCTGACATTATTAGCAGCTGTAGTGGCAGTATGGACATATTAATTAATAAGAATATGACGGCGCAAGCATTAAAAAGTCGTCGTTATCAGCCAATGTTGATGATTGATTTGGCCGTACCCCGTGATATTGATCCGACTATTAGCCGGATGGATGATGTTTATCTGTATTCGGTAGATGATTTACAGCATGTTATTGCGGGTAACCTTGAGCAGCGCCGGCAAGCAGCGGTGGATGCTGAGCTATTGGTCAGTCAGTTGGTTGTTGAGATGGAGCGGCGCTTTCAAGTTCGACAAGTGGGTAAAGATATTGAACAATATCGCACACGTACCCACGTGCAAGTGGAGCAACTTTTGACCGCCTCCATCGCCCAGCTTGAGCACGGAGATATCAGCGCTGAGGAAATCATTACTGAATTATCTCGACGTCTCACCCAAACCTTAAGCCATGGCCCCTCAAAACTTATGCGTAAGGCGGCCCGCGAAGGCGATAGCGATTTGCTAGACTTTGTAGTGTCAGGGTTAAACGATGCGTATCGGCGGCGTTGATAGCAACAAGCCATTGTCAACTCTGATAATCAATGTTAATATCAAAATGTTATGGTTATGACTAGTTTTATACATATCCTTGGATTTATTAGATTGTAAATTATTATTGGTTGATACCAATTCGGTTAATTCAAATTGATGTCAACCGAAATATTTAGTTATATTATAATGGTTGTGTCATAACTGTAGTTATTCTAGTTAAACATGTCCATTAGCCACATTAGCCAAAACAGTCTCATTATGATCTGCCTGCCACCGCGCAGCAATTATAATGACTCTGCTGTCTTACGTAGCCTTGCGTAAACATACCCTTACTAACGGCAATAGCGCTAGGATAAAGTGCTATATCGTCAATCCCGTGTCGTACTTTCTAGCAATGCCCTTAGTCGTATCTATAATTGGTATTACAAATAATTAGTAGCATCTATAATCAGCACTAACCATCGTTATATTTAGTGTCTTAATGCCACTTAATAGGGCTATATTCGATATTTATATGTGCCTAAATTTTAAAGCTTTGCAAATAATCAAACAACAAACAAGGAACGTCCTATGTCTGCATTACTAAAAGATATTGATCCAGAAGGTTTATTAGAATATTCAGTCGTTTATACTGACCGCGCTCTAAACCATATGTCAAAAGCATTTCAGCAAGTGATGAATGATATATCACGTGATTTAAAATCAGTTTATAACGCTGACGCGGTTGCTATCGTTCCAGGTGCTGGTACTTATGGCATGGAAGCAGTGGCTGCCCAATTGGCACAAAACCAAGATACGTTAATCATCCGTAACGGTTGGTTCAGCTATCGTTGGACGCAAATCTTAGAAAAGAACAACATCGGCAATACCACGACTGTTCTTGCTGCTGACCGCATTGAAGATACTGAAGCGCCAAAACCATTCGCGCCTGTTGATATCGAAACCGCTGTTGCCAAAATTAAAGAGCTTAAGCCTGGCATCGTTTTTGCACCACACGTTGAAACGTCAGCAGGTATTATTTTACCAGAAGATTATATTAAAGCGTTAGCCGAAGCCGTTCATAGCGTTGGTGGTTTATTGGTTATTGACTGTATCGCTTCAGGTTGCGTATGGTTAGATATGAAAGCGCTTGGTATTGACCTATTGATCAGCGCGCCACAAAAAGGCTGGAGCAGCACGCCCTGTGCCGGTTTGGTTATGATGAGCGAAGCTGCCGTTAAGAAAGTAGAAAGCACTGAATCTAATAGCTTCAGCCTTGACTTGAAACAGTGGTTGACTGTCATGCGCGCTTATGAGAATGGCGGTCATGCTTACCATGCGACGATGCCTACTGATAGCTTACGTCAGTTCCGTGACACGATTAATGAAGCAAAAGAAATCGGCTTTGACAAATTATGTGACGCACAGTGGGAACTTGGCAACAAGATCCGTGAAGTATTAGAGTCTAGAGATATTGAAAGTGTTGCCGCTGAAGGCTTTAAAGCGCCAGGCGTTGTGGTTTCTTACACCAGCCGTGATGACATGCATAAAGGGACCGTATTTGGTGAACTTGGTATGCAAATAGCAGCTGGTGTGCCACTAAAATGTGACGAGCCTGCAAACTTTAAAACTTTCCGCTTAGGTCTATTTGGTTTTGATAAACTGACTAACGTTGACGGTGCTGTTGAGCGTTTTGAAACGGTACTTGATAAAGTATTGGCTAAATAATCTTATTAACTTGGCAAGCAATTTGCTGAATAATACAGACAATTAAGCGTAAGAGAAATACTGAGCCACTGGTGTAAGCACTGGGTTCAGTATTTTTTTACCTTTTTATTATACTTTATTATATAATGTATTATTATAAATAGAATCTTAAAATAAATACTTAATAAAATTAGGCTAGGTAATCCATTATGAGTATACAAGTAGACTGGCAAGCTTTTACACCCATCTCTTTAGTCGGTGGTTTAATGCTCGGTGTGGCAACCGTCATCCTGCTATTAGGTATTGGACGCATTGCCGGTATCAGTGGTATCGCTTCCAGCTTACTCAAGCCCAAGCGGGTAGAGCCATGGCAAGTCCTCTTTATACTGGGACTTATCGTCTCACCTTTGTTATATAAACTGGTCGCACCGCTTCCTATCATGGAAGTGACCAGCTCCTTACCCTTATTAATCGGTGCTGGTTTGCTGGTTGGCTTCGGTACGCGCTTGGGTTCAGGGTGTACCAGTGGTCATGGAATTTGTGGCAATGCCCGCTTCTCGCCACGTTCGCTGGCAGCGACGGTGACTTTTATGCTGTTCGGTATCTTGACGGTTTATATCGGTCGGCATGTGCTTGGGCTGATTTAAACCTTGACTGATATAAAGCGTATTTTAACAATATAAAATCTGTTATGAACGATTTTAATATTATTAATATGAAGCAATGACAATAAGAGACGATAATGCTAAAAAATATAATTGGGTTACTAGCAGGGTTACTATTTGGGTTTGGTCTACTAATATCGGGCATGACCGATCCGGTAAAAGTGCAAGGGTTTTTGGATGTTTTTGGGGCCTGGGATATTTCCCTCGCGCTAGTTATGGGCGGTGGCTTGATGGTGGCCATCGTTGGCGTGCAATTGGCAAAGCGTCAGCGCAGTAGCTGGATTGGGTCACCAATTGATATGCCAACCAAAACCACCATTAATAGTAAGCTTTTAATCGGTGCGATGTTATTTGGTATTGGCTGGGGTTTGGTTGGTATTTGCCCAGGACCAGGAATAGTGTTGCTCGGTACTGGACAGTGGCAAGCTTATGTATTCATACCTGCAATGGTAATTGGCATGTTTATATATCAGTTACTTGAGCCGAAGCTTGGCTAAAAGATAGCTTTAAAAATGCATAGCAAATAAAAAGGTCAGCTTAATCTTAAATTAGGCTGACCTTTTTTAATGGTTAATATTAATAGCTATTAAGTTATTTTTGGCGAATTGCTACTTTTGACCAAAAACTACTTTAGGTGTTTCATGCGCTAAAGATTTGGCCGCTTGGCGTAACTCAAACTTTTGCACTTTACCGGTACTAGTCTTGGGTATTTCCGCAAAGATAATATGCTTGGGCACTTTAAAGCCCGCTAAATGTTGGCGACAATGCTCAATCACCGTTTCGCGCTGTAAGGTACTGCCGTCATAAATTTCGATAAAAGCCACGGGTACTTCACCCCATTTATCGTCGGGGGCAGCAACCACAGCGCAGCTTTGAATTTCAGATAGTTTATATAAGATGTTCTCGACTTCAATACTAGAGATATTCTCACCGCCTGAGATGATAACGTCTTTAAGTCTATCCATAATCTTGATATAGCCATCGGGGTATTTAACACCCAAATCGCCAGTGCGGAACCAGCCATCAGCAAACGCTGCTTCGGTGGCTTTGCGACTTTTAAGATAACCTTTCATCACCATATTGCCGCGAAGTGCGAGCTCACCCATATCCTCACCATCGGCTTTTACTGGCTCAGTGGTGCCTTGCTTAAAAACGTCAAAGCCAGTCATAAGATGCGATATAACGCCTTGGCTTGATTTCTTTTGCGCGCGGGCGGCAACATCGAGCACAGCCCAATCTTCTTGTTCCGCGCAAACTGTCACCGGTCCATATACTTCGGTCAAACCATACACGTGGGTGATATCAAAGCCCATTTCTTCCATGTGTGCCAGCATGGTCTCTGATGGCGGTGCACCGGCTACCCAACCTTTAACTTCGTGGTTAATGGCATCTTTAAGCTCTGGTTTACCACTGGCCAGCATATTATGTACCACCGGCGCTGAACAATAATGAGTGACTTTATATTTGGCAATCAGTTGCAAAATTAAGTCGGCATCCATTTTTCGCAAACAGACGTTAACGCCCGCGCGCTCAGCGATAGACCACGGAAAGCACCATCCGTTACAATGGAATAAAGGCAGTGTCCATAGATACATCGGATGCTTGGGCATATCCCAATCTAGTATGTTAGAGATGGCGTTGAGCGCTGCACCGCGATGGTGATAGACCACGCCTTTTGGTGTGCCTGTCGTACCCGACGTATAGTTAAGAGAAATCGCATCCCATTCATCTAGTGGTCTTTCCCAATTTTCTAAATTGTCTGAGCTGTCTATTAATTCTTCATAACTCATTTGCCCAAATCTTTCCACATCAACAGCGATATCGGTGGCATGAATGATGATTAAGTTGGGAAAAGTTTCAATAATCAGCTCTGCAAGGTCGGCAAACTTACTATCCATGATTAAAACTTTGGCTTCAGAATGTTGCAAGCAAAAAGTGAGCGCATTAATATCGAGGCGGGTATTTAAGGTGCACAATACACCTGCTGACATCGGTACGCCAAACGCGCATTCAACCATAGCAGGAGTATTCGGCATCATTACTGCGACGGTGTCATTTTTATCAATACCAAGTTTGCGCAAACCGTCCGCGAGTTGCCGACAGCGCGTAAAGGTTTGCTGCCACGTTTGCATAAAGTTATTGTGCTCAAGGTCGTCATAAATGATGGCTGTTTTGTCCGGATATACTTGAGCACTACGGATAATAGAATCAATGGGTGTTAGCGGTTGGTAATTGGCGTCATTTTTACCAAGTCCGGTATGAAAGTCGGTCATGTGATAATCCTTTATCTAAATGAGAACGGTTGGTTTGTGCCATTAGTTGGACAGTGTATTCATAATTATTATAGGTAAGAGGATATAAAAAGTAAGATGAATTCGTAACCTTTTTGCACTGCGCGCCATCAATTTTTAAGAACAACAATTATTGTTCACTCGTCAGTCGCGTGCATGAATGGCTGATAATAATAGTGGTGTGATACGATAGGTGACAACTGTCTATTAATATTATTTATTGATAGAGTAACCTCCCATCGATTCAAAAGGATAATGACATGAGCGCCCGCATCGATACTGCAAGCCACGACCCTAGCATTACTATTGATGCTGCTATTAGCACTACCGATAAAAACGCCCATTATCCGCATTTATTTGAGCCGTTAGATTTGGGCTTTACCACACTTAAAAATCGGGTCGTGATGGGGTCGATGCACACAGGGCTTGAAGACCGCTTTTATAATTATGGCAAGCTTGCTGCGTATTTCGCTGAACGTGCTAAAGGTGGCGCGGCAATGATGATTACGGGTGGTATCTCACCGAATCGTGAAGGCTGGTTGCTGCCTGCTGGCGGCACAATGAATAGCAAAATGGATGTGCGTAACCATCAAAAAATTACCAAAGCTGCGCATAAGTACGATAGCAAAATGATTATGCAAATCTTGCATAGTGGTCGCTATGGTTATCATCCATTTGTGGTGTCCGCCAGTCCCATTAAGTCGCCCATTTCACCGTTTAAACCGCGCAAAATGAGTATTAAAAATATCGAACAAACGGTTAATGATTTTGCTCGCTCAGCAAAATTAGCCAAGCAAGCCGGTTACGATGGTGTCGAGATTATGGGCTCAGAAGGCTATTTGCTCAATCAGTTTTTATCGCGTCATGTTAATAAACGCACCGATGACTATGGCGGTGATATTCATCATCGGATGAAGTTTGCGGTTGATGTGGTCAAAGCCGTTCGCGCTGAAGTTGGCGAAGATTTTATTATTCTATTTCGATTGTCAGTCATTGATTTAGTTAAAGACGGCAACGTTATGGACGAAGTCATCACGGTTGCTAAAGCATTAGAAACTGCGGGCGTGACCATTATTAATACGGGTATTGGCTGGCACGAAGCGCGTGTACCTACTATCGTAACTAGCGTTCCGCGCGCTGCTTTTGTGGACTTTACCAGCGAGATTAAAAAACACGTTAGCATTCCAGTGATGGCAGCCAACCGCATCAATATGCCCGATACGGCTGAAAATATTATCGCCAGTGGTCAAGCGGATTTGGTGCAAATGGCTCGTCCATTCTTAGCCGATCCAAATTGGGTTAATAAGGCAGAAAATGGAGAAGCGGAGCGTATTAATACCTGTATTGCTTGCAACCAAGCTTGCCTTGACCATACTTTCGAGAATAAACGCTCAACCTGTTTGGTCAATCCGCAAGCCTGTTATGAAACCGAATTGGTCTATAAAAAAGTTAAAAAACCTAAAAAAGTCGCCGTTATTGGTGGTGGGGTCGCGGGTATGTCAGCGGCGCACGTTGCCGCCTTACGTGGGCATAACGTCACGTTATTTGAAGCCAAAGATATCTTAGGCGGGCAATTTAATTACGCCAAAGTTATCCCCGGTAAAGAAGAATTCTTTGAGACCATTCGCTACTATATCAATGAGCTTGCACATTTAGGTGTTGAGGTTAAGCTGAATACTAAGGTTGATAAAGCATTGCTAGAAGCAGGCAAGTTTCATCATGTCATCGTAGCAACTGGCGTTGTGCCAAGAAGCCTAAAAGGTAAGCTTGAGGGGGCATATTTGCCGCAAGTGATGAGCTATGCTGAATTGCTATCTGGACAAAAACCTGTGGGTAATACGGTTGCGGTCATCGGTGCTGGTGGTATTGGCTTTGATGTCAGTGAGTATCTCACCGCCAATCACGGTCAGGCATTAGATGAGCTCGGCTCTGAGGTGTTAAAAGACCCAACTTACCGTCCAAAAGCGCAATCGGTGAGCGAGTGGCGCGAAGAGTGGGGCGTGACTGCTGATCCTGACTATCAAAGCGAAGGTGGTCTCATCGAGACTGGCGACATTACCCCCATTCGCCAAGTGTATATGATACAGCGTACCAAAGGTCGCATGGGTAGTGGTCTCAATAAAACCTCTGGCTGGGTACATCGCGCGCATGTTAAGTCGCATGGCGTCATCCAAGTATCGGGCGCACAGTATGAAAAAATCACCAATGAGGGCATTTGGATAACCAATAACCAAGGTCAAAGCCAGCTATTACGTGTCGATAGCGTCGTGGTCTGCGCGGGTCAAGAGTCAGTGGTTGAGCTAATGCCTAATGTCGGCGATGCCCCTGATGCGCAATATCATCTAATCGGTGGTGCAAAATTGGCGGCTGAGCTGGATGCCAAACGTGCGATTCGTGATGGGGCTGAGGTTGCGGCGGGGATTTAGCGGTTCAGTAATAGAGAACACCAAACGGTAGGGGAGTTCTTTCCTGCCGTCTGCTTGTATCCATTTAATTATTGTAATTAGAGGCAAAACATACTTTTCCTTACACAAAAAAAGCATATAGCCTCTAAGACTATCTTGTCTGATGAAGGTCTAATGCTCGAAATATCGTCAATGATTGGATTATATCTAGTTATAAATTAACTAGATATTGAAACTTAATTTATATATTTTTCTTTTTGATATATATTTAATAAAGAAATATTGTGGCTTCCATTACAGTATAAGCAGTTTAAGCAATATGGAGCACAATAAGGACAAATGATTAAGTCATACATATCCTTTCTTAAACCTTTTAACGCATATTGCGAAAGATAACCGAAGCCTTCGCAGTCATTACAAATTATGGTACGGATAGTACCTTCTGCGCATCTCATACAGGGTACAGTTTTATGCTTTCTAGTAATATACTCTTTAGCAGCTATGTACATAATTTTCTGCCAATGGTTCGTAGGAAAGTCTTCTGAATAAATGACTGGATCCAGTAATATTTCGCAAACATCATTTAAGTTGAGCCCGTATCCCGTTGTAGCACTTATTTGAGGGAGCAATACACTAAGTTGTTCACCGGCCGATGCGGAAAACCTTTCACCAAGATTAAATATACGAAAATGCTCTTTTACGCGTCTTTTTTGAAAATTCTCCCAATTAGTTGGTGGGTTTACATCATATTCAACAACTATGTCAATATTTCCTTTTAATATAAATCGAGCGCTTAACCATTGTTCTTCAAAATAGAATTTTTCATCAAGATATGGATGTAAGATTTGATTATCTTTAATAGTAGCAAACCCGCTACCTTTTCCATACTTATTACAGCGTTCACAAGATGGCACTAAATTTAGAGGGGAGATAGAAAACTGTGGATACTTTGCTTTCGGTAAGTAATGATCTAACTCTATAGGAGAACCTATACCACAATAAAAACAAATACCTAGCGCATTAGTCATAATTTTGTCGTAAATTTTACGCGCTGGCTTACCCTGTTTCGCAAAAAAGTTGGTATATATTTTGGTCATCTCTGAATGCAATAAATTTGATATAACTACTAGGTCTGTATTTTTTTCTTTATCATATCTTCTCAAAGAATAAAGCTCTTGTACCAAAGCCTTTGCTTTATATTCAGAATAGGATTGTTTTAATACATCTGTTGCCTCATAAAACCTATTCTTCAAATATTTATCCTTTTTTATTCCTTCATGGCACAAACTTATAGCTGAATCACTAGAAGGTATTTCCGTTTTAATCCTTCTCATTTTTTAACCTACTTTCTGTAGAATGTAATAAGGATTTTAATATTAAACGAGCCTCAAAACCAAGTTGGTTGTTATAATCTTCCATAATACTTTGATATGTTCCTCCTACCGAAACCGAATGTTCCAGTAAGTTATAAAAACCTGATTTAGTAACCTCTAAACCGAATACATCTCTTGTTAGAATACCAACATTCTCACCGAAGGTTTCAATCTCAGGACGAAAACATCTTGTTTCCTCACCTGATCTGATAATTTTCCATACACAAGATTTAGGTACCTCTTGGAGCACAACAGGCGAGTGCGTTGCAATTATGGCTACACCATTTTGGTGGATTAGTAGATCTGAAAGAGTTCTAATAAAAGCGGATAATAAAGGTGGATGCAGATGACTTTCAGGCTCATCAATCAATACTAAGGTTTTTTCTTCTACAGTAGCCAATAAACGTGTTAAAGTAATTAAGACAATAGCATGACCCGAGCTCATGCCTTGAATCTTCTCTAATCCTATTCTTTCTATCTCATTACCTGTGTAATTAACCAATTCTTTTAGATTCATTTCAGAGAAATTGTTATCGGACTCTAAGGTCTGAATGGCAGTTAACCAACGATCCTTTTTGAGGTGAATACATACTTTTAAGGCTTTAATAAACTCGTCATGTAACTCATTGATCTCTTTGAGACCTTCCTTATCGTTACTTTTTAAACCTATATAGCTGTAACAGGTGCCTTTTGTAGGATCATCCTGCTCGTCATAAGGTTTGAAAGGATCAAAGGCACTAAATGAAATAGAAACCATTCTACTAAAGTACTCACTATTAATATCCACTTCTCGAGAGCAAAAATCTTCGGTAACAAAATTAACAGCTTGTTTTTTATTACCTATAACTGCATCAATCATTCCATTTAATATAGTAGTTTTACCTATCCCGTTTCTACCAATTAATACGTGAATATTAGTATTAGGTTGCGATTCAGGATATACCTCAAATTCAAGTTTAATATCAGAAAAGCCATTCAAACCTTCACGTTTAAATTTAAATCTAAATTCAGTCAAAGGTGCTCCTCCTCTAAGCACTCGATAATACTGATTTCTTACTGTAGTTAAGCTTGTAGACCTTAATAAAGATTCTTTAAAAACGTCTTCATCTAATATACTGTTAATAATACTATTATCATGAACAATATCGTTCAGAGATTCTAGTAAACCGTTTTTGAAATATTCTGATAAATTTCTCATTTTCCTATAGTAATCAGTGTCTATGCCTAAAGAGAAATAATTACTATCTAATTTCTCTATAACCTTTCCAATTTTTGATGAGGTACGTTCTCCGATTTTCTGATTTTTAAAACCTATCTTTACTAGTCCAATTTCTTGCTTTTTTCCACTTTCATCTATTACTAATAGGTTAAACATAGTATAAAAACTATAATCGTTCCAATTATCAATGACTAGATATGCAGTATTTCTATTATTAAAGGATATATCTCTGTAGCTGTTTATAACGTTTATGATCATTATGGTGCTCATTTAAGTTTTCGAATAATATTAGGGGTAACAGATATAAGTGTAAATGAGGATTAATTACAGCGACAATGTAAAAACACTAACACTCTATCCTCCCAACCATACACTAAAATCCTCAATTTGCGCTACCAATTCAGGATACGCTTTGTCCAGCTCATCAAGTTTGGCTTGAATCTCATGCTTATCGTATTTAATAAAAGCATTAGGGCAATAGAAGTATTACCCTAATGCTTTTTACTCATTTCAGATAATAAATCGAGTTGCATTTCTTGTATTTCAGCCAGCCTATCCCATTGATGCATTAATAGATGATCAAGTTTTTCATGTAAGTGTTGAATTTCAAGCTCGGCTTTTAGGTTAATTTGATAAATATTCTTACAAAATACCTTAGATAATGATAAAGCCGTAGACCTTGCTATTATTAAAGACGGCAAATTTCTATATGAGAATTAATATCAGATATATAGTAGCGATTTGTATATAAATAGTTTTTCTATGGCAAAAGCCATCACCACTATGTTCTATCTTAGAGTAGTTAAGGCTTTTATTTAGATATAAATTTGGGACAGTATGTTAGTGAGGTTGAGAAAGTGTTTGATAGTTTGGCTGTGCAGTGGTGCGTTTTTTTATTCGTGAGAATGAATCATACAACGCAAAACATTAAAAACATCAGGCTGATCGACAGAAGAAAATACAATGAAGACATTGGCTATTACGGGTATTTTGTGCAAGTGACCTTCAAACTTTAATCACTGAAAATATTTACAAAATATATTAATAAAGAAAATTTAATTGTAGGTTGCTAATCTGTTGGTATACCATCTGCCATAGGAGTTTGGCTGGAAACAGCAATTTAGCACCAGCGCGAACTACGGTAGCAATAACGGTGCAGCCGTTGGGAGATTACATCATCAAAGTCAGTTTTTGGCGTCCCTCCAGTATAGAATGGAAAATTTTAATATGATTTTGAAAGCGCTTTTCTTTATTGTTGCCGTTGTCGGTAGCACCATTCTTATTGCCCGATTGACTTTTACCATTCCAGAAATAGAAGGGCGAATAGATACAACAGTGTTGCCAAAAGCGACGAGCGGACCCTTAGCCGAGTCACTGATTGAGCTTGAAGCTGCACATGAAGGGCTAACAGGGATTGCACCACTGCAAAGTGGGGCTGACGCGTTTGCTGCACGTATACTCTTAGCAGATGCAGCTGTCTCGAGCATTGATGCTCAATACTATATCTGGCATGCTGATCTAACGGGTACTCTGCTACTTGATGCTTTGGTTCGCGCCGCCGATAGAGGTGTGCGCGTTCGGCTATTGCTAGATGACAATGGTACAACGGGAATCGATACTGAGATAGCAGCGCTCGTTGCCCATCCGAATATCGAAGTGCGGCTGTATAATCCCTTTAATCTGCGCACGGCGAAGATACTGTCTTATGGGTTTGATTTTTTCCGACTAAACCGAAGAATGCATAATAAATCCTTCACGGTAGATGGGCGCGCGACAATAGTTGGTGGTCGAAACGTCGGTGACGAATATTTTGGCACCGGTTCGACGCCACTTTTCGTTGATTTTGATGTTATGGCGGTAGGTGATATTGTTCCGCAGATCGCTGCTGGTTTTGACCGTTATTGGGCGGCGTTATCTGTTTATCCAGCAGATTTGATCGTCGGAATACATAAAGTGAATGATCCGATTGGCACTCGATTAGCTGGATTTAAGGGCGATTCACAGATGAGCGAGTACAAAGCCATTTTGGATAGCTCGAACATCGTGGCAGCTCTTGCGGCAGGAGAGCTTGATTTAGAATGGACAACGACTGTGTTAGTGAGTGATGATCCAATAAAAGGACAAGGAGCCGTGCCTCGTGAAGATTTATTGGCAAGCCGACTAAAGAATGCTGTAGGTGATATCAAGACACGCTTCGATGGGGTTTCGGCCTATTTTGTTCCGGGTTCTGGGGGCGTCGAAGCCTTTGCTACGCTTGCTGCGCGCGGTGTCGATGTGCGCATGCTGAC
Source organism: Psychrobacter frigidicola (assembly GCF_007997305.1). Classification (GTDB taxonomy): domain Bacteria; phylum Pseudomonadota; class Gammaproteobacteria; order Pseudomonadales; family Moraxellaceae; genus Psychrobacter; species Psychrobacter frigidicola. The sequence goes on from NZ_VORZ01000002.1 coordinate 330,156, forward strand.
CAACTCGATGGAAGCAACAGATGTTCTGCCAGTTCATGCCGGTTATGCTAAGCGCCGCAAAGCCATGCTTGAAAGTGGCGTTGGTCTTTTTGAACTACGTAGCAAAGCGGCACCTGATGCCCGATCTAACCGTTTAGGGCCGTTCGGATCGACAGGCGCTAGTCTCCATTCAAAGACCTTCGCGATTGATGGAGAGCGAATTTTTGTGGGATCGTTTAACTTTGATCCTCGTTCTACTAGATTAAACACCGAAATGGGTTTGCTCATCAACAGTGAGCAGATGGCGCAAAAAGTACACAAAGCATTCGATGAAGGAATAAAGGGGCTGGCTTGGCGCGTTGAACAGCGCGATGGAAAGCTGGTTTGGATCGATTCCAATACGGGTTCGGTAAGCACTTCGGAGCCTGGGTCTAACATTCTACGCAGTATCGCTTTGACAGTCGTAGGGTGGCTACCTGTCGAATGGCTTTTATAGTCAAAAAATATTGCTATATGCAGACACGAGCTGCAGAAAATTCACTTACGCATTTATTTTCTTAGAGAACGTTATATGAAACGTGTTCTACAGCCTACCACGTGCCAATACTCTTCATTGAAATCCAAGGCTCAATAGGTTCTAAGCGTTCACCATCTTGCAGTAGCTCAATTGAGATATTATTAGGGTCTTTAACGAAAGCCATATACCCATCTCTAGGCGGTCTTAATATATCAACACCAGCCTGCATAAATTTTTCGCATTGCTCATATATGTTATCAACGCTAAAGGCAAAGTGCCCAAAGTTGTCGCCATTGCTATACTCTTTTTCGTCCCAGTTATGAGTAACCTCAATCTCTGGCGCACCGTCATGAGTCGCTAAAAAATATAAACTGAATCGTCCTGCTTCAGAGTCCTTTTTTCTAAGTAGTTTTAAGCCCATTAGCTCACAATAGAAAAATAATGTATCGTCTATTTTATTGGTTCTAATCATAGCGTGTAGGTATTTCATAAAAATTCCTTATAATTTATTGTTATCTAAAGGTTTTGGCTATAAATTTTCAGTTTATAGCTACGATACTACGGAAAGATTCATATTCCATCAAATCCAAAATTCTAACCTTCCATCTCACCAACTAACCACTTTGAAAAGTCATCAACCTGCGCTAATAAGTCAGGTTGCGTTTGTTTTAATTCATCCAGCTTAGTCTCAACATCATTCTTATTATATTTAACCCCTGTCAGCGTGTCTTTTAAGGTATCAATCAATTCCACATTTAACGCATCAGAAAAGATGACGACTTCGCTAATGACCGCTTGCTTCACATCCATATGTAAATCAATCATGCCCCAATCAAAGCGCGTCTCCAATTGATGTGAGAACTCAGGGGTTTTGCCGAAGCGCCAGTCCCAATCTGACATTTGCTGATAGTATTTATTAAGATTAGGCTGCTTGGCAAGACTGGCCTCATCTAACTCCTCTACTTCAACTGTTTGACCATAGTACTCACAAAAGGCTTCGATAATGGCAGCAGATAAGATTTCGTGATTAATCGTATTATTAAATTCAACCAAATTAGCAACGCGAGAACGTACCGATTTGATGCCTTTCGCTTGTAATTTGAGCGGATGCGGATTGAGATAGTCGCCCAGCTTTTGCATATCAGCGTTGACCAATAAAGTACCGTGATGAAAGCTGCGATCGGCGGCATGTTTAAAGGCACTGCCTGATATTTTTTTATCGCCAACTTGCATGTCATTACGCCCAGACAGCGTGGCATCGATGCCTAATTTTTTAAGGGCATTGATGATGATGGTAAAGTTAGCCGTCTGGTCATACTCGTCTTTAGGCGATAAAAAGGTAAAGTTGGTATTGCCCAAATCATGAAAGACCGCGCCACCGCCGCTTTGACGGCGAGCTAGAAAGACATTATCTTCTTCCATTTTGTCAGTCTTGCATTCCACCCACGGATTTTGCGAGCGCCCAATGACGACGGTTTCAGCATTACGCCATAAAAATAGGGTGTGTGAATTGGCATCAAGCGCTTGGAAAATCCAATCCTCGGTTGCCAAGTTAAACCAAGGATTGGTCACCGCCGATTTTAAAATACGTAGTTTCATTTATTTATCCTTTTTATAATAGGGTTTATCAATTAGCTTTTATAGATTGGCTTTTATAAATTAGATGCAGTCATACTTACTGGTTTGCGATAATTTTAGCAAGTGTGACTGCTTATGTGGGCATCACTCAACGTTATAATCCACGCAAATTATGCTACTCAAGCAGTCTCTATTATTACCCTCTTCCCATGGTGAAAGTATTGGCAATATTTCTGTTAACTGATAGCGCGGAATTGCCCAATTTTCAATTTTATTGCCATTATTATCTTTGCTTGGCACGGGATACTTTTTCTTACGCTCTCGGTCGGAAAGTGTCATAAAGTTAAGAAAAATTTGTGCATCTTGAGCCAAGGTACTGTTAGAGCGTGTGGTTAACTGTGCCATTGCTTGTGTGTATTTGGGGTCCAGAAATTCATGTATAGCATCATCTGTCCAGCGGGTATTGTCTGAACCATAGAACAGCACATAGCGATACATATTAAATAAGTTTTTCGCATCTTGGCTAAAATAGCTTGTTGGGTAACGCTGGATATAACTTTCCCAAAACTTAGCACGGGCAATCACTTCGTTAAAAGATACCGCAACCGCCGCATCATTCCAAAAAATATCTTGGTTGTCTTGTGCCATACGCTGAATAAACTTGGCTTGATCGGCGGGTAGATAAGGGATAAACAAGTCAGCCATTGCCTTTAGGTCATGATGAAAGATAAAGATACCTTCGCCTATATACAGCACGCTAACGTCCGCTTTACTCGCTACCAGTTCAATCAGATATCGTCTACGTGGGCTCAATGCTTTTAGTTGCTTGACCGATAATTTTTGGCCTTGTTGGATGGTATTTACCACATCGTAAAAGTTTTCATCATCCATATAACTATTGGAACCTAAAAAACGTCCGTACAGTGCTTGATACTCCTTTAGCCATTGCAGAATCTCTAAGTTATCAGTCATTGGCAAACAGGCATTTAATTGACGTTGGATAGCATGAATATCTTCAATTTTACTTTTATTATCAATGTTCTTCATAGTGTCACTGAGCTTAGTGCAAACCAGCTTATTTGTTAACTGTTCTTCAGACAATGCTACCAATGCATTGGTTAAGGCTCTTGGCGTTTTCGCTTCTATTAATGGCTGCGTGCTTGGTTCTTTGACCGTTTCCTTTGACGTTGATTTGGTGTCGGGCGTTTTTGGCATATCAGCTGGAGGCTGGCAAGCGCTCGTAGCAAATAATAGGCTTGCTCCCATTATGAGTGTTAATGTAGTCTTTTTCATAGGTTGCATCCTTAGGTTAATCTTATTAGCTTAATAGAGTTATAAGAGTAGTCGAATAATGAGTATTATAAATATCGATATCATGCTGTATCGGTGTTTTTGTTTGTGATATTTACTTGAATAAGTCTGCCTATACCTTATAAAGGAAATTGATAAAAACACTTTTAGGGATGTTTGTATCAGCCATTTTTAATGGTTCTTTATAAACATCGTTTAATCAGCTTTTCACAACCAATATCTTATAAATAACGAAAGACAAGGCACACCATGGCACATGATACCTTATTTGAACCTATCAAAATGGGCACACAAACCTTAAAAAACCGCATTATTATGGCACCGCTGACTCGTCTACGGGCAGTTGAGCCAGGCGACGTTCCAACCGCGTTAGCAGGTGAATATTACGCGCAACGTGCGAGCGCAGGCTTAATTATCGCAGAAGCCACGCAAGTGTCTTTCCAAGCAAAAGGTTATGCTGGTGCGCCGGGCGTTCATACCCAAGATCAGATGACGGCTTGGAAAGTGATTGTCAATAATGTGCATTCTAAAGGTGGCAAAATCGTACTGCAACTTTGGCATACCGGTCTGGTTGCGCATAAAAGTGTACAGCCTGATGGCAAAGCACCTATTTCCGCATCGGATGTTAATGTGGGTATCCGCACCACCTTGCGTGATAGTGACCATCAAGCGATTCGGGTTGATGCGACGACTCCGCGTCCGGCGACTATTGATGAAATCCAGCAAGTTGTTGCCGACTTCGCTCATGCAACCAAAAATGCTCATGAAGCAGGTTTTGACGGCATCGAGATTCATGGTGCACATGGCTATCTCTTACATCAATTCTGGGCGGAACATACCAACCAGCGTGAAGACGCGTATGGTGGCAGCCGCGATAATCGCGCACGCTTGATGCTAGAAGTTATCGATGCCTGCGTTGGCGCGTGGGATGCCGATCATGTGGGTATTCGAATCTCACCACTCGGCACTTTTAATAATGTAGAAGCCGGCTACCATGAAGACGAAAATATCTGGCTGATTGAGCAGATGAATAAACGCGGTATCATGTATCTACATTTATCTGAGCCGGATTGGGCAGGTGGCACGCCCTATAGCGACGATTTCCGTCAGCGTGTCCGTAAAGCTTTTGGTCAGCTGATTATTGCAGCCGGTGGTTATAGCGTCGAAAAAGCGGAACGAAATATTCGTGAAGGCTATATTGATGCGGTGGCCTTTGGCCGCGATTATATCGCCAATCCTGATTTGGCTGAGCGTATCCGCCAAGATGCCCCGCTTAATGAGCAGCATCCAGAGAGTTTTTATGGTGGCACTACCGTTGGTTACACTGACTATCCATTTATGAAAGAAGCGCAATAGTTAGTTATTCAAAAGTAGTGGTTTAAAATTGTGCATTTAAAAACAGTTGTTTAAAAATGACTGCTAAAGTACAAATAATACCTAACAAAAAAGCCACCTTACTATTAATAGTAAGGTGGCTTTTTATGGTGAGTCTTTTACAGTAAATGAAACGCAGTTAAACCACTTCACCGCAAACAAAACCGCTGGCCCATGCCCATTGAAAGTTATAACCACCCAGCCAGCCTGTGACATCGAGTACTTCCCCGATAAAATAGAGTCCATCTTGGTACTTACTTTGCATGGTCTTAGAGGACACTTCATCGGTTGTAACCCCGCCGCGCGTCACTTCAGCCGTACGATAGCCTTCGGTGCCAGAAGGTTTGAGCTGCCAGCCATTGATAGTTGCTCCAAGCGCGCTTAAGCGCTCATCCTTAATATTGGCCAATTCCGTATCTTTGATATCTTCCCAAAAAGTTGTTTGCAGCGCTGCCAATAACTTTTTGGGTAAGGCATTATCAGTATTCTCTGCCAGTACGGTGCGAATTAACTGCTTAGGATGCGACTGTTTATGTTCAAGCAGTAGCGCAGTGATGTCAGTATCAGGAAGCAGGTTGATTTCGATAGGCTCACCCGTTTGCCAATAGTTGGACAGCTGCAGCATAGCCGGGCCGGACAGACCGCGATGGGTAAATAATAACGGTAACTTAAATGAGGTACGCGTATTACTGGCAATTACCGGTAAGCTGATACCGGCCAATGCCCGCAGCAGCTCACCTGTTTTATCAGTAAAAGTGAACGGCACCAAACTGGGATCGATACTGGCTAGCGTGTGTCCAAATTGCTGTGCCAATTCATAGCCAAGGCCACTGGCACCCATCGTTGGGATAGACAGCCCACCAGTCGCGACCACCAGAGACTCACAGCTATAGTTAGTTTGCGTTGCTTTAATCTCGCTGGCGATGTCTTTTTTACTGAGCTTTTTGCAAGTTAATAACTGAAAGCGGGCGCTTTTACTATTTTCGTTATTTTCATCAACCTTAACTTGCTCAATTTGGGTATTAAGCCGCACTTGCACGCCAGCCGCCGCACATTCATCAAGCAACATAGTGACAATATCTTGTGCAGAGTCGTCACAGAATAGCTGCCCGTGTTCACGCTCATGATAGGCAATTTTGTGCTGCTCAACCATCCCAATAAACTCCCAACTTGGGTAGCGACTCAGGGCTGATTTACAAAAATGCTGATTGGCACTGATAAAATGCTCAGGTTCAACGAAATAATTGGTGAAGTTACAGCGTCCGCCACCTGACATCAGGATTTTTTTACCAACTTTATTAGCATGATCGAGTACCAGTACTTTGCGTCCACGGCGACCCGCAGTCAGCGCGCAGTAAAGCCCTGATGCGCCAGCGCCGATAATAATGACATCATAATGAGTGTTAGCGGGCTTAGTGCGCTGATTGTCCATTGCGGTTACTTCCATAGAGCGATAGGTTTAAAAATAGGGTAATAAGGTAAATAATATGTTTAAAAACCACATTTAAAACAGGGTTCGAAACAAGATATTTAGAGTGGTTATTGTCCATATTTAATCGAGAGTTACAAGGCTTAATTACTAAGCCATTTAAAATAGTTGGCATACCAGCCATTACTAATAAACTGACCCTACTTTGTACTGATTGGCGACTGTACATATGCCACTTGAAATTGTTGCGATTAGCCGTTGATGTCTTGCATCAGTTGCCCTTATTTGTCAAACTGAAGTTGGCACGTCATTCATTATGGAAGATGACCTCACATTACCTGTCACAATCCCCATTATTTTGGTTTGATAGTTGGCATTAGAATAACGGGTATCAAGACAACGGATATCAAAACCCTTATTATTAAGAGTGTTGTTGTTAAAACACTATTCGCCAGATAATGGATATCAAAACTAGCATTAATAAGATAAATTGCGTAAGTAATAATAATTAAAAAAGGAACACGACCATGACTCAAAAATCATTCCCCATTGCGGCTGAATTTGTCGCCGCTGCCAATACCTCAGCCGAGCAATATGTGCGTAATTATACTCAGTCTGTTGCCGCTCCTGAAGACAATAACGCATTTTGGGCAGCACGTGCTGAACAAATTGACTGGATAACCAAGCCGACTATTATTAGCAATGTTAATTATAATTTAGATAACTTTCAGATTAAATGGTTCGAAGATGGTGAGCTAAATATTTCGGTCAACTGTCTTGACCGCCACTTAACAACCAATCCCTATAAGCCTGCTATTATTTGGGAAGGGGATCATCCCTCACTCCATAAAATTATATCATTCAAAGAGCTGCATTCAGAGGTTTGCCGACTTGGTAATGCCATGCGCAAACTGGGGATCAAAAAAGGCGATCGCGTGTCCCTTTATATGCCGATGATACCGGAAGCCATGATGGCAATGCTGGCCTGTACTCGTATTGGTGCCGTACATTCCGTGGTATTTGGTGGCTTTTCTGCAGAAAGTTTAGGCAATCGCATCATTGATAGCCAATCTAAATTGGTCATTACAGCGGATGAAGGGTTGCGCGGCAATAAGCGCACCCCACTCAAGGCAAACGTCGACCGTGCGCTGGATATGGAAGGCACCGAGAGTGTCAAAAATGTCATCGTAGTGCATCGCACCGGCAACTCAGTACCGATGAGCGGTCGCCGTGATATTTGGTATCATACTTTAGTTGAAGGGGAAAGTGAGCAGTGTGAGCCTGAAGTCATGAATGCTGAAGATCCACTGTTCTTATTATATACCTCCGGCTCAACGGGTAAGCCTAAAGGTGTGCTACACACCACAGGCGGTTATATTACCTACGCGCTATCAACTTTCCGTGATGTCTTCGATGTCAAAGAAGATGATATTTACTGGTGTACGGCTGACGTTGGCTGGGTAACTGGCCATACGTATGCCACTTATGCGCCTCTTGCCAATGGCACGACGACGGTCATGTTCGAGGGTGTACCAGAATATCCAACATGGGCGCGGGTCGGGCACATTATCGATAAGCACAATATCAGTATTTTATATACCGCACCTACCGCTATTCGGGCAATGATGAAAGAAGGCGATGCCTTTGTGCGCGAGTCTGACCGCTCAAGTCTGCGATTGCTCGGTACAGTCGGTGAGCCGATTAATCCAGAAGCATGGGATTGGTACTATAGTGTCGTTGGTAGCGGGCATTGCCCCATTGTCGATACGTGGTGGCAGACAGAAACGGGTGGTATATTACTAGCCCCCATTCCGGGAACGGTGGCGATGAAACCAGGTGCCGCGATGAATCCCTTATACGGTATTAAGCCACAAGTTATGGATACCGATGGCACGGCACTTATTGGTCCTGCGCACGGTAACCTTGCGATTAGTAACAGCTGGCCGGGGCAAATGCGTACCATTTATAATGACCATCAGCGCTTTTTAGAGACTTATTTCAGCACCTATCCGGGGTATTACTTCACTGGTGATGGCGTGCAGCGTGATGAAGATGGTCACTACTGGATAACCGGACGCGTTGATGACGTGCTCAATGTCTCAGGGCATAGGCTGGGTACGGCGGAAATCGAAAGTGCCGTCGATTCTCATCCCTCCACCGTCGAAGCAGCGGTGGTGGGCATGCCCCATTCAATTCGCGGCGAAGGCATCTGTGCGTTTATTATTCTGAAAGCAGGCGAGGTGCCAAGTGAGCAACTAAAAGCAGAACTGAATCGCCACGTGCGAAATGAGATTGGGCCTATTGCTAATTTAGATGCGATTTATATCGTCGATGTGTTACCTAAAACGCGCTCCGGCAAAATTATGCGCCGCATCTTACGTAAGCTTGCTGCTGGACAATATGTTGGGTTGGGCGACTTGTCTACCTTAGCTGATAGTTCAGTGATTAATAAACTCATAGAGGTGGTTAAAGCGGAACGTAAAATTTGCTGAGGCTATTTTGTTAATACAAATCTATTAATAAAAGGCAACTAAAACAAGTTTACTAATAAAAAGCTGATAATCATGCACCTATTAATATGAACCGTTTAACAGAAGCCATGCTGTAATGAACAGCATGGCTTTTTAGTATCGTTTTTTTACTGTAAATTATTTCTACTGATTTTTCCTACTATTCCTTTCTACTTATTGCTCAATTTTTAACAAGGTTTCTTGTCATTATGACTGATCATTCTCTATCCCAAGCTGATAACGGTGTAACTATTAAATATGACCACACCATTCCAAAAATAGTACCAAAGATAGCGATTATCGGTGGCGGTTTAACGGGTTTATTTACAGCCACCTTATTAGAGCGCGCATTTAGTCAGCAAGTAAGTAAAGCAGGCATGCCGCAGATTACGATCTTTGAAAAATCACGTAGCGTCGGCCGTTTAGCAACTCGTTATCGTACTGATACGCAGACCAATAAAAACTGGCAATGGGCCTTTGGCGCGCAGTTTTTTACGGCTAAGACGGACAGCTTTTCGCAGTTTATTAAGCCGTGGTTAGATACTGGCTTACTACAGCCGTGGTGTGCTGAAGTGGTTGAATTAACGCCAGCTAATGACAACCAACAGCCGCTCAATATTCAGCAAAAAGAGCAGTGGGATACGGTTCACGCTCGCTATATCAGTACCCCAAAAATGACCAGTTGGGGACGCGTATTGGCGGATGAGTTACGCTTTACTACTGTAAAATTTCGAACTCGTGTTGCGCCCCTTATTAAAAAGCAAAACAATAACTTGCAGGATGACTCTACCGATAATAAAACCGAACTGTTCGATGACAGTGGGGCAAGTTTAGGCGGCTTTGATTGGGTCATTTGTACCGCACCAAATGGGCAAGCCGTAGAGCTAATGGCAGGTAGCGGTTTTACGAAACAAGCAAAAACTAGTAAACCGCAAATGCAAGCTTGTTATACTTTAATGCTTGGTTGGGATGACATTGAACATCAGCCTGAGACTTTAAACAATACAGCCGCGTTAATATGGGATGTGGCTTACGTGAATGACTCGCCACTCGATAGAATATTTATTGAACAGCATAAACCGGCACATGGCGACCTATTACCTAGTGTGACCATCCATGCACGTAATGACTGGTCACAAGCGCATGTCGATGAGGATGTGCAAGAAGTACAAGCACAATTATTAGCAGCAGCGCAGCAAGCACTTAATTGGAATAGCGACACGGCACCGAGCCAAATAGACTGTCATCGCTGGCGTTATGCCGCAACGATTGTTAATACTGATGACAAAGATAACTTCAAAGAATCAGGCATATTAGTGGATAACACTCATCAATGGATTGTCAGTGGCGATTGGTGTGGGCAAGGTAATATTGAAAGTTGTTATTTGATGGCAGTAGAGACAGTTGCTGCGATAAATGAGGTTAGTAATAAATAAGTCAAGTGAGCTAATGATATCAAACATCCTACCAGCAGTATCATGGTGGCATAGAGGACGAACATTGCTCAGTTATGTTCTTCATATAAACTTACTTTATAACCTATCGTTATCTTAGTCTGAGCCCATATTATTCTAATGTATAACTGGCAGAGTCGTAGAGGCGAAGGCGCCTAAGAGGCTAATTAATATAGTAAGACCAAAGGCTAACCAATAACGGCTAAAGTCCTTTTTATCTTGTATGCTCAACTTATTTTTATTGGATAAATAATAAATAATTTGGGCAATAGGTGAAAAAAGAAAGCCTAATATACCCAGTAAAATAGACTGCCGAACCATAATGAGTGACGTCCGTATCCAGTACCAAAACATCATCATATAAACGCATACCAGTACTATTAGTATTGCTATTATCACTAGATTGCCCATTATCGCGCCCTGCTTATCGCCAATTAACAAGGAAGTAGTATAGCGAAATTAACAGACAAAAAAAGGCCCACATAGGAGGAAACTGTGGGCTGAGGAAAACAGGTTATTTGGTTAAACATAAATTTTATTATTGATTAGTCTTTGTTCTTACTTATAGAGATAAGGTTAATAGCTGATAATTCAATGATTTTTAATACTTGCTTACAAATATCCGTGTACAAGTGTTTTTTCTTATGTACACCATAGCCGAAACTAAAATTTTCAAATTAACTTAGTTACATGACATTACGTTTATCGAAGTTTTAATACATTGTCACATTTTGAAAAATATTTGGATATTCATTAAATAGGCTTAAAAGCCTTGCTGTATGTCGCTTTAATATTAATTGAACAGATGAAGTTATTACTTTTAGTAAGGGCTTTAGAGCTAAACTGTTTATCTTATAGTTTGAACTGATAATTAGGAATATACAGAGTGGGCATGACGGCACGCCTTAAAAATGCTAAGCTAGCAGCCATCCTTACGTCTATCTTAAACTGGGTTAGCCATGACCGAGAGTACACCTCTGCACACGCCACCGCTGCAAAATAATAGAAGCATTTTTAATTTACCGAACAATCTCACTATTGCGCGTATCTTAATGATTCCGCTATTTGTGGCAATTGCTTACTGGCCGCCAGCAATGGGCATTAATATGCCTGCTATTCCAGACAATGTCATTGCGCGAGTAGGAATGAGTGAGTTTAGCGATAGTTTGGTGCGGCATTTATTGTTGACTGGCATATTTATTATTGCGGCTATCACCGATTGGCTGGATGGCTATTTTGCGCGCAAGCTGAATGTAATGTCTGCCTTTGGCCGATTTTTGGATCCAGTCGCTGACAAGCTTATGGTGGCAGCCGCGCTTATTATCTTAGTACAATGGCATCCGAATATTATCATGTCGATTGCTGCGATTGTGATTATCTCGCGTGAGATTGCCGTGTCTGCACTGCGTGAATGGATGGCAGAACTCGGCAATCGCACCAGTGTGGCGGTCTCTTATGTGGGTAAATTAAAGACCGCTTTTCAAATGATTGCTATTACGGTGCTGTTGTTGAACTGGGAGTCACTTGAAGTGATTGGCTATGTGTTGATGATGGCAGCAGTGATTTTAACCCTGTGGTCGATGTTTATTTATCTTAAAGCGGCATGGCCTTATCTTAAACAAAGCGGCTAGCTTTCTAAGCGTGTTATTACGAATTTAATAGTGATAAAAAAACGCTAGTAGTGTCAAGCTACTAGCGTTTTTTATCAATAATTTTGCTATTGCATCAGTCTGTTATTAAACTTTTGTCAGATATACTAAAATATTGTCGGACATGCTAAAACATTAAATATTAGCGCAGGCTTATAACGTTATTGAAAAATTTTCACCCAGACTGTCACCAACGGCGGTGTCCGTTACCGCAGCCGCAGTTATTTTAAATACGTTGGCAAATGCATTACCGTTTGCCCAATATTCTGCGCCATGAGGGACGACTTTTATCAACTGAACTTTTGGATCCTCTTTGCCATGCTCAAAATAAGCGTTGTAGATAGTCGACCACAACTCTTCTAATTTGTCTTTATCCTCGACTAATTCAGCTTTACCAGTAATAGACAGGTAATCTTTATTATCTTGAGTAGCATAAGCAAGGTTTATTTCTGGATTTTTCTTAATATTCTCAACAGTATCAGAGGGTTTATGACCAATAAACCAAATCTCTTTAGCCCCAATGCTGGTTTCAGTCGTATTCATTGGGCAAGAATGCAGATGATCTTCACTGGTTCTTGTGGTCATCATGGTATATTTAATATCTTTTACTAACGCTTGGATCTTATCCATCTGTTCTTGCTTACTCATAATGCTTATCCCTGTCGTTATGAATGTTTAAAATAATATACTGTCTTCATTATAGTTATTCATTAAAGCTATCAAATCATGCTTAATAAGCCACTATTCTCATATCTTATGAAAATAGTGGTTTTATAAATAATACTTTTTATAAATGGTGACCTTATAAAGACACTGAGAATACATCGCCCATGTTTTCAGCCGTTTTACCTTCTTGTACTGCAGCGGCTGCCATCTTGAACATGTTCACTGTAGAGCTGCCACTGATCCAGCACTCTGCACCATGAGGGACGACTTTAATCAGCTGAACTTTTGGATCGTCTTTACCTTGCTCAAAAAAGGCGTTGTCGATTGGTGACCACAGCTCATCGAGCTTGTCTTTATCGGTTGATAGTTCTGCATTACCACTGATAGACACGTAATTCTTCGCATCTTGCGTGGCATAAGATAGACCTACTTTTGGATTGTCTTCAAGATCTTTGACTACATCTGACGTTTTATCACCGATAAACCAAATCTCTTTGGCGCCAAGGCTAGTTTCAGTCGTGGTCATTGGCCAAGCATGCACATCGCCTTTCTTATTAACCGTACTCATCATCGCAAATTTAACATCTTTGATAACGTCTTGAATCTTATCGATATGGTCTTGTCTACTCATGAGGCTTATCCTTAATTTGTTATAATAATCGAATAAAAACGATCTAAAGTTATTTAAATTTGAGAAACTATTCTTAATAAATGAGTTGTGCTTTTAAAACTGTAGCGTTGTACCTTTATAATTGTAACTTTGAAACTGCATCTAGAATAGCGAGGTTTACTAACGCAGTTATATAGGTTAGCCGTAAACCCATGTGAGCTTTTGTAAGCACTACGACAGTTAGGTAAAACGGGCAGTGGTCTTGTACTGCTATACTACAATCGTGTTTATTAGGTAGTAAACAGAAAGATATTATAAAATCAAAGAGGATGTTAGGTAGATAAACCATGAATTTATCGCGGTTTATACCTGCTTATTAGAGGTCTTCTTGTTATAATGTGCCCACCCTTTTCGTTACATGGCAGTGATGCCGCTCTTTGCCCATCCTATGGAATATGCCTTTATGATGACCATCGCCGGACAACCATTTTTGACCGATTTTCAGACGCAGCAACTCATCAGTCAGTTTCAGCAAAAAACCAATCTAAACATTACCCAAATTAGCACCCAACAAGTCTATGTGTTGTCACGGGAACTTGACGGTAATGAGCATAAAAAGGCGTTAGACCTACTTGCTGTTGACAGTGCGACGGTACTTGCAGCCCCCCAAGATAATCAATTACAAGTGATCGTTGGCCCGCGTTTTGGTACGATTTCGCCATGGGCCAGTAAAGCGACGGATATTTTTAATAACTGTGAGATTGTGATTAAGCGTGTTGAGCGCGTGATTGTTTATACTTTAACGGTTGATGGCGAAGTGAGTAACAGTCAGCTGAGTGAAAAACTACCTAAAGCCGCTGAGCAATTATTATTTGACCGTATGACCCAGAGCTTGGTCTATGATTTGAGTGAAACCAGCAAGTTATTTGATGATGAGCAGCCAGCATCGCTTAATCATATCGATGTGATTGGTGCAGGTCGTGAAGCTCTAGAATCAGCCAATACAGAATTTGGTTTTGCTTTATCTAGTGAAGATATAGACTATTTAATGAATGCCTATGTTGATGAGCTACAGCGCAATCCGACTGACGTTGAGCTGATGATGTTTGCGCAGGCCAATTCTGAGCATTGCCGTCATAAAATCTTTAATGCTAAGTGGACGATTGATGGCGAAGTGCAGTCTAAATCATTGTTCCAAATGATTAAAAATACCTATAAAACCAATCCACAAGGCATTTTGTCGGCTTATAAAGACAATGCGGCGGTAATGGAAGGGTCAGAAGGTTGGCGCTTTTATCCAGTTCCTGAAGATGCGATGGATGCCAATTCAGCCCATCCTTACGATTTCCATCAAGAAGAAATCGATATCTTAATGAAAGTCGAAACTCATAATCACCCAACGGCGATTGCGCCTTATGCGGGTGCAGCGACTGGTGCGGGTGGTGAGATTCGTGATGAAGGTGCAACTGGTCGTGGCGGTAAACCAAAAGCAGGCTTAACTGGTTTTCATGTGTCGCATTTGCATATTCCTGAGCTAGCAGAGAAGTGGGAACAGTCCGGTCAGGTGAGCACGAAAGACTACGGTACGCCTGATCGTATGGCAACCAGTCTTGAGATTATGCTTGAGGCACCATTAGGCAGTGCCAACTTCTCTAATGAGTTTGGTCGTCCCAATCTATGCGGTTATTTCCGTAGTTTCCAATTGGATACCTCAGCGGCAAAAGACGGCAGCGAAATGCGCGGCTATCATAAACCAATCATGCTTGCCGGTGGTTATGGCAATATCAAACGTAACTTAATAGAAAAAAATAGCATTCAGCAAGGTGATTTACTCATCGTCCTTGGTGGTCCTGCGATGCAAATTGGATTGGGTGGCGGTGCGGCATCTTCTGTCGATAGTGGCTCATTAGATGAAGGCTTAGACTTTGCGTCGGTTCAGCGTGATAACGCGGAAATGGAACGTCGCTGTCAAGAAGTGATGGATCGTTGCTGGGCGTTGGCTGGTAATGATGTTGATGCGAGCAACAATGGTAAAGATGGCAATCCAATCGTCTCTCTACATGATGTGGGCGCAGGCGGTTTATCAAATGCGATGCCAGAATTGGTCAATGACCATGAAATGGGTGCGCATCTAAACTTGCGTAAGGTTCCTTCGTTAGAAGCTGGTATGTCACCAATGGCAATTTGGTCGAATGAAGCACAAGAGCGTTATGTGTTAGCGATTCATCCTGAAAGCGAAGCCCAGTTCGATGCAATTTGTGCCCGTGAGCGTTGCCCGTATGCCATCTTAGGTACGGCGACTGATGTCCGTCAGTTGATTGTCGATGATGAATTGTTAGCAGAACAGCCAGTTGATATGCCGATGCAGGTGTTGCTTGGTGGTACGCCGCAGATGAAGCGTAGCTTTAGCCGTTCTGAGCGCACCTTGCCAGCGTTGGAACTTGACGAGGTTAATTTAGCTGAATCTATTACTGACGTTTTACGCCATCCTACCGTTGCTAGCAAGTCGTTCCTAATTAGCATTGGTGACCGTTCTATTGGCGGTATGGTGGTGCGTGACCAGTATGTTGGTCGCTATCAAGTGCCGGTTGCAGATTGTGCGGTAACGGCATCTGGCTTGCTCAATCTTGATGGTCAACCGATGAGCGGTGAAGCCATGAGTGTCGGTGAACGTACACCGGTCGCCTTGATTAGCCCAACCGCTTCTGCACGCATGGCCGTCGGTGAAGCAATTACCAACATTGCTGGCGCACGTATTGCGCAGTTATCAGATATTACGATGTCAGCAAACTGGATGGCGGCTTGCGGTGACGACGCGGAAGATGAAGCATTGTTCGATGCGGTTCATGCGATTGGCGAAGAGCTGTGCCCTGCGCTAGGTATCGCTATTCCAGTGGGTAAAGACTCGCTATCGATGCGTGCCAATTGGACGGACAGTAATGTTAAAAGCGATGCCAACAACTCTGAGCAGGGTGCGCAAGACAAATCCATCGTCTCGCCAATGAGCTTGGTCATCACTGCTTTTGCGCCAGTGGTTGATGTGGCACAAACGCTAACCCCTGAATTGATTAATGGCGATAGCGCGTTTTACCGGATTGACTTATCTAAGGGTAAATTGCGTTTAGGCGGTTCAATCTTGGCGCAAACGCTGAGCCAATTGGGTAATGACTGCCCAGACTTAACGCATCCGAGCGACTTGGTTGATTTCTTTAACTTTATCCAAGCCGGTAACGCGCAAGAGGTTATCAGTGCCTATCACGATATCGGTGATGGCGGCTTGCTTGCCACTATCGCTGAGATGCAATTTACCAGTCGCCAAGGTATCAAGCTGTCATTGACCGATGATAACTTATTAGGTCAATTGTTCAGTGAAGAGTTAGGCGCGGTCATCCAAGTTATGCCAGAAGACGTGCCAGCCTTGATGCAATTGGCAGAAGAGTTTAACGTTAGTGATATGCTCAGCCTAGTCGGTCAAAGTATAGAGGAAGAGAGTTTAATTATCCAAACCCCAACGCTCATGGGCGATAAAACCTTAAGCTTTAGCCGTGGTAAATTACAGCAGGAGTGGAGTCAGGTCAGCTATCAAATCGCTCGTCGCCGTGACAATCCTGCTTGCGTACAACAAGAGTATGATTTGATTACCGATAGCAGCTATCAAGGTCTAATTGCCACGCCAAACTTTGATTTGAGCCAAGCGATTGAAGCGCCTTATCTGAATAGTCGCGCCAATAAACCCAAAGTCGCTATCTTACGTGAACAAGGCGTCAATGGTCAGCTAGAGATGGCAGCAGGCTTTACTCAAGCGGGCTTTGAAGCGGTAGACGTGCACATGAGCGACTTGCTCAAAGGTCGTATTAATCTACGTGACTTCGAAGGTTTAGTGACTTGTGGCGGCTTTAGCTACGGTGACGTATTGGGCGCAGGCTCGGGCTGGGCGAACTCTATCTTATTCCATGACGACTTGCGCATGCAGTTTGTGCGCTTCTTCTCGCGTCCTGAAACCTTTACCCTTGGCGTCTGTAACGGCTGTCAGATGATGGCGCAGTTGAAAGACTTAATCCCAGGAGCCGAGAACTTTCCACGCTTTATCGCGAATAAATCGGCTCGCTTTGAAGCGCGTACCGTCAACGTAAAAGTTGAGCGCACCAAGTCGATATTATTCAAAGGTATGCAAGACAGTATCTTACCGATTGCAGTTGCGCACGGTGAAGGCTTTGCGACGCTTAATGCCACCGAGATTGACGGTATGGCCAAACACGGTCAGCTTGCCATGCGTTTTGTCGATAGCCAAGGTCAGCCCACTGAGACGTATCCGCTTAATCCAAACGGTTCGGTCGGCGGTGTCACCGGTCTATGTAGCACTGATGGTCGCGTCACGATTATGATGCCGCATCCTGAGCGTACGCTACGCGCGTACAATCACAGCTGGAAACCGGCTGCTTGGGATGAAGATGGCGCGTGGATGCGTATGTTCCGTAATGCGCGGGCTTGGGTTCGTTAAGGTAGTTTGAGTTATTGTAGATAATAAAAAAGGTGGGCTTAGGCTCACCTTTTTTGTGTTTGGAATAATTAGATCGTTGGCTTATGAAGTTTGTCTAGAAAAGTTAAGTCAATAGGTTGAAAATTCTTCCCTCACTCATAAGCTTCGTACCACCCGGGATTTACTAACTTTGAATTGTCGATTAAATAACTCTTCATTTCAGTATAGATTAAGTCTAAATCTCTATCACTATTAACTAGCTCTAGACATTGAATTATTTTTTCATTAGCTATCTCAATAATTATGTCATTGATTTTAGAGAAAGGTAAAACAATGAAAGGTTCAACTCCTTCTTTAAGAGATAAGCGAATTATATTTTCTATAATAGTTTTTGGTAAAAAGCTATATTGTGACCTAAATTCTTTCAAGCTAGAGATTCTTTCAAAAGCTATATTCTCTAGACCATCATGTCTATAAATATTATAAAAGCTCTTGAGTGAATTGACTATAAATGGTGAGTCATTTAAATCAATCTTCTTTATATTTAAAGATTCAATAGTAGGTTTTGAGTATAGAAAAAAATCAGAACTTTTACTTATATTTTCATCGGAAATATAATATCTGGAAAACCCCTCCTTTATTAAAATTTCTTGAAAATACTTATTCTTTAATAAATAACTAACCATGCTAGAATTGATAGTTAAAATATCATCTATTTTTGTTTTAGCTATTAATGAATCCAAGTCTAAGTCATCAAAGTCAGTATTAATAAAAGCATTACTTTTCAAAACATCTTTTAGTTTTTTATTTGTTTGGATTTTTATTTCTTTCCATTCATCCGCTTTATCTTGAAGTAATGTTAAATCAAGACTTGAATCTATTTCACCAAAACTTAGTAAAAAAGAAGTATGTATTTCGTTGTTATTGAACATTTCATCTATAAGATCAGTATCTCCATTTTTACTATTTTCCATGAAGTTTTTATAAACTTTACTTATCGTTTGGTATATGTATCTTCTATCTTTTATTTTTTCACGATTTAAGCTTACTGCCTTAGAGGCATTTATATTGTATATATCAAAGGTTACGGATATATTGTTCATGCTAAATATTGTAGGTAATAAAGACGATCCAATTCTATATGAAAAAGGTTCTATATACTGACCTCTAAACTTTATTCTTGAATCTTTTCTTGAAGTTGAACATAATGTAATATCTTCATCAAAACGAATACTCATTGCGGAATTATTTTTTCTATCCCAGTAGTAAATAGGTTTGTTATTTTCGTTTTTAGTTGTACATGTATTTAATATCTCCAGTTTCTCTGAATTCATAATATTTACTAGAGGGTTTTCTACTATATATTTTACTTTCATCAATCTTATTAAGTGATTTAAATCTTGGATTTTAATTCCATTAAATCTTGCAAGGTTTTCTAAGATAACATAACTATGGTTGTCAGTAATATTCTTTTGTATGGATTTTATTTTTGTTATTTTTTCTAAAACAATTATATTTGTTCCATAGTTACCTAAATCACTAATTTTTTTTATAAAGCAATACCCATTTCTACCAGATAAAGGTGAACTCAATTCAATTTTTAAACTCTCGTGAGTCAGACGACTTTTAGTAAATATAGTGATCTTCTGCTGTTTTGCGGGTAAGTCTTTCATAAGTAGGAAAGCACTGTGTAAGCCTATGCCAAACTCTCCTGATGGTCGCATCCACTCAGGCATTTGGTGAACTATTTTTTGCTTTTCTTTATTGTTTTTTGAACCAGCTATTTTTTGCATATATTCAAGGTCTGTGCGCGAGATACCAACACCGTTATCCTCAATACTAAACTCCCATAACGTTGAATCCTCATCATCAGCGACCTTTTTACAATCTAACGTTATAGGGTAGTCTGCAAATAAGCTTTGAGTATCTTTGTCATACGGATTACCATTTTTAGGTAACTTTCTTGAACTATGATTTTGTCCGTGCTCCAACCAAACACGAATCATAGTTGCATCAATAGCATTTTGAATCAGCTCTCGATAGATGCTCATATCGTCTTTGTATAGGTTGTTACCTTGCAATAATTCAATAGCACTGCGCTCGTCCAATGAGAATTTCATTGGCTTACCATCCAATAATATCTTTGAATCATCCATCTCCACATCAAGCTTATTGATAGTTGGGAGCAGACCAAAATCACGATGAGGAACGATGTTTTTCCACTGTGACATCTGGTTTTGAATTTCTTCTTTTATCCAATCAAACCAATTTCGGCATTCAATATATGCCATTTCAGTACTACAAATTGCTGTTACGCTGACAGTCTCATTGTCTAGCTGAAACTCACGAATGGCTTGATGCTTATGTTTATGAGTTTCACTAAACGACGGCATATTACTAACTTGTCTTGCCATGATAGGGCAAAAGCGGTTGTCATCAATATCAAATAAATCACCTAATCGTAGCAAGCAAGCGACAAATCGGGGATGACAATTCTCAGTACCCATTCCCGTTTGCCGAAAAGGTAAATCATTCATGACATAATCAAATCCAAGTCCATGTGCCCAGCATATTTGACCAAGATAACGATAGATACGCTTGGGGAGGAGTTCAGTGCGGGGAGAACTAATACCAAGTTTTTCAAATGGATCTATGACCACTGAATTTGAGTTTTTGGCATGACCTCGGCGATACTACTCAGCAACCATCTGGCGATATTTTTCAACGCCCGTATGTGGGTCTGAATGATTGACGAGCGCCTTATTCCATCCATCCTCATGCCACACTTTAGCAAATTCATGTAAATCTTGCGTATTGTCATTAGCAAGATTTTCGACATACTCTTTGAATTTTTCGTCATTAACCACGGATTGTACTTCATCGGCATTGAATAGCATCCCGATATCATGCCAATAAGCTGCTTCTAATATTAGCCATGTGTCTGTCGCTGTTAGCTTCTCAATATTATTACCGAGCAGACGCTCAATATTAACTAGTATTTGCTGTGAATGAGATTCATTGTGGCTACTAAAGTGTGGATAATAACTACCCACATTTTCAAGCGATTTACCGACGAGCTTTTGATCAAAGTTCCACTGCGACATTAATATCGCTGTATTGCTATCTTCTTCGGTCTTTCTTTTTAAATGTTTGATTAATCCTGCGCTCATGGTGAATCCTTTTTTGTGTATTTAGCTTAATATTTTAGTTTTACTCTATACCGTTGCACTTTCTATTCAACGGTATACGCATGACTAATACACACTTTAGCATCCTCATTTAAAGTATGTTTTCACACAACTATTCATCATCTGAACGCTCTTTACCTTTTTCTGCGCTTCAGCGATCAACTCATGTATCTTCGCACTTTCTTTTAATACACAAGCGTCATACGCAGAGAGCGGCTCGGATTCTTTTTCTTGCTCTTGTTTGGCTTTTTCTTCTAAATACTTCTCAAGATCGTCTTGCTCATTTGGTTGTGAGTGACTCATAGTTGATTCCTCTTACTGTTTAGTTTAGCTGTCTTTTGCGATACGATTTAGCATGGCGGCTAACCTTGCGTTATTGTCTTGAATATACTGATTACCACTCTCTATTATCTCAGCAGCTGATTGTACGGTTTTGGGATAGTTGCTAAGTCCACTCTGTATGGCGTCATGGCCATTCGCTACCATCTTGACGATACTTTCTTCGGTCACTTCAAAGTGACACTGCCAGCCCATAATCCAAGTACCAAGCGTTTTATGCAGCGGTGTTTGATAAATAAATCCTTGATTCGCCCATGCCTCCGACGTTGCAATAGCGGTTGCGCCCGTTGGACAGTCAAAACCATCACCGTGCCAATGAAAGACGCTAAAAGCCTGCTTTGGCAAATCTTGTAATAAAGGATGAGACTGACCTTCTGCCGTCAACTGAATGGGCAGCCAACCAATCTCTTTTACGTTAGCTGGCTGCACGGTTGCGCCCAAACAATGGGCGATAAGTTGCGCACCCAAACAGATTCCGACGACCGTTTTTCCATTAGCAATACTTTGTTTGATTAAGCGTTTTTCATTGATTAACCAAGGATGTTTTTCTTCATCGTGGACACTCATCGGCCCGCCCATCACGATTAGCCAATCAAAACTATCGTGCGCTGGCAATACATCATTATTATAAGACCGCGTGTAACTCATCTGATAATTGTGGTTATTGGCCCACTGTTTGATGAAACTAAGGTCTTCATAGTCCGTATGGAATAGGGCGTGAATGCGTAGCGTCATGGGATACCTGTTATTAGAAGCAGCTTATAACTAAAAACCATTTATCATTAGAAGCCGTTTATGATTAGCAGTGGCTTATTAATGACGTAAGATGGGTTGCGTCTTGTCTAATTTACTCTAGTAGGTTTTTGCAAAATTAACAAACCTTACGCCACTTAATAAAAATTATCTTCCCCAGCATACTTCTTATTCAGCGCCTTCAAAATAGCATAAGT
This sequence comes from Psychrobacter frigidicola, assembly GCF_007997305.1. Taxonomy (GTDB): domain Bacteria; phylum Pseudomonadota; class Gammaproteobacteria; order Pseudomonadales; family Moraxellaceae; genus Psychrobacter; species Psychrobacter frigidicola. Next base: position 352,190 of record NZ_VORZ01000002.1, read on the forward strand.
TTCTAAATCCATGGTCGCGGTGAGATGCTGCGGACTAAAATGCAGCTGAAAGGCATAAATCACATCACGACTGGCTTTATCCCAATCGTCACTATCATTAATCCGATAACCATACTTTCTAAATTCTTGCTTAATCTCGGGTATCGTTGCCGTGTCAAACTCATCTTGCTTCATAAACAGTTGCTTATCTTCCTCATCATACCAAGCACCAATACCATATTGCGTGTGCAGCCGTTGCCAAGGGAACTTCGCACCAGGGTCAATCTTGCGTGAGGGTGCCATGTCAGAATGCCCAATTATGTCCTTGGGTGAAATCTTATACCTCAATGCTAAACCTTGTACCAGCTGCGCAATCTTCTTAATCTGTACCTCTTCAAAATCTACATAGTGCTCGTAAGGATGATAATCTTGGACGCCTGCTTTAAGCGCCTTTCTGTACTCGGGTTTAATCCCATCATTAACGATTTCTATGCCGATAGAGGTATCATTTAAGATAGTTCTGCCAGCAAATCCGCCATTACCAGCATGCCAAGCTCGTTCACTTTCAGGCACTAAATTATAAATTTTATTATCGTCATCATTTAGAATAAGATAATGTGCACTCACATTACCAGTGGTGAGTTGTTTTAGTGATTTCTCATTATCACCGACGGTATAGTGCAAGATGATAAATTTAATCCGCTCACTTTTACCTGTGGCTTGATAGGTGTCACTATCAATAACGTAACGTGGCTCGGTGGTTGATACGCAGCCAAGCATTGGCATCGTTAAACATAGTGCCAATGCCAAAGAGGTGATGTTTTTTGCCATGACATGCTCTGTATAAAATGAATAGTGCAAAATCTGTGATAAAATTTTTGGACTTTATACTTAATCCTATCTAATCTTCTTAGCTAATGCCTTCTTCCAGCTGTCCTCTAAACACTCAATAGCCAACCAAGGCGCAATAATATCAGCGACAAATTTTTCTTTTGCATTCGTTAGTTGCCAAAGTTTTTCAAGCGTTGCAAACGGATAGGGACGTTCTATTAAATAGACAGGCAAATCAATAGCAATCATGCCATCACGAACGACTTCGAAATACCATCCTGCGATACCTTGCTTGGTAATCCATGAAGCGATGTTGGGAACTTTGGTAAACTGCCCGATTTGGTCATTGATTTTGTAGCAGGGTCTGCGCGGTTGGACAATTCGTAGTTGAACACTGTCGCTATCTTCGACTGTCTCATTTTCTTCATGCTGAATATCATATTGCCCACCATATTGAAAGACATCACCAATACAGACGGTGGTTTCGTCCATATCAGGCAATCCATTGACGGCTTCGGTGGTAAGGTTTTCGCCTAATGTACCAATACGAACCTTTAGATTAAACTCTGCATTAACTTGCTCATAGGTAGCAGGAGCCAGCTGATGTACGGCTTTGAGTGGGCCACCATGATGACGGCGGTCAGCTTGCTCATCAGTAGTCAAGCCCATAAAATTAACGGCAACAGGCGCTTTGATTGGAGCTTTATCGATGGCGCTCATTTGCTCACGGGCGAATGGCATGGCCTTGCCTGCACGGACATCGATTAAAGTAGCAATATGCAGGGGTAGGGCTTTATTAAAGTCAGTAGTATCATTTTTGCTATTATCTTCTGGCGGCTGATTAAATCCTATACTCATTAGATATCCCAGTTAGTAGTTGTTTTAATGAACAAATAGCGCTCAAACAGTAGCGTTATCTTACCGCAATCATTGCCTGCTTTCAGTTTACTTACCTTATTCCAATTTGCTGAATCTTAAATAAGAAAAGGCCAGATGATGTATCTGGCCTTTTCGTTTTTACATGACAGTTTTAATAGACAGATTTTATCAATAGTCTATTTGTTTTTATTACGGCGACCCGCTGTTTTCTTTTCTCGTGGTACGGCGACCAGCTCAGCCAGCTGCTCAGGTGATGACCATAGACCTTCTAAGTCATAGAACTCGCGGGCTGATGGAATCATCATGTGTACCACGACCGCACCTAGATCAATCAAGGTCCAGTCGGAATCATTGCCGCCTTCACGGCCCAGTGGCATAAAGCCAGCTAGCTTCGCTTCAGCACCGAGGCTATCAGCCATCGCACGCACGTGACGCTTAGACGTACCGTCAGCGATGACGATGCGTTCCATTACGTCGGTTAAGTCTTCAACATTCATAACGGTAATGTTCTTAGCTTTCATATCGTCTAGAGCAGTCTTTACCAGTGCTAGGCACTCTTCTAAACGCTCATTAGTCATGGTCGTAATCATAAATAGTAGTCTCTTCAATAAACAATAGTAATAAAGGGTTAAATGGTCACTTTATAGTATTTAGCCATATACATTAAAGGGCTATATATGAGCCTGCTAAAGGCAAAGTGACAACAATAGGGCGATTTTAACGGAATTAGACAGCAGAATATAGCTGATGAGTGATTATATATCGATAAACCGTAGGATTTAGCCATTTAGTGACAGAACTGGGCTGATTATCAGTAGTGGTATTGCAAATTTGCAGCTGTTGGCGTATTTGCGTACTTGATACCGCTGTGAGTGGTCGAGGATCTATATAAATGCGTCCTTGAGCTGTATTTTTCAAGGGTTGGCTGGTTTCAGATAACTCGTTTAACGGCTGCGTTAAGTCTGTCGGGGTATGAGTAATTTGCCCTTGCAAAGCAGCAGGTACTTCATTATATAAATGAGCGATATTTTGGCTAGAAAGATGCTGCGTTATATTATTTGTATTATTTTCTAGTGAATAATCTACATTATTGTCTCGATCAAAAATCCAAAGATGCACATAATCAGTCAATTGTAGCCCATCCTTCCATTGCTCCAAACTACGCGCGCTATCCATACCCATAATAAATATCAGGCTGTCATTAGGATACCGCTTGCGCAATGTGCGTACGCTATCGATGGTATAGACGGGTGGGCTTTGCCATAGTTCAAGCTCGCTGACTTGTAGGGGCGTGTCTTGAATAGCTAAGGTTAACATAGCGAGCCTGTGAGCAGGATCTAGGCTTTGTTCTTTAAAGGGAGAGCGGGCATTGGGCAATAATGATACTTGTAACACGCGTTGTTGCTCAGCTGCGATAGGCGTCAGGCAATCAAAAACATGCATCGCCATTTGGATGTGACTGTTATGTACGGGATTAAAGGAGCCGCCAAGATAGGCACGGATCGCAGGCGCGGTAGACATTAAAATAAAAACCCATTTAATCAGCAAACTGACTATCTATTGTAGAGGGCAGGCGCGCATTTGTCATCAAAATCCAGTGATTAAAAATAAACCAATAAAAAACCGACCATCATAATGATAGGATGGTCGGCGATGTCACTTAAGAGTTTATTGTTAATAACTATTTAATAGGCTTTAACAGCCAGCTTATTAAATAGCATCGCTATACGCTTGGATAGCCGTTAGGGCGATGGTATAGATAATATCATCGACTAAGGCGCCACGGGATAAGTCGTTTACAGGTTTATTTAAGCCTTGGAGCATCGGGCCGACACTGATGACGTTGGCGCTACGTTGCACGGCTTTGTAAGTCGTGTTGCCTGTATTGAGGTCGGGGAAAATAAACACGTTGGCTTGACCAGCAACGGGCGAGTCTGGCGCTTTTTGTTTGCCCACGCTCATCACTGATGCGGCATCATATTGTAATGGACCATCGACGGCGAGATTTGGCATGCGTTCACGGACGATTTGCGTTGCACGGGTAACTTTTTCAACATCAGCGCCCGTACCGGATGCGCCCGTTGAATAGCTAATCATAGCAACTTTTGGCTCAATACCGAAGGCGGCAGCAGACTCGGCAGATTGAATGGCAATTTCTGCCAATTCTTCTGCAGTGGGGTCAGGATTAATGGCGCAATCCCCATAAACCACCACTTGCTCAGGCAGCAACATAAAAAAGATAGACGATACTAAGGAATACTGCGGTGCAGTTTTAATCAACTGAAAGGCGGGGCGAACCGTGCTCGCTGTAGTGTGAATTGCGCCAGAGACTAGACCGTCCACTTCGTCCATCTGTAACATGGTCGTGCCTAAGAACACAGTGTCTTTGAGCTGTTCAGCGGCTTGAATGTCTGACGTTTTACCCTTACGACGTTCGACGACCGCCGCGACATATTTGCTCATATCCAAGGTATCAGGATCAAGAATCTCAAGACCTTCTGGCAAGATTAAATCACGGTTCTTAGCGACTTGTTCCACGTCTGCACGCTTGGCAAGTAGGACACAATTGGCGATCCCACGGCTTTGACAGATACAGGCCGCTTCAACGGTGCGCGGCTCAGAACCTTCTGGTAAGACGATACGCTTTTTGGCCTGTTGGGCTTTTTTAACCACTTGATGACGGAAGGCTGCAGGGGACAAGCGTGGTTTATGGTCGCCACTGAAGTATTCTTTAATCCAGCTGAGGTCTAAATGTGCAGCCACATAACGCGTGACTTCTTGCGCGCGTTCCGTATCATCAGATGGAATCTCAGCACTCATATGCATCAGGCTTTGGACGGTCTCAAAACTATCCGCCTCAACGCTCATGATTGGAATGCCAGTTTTGAGCGCAGACTGCCATAATTCAGCCACGGTCGGGTTGGGCACGACACCACCAGTTAACACCAAACCTGCTAGTGGAATGCCATTAATACAAGCCAGTGCTGCGGCTAATAGTAAGTCATCACGATCACCGGGCACGACGATGAGCGTTCCACGTTTGAACACTTCGTCGATACGTGCGACTGAACGGGCGGTTAGGCTAATATGATTAATACGGCGAGACTTGGCTTCACCAACGTGCAACCAAGTGGCATCAAGCTCGGCCGCGATATCCCACGTGCGTGGCACAGACAGTGAGTCACTAAAAGGCACCACACCGATTAAGCGGAACTGATCAGTATTAAAATGTGGCGACAAACGTACCATTGCTTGCATAAAATCTTTATCTAAGCTTACGACGGCTTCACCCGGTGCAACAGGCTGACTGTCAAAAGTGTTCGGTACATCATGCACGCGCATTAAAATACAGCCTAAGATGCGGTCACTAGCAATGCCACCAAACTCACGCGCATGTACGTCTAATTTATCCGCAAGGTGAGCGGGACTGCTGGTATCAACAGTGCTCACAAAGATAATTTTGGCATCTAAAGCGTGGGCAATCGCGCGGTTGATTTGTGAGGCGTAAGACGCTTCAGTAGTTGGTACTAGCCCTTCACAGATAATCACCTCTTGATTATTACCAATGGATTGATAGTTTTCGACCACTTCTTCCATTAACTCATCGAGGTTGTCATCGCCAATCATCCGCTCGACACGCTGGCGGTTAATCGACTTGGGCGGTGTCAGACCAAAGGCGTCCATGATTAGGGCGCTTGAACTGTCTAAGCTGCTTTGTTTATCTAAGGTGTCATCTTGCAAAAAGGGCTTCATAAAGGCGGCTTTCACGCCATTATAATCCATCGCACGAATCAGACCGAGCGCCGCTGAGGTCACGCCGATACCGCGACTGATGGGAACAAGTAAAATGGTTTGCATAGCATATCCTACTGTTATTATCTTCTTGAGAAGCACGATTTAACCACGTGCTATTTAAGTAAAGCGTTCTTTACTTTTAAAGGTAAAAAGCACGCTCTCTTTCGCAGAATCAATACTTATTTTAGACCTAACTTATTTCAAACCTGCTCATCATAAGCCCAGTGTTTGACGCGTCTCTTTTGCAATTTGGCATTCTTCATCCGTTGGAATCACCCACAGTTCAATACTGCTGTCTTTATCATGGAAGCTGCCTTCGCCGCCGCCAAACAGAGATTTATTTTTATCAACATCAAACTTGATACCGAAGTGACGCATCACTTCCAAAATACGCGCACGGGTCGTTGCTGAGTTCTCACCGATACCACCCGTAAAGACAATACCAGTAAATTCAGGTAACGCACAGCTTAAGCTGGCAAGGTATTTACCCGCACGGTAGCAGAATATCTCAATAGCGAGCTGCGCATCTTTATGGCCCTCGTCAGCTGCTTGCTCAATGGTACGCAAGTCGTTTGATAAACCTGAAATACCGAGTAATCCACTGTCGTTGTTGAGCATGTCATTGATTTCCTCTAAGCTCATGCCGAGGAGACGCTTTAGATGGATATGCAGACCAGGATCAACATCGCCACTACGCGTGCCCATCATTAGGCCTTCAAGTGGGGTTAGACCCATGCTGGTATCGAAGCTTTTGCCATCATAAACAGCTGCGGCAGAACAACCATTACCCAAATGGGCAGTCAGCCAGCCATGAGGGCCTTTAGCTTGTGTGATTTGGCTGGCACGTTCTGAAACGTAGGCATGGGAGGTACCATGGAAACCATAGCGACGAATTTTTTCTTCTTCATATAAGGCTTTTGGAATTGGATAACGATAGGCAACAGGCGGCATGGTCTGGTGGAATGCGGTGTCAAAAACAACGACTTGTGGAATCTCAGGATAGATGGCTTGAACGGCTTCGATGCCTAAAGCATTAGCAGGATTGTGTAGTGGGGCAAGAATTTTTAAGCGTTTTACTTCTGCAAGTACATGGTCGTCGACGCGCACAGCTTCTGAATATTCGCGACCACCATGAACACCGCGATGACCAACGGCCACAAAGTGATATTGTTCAAGCAAGGCAAGAATTTTTTGTAAGGCCAGTTCATGACGACCACCCGGAATGGTAATCTCAAGCTTTTCGCCATTTAAAGTGGTGTGTTTAATACGAGCGGTATCGAGGCCCAAGTTTTCAGCAAGTCCAGTAATACGAGTAGTGTCATCTTCACTGATGAGCGCATATTTAATTGAGGAAGAACCGCAGTTTAAAACCAAAGTAGGGTTTACCAGTGTTGATTTTTCTGAATTGCGGTCACTAAAAGTGGGGGTGCTGACGCTGTCGCTCATACTCTATCCTTAGATTATGTGTATTAAGTAGTAAGTCTGAATCATAACGGATTAACAGCGATTGAACAAACAAAACTCCATTGCGCGAACGCCATGATAGTTTGGCTTGATCACCTAAAAATAATATCGAAAATGGCATATCGTTGATAGAGAATAACCTTGTGATAGGTAGGTTCATAAACTTAAACTTTCTCAATTCAATGTGAGAGTTATGCTTGTAGTCCATGGTGGATAAGAGGTCTAAATATATCTGACAATACGCTAATACTGTTTTACGGTCGAATTATGCTAACTATAAGGCTTAATAGTTGCATCTGTTAAGACGAGATTATTGCTGTTTATTAATTATTATTGTTTATTATAAAGGCACAATAGATGCCAGCTAAATTGTAAGTAAGTTTGTCAAATTCGCAATAAATGAGATGATTCGTCTCAATATTACTTTATGTCGCTTTATAAATGGGTTTTTTTAATAAAAGTACAGTGTCAAGTAGCTTTTAAATTATTGGTTAAATAAAAGAGGGGTGTGCACAGCTTTCTCGATTAATGCTATGATTCAATCGATGGGAATAGCTTCAATTTAGGCTAAATCGCACGTCCTATTCAAACGATTGATTAATACTCTTAAACTGTTTTTTGTCGCCTTTTATTACCTCCATACTGTTGCAAGGTTGTTTGTCCCTATGCTTATTATTCCTCAGTTTGCCAATAACAAAAAATTTATGTCATCCTCAGATAAACCCCAAGTTATCACTATCAACGCTCGCTATCGCCTTATTGGTATCTTCGTACTTGGCGCTACCGTTATGATTGGAATATCCGGCTGTGGTCAAAAAGGTGCGTTATATTTAGCCGATACCGACAGCCAAATGGTAACCAGTAGCTCGGATATGCTAGACAGCACCAGTAATCCGCAAGACGCTGCCTTTGCGGGTATCGATGATGATGAGTATCAAAAGACGCGCTACTTAGAACAAAAACAGGTGTTGCCGGATGTTAGTGATGACCCGAACGATTATTAGAGTTTGATTTATTGCTTGTAATAATTACTACCTCAGAGATCAGCCCTTTTAACCTTGAGCACTTGATTATATTAAAGAAGCCAATATGAATAATTTTAAGACGCAAGAAAACATAACTGATCAAAATCCGACTGTCCAAAAGGCAGCGAGCCAAAAAATAACCACTCAAACTGAACAAGGGTTATATATCAATCCTGAAGCGCTAACTGCTCATCTACCGACGCTACAATATCGCGATGAGGCGTTATATATGGAGTCTGTGAGTATTAGCGAGTTGGTAGAGCGCTACGATACGCCGTGTTATGTGTATTCACAGCAGGCGATTTTGGATGTCTACCGTGCTTATAGCGACAGCTTTGCAGCAGTTAAGCATCAGATTTGCTACGCAGTAAAGGCGAATTCGAACCTTGCGGTATTAGGGATACTCGCGCAAGCAGGCGCAGGTTTCGATATCGTCTCCCGTGGTGAGCTTATGCGAGTGTTGGCAGCGGGCGGGCAGGCAAGTCGGGTGGTATTCTCAGGCGTTGGTAAAACGCGCGATGATATTGAGTTTGCACTCACTCAAGGGATTAGCTGCTTTAACGTCGAATCAATAAGTGAGTTGACCTTAATCAATATGGTGGCCAAGCAGTTGGATAAGCCCGCACCCATATCGTTACGGGTCAATCCGGACGTCGATGCTAAGACGCATCCGTATATCTCAACGGGTCTTAAAGACAATAAATTCGGTATTGCGCATGATAAAGCACTGGCCGTTTACGAGCATGCCGCCACGCTATCACATATCAATATTATCGGTATTGACTGCCATATTGGCTCGCAATTAACTGAGGTTGCGCCATTCATTGCGGCCTTAGATAAAATTATCGAGCTGATTCATAGCTTACGTGATAAAGGTATTGAGCTGCGACATGTTGATTTGGGTGGCGGTTTGGGTGTGCGCTATATCGATGAGACGCCCGTTACTATTGAAGAGTTTGCACAAGCCTTATTACCAAAATTAATCGAGCTGGGCTTGCCCGTATTTTTTGAGCCAGGGCGCAGTATGGTCGCCAATGCTGGTATCTTATTGACGCGCGTTGATGTGCTTAAGCCTACTGAGCACAAAAACTTCGCTATCGTTGATGCCGCGATGAATGACTTGATTCGTCCGGCATTATACCAAGCAGAGATGGCTGTGATTCCTGAAGTATTACCGGGTGACGGTATCGATACTGAGGGCACGCAGGCGTGGGATATCGTTGGCGCTATTTGTGAAACGGGTGACTTTTTAGCAAAAGACCGTCTATTGTCCTTGGCAACCGGTGATGTTTTAGCGATAACAGGGGCAGGCGCTTATGGCTTTGCAATGAGTAGCAATTATAATTCACGTCCACGGGCTGCTGAGGTGATGGTCGCAGGCAATCAACATCAGCTGATTGGTAAACGTGAGACGATTGAAGATTTGTATGCTGGCGAAAGCTTATGGCAAGCAAAATGACTAAGCACAATTGCTAATTGGAATAGAAGCTAAGCCATAGAAAAACATGAATAACTTATATTACTCATGATTATCGACACTTAGAATGATTGTCTAAGAAGCACTAATAAAAACCCCATTGTTGTGATAACAATGGGGTTTTTTATGGCTGATTTTTCTCATTGCTTATGCGGTAAAGCGGAGCCGATAGTTATCTTTGTAACAGACAGCGTGCTACTATAACGGGCACATAATAATAGAATAGGATAATAAGAGATGCTAATAGAATTTACCAAAATGCATGGGCTGGGTAATGATTTTATGGTCATCGATTTGGTGACTCAGCGTTTGGATTTGACCACAGAATTGGTACAATTATTGGGTGATCGTCATTTAGGTATTGGCTTTGATCAACTATTGGTGGTTGAGCCACCGATGCGTCCTGATGTAGATTTTAGTTATCGTATTTTTAATACTGATGGGACGGAAGTGGAACAATGCGGTAATGGCGCACGCTGTTTTGCCCGTTTTGTGCAAGCGCGTAAGCTGTCATTTAAGCAGCGTTTACGGGTCGAGACGGCCAGCGGTGTTATCTCCTTGACCACCGACCGTTACGGCTGGGTAGAAGTGGATATGGGCAAGCCTAAATTTGAGCCTGCTGAGATTCCATTTACTCCTAAAGCGATTACTAAAATTCAAAACGCCTACCATTTAGATGTTGCTGGCACACCAGTGCAACTTTATATCGCTAATATGGGTAACCCGCATGCGGTTGTTAAAGTCGATAACGTACTTGACGCTGATGTTAAGAAACTCGGCAAAGCGATTGAGTCACATCCGGCATTTCCGGCGCGCGTCAACGTCGGCTTTATGCAAGTGATGAATCAGCGGCATATTCGTCTGCGTGTTTATGAGCGCGGCGTTGGCGAAACCCAAGCTTGTGGCACTGGTGCTTGTGCAGCAGTAGCAATTGGCGTGCGCGAAGGCTGGCTTGATGAGGGCGAGGATGTGCGCGCACAGTTATATGGCGGTAGTATGGTGGTGCGCTGGCAGCCGGGTTATCCGGTAATGATGACGGGCCCGACCGCTTTTGTTTACGAAGGCGTGTTTAGTCCGGATGGCTTGATGGCACAAGCGGGTATTAAACCTAATCCTGCCAGCTAAATGTTGAGGCGGGATTGATACTTAATACAAGAAGGTGGCGTCTATGTCTAGTTTTTTTGTTAATAATGCTACTGTTGTTAATAAAGCTGCGGAGTTTGTGATGCCAGCAAAAATGGAGATGGACGATACGCTGCGAGAGTTGCTCGTACCAGTGCAGCGCTGGCTAGATATCTTAGCAGTGCGCAATCATTCGGTGCATACTCTGAATGCCTACTTTGCTGGGGTCAATCAATTGGCGCTATTTTTGCGCGGTAAGCAGCTGATATGGACGCGCTGTGATAAACGCCAATTAGCGCAGCATATCAGTCAACGTCTTGACGAGGATAAGTTAGCCCTTGCCAGCATGCAGCAAGAGCTGTCCGCTATTCGACATTTTTATGGCTGGTTGATAGAGGAGGGGCTGGCTCGTATCAATCCTACAACCGGCTATCAGCTTAAACGCAGTCCTAGACCTTTGCCGTCGATTGCTGATATTGATTTGCTTACTCAATTGCTAGATCAACCAATGCCGGATACGCCAGAGCAGGCAAGATTATGGCTACGCGATAAAGCCATGTTTGAGCTCTTGTACAGCAGTGGTTTGCGCGTTGGCGAATTGGTGGCGCTGGATATGACAGATATGGATTTAGCAGATTTACGGGTGCGTGTCACCGGTAAAGGTAATAAAACCCGCATTGTGCCACTTGGTAATAAGGCAGCCGATGCTATTAACCGTTATTTACCGCATCGTAATCTATGGGTAGAGCAGTGTGATACTGCTTTATTTATCAGTGAAAAGCTCGGCACACGGTTATCTACGCGTGCGGTTCAGCAACGTCTCAAAGTTGCCGCCACCCGCGCCGGTATCGCCCAAAATATGACTCCGCATTTATTACGCCACTGCTTTGCGTCACATATGCTATCGGGCAGCGGCGATTTACGTGCCGTGCAAGAAATGCTCGGCCATAGTGACATTAGTACCACCCAGATTTATACTCACGTCGACTTTACCAAACTGACCCAAGTCTATGATCGCGCTCATCCACGGGCAAGGCATGTGCAAAAAGATGGGAAATAACTTTAAAATATAAAATTTATTCACATTTAAGTTCTCAGTTTTTACTCAAGAACACTTTGCACTGAAACCTTTCTTACGCCAAACGATGGCATTGAAAAATAGGCATGCTCTGACGTCCTTTCTCCTGCGCTCCTTTATCTAAAGTTGCCAACACCAGTGCATAACTTTTATCTAATGCTTGACCTTCAAGCGCGCTGTTCTCATAGCTATCAACGACTGATCCATCAAAAGCAGTAATCGCCGCGTGTCCCCACGTTTGGCGTGGATTGCCCGTTTTATAACTGTGCTCACCGCCTTGTGCCGCACCAATGACCATACATTGGCTGTCTAAAGCACGCGCCTGTAATAATAGCGACCAATTCGCCTGCCCTGTCAAATAAGTAAAAGCAGATGGCGCACTGAGCAACTTCGCTCCAGCTTGACGTAACCTTTGAGCAAGCGCTGGGAAACGCAAATCAAAACACACCATCATGCCCAATTGAAAAATGGCATTGTTCACCTCAATCGGCGTCACTACCGTTTGCGTCCCCGGCTCAAAGGTGGCCGCCTCATTATAGCTGCCCTGCTTATCTGCTACCGTTGCGGTAAATAAATGAATCTTGTCATAGCGCGCCGCTTGCGTGCCATCAGGCGCAAACAACTGGCTGACTTGGCGCATGCGACCATCTGGTACGATGATACCCTCCGGACGGTATGGGCAGGGCAATGAGCCGGCTAGCACATACACCCCATGCATGCGCGCATAATCGCTAATGGTCGATGATAGCTCATCAAAACGCGCTGCCGTCGCGCGCTGCTCACCCATACTGCAACAATTCTCCGGCAACACCACAAGCTTCGCTCCTTGCGCGCTGGCATCGCTAATTGCGGCTTTAATCGTGGCAAGATTGGCATTAATATCTTGTTGGCTATTCATCTGTACAGCGGCAATAGTCATCTTATGATTCATATAGAGTCTCGATTATATTTATTAGTATTACTATTGTTTTATTGAAGTTTTACTATCATGTATTAAACTACAGCTTTTTGATTGTTTGGCAAGGTATCAATCCCAAGCTAACTACTCTTAATAAGATATAAGAAAAGCGTAACGCCGTGCAAGATATAAATAATTGATGGAAATTACCATAGCAACAATGCTGCAAAAAATGCTATCGTCATGACCCAATACTTGTCCGTTCATTTACTTAGATGAAAATATCATACTATTTATAATAACCAAACTAATAACAATAGTGGAGTGTAAACCTCAGTCATGAGTATGTCGTTTGGATTAGTAGCCACACTAAACACCTCGCAAAAGCTCACCCCACAAATGCAGCAAGCGATCAAATTGTTGCAGCTGTCCAGTCTTGAGTTGGCTCAAGAGGTTCAGGTAAAGCTAGACAGTAATCCACTGCTTGAGCGTATCGAAGACGATGAAGAGGACAGTCATGATGCAACAATGCAGGGTTATGATGAACCTCTAACCCTTGAGATGTGGAATAGTAACGCCGCAAGCGGTTCAGCATCTGATGACAATTATAGTAGCGATACTGATGCTTATAACGACTATGACGATACCTCGTTTAGCGACAGCTTTGATCAATTACAGCAGTCTGGTATAGATGAGAGTGTGATGGACAGCGGTGATATTAATAACGATTATCAAAACATGGATAGTGATTGTAGCAATTTTGATACGGGGAATTACCCATCGTCTTCAGCGGTAGGAGGCAGCGCCACCATTGGTGAGCTTGATGACAGTCAAGGCAGTACCAGCGCCAGCATTCAAGACCATGTGCGTTGGCAGCTTAACTTTAAGCACTTATCTGATATTGATATGCTGATTGCGAATTATTTGATGGACTCTATGGACGAGATGGGTTTTGTCCAGCTCGATATTGATGAGTTGTGGCAGAGCTTTAATACGATGGCAAGTTTCTATCAATGGAATGCGCATGTTGAGCACGACGAAATACAAGCGGTGCTGCGTATTATCCAATCGTGCGATCCGCTTGGCGTCGGTGCACGTAATCTTAGTGAGTGCCTTGCCATTCAACTCTCCAAACTTGATGAGAAGACTGCGCATTTATCCCACGCAAAGGCGCTATTAAAAGCAAGTGAGCATTTAGTCAGTAACAATATTAAAGCTTTAACTGATGCGAGCGGACTCCTCCCTGAGCACATCACACCGGCGCTTAATTTACTACGTACCTTAAATCCAGCACCGGGCTTATCCTTTCAGAGTAGCCAACCTGACTATACCCAGCCGCCTGCCAGCTATGATATCCCTGATGTTTTAGTCTCACCGATACGTCCAAGTAGTAAGGATAAGGGCGCAAAAACCACTGTGCAAAATGAGGGCTGGTACGTTCGTCTCAATCCAGAGACTTTACCAAAATTACGCGTCAATCAAGAGTATGCCAGTCTTGTAAAACGCGGTGATAATAGCCCTGACAATCAATACCTACGTGATAATCTCCTTGATGCCCGGCTATTTATCCGCAGTATTGAAGAGCGTAATCAAAATTTATTAAAGGTAGCGACGAGCATCGTGCGCCATCAGCAAGAATATTTGCAACATGGTGCGACCGCCATGCAGCCGCTGATTTTAAAGGAAGTTGCCGAAGAAGTAGACTTGCATGAGTCTACCGTTTCGCGCCTAACCACCAGTAAGACCATTTTAACGCCGCAAGGCTTATTTTCACTTAAGCACTTCTTTTCATCGCATGTCAGTAGCAGTGAAGGTGATATTTCCTCCACCGCCATCAGCGCGATGATTAAGCAACTAATTGCTGACGAGAATCCTAAAAAACCCTTGTCTGATAGCCGTATCCAAACACAACTACTGGCTGATGGTATTGATATCGCACGCCGCACAGTAGCAAAATATCGTGAAGCAATGAATCTTGGTTCGTCTACCCAGCGCAAACAAAAATACTAAAAATTGAAAGTTAAACCATCGTTTGATACTTTAAATCCTTATCTCTAGTTTAATTATAATTGAACTTGCATACAAAAATTAGGAATTCCTAATTGTATAAATATTCCTAAGCAGCTGAAAACTTCATTACATTTGATTACATCAAATGCTCTTGCTACTCAGTCATTTTCATGACAAATTAGAGTCATATCAATAACAGAATCCAAGTCGTTAATTGATATAAATATAGTGTGATGATAAGCCATAACAAGACAGTCTATGGTATGACATATTATAATATATAGACTAACGCAGTGCGTTATTGATAAGGAAAGGTGATTAAGACAGGAATTTTTAATCATCGGTTGTATTATTAGAGATAACTATAAGGACAATAATATGAATGTTTCTATCAGTGGCCACCATATCACCGTAACCGAAGCTATGAACAAAGCCGTTCATGATAAATTGACAAAAATAGAAAGTCACTTTGACCAAATACAAAGTATACAAGTGATTTTATCGCTAGATAATAGCGGCGCTAGTGATGGTGGTAAAAAGAGCCACAAGGCTGAAGCTATCATGCGAGTCTCAGGTCAGGAAATGTTCGTTCAGGCTTTCGATGACGATATGTATAAAGCCATTAATGAGATGGCAGACAAACTTGATAGACAAGTCCGTAAATACAAAACGCGTCTAGAACGGAATAAAATTAAAGGGGCGGGTCGTGATGCACGCTACGCTGATACTGCGGTTGAAGATATTGAACCAGCATCTTAGTTTTAGAAACTAAAGAAAGCTAGTACTTGGATAATTAATGAGTATGAGGAATGGCTAAACGTTATAAAGTTTAAACTTATAATATCTAATAGTATGGTTGGTTTGCTAGTACCAATGATTAATAAGAAATATCACAAGTAACAAATACCTACTCATTGTGCTGCTTAACTGGCCATTATTATTAGCTACAATAATAAGTAGACGTGAAATGTAAAGTGAAAAAAACCGCAGATGTATTATACGTTTGCGGTTTTTTTGTTTAAATTTAGATCATTAGAAATAGTAAATTATTAACCGCCACCAACGGCTTGAACGACTTCGATAGTCATGCCGTCAACGATACGTAGCTGTCCAAGCTCACTTTTAGGCACAAGGTCACCATTAACCTCAACAGCATAACGCCCTGTACTCAGACCCAATTCATTAACCACCAATTGCACGGTCTGATGAGTAGTTTGTAAGGTTTTTCCATTAACACTAATAAGACTCATAACATTTGCTCCCTAATTATTGTAGCGATCCTTTATTAATAGCGTTGCATCAATTAATTGTTTCAAACAGCGCATTTATTAAGTTGCATTATTCAATCGAAATGCGGTCACTGCCAGCCATGCCCAGCCTGCGATCATTAGTACGCCTCCGATAGGAGTAACAGCACCAAACCAACGCGGTGCGCCAAGTGTCATTGCAAACAAGCTGCCAGCAAAGATAATAACGCCAACTTGTAGTAGCCATGCTGTGGTTTGAGTAGCGATATTGAGACGAATTAATATACCTACTAACAATAATCCTAACGCATGGATAAATAAGTACAGCGTTGCAGTATGCCACCATTCAAGCTGCTGAGCATTAACCATATTCTTAATACTGTGAGCCCCAAACGCGCCTAATGCCACGGCAATAGCAAGATTAATCGCTGCGATGCCTATCCAATTTACCATTATCGAACCTTAATCATTTCATTACGTAGCCTACTATTAGTAGCTAATAAGTACAAATACTATCAAATGTAATTACTAATCTATTAAATGAGCTATTGAATATCATCTGGCAAAATCACGCTATCAATCGTCATGGCATCACGGATTTTATCCATCGCATTTTTCTCGATTTGACGGACACGCTCGGCAGAAATTGAATAGACCGCTGCAAGCTCGTGCAAGGTAGATTTTTGTTCTGAAAGCCAGCGCTGCTCAACAATATCACGTGAGCGATCATCTAAGGTATCCATAGCTGCTATGAGGGCTGAAGAGTTATTCTCTTCCCAATCGGCTTCCTCTACCATCTCGGCAGGATCGATACCGTCCTCTAAAAAGAGCTGCGGCGCATAGCGACCATCATCATCGTCGCTAGATTGGGTTTCAAATGAAGCATCATAAGAAGTCAGACGTGATTCCATCTCCAGCACTTGCTTGCGAGTGACATTCAAGTCATTGGCAATGGCATCCGCCTCGTCTAGAGTGAGCTGATTATTAGTCTTTTTTAGACTGCGTAGATTAAAAAATAACTTACGATGGGCTTTAGTCGTCGCAACTTTGACAATGCGCCAATTTCGAATCACGAATTCATGAATCTCAGCTTTAATCCAATGCACGGCAAAAGAAACTAAGCGCACGCCCTTATTAGGATCAAAGCGTTTCACCGCTTTCATAAGACCCAAATTACCTTCTTGAATCAAATCTGCCTGCGGTAGACCATAGCCAGAGTAGCTACGGGCAATATGAATGACAAAGCGCAGATGCGACATCACTAGCAAGCGCGCGGCTTCAACATCACCTTCATCATAATAACGATGGGCTAACTCTTGTTCTTGGGTTGGGGTCAAAATTGGAATTTGATGCACAGTATTGATATATGCGCCCACATTTACCCCAGGTGCAGACAGATGCGTGGGCATCGCAGGTACTAAATCACGGGTGCTGGTATTTTCAAACGCACTGGCATCATAAGGAGGGCGTTCTGCTGCTGCCTTCAACGCGGCTTCTCGGGCTAAGTTTATTTCAGGAGCAGGACTGTCGCTATTTTGCGTTTTTGTCGAGTCAGTAGCCATATTCTTGACCTTGATTAAAATAGAATAAATAAGCAAAGATATAAATGCAAAATCTTGTTGTCTTAAGTGTAAAGGATAGCGCAGCTTAGTTGCTGTCTGTTTTGGTAATGATGAAGTGAAATATTGTATCGACCGTATGAGGAGTCGAGCCGTCATTGGACAAACCATCGGTGGTTTGATTGACTATTAATAATAATGGATTAGCCGTTTTCTGGGTTTGCTGACAAAATGCCATGATATCAGCTTGCGAGTTGGGATCGGTGGCGACTACGTAAAGTGATTCGCCAATATTAACATCGCGCAACGCTACTTTAGTTTTTAGTAAAGGCATCGGGCAAGCCAGTCCGCGACCGTCCACCATGCTTCTAATCATTATGATAGAAGTAGACGTGGGAGAATTTTCATTTATTGCTTCATCATTTAGCTGAACATTGTCGATACAGTCTGCTGGTAATAGGTTTAATAAAGCGGCGACTGTCGTTTGCGTTGCCTCAGATAAGGTCTGAGCCAAACGTATATGATGAGGGACATTCGGTATTATGGTAGATTGACGGTCAGTGGACATAATGAAGCTCTAACATTCAGTTTATAATATTTAAAATAGACGTTTTCACGACGCTAGTGATATAGATTGGATTGGTTATTATAACAAATCCATGCTGAGCAATTGCGGTCGATTGGTAGTACGGTTATCAACGCTGTTATTAAAATTATTAATGATAGCTTTGCTATCAGCATAACAAAAGTGATGACCATACAAATTTTTTAAGGGCTTAATAAGTGGCTTAATGTTGCGCGAAGATGACGCGCTGCTGAGATATTGGTAGTTAAGACGATGTTAGAATTGACCTCCTGTCATCAAGCTCGTATAGTCAAAAATGACGATATAACTATTAGCATAGGATAAATATTTGAACCCTTTTAATCGTTCTGTGATGAACCAGCGTTTAATGACGCACCTATGCTTAAGTGAGCATGTTGCGTCATCAAACTCACAGCGGGCAAGACGTTATCGTTATGCTGGATTGTTTTTACTGAGTGCGGTAGCTAGTGGGCTTGTTGGTGTCAATAGTTCCACTCACGCTGCGCTATCTATGGCAAATACAACGACGTCCGGTGCCAGTGCTATGTCTAGCTCGTGGCGGCAGCCGGTCACAGAAGAGCTGGCATTGCCAAGTTTGCAAGGACAAGGATTAAGCTTTGCGGATCAGTATCAAAACAAACTTATCGGAGAGTGGTCGCTACAAAATATCAATGGTCGTGCGAAAATGGAACACGACCCTTGGGTTCAAGAGACTGTCAAAGAGATGACGTGGCGGCTTAACGCACAAGCAAGGCAGCAAGCGCCACTTGGGGTGGTCATTATTGATAATCGTAGTATTAATGCTTTTGCAGCGCCGGGCGGCGTTATTGGGATTAATACCGGCACAATACTGGCAGCCAGTAGTATGGATGAGCTGGCAAGTGTCGTGGCGCATGAGGTCGCGCACATCAGTCAGCGCCATTATGAACATGGGGCAGATGAGCGTCGCCAAGCGTTACTGATACAAGTCGGTGGTATGTTGGCCGCGATTGCCGCGTCAGCCGTTGATAGCGGCGGCGATGCGGCAGCGGCGGTGATGATGGGCAGTCAGACTGCTGCCTTGAATAATAATATGGGCTTTAGCCGTAGCAATGAGCGCGAAGCGGATCGATTGGGCATGCAAATTATGAACCAAGCAGGTTATGATCCACGGGCCATGCCACGATTTTTTGCGACGATGAATCAACAAAGCCAACTCAATCAAATCGAAAATCGTTTTTTACCCAGCTTTGTGCGCTCCCATCCTCTAAGTAATGAGCGTCTGAGTGACGCCCAAAGCCGTGCGCAGCGTTATCCTACGTTATCGCTTGCCCAGCAGCAGCGTCATCAAGCCTTATTCGACTTACTCTATTGGCGAACACAAGCTACCGGCAAGCATGTCTCTCAAACCGCATTAACCGCTGCCGCGAAGAACAGTGTGGGTGCAAAAGTTGCCCTCATGTATTGGTATGGACAGCAGCAGAATTTTGATGATGCCAAAGATATTATGACGCAATTGGACACCTTGCCAAACTTACAACGGCAAGCGCTTGAGCCGTTATTGTCCATTACGCACAGTCAAGTTCTGAGTGAGCAAAACAAATGGGAACAAGCCGCTGAGGTGCTCGAGCGTCAGCAGCGTCTTTATCCTGAACGTCGTGATTTACGCCTGTATTTGGCCGAGGCACTAACCAATAGCAACCAGCCGACCCAAGCACAAATACTGTTAAAACCACTTACTTTGCAACAGCCAAGCGACCGTTACGCGTGGCAAAGCTTACAATTGGCCAATGAAAAAATCGCTAAAACCTCACCTTCGTCCCAGCTGGCGGGTATTGCCACCATTAATGCGTTACGCTACCGCAGCCACGACCAACTATGGAATGGACGTTATGATTCTGCCCTGACGTCCTTAACCCAAGCGAAACAACTCACTGAACAGCTGCAAGCCAGTAGCGCGCGTCCATTACTAGCAAACATTACCCAAGAGATAAAAAACGTAAAAACCGCCAAAGACTTTAAGCCTTAGGCGGTTGAGTTTTATATTTTTTAGTCGATGCAGTTTTAAATAAATTTCTAAAGCTTCAATTAAAAAAACAGCTAATTTTTTAAGGCTGCAGTGCTTGTCTCACTAACTTTGAGATAATCGCTGGATCAGCGCGTCCAGCGGTTTTAATTTTTAAAACCCCCATGACACCGCCCATATCACGCATTGACTTAGCGCCTTGTGCCGTAATTTCAGCATTCACTAAATCAGCAAGTTCAGCATCATCCATCTGCATTGGCATGAATTCATTAATAATATCAATTTCAAACTGTTCTTTAGTTGCTAAGTCAACACGGTCATTTTCGGTAAAAATCGTCAATGACTCATGGCGCTGCTTGAGCTGTTTTTGCAACACCTCTAATACGTCAGCATCATCCAGTTGTGTTTGGCGATCAATCTCAATTTGTTTAATGACCGCCTGCACATTACGTAGCACTTTGACGCGCTCGATATTGTGGGCTTTCATAGAAGTAATGATATCGTCTGCCAAGCTTTGTTTAAGTGGGTTCATAATCGCTATCCTTCCTTATACTATTAAAAAAACAATATATTATTAAAAATACAATGCTAATAAAACGCTAATGCTGCTAAAAAATAAGTACTACTAAAACATTATAATAAAAAGTGTAGCACAAAAAACGCCACTGATATCAATGGATAGCAGTGGCGCTGGTATAACTAATATAAGTATCTAAATCAATCTTAGTACTTAATGATTAGTACATACGCGTGGTACGAATAGTTTCGCGTTGTAACTTTTTCTTATAACGTTTAACAGCAGCCGCTTTTTTACGCTTACGTACTTGCGTTGGTTTTTCATAAAACTCACGCTTACGTACGTCTGATAATACACCAGCTTTTTCACAAGCACGCTTAAAGCGGCGGATAGCGATATCAACTGGTTCGTTCTCTTTAACCTTAACTGCAGGCATGAAGACTCCTTATGAGGATGAGATATAAAGGCATTAATTTGGCTGTATATTAGTATTAGCCGTAATATCTCAAGATTACAGGCATCAGCTCAAATTAGGACAGTCTTGCGCAATAGCACAAGGCCGGTCATCTTACTTAAAAATGCCAGTAAAGTCAAAGTCTTTAGCGTATGCATGCAAGATTATAGTGCCCTTTATTCTTATTATAGACCAAATCTATGCCTGCACTTTTGTGTTAAAAGCGTTATAGGCCCTTGATAAGTAGAGGATAAATGAGTAATAAATAATTTATAAAAAATACTTAATGGCTATAACGGTTTGCTTTCGGTTTATGCTATGATAATTTCCATGTCATATCAGTAGGCATCTTTACGCTTTTTGTTAGTTTTATTAGGGATATTGGGATGAAAAAATCAGCATTATGGGCAGCGTTTGCCGTTACAATTGGCTTGAGTATGAGTGCCTGTAGCAGTGATAAAGAAGCAAAATCTGAATCAGGTGAAGTCATGGCGGTCGATCGTGTCGAGGCTGCCGCTGATCTTGCCCGTAAAAATGGCCCTAAAGCTGAAGATATGGTATTTGAAGAAACAGCGCCAGTGGCAACAGCTGAGGCCGATATGACTGCTGCTGTAGATGCGCCTGACAGTGCAGAAGCTGCAAGCACAGAAACTGCCGCTGCTGCACCTGAAGTAGTGGCTTCTAATGTTGGCGAACAGCTCTACAATAAACAGTGTATGGCTTGCCATGCAACCGGTTTACTTAATGCCCCTAAATATGGTGATGCCGCTGCTTGGGCCCCGCGCATTGCAAAGGGTAAAGAAACTTTATATACCCATGCAGCAAATGGTTTTAATCAAATGAATGCTCAGGTCAATGCGGAAGTCAGTGAAGACCAAGTTCATGCCGCAGTCGATTATATGGTCGCCGCTGCCAGCTAACCAGCATGAATGATAGACCTGTTATTAAAGTATTTTATTTATGACTAGAATAACATTATCACTAATAACAGTATCACTAGCAACGGTTGTTACAACATCAGTTGCTAAATCCACAGTAAGTCAATAGCAGCTAGCATTGATGACGTCATATAAGCATGGAATAAAAAAAGCACCAACCAAAAAATAGCTAACTTAACCCAACTGGCAAAGGAATGAACATGGATATCAATCAATATAGTAACAATCAAGAATCGCTTAACACCAATGATGCAAAGCAAGTATCTCGCACTGGCTTATCTGGACTAGGAAAACTAACCTGGTCAGCGTTAGGTCTTAGTGCAATGTTGGCGCTAAGTGCTTGTAGTGGCGATAAGGCGGCGGATGAGCCAGTTGTCGATACAGAGGCACCTGTGGTAGTAGTCGAAGAACCTGTAGTAGTCGTTGAAGAACCAGCACCTGCTGAAGAAGCCGTTCCTGTAGTAGAAACTCCAGAGGCGCCAGCAGATGACGTTGCTGTAGTAGAGGTAGAGGCAGGCGCAGAACCTGAAGTATTGGCTGCTGATGCTGGTGAACAACTTTATAATACACAATGTATGGCTTGTCATCAAAATGGCTTGCTAAACGCGCCTAAATTAGGTGATAAAGAAGCATGGGCTCCGCGTATTGCTAAAGGCAAAGATACTTTGCATATGCATTCAGCGAAAGGCTTTAACCAAATGCCAGCACAAGCCAGCGCTGATGTTAGTGAAGCTAAAGTATATGCCGCTGTTGATTATATGATTGCCGCTGCCAGCTAATACTTACTATTGAAATTTGTTAAACTGACCGTCATTGTATTTTATAATGGCGGTTTTTTTATGGGTGAATTTTGCAAGTTATTATGCATATAACCGTTGTTGATGCTCTTTTCTTATTAAAATTATGAGTAATTACAGATTTATAAAGTTAGAAAATCTATCAAAGCTATAATAAATTTCCGCTTGTTTGAAATAAGCGCTAACCACGACATAAAGGCAATAGCATGAAAGTATTAGGTTTAGAGACCTCTTGTGATGAGACCGGTTTAGCGATTTTTGATAGTGAGCAAATAGCTGACGACAATAGAGGTCTAGTTGGTCAAGTCTTGTATTCACAGATAGAGCTGCATGCCCTTTATGGCGGCGTAGTGCCTGAGCTTGCCAGCCGTGATCATATTCGTAAGTTGGTACCTTTATTTAATGAGTTATTAGAGCAATGTAATATCACTAAAGATGAGATTGATGCTATTGCTTATACCAAAGGGCCGGGGCTTATTGGGGCGTTAATGACCGGTGCGTTATTCGGGCGTAGTTTGGCTTATGGCTTGGATATTCCGGCGATTGGTATTCATCATATGGAGGGGCATTTGCTTGCGCCGTTGATGGGCGCCAATCCTCCGGCCTTTCCTTTTGTCTCGTTATTGGTATCCGGTGGTCATACCTTGCTAATTGCTGCAAAGGGCATTGGACAGTATGAAATACTAGGCGAATCAATTGACGATGCAGCAGGTGAGTGCTTTGATAAAGCGGCAAAAATGCTGAGCTTAGAATATCCGGGTGGGCCTAATATTGCCAAACTTGCTGAAACCGGAAATATAAATGCATATAATTTACCACGACCCATGTTACATCGCGGTTTAGACTTCTCATTTAGCGGTATGAAAACGGCGGTGCATAACTTAATTAAGGATACAGAAGGTTCCGATAGTGTCCCACAAGTCCGCGCTGATATTGCCGCCAGTTTTCAGCATGCGATGGTCGATACCTTAGTAAAAAAATGCATTAAGGCACTGAAGCAAGTAGATATGAGCCGTTTGGTTATTGCTGGCGGAGTTAGTGCCAATAGCTATTTACGCGCAACCTTAGAAACTGAGCTGGCTAAGATAAATGCAACGGTGCATTATGCGCCACCAGCGTTATGTACTGATAACGGGGCGATGATTGCCTATGCTGGCTATGAGCGCCTGCAAGCTGGACAATTTGATGATTTGGCAGTGAGTTGTGTACCGCGTTGGCCGATGACAGAATTACCTGCGCTGTAGTTAATTAGTTTTAAGATACTACTTATCGTAATGACCGTAATTAACAATATTTATCAGGAAAGGACAGTATATGCATTGGTTAGCTATCGGCTTAGGAGCAGCGATTGGTGCTTGCCTGCGAGCGTGGCTAGGGCGCTTTAACCCGTTGCACAGTTGGATACCGATGGGAACACTCGGGGCGAATATTTTAGGCGGCCTGCTAATAGGACTGGCGTTAGTATGGTTTGAGCGGATGGGCAGCGGTACCGTATCACTCAATGCAAAACTGTTTATTATTACGGGTTTTTGTGGCGGCCTGACCACTTTTAGTACCTTTAGTGTTGAAGTTTTTAACTTAATAAATGACGGGCGTATGCTAGCAGGGTTGAGTTTAGTAGGGTTGCATGTAGCACTGACACTACTTGCGACTGCTCTGGGCGTTTATTTTTTTAGGTTTGTTTTATAATCAGAAAATTTTTTATCATATAAAACCACGAGTACAGGTATAAATAGCAAGTATAGGTATAAATAGATAGATAGCAGCCGTTTATAATGGCTTAACTATCCCTTCCAATAAACTGGCGAAGCCTTGCATATAGGCCGTATCTTGACTGGAAGTACGGGTTGCCGCATACAGCTGACAATGCACGCCATCGCCCAATGGACGGGAGACTACCCAGCCTTTTTTCTCATATTCAGCCACTACCCAATCTGGTAATGCAGCTACCCCGCGCTCACTAGCGACTAATTGAATCAACATAGCTGTCAATTCAGTGGTACGAATTTTCTTAAAGCTCTCCTGCGCTGGGGTCATAAAATTGGCGATAATATCAAGGCGCTTGGCTTCTACTGGATAGGCAATCAAAGTTTCATCGCGCAAGTCTTCTGGGCAAATAAAGTCCTGCTGCGCTAAATCATGTAGCGGTGACAGTACCAAACGGCTTTCATACTCAAACAAGGGCTGATAGCTGATCCCTTCTATTGATAAATTACTGGTCGTAATCAGCAAGTCAATATCACCTTCCATCAATAAATGATGCGGCTCCGGCTCAAAACCCGTGGCAAAATCCAATTCTACATCCGACCACTCACGGCGATAGTGATTCAGTATCGGCATTAACCAATCAAAGCAGCTATGACATTCAGAGGCCAAGCGTAGTCTGCCGGCTTGACCGTGAGCTAAGCGCTTGAGATTGGCTTTGGTACGGGTTACTTGCGGCATAATACTATCGGCTAGTGCCAGTACTGTTTTCCCCGCTGGGGTAAAGGTTAGCGGACGGGTACGGCGATTAACCAAGCTGATGTCGTAGTAATTTTCCAGCTCTTTCAATTGATGCGAGACCGCAGAGGCGGTGACATGGAGCTCATCGGCAGCAGCAGCCAGCGAACCATGGGCCCGCAGTGCGGTTAAAGTATTAAGATGGCGAAGCTCTAACATAAAATAAATTAACCACTCAGTTGCAGAAGAACATTAAAGAAATTATTAAAAGGGTTTATGAGGAAAACTTAAGTTGAATATAATTCATTATAAACAATACTATGCTGATTTTCTCTCAAAGATTGGCGACGATGCAACGAGACCTCATAAATGACTAGCGTTTCCGCAATAACAGTTGCGAGATGATAACCAATACTAACGACGCTGATAATAATAACGTCCCGATAGCATTGACCTCAGGCTTGAGTCCGACCCGTACCATTGAATAAATACGCAGCGGCAAAATCTCATAGCTCGGCCCAGTTACAAAGGTCGAGACTACCACATCATCAAGCGATAAAGTAAAGGCTAACAGCCAACCGGCCAGCACCGCCGGTAATATTACTGGGATTAAAACCGTACGTACCATAGTTGACTCACTGGCACCTAAATCTCTTGCCGCTTCCATTAGGCGTTCATCCAAACTGCTTAAGCGTGCAAAGACGGTGATAACCACAAACGGTAGGCAAAAAGTAATATGCGCGAGTAATAACGATACAAAGCCCAACTGTAAACCAATTAATAAAAATAGGGCCAATAGCGATATCGCCAACACAATTTCAGGCGACATCATCAGTACAAACAATAAGCCGTTCAATAGGCCTTTACCACGAAAGTTATAACGATGCAGGGCAAGGGCAGTCAACGTGCCTATCAACGTTGAAACGGTAGCGGCGACCAACCCTAAAACGATTGAATGCCAAAAAGCATCCAGCATCGCTTGGTTTTTAAATAGGGACTCATACCATTTAAGACTAAAGCCGCCCCAGTTATAGCCGGTCTTAGATTTATTAAACGACATGACAACTAAGACGATAATAGGTAAATATAATAGGCTATAAATCAGTCCTAGATAGCTTTTAGCAGCAATACTGCCCAGCTTTAGTGTACGTGACTTTGACATTAGGCCACCTCATTAAAATCAGTCTTGCCAATGCGGCGGCTACTGGCGCGATAAGCGAGCAATAATACTGCCATCGCCAAGGTTAACAATACGCTGGCTGCTGCGCCAAAAGGCCAATCGCGGGCATCTAAGAATTGGTTTTTGATAATATTACCAACTAATAGATTGCGTGAACCGCCCAAAATATCAGCCACATAAAACATTCCCATTGCCGGCAGTAATACCAATAGTACCCCAGAGATAATTCCTGGCGTGGTCAATGGCAAAACGATATGCCAAAAAGTCTGCGGCTTTGAGGCGCCCAAGTCTTGTGAGGCTAGCAACATATCATTGCGCAAATCGGTAAATACCGCATATAACGGCAGTACCATAAAGGGGAATAACAAATAAATAAGACCAACAATGACCGCACCTTGGGTATATAACATGTCGATAGGCGTATCGATAATGCCGATAGCTAATAGAGCTTTATTAATCAAACCGTTAGTTGCAAATAATAGCTTTAACGCATAAACCCGCACTAAAGAATTGGTCCAAAACGGTAATATTAATAGCAACATGAGTAGCGGCTGCCAGCGAGCCTTGGTTTTTGAGACTAACCATGCAAACGGATAACCGAGTAGTAAGCAAATAACCGTGGTGATACCTGCCATCCATAATGAATGCACGAACACGTCAAAATAGAGCGGGTCTATCATACGTACATAGCTGTCGATGCTGACCGGTAAGCTAATAAAGTCGCTACTATCACGGCTCAAAAAACTGACTATGATGACTAATATATTAGGTAATAAGGCAAAGATAAGCAGCCAGCCCCAGATTAGCCATAGCGTCGCCGTCCGAAATGGGCTTTTATTACTCAAGTGGGTAGAGCCTGCGCGCGCCATTAGCTCATATCCTTGTGGATAGTGGCATTATTCAAAGCAGTGCTCGATCCATGATCTGCTTCAGAGTTGAGGGAGTCATCGTTAGGCAATACCCACTCCCAGCCATCAACCCAAGTCACTTTAACGGCTTCATCCATTTTATAATCAAAGCTGGGATCATCCTCATCAAAGAATTCTGAAGCCTTAATAACATGGCCATTGTTCAATTCAATAATAGAGTCTAGAGTACTGCCTTTGTAGTTGCTCTCAATCACGCGACCGAGCAAGCCGGTGTAATTGCTATCGTTAGGGTCATAAATACGCAAGTCTTCAGGGCGTAATAGTAAATTGACGATATCACCGACTTGAACCTCATTAGCAAACTCAGGACGACGCAAATTACGTAAGGTTGTCGGGCCATCTTGTGCTTGTGCCTCGCAGACTTCAACCTCAATACGACCATTAGTGACTTGGCCATCGCGATCTGGCTGGTCTGGATAAACGCCTTTAACTTCTGCTTTAAAGAGGTTGGTCTCACCGATAAACTTGGCGGTAAATAAATTGGCAGGGTTTTCATAAATTTCTATCGGCGTGCCAATTTGCTGAAACTTGCCATCTTTCATCACCGCAATGCGATCTGACATTGATAGCGCTTCTTCTTGGTCATGGGTGACAAATACGAAGGTAATACCAAGCTCACGCTGTAAACGTTTCAGCTCAGACTGCATTTGCAGGCGCAGTTTATAATCAAGTGCCGATAATGGCTCATCGAGTAATAATAATTTAGGGCGATTAATCACGGCACGTGCAATCGCCACCCGTTGCTGCTGACCACCGGACAGATCTTGCGGGCGACGATTGGCTAAATGCGCCATCTGCACCATCGCTAACATATCTTGTACTCGGGTTTGAATCTCGTCTTTAGGGACTTTTTTGAGCTTTAGGCCATAAGCGACATTTTGCGCCACGGTCATATGCGGGAATAATGCGTACTGCTGAAAGACAGTATTCACAGGGCGTTTATCCGCCGGCAGTCCCGCCATTTGCTCGCCATCTAGATAAATAGCACCCGCTGTTGGCTGCTCAAACCCTGCAATCAAACGCAGTAAGGTAGTCTTACCGCAACCGGAGGGACCGAGCAAGGTTAAAAATTCACCTTTTTTGATATTAAGATTAATATCAGTCAATACTTCAGTGTTATCGTAGGTTTTTTTAATACCTGTCAGTTGTAGAAGTAAATCGTCAGGCACAGTATTAACGTTAGATCTAGCGTCAGGGATCGTAGCGCTTGTAGGCAAGTTTGCGGGCGAGTCAGTCATGAGGTGAATTCCTAAAATACCAAAATATCAGTAGCACTTTAGTCGGGCTATTAATATCAGGCGCTTTATAAAGAGCATATTTTAATAAGGGTAAGCACAATCTAGTTGCTGCGTATTATAACAAACCCTCTACGCAAATTAGTGCAACTTCGTTACCAGTTACGCAAGCTATATTTTAGCGTTTCAACTGTACTTTATATTATCTGATGGCAGTTGGATAAAAGCAACTTGCAGCCGAGCTAATAAAAACTACACGATTAAAGCAAAATTTTTTAGCAATTTTTTATGCTTATTCCTATACAATCATTTTATGACCAAAAAATTACTCTAATACTTAGTGTGAATAAAATATAATTTTTGATATCTAATCTTGAATAATCAGCTTTTAAGCTCTAGTTTTTTGACCTCTAATTTATTACTCAATATCATCAAGGATAGCTATGATTGACGACATTCGCCCAAAAAATGGCCAAGAAGCGCTCGAACTCCTCAAACAAGGCAATGCACGCTATGTAAATAGCCTCACCAATCCTGACCCAATGACTAAAAGGCGTCCGGAGCTGGCCAATGACCAATATCCCCTGGCCATTATCTTGGGTTGCTCGGATGCACGCGTACCGGTAGAAATCGTTTTTGATCAAGGCTTAGGCGATTTATTCGTTATTCGAGTAGCGGGAAATATAGTGGCACCCTCACAAATCGGCTCGATTGAATTTGCGGCAGAAAAGTTCGATACTCAATTGGTAGTGGTGCTCGGACATTCCCATTGCGGCGCGGTCACCGCTTGCGTAGAGACCTTAATCAACCCTGAAAAGTATTACTCACCCAATCTGCAATCTATCGTCGATCGCATTCGTCCCAGCGTGTATAACTTGCATGAGCTGGCCACGGCTAACGGGAACGATGTCGATGCTGATGAGCTGATAGATCGCTCTATTCGTGCTAACGTGCGAATGTCAGTCAGTCAGCTAAAGCACGGCTCACGCGCGCTAGAGGATTTAGGCCGTAGCGGTGAGCTACTGATTGTTGGTGCAGAATATGATATAGATACTGGCAAGGTACGTTTTTTAGACAGCTAATTAATCTTAACAAGCGTGCTAGTTTTAATAAATTATAAAATCCCTAAAAAATTGAATATCGTTTTTATTTTAGATGAACCCCACAAAAATAAGGATAATTATGACCACTTCCAATGCAACCAGTCCTCAACCAACTAACAGTGTCAAGGCAGCGGGTATTCAGCCTATCGCCATGCAAACCAATGGTTTTACTTTTAATCACACTATGTTGCGCGTAAAAGACCCTGCTAAGTCTCTCGAGTTTTATACAGGTGTGCTTGGTATGACACTGCTTGCGATAAAAAAATTTCCTGAGATGGAATTTGATTTATATTTCTTAGCAAAACTAACCGAGGATGAACGTGAGAATTTGCCTTCTGGTGAAGACTTGGCCATTTATACCTTCCGTCAGCGCGGTATTTTAGAGCTGACCCATAATTACGGCACTGAAAACCAAGATGGCTTTAGCTATCATGATGGCAACCAAGAGCCACAAGGCTTTGGGCACATCTGCTTTAGTGTTCCAGATTTAGAGGCGGCGGTTGCATGGTTTGATGACAATAAAGTCACCTTTAAAAAACGTCCAGAAGAGGGCAGTATGAACAATATTGCCTTTATCAAAGATGTTGATGGCTACTGGATTGAGATTGTACAAGCTGGCTTGATGGGTTAGTTACGATATATAAAGCAGTCAATATAAACACTGGTAAACAAGAAGACCAAAATTGTTAATGAGTAATTTCTAGAAGCATAAAAAACCGCCCTATCTATTTGAGAGGGCGGTTTTTTTATGCTTCTAATACTTATCTATATCAGCTTTATAGAGCTATTTTTAATTGATAAAGCTTCAGTAGACAATATTAGTCATCTTTTTTTACTTGGAAGTCATCGTGACAAGACTTACAGCTCTTACCAACCGCACCGAAGGCAGGCTTGATATCTTCAACAGTCGTTGCCGTTTGGGCAACAGTGTTCAGCTCAGCCGTTACTTTTTGGAAGTTCTCAGACTCAGCGAGGAAATTTGCGTTGTTGCTCCATACTTCTGGTTTCGCATTACCAACGGCTTCTGTATCTTCAAAATGGCTCCAAGGATTTTTAGATTCTGTTGCTAAAAATGCCGCCTGCTCTTTGAAGACATCAGCGTCAAAGGTGTCCGGTTCTTTAACCATTCCACCCATGATTTTTGCAGCATCGCCATAGTTCTTCATGATGTCTTGACGTGCTTTAACGTCAGGATGAGTGGGCGTACAGGCTGCTAGGCCTAATACGGCGGCCATTATTGTGATACCGAAGATGGATTTGAATGATTTGTTGCTGTTACTCTGGGTCATATGTGAACTCCTATGTGCGTGGCTGGTTTAAATAGGCGCGGTAACCAATACTCGCCCTAAATTAAATTGCTGCTATAGATTACTTAAAATAAAAGCTATTAAAACTGAGCATTACTTAGGAATAAACACTGTTTTCAAATTGCCTTTTTCAAAAATAATTCTTTTAACATCGTGCAGTGGCTTGCAAGTGACTCTAAGTATTGCACGCCGTTTAAGTGCTATTACGTAATTATATTTGGACTTTTTAGCTTATTTTACCAAACACGTAAAATAAGCTAAAAAATATACATAAATAAAGGTCAGCTATCACAGCTGACCTTTATTTATGTAAAGCGTACCGATACTTTACCATAATGATATTCATGTTTTACTGACCAGTTTAATGCGTTACTAATGGCTCTTAGCTCAACATAAATAGGCTATAAATAATGATAGTTATTTAGTATCTAGAATATCATTATGCCAACAAAGACTATAAAGTCAACCAATCTTGCGGTTTTAAATAATAATCAGTGAGCTCGAACTCAGCTGTACCTTCTGCTGGCTCAAAGCGATAGTGCCAGCTGGCAAGGGGTGGCATACTCACCAAGATGGATTCGATACGTCCATTACTTTGTAAACCAAATAGCGTGCCACGGTCATAAACAAGATTGTATTCGACATAACGTCCACGGCGATACAGTTGGAATTCGCGTTGCTCGTCGGTATAAGGTAAGTCTTTACGCTGCTCAAAAATCGGAATAATACCATCAAGATAGCCGTTACCGACCGCTTGCATGAATTCAAAACAGGTGTCAAAGTCCCAACCGCGACTCTCAAAATTTACATCATCGTAAAATAGCCCGCCGATACCACGCTGCTCGTCACGGTGACGCAGATGAAAGTATTCATCACACCATTGTTTAAAATCAGGATAAATGCTATCACCAAACGGCGCGCAAAGGTCATGACAGACTTGATGCCAATGAACACAATCGGCGAGTACGGGATAGAACGGGGTTAAATCAAAGCCACCACCGAACCACCAGATCGGATCTTCACCTGCTGCCTCTGCAATGAACAATCGCACATTGGCGTGACTGGTCGGCACGTTAGGGTTTTTGGGATGGACGACTAAAGATACGCCCATCGCTTGGGCTTTACGTCCAGCGATATTAGGGTGACGGGCAGTTGCTGAGGCAGGTAGGTTTTCTACATGAATATGGCTGAACATCACCCCCGCTTTTTCAATAACGTCGCCACCTGCTAAAATACAGGAACGACCGCCACCGCCCTCAGGACGCTCCCAATCATCAGGGATAAAGGTAGCATTGCCGCCACCATCAGCTTCTTGGGCTTCTAAGGCTTGGCAAATACGGGCTTGCAAATCGACTAAAAACTCGCGTACGCGCATGCTGTCTTTTTCACAGGGCGTTAGGTTACCAGCGTTTGCGTTATTATTTATATCAGGAATGCTCATAAAAATATCTATTATAATGGGTTAGGGTGTTTATTTATGGAAATTATTTATTTACGATAGCTATCTATTTATGTAGCTACTTGTTCTAAAGATTGTCTAGGATATTAATAGAACTACAGACATAATAAATACCTTGGTTCGGCTTACTTATTATGATGGGCTTTGGTATTAATGTCTTTATCAAGCAGATGTCCCATACGATCACGTTTGGTGGCCATATAGTCGGCATTGATATCGTTAACGCCAACCAATAGCGGTACACGTTCGATGACGCGAATACCATTGTCGTTTAAATAAGCCACTTTATCTGGATTATTAGTGATTAGCCTCACCTCGTCGACGCCCACATGAGCCAGCATGGCGCTGCACATCTCATAAGTGCGGGCATCCGCTGGGAAGCCTAACATTAGATTGGCATCTAAAGTATCATGCCCCTGGTCTTGTAAGGCGTAGGCGCGAATCTTATTGGTCAGGCCGATACCGCGCCCTTCCTGACGCAAATATAGAATAGCACCAGATCCTGATTCCTGTATGGCTTGCATGGCTGCGTTAAGCTGTGGCCCGCAGTCACATTTAAGCGAGCTAAAAGCATCCCCTGTCAGGCATTCAGAGTGGATGCGTACCAACGGAATGGAAGGCGCTGTATCGTCAGTTTTCTGCCCATTAAGTGCGTTGTTTGGTTCTTTGTCTTGTTTTAGCTTTGGGTCAACCACAGGCAGACCGACGGTGAGCATCACATGCTCTTGACCGTCCTCATTTTCAAACATATGAATATCAAACTCGCCGTGACGAGTGGGCAAGGTAGCGCTGGTAATAAATTGATATGACATTAATGTCCTGCATAGGCCAGTTATCGTGGCGGTAGAGGGTATAGTTATAGCTATTTTATGACAGAATAGCTATGCTGTTATTTTTCTCATGCTATACGTTGATAGGTTGGTAATACTAGCACCGGTTGAGTCCTGTGCATCGTGGGTGCTTATAAAACACACAAAGTTCACATATGGCGCACGATGATTTCAACGACGGTTTAAAAAAAATGCTATTATGCCATACTATTTTAACGCATACAGTGACAAGTCTTCGCCCTTATATTACTGTATCGTCACTAATCCTAAGTATCGTCGCACAACAATAGTGCATAATATAAACGATTAATGGTGATACGATGTACATATCGTCATCTCTACGTCGCAAGCCAGTCGCTATGAATTTAGCTTCTAAGCTTGTGTAGAATGTTATATGTTGCCTTATCTAGACGATAACGGCGCATCAGGATATGATAAGGCCTCACCTTGTCAGCATATTGGTAGGTATTGTACGATTTATGCAGCAATCAACTCATCCTTCTCAGTCTTTATCAGTGCCAGCAGCTACCGATTCTGCTGCGCACCTATCCGCCTTGCAACAGACTTATACGGCGATTCCACGCACGCGGCCTACTACGCCAATTCTGGACGCAATTGATGCGCCAAGCGATCTCAAATCACTCCCCACCAAGCAGCTGATAACCTTAGTGGATGAGCTGCGCCTGTTTTTATTGTATTCAGCTGGTCAAAGTGGCGGTCATTTTGGGGCTAATCTAGGGGTGGTCGAGCTGACTGTTGCGCTCCATTACCTGTTAGATACCCCGCACGATCAAATTGTTTGGGATGTCGGCCATCA
Source organism: Psychrobacter frigidicola (assembly GCF_007997305.1). Taxonomy (GTDB): domain Bacteria; phylum Pseudomonadota; class Gammaproteobacteria; order Pseudomonadales; family Moraxellaceae; genus Psychrobacter; species Psychrobacter frigidicola. The sequence continues at coordinate 386,153 of NZ_VORZ01000002.1, forward strand.
AGCCTATGCCCATAAAGTACTGACTGGTCGCCGCGATAAGCTCAGTAGCATTCGTGCGAAAGATGGCCTAACGGCTTTCCCTGAACGTGTAGAGTCGGTCTATGATACTTTTGGTGTTGGTCATTCATCAACTGCTATTTCTGCAGGGTTAGGTATGAGCCTAGCGCTGCGTTATCAAGGGCGCGAGCAAACTGTAGCTGCTGTAATTGGCGATGGTGCGATGACTGGCGGCATGGCCTTTGAGGCGATGAATGATGCGGTACAACAAGATGCTAATTTATTAGTTATTTTAAATGACAATGATATGTCAATCTCTTGCTCTATCGGCGGGTTTTCGCGGCATTTAGCGATGCTATGGGAATCAGGTTATCAAGTTGATATTACGACTGACGGCACGCCTGTATTGCGTCAGCGTCCGATAATGCAAGCCTTTAATAGACGCAAACGTCAGCGTGATGTGCCGCAACTAGAAGACAATTTATTTAAAGCCATTGGCTTTACTTATTTTGGCCCCTTTGATGGCCATAATATTCCTGAGTTACTACGAGTATTGTCGTTAGCTAAGCAAGTTCACGGTCCAGTTTTAGTACATATTTATACCATCAAAGGTAAAGGTTTTGGCCCAGCTGAGCTTGATCCTGTTGGTTATCATGCCATCAGTAAGTTACCGACCGATGACAACGAAGCAACTACTAAACAGTTGGTTAATAGTAAAGTTAAAGCAGCCCCTAAGCTAAAATTCTCGCAAGTGTTCGGCCAGTTTTTATGCGATAAAGCCGCAACTGATGATAAGTTGTTGGCCATTACCCCAGCGATGGAAGAAGGCTCGGGGATGATTGAGTTTGCTCGCCAGTTCCCAGAGCGATTTTTTGATGTCGCCATTGCTGAACAGCATGCGGTTACGCTTGCTGCTGGTATGGCAACCCAAGGCGTTAAGCCAGTAGTTGCCATTTATTCAACTTTCTTACAGCGCGGTTATGATCAGCTTATCCATGATGTTGCCCTACAGAATCTGGACGTGATGTTCGCTATTGATCGTGCTGGTCTGGTCGGTGAAGATGGCGCAACCCATGCTGGGGTGTTTGATTTCGCCTTTTTGCGCTGTATTCCCAATATGCTGATTGCTGCGCCAAAAGATGAAAATGAATGCTATCAATTGCTCAATACTTGTTACGAGTATAAAGGCAGTACGGCAGTACGTTATCCTCGTGGTACGGGTATCGGTGCGACTATTGAACAACCTGCCCAGAATTATCAGATTGGTCAAGCGGTCGTAGAATCAGTTTTAGGCTCTGATGATGCGCCTATTAAATTAGCTTTATTAGCGTTTGGTACGATGGTGGCAACTGCCCAGCAAGCAGCTGAAGCGTTAATAACTGATGACAGCGCTAAGACGGACTGTCAGGTTCAAGTTGTAAATATGCGTTGGGTGAAGCCGTTAGATACCAATTTGATAGAGAACTTATTAACACAAGGCGTGACGCATATTGCTACTTTAGAAGAACATATGATTATGGGCGGCGCGGGTAGTGCGGTAAATGAGTATTTACTTAATGAATCACCCGGTTTTAAACATAGCCGTCCGGTAATTTGTAATATTGGTATTGCAGATCGCTTTGTGGCGCATGGCTCGCAAGCAGAACAATTAGCAGATTGCGGTCTAGATGTTGCTGGAGTTCTTGACCAATTACAACGACTACTGTCTTGATACTCTCTTAAACTTAGAGTGCTCCTAAATAAGTATAGAAAATTTTAAAGAATAGTTTTAAAATAGTTTTGGTAGAAATTTAATAGAAGTAACGCCTGCTTAGCCGCAGGTGCTCATTGTTTTACAACTTGCGCAGTTTGTGACGACGACCAACGATGTTGGATTGTTTGGCAGGTATGACGGTTTTTTTACGTTTATGTTGTTTCTATGAAAGTTATATTTGTCAGTATAGTGCGATTACTATTATTCAAAATTGTATTAAAGTAGTGTGATACAGTGCTTTATTGGCATGTTGTAGATATCAGATTAGTATTATTTATTCGTTTATTCACTCATCAAGCAGATAGGTTATTTATGGAACCCATGGTCGTCATCGCAGCACGTGCTGCCGAAAAAGTCGGTAAAGAGATTTTATACGCGCATCAAAACCGCCACAAAATTGAGCTGGATATTGAGTCAAAAGGGCTTGACGGTCTGGTAACGCGTATTGATCGCTTCAGTGAAGAACTGACCATTGAGACATTAAAAAGCAGCTATCCGAATCATTCTTTTTTGGGGGAAGAGTTTGGTATGCAAGAAGGTCGCGGCGAAGATGCAGATTGGTGCTGGATCATTGACCCGTTAGATGGCACCAAAAACTTCGTTCACGGCGTACCGCAGTTCTGCGTATCGATTGCTGTGCAGCATAAAGGTGTCACCCAACATGGTGTTATTTATGATCCCGTCCGTGACGAGATGTTCTCTGCTAGCCGTGGTAAAGGGGCGCGTTTAAATAATCGTCGTATGCAAGTGAGCGAGCGTAAAACGATTGATGGCGGCTTATTTACCACTGGTCATCCGCTTGAGCGCAAGCGTAATGGCGAAGTTATCTCGTATGCGAAAGAGCATTATGAAAGTCTACAAAAAGTGACCGAAGCGGGAGGTCAAATTCGCCGCTTAGGCTCTGCGGCACTAGATTTATGCTACGTGGCTGCCGGTCGGTTTGATGGCTACTTCGAGATGTCAATCAAACCGTGGGATATCGCGGCAGGCGAGCTTATCGTGACTGAAGCGCGCGGTATTGTCGTCGATCATAAAGGCGGACATGATTCGATGACAACGGGGTCTATCTTTGCTTGCAACATAAAACTATTAAAACCCTTGATGCAAGTGGTTGTGCCAGCATGGGGCGATGCGGTGTAAGTTTTAACTTAAAACTTAGTACCAAAAAAGCTGACTTCATACTGGAGTCAGCTTTTTTATTGGGTTTCTACTGAGTTTTTATTAAATATTTATAGGGTCATTTACAACTATTTATAGCTATTTTGCTTGGCTTATTCGCGTAAGCCTAAGCGTTTCTCTTCGCTAATATTCTCTAATAAGCACAGCTCGTCTTCAATTAATGCCAGCATATCTTGCACATGCGGTAGCAGCTTGCTACAAGCTGTGATACAGAATTCTATTTTGTCTAAATAAGTCGTGTACGTAATATTCATCGCTTGTCCATCTATTATGATGGAGGCGGGATATAAGGCTTTGAGGAGTGCGCCATTCCAATAGAGGGGCTTTTTGACACCCGGCACATTAGATATGATAAGGTTAAAGGCTTGTTTTTTTGGAAATAAGCCTGTTAATACATTTAACCCTTCCCATGCATAAGCGATGGCACTGTAGTTAATCACTTGTGCCTGATTCATACGCCGAAAGCGGCGCTTACCACTGTTCATACTGCAATGAATCAGTTGTAGTCTGCGTATCGGATCTTCTAAATGGGTGCCTAAATTGGCTAATAAAAACGAGATTTGATTACCTGATGCGCTATTATCGCTACGTAGTGACATTGGTACAAAGGCAATGAGCGGTTTAGTTGGTAGCGCATTCATTGTCAGTAAATAACGTCGCATAGCGCCTGAGCACACCGCAAGAAGCACGTCATTCATATTGACTTCAAGCACATCGGCAACATTGCGAAAGCGCTGCATCTCATAAGATTGCGCCGCGATACGCCGTGACGCTGAAATGCGCTGATTCAGGACGCTCATGGGCGCATCGAAAGTACCCACATAATCCTCATCACCTCGGTGCTTAATATTGTCGATCAGCTCAGTAAAAACAGGCTTAATAGTAGATAACTGTTCTTTAATGATGCGGATAGCAGAGCGGCCCGCAGGTATCAGTGCATCGACTTGATTACGATGGCGTGCCATGAGCGACCATACGGGTAGGGTCATCGGCTCAGTAGGTGACTGCGACAGCGACTTTTGAATCAGGCGCATGGCCGCAATACCATCGACTAAGGAGTGATGAATCTTAAAATATAGTGCAAAGCGTTCGGGGCCATTCTCAGTCTCTGGGCAAATGCCTTCGATAACATGACATTCCCATAATGGCATGGCGCGATCTAAAAGCCGGCTATGCTCTTTTGAGATATACATCAGCAGTTCACGCACGCGTGCTGGTTTAGGGAGGGCGACATGGCGAAAGTGATGCTCAACAATAAAATCTTCGTCTTTTTTCCAAAATAATAAATGCTCAAGCACTTGGTTAAAAGGAAAACTTGGTGGCACTTTGGACGTTTGCATTTGCTGAACCAATTGGTAAACAAAGTTACAGTCCGCACTTTGAGCATCTTCTGGCAATTCAAATATAAACAAGCCGCCGACATGCATCGGCTGCTTACGGGATTCAAGAAGTAAAAATAACTGATCAACTGCCGTCAACAATCTCATAACGTGTCCTTTAAAGTTCATGAGCTGCGCGCTATGAGTAACATGATGATGGCGCATCGATATGAACAGCGATTAAGTTAAATAGGTCTTATCACTTTTGTATTGTGTTTTTATAAAATTAGAATTATTGAAAGAAATAACCCGTCTGCGGTGAGCTTGCCGTTGCCATTTTGCGCATCGGCATCCGTCCGGCTAAGAACGCCTGACGTCCGGCCCAAATGGCATGTTTCATGGCTTGCGCCATCAATATTGGGTTTTGGGCATTGGCAATCGCTGAGTTCATCAGCACGCCATCACAGCCAAGTTCCATAGCAATCGCGGCATCGGAAGCCGTACCAACACCCGCATCAACCAATACCGGCACGTTAGCATTTTCAATAATGAGGCTGAGTGTATGACGATTGAGCAACCCAAGACCAGAACCAATCAAGCTACCTAACGGCATAATTGCTACACAGCCCATGCTTTCTAACTCTTGGGCGACAATAGGGTCGTCTGAGGTATAAACCATCACCTCAAAGCCATCGTCAATCAGTACTTTTGCCGCTTTTAGGGTTTCCACGATATTAGGATACAGACTTTTTTCATCACCCAATACTTCAAGTTTGACTAAATTATGACCGCCTAAGAGCTCACGCGCCAGCTTACAGGTACGTACCGCGCTCTCAGCATCAAAGCAGCCCGCAGTATTTGGCAAAATGGTATATTTATCCGGTGAGATAACGTCTAATAAATTAGGCTCATTACTATTTTGGCCAATATTAGTACGGCGAATAGCAACCGTTACAATTTCTGCCTCTGACGCCGCAATCGCGCGTCCAGTCTCAGCCATATCTTTATATTTACCCGTGCCTACCAATAGGCGTGACGAAAACGTCCGACTACCAACGGTAAAAGTATCATCAGCCAGAGAAATGGGGTCGTTAGCAGGGGTTACGGCTGGGATTGTGACTTGTGACATATCGGATATCCTAATAACGGGCAGGCAAGGTTAAAGACAAAAATAATATCAGCAATATAATAAATCAGCAATAAAATAATAGGTCAAAAACGAATGCAAAAAGGCAATAGTAATATTTGCCAAGACAGCTAATAAAAGGCGTAAAAGCCTGAATAATAGGATAAAGCAAAATGTTAGTATAACAAACTCACACAGGCTTACTGATACTCTTTTTTGGATTCATTATCGGGACGTTTTTATGATGCAACTGCCGTATAGTTTTGCCAAGCGCCACCAACTGTTGATTATTATGGCGATTGATCCTGAGCTGCCACCGACTTTGGTGTTAACGAAAGCCACGCCATTATCCGCGATTAATGAGGTGGTGCGGTTTTTGCAACAGCAAGGGGTGCGGGCTATTCCTAGCTATGATAGCGTCAGTTTTGATGATTTCGAAAAGCGTATGAATGCGGCTTATGCCAGTAATACTGGGGAGTCACAGCACATAGCCGCCGGCTTAGAGGACCATCCTGACCTCGATAGTTTAGCAGACAGCGTTCCTGAAACTGAGGATTTGATGGATCAACAGGATGACGCGCCTATCATTCGCCTGATTAATGCGCTGTTATCCGAAGCCATTCGTCTGAATGCCTCAGACATTCATATTGAAACTTTTGAGAAACGCTTGGTGGTGCGCTTTCGTGTCGATGGCGAACTCAAAGAAATTATCACCCCTAAGCGTCAACTGGCGCCGTTGTTAGTCTCGCGTATTAAAGTCATGGCCAAGCTTGATATCGCTGAAAAGCGCGTGCCGCAAGATGGGCGAATCAGCTTACGGCTGGCAGGACGCGAAGTTGACGTGCGGGTATCTACCTTACCCTCAAGCTTTGGTGAACGGGTCGTAATGCGTCTGCTCGATAAACAAGCCGGTCGCCTGAACATGACTTATTTGGGATTGTCAGATAATGATTATAGTGAGCTCAAACGCTTAATTTATCGCCCGCATGGTATTATTTTAGTTACTGGGCCTACGGGTTCTGGTAAAACCACTACTCTTTATGCTGCATTAACGGACTTGAATGACCAAACGCGTAATATTCTGACCGCTGAAGATCCAATTGAGTTTCAGCTAGATGGCATTGGGCAAACGCAAGTCAATAACAAAGTCGATATGACCTTTGCCAAAAGTCTGCGGGCGATGTTACGTCAAGATCCAGATGTGGTGATGGTCGGTGAAATTCGTGATATAGAGACGGCTGAGATTGCCGTACAAGCCTCTTTAACCGGTCATTTGGTATTATCGACTCTGCACACCAATACTGCAATTGGTGCCGTCATCCGTCTGCAAGATATGGGTATCGAGCCGTTCTTATTGTCGTCGTCATTGATTGGGGTAGTGGCGCAGCGCCTCGTACGCACGCTATGCACCCATTGTTATACGTGGGAACCCGCTGATTTTGAGCAAGCTAAATTATTCGCTGAAATTGATATTATTGCTGCTACTGTGAATATTAACGGCACTTATCCTGGCACTGCTACGGACACTGGGATTAAACTGCCAAAACCAGTCGGCTGTGATAAATGCAATCAATCAGGGTTTAAAGGCCGGACGGCGATATATGAGGTGGTGCCAATTGATGATACGTTGCGGCGTATGATTCATAGTAATACGGCTGAATATGAGCTGGAAGCTTATGCTCGCCTACAAACGCCATCGATTCGTGCTGACGGTCTACATAAAGTTATTGCAGGACGCACGACGTTAGAGGAGGTATTACGAGTGACCAAAGAAAGCGCCATACTTGATGACGCCTTGATTGGTTAGTTTGAGTGCATAGGCATAAAGGCATATGTATAAGAATATAGGTATAAAAGCTAGCCTAGCCTGTTATTTAGCGGCGATACACTCAACTTCTACGCTAGCACCGGCTGCTAATTCTGCAACCCCAAAGGCTGAGCGTACGGGATAAGGTTTCGCAAGCTCGGTCTGATAGACTTTATTAAAGTCGCCAAAGTCGTCCATATCCGTGAGCATAGCGCTGCATTTGATGATATTTGACTTTTGATAACCATATTTTAATAATACCGCTTGTATATTATTAAAGACTTGCTTGGTTTCAGCTTTGATACCGCCTTTGACTAATTTGCCGTCTTTAAAGCCAATTTGTCCTGACATATACAACGTATCACCAACGCGTACCGCATCAGAGAACGGATATTTGCCGCCATCACCATAAAAAATCGGTGCTGATTTACTGATTGCAGTATGTGCCACTACTGGTGCTGCGGTCGCGCTCATCGACAATACCAAGGAGCAGGCACCTGCCAATAGAACCGATGATAAGGTGGTAGTCATTTTTTTAGTATGAGTAGACATAATTTTTTCCATTTTATTATTGAGCGTTATTATTAAGGGTTATTATTAAGGGTTATTAATTGATTAATTAAAGAAAAGCTGCTCTACCTACTTTGATGGTTATCTTCGTTGTTGTCTTTACCTTGCCGACGAGCTTCTAATTCAGATTTAGGTATCCAAGCCCATATCATCTCAACCGTGATAGGCTCGCGCTCGCTATTAGACTCGCGGTCATTGATAACACAAGGAATGACCATTTCACCTCTTGGGGTGTTTAAAATATCCAACCGCTGCTCATTAGATAAGGTAGCTACCGCTGCGACTTGACCTTTTTTGAGCGGGCGATAAAAATTAACTGAGTAAGACTTAACCAAAAGTACCCGATCAGACGGTAAATTTAAGCCCAATATAAAGCCAGTTGCGGTCTCAGCCAGTAGGGTAACAGCAACGGCATGGATAGAGCCAATGTGGTTTTGTACCGCTTTGTTATTGGTTAAGCTGACGACTACTTTATTAGGTTCTACGGTTTCGTAATAGACGCCCGTGGTGCCGACATAGGGCACCACTTTGCCAAAAGCTTTGGATAAAATAGCTGAGCGTGCACCTGCAGGTAAGTATTTAGTGACAGAAAGCAGCTTAGTAAATTGATTATTGACTGGCTTAAGCGTGCTGTTTGGGGTGTCCTTTTGAGGCGTAACGGCGTCAGATATTTTGCTAGGCAGATTAGTTGGTATTTTTTTTAGTAATCCTGACATACGATATTCCTCAAGTTGGGCAGTAATGAGCCATTTCCTTTCTTATTAGCAGTAACCGCTATTATCTTTCTATTATAATCATAAACCATCACCACCATAAAATGGCAATAACGTAACCAACCGTGTTGCGACTATAATTTAAATTATTATTTATGGACTGTTTTAAGCTCTTCTTAGTGTTTTTAATTGTTATATTCTAAATAACTGCCTGTTCATCAAGTGCTTTTTATACTGAGTTCTCTTATGTTTGATATCTCTACCAACTCGACCAATAGTCCCACTAATATTATTTTTACTGGCGTCGCAGGCACGGGTAAAACTTATCAGCTGCTACAAATCGCCAAGCACTATACTGATTATTTACCTGTAGTAGACAAGGATGCACTGATACAGCAATTAGTATATAACTTAAGCTGGCGCGAAGTGGTGTGTTTGATATTGTTGGACTTACAAGCTGATCAACAGGATTTGGTTAAAGTTCCTGAAATTTTAGCGCATGAGTTTTTTATATCGAAAGCAGCTCACAACGAGCGCGATAAAAACTTAAGTAATACTGCATGGTCCGTGTTACAGACGCACAGTCCTATTGAGTCTTCAACGGTCGCTTATAGTAAACGTACTGGCCAAGCTTATTTTGATAAAGATGAGAGCGGGGCGTGGTATTTATTACCAGCAAGTTATGAGTTGCTAACGGAGTTGTCAGAGCAGCTGGCAGAATTCCGGCAAGCACGGCACGATAACCCGTCTATAACTGATAAATCGCTACCCAGTCAGCGCTTTAGTAAGCAACGTTTCAATATGGTCAGCTTTCATCAAGCTTACGGCTATGAAGAGTTTGTTGAAGGTATCAGGCCAGTGATAAACACGACAGGGCAAGGCAGTCAAAATGGCCAGATGCGCTACGATATTCAAGATGGCGCGTTCTTACAGCTATGCCAGCGTGCCACCCGTGACCCTGAGCAGCGTTATGCGATGCTGATTGATGAGATTAACCGTGCTAATGTGTCGCGAGTATTTGGTGAGCTGCTAAGCTTGATTGAGCCGGATAAGCGTAGAGGGCAAGCGCAGGCAATGCAGGTGAATTTGGCTTATTCTGGGCGACCGTTTAGCGTCCCTGCTAACGTCGATATTTATGCCACTATGAATACTCAAGACCACTCTTTAGCACCACTAGATATGGCGTTGCGCCGACGTTTTCGCTTTATTGATTGTCCGCCGCAACCTGAAATATTAGCAATTATTAATGTGTTTGAGGGAACAGAAAGTGCTCAAACAGGAAGTGATACGACTATAGATTTGGTAAAGCTGTTAACCGGCTTAAATAATCGTATTATCCAAAGCTTGGGATTGGATGCACAATTAGGTCATGCATTTTTATTTTCGGTGCAGAGTTTAGCGCAATTACAAACGGCATTGATTGAACAAATTATTCCACAATTGGCACAAGCTGCTGGCGGTAATGTGCAACTCTTACAATATTTATTTAAGGATGAGCAGCAGCCTTTTAATGTGCAGTTTATTCAGGATGTGCAAGGTGGCCTCCATAACAGTCAGAACCATAATCAGAACCAACAGCAAATATTTAACGGCCAAAATGCATTCTTAGGCCAAGCAATGAGCAGCGGTGGTTATGTGATTAATCCTAATTTAATGACTAAGACGGCTGAATTTGCACAGCCTGCCATATATCAGCGCTTGTATTGATAAGAGTGCAAAGTAATAAATTTGCATGGTAAATAATAAGCTAAATAACTCGGTTAATAACATAATAATGAGCACGCTTGAAAGTCCAATCATCACCGTATTTGAGCATCAACGCTTAACGGTAAATGACTTTGTGTATGCTACCGACTTTGCTTGGTTAGTGGCGCAAGAGTTTGCAGTCTTTAGCATTAAGCGCCAGCGTGGCCAGTGGCAGCTAAAAGTGGGGCATTATATTGGCCTTATTATTCTACCAAGTAGTATGACTCTTGAGATATTGCCCAAAGCCATTGCGGGTACTCAAAACTACAGCCAATCTCAAACTAAAAGTATTTCTCAACGCGATGATATATCGCTGACGCGTCAATGGGTACAGCAAATGCTGACCGATTTGACCAGCGGCTTTAGTAACAATAACGGCAAGCTGCCTCATACTCGAAATCTAGGCCAGCTCAGTCCAGATTTAGAGCCGTTACCCAAGCAGACCCCGCCATTATCACAGTGGCTAGTCGAGAAATTCGTGCAGCTATTGGCCAGTTATCAACCTAGTAGTCATTATCAGACTCAGATTCGCAATCAATCGATGCTACAAGGCAAACTGCTGCTTAAAGAGCAACTGCGCCGCAATCATCATCAGCCGCATAAATTTATCAGTGAGGTCAGTACGCTGAGTAAAGACATGCTTAGCAATCGCTTTATTAAAAGTGCTTTATTATTAATTAAGCCGTTACTAGAGCCATTATTGCCTACGCCTTTAGTTTCCAAATCACTGCTAGCGTGGCGGCAAGTCAGCGCATTAAGTCATCATGAGTTGCGACAATTAACGCCATTATATCTAGCCGCAAGACGCCAACTAAGCACGCAGCCATTATCGCGGCAGCAGTTGCAAAGCGCTCAGCAACTGGTGGATGTCGCTTATTGGCTATTGCAGGGGCAGCAAGCGAGCGTCAGTGTTGGTAATGGCTTGAATACTCAAGCGCCTCTAGCGAGCGTCGCTCCGCTGCGGTTGTGCTTACTGATTAATATGAATCAAGCTTTTGAGCAGTGGGCAAGTCAGCGAATTACTGAGCTATTTAATCAGCGTGATGAAAACTCCGAGCCATTATATCGGACTTTGTGTCAACCGCGTGATATTTGGCTACGCGATGATACTGGGCAGACATGCTTATCTGTTCAGCCGGATTTATTGGTTTATTATTTAGATGCTGAGCCTGCCCCCGCTAAAAACAATGTTGTCAGTCATGTCATTGATATCAAATGGAAGCACTTGTCACAGGCGGCGGCAATCAGCGCCAGTGATGCCTACCAATTGACCAGTTATGCGCAAGCCTATCAAGCAGAGCAAGTATGGCTTATCTATCCAGTGACTGGCAGTACACGACAGCCTGTCATGCTTAAACCGGTAGAAAAAAATCATTACGATAACCAGAACAACCAGTATGCAGGGCTGTGGCTCATGCCATTTAATGTGCTGACAGGTAAGTTAAATAGAGGGCTATCTATTGAAAGAGAAAATAAAGACTCTAATGGTACTAAGGTCGTTATTCTAAAGTAAGCGCTATAAAAAGTAGCTTGAGTCAGTTGCAACGCTGCTGTTTCAAAGTAAAGGCCCATAAAAAATATTGTTTAGCTAAGAAAGTGCGAGTTTATTAAATTAATTGAAAATAGGGGTTGACACAAACACCGTTACCCCTTAATATGTGCACCTCGATAGCAACAAACATTAGCAAGTTAGCGGTTCTACCAATAACGAATTAATCAGAGAGACTATCGAGATAATAGAATACATCGGAGTGTGGCGCAGTTTGGTAGCGCATCTGGTTTGGGACCAGAGGGTCGTAGGTTCGAATCCTATCACTCCGACCATCTATTTTAAGAGCCTTACAGGCTTTTTTTTATGTATAATGGTTTAGTTTCTAGCGTTTTAGTTCTGCCAAGATATATAAAAGTCTTCTAAGAGCGCCTGTAGCTCAGTGGATAGAGCATCTCCCTTCTAAGGAGGTGGCCGCAGGTTCGAATCCTGCCAGGCGCACCATTTAGCCTGCAAATATTGCCTTTTCCTGGCAACAGTTATGGCGGTTGTAGCTCAGTTGGTAGAGCCCCGGGTTGTGATCTCGGTTGTCGTGGGTTCGAGTCCCATCAGTCGCCCCATTTTTTATAATGTATCTTCCTCTCTTAGTATTCTTCTAGTCTATACTTCGTTATTTTATAATTTCATATCTTAAAATACCTATCGCCATTGTCGGCGTTTTTTTTATGCCTAAATTTTGACTTTGCTCTCTACTTTCCATAAATACGCTCTCAGCAATTTAATGGTTTGCAAAGCTATGAGAACCTTTAACCTATACTGAATTTCCTTTAAACGTATATGCATGGATTTTTTAGCGTACACTTAATAAAATTAAATACAGTTATTAATTAGATGGAACGGCTAGTTTTAGTATAGTCAATACTGACAATTTTTATAAAAAGTGAATCCCTTTTGCTTTTAGCACGCTAAGGTCAGAATGTTTTTAACGTATGTATATTCTTATCTATAGTCCACAAGAAGCAATTCATCTTGTGGAATGTCTATGAAGTGGTTTATTTTGCTACGTTTGGCTAACTGGCCGTAAATGGTTAAGGATAAGTTTATGGACGCATTGAGCATGTTATTAGAAAACGTGCATTTATGCGAGACAAAATATTACCGTCTACAAGGCGCTGGTAATTGGTCGTATTCGATAACGAGACAGGACACCATTTTATTCTACTTAGTGGTATCGGGTAGCTTTTGTATTGATGTGAACGGCAGCTTACGCCAAGCGCATGCCGGCGACATGATTATGATTCCTAATACCTATCAACATGTGTCTTATGCCGTAGACCATCACGGTGACAATGCTAAAGCTCTAGATGACAAGCTGCTTAATTGTAAAGAACATGCGATTAGGCTTCATGACGATGATGACCTGAGCGAGTCAAACTTGTGCTTGATATTAATTGAATGCCAATATGATAAAGAAATGATTCGGCCACTATTATCTGTGTTACCGTCAGTTTTGCCTGAAATTCAGGAGTTACCTGAGAGTCGTTCTGAGTTCATTGAGGTCGTAATTAAGCTGTTAGCGCTGGAGTCTGAATATGAGCGTATGGGTAAGACGGCGGTGATTAATCATTGGGCAAGTATCATGATGATTGAGTGTCTGCGTACTTATATTGAGCGCTTGCCGGAGGCGACAGACAGCTGGCTACAGGCGATGAAGGATCCGTATTTGGCGAAGGCTTTGATGGTCATGCATGACGTGCCAAACCAAAATTGGACGATTAATCAACTGGCTGAAGTGGCTGGTATGTCGCGCTCAAGCTTTGCGCAGCGCTTTAAAGATACTGTTGGAATGCCGCCGCTCACTTATTTGATAGACTACCGCTTGCGCCTTGCTGCACGTTATTTGCGCTTGCAACAAAATAGTATAGGCCGTATCAGTGAGCTGGTCGGCTATGCGTCAGACTCCACTTTTAGCCAAGCGTTTAAGCGGGTTTATGGGGTATCCCCGAAAGCCTATCGGCAGCAATATCGAAAAACTGAGGGTTTAGTAATTGCTTGTCGATAAGGGTCTTTTGACAGTAGCAAAGCTGACAATGAAAGTAGGTTCAGGTACTATAGACCCGTAAGTTGTCTGGACGCGGTTACTAGTGATACCACTATATTATGCCTGTCTGTACAATGATTAATACAATATTTATTTTCTATTGGTAATGGTATGTTATGACCCAACCGACCTTTAATCCCCCTGCTAAGCCAAGCGACTATTCAAGTGCCAATCAAGGCTTGTCTGCATCTAGCGTAGATGATGGCAGTCTCCAACCTAATTTATCTAAACAACAGCAGTGTGATAGCAACCCTCAACATAGCGGATTGCTAACGCCGAACAAAGCTGAGTTGTTGGCGTTATTTACGGTACCTGCTGCCAAGCAACCTTTTAATCACAAGACCTCTATTGATAGGAGCAACACAAGCGAGATGAGCGTTGCAACCCAGCGCGTGGCTCAGTATCGCATGCAGCATGAGCGTACGCGGCTGTTGTATATGGCGTCTGCTCATACGCGCCCGACCTATTTGGTGCAAACGTTAAAGTCGCAGTTTGTGGAATATCAGCACTATCAGCTGGCAGAGCAACTTGATAAACGTGGCTTGCTCGATACCGAAGCGCTTCAGCGCTTATGGCAACAGCTGCATGTGGTCGATGATATTATCGCCGATATTGTGCATCATATGCCGGCGCAACAACCGGCAGGCTGGCAACTCAGCGTGCAAGATGGACACAATCCACTACGCTTACCCACCGTTGGTAAGTTGAAACATCCTAAGCCGATATCTGACCAAGCCAGTCTCAACAGTTACGTGCTGGGTCATTTTGGTGTCAGTAGCTTTACCTATGATCGCGGCTATTATATTGGTCATGTGATTGGCTATCTATTTAGCTGTTATTTTTGTGCGCACCTCTCTATTAGCTATAGTGTCACCGCCCTTGGTGAGGAGGTGATTGGCGACTACGATTATGCTAGCCTTGAAACCCCGCATATGGTGCGCTTATTGCAAGGGCTAGATAGCTATTGTAAAAAGCGTATCTATCAGTTGGCGGTTATCTGTGCTCGTCTAAGCGTCTATGCCTCTGATAAGCGTATTGAAAAAATGCTGATCATTGAAGTCAACGACTTTGATAAAAAATTACAACAGCAGCATTTGGATGTTTTGTTACTACAAGGGATGATGCCTGAGAGTAATGACTCAACGCCGCTGTTTTAGTTTTTCTACTCGTTTAATATGATGTTGTTACGTTTATAATGTTGAGTTTGTGTTTATACTAATTGTCGCTCTAGGATATCTAACGCTATGCCTGCCTATCATTATAAAGCGCTTGATGACTTAGGGGCGGTTAAAAAAGGTCTGCTCGAGGGCGATTCGGCGCGGCAAGTGCGCCAACAGCTGCGCGATAAACGCTGGACGCCGATAGAAGTTAGCGCAGTCAATACCACTAACGATAAACAAGGCCATAATCGCAGCCGCTACAAAAAACCTTCCGCCTATGAGCTGGCATTATTAACCCGTCAGCTGTCTGTCTTGCTCGCTGCTGGTATTCCGCTTGAGGAAACACTGGCGGCAGTCGCTAAACAATCCCCAAAAACTCATATCAAATCTCTAATGCTTGCCGTACGCTCGCACGTACTAGAGGGCTTAAGTCTGGCGCGTGCCTTACAACAAGCGACCAGTTTTCCGCCACTATATATTGCTACTATCGCTGCTGGTGAAAAATCCGGACATTTAGATTTAATTCTCAATCAGCTGGCAGATTACACCGAAAACCGCTTTGCGCTACAAAAAAAAATTCAAGGGGCAATGGTCTATCCGATTGTGCTGATGGTCATGGCAGTGGCGGTTATTATGGGTCTGATGAGCTTTGTGGTGCCCAAAATCGTGAAGGTATTTGAGCAGTCCGAACAAGCGCTACCGCTGATTACCCAAGTGGTGCTTGCGATGTCCAATGCCATTACGCAGTGGTGGTGGCTGATGCTATTGGTATTGGCAGGTGCTGCTTTTTTATCTTATCGCTTTGCCCAAACTCAAGCGGGCAAGCCAATCATTGATAGCTTAGTGCTTAAATTACCGATACTTGCACGGCTCTCTAAAGGTCTCAACGCGGCACGCTTTGCCAGCACGCTAGCGATATTGGTACGCTCAGGAGTACCGCTGATTGAGGCGCTACATATTGGCGCGGCGGTCACCACCAATCTGCATATCAAGCAAACCATCATTCATGCCGCTGATAGAGTCACCGAAGGGTCTAGTCTGTCAAGCCAGTTGGATAAATCGCCCTACTTTCCACCAATGATGGTCCAAATGATAAAAAGTGGCGAAAACTCCGGTGAGCTGGAAAGTATGCTCAGCCGTGCGGCTAGCATGCAAGAGGCTGAGGCGACCAATTTTATCAGTACTTTACTGTCACTATTAGAGCCATTAATGCTGGTATTAATGGGCGTGATAGTTATGACTATTGTGATGGCCGTGATGCTACCCATTGTTAATATGAATGATTTAGCGGGCTAGCTTTCATCTTTCACTACTCTTCCATTATTTATAATATTTTATTTTTTATTCACCTTTTAACTGCCTTTTTTTAACTTATCACTTAAGCACTTTACTGCCTGCTCTTTCAAAACCTCTCATAGTTTATTCCAATTCCTGTTCTTTAACACTCATTTATAACTTATCAATTTATCTTAACCTAAATTTAGGTTTCTTAAGTTTTACTTACTGTTGTAGATTGTTGTCAAACTACTGATTTCTCTGCTTGTCACTTAACCGTTCAGCTATAGTGGACAGTGCTAAGAACTGATTAGGTGAGAAACAGCTTTTTTTCGACTTACTTGCCGCTGAATAACGAATGGGTAATGAAGTAACAACAATAGGGTAGTGCGCCAAGACTAGACTATAGCGCTTAGGTGTTGCGAAAGAATATGCAAAGCAAAAGGCGTTGATAATAACGGCGCGATAATCTACGGAGAGTGGTAGATAAATGTAAAATCATGGTCTATAGTGATTATTATTTAAACATTAATATTTGTATTGAAGCATCAACACCTAACAGTGACGCCCTCTTCTATGCCTATGAACACTGAGATTATGAACACTAAACCCCAAGCACCTGTTGTGACAGTGCACCAAGCACGCCGTACCTCGACGAGGCACACATTTTTAAATAAGCGTCAAATACCCACTTATGGACGAAACCAATCCGGTTTTACCCTTATTGAGATCATGGTGGTGATTGTTATTCTGGCGATTCTGGCTGGTTTAGTCGTTCCCAAAGTAGTGGGACAAAGTGATAAAGCACGGGTAAAAACTACTGAGACTGCGCTAGCAACAGTCTCTAACGCGCTGGATATGTATAAGATTGATAATTCACGTTATCCCACCACTGCGCAGGGTTTAGACGCATTAACGACACCGCCTGCGGATGCCAAAAACTATCCTGAAGGTGGTTATATCAAAGGCGGCTATCCAACAGATGGTTGGGAAAATGAGATGCAATACGTTGCTCCGGGTAGTGAAAGTCGGCCTTATGATTTATTTTCACTGGGTGCTGATGGTCAGCAAGGTGGCGAAGGTCAAGACGCTGATATTTATGCCCAGCTGTAGCGGCATTGTTAAGAGCTAAATAGAGAGAATATAAGTGACTGAATAATTTAACTGCAGTCGCCAGGCCACTACTAGGTCGTCAAAAACTACCAACCAATAATGCGTTATTGGTTGGTAGTTTTTTTATCGTTATAACTTTTATATATTTTTATTAGTAATCATAGGTAGCTATTTATGTTCATTAAGACGTCATTCACTTCATCAGCATTAAACAAAGTAATCCCTAAAAAATCTTATATCTTTGCACTTGCCTTAACCAGTACCTCGTTATTGACAGGACTGATGGCAACCTCAATGACAGCGCAAGCCGCTGGTTTAAATGAATTATTCGGTAATAGCCAAAGTAGCGCATCGAAGTTTTTGCCCGTAGATAAAGCTTTTCAAGTAACGAGCAGTAGTAAAGCTTCCTCTAACGGTACGCGCTTTTCGATTAATTTTGATATCACTCCAGGTCATTATGTTTACAAAGACCAGCTTACCTTAAGCTTTCCTAAAGGAGTGCGCGCAACCCCTTTTACTTTTAGTCAGTCACCGGTCGCAATCAATGATCCAACTTTTGGCAAAGTACCTGTGTTTACTCAAAGAAATATGGTGGCAACCACGACTTTGACCTCTACTAATGGCAAGCCTATAAAAAATGCAGCAGTCGTTATTGGCTGGCAAGGCTGTGCTAAAGCCGGACTGTGCTATCCACCCGAAAAGATTAAAACCACAGTCAATGTTGCGGCGACCCGTAAATAGTTATTGAGCAAATAATTAGCTGGCTATTTGATAACTGAATACCTAGCAATTAAAAATATAAACCTCATAAAGGTACAGATATAACGCCGACCCTAGATGAGCTTGTTGCATTAGCAAGTCTGTTTAAACGTTAGTAATAAAAGGTAGCCCTTCATGTCTATAAAGACGCCTGCAAAAAAATCATCGTTAATCAAAAAAATTAACCCCAAAAAGTCTTATGTTTTTGCGCTTGCGGTAGCCAGTACTACGCTTATTACGGGATTGACTGCCACGACAATGACGACTCAAGCGGCTGGTTTGGGTGATTTGTTTAGCAGTGACCAAGGCAGCGCGCAAAAGAAGTTTTTACCCGTAGATAAAGCCTTTAAAGTCAGTACCAGTACCAAAACTGCGGCTACTGGTACACGCTTATCGATTAACTTTGACATCACCCCTGAACACTATGTTTATAAGGATCAAATCAAGCTAACCTTGCCTGCTGGGGTAAGTGCTGCTCCGTTTACTTTTAGTCAGAAGCCCGTCTCAATTGATGATCCAACTTTTGGACAAGTGCCAGTATTTGATCAAGCAAATATGGTAGCCACTACGACTTTGACCAGTAATAGCGGTAAAAGTGTAGATAAAGGTGCGGTTGTTGTCGGGTGGCAAGGCTGTGCGAAAGCGGGCTTATGCTATCCTCCTGAAAAGATTAAAACCACGGTTAATATTGCAGCGACTCCGCAAAAGGCAGCGATAGCGGCGGTTAGTACTGCTAGTAACAATAATGCTAGCAGCAACGCAAAAACAGATGCTGCAAAAGCAACGGCAACTGCTAACTCAGAACAAAAGAGCGCCAATACTACTGACGGTGCTGTAAATACAATAACTGGTGCTGATACGACTAGCGATATTGGGCAACAGGATAGTGATACTGATGGCACTTTAGTAAGTAACGAATCTTTAGATAGTACTGACCTTGAAAGCACTGATTTAGAAAGTACGGATAATAGCGATACCAACACGATTTCTGGTGCGGATAGCAGTATGATATCTGGAGCGGACAGCAACACCATAAGTGGCGCTGATACTGCCAATAGCAGTAACGTTGTTGCTGGCAATAATTTAGAAGAAAGTGATCCGTTTGGCTTAGCTAAGCATCCTTGGTTAGCGCTTGTTTTATTATTCTTAGCAGGTTTAGGCTTGGCATTCACCCCTTGTGTATTACCTATGCTGCCTATCGTTGCTAATATTGTTGCCCGTCAACAGAACCCGACGGTCAAAAAAGGCGTTATCTTAACCACTAGCTATGCGATAGGGGTATCAATTGCTTACGGTATCTTAGGGGCAGTGATAGCGGTCTTTGGTGAGTCATTAGGTATTATCGGTTGGCTGCAAAACCCAATTATTTTGATTAGTTTTGCTATCATTTTTGTATTATTAGCCCTTTATATGTTGGGTGTGTTTTCGATTCGCTTGCCACGTTTTATTACTAGTAAGATGGAAGGCTTAAGCCAAGCTGGTGATAGTAAATTGGGTAGTGCTGGCGGAAGCTTAGCCGCTGGATTCTTATCTGCATTAGTGGTATCCCCTTGCGTGTCTGCACCATTATTTGGCGCGTTGCTTGCAGTCTCAACGATCGGTAGTCCACTGCTTGGCTTTGCTGCATTGTTCATGCTTGGGTTTGGTTTATCAGCGCCACTTATTCTAATTGGTGCGACCCAAGGTAGCATCATGCCCAAAGCTGGCGAGTGGATGAACTGGGTTAAGCAAGGCTTTGCCCTATTGTTATTTGCCGTGGCTTTATTATTGATTGAACGGGTATTCATTTCACCGGTCATGTTATTAGTATGGGCGCTATGGTTTATGGTTGTGGCGACATGGGCATGGAGCTGGTTAGGCAAAGGCCGGATGCTGACTCAGGCACTTGGTTTAGTGGCTGGTATTTGGGCTGCCTGCTTGATTATTGGGGCCGCTTTGGGCAATGATGACAGTCTGCATCCTCTAGCATCATTAAGCGCTGCCCCAATGGCTATTCAGTCCATAGGTGGACAATCCACGGGTAATAATAGTGTTAGCAATGCGTCTGATGAGAAAATCACTACTTTAGCAGAGCTGGATGCCATTACTGCTGCCAACCCGAAAGTGTTGGTTGATTTGACTGCTGACTGGTGTGTTGAGTGCCGTATTATGGACAAGAATCTATTCCATAATCGTCCGGCACAAATGCAAGGCTGGCAGTTGGTGCGTTTAGATATCACCGATACCACCGAAGATTCTAAGGCTATTTTAGCGCGCTATAAGTTATTTGGGCCGCCAACGTTACTCTATTATCAAGATGGTCAATTGGTTAATAAACAAGTTGGCGAAATTGGTCGTCAAGAGTTCGAACAGACATTGACGGCGCTAAATAAATAACGCAAAATCAATCAGTCTTAATCTTAAATATTATCAATGAGTCAGCGCTGCTATAAACCAGTTGCTGGCTTGTTTGTTTTTATTGAACCAACTTTGTAATATCTTTAAAAAGAGTCATCCTACCTCTATGAATATTCCTATCCTCTCGAATGCGGTTGTAAAACAGGCTCGATATTTAACAATAGGCTTGCTTGCTGCTTCGGTTTTGCTGAGCGGTTGCCAACCAAACGAGTCGTTATCTTCTACTATTAGTCAAAATAATGATATCAATAGCGTGGTCGAAAATGATAATAGCTGTCAAAATGACACCATCGTTAAAGCTTTTAAAGCCAAACTATCAAACCGTCAAGTCAACGGCTGCGGTACTATTATTAAAGCTTTACCTGACGATAATGAAGGCAGCCGTCATCAAAAAATACTGATTGAACTTGAGGGTATTAGCCCGAAGCAGACCTTACTATTGGTGCATAATATTGATGTAGCACCGCGAGTGGCTGACGTGACAAAAGGCACACCGCTGAATTTTTATGGCGAGTACATTTATAATGATAAAGGCGGACTGGTACATTGGACCCATCATGACCCTGCCGCGCGTCATCAAGGTGGCTGGATTGAAAGTAATGGCGTACGCTATGACTAATAATGCAGTCTAGTATCTGCAAAAATAGTTGTCATTAATCAGAATTAAATATTAATCACTATTGAGTCCACAATCTCCTCTAGTAACAGTGGTATATTTTCATTACAATAAATTAACATTTGTAAAGCAGCGATACTCATTAGCTATTGCTGCTTTTAATACCTACTAGTCTTTATATCACTACCTAATTTAGCAATTACACCAATGATTACCTCAGATACTCTGCTGGCTACAATGTCAGTAAGATAAAGGACGTCTATGTTTGCCCATATTATCTCGCCGCGTCAAAGCGTTCATTACCAAGGTATGCCTACTTATCTAAGCCTTGCTATTGGACTAGTGCTCATTGGTGGTAGTGTGCAAGTACAAGCTGCCAATAAAGGGCAGGTATATAATGAGCTGCCCGCCGAAGGTGTGTTAGTTGAACCTAAATCTGATAGCTCGTCAAAAGTGGTTTATAAGCGTTCACAATCTTCCAAGATAACGGCTGATGAGAGTAAATTGGCGGATAAAGACTTTGTAGCAATGAAAGCGAATTTGTTTGTTGAATGTACCCAAGTACAAAGTAGTGCCGCGCGTTTGGCCTGCTTCGATCAAGTCGCTCAGCAAGGTACTACGCCAAGCTATACCATGACCAAACAACCGTTAGATTTAGCAAAAACTTTGAAAACAACAGTAACCGGTAAACCACAAGTCATCCTTGCAGAAGAGGGTACAGATACTAACGGGCTGCTTGCTAATCAGTCAGAATTTAACCAGTCACCCTCTAACGAGGGCTTAGACACGATTGGACTGACTGAAAGAGAAGCACAAGTATTAGAAGACGTTGGTGTCACTCAAGCGGATATCGAAAAATATACGCCGTTAAGTTTAATTTATGATTTGGATAAGAATAGCGAGCGCGGTACGTGGACACTAAGACCCCATAACCCCAACTATATACTGCCATTATTCTACACCGTTGACCCTAACCTAAGTCCGGGGACCCCCTCGCAAGAGCAAGAGTCTTTTACTTCTAATGATATACGCAATACTGAGCTAAAATTCCAATTATCTTTTAAGAGTAAAGTAGCTGAAGACTTATTTAATACGAATGCCGATCTATGGTTTGGTTACACGCAGCAGTCGCACTGGCAAGTCTATAACGAAGACAACTCAAGACCGTTCCGAGCGACTGATTATCAGCCAGAGATATTTTTGACTCAACCTGTTACCGCAAATCTACCCTTTGGCGGGCGTTTGCGCATGCTAGGAGTCGGAGCAGTACACCATTCAAATGGTAAGTCAGATCCGATATCGCGCTCATGGAACCGTGTCTATTTGATGGGCGGCGCTGAATGGGGTAAATTCTCAGTCATACCGCGTATATGGACACGCATAAAAAATGAAAATGAAGATAAGGATGATAACCCAGATATCGAGGACTTCATGGGCCATGGTGATGTGACTTTCTTGTATGACCTACCCAATCAGAAGAGTCTAAGTGGTACCTTGCGCTATAACGCTAAAACTAATAAAGGTGCTGCACAAATTGACTATATTTATCCATTGACGAAAAATCTCAATGGCTATGTGCAGCTGTTCCAAGGTTATGGCGAGTCGCTTATCGACTATAACTATGAGAATACCGCCATTGGCGTTGGGATAGTGCTTAATGACTGGAAAGGGTTTTAATCAGAGGGCAAATATATAGCGCCTATATGCAACGTTTAGCCCCTTACCAAAGCGGCCTATGGCTGGCAGAATATCTTAATAATCGCTGTCAGCTCTGTCGTGTTACTCGCAGTGAGCGACAAGGATTGCCTCCCTCTAGACATCAGGATACTGGTCTATTGTCAGTTGCCAGCTCTCGTTTTAATAAAGGGCTGTTATGTCCACACTGTCATAATCATATTATGTGGGTGCCAACTTCTTTTGAGGTGGATATGTCGGCAGGTACGTCGCTATCTATTCAAGCGGCAAGCTATTATGACTATCCTATTCGCCAAGCCATTCGCGCTTTTAAACACCATGAAGACATGACCAAGCTGCCCTTACTCGTGCATGTATTGCGTCAGTTACCCCGTCCTCGCGGCTGTCACAGCAGCAATAGTGTCATCATTCCCATGCCCACCACATCCAGTCGCTTAATGAAGCGTGGCTTCGATCCTGTAACCGTTTTATCTGCTTATTTATCTAAGCATTGGCAAATTCCATTATGGGATGGGGTACAGCGTGTTGATCATACCGTCAGCCAACAAGGGTTAACCCGTGCTGAACGCTTAACCAACCTCGATAATGCCTTCAGTATTAGTGAGCTGCCACTTGCCAAACGTCTGCTATTATTCGATGATGTGGCCACCACTGGTGCCAGCCTACAAGCATTGGCACGGACGTTTCTTGATTCTACGATAGAAAGTTCTGTTACTGGCTTCTCTACCCCTGACGCACATATCTCTTCTACCCACTCTTATAAAATTACAGCCTACGCTCTAGCGCATGGCAGCTCTCGTTATAAAGAAATATAATTCTATAGACCAAATCCTCATATTGCCCTGAGAAGCATACTTTCTCTCTACTTATTGTATTTATGTATAATAAGTACTACTGTACTGTGTCTGGCTGTTCTTGGCATGTTTAATAGGTAGGTGTTAAGAAAGTTTATATTCTTATTTGGAATCTACCTCTATATTAAAATATAGTGGAATGAAAATTGCATCGTATAATACCTAAGCCCTTTAAATATAAAAGGTTTAAACGGTAATGTTGATAAATAAAAGGTTAAGTCCAATGATTTATCAGGAGCTGTCAGCAATAGGATATTTATGTGAACGTGTCTACCAATAGCTCGTCATATTTGCAACCCGCGACCAGCGCAGGATTTACCCTGATTGAGCTGATGGTGACGGTTGCTGTCCTTGGCATTATCTTGAGTATTGCTGCGCCCAATATTAGCACTCAGCTTGCCAATCAGCGGGTAAAATCTACCACAGCTACTCTCAACAATGCGCTAAAAGAAGCCAAGGTTGAGAGCGTCATCCGTCGTCAGCCTATAACGGTAAGCTACGATAATGAAAGCAGCCCCAAATCTATTATTATAAAAGGCTTAGATGCCCAGCCTATAGCAAGTTACAGCTATGATGCCAAAAGTAGTATCAAAACCGCAACCACTACCAAAATTATTACCTTTGAGCCAAGTAAGCGCGTCACTGCTGCCGTCATTTATACTATTTGCGATAGCAATAGTGCGGCCAGCTCTCGGCAACTTGTGGTCAGTAGCGTCGCCAGTATCACCAGTCAGCTGGGAGGGTCATGTCCATGATTAGGTTGTCTTATCAGCGCGGGGTCGGACTGGTAGAAGTGCTGGTCGCGGTCCTATTACTATCTGTGGCGGTGCTGGGCTTTAGTGCTTTACAGCTTCAGGCCATCAAAGCAACCGAAGAGAGCTTGGTCCGTACGCAGGCGCTGAGTGTCGTACGCGGCTTAGCCGAAAATATGCGCGCCAATCCATTACAGCTCGGGGCTTATGAAACGGCTATCAACGATACCAGTATAACAGTCGTAAACTGCGTCGGAGTCACTACCTGCACTGCTAAAGAAATCGCTGCTAAAGAATCTAAAGCAGCGGTCAAAAAGCTACAAGAGTATGACATCAGAATAAAAATGAAGACATGCCCGAGTGCTGCCAATATTTCTGAATTTTCTCAGATTAAATGTGTGATTGCTGCTTGGGGCGATACGCTGCCAGAGATGGGCACAAGTGCTCAAGACTGTGCTAATACTGATGGTACTTACAAAAGTGGCAGTACTTGCGTTATTGTAGAGGCCTACTAACTATGTCTAGCTATCGATTACCGCAGCGCTTGCAGAGTGAAGTACAGCAAGGGTTTACCCTTATTGAGCTGATGATATCTCTTGTATTAGGCCTGCTGATATCAGCCGCAGTTATGCAAGTATTTTTGACCAGTCAGCGTGTGGATCGTATTCAGACTGCAGGCTCTGAGATTCAAGATAAAGCCGTGTTTGGTCTACAGTCTATCGAGCCGCAAGTGCGCCTCGCCAATTTAGGCAACGATGGTGTTGCCATTAATGACCATACCGCATTGGGCGGGATTGTCCTTACGGTAGGTAAATTTGACCCCAACGCAGAAGTGGAACAGGAAGCAGACGAGGGTAATGACAACGACGATACCTCGAACACCTCAGGCAGTAGCAATGTCATGATAAAAAACAGTCTTAAAAATGGTTTCTTGACTCGCAGTCAGGGCATGGACTCTAAAGGAAATAATAATAGTAAATGGAATGGCAGCTTAACCAATACTGATGTCTCTAGTGATCAGCTGACCATCCAATATATTAATACGACAGGGCGAATTTTAGTGGACTGTGAGGGTAAAGATATTTTAATAGGTGCGCATGTCATCACTCGTTATTTCATCAAAGAAGGCAGTAATAACACCAGTAAGCTTGCTCGAAAAAATCTCAATCTCAACTGTGAGGCTGGACGTATAGAGAACAATAGAGTGATCAACTTTGGTCGTAAAGCAACGGGTGAAACCATCATTGAAAATATTGATCAGTTTAATATTCGTTTAGGGGTTCAAAGTACAGACGTGACCAACGGTGTACTAAGCTACCAATATGCCGATATGACTGTTAAAGAATATATGGATATCGACGACGGCGCAAAGCCCAATATCACCAATATTAGAATCGCTATATTAGCGAGAAGTACTGCCAATAGTCCTGAGGCTAGCGCGGATGTTTTTGATGTATTTGGCAGCAATCAAACGTTAAAAACCCAAGCGGACGCACCCAAATACCTGCGCCGCGTTTATGAATCAAATATTTTACTACGCAATGCTCGCGTCATGCGTATTATTGATAGTAGCGCGCCATAAACTATAGCGCACCGTAAGTAGCTGTTAGTTACTTATTATAGGTCAAGCATATAAGATAACTTTAGCCTTAGGTTTGTTGGCTGATGCATATTAACAAAGGTAGCTCGCCATGAATAACAATAAACCGTACGCTTATCCTTCAGTAGCTTCTGCTCAACGCGGTGCTGTATTAATCGTGGTATTGCTGTTTTTAATGTTAATTATGCTCGTTGGGGTAATTGCGGTACGTAATAGTAGTACGGATTTAAAGCTTGCGACCAGTGATCAGATTAACACGGTATTATTGCAATCGTCAGACAGCGTTAATAATAAGATTGAGATGTCCGTCAACGGTGACCCTATCAGTAATGAGCATAAGCAGATCATGAGTTTTACGGGTATTTTTGGTCATTACATTCTTAACGATAGTGCTGAGAATGACATTATTGACTTTTGCTATCGTCCACGCGTCGGTTTCTTTAATATTAATAATGCCGCGATACGCCGTAATACGGGTAAGCTCGTTACTAATACCGAGGGCTACTGCGACCCTAAAGTCACTGGCGACTATACCAGCGCCCGCAATACGACCATGACCCAAGTGATGATTAAAAATGTCAATAAGGCGGCGGGTGCTAGAGCGTTCGGGCACATGACATTGGGCTCAGACACTGAAGCCAAAACCACAAAAATGCACACTTTTAATATTTACTCGACCTCAGTATTGCCCTCTTATGGCAACGCCAAGACTGACAATATTCAAGACTGCTTTCAAAAAGATGCCTCGGCCACAGAAGGTGGCGTGGCAGAGTGTATGACTAAAAATAATGTTCCTAATAAAATGCTGGTTGAGCAAGTTGATGTTGCCAATGTGCAAAGTGGGGAGTTCTGTAACTTTTTTGGTAAAGATACCAAGGGCAATAGCTCAAGTCAGCTGTGCAAAGACAGCTAATCTCTGCTGTTCGTTATAAGGGATAAAGTTAATAGGTAAGTCGCTCAAAAAATTCCTTTGAATAACGTATGTTCAGTCACTTTATTATTTTCAGTTTGTAAACGTTATTTCATTACTATACTAGTTATTTTATTAATACTAATTGATTATCGTTATTCTATTTATACCGTCGCGTCTATTGTAGCCGTGCTCAGGAGATAACATTATGAAACTCAAGAAGCTCAATCGTTATCATACGCCAATAGAGTCGGCTCGTGAGCACAGTGCAATGCAATCTACAAAAGCTCGCTTGTGCATGACAAGCTTGAGTGCTGCAGTTATGGCCACGATGTGTATAAGTACTGCACAGGCGGCAGTTGATGAGCAAGGGGTCATCAATAGACTGGGCGATTTAAGTATTTATCAGCCAGCTGTCCAAGCCCGCACTAATCTAATGATGATGATTGATACTTCAGGCTCAATGGGTATCAGCTCGCTGGTGCTACCAAAAAACAACCCATACGGCAGTCCAGGGGATGTGGACGTACCATTGTGTGATAAAAAAGATAACTCAGAGATTGGTGGTAACGGCTCTATACCAGAATTTGCCATTAAAGAATCATATTATGATGCACCTGCTGTAGAACAGACAGAGTATGTCAATGGTCAACCAGTGACATACTATATGCGTGGCTGCTATAACAGAAACTCTCAAAGACAATACATTAAAAAAATGAATAATGAACAAGGACAAATGGTAGATGTGGTTGTTAATAATAAAGTAGATGCCGATGTTATCTACGATCGGCTCTCGCGTCTTAAGCAAGCGATGATACCGCTAATTGCTGGAGGAAGTATCGATAATAAGGTAAATATGGGGCTAGGGCATTATTCTTCTGTTACTGGTTACAATGTAGGTGGGTCGCAAAATAAACTGGTCGATAGTCATTCAGGAACTATTTTGGTCGCAGCTGACCTATTAAGTCCAATACAAAGATATAAACTAGCCAAAAAATTATCAGAGTTTAAATCTGTCGATCCATTTACTAATGAAGATGGAAAACCTAGTCTTGTGCGTTATATCTCAAGCTGGAATCAGCCTAATGAATATAAGGCTTCAGGAGGTACGCCAACAGTGCAAGCTTATGCAGAAGCAGGTGCAGCAATGTTAGGTACCACCACTGGTAGTGTGTATGATTATTTACCAAGAGGAAGTAGTGCAGACTTAGTTTATGATGGCTATGCCATTATGAGAGATCCTACTGGTCGGCAGACTTACTGGGTGTGTAATACAAAGGGTACGGGAGTCAGTAGTGCACTTAATAGAACAAATAACGTTCAGTGGTGCGTCAATAATTGGCAAGGTGGCAAAGTAAACCAAAGTAATCAGCAGATTGTTGCCACAGGAGCAAATAATCTCACACAAATAAAGAGTGCTTTTAAAGTCACACTAAATCAGTACTGGGATTTTTTAGAGAGCTTGCCTGCAGGTGCCCAAATGGGTGGGTGGCAAAAGGTTGCAAACGAGCCCTTAGATATCGAGCCAGTTACAGGTAAGGTGTGGGGTCAACCGGATGGTCTTGATAGTAGTTTGCAACAAGGCGGTAGGGGGTTATTTGTTTATAGAACTAGCCCGTTTTCAATGAAAACTAATAATGATGACAACCTCAAAGGTGGCTTTGATTACTCTGTTGATACTAGCAAAGAGGGAAGGAATTATAAAAAACTAGCGACGATTGGTCAATGTGATGGTAATGGTATCTATTTCTTGACGGATGGCGCACCTAACTCTACTAAGCCTAAAATTGCTAGTACTATTATGAATCTTTCTCTTGGTTCCAAAGGTAACTTTACTGAGAATGTGCCAAATGGTGGAATGCCATCACCAACTCTGCAGTCCAAACTATTCCCTGGAGAGACCGGTGGTTGGGAGTATATAGGCGAGTATGCTAAGCGCTTGAATAATAAAGCTCAAAATCCAGCAGGTGCTGTTATCAAAACAGCCGTGGCAGGCTTTGGTTCATCTTTTGCTGGGATTCCTGAAAATAATGGTGTGTATAACTGCGATGCAGCAACCAATCAGGATGCTAAAAATGCATGTAAATGGGGAGGTAAGGATTACGGTAACGGCGGCTTTTTTTACGCGGAAACGTCGGCAGATATTGCTAATAGCGTGCAAAAATTCATCACTGACTTGAACCAAACGATTAACACGATTCCAGCCGGTACCATTAGTGTACCCGATGATCCCTATCAGACCAGCGCCACCTTACCGTATGCTTATCTGCCAATGCTTGAGCCAAAAGTCGGAGATAATTATAGAGTATGGCCTGGCAACCTCAAAAAATATGAGACCAAAAATGGCACCTTATATGGTAAAAATGGCGCTCGTCTTTACGATAATAATACAGGCGCATTAAAAGATGGCGCAGCCGACTTATGGCAACCTTCCCCTTATCTGAGTGCAGGTAACTCAGCGGTTAGTGCAGGCGGATTTTATGCTCAGCTTATCTCGCCAAATACGCAGTCTCCTACTAGTACGCGTAACGTGTTTGTGGAAAATTATGTAGGACTGAATAATACGACTATACCCGATGGTGTAGTTAAAATAGGCGTGGCTGCTAATGGAACGCCGACAGGCTTCCCAGCGGTCAATGATGCTGTATATAAAACAGCATATACAATGCTTCAATCTAAACGTTTAATGCTTGGCTTCCTAGGTTATAACATCAATTATTTAGCCAATGACGCTACCTATATAGACCAGCTAAATATGAAAAACTACCTGCCAGAGTCTCCTATTCGCCAAGTGGGCGGAGTAGTGCATTCAAAGCCTGCGCTTGTCTCCTACAGCGCTGAGGTTGACGCCGCAGGCAACGTCACCGCAGACAAACGCGATGATTATTTGCTATTTGGGACGATGGATGGGGCGCTACATATGGTCGATGCCAAAACAGGTCGTGAGCAGTGGGCGCTAGTATTGCAAGAAATGTTTCGCACCCAACCTGAGGCGCTGGTACAAGGTGCCATGGGTGAGCTGAGCTTTGGGGTCGATGCGCCGTGGTTGGTCAGTGCAAAATACCGCTATAGTGCCACTGAGACGGGCGGTAACAAAACCCGTAGTGTCTCTTTATACAAGCCGACCACTACTGACCAAGAAGATGCGACCAATACCAGTAATTTTTTACCACTTGCCGCGTATGGTGGCTTCCGTATGGGCGCTGATGGTCTTTATGCGTTAGACTTAGCCGATAAAAATACGCCTAAAATCCTGTTTAGCATCACTCCCGATGTTGCAAATGCCACACCAGTGCTGCATCAAAATATCAACGGTAAGCAGACAACGACTATGGACGCCGCTGGCAAGGCCACCAACGAATATAGTAATGTCGGTCAAATCTGGAATACGGTCACCACCGCCCGTCTGAATCATAAAGCCAATGACAGTAAGTATAAAGACGTTATTGTCTTCGGTGGTGGCTATGATATGAAGTATGAAGACCCTCAATTCGCTCCCA
Organism: Psychrobacter frigidicola; assembly: GCF_007997305.1. Lineage (GTDB taxonomy): Bacteria > Pseudomonadota > Gammaproteobacteria > Pseudomonadales > Moraxellaceae > Psychrobacter > Psychrobacter frigidicola. Next base: position 416,584 of record NZ_VORZ01000002.1, read on the forward strand.
CTATAGCAACCAAAGGCAGTACCATATATATCGCTGATGCCAAAACAGGACAAAAGCTGTGGTCGTGGGACAATACCCAAAATCATAGTATTGTCGCTGGAGTCACGGCCCTTGATCGTAATAATGACGGATTATTTGACCACTTATATTTTGCAGATATGGGTGGCAACGTTTTCCGCGCTGACTTCATTAATGAGAAAAAGAAAGACTTTGAGCAAGTGCGTGTCGTGCGCTTGCTTGACGGCTCAAAACGCGACAGCAGTGCGGGTGCGATTACCAATCCTATCGCCTATCGTTTTTATAACCGTCCGGTCGTCAGCTTTTATCAAGACAAAAGCAATAATATTTTTGCGCTCATTAATGTCGCATCAGGTGATCGTAGCTCGCCATTATCTAAGCACCGCGCGGACATTAAACAGGCCAATCGACTCTATGGCATCATCGATACGGATGTGACCCGAGCTGATATTTTAGACAGTTCAGCGTCAAACAGCCTTAAAATCAATGAGCTTAATAGTACCAATCATATGGTTGAGCTTGGTGGTGAACAATTGGCTAAAATCAAAGGGGATAATCCTAAAACCACTATGATTAATGACTTAGTCAATCATCAAAAACATGGCTGGTACTACCCATTAACCCGCTTTGAAGGGTTCGAAAAAGTCCCACACCTTAAAGCGATGGGCGACTACCGTGTCATTAATAACTACCTATATCTATCCGTCTATGACCCTAATATGGCGTATGGCAAGAAAAACACCTGCGATGCCCAAACCCTAGGCGGCTCAGAGCACCAGCTGTATTGCTTACCATATGGCGTCTGTATGGATGACACCTCAAAGACGGGTACTGGCGGCTTTATCTCAGCAGGTGAGGGTATCCAAGAGCTGAGCCTAGGGGCGGTAAACGCAAAAAATCTAAACTCTACAGTATTGCTAGGCAGACGCTCGCTGACTGATCGTACCAGTGATCGTTTAGAGTTTGGTGGCGCTGAAGGGACAGCACCGAATAAGTACTTGACTGATAGTAATATAAAAGATCCCAAAAACTACGGTGCAGGTGTCACAAAAGTCTCGGGTGACGGCTCAATGGCAGACTTGCTGTTCCGCGATCGCTTCGTGCTCAAGCCCACCCAATGGTACGAGGGTAACTAATGCACAAGGTGGATGGCGATAATATAAGTAGCGCTAAGTTAAATTGCATTGTTAACTGTCGTAAAGCCAATAGCCACGGCTTTACTCTAATAGAGATGATGATTATCGTCTCTATTATTGGCATACTGGCGGCGATCGCCCTTCCCAGCTATCGCCGCTATGTGGTGATGAACGCTGAGCGCGAAACCCAAGCCAAAATGATGCAACTCAATATACAGCTAGAGAGTTGGCGCGCCTCAGCACTGAGCTATAAAGGCTTTGTACCGCAAAAGATGAGTGTCGTTAATGGCGTCAATACGACAACCTACGCTTATGATGCCGCAGACAATAAGGCTATCTATGTCCCCAGTAACAGCACTGCTAGCAACTATCGCTATAAAATTAGTCTTGTCGATGGCACGACTCCTGCCAACTCTCTAGCACCAGCCGCATCGGACAAGGTAGAGACCAGCATCGGTCGGTCGTGGAAAATGCTGGCTGAACCCAATACCACGGGCGTGACCAAAGGCGCACATAAAATTATGATGACCAGTACCGGCACACGCTGTAAAAGCAGCACCGTCACTATTACTGACACCGACTGCGGTGTTGGACAGGAGAACTGGTAATGACCGCTTTAACTAATATTAATTTAACTAATATTAATTTAACTAAAATCAATATAAGTAATATAAAAAACACTGGCATTCAGCGCGGTAACAATAATAATGAGTGCAACATAAAGCACATTAAAGGGGCTTGTATCTCACACGCTTCACGCGGCTTTACCCTGATTGAGCTGATGATAGTAGTCGCCGTCATCGGCATTCTTGCTACTGTTGCCTATCCCAATTACCAGCGTTATATTGTCAAGTCCAAGCGCACTGACATGATGAGTGAGATGCACAATATCGCCTCCGAGATTCAAAGTCGCAAACTGGCACAAGGTAAATATAGCAATGAGCTAGCCACAGGGCTGGCGGGTGACTATCCAAGACAAGGCAGCCTGTATACCGTCACAATTACCCCAGCGCCACTGACGGCTAAATGGAAAATCACTGCCACGCCCAAAGCAGGCTTACAAATGGTGGCTGATGGTGCGCTCAGTTTAGACTATCAAGGCATTAAATGCCGCGCTACCTTATGTGGCTCAAGTAATGAGTGGAATCAATAATAAATTGCCAAATTTTGTCTGCTTTTAAACTGGTTTGACAAAAATTGTCAGGTAAAGTTACGTTGTAAGTATAAAATTTATCTAAAGTGACCATTTTTAGTAAGATAGTAGTAACAATTGTAAATTGACAATAGTTGTCGTGTGTCTTAAAAGTCATTTTATTAACTTTCTCAGCCGTGTAATCAGGCTTGTCTGCCATAATTACCTGTATTTGGGCTCATCCTTTTTTTGTTTATTAATCCTTACTATGATAAGGGTTACTATATAAAATACATCAATAAAAAAATGAAAACTCACATTAAGATAAAAAGTTGGCACATAACCTGCAACAATAATAACAAGACAGTCAGTAATTTAAAATTAGCGTTACTGACACCAATCATATTAATAATTGAAAAACAGTTGCAGATGCCCACAGGCAACACAATCTGTTCTCACACTATCCTAAAGGGAATGCTTATGAACGCTCAAAAAGGTTTTACCTTAATCGAACTCATGATTGTGGTTGCTATCATCGGTATCCTAGCGGCGATTGCTATTCCTCAGTATCAGAACTATATCGCAAAATCTCAAGTAAGCCGTGCGATGGGCGAGACCTCTTCTGTTAAGACTTCCGTTGAAACTTGTTTAAACGAAGGTAAAACAGAAATTGCCGCTTGTGCTCTTGGAATCACTGACTCTAATATTCAAACTACTAAGGTGAACGCAGTAGTACAAGATGCCAAAGGCTTAAACGGAGCTGTCTTAACTGAAGGTACTACAATCATAGCAACGTTTGATAAAAGTGCTGCTAAAACTTTGCAAGAAGCTTCGAAAAACTCTATAACGTGGACCCGTGATGCAACTGGCACATGGAAATGTACCTCTACCGTACAATCTAAATATGCGCCATCAGCTTGTCCGGCAGCTTAATTAAGAGCGAACTTATTCAAAATATTATTAACTAAATTACTGCCTATCTATTTTTCAGGAAAGTTTATGAACGCTCAAAAAGGCTTTACCTTAATCGAACTCATGATTGTGGTTGCTATTATCGGTATCCTAGCAGCGATTGCGATTCCTCAGTATCAGAACTATATCGCAAAATCTCAAGTAAGCCGTGCGATGGGCGAGACCTCTTCTGTTAAGACTTCCGTTGAAACTTGTTTAAACGAAGGTAAAACAGCAACTGGTGCTTGTGCCCTTGGTATTACTGCTTCTAATATTCAAACAACTAAAGTTAATGATGCAATACAAGTTGCAGCTACGGGCCTCAACGGAGCTGACTTGACTGAAACAACTAAAATCGTAGCGTCGTTTGACAATAGTGCAGCCGCAACTTTGAAAAAGACCCCAAGTCTTGTAACTTGGACACGTGTAGCTGACGGTTCATGGGGTTGTGTTTTTAAGGGTGAGGCAAAATACGCGCCAGCTGGCTGCCCTGTTACTGCTCCTACAGTGCCATAAGTTTAACGATAATTTTTAAAGTAAAAGTTATAACATATAGAAAAGCCAAACATCATGTTTGGCTTTTCTATATGTCAATAAAATAGTATGGCATGATATTTATTGTCTCTATTTTCTAACGATACAAGTATAAATAATAATCGCTTTGATAACTGTCTATTAATCTGGATAACTGCACAACAGCGGCAAATTTGGCACATAACCTGCAACAATAATAACAAGGCAGTCAGCACGTCAATAATTGGCTTCACTGATACTCATACTATTTTTAATGAATAAACAGTTGCTAACGCTATACGGTACGGCAAATTATTTTAATATTTCCTCAAAGGAATAATTATGAACACTCAAAAAGGTTTTACTTTAATCGAACTCATGATCGTTGTTGCCATTATTGGTATTCTGGCTGCGATTGCTATTCCTCAGTATCAGAACTATATTGCTAAGTCACAAGTGAGCCGTGCAGTAGGCGAGACCTCTTCTGTTAAGACTGCAGTTGAAACTTGTATTAACGAAGGTAAAACCGCTGCTACTCAATGCCAACTGGGTATCACTGCTTCTAATATTCAGGCAACTACAGTAGGTGGTACTCCAACTGCTCCAACTGCTCTTACTGGTACTAATGCCGCTGAGCTTACTGAGATTACTCAAATTATAGGAACATTTAATGGTAGCGCTGCTGCCACTTTGAAAAAGGGTCCAAGTACTGTAACTTGGTTACGTGATGTTAACGGTGCATGGACATGTACGACTACAGCAGATGCTAAATATGCATCAGCGGGTTGCCCTTTTAAAGCTAAAGCGGGATAAGTCTAAATAGAAGTTTTTAAAGTAAAAGTATAAGATATAGAAAAGCCAAACATCATGTTTGGCTTTTTTATGTCTATAAAACAGTATGGCATAATATTTATTGTCTCTATTTTTTAATCAGACAAATATAAATAATCGCAGTAATAACTACCTACTAATCAGGATTACTGCATAATAACGGGAAAAAGTTGGCACGTAACCTGCAACGATAATAACAATACAGTCAGCACGTCAATAATTGGCTTCACTGATACTCATACTATTTATAACGAATAAACAGTTGCTGATGCTGTATGGCACAGCAAATTATTTTAATAATATTTTAAAGGAATAATTATGAACGCACAAAAAGGTTTTACTTTAATCGAACTCATGATCGTTGTTGCTATTATCGGTATCTTGGCCGCTATTGCGATACCTCAGTATCAGAACTACATTGCTAAGTCACAAGTGAGCCGTGCGGTAGGCGAGACCTCTTCTGTTAAGACTTCCGTTGAAACTTGTTTAAACGAAGGCAAAACAGCTGAAAAAGCATGTGCTCTTGGTATTACGGACTCTAATATTCAAGCTACTACTGTTAACGCAGGTGCACAAGTAGATGGTACAAACTCTAAAGCGTTAACTGAAACAACAGCAATCGTAGCGACATTTAATGGTAGCGCTGCTGCCACTTTGAAAAAGGGCAGTACTGTAACTTGGATACGTGATGCTAATGGCGCGTGGACTTGTACCACTACAGCAGACGCTAAATATGCATCAGCGGGTTGCCCTTTTAAAGCTTAAAGCGCATAACTTTAACTAGAAGTTTTTAAAGTAAAAGTTATAGTCACTAGAAAAGTCAAACATCATGTTTGGCTTTTTTATGCCTGTAAGAACAGTATGGCATGAGGTCTGTTACCTCATAGCGGCAAGAGTTGGCACGTAACCTGCAACGATAATAACAATACAGTCAGCAAGTTAATAATTGGCTTCACTGATACTCACACTATTTATAACGAATAAACAGTTGCTAACGCTGTACGGCACAGCAAATTATTTTAACATTTTCTTAAAGGAATAATTATGAACACTCAAAAAGGTTTTACTTTAATCGAACTCATGATCGTTGTTGCCATTATTGGTATTCTGGCTGCGATTGCTATTCCTCAGTATCAGAACTATATTGCTAAGTCGCAAGTAAGCCGTGCTATGGGTGAGACCTCTTCTGTTAAGACTTCGGTTGAAACTTGTTTAAACGAAGGCAAAACAGCTGTAGGCACTTGTGCTCTTGGTATTACTAAATCTAATATTCAAGCCACCACAGTTGCTGGTAAAGCTCCAAAAGCAGCAGATGGTACGAATGACGAAGTGCTTAGTGAAACTACAGCAATTGTAGCGACATTTGCTGATAGCGCAGCAGCAACTCTGAAAACGTCACCGAAAAACACGATAACTTGGACACGTGATGCTAATGGCGCGTGGACCTGTACTACAAAAGTAGACGCTAAATATGCACCAGCAGGTTGCACAGCATCTTAATCAATAAAACGAAGTAATGAATAGAAAAGCCAAACGTTATGTTTGGCTTTTTTACTCTATCTAAACCAGGATTGGTATAGCGTGTGCACCGTCAGATTAACCTTGATAACTTGATATAATGATTATGAATACAATCCAAAAGCGTCACCTATCGATCCAATCAGGCTTTACTCTCATTGAGCTAATGATAGGTGTTGCTATTATTGGTATTCTAGCGGCGATTGCGATTCCTCTATATCAAAGCTATGTTAGTAAAACTCAGACCACAAGGGTAATCAGCGAATTGGCTCAGTTGAGGTTGTCGGTAGAGGAGTGCTTGCAGACAGGTCGCACTAAGATTGGACTTGATAGTCATGAGTGCGACCCACGTGCGACAGAATCTAACCTGATAGTTGGTGGCTCGCAGGTGGGTGTGGTGTTGCCCAATAATATGGGTGTGGCACAGATGAGCAATCCGCTGACCTTGACGACCAGTATCACTGCCGTCGTGTCCACGCAAGTCACCCCGACCTTAACCGGTAAAAAAGTAGAATGGCTACGCACTAATGAAGGGTCTTGGAGCTGTAGCAGTAATATTGAGCCTGCTTATTTGCCCAAGTCATGTTCTTATAACGCTAGCTTATAGTTTCATCACTTAGAATTATAAATCAGTTGTAGACCAGACAAATAAAAACCACCTAATAGCATAATGCTATTAGGTGGTTTTTATTTGTCTTAAGACGTTAAGCTGTTTTAAATCTACTACTTCTCAAGATACTGCAATTTATCCTCAACACCATCCCACTTTTCAGCGTCTGGCAGACTGTCTTTCATCTCAGTAATGTTTGGCCATTTTTGTGCCAACTCTTCATTAAGTCCGATATAGATTTCTTGCCCTTTCGGTACTTCGTCTTCTGAGAATATCGCATTGGCAGGGCATTCAGGCTCGCATAGCGCGCAGTCGATGCACTCATCAGGATCGATGACGAGGAAGTTAGGCCCTTCATAAAAGCAGTCCACAGGGCAGACTTCCACACAGTCGGTGTGCTTGCAAAGGATGCAGTTATCTGTAACGACAAAGGTCATGGCGGTGGCTACCTGTGGTTGATTCGGCGTATAAAAATAGCTGAAAATGGGTTTAAATAAACAAAAAAAACATTTAAATAAATAAAAGTATTTAATTAAAAATAAAGCGTATTTTAGCGCCTTTACGTCTATTTAACAAACCCCTTTAGCGATTAATGAGTTGTTTAAGCGTATAAAGCATATCTAAAGCTTGTTTGGGCGTTAAACTGTCAGGATCAACGTCATTAAGCTTATCATAAACGCTAAGCAATTGTTTTTGTTGCTGATTATAGTCTGAGCTATTACTTTGAACGCTGGCATGAGCCGTACTGCTAGTCATATTATCGTCCATTATAGACTGACGTTTATCCTTTCTTGACTTAGCTAAGTCAGTTTTGTCATCAGCAGCGGGTATGTTATCGGTGTTTAAGGTCTCGTGCAAATAGCGTTTGGCATCATTCAGCACTTGAGCGGGTATGCCTGCCATCTTCGCCACATGCAGGCCAAAACTAGAGCTTGCTGCACCGTCCCTGATTTGATGCAACAGCAATAATTGCCCGTCGATATCGCTTGCGGCGACGTGAACATTACGAATGCCGCTAGTGTTATTCTTATTATGAAGGTTGCTATTAGGGGTCTGTGCCAATTGGGTCAGCTCAAAATAATGGGTGGCAAATAAGGTCAGGCAGCCAATCTCTAACAGCCGATTAACACAGGCATGAGCAATTGCTAAGCCGTCCGTGGTTGCCGTACCACGTCCAACTTCGTCCATCAGCACTAAGGATTTATCGGTCGCAAGGTTAAGAATATTGGCGGTCTCAATCATCTCGACCATAAAGGTCGACTTACCACCGGCAAGGTCATCCGCTGAACCAATGCGGGTAAAGATACGATCGATATCACCAATACGCGCCTGCGCTGCTGGGACAAAGCTACCACAATGCGCAAGCAGAACTATCAGCGCAGTTTGGCGCATATAGGTGGACTTACCGCCCATATTAGGGCCAGTAATAATCATTAGGCGTTCAGGGTGTGCCAAGCTACCAAGCTGACAGTCGTTGGCAACGAACGTGCTTTTATGGCTAGCATTGCTACTGTTGGTTGCGTTGAGCGCTGCTTCTACCACCACATGGCGACCGGCGCTAATATCTATGTTGGCTAAACTACCGTCATCTGCACCATTAGTCATGACCGGACGTTGCCAGTTATAGACACATGCCAGTTGCGCCCAATTGCTCAAGACGTCTATCTGGGCGATAGTGGCGCTCAACTGTTGCAGTTCTGACAAGTGGCTACTTAAAGTAGTGAGGATTTGTTGATAAAGCTGCTTTTCACGTGCGAGTGCTAAGGTCTGCGCGCTTAAATATTCGGTTTCAACTTCTTTTAGCTCGTCCGTGATAAAGCGTTCGCTGTTTTTAAGGGTTTGCCGACGGATGAAGTGGCTGGGCGCATTCTTAGCCTGCGTTTTTGGTAGCTCAAAATAAAAGCCACTGACTTTATTAAAGCCTACTTTTAGGCTGGGAAGTTGGTGCGCTTGGCGGGTGCGCTCTGCCATGTCATCAAGCGTGGCTTGGATATTATCATGGAGGTGGGTTAGGCGATCAAACTCGCTATCAAATCCTGCTGCGAGCATACCACCATCGCGGATATGCGCGGGCGGTTCTAAAATAATCGCACACTCAATCAAGTCAGCGACCGCTTGGACGGCAGGCAGCTGCGCGGGTAACTGCTGCATAAGCATTGGTAATAATCCTGCGTGTTCAGCGACAATCCCTGCTTGCGTGAGTAGGGCAGTCAACTGATTACTACTAATAATTCCATCAGCCAGTTTGCGTAAGTCACGCGGCTTGGCGCTCATCAGCCCAATACGACTACTAATACGCTCAATATCGCCGATAGTGTTTAGGGTCTCGCGTAGGCGTGTGACTACCGTATTATTTAAATTGTTGTCTACATTATTATCAGGATTATTTAGGGTATTAGCATTTTGCAAAAGGCTGGCAATCGCATCTAAGCGCTGATTGATACGTGCAGGTTGACGTAATGGACGCTTCATTTGCTGCATTAATAGACGCTTGCCCATTGGCGTTTTGCAATGGTTCAGTACCGATATTAATGAGGTGCCATTGGCGCTGACTGGCGTAAACAGCTCAAGGTTTTGCTGGCTATTGGCATCAATAATAAGGTAGTCGTCATTATGCTCAACGATGAGTTGATTCACTTGTGGCACATGACGCTGCTGGGTTTGCTGAGCGTAGTGAATCAGGGCGGCGCAGCTGGTCTGGCTCAGCGTGGTATCGGCAATCCCTAACCCGTCTAAACGCTGTACTTCGAACTGTTGGCATAAAGTTGCGCTGGCATGATCGGGGTGGAAGTCATTGGCTGCCACTTCGATAATAGGGCAATCGAGCTGCGTCCTTAGCCATAACAGCCATTCCTCAGTTATGGCTTCGCTGACGATACATTCACTGGGTGCAAAGCGTGCCAAGACGGTGAGCATTTGCGCTTGTAGGTTTTCGATAGGGCTATTAGTACCGTCAGCATTGGTTTTATTATCCGCACGTAGCGTTTGCGTGGTTAATGTTCCTACTGCCAAGTTCATTTGACTGACTGCGGCTTGGAGAGGCTGATTACTGTTACCTTTGGGCATCGCAATATCAATGGCGACCACCGTAGGCGTATGGTTGGGCGCAATCAGCGCATCATCGGTGATCGTCCCTGCAGTGAGGGTTTTGACCACTTCACGACGCATAATGGTGGGCGGTTTGGCTTTGCTGTTTTTAGATTGAGTGTTGTTTTTAAAACTGTTGTCTTTTTTACTTTTCTCGCCCATGACTGGCATGGTGGCAGAGGTTTCGTCGATTTGCTCACACACGACGACTGTTTGACCAGCGGCAATCAGCCGTGCCATATAGCTGTCCGCAGCATGAAACGGTACGCCTGCCATCGCAATCGTATTACCCGCTTTATCCGTCCCACGGCGCGTTAGAGTAATATCTAACAGTTGCGCGGCACGCTTAGCGTCATCAAAAAATAGCTCATAAAAGTCGCCCATCCGATACAATAAAAGCGCATTAGGATAGTTAACTTTCATGGTCAAATATTGCACCATCATAGGGGTATGATCGGCTAAATCATAAACAGCATCGCCTATTATCAATGTCTCACTTAAGTTTTGTTTTGATGAATTAGGGTTTAAGAAAAGATTGTTTTGAATAGCAGGCTGAACAGTCATGCAGGTCTCTTATCGTTTTTAAAGGGGCAATACCTTAAAGAAAATTATGGATATAAAATAATACTGGGTCATCAAGGCGTAAAAACAGCCAAATAATAATAAAAAATAGAGGCAGAATTGCTGCTATTTTAACATGACTGTTACCCTTTTAACGCAGGCAAATAACTGCTGATTGCCCTTGTATCCATCCGCCGCATAACCATATATAATATCGACACACTTAATTGGGCGATACTTGATTAGGTAGTACTTAGTCGGGTGATGAAGTCGGGTAATGAAAGGACGGCAGGCTCGCCTATATTGACTTTGCTGATTATCGAATATTTCCATAGGTTAAAAAATTATGTTATCAAAGATTGTAGGTAGTGTGGTTGGCACCAAAAATGACCGCGAACTGAAGCGCATGCGTAAGGTGGTCAGCAAAATTAACGCGCAAGAGGCGGTGGTACAAGCCTTATCTGATGAGCAACTGCAACAAAAGACGCAAGCCTTTAAAGACCGTTTTCAAAACGGCGAGAGCTTAGACGCGTTATTACCAGAAGCGTTTGCCGTCTGCCGTGAGGCGTCTTTGCGCGTCAACGGCATGCGTCACTATGACGTGCAGCTTATCGGTGGTATCACCCTGCATGAAGGAAAAATTGCCGAGATGAAGACCGGTGAGGGTAAAACCTTGATGGCGACATTGGCAATGTATCTGAATGCCATTAGTGGTAAAGGCGTGCATCTGGTGACGGTCAATGACTATTTGGCGGCGCGTGATGCGGAACTAAACCGTCCCTTATTTGCCTTTTTAGGATTGACCGTTGGGGTGATTTATTCGCAGCAGCCGGGACAAGAAAAAGTCGATGCCTATCAAGCGGACATCACTTACGGTACCAACAACGAATACGGCTTTGATTATCTGCGCGATAATATGGTCTTTAGCTTAGGCGAGAAAAAGCAGCGCCCGCTGAATTTTTGTATTATTGATGAGATTGACTCTATCCTTATTGATGAAGCACGCACGCCACTGATTATCTCAGGGCAAGCGGAAGACTCATCGCGGATGTACGCGTTAATTAATACCATTATTCCGGTACTGATTCGCTCAAAAGATGAAGAAGCCAATAAGAATAATGAAGAAGAAGATTTTTGGATTGACGAAAAGAACCGCCAGATTGAGATTAGTGAAAAAGGCTACGAGAAAATCGAGCGTTTCTTAATAGAAGTCGGCGAACTTGGCGAACAAGAAAGTCTCTATAGCCCAAGCCGTCTGCCACTATTGGCACACGTGCAAGCCGCTATTCGTGCCCATCACGTGTTTGTCAAAAACGTCCATTATATCGTTGATGATGGCGAAGTGGTCATCGTGGATGAAAATACGGGTCGTACTATGCCCGGTCGCCGCTGGTCAGAAGGCTTACACCAAGCGGTAGAGGCCAAAGAAGGTGTTGAGATTCAAGCGGAAAACCAAACCCTTGCGACCACCACTTTTCAGAACTTTTTCCGTCTGTATGATAAGTTATCCGGCATGACGGGTACGGCAGATACTGAAGCCGCAGAATTTAAATCAACGTATGATTTGGACGTGATTGTTATTCCAACCCATGAGCCGATTGCGCGGGTGGATTTGGAAGACCAGATTTTCTTAACCAAATTGGGTAAATATCAAGGTATCATCCGCGAGATTAAAGAGATTCAGGCAAAAGGCGCACCAGTACTTGTTGGTACAGCGACGATCGAAGCCAGTGAAGAACTGTCCTATTTGCTCGACCAAGAAGGCGTCAAACACAACGTCTTGAACGCCAAGCAGCATGAGCGCGAAGCCGAAATTATTGCCCAAGCAGGCAGTCCAAAAGCGGTGACTATTGCCACCAATATGGCAGGTCGTGGGACGGATATTATCTTGGGTGGTAACTGGCAGTCGTTTATTGAAGACATCGAATCTGTCAGCCCTGATGAGATGGCACGCCTGAGAGCCGAATGGCAAGTCAAGCATGATGAAGTGGTCGCGGCAGGTGGCTTGCATATCGTTGGCTCTGAGCGCCATGAATCTCGCCGTATTGATAATCAGCTGCGTGGTCGTGCCGGTCGTCAAGGTGACCCCGGTATGTCGCGCTTCTTTTTATCGCTCGAAGATGACCTAATGCGTATCTTTGCCGGTGACCGCGTGGTCAATATGATGCGCGCGATGGGTCTCAAAGAAGATGAAGCCATTGAGCATAAAATGGTCTCAAGATCGATTGAGAATGCGCAAGGTAAGGTTGAAAGCCGTGACTTTGATGCTCGTAAGAACTTGCTAAAATATGATGATGTGGCAAACGACCAGCGTAAAGTTATCTATGGTCAGCGCGATGACTTACTGGCGGATATGGATTTGCTAGAAGCCATTAGAGTGATGCATAATGACGTTTATAACGCCATGATTAACCAGTTTATTCCGCCAGGCTCTGTTGATGATCAATGGAATATTGATGCGTTAGAGGATGAGCTGGAAAACGAATTTAAGTTATATATGCCGATCAATGATTGGCTGGATGAAGACCGTCGTCTGGACGAAGAAGGATTGCGCACTAAGATAATTAACACCGCGCTTGAGCATTATCATGGTCGCCGTGAACAAATGGGCGAGCAAAGTGCTGCCCAACTTGAGCGTCATTTTATGCTGCAAAGTCTTGATAAGCACTGGAAAGATCATTTAACGCAAATGGATCAGCTGCGTAAAGGTATTCACCTGCGAGGTTATGCACAAAAGAACCCAGAGCAAGAATATAAACGCGAGTCATTTGAGCTGTTCCAAATGATGCTCGGCGCCATTAAATCCGAGACGGTACAAGATTTATCGCGCGTACATATCCCAACCAAAGAAGAGTTAGAGGCGTTAGAGGCGCAGCAACGCGAGGATGCAGCGCAGATGCAAATGCAATTTGAGCACAGTGATGTGGCAAACTTAGCTGGCGAATCGCAGCCAGAACCGCGCCATCCAAACTTACAAGCGCAAAGCCCACATGCTCAAAACCAAGACGCCCGTGCCAACGGTCAGATGCGAGTTAACCTTAGTAGTGAGACTGCTTTAAATACGAATGTTACCGCTGAGGGTGATAATGCTGAACCCAATCCTTACGCGGGTATGAATATCAGCCGCAATGCGCCCTGTCCGTGCGGCTCTGCGCTCAAATATAAGCAATGCCACGGCAAAATATAGTCGTTAGTTCGTTTTTTGGTATGTTTAAATTATCCTAACAATGAAAGAGGTCCATCGCTGCTTAACGCTGTGGGCTTTTTTTATGGACAAGAGTCAGTCTGTTTTGTACTATTTATAAGCTGACATCATGCATTATTATCGTTAAAATATCTTCTGTGGTCATTGCTTACAAATTCAGCATAGGCGTGAATCGGTGGACAGGCTATAGTATTTACCATATTAAATTAGGAGAGTGTTATGAGTTTAGGGCATTTACGACCTTCCATTTTCATTACTGGTTTGCTGGTTAGTGCAATCAGTCTTAGTGCATGTCAAAAACAACAAGAGCCGGAACCAAGTTTAGAAGACAATATCAATGCTGAAGAATCAGTTCCTATGTCAGCTGAACCCGCTGATCCTAATGTTACGGCCTTAGCAAGCGAAGATCCTACATTGAATGAAGTAGAAGACGATACGATTGCAACGGTTAATACCGGTCTGACGCAAATGACTTATCTATGCTCGCCTACGCTAAAAGTAGAAGCTACCTATGAAGATAATCAAGTCGTGTTGGCAACTGATCAAGGTACCTTAACTTTGGCGAAGACTAACGAGGGTACTAACCCTGAAGTTTATGAAGGGAAAACAGCACTTGATGGTAGTGAAGGTGCGACCCAATGGCGTGTAGCCCATAAAGATCGTGAGACAGGTGTGATGCGTATGGCGGGTGCCGATGACAGCAGTATAAACACCTATGAATGTAAAAAAACAGACTAGCTAAAGCCGTTCTATTGCTAATACTAGTAGGTAGTCTAAAGACAGTTTTTCATAACTTAAATAAAAAAAAGCAACGTGAACGTTGCTTTTTTTATGGCAATAATTTAGGTTCTAATAAAAATGTTTTATTAAATGACTAGAGCAATTCTTTATTACCATTACTTTTTATTAGTACGGTTGCCCTCATGTTCTAAAAAACCTTCCTCTTTTACATCTAGCTCTTCATGTTTCAGCTCAACTTGAATATTATCCGTATGTATATGCGTGGTTTTGTTGATGTCAACTTCTTGAATAACATGAGTATCTTTCGTGATGGTTGCGACCTGTCGTGAGATCACAATCTCAATTGGTTCATCACCAATTTTAACCTGATTGCCATTAATAGTAACGACTGCATTGCTGTCTAACGAAGGTTCAACGTGACGCAGTATATCTTGATCTTCATAATTACCCGATAGTAAGTCTTGGCTTTGGGCATCATAGTACTCAGTACGAACGACAAGATATTCTTCGACCAACTCAATAGGCACTTCAATAGTTTTGGTACGGGCATGCTTAGTTACTGTTACTTTACCAACATCCAAGCGCTCCTTATTGATCACTGGGCGTTCTTCTAGTAACTCTAAGTGTCCGACATGACCTACTTTATTCACTGCATTAGGAGCGCTTATATTGTTTGCGATGTTGTCAGTATTTGATACATTATCATTATTTAAGACATTAGTAGGTGCTGGTAACTTATTTTCAGCAGAATGGTCAACAAGTCTAGCAGCTTTGTTATTAGCGATGTCAGTAGGAGATAAGGCAGGATTTGTGCCTTGTTCTGTATTCATATTGTCGTTATTCATGGTTTAAGTCCTTTTTAAAAGAGAAGTATTATTATAAAACCACTAGTATCAAATCATTATTATAGGAGTGTGTTTCTTAGTAGAAGCCTACTAATTAACAAAAGGTGTATATGTTAAAGGTATATATTCAACGATAGGATAATCAAGAAAATCTTAACATGTTGTATTGAAATAAAAAAAGACCAGAGACAGGCTCTGGCCTTGATTCACTGAGCCTATGTATCTAGCTCACTAGCTCACTAATTACCGTCTGTATATACCTTTAAATTAAAGGTTTGATACAAGACAGTAGTAGTTTGGCTTATTACATACCACGAGCGCGGCGTACATCTTCAGCAGTGATATTATCACGGTCTACGATATTGCCTTCACGGTCAACAACGTTGCCGTCACGATCGATATCAAGCTCTTCACGTTGAATAGTTTCAACGATAGTCTCAGTACGGCTTTGGGTAGTTTTGCCAACGTTTACTTCTTCTGCAACATAAGTTTCTTTACTAACGCGAGCACGTTCAGCTTCTAGCTCAACTTCGATAGTATCGCTGTTATCAGTATCACCGATGCGACGATCAGTTGGGCGGTCTACGTTGGTACGTTCGATATGTGCATGCTCTTCTTCAAGGTTGACTTCGACATTGCGTTCTTCAGTCACTACGTGTTTACCGACTTTTACTAAACCTGCAACGATACGGTCTTTATTAACCGTTAGACGCTCTTCTAATAGCTCAAGCGTGTTCGGTGCATCGTAAGCGGTATCTTGAATTTCCATGCGTTCTGCAACAGGGACAGTATCTGCAACAAATGCTTTACGGTCTTTTTCATGCTGTTCTTTATAGCTGTACTGATAGTCATGGTCATAAACTTCCATGGCATCAACTTGTGATTTAGTCAAACTATCAAAGAATACGTCATCACCAACGATACGGGCTAAACCTGCTGGTACTAGTACTTCTTTTGAGCTGAACCAACCACCTGCATCAACGATTAAATAGCGGATACGGCCAGTAGTATCTTCTACTAACGCGCCTTCAATTTTACCGATTTTATCTTCGTCGACACCATAAGCAGTTTTACCTGTTGGGTCATAATAGTCGTCACCAATAAGATCACGGTGAGTAGCTTGGATATCTTGTAAGCGGACTAGTTGGCTCATTGTTGTATTCCTTTTATATGAGTAAATGGTTATTTAATTAATAGTTAAAAGTAAAACTCAAAATAATAGCGTTAAACATTAACGCCGGTTATAAGTCTATCGTTGAATAAGAAATGGTAGGTTGGTTTTTCTAATTTCTTTTACTACCAAAAATGATTAAATACATTTCATAAAAACTGTAGTTAATCTCTGCTGCCTCAACTTGTAATTATCGTAACACTCGATTTTTGAATGAGATATATGAGCAAGGTAGCAAAGTGTGCATGTGACGTAATCTCGTGTAATGGGCTGTAAGTTGAATAACAACGCAAGCGTATAAGTTAACGCTTTTTTACAACAGTAAATATTATTTGCTGTTTTTGATAGGTTAAACACAAAAAAAACCGCACTGAGCGTTATCAGTGCGGTCGTTATTAATTCTAATAATAGGGAAGATTACGACTTCAATTAAGTAATTTTGTTTCGATAGGGCAGTATTACTAACGAGCTAACTCGTTAAGGCAGTTCAATAGCAATGGCTACGGCTTCACCGCCACCGATACATAAAGTCGCCACGCCTTTTTTACCGCCAGTACGCTGTAAAGAGTTAATCAAGGTAATGACGATACGTGCACCAGAGCAACCGATCGGATGACCAAGGGCACAAGCGCCGCCTTCGATATTAACTTTAGCATGATCGATATGAAGCTCATCCATCGCCGCCATCGTAACCATAGCAAAGGCTTCGTTAATCTCCCATAGATCGACATCAGCAATTGACCAGCTTGCATTCGTAAGTACTTTTTCAATCGCGCCAATTGGGGCAATGGTAAATTCACTTGGATGCCGTGAGTTTGAGGCAGTAGCGATAATGCGTGCTTGATAATTTAGACCTTCAGCTTTGGCTTGAGACTCTTTCATCAGCACCACTGCGGCTGCACCATCTGAGATTGAGCTGGCATTGGCTGCGGTAATCGTACCGTCTTTGGCAAAGGCAGGGCGTAAGGTTGGGATGCGCTCAGCATTGGCAAGTGCTGGTTCTTCATCCGTCTCGACGGTTTTTTCACTTTTACGAGTCGCAAAAGTTACTGGTGTGATTTCATTATCGAAATGACCGTCTTTAATAGCGGTTAGAGCACGGTTGAGTGACTCAATAGCAAACTCATCCATCTGTTCGCGGGTATAGCCTTTTTCATCGGCCATCTCTTGTGCAAACTGACCCATGAGCCTGCCAGTTTCGGCATCTTCTAGACCATCTAAAAACATGTGGTCTTTGACTTCTTTATTGCCCATACGGTAGCCACTACGTGCACCAGGCATAACATAGGGCGTATTGGTCATCGATTCCATACCACCTGCAACGGCAACGTTGAAGCTACCTGCCTTAATACCATCACAAGCCTGCATGATTGCTTTTAGACCAGAGCCGCATAGCTTATTAATAGTTACTGCGCCAGTAGCATCTGGCAGCCCCGCTGCGCGCATGGCTTGACGAGCAGGCCCCTGACCAAGTCCAGCCGTTAGGACACAGCCCATGATGACTTCATCAATGCTATCAGTACTAATACCAGCGCGGGCAACTGCCGCTTTGATGGCTGCAGCACCTAAATCAGTGGCGCTGATATCTTTTAATGCACCCTGAAAGCCACCCATTGGCGTACGCGCACTATTAACAATTACAATCGCATCATTTGACATGGTTATCCTTCCTTATCAGTAGGTTTTGATTAATACTTAGTATAATATCGGCTAAGCGCGCCCATACACTGAGTGCTTTACTTACTCATATACGCTACCAGCTATGCCAATTCATCCAAGCGAATACGCACGACTTTGTCAGTAATAGCATCAAGTTTTTCGATTTTCTCAATCGCTAGATTCATCTGACTCTCGACTACTGGCAAGGTCAAGATAATGATCGGTACTTGCCCAGCTTTGTGTGCAGGTTTTTGTAAAATTGCATCAATATTAATACCGGCATCGCTCAGGATACGGGTAATATCGGCTAATACGCCTGGATTATCATAAGCATGGACGCGTAGATAGTAGCCAGTAATCATTTGCTCAGCGCGTAATATTGGGGTATCAGAGAGTTGCTTCGGCAAAAAAGACAAATGCGGTACATGATGGCCATGTTGACTGGAATTATCTGTGCCCAATACGCGTACTAAATCCATGACGTCGGCCATGACTGCAGAGGCCGTTGCGCCTGCACCCGCCCCGTCACCATAATAAAGCGTCTGCCCAAGTGGATGTGAGTTTACCAATACGGCGTTCTTAACCCCATTCACATTGGCAAGTAACGCATCTTGTGGAATCAAGGTTGGATGCACACGCAGTTCGATACCTTCCTCACCTTTATCGTTAGTACGGCGAACCGCAAAGCCTACATGCTTGATACGGTAGCCCAATTCTTCAGCATAATTGACATCTTGTAAGGTAATAGCGGTGATACCTTCGCAATATACCTTGTCAAACTGTAACGGAATACCAAAGGCGATAGAGGCAAGTAGCGCCAATTTATGTGCCGCATCGATGCCTTCTACATCAAAAGTCGGATCGGCTTCAGCGTAGCCCAAGTCTTGCGCCTCTTTTAGCACATCGGCAAAGGGGCGACCGGTATCACGCATCTCAGACATGATAAAGTTGCCTGTACCGTTAATGATACCCGCGAGCCAATCTACTTTATTAGCAGCAAGCGCTTCACGCATAACTTTAATAATCGGAATACCGCCTGCCACTGCAGCTTCATAAGCCACATGGACGTTATTGGCTTCAGCTAAAGCAAAAATCTCATTGCCATGTTCAGCCAGCAGAGCTTTATTAGCAGTCACGACATGCTTACCGTGTTTGATGGCATGCATAATGATGTCTTTAGCGAAGGTCGTGCCGCCGATGACCTCAATGACAATATCAACGTTATCGCTGGCAGCGACGGCCATTAGATCATCATTTTGAATAATACTGGCGTCAATATCATCACGCTGGCGGCGCGTACCGACTTCGGTAATAATAATATCGCGCCCGCTGCGACGTTTAAGCTCGTCTAAGTTATCATTGATTAGATTGATCACGCCAGTACCGACAGTACCGAGGCCAAGTATGGCTAGTTTGATGGGTTTACTCACAGTATCCTCAAGAGGTTAAATAGATGAATGGGAAAGAGGGGATATAGGTCGCTATTATCTTAAATAATAAGGGCTAAAATTTATAATAGCGGATTAACAGAGGGTTGTTTTAAGTTGTATTACCGCTGCAGTTATCGTATTTAATATTCTATAGGGCTAACCTATTTTTAAAGCTGTCATACTGAGACAGTAATAAAGGTTACCGTATCATAGCGTCAAGCAGTAGCAGCGTCTACACTATACCTAAGGTAGTTGGCTGCTAAGGCTTATAACCGCTAATAGTAGTATGTATAATAGATTAACTATTTTGTATATATATATGACTTAGTTAATAATTACTACTGCGCTGCGTTCACGGCTTGTGCCAATTGCGCGGCTGGCAGGTAGCCACCCACTTGCTGACCGGATTCCGTAAAGATTGCTGGCGTTCCGTTCACACCAAGTCTAGCACCCAGCGCCATTTGTGCTTGTACCGGGCTATTGCAATTAGCAGCGGTCACATTCTGACCCGACTTAGCTTTATCCATTGCAGCAACACGGTCTTTACTACACCAAATCGCCTCCATTTTTGGCACGCTTTGCTGACTACGCGGCCATGCTAAATACCGCACTTCAATCCCTAATGCATTAATCTCGTCCATCTCTTCATGCAGCTTGGTACAGTAAGGACAGTCGGCATCTGTAAAGGAGTAAACAACGGACTTAGTTTGCCCTTTTGCCGGATAAATAATCATGTCCTTTTTATCGACCGCTTTTAGCGCCTCTTGCGCGGTACGTGCGACCAATGCACCACTGATATCAACAGGCTCACCGTCACCGACAGCAATAATTTGCCCTTGAATAATATGCTTGCCTAATTTATCAGTAAAAAACGCTGGCAGTCCTTCACCAGTCACCCAGTAAATATCACTCATATCTGTGGGTACGGCTGAAATAATTTTTTCTTCGATACCGGATGCCTTCAAGTTGGCTTGCAGTGCTTTTACCACTGCGGCATCACTATTGCCTACGGTCTTACTGGTGTTGGCTTGCGTACTATTAACGATACTGGCATCAGCCGCATTATTCGAGCAGCCAGCGGCTACCGTTATTAATAACACACTTACTAAAGCATGAGACAGCTTATTGGTAGAAAACCCACTTTTAAAAAGTTTGGTTGCAGAGGGCTTGAGTTGAGAAAAAGGGGAGAAAAACATATAACATTTCCTATAGGCAGGCGTACCTAATCGTGGTTTTTTGTGAAATCTAATAAATTGGTCGAGATGATGGTTAGAGTAAGCGATGAGTGCATACTGCGGTTGTACAGGATAAAAAATGATGGTTTTCAGAAAAATTTTATATTCCTTAATAATAAATACTAAAAGATAAAAAAGGAATTAAGCGTCCTATCTTAACATAATTTTCTAAATCACCGCTAAAACCTATTGGCGCGTTATTTTAAATATGGTGTCTCTCAATAGGTATTAAAATATCAAAAATAAGATACATTTATGCTATGTCATCTCACAGGCGGACTAGGTAATCTACTGCTAATAATGCGGTATCTATTATTATTTATTTAACTGTTTTTTGGCCTTATTATTATTTTAAGATGGTTCTATTATCATTTGTATTATATCCATTCATTTAAGCGAATTTACGCTGAGGAACACTTATGGCAGGTGCCAGTTTATTAACCCTACTTGATGACATCAGTTTGATATTAGATGATGTCTCGCTCATGACTAAGGTTGCTGCTAAAAAAACGGCTGGGGTCTTAGGCGATGACTTAGCGCTTAATGCTGAACAAGTGACTGGCGTCAGAGCAGATCGTGAGCTGGCAGTCGTTTGGGCGGTAGCTAAAGGCTCATTCGTCAATAAACTTATCTTGGTACCTGCAGCGTTATTGATTAGCACTATTTACCCGCCGTTAGTAACACTACTGTTGATGTGCGGCGGTCTCTACTTAGCTTATGAGGGCGCAGAGAAGGTCATTCATAAGTTCTGGCCGCATATTCTGCCGCATGATGAGGAGCAAAACGCACGATTGCGTGCCAATGCTGATGACACGGTTGACTTGGTTGCTTTTGAAAAGCAAAAAATAAAAGGCGCGGTACGCACAGACTTCGTGTTATCGGCTGAGATTATTGTGATTGCCTTAGGTGCAGCCGCTGGTGCAACATTGTTAGAGCAAAGCTTAGTTCTCGCTATCATTGCTATTGCCATTACTGTTGGCGTTTATGGGTTGGTCGCTGCTATCGTCAAAATTGATGATTTGGGTCTGTATTTGATGAAGAAATCGGGTAATGTAAAACAGAAGATAGGGGGGTTTTTACTGGCTGCTGCCCCAAAATTAATGAAATTTTTATCTATCGCTGGCACGTTAGCCATGTTCCTAGTGGGCGGTGGTATCTTAGTGCATGGTATTGATTTTTTACATCATGAAGTTGAAGATATCGCCCATTTGACTGGGGTGTTTGAGAGTCTAACTACTATGTTGTTAAATGGGTTAGTAGGTCTAATTATTGGCGTTGCGGTAGTGGCTATTGTAACTGTCATTGGTAAAATGCGTAATAAAGACCAAGATTCGTCAGCTGCACATTAAGTTACTAATCTAACAAAAATTTAAATTAAATATAAAAAGCCCCAAAGTTACTGGTAACTTTGGGGCTTTTTATAGGTTGCTATTTTTAGGTTGCAGTTACTAAGTTGATATTATTCACCGTCGCTATCTGAGTTATCAGACTCTATATTTTCAGCTTGTGTCGGTTTTTTATGATCCGTTTTAGGCTTACGTGTGCGCGATTTAGGAACTTTGGGCGTCGTCAAATTAAAGCTGCCTGTTTGTTGGAGCAGTTGCTCAGCAACACTCTCAATCATGTTTTTATAACTGGCAATGGTCGTTTTTGATTTACCAGCTTGGCTATCGTCTTTGACAGACTCTGCTTTTACCATATCGCTATCCGTAACTATCATATCGCTGTTCGCAACTTCCGCGTCGTCACCCTCGGCATCGTTTGGCTCACTACTATCAAGCTGCACGTTGTCTAGATAAAGTTGATCCGCTTGCAACGATTGCTTACTTTCAGCGCTGACATCGTCTGCTTGCATCTCGCCGGTTAACGCGGTTGCCTCAATGTCATGAACGTCTACTTGATTGGTTTCAGCTAAAGGATTCTCAGCGTCATCAGTAGGTTGACGATCTTCAATATCAAGGCGCTCACTGTCAGTACTCACCATGTCAGAGCTTTCAACTTGACTGTCATTAGCTACTATTTCAGATTGAGTGACATCACTGTTAATGTCACTATTAACGACGTTACTCATTTCTTGAGTATTAGTGCTTTCATAACGAGAGTTAGATTTTGTTTCAGCATCTTGGCTTGCCACAGTGGGCTCACTAACTGTCGTTGCTTCTAACACTACTGGCGCGTGATAGTCAGGATGTTGTCCACGCGGGTCATTGCTGGCACGTTCGCCAATAGCTCGTGGGTCGACTGCTGTTTTACCTTGTGCAGCGGCAAATTGGCTGACTGCTTGAGTCATTGCTCCAAAGCGAGTTAAGTAATCCGCTGCTAGAGGTTCGTAGCCATAATTGCTAAAGTTAAAGCTACTTTCATGAGCGTCGCTGGCGTTATTTTCGCTACCTTTAACGTCATCAGTAATGGCTTTACCATCTGTATCAGCAGTTTGCTGAGTATGGACAGTGATGGCGTCAATAAAGCTACGAATCACACCGTCATCTGCCAAACGGCTTTGCGCATCAGCAAGAGTGGCATGAATAAATTCGCCAACCGTACCACGAATAGCAAGTGAATTTGCAGTGGTTTTTTGAATAACGGGCTCAGTTGTGGGTACCGTCAACGTTGCTTGCAGTTGATCCTGCTGCTGACGAACAACGCGGGGATCATTACTGGCTTGGCCAAACTTATTGGCCGTCACATAACGCTTAGCAAATAATGCTGCATGGGTAAGCTCAAGCGCAGCACTACTGTCTGTGACATTGCTGTCTTTAGCTTCGTTGTTTTTGGTATGTGTAGTACCATTATTTTCAATACTAATAACCATATTGTCAGTAGGGGCCACCGTAGTATCGTTACTATCCGCAGTTTTCTGCTCAACTGTAGCGGTCGATTCGCTAGTTGTTGCCGCTTTAGCAACTACTGGCTCTTGTGCGCTTATGATGGACTCAGATGACTGTAAAGTATCTACAGCTGTTTCGCTGTCTGTAGTTTTATCATCGATCTGGCCATCAATTTGACCCGCTTCTTGACTATCGCTAGCTTTACTAACTTCATAAGCGTTAGAAAGTGCCTCGTCCTCAGTAGTACTGACAGTGTCAATAACAGCTGGTGTATGATCTATAGACTCATTGACCGTTTCTGTTATTGAATTTTCTTCACTGTGCTGAGCTGCACTATCCTCTTCGCTATTTTTTAGTGCGTCATTTGTTGATAAGTGAGGTTTAGTAGCGTGTTCCTCAGCTTGCTTGGTCACTATTTTTTCAGACTTACTATCATCTAAAGACAGATGAACCACTTCTGGGGCTTTAAGCTTAGGACGTGCCTCGTTGACCTGTATCGTCACCTCATTAGGGTCTTGATGGCGTACGGTGCTAGCTTGACTGTTGTTAGTAGTGCTTGCGTGACTGACATTATCTTGTGACGTCTGTTGTTTGGCACTAGTGTCAGTGGTTGCCGTCAATGTCTCATTGCGTTCAAGCTTACCGCGCGAGCTGCGTTGGCTGTGCGGCTTACGTTTGCTCCGCGTCTGCTCCTCAGTTGCGCTATCTTGACTGCGGTTATGAGAAGGGTCGCTACGCTCGCTGCTGCTTCCATTTTCCTGACGATTGTTACGACTGCGGGCGTTATCGTTACTGCGTTTGTTATCGTGTTCGCGTTTATCTTGGCTCTCAGATTGTTTGTCTACGTTATTCGCATTGGTACTATCGTTAACATTGTTTTTTGCGGCATTATTGATGTCACCGTTATCCGTTTTACTGTTATCCCTATGACCATTCTCATCGCGCTGGTCTTTTCTTTGATGGGGTTTTGAGGGTCTTGGCTTACGCGGCTGACGTCTTCTTCTATCGTCGCCATTGCTATCGTCGTTAGCATGGTTGTCGACGGAGCTGTCAGTATGACGACTGTTTGTCTGACGATTGGTATTGTTTTCTGACTGTGGGCTATTATCTAATTGTCTGCTTTGTGGTTGGCTCGTTTGCGGCGCTGACACTGTCTGAGCGCTACTCAAAGCCTGATTGTCGACTTGACCAAACGATCCTAAGCTTTGAGCGCCTGTATTTACTAGCGCTTCAATCGCTTCGGCGGCATCACGACTGCTGACGCTGGCTGAAGTCTGCGCTTGTGGCGCTTGGGCGAACAGATTAGACAACCAAGCAACTGCTTGCGGCTGAGCCGTAGGCGCGGCAGATTGAGCCGCTACAGGAACTTGTTGAGCGTTCTGGGTATTAACTTGGGCAGTATTGTTTTGGTTTACATTACTTGGAGTAGGTGTATTTTGAACAGGAGTGTTTTGGACTGCTCGAGTCGATGTCGTCGGCGCATTGCTATTTCTATTAGCGCTGTTTTGTTCGTTACTATTTTGGGTGTGTGACTCATTGCTACCATTTTGACGCGCATTTTGTGGGCTGCTTTGAGGGCTATTTGTGTTATCGGGCGCTTTACGGGGTTGACGCGTTGGCTGCTGCTCAGGACGCTCTTTTTCAGCGGTTTGCCAATCAACGTCATACCCTAAACCACTATGCTCTTGTTGCGTGTCAGTAATACGCTCATAACTTGAAGGGGCAAAGCCATCACGGTTAAAGTGTAGCTTAAAGTTGGGTGATTCGAGATGGGCATGCGGTAAGATAGTAATACGTGTGCCACTGTCTTGTTCAAGATAAACGATGCTATCGCGTTTCTCATTCAATAAGAATGCGGCAATATCAGTAGGTACTTCAGCTTGAACCTCACCTTGGCGTTCTTTTAGAGCAATTTGTTCAATCTCACGCATAATAGATAATGACAGTGAGCGCAAATCACGAATCATGCCATTGCCATGACAGCGCGGGCAGATATAGCCGGTCGACTCTTCTAAAGATGGACGTAAGCGCTGACGGCTCATTTCCATCAAACCAAATTTAGAGATATCGCCAAACTGTACACGCGCACGATCATATTTAGTGGCATCAACCAAACGCTTTTCTACTTCTTTTTGATGCTTATTGTCATTCATATCAATGAAATCAATGACAATCAAGCCGCCCATATCGCGCAGACGTAACTGACGGGCAATCTCATCCGCTGCTTCTAAATTGGTATGATAAGCCGTTTCAGCAACGTCTGAGCCTTTAGTCGATTTAGCAGAGTTGATATCAATAGACACCAACGCTTCAGTTTGGTCAATGACGATTGAGCCGCCAGAGGGCAAACGTACTTCACGCTGATACGCCGTTTCGATTTGTTTTTCAATATTAAAGCGTGCAAACATCGGCTCGTAATCGGTATATTTACGCAGTTTGTCCGCTTGGGTTGGCATGACCGCGTCAATAAAACCTGCCGCTTCGACATAAGCGTTTTCGTTATCAATCCAAATCTCAGCAATATCATCACGTAGATAGTCACGTACGGCACGCGTAACAACGCCGGCTTCTTGATGTACTAGGCGCGGTGAGGGATACTTTTGGTTTTGTTCTTGAATGGCTTGCCAAATATTGAGCAAGTGATTCAAATCATGCTGCAAGTCTTCTTGAGTTTTGCCAATACCAGCCGTACGAATGATGACACTCATACCTTTTGCCAAGTCAAGATTGCCCAGCATGCGCTTCATGTCTTCACGCAATTTGCCAGATATTTGACGTGAAATGCCACCACCACGTGGATTATTGGGCATGAGTACCAAATAACGACCGGCTAAAGATACATAAGTGGATAGTGCTGCACCTTTATTACCACGCTCTTCTTTTTCGACTTGGACGATGAGCTCATCGCCTTCTTTGATGAGCTTTTTGATATTCTCATCACGAGGGTTGCCGCTTAGATATTCAGCAGAGATTTCACGAATCGGCAAAAAGCCTTGACGTTGCGAGCCATATTCAACAAATACCGCTTCAAGCGATGGCTCGACACGAGTAACATGACCTTTATAAATGTTGGACTTTTTTTGCTCGCGGGTACGGTTTTCTAAATCGAAATCGTACAGATGGTTGCCTTTACACAAGGCGACACGAATTTCTTCGTTTTGAGTGGCGTTAATTAAAATGCGTTTCATATTGTTATCCTATGAGTACGCACAACAACAATAAGACTGTTTTTTATGGGGCAATGGCAAGAGCGGCTAATAGGAAAATTAGCGGAAGATAATAGAGAGTATTTGAAAGACAGTAGATGAATTAAAAATGCTGTTTTATAACCCTTCGTGTTTATAACTGCAGTTATTAAATCTAACCTAAAGTGGTCAATTTAAAGTTGTTATTAAGAATAAACATCAATGAGGTAGATTGTAAAGCTAACATCACTTGATTTATAGTTTCTATAACAGAAATTATTACTGTCAGTTATTAGTATCTAAGCCTCAATAAGCTTATTTGCTATTAATATAAGTTGTAAGCTTGTATTAACACGCTGCTGTTCTAAGGATAATACTTTAGGCTAAGCTATCTTATTTATCATTCATTACATCTTTCAAAAGTTACTAGTATCCTTGTTAGCTTCCGTTAGGATATCGCTGCGCTATTATTCAGCGGGGCGTACTTGGCAAACAGGGTAGAACACTGGTTCATCAATACAGTCGTATATAAGTCTTTCAATGATTATCATCTGTTTGACCGCTAATAGATAAGCAGCAGTAACTTCCTAATCTAAAACTATCATCACTTGCTCAACTGCGCGTACCAATAAAATTATAAATCTAATCGTAGTTATGCGCTAAATGAGTAAATTGTGTATGGTTGTCACGCAATAAATCGGTATATTTACCAATGTTATTAACGTGATTATGTGTGCTATTAGCACTATTTATTTGGCGTAGTACCACATGTTATTAGGCACTCTGCCTTAAAATTTAGATGACGCGTCCAATCTTACCAAGGTATGTATCAAGAACCTCGTTACTAGCAAGTAGTAAAGATGGCGATTGACTATCTAAAGCAATAATGATTATTGCCGTAACCTATGCGCAATTGGCGCTCAACATGCTAAACTATAGCAAATCTTTGTGTAAATACCTAACTAAAAATGACAAACTCTAAAATGACCGACGATGCAAACGCCCCTGAAGCCCCTGCCATCTTTAATAGTAAAACCCGTCCACAAAGCGCTGACGATGAGATAAGTAACTTTGAGAAAGTCAATTATCTTGAAGTGACACGCCATCAGCACGACCAGCGCTTAGATAATTTCTTACTTAATCGTTTGAAAGGTTTACCGAAATCACATATTTATAAAATGATTCGCTCGGATGAGATTCGCGTGAATAATAAGCGCTGTAAAGCGCATGATAGAGTAAGCCGCGAAGATGTTGTGCGCATCGCGCCGGTACAGCTTGCCACCCGTGATAAACCGATTATTAGCACTGAGTTTGCCAAAAGCTTATTACAACGAGTGGTCTATGAAGATGATGGTTTGCTCGTTCTTAACAAGCCTTCAGGTATTGCGGTACATGGCGGTAGCGGGCTAGATTTTGGCGTTATTGAAGCCATGCGCGAAGTGACAGGTAAAAAATACTTAGAGCTGATACATCGCATTGATAAAGACACGTCAGGTCTGCTCATGATTTCTAAAAAGCGCTCAACGCTCAAGGTATTACAGCAGCATCTAATCGACAAAACGATTCAGAAGCATTATTTATGCTTAGCGAAAGGGCAGCCAACGCTTAACGAGCAGCGTATCGATGCGCCATTATTGCGCTACACCCTTGCCAGCGGTGAACGCCGCGTGAAAGTCGATGCAAAAGATCCGCAATCCAAAGAAAGCCAGACTGATATTGTCGTGCATAACCGTTTTATGATTGCCAATCAAATGGTGAGCCTAATAGAAGCTAAACCGTTGACTGGGCGTACCCATCAAATACGGGTACATTTAGCCCACATTGGCCATGCTATCTTGGGTGACGATAAATATAATGTGCATGATAAATCAGGGGTTCATCGTCTGTGCTTGCATGCATGGCGCTTAGATATACCGGGTTACGAGCCGATTATTGCTCCGTTGCCAGAAGATATCGCAGCTTTATTACCAGTGGATACTGAGCTACCAAAAGTATAAGCTAAGCAACTTGTTTTAATATCACCATCATTCGTTAACTGCTTTTGTTCAAATGTTATACGCTAAGGTCAAACTATGGGTCAGTCAAATACCAATCAATCAGCATCATTGTCTACTGAATCTAGATTAGCGGATAAAACACTGATTATCTTTGATTGGGATGGCACGTTGATGGATTCGATAGGTTTAATTGTCGAGTCGATGCATGTGGCTGGAGAAGCGCATGGTTTTCAAACCACTGACCAAGAGGTAAAAGACATCATCGGGTTAAGTCTGCTCACGAGTATAGATATTCTATATCCTGAAGCAACTGCTACACAAAAGCTGGCGATTGAAACAAGCTATACCAATTATTATATTCCTAATAGCCACCGCACACCGTTCTTCCAGACTATAGAGGCCATGCTACAAACCTTGCAACAACAGGGCAAGCAGCTAGCCGTCGCAACTGGGAAAAAACGTCGCGGTCTTGACAGAGTATTGGAGGTTTCTAATAGCGCTCAATACTTCAAAATTACCCGCTGCGCTGATGAGTCTGGCTCTAAGCCTAATCCGCAGATGCTCACCGATATTTTAGAGCACACACAGAAAAATATTGCTGATGCGGTCTTTATCGGCGACAGTATTTATGATATACAAATGGCCAGTCAATTGGGTATGACCAGTATCGCAGTAAACTATGGAGCAGCCGCGAGCGACGAGCTTGCCGCGCAGCAGCCCAGCTATCAAGTAGAGTCGTCGGAAGAGTTGGTTGAGCTATTATGCGGTTAGAATAAATCAAAATAAGTAAGTTATAAAAAAAAGGGTTTATCAAATTAATGATAAATCCCTTTTTTTATCTTCATACTCTGCTTATACGTCTTTTTTTTCAATATTTTCTTGGTTAAGGACGTCCTGTTTAATAACGTCTGTTTCTATAACTTCTTGCTGGATAGTCATTTTTTCAGTGCTTTCTGTTTAGATAGCATCTTGTTTAGTAATGAATTGCTCATCAAGGGATTGCTCATTTAAAGCTAATGTAGCATTTTTATCATCGTCAAGTTTATACCGATACCAATTTCCCATTACACCAGCCAACTCATCAAGACCTTCTTTTCTAAGGGCTGAGAACAGCTGAATAGTGCAGTTTAGGCCTAGTTTTTTTAAGGCTTGACGAGTATTGAGAAGGGCATTTTTGGACGCGCCATATTTAAGCTTATCGGCTTTAGTTAGCAAGATATGGACGGGCAAATTGCCTGCTTTTGCCCAGTGTAGCATCTGCTCATCGAAGAACTTCAGCGGATGGCGAATATCGGTCAGGAGTACCAAACCTGCAAGGCTTGAGCGAGATACTAGATATTCCTCCAGCTCCACTTGCCATTCTTTCTTCATCTCAAGTGGCACAGCCGCATAGCCGTAGCCTGGCAAATCGACCAACCGTCTCTCTGTCTCGCCAATACTAAAAAAGTTAATCATCTGCGTGCGCCCAGGCGTCTTTGATGAGCGCGCCAGTTGCCGCTGATTGGTTAAGGCATTAATAGCTGACGATTTGCCCGCGTTCGAGCGACCAGCAAATGCCACCTCAAAGCCTGAATCAGGGGGGCAAAGACGAAAAGTCGGCGCTGAAGTCATAAACTCAGTTTGCTGAATACGCTGACGCGCCTTGGTGTTAAACGCCGCATGCTCAGCGGCGACATCTTTAAACGGGGTATGCATAAATGGCTCATTAACATTTGAAAAATTAGGTATAAATTCAGGAGGTATTATGAAGCTATTAAAATAAATAAAGGTGATTTTTTAGCCAGCAACTATTAGCTATTACATTGAAATAGCTATGGTTAGCATCATATAAATGACAGCATAACATTAAAGTAGATGGGCGCTTAGCAAAAGTTATACCCGACTAGAATAAGTTACGAATACTAAACTCAAGGCCACTATATTAATTTGACATATTTTGTTACAATGTTAGCAATTATCACAGATGAGAATGACATTAATTTGCTGTCACAGTGAACTTAAAATAAACAGTAATACGAGGTGTATAATGCGCGCAATAACCGCACTTTTAGCTAAAACTATCCATGCTTTGGGCGGCGTTATCGCAACACTCATAATGGGCACTGCGATAATGAGTCATGCCGTTGCTGCTGATATTCCAGCTATTTATAACAGCTCATGTGCTGCATGTCATGATAGTGGCGCGCTTAACGCACCCAAAAAAGGGGACAAAGTGGCATGGGACACTCTCAAACAAAAAAAAGGTATGCCAGTCCTACTAAATTCTGTCAAAAGTGGCATGATTCAAATGCCAGCTGGTGGGCTATGTGAAGA
This sequence comes from Psychrobacter frigidicola, assembly GCF_007997305.1. Lineage (GTDB taxonomy): Bacteria > Pseudomonadota > Gammaproteobacteria > Pseudomonadales > Moraxellaceae > Psychrobacter > Psychrobacter frigidicola. The sequence continues at coordinate 447,550 of NZ_VORZ01000002.1, forward strand.
CTGTAACGATGACAGTTATCGCAAGCTTATCGAGTATATGAGCAAATGATAACCCGCAAAATATTAACTATCACCGGCATTAGTAATATTACGAGACATTTGTGGCTTGAGTAGACTGACTCTCATGGAATTCATACGCAATTTTTAGTTATGGCAGACGTTATAATTCGGTGTTATTAGAAAAATGCTTAGATGCTACGATTAAGTAGGCAAATTGTACAAAGTCTTGCTATAATAATCGCAAATAAACCCTGATGTTAGTAAGTGGTTTCAGGCAGATTGTGATGAAGACCTCAGATTTATGAGTACCTTCGCTTGATGGTTAAGTGGCTCGTAATAAATATTGGGTATTTCACTCGTATAACTATTCTAAGTTACAATCATTCCAAATAATACTTACGTCGAGTTAGTAGGATCTATATCCATGAAAAAGTTAATCGCTGCCGCCAGCTTATGTGTCGCAAGTTTCAGCGTACAAGCTGCTATCACTGTTCCTGAATATGATGCTAATGCTGGTAAACAAATCGCTGAAACAGTCTGCGCTGCCTGTCATGGTGTTGATGGTGTGAGTATTGTTCCCGCTCAGCCAAACCTTGGTGGACAAAATGTTAAATACCTATATAAACAACTGGTTAACTTTAAAGCAGGATACCGCAAAAACGGTATTATGCAGTCGCAAGTGGCGAACTTATCACAGCAAGATTTAGCCAATGTAGCAGGCTATTATGCGGATCAAGCACCTTGGGGTGTTGGCTTTGGTAATCCTGCAACCACGCAAGAAGCTACCAAAATATTTCTAGGTGGCGACAAATCACGTGGTGTGATTGGTTGTGCTGGTTGTCATGGCCCAGATGCCGCAGGTAATACGTGGGCTGCGTTCCCACGTTTAGGTGGTCAACATGCAGAATATATCGCAACGCAGTTGAAGCTGTTCCGTGCTGCCGGTCGTGATGATGATATTGACAGTGAAGATCAAAAACGAGTCAATGATGCAGGCAAAGAAGGTGAAATGGGCATGATGCAGATGGTAGCGTCGCGATTATCAGATCGTGATATTCGTATCTTGTCAGATTACGTGAGCGCCATTCACTAATATTTAAGTTGAGAAGTCGTTTTACTAATTTACCGTACCGAGTTTTTTACGTTATTTTTTGAAGAAAGTTTATTAGCTATAAAAGACCCCGATTTCGGGGTTTTTTTATAGCTGTAAGTCTCTTTTTTATAGCTGTAAGTTATTAATAGTACAGTTAACATATTACTAATTTTTGCTTTTTTCACTGTTTATGTTATTCACTTTATACCGTTTGGATTGAGATTATGATGATCCGCTATGCTTCTTATTTTATGGCAGCTCTACTGCCACTATTACTATTCCGGTGGTTTGCGCCTGCATCTATTGGGGAAATTGACTTCTGGCTACTTTGGTTACTTGCCATGGTGTTGGTATCGCTTCCGGTTATTTATGCCGAGATAGCGCTGGCTTATCGTAGTGTAGATGCGCCCCTAGCTGGGATGCAAAAGTTAACGCGTGAGGCCGATGCCAGTCCACTGTGGCGTAGTTTTGGCTGGTTGGCTGCGATAGTGACGATAGTTATTGCGGCCCTGGTCATATCAGGAGCCAGTAGCGGTATATTATCTGCGTTAACGGCACTTGATAGCGCGCCTACTATACCTAGCTTTGGGGTCGCAGCAGGTCTTATGGTCATCGCCGTATTGCTTAGCTTATTGGGTGTTGCTCCCTTACCGATTGGTCTGGGGCTAATGGTTATAGGTCTAGCTATGGGTTTGGTTAACGGCTTACCGCGCGTTGATTTTGCGATGACCGCCATTAGTTTAAGCGAATGGGCACGTGCCGTCGCACTGGCATTGGTGAGCGTGGGTGCTGGTACTGGTCTGTACTGGTTCGGTCAGAATTTAATTACCAAACAAGCCACAACTGCTATCGACAGCAGTCAGCAGAATGCACCAAGCAGTGCCAATAAGCTTAGCAATTACCGCGCAACTAAACTGGTATTACCAATTTGGATACTGCAATTACTGGTTGGCATGGTGGCTTTATTCATTAGCGGTTTAACTTTGCCACCTATTGGGCAGCTATTATATTGGGTAGGGGTCTTGTTTGTTGTCAGCTACTTACTGCATTATAGTGCGCAGCAACTGGCGCATAAATTTGGTGTTTTGGTCAGTTTAATATTAACGTTGGTGATAGGATTGGTATTAGTAATAGCGATACCGACCACGTGGTTGGTTGGGATACTGGTCATTATCAGTAGTGTCGCGGTACTATTGTTATCCGTTTTTGCAGGCTGGCGCATGAAAATCAGTCATTTACGTAAGTCTTTGAACTTCGGTAATGAAGCCTTCTATAATCTATGGCGAATAGCCATTCGTCTGATTGTGCCCTTAGCATTGGTGTTGGCATTAATAGGTTGGGTGATGCAGTGGCTGAGCTGATAACTGTCCATTTAGCGTACGCTGAAGAGGCGCTGCGCCAGCATTATTTAACCTTGCAAGTGGCTGCTGGTACAACGTTATATGAGGCAATAGTACAATCTGGCTGGTTGACTCAATTTCCTGAGTTAGCCAAATGGTGCGAGCAAGTTGCGCATATTACTACACCCGCAGCCAAGCTGTGGCACGTTGGTGTCTATGCGCAAAAGCAGCCATTGAGCTATGAGCTGCAAGCACTTGATCGTATTGAAGTCTATCGAAGCTTAAGCGCTGATCCGATGTCTCAGCGCAAAAGTAAAAGTACAAATAAGGTAAAATACAATCAATAGTATAATACTACTTAAATAAAGCGCGCTCTAAATGATAGCGTCATTCAAGTATTCACAAGTCACAAGTTATTAAGAAACGGGTAGCGATTCAAGACCTTCAATACGCGTGACTACGCCATTAGCATCAAAATAAACGATGAGATGCTGACTGGCATTTTTTACATTAGCAATCCCTTTACGACTGCCATCTGTACCCGCTTTATAATCGTAGATATAATCCCAACGGTTGGGTTCAAGAGTGTCTTTAATAGCAGGGCTGCCTAGTATATAAAGCACCTGATTTTGGTTCATGCCTACTTTTAGCTTTTGTGCTTCAGTCTGAGTGATTGGTGTGCCTTGTGGCAAATCAATTTTATAGACGCTAAGTAACGAGCAGCCAGACATAGCAATAACGGCACCAAGGGTCGCTGTCATCGTAAGCTTGCGGAAAAGGCTCTGGATGTGGCTAGATGGACGGTGCTTAAAGGAGCAAAAAGTTAACGGCTTTATCATGGTAAGATGACTCATAAAAAATGGGTTAGGCGCGGCTACTTGCAGTTGATGCAAGTCTTACCGACAATCACCGATAAATGATACGTCATTTACTTGCAATTGCCTACCACTTACGACATTATTTACCAAACGCTATCTATTGTATTTCATCATTTATACTTTAAATTCATAGACTTACACTCGTATCGTTAAATAATGATAAGCTATAGTGAATGTTGTGACCGGCAGACCCATTATAACTATTGCAAATAATGAGGTGCAGGTCATTCATGTTGCTCGCCTATAATGATTATTTATAACCTATTTTTTTAATTTCATTTGCTAAGACTATGACAGTCGAAAGGGATATTATGGCTTCTTTAACCAATCAAGATTTACGTAAAGCAGGACTAAAAGTAACCTTGCCACGTATCAAAATTTTAGAGTTGCTTGAAAGTGCAGAGCTGCATCATATGAGTGCTGAGGAGGTATATAAAGCGCTGATTGAGCAAGGTGAAGATGTAGGTTTGGCTACCGTATACCGAGTATTGACTCAGTTTGAACAAGCGGGTATTGTCGAGCGTCACAATTTTGAAAATAACTTATCGGTGTTTGAAATTGCCCAAGCTGAGCATCATGATCATTTGGTCTGCGATGTTTGTGGAAAGATTGTTGAATTCCATAATGAGGTCATCGAAAAAGAACAACTTAAAGTGGCTAAAGAGCACGGCTTTAAGCTCTCCGGCCATTCATTGGTGTTATTCGGTATTTGTAATAATCAAGAATGCAGAGACAGTGCTAAGTAAGCGATTGGCAATTAAGGTCTAACGACAACCAGTCATGCATTAGTATACCTAGAAAATAAAAAACAGCACTTATTATAAGCGCTGTTTTTTTATGCTTGATTTTTGTTATGACCTTATCAGAGCTTTTCTAGTTAATATCTAATGACAAGCGATCAGCGCCTTCGTCTAGGTTTTGACGGCTATTTTTACTGCTCAGTTTTATTTTTAAGCGCAAGTCGTTCGGAGAGTCTGCATGACTGATAGCATCTTGATAAGTAATCTCACCATTTTCATATAAATCCAGCAATGCCTGATCAAAGGTTTGCATACCACTATCACGTGAGCGTGTCATGACGTCTTTAATCTCGTGAATCTCTCCCTTACGGATATAATCACTTATTAGCTGCGAGTTTAATAAAATCTCGATAGCAGCGCGGCGACTTTTACCATCTGGGGTCGGAATAAGCTGCTGGGCGATAATGGCTTGCAGATTCAGCGATAAATCCATAAACAGCTGGTTGTGACGATCAGTCTCAAAAAAGTGAATGATCCGGTCAATGGCTTGGTTGGCGTTATTAGCATGCAAGGTGGCAAAGACTAAATGGCCTGTTTCGGCATACTGAATGGCATAACTCATGACCTCACGATTGCGAATTTCACCGATCAAAATGACATCGGGGGCTTGGCGCAAAGTGTTTTTTAGTCCTGCCTCAAAAGTCAAAGTATCAATGCCGACCTCACGCTGGGTAATAATACACCCTTGATGCTGATGCACAAACTCAATAGGATCTTCGATAGTGATGATATGACCGTGGGAGTTATGATTGCGATAACCAACCATAGCGGCAAGGGTTGTGGACTTTCCCGTACCCGTAGCGCCGACCAATAAAATAATACCGCGCTTCCTCATTGCCAGCTCTTTTAAAGAGGGCGGTAAGCGTAGCTCTTCAACAGTAGGAATCTTATTTTCGATCTTCCGTAAAATCATTCCAGCCATATCACGTTGCATAAAAGCACTGACTCGAAAGCGCGCTTGCTGTCCATTATCGGTGATGGCAAATTGGCACTCGCTCGTTTCTTCGAACTCTTGTTGTTGATTTTTTGTCATGATGCTTTTGACCAAAACCATGGTTTGCTCGGATGACAGCGGCGTTTTACCGACGGGGCGAATCGTGCCGTTTATCTTCATAGAAGGGGCGACATCAGCAGTAATAAATAAGTCAGAACCGTTATTCTTAATCATCAGTTGCAGCAATTTATCAAAATCCATAGCGTACCTAATATAAAGTATAGTCTGTTATTTAAAGGGTAGATAAACGTCTGTTAAATATGGCAGACGCTCAATAAAAATAGTTCATCTATATTAAAGAAAGGCTTCAGGCTGTTTTGCATAAGGTCGCGCCACATCTTTACTAATCGTCCCTTTTGCTACTAAGTTTTTGAGCGTCTGATCCAAAGTAATCATACCGTCGCCTGCACCGGTCTGGATAGACGAATACATCTGGGCGATTTTATTTTCGCGGATTAAGTTACGAATGGCAGGCGTGCCTAGCATAATTTCATGTGCCGCGACACGACCACCGGTTTGCCTTTTTAACAAAGTTTGCGAGATGACGGCTTGCAGTGATTCTGATACCATAGCCCGAATCATATCTTTTTCAGCCGCAGGAAACACGTCAATGACGCGGTCAATAGTTTTGGCAGCGGAGCTGGTATGCAAGGTGCCAAAGACCAAGTGACCCGTTTCAGCAGCGGTCAGTGCCAAGCGTATGGTCTCAAGATCACGTAGCTCACCGACCAAGATAACGTCTGGATCTTCACGTAATGCCGAGCGCAGTGCGGGTTCAAAACCTAACGTATCGCGGTGTACCTCACGCTGATTAATCAGGCTTTTTTTGGATTCATGAACAAATTCAATCGGGTCTTCAATGGTCAAAATATGCTCTTTACGGGTCTCGTTGATATAATCTATCATCGCCGCCAATGTCGTTGATTTTCCTGAACCTGTGGGACCGGTTACCAATACGACCCCGCGCTTGAAGTCCGACACGCGCTTGAATACCTCGCCCATGCCCAAATCTTCCATCGTCAGCACTTTGGATGGAATCGTACGAAACACTGCGCCCGCACCGCGATTTTGATTAAAGGCATTGACCCGAAAACGTGCCAACCCTGGAATCTCAAAAGAGAAGTCAGTTTCGAAAAATTCTTCGAAGTCAGCACGCTGCTTATCATTCATAATATCGTAGATTAGCTGATGCACCACCTGATGACTCATGACTGGCATATTAATGCGCGTCATCTCGCCGTCCACCCGAATCATCGCAGGCATACCGGCAGAAATATGTAAATCTGATGCTTTGTGCTTAACGGTAAAACGCAGTAAATCTTCAATGCTTAAATTACTTTTTTCAGCCATGGATAGGTATTCCTGTCAGTCAAAACTCAGTCAATAAGAAGACGAATACACTTTAAAAGATCAGTGTTAAATAACCAGTCTGTGATTAATTACAATTAAGGGAGTTATTAGTAGCATAAGTTAAATAATGTAACAATATGATAACAATACTATGACTATTTAACCATTGGAGATGCAGATTAAATGTAAAAATAGAGTACCGTTATAATTAGACTATGCATTCTATTTTTTCTAAAACTTCAAATTTAAAGTTTTAATAATTAGACAAGCTAATGGCTCCACCTTTCATGTCGAACATTTATAACGTCTACTACTTTTAATAACCCCCTTTTTTAATATCTACTATTTTTAATACATACCTTCTAATAAACAAAAAATAATGAGAATAATATGGATACAGAGCATTTAATCGCTAACTGGCAACAGGTAAGTGAACAAGTTGCGCAGGCTTGCGCGAAAGCTGGGCATAATGATGCGGATAATAAAGTGACATTGCTGGCAGTATCGAAGACCAAACCTGCTGACATGGTAGCCACGTTAGCCAAACAAGGACAGCGTGATTTTGGTGAAAACTATCTACAAGAAGCGATTGAGAAAATTGTTACGCTAAAAAATGAGCCTGAATGTGAAAATATAGTTTGGCACTATATCGGTAGTATTCAGCGTAATAAAACCCGCGATATTGCTGAGCATTTTGACTGGGTACAAACCCTTGAGCGCGATATTATTGCCAAACGTTTAAACGAACAACGCCCAGAAAATATGCCGCCCCTTAATGTGCTTATTCAAGTGAATATCGACGATGAAGACAGCAAGTCAGGCTGTCGCCCAGAGGAGCTATCAGCACTTATCGCCACGGCTAAAAGCTATGAGCGTTTGCAATTGCGCGGTTTGATGATTATTCCTGCCAAAGCGGATACTGATGCCTTTGCCCGTACGCAGCAGTTATTTATGAGTATCAAACAACAGCATCCAGAGCTTGAGGCATGGGATACCTTGAGTATGGGCATGAGTGATGACATGGCGGATGCCATCGCTAATGGCTCGACCATGGTGCGCGTAGGAACGGCAATATTTGGGGCGCGTGATTAAAGAGCATTTTTTGCTTACGTATTTAAACCGACACTTTTTAAACCGACTCTTCAGACTTGGTCACCAGCAGTTGATTGATTTTAAGATTGTCGGTCGCAAGAATTTCAAAATGGTAATTGGCATATGTAATACTGTCCGTTTTTTTTGGAATCTTGCGCAGCATAAACATCATAAAGCCGCTGATGGTTTCATAATTTTCACTCTGCGGCAAATTGACCATCCCTAAGGCACGAATCACATCTTCAATAGGGGTCATGCCATCAATCAGCCAAGAGTTATCAGTACGTTGGACAATGGGTTGTTCCTCTAAAGTGACCAGCTCGCCCATGACGATGCTCATCACGTCTTTAAGAGTAATGACACCCACCGTCAGCGCATACTCATTAACGATAACTGCAAAGTCGGCGCCAGTGGATTTAAAGGTCTCGAGCACCTCGAATAACGATAAGGTATCGGGGATAAATAGCGCCGGCTTGAGTAGTGCCCTGTCAGTTAAGCACACTTGTTGCTGTTCAAGTACGGATGCCAAAAAGGTGCGTGACTCCACATAACCAATAATATGCTCTAAATCATCGTCATTACACACCAGAAATTTATTGTGCGGCTGACGAATCATTGTCGCAACTATCTGCTCATTGCTGACTTTGGTATCAAAATAAACGATATGTTCACGAGGATTCATGACTGAAGTCACCGTACGCTCTTGCATCTCAAAGATATTTTCAATTAGATGGTGCTCGTGCTTTTTGAGCACACCGGCTTCTGCACCGGCGTCCATCATTGCATAGATGTCTTCTGAGGTCATATCATCTTGGCGTACGGTTGAGATACCTATGAGCTTGAACAGGAAGTTTGCTGCCCCGTCAAATATCCAAATAATTGGTTTGAATATAAAAATTAAAAAAATCATCGGTCGTACCATTTTTACCGCAATGGGCTCAGCATTCGACATCGCCAAGCGCTTGGGCATTAGGTCAGCGAACAGCACAAATACGCTGGTTACGATAATAAAAGATAGAATAGAGGCCAAGGCTTCATGACCAAGTAATTGCTCTAGATAGGGACTGATTGCCGACTCACCGATGACCCCAGCTAGGATTGCCACTGCATTAAGCGCGATTTGTACCACAGTAATAAAGCTACCGGGTTGATCTTGCATATTGAGCACATCAAGCGCGCGCACATCCCCCTCTTTTGCCATAACTTGAAGCTTGATTCTGCGCGCTGAGGCAAGCGCCAGCTCAGAGCTGGATACTACGGCACTTAACGAAATCAAGATAAAAATAAACACACTAGCGGTTAGCAAACTCATGAAATACTCGGATAGGATCTGGTCAGGATGACCATTAATATTGGGTAGTTAAGACAAGTGTTATAGAGTAAATTATTAAATTTAATCTTCTAATGATAGAATTCTGATAATAAAAAAGCTGGGTAAGCACCCAGCTGTTAGTAAAAGCGACAATAAGATATGTATTTAAAGAAGTTAGTTTAAGCTTAACTACTTAGCCTTTTATTGACCATTTATTAACCAAAGGATAACGGCGTTCGCGACCAAAGGCTTTTTTGCTAATCTTAGTACCGATAGGGGCTTGACGGCGTTTGTATTCGCTATTGTCAACCATAGTAATGATTCTGGCGACCACATCGGCATCGAAACCTTTATCGACAATAGCTTTGTAGCCTAAATCTTCATCGACGTATAAAGTTAGGATAGCATCCAATACCTCGTAATTTGGCAAGCTATCTTGGTCAGTCTGATCCGGACGTAGCTCAGCCGATGGCGGACGGGTAATGACGCGCTCAGGAATAACAGGCGTGTCCTCTAAGCGGTTACGGTAGTTGGCCAAGTCATAAACTTGCGACTTATAAACGTCTTTTAATACATCAAAACCACCAGCCATATCGCCGTACAAGGTTGAATAGCCAACAGCCATCTCTGACTTGTTACCCGTAGTGATCACTAGATGTCCAAACTTATTAGACAAGGCCATCAAGATAACGCCACGAGCGCGCGCTTGGATATTTTCTTCAGTCGTATCTGCAGGCGACTTGTTAAATAGAGGTGCAAGCGTATGACGAATACCTTCGACCGCATCAAAAATAGGGCAGACGGTATAAGAAACGTTCAAGCGGCGCGCTTGTGCCTGTGCGTCTTCTAAACTGATTTTCGAGGTATACTCGTACGGCATCATGACCGCATAGACTTTGTCCGCGCCCAAGGCATCGACGGCGATACATAGCGTTAATGCTGAATCAATACCGCCTGACAGGCCAATGATAACGCCGGTAAATCCTGAATGATTGACGTAATCACGCAAGCCAACGACTAGTGCTTGATACATCTCTGACTCACGGCTTAATGACAAGGGGGCTTTTACTTGCGCATTAAATTTAAATGTATTGACGTTTAAACTGGCAAGCATCAGCTGATTCATAAAGCGCGATGCTTCATGGGCGACGCTGCCGTCAGCCTGTATCGCCATTGAACCACCATCAAAGACTAAGTCATCTTGTCCGCCTACCGCATTCACATAAATAATCGGTAACTTGTGGTCACGGCTGCGTTTGGCAAGCATAGTTTTGCGTGCGTCTTGCTTTTTCAACTCAAACGGTGAGGCATTTAAGCTAATAATAAGGTCCGCACCTTGCTGTTTTAGCTCAGCAATCAGATTCTTCTCCCACAAGTCTTCACAGATGAGCAGACCAATAGTAATGCCTTTATAATCAAATAAAACTTGGTTGCGACCTTTGTCAAAGTAACGGCGCTCATCAAAAACGCCATAATTGGGCAAATACTGTTTATGATAAAAGCCTTTTTGGTGGCCATTATGTAAGATAGCTGCCGAGTTAAAAGTACCATGATGGTCGACATGCGGATAACCGACAATCATGACAATATCGTCGATATCGCTTAACGTTGATAAGGCGCTTTTAATACGACCGGACAAGCTTGGGCGCAGCAGTAGATCTTGTGGAGGGTAGCCTAATAAAGCCAGCTCCGGAAAGATGATGACATCCGCACCTTGCTCGCGGGCTTGCAGGGCAAGCGCGCGCATTTTTTCGACGTTAGCAGTGATATCACCAACTAAAAAATGCGATTGAGCTAGTGCAAAAGTAACGCTATCAGGAGATACCATAGACGCACTGGTATTGGTGTTTACCGTAATATTAGAAGTATTATTGTCTTTTGACATTGTTATTGTTCCTATCAATATATCATTTAAAATGTAAGGGACAACGCAGACTTCTCATTCAAGTATGACTTTGCATAATGAGTCGAAGCGATGTGTATAATTAAGCGATGTGTCCCATTAAGTTGTGTGTCCTATTAAGCTAAATTGAAAAATAAAATTATTAAGTTATTGATGTAAATTATATCGTTAAACGACACATCCAAAAAATGTGCTGGCGGAAATACTCCGCAACAACACTATTCCTAAAATCCAAACTGAGTGACGTATTAAAGTTAGGACTAAAAATGTGCCTAACAATATTTAAAAATGCAAAATAATACCCTTAGTATAACATCAATTATTAAATCAACGAGAACGCAGCCGTGTTTTACCTGCCTTAATGTTTAAGCGGATTATACAAACTCATGAGTCAAGCAAAAAGTGTATAGTCACTTTGAATGATTGAGGCTAGGTCCATTAAAGTAGTGACTAAAATTATCAAAATGGCAGCCTAGATATATAAACTTGTAAGTAAAAGTTACAACATAGCCTTATGTATTCGCTATATCTTATTGCATAATAAACACTGACGGTTAAGTTTATTTTAATCAGCAAGTATCGATATTGGCAGATGGCAAATATAATCTGTCTATGAACACCTTCGTATTTATAAATTTTGTAGCAAAATGGCACTCACTTTTGCTCTCAATGGTTGATTGACAAGTTATGATAGAAAACTGGACAAAAGAGTTTGTGATTCAGCGCTTGCTGGCAATTACCTTACTGATTGCGCTATTTATTTTATGTTTTCAAGTGGTGCAGTTTTTTATTGTGCCAGCATTGTGGGCGGCGATTTTAGCCTATATTACTTTCCCAATTTATACATTTTTCCATGAAAGGGTAAGACTCAGCTCGGGCTTTAGTGCTGCTATTATGACGGTCAGCATTGCCTTAATTATTGGAGTGCCCCTGATTATTGGCTTGTTTATTTTACAACAAGAAGCCTTAAGCATCATTACCAATCTGGTCTATCGCGTCAAGGTAGGCTATGTTGATGTACCAGACTCTTTAAAAGATCTGCCTATTATCGGTCAGCAAATCAAAGATATTTTGTGGAAAGTGAACAAAGACCCCGTGGGCACACTTGATGCATTTCGTACGTGGATTCAGTCGCATTTATACTATGGTAAGCTTGCCCTAGATGTGGTGTTTAGTAGCCTTGCTAAACTAGGCATGGCGCTTATGACACTGTTCTTTTTTTACCGCGATGGTACCAGCCTGATTCGTCAAATCCGCCAAGCACTACGCAATATCATTGGTAACCGTATCGATGGGTATATTGACTCAGTGGGTATGACGACGCGTGCGGTAGTGTATGGCATCGGGCTAACGGCGTTGGGACAAGCGTTATTTGCAGGGATTGGTTATTATTTTTCTGGCGCACCAAGTCCTATTCTGCTAACGATTGTGACCTTTGTTATAGCACTTATTCCGTTTGGTACCCCATTTGCATGGGGTGCAGTCTCTATTTGGTTGTTGAGCCAAGGTCAAACGACAGAAGGGATTGGGCTCGCATTGTGGGGCATATTAGTTATTAGTTGGGTAGATAATTTAATTCGGCCTATGGTTATTAGTGGTGCGACTAAAATTCCCTTTATTATTATTTTTATTGGGGTGCTTGGTGGCCTGACAGCATTTGGCTTCGTGGGTTTATTCATTGGGCCTGTGGTATTGGCGATTGGGCTTGCAGTGTGGCGCGAATGGATTTCACAACATAAGAATGAAATCTTTGCGCCAAAAGAGGTGGTATTAACGGACAATCAAGCTCAGTTAGTGGTTGAGGAGGTAGAAAACGATACGGCAGAAGATAATGCGTCGAGCCACTAATAGTCGACCCACTTATAATAGTCACCTTTAATGACAACTTTGTCGTTCAGTAAAATTACTTGCACAACATCTGTTATCACCTATTACATCCTGACATCTTATAAATAATAAAATCTTAATAAGAGAGGTGCCAATCTATGCCTAATACTAACGTTAATACTTTTACTGGTAATAATGAGTCTAAAGAAACACCAAGCACGCGCACGCTGACCATTGTTGCTGATAGTAATATTGCGAGTCTTGATGAGTTTTTTAGTACGCAGACGCTTGGACAAGACGCTGCTCTAACAGTGAATATTGTTAGCGTAGCAGGGCGCGATATTACTGCTCAACTGCTGGCTGAGGTGCAGCCGGACGTGCTGTTAATACGTTCTGTGACGCCTATTAATGCTGAATTAATAGTAGACAATCATAGTGTGCGCTTTGTTGGCTCTGCCACTATTGGTACCGATCACGTTGATCAAGCTTATTTAGCGGAACGTAATATTACCTTCGCCAATGCCGCAGGTTGTAGTAAGCATTCAGTAGCGCAGTATGTACTGACGGCAATTTTAACTTTGCGCCCGCAATATTGGCAGCCGTCATCAAACCAACCTGTAGTTTTAGGCATCATCGGATTGGGTAATATTGGCAGCACCTTGGCACAATATGCCGCTGATTTGGGTTGGCAGGTATTAGGTTATGACCCCTTGTTACCCGCATCTGCTTTTAACAATGCCAGTTTCGATGAAGTTATTAGCCAAAGTAATGCCATTAGTTTACATGTGCCGTTAACGGATGCTGAAGGCATGAACCGTAGCGATTACCCAACGCATCATTTACTTAATGCGGCAGCGCTTGAGGCCATGCCAGCAGATAGTTTATTAATTAATAGCGCGCGAGGGCCAGTTATTGACGCTGCAGCTTTAGAAGACAATATAGAGCAAACTAGACGGCAAGTGGTGCTAGATGTCTTTGAGCACGAGCCGCAAATCGCTGAACAGTTATTATCGAAATTGGCTATCGCCACGCCGCATATTGCTGGTTATACCTTGGAAGGTAAGCTGCGCGGAACGCAAATGATTTATGATGCTTTATGTGAAAAATTTAATGTGACCCCAGCGCAATCCATGCATAATTTGCTGCCAGTGAATATGTACTTATGGACTGAGCTCAAGGAATATCCAGACAGACTGATTAAGTTTTATGACATTATGCAAGATGATAAATTGCTACGTGCAAAGGCAGATGACGGTCAAGTAAATGGAGCCGATTTTGACCAATTACGCCGTGATTATCATTTGCGCCGTGAATGGCAGTTTTAAAAAGCTTAATATAAAAGCGCTAAGTTAATAAATAGCCGTCAACAGTAGATAATAATGACTCAAAAAAGTAAGCAACTATCCGTTTATGAGCCAACTATGGCGCTTGAGATGGCGCGCAAGCGGGCAAAAATGCTGCATGATATTCGTCATTTCTTTACCATGCGTCAAGTGTTAGAAGTGCAGACACCGATACTCTCACAAGCGGGCAATACTGATACTTTTTTGCAATCAGTTAGTGCGCAAGTCACTTATCAGGATAAGCTGAAAATCTACTATCTGCATACTTCGCCTGAATTTGCCATGAAGCGGGTGCTGGCAGCTTGGCAAGTGGCTATCTATCAAATCTGTCCAGTATTTCGCGATAATGAGATAGGAACGCGGCACAATATTGAATTTACCATGTTGGAATGGTATCAACCCTATTACAGCTTAACTGAGCTGGCGAATGAGCTGGGTGCGTTATTAGAAGTCTTATATGGCTATCCGATAATTATGAATCATTACCGTTATGTGGATGCCTTTATGGACTTTGTGGGTATTCATCCACTAACGGCTAGCATTGAGGCACTACAAGCGATTGCTGAAGATAAAGGTTTAACTGGCTTTGATTTCGACATAGAGGATAGTTCTGATAACAATAAAGAAGACAGTCGTCAAAGCTGGCTAGATTTATTATTCAGTCATGCGGTTGAGCCTAATTTAGGCCACGACTTGCCGACCTTGATTATTGATTATCCACCCGCTACTGCCGCCTTAGCAAAAACTGCCTTTGATAAAGACGGTAATTTGGTCGCTAAGCGTTTTGAGCTCTATATCGATGGTATTGAGATTGCCAATGCTTATGATGAGCTCGCTGATGGGGACGCATTACGACAGCGCTTTGAGCAAGATAATGTGTTACGTCACCGTCATAACCTGCCGATAATGCCCATTGATGAGCACCTACTTGCGGCTTGTGATGACTTGCCACCTTGTAGTGGTATCGCTGTCGGTATCGATAGACTGCTTATGGTGATTGCAGGAGTAAAGTCTCTGCAAGACGTGATTACCTTTCCTAGCGGGCAAGCTTAGCAAGTAGTTTTCTAGTTTACGTTATGAATCATTTTATAATAAAGACTGCAATAAAAAAGCGGGCAAGTTAAGAAGCTTGTCCGCTTTTGCTTTAATTGAAAACTGTTACTGAAATTTCTTATAGAATAAGTTTGCCATAGCTATTTTACAATAGCTTTTCTATAAACTGGCAATCGCTTCTTTAATTGGGGTTTCACCATTTTGAATATGAAAGACTTTTTTACTCGCACTGTCAGCATCTAATACCGCCACTAAAGTTGCAGCAACGTCAGCAATGGCGTTCTCACCTGCTTTATCACTATTGACTGTAATCTTGCCAGTACCTACTTGCTCTTTTAAAGCGCCGGCTTGTACGAGGGTATAGTTAAGTGTGCTGTCATTAACCAACCACTCATCAGCATAATGTTTGCCGATATAATAATCTTTTAAATCAGCAATAGCAGGATTTCCCCATTTGCTAGTATCTAGTGAAAATACGGTGCTCAGCATAATATAACGTTTGATGCCCTTATCTTGCACTGCTTGCATCGTTTTGACTGCACCATGCAAATCCACTTCTAAGACATCTTTACCACCAGAGCCTGCTACAAAATAAACAGCGTCGATATCATCAGCCAGTTGCTTTTGAATATCATCTTTTTCAGCAGTAATATCTAAATTAAGTTGCGAGTAATTATCTGCATCAAATAACTGTTGGTCCTGACGAGTGGTACCGATGACTTGATGGTTATCCGCTAATAGCTTCTCAACCAAATCACTACCGACTCTACCACTTGCACCTATCACTAAAACTTTCATAGTATTTCCTATTTTTAATATAGTGTTATCAATGTATTTTTGTTGTTTGCGACTATCGTTGTGAATAAATGATAGTCAACGACTGGACATACGATAACAGCAATAGGGTGAATACTAAGTGATGAAGCGTGCGACTTAGATGATGTTTGGTTGCAGACTGTATAAGCTTTGCAAAACAAAGCTTCAAAAGCTAACTGTCAGCGTACCAGACTGTTGAGACCATCAGCAAAGGCCTTTTTATCACGGTCGCCATAAGGTTTCTGCCCGCTCATTTGCTGTAGCTCTAATACTCCAGTGCCACGCATGGTATCCATAAAATCGCGCATATTAAGCTTTTGCTTGATGTTATTTTTATCATAAATAACTCCGCGCGTAGTCAGAACTTTACCGCCTTTATCTAGAATATCATTAGCTAGTGGAATGTCGCTGGTGATGGCCAAATCGCCCGCTTGAATATGCTCAACGATATAATCATCGGCTTTATCAAAGCCTTGCGGCACTACTGTCATAACCAATAACGGCGACTTACGCAGCTTAATCGGCTGATTAGCGACGAATATCGCCACCGTTTGTGTACGCTCAGCAGTCTTGATAATCAAGTCTTTGGCAATCAATGGCACGGCATCAGCATCAACCCAAATTTGCATTATTTCTTGGCCTTATGATTGCTATCTTGTTTGGTATTGCTGTTTGTAGCAGGCGTTGCAGATGAAGTTTCCTGTGCAGCCTTAAGCTCTGTTTCTTGGGTTTCAGTATTATCGGTTATATCTTTTGGTGTACTGGTTTTATCGAGACCAACTTTATTGGGTAACACCGCAACCAGCTTGGCTAAGGCAGGTTCTAAATCAGCCACATCGTTAGTCATAAGAGTGATATGAGCAATTTTTCGGTCATTGCGCTCTTCTTTATGATAGCTATGGTAATGCATACCGTCGATAGCCAGTACCGCGCTGATATCCGGATATTGGCCCAATACATTGATCATAATAGAGGGGTGGACGTTGTCCGTATCGCCTAATGGCAGTCCTACTACCGCACGAATATGGTTCTCAAATTGACTGGTAATCGCACCTTCTATGCTCCAATGCCCTGAGTTATGCACGCGTGGCGCAATCTCATTGGCCAGCAAACAGTCATTACCACGGTCGTCTTTAGTCACGAACAGCTCTAGAGCCAGAACGCCGACATAATCGAGACGATTCATCACGGTGGTTATCGCTTCTTGCGCTTGCTGGAATAAATGGCTGGTGCCAACCGCTGGCGCTTGAGTCTTGGCAAGAATACCGTTATGGTGATAATTTTCGACCAAGTCATAGCAGCGTACTGTACCGTCTTGACCGCGTGCTGCAATGATGGATACTTCACGGCTGAAATTAATAAAGCCTTCGGCAATTAACGGCGCAGGCGTTTGAGTCAGACTGCCTTTACCACTGACCGCATCTTTTAGCGCTTGCCATGCCGGTTTGATATCACTGTCTTGTTTGATGACAAACTGACCTTTGCCATCATAACCACCACGACTGGTTTTAAGGACGATAGGCAAACCTAAAGTTTCACAAGCTTGCTGCAATTCGGCTTGGGTACTGACCGCTATAAAAGGCACTGTGGCAATATCTAACTCATTAAACATCTGCTTTTCTTTTAAGCGGTCTTGGGCAATCTCAAGAGCAATGGGCGGTGGAAACATCCCTTGTTTGCTGCCATTAGCTGATAGTTTTGCTAATTGTTCAACCGTTGTCGTTGGCGTATTTTCAAACTCTAAAGTAAATACGTCTGCGGCAGCAATAAAGTCTTCTAGCTGTTCGCTACTAAAGACGCGCCCATAAAGACTGGCGGGACAACTGGTATTGTCTTCTAAAAACACACATTGGTAGCCTAGTGGCAGAGCGGCTTCGGCGAGCATCATGCCGAGCTGACCACCGCCTAAGATACCGATAGTACGTATGGTTTGGGTCATAGGATAAGCGTTGGGTGTGGTCATGGTAGGCTCTTTATATGGCAATAAGTTTAAAATAATGTCGTTGAAATAGTATTGTTGAAATAGGAAAAGGTGCACGATAGGCACCTTCCATTTAGTAAGTAGTGAAATAGTAAAACCTATCTGCTAAAAAATATTAAGATAAAAAGGTTTAAATAAAATAGATAATTAGCTATTAATAATACCCGGCGTTGGGCTGGCTAGAATGGTTTCTGTTTGCTCTTCGCGCATATTTTGCAGCTTAGCGGCAATTAGATTGTTATTTAGGGCAAGTATTTGTATGGCGAGTAGGGCAGCATTATAAGCACCTGCTGAGCCAATAGCCAAAGTACCAACAGCGACGCCTTTGGGCATTTGCACGATAGACAACAAGCTATCCCAACCGCTCAGCATAGAGGATTTAACGGGTACGCCCAATACTGGCAGTGGGGTTTGGCTGGCACACATACCCGGCAAATGCGCCGCGCCGCCAGCCCCTGCGATGATAACTTGTAAGCCATTATCTTTGGCGGATTTAGCATAGTCAAACAATCTATCTGGCGTTCGATGTGCAGAAACCACTTCACATTCGAAAGCAATATTAAAATCTGCCAATAGTTGGGCGGCGGTATGCATAGTAGCCCAATCAGACTGCGAGCCCATGATAATACCAACTTTTGGCTTACCAGGAGGCGAGACAATAGGATCGGGCGAGGGAGTAGTAGAGACAGTATTAGGTGCAGAGCTCATGAGGCAATATCCTTAAAAAGACCATCATACAAAAAATTTGTAGTTGCCGTAAAGGTCAGTTTCATTCCTATATTAATATCGTGCCTAAAAATACAGTTACTCAATATTGTAACAACGGGCGCTTAGTCATGACGGTATTGTATAAAGTTGGCTTTATTAAGCGGTAGCGGCTTGGCAGTATCTAACTGATAACACGTTAAATAACCACTATCAACAGCTGCTGAATAATCAGTACAAATCACTTGAATGCTAAGGGGTTCAGGATTACCAGTGAGCCAATAATGACCGACAAACACGGGCTTATGGGTTTTTAGGGCAAAATCGATATTCTCAGCCATGGCATCCTTTGGAATTTGTGCCAGTCCTGAGCGGGTTACACGAGCAATTTCATGAATCGGTCTCGTATTTAAATCGTCCAGCCACCACCGTACTCGAACTTGGGTGCGCGCAGCACCATCTTTATCAACCATCACCATACCCTCAGGCAAGGCAGTTTCTACCCCTTTTAAAACTCTCTCTAACGCCTCATGAGGGGCAGAGTTTTTCTGAGCAGTCATAACGAGCGCTTCAGGCGTTAGACAGTTATCAGCCGTTAATAAAGGCTTGAGTACTGCCATGCTATCCACATCCCAGCACGCATGCACAAAACAGCCATAATCAGTTTCAAGCCATAATGGAATCTCATAAAAGCGCTGTAGCCAATATTGATGCGCTTCTGAACCAAAGGGTACTTCCGCCAAAAATGCCTCATGTTGGCGCACATGTACTTCGTTATGTGAGCGTAAATAGCGCTCAGGCTGGCTGGAATTATCTTTTGGGTCAAGGGTGGCAAAGGCTAACGCATTGTATTCATGATTGCCCATAACCGCATCAGCAACGTCAGCATCTAGCATTGCAAATACTGTTTCAAGTGTCGCTAATTGCTGAGCGCCACGATCAATTAAATCGCCAATAAATAGCGCACGATGTCCTTTTGGTGGGACAAAGTATTCACCATTATGAACATAGCCTAACTGTTTTAGCAGACCGGTTAATTTGTCTGCGTAACCATGAACATCACCGATAATATCTATAATCATAGAAGGTCACCAAAAATTATAAGTAGCTATCAAGTTTAAAAATGCCTGAAGACTATAAATCTTCAAAGACATAATCTTCAAAGACATAGTTTTCAAAGGCACAACCTTTAAAGACCCACGCTTTAAATTTTGCTTTAAAAACTGGGCGATAATAGCGCGTTAATAAAATGTGGTAAGACTTGCGGTTGCAAGACAATAGTAGCGATAATTCCGAACGCGCCACCCCATAAGTGTGCCATATGGTTGATATTGGAGCCGCCACGTTTATTGGCGTAGATACTATATATGACATAAGCGACCGCAAAAAGTATCGCTGGAATAGGGATGATGGCAAACAGATATAGAGTTTCCCATGGCGCTAATAAAATAAAAGCAAATAGCACTGCCGATACACCGCCTGATGCCCCAAGGCTCAAATAACTGGCACTGTTTTTATTTTTAATGTAGCTCGGAATCATAGCAATGATAATAGCCAATACATAAAAGACGACAAAGCCATAACCCCATAAAAACTGCCGATATAAGCCTTCAATAGCGCGTCCAAAAAAGTATAAGGTGAACATATTAAACAGCAAATGCATACTGTCGGCATGAATAAAGCCGTGGGTTACGAAGCGGTCCCACTGACCATTAGCCACCGCTGGGGGATAAAAAATTAACCGATTGAACACCGCCTTATTCTGCCATGCCATTAAACTGACAATAACTGTAATGATAATAATAAGCGTCGTATGGTTAAGCAAAGCATAATCCTTAGGCCAAGGCTGATAAATAAAAACATCAAAAACCCAATGGCTATAGCTAAATTTTGGTTAATAAACAATAATAGTTAACATAATAATGAATATAAGCACAGATACTGATAACCAATTAATAGCGCAAATATGCCCTAGATATTTAAATATGGTCTGTTATCTTAAATACATTAAAGTCAAATCACAATCATGCGTCAACACAATTTACATACTCATACAAATCAAGCGCCATGAATCGCTAACTTAATGTATTGACCTCCTATATCCTAAGCGTCTTTCATAGTTAACTTGACCATTGCTTTATTTTCCCTATAGGAACAGTAGTCTAAGCATTCTTGTCTTAGCTACTTTGGAGTTTTTTGACCCTTAAAATTAACGCCGGTAAAGGCCGTATATATGAATATTATTGATCAACTAGAACAAACCGTAACCCCTGCGGTGCTAGGACTTAGTAGTAATGTAGCGCAGGTTAGCTTGCTTGAGCAGTTTTATGCAATATTAGTTACCCGTTTAGCGCTACCAGAGGTATACACGCAGCTACAACGTAACGAGCCAAATCCTTTAGAGCCGTCAGTGATTAGCAGCACCTTGTTTGAGTCGCTTTGGCAACAGCCCAGTCAGCGTCATCTATTAATTCAAGAGCTGGCAGCGACGCACCATATCGATGGGGGTGCAACAGAACAACTCCTGATAAACGCCACTCATTTAGCATATCAAGAACTTAAGAACTTGGCGAATGGACAGTTCTTACCGGCATTTTTGCAGCTACAGCAGGCAACGGTCCGTCAGTATCTACCGGTCTGGGCAACAGCGGTGGTATCGCCCATCGTTGCTGTCGTGGCAGAAAAAGTGCCACTGGTAGCCGATGCGCTGATTTATGATAACAGTCAAGTGCCTCATGCAGCCGTCACCGCCCAGCAAGCACTTGCCGCTGATGGCATGCCCGTCATTGTTGAACCCACCGACGCTATTGCTATTGATGCCATTCATGCCAATCCCTCAGAACATTACACGCCTGAGGGTCGGGGAGAGGTACGCCGTCGTAACCAGCGTAATGACTTATTAATACGTTTATTATTGCTAGCCGCTGCCTTAGGCGCCATTATCCTGTTGTGGGCGTTCGTCATTAAACCTGACGAGGTGGAGCCGGTAGTAGAGCCTGCCGTCATTGCCCCTGCAGATCCCACACCAGAAGTTGAACCACCAACGCAAATATTGGCGCCTGCGCAATTGGTTGTTGGCGTCGACTACAGTGGTAACTTATATTCCTGTTCGGCAACCGTTGGTGATATAGGTTTACAGGCAGCGCTCAGACAAGCGTTGAACTCGAGCTTTGGTGAGCAGGCCAACATCTGTGTGTTGACAGTGCAAGAAGGGGTCGCCACTACCCTTTCTAATATGAATATTGATACCCTACCGAACGTGTTGACCTTAATGAGAGCCGCTCCCTTCTCGCGCTTACAATTGCAAAATGACAGTATGAGCTTAGAGGCACCGGATGAGATGTTATTACAACGTCTAGTTGTTGATGTACGTACATTATTACCAACAATGACTATTAGCAGCACTATACCTATGGTTAATACGCAGCCACCTGCCAACACTTATGACGATACGTATAATAATGGCAACTATAATAATGGTATTAATAACGCTGGTAATTATAATAATGGCGCTACACCAAACAACGGTAGGATGCCAATTACCACTAATAACAATATGATGACCAATCAGCCGAACGCCCCGTCAGCCACTATTAATAACAATACTGATAGTGTGCCTGCGCCGCCGCCACCACAAAGCAGTCTTAATAATAGTAATAATATACCGCAAAATAACCAGCCTGCTCAATCTTTGGGTCGAATGCCTTCAGATGTGGAAGACTTAGCGAATACCACCATTATGTCAGAACCTGCCCAAGGCGGCAGTCCGCTCAACTAGTAAACACACCGACCAAGACCACTTCCTATCCCTATAAAAAACAAAGCCGCTTAATGCGGCTTTTTTATTCATAATAATTTATTCAGTATATTTAATGGTTATGTTATTCATTCGTAGCATACGGTGGCTACAGTTACGTATTGCAACTGAAACATTACCTCTCGTATCATTTACACAACAGCTAGTTTGTTGTGATGACCATATTATTACTTTTATAATGGATGAGTTAAATAAATATGTAGAATTAGAATAACTTGTTGACATCATTTTTTGCACTAGATAGTTAATAATAGTTGCTAAACATAACAACTTTATCTAACTTGCTTATAAAATAATAATAACGCTTCTGTTTTAATGCTATAGCAGAAATAAATTTCACGTTTTATTCAATGATAAAAAAGATAGAAACTAAACCATTACTACTCGAGGAAATACATTATGGATATTATTAGTCATTTAACCCGCACGGTTAGCCCAGCAGTACTTGGGGATGACAGTAGCCCTGCCAAGAAAAATTTACTTGAGCAGTTCTATGCTATTTTTGCAGCACGTCTAGCAGATAAAGATACGCACAGCCGTTTTGCGAATGAAAATATTGCTCAAGATGACCAAGGCTTTTATGACCGTGTCTGGACTGACGGTAGCCAACGCGATACGATTTCACGTGAGCTTGCCGCTGCCCATAACGTCGATTCAACCGCAGCACGCGGATTGGTAGCGATGGCGGCACCTTTGGCTTATCATGAGATTAAGAGTTTAGCAGGCACTACACCTGTACCGCAGTTTTTAACTGATAATCAAGCAAATTATCAGCATCATATCCCAGCGTGGGCGAGTGTTGTTGTGCCAGCTGGTATGTTAGCAGCAGCGCCTGCTGGTGAGCGTATCTCTGATACTACAAGCATGGCACCGCTACAGCGAGAAGAAGAAGAAAAAGGCAGCTTTATGAAAGCGCTGCTCCCTATTATTGGTCTGATTATTCTAGGAGCTCTGGCTTGGGCATTGCTCAGAGGTTGCCAAGACAATCCTGAACCTGTCGCCACACCAGCCGTTACGCAAGAACAAGGCGTCGATAGCGACAATCAAACAGCGGTGGCCTCTGCTGTTGAGCCGGCCTCACTACGTATTGCCACGGGTGAGCAAGCCAACACTCTATATGCTTGCCGCATGAATGTTGGTGATGAGACTCTAAAAACTACCGTCATGAATGCTATGAACACAGAGTTTGGTGATGATTCTAACAAGTGTAAAGCAGACGTTGATGACAACTTTGCAATGGACATGCCAGCGGCCACTCAGCTTGCTGCTATTTTGCCTATTATCAAAAACGTTCCTAATGCCAGTATGTTCATTAAAGGCGATGAAATCGTTGTTAATGCTCCTGATGCCGCTACACTTGAACAGCTGGTGGCTGATATTCAAGCCGCTGCGCCAGACATGAACGTGGTAGCAGAAGGTCCCTTAAATTTACAAAGCGAGATTGATAGCAGTTTAGCAGCTACTGATGCCGCTATGATTGGACTTGGTGATAGCCCAAATCCACGCGATGTTGCTCGTGCGTTAAGCTTACAAGTGGTTAACTTTGAAGTAGATAAAGCCATTATTCCTGATGCTAATAAACCGTTCCTTGATCGTGCTGTAAAACTAATGGAACAAGTGCCAGATATGAAGCTGATGATTATCGGTCATACCGATAAAACTGCTGATGCTGCTTATAACATGAAGTTATCACAAGAACGTGCCCAGTCTATGAAAGACTATATGGTGTCGCAGGGCGCGGATCCAGCTAAACTTATGACCAAAGGTATGGGTGAGACTGATCCTATCGCTGACAACTCAACCGAGCAAGGTCGCTTCCGTAACCGTCGTATTGAGTTCACCGTCTATGACGAGACTGCATTGAACAATGAAGGTGCTAACGTTGCAACACTCAGTGGCGGAAAAGCATTCGACCCAGATATGAATCCATTAGATAGCGATAATGATGATATCATGCCAGACAGTGATGATCGTAGAGCTGTACCTACGCCTGCACCTAAAAGCTCACTTCCAGCCGCTAATAATAAGCTTGATCCTGACTTGAATCCTTTAGACAGCAACAACGATGATTTGCTACCGGATTCAGATGATCCTAGCCGTGGTACCAAGCTCGATCCAAAAGCGAATACTCAATAGTAGTATATATTTGAGTAATCTCTGATTAGATAAGTCATATTTAATAAAAACCGCATCTTTAACAAGGTGCGGTTTTTTCATGTCTAAATACAAATTAAATCGGAGGGTGATTACTTGTAATTCGTTGGGTCTGTTAACGGGCTACTATCGTTTTCTGAAGATGACTCAGTTTTTGTAGTAAAAAATGTTTGCATTACATTGTCTTTGGCTTGCTGCCAATACTCAAACTGCTGGCAAGTGGATTCAAGATCACCTTGCCACATTGGAATCTGTCCGCGCATGGTTTTAATGCGTTTTTGATTGGGGTAAGGTAAATCTTGCGCGGCTTCTGCCGCTTCATGAGCTGCAATTCTGTCATTACAGACGAGTGCAATATCGCAGCCCGCTTCAATAGCCGCCTGTACGCGTGCGCTAATGTCACCTGCTGCTTGTGCGCCTGCCATAGACAAATCATCAGAGAATAATACTCCCTTAAAGTCTAGCTGTTTCCTTAAGATATCTTGTAGCCAAATTTTGGAAAATCCGGCAGGTTTATTATCCACTTGCGAAAAAATAACATGCGCAGGCATTAACGCATCAAGCCATGGTAATGTCTGTATAAACGGCTGCATATCGTGTGCCATAATCTTATCTAAGCTGCGGTCATCAATTGCTTCTGCCACATGCGAGTCTGGTGCAATAGCGCCATGCCCGGGGAAATGCTTGCCAGTAGTCGCCATGCCAGCGGCTTTCATGCCGCGCATAAACTGCGTGGCTAAAGCGATAATAATTTGTGGGTCTTGATGAAAGCTGCGGTCACCAATAACTTGGCTGATACCACCCGTATCAAGGACGGGCGCAAAGCTCACATCTATCCCAACCGCCAATACCTCAGCCGCCATCAAGTAGCCACAATCATAGGCGCAAGTTAGCGCGCAGATGGGATCTTGGTCAAATAATTCCCCAAGCTTGCCCATTGCTGGCAGCGGCGTAAAACCTTCACGCAGCCGTGCTACCCGTCCCCCTTCTTGATCAACGCCAATCAGAATATCCGTATTATGATAGCGAATACTGTCGCATAGCTTGCGTACTTGATCTGCATGTATCACGTTACGCGCAAATAGTATGACGCCGCCCACCTGTGCTTGTTTTATTAAACTAACATCTTCAGCCGTCAGGGCAGTGCTATCGATATCAATCATTAAGACGCCATACATGGCACGGTCCTTATAGTGTTATATATTATTATTGGGTGAGATATACTGTGAAAGAGATAGTAAATAAGCCGTATTTGTACTCTTATTATGCCTGTTATGGATGAGTGAGCACAACCGGACAAATTATTCAGACGCTAGTCTCACTTGGTGTCTATCCAATAGTGAGATAGACAGTGATTAACTTATAATAAATATGACAGAAAGTTTGGTATGTGTAGAGCTTGCGTGTAAGATTGTTTATACAGTTTGAGACAGTGCGCTATAAATAGTCATGATATTATTATTTAATTTTAACGATAAATTATTAGTCATGCGTGCATTTATTTTCGTAATGTTTACACTAAGCTCAAACAAATATTACTATAATTATAACCCTCGAATTTATTTCCCAACGTTATCGCATCATTGTTATCGTTTTATTAATGACAGACCGTAACTGACCATTTTTAGATATCTTTTAATTTAAGATGATAAATTAAGACCACAACTGAAAACAATTAGGTGTATACATGAAAAAACAACCCGCACAGTGGTTACTCAGCGTGGCGTCAGTGGGCGTCGCTGGAATTATTCTCACTCAAAGTTATGGTACGGCAGTGGCCAACACTGAGACCGGTAGCTATGTACAAACACCTGAACAAAAACTGACTACTCGTCAAGTGGCAGCGTTATTAGATCGTAGTCATTATTTAAACCAACCGCTTGATAGCAAAATGGGTACTGAAATCCTGACAATGTATATTGATAGTCTGGATCCCAATCACATACTATTTTTACAATCTGACGTTGACGAATTTAATAAAAAATACGGCAATGAATTTGGTAACCGACTTAAACGTGGTGATTTATCGGCTGGCGTTGATATTTTTGAGCGCTATCGTCAACGCTCAAAAGAGTATTTTGCCCTATCAACAAAGTTGCTCAAAACCAAACTCGACTTGACCGGTAAAGAAACCATTATCCTTGATCGCGAAAAACTTGGACACTTTAAAACCAAAAAAGCCCAGCAAGACTATTGGACGCGTCAGCTAAAATTTCAGCTGATTAGCATTACTTTAGGTCAAGAAGATGAAAAGGCCAAAGAAAAAGTATTTTTAGACAATCCAGATATTACCCGCGGACAGGATTTGGTACGTGATGATAAGCGTACACCGAGTGAGATTTTGCTCAACCGTTTATTACGTCAGCAAGAACAGATGCAACGTTTCAATGACGATGAGGTCATGGAAACTGTATTAAACACTGCCATGCTCACTTATGATCCGCACAGCAATTATTATGCCCCTGTGCAAGCGAATGAGTTGCAGATTCAATCTAGCTTACAGCTAGAAGGTATTGGCGTCTCTATCCGTCCCGACCGTAAAAACCCAGATTATACGCGTATTGCGACACTCGTTGAAGGTGGCCCTGCAGCAAAAGGCGGACAAGTTAAACCGAATGACTTAATTATTGGTATTGCCAAAGACGGTAAAACCATGACTGATGTGGTTGGCTGGTCAACGCGTGAGATTGTCGGTCTAATTCGCGGTAAGCGCGGTACGCCAGTTACGCTTAAGTTACGTCAACCAAACTCGCCTGAAGCCAGTGCACGAACCGTCACTGTCGTGCGCGATATTATAGTGCAAGAAGAATCAGGCGTGACTCAGCGCGTGGTTGAGATTCAGCGGCCCAATATTGATGTCACTCCAAAACGCATTGGCGTGCTTGAAATACCCAGCTTTTATCTGAACTATCGCGCGCGCCGTAATGGGGAAGACTATCGTAGTGTCAGCATTGACACAGAGAACGCGCTGAAGAAACTGAATCAAGAAAACATCGATGGTTTAGTGGTTGATTTACGCAACAACCCTGGTGGCTCTCTAGATGAAGTAGCCAAAATGCTAGGTTTGTTTATTAAAAGTGGGCCTTTAGTACAAATCCGTGATAACCGTGGCAATGTGCAAGTGTATCGCGATGATGATGGTGGTCAGCAACTCTATAACGGTAAGGTGGTCGTATTGACCAACTTAGCTTCTGCTTCTGCTAGTGAGATTTTTGCTGCTGCTATTCAAGATTATGGTCGCGGACTCGTCGTCGGTAATACCACTACTGGTAAAGGATCAGCACAAATTCAACTGGACAACTTAGCACTCGGTTCAGCGACCTTGACTCAACGTAAATTCTATCGTATCACAGGTGGCAGTACGCAAAATAAAGGCGTGGTTCCTGATGTCGAGCTGGTCAATATTTACGACGACGCGACCTTTGGTGAACGCGCACAGAAAAAAGCGTTGCCTTGGGATACCATTAACACCTCGCCTTATAAGCCTGAAGGAAAGTTCAGCGCTAACACGCTTGCGACACTAAACCAGCAATCCAAAATTCGCCAGCAGCAAAATCCGCAATTCGTTTATTTATCGGCACTCAATAAGATTCGCGATATGGAAGATGGCAAAACGCCAATCAATATAGACATAAACAGTCGTCGTGCCAAGATGAAACTGGTTGAGAAGCGTTCTTTAGAGGCTGAAAACCAACGTCTAAAAGCCAGCGGTGAAAGCCTCTATTCCAACTGGAATACGTATCAGGCGGCAATGGATGCTAAGTTTGAAGAGCGCAGCCAAATGAAAGCGCTTGAGCGCCCGCAGTTGCCAGAGGATGAAGCCTATATTAATGAGGCGGCTTACCTGATGTTAAGCGCTGACCCGAAAGTTAGTGTCAGTCCCCAAGATAAGCTATAGATAATCAAGCGCAGAATCTGAGCGTAAGCATATGCTTACACATAATGACGCTACAGCGTCTTACCAGTGATAGGCGAATCTGCGATGATAGCCTCACTGCACAATTTAACGATACTATTTATAACTACTAGGGATTGGTATTCATAAATAGCTTATAAGTTGTTTCAGGGATGAATTGCTTATCATGGATGATAAGGTCGGATGCCTGTTAGTGACAACCAATCTCGGGATTAGGTAGGTTGTTATATCAACAAGGATAGTGAGTAATAAAAACCGTGTAGTGCTTGTCGCTACACGGTTTTGTTGTATCTGGGTTTTGTGTATTAATTAGAGTGAAAGATGCAAATAGGATAGCAATTACTTTCTTCTAAATTTATGCGATAAAAAAGCCAGTAGACAATAAATGCTACTGGCTTTTTTGGAGATAAACGTCTCATTTTATCAACTTAACGTTTATCTCTCCTATTTGAAGTTTATACCACTGGATTAATGGTCAACGCCGCCTGCGCCATGGACATGGCCATGGCTTAATTCGTCTTCTGTAGCAGCGCGTACTTCTTGGATTTCAACATCAAAAGTCAAACGCTTACCAGCGAGCGGATGGTTGGCATCAACGATAACTTCATCATCATTAACATCAGTAACAGTCACTAGCATGACTTGGCCACCAGCCTCTGATTGAAACTGCATCCCAGGCTGGATATCTTCAACGCCTTGGAAGTTATCACGAGGCACATGTTGTACCGCTTGCTCTTGGTATTCGCCGTAGCCATCAGCAGGCTCAACGACTGCAGTAATTGTCTCGCCTGCAGATTTACCTTCTAATTGCTGCTCAAGACCTGGGATAATGTTGCTGTGGCCATGTAAATAAGCAAGAGGCTGACCTTCTGGAGACTGGTCAAGTATATTACCTTCATCGTCTTTTAACGTGTAATTGAATTTGACGGCAGTATCTTTTGTGATAGTAGTCATAAATTATCCTAAGTATATTGATATAAAAATTTAATTACGATTGTAATAAACCTAAAAAAGCCAATCATCAAGCCAAACAGCCACATCATTAGTCAATTATCATCAGTTTATTAGGGTAACTGTTTTTTTAAAGTAACGGTAGCAGTTAGCATCTTTAATTGAGATGGCTGTTATAACTTTCAAGGTAAAAACCATAAATTGTGCTAATTAATACATTAATTATTGTAAAAAGATCTTTTTTTAAGAGGTTTGTACGGTAATTATAGGTAGTTCACCGTTTGCCAGTTGCGTTTTTGCTATAGGACTTCTACCATAATGATAAATACAACGATAAGAATTGACTATGACTGACTCTCAAATAAATAATATAACAACGACTACTAACATTAATTATCGATTAGATTTTGCGCGTTTTCATGAGCATCTTGTCGATGTCACACTGACTTTTAAAGCTGGTACGGATGCACCGCAGCTTTGGTTACCAGCATGGATTCCTGGTAGTTATTTAATGCGTGAATTTGCCCGTCATATTACGGCGCTGCATTATCAGATAGCAGATGAAAATAACGAATACGCTGAGTCCTACCGCGCACAAAAGGTAGGTAAACATACGTGGCAGTTACCACAAGTCGAGGCGGGGCAAAATCTACACGTGCAGTATGAAGTCTATTGCTATGATTTATCGGTGCGCACCGCTTATGTTGATCAGCAGCGTTTGTACGGTAACTTTACCTCATTAGCCTTGGCAGTTGAAGGACAAGAGCAGTCGCCTGTACAAGTGAGTCTACTGGTACCAGCCGCATTCTTAGCGGATAAAAACGAAAGCGATGTTATTTTAGCGTGTGGACTTGACGCTACTCATTTGCAAAGTGTTGTTGAATATGGCGATAGCCAACATGGCTATGGTCTACAAGCAGACAACTATGAGCAATTGATCGACCACCCGTTTGAGATTGCGGTACAAGAGAGATTTGATTTTATTATCCAAGATGATACGCATCAGACGCTCGTTCATCGCTTTTTTCTCTCAGGCAAGCACAGCGCCAATATGGGACGGTTGCAGCAAGATGTGACTCAGATTTGTCAGACTTATCTGAACTGGTTGGGCGATGCGCCGTTTAGTGATTATACTTTTATGACTTATGCTAGCGGGCAAGATTATGGTGGTCTTGAGCATATTAATTCGACTAGTCTTATTACGCCACGTCAAGATTTGCCTAAAGCTCATGAGCCTGAGCTACCGAGTGCTGATTATCAGCGTTTCTTAGGACTATGTAGTCATGAGTATTTTCATGCGTGGTGGGTCAAAACCGTGCGCCCTGATGTCATGCTGGAAGTTGATTTGCGCAAAGAAGCATTCACGCCATTACTATGGGTGTTTGAAGGCTTTACCTCGTATATAGATGATTTTATGCTGCAAGCGTCCAGTGTGATTGACAAGGCCAGTTATCTGACGTTATTGGCAGATCAAATCAGCCGTTACTACCAAACGCACGGCCGTGCGCACCAAAGTGTGGCTGAATCCAGTTTTGATGCGTGGATTAAACTTTATCGTAGTGATGAGAATACCGGCAACGCGGGGATTAGCTATTACAATAAAGGCGCATTGGTAGCGTTGTGTTTAGACTTAACCTTATTGGAAAAAAGTGCGGGTCGCTATCGTTTGTTCGATGTGGTCAAGGCGTTTTATACTCAAGCCAAGCAGCAAGACAGTCAGCGTATTGGTATTAGTAGTGCGGATATGGGCGCAGTGATTGGTCAATTTATGCCCGAAGTGGATTGGCAAGATTTCGAGAGTCGTTATGTTAATGGGGTGGAGGAGCTGCCGATTGAGGCGCTACTAACTGCAAATAGTATAAGCGTTGAAACTGATAAAAAAGACAATATGTTATCTTGGGGTATAGTCGTTCAAGAGTCTCCTGATGGCTTAAAGGTAGGCAAAGTCTTACGAGACAGTGTCGCTTGTGAGGCAGGTTTATCAGCCAAAGATATTATCGTAGCGATTGACAGCATCAAAGCCAGTAAAAAACAGCTACAAGCCGTCGCTAAGTCTGCAGTAAGTACTGTAAGCTGTCATGCTTTTCGCCGTGATGAGCTGATGACGTTCGAAGTGGCAAATAAAACCTTGTCAGGGCTATCAGCAAATCCAAGTTTAAATAAGGTGAGTTTAAAGCTTGGTGAGTCAGGATATGAGAAGTGGCTAATACCTAATTTTGTTAGATCTTAAAGGTATAAGGAATCTCAAATCTATTGTTAGTGGGTGAGATTAATGAGAAACAAGTTTAACTCAATCTGACGAGAAATGGTTGGGTTAGGCTGCTTTTGACACCAGCTATTCTTGCTGATAAAAGATATTTTCTCATCAATATCTAAATGATTAAAGAGCTATCTAGTGTCAGACTTATAAACGTAAAATAATTTTATTGTCTAATCTTATTGTTAATAGTAAGCAATATTATCAAATTCAATGACTACGACAACGGCTAAACCAAGGTTGAAGTTGCTTAATTGACTCTACATAAATTAAGTCAATTAAGACCTCTACTTATTATCAACATTAGCCAAAACGTTGCTGTAAATAAGCGTTAATATCATTTGATTCATACATCCATTGAGATTTACCTTCCTGTTCAATACGCAAACAAGGTGCTTTAATCCGCCCACCGACGTCAGCAAGTTCATTACGAAACTGCTCGTTATTTTTTGCATCTCTAAGCTCAATGGGTAAGTTCAACTTGTGAATTTGACGGCGCACTTTCACACAAAAAGGACAAGACTGAAATTGATATAATGATAGATTTTCACAAGCAACATTCACATCGGCTTGCTGTTCTTCAGTGCGCGCCATTGGCTTACCTTGGGTCAATACACTGATACCAGCAATGAGTCGTCCTAAACCTTCTCTTATTAATTTAACTAACATTTAGACCTCTAAAAATTATATGGTTTGGAGTATGTTACCACTCTCTTATAGGTAGTGGTAATCATCCTTGTGCAAAGGAGTTGAGTTAACTGGCTTCCGCCATTTCTTCGGCTTCATCTTCAAGAAGCTCATCGTTAGTACCGTACGTTGCTGTCCAATCTTGCAGTACCTCAATCTCAGGCTGCTGAGCATCGATGATGTCTTGCGCCAGCTGACGCATCTCTTTGTCTTTACCATATTTAAGCTGCACCATTGCCATGTCTACTGCCCCAACATGATGCGGCAACATACCACGCGCAAACGCCATATCCGGTATAGGGTCTGCAATGCCTGCCATCATTTTGCTATGCATTGCGTCCATACTATCGGCATAGGCTTGCTGCATCGCTGGAGTCTCAGGCTTTGGATTGGCAGCGTCAGGGTGGCTGGCGAGCCACTTATTCATAATATCAATCTCTAACTGCTGCGCGTTGATAACCTCTTGTGCCAGTTGAAGCATGGCGACATCTGTACCATATTTCAGCTCAATTTTTGCCATATCTACTGCGCCGCGATGATGTCCGAGCATACTTTTAGCGAATGCCGTATCTGGGTCGTTATATCCCATGCCAACCATCATCTCATCATGCATTTTAGTCATCGACTTAGTATAGTCTTTAAGCATGTCCGTCATCTGTTCATCATCTGCCATATCAGGAACAGAGTCGGACTTAGTCACTTCAGCTGGTGGCATGACCTCTTCTGTTGGCGTGGCCTCAGTATTCTCAGGGGTAGGCTGACAAGCGCTAAGCGCAAAGGCAGCGGCCACACTAGCAGCAATGAGAGCAGAACGATGATAAATGGACATGATATATCCTTAATAAAAGCGGGCTAAATGATGGCTGAAAAAACAAACGACTATTAATGACAGATTACTGTCTCATAATTAATGGTATCTGATAATTGATATCTAGTAAGGTGTTAAATACTAGCAGATTAACCTTACTCATTCGAGACCCTGTGTTTTAAACTTCGTAACGGTATTTGAAGTGCCAGTGCAACATACTGAGCGCTTAATAAATAACGCTCAAGAGCATCAGACTAAATAGTAATCCCCAACTGCTGACAGTGTTCTGCATTTAAATGAATGCGCAAGAACTCGCCAACGCCAAGCGAACCCAACTCAAACCCTGCCACCGACCATCGTATCAAGCGTAAGCAAGGCAGTCCCACATGCGCTGTCATGCGCCGTACTTGTCGGTTTTTACCTTCATAAATAGTCAGCATCAGCCATGAAGTCGGGATATTTTTGCGCTCACGGATAGGCGGGTCACGTTGCCATAAAGTAAGGGGTAAATCAGCTTCTTCAACTGCTTTTACCATTGCTGGCAAGGTTTTACCATCTTTTAACATCACACCGCGCGCAAGTTGTGATAATTGTGCCGCTGTAATTAAGCCTTCCACTTGTACCAAATAGGTTTTGCCTTGTTTCGTATTATCTTTAAAGTTATGGGCGCGTGGCGGCTGGGTAATGGCTTTATTGACCTTTCCATCATTGGTGAGAATTAAAAGTCCTTCTGAGGTCGCATCCAGCCGTCCCGCAATGCGTAATGATTTATCGGTAAAATACTCTGATAACGTCGTATGATTATTATTACTGTCATCACGAAACTGGCTTTGTACCCCATAAGGTTTATTAAATAAGACGATGCTAGAAGTCGACATAAAATAGATATTCCTAAAACATAAATCAACTAAAATGATCAAACATTGGCAAGATAGTAAGCGGTGATTATTATAGCGGTTATCTATGCAAAATTATGAAAGTTTCAAAGACAAAAAAACACCTCAACGGTTTAAGACCATTGAGATGTTTTTTTGTATTAGCTTAAAGATATTAAGTTAATTAAGCACAATGACAGCGCTGCTACAACGATGCTATCGCATCATTAAATAAGGTGCTTGGACGCATCGCTTGTTCAGCCAATGCCTCATCTGCAAAGTAGTAGCCATTGATATCTACTGGCTTGCCTTGAACGTCATTCAATTCTTTAACAATCGCCTCTTCATTGCTGGTTAATTTTTCGGCAAGTGGTGCAAACTGTGCTTGTAGCTCGCTATCGCCACTTTGTGCCGCCAGCTCTTGCGCCCAGTACATGGCAAGATAGAAGTGACTGCCACGATTGTCTAATTCGCCCGTTTTACGTGAAGGGCCTTTGTTATTTAACAATAGTTTTTCTGTCGCTTTATCTAGCGTATCCGCCAATACCTGCGCTTTGCTATTGTCGTCGTTCGTGGCTAAATGCTCTAAAGACACTGCTAAGGCTAAAAACTCACCCAGCGAATCCCAACGTAAATGGTTTTCTTCAACAAGCTGTTG
This sequence comes from Psychrobacter frigidicola, assembly GCF_007997305.1. GTDB lineage: Bacteria > Pseudomonadota > Gammaproteobacteria > Pseudomonadales > Moraxellaceae > Psychrobacter > Psychrobacter frigidicola. The sequence goes on from NZ_VORZ01000002.1 coordinate 482,160, forward strand.
AACGTGCTTTGGTGCAGAACCGCCCGCGCCCGTTTCAAATAAACCACCACCTTTCATTAGCGGTACGACTGACAGCATTTTCGCACTCGTTCCTAATTCTAGAATCGGGAACAAGTCGGTCAGATAGTCTCTTAGGATATTACCCGTAACAGAGATAGTATCCAGACCGCGAGCAACGCGCTCCAAGGTATAACGCATCGCACGAACTTGTGACATGATTTCGATGTGTAGACCTTCGGTATCATGGTCTTTTAAGTAGGTTCTAACTTTTTTGATCAGCTCATTCTCATGTGGACGATAAGAGTCTAACCAAAAAATGACCGGCGTATCTGATTCGCGTGCACGGCGTACAGCAAGTTTCACCCAATCTTGAATCGGCTCATCTTTGACTTGACACATGCGCCAAATATCGCCTTTTTCCACACGTTGCTCAAGCAATATTTCACCAGTTTCAACGTCAACAATACGAGCCATACCTGCATAGCTGGCTTCAAACGTTTTATCATGTGAGCCATATTCTTCGGCTTGTTGCGCCATTAAGCCTACGTTAGGTACGGTGCCCATCGTGGTTGGGTCAAAATTGCCATGCCATTTACAGAAGTTAATCATTTCTTGATAGATACGCGCAAAGGTAGACTCAGGCATGACCGCTTTACAGTCATACATTTTGCCATCAGCGCCCCACATTTTACCACCTGCACGAATCATAGCGGGCATTGACGCATCGACAATCACGTCACTGGGTGAATGGAAGTTGGTGATACCTTTTGCAGAATCAACCATGGCCAGACGTGGACGATCTTCTTGACAGGCATGTAAGTCACGTTCAATTTCTTCACGCTTACTGGCTGGTAGCTCGGCAATTTTTTCATACAAACTTGCCATGCCGTTATTGACGTTAACACCTAACTCATCAAACAACGCGCCATGCTTCTCGAATGCTTCTTTGTAGTAAATTTTAACCGCATGTCCAAACACGATCGGGTGAGAAACCTTCATCATCGTGGCTTTTACGTGCAAGGAAAATAAAATGCCCGCTTCTCGGCAGTCTTCCATTTCACGCTCATAAAATTCACACAGCGCTTGTTTGCTCATAAACATTAGGTCGATGATTTCTTTGTCCAGCAACGCAAGTTCTGGTTTTAAGACCTTGATAGTACCATCGTCAGCTAAGCGTTCCATACGTACGGTACGTGCTTTGTCTAACGTAAGTGATTGCTCACCGGCATAAAAATCGCCACTGTGCATGTGCGATACGTGCGTCTGCGACCATTGTTTCCATTCGCCCATAGAATGCGGATGCTGACGCGCAAAGTTCTTAACCGCTTTCGGTGCACGGCGATCTGAGTTACCTTCACGCAGTACAGGGTTTACTGAGCTGCCTAAACTTTTACCATAACGCACACGAATTGCTTTTTCTTCATCCGTTTTTGCATCATCTGGAAAATCAGGTATTGCGTAGCCTTTATCCTGCAACTCTTTGATACATGCTTTTAGCTGGGGAATAGAGGCACTAACGTTAGGCAGTTTAATAATATTGGTGTTAGGGTCTTGGGTCAGTCTACCAAGCTCCGCTAAATTATCAGGAACACGTTGTTCTTCAGTTAAATAATCAGGGAATTCAGCCAATACGCGCGCGGCAACGGAGATATCAGTGGTTTCAACAGAGATGCCTGCGGTTTGGGTAAACGCTTTAACAATAGGCAAGAATGATAAGGTCGCAAGCGCTGGTGCTTCGTCAGTTTTTGTATAAATGATTTTTGACATTTTAGTATGACATTCCTTTAGTTATCGTTAATAATAAGGCTGAAATCTAAATGAATAGATGGACACAGCCCTTATGCAATAATGAACCATGCGGTTAAATCAAATAACTTAATGCTAATATTTTGTCGATTATGTCTTATATATGTACGTGTATAAGCTTGTATATCTGAATGTTATTAAGATAGCAAACGCCTTATTCTAGCAGTCATCAGTATAAACTTCATCTTTTCCATACAAGCAGTGTTGTTTAAGCAAATACAATATTTTGATAAACACCTTTTTTCCAAATACTGAGTGTGATTAATGTTTATTCGTTCTGTCGGTCAATACTGGCAATGAGTACTGGCAATAAAAAACACCCCAATAGTCTTAGACCATCAGGGTGTTTTTTATATAGGCTTAAACAGCTTTAAAGTATAAAGTTATTTAAGTGACGACGTTATTTCAATTATAAAGAATCAATCGTGTCATTCAATAACTGACTTGGACGCATGACTTTAGTTGCCAAATCTTCATCAAAGAAGTAGTAACCATTGATATCAGCAGGTTTACCTTGAACTTCGTTCAATTCTTTAACAATCGCGTCTTCATTGCTGGCAAGTTTTTCAGCAAGTGGCGCGAATTGTGTTGCCAATTCAGTGTCTTCAGTTTGTGCCGCAAGCTCTTGCGCCCAGTACATAGCCAGATAGAAATGGCTGCCACGGTTGTCCAATTCACCGGTTTTACGAGATGGTGACTTGTTATTCAACAACAGTTTTTCAGTCGCTTTATCTAGCGTATCGGCTAAGATTTGCGCTTTAGCATTGTCTTCATGCGTGGCTAAATGCTCTAAAGATACGGCTAAGGCTAAGAACTCACCTAGTGAATCCCAACGTAAATGGTTTTCTTCAACAAGCTGCTCAACGTGCTTAGGTGCTGAACCGCCGGCACCCGTTTCGAACAAGCCGCCGCCATTCATCAATGGTACGATAGACAGCATTTTTGCACTGGTACCCAATTCTAAGATTGGGAACAAGTCAGTGAGGTAATCGCGCAAGACGTTACCAGTGACGGAGATGGTGTCTTTGCCGTCTTTTAGACGCTCTAGTGTTAAACGAGTCGCTTCACGTACTGGCATGATGCGAATGTCTAAACCAGTGGTATCATAATCTTTAAGGTATTTTTCAACTTTTTTGATTAATTCAGCATGGTGTGGACGTTTGTGGTTCAACCAGAAGATGGTTGGGATGTTGCTGGCACGGGCGCGAGTCACGGCTAGTTTTACCCAGTCTTGGATCGGTGCATCTTTAACCTGATTCATGCGCCAGATGTCTTGCGCTTTCACTTCGTGCTCGGTCAAGACATTGTCATCGCTGTCCAATACTTGAACTTTACCGTCAGATTCAATTTGGAACGTCTTGTCATGTGAGCCGTATTCTTCTGCTTTTTGCGCCATCAAGCCGACGTTTGGTACTGAACCCATAGTCGTTGGGTCAAACGCGCCATGTTCTTTTGAGAATTTGATGGTTTCATCATAGATGCACGCATAGCTGCTATCAGGGATAACGGCTTTGGTGTCATGCAACTCATTGTCCGCGCCCCACATTTTACCTGAGCTGCGAATCATCGCTGGCATAGACGCATCAACAATCACGTCACTTGGCACGTGTAAGTTGGTGATGCCTTTGTCAGAGTTGACCATGGCAAGGTCAGGGTTGTTCTTATATATGGTCTGAATATCCGCTTCGATCTCGGCGCGTTTTTCTTCAGGCAATTCTTGGATTTTAGCCAGTAAGTTGCTAAAACCGTTGTTGACGTTAACGTCAAGTTCTTTGAACGTATCGCCATGTTTTGCGAACAATTCTTTAAAGAAGATTTTGACCGCTTCACCAAAGATAATCGGGTCAGACACTTTCATCATAGTGGCTTTTAGATGCAATGAGAACAATACATCTTCTGCTTTTGCGTCTTCTACTTGCTCTTCTAAAAACTCTACTAATGCGTCATGGCTTAAGATAGCGGCATCAATCAATTCACCGGCAAGTAATGGTGCAGGTGCTTTTAATTCAGTCACTGTGCCATCAGTTGCGGTATGCACGATACGGTAATCGGTTGCGTCATCTAACGTTACTGATTTTTCAGTATCGGCAAAGTCGCCATGAGCCATAGTGGCTACGTGTGACTTAGAATCCGCACTCCATTGACCCATTGAATGTGGGTTTCTTCTGGCGAATGCTTTTACCGCTTTTGGCGCACGGCGGTCAGAGTTACCTTCACGCAAGACAGGGTTCATTGCACTGCCTTTGATTTTGTCATAACGCTCGCGCGCGTCTTTTTCTTTATCCGTTTCTGGATGGTCTGGATAATCAGGTAAATCATAGCCTTTATCTTGCAACTCTTTAATCGCCGCTTTTAGCTGTGGCACAGAAGCACTGATGTTTGGCAATTTAATAATATTGGCGCCAGGTTGTTTTACCAATTCACTCAACGCGACAAAGGCGCTAGGAATACGTTGTTCTTCAGGTAAAAACTCTGAGAATAAGGCAATAATGCGCCCCGCTAAAGAGATGTCAGCAGTTTCAATTTCAATTCCTGCGGTTTTTGTAAATGCCTCAACGATAGGCAAAAAAGATAAGGTAGCAAGCGCAGGGGCTTCATCGGTTTTTGTATAAATAATTTTTGTCATTTTAGTAAGTCATTCCTTTGTGTTGTGAATAATAACGCTTAAATATAATTTAATAGCTCTATACAGCCCCTATGCAATCATGGACTATGTGTTTAGAACAAATACACTATATGTAGGCTCTTGAAAAATACAGACTCTTAGAGAGTTTTTGGTTTGCTTAGCTTCTTTCGTTGATTGGTCTTTCGTTAACTTTTATTAAGTTAAAAGGGCACTTTGACTGGGTTGTCTGAATTGCCTGAAAGTGAATTGCTGTGAGGCTATTATAGCGAACTCACTATAAATTCGATCCGATGTCAATTTGACATAATGAACTAAGGATACTGTTTTCGCTTATATCCCATGTATCTGAATTATATTAAACTATTAAGGGCACTATTCTACCATTCATCAGCATAAATTACATCTTTTCCATAGCAGTACAGTTTTATATACAGCACATTATAAAGAGCCATCTACTTAGTAGGTCGCTCTTTTCTATTGATTTGACTTATTATTAGTTTGTTCTTTTGCACCGTCATGAAGTATTTTATTGCTTGACGTTCGGGTTCGGGTCGTCTGAGTTTTCGTTACTGCTATTTTGCGAATCGTTATGGTTTGAATGGCTGTCTTCTGAATCTGTATTTGCTTTAGTGACATCTTGCATACTGTTTCGATTGATAATATCAGGCTCGGTCTGGGCAATATTATTACTGCCTACCGTTGATGCACTGGTAATCTTTTGAGAGTCACAGGCGCTTATTATGAACAAGCAGCTGCTCATTAAGGTCACTGCGACTATGGATCTGATAGCTGTATTAATAGGTATCTTAAATGGAGTCGTCAGTAAAGTAGACATCTCTCTCTCCTAAATATGACGGTGGTATCATAGTATTTAATTTGCCTGTTCTTGGTTTAAATATCCACAGTATTTTTGCAAATTGTGACAGCATAAGCGTAAAAATTTGCTACGCTATATCCATCTAAAAATAAGTAGTGAGCATTATGAGTTTACAGTACGCGCTCGTGGGCGATATAAGCTGGCAACAGCAAACCCAGTGGCAAACGCCAGATACGCCGTTTATGTCGTTCGCCTTTTGGCAGGCGCTTATTGATACGGGCGCAATTGGTGAGCAGGCGGGATGGTTGCCGATTTTTATATTGGTCCACCGCGTTAATGAGGATATTACGAATTACCCAAATACTTCTGGTGAAAGTTCTGAACTAGAAAACCCTCTATTAAAAAGCTCTGCATTAGAAAACGCTCAGCCAGTGGCGGTGCTGCCAGTATTTGTAAAAGGTCATCATCGTGGTGAATACGTTTTTGATCATGCGTGGGCGGAAGCGTATGCCCGTTATGGCATTGATTATTATCCGCGTTTGGTCACCAGTGTGCCTTATACCCCAATCACTGGAGAGCGCCTGTGGGTAGCACAAGGGGAAACGCTTAATACCGATATTATCAATACGGTGATGGCTGGCGTTGATAATCTTGCACAACAAGTGGGTGCATCGAGTTGGCATGGATTGTTTGTGACGCCTGAAATGACAAGCCTTGCTGCGTCTTCAGATAATGAGATAAGCGAGGCAATACAGGATGAGTCCTTATTATCAAGCGGTCAAAATGCGTCATTAACCGATGAGGATTTACCGTTTCCTATTCTTGAGCGTCAAGGCTGTCAGTTTTTATGGTTTAATAAAAATTTGCTGAATAACGACCAGCCTTTTGCCAATTTTGATGAATTCTTAATGACTTTGACCGCCAAAAAGCGTAAAAACATCCGCGCTGAACGTCGTAAAGTTGCCACTCAAGGCATCGAGTGTGTGCGTAAATGCGGTGATGATATCAGTGCGGAGGATTGGAAAACCTTTTATCACTGCTACGTGATGACTTATGCGGTGCGCGGGCAGCAGCCCTATTTAACGTATGAGTTTTTTATATCGCTATCAAAAAGTATGCCAGAGCATTTAATGCTCGCACAAGCGTATGATAGCGCAGGTGAAATTATTGCCAGTAGCTTATTTTTATATGATGTGCTTGGGGCAGTTAATAGCGAAAGTCAGTCGTCGACATCGACGTTATATGGGCGCTATTGGGGCGCTTTGGGTGAATATGATAGTTTGCATTTTGAGCTGTGTTATTATCAAGGGATTGAGTTTGCCATTGAGCAAGGGCTGAGCCATTTTGACCCCGGTACACAAGGCGAGCATAAGCTGATTCGTGGTTTTATGCCGACCACGACGCACTCGTTGCATCGGATTTATGACCCGCGTTTTATACCTGCAATTAGTGACTTTTGCGCCCAAGACCGCGCCCATATGGCGCAGTATCGTCAGCAAGCACATGAGGCGCTGCCTTTTAATCAGGATAATATGCCTGAATTCGATAAGCAGCGTTAGTGGTTAGCATTATTCAATCAAAAACTTAACTTATTAACTTTCAATTATTAGCCCGTTATTATGCCAAGTAACCGATATTCTAGCCCACTTTTATTCAGTGCCTCTCAATCGACTGCGCCTGCGCCTGCTGCGCTGTTGCCTTGGCTGAGCACAGATGGCTCATTAACGGCAATGCTTGAGGCAAAGTCTGGACAGCCGTTACTGGTGACGCGTAGCTTTGAGGGTTATCGGCCATTAACGCTCGCTCAAAAAAAGCAACTGGGGATACAAGGGCAAGCGCTCAATCGTCCGCTGCTGGCATGGGTAAGAGAGGTGCAGCTATATGGTGATGATGAACTACCATGGATTACGGCACAAAGTATCTTTCCTCTTAAGAGTTTGCAAGGGCGTGCACGACGGTTGCAGCAGCTAAAAGGCACGCCCATTGGTTATGTGTTATTTAAACGCAGCCGTACTTTACCCAATCAGCGTCTTATCCAGCATACTACTGAGGGTTGGCAGCGGCAAACGCGCTATGATTGGTATGGACGCAGGGTACTGATTAGTGAGACTTTTTTACCGCAGTTTTGTCAAAAGCTACTGGGCATTTAGAGCGGTAAATATTGGGCTAAAAAGAGTTAGCCAATTAGTCAGGTATTTGGTTAATACTTTATATGGTCAGTATATAAAAAAATGATTCTAATAAAAATTCATCGCAAAGATTAATTTTTTATTTATAAGATACTGATTTAAAAATAATTTTTCGTTAAACCAAAGCGATCTATTAGGCTTAAGCAAAGCCCAGTATCTTTATGCTCGTCACATAAAGTTTCATGTTACACTGGTTTTGCAGCAAAAATTAAGAAGCACGAATGCATCAAAATTATTGTTAAGTATAATAAGCCAATTTTAGGCAACTTCCCTCGAATAATCCTCCTCTAATAACAGTTAATATAAAGGACATAACTATGTTTAAAGATATCTCTATTAAAGAATATGATCCCGCTCTCTCTGCCGCAATGGAAGCTGAAAGCGTCCGTCAAGAGAATCATATCGAGCTTATCGCCTCAGAAAACTACTGCTCACAAGCGGTAATGGAAGCACAGGGGTCAGATCTTACTAATAAATATGCGGAAGGCTATCCGGGCAAGCGTTATTATGGTGGTTGTGAGCATGTGGACGTCGTTGAGCAATTGGCCATCGACCGAGCAAAAGAATTATTTGGCGCAGAGTATGTAAACGTTCAGCCGCACTCAGGCAGTCAGGCGAACTCAGCCGTATTCTTAGCCCTTCTTGATGCAAATGACACCATTCTTGGCATGAGCCTTGATGCGGGTGGTCACTTGACTCATGGCGCGCACATTAACTTCTCAGGCATCAATTACAATGCTGTGCAATATGGTTTAGTTGAAGAGACGGGTCTTATTGATTATGACCAAGTTGATAGCTTAGCGCGTGAGCATAAGCCTAAAATGATTATCGCTGGTTTTTCAGCCTACTCACAGGTTGTTGATTGGAAGCGTTTCCGTGATATCGCGGACGAAATTGGCGCGTATTTCTTAGTTGATATGGCACACGTAGCTGGTCTTGCCGCCACTGGCGTTTATCCAAACCCAGTACCGTTCGCTGACGTAGTGACCAGTACCACCCATAAAACCCTACGTGGCCCACGCTCAGGTATCATCATGTCACGTGATAATAAGCTTGAGAAAAAAATCAACTCAGCGGTATTCCCAGGCAACCAAGGTGGCCCGTTGATGCACGTTATCGCGGCTAAAGCGATTTGCTTTAAAGAAGCTTTAGAAGATAACTTCAAAACGTATCAGCAGCAAGTGGTCAAAAACGCGCAAGCAATGGCGAAAGTTATCATCGACCGTGGTTATGAAATCATCTCTGGTGGTACTGAAAATCACCTCATGCTTATCAGCCTAGTTAAGCAAGAAATGACGGGTAAAGAGGCGGATAAATGGTTGGGTGATGCACATATTACTGTCAATAAAAATGCGGTGCCAAATGATCCAAAATCTCCGTTCGTCACTTCTGGTATTCGTATTGGTACTTCAGCAGTAACGACCCGTGGCTTTGATGAAGCAGACGTGACAGAATTGGCTGGTTGGATATGTGATGTTCTAGACGGTCGTGGTGATGAGCAAGTACTTGCTGATACTCGCAAAAAGGTCGAAGCAATCTGTGCCAAAAAACCAGTTTATGCTAAGAATCAGTAAGATATTATTTAATAAGCTACTATTTTAAAAGCTATTATCTAATGAGCTAAAAACTAGCCTTTATAAGATTTAGTTAGATTGAATAAAAAAACCGCTTAGCTTATGCTAGGCGGTTTTTTTGTACTCTTCATTTCAGGTTTCATATTATCATCAGCTTACTAAAACGGTATTTTAGTGAATATCTGCAATACAGTAGCGTTAATAATATCGACAAAGAATGCACCAACCATCGGTACAATCAAGAATGCCTTTGGTGATGGCAAATAGCGATCCGTTACTGCCTGCATATTAGCAATAGCGGTCGGGGTTGCACCCATACCAAAACCACAATGACCTGCTGATAACACGGCAGCATCGTAATCCTTGCCCATTATTTTAAAGGTTACGAAGTAAGCATATAAAATCATGACTAAGGTTTGTACCAGTAAAATAATCAATACTGGGCCAGCTAAGTCGGTTAATTGCCACAGTTTCAACGATAGCAACGCCATTGCCAAAAATAGGCTCAAAGAGGCATTACCAATAACGTCAATTGCTCGGTCAAACATATCAAAATTGAACACCATGGTTAACGCATTACGAATAATCACCCCAGCTGCTAGTGCCCAAACGAACGTTGGTAGCTGGAACCAAGTGCCTTCTGCAACTATGGTCATGATATCAGCAAAAGCCAAAGCGGCAGCGAACAGTGCTAAGGTCTCAATCATAGATGAGGCCGTGATAAGACGAATATTATCAGGCTTCTCAAACATCTCTTCTTGTCTATGATCACCATCTTCATCATGTTTAGTGCTATATAACGACTGCGCGCCAGCGACTTTTTCAACGTTACTTGGATTAGGATTATCTGGAGTAGGCGTTAGGCCAAGATTTTTAATCAATCTGCGCGCCACAGGACCACCGACGATACCGCCAGCTACCAAACCATAAGTGGCAACAGCGATACCCAGTGTTGTTGCACCGACAACCCCATATTCTTCTTCTAACACAACGCCCCATGCGCCTGCCGTACCATGTCCACCAGTGAGTGAAATAGAACCCGTTACTAAGCCAAGTAAAGGATCAAGGCCAAGTGCACTTGCCATACCTACGCCAACAACATCTTGTAAGACGATAAATACCGATACCACCGCGAGAAAAATTAATAACGGTGTACCGCCAGCTTTAAGTCTGCCAAAATCAGCACTAAGTCCAATGGACGCAAAGAACATCAGCATCGTAGCTGTTTGCAACCCTTGGTGAAAGTTAAAACTATAGCCCCAGACTATATTGAGGGCATAAACAATCATTGCCGCAACCAAACCACCTACAACGGGTTCTGGAATATTAAAGTCTTCTAAGACTTTAATATTCTTAATCATAAAGCGGCCGAGTAACAGCACTAAAGTTGCAAATATCAGTGTGTAATAGCCGTTTAACGTTATTTCCATAAGGTGCTCCTTTTATAAATATAAATTAACCTAAATTCGAGATAGGGCTGGTTTTATCTCGAATCTAAGTTTTTGTAGTCATTAGCAAAAATGAATCATTTATCACAGTTTGTCATCACAGTCCTATGTTCACTCCAAATTCTGCGAAAATTGGCTTGGAAAACAGGGCTGCCGTATTGAGGTGTCTTAAATGGCTTTATTCATTTTGGCTTTGTATTGCATATGGTAACGCTATTGTAACGGTCAACGATGAAATAATATACAGTATCTGAAAATTCGAACTATGATTACATGTTTTACCACCCAACTAGAAGCTGTAGACTAAGCATAAAAAAACGCCAACACGAATGCTGGCGTTTCAGATAGTTAGTTATTTAGTATGCCCATTGACGCTTATACCCAATTATTAAGCATAAGTCATTAAGTTTAAGTTACTAGGCACGGGTTTCGCCATGACCATAGACAATCCATTTTTGTGACGTTAGACCTTCAAGTCCTACTGGGCCACGGGCATGAATCTTATCTGTTGAGATACCAATTTCCGCACCAAGTCCATATTCAAAACCATCGGCAAAACGGCTAGAGGCGTTAATCATGACGCTAGCGGAGTCGACTTCACGGATAAAGCGTTGAGACTTACTATAATTATCCGTGATAATCACGTCAGTATGATGACTGCCATGGGTATTGATATGCTCGATAGCCTCATTAATCCCTGCAACGATTTTAATCGCTAAAATAGGTGCTAAATACTCAGTATCCCAGTCTTCACTAGTAGCGGCTGATAGATGGCCGTTAAGCTTGGCATTATCATTCAAAATAGCTTGCGACTTATCATCAAGGCGCAGTTGCATGGCGTCATCTGCTTGCACAATCGCTTCGGCAATTTGTGGCAATAATTCATTAGCAATGGCCTCATCGACCAATAGTGTCTCCATGGTATTACAAGTGCCGTAACGATGGGTCTTAGCATTGACGCTAACCTCAATCGCAATCTTAGCCTCGGCATCACGGTCAATAAAGGTATGACAATTACCGTCTAGATGCTTGATGACGGGTACTTTTGCATCACGACTAATGCGTGCAATTAAGCCTTTACCGCCACGTGGGACAATGACATCGACATACTCGGTCATGGTAATCAGCTCGCCGACAGCAGCGCGGTCAGTGGTTTGTAATACTTGGACGCTGTGCTCAGGCAGTCCAGCATTTTTTAAACCTTGATGAATACATTTAGCGATTGCTTGGTTGGATTCGAACGCTTCAGAACCGCCGCGCAAAATAATGGCATTGCCTGATTTTAAGGCGAGGGATGCCGCCTCTAACGTCACGTTGGGACGCGATTCGTAAATCATACCGACGACACCTAGTGGCACACGCATTTTACCTAGGTGAATGCCTGACGGCTGATAAGTCATATCAGTGACTTCACCAATAGGGTCAGGCAAGGTAGAGACGTCTTTCAATCCTTGGAGCATGTCATCAAATCGATCGTCATTGAGCTCTAAGCGGTCAAGTAACGCCGCATCAAGATTATTTTTTTGACCATTATCCATATCAATCTTATTGGCAGATAAGATATCTGACTTAGCAGTGACCAACTCATCAAAAATCGCCATTAAAGCGGCGTTTTTATTGCCCGTATTAGCAGCAGCAAGGGCTCGTGAAGCGGCGCGTGCTTGTTGACCAACGGTTTGCATATAAGCAGTAATATCTGTCGTATTCGCTTGACTCATAAATCAATTTCCTTATGTTTATAAATGGGTAATAAAGAGTTGTGTACTCTTTATCATCACTGAATATTAAGCAAAAATAAATGTTGCTAAAAAGGTAGTAAGTAATTTACTCAATAAAGAAGAGGCGCCCAAACAGGCGAAAAATGTGTTTAATACCAGCAATAATTGGCAAAAGTGAGGAATTTAACGCCTTTATGGCGTCATGCTATGTAACATAGAGGAGATTAAGGGGATAGTAAAGACGATTTTGTGAACAGCTGCCATTATCAAATAGGCTTTTAGCGGCTTTAAAGACTGTTTAAAATGTCTCCTATTTTAAATATTTTCTAGATAGTGATGGCAGTCACGTTATTCTATTTCGCTTCTTTCTCCATTTCCGTTCTTCCTGCTTATTTTTATTCTACAGTTACGCGTTCTCAACATAATCATGCTGCAATTACTAAGGTAGCTACATTTTTTTGTTAGTATAGTTAAACGTCAAATTACTATGACATTGCTTAGGTTCTAAAGGCTCTAGCAATGTAAATCACACATGAGAGGAAACTATTATGGCACAGACAACGATGAATAATAATGCGGCAGTGACCAATCACAAAAAATGGCTATTGGTTACGCTAGCCGCAGCAGCATTGACACTGAGTGCTTGTGGCAAGAAGGATGATTCTGCGCTGCAAAGCGAACCAGGTGTCGATGCCCAAACTTCTGTAGAGCAAGAAGCGACTGGTGTGGCGACGGCTAATGATGATGTCGCAGTTGCAAGCGCCAATGATGGCATGGCAAGTGCTGATATGACTAATGACGATGTGGCAGTGGCGACGGCTGATGATTCAGAGATAATAGACGGCACCGAATCAGAAGAACACGTCTCGACGTATTAATATAGCAAAGAGTCTTCAAAGCGTCCTGCTATAAAAAATGCAGCTCACAGCCAATCTTTACCTTGTAGTTTATTCCTGTATAAAAAGTGAGAACACTAAAAATAAAGCTTAAATATCATTAGCTATAATCTCTACTTATTGATTATCTTTAAGTAGAATTATAGCTATTATTTTAGCTTGGGTACTATTTTCGCCTCAATAGTGTACATTGATATATATTGATGAGGTTCTATTGGTTAACGCTTTAATTAGAGATATAGATTTGATGACTATGGATATTAAATAGAAAATGGAGAGTCTACATGACCCTAAATAGTGTAAATAGTTTGGTAAAAGCTGATGTGAACGTGGATAACGTCACCCAGTCACCATCTGTTAGTAAGAGTTTATATAGCAACCACAAGAAACTGCTATTTGTCACGCTGTCGGCAGCGTTATTAACTATGAGCGCTTGTGGGAAAAAAGATGAGTCAACTATTGAGGGTTCAGCCTTAGAGATTGATTCTCAAACGTCCGAACAAGAAGCCGCTGCTGAAGTAGAGAGAGCTAGCGAGCCGATGCATAGTAACCGTGAAGAAAGTGCTATCCTGCCAAGTGAAGATATGCCCGAAAATACTGGGGCTGTATCTGAGGATGGGGCAATAGTAAGCGAAGATATGTCTAATAATGAAGTAGGTATCAATCGCGCTGAAAATTCTGGAACAGTAGACGGTAACGACGTAGAAGAAGAGGTAATCGAAATAGAAGAGCAGGACTCAACTTATTAAGATTTTTTATCCTAAAGCGATTTACTTTAGGGCAAGCGATTAAATTTATCGCATACAGCGACACATCGCGCTTGAAGATGTTAAAATATAGCTCAGATATGCATCAGCAGTTTGGGCTATTTTTATACCTGTATTACTGCTCATAAGTTTATTCATATGTTTTTATTCACAATTATTGGAAGTCTGCTAAACCATGCCTGATATTGCCAAAAATTCGACTCGTCCTATTGCTTTAGATCTCCAAGATATCCATAAAAGCTTCGGCTCCTTGGCGGTATTAAAAGGGGTATCACTCACTGCCTATGATGGTGATGTGATTTCTATTTTGGGCTCATCTGGCTCTGGGAAATCCACCTTGCTGCGCTGTATCAATATGCTTGAAAAGCCAAATCAAGGGCGTATTTTTATTGGTAATGAAGAGCTGATACTCAAACCGACGAAATCGGGTGAAATGCAAGCGGCTAATATCAAGCAACTGGAAAGCTTGCGCGCGCGCGTGGGTTTTGTGTTCCAAAACTTTAACTTGTGGCCCCATAAAACAATTTTGCAAAATATCATCGAAGGCCCAACGCAAGTCTTAAAGATAAAAAAAGATCAGGCGATTAGTGATGCCGAAAAGTTATTAGATAAAGTCGGTCTGCTCGATAAAAAAGACGCTTATCCCGCCAATTTATCTGGTGGACAGCGTCAGCGCGTAGCTATTGCCCGTGCGCTTGCGATGCAGCCACGGGTTTTATTATTTGATGAGCCGACGTCTGCCCTTGACCCTGAATTGGTCAATGAAGTGCTCGCGGTGATGCGTGAGCTGGCAGAAGAGGGTCGTACTATGCTGATTGTGACACATGAGATGCGCTTTGCCCGCGAAGTATCTAGCCAAGTGGTGTTTTTGCATCAAGGTGTCATTGAAGAAATGGGGACACCAGAACAAGTCTTTGATAACCCAAAATCAGAGCGCGTGCGAAATTTTATGGCATCGCATCGCTAAGCATGTTTTTAACTGTCTATTAATATAGTAGCACCTTAGCCTAATTAGATATCCATAATAAACGGTCTATATATAGATCGTTTATTACCGCTTAATGACAGTCAATATCTAAAACGTTTGTTTTTGATTTTTGAGTGAGGTATTATCGACGAGTTTATAACCTGTCAATACTGTTACTGTTTTTGTTGTCTGGCACGGACGCCAGAGGGTAAAAACATCAGCAACACCTATCAGAAACTAAGGAATGTATGATGTCGACTTCTCGTCTATTGTGGTCATCGATGACCCTCACCGCCGCCCTAGCGCTTAGTGCCTGTAGCCCTTCTCAAGATAGTAACGTTACCAGTGACACGGCACAGGCTGACGGCAGTGCTGGTAAAACTTTGCGTATTGCTACAGAAGGTGCGTATCCTCCTTTTAACTATACCAATGCCGATGGTAGCCTTGCAGGTTATGATATTGATGTCGCTAATGCCCTGTGTGAGCAGATGCAAGCCAAGTGTGACATTGTTGCTCAAGAGTGGGATGGTATTATTCCCGGTTTATTAGCGCAGAAATACGACGCAGTGGTCGCAGGGATGTCTATCACGCCTGAGCGCCAAGAAAAAGTCGATTTTACCGAACCTTATTTTGCCAATACGATGGTATGGCTGACCGATACTAAAGGTGGTTTTGATTCTAAAGTAATCAAAAATTTAACCCTTGGTGGTCAGCGCTCAACGACACCTGGCGCTTACTTGCAAGACAATTATGATGGCAAAGACGGCAACACCGTACAGCTGTATGACAATTATGACAACGCTTATTTAGATTTAAAGTCGGGTCGTAGCGATGCCGTATTGGCCGAAAAAGTCTCTGCCAAATCATGGTTAAAAGACAACTCTACTGGTTTCAGCATTGTTGGTGATGAGATTGACAATAAAGACAACATTGCCATTGCTGTGCGTAAAGGAGATCCACTACGCGATGACTTTAATAAAGCACTCAGCGAGATTCGTACCAACGGTAAATTAGCGCTCCTTGAGCAGGCGAATTTTGGACAATAAACGGTAATTCAGCAGATGATAGGTCAATAAGCTGCGGATCAATAGACTGCGGGTCAACTCATAAAGGAATAATAAAATGTCAATTTCAATCACTCATAAAGCCTTGTGGCTGGCCCCGCTTAGCGCCGCTATGCTGATGCTGGCAAGCTGTAGTAATAGTTCAACGCCAGAAGATGGCGCGGCCATCGATGCCGCTGCTGATGGTGCTCCAATGACGATAAAAATAGCGACAGAATCCAGTTATAAACCTTTTAGTTATACCGATGCTGATGGCAAGCTTATTGGCTATGAGATTGAGCTGGTTGAAGCCCTTTGCGCGCAAATGAAAGCGGATTGCGATATCATCTCGCAAGACTGGGATGGCTTGATTCCGGGCTTAAATGCCCAAAAATTTGATGCGATTATGGCGGGTATCTCAATCACGCCTGAGCGTCAAGAAGTAATCGAATTCTCGGATCCCTACTTTCATACCAGTATCATTTTAATTGGTAAAAAAGGTGACGATGTCAGTATTGATGCCCTCAAAGGTCAGCCTGTTGGCTCACAGCGTGCAACGGTTGCCTCGCAGTATTTGCAAGATAAGCATGCCGAAGCGGATATCAAACTTTATGACACTCAAGACAATGCTTATTTAGATCTGACCTCAGGTCGCGTTCGCGCGATGATGTCAGACAAAGTTACGGGTATCGATTGGTTAAAAACGCCCGCTGGCAAAGATTATGAAGTTAAAGGACAAGAAATCAGCACTGACGAAGATGCAATGGGCATTGGCTTTCGTAAAGGCGATCCTTTAGTGGCTAAATTCAATAAAGCGTTGGCTGAGATAAAAGCCAATGGCACTTACGATCAAATCTCTGGCAGCTACTTTGGTACTAGCTCTACGGCTGCCGCGCAAAAAGCAGTCGCGAGCAGCGATGTCAAAGACGTATTGGTGATCGAGGAAGATAATGCTGACCTTAATGATATAAACGTTGACACTGTTACTGCTAAATAACGTTATGCAAAAGTGGTAATTAACGGATTATCGTAAACCGTCTTTTTATTGAGTAAGCAAGTCAAGGATGACTATGAGCAAAGTTTTAACCCCAATTTTAGCAAGCGTGGCTGCTGTAAGTTTAACACTAGCAGGCTGTAGTAATAATCAGGACAGTGTTGATAAAGGCGCTACAGATGCTACAAACACTACCGCCGCTACGACGGGTGACGTGCTACGCATTGGTACAGAAGGGGCGTATGCGCCTTTTAACTATACCAATGCTGATGGTACGCTTGGCGGCTTTGATGTTGATATTGCCAATGCGCTATGCGCGGACATGAACGTCACTTGTGAGATCACCGCGCAAGACTGGGATGGTATTATCCCAGGGCTAAAAGCAGGTAAGTATGATGCGATTGTGGCGGCAATGTCAGTGACACCTGAGCGCGCGCAACAAGTCAGCTTTACCGAGCCGTACTTTAGTAATACGTTGGTGTTTTTGGCCAAAAAAGACAGCCCCTTTGACCCAAGTAATGACAGCGATATCAATGCGCATTCGATTGCGGCTCAGCGTGCTACCATCTCCTCTCAGTGGTTTGAAAAAGCGTATCCAAAAGCGAATATGAAGTTGTATGATACTTTAAGCAATGCATTTTTGGACTTAGGGTCAGGTCGTGTTGATGCGATGATATCTGATAAACTGCCGGCGTTGCAGTGGCTTGGTTCGCCATCTGGTAGCAATTATAGGCTTAAAGGTGATGAGATTGATATCAATGATAACTTTGCGATTGCCGTGCGTCCAGGTGACGATCTGCAAGCAAAGATTAATCAATCGCTCGCCAATATCAAAGCCAATGGTACTTACGATAAAATCAATCAACAATACTTTGCGGTGCCAGTAGCCGCTAATACTACGACAGTAGTTACTGAATCTTCTGAGCCTACAAAAGAAAATAGTACTGGAAAATAATTGCCAAATATAAAGCAGCTATTAAGTACAAAGTAGATATTGAGAAGCTGATAAAAGGATATTGCCGCTCGGTGGTATCCTTTTTATCTTTGTAATAAAGAATGGTCGTCTTTGGTAAAGCTTACCTATAATAAAAAATTGACTGTGCAGTATTGTTAAATATGCCTTATTTATAGTGTTTTTAAACTAATAAGTGTCTATTTGAGCACCGCTTTCGCGTGCAAGCAGTAACATGGCACGCCGTGAATATGATAGAATAACGGGTCGTTTTTACCGCGTCAATCGGCCATACCTTGATATCTGCCTAATGAGTGCTAACAATTTGCTGCGTTATGCGGACAGAAAAAGGCTGTATTTACCAATTTAAGTATCGCTTCTTTTCATTGCTATTTTGCTAGCTGACTACTATAAAGAGACTGAGTGGACATTTGTGTTTGATTTACAAGGATTTGGCGCGCTATTACTGAGCGGCGCAACTGTCACCATTAAACTTGCCGCGACTAGTGTCGTCATAGGCATGATTTTGGGGCTCCTCGGTGCCACAGCCAAGCTATCTAATGTCTGGCTGCTGCGCAAAATTGCGACTGTGTACACGGCAACGATGCGCGGTATCCCTGAGCTGCTATTAGTACTGTTCATTTACTACGGTGGCTCTATGCTGCTGATGAGTATCCTCAAAAAGTTCGGCTACAATGAGTATGTTGAGATCAGTGCGTTTTGGGGCGGGGTAATGGCACTATCTATCGCTTTTGGGGCTTACGCGACCGAAATATTTCGGATGTCCATTCAAGAGATTCCGATAGGTCAAAGTGAAGCGGCACAAGCGATTGGCATGCGTCCACTGCAAACTTTTTATCGTATTACGTTACCGCAAATATGGCAAATCGCGCTACCGGGCTTAGGTAATTTATTTTTGGTACTGCTCAAAGATACGGCGTTGGTTTCAGTAGTTGGTCTAAAAGACATCATGTATCAGTCATCGCGTGCGGCTCAGTCAACGCAGCAGCCATTTACTTTTTATATGGCAGCCGCGATTATTTATTTGGGGCTGACCATGCTGATTACTGGCTTTATGATATGGCTTGAATGGCGTGCCAATCCCGCAGCGCGTTATACCAAAAAGCTGAATCGTCAATCAACCAACCGTCAATCGACCATAGGGTAGAGGAGAGACACTTATGGATTGGAATTGGCAGGTTATTTTTGATCATATCCCAGACTTGTTAGGCGGTGCGGTCTTGACCGTGCAGTTGGTCGTTATCTCCGGTATTATTGGGCTATTTTTTGGCTTAATTTTAGCGCAACTGCGCTTGTCTAAAAGCTGGGCGGTGCAGATATTACCCTTCTCTTATATTTTCTTTTTCCGTGGCACGCCGCTGTTGGTGCAAATCTTCTTAATTTATTACGGTCTTGGGCAATTCGAAGCCGTTCGTAATTCTTTTTTATGGGAGCCAGTACTGAGCCAAGCGTACTGGTGTGCCATCATTGCGTTTACCTTGAATACTAGCGCCTATTTAGCAGAGATTATTCGCGGCGCCATTCAGACTATTCCTGTTGGTGAGCTTGAAGCAGCGGATGCGATTGGCATGTCAAAATGGCAGAAGCTAACACGCATCACCTTGCCGCGTGCTTTTGGTATTGTGATTCCTGCCTACAGTAACGAAGTGATTTTTATGCTTAAAGGCAGCGCCTTAGCATCGACCATTGCCTTGATGGATATCACCGGCGTTGCCCGTACTATCAGTGCACGTACTTATACTTTGATGGAGCTGTTCTTTGCAGCAGGTATCGTTTACCTGTTGTTATCTTGGGTGATTTTATTCAGTTTTAGATTGTTTGAAAAACGAATGAATCGTTACATGACCTATGTGCCGCCAGATGTGGTCACACATACCATTCCTTAATTATAATATTAGCTTTTGAGAAACGATATTGTGAGTAACCCAATAGATTAACACCTTATTAATGTTATTAATCTATCGGCGAGAGGACATCAACCTATTCAGATGAGGTGGCGAATTTTAAGTCATATCTCATCCTAATCAGGTTGCTCATTTGAACTGTTCCATTATTAAAAAGTAGGTGAATTTTGAACAAAGAGCTGAGTAAAGATTCGAGTAATAATTTAAGTGAAAGTTTAAGTGAAAATCTGAATAACGAGTCGAGTGTGAGTTTAAACAAAGAGCCGAGTGAGAGTGTAAGTAAAGACTTAGACCAAGGTCTGAATAAAGATTTAGATGAAACCCTAATTGTGAAAAAAAAGAAGAAAAAGAAGAAAAAAGCGCAGTCAGAGATGACTGAAAAATCGTTTGAAGAGTTTCTTAAAAAGCTGATTAAAAAAACGAATAAAGAATCGTCTAAAAAAACCAGCGGGAAAGAAAAAGCCGCTGATGTTGATCCCAATGTCCAAGCACCGCTAGGAACCTCAAAAGCGGTCGAAACCATGTTTCGTAACGCCTTGCGCACCGAACTTGACTTGATTGCACTGGCTGCAACCAAAGCCAATATCATGATTTCGATGAACGGCATTATTATTTCCGCCCTCATGATTTCTGGGGCCTTTATCTTCGTGTCGTCAGCATCCTTTCTGATTCCGGCAGCCATGTTCATGTTTACCGCTGCTGCCTCGATTTTCTTTGCTATTCTCGCAGCTTCTCCAGAAAAAGCGCATTACTTTACTGGGTTTTCCAATTGGTTTAAAGCATTCATTAAGCGTGATGCTAATTTTCGCGATTTTCGTGGATTTTTGGCACGTGCCAACCGCTCGTCAGATGGTAAAGTCAATCTGCTGATTAATAAAGATCGTATGCAATTGTCTCGTGAAGAGTATTGGGAACGCATGCAAATTATGATGCGTGACCGTGATGAGACTTATCATTCCATGAGTGATCAGTTGTATTGGCTTGGTCAAATCGCTGCGCGCAATGGTAAAATGCTCAATATATCGTATTCTATCTTCCGCTGGGGCATGCTGGCCTCTGTATTGGCATCGATACTCTTAAAAGCAGTACTGTTCTTTTATCCAGCGGCAGCCTCAGATGTTCCGCCACAATTGGATGCCATGGGCATGGGCACGCTAGTAGGTGTTTATGAGCCTTCAGCCGTTCAGCAACTTCCTGACGGTCGCGTGTTAGTGGTTGAAGATGAAGAGCAGCGGGCGATGAACCTTATGACGGTCGCACCTGATGGCAGTTTGAGTGAAAACGCGGTGGCAAGCTTACAGCTAACACGTAGTTTTGGCCGCAAGCTGAATGACTTAGAAGGCTTAACTGCCGATGATAAAGGCTTTATCTACGCCATCACCTCACACTCGTCAGATACCAGCGGCAAACGTGAGACTACTCGTGAACAACTGCTACGCTTCCGTATCAATGGCAATATAGCTGGGGACATCTCGGATGTGAATACGTTGCGTGATGAGCTTGTGAAGTCGCCGGTTCTTGATGCCGCGTTTAAAGCGCGCATGAATACTAGTGTGAACTTTGATGAGCTCGATATCGAAGGCTTGGCTTATGACAACAGCACCCACTCGCTGATGCTTGGCTTGCGTGCACCAATGGCAGGAAAATCGTCCATTATTGTGCCTATCATCAACTCAGATGAGATGTTCACTAATAAAGTGCCTCCTGTATTTGGTCAGCCTATCTTCCTTGATTTGAACGGTGGCGGTATTCGCTCATTGTATTTTGACCCTGTTTTAGGGCTGTTCGTCATTGCTAACGAAATTAATGATCCCGCTGGCAATAAACAGGCGCAAATTTGGACGTGGACAGGTGATCCTAAAGACAAGCCGATGAAAATAGACACACCTGAATTAGCAGCGCTAAAAAATATCGAAGCCATTGATACTATTACCGCCAACGGCACTATTAAAATGATATTTATGGCAGATGAGGGCGATGCCAAAAAAGGCGTTCATGCCAGATATGTGATGTTGGATTATAAGAAATTTACGCAGTAGGTAGTATCAATCGGTTGTAAGTTTCGAATGTTACCAAATAATTACCAATAACGTTCATTATGTCAATTAAATAGATTGTGTGGTTACGTTAAACCACATAATTTATTTAATGACACACATCATCTCGTTTTATAATAAGTCTTATCAATAATGTTTAGCATGAGACGCTATTATGAGCCAAATGCAGTCACCAATTATTTCTTCTTCAGTTCTTCGGTTAGCAATAATTGCCTCAATTTTGTCCGTTGTGATTATCAGTCTATTTTTATTTTTCTATCCAAGTAGCTCGGTAAATGCAGCAGAAGCGTCGCCAAGTCTGAATGATGGCTTAGGAACTTTTAGCAATATTTATGAGCCGTCAGCCGTATTGCAGCTTCCTGATGGTCGAGTGCTGGTCGTTGAAGATGAAGAGCATCGGGCGCTAAATATTTTAACAATTTCGGACAAGGGTAGCTTTGTTGAAAATGCGGATGCTAATCTTAAGCTTAGCCAAGGATTTGAGCACAAGCTTGATGATCTAGAAGGATTAACTGCCGATCATAATGGCTTTATTTATGTTACTACCTCACATTCTTCACTGAAAAATGGTAAGCGCAGACACAACCGTGAACAGCTGATACGTTTTCGCGTAAACGGTGATACGGTTCAGGATGTCAGCACGGTCAAAACATTGCGTGATGAATTGACCCAATCAAAACCGATCATAGCGGCGATTAAAGCAAAAACGGGTAAGGCGCCTGATTTTGATACGCTGAATATAGAAGGCCTAACGTATGCCCATAAAACCGATGATTTACTGCTTGGCTTGCGGGCCCCAATGGCAGGAGAATCGGCCATTATTATTGCTATTGAAAACCCAGCTGAAGTATTCGAAACTAACGCCGCGCCCATATTTGGCAAGCCTATTTTTCTGAACTTAGAGGGTGGTGGTATTCGCTCACTGCATTTTAGTACCATTTTAAATAAATACGTTATTGCCAACGAAGTTCCAGATGCCAAAGGTAAAAACTATTCAAAAATATGGACGTGGAGTGGTAATCCTAAAGACGCGCCGGTATTTATTGACCTACCTGAACTCTCAGATCTAAAGAACATCGAAGGTATTGATTCAGTGAAAGTAAATGGGGTTGCCAAACTATTATTTACCGCAGATGAAGGTGATGAGAAAAAGGAAATCCCTGCTAAGTATCGCTTTGTAGATGAAGCTAAGTTTAAATAGCCGTTATTTACCAAGTCTCTTATTCACAATAAAAAATGCTATTTATAAGGGATAATTATTATAAATAGCACGTCATAAATAGTAGTAAAACAAAGTTTTCTAGTGAGAGTCCATTATGAATCAATCCCCACACACGTCCATGGCTGAGTTGATAGTAGATAGCGTTAGTGCTATTGACGAAAAGGCGGTTAATGCTGATGCCAATCGTAACTCGCAGAGTACTATCGGTAAGGTCGTTTGTGTTGGGCGTAATTACGCGGCTCATGCTCATGAATTGGGTAATGAGGTTCCAACCTCACCATTGTTATTTATGAAGCCTGCATCGTCTGTGGTTACTGTGCGAGATAATATTGTGCGTCCAAATCCCGGCATTTTTGGTGAGATGCATTATGAGGCGGAGCTATGTATTCAATTGTCGGCAAACTTGAGTGCGGCAACTGTTGAGCAAGTACAGCAAGCGATTGGTGGTGTGACTTTGGGGCTGGACTTAACCTTACGTGATTTGCAAAGTAAGCTGAAAGACAAAGGTCAGCCATGGGAGCGTGCCAAGTGTTTTGATGGCGCTTGTGTGCTTGCTGATTGGGTCGAACCGCAAGCGTTTGGCGATTTTAGCCAAGTGCACTATCAACTTTATATTAATGATACGCTAAAGCAAGATGGCGATAGTGCGTTGATGCTGTTTCCCGTATACGAGTTGCTCGCTGAAATTAGTCATGCGTTTAGTCTGCAAGCAGGTGATGTGATTATGACCGGCACGCCAAGTGGTGTTGGCATATTGCAAGCGGGTGATGAGCTCAAATTAGTACTGGGCGCGCACGAATGGCAAACACGCGTGGACTAAGACTTTGCATGATATTTGCCGCTAATAAAAAATCCCAAGTCGACGCTTGGGATTTTTTATTGTGAATTAGGAAAAGTAGAGGAGAGCTAAAGCGTAGGCTGTGGCTTTTAAATAATACCAGCCTCTTAATTATTGTAGTAACACATCTCACAACAAGCCTACCTATAAGCCGAATCATTCTCTTCTTTTTAACCCATTTACAGGCTAGTATGTATCGCAACCCTTACCTTTAAAAATGTCAAAATTATGCCCAACCAAAAGCCAATCGATACCATCCATGATCTATTCGCTCACACTCAGGACGAACCGGATGCTAAATCCAGCAAAGATTTTCAGGATAATGTTTATGAGCAACTGGCTGAGCTTGATTACATTTATGTGGATAAGCAAGCAGCATTAAGTGTGGATGACAGCGACGCATGGTCTAAGGCCGCATCTGATGTGCCGATCTCTTTAGCTGATGTCTTTGAAGGGGTAGCTCAGCTTGCCACTATGGGTGTGGTTGAAATCACTGATATTGTAGAAGCCATCCACCGCGAGATTATTTTACGGCCGTTAGGTCGATTTAACGAAGGCAGTCTAACGAAGTGGCAGCGTGGTATTACTGGCCGAATCTACGGTACGGTACGCAAGGCGATGTTCTTAGTAGGTAATAATCTAGTATCAGGGCTGCGCCTGTATAACAATATGTCAACGCCAAAAGACGAGCAAACATTACCTAGAAATCTAAGACGACTTATCAATATCTTAAATGGGGTCATGGGTGACCACCTGGTTACTCATAATAATCCTCTTGCGGTCTCGATGGTTCTATACAATAGACAGTGTCAGCTACAACATCAAAAATTGTCAGGGCGTATTATTATCTTATGTCATGGTCTCTGTATGAGCCATTTAAGCTGGCATGTCTCCAAAAATAATAATCTAGGTGAATGCATTCTGCGCAGTCAGCCGACATCTACTGTTTTGTACCTTAATTACAATACGGGACGGCGCATCTCAATTAACGGCCGCAATTTTTCTAGAGTATTACAGGACTTAGTAGATAATAATCCAGACGTCAGCCAGATTGATTTAGTGGGTCATAGTATGGGTGGTTTGGTTGCTCGTAGTGCGCTGTTTTATGGTAAACAACAAGGCTTTAACTGGGTGCAACGGGTTGGTAATCTCATCACCCTTGGCTCACCGCATCATGGCGCAAGCTTAGAGCGTATTGGCAATTACGTGCAAGATAGGATTGCTAAGCTTCCTTTTGCAGGCTCATTGGCAAAACTGGGCGACTTACGTAGTGCAGGTATTATCGACTTACGGCATGGCAGTATTCGTGACGCTGACTGGCAGTCTGTAGAAGGGCGTAGTGTCCTTCCACGAGAATTTCGCCATCCCACGCGTCTACCTTTGCATGTTCGTACCTACTTTATTGCCGCCACCTTGGTTGAGGGTCATTATGATTCGAAGGCAACAAGCTTACTGGGTGATGGTTTGGTTATGATAGAGTCGGCGCTCGGTGAAGATACGGGTGAGCATACTTTGTCTGTACCGGAGGGGCATAAAGCTATTTTTTATGGGGTCAGCCATTACAACTTAATCTATAACGATAGGGTACATGAGCAAGTCGTTGCATGGTTATTGGATAATGGGCAGAGTGACACCAATCAGATGTATCAGGCGCTTAGCTCTTGTATACATTCTTATCCCAATGATTTGGCTGTGGTGGTTTAGAGGGTTCAGCAGTACTTTATATTTGAGTGAAAGTAGAGTGGGTTAGCGTTGAAGTCTGAGGTTTCAGTTCCAGAATAACAACTACAATTAATAGAGTAGAGTTATACATTACCTAACCGAATCTATGATGCTTGAAAATCTTGTTTGTTGGAGTTTTATATTATTGTATGCACTAAAGATTATATTTTTTACGCAAGCTTAGTATATCACTATCGATATTATTAAGTAGTTTGTCCCAATTCTCAGTATTTTCCTCCATAAATCTTAATATGTCATCGTATAATTCATTATCTGCTAGAAGTTGTGCAGATTCTTCCATCTCTCGTGCCAAAGCGCTAAAATGGCTCCATCTTTGTCTTCTGTCGTATTCACCACTGCTTTTTTCTAGAGTAAATTTTTTATTCCATTCATCAAAGTTGACTAGAAGATCATCAGACCAATAAATACGATTTTTTTGAATATGATTACGTATCTTCAAAACTATTTTAGCTTGGAATTTATTTACCCTTTCAGTTACATCAAATGGATCAGGGACAAAATTATCGATAGCTGAAACGTAGTCATATCTAAGATTAGCTAACTTAATATATGCATCCATTTTAGCTGTAAAAAAATTTGTGTAAGCCTTTTGAGAAATTTGATGAAAGTGTTCACCTCTAGATAACAGTTTTTCATGGTCTTGTTCAAGACTCCTTAAACGCCCATCAATAGCTGCTTGTTCATTGCGCCCAATTCTTTCAAGGTAAATTTTACCAAGATAAATAATGAGTCCACCTAAAACAGCATTACCACCCAAATTGATAATTAATTCTTGCCAAAACTCACTCATAATTTATACCAATATTTTAAAAGTTAAGTATAAAACTAAAGAAACCCTCAAGCATCACACTCAAGGGTTTTCTTTAATTACTCAGGTTTAAGCAGTTAACTAAGCAAATATCTCGGCAACGTTGTCTTTATCAAAACGATAAATCTCACCGCAGAACCCGCAGTCCATCTCAAGTTTACC
This sequence comes from Psychrobacter frigidicola, assembly GCF_007997305.1. GTDB lineage: Bacteria > Pseudomonadota > Gammaproteobacteria > Pseudomonadales > Moraxellaceae > Psychrobacter > Psychrobacter frigidicola. The sequence goes on from NZ_VORZ01000002.1 coordinate 508,712, forward strand.
GCCTTGCTCATCGCAAATCTCTAATGCCTCGCTTTCACCAATCTGTTCTATCGCTTGCTCACATTTCTCTTTTGAACAAGTACAACCAAACTCTAGCGCTACAGGTTCTGGCAATACCACATCTTCTTCATTGTATAAGCGATATAACAGCTCGTTAGCGGGCAAGGACGTTAGCTCTTCAGACTTAATCGTACGCGTCAATACGGATAGACGCGGCCATAAATCATTGTCGACGTGCTCTTGCTCTTCATCGTCACGACGTGGCAATAATTGAACCAAGATGCCGCCTGCTTGCAAGCCGTCTGAGGCCAGATTAATCAGGGTTGGAATCTGCGCTGATTGTTTTTGATAATGGGCTAAGCAGTCCGCTAAGTTGTCATGACTGCGCTCGACGATACTTTGATAAGGGTCGCCGCCTTCAGGCTGAATATTAATAAATAATACGCCTTGATTCGGCGTACCAAGTTCAGCAAATGCCTCATTGGCGCTGGTCATTTTGTCCCACGCTTGGACTTGCTCATCCGTATCGGCTTTCCAGCTGGCAAGCGCGCGGATAACACCAGATTGGTCACATTCGGCCATGGCCCAATTGAGTAGGCTGTCGCTATCTGAGGATTGCAATTGCAAAGATAGGCGACCTTCAACTTTGACCGTGCCGATAAGTAAGCTCGCGGCAGTCAACATCTCACCCAATAAGCGTTTGATGGCTTCTGGATAAGGTTTTTGGGCAATAGTATTGGCGTAACTGCGTGACAGACGCACCACATCACCACGTACTGGCGATTCTTGGATAAAAAAGCGTTGACGCACATCGTTGTCGATAGGGTTCGCGGTTTGGTTTTCTACATTAGCTTGAGTCATAAGTCAGGTATATGTTTAAGAAGTTGTTAACTTTATGGGGATTATTCACGATTTATCAATAATAGTAAGGTCTATATTTTTTGATAAGTCGCGCAGTTTATTGCTCAATAGGCGCAGCTAATTAAGCCACCCGCTAAAAAACATTGCTACTGTCGACAAAATTGTTGTACAGTAACATTAAGTTGCATGACAATAACTCATAGTAACAGCACGGATGCACGGCAGTGATATTAATTCAATGATGTTAATCGCTAGATGCAATTAGCAGCATCTATGCGTCTATTAATGGTTATCTTAATTTTTAATACTTCTCTCAATTTTGTAACGATGTGATAAAAGGATATATCTCATGAATTACGCGATCACCAAACCAGTAACCTTAGCAGTCTTTATGGCATTGGGCTTAGCCGGTTGTAATAATAGCAGCCAAACCGCCAATGATGACATGCCAGCAGATGGCGCGACCACCGAGGCAGCTGCAAATGCTAATGGTACGCTACAAAAAATTAAAGACTCTGGCACTATCGTCGTCGGATATCGTGACTCCTCAATTCCGTTTTCTTACATCGCTGATGATCCCAATCAGCCGATGGGTTATGCGCATGATTTAGAGATGAAAGTGGTCGAAGCGGTAAAAGACAAGCTGAATATGCCAGACCTAAAGATTCGTTATAACCTAATTACCTCCCAAACGCGTATTCCGTTGGTACAAAACGGCACGGTAGATTTTGAGTGTGGCTCAACTACTAATAATATTGAGCGCCAAAAACAAGTGGCTTTCTCAAACGGCTTTTTTGAGATTGGCACACGCCTATTGACCAAAACCAACTCTGGTATTAAAGATTTTACCGACTTAAAAGGTAAAACTTTGGTCACCACTGCCGGTACGACCTCAGAGCGTTATATTCGCCAATATAATGATGAGAAAAAGATGGGTACTAGTATCATCTCAGCCAAAGACCATGGCGAAGGCTTCTTAATGCTAGAGAGTGGTCGCGCTGATGCCTTTATGATGGATGATGTGTTGCTCGCAGGCGAGAAAGCCAAAGCGAAAAATCCTGATGAGTGGGTGATTGTTGGTGAGCCACAGTCGTTTGAAATCTATGGCTGTATGATGCGTAAAGACGATCCTGAATTCAAGGCAGTCGTTGACGACGCGTTGACCAGTGTCTTTAGCTCAGGTGAGATTAATAGCATCTATGACAAATGGTTCTTAAATCCAATTCCACCTAAGAACGTCAATCTAAAATTTGAGATGTCAGATAACTTAAAAGCCTTGATTGCCAGTCCGCATGATAGTGATCAGCCAAAAGCCGTTGCGCAGTAACGCAGCTTTGTCGCTCAACAACATGTGCTTACGCGCTCAGACTCAGGTTGTTAACTGGTCTGAGGCGTAAGTCTATCTTCGGTTACTTGGAGAGACAAAGATGAATTATAGTTGGAACTGGGGTGTGCTCTTTGAGCAGACTGGCATTGGCAACGAGCTCTATATCCACTGGATGATTACCGGCCTTGGCTGGTTGTTATTGATTGGAAGTATTGCTTGGGCAATTGCGATGGTCATCGGTACTATCTTCGGTATCATGCGTACCTTACCCAATAAAACGGCGCGCAGTATCGGCACCGCTTATGTCACTTTTTTCCGTAATATTCCTTTGCTTGTTCAGCTGTTTTTTTGGTTTTATATTGCCCCCGGTTGGCTAACCCCTGCTTTACAAGAGTGGTGGTATAAGGACTTATCTCCTAATACCTCAGCCATGCTGTCAGCGAGTATTGGACTGGGGCTATTTACAGCAGCACGTATTGTTGAGCAGGTGCGTACCGGTATAAATTCGCTACCCAAAGGACAAATAGATGCGGCTTATGCGCTAGGTCTGACTATTCCGCAAGCCTATAAAGAAGTACTGCTGCCACAAGCCTTTCGCGTTATCCTACCACCGCTTAGCTCTGAGCTGACCAACTGCTTTAAAAATGCGTCGGTCGCGTCTTTAGTGGGGGTAATGGAGCTGATTAGCCAAACCAAAACCATCAGTGAATATACGCAAAACAGCCTTGAGATTTATACTTACGCGACCGTCATCTATTTGGTGTTTAACCTATCATTGATTGCCATCATGGGATTAATTGAGCGCAAACTGCGCGTACCGGGGCTTATCGCAGGAGGTCGGACATGAACATGATGACCGAACTTACCACAGCCTATCCAGGCTTGCTGGGCGGTATGCTGACCACTATGAAGGTGCTGTTTTTAGCGATTGTTGGTGGTATTAGTTTAGGGACTGTATTAGCCCTGATGCGCTTGTCTGGCAACAAGTTTTTAGAAATTCCTGCCAAGTTATACGTCAATTATTTTCGCTCTGTGCCGCTGTTATTAGTGCTGCTATGGTTTTATTTTGCCGTACCAATGCTTTATTTTTGGATAGCGGGTAAGTATCTACAGCTAGATACCGCATTTACCTCCTGTGTGGTCGCCTTTATGATGTTTGAGGCCGCTTACTTCTCGGAAGTGGTGCGCGCTGGTATTCAGTCGATTGGCAGCGGGCAGGTCAATGCTGCTAAAGCCATGGGCATGAATTATAATCAGACAATGCGCTTGATTATTTTGCCGCAAGCTTTTCGTAAGATGCTGCCGCTAATTTTGCAACAATGTATTATTTTATTCCAAGATACGACGTTAGTATTTGCCATTGGCTTAACGGATTTTTTCCGTGCCGCCTACGTTCGCGGTGAGTTGATGGGTTTATTAACACCTTATATTTTGGGGGCTGGTGCAGTGTATTTTATTATCAGCTTAAGTGCTTCTATTGGCGTACAACAAGTACAGAAACGCCTGAGATTTTAATAACCAGTTTTTATATAAAAATTTACGGATATGTTTTTAAGATTAATGTAGCTATTGGTTAATGATTGTTATCCAAAAAAGCTATGGCTAGGAGCCAGCGATGAGTAATCCTGATACGTACATGAATGATTTTGGCGGACTGGTTACGGATAACGGTCACGCCAGTGATGAGATTGTCATCAAAATGACCGACGTCAGTAAATGGTATGGAGATTTCCAAGTGCTGACTGACTGCACTGCCCATGTTCATAAAGGTGATGTGGTAGTGGTTTGCGGTCCATCTGGCAGTGGTAAATCTACCTTAATTAAAACCGTTAATGGACTCGAGCCTTTTCAAAAAGGTGAGATCATGGTCAATGGGATCTCAGTCGGTGCGCCAAAGACTAATCTTCCTCAGCTGCGTAGTAAAGTCGGTATGGTGTTTCAACATTTTGAGCTGTTTCCACATCTCACTATTATTGATAATCTGACCGTCGCACAGATTAAAGTACTAGGCCGTAAGGAAGACGATGCTAAGAAAAAGGCAATGGCTTATTTGGATCGGGTAGGGCTGACAGTGCAAGCAGCGAAATATCCAGCTGAGCTGTCCGGTGGTCAGCAGCAGCGGGTTGCTATCGCAAGGGCGTTGGCGATGGACCCAGTAGCGATGTTGTTTGATGAGCCAACGTCAGCGTTAGATCCTGAGATGATTCAAGAAGTATTAGACGTAATGGTAGAGCTGACTCGTGAAGGGATGACCATGATGTGTGTGACTCATGAGATGGGCTTTGCCAGCCAAGTTGCTAACCGTGTTATCTTTATGGATGAAGGCTATATTGTCGAAAACTGTAGCAAAGATGAGTTCTTTGAAGGGGCGCGAAGTGAGCGCGCGCAGAAGTTTTTATCAAAGATTTTGAATAAGTAGAGTATCAATTATCTATATTGAATTATAAAAAAAGCGCCTTTTATATAGGCGCTTTTTTATGAAAGTAGACAGTTGGCTTCAGCTGACACCGTTGATGCACTGTTAAGATGAGCCCATATCTATTTACTGTTATACTCTCTGACACTAGGATTAATTACCCTTTATAAAACATAACTGACAGTAAATAAGCGACTTTATCTTAATAAACTTGGAGCCAATATGAGTGCAGAAAATTCTTCTAAACAGGCAGGCGTTGTTATCATTGGTGCAGGTCTAGCGGGCTGGCACGTTATTGATGCGATTCGTGGTAAAGATAAAGACATTCCCATTACTTTAATCACTGCCGACAATGGCGATCGCTATCATAAGCCTATGCTCACGATGGCAATCAGTCAAAAGAAAAGCGCGGCAGATTTGGTGCGTGCCAAGGGAATTGATGCCGCAACAGCAGCAGGGGTCACTTTGCTGGCAAATACCAATGTCAGTGATATTGACGCTGCTACTCGACAGCTACAGCTTATCTCCGCGCTTCGATCAGATCCGGTCTATACCAATTACGCGACTATCAACTATGACAAGCTAGTGTTAGCAATGGGTGCACATCCTATTTTTCCAAAAAGCTTACCGCAAGATTTGGTCTGGCACGTCAACCATATTGAACGCTTTGGGCAGTTGCAAGAACAATTGGCAACTGGTAGTCAGCGTATCGCTATTATTGGTGCTGGTATGGTCGGTACTGAAATCGCTGAAGATTTGCTCAAGGCTGGTCATAAAATAACGTTGATTGATTTAAATAACGCGCCGCTATCACAAATGCTACCAGCACAAGCGACTGCGCGTATTACCAAGGCGATTCAGTCGCAAGGTATTGATTTTTTAGGCGGTTGTCAGGTGTCAGGTGTGACGCGTAATGACGATGGTACCTTGCTGGTCAGCTATGATTTGCTAGCTTCAGTCTCAGATAATGATAACGAAGAGCAACAACATGAACCTTTGATTGTTGATCATGTGATTGCTAGTACGGGGCTTGTTGTTGATGACAAACTACCGGCTGCTGCGGGTATTGAGTTCAATCCACGTACTGGTATCGTCGTTGATGCGCCAACTCTACGTACCAATACCGCGAACATTTATGCCATTGGTGATTGTATGTCTATTGATGGGGTAGCTTGTCGTTATGTCGCGCCGTTACGTGCGCAGGCAGCCACCATTGCTGATGATATTTTAGGTCATGAGCATGGCGGTTATGAGCATAAGCCGCCGATGATTCGCCTAAAAAATAAAGCCATCTCAGTGATGGTAACAGGCGTACCGCGTGCTGAAGGTAATTGGCAGGTGAAAACCGATAGTGCTGACGAGTTGATTATGGACTTGCTCAATGATAATAATGAGGTTAGTGCAACGGTGACTATTAAAGCGCCAGTCATGCCTAAATCATAAATTAAGAGCCGGTAAGCCATAAAAAAACAGTAAGTCTCAGACTTACTGTTTTTTTCAAGTCTGTTTCTATAAGCTGTGCTTACAAGCCACAGTTATAAGCGGTTTTCCACTTATTAGTTTGAGTTATATTTTAGGTTTAGACTCATCAAAATACCGCGCCAAACCATTTAACAGTAAGTCATTACGGATACGCACCGGACGGTTGACATGTTGGGCAATCATGTTGGCATCACCACCCGTCATAATCAGCTCAAAGTTTGGATGACGGTTGCTGATTTCATTTACTGCACCGACGATAGATAATAGAATCCCGCGATGTACAGCATCTTGCGTGTTTACGCCTTGGGTGATGCTATCAAAAGTGCCGTTGGAGATAGTGATTTGCTTAGTACCCGAAAATAACGACTCGCGTTGCAGATAGATATTAGGAAAAATATAACCACCCAAATGTGTTGCGTGGTCAATCAAGTCAATAGTCACTGCCGTCCCGCAACCAATGATACATTGGCGCTTCTTTTTATCCACCGCGCCCAGCATCTGCAACCAGCGGTCACAGCCCAATTGCGTAGCATCATAAGCGCTACTCATCAACGGATGCGCGGCATCAACATCAACAAAGGCAAATGGAATATTCAACCGGCTTAAAGTATCTGAAACTTGCGCATTGAGCTTATCGCCCAGTACGGAGGAGATACCAATAAAATCAGGCGCATAACGCTCAAAACGGTCGGTTAGTCCCATAAGTAATTCAGTGGGTGCCTGCAAATGCTGCTTGGCATCATGCGAGACTATCTGCCCGATATCATCAGTAAGCCAGTATTTAAGACGGGTATTTCCAAGATCGAGCCAAAGCATAGCTATCCTCACATGATTGCCTAGTTTTTGTCGTTCTAAGTATCACTAATAACGTCAATACGACCGGTAAAAAGCGCGGCAAGCTTACCGTTATCTTGGCGTAATTGCAAACAGCCATGTGTATCAATTCCGCAAGCATAGCCCGTCGTGATATGCGGCTCACCATTATGGTTCTGAGTTACGCGCAGACGTAATCCGCTCAGTGCATCCATCGAATCAAACTGCTGCATAAAGTCGTCGGTATTTTGGGTTTGTATCGATTTTTTTTCTTTAGCCAAGTGCTCAAAGCAGCTTATTGCATCAATTAAAGCATGACTAGTTTGTTGATACAGCTGCTGTAAACTCGGCAGACTGATTTGCGTGTCAGCATCCGTTTTTTCTTTAAGAGTCTCAGCGATATTTTGCAAGCTTAACGCCTGATAGCTCATACCTTCGCAAGTTTGGCTGGTTAGGGTCGGTGTGGTTTTTACATTAAGTCCCACGCCCATGACCACGCCGACCAATTTACTGGCATGCCAGACAGGTTCAATTAGGATGCCTGCAAGCTTGCTAAAATAAATGATGTTTGCATCGCTATCTTCTGTTCCAACATTATCTTTAAATTGCGATGGTGGCGCATAAAAGCCCAAATCATTGGCCCATTTTACCCCGATAGGCGGCAGCCCTTGCGCGCGCAGTTGCTCATTGAGGGTTTGAATAATGGGCATTTTAGCCAGCTCTACGCCAATAACGAGTGATAATAGACCGCTAACAGGCATCTGCACCGGATGGTATAACGACAGATAGACGTTACCAGGTGGCGATTGCCATGAGCGCTCCCGTTGTCCGCGCCCTGCGGTCTGAGTCTCAGCGGTCAATAAATGCACTTTATCTGCGCTAAGCGAGCTGTCTTTTATAGCCTCAATCAGCTCGCTATTGGTCGACGCGCTGCTGATAACGTGGCGATGATTAAGAATGGGTAAACGAGCAGGTAGCGGCATAAGTTTAGTCGATGTGGTTGATATAGCGTGAGTAATCTTTGTTATACTGAGGCCGTTATTGAGAATAAAAGACAGAAATTTGCTCTCAAATATTAAACAGTCAAGCCGCCCGCTATTATTATATAGAAGTAAGCTTAATAACAGTTAAGTGCGATAATATTAACTGCGCTAAAAAATTAGCATAATAAAAGACAGACATAATAAAAACTAAGTATATCAAAAGGTAAAATGGATGATGTTATATGTATGGTTTGTAATTGCAGGCGCGTTCGCCGGAGTTTGCGCAGGTCTGTTTGGTGTGGGCGGCGGGATGATTATCGTGCCAGCCTTGGTATGGATTTTTGCTGCCAATAACTTCCCTCCAGAGGTTGTCACTCATTTGGCGATTGGGACGTCTCTTGCAACCATTGTTGTGACCTCAATCAGCTCAATGACCGCGCATAATAAACGTGGCGGCGTGCGCTGGGATGTGTGGCGCAAGATGGGGCTGGGCTTGATTATTGGTAGTCTAATAGGGGCAGGTGTTGCCGAATCGATTGATGGCAAGGCATTGCAAGCTATTATTGGGGTCGGTGCTTTGTTAGTCGCCATAAATATGCTGTTCTTTGCCAATAAAGAGCAATTGGGCAAGCCGTTACCCTCTACGGGCATGCAATTTGGTGCGGGAACCGGAATCGGTTTGGCATCCTCTATTTTTGGCATTGGTGGTGGTAGCTTGACGGTGCCGTTTTTGAACTGGGCAGGGCTGACAATGAAGCAGTCAGTGGGTACAGCTGCCGCTTGCGGTTTACCGATTGCCGTTGCAGGAGCGCTAGGTTTTGCATGGTTTGGCCAAAATGTTGAAAATTTACCAGAAGGCACGATAGGCTTTGTGCATATCTCTGGCTTCTTATGTATTTCAGTGGTCAGCTTTATTATGGCAAAAGTCGGCGCCAAGCTGGCGTATAAATTACCAGCTGCAACGTTGAAACGTGCTTTTGGGGTATTGCTATTGTTCGCTGGCGGGCAGTTGTTATTGAGTGGTCTTGGAGTGTTGTAAAGTTTGGCTTAATGAAGTATTTCTTAATAAGAATTGAGGGTTTAATGTGGCTATAGTTGATTTATTTCATAAAAGGCAGAAAAGACTTCGAGGCGAGTATCCTGATATTTATCAGTATGAAGAATTACCACGTAAGCTTAAAGTTCAAATAGTTCATCTTTGGAATGAAACCATAGACAGAGACAAACGTAAAAGTCAGTTCCAATCTGCATCATTGAATAGACCCTATCTTGAAAAGTGTTATAGAGTTTTATGTAAAGAACTAGGCGTTTTTGAATTGAATAAGACAGATAACGAGAACAGGCATTTATCTTCAGATAATTACTTTGACAAAATCGCTCAATATTTTATAAATGAGTCAGACACTGAAAAATCTTTAAGTATTATTGAGGTGATGGCACAGATAACTGAAGGTTTTTCTCATAATCATCTTAATGAGGTAGGAATAGATATTGCCGATATGTTATCTGAGCTTAATCAAAGGTTCCGTGAACATGGCGTAGGTTACCAGTACGAAAATAGTCAAATTGTTAGAGTGGATTCTGAATTTATTCATGCTGAAGCGGTCAAGCCTGCGTTACAACTACTTAGTAATCCAATGTATAAGGGCGCTCAAGAAGAGTTTTTAAAGGCGCATGAGCATTATCGTCATGGTCGTTATAGTGAAGCATTAATAGAGTGTCTAAAAGCTTATGAGAGTACTTTAAAAATTATTCTAAGTAAGAATAATTGGGATTATAGCTCTAACGCAACTGCTGATGAGCTTACAGGACGAATAATGCAATCAGGATTAGTAGACGATTTCTGGCAACAGCATTTTAAGTCTTTAAAAAATACGTTAACCGCAGGTGTGCCTACTGCTCGTAATAAGCTAGCAGGTCATGGCGCTGCGAATGAAGTTAGAGAAATACCTGAGTATTTAGTAAGTTATATTCTCCACATGACGGCATCTACTATTGTGTTCTTAGTTAAAGCAGATGAAGCTTTAGTTTAGATGTTTATGACTACAAGACTAACTTCTATAAACCCCAAAAAAACCACCCAATTTCAGGTAGAATAGCCGCCTGTTTTTGCTGATATCACTGATCATTCATGCGTTTAAAATCTCTAAAATTGGCAGGCTTTAAATCCTTTGCTAACGCAACCACTTTTACCTTTCCCCGCGGCATTACTGCTATTGTTGGGCCAAATGGCTGCGGCAAATCAAATGTGATTGATGCCATTCGCTGGGTATTAGGGGAAACGTCTGCCAAGCAGCTGCGGGGCGGGGCGATGAGTGATGTCATTTTTGCAGGGACCCAAGAAAAGTCAGCCAAAAGTGTGGCCAGTGTCGAGTTAACTTTTGAGCACACCCATGATGAGCAAAATGGCATTCGTCACGAGCTGAATTTATATCAGGAGCTGTCCGTGCGCCGGCAAGTAAATTTGGATGGGCGTTCAGATTACTTTATTAATGGCACGCGTTGCCGTCGCCGTGATGTGGTCGATATATTTTTGGGTACTGGTTTGGGTGCGCGCAGTTATGCGGTTATCGAACAGGGCATGATTGGGCGCATTGTTGACTCTAATCCGCAGCAGCTACGCGAATTTATCGAAGAGGCGGCAGGGGTGTCGCGCTATCAAGCCCGCCGCGCAGAGACTCAACAGAAACTTGAGAAGACCCAAGATAATTTAGCGCGTCTGCACGATATGCAAAGCGAGATGGAACGCCAACAAAAGACGCTGTCCAAACAAGCGGCTAGTGCGCAGCGTTATAAAGAAATTACCGCCAATCTAGCTGATATCAGGCAACAATTGGCTATTCAGCAATTATATCAAGCTAAGCATACCCAGCAGCAGCATAAAGCTGAGCATGAACGCAGCGCCATTGCCGTCACTGAACTACAGACTAATTATGAAGACTTGAAAGTTAAGCAAGATAAGCTTAGTGCCCATATTAATCAGCAGCAGTGGCTCAAAGACGACACCCAAAGTGCCTATTATCAACAGCAGCTTAGCTACCAGCAAGCAGAGCATCAACTGGGTGATGGGCAGGTGCAGCTTAGCCAAATTGAGGAGCAGCTTGCCAGTTTATTACAGCAGCGTGAGCAGGCTATTGCAGAGATAGAAAAGCTCCAAGTGCAAGAGATTGAGCAGCAACAAGAACTGTCTAAATTACAGCCAAAACTTGCAGACCTCACAATCAAACGCGATGCTCATAAACAAAATGAGCAGCCGTTACAGCGAGCTTGGCAGGAGGCGCAAAACCAGTTATCACGCCTACAAGAGAATGCTCGCACGCTCGAGCAGCAGCAAGCACTTAATAACCAATCCCAAAATCGCTGGCAGCTCAGTCAAGATAAATGGACACAGCGTCAACAGAATTGGCAAGGGTTATGGGAGACGTTACACGAAAATTCTACGACGGGTACTACGGGTGATAATGATGCGCAAACATTAAGTAAAACTTCTAGCACGCAAATAGCTGAGCTTAATAATCAGCTACAACAGCTTGCCCGCCAACAAGATAGCGTGGCAGAGCGCTTAGATACGATACAACCGCAAGAGCGTATTTTGCAGCAGCAATTAATTGCCCAGCAACGTGAGCTCGCTGACCATGAAAAACGTCATGCATTATTGGCTGGTGAGTACGATACTCTATATCATATATTGCATCCAAAACCGCCTAACCAATCACATAATAACCCGCCACAGCAAACGCCCAATTTAGCCGGGCAGACAGAAAATAGGGTTGAAAAACTGCCGACTACTACCTTGCGTGAGCAAATCGAGTTAAGTGTGCAAGGTCAGCAGTATGCAGAGCAACTGGATAGCTTATTGGCATTATGGCTAGATAGTCATGTGTTGCTAGCGAGCGAGTTTACTGTTGATGACGCTGATGATAAGGCTGTTGGTAATAAAAAACCTGCCGATAGTTTATGGCAATCTCTGCAGTCTTATCTACCGGATTTGCTCACTTATCAAAATCAAGCCAGCCGTGCAAAAAATGAATTAAGCCATAGTTTATGGTTACCAGCTTTGAAAAAGCATAGTCAAGTAAATGATTCTACAAACACTTTGCCAAAAGAGCTTATCGATAAGGTTTTACGGTTATCTCAGCTGATTGCAAAACCTGAATTGGCCTTATGGCAGCAGTGTTATTTATATCTTGCACAAGTTAATGCTGAGTATGAACACACCATTGAAGAGTTGACTGCTGTTTTACAAGTGCTACCGCCCGCCGCCCTATTATTGACTACCAATGGCTGGTTAATTAGCGGTAGTGGCACAATAAATCTGAGTAAGCTTGCTGGTCCAAACAACGGTCAAAATGAGGGCCAGACTAACAGTCAGTTTTTAAGCCAACGTTTAACTCAGCGAACCCGTCTGCAAACTTTAGAGAGTTTGCTTGAAGATAATGAGGCGCAAATACAAACGCAGCAGCAGACTATTAAACAGAATCAGCGCGAGTATGAGGCAGTAACGATAAGTTTAGAGGAGACGCGTGCGCAAGCGCAGCAATTGACCCATGATAAATATTGCTATCAGCAGCAATTAGCCACCCAGCAGGCAACGTATGACCGTTTGCAAGCGGATGAGCAACGCTTAACTTCTGATAAAATTGTGCTTGAACAAGAGCAGCAAGAACTGGTACAAGAACAACAAGCCTTAGACAGTGCGCAACAGCAAATTCAAGCTGGCATACAGTCGCTAACGCCTAAATTAGCGGCAGCACAGGATAATTGGCAGCAGCTACAAGTCGCACGCAATGAGCTCAGTAGCGCGCGCCTTGCAGATGATGCAGCATGGCAAACTTTGCAGCTTAATATCCAGCAAAGTGAAATACGTTTAGAACATAGTGTAAGTAGTTTGGCGCGGGTAACGGAGCAGCATGATAAATCCGTGCATAGCGAGCAACAGCTACGAATAAGTTATGAGCGTTACCAAGCGCAATTGCCAGCTTTAACCACGGCATTGCAACAGGCGCAAACTGCCCGTGATGAGCAGCAAACCCTACTAACAGAACGCGAAGCCGCCCTTACGTCATTGAAGCAAGAATATAGTCAGCAACAAGCTGCCCTTAATGGGTTGCAAACTGAACTGCAAACTCAGAAAAATAAGCTAGCCAGCCAAGCGACTGAGTTGGCGCTAAGTGCCCAGCGTCTACAAGATGCCATTGACTATGCACAGGATGCTTTAGCTGACTACTATAAATTGAGTAATGATAATAAAGACAGCGAACAAGCATCGAAGCAACCTATCAGTATTTCAAGCTTATTGACCGATTTTATTACCCATGAGCGCCGTGTACGTCCGGATAAAATAGCAGAGTTGCAACTCGAGTACAGCAAAATTCAACAGCAGCTTAGTAAGATTGGCGCGGTTAATTTAGCGGCGGTTGCTGAGCTCGATGCAGTTAACGAGCGTTTAAAGCCGCTAGTGCAACAGACTGAAGATATTGCGAAGAGCATGGCTACTTTACAAGCCGCGATTGCCTCTATTGATGAGACTACTAAGACGCTATTTATGCAGACGCTTGATGCGGTTAATATTGAGCTGGCTAATTTATTTAGCAAAGTTTTCGGTGGTGGTCATGCCAGCTTAACCTTAAACGTAGATGATGTACCAATGAATACCTCCGTTGATAAAACCAAGTCAGAACAACGTTCAGAGCAATGGCGGGCAGGGTTAACCTTGATGGCGCAACCAAAGGGTAAGCGTAATAGTCGCCTTGCGGTATTGTCAGGCGGCGAGAAAACTTTAACGGCACTAAGCTTAATTTTTGCTATCTTTAAACAACATCCGGCACCATTTTGTGTGCTGGATGAAGTAGATGCACCCCTTGATGATGCCAACGTTGCACGCTTTACCAGCCTTATTCATGAGCTTGCAGACGATCTACAGTTTATTTTTATCAGTCATAATAAATTGGCAATGCAAATAGCGGACGAGCTAAAAGGCATTACTATGCCAACTGCGGGTATTTCTTCCTTGGTGAGCGTCTCCTTAGAGGAGGCAGTGCGCTATATTGATAGCTAATTGGCAACCTGTTTAATGATTAGAAAAGGTTGTTAGAAAGAAATGTTCACATTGACCCTTATAGCCATTGACAAAAGGGTCACAATGTAATGACGCTAGGGGTCAGCCATGCTAGACTATTGCCAATTATTCCCTTTTTTATCTCCCTTTTTATCATTTATTAGGATATCTCTCTCATGACCGCCATTCAGTTTATATTGCTTGTCATTGCTGTATTTATTGTGTTTGCAGGGCTGTTTATGGTCATGCGTAGCTCAAAACGTCGCCAAAATGCTGACGGGGTAGCCATTAATTATGATAAAAACGGTATCCCAATTATTCCACGCCACGAGCGTAATATCGTTGACCAGCTAGACTTTGACGATACGGTTGCCGGTGAAACGACTATTGGTCCTAATCGTGATTATCTAAATGCGGTCATCGAGGACGTTCCTTCGCAAGGCCAACGTGTTAACAACCAAGGTTATAACGAAGAACACAACGCTGAGTTTGCACGCTGGCAAGCTGAGCAGCAGCGTGAAGATGATACTGAGTTTGGACATTTAACCAAAGAGCTGCGCGGTGATAACCAGCAGCAATATGGACAAACCTCTGGCAACCAAGAGCATGATGCTTTTTCTAGCTTAATGTCCGCCACCGATAATATAATGCCCGCAATCGATACGGCAGAAGAGCCTATTTTTACCGATAACAGTCCGATACTTGATCAGCATATGCTAGAACCAGTTGATGAGGCACAAAACGGTCCGCTCATTCATGCCAAAGACAATATTAATATCACTATTTTGCCGCACCAATATCGTGACCGTCCTCCCGCGATTATTCGTGGACAAGATTTATTAGGCTTGATTGATAAGTACGGCTTACGCTTTGGCGCGATGAATATGTTCCACCGTTATGAGCAAAAAGACGGTACTGGTATCCTTTGGTTTAGCATGATGGGTATTACAGACAAAGGTATTGCGCCCTTTGACCCGCATAGTGTGGCGACCAATACTTATAACGGCGTGGTGGTGTTTTTATCGCTACCGCATCCGCGTGCGCTAACGAGCTTCGATGGCATGATGAGCATCGCTTACATGATGGCTAATGATTTAGACGCGATGATGCTTGATGAAGATAACGATCCGATTACCTCTGAATATAGACAGCAACTGCGCAATCAAGTTCGTGATTATCAAGGTTAGTATTCATAAAGTTTAATAACTATAAAAGATTATAGCGATAATAATTAACTATTTTAAAAGGCAAATAACGTGACTCATTTCATGTTATTTGCCTTTTTCATTGAGTACAATAACCCACAAACTTGTTATGATATCGGCATATTAAATAGTAAAGACGCCGACTATGACTGACCATATTTTACCACCCGATTCTCAACCAGCCACTTCTCAATCAGCGACCTCTCAAAAAACAGCTTTGCAAGAACCTAACACATCAGATATTAATGCTGCTGTAACCGCTGCGACATCTGACGATACCATCATTGCGCAAATGCGTGTGCTTATCGATGCGCTCAAAACACATAATAATGCCTATTACGTCCTCGATAATCCAGTATTAGAGGATAGCGAATACGATCAACTGCGTCTGTCTTTAATTGAGATTGAAGAAGCTTATCCGGATTTGGTACAGCCTGACAGTCCCATCAATCAAGTCGGGGATGTACCGCTGTCTGCGTTCACGCAAGTGACCCACGATACCCCAATGCTGTCCCTTGGTAATGTGTTTGAATACGATGATTTGCGCGATTTTATGCGCCGCGTCAATGACCGCTTGAGTGTGGCCCAGCAAAACCCAGAATATGAGATGGAGCTAAAACTTGATGGGTTGGCAGTATCGCTAAAGTATGAGCGCGGACAGTTTGTACAAGCAGTGACCCGCGGTGATGGGCAAACGGGCGAGGACATCACCCAAAACGCCAAAACTATTCGTAATCTACCGCTATGGCTAGCAGATGCAGTTAATATTGAATTGCTAGAGGTACGCGGTGAAGTCTTAATGCCCAAAGCTGGGTTTGAACGCTTGAATCGTCTGGCAGAAGAAAATGACAATAAAACTTTTGCCAATCCACGTAATGCTGCTGCTGGTAGCTTGCGTCAGCTTGATCCAGCGGTTGCAGCAAGTCGTCCGCTCGCATTCTATGCCTACTCAATCAATCAAGGGTTACCGACAACTATTCATACGCAGTCTGCTGCCTTGGCTTGGATTAAAGACATTGGCTTTACCGTTAGTGCCGTTGAAGTCGTACAGAATCCACGCGCTGCTCAAGCCTATTATGAGTCGGTCAGTGAGCAACGAGCCGCCTTACCGTTTGAGATTGATGGCACCGTAATCAAGGTCAATAGTTTGGCGCTCCAGCAACAATTGGGTTTTTTATCGCGTGAACCGCGCTGGGCAACTGCCTATAAATTCCCTGCCGAAACGGTTATGACGCGCTTGCAATCGATTGAATGGCAAGTGGGGCGCACTGGACAAATTACTCCGGTTGGTAAGTTAGAACCCGTAAAAGTGGGCGGCGTTACTGTCAGCAATGTCACCTTGCATAACTTTGGTGAAATTCGACGTCTTGATGTACGCGCTGGTGATATGGTCAGCGTCCACCGCGCTGGCGACGTTATCCCCAAAGTTACACGGGTTTGGCATGATCAGCGTCCTGCCGATAGTGAGCCTGTCATTCTACCGTCTACTTGTCCAGTGTGTGATTCTCCTGTCGTACTTCCCGAAGATGAAGCGCTCGCTCGCTGTACTGGGGGTCTATTTTGTCCGGCTCAACAACAAGAAGCATTGATTCACTTTGTCTCTCGCCGTGCCATGGATATTGATGGCTTAGGCGAGCGCTGGTTGATTGGCTTTTTTAATCATGGTCTGGTTAAGACGGTCGCTGATATTTATCAGCTGCACAAGCATGTTGATGAACTGATCACTCTAGAGAAACTAGGTGAAAAATCAGTACAGAATATTATCTCTGCCATTGAAGCCAGCAAGCATACAACGTTAGCTCGCTTTATCTATGCGCTCGGTATTCGCGGTGTGGGTGAAACCACTGCCCAAAATCTAGCGCAGCAATTTGGTGACCTTGATGGGTTGATGGCTGCTGATATTGAGGCGCTGCTACTAACGCCTGATGTGGGCGCTATCACCGCTGAGCTGGCCTATAAATTCTTCCGTGCGCCGCACAATATCGAAGTCATCACCGCGCTACGAGATGCGGGCGTATATTGGGATAAGGTCGAGCAAATTATCTCATCTGACTTACCGCTTGATGGGCAGACATGGGTCATCACTGGCGCGCTGGCAAGTATGGCGCGTGATGAGGCGAAGGCCAAACTACAAGCGTTGGGGGCAAAGGTATCGGGCAGTATTTCTGCAAAAACGACCGCGCTACTGGCAGGAGAAAAGGCTGGCTCGAAGATGGCAAAAGCGGAGAAGTTAGGGGTTAAGGTTGTTGGTGAAGATGATTTTTTGGTTTTGGTTGGGGAGTAGGGAGTAATGAATATTGATTATTTGAAAGACTTGGATGACGATACTCGGAAAGAGATTGAAGCGTTGCAGAAGATTACGCGTGAGGAGAATGGGGATGAGATATTTGCTCAAAGGAATTATAATTTAGGAATTACATTGATGAGGTTAAATCATAATGATTTAGCTCTTAGTTATTTTGATAAGATAAAAATTATAGACGATAAGTTGATTCTTTCTAAATCTTTCCTGCACACAGGATTCATATATGAAACTATAGGTGAACTAGATAAAGCTATAAAATATTGGGGGATGATCAAAAAAGAGTATGGAGTTGTTATATATTCAGTAGCACAACTATATGTTGGTTACTACTACTCTATAAGTGATAAAGTTGAGCTGGCTATAAACGCGTGGAATACAATAAAAAAAGACTATAATCTCGATTTGTATAATCAAGCGCAATTTAATCTTGGTGTAGCTTATGGGAATAAAGGTGACCATAAGTCATCAAAAAATTTTTGGATTAATATTGAGCGTGGAGAAAGTATTGATCTATATATATCAGCCCAATTCAACCTTGGATATGATTATGATATAGAAGGTAACTATGAGAAAGCATTAGAGATATGGGATAGTATTCTTTCAGCTGATAGTCCAAAGTTTTATGCGAGAGCACAATACAATATCGGTAAGACATATGAAAACATCAAAGACTATGAAAGTGCAATGAAGGCCTTTGAGAATGTTAAGCTTACCGATGATCCGGAAATATATGCAGTCGCTCAATACCAAATTGGTTTATTCCTAATTCATAGCGATATATCGGAAAACTTTAATGAAGCCAAGCAAGTGTTTACTAATGCTCAGTCAGCATACCCATATGAAGTATACTGCTATGACAAAATATGTGAATTACTGTTGAAGCCGGAAACTAAAAATGTAGGAAAACAAGCCTTACTACTGTTAGAAGGTACCCTAAAGACTGTTAGTATTTTGAAACTAGACTTTGGGCAGGCATCTAACGAAATAAAGCCAGCTGAAAGAAAGCTCGCTCACTATACCAGTACATATATTACCAATTTGCTTCTAGAAACTGATAAAGATAATAGTCTACCAAGTTTTTTTCGCCTCAATACTATCAACAATGTTAATGACCCAAGTGAAGGAAGGTTGCTTGTAAACTATCTAAAAGATATCCAGGTAAAGTACTTTTATGCCCCAGATTTTGATAAAAACCTACACGCTTTTATTAGCTGTTTCACATTCAACCATGATAGCCTCAATCAGTTTCGCTTGTATGGTAAAGAAAGTGATAAAGAGGCCTCGGGTGTTAGTCTCGTATTTAAAAAAGAGTTTTTTCAATCAAATAACTCTATAGGAGGATTGTCTTTTCTGTCACTCGATAACAGTATTCAAAAGTCATATAAGGAATTTCCTGTTCAAAGCATTAATAAACAGTCTAATATAAATCAAAAACATGATAGTAAAATAATAGTTAAAAATCAACCAGTGATGAGATGCGTGTACATTGACCCTACCTCTAATTATATTCAACTTGCCCAGCGTAATCGATTAACATTTTTTCGAGAGTTCATTAATGAGGTTGTAGAAGTAGAAGGCGAAAAAACAAGTAAAGCTGAACACGAATGGAATCGGTATAAAAAATATATCGATGAAAAGACAGAAATTTTCAATGATGCATTTATAAGTCTTAAAGGTACTTATAAATTAATAATAGAAGAAAAGATAAAAATCAAAAAGGATAGTACAGAAGTTTTGGAAAATATAGCAGTATTGTTAGACGAGATTCTTCTACCTTTAAAATATCTAATCAAGCACTCTGCGTTTCAGGAAGAGCAAGAGTGTCGTATGGTATATGTGACCTCGCTTAATGCACCTGAAGTTAAAATGGAGCATAAAAGATTTCTATTCGTTGAGTATGAGGCAGGTGTAAAGCAAAACCTCAATAAAATATATATAGCTCCTGCCGCTACCGAATATCAACTTTATTTAGCTTGGTTACTTCGTAATAGTGATGCCAAAATCGAGCTATCAAACAATCCCTATCGTCAGACTTAGAGTTTCTTACCAGCGTATACGTAAAAACATACGCTATTAACCTCTACTCCTGCACCTCTCCATGCCCCTGCACATCACTTTTCTTACCATTTGGTTGAATGTTAATCGGCAATACCAACCCTTTAGCGAAGTCCTCAGCAAACACATAATCATAGCGACTGGTAGCAATGTCAGGAAGAGTATGGATAATCAAGGTCATGTTGTCGTCATCAGTCAGCTCATGCGACGTATAGCTATTCCCAAGCTGATCGAGTACTTTCGATAGCGCTTCATTACTTGCCATGCTCACGGTTAGATTGTGTTGGGCGGTGGCGTTATCGACTTTGAAGTAGTCCGCATAGTCGCGTACATTTTGGCTATCGAGCGCAAACGGATATTGATAGTCAGCACGGGCAGCTGCCTTTTCATCACTGGCGATGAGTGACCAGTCTATAACAGTGGCTGATTCTGTTGATGGTGCGGCAGTGGTTTGTTCGGCTCCGGCAGCAGTTTTGTCTGCCTTATCGCCGCCGCTATCGCAGCCAGTTAGTATCCACATACTAGCTGCGCTCATGATTAGCATACTGATTAGGCGCTTCGCCATCGATATCTCTCCCTTACGATTAATAATAGTGCCTAGTAAAATAGAACTAAAACCTTCATTAAGTCTGGTTCATTATGCTTAGCCACGTTCAGCGATATTTTGACAGTTTTTGCCTTACTTCACCAGCTAAACTGTAGCTTCTAAATTTTCGAATTTAACATCTAGTCTCTAAATATTAAAGTTAACTTTTTAAGGGACTAGCTTCAATGGAATTAGCAGACATAAAAAAACAGCCACCGCTTGATGACTGTTTTTATGACTACTTTTTTTATAATATAGTAGCTATCGTTACTGTTTAAGTGGCTTAATTTTTCTAATTATTATAGTTTCAATCAAGGCTACTATTACAGTTACGGATTAACGTTTTTCGCAGTTAACCTGATATTCAGTACCGTCTGTCCATTTCATGGCAAGGATACCTTTATCGCCTTTCATGTGCCATGCATAGGCAACTTCTGGATTAGAGTCATTGGCATAGCTTGCGGTGTCACCTTGTACGCCACCATTTAAAATCACTTGCTGCTGTGACCATCTGATTTTAGGTACAGTCGCCGTAACCATCGCTTGTTGTTTATTGATAGACTGTTTTGCCATGATTTGCGCATCGTCAGTACAAGTGTAACGCTCTGGCATCATGCGATCGTATGCAGCATCGGTCACGCTTTCTGAAGGACTGGTCGGTACAGTAGGTGCCGTCGTCGCACAAGCACTAAGTAGAGCAAGGGCTGGTAGGGCAGTAGCAAGTTTTAGCATGTGAGTCATAATAATCTCCAAAAGTATAGCCTATATATCATGTTATTAATGCGCTAAGCGCATGACGCACATGGTAACGAAAAAGGCAGCCTAATAATGTTAGAAATTGTTCCGTAGTGGTGCCGTAATTGTCAGCTTAGTTACTTAATGAATGACTAATGTAAGTATTTATCACTGCTAATCAACGGTCAATAAAAAGCGCACATCGGCTTGAGAGCTGATGTGCGCTTCTTTTTACAAGTTAATTTATTCTAGCTTACTTAGTTTTTCGTGGTGGCAGTCCAGTATGTTGAGTCTGGAAGTTGCCTTTGCTAACTTTTTTGCTATTTTTACTCGAAGTGTTTTTTGTAGAAGTAGACGCTGAGTTGTTATTTTGACGCTTTGCAGAGTCATTACCCACACGGCTGTTCTTTTTGCGTGCCGACTGATAGCTGTCCTGATTAGCATCGCGCCCCTCTAAACTGGCGTTAAATGGCGGAATGAGGCAGCCACGATTTTTGCCAATCAGATCGCCACGACCCATGGCTTTTAGGGCTTCACGTAAGAGTGCCCAGTTCTTTGGATCATGATAGCGCAAAAAGGCTTTGTGTAATTTACGCTGCTTACCAGATTTGACGATATCCATGTCGCCGCCCTCACGGCTGACCTTATGCAATGGGTCTTTATGCGTGTGATACATCGTCGTCGCGGTCGCCATTGGGCTGGGATAAAAGGCTTGCACTTGGTCAGCGCGGTAGCCATAACCTTTCAGCCACAGTGCCAGATTCATCATATCTTCATCTTTCGTGCCCGGATGGGCAGCGATAAAATAGGGGATAAGGTATTGCTCTTTGCCCGCTTCTTGGCTGAATTGTTCGAACATCGCTTTAAACTTATCGTATGAGCCCATGCCCGGCTTCATCATTTTTGATAAGACGTTTTCTTCTGAATGCTCAGGCGCGATTTTGAGATAGCCACCGACATGATGGGTGACCAATTCTTTAACGTATTCAGGGTCTTTGACGGCTAAGTCATACCTTAGACCAGAGGCGATAAGAATCTTTTTCACGCCTTTAATATCACGGGCTTTACGGTATAACTTGGTCAAATTGCTATGGTCGGTGATTAAGTTTTCACAGACATCAGGATATACACAAGACGGCTTGCGGCAATTCTTTTCAATAGTTTCGTCTTTACAGCTCAGACGATACATATTCGCGGTTGGCCCGCCAAGGTCGGAAATGACACCAGTGAAGCTTGGCGCGGTATCACGAATGGCTTCCACTTCACGCAGGATAGACTCTTCTGAGCGGTTTTGAATAATACGACCTTCGTGCTCGGTAATTGAGCAGAATGTACAACCACCAAAGCAGCCACGCATGATATTGACGGAGAATTTGATCATGTCATAAGCAGGAATGCGGTCATCGCCGTAGCTTGGATGCGGCAGACGCGCATAAGGCAAGTCAAACAAGTAATCCATCTCTTCCGTTGATAATGGAATCGGTGGCGGATTGAGCCACACATCAATCGAGGTAAAGGAGTTACCCGCACCGCTACTATGACGTTGAACTAAAGCGCGTGCGTTACCGGGGTTGGTTTCTAAATGCAGGATACGGCTGGCATGGGCATATAAGACTGGATCAGATTTGACATGCTCATAATCGGGCAGACGAATGACTGTCTTTTCACGTGGTGGTAGTTTTAATTTATGCTTAAGCGCAGTTTTTGGACTTTCCGCTTTAGCGTTAGAACCACGCAGTTGCACCACTTGGACATCGTCATCCACTTGTTCGCTGTTGACGACTTTATTGGCAACAGGTTCAGAGACGAAGCCCGGATACTGAGAAGACATGGAGTTTTGTAATGGCGATACCGTGGTTTTATCTTGTTCAATTGAGCAGCCATCAACGTCTTCGGTCATCACATACGGGTTAATAATCGGGTCAACACGGCCGACAGTATCGACATCGTTACTGGCTACTTCAACCATGCCTGCTTGCCAATGACGGCGGCTTGGGGTGAGTAAATAACACGTACCGCGCAAGCTGCTCATTTGCTCAAGGGTATAGCCTTTTGAGAGTCCATGCACCACATCGACGATGGCGCGTTCGGCATTACCATACAATAAAACGTCGGCACGGGCATCGAGCAAAATACTACGGCGCACTTTATCTGACCAATAATCATAATGGGCGATACGGCGCAGACTACCCTCGATACCGCCTAAAATAATCGGCACATCGGGATAGGCTTCACGGCAGCGTTGGCTATAAACAATAGCAGCGCGGTCAGGGCGTTTGTCGGCGACATTGCCCGGCGAGTACGCATCATCGCTACGAATTTTACGGTCGGCGGTATAGCGGTTAATCATGCTATCCATGTTGCCAGCGGTTACGCCATAGGCATAAACTGGCTTGCCGAGTTCCATAAACGCATCTTTACTTTTCCAATCGGGCTGAGCAATGATACCGACGCGAAAGCCTTGTGCCTCTAATAAGCGCCCAATGATTGCCATACCAAAGCTAGGATGGTCAACATAAGCGTCGCCCGATATGATAATTACATCACAGGCATCCCAACCCAGCGCGTCCATTTCCGCACGGCTCATCGGCAAATAGGGCGCAGGCTCATAGCAGCTGGCCCAATGTTTATCGTAATCGTAGAGCGGTTTTGTGCCTTGCTTGAAGGCGGTGCGGGCGATGGTATCGGCAGACATGGGACAACCTTTGGCTAAGAGTTTGGCTAAAAATGCAGCTATATGATAATAGGACTCTTAAAGGGCGGGATAGTAAATTACCCATCACTTTAAAAGGCGCTCATCTTAACATGAATAACCTTCACTATGCGATAAACGATTAGTGATAAGTGTTTGATAGTGCGAGGTAAACTACTGCACGATTATAATAGGGCTTATCTACTGAATGTGGGTTTATTTAAACGTATAACCATCAAATTAAATCGATATAATTAGATGTTTTAAACATAAACATTAGCGAATACTCTAAACATGATTGGAGTTAATAACATGCTTGCTATGCTGATTCTAGCATTCTTTATGCCGGTACTTGCACTCATTCATTTGATAGCGACGGTCTGTTTTTATAAAAAGGGCTACTATCGCAGTCAATCTTTTACTATCAAGCATCTGGCAGTAGCGCTTTTCTTTCCGATAGCGGGTATGGCTTTGATAACTTTTGAGTATTGGGACAATATGCCGCTTGCAAGTATCCATGTTGGCAGCTTTTTATCTATTCTCTTCGTTTATGCATTTTTAGCTATACTCTTCGCTATTCCTTACTTATTACATGTGATGGCTGCCGAAAAATAGAGCCATTATTGACGCGGTAAAACGGTCAGTCACTGTAAATTAATCGCTATTAATCCAAAAAAATCTTCGTACCACTCTTCGTAAAGTTCATCACAAACTGACTGCGAAAATTACGCACATTATTCTCATAAGTGAGCGTACTGCGAGTGAACTGATGATACTCAGTCATATTTTTAGCACTGACCATTATCATAAAATCAACGTCGCCCGACACTTCATAGCAGCTCATTACTTGCGGCTGCGCATTCATGAGACGCTCAAATCGATGCTGCATTGACGTATTAGAGCGTTCCATTTCTATCATCACCACAGCGGTAAGTCCGTAGCCAACTTTATCTGGATTAACGATTGCCACTTGCTTGGTAATCACGCCATTGTCTACTAGCGCTTGAATTCTGCGCTGGGCGGTAGCGATAGAGACATGCACGTGTTCTGCAACAGCTTTTAGCGGTAGCGTCGCATCGTCTTGTAGCAAATTCAAAATGGCTTTGTCAGTCTCATCTAAAATCTGGTTCATAAGTCATTATCCTTCTAAGCAGTGGCGCTAATAAAAGCTATCCTATAAATAATAAATCTAATTTTTTGATAAGATTTACTAGTAATTACCACTATAAACAATAAAGTGATAACCAGCTTATAAATAACTAGATTTTATGGTAAATAAAATCATTTATACATAAATATAGAGATTTTTTATCATCTTAGTTCTATAAGCTTAACGTTACCAAGAAGATTTGCATTTTCTTCAACCACTATCTAACTTTACGGGGCTTTAAATGTTGACTTCACCCTTATCCAATACGCTTGCATCTACCTTGTCACGGATACCTTTGCCAGCGATTTGGACTTCGGGTAGCGCACAGCAACGCACCTTAATGTTAGGAGTAGTGTTTGCCATATTGTCGAATGTATTGTTTGGCGTTCTTTATGCCTATAGTAGTTTTTTAGCCCCTTTATCAGGTACGCAAGTATTTATCTGGCGCATGCTTGCGATGTGGGTAGCGCTGTTCGGATATTTGTTAATCAGTGGTCAACTGGGCTTTCATATTGACAAGTTGCGCACGCTGGGTTCAGTCAAGCAATGGGCATGGTTGTTATTACCAACACCGATATTTCTCAGTCAGTTTTGGTTGTTTATGTGGGCACCCGTCAATGGTCAAGGCGTGCAAACGGCGATGGGTTATTTCTTATTCCCATTGATGATGGTGGTATTTGGTTGCGTTTTATTCGGTGAAAAGTTAAGCCGACTGCAATGGTTAGCCGTTGCCTTTGCCGCGTTAGGTGTGGGCAGTGAAATTGTGCGTACCCAAAGCGTATCGTGGGCAACTTTATGGGTATGCGGTACTTATCCCCTATATTATATTTTACGGCGCTTGCAAGGGATTGGCGCAGTAACTGGACTGCTCGTTGATTTAACTATTTTTGCGCCATTCGCATTGGCTTATCTATTCTTTTTAGCACCCAGTAGCTTAAGTTTAGTATCTGGGTCTGGATTCTTTATCGCTATGCTGGCAGGCTTAGGGGTTCTTAGCGTGCTGGCGATGAAAACCAACGTGGATGCCAGTCAAATGCTACCAGTTAACGTTTATGGAATGATGAGTTATTTAGAGCCGGCGCTATTGTTTATCTTGGCAGTGACTGTCCTTGGTAATCCGTTTGAATCGGCAATGATATACAGCTATGGTTTAATTTGGATCGGCATTGTCTTTTTAATAGCTCATGGCGTTCGCCAATTACGCCGCGCTCGTAGCGAAACGCGAGTTATGATAAATGACTAAATTGCTTAACCACTAAATATCTTTATCTGAACAAAGATATTTTGCTAAATTTACAATAAAAAAGGACGGCTCAGTAATCATTGAGTCGTCCTTTTTATTTCATATTAGAACTTTCATATTAGAACTAAGGTTTTACTAATCTATTTAATCTAAATGCTGTTTAAAGCCACGCTGCTTATCACGTTCCCAATCACGATCTTTCAAGGTTTTGCGTTTATCATGTTGCTTTTTACCAAGTGCTAAGCCAATTTGGCATTTTACCAGTGAGTTTTTCCAGTAGCAAGATAACGGTACACAGGAATAGCCCTTTTGATTGACCGAGCCAAATAACTTTTCAATTTCGCGGCGATTAAGTAATAGCTTGCGAGTACGAATACTATCAGGGTCAACATGCGTTGAGCTACTGAGTAGTGGCTGAATATGCGAGCCAAAAAGAAAAGCTTCTCCATTACGGAAGATGACATAAGCTTCAGTAATCGTCATTTTACCGGAACGAATGGCTTTGACTTCCCAACCTTGTAGCACTAATCCGGCCTCAAACGTTTCTTCAATAAAGTATTCGTGTCGCGCCTTTTTATTGGCACAAATCTGGTTGGAAGGCTTTTTTGATTTTTTTGACATAGTTTCCCCTTAAGGACTCCCAAGGACAACCGCTAATATTATCAGCGTGTCCTCGTCTATAATTCCTCATCCTAACTATCTAGATTTTATTGCACTAGCTAGATTTTATGGCGCTAGGTTTTATTCTGGATGAGTCGAACCGACTATTGTAACAAAGCAAGCCGTGCAAATGTAGGTAGGCTGTGATAACAAATGTAGCAGATGAGTATTAAATTTAGGTAAAATTTGCTAGCATAGACGCTATTATTGTCTACCAGATTGCCTGCTATGAGCCTTGCCGCCAATTCTTCAAAATTACATACCAAGATTTTATACCCGGGCACCTTTGACCCTATTACTAATGGTCATGTGGATTTAGTCACGCGTGCGACCAAATTGTTTGATGAAGTGGTGATTGCGGTGGCATCGGGTCATCATAAAAAGCCGTTGTTCAATTTTGAAGAACGTGTCGATATGGTTGAGACTGTTTTTGCTGACTTACCGCAAGTGTCGGTGGTGGGTTTTGAAGGTTTGCTAGTGGATTTTATGCGTGAAAAAAATGCCACTGCTGTATTGCGTGGTCTACGTGCCATGTCAGATTTTGAATATGAGTTTCAGCTGGCCAATATGAACCGCGAGCTTGATGAAAATTTTGAAGCCGTGTTTTTAACCCCATCACAGAGTTATTCGTTTATCTCATCGACGATGATTCGCGAAATTGCCAAACTGGGTGGCGATGTGACTAAGTTTGTTCCTAAGTGTGTTGCCGAAGCCTTTACGCAAAAGCTAGATATTAAATAGCCTGCATATTAATTCACTTAAATAGCAAATAATAATGACTAATAGCAACTGCTATGTACTCAATTTTTGCAGCTGAGAAAAATCAGCTGCACATAGAATAATAAGGAGCCGTTCATGGCGCTATTAATCACGGATGAATGTATTAATTGTGATGTGTGCGAGCCTGCTTGCCCAAACGATGCCATCTCAGAAGGCGATGATATTTATGTTATCGACCCTGACCTCTGTACCGAATGTATCGGGCATTTTGATGAGCCCCAATGTGTAGTGATTTGTCCGGTTGACTGTATTCCTCATGACCCTAATCATGTCGAAACCGAAAGCGATTTGATGTCGAAATACAAACGCATTACTGGTCAATAATAAATGACAACATCATCAGCAAATGTCGTTCATAGCGATTTTGACCAGCAACATCTCTGGCATCCTTATGCTAGCCTGCCGCCCAGTTATCCCAATATAGTGATTGACCATGCCGATGGTATTTATATTGTCACTCAAGATGGCACGCGCCTTATTGACGGTATGTCATCATGGTGGGCAAGCGTGCATGGCTATAATCATCCAAAACTGAATGCTGCTGTTATTGAACAACTGGGCAAAATGGCGCATGTGATGTTTGGCGGATTGACTCATCAGCCAGCAATAGACTTGGGCAAAAAATTACTGTCAATCGTGCCTGTCGGACTTGATGCGATCTTTTATGCTGATAGCGGCAGTATCGCCGTAGAAGTGGCGCTAAAAATGGCGTTGCAGTATCAAATTGCCGCTAAGTGTCCAACTAAGCAGCAATTTGCCTCCACGCATTCCGGCTACTATGGCGATACGTGGCATGCGATGAGTATTTGCGACCCAGTGGCAGGTATGCATAGTCTCTATGGCGATCAGTTGCCCATGCAGCATTTTGTACCTGCGCCACCAATGGGGTTTGAGCGTGAGCTAACTCAAAGTGAACGCGATGCCTTAACAAAATTCTTCGTTGCTAATACCGATAAGCTTGCCGGCTTTATCGTCGAGCCAATTATTCAAGGCGCAGGCGGCATGCGCTTTTATAGTCCGCAGTATTTGCAACTATTGCGTCAATTATGTGATGAACATAACGTAGTATTAATTGCTGATGAAATCGCAACGGGCTTTGGGCGTAGTGGCAAGTTATTTGCTTGCGAGCATGCCAATATTTCCCCTGATATTATGACTATTGGTAAAGCGCTTACTGGCGGCTATATGACCTTCGCGGCGACATTATGTACGCGCTCCATTGCTGATACTATTAGCCAAAGTGACTATCCGGCATTAATGCATGGCCCTACTTTTATGGGCAATCCATTAGCGTGTGCGGTCGCTTGTGCCTCGATTGACTTGATACTGTCCTATGATATTGAAGCGTGTACTGCAAATATGCAAACCATAATGGAACAGCAGCTTGCACCTGCAGCGTTATTAGAGGGCGTTGCCGAGGTACGTTGTTTGGGTGCAGTCGCGGTCATTGAGCTAGATGATGCCGTTGATATGCCCACCTTTCAGACTCTGCTGATTGAAAATGGTATTTGGGTGCGACCTTTTGGTAAGTTGGTGTATATCATGCCGCCATATGTCATTACCGATGACGAATTAATTACCCTTTGCCAAGCCTTGTTAAAAGTGGTTAGCATTTATTTGACGCAAATTTCTTCAACGGTGAAAGGTTAGCTATGAGTGTGCTCTTTATCTCAGGTATTGATACTGATATTGGCAAAACCTATGCCACTGGTATGCTTGCCAAAGAGCTAATGAAGCAAAGCATTAATGTCATTACGCAAAAGCTCGTGCAAACTGGGGTGGCAATAAATCCAGATAACGGTGAAATGAATATTGCCGATGATATTATTATCCACCGTCAGTTGATGGGAATAGCGCTGCAACCGTATGACCTCGATTTTACGACTTGTCCGTATCGTTATCAGAAACCCGCGTCACCGCATCTATCCGCGCAGCTTGCAGGGCACACTCTTGACCCTGAAGTGATTACCAATGCTACGCAAAGTTTGCAAGTAGACTATGAAGTGGTGTTATTAGAAGGAGCAGGCGGGTTACTGGTGCCGATAACTGAGGCTTTATTAACCTTAGATTATATTGCCACCCAAGGTTATCCCGTTATTTTAGTCACCTCCGGTCGTTTGGGTAGTATCAATCATACTTTACTTAGTTTGGAAGCAATAACTTCTCGTGGTTTAGACGTTCATAGTGTTATTTATAATCATATTCACGACAGCGCTGCTCAGACAGATGAACAAATAGCCACTAGTACGATTGATTTTTTGCAAAATTATTTAGCACAAAATTATCCAGATACGCATTGGCTGCAATTGCCTATGCAAGATGATTTGTATGAAACTGTGTTTGATTTGCCAACCACTTTTATAAAGTCACTAAAAATAAGATAAAAAACTTTCCGAAGTCATGATTAATTTTGCTATACTATCGCGCTTGGTAGACTAGGCAATCGCCGCTGCACACTGGCAACAGATGCGCAGGGGAGGAAAGTCCGGGCTACATAGGGCAGCGTGCCAGCTAACGGCTGGGCAGGGTAACTTGACGACCAGTGCAGCAGAGAGTAGACCGCCCCGCGCAAGCGAGGTAAGGGTGAAAGGGTGCGGTAAGAGCGCACCGCGTGGCTGGCAACAGTTCACGGCATGGTAAACTCCACGCGTAGCAAGACCAAATAGGCATCGGCATGGCGCGGCCCGCGTTCGATGCGGGTAGGTTGCTTGAGCGCATTAGCGATGATGCGCCTAGAGGAATGATTGTCCACGACAGAACCCGGCTTATCGGTTTACCAACATTTTTTAGTACTTTGTTTTTAAAAGTACATTGTAGTACAGGCTTGGTGTTTTAAGATTGCATCTATTTTGAATTTAATTCAATGTTTTTTGCAAAAAATGTTGCGTAGGGGTTGACGCAAGTCATCTGTATCGGCATAATACCGAGCCTTAAATGGCGATGTAGCTCAGCTGGTTAGAGCGCATGACTCATAATCGTGAGGTCAAGAGTTCAAGTCTCTTCATCGCCACCATATTTTAAAAAAACCAATCCTTTGTGATTGGTTTTTTTTTGCCTGTTATATTGTCGTTTGAGCACGTTTCGGTTTTTAACTTATCGATTGGGTTTTGATGCAAAAGCCAGTTGCAAAAGACGCTGACGAAATCGCCTTACTTTATAGCTGAAAACTGCTAGAATACCTGCACATGCCTGCGCGCGTTGCTGAGCGTCATCCACGCTTCTTGTGTCAATTTGCTGATAGGCAACGCTAATTATTGTTTTGAAAGTTATATTATTAAAAGACTGTTTTAAAACCTCATTATCCCATTCCTCTTATTTAGTAGGCGCTTTGTGACTGCATTAGCCAATATTCGTAACTTTTCTATTATTGCCCACATTGATCATGGCAAGTCGACGCTTGCTGATCGTTTTATTCAGATGTGCGGCGCGCTGCAAGATCGTGAGATGCAAGCGCAAGTCCTTGACTCGATGGATATTGAGCGTGAGCGCGGTATCACGATTAAAGCACAGTCGGTGACGCTATATTATGACCATCCAAATGGCGAGCGTTATCAGCTTAATTTTATTGATACCCCCGGTCACGTGGATTTTTCTTATGAAGTGTCGCGCTCATTAGCTGCTTGCGAAGGCGCGCTATTGGTCGTTGATGCGGCGCAAGGCGTTGAAGCGCAGTCGGTTGCTAACTGTTATACCGCTGTAGACCAAGGCTTAGAGGTCATGGCAGTTTTGAATAAAATTGACTTACCACAAGTTGAGCCTGAGCGCGTTATTCAAGAGATTGAAGATATTATTGGTATTGATGCCGTTGATGCGCCACGTGTGTCGGCAAAATCTGGTTTGGGCGTTGATAAGTTACTTGAGGCATTGGTTGAATTTATCCCTGCGCCAACAGGTGATAGGGATGCACCGCTGCAAGCGTTAATTATCGACTCATGGTTTGATAATTACTTAGGCGTGGTGTCGCTCGTACGTGTCCGCCAAGGTACAATAAAAAAAGGCGATAAACTTTATATTAAGTCTACTAAAGATGCGCATTTAGTCGGATCAATTGGGGTCTTTACGCCCAAGCCTTTAGAAACTGGCATGTTACAAGCTGGCGAGGTGGGTTATATCATTGCGGGCATTAAGGATATTGCAGGTGCGCCGGTTGGTGACACGATTACGCACGCCAGTACGCCTGATGTCGAACGCATACCCGGATTTAAACAGATTACCCCGCAAGTTTATGCCGGTATGTTCCCTGTCGAATCTACGGACTTTGAGAAGTTCCGTGAAGCGCTACAAAAATTACAAATTAATGATGCCTCGTTATTCTTTGAGCCTGACACTTCAGATGCGCTTGGTTTTGGTTTCCGCTGCGGATTCTTGGGTATGCTGCACATGGAGATTATCCAAGAGCGCCTAGAACGCGAATATGACTTAGATTTAATTACTACTGCCCCGTCGGTTATTTATGAGATTGTAAAAAAAGACGGCAGTATCATCTACGTTGATAACCCCTCAAGATTGCCGGAACCTAATAATATTGAAGAATTCCGTGAGCCAATTGCGCGCTGTCAGATTTTAGTGCCGCAAGAGCACCTAGGTAATGTCATGACCCTATGTATCGAACGCCGCGGTGTGCAAGTCGATATGCGTTTTATGGGTCGTCAAGTGCAGCTTATATTTGATATTCCGATGGGCGAGGTGGTCATGGACTTCTTTGATCGTCTAAAGTCAGTCTCACGCGGTTTCGCCTCCCTTGATTATAATTTTGAGCGTTATCAAGTGGATAAATTGGTTAAAGTTGATGTGCTCATTAATGGTGAAAAGGTTGATGCTCTAGCCATGATTGTGCACGAAGATCAATCTCGTTACCGTGGTCTCGCACTGGTTAGTAAGATGAAAGAACTGATTCCACGTCAGATGTTCGATGTGGCAATTCAGGCAGCAATTGGTAGCCAAATTATCGGCCGTAGTACGGTCAAAGCCATGCGTAAAGACGTCTTAGCCAAGTGTTATGGTGGCGATATTTCTCGTAAGAAAAAGCTATTGTCTAAGCAAAAAGCAGGTAAGAAACGCATGAAGCAAGTGGGTAATGTGGAGATTCCACAAGAAGCCTTCTTAGCGGTATTGCAGGTAGATTAAGTCATTAATGAATAAGTGACTATTGCTTGTTTTATAAATGATGACAGTCAGATAAGCCGTTCGCTAATAGGCCATTGAGTATGGATTTCGATTTTAATTTAGTATTGGTACCATTAACTTTAGGCCTAGGTATTATTTGGCTTTTAGATAAGTTTTCCTTAAAACAGCGCAAAACGCGTGGCCGTGGTAAAGAGAGCCTATTGATACGCTGGGCGTACGACTTTTTCCCAGTGTTAGCCGTGGTGCTTATTGTGCGCTCATTTTTAATTGAGCCCTTTAATATTCCGTCATCCTCTATGGTACCGACTTTATATACAGGCGACTTTATTGCCGTTAATAAGTACGCGTATGGTGTGCGCTTGCCACTGACTTATAATAAAGTTTTAGACACTGGTAAGCCTGAGCACGGCGATGTGATGGTGTTCCGCTATCCTGAGAATCCTAGCATTTATTATATTAAACGTGTGATTGGCTTGCCTGGTGATACTGTCAGCTACGACCAAGGTCAGATAGCGATTAATAACGTGCCAGTAGAGACTAAAGCTATAAATTTTGATGCCAATGCTGAGCTGACGTCTCAATTGTACGGGGCAGGACCAGTGGCACCAGGCCAAGTGTTTACTGAGCAAGAAGCCATACAAATGGGACAAGAGGAAGAAGACCATTCGCAGTATTTTCAAGAAAATCAAGGCAAACATGACCATCTCGTTCGTTATTTGAACGGTATGAACAGCTCGCAATATGCGCCGTTTTTGCAGCAAGAGTCGCCAGAAGTAGTCAGCTCAGCAGGGACACAGTGGCGTATTACGGTTCCTGAAGGTCAGTATTTTGTGATGGGTGATAACCGGGATCGCAGCGCTGATGGCAGGTTTTGGGGCTTTGTACCTGATGATAATTTAGCCGGTAAAGCCGTCTATATTTGGATGCATAAGCCGCCAGGTCTCAAGCTGCCGTCCTTTGCACGTAACGGTTCTATTGATTAGTAAGCATTCTATGGTCTAGTGCTCTATGGCTTAGACAGCATGCTAATATCGGTGGTAAAGTGGTAGTTAAGATGAGTTAAAGCGCTAACATATCTTATGAAAATTGAGTTATAACATAATACTAATAACTGTCCTATAATAGCGATTATTACATTGAATGACTAGGAGACGTTATGGCTCATCAATTAACAGGCCTGACCTCGCAGCGCGGTGCTAGTGTGACCAGCATCGTCTTACTGCTAATTGTTATCGTCGTTGCAGGTAAGCTACTAATCGCAATTGTGCCAGCACAAATTGGCGACTACCAATTGACTAAAGCATTAGGTAATCAGCTTCAAGAAGCCAATAGCAGCAATGAGACAGCAAAGCAATTCGTTGAGCGAGTTAACAAGCAGATGTCAATCAATGCCAATTATGACACCAGCGCCGAAGACGTCTTTACATTTACCAATAACAAAACAGGGCAGCTGGCTATCTATAAGAAATACGAGAAAACCAGTAATTTTTTTAGTAATGTCGATATTGTCAGTCGTTTTGAAGGAGATATAAAAGCGACTACAGCAAAATAAATAGCTAAAGTAGTCAACCTCTATTGAAAGGTGGTAATATTTTTGAGCGAATACGATTTTTTTATAAATATTTTCCATTGAAAATTTATATACTTGAGTCCCATTATCTTTTTATTTCACTTATTAGTTAGTCACATTCACAGGATAGCCAAAAGCTGCGCATGAAATCAAATTTACAAAGAACCCAGGCGATACCTGAAGTCAAGAAACACAGCACACCTAGCGATACTGTATTGATATCCGCTGACTTTATTCAACGATTGGCTATATTGACGCGTAAGTTGGGCTATGAGTTTAATGATTTGAGTTTGCCGAAACTGGCGCTAACCCATCGCTCCTTTGATAGTAAAAAAAATTATGAGCGCTTAGAGTTTTTAGGCGATGCTTTGCTTGGCATGATTGTCGGTGAGGCGTTATACAACCGTTATCCTACTCAAGATGAAGGGCGTTTAACGCGTATGCGTGCAACACTTGTGCGTCAAGAGTCTTTGGTGATAATCGCCCAAAATTTAGAGCTGTCGAATCATCTGATTTTAGGCATTGGTGAGCGTAAAGGTGGTGGACGCAATCGCGCTTCTATACTGGCGGATGCGGTTGAATCCTTGCTGGGTGCTATCTATTTAGATTGTAAAGATATGGATGTGACTCGCGACTGTGTGTTGGCATGGTATGGTGATTCAATTGACAATATAAGTGAGCAAAAAGCTCTTAAAGATTCCAAAAGTCGTCTGCAAGAATGGCTACAATCTAAGCAATTTGATTTGCCGCATTACGAGCTGGTGGAGACGCGTGGAAATGCGCCTCATCAGATTTTCGTAGTGCGCTGTGAGGTTAATATTATGAATTGCCCTAATATTACTGAATCGGGTGAAAGCCGCCGTATTGCTGAGCAAAAAGCAGCTGAGCTGATGATTAATCAGTTGCACAAGTTGCCAAATGCCCTTAAAAAACGCTCATAGCTTTTTAAAAAAATCATAGTTATCATGCTAAAACAGACAGTTTTTTCAATAAATAAATATCTAGATGTTCTCTTTAAAAGACAGCTAGAATTTTTAAAAATCCATAGGATTACCTTATGAGCAATCGTACTGACTTGCCATCTAACCAAGACGTTACCACTAACAATATGACTGAAAATACAAACGAAAATCTTATTAAGAGCCCTGTTAGACACATCGATGATACTCTAAAAGCTGTGCAAAATAATAACAGTGCTGAGCTCAATGATACCAGTAGCACCGACAAAAGTACTGCTGAAAATGACAGTGCTATTGAAGACTTTTTTGCACCGAGTGCTGGCGTTAGTATGGCGGATGGGTTTAAAACCGGTCATGTCGCGATTGTTGGGCGTCCAAATGTCGGCAAGTCTACCTTAATGAACCATTTGCTGGGTCAGAAGTTGTCAATTACTTCGCGCAAGCCACAAACCACGCGCCATCGTATTCATGGTATTTTATCTAACGATGAGATGCAGGCAGTGTTTGTTGATACGCCCGGTATTCATCGTAATGAAGTTCGTGCTATTAATGAGCGCATGAATAAAGCCGCAGTGTCTGCACTAGTCGATGTTGATTTAGTTCTATTTGTAGTCGATTCAGATCAGTGGCGCGATGATGATTTACTGGTGCTGCAAAAGCTAGGGGATACTAATCTGACTGTAGTTCTAGTCATTAATAAAGCGGATACCCTAAAAGATAAAGGTACGCTATTGCCACTAATCGAAACTTTTAGTGATAGCTTTGATTTTGCTGATATCGTACCGGTTTCAGCGTTAAAAAATCAAAATCTTGATCGATTGCAGGAAGTAATCGCCTCACATTTGCCTATTGCTGCACCTATTTATGATACCGAACAAATCACCGATCGCTCCGAGCGCTTTCTAGCCAGTGAAATTATCCGCGAAAAAATCATGCGTAGTGCCGGCGATGAAGTGCCTTACGATTTGACGGTGCAGATTGACGGCTTCAAAGATGAGGCTGCACACACGGACCCTAAAACGGGTCGTCCCCGTAAAGCTTGTACTTTTATTGATGCAACAATCTATGTTGAGCGTAGCGGACAAAAAGCGATTGTTATTGGTGATAAAGGTCAGCGTATTAAGCAAGTTGGCGTGGATGCGCGTAAAGATATGGAGCTGCTGTTCGACAAAAAAATTATGCTTACACTGTGGGTAAAGGTCAAG
The DNA here is from genome assembly GCF_007997305.1 of Psychrobacter frigidicola. Lineage (GTDB taxonomy): Bacteria > Pseudomonadota > Gammaproteobacteria > Pseudomonadales > Moraxellaceae > Psychrobacter > Psychrobacter frigidicola. The sequence continues at coordinate 544,924 of NZ_VORZ01000002.1, forward strand.
CGTGGTTGGTCTGATGATGAACGTGCCTTGACTAGTTTGGGCTATTAAAAAGTGCGTGCTGCTGTATAAGTGCTGAGGACATAAGTCATGCGTAATGAAGCGTTAACTGGTTACTTATTACATCAGCGCTCTTATCAAGAAAAACGTGCGCTGTACTATCTATTTTCTGAGCAGCACGGTGTCATTCATGGCATCGGTAAAAAAGGCGCACCCCTATTTGAGCCATTGCAGCTGTTTGCAACTGGCAAACGCGACTTAAAAACCTTTAGCCAAATCAATATAGCACCATTAGATCGTGATTCTTTGAGCTCGGAGCCGTTACGCTACGAGCAGATTATTGGTCAGCAGCAATATGCTGCGCTCTATCTTAATGAGATATTGTGGAAACTACTGCCTACCGAAGATCCAATGCCAGTACTTTGGCAGCATTATCAAGACAGCTTGCTTCAGCTTAAACAGACCTTAACTGCGCTAGAGTTACGACTATGTTTACGTCAGTTTGAGCAGCATCTATTTGAGCAGTTAGGCTTTGCCATCTCTTTAGTTCAAGATAGTAGTCTAAACGATATTGATGCTGACAGTACGTATCGATTTTTACCTGATGTCGGCCTAGTGCCAATTATACCAGCTGATGGTATAGTTAATGCTCAGGCTCAAGCGGTAATTAGTGGCAGTGAGATAGTAGCAATGGCGGAGCTGGGTATCACTGAAGCAACGCTCAACGCTTGGTCACGTTTATATCGACACTTAATCGATCATTTGCTCGACTATCAACCGCTACAAAGTCGCCTACTCTGGCAACAGCAACAGCGTTATCAATCATAAAATTTTTATTTGGCTGCCGCTATTTAATACATATTATCTAGCTCATTTTGAGCTTGCTTGAGTTCAAGAGTTTCTATAGTTTAAATCTAAAAGCTTCAAATTGTATGTCGATAACTGGCATACTAAACAAGCATCATTATTAAAAGGATTTTTTATGACTACCGCATCTTCTTCCAAAAAACCTTTATTAGGTGTCAACGTCGACCACGTAGCAACCCTACGTCAAGCGCGCGGCGTTGATTATCCCAGTCCTTTAGCAGCAGCATTGTTATGTGAGCAAGCTGGGGCAGATGGTATAACTATTCACCTACGTGAAGACCGTCGTCACATTCAAGATTCTGATGTGTATGAGATAGCTGAACAGCTAACCACTCGTTTAAATTTAGAGATGGGTGCGACGACTGAGATGTTAGCGATTGCGTGCAAAGTGAAGCCATTCTGGGTGTGTTTGGTTCCTGAAAAGCGTGCTGAGCTAACGACTGAAGGTGGACTTGATGTTGCTGGGCAGGAGAAATGGCTGACTGAGTACATCAGTGATTTGCATGACGCAGGCATTAAAGTGTCTTTATTTATTGATCCTGATGAAACCCAAATCAAAGCTGCGGTTACCTGCCGAGCTGATGCGATTGAATTGCATACGGGCGCTTATGCAGAAATGGGTTTAGCAGGTAATACTGATGGACAAACTGCCGAGCTGCAGCGTATCAAACATGCTGTCATAACTGCGCAACAAGCGGATGCCAATCTTTTGATTAATGCGGGTCATGGTTTAACCCGTGATAATGTCAATGACATTGCTCAAATTGCTGGTATCTACGAGCTTAATATTGGTCATGCACTAATTGCAGATGCGGTATTTGTTGGTCTTGAGCAAGCAGTCACCATGATGAAAGCAGCCATGTATCAATAAGATATCAAGATGGGCAGTCAGTAGGATGCTCACTGTTGGGTTTGTATTTAACAATACCCGACTGATTGAACGATATCTGGTACATAGCTTTACTGTATATAGAGTTTGGACAATATTTAATATGTCCAAAAAATCCACGCGGCCTGCCACTATCGCCAGCGAATCTAACATAATGACGCTGGCCTGCACGCAGATGCAGAGTACCGTATTTAGGATTTAACTGTTGCTCTTCTAATAGCTCATCGATGCTCGCATCGAAGTGCTGATTGTCATTCTTATCCATAAATAATAATAAAGTCTTATTACTGTCCTTGTTACAACGTCCATTGGCATCAGATAAGCAGACCAATACATTCTGGCGCTGAATGAAACTTTCAGCTTTGGCTAGTGCTAATGTATTGGTCATACTGTACCTGATACGTTTGGCTTCCATATTTGCTAATAGCGTGAAAATATACGGCATAGCGATAGCTATAATTATGGACATAACCGTTATTGTTACGATTAACTCTATTAACGTAAAGCCGCGGTTATTAGATAACTTTACTTTCATAGTGATAAGAATGGAGACCTTTTTAAAAATGTATGTTTTTATTGTGATTTTTTAATTATGGTCGGACTGGTCAATGCATGTGTGGCTTACATGAGAGTTATAGGTAGTCTGAGGACCAAGATTATATGTTTACTAACAAGAGTTACTTATAACTGATGGCATCTAACTTATGATTGTAGTTATCGTTCTTTTATTATCTATCTAAAACAGTATTGGACAACAATTGTTCTGTATATAATATAACAATTAAGAAACAATATTTACTTTTTTATAGTAAATTAATTACTAATGCATTGTCATAAAATGTTACAATTACTCAATGATTAGTTTTACTAATAGAGGAAATCTCCTATTTGTATTAAACTAAGAATAGTTAAAACCGATAATTGGTTGTATAATCTAATATCAAACGCCTTTAAAAGGCAACAAACGTAATATATGTTAGTTTTCGGTAACCCATACTGATTATTGTGTTTTAGTTATCACATTATCGTGTAATAATGTGTAGCCGATTGACGAAAGAAGTTGTAAACTGAATTGATAGTCGCTAAGCTACTTCCTAATAGGTTTTGCTGTATTAATAATACGTCAGAAAAAGATGTATATTTTTAGGTTATCTAGGAAGCGGTCTTGCTTAACGCATCACTCATATTATCCTTTGGAGGAAGTCCATGAAATTGAATAAAATTGCTCTAGCTTTATTTGCTATCACTGCTGCACCACTAGCAGCAAACGCTGGCGTTACTATTAGCCCATTATTATTGGGTTATCATTACAGCGAAGGTGCTGAAAACAAGCAGCAAGATATCATGACCGACTATAATGGTAGCGGTGTTGGTTACTCTAAAGATGATGGTTTGTACACTGGTGCTGCACTTGGTATCGAACTTACCCCATCAACTCAGTTCCAAGTAGAGTATGGCGTATCAAACACTGATGGCATGCGTCAAGATGGAAATGATTCTTTTGACGCAGAACAACAAATGCTCTCTGGTAACTTCTTAATCGGCACTGAAGAGTTTACTGGTTATACAGATAGTAAGCTTAAGCCATACGTTCTAGTCGGTGCTGGTCAATCTAAAATTAAAGTAGAAAGCCAAGATACCTATAACACTGTGATTGGTACTGGTACTGATGCAAAAACTGTTACAACTAGGGCTGGTAGTGAAGTAACAAGCTCTAAAGATACTATTGGTAACTTAGGTCTAGGTGCTATGTATCGTATCAACGATGCACTAAGCCTACGTGGTGAAGCACGTGCAATTCATAACTTCGATAACAACTGGTGGGAAGGCATGGCCTTAGCCGGTTTAGAAGTTGTACTAGGTGGTCATCTATCACCAACAGTTGCAGTTCCGCCAATCAGAGAGCCTCTAGCACCAGTAGTTGGCGCTCCAATTGTTGTTGTTGACCAAGTTGATGTTGATTCTGACGGCGACGGCGTACCTGATAGCATCGATCAGTGCCCAGGCACTCCAATGAACGTGGTTGTTGACGAGCGCGGTTGCCCATTAGAAGTAGATATTACTGATGAGCTAAAAATGGAGCTACGTGTTTTCTTTGATAACGACAAATCAGCTATCAAAAACCAATACAAACCTGAAATTGCTAAAGTAGCAGAGAAGATGCGTGAGTATCCTAACTCTATCGCTCGCGTTGAAGGTCATGCTTCTAAAACTGGTCCATCAGCACGTTATAACCAACGTCTGTCTGAAGCCCGTGCCGTTGCTGTAAAATCTATGTTGACTAATGAATTCGGTATTGCACCAAACCGTCTGTCAACAGTTGGTTACGGTTATGACAACCCAATTGCTGACAACAACACTGAAGAAGGTCGTGCTATGAACCGTCGTGTTTATGCCATCATCACTGGTGACAAAACCATGACTGTTGAACAAACTAAAGATATGATTGTTGAGTAAGTAACAACTGATTATCAAATAGTAGTTCTGAAAAGTTACAAAAAAAGCTGCCTTTGGGTGGCTTTTTTTATTTATGTGGCTAGATAGATAAGTTATTGCATAAATTTAGGTTGCAATAATGCTATACTAGCCGCCCATACACTTTGTAAATTGACAAGGTGTAAACTAGCATAGCTAACGGTACGATGGATGTATCGGTATAGATTGTTGTTTCTACTGCGTTGACTTATTCCATTGCACCCATCGTGCAGACGTTTGAGAGCAAAGTAGAGTATCTGACTGATTGATAATGAAAGCTTATCCAGCGGCGCCTACTGCTACTACATTTTATTAAGACAAAACGAGCATTCCATATGGCGAACGACATTAAACACTTGCGTAATATTGCAATTATTGCCCACGTTGACCACGGCAAAACGACTTTGGTTGATAAGCTGTTACATCAATCTGGCACTTTTGGTGACCGTGCAAACATTGCAGAACGCGCAATGGATTCGGGTGATATTGAGCAAGAACGTGGTATTACTATTTTGGCTAAAAACACAGCCATTCGTTGGACGGATGAAACTACCGACACAGAATATCGTATTAACATTGTAGACACCCCAGGTCACGCCGATTTTGGCGGTGAAGTTGAGCGTGTCATGTCAATGGTTGACTGCGTACTCTTAGTTGTAGACGGTGTTGATGGCCCAATGCCACAAACACGCTTTGTGACCCAAAAAGCATTTGAGCAAGGCTTAAAACCAATTGTTGTTATCAATAAAATTGACCGTCCTGGTTCACGCCCTGATTGGGTAATGGATCAAATCTTTGATCTTTTTGATAACCTTGGTGCTACCGATGAGCAGCTAGATTTTCCAGTTGTTTATGCCTCAGCATTAAACGGTATCGCAGGTTTAGAAGCTGATAATTTAGCTGATGACATGACCCCATTGTTTAAGACTATTGTTGATGTTGTACAGCCGCCACAAGTTGATGCAGATGCGCCATTCCGCATGCAAATATCAAGTATTGATTACAACAGTTTTGTAGGTGTTATTGGTATTGGCCGTATTCAGCGCGGTAGAGTTAAAACTAATACGCAAGTAACTGTGATTGATAAAGACGGTGAAACACGTAACGGCCGCATCTTAAAAATCATGGGTTATCATGGTCTTGATCGTATTGAAGTAGACGATGCTCAAGCAGGTGATATTATCTGTATTACTGGTATTGATGCGCTCAACATCTCAGACACGATATGTGATCCCAATCATGTAGAAGCTTTGCCAGCGTTGACCGTTGATGAGCCAACAGTATCAATGAACTTTCAAGTAAATAACTCACCATTTGCTGGGCGTGAAGGTAAGTTTGTGACCTCACGTAATATTCGTGAACGTTTAGAGCGTGAACTGATTCATAACGTGGCATTGCGTGTAGAAGACACCGAATCTCCTGATAAATTTAAAGTATCAGGTCGTGGTGAGCTACATCTATCTGTGCTAATCGAAAACATGCGCCGCGAAGGCTATGAGCTTGGCGTATCAGGTCCAGAAGTTATCGTTAAAGAAGTGGATGGCAAGCTACAAGAACCGTATGAGAATGTAGTTTTCGACATCGAAGAGCAGCATCAAGGTCCAATCATGGAGCAGGTCGGTTTACGTAAAGGTGAAATGACCAACATGATTCTTGATGGTAAAGGTCGTATGCGTATTGAAGCGACAGTACCCGCTCGTGGTCTTATTGGCTTCCGCTCTGAGTTTCTAACATTGACTTCAGGAACGGGTATCTTAACGTCAAGCTTCTCGCATTATGGACCACAGAAGATTGGTGATGTTGGTGGTCGTGCGAATGGCGTATTGGTCTCTATGGCCAAAGGGGTTTGCTTAGGTTTCGCACTATTCAATCTACAAAAGCGCGGCAAAATGTTTGCTGAGCCGCAGCTTGAAGTATATGAGGGCATGATTGTTGGTCTGAACTCACGTAACGATGATATGGCTGTTAACCCAACAACTGCTAAGCAGTTAACCAACGTCCGTGCTAGTGGTACTGATGAAGCGTTAACGCTAACGCCAGCCATCAAGTTTACCCTTGAGCAAGCGCTTGAATTTATTCAAGATGATGAGCTGGTTGAAGTGACACCAAAAGCTATTCGTCTACGTAAGCGTTACTTGACTGAAAGTGAGCGTAAGCGCCATGGTCGTAAGAAAGGCGCTTAATCTTAGTTAATACGTTGATTTGATAGGACATACTAAAATTACATTAAAGGACTGACTCAAATTTAGCAAACCGGTATTGCTTCTGGGTCAATATATAAGGGTAGTAGCACGAAGTGAGCGAAATATAGCGCACTTTATGCTACTATTTTTTTATGTCTGTTATAAGTCAATAGTGAGTCATAAATCGATAGGTTTTTTAATAAACCTCACTACAAAACTAAGTGTTAAGGAGGTGCTTAATGAGCATTCTGTCCGAGTTTAAAGAATTTGCTGTAAAGGGTAACGTGATGGATTTGGCAGTCGGTGTCATTATCGGTGGCGCTTTCGGTACGATCACTACATCGTTAGTTGAAGATATTATAATGCCGATCGTAACATTGATAGCAGGCGGTGAACTAAATTTTAAAAATATGTTTATTGTGTTAGGGGATATTCCTGAAGGTGTGGCGAGAAACTATGATGCGTTAAAAGCCGCCGGTATACCAGTTTTAGCCTATGGCAGCTTTTTTACTGTCCTTATTAACTTCATCATTCTAGCGTTTATTATTTTTATGATGGTGAAGTTTGTTAATCGCTTACGCCGACAGCAACCAGTTGTACCCGATGCAATAGCGGAAGAGATTGTGTTACTTCGTGAAATTAGTGCAAAACTTAGTAATAATAATAGTGTTAAATAATCAGATATGATTTAACGAACTAATATAAAATAAAAAAAGGCTAACTTAATACGTTAGCCTTTTTTTATTTCTCTCTTTAATATGAGTTAAATGATAGTCTATCGTGGATTAACAATAACACGGTCATTGGTGTTAATTAAAATCTCTGATGGGCGATCGACGACGATGCGTACTACGTTATCATTAACCACCTGCGACTTATAGTAATTGTCCTCAGCAACCGTGCAACCTAAGCACCGTGCCATAGCATCCCAAGGCTCAACGAAGAGCTTTTGCTGCGCTTGCTCCGCATTGCCACCAATGAGTGAAAAGGGTAGGCTAACAACATAGGCGATCGTACCTGCAACCGCGTTAACCAATTGCAATGGCTTACCAACGACCGTATCTACTACCATGGTGTTATAAGAAGGGCCAAAGTCTGTTTCGTTAATTTCTATTGCTGCTGAGGCTGGTTGCATCAATGCCACAACAAAGCTTATGCTTACAACAGTAGTGGAAATCTTATGCGTAAAGGTACGCTTTGGGTTGGCATTAACAGTCATAACAGTATCCTAAGAACGTCCTAAAAATCATAAAGATTAAAGATAATTACGCTTCAATCGTACGATAACAAAGTAACAACAATAGCGACTATTAAAGCAAGTTGCGCGTTGATAAGCAACACCATTACTAGCGTAATTTGCATGGTTTTTTTTAAATTATTAAAGCAATAGGTATAGAAAAATTACTTTATAAGTTTGATATTAATGGCTGGCAATAAGCACAGTAGACACTGGCTCGACCGTTGAGCTTAATGTTATCAAGTGGGGCGTCACAATTGGGGCAGTTTTCACCTTGTTTGCCATACACATTTAAAGTTTGCTGGAAGTAGCCGGTCTGACCACTGGCAACCGTAAAATCGCGTAAGGTTGAGCCGCCAAGCGCAATTGCTTTTTGTAGAATAACTTTAATATGCTCAACCAATAGTACAATTTGCTCATATGATAGCTGATGCGCTGGAGTAGCGGGATGAATACCAGCTAGAAATAAGCTTTCGGTTGCGTATATATTGCCCACTCCAACGACCACTTGCTGTTCCATGATTACCGATTTGATAGCGCGCACGATAGGACGCTTATTCGGTGAATGAGTACGCTGGATAAAATGATATAAATAATCAGCAGTGAAGTCTAAAGATAATGGCTCAGGGCCTAAATGGTCTAGCAGTTTGCTACCGTAATCTTCATGCCATAACACTGCCCCAAAACGTCTGGGATCATGATAGTGCAGCTGCGTAGTCATGCCATCAGCACTATCAGCATCACGAAATAGTATAATTAAGTGATCGTGTTTACGCTTGTCTGTACCAAAAGGGTGTTGCTGCAAACTACCTGACATGCCCAAATGCATGATGAGTTGACGCGCAGGTTGTCCGCTTACTATTGGCATAAAGGTTATGATCAAATATTTTGCACGACGTTCCACTGAATCAAGGGTATAGCCTTCTAAGATTTCCAAGTTATCAGGCATCGGCCAACGTAATTTTGGCTGAAATACTTGCACAGTATTAACCTGCTGGCCTAATAATGGCGCTAGACTGGTTTTTGTGGTTTCGACTTCGGGTAACTCAGGCATAGTGGTTTTTTATGATGACCTTATCAATATGAAAGATGATTTTAACTGATTATTAAGTAGCCACTGATTAAGTACCAATGTGACTTAAGCAAAACCATGACCTAAGCAACAGCACGGCGCGCATGTAAAATGCCTGGCTGTTGCTCAAGCTTAGCTAATAATTTAGATAATTGCGCAAGCCCTGAGACTTCGATGTGAAACCTTAAAGTAGCAATATTATCGTCAGTACTTAAGGTTTCAACTTGGCGAATATTTACATTTTCTTTATCAATAATTTGGGTTAAGTCGCGTAGCAGTCCCCGCCGATCATAGGCTTCGATATTAATATCAACAGGTTGCGAACGACCGGACTTTGACTTCCAAGAAGCACTAATTTCGCGCTCAGGGTCACGCTCAACCAAGCGGACATATTCAGCGCAGCCACGATTATGGATACTGACACCGCGTGACAAGGTAATGTAACCGGAGATTGGCTCGCCATGAACAGGGTGGCAGCATCCTGCTAGACTAATTTCGATATTATCTAGACCGTCGATACAGATTTTATAAGCATCGATTTTGCCAGTAGATTTTGGATCAACGCTTGGTGTGTATTCTTCTTCTTCTTTTTCGGGCTCTAACTGTAGCTGTCGGGAAATATGTGCGGTTAATTGGTTGATACCAATTTCGCCAGTGACCAACCCAACCCGAATATCGTCGGTATTTTTGACATTGAAAAGAGGAAGGTAATCATTTAAATCAATGCTATTAGGATGCAAAGATAAACGCTCAAGCTCTTTACTGAGCATGTGCCGGCCAATTTCTATATTCTTATCACGGTCTTGTTTATTAAACCATTGGCGCAGTTTTGAGCGCGCACGGTTGGTATGGATATATCCTAATGAGGCGACGAGCCAATCACGGTTAGGTTCGCGTGAGGACTTAGTGATGATCTCAACTTGCTCACCGGTTTTGAGTTGATACGTCAACGGTACATAGCGTTGATTGACGCGTGCGGCTTGCGCGCGATTGCCTACTTGCGTGTGCACGTAGTAAGCAAAATCAAGCACAGTCGCGCCTTTTGGCAGCTCAGTAATATCACCGTCACGACTAAAGATATAGATACGTTCAAGCTCGTCAAAACCGGCGGTTTGCTCATAATCATCGATTAAATCACCATCATCAACTTCCTCACCATCGGCACGCGCGGTTCGGGCTTGATTGCGGTTCTCGTTATTGATGGATAACAGCTGCCGCAATGAGCTGATGCGCTGATTTAGATAAGTGTCTTTTTTATTCTTAAGCCCCTCTTTATAATTCACATGAGCACACATGCCAAGCTCTGCTTCAAAGTGCATGCTATTGGTGCGAATTTGAACTTCTAAAGACTTGTTTTCGGCAATGACCGCAGTATGCAAGGAGCGATAGCCATTGGATTTGGGATTGGTAATATAGTCATCAAATTGTTCAGGAATATAGCGCCATAACCCGTGTACTAAGCCTAACACGTGATAGCAATCTGAGGGGTTTTCAACCAATACGCGCAGGGCACGAATATCATACAGTTGGTCAAACGATAAGCTTTTGAGCTTCATTTTACGATAAATGGAGTAGATGTGTTTGACACGACCGGATACTTCACCGGCAATACCTGCTTCTGCCAAGGCATCATTAAGCTGATTCTCTACCCGTTGAATATAGGATTCGCGCTCACTACGTTTTTCAGCGAGTAACTTAGCAATCTCTTTATAACGTTCAGGGGCGAGATAGCGAAAGGCAAGGTCTTCAAGCTCCCACTTTAGCTGTGCGATACCCAATCGGTGGGCAAGGGGGGCATAAATGGTCATGACTTCGCGGGCTACGCGATACTGGCGATCACTGTCAGAAAACGATAGCTCGCGCATGGCGAAAGTACGTTCGGACAGTTTAATAAGCACCACGCGCACGTCATTAGTAACTGAGATGAGCATGCTATAGATATTCGAGAGCTGCTCGCGCTGATTATTCACAAAGTGATCTTCTAAGCGCTTATTGCTCTCGATAATATCTGACAGCTTGCCCATCGCTAGAGTGTCTTTGACAAGGGTACTGATGTCTTTACCAAAGTTTTTTTCGATTTCTGCAATACCGATTAAAGATTTACGGGCACTGCGATATAGCATCGCTGCGACTAAGGCATCCTCGTCTTGATACAGGTAAGTCAAAATATCGGTCATACCGATACCAGTGACATAAGCACCAGAACGTTCAGACTCATTCGTATTCATTCGGCTGCGAATAAACTCGCACGCCATGGCTAGATTGGGTACCGACTCTTGGCCAATGCGCTTAGCGACATTATCCAGCCAAACTGGTACATCAATATTGGTATGGTCCAAATCAAGCGTTTCGATATCTAAAGAAATCATTTGCGCCTCTTCTAACATGGCATTGTCTAAATAATTGTTACTTAAATAAGCCGCTCTAAGATTTGGGTCATGGCTATGATATACATGATGGGCTGAGCGATCAAAAGTAGTGTGCAGCTTATGGGTATTCAGCTGTTGTCTGATGTCTAGTGGAATCTGGGCATAACTATTAGCAGACTGCCGAGAGCGCTGGGTTGCTACCAGCTTCGCAGCTGATGTCGCACTATCGGTTTGTGTGGTTTGCCCATCTATTAGCGGCAGACCTTCACGTATCTTTACCATAGCCGAATCCTCATATCTGCTTTGGAACGGGTTGACGTTTCGTTATTGTCTAATCTGCTGTTTATCGTTACGCCTGTAGTGTAAATCAACCGTTACTAATCAACTCATTATGTCACTTTCGCACGACGACTCAAGCGAGGGTCTGTAATAATCGCGCTTATAAGAGTAACACAGTCATTAAATATTAATAAACTTTAATCGACATAAAGTAAGGAGGTAGTGACTTTATAAGTTGCTAACAACCAGCAGTTTTATAAAGTCACTGCTTTTAGAAAGTGATTAAAATGCAATTATGAGCGCCACCATGAATGTATAGCAATGATGGTTCTATGATTAATATACTGGGATTTTCTCAAAACGTGCAATAGACTCTACATGCCCAGTATGACAGAACATGTCCATCACGCCTGCATGCGTGAGGCGGTAGCCTTGCTCTAACAAGGCTTTAGTATCTCGCGCAAGAGTTGCAGGATTGCATGAAACATAAACGATACGCTCAGCATTGAATTTAGGCAGGTATTGCATAATTTCCCACGCGCCAGAACGCGGTGGATCAATGAGAAGCGCATCAAAACCTTGGTTTGCCCACGGTTTATCCGTACAGTCTTGGGTTAAGTCTTGAGTATAAAACTCGGTATTATGAATACCATTGCGACGAGCGTTGTCGGTTGCGCGGGCGGTCATAGCGTCACTACCTTCAACACCAACGACCGAACCGGTTTCACCAACCAAACGGGCAAGCGGTAAAGTGAAGTTGCCTAGGCCACTGAATAAATCAAGCACACGTTCGCCCGCTTTTAAATCTAATAAGTCGCACGCTAGTTTGGTCATTTGTCGATTAACAGACAGATTAACTTGGGTAAAATCAGTTGGAATAAACTCGTACGTTAAGTCGTATTCTGGTAGCTGATAATACAAGCGGCCGAACTGCTCACTCATATCATCATCGGCAGTTAGGACGATACGCTCGATACTATCAGCGCCTTTTGATTGTAAATATAGCTGCCAATTGCGGGCAGCAAAAAAGACTTTGAGCTTATCAATATCAGCATCTGATAATGGTTCTAGATTACGCACGATAAGGGCGACTGGTTGATTGCCATCAGGCAACTCCGGTAGATATTCACCCATAGCCAATTCAAGCTGAGCGATTTTGTTGCGACTCTCAAGTGAGCTAATAAGGGCTTTTAAGTTTTCAATCTCAAAGCCAATACGTGGATCTAAAATATGACACTCATTTAACTCGGCCAAAAAGTTACTTGAACGCTCGCGAAAGCCGACCAAGGCGGTCTCTTTTTTGGCCACATAACGCACTCCAAGACGGGCTTTAGTACGATAGCCTAAACGGTCACCAACTACTGGCGCCAGCCACGTCTCTGGCTGTACGTCCGCTTGGTGTTGTAACATCTCGGCAAGTACCGACTGCTTAAAATTAATCTGGCTATCCGGCTGCCAATGCTGCAAGTTACAGCCGCCACAAACCCCAAAGTGTGGGCAGGGCGCTACCGCACGTTCAGGATTTGGATTGGCTGTAACGCTGATTGCATCGCCTTCTTCAAAGCTTGCGCGGCTATTGGTAAGCTTAACTAGGACACTTTCACCCGGTAATGCAAAGCTGACGAATATTTTTTTGCCATGTTTTTCTTCAGCATGACCGGCATCGATGCCCCAGCCATTGCCGTAGACTGCAACGCCGCGCCCATCATGGGATACCCCATCAATGGTAAATGGTAGAGGCTCGGCATCTTTTAAACGGCGGCGCACCCTTGGTGAGGGTTTGTTCTTTTTCTTGTTGGGCGGGGTAGTAATGGTCTTTCTATCTTGCGCATGAGCATTAGGCGTAACAGTGGGTTGTTCATGGTTTTTTGTCATAGTATCAGGGGCTACAGAAGTTTTTGAGTCGGTGGGTTGCATAAACCTGCCTTAACAATAAGTGATAAATAATAAAAAGAGCTGAATAATAAATACAGTATTGATTTATAAAGCTGCTGCTGCCCAATCGGCGATAAACTCTTGATGACGAACACCGTCATCTGAAGATTCAAACGCTGCCAAATAGTCACGGGTTTGCTGCTGCCAAGCGTTAAAGCCTTCCGAGGATAATTTGCCGGTCAAGCGTAACCAGCGTAAGTAAATGAGCCACGTATTGAGCACATCGCTTTCACAATAAACCGTTAGCGTTTGCCATTTATCAGCAGCAACCAAGTCGCCGACCATACTGCCATCAATATTAGTTTTACCCGGCAGTCCGTAGAGGCTGGCCACCACATTCATCGATTGGCGCTGGCTGGCACCAAATTGACTAAAACGATCCATTAAATCCAAATGGCGATCTTGATAACGATTGACATAGTTATTAAAGCGCATAGATTGAATATTATCGCCATCTTCAAACAGTAGCGGCACGCTTAAATCATAAAGCATGGCGCGATAAATCAGCACCGGAATATCAAAGCCGGAGCCATTCCAGCTGACCAGTTGCGGCAAGTCTGGAAAATCGTTAAAGGCTTTAAAAAATTTGCGCAAAATCTCTTGTTCGGATAAATGCTCGGCGCTTAGTGAGAACAGGGTAGTCTTGTCACCTTGCACATAAAATGCTGAAATACAGACAATACGTTGTAACGGTATGCGCATAAAGTCGCGCCCGGTTTCTTGAATACGTATTGCTTGTAGCGCAGTCAGGGCGTCAGCCTCATTCAAATCTACCAGCTCTGGATAAATACGGCGGGCCGCATCAATGTCAGCAACGGTCTCTATATCAAAAACCAGTACAGGATTGTAAGGTAGCGCCTGAATCATAGAATTATCCTGATTTATCATTTATAAGGCTTGTTTGCTGTCGTTATTAGCAAGGTTTTCTATACTGTCATCGGTGCTAGTATCAATGGTGTCGTCAATATTATAAAGTCCTGTTGATAAATAGCGGTCGCCGCGGTCGCAGACAATAAAGGCGATAACCGCATTAGGATTGGCTTTGGCGACCTGTACGGCTGCCCAAGCGGCCGCACCTGATGAGACTCCCGCAAAAATACCTTCAGTCTTAGCCAATTTACGCATATAAACCTCAGCAATATGCTGGTCAATATCCATGACTTCATCGACTAAGTCGGCCTCATAAATACCCGGCATATAAGCGGCCGGCCAGCGGCGGATACCCGCAATAGAGGCTTCTTCATCAGGTTGCAAGCCGATAATTTGTATCGCTGGGTTTTGCTCTTTTAAATATTGTGACACCCCGGTGATAGTGCCGGTCGTGCCCATAGAGCTGATAAAGTGGGTGATTTTACCATCCGTTTGCTGCCATAATTCAGGGCCAGTAGTCAGATAATGCGCTTGCTTATTATCAGGATTATTAAACTGATCTAACACTATGCCTAAACCGTCCGTTTGCATCTGTAACGCGATATCGCGCGCCGCTTCCATACCCTCATCGACTTCAATTAAGGTGGCACCATAAGCGATCATCGCGTCTTTACGTTCTTGGGTAGAATTAGTGGGCATCAATAAAGTGATAGGATAGCCGCGCATTGCAGCAACCATCGCCAGCGCAATGCCAGTATTGCCACTGGTCGCCTCAATCAAGGTATCACCGGGCTTAATCTCGCCGCGCTGCTCAGCTTGATAAATCATATTAAAAGCCGGACGGTCTTTAACCGACCCTGCTGGGTTATTACCTTCAAGTTTGGCCAGCAATTGCGCCCCATTGGTAATCTGTTCTTGCTCAGGTAAACGCTGTAATCTGACTAAGGGCGTTTGACCGACGCAACCAGCAAGGTCTGTAATTTGGGTAATAAAGTTCGCATTCGATATGGTCGTAGACGACATAAGACATCCTTGTTTATCTTTTAAATGAGGGTTTAAGGGCTATTTTAGTTATTAAGGGCTCTATTATTGAATACTGGTTTTTTAATGGTGAGTGCGCCTTGTGAATAGCAGCAAACCTCATGACAAATATAAAGTGGCGCTATTATATCATTTTGTTTTTACCTGCGCTGATGGCATCAACTGTTATTGGTAAATGAACCCTATTTTAAAAAGGCTTGCTCAGCACATTGACAGCCTTTACCATTATGAATGCTGCTAAAATACTCTTAATAATTAGACTACTAGGCGCTTAATACACCTATCGGTAGCTAGATAGATAATCATAGCAGTACAAGGTTACTATGACTTATTAATATAAATAATATGACATAACCGATAATGGAGTTCACATTTAGCATGGCATACAAAAAACGCTTTGATACCAGTAGCGCCTATGGTCAGCTGATCATATTGGTGTTTTTGCCGATTTGTGTTTTGGCAGCCGTCGGTGGCATTTTAGTATTTTATGAGACCATGCGCGCCAGTGAGTCAGAACAAAAAGCCTTGGCAGAGGCAGTATTGATTCGTTATAAACCGATGGTTACTGAACTGATTCCTGCGCTGCTCGAGCAAGAACGTCAACAGCTAAAGGACAATGAAAAAACCGCAAAGCAAATTGTTAAGGGCATAGCATCGGTTAGCCAATCCGCGCTTGAAACCAGTATGAAAAACTCGCAGTTGCCAATATCGCAGGTGCACTCCGACCAGTATATTGGTGCTAGCGGCGGTAGCTTGAGAGGTGCTGTGCTGTCAGAGGAGGCGCTGGGCGGTGTGCAGACTGGGTCGTCATCTAATACCGCAATCGTTGATGAAAGCCAAAGTCGTACCAATTCTAATATTGCCCCGCAAGGTGCTATCGCAACGCTGGTGGCCATTCGCGATAAGCTCAGCCGTATGCAATCTGAGCAGCACGTGCAGCGTATCGCCATTATTAATGAGAACAATCAGGTGCTGGCAACGGTGGGCTACGGTGTTACTGAGACTTGGCCAGTCATAGATATCGCGCAAAACTTTCTATCGCAGCAAACCACGCCTATCGGTACTGCTTATGGCAGTGTATTAGGGGCTTTTGAAGGGCAACAATTGTGGCTGCTTGTCGATATGGACAATGAGCCGTTATATATTGCCCGTTATCGTATCGCTATGGCGCTAGTCATTACCGGTCTCCTTACTATTTTAATCTTATTATTGAGTCTAAATATCTATGCCAAGCGCTGGATTGCGCCTATTTATGAACTACGTTTGCAATTACAGCGTACTCATGTCAATAACTTGTATAAGCCTATTCCGGTAGAGTCTGATGGCGAGCTCAACTTATTACAACAAGATTTGGTTAAGACTCTGCGGCGCTTGCACTCAAGCTTTCAGGAGCTAACAGACCATGCGGAACAAACCGAAGATGACCTGCGTTTGGCGTTTGATGAAATGGAAATGCAAAACATCTCGATTCGTAATGCCCGTGATGCGGCTATTTCTACCAGCCAAGCGAAGTCGGCATTTTTAGCCAATATTAGCCATGAGTTGCGCACGCCGCTGAACAGTATTGACGGCTTTATTAATCTGCTGGCGCGTCATGGTGAGCTGAACTCTGAGCAAGATTTATACGTGCAAACCATTCGTAAATCCTCCGCGCATCTGTTGGCATTGGTAAATGATGTCCTTGACTTTTCTAAGATTGAAGCCGGCAAACTGCAACTCGACCGCCATGATTTTGATTTGTATGACACTATTTACGATGTGGTCGATATGCTGTCGCCGGTGTCGGCAGAAAAAGGTCTGCGCGTCGCGGTTTTATTTTATAACGATGTGCCGATGCGTATCAACGGTGATGCCTTGCGTCTAAAGCAAGTGCTGACCAATATTGTTGGTAATGCTATCAAATTTACTGATAGTGGGGATGTGGTGGTGCGGGTTAGCTTGGATGATTATCAAGATAATTATTTGATGATTAGCGTGCAAGACAGCGGCAAAGGTATTTCTGTTGCCGACCAAAAAATGCTGTTCCAAAGCTTTAGCCAAGGCGATCCCTCCGTTACCCGTCAATATGGGGGTACTGGATTGGGTTTAGTAATCTCTAAGCAACTAACGCGCTTAATGGGCGGTGATATTGGTTTTTATGATAATGTGCAAGAAAATATTGCCAATCAAGGGGCGACTTTTTGGTTTCGGATGCCAGCCCATGTCGATGTATTGGAAACGGCAACTGGTCAGACTATTGCGCTGCCGGTACTTGCGCCACTGGCGAGCGCGACCGATGAGTACCATGTATTGGTTTGGATTAACCATGCCGCGTCCCGTCAAGTGCTGAAAGCCAGTCTGCAAAATTTGCCTATTCATTTAACCCAAGCCAACTCCTTACCGGGTGTGCTTGAATCGTTAAAAGAGCGCGGCAATTATTGGGATTGGGTGATTGTCGATAATGATACCAAAGATGACATGATGGCTTTGCTCAAACAGATACGTTTGCATTATCAAGGCAAGCTTGCCGTTTTTGGCTATCAAGTGGCCGCTGACCAAGCCTTACTTAACCGTTATCATGCCAATATATTATATGAGCCTTTAGATAAGCGCCAACTGTATGCCATGCTTGATACCCAAAAGAAAAATTTAACAGTAAAGAACCAAACTCCGCGCTGGAATGGGGTTACAGTCTTGGCGGTTGATGACCACTTGCCCAATCTATTAGTATTAGATGCATTACTGAGTGAGTTAGGTATTAACGTCATTACCGCTAATAGCGGTTTTGATGCGATTGAGATGATCAGTAAACAACAAACCAAACATATTAAGACTTCTAAAACTACTCCGAAAAGCTTATCGCACAAAACACAAATCTCTAAAGCAGAGGCTCGTGCGCAAGTGAGTAAAGTCGCTAATCATTCTGCTGCCAATATTAATAACAGTGTGGATGGTAAAGCTCGGCCTGAAGATAAAGACCGCATCGACTTGATTTTTATGGATATTCAAATGCCTCGTATGTCTGGTCGTGCAGCAGCTGCGCAAATTCGAAATATTGAAAATCCCGATAATCGCATTCCTATTATTGCCTTAACCGCGCACGGATTGTCGGATGAACGCGATAAGCTCATCGCAAGCGGTATTGACGACTATGTCGGCAAACCAATTAGCCAACCGCAACTATTACAAGTGCTACAAAAATGGCTAGGGCGCACGGCAACCTCGCAGACCAACACGGTAATAACGACTCATTCTACAGCGCAAACAATATCGCCCACTGAACAAACTTTGCAAAACGCGTCGGCTCAAGAAGACTCAACTAAACCGCTAGCCAACAACAGCCTGATAAATAATTCGCTCGTCTCTCCAAAGCTATTAACACAAAGTACGGCAGTTAATAGTCATGACGATACACAGACTGATACAGGTAAAAGCGTCGCAATCAGTCCCAAAAAAATCGGCATGCCTAAAGATAAAAATATAGCACGTCCACTCTCGCTCAAAAAAATACGTGATAACTATCTGCGTGATATTAAGCCGCGTGATGACTATCTACGTGAGCCGCAACGGCCCACTAAGCCACGCTATCGAGGCGTACAAGACCACGGCTTTCAGAAACAAGGCTTTCAAAATTCAGCTTATCAAAAACCAGCGTTTCAAAATCAAAGTAATCCGCAAGGCGCAGAAACTGAGTTAGCAATCGACTCAATAACGGATTCAGCACCTTACCAAAACCATCAATTGCCAGAAAACCAAGCCGCAGATAGTAGCCCAACGGTTAGCAGTATCGATGATTTAGATATTCTAAGTTGGCAAGATGCCTTGACACGCTCAGCGAATAAACCAGATTTGGCCGCCACACTTATTACGATGATGCTCGATAGCATTACCACTGAAAAAGAAGCCTTGACCCAAGCATGGCAAGCACGTGACCGCAATGAGCTGTCTCAAATTGCCCATCGTATATTAGGCGCCAGTCGTTATACTGGCGTACCTCAGCTACGCCAAGCCAGCCAAAACCTAGAAGACAAATGCTTATTAAACACCCAACACACCACTCCAGCACAGTTTGCGATGCTCAAACCTTATTTTGATACTTTAATGCTGGCATTGAGCAATTTACAAATGCTCGATTTGGCCCCTTATCCGCAGCTTAATTACCATCGCCTCAGTGAGAACGATATGAATTGGAAAATGATCTGATGGTGAATATTAACGCTAAATATTAGGTCTTGAGGGTCAGTTATTGATACGACAGCTTCTGTATAAGCCTGCTAAGATTGATGAATGAGCAATAGTTATTATTGCTCTCTCTATACCTTTATTATTTTTCGATCTTAAGGACTGTCATCATGCATGCCGTTGCCACTCTCCAGTACCGGACGCTACAAGTTAGCATTACCGACAATATCTTAACCGTTACCCTAAATCGCGCGCACAAAAAAAATGCTATGAGCTTTGAGATGATGCATGAGCTTATCAAAGTTGCGACGCAGGTGAGCAAGGATAAGAAACTACGAGCCATTATCATTAACGGCGCTGGAAATACGTTCTGTGCGGGTATCGACTTAGGGGATTTAAACCAGCCTAAAAACCAAGCTTACGCTTTGTGGGAACTGGTTAAACCTTGGCAAAGTTTATTCCAGCGGGTATGTCTAGTGTGGCGAGAAGTACCCGTCCCGGTCATTGCTGTGCTAGAAGGTCATTGTATTGGTGCAGGTCTACAGCTAGCACTGGCTTGTGATGTGCGTATCAGTCATCCTGATTGTCAGCTGTCAATTATGGAAGCTAAGTGGGGATTAGTGCCAGATATGGGATTGACCCAATCGGCTTTGGGGGTGGTGCGTGCAGATGTACTAAAAGAGCTGGCAATGAGCGCGCGTATTATTAATGCAGAGCAAGGCAAAGATTTAGGTTTGGTGAGTCATTGTAATGACATGCCATTAGAGCATGCACAAGTGCTGGCTGCTGAGTTTGCAGAGCGTTCACCCGATGCGGTGCTGGCAAGTAAGCGAGTGATTAACGCCATGTATCAGCAGTCAGCAGTGACCCTTTATCAGGAAAAGATATGGCAAGTAAAACTCATGCTCGGCCGTAACCGTAAGCTCGCGCTTAAAAAAGCCAAACAAAGCGCCACATCATTCGCGAAACGGCAGTTTCACTGAGCACCAGTTGCATGAATACAATGTTCTATATTGGTTACTGCCGTCGTTTTTAGGTGAAAGGGGCTTGCTGAAGCCCATATAGCCATTGAAATATCTGTAGACAGTACGATATAACACTGTCTGTTATAACCTGAATATCAATGGTCTAAAATATGTCTGCTCCAAAATCTATCCTGCCCAATCAATCTACTGCCCAAAATCGAGTACGCTCCGCAGAATTACCCGTTGCATGGATTCTAATGCTTGGGCTTATTGTCGCCGTTGGTCCTTTATCCATTGATATGTATCTGCCAGCATTGCCAGCGATGGCGGACAGCTTCGGTGTATCGACTGCCTTTATTTCCAACTCTGTACCCGCCTATTTTGTGGGCTTAGTGTTTGGTCAGCTGTTTTATGGCCCCTTTAGTGACCGCGTTGGTCGGGTTAAGCCGCTATATATAGGTATGGTTTTATATGTCATTGCTTCAGTGATTTGTGCCACCACTAATAATGAATATGTACTCTTCGCAGGGCGTACCTTGCAAGCGCTCGGAGCTTGCGTAGGAGCAGTGGTTACCCGCGCTGCGATTCGTGATCGTCTTACCGCTAAGCAGACCGCAAAAGCTTTTTCCATTATGGTACTTGTCATTGGTTTAGCGCCAATATTAGCACCATCACTCGGCGCACTGTTCCTACGATTTTTTAGTTGGCATTCTATTTTTTGGTTTTTAGCGGCTTTTGGTTTGCTTAATTTAGTATTAACCAAATTCTTCTTTTTTGAAACCCTAACTGAAGAGAACCGCAACGTCAGGCCAGCTAAAGAGGTGTTCAGTCAATATTGGGATCTGCTTAAAGATACTACCTTTAACTACCCAGCAATTGGTGGTGGCATGTTGATGGGCGCAATGTTCGTTTATATTAGCGCCGCCTCTGAGTTGTTGATGGATACTTACGGCATCTCATCGACCCATTTCGGGTGGATATTTGGGATGAATGCGGTCGGTTTTGTGGCGCTCACTCAATTGAATCAATGGCTTACCAATCGCTTTCGTATTTTAAGTTTATTACGTTTTGGCGCAGTGATGCAGGTGACCGCTTCAGCAGGCCTCTTTATTTTAGGCCTTACTTTTGGTAGCGACGCGTGGTTGCCACTGGTATTAATCTGTATTTTCTTCTGTATTTCTGGGCTAGGCTTAACGCAGCCGAACGCTACCGCTATTGCGCTGGCCTTTCAAAAACACCGTGCTGGAATGGCAAGCGCCTTACAAGGCTCGCTGATGTTTTCAGTGGGTATTTTTGGCGGCGTATTATTAAATTTATTCCCAGTCAATCCAGTACTTAAGCTTGGCGTGACAATGTTTGTATTGATGAGCCTAGGTTGTCTGCTTATTTGGCGTATTGATCCTAACTTAGATTTGGATGAGGCGGACAGCTAGCCAGTCAATTAGTAAACTTCTTAAAAAATAGGGTGTATTAAATATTTAATACACCCTATTTTTTTAAAATACTTATATCAATTTTGGGTATACGCTTAATAATATTTATATATTGTGCACTTGTATTTTTTTCTATTTTTTACTCTACATAAATCTTTAAAGCGATTGTTTGTCATAAAAATATTAAGTAATCACTCATTTAACATTATTCTATTAATGCGACATATAAAGTGGACATTAAAATAAACTGATTTTTATCTGGTATTTTGAAGATAAGCATTGCTTTCTTAAAGAGAATTAAGTAATATTCGATGTAAAATTATGTAATAAAAATTCATAAATTTGTAATTTTAACTTACTTAAGTACTTCCATCACTGTTGCAAGAGTATCCC
This sequence comes from Psychrobacter frigidicola, assembly GCF_007997305.1. Taxonomy (GTDB): domain Bacteria; phylum Pseudomonadota; class Gammaproteobacteria; order Pseudomonadales; family Moraxellaceae; genus Psychrobacter; species Psychrobacter frigidicola. The sequence continues at coordinate 567,090 of NZ_VORZ01000002.1, forward strand.
TTAAAGTAGTTTTTAATGTTGATTTTGACGCTATTCTTTCTCTTAAGAGTGCCGTTACTAGTTCTTACCTACCTTATTAATCTTCGATTGTCTTCCGCTCTATAGCGTTCTTTATAAAATACCTTGCTAAAGGTAAGCCATAAATGCTGTTTGCCATATGGTCAACAATAATCGAATCAGTAGTAATAGTTTCTTAATTAGTTATTATTATGGAGTTGTTGATAAATATTTATTAAATAATTTCAAAGCACAAAAGTAATATTTTAATAGTGAATATGTACATTATATTAAACATGATACCGCCAGTCTCATTTTAAGATAAGTAATAAAGTTAATACGGACGACAGGCAAGCTATCAATCATTTCAATTCTTTAATATCATTTTGATTGTTCCATTGAACAAGGAAGTTAGTTATGGAAGTGCCTTCAAGATCAAGTTCAGAAATCCCTCAAAGTCGTTATACAGCAATTATTGTCTCTGTCGTTATTTTCTTGCTGTTAACGTCAGGGGTTCTAATTACCAGTATTTATAACTCGCTTAAAATTCGTGATTTGCGGGCAGGTACTGCCTTGAGTGCCAATCTTCGAAGTGATATTCCAAGACTGACTCAAGAGATATATTTACTTAATATCATGCGCGCTCAAGAGCAGCCTACACCAGCGCTGGATTTGCAAGTAGATAAAATAACCCAGCTAACTGAGCAAGTTGATAAGGTAGTGACGACGCTTACTGAGGGCGGTAAGGTCACGATTCGTAGTGATGAAGATGTGTACAAACCTTCAACTCAATCTGATCAGGTTGAATACGTTCAGGGAACCTTAAACTTGTGGACTCCCTATAAGGAAGAAGCAATAAGCTTTGTAAACGCTGAGTCGGCTGTGGAAGCAAGCGATTTAGAGAATAGATTTGGGCAGGCAACGCAAGGTATTTATGACAATGCCACTGGCCTGACGGACAGTATCAGTACTGAAAACGGCAACCGTGCTGGTTTCTTGAGAAACTTGCAGATTTTTGGTATCTCATTTGCAATTATATATTTTATTATTTTCGTATTGTATTTTGTCCGTCGCTTGAAAGCGTCTGATGAAGAGCTGATCAGCGCGCGCCGCGAGACTCAAGAGATCATGGAAACAGTTAGTACCGGTTTGTTCTTGCTGGACAAAGACTTAAATATTGGTCAGCAATACTCACGCGCACTGACTAAAATCATTGGGGCGGATAAATTGGCCGGTGAGAACTTTGCTAACGTTCTGCGCGGTCGTATTTCTGATAAAGACCTGACGACCACGCGCCAGTTCATTGAGCAGTTGTATAACCCACGCGTGAAAGAAAGACTGGTCGATTCTCTGAATCCCCTACATAAAGTTATGTTACATGACACCTCAGCTGACCAAGGGACAGACAGTCGTTTCTTAGACTTTAAGTTCTCACGTGTTTATGAAAATAAAGAGATTGCGCGTATTTTGGTTAACGTGAATGATGTGTCAGATGCCGTCTATTTAGAACAGCGCTTAGAGAAAGAGAGCGCACAAAATGACATGCAAATTGAGATGTTAACCACCATTTTAAACGTGAATCCGAAAGTTATTAATGAGTTCATTGCCAATACCAAGTCGCATATCGACAAGATGAACAATGTTTTGAAAAACCCAGGTAGCTCACAATTTGAGCTTGAAGGCAAACTCAATGCTATTTATCGGGAAATGCACAGCTTAAAAGGGGAGGCTTCAGCACTTAAACTGCACAGCTTTACTAAGATTTCGTCAGATGCTGAAGACAAGCTCAGTGCCTTACAAAATCAGGGCAAGCTATCAGGTAATGACTTCTTGCCGCTAGCCGTACATTTGGATGAGTTGTTAAGCTTATCGAATACGATTGAAACCTTGGGTGCACGTATTAATCAGGGTGCGCCAGTTCCTGTGTCAAGTGTTCAGTCGACAACCGTTCCTGTTACTATTGATGCGCCAGTTGTCCTTGCTGCTGCTACTAACCCAAGCGTTAACCGCACGCTAGATAGTGCTGATAGCATGGATACCGGTCTTAGTAATCGTATCAATGCACAAGATACCTCTGACGCTCATCTGCTACCTTTTTATCAGAATTTTGTGACAGAAATTGCTGCAAGACAAGGCAAACGAGTGCAGCTTAATGGTGATAGCTTGTCGCATGTTGTGATTCCTGCGCACCTTAAAAAAGCGGTAAAAGACATCAGTATTCAGCTTTTACGCAATGCCGTGGTGCATGGTATTGAGGATATAAATACCCGCACGGCAGTTGGTAAGCCTGCTACAGGGGTGATTAATTTAGAACTGAAAAATGAGGGACAAAACGTCATCATGACCTTGCAAGACGATGGTCAGGGTATCAATTTTGAGAGCATTCGTGACAAGCTGGTAACGATGGGGCGCTTTAGTGCTGAAGATGCCAGCAAGATTGAGCGCAATGAGCTATTAAGGCAGCTGTTTTCATCAGGCTTTTCCACAAGAGATAGTGCGGATGAAGATGGTGGGCGCGGCGTAGGTCTCGACATTATCAAAGCCCAAGTTAAAGAATATGACGGTAAGCTCAATGTGAATAGCGAGTTTGGTAAAATGACTCGCTTTGTTATCACCTTACCTGCCGCTTAATTAAGGACAATAGATAAGTTATGTATAAATTAATGATTGTTGATGATTCCAATATTATTCGTAATCGCATTCAGCGTGCGTATGATTCGGGGAAGTTTTTGTTGGTTGCTACGGCAACCAGCGGTGTGAGTGCTATTGAGAAGTTCAATATTCACCGTCCGGACGTTATCACGATGGACTTGACCATGCCTGAGATGGATGGCCTTGAATGTATCGAAAAAATCATCGCGATTGACCCTGATGTTCGCATTTTAGTGGTGTCGGCATTGTCTGATAAGTCCACTGGTATTGAGGCGTTATCATTGGGAGCAAGTGGTTTTTTATGTAAGCCATTTTCAGAAGAAGAGCTTGTCGAATCATTAGATGAGCTTATGCAAGACTAACATCATCTAATGACTTAAGTAGATACACTATTAAAGAATAAAAACTATGAAAGAACAGAAATTACAGATTTTTTTGGATATCATTACCAACTATTTTAACCAGTTTGGTAGTGAAGAGCTGGTCGTTGATACCCCTTACTTATTAGAGAATAAACAGCCCAAAGTCCATGACTATACCGGTGTCATCGGTATATCAGGCGCACAAAAAGGCGTGGTGTATTTTTCAGCAACGCGTGAGCTATTAGCGCGTATTCTAGACAATATGGGCGAGCCCGATAAAGGCGAAGACAATCTTGTCGATCTGGCCGGTGAAGTCGCTAATACCATCGCGGGCAATGCTCGTAATGAGTTTGGCGCAAGCTTCCATATTTCTGTGCCATTAGTGTTCAAGGGCTCACCGCAAAGTATCATTTTACCTAAAGATGAACGCTCTTTTATTATTCCGGTGACATGGCAAGGTCAAGTCGGAGAGATTGTCGTGTGCCTGCAACAATAAGCAGTAAGCACATTCCACAGCCACAGATGATACGTATGGACGACAATAATTATGATTAATGTAGACAAATTAGGGGTGTTTTTAAGCTCAATCAATACATTCTTTGCACAGATTGATGGCTCACCTGTGGCGCTTGATACGCCTTATTTAAACAATAACACAAGTGCAGTAGGCTACGACTATAGCGGTATCATCAAGATATCTGGCCCGCTTGAGGGCTGTGTGTATGTAAGTGCCCCCAGCAATATGCTGCGTGAAGTAATAAAAGTCATGGGTGAGCCTGATTCATCGATGACAATGATGAAAGATTTGCTGGGTGAGATGGCGAACACAATTTCTGGTAACGCTCGTACGGAGTTTGGCGCAGATTTCATTATTGCCCCACCAAAGATAGTGGATGGCGCACCTAGCATTGCTTACTTACCAAGAGACCGCCACAGTTACATCACTCCGTTCAGCTGGCGTGGATATAATGCGGTGATTGGCATTTATATCGCTTAATCTAAACCAGCTATTTTTCACAAGAAGCGGCGTTGATACGGCGCTTTTTTGTGGCCTATTATTATGGTTCGTTATAATGTCACCAAATAGACTATTTAGCCTTGATAAATGGCTGGAGCTTAATAACGATTTTGTGGTAAAATACAGCGCAGCTATTTATTAAAACCAAGTTGATTAAAGCTACATCTCTAAAAATTAAGTTTAGACTTTTTTAGGTGTAGGCTTTATTTTTAACAGATAGCTCATATATAACTCAAACCAACCAATGACACACACATCATGGTAAAGAATTGCTGGGTGTTCGGCGACTTGATTAATTTGCAACGGTATGGTTTAAGGCTAATAAAGCATTAACCATCAGCAAATGCGTATCGCGGAATAGGCAGTTTTTGTGATGTGGAGGCATAACCCAACCAACAGGACATCTCAAATGGCTACAAAGAATCCAACACAAATCGAAATGCGTGACTTACTTCAAGCCGGCGCTCACTTTGGTCACCAAACACGTTTTTGGAATCCAAAAATGGGTCCGTATATCTTTGGTGCACGTAACAAGATTCATATCATTAACCTAGAGCACACCGTAAAAGCATTCAACGAAGCGCTAAACTACGTAAACGGCCTAGCTGCCAAGAAAAACAAAGTATTATTTGTTGGTACTAAACGTGCTGCAAGCGGTATCATCCGTGAGCAAGCTGCCCGCGCTGGTATGCCTTACGTTGACCATCGCTGGTTAGGTGGTATGTTGACTAACTGGAAAACCTTACGCCAGTCAATCAACCGTCTAAAAGAGCTTGAAAAACAAGCAGAAGACGGTACTTTTGCCAAGCTTACCAAACGTGAAGCGCTAGAGCGTACTCGCGATATGGAAAAACTTGAGCGTTCACTAGGCGGTATCAAAGACATGGGCGGCCTACCTGATGCAATATTTGTTGTTGACGTTGATCATGAAGCGATTGCAATTAAAGAAGCTAAAAATCTAGGTATTCCAGTTATTGGTATCGTTGATACCAACTCTAACCCAGATAATGTTGACTACATCATCCCTGCCAACGACGATGCTATCCGCGCCGTATCACTTTATGTGACTGCTATGGCTGATGCGATTATTGCTGGTAAAGAATACGCACAGACTCAAGCCAGTGGTTCTGATGCTGAGCAAGGTACAGAGCAAGCGCCTGCTGCACAAGAATCAGCTACTGAAACTCAGTCTGCTGAAGAAGCCCCTGCTGCTGCAACAACCCCAGTAGAAGAAAAAGCTGAATAATAATTGATATATAGCATTATAGACAAAAGGATGCCTTGATAGTTTGCTTATCAGTATCCATATAATGTGACTAACAGCATAATAGGCATGATGTGGTTTTACTCGTCATGCCTTATTATTAATACGCTGAACAGAATTTATTGAGCGCTTTTAGATATTAAGCACTTTCCAATATAAAAATACTAAGGTAACTCTTATGACACAAGTAAAAGTATCTGCCAAAATGGTAAAAGAACTGCGCGACCGTACAGGTCTTGGCATGATGGAATGTAAAAAAGCGTTAGAAGAATCAAACGGTGATGTTGAAACTGCCATTGATAACCTACGTAAATCAGGTCAAGCAAAAGCCGCTAAAAAAGCGGGTAATATTGCTGCTGATGGCGCGATCATTATCGCTCAAGGCGATAACAAAGCATTCTTGTTAGAGGTCAACTGCCAAACTGACTTTGTCGCAAAAGATGAAAACTTCACTAAATTTGCAGAAAAAGTAGCTAACCTTGCCTTAGAAAATAACGTAACTGACGTTGCGGCTATTGGCGAATTGCCTTATGGCGATGGTCAGACTGTCGAAGAAGCTCGTGTATCTTTGGTACAAAAAATCGGTGAAAATATTCAAGTACGCCGCGTTGAGACGATCGAAGGTAGCAACCTTGCGTCATATCGTCATGGTCTACGCATCGGTGTAGTGGTGTCTTTTGAAGGCGGCAATGCAGACACAGGCAAAAACCTTGCCATGCATATCGCTGCATTCAACCCTGTTGCTGTAGATGATCAAGACGTAGCAGCTGACGTACTAGCACGCGAAAAAGACATTATCGAAGCCAAAGCTCGTGAATCTGGCAAGCCTGATAACATCGTTGAAAAAATGATTGAAGGTGGCTTACGTAAATATCTAGACGAAGTGACGTTACTACGTCAGCCATACGTTATGGACAATGAGAAAAAAGTCGGTGACGTATTAAAAGCTGAAGGCGTTAAAGTATTAGGCTTTAAACGTTTAGAAGTCGGCGAAGGCATCGAGAAAAAACAAGAAGATTTCGCAGCTGAAGTTGCGGCAACCCAAGCAGCAGCTAACCAGTAATTACTGGGTAAACTGAGCTAAAGCTATCAAGCATAAAAAAGCCCGTTATTTATTTAACGGGCTTTTTTATGCTTGATAGCTTGGTATTTTTTAATAGATCATTTTAGCGTAAAGCGGCATAAGCGGAGTTGGCGTAACTGGCATTATTGTTACTGGTACCATAGCTGACCTGCATGGCTCCACTGACGTTAGGATTTTGGACAGAGGCATTACTGGCATTCATACTATTACCAAACAAGCTAGAGTCGTTTTTATACAAGCTGTTATAGCGGCTCATCACTTGCTTCACATAATTTCGGGTTTCTTTAAAGGGTGGGATACCTTTATATTTATCGACGTTACCTTCACCAGCATTGTAACCTGCTACTGCAAATTCTACTCTATTATTAAAGCGGCGCATGAGCCAAGCCAGATATTTAGCTGAACCTTCGATATTTTCAGAAGGATTCCATGCATTGTTGACCTTAAAGCGCCGTGCGGTTGCCGGCATCAGCTGCATAAGTCCTTGTGCGCCTACAGGGGAGCGTGCATTCGGATTAAAAGAGGACTCGGTATGCATCATGGCTTTTAATAGCGCAGGATCCACACCATGGCGCTGTGCTGAGTCGCGTATATAGCTGTCATAAGCATTGCGGCTATTACTTTTACTAGCGCTACTGCTGCCATAATTTTGGTTTGCAGCATTGTTATTACTACTGGCACTACTATTATAATTGTTACTCTGATAATAAGTCTCTCTGACTTTTTTGTTATATCTGTCAAAGTTACCACTTGGTTGGACATTAGTGAGTAGAACTTGTCCTCTTTTGTCCTTATAAATAGTCATATTAGCGGCTTGCGCAGTAATAGATAATGTAGAGAGAGCGACAGTGGTTAGCAGAATAGAGGACAGACGGTGGCTAAATAGGGTGGTAATATTCATCATATAGATATCACTTGTTATCAAATAATAGTAAAGCGCTTTGCCAATAATCGCGTTATCTGGCGCTACAAAGCGGTTACCGTGACTGTCTGGATGGATATAAATTCCCGACAAAACTCACGAAAGACACTTGCAATAGATACAAAAGATAATAGTTGCTTACTATAGCATAAAATAACTTTTAGCCCCATCGGATCGGTTATAAAGATAACTAAAACCGAATTTAATTTGTAAAAAAATTAAATAAATCAAAATATTAGCGCTATTGTCTTTAAAGGTAAGGGTATAAGGCGCAAACTGAGCTATTCTTGAGTAGCGAACTATTAGATAGGTAGATAAGGAAAAACAAGCCTATTTAAATGCCTACTGCGCTAATAAATATCGGTACCCAAACGGCAGTTAGTAGACCGTTAACCGCCAGTCCAAACGCCGCATACCGTCCAGCAGTATGACTAATTTGCCAGGCTTCAACTGTACCAAAAGCATGAGCGGCAAGTCCTAAGGCCAAGCCTTTAGCGCGGTCGTCACAGACATTCCGAAATAAGAATGGCGATAAGGTTGCACCAACGAGTCCAGAGACAATGATAATAAGGTTGGCCATCGCTAGTGGCGCTTTGATGAGGCTTGCCACACTCAGCCCAATCGGTGTGGTTACTGAACGCGTCGCAAAGGCAAGTAGGGTGTCATGGCTAAGCGACAACATATAAGCTAACGACATGGGCAACAATGCCCCAACCACGCTTGCAATCACAACAATAACCGTAAGGCGTTGAACGGGTAGACCCTTAAAGTTCATGGCAGCAAGTGGGATGGCTAGTAGCACCGTGACATAACCTAAGAGATAGTCAAATATCGGTTTAGCAACACTATAATAGTTGTTATAGTCCCACTGGAAAATAAACAAGAATACGACGACCAATACAATAGCAGTGATAACCATCGGTAGCCCCGGCAATCGCCGCGCCAGTATTCGTGCAGAGGCGTGCGCGGCTAGCGTTAATAGTATCGCTGCAATAGTAGCAATAATTACACTACCAACGCTCATGGTTGCTCCTTCTTATCAGTAGAATTATTAGCATCATGATTGTTAGTCGCAGTATTAGTTGCCGAATCAGCCGTGTTACTCAGCCAGCGATTGGCGAGTATGGCAAGTCCCCATAGCGGAATCACTGTACTGATTACTATCGTCAGCATGAATCCCAATAGCTCATCCCCTAATTCAAAGAGCAGTATGCCAGCGCCAGCGGAGACTGGTAAAAATGCAAAGCCACTATCTACCAATAACATATTACTGGCTTTGGTCAGCCAGCTTGGCAGCCCTTTGATGACTCGCCATGTCATCAAAATTAAAAACATGGCGACCATACCGACCACATTGGCGGCTTTTTCGATGCCTAACCAATCACATACGACTACTGCTGATTCACGTACCACAATGACCATAACCAGCGTTAGAATTATGGCAAGCCATAATGGCAATTTAGAAGAATAGGTAGCCTTCATAAGTAGTCCTTGCCAAGTTGACAACCAATAAGCGGTTCTTTATAAGAAAGAGTGTCGGGTTAGTGGCGCATAAGGCCATTGTTTAGAATGTCGTACTATAAATAGCCAGATACCAGATAAGAGTCATAAACGAACAATAGTGACATACGTCGACTGTATTTGCTCGCTTTGTTTGATTATATAGAGAATGGATAAACTAAGAAACCTTAGCTAATCTTTAGGTTTGACCGCAAGTCTTAATATTTTGGTTTGGCAAAGATTATTAATGTTAAAGAGTTATATAGCAGAAAGCTGTCAGTATTCACTAATGGCTAGCAAGTACCGACAGCCCGTTATGTCATTAAAGTCATGAATGACAAAGAAAGTAATTAAGCTTAAAGAGCTATGATTTAGGTTCAGAATCCATCACTGGTTCTTCTGCTAGATAACCATCATCCGTGAGTAGTTCCTCAACTTCATCTATCTCAGATTTTTCATCGTTATTACTTTGTTCAAACGGTTCTAAAATTGGCAATAATAGCGTTGCTTGGGCGAGTGGCAAGACATCGAGTGGTGATAAGTTCGCTTGGCCTAATAGCTGTTGTAGCCTATCGCTTGGCAATCGAATCGTTAAGCATTCATGACCGGTATCATCATAGCTTTCTTCTTGGATAACGCCCAGCTCGTACAAGGTGTTTTTGAACTGACCAGCGTTATAAGGCAGTGTCACATCAAAGGTCGTCAGCGTACCAGTAAGCAGTTGCTGTACTGCCAATGATAGCTCTTCCATACCTAAGTTTTCTCTAGAGGATACATAGACACGACTAGGCTGGCCTTTGCTTGCATAACCTATGTGTGCAGGCTCGTTGGTTAAATCAATTTTATTATAGACATTAAGCACAGGCACATCATTGTCAATCTTAGCTAAGACATCTTTAACTGCTTGAATTTGCTCATGCATATCTTCACTGGCAGAATCAATAACGTGCAACAGTAAATCAGCTTCTAGCGTTTCTTCTAAAGTGGCATGGAAAGATTCGACCAATTCATGCGGTAAGTGACGTACGAAACCGACGGTATCAACCAATACCACACGCCCAACACCTTGCCAGTCTAGACGGCGCAAGGTAGGGTCTAAGGTCGCAAATAACTTATCGGCAGCGTAGATATTCTCATCGACTAAACGATTAAATAAGGTTGATTTACCAGCGTTGGTATAACCTACTAGTGAGATAGTCGGCACGTCTGATTTTTGTCGTCTTGCCCGGCCTTGAGCTCGCGTTTGTCTTACCTTCTCAATTTTGGTTTTAAGCTGGGTCACCCGCACTTGGAGTAAGCGACGATCTGTCTCAAGCTGAGTTTCACCGGGTCCACGCAGACCGATACCGCCTTTTTGGCGTTCCAGATGCGTCCAACCACGGACTAAGCGTGTGGATAAATGGTTTAACTGTGCCAGCTCAACTTGTAGCTTACCTTCATGAGTACGGGCACGTTGGGCGAAGATATCTAAAATTAAGCCGGTACGGTCAAGGACACGACACTGTACCAATGCCTCAAGGTTACGCTCTTGTGAGGGCGATAAGCTGTGGTTAAAAAGCACAATATCGGCATCATGCTCACGAACCAGTTCAGCAATTTCTTGCGCTTTACCGCTACCGACAAAGTATTTGGCATCAGGTCTTTGACGTGAGCCCGTAACTAAGGCCAACGCATTGGCACCTGCTGAATATGCCAATAGTTCAAACTCACCAAGATCATCAGGGTCTTGCATTTGACGGATGTCTAAATGTACTAAAATGGCGCGCTCGCCGCCTTCTTGTCTTTCAAAATATTCCAAAGAGTATCACCTATGAATTAAGTAAATAAATCGCTGTTATCAATAAGATTCAGTATTAAAGCAGCGTTCAGATAACCATTAATATGCGGTCTTATGACTTGATATTAAAGGGTTTGCGCGAAATTAGTAATGGTTTTATGTTACAGATATTATTATTCAATCTAGTATTACAACTGTATGAAACTAAACAGAAATTACTATCAAGAAACTGAGTGAACAAATCGTCACTGGTTAATAAAACTTTGATATACTTATGGCGATTTTCAAAGATATTTAATCAAGAGGAATACGGATGAGCCCATCTAAGTCAGGCTTTTCAGTCAGAAAACAATTAGGTCGCGGTAAGCAAATTGCTGGCATGACCACCACTATTGCCGGTGGTATGCGCACGGCTCAACGTATTGGCGCTTTTCGGCAGCCCCCACGCGAAAGGTTACCACGCTATATTCAAACCTTTTGCCGTAAAATGGCAGGCTCTTTTGGGGTCAAAGTGGTGCAAGTCGAGCCCGTGCCGCAACATCATGGTTTATGGGTCTCTAATCATGTGTCATGGATGGATATTCCGGTGGTCGGAAGCGTAAGCCCCGCGTTTTTCTTATCAAAAGCAGAGATTGGAGATTGGCCCATCTTTGGTAAGCTGGTTCATGCCGCAGGGACAGTATTTATTAAACGTGGCTCTGGTGATGTGGGTTCAGTAACGACGCAAATTGCCAGCTTTTTAAATGAGGGGTTTTCGGTGATATTTTTCCCCGAAGCCACCACCACTGATGGCAAAAAAATTAAGCGCATTCACGGCACTTTGTTGCAGTCAGCAATTGATGCGTGTGTACCTATTCAACCAGTGGTACTGAGCTATGTTAATAAAGACGGCACGTTAAGCGAAGAGTTGCCGTACTTTGGTAAGCTGACCATGAAAGAAAGTCTAAAGCGGGTGCTAGATAGTAAAAATGTGACTGCCTATGTACTGCCTCTTGAGCCTCTAGATCCGAATGGTTATAGCAAAAGTGAGCTGACCAATATGTTACAGAAGCGCATGCAGGACGGTTTGGTAGAGCTGCATTCCCGAGTATTAAGTACACCCTCTGATGGACAAGCAACCGTTTTATAATTATTTTAGTTATTGATACAAACCGATGTTTATAAGTAGTAGAAAAGGCGCAAATCATCAAGATTTGCGCCTTTTTATTGGTTAAATAATTTGGTTTTATGAGTAGGAAAAAATAGCTTAAGGAGAGGGGTTTGGTTGTTGCATATGTACTGCTTCAATAGCCTCTAATACCTCTACACTTAAGGTGATACTTATACTATCAACATTAGATTGTAGCTGCTCAAGACTAGTTGCACCGATAATATTACTGGTAACAAACGGTCGTGAATTGACAAATGCTAAGGCCATCTGCGCCATATCAAGGCCTGCATCGGCGGCAATCTTGGCATATTGTGCTGTCGCCCACTGTGCTTGCTCATTGATATAGCGATCATAGCGGTCGTATTTGGTCAAACGCGCGCCAGCCGGACGTTTACCATCCAGATATTTACCAGATAAGACGCCAAAACCAAGCGGTGAATAGGCAAGCAAGCCCACATTTTCACGATGTGATATTTCGGCTAAACCGACTTCATAAAGACGATTAAGTAAGCTATACGGATTTTGAATGGTAATGGGCGCAATTAAGTTGTTTTTATCCGCTTCCCATAAATAGCGCATAATGCCCCATGGCGTATCATTTGATAACCCATAAGCACGAATACGCCCTTTTTTAATCTCATCATTGAGCGCCTGAATGGTTTCTAAAAATGGCGTTAAATCCTCTAATGACTGCGCTGCCATATCGCTATCATAACCAAGTTGACCAAAGAAGTTGGCTTGGCGTTCAGGCCAATGCAATTGATAAATATCAATATAATCCGTCTGCAAACGTTGTAGATTACCATCAATAGCCGCACTAATATGTGTCGCATTAAAACGACTTTCACCATCCCTTAAAAAGCTCATGGGCGACATTTTACTGGCCAAGATAACGTTATCGCGCTGCTTATTTTTGCTAAACCAAGAACCCATAAAGCGCTCGGTACTACCTTGTTTGTCTTTGTCGGGCGGCGAGGGATACATCTCAGCAGTATCCCAAAAATTCACACCTGAAGCCAACGCCATATCCATTTGGGCATGCGCGTCACTCTCAGTATTTTGTTGTCCCCATGTCATCGTACCCAAACAAATTTTAGAAACCTTTTCGTTAATTTGGGGGAGCATTTGATACTGCATACAAATATCCTTTCTTAATTTTTATTTTAGAAGCTATTCGTTCTATTTATTGTTGTTTTATCTTTGTTAAATAAGAAAACTTAAGAAATTACGTTAATTGAATTCCAATCACACCAGGCGGCGTTACTTTAAATATTTGAACCTTGAACAATACCGATTGTCCGGCGAGCGGATGATTAAAGTCCACTTCAATATCGTCATCATGAATAGCGCTAACTGTACCGGGTAAAGTGTTTTTACCTTTATCTTCAAACTCTATCAACATTCCAACCTCTAGCGTATCAGCGACCAGTGCAAATTGGGCGCTGCTAAAAGTCTGAATATTATCAGGATTCCATTCACCAAAGGCTTGTTCGGGATCAAGGTGAGCACTGCGCGTATCTCCGGCGCGCAAGTTCATCAATACTTGCTCGAACCCAGGCAAAAAACTCTCGTCACCGATGGTTAAAGTCACTGGGGCTTCACGGCTAAAAGTTGAATCAATGACAGTGCCGTTTTCGAGGGTGACTTCAAAATGCAATTTGACAAGACTGCCATAAGTGATGCGCGTGTCTTCATTAGGATTGATAAATTGGGATTCGGTCATATTTTCTGTAGTCATATTAGAAGGCCATCTATTGGTGAGGTTAAGGGGCAATCCCTGAATAGTAATACGAGAAATAATAAGCCATTTTTTGAATGAGATAAGCGTAAATAGTGTAACGACTATAGTTTCATTTAAGCGCTATTATTCAAATAGTGTAACATGTTGAGCAATCTAGAATAATGGTTTGAGGACAGCATGACAACCAAACAACAAGGCCATATCAAAAAGTGGCAAGACGATAAAGGCTTTGGCTTTATCGAAACAGAGAATGGCGAATCCGTATTTTTTCATGTGAGTGAATTTAATGCGCGTCGTCGCCCTACTATTGGTGAGCAAGTTGTTTTTACCACTGCTCAAGACAATCAAGGACGCATGCAAGCCAAACAAGTGCAGGAGCTTGGCTTCGTACAGCAACAGATGGCGCAAAAGAACCAAAAAATTCGCCAACGTAATCATCAGCGTAGCAATCAAGCAGACTTTGAAGCTGGACAAAAAAAACGTTTATTTCTTGGTGTGGCGTTTTATGCCGTACTTATACTACTTGCCTTTATGGATAAGCTGAGCTGGCTAGTAGTTGGTTGGTATGCAGTGATAGGACTTGTCACTTATATGATGTATGCCAAAGATAAATCAGCTGCACAAAGCGGCGACTGGCGAACTCCTGAGTCGACTTTGCACCTATTAAGTATGCTCGGTGGTTGGGTCGGGGCAATGGTTGCGCAGACATATCTGCGGCATAAGTCACAAAAATCAGATTTTCGGATGACATACTATTTAACGGTGGTTATTAACTTGGCAGGGTTGTTATTCATATTGGCAGGTAGCGATCTGAAAGAGTTTTTATAGATAAAAGGTAGAGCCAGTTATAAAAACGTCTACTTCATTAACTGTAATTAATTAGCATCAATAAAAAACCCGCTATAGAAAGCTATAACGGGTTTTTTATTGATGCTAATTAATACCAATTTACATTAGCTGCTACGCTTTTTTTCCAAAAATAACATATCAATGATAATTAAAGCCACACCAATACTAATGCCCATATCGGCAATATTAAAGATAGGATAATGCCAGACATCAGCACTGTGAATATGAATAAAGTCGATAACATGACCATGTAGTAAACGGTCGATTAAATTACCCACTGCACCGCCCAGTACCATAGCTAGACCTACGGATAGCAGTTTGGCTTGGCGCGGAGCTTTGATAAGATAGACAATCAAAAATAGCGACATTACTAGTGCTAGAGCTGAGAAAAACCACTTTTGCCAGCCACCAGCATCTGCCAAAAAGCTAAAAGCGGCACCATAGTTATAGGCTAGGGTCCAATTAAGAAATGGCTCTATGACCGGAACAGGCTCATGAAAAGTCAGCTTGGTTTCCGCCAGCCATTTTGTCCATTGATCCAGACCAAGCACCACAAGAGAGAGCAGATACCATACAAAGGCGCGTTTACCATTTGCAATCAGCTTAGGCGTTTTGATAAGACGACCTTTAGGGGTCAATGAGCTACCTGTCGTTACATGGGCAGGTCTAGGTGATTCTTTTTTATCAGTAGCATTAACCAGTTTAAGTGGAGTAAGGGTAGCTCCTGCTTCAACTGCTACTTCCTCATCTAGCTTTGGTTTTAACGGCTCATCAATTTTGACAGTATTTAAATCGGTTGTATCACTGCTATCTTCTTCAAGCGAAGTGGTAGCTAATTCCTCAACTATTTCCTCAACTATTTCCTCATCAAGCTTTCGATCTAAGGGCTCATTGACTTTGATAATATCTAAAGCAGTTGTGTCGTTGTTATCCTTTTCAAGTGAAATAGTAGCTGATTCCTCAGCTACTTCCTCATCTAGCTTTGGATCTAAGGGCTCATTGACTTTGACAGTATCTAAATCAGCTTTATGGTTACTACCTTTGTCATAATGGGTGAGGCGCTTAGGCGTGTTAGGCAGTTTATTAGGCATAGTGACGCACCTCGCCGTTACCGAAGACGTTAATGACACAGCGTGCGCATAGCTCAGGATGGGCGGTATCGACACCGATATCGTTACGCACATGCCAGCAGCGTACGCATTTAGTACCCTCGGCTGCAGTAACATTTACGATTAAGTCTGCTAGTTCATCCGTATCATTGTCTTGGTTGGTATTGCCATTATCTGTAGTAATATCAGCGGGTGCCGCACTCATTGGTTGTAAGGTGGCGCTACTGGTAATTAATACAAATCTTAATTCTTCACCTAATTTAGCTAGGCTGTCATGCATCGCCCCATCGGCATATAAAGTCGCCTCAGCAGATAAATTCGCGTTAATAAGTTTATTCCCGCGTGCGGTCTCAATATGTTTATTGACCATATCTTTAGCCGTCATAATGCGCTGCCAGTCATCAGAACTAATCGCACTCAGTTCAAACTCTGGGAACTCGTACCATGCTTGGGTAAACACGTAAGGATCATCAGTATTGTGCAGCACTTCCCAGGCTTCTTGCGCGGTAAATGACAGAATCGGCGTAATCCAGCGAATCAACGCTTGGGCAATATGATAAATTGCTGTCTGTGCTGAACGCCGCGGCATACCATCGGCTTGGGTAGTGTATTGCCGATCTTTGATAATATCTAGATAGAAACCTCCTAAGTCCTGTGAGCAAAACGCAGTAATATGCTGGGTGACTTGGTGAAAGTCCATCGCATCATAAGCTTCGATGATTTGGGCTTGAACCGTTTGTGCCCGCTCAATAATAAATTTATCGAGGCTAACCAATTTATTAATGTCGACGCTGTTGGTAGCGGGGTCAAAGTCATCGGTATTGGCGAGTAAAAAGCGTAAGGTATTACGGATGCGGCGATACATATCAATCGCGCCTTTGAATACGGTTTTGCCGGCATTCATCTCATAGCGATAGTCGCTAGAGGCAATCCACAAGCGCAGCATGTCCGCGCCTGTTTTATTAATCTCTTCTTGCGGGGTGATAATGTTGCCAAGAGATTTACTCATTTTGCGACCATTTTCATCGACCACAAATCCGTGCGTTAACACTTGCTTAAACGGTGGGCGCTGATACATCGCCTCAGAGGTTAATAATGAGGTCTGGAACCAACCGCGATGCTGATCTGAGCCTTCTAAGTACAAGTCAGCAGGATTGGTTAATTCATCGCGCTGTTCAAGTACTGTAAAATGAGTTGTTCCTGAATCAAACCACACATCTAAAGTATCCGTGGCTTTATCATAATCAACCGCTTCATCCCCTAAGAAATCTTCACAGCTGGCATCAAACCAAGCTTCAACGCCGCCAGCAGCGATTTTTTGTGCAGCGACTTCCATCAGCTCTAAGGTATTAGGATGTAGCTCACCCGTTTCTTTATGAGTAAAGAAAGCGATGGGTACGCCCCACGTACGCTGGCGAGAAATACACCAGTCTGGACGACCGTTAAGCATAGATTCGATACGGTTTTGACCCCATGCTGGCGTCCAGTTTACTGATGGAATATCAGCAAGGGCGCGCTCACGTAAGCCTTCAACCTCCATATTGATAAACCATTGCGGCGTTGCTCGAAAGATAATCGGTGACTTATGACGCCAGCAATGCGGATAGCTGTGTTCAATTTTGGTATGGCTTAATAAATGGCCGTTTTCATGCAAAGTGGCGATAATTTTTGGATTGGCTTTATAGATATGTTCACCAGCGAAGACTGCTGCTGTGCTTAAATAAACGCCCGTACCGCTTACTGGGTTTTCAACGGGTAAGTTATATTTAAGACCAACAATATAATCGTCTAAACCGTGACCAGGCGCAGTATGTACTAGACCGGTACCACTATCGGTCGTCACATGGTCGCCTAAGATAAGCGGTACTTGGCGGTCTTCAATAAGAGGGTGCTGAGCGCGTAACCCTTCAAGCTCGCGTCCTGATACGGTCGCCAATACTTCTTGATTGCTGAGTGATAGCGCTTCTAAAGCGGTATCGACAAGGTCAGTGGCTAATAGCAGATTGCCTTTTTCGGTAGCAACCACACTATAGTCATGCTCAGGATGCACTGAAATTGCTTGGTTAGCAGGCAATGTCCACGGCGTTGTTGTCCAAATGACTGCTGCAATACCGCCTTCAATAGCTGCGAAGTCAGCAAACTTGTCCGTCTCTAAAACATCAAAGCTGACATAAATAGCGTCGGATACTTTGTCTTGGTATTCAACTTCTGCTTCCGCCAATGCTGAGCTACAGTCCAAACACCAGTTCACAGGTTTCATACCACGGGTGACATGACCATTGGCATGGATTATAGCCAATGCGCGTACGATGTTGGCTTCTTGGGCAAAGTTCATGGTCAAGTACGGATTGTCCCAATCACCAAAAATACCCAAGCGTTTAAAGTCCGCTTTTTGCAGCTCGACTTGGCTACTGGCATACTCGCGGCACAGACCACGAAACTCTGTTGCTGAAACCTTTTGCCCCACTTTACCGACTTTGGCTTCCACTTTTTGCTCAATCGGTAGACCATGACAGTCCCAACCGGGCACGTAAGGGGCATCAAACCCTGATAAGGTTTTTGACTTCACAATAATGTCTTTTAGTACTTTATTAACGGCGTGACCCAAGTGAATTTGGCCGTTGGCATAAGGAGGACCATCATGCAAAATATATTTAGGAGCGCCAGTACGTACCTGACGAATCTTGCCATAAACATCATCCGCTTCCCACGCGCTTAGCCAATCTGGCTCACGATTGGCTAAATTGGCACGCATTGGAAATACAGTGTCAGCAAGATTTAGGGTATCTTTATAATCAAGGCTTAGCGTATCGTTGCTTTTGTCAGTCATAGAAGGTTTCTTTATATAAGGATAAGTTAAATATGAATATGAGATGTAGCAATGGTTTGAGTCTATGCAGTCTATAGCAGGAGCAACTGCCGTGCTTACTATAAAACCGTTAAGAATATAGAACTGTGCTATAAAAACCGTAAAAAACGTCTGTCATTATATGATAAAACGAGTGGGGTAAAAAGTACTGTTACCGCTGTTATCTATTTAAGGCAAATGGATGAGTAACAATAATAATAACCGCGCTTAACAATCCTATGATATTGTGCTAACTTAAGCGACATTAAATATAAAATTGTATTCTTAATCGTTATGATTAATGAAGCAAAAAATGTGCTAATAATATAAATTATCGTTAGTAGTTATCTTGTTATTAAGCGTTATTGTTAAAAGGCATCTTATCATCAAATGATGATGAACGCTTATACACGTCGTCTATCATTAAAAGACAGGTCATCACAACAAGGTGCACGTTGGTACTATATTTTATCATGCTGATGTTTCATCTCTCTTATAATGATAATCAGCAATTATACTAGTCAGTAATTATACCGAGCATAGGCATCATCTATCTGGTTGACATGAGTTTGGTTTTCTTTTTTTAACATGGCGTGGTATTTACTTTTCTTATATTATCGGTCTTTATATTAGCAGTCATAGGTCTCTGACCATAATATTTTAATGACTTTTATTAATAACGTCACTATCAGCAGCATTCATTGAGCTGCAATAGCAACAACAACCCACCTTTAATAGCTTTTAAACGCGATAAGCATTGCGCTGACATCTTGACGACTTTACTATTCAACCGTAACCATAATTGCCGTCTGCGTCTTAATCTGCTAAAACATCCGGTTTTATCCATGATTTTATAAGGATGAAGTCAGGCAGTAACCTTATTTTATGGTGTTTTAAATTGAATCTGAAAAATTACCCAGAGTAACCACCACGCAAGGAGCAACAATGAAAGTAGGCATCCCAAGGGAAGTAAAAAATAATGAAAACCGTGTTGGCCTGACCCCAAGTGGCGTGAACGCATTAGTTGAGGCTGGTCACACCGTATATGTTGAGACCAATGCGGGTGACGGTTCACAATTTACAGACGCTGATTATAGCGATGCGGGCGCGACTATTGTTAATAGCGCTGCTGAAGCGTGGGATGTTGATTTATTAGTCAAAGTTAAAGAGCCACAATCTAGCGAATATCCTTATTTAAAAGAAGGTTTGACGCTATTTACCTATCTACATTTGGCAGCTGAGCCAACACTTGCCAAAGCATTGTTAGAGAGCAAAGTAAACGGTATCGCTTATGAGACGGTACAGCTACCAGACCGCTCATTACCATTGTTAACCCCAATGAGTGAAATTGCTGGGCGTATGAGCACACAGATTGGTGCCCAATACTTGCAGTCTTTTTACGGCGGTAAAGGTATTTTACTTGGCGGTGTACCAGGCGTCCAAAAAGGTAAAGTAACCATTATTGGTGGCGGCGTATCAGGTACAGAGGCAGCAAAAATTGCGCTTGGTTTACGTGCTGATGTGACTATTTTAGACCTGAGCCCAACTCGTCTAAAAGAGCTGTCCGAGATGTTTGGTAGTGGTGTACAGACGCTGATGTCAACCAAATTAAACATCGCTGAAAGTGTTAAAAACAGTGATTTGGTTATCGGTGCGGTACTAATCCCAGGTGCAGCAACGCCAAAATTGGTGACTGAAGAGATGATTAAGTCTATGCAGCCAGGTGGTGTGGTGATTGATATTGCCATTGACCAAGGTGGCTTATTTGAGACCACCGACCGTATCACCACCCACGATGATGCCACTTATGTCAAACATGGCGTGATTCATTATGCCGTTGCGAACATTCCGGGCGCTGTGCCTCGCACCTCGACTATGGCGCTGTCTAACGTCACTCTGCCATACATCATTGCACTGGCAAATAAAGGCTTTAAACAAGCCTGTAATGATAATGAAGCCCTTGCTAAAGGCGTCAACACTGCCCAAGGTCATGTGACTTATAAAGCGGTTGCCGAAGCTCTGAACTATGATTATAAAGAACTTAGCGCATTAATCAGCTAGTTTTATTAACTGACTGTTTTTATTATTTAAGTCGGTTGTTTAATAAATAGTACGAATGATATAAGTTGAATGCAGTTCATATCAATCAAAATCGCACAATAAAGCCTGTTAAGTGAGTGTCTATACCAGTATTATTATTGGTATTAATTTATCATTTAGCAGGCTTTTTATTACAAAAAATATGAATGGATATTCTAATAATAACGGTCTGCTTACCAGACTGAACTCAGCCAAAGTCGCAATTTAAGTGACCATAATGGTTGAATGCCTGTTAACCCTTGGGTCATCTCACCATCTTTTAAAATCACATAGGAGGGAGTCACTTGTCCCTCCCAATCGTCAAATATTATCCCTTCTTCGTCGTTAATAGTCGTAAAAGTATAGCTATGCTCGTTTAGATAACTTTGCAATTCTTGATTGCTGCCAGACTGCACGGCAATAGTGACCACCGGATAATTTCCTGCCTCAGCCAGCGTATTCACTGAGGGAGAAGTGGTACGGCATATGGGACACCATGTCCCCCAAAAATATACCAGCGTTGGCTTATCAGCACTGAGACGTGCCAAATCAACCGTTTGCCCTTGGTAGTCAGTCAATTGCAACTGCGGATCGGCTGGCATAACAGGCTGACGCCACCAGTTAATCACAGTATAAATAACGATGAAAACCGTGCCATATAGCAGCATGGTCTTGAGCATTGATAACAGCTTTTGCGTTGGGCTTTTTTTAAGGTCGGGCTCAGCTTTACGGTTTTTAGTATCATTACTCGCATTATCGATATTGGCTTTAGGATCACTCTCAATAGTCATAACATCTGCTTTTTTAAGGGTAAAGTGTTGGGTGAATCATTTTTTAGATAAAAATAAACGGCTGAATGGTCAGCCGTTTATTTTTTAAAATGTAAAGTTAAAGGTACTGTCTTATGATAAGTATGTGGTTAGTTTTTACCATTAAGACTTTTGAGCACGACCTTGTAGCGGGTCACCAGTGAGAACGCTACCCGTGTTTTCGCGGCGCTCTTCTCCAGTCAGTTTACTGGCTGAAATGGCGGCTTTTTTCTTCCATTTTAGACTAAATAAGTCATCGCGGCGGTCAATTAAGTTATGGACTGAGCCTTCATTACGCACATGAATAAGCTTATCTAAATCAACGTCCGAGAAGAATACCATTTCGGTATTCGCCGTAGTTTCTGCCATGATCGCATCATGCGGAAACGCAAAGTCGGATGGTGAGAAGATAGATGACTGGGCGTACTGAATATCAAGGCTCTCAACTTGCGGCAAGTTACCCACTGAGCCGCAAACCATGACATAACATTCATTTTCGATGGCGCGGGCTTGGGCACAAATACGCACACGCAAGTAGCCATTTTTAGTATCGGTCCAAAAGGGTACGAATAAAATATCCATGTCATCAAGCGCCATCAAGCGTGCTAGCTCTGGAAACTCGATATCGTAGCAGACTAGAATACCAATACGACCCGCATCGGTATCAAACACTTCAACTTTATCGCCACCTTCAATTACCCACGCACTGCGCTCATGCGGGGTAATGTGAATTTTGCGTTGTTCTTCGACTGTACCATCACGGCGACACAGATAGCTGACGTTATATAAGGTATCTTCTTCATCAAGTAACGGCATAGAACCACAAATAACGTTGACGTTATAAGTAACCGCTAAATGGGAAATCTCATTTTTAAACCATTCGGTATAACCTGCCAAAAAGCGGATAGCGATATTTTGGTCAGTTGATTCACATAGTCCCATTAATGGCGCATTAAAAAACTCAGGTAAACAGGCAAAATCTGAGTTGTAATCTGCCATAATGTCGACGAAGAACTCAACTTGTTGCAACAACTCTTCAGGCGATTCGACTTCACGCATCTGCCATTGAATTCCACCAATACGCACTTCAGATTTTCGGGTATTAGGCTTATAATCTTGCGGCTCGTAATAAATATTAGCCCACTCAAGTAAGGTAGCAAAGCCTTTAGATTGCTTGTCATCAGGTAGATAAGCCGTCAAGATACGTTTAACGATAAATCCATTAGACAGCTGAAATGATAACGCTGAGTCGTGAATTTCCTGTGATTCAACCGCATCAATATATTCGCCAGGTGTTAAATCCTTATGGTTATAATAATTAGGAATACGGCCACCAGCAAGAATAGCGCGGAAGTTCAGCTGTCGACACAGCTCTTTACGGGCATCATAGAGACGGCGTCCAAGACGGTAACCACGATATTCAGGGTCAATCAGCGCATCTAAGCCGTAAATAGCATCGCCTTTTGGATTGTCTCGGATGATCTCTTTTTGTCCAATTAAGTCATCATACGTATGCGGGTTAGAAAACTTGGTATAGTCAACGCGCATGGATAGCACGATGCCAATCAGTTGATCATGATCAAATAAGGCAATTTGCCCTTCTGGAAAAGCGTCAATTAAGGTGTTGATAGTCGTCTTTGACCATGAACCCCCTAAATTTGCATAGACACGGTCCATTAGAGATTTTAATTGCGGATAGTCTTTTTTCTTAATTTCAGCGATAGTAAGATGAAAGTCATCAATTTTTTCTACTTTACTCATAGTATTCCTGTTTTAGCGGTTGGCTGATCTGATGTTATTAAGAGCATTTTTACTAAATACATCAACACAGCTTTTTGTAGGGTCAAATTTTTGTAAAGGTGAACTGCATATAGAACAATACAGACGAAATATTATTAAAACTCTATAGTTAACAACGTCAGTAATTTCGTAACAGACTATTCCATAAACGCTTAAGTTTCAATCTTAAAAAGATATCAATGGCGTCACATTAAGGTTACAATATCCCAACGATTACAACAGTTTGCACTACTTATAAGCCTGATTTATATAAATATTCTAAGTGGTTTCCTGCGTCCGTTATGATAACAATCTTTGCCAATAATAAAAGTATAACGTAGTAACTGTTTGCTATGCTTTTGTGAGCTCTAACAACGTCATGTCAAAATTTTACCTATTTCTTTCATAAGGTTTAAACGTTTTACTCTCATTCCCTTATATTTCCACGTGCTGCTCATAGTGGCTGTTTAGGATTCTTGTTTTATGCCTTTAAGTCAGATTAATATGGTTAGTATTTTAGAAAAAATAGACGAATCAGCATTGATTCAGCTGGTATATGTCAGCAGTTTAACGTTGGCCGGACGTTTGAATACCGCCATATTTGAAGAAGTGGAAGGGCATGCGCGTGTTTATAATGAACAACATGGTATCACAGGTATTTTGTGCTACGGCAACGGTCATTTTTTACAGTGTATTGAAGGTAAAAAATCAAAAGTATTGGCGCTGCAACAAAGCATTTTTTCTGATACGCGCCATAAGAATGTTAAAGTATTATTACTGCAAGCCATCGACGAGCGTAGCTTTTTTGATTGGCGCATGCGTCTGCTGTTTTTAGAGCGCTGGCTATGGTCTCCGGCAACCAAACAGCAAGCCACACAGTTGTCACCGTTTTTACCCTTCAGTCCGCAAGGTTGGTCGCCTAATCGTACCGGACAGTTTTTGCAAATCATCAAAACCTTCGATACGCCGCCGCATATCAAAGCGGCAGGTATCACTTATAATGCGTTGGGTAATATGTTTCGTCATATAGCCGCTCCGCACCAAGCTTTTTTGATGGTGCAAGGATTTTTGTTAGTACTGATTATCGTGGCTGTGGCCATGCTATTTGTATAACCCATGCTATCTATATCAGTCATACTTAATTTTTATTGTTAGCGTCTATATTTCCGTATAACCATAATAGTATAAAGACAGCCCTACAAAAATAACGCCAAGTGTCAAAACTCAGCGTTATTTTTTTATTAAAAGTTTAAAAAGAACTTCCTACAAATCAAAAATCTTACCGCGATTCATAATATTATTGGGGTCAAAAACCTTTTTAATCTCTTTTAGATACTCAATCTCAAGTGGCGTACGGCTATAGTGCAAATACGGCTTTTTGGTCATGCCCACGCCATGTTCCGCGGATACTGAGCCACCATACTTTTGCACGGTTTCAAACACATACTGATTCACCACCTGACAGGCTGCAAAGAAGTCATCTTTGCTCATCGCTTCAGGTTTTAGAATGTTTAAATGTAAGTTGCCATCACCGATATGACCGAACCAACAAACCTCAAAATCAGGATAATTACTGCTCACAATATGGTCAATGTCGTCTATAAAATCAGGGACGTGGGTAATAAGCACCGACACATCATTTTTATAAGGGGTGAATACGGAGATGGTCTCAGAGATATATTCACGCAGTTTCCATAGCTCCTCAGCTTGCGCTATGCTTTGACTCATGACGCCATCGACCACCCAGCCTTGTTGCATACACTCTTCAAATATCGCCATCGCCTTATCCATAATCGGCTCATAAGGCGCTTCAAACTCCAGCAAGGTATAGAATTTGGTACGTGTTTCGAACGGCTCTTGCACTTGTCCATGCGTCATTAACTTATCAATCGCTACACTATCAAAAAATTCAAAGGCGGTGAGGTCAATCTTGTTTTGAAATGCGGATAAGACATTCATGACATCACTGAAGTTGTCCATACCCAATACCATCACGGTCAAGGCTTGCGGCAACCGCTCAAGTTTAATCTGTGCATGCGTGACGAGACCAAGGGTACCTTCACTACCAATGAATAACTGGCGCAAGTCATAACCCGTGGCATTTTTAACCATACCACGATTGAGATGCAAAATATCTCCTTTACCAGTGACGACTGTCAGCCCCATAATCCATTGGCGGGTCATGCCATAGCGAATGACCTTGATGCCGCCCGCATTAGTGCCAATATTACCGCCCATTTGGCTAGAGCCTGCGGATGCAAAGTCGACCGGGTAATATAAGTCTTTAGATTCTGCAAACTGTTGCAGCTGCTGAGTCACCACACCAGCCTCGATCTCTATAAGACGATCCGCTGGATAAAAAGTACCAATATGATTCATTTTATCCATACTAACGACAATTTCACCGTTGGCAGCTACCGCCCCCGCTGATAATCCTGTACGCCCGCCACTTGGGGTTAGCACCACATTGTGCTCATTTGCCAGTAGCACCACCGCTTGTACTTGCTCAGTAGTTTTGGGAAATACAATTGCCGACGCGGCGGGTGCAAAGTGTTTTGTCCAGTCCTTGCCCCAGTGCTCTAAACTTGCAGCATCAGTTTTGATCTGCGAGCTATCAAAGTAATGAGCGTCAATAAGTGTGCTTAAGATTGTTTGGACGGCGACACTGTAATCATTTGCCATAGTAGATTCAGTCATGATGGTCTCAGATAGTAAACGTAATACGATACAGTAGTTTAACGTGAATAATAGGCTATCGCTAGCTTATATCTGCTAGGGTAGTGAGACAGTTTGTCTTATCATAGTATGAAATAGTAACTATTTATTTAAAGGAATCTTCTGCATTAGGACTTAATAGTGTGTAAGATAAAGAAATTATCTTCGTTTTATTCATCGCAGACTATTTATAAAATAGTTATAGGACAGGTCTCCCATGGCACTATCGTTACAAAAAGACAAAATCCGGTTTTTACTGCTTGAAGGTCTGCATGAAAATGCCTTGAAAGTATTGCAAAAGGCGGGCTATAAAAATATCGAATCCCTCAGCCACGCGTTGGATCAAGAGGAGTTGATAGAAAAAATCAAAGATGCTCACTTTGTCGGTATCCGTTCGCGCACGCAGTTGACCCGCGAAGTGCTTGAGCACGCAGATAAGCTGATTGGGATTGGTTGCTTTTGTATTGGTACCAATCAGGTTGATTTAGAAGCGGCTCGTGAGCTAGGTATCCCAGTTTTTAACGCCCCTTATTCTAATACGCGCTCTGTGGCCGAGCTGGTGTTGGCAGAAGCCATTATGCTCTATCGCGGCATTCCTGAAAAGAACGCTACTGTCCATCGCGGTGGTTGGGGTAAGTCTGCCAAAGACTCACATGAAGTTCGCGGTAAGACTATCGGTATCGTCGGCTACGGATCTATCGGCTCACAGCTATCCGTATTGGCAGAAAGCTTCGGTATGAGAGTTATTTATCATGACGTCGTAACCAAACTGCCCCTCGGCAATGCGCATCAAGTCAGCAATTTACAGGAGTTATTGAATACAGCTGATATCGTAAGCCTGCATGTCCCTGATGAACCCAGCACGCGTTATATGATGAAAGCGGAGCAGTTCGCACAAATGAAAGAGGGCAGCTACTTTATTAATGCCGCGCGCGGTACCTGTGTTGAGATTGATGATTTGGCGGCGGCGCTTGAGTCTGGTAGAGTGTTGGGCGCTGCTATTGATGTATTCCCAAAAGAGCCGAAGTCTGCGGATGAAGAGTTTGAATCACCCTTACGTAAGTTTGATAATGTGATTTTGACCCCGCATATTGGTGGTTCAACCCAAGAAGCGCAGGCAAATATTGGCTTAGAAGTCGCAGAAAAATTCGTACGTTATTCTGATCAAGGCGATACCGTCACAGCGGTAAACTTCCCTGAGATTTCCATTCCGTATAAAGAAGGCACCCATCGTCTGTTGCATATCCATCACAACGTTCCTGGAGTTTTGTCACAGATTAACCGCTTATTCGCTGATGCTCACATCAACATCTTAGCGCAAAGTTTAATGACGGAAGGCAGCGTCGGCTACTTAATGATGGATGTAGATTACCATGATTCACGTGCCGCTCTTGACCAGCTAAAAGACGTGGCAGAAACCATTCGTATCCGTGTTCTATATTAATAGTAGACTTTATAGCTTAAGGATTATTTATCCTTAAGCTATGTAGAGTAAGCTGACCACGACATCAATAGCAGACGATTTTTATTATTGTCTGCTATTTTTTATCATTTACTCAGAGCTGAGAGGGTTGTGACTACATCCTATATACATTCGATTGTATAAGTTAACATAATCTTTATAATACGGTTAATAGGAAAAGGTATACTAAATAAAAGTATTTGTTGTTGAATGAATTATTTATCAGCACTTAATTCTACCCATTACCCTATGTTTAAATCATAGCTACTTTCTTTAACGTAATGTTTTTGAAGGTGATAGGTAATACAGAATACTTATTTAATCGTATAATTACCAAGAACGGCAACAAAGACTTAATCTTCACACATTAGCTATATATTGGTTTTACTGATGATGGTTTTATAATATACGAATCATTTGACGATAAAAACTGTGTAGAATATATAAACAGAACTAGTGTGTTAGTAACCGAAATTAATAACTGAACCAATCTAAAGGACGCTTTATGAAAATGAATATAATGAAAGCAGCTGCACTTGGTGGCGTATTGGCCCTGACTGCTACTGCTGGTTACGCGGCTGACCAAAGCGCTTATCAATTATCAAGTCATATCCTAGATATCAGCACTGGTAAACCAGCGGCGAATGTCGATGTGCGTCTAATGAAGCAAGTTAATGGTAACTGGAAACTTTTGGATACTCAAAAAACGGGTACTGATGGTCGTATTGGTGAGTTTTTACCGAACCAAGGCAACATTGATAACGCTGGTACTTACAAGCTTATCTTTGAAACTTCTCCCTATTTCTCTACTCAAGGTGTAGAAACATTCTACCCATACGTAGAAGTGAACTTCAAAGTTGAAGGCGATAAGCATTATCATGTGCCAATCACTTTATCAGCATATGGTTACAGCACTTACCGTGGTAGCTAAGCTTAGCTAAAAAATATAATAGTAAGTTTTAGAATGAAAAAAGAGATGCTAAGTTGAGTATCTCTTTTTTTGTGGTAGATAGTTTTACAAGTAGCAATTGTAAGCTTAATTTGCTTTGGCTTTATTAGCGGCATCCGCTTGACGACGTGCTTCACTCTTAGCGGCTTTGCGTTTTTCCATCACGTCCATCACATCGCTACCGATATGCGCTTCGCCACGTTTTTTGGCCAGCTGCATTTGGTGCTCACGCTCACGAAAACGCGATTTTTGCTCATTGGTCGCTTTAGCAATGCAATGCGGGCAAGACTCACCTTTTATATAAGCGGAGCTTTGCATGTCAGTGGCTGTGATGGGCATACGGCAAGCAAAGCACTGCTCATACTCGCCTTTTTCTAAATTATGATTGACCGACACACGATTATCAAATACGAAGCAATCGCCTTCCCATAGGGATTCAGTAGCAGGGATTTCTTCTAGGTATTTTAAGATACCACCTTCTAAATGATAGACCTCATCAAAGCCTTGCTGGCGCATAAAAGCGGTTGATTTTTCACAGCGAATACCACCGGTACAGAACATCGCTACTTTTTTATGTTTGCCCGGGTCGAGCTCTTTTGCCACGTAGTCGGGGAACTCCCGAAAGGTCTCAGTCTGCGGATTGACCGCATTTTTGAACGTGCCAATTTGCACTTCATAATCATTACGGGTATCGATTAGGATAACGTCAGGGTCAGAGATCAGCGTATTCCAGTCGGCAGGTTTGACATAGCGGCCAACCGACTGTAATGGGTCAATATTCTCCACGCCCATGGTGACGATTTCTTTTTTAAGCTTCACCTTTGTGCGATAAAAGGGCTGCTCGCTGGTATAAGATTCTTTAAACGCAAAATTACCAATGGCGTCAATAGTACGTAGGTAATCAAGGACGTTATCAATACCGCAGCGCGTGCCAGAAATCGTGCCGTTAATGCCTTCAGCAGCAATGAGTAAGGTGCCTTTAACTTCATTATCAAGCAGAGTATTCAACATCGGCTCACGATACTGCTCAAAGTCAGCAAAGCGCGTGAACTTATATAAAGCAGCAACCACGATATTATTGGTTGCGCTATCGTATTCGGTGGCATGGCTTGTTGGTTGCGTTTGGGCTTCGGTGGTGGCTGCGTTAGCTGTATTTGCTTGAGGGTTATTCATTTTTCTCTCCTGCTAGCTAGGTCGTAAACCTAGTGCAATTATTAATTGATTTAAAATTTTGATAATAACATTGGCACAATTGTGGATATCATTAAATACTGGCGCAGTGTAGCAAATTTTGGGTAGTTTTTGAATGTTTTCTGGATTCAATAGCGTAGATAAGTAGAGCACAGATAGAGTCTACCGGCAGCGAGATTAATTAGATGGTCTATGCCTTATACGACCTAACTGCTGATGAGATTGTCATTATCGAAGCCAGTTAGTAGTTAATATTGAACATTAGTTTATTTAATATCTAAACCTAAAAAACCCAGCAATGGGCTGGGTTTTTTATTAGCATAAGCATACTTAAGCTATGATTTATTTATTCTGGAACCAGCGATCGGCTTGGGTACGAGCGCTGACGATATCGGAGTTTGATAAGTTAAGCGCCAACTGACCAATTTTACCGCGGGCTTTGCTACGTACTTTATCATCTAACATGCCATCACGGGCCGCTAAATCATACCATTTATAGGCGTCAACTAGATTTCTTTGCTTTTCATCGAGCAAGGCTAGGGTATAGCTAGCACGGTTATCACCGCGCATGGCCGCTTTTTCTAACCAGCCGCGTGCTTGCTGTAAGTTTGGCTGTACGCCTTCACCGCGTAGATACATAATACCGAGATTCAACTGGGCCGGGGCAACGCCTTGTTCTGCTGCGCGGGTGTACCACTGGATGGCTTTCTGCGTGTCTTGAGCGATGCCTTGACCTTTTTGCAGGCGTTTGGCCAAGTAAAACTGCGCGTGATCGTTGCCTTGATTGGCACGAGCGGACAGCTCACTGACATTCATAATCTCAAAGCGCGAGGTATCCAGTGGCACGTTCGCTACCAAGTCAGCATTAGCCAGACCGGCATAAGAAAAAATGGCAGTGAACAATGCGGCTTTTAACAATTTCATAGCGGCTCCAAAATTAGTCAGTGAATGAACAATAAATAAAGTTAAGCCGTTAAAAGAATATTTAAACGACATAAACAATCAAATTGAATCTTATAGCATAAACTTACCTACTCATTAGCCGCGCTAAGACGCTAGAATCTGCCTAAATCAATAGATAAGTGGTAAAAAATAGTTATGCGATTAACATTATTTTGCTAGCTTAACACCCAAACTTACCAAACTCAAATACTAATTACTTACTTTAACACCAACTTACTGGCTATAGTATGTAATAAAATCATATAGTTACTTAACTGTAAGAAGTTTGACACAATTTGTTAGGCACAAAAAGCTTATTCAGTTGCGCGTTTAGTCACGCGATAGATGGCGACATCTGCGAGCAGATTAGGTACTTTGCGTATCAACGTAGTCATGAGCGCTGAGTGTCCTTTATCCGAGTCGCTCACGGCAAAGCGATTGATAATACGTATATCATGCCGCGCGCACAATTCCTCAAAGTCCTTAAAGGTACACAGATGTATATTAGGGGTGTTGTACCATTCGTAAGGCAGCGCTTCTGAGACGGGCATCATACCTTTTAGTCCCAAATGTAGGCGGTTTTGCCAATGAGCAAAGTTAGGAAAGGTAATCACAGCTTCTCGCGCAACCCGTAACATATCGAGCAGTAAGGTATCGGGTGATTTGACCGCTTGTAAGGCGCGCGCCATCACGACAGTATCAAAACTATTGTCCGCAAAGCGTCCAAGGCCGTCATTGAGGTCTTGCTCAATAATAGACAAACCATTGCCAATGGCTTCGTTAATCTTCTCCTCATCAATCTCTAACCCATAACCGCTGACGCCCAGTTTTTGTTGCAAATGCGCGAGTAGCTCGCCATTACCACAGCCTAAATCGAGCACATGCGAGCGTGGCGCAATCCAACGCTCGGCCAACTGATGATCCATTCTCACAAGCGTTCTCCTGTTGCTGCCGTATTTTTTTCTGGGTGGCTAGCGGTCATAAATGGGGCCGTTAAGAAACCGTTGACCGCGCCCATATAGCGTGGAATATCAAATAAAAACGAATCATGACCGTGCGGCGCATCGACATTTATGTAGCTGACTGGTTTGCCCGCTGCCATAAGGGCATCGACGATTTCTTGTGAGCGCTCAGGTGCAAAGCGCCAATCGGTGGTAAAAGACACTACTAAATATTGACATTGGGTATGCGCAAATGTTGCCTTCAACTCATTATGAGCATGCTCATTGTCTGTATCTTTATCGAAACTACCATTGGTGGCTATCATGTCATTACGAGAATTAGCAGAATCTTTATGTTTAAAGGTCTGGTCAGACTCAAGTTCTAAAGCTTCAAGTTCTAACGCACCGTCACGAGTAGGATCAAAATAATCTAAAGCTTTGGTCATTAATAAATACGTATTGGCATCGAAGTTTTCGCTAAAGCGTTCGCCTTGATAACGTAAGTAACTCTCAACCTGAAACTCAACGTCATAGCCATACATGAATTTGCCAGATTTCAGATCGCGACCAAATTTCGCTTTCATTGCATCGTCAGTGAGATAGGTGATGTGTCCCACCATTCTCGCTAATATTAAGCCGCGCCGCGGATAAGTACCGGCTTGTAAATAACGTCCCTCTTTAAAGTCAGGATCAGAGATAATCGATTGCCGCGCCACTTCATTAAAGGCAATGTTTTGTGCTGATAGCTTGGGCGTACTGGCAATGACTACGCAGCGTTTAATCCGGCTTGGATAATCAACCGACCATTGTAGCGCCTGCATACCACCCATAGAACCGCCAACAATAGCATGCCAAACCTCAATACCTAAGCGGTCTGAGAGCATGGCTTGGGTCTTGACCCAATCTTTAATCGTGACCAGCGGAAAGTCAGGGCCATAGGCACGCGCTTCACCATTATTCGCTATGCTATTAGGGTTAATGGTTGTTGGGCCTGTAGAGCCAAAACAGCTGCCAATATTATTGACACAAACAACAAAAAATTGATTGGTATTGATGGCCTTGTTTGGGCCAATCATATTGTCCCACCAGCCGATTTTTTTATCATCCTCCTTATAGAAACCTGCCGCATGGTGACTGCCGGATAAAGCGTGGCAAATTAAGATAGCGTTTGACTTTTCTTCATTTAAAGTGCCATAAGTTTCTACCACTAAATCAAATGAAGGTAGGGTGCGATTACACTCTAAAGTCAAAGGTTCTGTAAAGTGAAAGGTTTGGGGTGTGACCATTCCGACTGAGCCCACTGAACTAAGTTGATGGGCATCTAAATCTGGGTGGGATGGGTCACTGGTAATATCAGGACGTGCTCTCAAAGCTACCTCGCAAGACGACAGTCATCAATAAAATAAAGCAGTATGGCAAGATACCAATACGCTATGCTTGCCTATTGTATGGCGATGCGCGTATGAGCACAACCTTGGTGCAGGGACTTTATTTCAATGGCATCATGAATTAAGTGTTTAAGTTGGCTTCCAATTTTTTCAACTTCGTATTAAATTGTATGAGCATTAGTTTTGCGATGCGTTTGTAGTGAATAAAATGCTACACTAAGCGAGCTTTAGGGCAGGATATTTTAGTTAGCGTTTTTTAACTTTATTTAAGCATTGTGAACAGAGACTTAATAATCAGTTGTTTAATAAACAGCCGCTTATAGTCTAGTGATTAACAAACAGTTATTTAACGATTTAATCTATCCTTGCTACTGAAATCTGCTGTAACCTTTAGTTATCCCATAATCCTTTATAAAATGTGCCGCTATGAAACCTGAACAGCCTCCGCGTATTGCCGTCTTATTAATCAACCTTGGTACACCCGATGAGCCGACCGCGCCTGCGGTGCGTCGCTATCTGCGTCAGTTTTTATCAGATACGCGAGTCATTGAGATTCCTAAGTTTTTATGGGCAATTATTCTCAATTTATTTGTTTTAACCACGCGGCCAAAACGCGTAGCAGAAGCTTACGCCAGCATTTGGGATGGCGACTCGCCGATGCGCAATATCATTAATCGCCAAGTCGAGATGCTCGAGCCAAAATTGAGTGAAGTTGCTTCACCGTTTCGCGTGTCTGTCCATTCGGCGATGAGCTATGGTAATCCAGGTCTGCCGGACGTCTTGAACCAACTACGTAGCGAGGGCGTTGACCATTTTGTCATGTTGCCGTTATTTCCGCAGTATTCAGCAACCTCAACCGGTGCGGTTTATGACGCTATTACCAAATGGTCGCTTAAGCAGCGTAACTTACCCAATATGACGATAGTCAAAGATTACTTTGCCCATCCGCTTTATATCAAGGCCTTGGCCGATAGTATTCGCCGTTTTCAGGCCGAGCACGGTAAGCCTGAAAAGCTCATGTTCAGTTTCCACGGTATTCCGCAGCCGTATATGGACAAAGGCGACCCGTACCCTAGACGCTGCAAATGTACCGCTGCGCAAGTGGCACACGCCTTAGGATTGGGTGAAGATGAATGGATTATTAGCTTCCAGTCGCGCTTTGGTAAGCAAGAGTGGGTCAAGCCCTATACCGATGTGGTATTGGAAGATTGGGGTAAATCTGGGGTCAAGTCCGTACAAATTATTAGCCCTGCGTTTTCAGCGGACTGCCTTGAAACGTTAGAAGAGTTGGCCATTGAAAACCGTGAGACATTCCTTCATGCGGGCGGACAAGAGTATCATTATATTCCATGCTTAAATACCGATGAGGCGCACGTAGAATTGATAGAAGCATTGGCTGCTCCATTGGTTAAAGGGTGGGCAGGCACGCTTGATGGTTGGGTTTAAGCATTGACTCTATATAAAAAATATAAGTTAACGAATTAACCATTAAAAAAGCACGATTATGATAAGTAATCGTGCTTTTTTAATGGTCTCTATTATCATTAAAAGTGAATGTAAGCGCTTCTATAAATCATCGTTATTGCTATATCCAGCGGCGTCTTTATCTGCGATATCAACAATATTAGGATAGTCGCTGTCATCTAAATTGTCTTGTACCAAGACGTCATCAATACGAGATTCATCGATATTCTGGCGATGGATGGGAGTCAGACCTTGAGTGGCATCACTGCCTACTTGCGAGTTACTAAATCCTGCACTGTCATCGAGCGTCTCATCACTATCAATCACATGTAGCATCGGATTGTCTAAGTCAACCTGTTGATTGTCGTCACCGTCAATACGATCCATCTCTTCAGGTAAAGGGGTTTTTGAATTGTTCATGATAACTTCCTTAAAATTGGTAGTAATAAACTAGTATTAATAAATATGGATACCAGTTTGCCTTGTTATGGTTGTTGCCACTAGTAGTAAGCTGTCACAGCATGTTCAAAAAATGTAAGAGAATGATAAATTCTTAAAATTAACATAAAAAAACGGCTACTAATATTAGGTAGCCGTCTACGTTTCTTCAAATTACTTTTAATCTGACAGTTTAGGCATGACTGGGGTGGTTACTTCGTACCAATTTTGCTATTAATAAAGCGCATGAGTGGATCAGGAGATACTTGTGATAACTTATGCAAGACTTTTGCTGGCATCCCTATAGGATAATGGGTGCGCGATATCTTACGGTTTGGGCTACTGCTCAGTTTACACAATTTTTTAGCCACATCATCAACGGTTAGATTAATACCAAGACGATTAATACTAGTGACATTAATATCTTTGGTCATATCAGACTTGACCCATAATGGCATGACGTCGATAACCTTAATGCCACGCTCAGCGTACTCAATATTTAGCCCTTCTGTTAAGCCGCGTACAAAGAACTTACTGGCAGCATAAGGCGCCACTTCAGACTGGCCATAAATAGCAGAGGCTGACGATAGATTGATAATTTTACCGTTTTTGCTATCGGCTAGATAAGGGGCTAGCTTATGACAGCCAATCAGCACACCCTTACAATTGATATCAATTAAGGACAATTGCTTATCCAAATCGGTGGTTGGTAGTGCGCCACTGACTAAGATACCGGCGTTATTAATCAGTACATCAATGCCACCAAGTTTATCATCCATATGCTCAATAGCCGTGTCCCATGACTCGGGGTCAGTCACATCGAGGTGGCCATGGACAATACGCTTATTCTTTAGGGCTTTTTTAAATGCTTTGTCATTAAGCACGTGCTCAATCTCGTCGGTGTCAATATCAAAGATACCAACACTATGTCCTTTTGCTAGCAAGCGCTTGGCTGTTGCTAGACCGATACCGCGTGATGCGCCAGTGATTAATACATTCATGATGACTTCCTTAATAGTTATAATTGGCTTACGAGGTTATATTGGGGTAGTGCTATATAGCAATATCTAGTTCTAATTTTAACTGCTACTAGTTCTAATTTTAACTGCTACTAGTTCTAATTTTAACTGCTACTAGTTCTAATTTTAACTGCTACTAGTTCTAATTTTAACTGCTAATAGGGCTGACTAAATTTAAGTATAGCAAATTATTAATAACAGGTTGCTAATAAGAAGGAGGCAATGGGTGAGCAAACCATGGGCTTCAGTTTGCTCACCTGATGGAAGCGGAAATAAAGAATAGGACGATGATAGAAGTTCAGAGAATTATTTGTTAGGTAGGCAGGCGCTAAAAATTCAGAAGTTAAAAAGCCACTTGCTACTCCGCCTTCAACTCAACACCTAACTTATAAGTTAATTGCGCTTCAAAATATGCCAGGTTAAATACCCACAGATAAATTAAGGCGATACTATAAATAATATCCTCACTTATCTCTTCAACCATCCCGCCTAAAGTCTCAGGAAAGACAATAGCGTTCTCTCCCATATATTGTATCAACGCCAATACAGCCACGCCAATATATAGTGATAACGCTGTATTTTTTAATACGGCCCAAAAATAACGCCATGAATAAATCAGTAAACTGATAGCAATAACATAAATTCCCAAAAGTACACTGTCTTCCCACCAATCATAAGACTGACTCAAAAATATAAAGTCGCTCGGAACTAATGTGTCAGATAGATAACTCAACTCACGGCGCATAACCGTAAAAAACACTAAAACGGATGCCAGCCAAAAATAAGTGCCTTGTTTGACACGACTTTGCACAGCGTACTGCGCACAACGCAGCAGGCATAAGGTTAAAATAATAATACTGGCATTTTCTACAATGCCATTTTCAGTAAAAATAGTCTCCTCCTAAGGCTTACGTGATATCCCTAAAGGGACATTATCAGGCGCTCTGTCAAAGACGCAGGTGACTCTCAAACTCATTTTAATAAAACATGAAAAGTGAGCACAATGGCTCACTTTGCGTAATAAGTAACGGTAATGAAGTTTATAAAAGTCTAGTTTAATGGCCTTCTACTAGTGCGTTAACTCTATACCTCTATTGTTAACGCATTAATGCTAATGCGCTTCATCCCAATTGCTACCGATATCCGTCTCAACCAATAGCGGCACGGCAAAGTCGACTTGCCAGCCGCTAGCTGCTGCAGTTGTCGATAACACCTCTTGCATGGCGTCTTTAATCAGCTGACTGATCTCTTCAGCGTGATCGCTATCGACCTCAAATACCAATTCATCATGGACTTGTAGTAGCATTTTTGCCTGCGCTTTAGGCAGCACTTTATCGACGGCAATCATAGCAAGTTTAATGATATCTGCGGCTGAGCCCTGCAGTGGCGCATTAATGGCAGCGCGTTCAGCGGCTTGCTTGACCATCCGATTGCTATTATTGATATCGGGTGTATAAAGCTTGCGGCCCAATATGGTCTCGATATAGCCTTTATCATAGGCGCTGGCACGGGTATTTATCATATATTCTTTCACGCTTGGGTAGCGATTAAAATACATATCGATATAGTCTTGTGCCTCTCCGCGACTCATCTGTAATTGTTTGGCAAGCCCAAAGGCACTCATGCCATATAATAGCCCGAAGTTAATGGCTTTGGCATTACGGCGCTCGGTAGGGGTGACCTCTTCAACGGTTTTGCCCAATACTTCAGCAGCAGTGGCCGTATGAATATCTAGTCCTTCATTAAAGGCGCGGGTTAGGTTTTTATCACCAGAAAAATGCGCCATTAAACGCAGCTCAATCTGTGAATAATCCGCTGCCAATATAACGCGACCTTCTGGAGCAATAAAAGCTTGGCGAATCAGACGACCCGTTGCGGTACGAATAGGAATATTTTGCAGATTGGGATCAGTGGATGACAGTCTGCCGGTACTGGTTAGCGCTTGATGATAGCTGGTATGCACGCGATTGGTCTCAGGGTCTGCGACATTATCAAGCGCATCCGTATACGTGTTCTTAAGCTTCGCTAAGCTGCGATATTCCAAGACGATATCGGCCAGTGGATGGTCAATTTTGGACAATACCGCTTCGCCCGTTGAATACTGGCCAGTCTTAGTTTTTTTACCACCGATGACGCCTAATTTATCAAACAGCATTTCGCCCAACTGCTTAGGGGAGCCGACATTAAACTCTTCGCCTGCGACCTCATAAGCACGTTGTTCAAGGGCGATGATTTCTTCATCAAAGCGTTTTGAGAGCTCGTTTAAAAATGGACGCTTGATTAAAATACCGTGGGCTTCCATTTGACAGAGAATCTCAGCCGTTGGAATCTCGAGTTCATGCAGCAATTTCTGATTGTTCTCATCGTCAGCCATTTTTGCACTAAAGATATCGAACAACTGATAGGTAGTATCAGCATCTTCACAAGCATAGTCACTGGCAATATCAATTGCAACTTGATCAAAACTGACTTGCTTAGCGCCTTTACCGGCGACATCTTCAAAAGTAATGGTCTGTGTTTGCAAGTAGTGCCGCGCCAAATCGTCCATACCGTGACGGGTAATCGCTGCATTAATCACGTAGCTGGCAAGCATGGTATCCATCGCCCAGTTATTAGGCTTATCATGAATGTTGCCTAATAAGTCAATATCGTGACGGTTCAAAATATGGGCATCATACTTGAGATGTTGACCAATTTTACCTATATTTGCATTTTCTAATATGGGTTTAAGACGTGCTAAGACAGTGTCGCGGTCAAGCTGCTTAGCTGTGAGCCCATCACCTTCTAAGTTGTGAGTCAGCGGAATATAATAAGCTTCGTGCGCTTGCGTCGCAAAAGACAATCCAACCAATTCAGCCTGACGCCAATAGACGCTAGTGGTCTCGGTATCAATAACAAAATGTGGTGCGTTCTCCAGCTGCTCCACTAAGCTATCAAACGCAGGCATATCTAAAATGGTATGCCACGCTTTATCATGATTTTTGCTGTTTTTAATATTATCAATTTTGGTGGATTGCAGTGATTTTGCGATTTGGGCCTGTGATTCTGCGTTTGCTTGACTGTCAGCAACACTTTGAACCCCTTGACCATTCGCTGGGTGATTGGGATGATCGAGAGACGCCAGCTCATTTTTAAACTCAAGCTCACTGTATAAGCTGCGTAGCTCATTAATATAGGCGCAAGGATCGGTATTAATCTTAAGATCTTGCCAGTCGTGTCCAATATCCAAATCGGTAACAATAGTAGCCAATTGCGCATTCAACGGAATCTCATCGGCGTGTTCAATTAGGCCTTTTGATCCGCGCCCTTTGATATCTGCGATATTGTCCAAGATGCTAGCAATATTGCCATATTTGTTTAGTAAGTCTTGAGCCGTTTTTTTACCAATGCCAGGCACGCCTTTAATGCCATCAGACGAGTCGCCCATTAAAGTTAAAAAATCAATCATTTGCTCAGGCTTAATGCCAAATTTATCAACAACCCCTTGGCTATCAGTAATCTTTCCTGTGAAGCTATCTTCTAATATGACGCAGTCATTGACCAGCTGCGCCATGTCTTTATCACCAGTCGAGATCACCACATGATGACCTTCGGCAACCGCACGATAAGCAAGCGTGCCAATGATATCATCAGCCTCTGCTCCTTCAATACGCAATAGGGGAATGCCTAAGGCTTTTACTAAATGGTGCAGATAAGGAATTTGTTGCGACAGTTCAATATCCATCGGCGGACGTGCTGCTTTATAATCAGTCGATAAATGATGACGAAAAGTAGGGGATTTAGTGTCAAAACAGACCGCCATATGGGTCGGATGGTAACGGCGCATGAGCTTTAATAGCGCATTTAACGTGCCCCGAATGGCATTGGTATGCTGCCCTTTAGTGGTCAACATTTTGGGCAGGGCATGATAGGTACGAAACAGATAGTAAGAGCCGTCAACTAAGATAAATGGTGGCTTGTCTTTATCCACATGGCTGGTATCCATGGTCGCCACATTAGTCATGGTATCAAAGCTGGGTAGCGTAGCAGGGTCAATCGGCAGGTGCGAGTTGTGGTCATTAGCAGTCATAAAAGTCACTTAGCAGGTATTAGATAACGGTTATCAAACGATAAGTATCAAACAATCCATATCGAATAAAAAGGCATCCTTATTATAACGATAAAAAACGAACGTGCCGAACTTCTCAACCGTTACGATGTGTACGCCCATAAAAAAAGAACCCAGACAAGGCTGGATTCTATGATTGAGTACTTATGTTTAATGCCATTATTCTAGATTAATAATGACTAAAGCCTTATTTTGCTTTTAAGCTGACTTCACTTCTGAAGTCACTTCACTATCGATATTACCGTGAGTCGCCTTAGAATAAGGGCAGACGGTATTGGCTTTTTCGACCAGTTTTTGAAACTCATCTGCCGTGAGGTCTGTATTTTCAGCAGTCACATGAATTTTTACCGCTAATTTAAAATCTAGACCATCACCTTTCATTAAATCTACTGCTACTTCAGTGGTAGAGTCAAATTTTGCTTTTTCTTCGCTTTTGACTGCAGCAAGTGCGCCATCAAAGCAAGCCGCATAGCCCATCGCAAACAGCTGTTCTGGGTTATTACCGTCTTTGCCAGAACCGGGTGCAACCATATTAATCGTCAGATCACTGTCTTGCAGGCTAGCATTGCCGGTACGACCACCGGTAACAGAGGCTTTAGTAGAATATAATGTTTTCATAATACGTCCTTTTATATGAATAATTTTATAGTAAATCTTTGATTGTTTTGAATAGCCTACTTAGCATAACAAATAATAGAGTCTGCTCTAGATGGCGGTGGTAAAGGTCTGCTATGTATTTGTAAGCAAACCTTATAAATACTTAGCAGGTTTTAATAAGTTACTTAAAGGTAAAACATGCTTGATATATCAGTCATAGCAACACTAGTGTAAGATAACCACAAAGCCCTATGAGTAACGCTTCATAAAGAACGGCGTATAGCCAATGGCTTATAAACATAATTAACAAAACATCTTATTAATAGGGATGCCTTCCGATGAAAAAAATAAATAAACGCTTACTTGCGCCACTCAGTCTCGCCTTACTGACAATGACACTTGTTGGCTGCGGTGATGGTGAAGATGCCATTTTTGGTTCAAGCGGTAGTAGCAATAATGAGTTTACGGTTAGCAGTTTTGATAAAGGTATTGACCGTCAAACCAATAGAGAAGCGGTGGTGCGTATCGATAGTAGATACCGCACCGGTGAGCGTAATATTAAATCAACTAATATCGTCGGTAATTATAACAATCAAAATATTGATGATTTAGAATCCTCTATAGTATTGGGAGTTCAGTTTGAAGGGACACTTGAGGACAAAAATATTGAAGTGAATAACCGTACGGTTAAGCGCCCTATTTACGAAAAAAACAGCAGTAAGTCGTTTAATTATGAGACGACTTATAGAACGCTTTCTTTATCAGGCATCAATGCACGCGACTATATTCCTAGCAATAATTTCGGTAGCAGTCGCGGCATTCTTACCGATTTGAATAATTATCCCAAAATACCCAACACTTTTAGCTTCCCTGCTGGTTCAGTTTGCTACATTCCAGTAACGACCAGCGACCGCTCTTTTTTTACTTTTAATACTAAAAATAAAACAAGCTACAGAGCACTTGATGAGTGGACTCTGAACGCAGTAAAACGCTTCAGTGATAATCGGCCATCTCGTACTACTAATTTCAATGTCGGCTCGGGGAATAAACAACAAGCAGCACAGGTTAAGTTTTTTGCCGTCAATAATGATCCAGAGTATTTATCTAATGGTATAGATTACGATGGTAGTATTTATGATGCTAATTTTATTGATAAAGACAAGCCTCGTCCTAACGAGAGTAGTAGTAGGGGTGTGGTTGATTGCACCTTAGTCAACGATGTGGCGGCTAATTTTCTAGAGGCGCAAATCAAACGTTATTATTAGTAGTGATTGTTAATATAGATATTCTGCATTTCAAACAGAAGGCAATAAAGAGTAGCAAGAATACTCCTTTACTGCCTTTTTTATTGGGTAAAATTTTTCTCATATGTGATGGTCATCACTATCATAACTAGTACCAAAAATAGCATTTTGAGTGTAAATCCGCTACAATACGTGCACCAAAACCTTTCATATCTACTGATAAACCCTTTATAAAATCCTGCTATTTCCTTCCAAAATTTAACGATAAGTTATTGATTATGAGCGCAGATACCAAACTTTCAACACATAAGCTCTCGCCAGCTAAGCTTGCCCGTGAGGTTGCTAAACGCCGTACTTTTGCCATCATCTCGCATCCTGATGCGGGTAAAACCACTATGACTGAAAAACTGCTGCTATGGGGTCAAGCCATTCAGGTCGTAGGTGAGGTTAAAGGTCGTAAGACTGACCGCCACGCGACTTCAGATTGGATGAGTATGGAACAAGAGCGTGGTATTTCTATCACTACCTCGGTTATGCAGTTTCCCTATCAAGAGCACATTGTTAACTTACTTGATACTCCTGGACACGCTGACTTCAGTGAAGACACTTATCGTACTTTGACAGCCGTGGATAGTGCGCTAATGATGGTAGATGGGGCAAAGGGCGTTGAAGAACGTACCATCAAGCTGATGGAAGTCTGCCGGATGCGGGATACACCGATTATCTCATTTGTGAATAAACTGGATCGCCAAATCCGTGAGCCGCTTGAATTGCTTAGCGAAATTGAAGCAGTACTGAAAATTAAATGTATCCCTTTAACGTGGCCAATTGGTATGGGGCAAGACTTTGTTGGGGTCTACCATTTAACCGAAAATAAAACCTACTTTTATCAAAAGGGTCATGGCGGCGATATTGTCGATATCGAGACTCGCGATGGTTATGATTATCCTGATATTCGTGAGCGTCTCGGGGCGTTGATGTTTGCCTCATTTGAAGAGTCACTTGAGCTGGTACAAATGGCGCTAGAAGACTTTAGTATTGAGGCATTTTTAGCAGGCGAGATGACGCCCGTATTGTTTGGTACGGCATTGGGTAATTTTGGTGTGAATATGGTGCTTGATACGCTAGTTAAGTATTCACCGCCGCCAAAAGCACATCCTACAAATGAGCGTGAAGTGGCAGCTACTGAACCTAACTTTACGGGTTTTGTGTTCAAAATTCAGGCCAATATGGATCCGCGTCATCGTGACCGCATTGCCTTTTTGCGCGTGTGTTCAGGTAAGTACGAAAAAGGCATGAAGATGAAGCATGTCCGTCTGGGTAAAGAGGTGCGTATTGCAGATGCTTTAACCTTCTTGGCAGGCGACCGTGCAGCTTTAGAAGAAGCCTATCCTGGTGATATTATTGGCTTGCATAATCACGGTACGATTTCTATTGGCGATAGCTTTACTGAAGGTGAAGAGCTTAATTTCACCGGCATTCCACATTTTGCGCCTGAACTATTTCGCCGTGTAGTGCTCAGAGATCCTCTCAAATCTAAAGCCTTGCAAAAAGGTCTTCAGCAGCTGAGTGAAGAGGGTGCAACGCAAGTATTTATGCCGCAGATTAATAATGATTTAGTCTTAGGCGCAATCGGTGTATTGCAGTTCGAAGTGGTCGCGCATCGCTTAAAAGAAGAGTACAAAGTACAATGTACTTTTGAGCCCGTATCTATTGCCACCGTGCGCTGGATTCATTGCGATGATGAAGTCGCTTTAGCGAAATTTAAACGTAAAGCCCACGACCAATTATCCCTTGATGGCGGTGGCTATCTGACTTATTTAGCGCCGTCACGGGTGAATTTGCAGTTGATGCAAGAGCGTTATCCGGAAGTAACCTTTAGTAATACTCGTGAGCACTAAGTTTAAAACGCAGTTTGTTTCAAGCGCTTAATATCCTATTTTAAAAGACACGGCTGCCGTGTCTTTTTTATTGTCCATATTTTCTAGCATAAGGAACGTTTTAAAAACACAAACAGTGTTTCAACAATAACCCATGACGGTTACGGTAGACTATTGATTGATTTAATAGGTTTGTTATCCAGGATATATGGCAATATGACTCTATCAATTAACAAAAAGCCGCTAACAACTGCGCAATTAACCACTCTAAGCCAGTATTTGCGTTTATTTTCCACGCTGGCTAGCGGCATTTTATTGAGTGCCACTAGCTTATCGGCAAACGCTAGTAGCCTTATCAGTAGCACTGACGCTCTTGATTATGAGCTGCCTAAACGCTTGATGAAGACATCAGCAGCTACGAGAAAAGCTGGCCATTTACTCTCAATGACAACATTACCCTAACCGATAAAGGTATTCATATTCGCTATCAGGCTTATGACATTGGCCCCTATGTTTATGGTATGCCTGTGCTGAGCATTCCTTATAGTAAGTTGTGCGGTATAATTAAACCTCATTTTATTCCTAAACAAACGCAATAAAGAAATTCAACCTTACATCTTTTATAGATAGACATTAATGATATTGATTGTAAAAAATAGTGTTATTGCAATATAGAGTCGTAAAACTGCTAAGATAAAAAATATAATCCACTTTCTTAATGGTTTGAATAATAAAGTTATAAAGGGCGATACGAGTACACGTCATTTTAATAATAATAGTAAATGGATAAACTTTACTAAAAATAAGGAGCGATATCATAGTGAGCAATTCAAATGAGCATGACACAACATCGGTTGGAACTAATATTACAGATATAAAAGTCCCCGTAGAGTCCAACACTTGGCAGCTAAATGCACTAACAGAAGCGCTAGGCGACTTAACGTTGACGGTCAGCGATAGTTTATCAGTTGGGCGCGGTAGTGATAATGATGTGGTACTGGGCAGCAAGCAAGTATCCCGTAATCATGCGCTATTAAGCGTCTTGAATGGCAAGCTT
This sequence comes from Psychrobacter frigidicola, assembly GCF_007997305.1. Lineage (GTDB taxonomy): Bacteria > Pseudomonadota > Gammaproteobacteria > Pseudomonadales > Moraxellaceae > Psychrobacter > Psychrobacter frigidicola. The sequence goes on from NZ_VORZ01000002.1 coordinate 611,425, forward strand.
TATCTCAAAGACTTAAACTCATCGAACGGTACTTTTATTAATGAGGAGCGTATTGAGGGTAATAAGTCCAAGCACCTCAAAGCCGATGATACCGTTGGGTTTGCAAGCTTTGCCTTTCAGGTGATGGCAGGAACATCAGATGCTATGGATGCTCCCACAGATATAGAACAGCCAGTTGAAACAGCGGCTGCCTTAACTCACACTGCACCGACAACTATTGACGTATTACCTACCGAAGTCGTTGATGCAGAAGTCGTGGATGGTGACGTGGTAGACTCTGAAGTTATCGACTCTATTGTTTTAGATACTAAAGTTGTTGATACTGATATTATTGATGCCGAAGTTGTTAATAATGATGTTATGGACGATACCACGCTTCCTATTGTAACCGCAGATGAAGTATTGGAAAGCTCAGAAAAGCGCCACAGTGATGACGTAGCAGCTACTCTTGATGAGCCTGCAATACGTTTAGAAGCTCAACCTGCTGCTTCTTCACCCGTAGAGCCTGTAGTCGTAGAAGAAACGGTTTTAGACAGTATGATTCTAAACGACACTACGTTAGACACTCCCACTTTATCCACCCCTACTTTAGAAGATACTAGCGCTCTCAATATGACTACAGAAAATGACGTACATAAGAATATAGGTAAACCAGTGGTAAAAGAGACCATTATCAAAGAGGTATTGTCTTCTAGTGAAAGCCTAGACCATACACCCACAAAAGCCACCCAAGCTCTTCCAACTACGTCAGCTATGCCAAGTACAGCAGATAAGCTGGAGCCAATAGTGTCCAAGGAAAACCTTAAAGAAAATTTACATCAAGAGGAAATGACTAATAGTTCACTAATCAACGAATCACTAGTCAATGAACCGATGATTAATGAACCATTAGAGAAAGTGCCAACGGCACCTCAAGAACCAGCCATGCAACAAGAACCAATAGTTACTCCAGAACAAGATAAAACGACTAAGACAGCACTACAAGAAGAAGCCGATCCAGATGTGTTACGTGCCAAACAAGCGGCAACTGGACAGTTCTCAGGAACCACTAATTTAGGTCAATCTCGCGATGTGGGTACTGAAGGCAATAATGCTATGGATCAAGCTATTGATAACACGGCCAATGCGGGACATGTCGAGAAAAAGCCCAGCGGTGGTTGGTTTATTTGGGTTTTTGTTGCCATTATCATTATCGGAATTGCATTATGGCTATTCAATATGGGCGGTGCGTAATCGCTAGCTGTTTGCTTATAGTCAACTAACGATAGTTGCTACTTAGCAGGTCTACAAACTGTTCAGTAATCCTAATTATTAATAACGCCTGCCGGTTTTGTTACAATGGCAGGCCTAGTCTTTACTTTTTTTTATTACTGCTTACTTTTTAAATTTATTACGACTCATTTTTTTCTTGTATGTACAACTCTCATCTTTTACCAATATAGTGCTAAGAGACTGCTTATTATGATGACTTTTGAAGAATATCAAGCCTTTAAAGACCAAGGCTTTAGCCATGTTCCCCTTATTAAAAAACGTTTAATGGATGTTCAGACGCCTGTTTCTGTGTTCTCTAAAGTTCGAGATTTGAGTGGTTCAGCCTACCTATTTGAGTCTGTAGTGGGGGGCGAGCGTTGGGCACGATATTCGATGATTGGCTTGGGTAGTGATCTGATTTTGCAATATGCTGATGGCATGATGACGCTTAAAAAAAACGACTGTATTGATGTCGATGCTGTTGCTGATCCCTTTGACTACCTTCGTAAGTTGATGGCGAACTATAAAATGCCAACGGTAAATGAGGTGCCTGCATTGCCCAGCTTTAGTGGCGGGCTAATAGGCTATTTTGGCTATGATATGGTTCGTGTGATTGAACCTAGCGTGGGCTTGTCTGATGCGCCTAACCCGATGTCACTACCAGATATGTGGTTGATGTTATCGATGAGCGTGATTGTTTTTGATAGTTTAGAAAACACGTTATCTATTGTTGTTTATGCCGATTGTCATAACGATGATGGCTATGGAGCGGCCATTCGTGAGCTGCAAAAAATAGAAGACAAATTGGCTGAGATGCCAGATTTAAGCGCGCCAATCATGCCAACGCCCAAGTTTAAATCGCAAACTGGGAAAGAAAAGTATTGTAACGACGTTAATAAAATTAAAGATTACATCTTGGCAGGAGATGTCATGCAAGTGGTTCCTGCTCAGCGTTTGACCGCAGACTATACTGGTGACTCACTTGCTGTCTATCGTGCCTTACGGTTTTTAAATCCGTCACCTTATCTATTTTTAGTGCATGGTTATACCCTTGACGACCACAAACGCTTTGATATTATCGGGGCGTCTCCTGAAATTTTATCTCGCATTGAAAATGGTAAAGTGACGGTTCGTCCATTAGCTGGAACCCGTCAACGTGGTCAAGATGAAGCCGAGGATTTGGCATTGGAGCAAGAATTACTCTCGGATAAAAAAGAGATCGCTGAGCATCTAATGCTCATAGATTTAGGCCGCAACGATATCGGCCGAGTTTGCGAATATGGTAGCGTCAAAGTCACCGAAAAGATGTTTATTGAACGCTACTCACAAGTCATGCATATTGCTTCCAATGTCGAAGGCACCGTACTTCCTGATAAAGATGCCTTAGATGTATTTTGTGCGACTTTCCCAGCAGGTACATTGTCAGGTGCGCCTAAAATTCGCGCAATGCAAATTATTGATGAGGTCGAGCCAGTACGTCGTACCGTGTTTGGTGGTTCAGTCGGTTATTTAGGCTGGCATGGCAACATGGATACTGCTATCGCTATTCGAACCGCAGTGATGCGCCGCGGCAAAATACATATTCAAGCGGGAGCTGGAGTAGTTGCTGATTCTATTCCAGAAGCAGAGTGGGATGAAACCAACAAAAAAGCATTGGCACTGGTTAAAGCCGTAAAAATGGCTTGTGATGGACTGCGTATTCGCTAGCTTTTTTTGATATGACCCATCATATAATTGCGCTGCATCAAGTTATCTGTAATTATTAATAATAAAAATATTAATATAATCAACTGCTTAAGTTTTATTTTCAAATAAATGATAATAAACTTCAGATAGGGGGTTGTATTTTGCACTGTATTTGATAGAATACACCCCACTTTGAGAGAACAAGCCGACTTAGCTCAGTTGGTAGAGCAACTGACTTGTAATCAGTAGGTCGCCAGTTCGATCCCGGCAGTCGGCACCATCTCTTTCAAGGTAACCTAAGGTGGGATTGGGGAGCGGTCAAACCCAACAGACTGTAAATCTGTCGCGAAAGCTTCGAAGGTTCGAATCCTTCTCCCACCACCATATTTTTAAAGTTTATCATAGCGCCAAGCTTACTCTGAATCAGTATTATTGTTTCAATAAAGAGTAATTGCGGGTGTGGTATAATGGTAACACCTTAGCCTTCCAAGCTAATGACGCGGGTTCGATTCCCGCCACCCGCTCCATATATATGGCACTAAGTAAACAGTATAATCCTATCACGACAGTTAGCTATTAAGACTGCCTCGTGATATTTTTTTAGATGACTTATTAGTTATCTAAAACACGCTCATATAGCTCAGCGGTAGAGCACTCCCTTGGTAAGGGAGAGGTCTTGAGTTCAATTCTCAATATGAGCTCCATTTATATTTCATACAGTCCAGTGTCACTATTGAAAAAAATAAAATCTATGCTCAAAGTAATGATTTAAAGGTGACACTGAGGTGTTGCCTTTTAGTGCTGTCAGTTCACTAATTAATATGTACCACTATAATTGTTAGGTGGTGTAGTGAATTAACACATTAAATAGATTGAAAAAATTATCATAGCGCCCATATAAGGTAGCTATTGTAATAGACAATATTTAATAGATGAGCCATAGCGTCAACGGTTTGATGGTTTTAACTCTGTCATAAGCCGTCAAACAGCTATTTACCGATCTTTGATTAATAAAGATTCACCAATAAAGAGGAAAATCTCATGGCAAAGGCCAAGTTTGAACGCAAAAAGCCACACGTCAACGTCGGCACCATCGGACACGTTGACCATGGTAAAACCACCCTTACCGCTGCTATTGCAACCGTAGCCGCTATCACCTCAGGTGGC
>NZ_VORZ01000003.1 GCF_007997305.1 Psychrobacter frigidicola
TAACGTTTAATACTTCTGTATTAGATGCTTAGCAGTGTCAGAGCAATCTGCTAGTCTGCTAAATGGTTAGTCAAAAAGCCGCTCTCTTTGTTGAGAGCGGCTTTTTTATGAGTGGCGAAATTTATTAAAAATAATGACTATAAAACGCCTATTTATTTCTCATACACATGAATTTTCATAAAGTATAAATCATTAATTATGTTGTTACAGCAAAAAATCATCTTAAAACTTGCATTCTAATTAAAGATAGGTATAATTATCAGCCTTAACACCCATAGGCGATTGGCTCAATTGGTAGAGCATCGGTCTCCAAAACCGAGGGTTGTAGGTTCGAGTCCTACATCGCCTGCCATCTTTGTATTATATCTTTGCTGTACCCTACCATCTCCAAAGCGAGTCCTTTATGAGCACTAATCAGGATAACCTCGATAATAAGTTATCTGATGCCAAGGCGACGGCTGGTGGAATGCTGACTAAAAATAACCATACATCGGCGAATAGCACTTCTGCCGTTGAAGTGGCTAAGACAGGGTCAGCGAAAGATGTCATGTTATGGTTACTTGCCATTGCAGTTTTAATCGGTGCGACTTTAGTTAATCAATATTTACCGGGCTACTGGCAACCTGCCAATGACCTTTGGGTACGGGTTAGCATTATTGTCGCCCTTTTTGTATTTGCATTAGTATGCTTGGCACTGACCCATCAAGGTCGTGCATTCAAAACTTTATTAAAAGACGCTGCTGTTGAATTACGCCGTGTAACTTGGCCAAGTAAAGACGAAACCTTTCAATACACATGGCAAGTTATTGTTGTGATTGCTATTGTTGGATTCTTTATTTGGGTATTAGATAACTTTTTTAATTGGTTTGTTGGCTTGTTTATTGGTTAGACAGGCAAAGTTGAGTGTCAAATCGTATACTGCGAGTCACCTCAACTGCTGATGTTTAATGCAGTTTTTTACTTATAACGACTTATTTATAAAGATCAGGAGCGTGACATGCGTTGGTATATTGTCCAAGCGTTTTCAGGATATGAAAAACAAGTGCAACGTTCATTAATCGAGCGCATCAATCGCAGCGAATTTGCTGAATTTTTTGGTGACGTATTGGTTCCTACTGAAGAAGTCGTCGAAATGAAAGATGGCAAAAAGCGTAAAAGTGAGCGTAAGTTCTTTCCAGGATATGTATTAATTCAAATGGAAATGAATGACAATACTTGGCATATTGTTAAAGAGTGTCCACGTATTATGGGCTTTATTGGTGGTACACCAGAGACGCCGGCTCCTATCACTCAAGTAGAAGCGGATCGTATCTTAAACCGTCTGAACCAGACTGAAGCTACTCCACGTCCAAAGACTCTATTTGAGCCAGGCGAAGAATTATTAGTAATTGATGGTCCATTTACCGACTTTAAAGGGTTGGTAGAAAAAGTGGATTATGAGAAATCTAAATTACAATTGACCGTAAACGTATTTAATCGACCCACTCAGGTTGAACTTGAGTTTAGTAAAGTTGAAAAACTAGACTAAACAACCACAAACCGGGGAGCTGTTGCTTAGTGACTTATTGACACTAGACTGGCGTTATCACCCATTTAGGAGACAGTTATGGCTAAGAAGATTGATGGTTACATCAAACTACAAGTCCCTGCAGGTAAAGCAAATCCTTCACCACCGATTGGTCCAGCATTGGGTCAAAAAGGCGTGAATATCATGGCTTTCTGTAAAGAATTTAATGCTGCGACCTCAAGCCAAGAGCCAGGTCTACCGATCCCAACCGAGATCACAGTATACAGCGATAAGTCTTTTACTTTTATCATGAAGTCTCCACCAGCTGCGTTCTTACTACGTAAAGCTGCTGGCGTTGCTAAAGGTTCGGGTACACCAAATATCGCTAAAGTTGGCACTGTGAACCGTGCTCAACTTGAAGAAATTGTGAAGACTAAAGATGCAGACTTAACCGCAGCTGACCTTGAAGCTGCTGTTCGTACCGTTGCTGGTACTGCCCGTTCAATGGGTATTACCGTGGAGGGTGTATAATGTCTAAGCTAACTAAACGTCAAAAAGAAATCAATAGCCGTATTGAAAACGAAAAATTATACACTATTGAAGAAGCAGTACAGATCTTAAACGATCTACCAGCACTAAAATTCAAAGAGTCTATCGATATTGCGGTAAACTTGGGTGTTGATCCACGTAAATCTGATCAAGTCGTTCGTGGCGCAACTAACCTTCCTGCTGGTACTGGTAAAACTAAACGCGTTGCTGTATTTGCTCAAGGCGCTGCTGCTGAAGCCGCTAAAGAAGCGGGTGCTGACATCGTTGGTTTTGAAGATTTAGCAGAATCAATCAAAGCCGGTAACATGGATTTTGATGTAGTTATTGCTGCTCCTGATGCTATGCGCGTTGTTGGTCAATTAGGTACAATCTTAGGCCCACGTGGTTTAATGCCTAACCCTAAAGTCGGTACGGTAACGCCTAACGTTGCTGAAGCGGTTACTAACGCTAAAGCGGGTCAAGCGCAGTATCGTGTTGATAAAGCGGGTATTATTCATACCACTATCGGTCAAGTTGGATTCACTGCTGAACAAGTCATGCAAAATGCCCAAGCGCTAATTGCTGATCTAAAGCGTGCTAAGCCTGCGACTTCTAAAGGTATTTTCATCAAAAAAATTACTATCTCTAGCACTATGGGCCCAGGCATCACTATTGATCCTATCCCTTACCGTGTTAATAAATAAGATAAGTAAACAATATACGTGCTTATTATCCCAATTTTCTAAATAGAATATTGTAAGTAATAAGCACCAATAAATTTTAAAAAATTAGGTCAGTGTAGCAGTCGCTACGCTGTCTAAGACCGTAGGTAGAAAGCATTTTAGTAGTATTGATAACTATTTTAAAGTTGTTCGCAATTCATAAAGTTGTTATTAGTACTAATAAGCTGGTTTTGTTAATCGACGATAGATGAAAGTCTTAGTTGGCCTACGCAGACGGTGGCCCATACAGTTTAAGACAGGAGCAGATAAGCTAGCATTTATGTTAATTTATCACTCAACGTCATTCTGATAACGGTGCCGTAATCAGGCATTAATTGTAAGCAGAATGCTTATAATTAATGTGTCGTATCAAGTTAGTCTTATTTCATATCTAAGTTGTTAAATACTTCGGTTTTTAACGATCTGGATAGTAAACAGACTGATAAGATTAAGGAGTCAACTATGGCATTAACGCTAGAACAAAAACAACAAGTTGTGGCTGAAGTGTCTGAAGTTGCTGCTAATGCGTACTCAGTGGTAGCTGCCGAGTATCATGGTATTGGTGTTGCAAAGCTTACTAAGCTGCGTGAACAAGCCCGTGATAAAGGCGTGGTTTTGAAAGTGGTAAAAAACACCCTAGCAAAACGCGCTTTTGAAGGTACTAGCTTTGAGTGTATGTCAGATAGTATGACTGGTCCATTACTTTTGGCTTTCTCAATGGAAGATTTGGGATCTGCAGCTAGAGTCATTTTCGACTTTAGTAAAGATCACAAAGCCTTAGAGACCAAATTGGTATCAGTTGGTGGCGCATTATTTGGTCCAGAAGAATTAGAACGTGTAGCGAAGCTTCCAACTCGCGACGAAGCGCTTTCTATTTTAATGGCCACACTGAATGCACCAGTGACCAAACTTGTCCAGACTATGAACGCAGTTCCTGGCAAATTTGTTCGTACTGTAGCAGCAATCAAAGACGCAAAAGAAGCTGCTTAATTGCTTGTTTTAACGTAACTTTAACATCGCTGATTGTAGTTTATTGCCAACCCTATTATAAAATTTGGCAAGCAATCCAAGCGATATTAAAATCAATTAATTTTTATCAGATAACGGAGAGTTCTCATGGCACTATCTAAAGATGATGTGTTAAACGCAATCGCTGAAATGTCAGTAATGGATATCGTTGAACTAATCAGCGACATGGAAGAAAAATTCGGCGTAACTGCTGCCGTTGCTGCTGCTGCACCTGCTGCTGCTGCTGCTGGTCCTGCTGCTGAAGAGCAAGACGAGTTTGACGTTATTCTTGCCAGCTTTGGCGAGAAAAAAGTTGCTGTAATTAAAGCCGTACGTGAAGCGACTGGTCTTGGCCTAAAAGAAGCGAAAGATTTGGTTGAAAGTGCTCCAGCACCAATCAAAGAAGCGGCTTCTAAAGCTGACGCTGAAGAGTTGAAAAAGAAACTTGAAGAAGCTGGCGCAACTGTTGAACTAAAATAAGTTTGATACTGTACCAAAAAAAGCTGGTAATGCCTTGCATTATCAGCTTTTTTTTATTATAATCACTAGCTTGACCTTTTGTGTCTGCCAGCATAATTACGCATCACCATGGTGGATACCCATCAAAAGGACAGACAACATATATGCAAGCACGCAAACCTGTTATTAAATTTTTTGATGTAGGCTAAACGTCAACTAGATGTTTGGCGATTTTTTGCGTCTGCATGTTTTCTTGTTGCTTTTATAATTTCTATTGGCTTTAGTGTTTATATCGTTTCTAGTAAACCGTAATATTTACTTATCCTAAAAGACTCACTTTTAGCTAGTCTAGCATGGTTTGACTGACAGTACTTAGGCTCATAGACTGTAAACGCCGATAACCACGTTGGTAACATCATAGAGTTTTTTTAGTAGCCTAATTAGATTTGAGCAATATCAGTCAAAAAATAATTATAGTATTAGCGCCAGGCGATTGACGAATTTTTATTTTTGATTCGATTTGATTGCTATCTATATTTTAAAGATTATTTCTATTATTATCGTTTACGTCGCTAAGTTTGCATAGTATTTGTGCAGGCTGGCCACGCTTTAATTTGTATCCACGTTTACTGTAAGGACTCTCGATGGCATATTCTTATACTGAAAAAAAGCGTATTCGCAAAAGTTTTGCTGAATTGCCTACTGTGATGGACATTCCCTATTTATTGTCTATTCAAGTAGATTCCTATGAGCGCTTTTTGCAAGAGCATAAAAAGCCTAAAGCTCGTGAGAATACTGGTTTGCAAGCTGCATACTCTTCTATTTTTCCAATTGAGAGTCACTCTGGTAATGCTGAGTTACAATTCGTTGAGTATTATTTAGGCACACCTGAGTTTGATGAGCGTGAATGTATTTTGCGTGGCTCAACTTTTGCAGCGCCGATGCGTGTTAAAATTCGCTTAATTATCAAAGATAAAGACAGCAAAGATAAAGACAGTAAAGCGGCGATTAAAGATATTCGTGAGCAGAGCGTCTATATGGGTGAGATGCCATTGATGACTAATAACGGTACCTTTATTATTAATGGTACTGAACGAGTTATCGTCTCTCAGCTACATCGTTCACCGGGTGTGTTCTTTGATCATGATAAAGGCAAGTCGCATTCGAGTGGTAAAGTACTTTATAACGCACGTATTATTCCTTACCGTGGTTCATGGCTTGACTTTGAATTTGATGCTAAAGACTTAGTTTTTGCTCGGATTGACCGTCGCCGCAAATTGCTGGCATCAATCATTCTACGTGCATTAGGTCTGAGTACCTCTGAGATTTTAGATTTGTTCTTCGAAAAAGTAGCCGTTTATAAAGGCGAAGAGCAATTTGAGATCGATTTAGTTGCTGATCGCTTGCGCGGTGAGATGGCCCAGTTTGACATCGTAACGCCTGCAGGTGATGTGGTTGTTGAGCAAGGTAAACGTATTAATGCACGTCGTATTCGTCAGCTTGAAGAAGCGGGTATGACTCGTATTGCTGTGCCTGATGAATATCTATATGAGCGTATTTTAGCCGAAGACATCATTGTTAACGATGAAGTAATTGCTAAAGCGAACACCTTAATTGACCATGAGTTACTGGTGAAATTAAGCGCGTTTGAAGCCAGTGACTCTATCAAAGAAATTAGTATTCTGTTTACTAATGATATCGATCAAGGCAGTTATATTGCGGATACTTTGCGTGCTGATAGTACCTCAACTCGTGAAGAAGCCTTGGTTGAAATTTATAAAGTCATGCGTCCAGGTGAGCCACCAACCATTGATACCGCTGAGAAACTGTTTGATAGCATGTTCTTTAATGCGGATCGCTATGACTTATCAAACGTTGGTCGTATGAAGTTCAACCGCCGTTTGGGTTTAGAGTTCAAGGATACTGATGATCCTGACATCCAGCGTGAGCGTAGTGTTTTAACTAATAATGACATTGTCAACGTTCTAAAAGAATTAATTGAGATTCGTAACGGTCGCGGCGAAGTCGATGATATTGACCATTTAGGTAACCGTCGTATTCGTTCAGTAGGCGAGATGGCGGAAAACCAATTCCGTGTCGGTCTAGTGCGTGTTGAGCGTGCCGTAAAAGAGCGTTTAAGTTCAGCCGAAACAGATAACCTGTCTCCACAAGATTTGATTAACTCGAAGCCAGTTGCCGCTGCTGTGAAAGAATTCTTTGGTTCAAGCCAGCTGTCCCAGTTTATGGATCAGAACAATCCGTTGTCTGAAGTGACTCATAAACGCCGTGTATCCGCTCTAGGACCTGGTGGTCTGACTCGTGAACGTGCAGGCTTTGAAGTACGTGACGTCCATGATACTCATTACGGCCGCGTATGTCCGATTGAGACTCCTGAAGGTCCAAATATTGGCTTGATTAACTCATTGGCCACCTTTGCTAAAACCAACAGCTTTGGCTTTTTAGAGACGCCTTATCGTCGCGTAGTTGACGGTAAAGTAACCGACATTATTGAGTATTTATCAGCCATTGAAGAAGTAGGCACTGTCATTGCACAGGCTGATTCACCAGTGACTGAAGACGGCGCTTTAAGTGACGAGATGGTTAGCGTACGTAGCTATGGCGAATTCGTTCGTATGCCGCCAGAAAAAGTAACACATATGGATGTGTCACCTAGTCAGGTAGTATCGGTAGCGGCAGGCTTAATTCCATTCCTAGAGCATGATGATGCTAACCGTGCCTTGATGGGCTCGAACATGCAGCGTCAAGCCGTTCCCACATTACGTGCTGATAAGCCGTTAGTAGGTACCGGTATGGAACGTCACGTTGCGCGTGACTCAGGTGTTTGTGTTATCGCCAAGCGTGGTGGTGTGATTGAAGATGTTGATGCATCACGTATTGTGGTTCGTGTTAATGAAGATGAGATGATTGCTGGTGAAGCTGGTATTGATATCTATAACCTCGTTAAATACACGCGCTCAAACCAGAATACTTGTATTAACCAACGTATTATCGTCAACCAAGGCGACGAAATCGCTTTAGGTGATATCTTAGCTGATGGTCCTTCAACGGATCTTGGTGAGTTGGCCTTAGGTCAGAACATCCGTATCGCATTTATGCCGTGGAACGGTTATAACTTCGAAGACTCAATCTTGTTGTCTGAGAAAGTGGTTAAAGAAGATCGTTTCACCACCATTCATATTCAAGAATTAACGTGTGTGGCTCGTGATACCAAATTGGGTACTGAAGAGATCACTGCTGATATTCCAAACGTCGGTGAAGCCGCTTTATCGAGTCTTGATGAAGCAGGTATCGTTTATATTGGTGCAGAAGTTGATGCCGGTGATATCTTAGTTGGTAAAGTGACTCCAAAAGGTGAAACACAACTGACGCCAGAAGAGAAATTGCTACGGGCTATTTTCGGTGAAAAAGCGGCTGATGTTAAAGACACCTCACTACGTGTACCAACATCAAGTAAAGGTACGGTTATTGATGTACAAGTATTCACTCGTGATGGTGTCGAAAAAGATACGCGTGCGCGTGCTATTGAAAAGTCACAGCTTGACAGCTATCGTAAAGATTTAAAAGAAGAGCTACGCATCTTTGAAGAAGCAGCACGTGGCCGTATTGGTAATCTCCTCAACGGGCAAAAAGTGAGCGGTGGTTCTGGTCTAAAAGCGGGTACTATTATGGCAGCCGCTGACATGAAAGAGATGAGCCTTGAGACGTTACTTGATATTCAGCCTGTCGAAGAAGAAATATCTGAGCGTCTCACGCAAATCGCTGAATATTTAGTCGATAAGCAAAAAGATATCGATAGTAAATTTGCTGAGAAAAAACGCAAATTGACCGCTGGTGATGATTTACAACATGGCGTACAAAAAATTGTTAAGGTTTATTTAGCAGTTAAGCGTCGTATCCAGCCAGGTGATAAAATGGCGGGTCGTCATGGTAACAAAGGGGTGGTATCGCGCATTATGCCAGTCGAAGACATGCCTTATGATGAACATGGTAATACGGTCGATATCGTACTGAATCCACTGGGCGTACCGTCGCGTATGAACATCGGTCAGGTACTTGAGACTCATTTAGGTATGGCTGCAAAAGGTTTGGGCGAGAAAATTGACGGTATGCTGAAAGCCCAAGCAGCTATTAAAGATTTGCGTGATTTCTTAGACCAGATTTACAATAAAGTTGGTGGTGAAAGCGTTGATTTAGATAGCTTGACTGATGATGAAATCATGACCTTATCAGATAACCTACGTGCAGGTGTACCGATGGGTACGGCAGTATTCGATGGGGCGCATGAACATCAAGTCAAAGACTTGCTAGAGCTTGCAGGTCTATCAAGAGATGGTCAGCAAACCTTATATGACGGACGTACGGGTCAGAAGTTTGACCGTAAAGTAACGGTTGGTTATATGTATATGCTCAAACTTAACCATTTGGTTGATGATAAGATGCATGCGCGTTCAACGGGTTCTTATTCATTAGTCACGCAGCAGCCACTTGGTGGTAAAGCTCAGTTCGGTGGTCAGCGCTTTGGTGAGATGGAAGTGTGGGCACTAGAAGCTTATGGCGCCACGTACACCTTGCAAGAGATGCTAACCGTGAAGTCGGATGACGTTGAAGGTCGTACACGTATGTATAAAAACATCGTCGATGGTGAGCAGTACATGGATCCAGGTATGCCTGAGTCGTTTAACGTACTGACTAAAGAAATCAAATCATTGGGTATCAATATTGAGTTAAAACAAAGCAATTAATGTTATAAGCGTGAAGGTTTTAAACTTGATTGTTAAATAAAAGTAGTACGCTCATTGCTGCTGCTTTTAGTGATTTATCTCAACCCTATTCATTGCCTTCATTCATCTTATTCGCGATGCTTTTTATGCCGCTTTTAGATGATTATAGAGATAACGGAGAAGCAACTTGAAAGATTTACTCGATATCATGCAAAGCCCTACCGGCAACGGTAACCAAGAGTTTGATAGTATTCAAATTACGCTCGCCTCACCTGACGTTATTAAGTCATGGTCGCACGGTGAAGTTAAAAAGCCTGAAACGATCAACTATCGTACGTTTAAGCCTGAACGTGACGGTCTGTTTTGTGCCAAAATTTTTGGCCCTGTAAAAGATTTTGAATGTTTGTGTGGTAAGTATAAGCGCCGTAAATTCCAAGGCGTTATCTGTGAAAAATGTGGCGTTGAAGTCACAACCGCTAAAGTTCGCCGCGATCGTATGGGTCATATTGACTTAGCGAGCCCGGTTGCGCATATTTGGTTCTTAAAATCATTACCAAGCCGCATTGGTTTGTTACTTGATATGACCCTGCGTGATATCGAGCGTGTTTTATACTTTGAAAGCTATATCGTGACTGAGCCAGGTTTGACCAGCTTAGAGAAGTATCAGTTATTAGACGATGAAGATTATTTTAAAGCGCTTGAAGAGTTTGGTGACGAATTTGTTGCTAAAATGGGTGCGGAAGCCGTCCGTGATTTGTTAAAAGATATCGATTTAGATATTGAAATTGACGAGCTGCGCGAAGCTATTCCACAAACTGGCTCTGAGACTAAGCTTAAGAAAATGTCTAAGCGTCTTAAATTATTAGAAGCATTCCGTGACTCTAATAATAAGCCTGAATGGATGGTCATGACCATCTTGCCAGTATTGCCACCGGATTTGCGTCCTCTAGTACCGCTAGAAGGGGGCCGTTTTGCGACCTCAGATTTGAACGATTTATATCGCCGCGTGATCAATCGTAACAACCGTCTTAAGCGTCTGCTTGAGCTGAGCGCTCCTGATATTATTGTACGTAACGAAAAACGTATGCTACAAGAATCAGTGGATGCCTTGCTTGACAACGGTCGCCGCGGTCGCGCGATTACGGGCAGTAATAAGCGTCCATTGAAGTCTTTGGCTGATATGATCAAAGGTAAGCAAGGTCGCTTCCGTCAAAACTTACTTGGTAAACGTGTTGATTACTCTGGCCGTTCAGTCATTGTAGTAGGTCCAACGCTACGTTTGCATCAGTGCGGTTTGCCGAAGAAAATGGCACTTGAATTATTTAAGCCATTTACTTATAACAAGCTATTATCACATGGTTTGGCTACCACGATTAAAGCCGCCAAGAAAATGGTCGAACGTGAAGAGCCACAAGTGTGGGATATGCTAGCGATGGTTATCCGTGAGCATCCAGTATTATTGAACCGTGCACCAACGCTTCACCGTTTAGGTTTACAAGCGTTTGAGCCGGTATTGATTGAAGGTAAAGCCATTCAGCTGCATCCATTAGTTTGTACCGCATTCAACGCTGACTTTGATGGGGATCAAATGGCCGTTCACGTGCCATTGACGCTAGAGGCACAGCTTGAATCACGTGCTCTGATGATGTCAACCAACAATATCTTGTCACCTGCTAACGGTGAGCCGATTATTGTACCGTCACAAGACGTGGTTTTGGGCTTGTACTACATCAGCCGTTCATCAGTAAATGCCAAAGGCGAGGGCATGATTTTTGCCACCGTCAACGAAGCATTACGAGCGATTGGCTCTAATGATTTGCATGTAAACGCTAAAATTAGAGTAAGGGTTACTGAAACGCATATTGATGATGACGGCAATCATACTAAAGAGACCAGCATCAAAGATACCGTTGCCGGTCGTCTGCTCATCTGGAACATCATGCCTATTGGTATGGTATTTGATGAATGCAACCAAGAGATGACCAAAAAGAATATCTCAAAATTGATTAACTCGTGCTATCGCAAGATGGGCGTTAAAGACAGTGTTATGTTTGCTGACCAATTGATGTACTTAGGGTTTGCTCAAGCAACCTTGTCAGGCGTATCTATTGGTCTAGACGACATGGTTATTCCACCAAGCAAAAAACAAATCATTGATGTTGCTGACGCTGAAGTTCGCGAAATCGAAGATCAGTTTGAGCAAGGTTTTGTTACTGCTGGTGAGCGCTATAATAAAGTAGTCGATATCTGGTCACGTACCAATGACAAAGTCGCAAAAGCGATGATGGATAATTTGGCAACCGACAAAGTAATCAATGCGCAAGGTGAGGAAGAAGAGCAAAAATCTTTTAACTCTATTTTCATCATGTCAGATTCTGGTGCTCGTGGTAGTGCCGCACAGATTCGTCAGCTTGCCGGTATGCGTGGTTTGATGGCAAAACCGGATGGCTCAATTATTGAGACGCCGATTAAAGCCAACTTCCGTGAGGGTTTGACCGTATTACAGTACTTTATTTCAACCCATGGTGCGCGTAAAGGTCTAGCTGATACGGCATTGAAAACGGCTAACTCAGGTTATCTGACGCGTCGTTTGGTTGATGTAGCACAAGATTTAGTTATCACTAGTGATGACTGTGGTACTGAGGTTGGTTTACTAATGACTCCGCACATTCAAGGTGGCGAGATCATTGAGAAGCTTGGTGATCTAGTGTTGGGTCGTGTGACCTCACGTGATGTGACTTATAATGATGATGCCGATAAAATCTTAATTCCAGCGGGTACTTTAATCGATGAGCATTGGGTTGATACCCTTGACGAAAATGCCATTGATGATATTTGGGTACGCTCAGTGATTACTTGTAATATCGCGCACGGTGTTTGTGCGCAGTGTTATGGTCGTGACCTTGCTCGTGGTCATAAAGTTAATATCGGCGAATCAGTTGGTGTTATGGCAGCCCAGTCTATCGGTGAGCCAGGTACTCAGTTAACCATGCGTACTTTCCACGTGGGCGGAGCGGCAAGCTCAGCATCAGTGGACAACAGCATCTCTGTACGTAATGCGGGTCAAGCCCATTTCGAAAATATGAAAACGGTTGAGCATATTGATGGTCATTTAGTTATCGTATCGCGCTCAGCTGAAATTGCTTTAACTGATGAGCTAGGTCGTGAGCGTGAGCGCTATAAAGTTCCTTACGGTTCAAGCGTGCTTGTGAAAAACGAAGATCATGTTGAAGGTGGTCAGACTATCGCTAAATGGGATCCGCACACGCATCCTATTATCACTGAATTTGCTGGTAAAGCACGCTTTAGTGATATTACCGATGGTTTAACAGCGACTGTAAAAGTTGATGACGCCACTGGTATGAGCTCGTTTGAGATTCTGGCGACGCGTGATCGTTCAAGCTCAGCAAAAGACTTACGTCCTGCTATTATCTTGAATACGGATGCGGGTAAAGAAGTGGTTTACTTCTTACCTGCTGAAACTATCATTCGTGTTGGCGATGGTGAAGAAGTGGCTGCTGGTTCAATCCTGGGCCGTGTACCACAAGCTTCGTCAGGTACCAAAGATATTACCGGTGGTCTACCACGGGTTGCAGATTTATTCGAAGCACGTCGTCCAAAAGATCATGCCATCATGGCAGAGATGAGTGGTGTCGTCAGCTTTGGTAAAGAGACTAAAGGTAAAAACCGCTTTATCATCACTAATGAAGACGGTGAAGTACATGAAGAGCTGATTCCAAAATGGCGTCAAATCAACGTCTACGAAAACGAGACAGTAGCACGCGGTGAAGTTATCGCTGATGGTCCACAGAACCCACACGATATCTTACGTCTGAAAGGTCAGACTGCGCTTGCTAACTATATTGTTAACGAAGTTCAAGACGTTTACCGCTTGCAGGGTGTAAAAATCAACGACAAACACATCGAAGTTATTATTCGCCAGATGCTGCGTAAAGTTGAGATTACTGATGCCGGTGATTCAAATCACTTTAAAGGTGATCAGGTTGAATATGTTGATATTAGAGCTCTAAATGACAAGCTCACTGCGGAAGATAAATTCCCAGTTCAGTATGAGCGTCAATTGCTGGGTATCACCAAAGCTAGCTTGGCAACTGAAAGCTTTATTTCAGCAGCATCGTTCCAAGAAACTACGCGTGTACTAACAGCAGCAGCAGTGACTGGTAAAGTTGATGAGTTACGCGGCTTGAAAGAGAACGTCGTTGTAGGTCGCTTGATTCCTGCCGGTACTGGTCTTGCTTATCATAAAGCGCGTAAAGAGAAAGCGGAGCAGAAGCTGCTCGATAAAGACATCAATGCAGCGTTTGATATGACAACTGCTAATAGCGACAATAAAGACTTTTCTAGCTTTGACGAAGCCTTTGCACAAGAGCTCAGCCAAGGCAGTCAAGCTGAATAGTTTTAAGTTAATCTAGGTGGCATTTGTCTATTAGATAGTATTTAACTAGTTAGTAAAAGTAATGTAAAAAAGCCAGCCTTGTTGCTGGCTTTTTTACGCATTGCAGAAAGTGAGAGAATAAATCACATTACTAAAATAAAAAAGTAAAGCGACGTTTAAGTATACTGAAATCTTAAGGCTAGAATAATATTGTATAGTTTACGAAGATTATATTATCAAGGCTTCAAATAGTGAATTGTTCTAAGAGAATACACTGAATGATTTTTACGACTTCCAAATTCGTATGTCTGTAACTACGATTGATATAAAACTAAGAGAGTTTATTATTCACGCCGTTATTTTAACAAATCAGTAGGTGTTAAATTAATAGGTACTAACTTACATATCAACTTACACTTAGCATCAGCCGTTTTTAGAGATGAGGTTATTAATATTAATAACTTTTAATATAGAAAAGTATTACAAAGTACAAAGTTTTTTTAGTAAGACAGGTAGGATAGTGATCAGTTTAGTATTATTAGCAACGATGTTTTTATAAAGCGACCATTAAAAAAGCACTTCCAGTTGCGTCTGAAAGCGCCTTTTTTAATGATTGTTTTATTGATTCTAGCTTTATTAGTTTATTCTGGCATTGCGGGCATACGCTCTGTTGGAGTAGCTTTCAGTGGTTTTGTTCCTTTACTATCAGGCGCTGATAACTTTTTATTATCAATACCCTCACTACTTTGTTCTGTAGTAAGTTCGGGTTCAGGCTGCTTACGTTGCTGCGTTTTTGGCATGACTGGTTTTACGCCTGTACCCATTTCGTCTTCATCATCATCAGGTGCGATAATGCCATCATCGGTCATTTCTATAATGCGTCGCTTTTGTTTTTCAGATTTAGCGCGGTTATTGAGGGATACCCATTGATAAGGTGTGCCTTTGAGCTGGGCCCTCATAAAGTCCATCCATACCGGCAATGCAGCTACACCGCCATACTCACGGCGGCCCAGAGTTTCTGGCTGATCGAAGCCCATCCATACGATAGTCGCATTGGTTGGATGAAATCCTGCAAACCATGCATCTTTAGCTTCGTTGGTCGTACCTGTTTTACCACCGATATCCGTACGACCCAAGGCTCTGGCTTTTACTGCTGTACCGCGCTGTACCACATCACGTAAAATATCAGCCATCTCGTAGGCGACACGTGGCTTCAAGATTCGCGGCGCTTGAGTCGCATGTAAGTATTGGACGACAGGAGCTTGTAGACGATCTGCTGTTGGGCTGGCATTATAAATACTCAGTTGAAGGGCTTTAACATATTGTTTAGCGTTGTCAGCATCATTTTTACTTTTAGCCTCGGTAGATATTTTTTTATTTTTATCGTTGTCTAAAGTTCCATCAATAGGCTTATTATGCTCTTCGATCCGTTTTTTATTAAGGTCATCGACTTGATCGTTAAAGCATAATGCACAAGCTTGCTGCGGATTCGCTTGAAACAACAATTTATTGTCGTAATTATAAATTTGTTCAATAAAATAAGGCTGAATGCGATGTCCACCGTTAGCAAAAGTTGCATACGCAGTCGCCATTTGTAATGGCGTAGCCTGCCCTGTGCCGAGGGCGAGAGATAAAGTCGTTGGCAGTTTTTCTTTATCTAAGCCAAATTGATCTAGCAAGTTACGGGCATCTGATATGCCAATTGCTTGTAGCAGCCGAATGGATACTAGGTTACGAGATAAATATAAACCGCGACGTAAGGTGATATCACCTAAGAAGCGTCCATCTGAGTTTTTAGGTTTCCAGTCACCGACTTGAATAGGGCGGTCTGAGACAATACTGTCAGGGCGATACCCTTTTTCTAATGCGGTAGTGTAGATAAGAGGCTTAATTGTTGAACCCGGCTGACGCCAGCCTTGTAGTGCCCGATTAAATTTGCTGTGGTTAAAGTCAAAGCCGCCGACCAACGCTCTGACCGCACCATTATCTGGATTTAAAGATACCAAGCTGCCTTGTACATCAGGAACTTGTGCTAGTTTCCAGTTACCATTATCCGTTTTTATTAAACGAATGATGTCGTTTTTACTGACAATTTGCGAGGCATTACCGGGATAATTGCCGATACGATCTGCTGAAAAATGCTTGCGTGCCCAGCTCATGCCCGACCAATTAACCGTCACATTTTCGCCGGAAGGTGTGGTAGCCTCAAAGCTGCGTGAGCTGACTTTAGTCACTTTAGCAGGGAGCATACTGCCATAACGTCGAAATTTTTCAAGTGGCTCATCATTGGCTTCAGCACCACGCCAGCCGTGGCGATGATCATAAGCGACTAAGCCTTTTAGCACCGCAGTTTCAGCATCTATTTGTGCTTTACTATCTACGGTCAGACGTACCCGCCAGCCACCGTTAACAACTTGCTCACCGTAACGATTAACTAGTGCGTAACGCGTCATTTCTGCTAAATATGGCATATTGACGTCAAGCTTTTCTTGATATAAGTTAAGGCCAATCGGCGCTTTAATAGCAGTGTCACGTTGCTCTGCATTAATATAACCAAGCTCATGCATGCGCCCAACAATCCAGTTTCGCCGCGTTAACGCTCTATCTGGGTTGGCAACAGGATTATACTTGGAAGGAGCTTTCGGCAACCCTGCCAGCATTGCCATCTCAGCAATGCTAAGGTGATCAAGCGACTTACTATAGTATTTTTTAGCGGCAGCGCGAATCCCATAGGCACCTTCGCCTAAGTAGATTTTATTAACATATAAGGTCAAAATCTCATTCTTGCTCAGCTCATCTTCCATTTTTCGCGCGACAAACAGTTCAGTAAGCTTACGATCTAAAGTACGCTCTGAGCTTAAAAAGTAGTTTTTTGCAACCTGCATTGTGATGGTAGAGCCACCCGTTTGGCTTTCGTCATCAGTGACCACTTCGGTCACGGCGCGACCAAGACCTTTAATACTAATACCACTGTGCTGGAAAAAAGATGAGTCTTCGGCGGCTAAAAATGCATGGGTTAAATCTTTAGGAATTTCTTCAAAATCAACAGGAAGGGACAAACGGTTGCCATATTGACCAATCAGCTTGTCATCGCTGCTATAAATCTGTAACGGCATCTCTAAACTTGCCGTTTTGATTTCTTGGATACTGGGCAGAGTAGGGGATAAATACATTGCCATTCCATAAAAACCAATGGGCACAGCAAGTGCTAAAATCACTGCCAACGCCAAGCAGGCAACGAAAAGCCCCACTAGAAAGTGAATGAGACGAGTGGTAGCAGGATTTTTGGTCATAATTAGACTTATCAGTTAAAATTTGCAACAAATGACACATTATACCTTGAACAAAACAAGCAGGTGATACTAAAAGTGTAATTTCTCTACTCAGCTCATTTTGGAAGTGTACTTATGCTACATAGTATTTTTAAATATAGTGTTTTTAAGTGCTTGAAACTGGCTGTTAAGTAACGTATTGTATTCGATTATTTAAAATTAGTTACTAAATTGTACATTTCATATAAAGGATAGAGGTTGTGAGGCTATTTTCTCCAAGAGGTCGACATTTAGTTGGAGTAGATGTCTGCGCCACCTCTGTAAAAATCGTTGATATACAGCGTCAGCAAGGGATATTTCACCTAAAGTCTTATGGTATTGAAAGATTACTGCCAGGGGTAGTGGTCGATAAGCTGATCGTAGATACCGAGACGGTTGGTAATGTTGTGGCAGGACTAGCTCGGCGTTGTCAGGTAAGCGGTAAGGATGCTGCTACTGCGGTTTCAGGCTCAGCAGTAATTACTAAGATTATTGATATGGATATAGTACTCACTGATGTTGAGCGTGAAGCTCAAATTCGCCTAGATGCTGAGCAATATATTCCTTACCCGTTAGAAGAGGTCAATCTTGACTTTGAAGTATTAGGCCCATCGCTGATAGGCGATGATTTAGTACAAGTATTGTTGGCAGCATCGCGCTCAGAAAACGTTGAGCAGCGTGTCGATGCGCTTACCTTTGGCGGTCTAAAGACGAAGATAATGGATATTGAGTCGCATGCGATTGAGCGCGCCTTTGGTCTGATGGTAGATAACCTAAGCAATATGCCGGAACTGGTTGCGCTGGTGGACATCGGTCACAATCAAACCACTTTATATGTTGCTAGAAATGGTGAGTTTGTCTATAGTCGGGAGCAGCTCTTTGGCGGCATACATCTGACTGAGGCCATTCAAAATCGTTATGGACTGTCCTTTGAAGAGGCGACCGTTAATAAGCGCGAGCGTACTTTACCCGATGATTATTATCCAGAAATATTAACACCCTTTATGGAAAGTGCTATTCAGCAGATTACACGCTCCTTACAGTTTTACTTTTCTTCGAGTCAATATAATAGTATTGACCATGTGGTGCTTGCCGGTGGTAGTGGCTCTATTCCTGGCCTTGCAGGTATGGTGCAGCAGAAGCTGGGTGTGCCGGTCACGGTGGCCAATCCCTTTATTAATATGACAATTGATCCTTATATAGACAGTGAGCAGCTGGCCATTGATGCCCCAAGCTTGATGGCTGCATGTGGTCTAGCATTGAGGAGCTTTGATTGATGGCTCGTATTAACCTACTGCCGTGGCGGCAAGAAGAACGCGAACGCCGTAATAAAGAGTTTATGACTTTAGTAGTAGCGGTTACGTTACTTGCGTTATTAGCGGCATTTGCGACATGGAGCTATTTTAACAATGAGCTCGATGAACAGCGCGATGCTAATGCCCTTATTGAACAAGAAAACAGTCGTCTAGATACCGCCTTGACTGAAATTGATAGCTTAGAGCAGCGCCGTGATGACATTATTGCCCGTATGCAGGTGATTCAAGATTTACAAGGCAAACGTCCTGTTCCTGTACGCTTATGGGATGATATTGCCAAAGCCATACCACCCGCCCTGTATTTAAATGGCTTGAAACGGGAAGGTGATTTGATTACCTTGACCGGTCTTGCAGACAATCCAAATGTCGTGTCGAGCTTAATTCGTAACTTAGACAGCAGTAAGTGGATGGGTAATTCTGCCGTACGTAATATTCAACAGAACATTACGGCGTATCAGCCCGCACCTGAGCTCAGTGAGACGGTTACCACCGGCGAGCAGCCTCGTCCGATCTATCCTGAAGACAGTTATGTTCAATTTGAGATTACCACCCAAGTGCGAGTAGAGACTGATGGAGTCGTCACTGACGAGGTTGCCGCGGCTGGTGCTACGCCAGTGTCTGGAGATGGATTGTGAAACTTGTGCGCAAAAAAATATTACTTAAAAAGAAGAAAACAGCGGGCCGTGCTAAAAAGCCCTTTGATTTTAAAGAGTTTCGTCGCAGTTTTGAATCTCTCGATACTGAAAACTATGGCAGCTGGCCGCTACCTGTCAAGGTAACCGTGCTAGGATTTATTGTGGCTTTAATAGCCGCCTTGTCTTGGGCGCTACCCATCAGTAGTAAAATCGATGAAATCACTGCCGCTGAAAGTGAGCAGCAAACCCTGCTTACCAGCTATCGTGAAAAAGAGTCGCGCGCCCGACACCTTGCCGCTTACAAAACCCAGGTGACGCAAATGGATGCCGAATTCATCACCTTGCTCGATCAGTTGCCTAAAGATACCCGGGTATCGGAGCTGTTAGAGGGCATTAACATGACTGGGGTCGGTAGTAATATTCGTTTTCAGGATATCTCAGTTGAGCCTGAAATTGAGAATGAATTCTTTATTGAGCAACCAATCCGTATTGCAGCTCTGGGTGAATACCATCAATTCGGCAGCTTTATTAGTGGCCTTGCTGCCTTGCCGCGTATTTTTACTATGCATGACTTTGAAGTGACCAATCCCCAGCCTACTTTAGATACGCTACCGGAGCTGAACTTGGTGTTACAGACCAAAACTTACCGCTCAAAAGAGATAACTGCCGAGGATGCCACAACTGATGAAACGGTACCCCCAGCAGTAGAAGATACGGCAGGAGCAAACTAATGCGTATTTTGCAATTTTCGCTCAAGCAATTGCCTGTGTTGCTGACGCTAAGCATTGCGACTTTATGGTTGACTGGCTGTAGCGATCGCATTGGCGTGGCTGAACAGGCGATGGATGCGATTCGTAATGAGCCGGCGCAACCTATTGAGCCGCCCCCAAAAGCTGAGTTAATAGAAGATTTTGTCTATAGTGCCAGTATGCTCCGCAGTCCATTTTTACCACCCAGCCTGGTTAATGTACAAGCGCCTGAAGCATCTCTTGATGGGGTTCGTCCTGATCTCACCCGTACAAAAGAGCCGCTTGAGCAGTATGAGATCGCTGAAATGACGTTTCGCGGTATCGTTATCTCACCGGAAGGTCAGCAGTACGCTTTAATACAACGCCCTGATGGTTCGGTTGCCAGCGTCAAAGTGGGTGACTATCTTGGTTTAAATGACGGCCGTATTGTTGAAATTACGCCGACTCAGATTAATTTGATTGAAATTGTGCCAGACAGCCGCGCAGGGTTCGTTGAAAGACCCCAGTCGCTGGTTTCTCCTATTAGCTAAGTTGGCAGATTTTTGAGGAATAAGTAATGACAGTACGCAACAACAAGGTAGTACGCACTAAAAATAAAAAGAGTATGACGATGAGCAGCCGGGTAACCGCTGCCTTCGCCATCTCCACGTCTACCTTTGCTATACCTGCATTGGCAGTTAGTATGATCGCAATTAGCAGTAGCGCCTATGCTGACCAGCGTATCAATAATGTTTCTGTGATCCAGACAGCGCCTGCTGTTACTCAATTACGTTTAGGGTTTTCAGGTGCACCCGTTTTACCTACCGCCTACCAGCTTGCTGATCCCAGCCGTTTGGTATTAGATTTTGAAAAGGTGCAAAATGGGCTGACCAGCCGCGCAACTGACTATAATATTGGTATGGTTAATGACGTCACTACCTTAAATAGTAACAGCACCACCCGTCTTATTGTAGGACTAAAGCAAGAGGGTAATTATTCGACCTCAATCAGTGGTAACGACTTATTATTGACGCTTACTGAAAAGAACCGTCCTATTGCGAATAGCTCTGTTGTGAATAGTTCCGTTATCAATAGCCCTGTTGCTAATAGAAGAATCGTCCGCTCAGCAACCGTGACCTCTGTACCGATAGTAACGCCGATTGTGACAACATCGACAAGTGTGACGGTTCCTAACGTTATAGTGACACCTAACGTGGTAGTAACCGATAATGATATGTTGACCACGACTGCCGTGGTCACGCCTATTATTGAGACCAGTAGCGTGGCTGTCTCGCCCATTATTACAGGCTCTACTACGGTCAAAACGCAAACGCCGGCGGATACAATGGTAGTACGCGTTAACCCTCTGTTAGACCCTAGACTTGCCTCCTCGCAAGTCAGTCAGCAATACAGCTATGACGGTCTGTCTGCGCTGAATTTTGCAGCAGGCGGGAATGGTGGTGGTAATATCACAATCGCTCTTGCTAACGAAGCCATTCCAGTAGATGTACAACGCCAAGGCAATAAGTTGGTCGTCCGCCTAACGGGTAGTACCGTACCTAGAAATTTACTGCGCCGCTTAAACGTTAATAGTGGCCTGGTCAGCAGTATTGATACGAGAAATCAGGGACAAAACGGCGTTATTACGATTAATATGACTGGCGATTATGAGTACCAAGCCTTCCAGTCTGGCAATCAGCTGAATATTGGTATCAGTAAGCCTGAACTGTTACGTGAGCTGACCATTGAAGAAAAAGTCTATACCGGCGAAGCGTTATCGATGGAATTCCAAGATGTTGAGATTCGTAGTGTTCTTGATATCTTAGCCCAGTTTACAGATATGAATATCGTGGCGAGTGATTCGGTCGCTGGTAACATTACCTTGCGTCTTATCAATGTGCCTTGGGATCAAGCGCTAGATATCATTCTAAAAAGTAAGAACCTAGGCAAACGTGAAAACGGCAATGTCATTTTGGTCGCGCCCTCCGTTGAGCTTGCGCAACAAGAAGCGCAGGAACTTGAAGTGCTGCAAGCCGTGGAAGCTTATGAGCCGCTTCGTACTGAGTATATCCGTCTAAGTTATGCCAAAGCATCTGATGTGCTGAATCTCATCTCTCAAGGTAGTGGGGCATCTGGATCAAGGAATAACAATCTTGGCACGACCACGAGCCGTGTTGATGATAATAATACGCTGCTGTCGAATCGTGGTACGGTGACGGTCGATGACCGTACCAATACCTTGATTATCAAAGATGTACCACGCAGTATCGAAAACATTCATAATCTGATTAGCAAAATCGATATTCCGGTACGTCAGGTAATGATTGAGGCGCGTATTGTTAGTGCCTCCGATAGCTTTAGTAAAGAGATTGGCGTCCGTTGGGGTATCTTATCGAATGGCGCGGCCAACAACCGTAATCTATTAGTAGGCGGTAGTAACCAGACCATAGCGGATCTTAAAGATTTTGATATACAGACCACCACCATTAACGGTCAAACGGTCTCTTATCCTAAATACGATATCAGTCGCCCTGACAACTTAAACGTTGACTTAGGTATTGCCA
Organism: Psychrobacter frigidicola; assembly: GCF_007997305.1. GTDB lineage: Bacteria > Pseudomonadota > Gammaproteobacteria > Pseudomonadales > Moraxellaceae > Psychrobacter > Psychrobacter frigidicola. Next base: position 21,917 of record NZ_VORZ01000003.1, read on the forward strand.
ACCCAGCAGGACGTATTGCTTTTGGCTTGCTGAGTATGTCAGATGTCATCCTTGATCTTGAACTGTCCGCTCTACAAGCGGACAATCGGGGTGAAGTTATCTCGACGCCTAAGATTTTGACTACCGATAAACAAACGGCTAAAGTTTCTTCAGGCACGCAGATTCCTTACCAAGAAGCCGCGGCCAGTGGGGCGACGTCTACCAGCTTTAAAGAAGCTGCGCTTAGCTTAGAGGCGACGCCAAACATTACCCCTGATGGTAGAATTGGTCTACAGCTTAATATTACCAATGGCACGCCGACCATTATTAATGGTCAGGTGGCGATCTCTGAAGACTCTATCACAACCAACGTTATTGTTGAGGATGGTCAGACCATCGTACTTGGTGGTATCTTTAGAAATCGTACCAGTAATGGGGTGGAAAAAGTACCTTTCTTAGGCGACCTGCCTTATATAGGGCAAGCATTCCGCCGAGATATGCGTAGTAACGACAAACAAGAATTGCTAATTTTTGTGACCCCTAAACTGATTAACGATGGCATTAGCCGTTTGAATTAATCGTTTTTATGAACACTCAAAGCGTCTACTATCCTTAAAAGTCTTTATTAATAATGACACCATAAAAAAGCAAGCCCACGCGCTTGCTTTTTTATGGCCTAGCACTTGATGATAGCTGACATTTACTGTTAATAATCAACGCACGTTACTAGCCAGAATATCGATGACGTTGTATGATAGGGAATTTATTCGAGTGAGTGTTATGTTGGAGGAACTACCATCGGTATTCTTAGTCGGACCAATGGGCGCAGGGAAGACCACCATAGGCCGGTTGCTTGCTAAGCAATTAGGGCGTGAGTTCGTGGACAGCGATTGGTATGTGGAGGCGCAAACGGGCGCTGATATTCCGTGGATATTTGCTAAAGAAGGCGAAGCGGGATTTCGAGAGCGTGAGACTCGTGCAATTGATGAGCTGACACAGCAGGAACAAATTGTACTGGCGACAGGTGGCGGCGCAGTGATGAGTGCTGAAAATCGTGAGTTTTTGCATCAGCGCGGTATTGTTATTTACTTAAATGCGCCCGTTGATGTGCAAATGTCACGTACGGCTAAAGACAAGTCGCGTCCGCTATTGCAGCAACCCAATCCTAGAAAGATCTTGCATGACCTATATCGTATTCGTGACCCTTTGTATCGGCAAGTGGCGCATATTATTATGCCGACAGGTCATACCTATCCGCGGCATATGGTGCACCAACTGTTGCAGTTGCTAGTGCCATTTTCTGCCTCTACCTCTATTATGCCAGACCCAAAATTATCTGAAGATGAATTATAATTAACCTATTAAAGGCCTTTAGTTAAAGTGTCTTTAGGAGCATTTTATGATAACGCCGCTATTTTATGATGAGCTAACGGTACATACGCAGAGCCATGACTATCCGATTGTCATTACTGAAAGCACTATTGGAAAAAATAGTGCTGGAAAAGATAGTAGCGAAATAAGCAACATGGCTGCACAAGTTACTCCTTATATTCATGGTCAACAGGTGTTGATTGTGACCAATGAGACGGTTGCGCCACTATATTTGCAGCCGTTACAAGATCAGCTGGCAGAGCAGTTTACAGTGGCCGTTTGCGTGCTGGCAGATGGCGAGCAATATAAAAATCAAGCCAGTATTAATCAGATTTATGATGTACTAATGGCGCAGCACTTTAACCGTGATGTCACACTGATTGCGCTTGGCGGCGGTGTGGTGGGGGACATGACCGGTTTTGCCGCAGCCAGCTTTATGCGTGGGGTAAATTTTATTCAAATTCCGACCACAGTATTGTCGCAAGTGGACTCCAGCGTTGGTGGTAAAACAGGCATCAACCATCCGCAAGGTAAAAACATGATTGGCGCTTTTTGGCAGCCACAAATGGTACTGGCAGATATGAGCACTTTACGAACGTTGCCAGCGCGTGAGTTATCAGCAGGACTGGCTGAAGTCATTAAATACGCCTTGATTATGGATGTGGATTTTTTAACATGGCTTGAGCAGAATTTGCCTGCGATGTTGGCTCTTGATTTAGCAATACTGGGTGAAGCGGTAAAACGCTGCTGCCAGTATAAAGCCGATATTGTCGCCCAAGATGAGCGCGAATCTGGTATTCGAGCCATACTAAACTTTGGCCACACGTTCGGTCATGTGATCGAAACGCACGAAGGCTATGGGAATTGGTTACATGGTGAGGCGGTTGCTGCTGGCATGGTACAAGCGGCTGAGCTGTCACAAAAGCTTGGCTGGTTAAGCCTTGATGACGTGGCACGTATTAAGCGTGTTTTGACCTTAGCAAAATTACCCATTACGCCGCCACCCATCGCGATTGATACGGCTTTAAATTTAATGGGTCACGATAAAAAAGTGAAACAGGGACAAATACGTCTGATTTTGTTAAAATCACTAGGTGACGCTGTATTAACGGCTGACTTTGACGAATCGTTGCTCATCGATGTACTGTCACAACACACCCAATAAAGCGTGATACTAACCGATATAGTAGGTAAACGATTCGGTCAGATTAGTAATACTAGATGTTCCAATGTGACTGTTTGTTTGACAAGCTTCTATTTACATAGAAACTATTATTTGTTTAAAAACCATTTGTTTAAAAGCCACTATTTAGTTAAAAGTTATTAGGTTTCTTAGACTTTTTATTTGCATGTTTCATTATATTTTACCAAGGATACCTTCATGGCAGCACCGAGCACGACGACTCGCCCCGCGAGCAAGTCATATCGCCGCCAAGCAATAATATGGCTGTTGATGACCTTGCTGCTCGGGATCGCCACTGCGCTGCTTTGGATGTTTACCCAGACGCCAGCGGTTGGTGCCAAAATCGATAACGCGCCTATCACTGCACCAGAAGCGTTGGGTGCTGAGCTTGAGCAGCCCTTATCTATCGCAGCTCTACATGAGCTGGATACGGATGTGCAGCCGATTAATTTTGAAGAAACTGTCCGCGACTTACGCAACTATCCTGATGAGTTTAAAGACAAGCGTTATCTACTGGCTAATAAAGGCAAATGGACAGTACAGGTGATGAATGTTGGCGAGAATGACGTTATCGTCAGTTATTTAGAAGGTCGTGAAGACCGTGCGAAGTTCTCCTATTTTCGATACCGTGATGAGGACAATCAGCTGCGTTATATGCTCACTTATGGCATTATGGGTAGCCCGCAAGAGGCAGTTGGTGCTGCCAAGCTGATAGATTTTGGCTTACCTGCTGATGTACGGGTGCTGCCAGAAGAGATTAATCGTTATGTCAGTATTATTGATAATTATGAGCGTCCTTTACCGATTAAAGACTTGAGCACTAGACGCTCACGTGCTGTTAAGCTAAGACCGACCAAGCGTGAAGTGCCAGTGCGTCAAAGACCACAAGCGCCTAAGAAGAGTAATAACAGCGATTCGAGCGCTCGCAATAAAGATGAGAGTAGCCGCAAGAGCAATAGCGGTAACGATAGTATCAAGCAGTCAGCAGACACGTCTGCTACCTTCAATGTCAATGAAGAGCGCACGCTCTCATCCGATACAGATGCCACTTCGAACTCTAAAGATGGCGATAAGTCACGCAAGTCTGAGCAAGACAGTAAAAAACCGCCAGTGGTTGCTACGCCTAAACCGCCAAGCTCCGCTAGCAACCCCACTACGGATAGCAAAAAATCAGATGCTGACAAAAATAGTAGTGATAGCATGAAAGAGCTGATACAGGAAAAATCTAATTAAAAGATAAATCGGCGAAGTAACAAGGTGGTTATTTGATAAGACCCTCATAAAAACCTCGCCAAATGAAACGTTTGGCGGGGTTTTTTATGATTCTTATTTATTATTGCTTAAAAAACATAAAAATAACTCTGCTCAAGAATATGAGAGTTTTCTGCTGTTCAGTTTGATAAAGCTTTAGACGGTTTGCGGCTAGGCAGGGATTAAGTTTTTTGTATCTTTTGCTGGCATGCTTTGATTTTTAATGCCTTTTGTCTTTTAATGGGTAAAAGGTGTTATTTCTCTACAATAATATGATGCTATATTTTATTTACTGAGATTAACTATTTCGCCTTTAAAAAGTTTTAATTAACGAGAGTATCCCTGCGTGAAACTGACTATGTGGCAACGATTTACAGCTCCTCTTGTTGAGCCTTATGCGCGCTATCAGCATGCCGACATCTTACACGCCATACGCTTGGGTGTGGCAGTATTAACTGCGCTGTTGCTGAATAAAATCACTCATTTACCACATGGGGAGTGGACGACCATTACGGTGTTCGTTATTTTAGGCTTATTACAATACCAAGGGGCGATTTATACCAAGGCTAAAGAGCGGATACTCGGTACAGTGCTTGGGGTAGTCGTTGGGTTGGGGTTTCTATGGCTTAGTCAAGATATTGGCACATGGCTGTGGCTATATTATGTGCTCATTAGTATCATCAGTGGCCTCATTGGTTATATAGCGGTGAAACAACTGGGTTATATTGGTTTGCTGACAGGCATTACGATGCTGATGATTGTCTCAAGTCCCGACCACAGTAATATTGCTCAAGATGGTTTGTATCGCGCGTTTAATATTTTATTTGGCGCAGGCGTGGCAGTAGCAGCAACCTTAATTTTACCTCTGAAATCAACGTTGATGTACCGGTTCTTATTGGCCAGTAACCTTGACGCTTGTAGTAATTTATATGCGGGCGTGGGTAACCATATCGATGCTGAGACCTTGACGGTTAAGCCTTTTCAGTATGCCAACGTTAGCAGTGTAGCGGATGTGTCTGGTGCTGCTCATACCACCAGTAGCACTCATATCAATTATCATACTGGCGCTATCCCAGACGTGCCGGTCAATAAAGCCTTGGTCAAGGCACTACAGCAGATTAATAAGAGGCTGCTCGCAATGCGCCCGCATATTCCTGCGACCGCTAGCGAATCAGGGATTAGTAAGGAGACAATAGAGACCATTCAGCGTACCCATCGTAATATGATAGGGACGATTGATTTATTGTTAACGGCCGCGCCGCGCTTGGCAAATATCGAGATTGACGATGACAATCATATTTTGCTGATGCACTATCAGCATGAGCTGACGCAAGCAATGCGCCATATGGCAGCCGTACTGCGTAGTCCAAATGATGAAGTGTTTCGCCCCATTACCCGTATTGCGGTGTCTGAGTATCCGAGCGTTCAACACTTAGCCTTTGAATGGCAAGGCTATTTTTGGTTAACTCAGACCTTACAATCTCAATTACAGCAGCTGAGCGACTTACTACAGACTCATAAACCACGTTGGTTTGCCGCCTCTGGTCTTCGATATCAGCGCCGTGAACAGCACCGTATTGAAAAGAAAGGTAGCGAGACCGACTTACATTTATAGTTGAACACTCATAAATAACAAAAAAACGCTGACCGTTTAAGGCCAACGTTTTTTTGATGAGTAAAGGTTCAATATTAATACTTAACGACTGGTTTTTAATTTATCCCAATACTGCTGATACACTTGCAGGGCCTCATCACCGATATCTTCTTGGAACTCTGCCTTTGCCAACACCGCTTGGCTAGGATAGATGACGGGGTTATTTCTAACATTTTCTGGCATCATCTCACGTGCTGCTATGTTAGGCGAGGCATAACCAATTTCTTCACTAACTATTTTCGCGTTTTCAGGGCGCAGTAAATAGTCGATAAATTTATGTGCCGCATCGACGTGCTTAGCGTTTTTAGGAATAACAAAGTTATCCATCCATAATATCGCCCCTTCAGTGGGGTATTTATAAACCAGACTGGTCAAGCCTTCGTTATTAGCCATCACTGCTTCACCATTCCATGTCATACCGATGTTAGTTTCGCCTTCGATATACGGGATACGGGTGGCATCTGAGTTAAAAGTTTTGACATTAGACATTAAGGTCGTGAGTTTATCGTATGCTGCTTTAATCTCCTCAGGATTTTTGCTATTACCTGAATGGCCAAGCGTCAAAAGCGCCATACCAAACACTTCGCGCATATCATTCATGAGCATCACCTGATTTTTATATTCAGGACGCCACAAATCATTCCAGCTATTAACAGTCGCGGGGTCAAAGACGTCGCCATTAATGGCCAATCCTGTACTGCCCCACATGTATGGAATTGAGTACTTATTCTCAGGATCCACTTTGGTATTGGTAAATGAGGTATCAAGATTCTTAAAGTTACTCAGCTTCGATTGATCCAACTCTTGTAGTAACCCTTCTTTTGCCATCTTTTCAACATAATATGTCGAGGGAATAGCAAGGTCATATTGGCTGGAATCATCGAGTAATTTTAGTTTGGCGTACATCGCCTCATTAGAGTCAAAGGTAGTGTAATTAACGCTAATACCAGTCTCTTTTTTGAAGCCATCTAGAATCTCTTGCGGCATATACTCCGACCAGTTATAGAGATTCAGAGTCTCAGCACTGGCGGCAGTACCATCAGCAGCTGTATTGTCAGAGTTGCTACAGCTAGCAAGCACTACTCCAATAGCAGCGCATAATAGTGCTTTTGGCATCAGGCGAGTAGTCGTTTTTATAGACGAATGAGATGATAGACGAGGCAAATTGTTTCTCCTAAAATAAGACAAATCGGCAGAAAAGGGATGCATAGTAGAAATTCGGCTGTTATATAAATAGCCATAATTATATTGATATGGTCACTATATACTGACATTTAAAGGGTAACGGCTTGAATTCACTTGGCTTTGTATTGGCATCATACTTACATTTCTAGCCAATAGATGTATCAACAGAGCGAGTATGAGGCTACATAATGATAATGAGCAACCATGCTACGATAGATGTTGTTTTGCATTTAGTCGTTTACAGCATTAGATTTTTGCTTTTAAGAATGGGCTATTAAAATGGAATGTTTAATAAAAAATATAACAAAGGACAATATATTATGAGTCAGAGTCAGACTACCATACCAGCATTATTAACCGATAAAGTTGCTATTGTCACCGGTAGCAGCCGTGGTCTTGGTGCACAAATCGCCCAGCAGATGGCAGCAGCAGGGGCAAGTGTTTGCGTCAATTACCTTAATAGTAAAAAGGCGGCTGAAACGGTCGTTGCTAATATCAAAGCGGCAGGCGGGCAGGCGTTTGCTTATCAGGGCGATGTGACTAACCTTTAGCAAATGCAGGGAATGGTGGCTGAAGTGATTAAACGTTTCGGACGTATCGATATATTAGTTAATAACGCCTTGCCAAGCTATCAGTTTAATCCGAGCGCGGATTACACCAGTATCGAAACCGTTAAATGGGCGCATTTTTCTCAGCAAATAGACGGTATTGTCAAAGGTGCAGTCAACACCGTACAAGCGGTATTGCCGCAAATGAAAGCCCAGCAGATGGGTAAAATTATCAATATCTCAACCAACCTTGTTTATAATCCGGTCGTGACTTATTACGACTATACCACCGCAAAATCTGCGCTCATTGGACTAACACGCAACTTAGCGGCAGAGCTTGGGCAATACGGTATTCGGGTTAACTTGCTGGCAGGTGGACTACTAAAAACCACTGATGCCAGTAGCTTGACGACTGAAGATGTGTTCGATTATATCGCCACCACCACACCATTACGCCAAGCAACCTCGGTTGAGGACTTCGCTAATTCGGTATTATTAATGGCACCTGATTTAAGCGCAGCGATCACTGGTCAATCTATCGCCGTTGATGGCGGTCTAACCATGCCCTAAAGAAACTATTATGAGGCCTTAAATAAATCTCAAAGACTAAATAGTTATTAATTAAATTTGATTTGGAAGTACGAGAGAGACAAGATGAATAATCGAAAAATTGCTGGAATTATCACTGCTGTCATCGGCATGTCTGCCATTATGGCTTTTTTTAATGCAGGAATGTCAGTACCGGTTCTTAGATGGCCACTAGAAGCCTATTTGGGTGTGGCATTTACCATTGCTTGGCTCACCAGAATGCCGTCATGGCTGGCTTATGTGCTTGCGGCTTTAATATTTGTGCTGATTGCTTTCGCATTCTATAAGCTTGGCAGTTGGATATATGGACTCGTAGCAGGAAAGGGTTGAAGTTGGATTTTGGGTCGTGAATAGCGCCATACTATTCATTATTCATGGTTAGTCACTTAACTGATATCTATGTAAATACTTCCACAGCTCTTTAATACTTTTCTTTTAGGCTTATATTTTTTATAAACCTATTTTTTTCTCTGCATTTTGTATTCTATTGTTATTCATTACCAATAGTTTATATGTTGCATTAAAAATGTTTGTTTTTATTACAGGGTTATGTTTAAATTCAGAACTTTTGCCTATCGTTTTACTAGAAGACGAATGTACTGAAATACTGTAAGGGAATAATAAGTTATGCAAGGAAGTAATCCACCAGAGGGCAGTCCGCCGAATAATAATTTTGAGGTAGAAGCCAAAAGCTCGCGCATGCAGCGCTTTTTAAAAGGCGTTGAATGGCTGGGTAATTTGCTACCCCATCCCGTGATTTTGTTTCTCTGGATGTCTGTACTACTACTTGTGCTCTCGGCACTGTTTTCTTACTTAGGCGTATCGGCGCTTGACCCACGCCCAGTAGGTACCGAAGGACGTAGTGAAGATGGCATCATTCATGTGGTCAACCTACTAAACGGTGAGGGCTTAGCGCGCATTGTTGAGAATTTAGTCACCAACTTTACCGGCTTTGTGCCGCTCGGCACGGTGTTAGTTGCCTTGTTGGGCGTAGGTATTGCTGAGCGCTCTGGCATGATATCGGCAGCGTTACGCGGCTTAGTGATGAACGCGCCAAAAAAGATGGTGACTCTAACCGTTGTTTTTGCAGGCATCATGTCTAACACCGCAGCTGAGCTTGGTTATGTGGTATTGATACCACTCGCGGCAGTTATCTTTCATTCGCTTGGTCGACATCCATTAGCGGGATTGGCCGCCGCATTTGCTGGGGTATCCGGTGGTTATAGTGCTAACTTATTGCTGGGTACGGTAGATCCTTTGTTATCAGGGATTACTCAAGAAGCGGCACGCATTATTGACCCTGTGTATACCGTTGGGGCAGAGGCCAACTGGTACTTTATGATGGTCAGTACCTTTTTGATTACTGGTCTTGGTTACTTTGTGACTGAAAAAATCGTTGAGCCCAGTCTTGGTGAATACAACCCTGATATGGCTGGCGATCCTTCAGTATTAGAGACTAAAATTGAGGGTTTAATGTCAGTTGAGAAAAAGGGGCTTATCTGGGCTGGAATAAGCATGCTGGTATTTTGCTTATTACTGGCATGGACAATCGTACCTGCTGATGGTGTTCTACGTAATGCTGAAACGGGTCTGGTATCAGGTTCGCCATTTCTGAAGGGCATTGTGGTCTTTATTTTTGTGTTCTTCGCGCTACCTGGTTACATTTATGGCAAGATTACTGGCAGTCTGAAAAACAACCAAGATGTGGTTGATGCCATGAGTCATGCGATGAGCTCGCTTAGCATTTATATTGTATTGGTATTCTTTGCAGCACAGTTTATCGCCTTTTTTAGCTGGTCAAACCTTGGCTCGGTGGTAGCAGTAATGGGGGCAACCTTCCTCACTGATATTGGCTTAACAGGCCCCTTATTATTGGTCGGGTTTATCCTAATCTGTGCAGTGGTCAATTTGATGTTAGGGTCGGCATCAGCACAATGGGCAATTACTGCACCCATTTTTGTCCCCATGCTCATGCTGACAGGGTATGCGCCTGAGATGATTCAAGCGGCCTATCGGATTGGTGACTCAACGACTAACATCATCACCCCTATGCTAGGCTATTTTGGGCTTATTATGGCAGTAGCGATACGCTATAAAAAAGACACTGGCGTCGGAACAATGCTGGCAATGATGCTGCCGTATTCAATGGTGTTTCTGATTGGTTGGGTGCTGTTATTTTGGATTTGGGTGTTTGTATTGGGTCTACCGGTTGGCCCTGGTTCAGAGACGTTTTATCCAGCAAGATAAGTGCTTACTAAATAGTAATTATTAATAATAAAAAACCCTTGCTGGCAACTGGCAAGGGTTTTTTACGATTCCTGATTTAAACTCTACACTAAGTGAAAAGGGTTGAGCACCGCTTGGATGCCATACTCTTCAATTGTACCAGTGATAAAATCTGCTTTCTCTTTCAACTCAGGCTTGGCATCGCCCATCGCTACTGCATAGCCGACCAAATCGAACATTTCTAAATCATTCAGCCCATCGCCGAACGCCATACAGTCGCTTGCATCAATGTCGAAGTGCGCACACACATCTAATATACCGCGCGCTTTTGAGGCGTCAATCGGCAGAATATCACCGACAATATCATGCCAATGCACTAGTTTTAACTCATGTTTAATAAAGTCAATATCTTGCATTTTTTGGTCTTGATTGTCAAAAAACACTGAGCATTGATACACGGTATTAAAATGACAGTACTCAGGGTCAATCATGCTACAGCTTTTGATTTTATCGTGATAAGTGTTTTGCCATTCGTGCTCATCTGACCACACAATGTGGGTTGCGGAATCGAATTTATACACCAAGTTACTATTTTTGCACAGCTCGGCAATAGTGGTAGTCTGCTCACTCGATAAGGGATAATCGCTGATAACACGCTTATTATCAAAGCTATATTGACCGTTCATGCAGATAATGGCATCTAAAACGTCCGCCTCAAGCAATGCGATGATATCAAGTGGCAATATCGGCTTTGAGCGTCCGGTTGAAATCACCAGTTTAATATCCGTCTTCGCCAGCGCTTCAAGGGTGGCTTTATTTTGTGGCGCAATCTCACCATTACGGCTTAAGGTGTCGTCAATGTCAAAGAATATGATTTTTGGAGTGGGAATAGGGATGGTGATGGGGTTGGTTTTCCCTAAGCTTTGGGTTTGGTTCGAGGTTGGCATGAGTTTCCTTTGTTTTTCTAATATTGTTAAGAGTTATTATTAGGTGGTTTACTAGGCTAAAGGTACAGCCTATGGCTACTGTTTTTGTCCGTTTAAGGTTCTTGTTAAAAATGTATTTTCCTAAGGTTACTGATTTCCCACCCCGAAAAATTAATACCATCATCAACCAGTAAATTATTATCAGTAGGCTTGAATGGATTTACTCCTGACATAATAAGATTCTTTGTTTTATCTTTTTGTTCATCCGATAGACCACTCCACCACACAGGTGAAGTAAATGTATTTTCAGCAACTCCAAAAAAGAACCGAATCAGCGCACTAAAAATTTTGTTTGGTTCTAAAGCTAATAATGAGTTAATGAAACTTAACACTTTGGTAGAGTTTTTCGACCAACTAAAAACCACATAACCTTTACCATCACTAGAAAATGAATTAAAAACTAAGTGCTCAGCAACAATACTTAGGTCACCTAAATCTTGAATTAAATTTCCATTAAAGTCATTTATAGGTGCAACAATTGAAGAAACAGCGACAGGCATAGGTGACGTTGAATCAATAATAAGATGACTCAAATTGCCAACTGATTTTCCTAGGAGCTGATCATCAAGTTCAGATTTAAGCTCCGATAATTCTGCGAGAGACGCATTGAGCGCTTTCTGTTGATCTGCAACAAAATTTTGAATAGATAATTGACCCAATAGGTGCTTACCCTTATCAGTACTTTTAGCAAACTCAGAATTGTTAAGCCCACCTTCTTTAGCATAAAGCTCTTTCGCTACTGAGCGATACATTAGGGCTAAGCACTGTTCGTCATCTCCAACAAACTCTCTATCTTCGATACAAGAAAAAAGAGACTTATCATGTGTTGAGCAGAACCCTTTAAATGTGGATGCTTGATTAATACCTATTTTTTCAGGAACTAGCTTTCCTTCATTTTTTATTATATTCGCTAAGTTTATTTTCAGTCCTAAAACATGATTACTTTCATCTGCAATTTCTTTTAGACTACTGCTTTTTGAAACGGTGTGAGCATTAATGATTTTTTTACTGCACTCGTGCTTTAAATCAGTGGGGACATAACAACACTTTCGTAAAGCGTTTTTCTGGCTATGATTAATAGCTTCGCCTTTACTCACAGGAGTCTCATTCTCGCGTCCATTGTGACAACGTTTAAATTTCTTTCCTGAACCGCACCAACACTTCTCATTGCGTCCAATTTTCATAGATTCCTACTTATTTTTAGTTTGCTGACAAAATACTTGAGAGTAGAACTAAATTTTAATGCCTTGCTCAGCAGAAAATGCGAGTGCGTGAGCAAGTAGTTCTCGTAAAGTAATCAAGTCTAAGCTAGACTTTTAGCACAATACTCTATAAGACAAAACCCAATCACCCAACCTCAACACTCGTCACATTCTGAAAGCCTCTCGGTAATTGACTACCACGGCTACCGCGTTTTGACGTGTAGTTGGCTAAGTCCATTGGCTTTAAGGTCACATGACGTTTGCCTGCAGTAATTATTAGGCTGTCTTGCTGAGTTAATGGCGTGATGGCAAGCACTTCTTCATTGTCTTTTAGAGTAATCATTTTATTACCTTTACCACGCGCTTGTTCTGGCAAGTCATCTAAGCTAAAAATAAGTAAATAGCCCGCATTGGTCACAACGGCGAGATGGTCAGGCGTTTGGTTAAGACCGTCACTTCCAGTGGTGTTATTGGCGCTACTATCTGTGGACACATCGATACGCGTGATAGGTAACAATCGGCTATCAGCAGTCAGGGTAATGATTTTTTTACCTGCTTTTTGATTGCTATCTAGATTACCCAAGGTATTGATAAAGCCATAACCTTGCGAGCTAGCGAGAATAATACGTTGGTCATTATCGCCAGTAAGTAGCTGCTCAAAGGTAGCACCTGAGGGCGGTTTTAAGACACTGGTCAGTGGATCGCCCTGACCACGAGCGGATGCCAAGTTATGAGCGTCAATGCTATAGCTGCGCCCTGTACTATCGAGGACATAGATTTTCTCGTTAGATTTACCGCGTGCGTAGGCTTGATAACCATCGCCGGAACGATAGCTCATACCAGTAGCATCGACGTCGTGACCTTTAGCGGCACGTATCCAGCCTGCTTTGGATAACACGGCAGTGATAGGCTCGCTTGGGACAAGGTCGGATTCTTTCAATGCTTGTGCTTCTTCACGTTCCGCTAGTGGTGACATGCGATTGTCACCGTGTGCTTTCATATCTTCATTCAGCTCATCGATGATTAACCCAGTGAGGCTATCAGGATTATCGAGGTATTCTTGAATAATGGCGCGCTCATCGGCCAGTTCATCTTGCTCGCGTCTCAGCTCAAATTCTTCTAATTTTGCCAATTGGCGCAGACGAATATCCAAAATCGCATTGGCTTGGATATCGGTTAAGTCATAACCTTCCATTAATGCTAATTTTGCATCATCTTCTTCACGAATAATACGAATGACTTCATCAATATTAAGATAAGCAACTAATAAACCTGCGAGGATGTGCAAGCGTTTATCAATTTTATCGAGACGATATTCTAGACGACGCGTGACCACTGAGCGACGGCAAACGAGCCATTCTTCTAAAATTTCTTTTAGGTTTTTAACCTGCGGCTTACCGTTGAGCCCAATCATATTCATGTTAACGCGGTAATTGCTTTCAAGATCTGTCGTGGCAAACAAATGACTCATTACGCGCTCGACATCGACGCGCGTTGAGCGTAATTCTAAAACGATACGGCAAGCGTTTTCATGGTCAGATTCATCATGAATATCAACAATCCACGGTAGCTTTTTATCGGTCATGAGCTTAGCAATTTGCTCTTGGATTTTATTGCCCGATACTTGATAGGGTAGCGCATCGATAATGACGAGGTTCTTTTCTTTATCATCGATATGGTAAGTGGCGCGCATTTTATAGCTGCCGCGTCCACTTTCATACAGCGCTTGTAAGTCTTTTTTACTGGTGATAATTTCAGCTTTGGTCGGCAAATCTGGGGCAGGAATGGATTGGGTTAACTGCTTAACTGATAGCTCAGGATTTTTAAGCAAGCGAATTGCCGCACGTACCACTTCATTGAGATTATGCGGTGGAATATCGGTTGCCATACCGACGGCAATACCGGTCGTGCCATTTAATAAAATATTAGGTAGGCGTGCTGGCAAGGTTGTTGGCTCTTGCATCGTGCCATCGAAGTTGTCTTGCCAATCAACCGTGCCTTGTCCGAGTTCTGTGAGCAAGGTATTGGCATACGCGGACATTTTAGCTTCGGTATAACGCATCGCGGCAAAGGATTTAGGGTCGTCAGGGCTGCCCCAGTTACCTTGTCCGAAAATGAGCGGATAGCGATAGCTGAACGGTTGCGCCATCAGTACCATGGCTTCATAACAAGCGCTGTCGCCGTGCGGATGATATTTACCCAGCACGTCACCGACCGTACGCGCGGATTTTTTAGGCTTAGCCGTAGACTTAAGTCCCAGCTCGCTCATCGCATAAATGATGCGCCGCTGCACAGGTTTTAGACCATCGGCAATATTAGGCAACGCCCGATCCATAATGACGTACATGGCATAGTTTAAGTAGGCTTGCTCGGCGAACTCGGCAACAGAACGGGTGTCCATCGCATCGTTTAGGACGGCATTAGGTGTATTATCAATAACATCAGGCATAAAAGTGGTTTCGCTTATCAGTGTTCATTGTTATAAATATAAATAAGATAGCGCTATCGTAAAGGAAATCAGCGCAATTAAAAAGGTGTCTGCCGTAATAGACGACAGACTATGACGTCTAATCTAGCCTAGGGTGCTTTAGGCTAGAACGAGGTACGATAAAACCAAGCACCCCGAAATTAGGTGCCCCTAAAACTATTCTGAAAACGAGGGTTTTAAAAGATGAATAATCAGAATAGGTAACTAATTAGAATAAGTAGAAAGTAATAAAAACTAGCATTATTATAGAGGTTAGTCATAGCAACGAATCGTAAAAACGGCTTACCATAGAACGTTATTTTTTTGATAAAACTATAAATAGTAGACTTCAAATATTTGTACGAACTCAAGTAGTAATCTTTGTGATTGAGTAGTTTGTATAAAGTGTGTATGTTAAACAACAAAGGGCTAGTTATTGCACATTGCACCATTTACTGGGAGAAATAAGATTATGGACAATCAAGAACAAAGTAAGGTTACGCGTCATGCGGACAAAGTCTGGCTAAAAACTTACGAAGAGCTGGGACTCACGTACGATATCGAATTACCTGCTGACAACACCTCGCTCATCGATATATTTGAACAAAGCTTCGCTAAAAATGGTAATAAAACCGCTTTTGTTTGTATGGGTTCTGAGCTGACCTATCAAGAAGTAGATCTTTATAGCCAGCAAGTGGCGGCTTATTTACAGTCACTTGGATTGGTCAAAGGTGATAAAGTCGGCGTTATGATGCCCAATGTTTTGCAACTGCCCGTCGCTGTCATTGGGGTACTGCGTGCTGGTCTTACCTTGGTCAACGTTAATCCCCTTTATACCACTCAAGAGCTTGAACATCAGCTGACTGATTCTGACGCAAAAGCTTTAATTATGGTCGAAAACTTTGCCAAAACCTATCAAGACATCGGCCGCAAAGTGGTCGATCATGTCGTCATTACCGGCATGGGTGACTTGATGGGCACGCTTAAAGGCTTTATGGTCAACTCTGTCGTTCGCTATGTTAAAAAACTAGTACCCGATTATAAAATTGCGGGTAGCGTCAGCTTTAAAAATATGCTCAAGCAAGTAACGATGAGCCAATATAAGCGTCCAACCAATATTCATCTTGATGATGTCGCTGTTCTACAATATACCGGTGGAACCACTGGGGTCGCAAAAGGTGCCATGCTCACCCATAAGAATTTAGTAGCCAACCTTATTCAGTGTAATACCTTTTTGGGCAGCGCTTTTGATGAGTATGATAATAGTAATGAGCAGGCGGTGATTATGACCGCACTGCCGCTGTATCATATTTTCTCTTTTACCCTATGCGGGATGTTTGGTCTGTATCGTGGCTGTATTGGACTGTTAGTACCCAATCCGCGTGACCTTGATAGCTTAATAAAGGCTTATAAAAGCCATCCACCCACACTTTTTCCAGCAGTCAATACTTTGTTTAACGCCTTAGCTAATAATGAAGAGTTTAAAAAGTTAGATCACAGTAAGCTGCGCGTCACGATGGGTGGCGGTATGGCGGTATTGAGTTCGACGGCAGAAAAATGGCGTCAGATAACTGGCAATACGATTGTTCAAGGGTATGGCCTGTCTGAAACGTCACCAGTGGCAACCGCTAATCCTATTAATAGTGCAACTTTCAGTGGCACTATCGGCATACCGATGCCAGGGACTGATATTGCGATTTTAGATGAAGCGGGTAATGAACTAGAGCTTGGCGAGCGCGGTGAGATTGGGGTTCGAGGGCCGCAGGTTATGAAAGGCTATTGGAACCGCGAAGAGGCCACGCGCGAATCAATGACTGAGGACGGATATTTCCGCACTGGTGATATCGGTATTATGAATGAAGACGGCTATATCTCTATCGTTGATCGCAAAAAGAATATGATTTTAGTATCCGGTTTTAACGTCTATCCGAATGAAGTTGAAGAGGTGATGGCGGGTCATCCAAAAATTTTAGAGTGCGGTGTCATTGGTATTGAAGATGAAAAAAGTGGCGAAACCCCCAAAATTTACGTAGTGCGCCGAGATAATAGTCTTACTAAAGAAGACGTACTCGCTTACGCTAAAGAGCATTTGACGGGTTATAAGCGTCCACGTCATGTTGAATTTATCGATGAGTTACCAAAATCGAATGTCGGTAAGATTTTGCATAAAGACCTGCGTAAACTTGAAGAACAGAGTCACGCTAAGAAATAGCTATAGTCTAAGCTTTTTTCTACAAGCCAATTGCTGATTATAAAATGATAAGGTCGCTTAGATGTTGCCTTATCATTTTTTATGGGGTGCGCGTTTTGTTAAATGAGAGTTTTGTCATGTGAGAGTTTTTTGGTAAAACTGCTACAGTCAGCGTACTATATTTTATATAGCAGACTATATAAAGCCTGCAAAAGTGGTTCAATGTATACTAAGGCCAGACTTAATTGGTTATGCCAAAATATGATAGATTCAGTGCAAAGTCTTACTTCTAATGGCGTTCAGTGACTTTCGGTTCACAAATAATCACTAACCAACACTGCATTTGCAGCCTCATTAGATTATTCTATGCCTTTAATTGTAACATTTAGGAAAAGTTATGACTGATAATGCCAACATCCAAAGCGCTAATAAAAACAAAAGTATTGATAAAAACAATAACAGCATTAAAAATACTAGTAATGAAAAAAGGCCTGACCTTAAAGCCACGACTAAGAGCAAAGCGCACCATGAAAATCGTATGGTGAAAGGTGAGGAACAGATGAGCGCATTTCCAACTATGCCAACGATTCCAAAAGACAGACCGTGGCTAAATGCCTATGAGCGTTACGGCATTAGTGCGACGATTGATATGCCGGAAGATGAGACGTCATTGCTTGAGGTATTCGAGCGTAACTTCCGTCGTTATGGCCAGAAACCGGCTTATATTTGCATGGGTGCGTCAATTACCTTTAAGCAATTAGACTTATATAGCCGTCAGATTGCCAGTTATTTACAGTCGTTAGGGCTAGTGAAAGGCGATAAAGTCGGCGTGATGATGCCTAATATTCTGCAATATCCTATCGTTGGACTTGGTATTATTCGTGCGGGCATGGTTTTGGTTAACGTTAACCCTTTATATACCAGCCGTGAGCTTGCGCATCAAATAGATGACAGCGGCGTAAAAGTGTTATTTATCGTTGAAAACTTTGCTAAGACCTATCAAGACGCCAAAGCTAAAGCACCAGTCGATCATGTTATAGTCTGTAAGCTTGGCGATATGCTGGGCACAGTCAAGGGCACCGTGGTCAATTTGGTCGCCCGCCATATCAAAAAAATGATTCCCTCTTATCAATTGCCTGAAAGTACCAACTTTAAAGAGGCATTAAATGCGGTATCTGCTAGTAAATATAAACGCCCAGATTTGAATTTGAGTGATGTGGCTTTACTACAATATACTGGTGGTACCACTGGCGTGGCAAAAGGGGCAATGTTAAGCCACGGCAATTTGGTTGCCAATATGCTACAGATTAGCGCTTTGATGGACAGTGCCTTTGATGATGATGCCAATGCTGATGACGTGATTTTAACCGCGCTACCTTTGTACCATGTGTTCTCGTTTATGGTCTGTGGTATGTATGGTATGTATCAAGGCTATGCTGGCTTGTTGATTCCCAATCCGCGTGATTTAGATGGCCTGATTAAAGAGATGGCCAAGTATAAGCCATCCTTTATTCCAGCCGTCAATACCTTGTTTAATGGCTTGGTGAATAAAGACAGCTTTGCCGAATTGGATTTTTCTAACTTAAAAGCAGCAATTGGTGGCGGCACCTCCGTATTACCCAGTGTTGCAAAACAGTGGCATAAAATCACGGGTTTACCGATTGTGGAAGGCTACGGCTTGTCGGAAACTTCGCCAGTGGTTGCTTTCAATCCGATGACTATTGCTGAATTTACGGGCAAAATCGGTATCCCAGCGTCTAGCACTGACATTGTCCTGATTGATGATGACGAAAATGAAGTGGCTATTGGCGAGCGCGGTGAGATTTGTGTCAAAGGCCCGCAAGTGATGGTTGGCTATCAAAATCGTCCCGACGAAACGGCGGAGAGCTTTACCGCGCACGGTTATTTGAAAACGGGCGACATTGGCATCATGGATGAAAAAGGCTTCATCAAAATTGTCGATCGTAAAAAAGATATGATTTTGGTCTCAGGGTTTAATGTCTATCCCAATGAGATTGAAGAAATTATGAGCGAGCATCCAGCGGTCAAAGAGTGCGGTGCTATAGGTATTCCAAGTGACCAACGCGGCGAAGACCCTAAGATTTTTGTAGTTAAAAAATCTGACGTCACTGAAAAAGAATTGCTCGACTTTGGCAAAAAGAACTTAACCGGATATAAACGTCCCCGCCATGTCCAGTTCGTTGACGAATTACCGAAATCAAACGTGGGTAAAATACTGCGTAAAGAACTGCGTAAAATGGAAGGCTTAGATTGATCTTTTAGGCTTAAACCACTTATTGTCATTACTAAAAACTGAAAGATAAAGGCAGAATTGTCTTTATCTTTTTTAATTTTAATAATGATTTTTGTCAAAAATTTCGCCTAATGACGAGCACTTATCTTGCTATTACACTGTTGCCACGTTAGGATACCTCAATATTTACGTCTGCTATGCTGTCTGATAATGTTTTATTATTGGATCGTTTAATTGGTAGACTGTTTGTTTTTATACTACTGCTTTTACAACACCGTACTAGGAGTTTTTATGCGTATTGATAACCGCGAGCTTGACCAACTTCGCTCAATTACCTTTGAGCGCCATTATACCAAGCACGCCGAAGGCTCAGTATTGGTCAGCTTTGGCGATACCAAAGTATTGTGTACCGCCAGTGTTGAATCCGGCGTACCACGCTGGTTAAAAGGCAAAGGTAAAGGTTGGATTACCGCTGAATATGGTATGTTGCCACGCGCGACCAATACCCGTAACCAACGTGAAGCGGCTCGTGGTAAGCAATCTGGTCGTACGCAAGAAATTCAGCGTTTAATCGGCCGTAGCTTACGTGCCATGATTGACTTAAGTAAGTTGGGTGAGAATACCATTTATCTTGATTGTGATGTATTACAAGCCGATGGTGGCACGCGTACTGCTAGCGTTACCGGTGCGGCTATTGCGTTAATTGATGCCTTAGAGAGCATTCAAAAAACCAAAAAGCTAAAAGCGGATCCTTTGATTGGATTGGTCGCTGCAGTTTCTGTTGGCATGAAAGATGGCAAAGCTTATTTGGATTTAAACTACGAAGAAGATGCCAGCTGTGATACGGATTTGAATGTGGTCATGACCCAAAAAGGTGAGTTTATCGAGCTGCAAGGCACTGCTGAAGAAAAGCCATTCACCCGCGCCCAAGCGGATGACATGCTCGCTATGGCTGAAAAAGGGATTGCTGAGCTTATTACGATGCAAAAAACTGCACTAGGCTGGTAGTTTTATTGTTAATGGCTACTTTATTTCTAGCCGTCTCTAATGATCCTTTAACAGGTAGTAACGCATGCTTAAGCTGACCGATGATGGTGCAAAAATTACCTTACGAGGGCAGCCAGCAGCGGGTGATAATGGACTGTTTTGGTTTGGTTTGGCATTATTAATTGGCGCGGTAGCAGTAGCAATGGCCATGAGTCTATTGCCTGAACGCTTGGCAATTGGCGCGCTTGCCCTGCTTATTATCGGGAGTTTCTTTTTTAATCGGCAGCGGCAACACCATAAAAAAGCCATGAGCGGTGTTATCAGTAGCGGTATATTGTGGGTACGCAAAGGCGAGTTGGTGCATGATAACCAAGGCAAGCGTGAACATATTCAGCTGCTTAAAAGCGATAAAATAACTTTAGATGGTGAGAAGCTACAAATCGTTGATATAGACAACCAGCGCAAATACTATATCAGCGGCTTTGATAGTGTGCAGGAATCGCAAGCAACCAAAGCCATTCTACAAGGACAGTCTATTAATAAGCGTCATGTGAATATCAAAATGAACAGTAATTAGTTCTATTTTCTGCTCCGTGCTGTTTAGGTTCGCTTTTTTTCTTTCGATATCCTCTTAATGTCCTCAGTTTTCATTCTTACCTTTTATCCTGTTTTTTATAGCTATTATCATTTATTAAACATGAATAATGCTTGCAGTATGCTGCTGAAATAGTTTATAACTAGACGTTATTAATTTCATAGTTATGGCAATGATTGCTGTTATTATTACTGTCTTCAGAGGAGCAGGTTATGCCTTGCTTGTCGGTTACTGCCTTACGTAAATCACTGTTTGTTCAACCTCTCAATGTAAAGACTATGCCTGCGTTGTTATTCTTGCTCATGGCAGTGTCTGGCAGTCAGGTGCATGCTGATAGTATGAGCGACCTTATTGCCCAAAAATATACTCAGCCCGAGTTAGCGGTACCTGCCGCAAGGATAAGTACTCGATCTAGTATTCAACGCACACAGAGCAGTTATCAAGCGCCTACTGTAAATTATTCAACCACAGCTACCAATTATCCAACTACTAGATCCTTAACTAAAAATACTCCAACTGTTAGATATCCAAATAACAATACTCGCTACACTATATCTGAGCCTGTTGCTAATAACGAATATAATTATAACTCGCAACCTACACGCACGGCCATGCAGCCTACTATAAACACCAATTATCGCTATCCTACCGTGCAACGGAAAATGCCTTCGGTACTTCCTGCATTTTTGAGCAACAGCTATGATAATGTAGATAGTAAGTATTTACCGCTACTGAGTAACGCTGAGGCGTATAGTAGCCCTGCGGCTCGTGAAGTGATGAGCACT
Source organism: Psychrobacter frigidicola (assembly GCF_007997305.1). Taxonomy (GTDB): domain Bacteria; phylum Pseudomonadota; class Gammaproteobacteria; order Pseudomonadales; family Moraxellaceae; genus Psychrobacter; species Psychrobacter frigidicola. The sequence continues at coordinate 43,369 of NZ_VORZ01000003.1, forward strand.
GCTCGCGCCATGAGCCTTAATGAGCGTACTATTATCCAAGGTGGTTGCTGGGATTATCTTAATGCTGTTTTTAATCGGGCAGGGGTAACCAAGAATACTGTGCACAATGGCGTTTATGAACAAGGGCCTTATGCCAGTAGTAATGAGATTGAAGTGGGTGATTGGCTGTATTATATCAACCATGGCTATAACGATATTGAGCACAGTGGATTGTTTGTTGGCTGGGTCGATGAATCCGCTAAGCAAGCATTAATACTAAGTTATGCTGGAGAGAGCCGCCAAGAGCCTGCACGCTATCGTGTCTATGACTTGAGCCATGTCTATCAAATCATGCGCCCGACGGCTTAAATATTCATTCAGGTTTGCTAATAAAATAAATTTGCTCAAAGCTAAAAAAGCGTCCGTAGCGAATAAGTTACGGACGCTTTTTATATTAAAGGTTAGTAAGTTTAACAATAAATAGATTTTAGAAAGGTTTGACCACGACCAAAATGACGATAATAACTAAAGCAAATACTGGTATTTCATTAAACCAGCGCCAAAAAACATGTGATTTATATTGTGGATTATCGACCAGCTTTTTACGATAAAAGCCACATGCACCATGATAAGCTGATAATAGCACTACTAGGAAAATCTTGACGTGGAGCCAACCTTGGGTTTTGTATACATCCCAACCTAGATAGACCATCCATAAACCAAAAGTCCAAGTCGCTATCATCGATGGGGTCATGATACCTCGATACAGCTTACGCTCCATAATAACGAAGCGCTCTTGGCTAATAGCATCGTCGCTCATCGCATGATAAACATATAGGCGCGGTAAGTAGAAAATAGCCGCAAACCAAGTGACCACTGAAATAATATGCGCCGCTTTAATCCAGTTAATATAATCTGCCATCATATTTTATTTGACCTTCTTGTTTCTGACTGTAAATAAAAGCTGGCAAGCTTAGCGCAGATTGTGGCCTGATGATAGGGTGCTAATATACCAAAGCGTCAATTTTATTTAATCTGCTAGCATGACCTGCGACTGATGACCGCTCATGACATCGAGAACGGGCACTAGTTTGGGTGCTCTTGGTGTCGCAAATTGCTTGGTTAAGCCCAGCTCACGCATGAGTCTATCATCACCTGATTGGCTAGCATTGCTAGTCGTTAGCAACTTATCACCATAAAAGAACGAGTTTGCGCCTGCCATAAAAGCCAAAGACTGCTCAGCATCCGATAAACTCTCGCGACCTGCAGACAAGCGCACGTAGCTTGTTGGGCAGCAAATGCGTGTAACGGCAATGGTGCGAATCCATTCAAGGACGGACAGCTCGCCTTCTGCTAAGACTTTATCGCCAATAGGCGTTCCGGCAATCGGTACCAGTAAGTTTACTGGAATAGACTCCGGAGCTTTTGGCATTTTGAGCAACTCATGTACCCAGTCGATACGGTCATCACGGCTCTCACCCATACCGACGATATTACCACTACAGACATTGATGCCTGAGTTGCGTACGTTTGCAAGCGTGTCGAGCCGATCATCATAGCTGCGGGTACTGACCACTTTTTCATAGTAGGTTCTTGAGGTATCCAGATTATGGTTGTAATAATCAAGCCCAGCATCGGCCAGTTGCGTGGCTTGATCTGGATTGAGCATACCTAAGGTCATGCAAGTCTCAAGCCCTAAGTCCTTAACTTCTTTAATTAATTCGACCACATAAGGCATGTCTTTGGCACTCGGATGCTTCCAGGCGGCGCCCATACAAAAGCGCGATGAACCCGTAGCTTTTGCACGTTTAGCAGCAGCAATGACCTTATCGACGTCAATGCGTTTTTCAGCTTGTAGTTTAGTTTTGTCACGGTGATGACCGGACTGCGAACAATAGCCGCAATCTTCAGGGCAGTTGCCGGTTTTAATTGATAATAGGGTACTGATTTGTACTTCATTGGCTATAAAGTGCTCGCGATGAATCATTTGCGCTTGTAATAATAAATCCATTAATGGCAAGTCAAACAGCTCGGCAATTTGTTCACGGCTATTTATTGTAGGAGCTATGTTGTCTAGAGATAAAGAGTGAGTCGGAGATTGACCAGTAGTCGCAAAAAAGTCGTCCGTGCCTTTAGCGGTAGGTTCTGTAATTGAAAGCAGTCCTGCCATGAGTTAAATCCTTTTATAATAAGTAATACGAAAAAAGACTAAATATTTAGGCCATAAAAAAGGTTGCGGTAACCGTAGTATACCGCAACCTTAATATAAAAAGCTGGCCTGCGTTAAAGACTATTAATAAGTATGAGCAATATTTTATTAGGGCTGCAGCTTTTTATTTTTTATCTTTAACTTAGTAATTATTTACCCAGCTTATATTTAGCCACACCAATCCAATGCTCTGCAAACTGCTGGGCTTTGTATGCATAAGGCTTAACACGTTGGATATGGGGTTTTAGCTCTTCTGGTATAGCAGGTACAATATGTTTAGCAAGTTTATTGAACCACATGAGCTGGCTGTAGTCCCCTTCGATGCTTAAATTTTTCTCTTGCACGGCGGTCATAAAAGCAGGAAGACTGCCTTGAGTTAAGAGCTTTACACCCGTCATTGAGTCCTTAAACTTAATAGTCAGAGTAGCGTCATCGGCATGACCCTTATGTTGGCTAAACTGTGCATTATCAAACTGATAGTAACGCGCAACATCAGACTCATCGCTAGCAAATTCGATAGTCACTTTTTTATCCGCTAACAAGGCTTTGAACTCTTCGTTATCGCTACTGGCAAGCATAGACAAACGGTAGCCAATTGCAGCTAGCAACACGTCTAATGGATCAGATTTAACATCTAAGACAGGAATAGTAAACATGGTCGAGCTCCTAAAAAATAATAAATAAAATAAAACCTACTGTATAACAATTTTAGTTGCAGTTATAGAGTCATATGGCTGAATTATAAACTATTTGGCCTACTTAATTCTTTAGTAGTTGCGTAGACGGTATTAAGCATCGTGTAACAATGATTACTGAGCCTGCATGATAGTTTATAAGGAAATCAGAGGGTATAAAAAACGCACGGATAAGAAAGTTGTCGTTAGAATAATATGAGATGGCTTGTAAAATTACAGATAATGTAAGTTTTGCAGCCTTAAGCTAGCGAAAGCGCGGCTGAAAATCAGCATCATAGACAGGCGTGTGTTCAATATAACGGCTGTCATAAGTGGATTCGAGTTCGCGCTGTTGTTCCGCAACAGGGCTCACAGTATCATAGCGCAGTACCCGATAGGTAATCCAGCCAAAAATTGGCAACCAACTGATACCCATTGCTGCTACGTAGCTGTGCCATTCTGAAAGTGTAAGTAAGTTCAGCAGTAAGCTATAAATACCTTCAACGCTCAACCAATACACTATACCGCCAGATATATACCATAGCAGCCAGCGCTGCGAGGATAAAATAAGCGCTAAAACAACGCCCATCGATAAACCATAACCAAGCAGGGCGTTAGCGCTCCATGCTTCTATGTTATTACTTGCAAATACAGTCAATATCATCATCCATCCCGCTAGTCATAAGGTGAATTTTAATGACACCATTATGAGAGCTTAGTGGATAAAGCTAAAGAGGGTAGAGGCAGGTTTGCGACAGTGGTTGACGTCTATCTCGTTGATCTTATTGCAGGATATATCGGTATTAAATTTATGCTAAATGAGGTTGTTAATTGAAGATAATGACGCATTTCAATATACTAGCGGGTTATTCACTATTGCTGCGATGACCCCACCATGACAGGGCTGATACTAAGATTGCACCCAACAACATCAAACTTAATGTCGTGAGCCAGTGGGCGCCAGTAGGGTAGTGCCACGGTGCCACATTATTGATAGCATCCATATTTAGCGTGCCTAATGCATCCGTTTTCCAAGGCCAAACTTTCACTAAGGAGCCAGCAATAAAGCCAGTTAAGAGGGCAAGTGTTGCTTGATAATAACGTGATAACAACCACTTAAGCATGCGTGTAAATAATAGCAGCCCAGTGACCATACCTGCCATTAAAGTGATAATAATAGACAAATTAAAGGTATGTACCGCTTCTAACACGGTGTCATAAGCCCCCATTAATAACAAAATAAATGAGCCTGATATACCAGGGAGTATCATCGCACAAATGGCAATCGCGCCCGCCAAAAATAAATATGGCAAACTGGGCGTGGTATTTATCATCGGCAAACTACTGATGATGACAGCAGCGACCATTCCCACAATAAATAAACCTGCGCGCGCCGCCGTCCAGCGTTTAATCTCCGTTAATAAAATAATCACTGTAGCGACGACAAGGCCAAAGAAAAATGACCAGATTAATAGCGGCTCATTGTCCAATAGATATTTAATAGCGCCTGCTAAAGTGATTAAACTGGTCCCAATACCCAGCACCAAACACAATAAAAACGTGGCGTCTACCTGTCGCCAAACGGCAAGTAAACCTTTGATGCCGCCGTCTTTACGAAACACTTGCCACAAGCTAGGACCTATACTACTGATGGCATTAATCAAGCGCTCATAAATACCAGCAATCAGCGCAATTGTGCCGCCAGAGACACCCGGTACAATGTCGGCGGCTCCCATGGTCATGCCTTTAATATAAACCCCCAGTAATTGCTTGGGACTATCATTGTGCACATGAATTTTGGGTACAGGAGCAACCTCTACTTGCGGACTCGGCGACGGCGAATCTGGGCGCGGTGATGGTGATGCCGTCATGGACATTCCTTTTAAAAGAGTAATTATTTAAGAGTGATAAAATAAATAAGCTGAATCAGCGATAAAGTCGCTCACTCAGCTTATGGCACGCGCACGTTATTTTCATCAAACGTAGATGATAAAATACCGATAATTAAAAAATTTATTGTGTAGAAGTAAGAGCAGGGTAGCCAAGCGCATACAGTACCCCTTCAAGACCCGTAACGTTAACTGCGGCATCCGCGCGCGCTTGTACGATAGGTTTTGCATGATAAGCCACGCCTAAATCGGCAAGTGCCATCATTGGTAAATCATTGGCGCCGTCGCCAACACAGACTACTTCTGACATATTAAGTCCTAAGCGCTCAGCTGTCTGCGCGACAATAGCGGCCTTTTTAGCCCCATTGAGAATCGGTAACTGCACATGACCGGTCACCTCCCCGTCGTCAATATCCAAATGATTGGCATGCACCTCATCAATACCTAATTGCTCAGCGATATAACGCGCAAAATAGGTAAAGCCACCGGATACTAATACAGTATGATAGCCTAAAGTTTTAAAGGCACTGATAGTGGTGCGAGCGCCTATTGATAAGGTCAGGCGCGCGCAAATCTCATCTAGAACCGTGGTAGGGAGGCCTTTTAATAGCGCTACACGCTGAGCAAAAGAATCATCAAAATCGATCTCACCGCGCATGGCCGCTTCGGTGATGCTTTCAACTTGCGCGCCGACTCCTGCCATTTTTCCCAGCTCAACGATGACTTCTTGTTCAATCAGAGTAGAGTCCATATCAAAACAGACCAGCTTATGAGTGCGCAGCATATGACCGACAGATAAAATGTGGCAATCCACTAAGCTTTGACTGTCTAGTGCCACATCTTGGGCATCAGGATGGTTGTTATTATAATCTTCTGCTAAGTCGCGGCGCAAACTGGTGGTCAACTGGTCATCAATAATGTGTGCCGCAGCAGTCTTTTTAGCGGGATGCATCAGCGTTGCGGTAACGGGCACTAATAAATAACGAAATACTTGCGCAGGAACGAACGGTTGCTTAGATGCAGTGAAACTTTCTGAGTCAACGGTAGCTTCAGTACTAGGATTTTCAGTACCAATATATTCAGTACTAAAACTGATATCGTCAATAGCGATATCAACAAAGTTGGCTTCTTTATCTTCAGCGACGGTTACTAAATGCCAATTTGGCTGCTTATCAACCCACGCCTGTACATACTGATGAATATCAAGCGCAGAGACATGGGCGGGCAATACCACAATTAAGGCAAATACAGGTAAGGACTGCAACGCGTCAAAATCTCGTAAATTGATATCCTCAGGTAATAAAGAGGCGACAGAATCAACGGCTTGTTGCCAAGCTTTACTGTCTTTTGGTAACGAGTACGGCGTGTTTTTTGGCATGGCTCAATTGTCCCTTGTATGCTCAGATAAGATTAGGAATAATAACAGCTTTACCGTGCCTCGCCTATAGATGAGCCATGAAGTATTTTTAAGGCGCATTCAATAGCTAGTATGAGCATTAATTAAGACATAAACCTGCATTAAAGTAAAAAAGTAGGAGATAAAAGCGTTATGATGACGGCTTCTATCCTTGTATCTGCAATAATATCTACAATAGACACTATGATGCTATAGTAGGCAAGGGCAGTAGAATTCAGTAGAACGATTTAGATTCAGCCTATTAGTTAATAGCATATTTTTCCAAAGAATGAGCGACAATCTCGTTTTTTTAATTTTTCTTATCCAAAAAAGTTTACGATATCATGACGTATTTAGCGCCGCGGCAAGGGTTGTTTGCCATTATTGTTTTGGTCAGTTTTCTTCTGCAAACCCTGCTGCTGGTAATTAGTACCGACCAACAGCTTACTAAAAGCCGTGAGCAAAAGGGTGAGCAAATGATTGCTCAGCTCATTGACGAGGCGCGCCTGTCTTTAGAAAACGAAGACCGCGTGAGCCTCAGCGTTATTGCTAATCGTTATACCAGTGAGCAGGATATTGCGCGCTTAGTAATTGAAGGTGATAAAGACGAAACCTTAGTGCAGGTGGGTAATGCCCCGATGCAGCAAGGCGTCACTATTAGCCAAATTGCAACCAACGGCGATGCGGTAATCGGCAGGGTGGCGTTGACACTAAAAGATATTAGCAAAGGTGAAATTATTGCGCTGCAATGGCCGTTTGTTATCGGCTCTTTGCTTCTTCATCTGTTACTATGGGGCGCTTATGGCTATATTGCTCGCCCTACCAAAGAGCAGATCAATGCGCTGAGCCGCGATATTGATAATCTGCACCGTGAACAAGCTGGGCAATTACCCCATGGTCGGCAGTCCAACGCGAGTCATGCAGTAGATAATGACAACGTTAGTAAGGGTCGCATTAGTAATAACCCAGCTAATAAAAGCAGTAAAGCTTCTAATAAAAAAGCAGACAACACAGTACCGGCTCAGGAGGGGATAACTGCTTATTTCAAGTCGCAAAAAAATAATGATTACGACGTTGACTTGCAAGCGAGCAGTAATAATGCCACTGGCAGTACCGTATCTGACAATAGCGCAGAAGTAAATCGTGCTCATGAACATGTGGATACGAATACTAAGTTTTTTACCCCCAGCTCATCTAAGCTATCAGCCTCTCGTCCATTTGACAGCGTTAGCGTACAGATTATGTTCCATGATGAATACAAAATGCTGGAGCGCCTGACCCCTGAGATGCGTATACCGTATTTGGCGCTTTGTACTCAGCTACTGAATCAAGCGCTTATTGAACTGCTTAAGCAGCCCTTATTATTAGGGGTGAGTGTGTCTAATAGCCCTCGTTTTGATGACAATGGCGCATGTGCAGTGCTCAAAGCTGATAATGACCATGCAAAAGTAGCACTGGCAGGCGTGATGCTTGGTAAACTGTATTTAATGCTCAATAAAATTATCCATACTAAGCACATCGAGCTGTCACGCTTTGCTCTACCTGCTAAAGCGGGTATTAGCGATCAAGCCCAAGCGCCTGCCATGAAACAGCTAATGAAAAGCGTGGGTAGAAAGGAGCAAATGCTCATATTGTTACCCAATGCTGGTCTGAAACAAATTGGTAGTCACGTTCAAGTCCATAGCCTCAAGCGTCCAACCACTGTCTATGAGCGTGAATGCGCCGTATTCGATGGTGGCAATACAGGTATGATGGAGCGTCTTGCTGAAGTACGTAATGCGGTACTAATGAGCGGCAACGAAGAAGACTAAATAGTACTCGTATTTAGTTGTAAAACGCCTTTAAATTTAACATCGGTATAAAAATGATTGACAACGTTGAACAGAGACTTTATAAGGCATGTATGTATCTCACTATTTTTAATTTTTGTTCAAGTTTAGGAGTTGACCATGAGCGATGCTGATATTGATGATGATTTTGATGATGAATTCGCTGATGACGATGATGCCAAAATGGTTGAAGAGGCTGAAACTAGCGTACGCACACGTTTAAGCAGCTTAGAGAAACGTCGATTAATCGATAATTTGCTAGAAGAGAAGCGTTTGGCTCGAGAATTAAAAGACGAGCTAGACGATATAGATGATTTTGATGAAGACGGCGATGATGATTGGGATGATGATATTTAACAGTCATCCATTTGGTGAAGATGCCAATTATATAATAAGACTATTATATAACTGTCTAAATTTAGTTTTGCCAAATTCAACTGTGCTAAGCTGAATCGATTTTTTAATTGCCTAGTAACTGATAACCTATCGACCCAAGGATAAGTATCCCATGATGAACCCTTTAAGCCCTGACGAATTAATGGATTTTTTAGACAACTCTGAACAGCAATACGTGCTTGATAGCGTTGCTGCCCATGGGTTTTTGACCGCCACCGTCATTGGTCGTCCACTGCCAAACTGGATAGACGCGCTATTTGAAGGTCATGTTAAAGAGGTTCCAGAAAACGTTATTGATGGCATTCATCGCTGGCGCGCCTTTATCATGGATGAGCTCAAAAATGAGACGCCTATTACACTGCCTTTTGGTGAGGATGCTGGTGATGAAGAAGTCGCAGTCGATTTCTCTGATGAATCAGATATCGTTGCTTGGTCAATTGGCTTTGTTGATGCGATGTATGGTGATGAAGCTGATGATTGGTTCGAAAATGAAGATACGGCAGAAGATGTTGCCGTATTAACCTTACCAATGATTGTGCTTAGCGGTATCGATGATGAAGATCCAGAGCTTGCCCAAATGCGTGCGGATCAAGATAAAATGGCACAAATGGCCAATAGTATCGAAGGAAACTTAACCGAGCTATTTTTATTATTTCATACCAATGACTAGTATAGAGCGGCTGTTATCAGTCATTTTATAAGTCATCAAAAAGGTAATATTATGACCGTGCAACTTTCCAACCTTGAGCACTTACCCAACTATCAGATTACTGAGCGTTTAGATGTGGTTTACGGTAGTACGGTGCGCTCAAAGCATGTCGGTAAGGACTTGTTTGCCGGTCTCAAGAACATTGTGGGCGGTGAGTTGACCGCCTATACCGAGCTGTTAGAGGAGTCGCGAAAAGAGGCGGTCGATCGGATGGTCGTGAAAGCTGAAGCCTTGGGCGCAGATGCAGTAGTTGGCCTACGCTTTTCGACTTCTAGTATCGCTCAGGGTGCTGCTGAATTATTTGTGTATGGCACAGCGGTCAAAGTTGTACGGTTGCAAAACCAGCCCCCTTATAATCAACCCTCTAATAGCCCGCCCTTTCAAAATCAACCGCCAAGCGCACCCTCTGATCACCAAAACCAGCAGGATCAACCTCAAACGGCTGTCGAAGATTTACCGCGATTTAACCCTTTTGGCTGAGTCTTGGCAGTCAAGTAGTATTACTTTCAAACCGTTACGCTTTTTACAATAAGAGACGTGCTATGAATAACTCTATTAGCCATATGTTAATCAACTACGCGCCGCTTATTGTCTTATTTGTGGTTGGTTGGTTTTTTGGTTCGCGTCATGAGCGTCAGCATTTAGCCCAGTTGCTAATAACTGAAAAAGCTGTAAATCATATTATCGTATCTACGGAGCGCTTTTATCAGCCAACGCTTGCAGCTGGTAGTCAAGGTGAGCTGGTACTTGGCAGTGTGGTCATTGCGCAAGATTATTTTAAAATGGTCATTGCCAAAGGGCTAAGCCTATTCGGTAAAAATCTGACTACTTATGAGACGTTGCTAGAGCGTGCCCGCCGTGAGGCATTGGTACGTATGCGCACGCAAGCTCAGGCTAAAGGCTACAATCATGTCTATGGTCTGCGTTTTGAGGTCAGTAATATTAACCAGTTGGGTAGTATGGTGGAAGCTATTGCTTACGGCACGGCGGTGATCAATTCTGATCACCCAAAACCACTATAAATCTTTATCCGTCCTACAGAATTGATATTAATGTGCTCTATAAATACTAACGCTGGCGGGCATCCATTCGCGCTATTTTATCTTTTTCGTCCTCTTCTGCTTGCTCTTTTACTTTCGCAATATCAAATAAGAAAGTGCGATTTTTAAGCACGGCGACAAACACGACCCCGCCTATCGTATTTCCTACCAACACTATAATTAAAAACCATAAGTAACTCATTAAGCTGACGGTATTGCCGTACATTAAGGCTGAGAATACCTCGATATTACCCACGATACTATGATGTAACCCCAAAAACCCAATACTACCAGTAATCAATGAGACCAGCACAATACGACTAAGCGTATCGCGTGCTGAGGTTACTAGCCACGCAGCAACCCCCATCATCCAGCCAGCCAATACCGCGCTACCAAAGATTACCCACCACTCAAAATCCAAGACATGCTGAGCATAAGCATCAATGTTAGCCACGGTAAACAGGTGCATATTAATACCCAAGCCAATCATTAAAGCTGCAAACAGACAACCGCCAACTATATTACCTGCAATAACGATACCCCATAAGCGTAGCAGTTTCCTTAGCGGCTCAATACCGTTGAGTACAGGCAGACTTAGCAACGAGGTCTGTTCAGTGAATAATAGGGATTGACCAATGACTACGATAATAAAGCCTAACGGATATAATAGCGATGCGAGCACCATTGCATAATTGCTAGGCAGTACTTCGCTCAATAACGCAAAAGCAGCTAAAATCACAAATAAGCTAAAGCCAATCTCAAGCCCAGCAGTAAAAGCGCTGGTAAACAAGGAGCCTAATGAGCGATTAAAAGTCGTTTTGGCATCGATGACTTGTTCTACTAAAATGCTTGCATAGCTTTTGGGTGCACTAAGGTTGTCATCGCCGGCGACTTCTCTAATAGAGGCTTTATCTTCGTCACTAATATCTTCGGAGAACTCTTCATCTTCTAGATTTTCGGTAGTATGATTCTTGCTATCGTTGCTTTCTTCATTACCGAGATTATCAGTATCATCGTCTTTATCGCTGATATGGATTTTTTTATCTATATCATCGTCGACTGACGATTGCGTATATTCCGTCTTATCACTTAAACCGTTATTAGCGTCTGAGTGATTTTCGGGAGTAGCGTCAGTAGTCATATCATCTTTATTTTTGGGCATCTTTACCAGCTTATTGTGGGTTATGATTTATCGGCGTTTATCTTGTATATAGTCTTCAAATTTCTATTAAAGACAAAGGAAAACCCATCCGGTGCTAACAAAATTGGCTCAGATAAGATAAAATCATTGCATTCACTTTTTTTGCTGGCCCGTCTTGCGCTTATTATCCATCGACTTCATAACTTATTAACCCTTTTTACGTTGGTTAATTGTATGGATTCAGCGAGAGCCATATTTGCGTCCGGCCATATTATCAACATCTCTATATATCCATTCAATTGTACAGTCTGAGAGCCTTATGAATAACCCTGATAGCCAAAATAACTGCAGTACTTTAACCACCTCTATCCAAGCGGCTTTAAACCAACTTGAAAATGCCTACAATCCTGCGGAAGTCGAGGCGGGCATGTATCAAGGCTGGGAAGAGAGCGGCTATTTTCAGCCAACTTTTGATAAGGAAGAGTCGTTCTCTATCGCCTTGCCACCGCCCAACGTCACGGGCTCATTGCATATGGGTCATGGTTTTAATAATGCCATTATGGATGCGCTGACCCGTTATCACCGCATGGATGGTGACAATACCTTATGGCAACCGGGTACGGATCATGCCGGTATTGCTACCCAAATGGTAGTTGAGCGTCGTCTAGAAGCTGAAGGTATCAAACGTCGTGATATGAGCCGTGAAGACTTTATTGATAAAGTTTGGGAATGGAAAGAAGAGTCGGGCGATAATATTACTCGCCAGATCCGTCGTTTAGGCAGCTCAGTTGATTGGTCACGCGAACGCTTTACCATGGATGCTGGTCTATCTAATGCGGTTAAAGAGGTATTTGTACGTTTGTTCGATGATGGTTTGATTTATCGTGGTAAGCGTTTGGTGAACTGGGATCCTAAGTTCCAAACGGCATTGTCAGACTTAGAAGTTGAAAACCATGACGAAAAAGGCAGCTTGTGGCATTTCCGCTATCACTTTACTGATAGTAATGTACAAACCCAAGATGGGAAAAACTATTTGGTTGTGGCGACTACTCGTCCTGAAACGTTACTGGGTGATACCGCAGTTGCGGTCAATCCAAAAGATGAGCGTTATGCGCATTTGGTTGGCAAAACGATTACCTTACCGATTACTGGCCGTGTCGTCCCTATCGTCGCTGATGATTATGTCGAAAGTGACTTTGGCACAGGTTGTGTAAAAATCACTCCTGCTCATGATTTCAATGACTATGAATTGGGTCGCCGTCATGATTTAACGTTGATTAACATTCTTGATGAGCATGCTCATATTTTGCCAGCGATGGAAGTCTATCCTGACTTACAGACGCGTGAGCCAACGTTAGAAACAACGCCTGCCGACCATGCAGGTGTTAGCTATGCTGGCGTTGAACGCTTTGCTGCTCGTAAGCAAGTCGTTGCTCAAGCCCAAGCAGAAGACTGGCTACAAGAAATCGAAGACTATGCGCTAAAAGCACCGCGTGCCGAACGTGGCGGTGCAATCGTTGAGCCGTGGCTAACCGATCAATGGTATGTAGCGGTTGAGAAGCTAGCGCAGCCAGCAATTACAGCGGTAGAAGAAGGTCAAATTGAATTTGTTCCTGCCCAATACAAAAATATGTATATGGCCTGGATGAATGGTCTACAAGACTGGTGCATCAGCCGTCAGCTCTGGTGGGGGCATCGTATCCCAGCTTGGTATGACGAAGAAGGTAGCATCTATGTGGCGCGTGACGAGGCGGAAGTACGCAGTAAGTACAGCCTAGCCGATAGCGTAAAATTGCGCCAAGATGATGACGTGCTCGATACGTGGTTTAGCTCTGGTCTGTGGACATTTAGTACCCTAGACTGGGCGGACGTTAATGCTGATCCGCGCGTGATGGAAACCTTCCATCCAACCAGCGTCTTAGTCACCGGTTTTGACATTATCTTCTTTTGGGTAGCACGCATGATCATGATGACCATGCACTTTGTCAAAAATGAAGATGGCACGCCGCAAGTCCCATTCAAAACGGTTTATGTGCATGGTTTAGTACGTGATAGCTTTGGACAAAAAATGTCTAAGTCAAAAGGTAATGTTTTAGATCCTATCGACATCATCGATGGTATCGACCTTGAGACCCTAGTGACCAAACGTACTAGCAATATGATGAACCCCAAAGACGCGGCGAAAATTGAAAAGCAAACTCGTAAAGAGTTTCCTGAAGGCATTCCAGCTTTCGGTACTGATGCGCTACGCTTTACTTTTACCTCATTAGCCAGCACGGGTCGCGATATCAACTTTGATCTCAAACGAGTTGAGGGTTATCGTAACTTCTGTAATAAAATATGGAATGCCAGCCGTTTTGTATTGATGAACTGTGTTGATAGCGAAGGTACTGCTAAACCTATTGATCAAACCGCGCAGCCTGACGTTTGGGAATTACCTGAGCGCTGGATTATCAGCCGTTTGAACTCTACGATTGCCAATATTCATCAGCATTTTACCCAGTATCGTCTGGATATGGTCAGCCATGATATTTATGAGTTTATCTGGAATGAATACTGTGATTGGTACGTTGAGCTTGCCAAAGCAAGCCTTAATGATGATTCGGTGACGGACGCGCGTAAAGCGCAAATTCGCTATGTATTGCTGCATGTCCTCGAAACAGCGCTACGCTTCACCCATCCAATTATGCCGTATCTAACGGAACAAATTTGGCAAACTATCGCGCCGCTATTAGACCGTAAAGAGACTGCTAGCATCGTTATCGCGAGCTACCCACAAACAGACAATACGCAAATTAATGCGCAAGTCGAAGCCGACATGGCATGGTTACAACAGCTGATTGCTAGCGTCCGTAATATTCGTGGTGAGATGAAACTGGGCAACGCGGTACGTCTACCGGTATTGCTACAAAATATCTCATTAGCGGAAGACGAGCGCCTAGCGCGTATCGCCAATCAGTTTAAGGCACTGGCGAAAGTTGAAAGCTTAACCATGCTAAAAGAAGGCGATGAAGTGCCATTATCGTCATCAAGTATGATTGGACAGCTGCGCGTACTCGTCCCGATGAAAGGGCTCATTGATCCGACTGCTGAATTAACTCGTTTGGGTAAAGCCCATGAGAAGCTACAAAAACAAGCCGAAGGTATCGCCCGTAAATTAGGCAATGAAGGCTTTGTTAGTAAAGCGCCTGCGGAAGTAGTAGAGGCTGAAAAAGCAAAACTGACTGAGTTAGAAGGGCAGTTGACCGCAATGACAGCGCAGATGGATCAGTTAAAAGCGCTGTAACAGGGTAAAGCGGTAAGCATTACTAACTATCTATAAAAACATGGCTTATGATGAGCGTTATCATAAGCCATGTTTTTTAGTAGTGACCTATAAACGTTATTTATAAATTTATTAAAACTGGAATACGCTTATGGATAACATCTTTTTTAAGCTTATGATTGTAGTTTTGCTACTGGCTATTCCTATATTTTTCTTATATCGAAAAACACAACAAGACGCTCCAAAGTATAGACAGTTAAAAACTTACTCTAATATATCCTTCGCTAGAGAAGAGCATTATGAAAGCCAGTTTAAAAGCACGGTTCTGTTGTTATTGACTTGTGGTAGTCATGAACAGTCAATAAAAAGCAGAAGCTCCTATGATAATACCTATGAGCAATACAGCTTTATCTTTAATAAAGTTACTGAATTACAAGAGCAGGTCAACGCCAGCATTGCGAAGCTAGAAGTTAATATCTCACTTATTATAAAAGAGCTCAAAACGAGCAGCCGCTTAGTAGAATATACTGAAAATATAAGAATATTAATAGAAGAAATAAAGTCTACCGACAAGATAGATATTGAAGTCGAGATGATCGATAGTCTTGGCTTTACTAAAATAGATAGATTGAGGGAGTGGCTGCCGTCTATCTCGATATTTCACATCATTATGGCAGGGCTACTAACGATATTGGTCATTTGGTTCTTAATACTAGCCTTGGGCGGTGCGGGTACAACACTCCTGACTTACTTGATGAGTATCGTCATGCTAATGATACCTATAGTTACCCTCTCTGCATTGCAATCTCGCGCTAATAACAGAACCTTTGAAGGACAAGACAAGTTGATAATAGAGAATATAAAATCTATCTTAGATAATTCGCAAAAACTAGAAGATATAACCGTATCTCTTACTGCTAGCAATCATAAATTGGAGTCTTACCTTAATAAGATAGCTGTTATCAATAAAGAGCTTACTGAGATTCTATATAAAAACAGTGCTTATATTAAGGCTGCTAGGAAGTCGAAGGCTTTGTTTAAAAAAGAGGCTTATACGGAGATAGAGCAGCAATTATCAAAAAGGATAAGTGTGTTGGTATATGATTTAAGAGGAGAGGTGGCGGCTAGTTCTTTGTTGGGTTGAGCGCAACTCATTGTTAGACAGCTCTTACTATTCAAGTTAGTTTAATGTTAGTTATGAAGTCTAAATTAAATTTAAATTCACATATACAAATTGAATGTAATTAAATATTTATATGATGTTATAAGGAAAGGTTCTTAGATTTTATGAGGCGAACTTATTTCTTGTCGTGTAGGTAACAAAATAACTTGACTGAGTAGGGCTAGTGGTAATTGTCTTAGCGTTGGTTGGATTTAGATGATTTTTTTATACATTAAAAGTCAGCTTAGTGAGAATTTAAGAAATAAGGTATGTACTAAGCGTCTAAATCTTGAAAAAGAGGTAAACCAAAAAATTCATTATCTCTTTCAATATTAACGACTTCTATTGGCAGTTTTAAAAGAGTAATAATGTCATTGATTTCTTTATCACCTGTGAATATCTTAGGTATTTGGTTGGCTAAAGTCATACCTATAATTTGTATATCAACTTTCACCTTTTGTCTATTATCTTTATTTTGCTTAAAAAATCCATCTTTTAATAAGTCACTAAATATTCTAGCAGCTACTCGAGCTGACTTTATATCAAAATTAAAAGTTCGACAGAAGTTATTGGAGATTGTTAAAAAGTCTGAACGTTGGTAGTTATCATCCATTACTAAAAACTCTGTAATAGCAGGGGTAGGTAAAGCTAAAACTGAGGTATGCTTTTCAAAATATTGAGAAAATATTCGATAGTCTCTTTTATTTTCAACTAGATTAATGAGTAAATTAGCATCTGCCATAATAATCATAAATGACGTTCCTCAAGCCAAATTCTGATAGGCTCTTCCTCTTTTTGCCAACCACTCTCACCCATAGCTATAAACTCTTTCATCCATAAGTTTGCTGTTGTAGTATTTGGAATTACTCTAAAAGATAATGCATTAAAACCATTTAGTTTCACCTGATAATTATCTTGATATTCGTACTTCGCGATACCTGAAAACTCTATTAAACTTTCATGTCGCCATAACGCTTCCAAAAATGGAGCAATCTGAAAAGATAAGTTTTTATCTAGTTCTACAGAAATTTTATTTTCATTTGCTAATAGAATCGTAAAATGATCAGTTTCATCGTTACCTTGTGCTGGTTTTAGCAATTTACCAATAAATGTCTCATTCTGTTCAAAAGTATGCGATATAGCTTTTTGATAATCAATGTTATAAACCTGTTCAAGTTCATCATCATTAACTGCTGTTCTGCTCGCTAAAATATTAGCCTCGATTTGAGAAAAGTTTTTTGCGTAACGACGTATGACAGATTGTATGCCATTTAGGGCTGAATGATTATTTGCAATATTTTTATTTAGTTTCTCGAGCTTTGGTATATAAAGATCTCTATCTGTATATATTTTCGTGACAGCAGAACCTGAGTAAATACTGTCTAAATATAGCTCATCGTTACCCAATAGTTTACAGAAGTCGGATAGCATACGCGCCATATCACCTGCTGTAACATCGCTAAGATCTATACCAGATAACTTTAGGACGAATGTCGATTTATCAGTCATATCGCCCTCCTGTTATTAAGCGAAATAGGTTTATACTGGTATAAATGCGTACCAATATATAAGTGTATCTATATTATCAAAAAATACTGCCTAGTAGGTAAAATTATGCATTATGCATAGAATATTCGTTCATCGAGCAAGACACATTAAGGAACATCATGAACCAACTTGCTATCGGACAACGCCTACCACTAAGCAATCTCGACATTGATGAGACTTCGCCAATAACCTTAAAATTTACTCGTCAAAGTCCGATTGAGATGAGTATCAGCTGCTTCGCGTTAAATAACAATGGACACGATGCCCATGACTGCAAACATTAAAGTCTTTATTATAAGTATGCTATTTATTGGCTTAAATGCTTGCGTCAGTCCACCCACCAATGAAGATACCATGACAGACGCTGATCT
This sequence comes from Psychrobacter frigidicola, assembly GCF_007997305.1. GTDB lineage: Bacteria > Pseudomonadota > Gammaproteobacteria > Pseudomonadales > Moraxellaceae > Psychrobacter > Psychrobacter frigidicola. The sequence continues at coordinate 60,977 of NZ_VORZ01000003.1, forward strand.
CATTCGAGCTGCTGAACAAATAGAGCCGGCACCAGCAGAAGGCGACCAACAATGGGTCATTGGCTATCATCATGGTACTGAGGTGATCAAATCGTTTCAGTGCTCAGACTTGTGTCCTGAGAATACCTTACGAATTATTTATTATAATGTTCCGACAGATACGACATGTGAGAGTATCGGCGGCGTGACCAAATCCATATTAGTACCAATCGCCATTACCGTCATGCCAAAAGACTATTGCTTCCCTAAAGCGATTGCGAAGTACTGGGGCAGTGATTCACGATAGCGAAGGTGTTAATAGCCTATAAGTTACCTTGAGTGTTTACGTTTCAGTTTTTAGATTTATAATAAAAAACCGCTCTGGCCTAGATTGTAAGCGGTTTTTTTATGCCAAAAACTAAATATTAAGTGCAAAAAATCATTAGATACAGTAGCAGCATGTCCAGTATGGCCAAAGCCGCTACAATAAAGTGGTAGATTAGAGTAATTTCTTACAAATCAAAATTATATGACTGGTAATATAAGTATAAGAAAGTTGACTATTACAGAAGTTGAGATTAGACAGAAAAAGTATTATGTTTTAATTTATTGGTACACAAAATATTTTTAAATCATGTTTCCATAGATTTAGGAGTAATTATTATCGTAAATATACATGTAGTCTTTTGGGTCGCCCTGACGTTTTTTATATTTCTTATTACTAGGAGTAATATAAAGGGTCATAAATTAATCATGGATAGAGAGACTGTTCCAAGAGCACTGACTAGTGATAAGCTCAATATTGAGCATAGCTTCTATAAAGCGGATGCCACGCTGCACGATATTATCTTTTTTCATGCCTCTGCGTCAGGTGTGGCGGTCGTTCTACTGGTTTTAATTATTAAAGGTGAAATTTTATTCCCTGGGACTGTTGTATTTTTTGGTGTCGTTTCTTCTGTTGCGATATTTGCTATTAGGACAGTTCTTCTCTTATTTGCATTTTACTTTTATACCATCTCGATTTTAAAACTTGGCGATACGTTAGCTAGAATGAAGATTAATGGTAAAGGCATTAAGACTGCGTACGCTATTTTAGCTGTCTTCGGTTATTTTTTGATATTTCCAATACTGGCATTGATACTGGTTTAAAGCAGGTCAATCGAAAGTGCTTTATACCGTAAGCAAAAACCGCTTATAGCCTAGACTGTGAGCGGTTTTTTATACACTTAAATTTATCAAACAATAAATTTGCTCTGAATCAATATACTCTTTATTTAGCATATAAAGGATCAAGCACTTCTAGTAGGGTATAGCGGTTATCGACTGGGATCTTAAAAGCATTGCCTTTTATAGCAGCTTATTTGACCCATTCAGTCTGATTGGCCTCTAAATTGTTTAGACTATTTGAGTTGTTTTTTTAACGATTTCCTATAATTATCTCGTGTAATCAAAGTGCTCATAGCGTTAAGGATAATGAAACAAAGACGCAAAACTCATCTTGTACCTATTTATTGCTTATTGCATGATTAGCCTTCTATATAGGTAACGCTCGTTACTTAGCTTTTATCTACAGATAATGACATCACCTCATGATTGACAAGAAAAACGCTTTTTACTATCGTCCTAAGACCAACCAATCGACTAATCCTACAGTGCGCTGGACGTTTCTAATTTTAGGATGGTTGTTTTTTACACTGGGAATTATTGGCGCAGTGTTACCAGTGATGCCAACGGCACCTTTTATTTTGCTTGCGGCAGGATGCTGGGCACGAAGTTCACGGCGTTTTCATTTTTGGCTGATTAATCATCGGTTTTTTGGTAAGTTTGTACGGGATTGGGAAGATCGTCATGCGGTGCCGCGTTATGCTAAATGGCTAGCGATGGTGATGATGACCCTATCGACCAGTATGTTATTCTATCGGCTACCAGCTGATACGTTGTGGGCAGCGTGGGTAGTGGCCGCACTATGTAGTGCAGCGGTAGTGGTTTTATTTCGCTTGCCTAATGCTTAATGTCTGGCAAACGAAGGCTCAATAGTTAAGAATAAGTATCCAGTGCTTAATCATAAATGCTTAATGATAAAGGCTAATTAATGAAAGAATTAATACTTATTCGTTCCCTACGCATTGAGTGCTATTATAGATTATTGGATAAAAACAAGAACAAACGCTTAAAAAACAAGCAATTAGCACTATATTTGTATCTAGTTACGCTAAATGTTAGATAAAGCTTGCGATAGTGCAATAGGCCACTTATAATACACCCAAGCTTAAGAGCAGTTCTGCACCAAATCATTACCTCGTAGTATTATTATAATCCTTCGTTTTAATATTTATCGTTCAGTAGCTATTTGCAAGCGTTGCCGGTCATTAGACCATTAATAAATTAGAAAATTAGGATTATCAATATGTCAGATACTATGAAAGGTACAGTTAAGTGGTTTAACGAAGCTAAAGGCTTTGGTTTTATCGCTCCAGAAAGCGGCGCAGACGTTTTTGCTCATTACAGCGAAATCACTGGTTCAGGCTTCAAAACTTTAGCTGAAGGCCAAGAAGTTGAGTTCACTGTAACTCAAGGTCAAAAAGGTCCACAAGCTCATAACATCGTTGCTATCTAATTAGTACATCATTGTTATCACTTACTTTAACAAGTAAACAATAACAATACGATGAATAAAGAACGAACCTTCGGGTTCGTTTTTTTTCGTCTGCCGTTTTTGGTTTAGAATATGTTGTTAAATAAATAATTCAAAACAGGGTTTTAAAACCTAATATAAGCTTTTAAAAATAATCAATTCTTAATCCAAAACGCCTACGTTATCATCGAGATAGACGTAGGCGTTTTCTTGAGAGGTACTAATGAAAAGATTGAACGCACACAGATTAAATAAAACTAATCCCGATATTAATAAGACCGCCACCAATGATGAGCCAACCAAACATAATTGCACCTAAGATGAGTGGTTTTACTCCAGCTTGTTTGATCGCGCTTAGGTGGGTGGTTAAACCTAAAGCGAACATGGCCATGGTCAATAAAACATCGTCTATCATAATCATAGTCTGCTCAAAACCCTCAGACATTGTCAGCCACGTGTGTAGTACTACGATGAGAATAAATATAAAGGCAAACCAAGGTACTTTAACTTGTTGAACTCGATTCATGAATGATGGTTTCTCACCGTTCTCGCTATCGCCTTTGGTCAAAGCAAACGATAACACTAATAAGAAGGGCGCGAGCATCATCACTCGAATCATTTTAGTAACTACTGCGGTATCACCCACCTCAGGACTAATAGTATTACCAGCGACCACCACTTGCGCGACTTCGTGAATGGTTGAGCCTGTATAGATGCCATAGTCCTGCGCACTCAGCCACGGTTGCAGCCAGCCCAGATGATATAAGAAGGGATAAAGTATCATAGATATCGTACCGAATACCACGACAGTTGCCACTGCAATAGTGACTTTATGCGCTTCCGCTTTGACGATTGGGTCAGCCGCTATAACCGCTGCTGCACCGCAAATACTTGCCCCTGAGCCAATCAAAATAGTCGTTTGTTTATCAACTTTCAGCCATTTAGTGCCCAGCCAATAGGTTAATAAAAACGTCGAGGTTAATACTAGAGCATCACTCATAACTGCAGGCAGGCCGACACTGGCAACTTCCGTTAATGTCAATTTAAAGCCGTAGAACATAATGGCTAAGCGTAAAATTTGACCTTTAGCGAAGTCAACCCCATCCCCTAAAGGCTCAGAAAATTTTGGATAAATTGTATTGCCGAGTACCATACCAATTAAAATAGCTAGCGTTAATGAGGACAGCCCAACGATACGCCCATTCGACCAGATATCTAAACTGCTATTTAGCCATAAACAAAATAAGCTTCCGATAAATACGACGATAAGTCCGGTAAGGTGGCGCGCGCGCGGGATATAACTGGCGACTGATTGGGTAAAGGCATTCATGACTCACGATCCTATTGATGCGTCTATTTATTATTAGTTGCTTATGCTTGAGGTTGCCGCACTAAAAGAAGCAATGGCTGACAACTCATGCCTTTTTTTTAATCCAAATCAGCATAAGCTTATGATTAGACATTATAAAGCAAGCTATTCTATAATAAAAACAGATTGATAAGATATAAACTATCGGTTTTTTAGGTTAATGTGTACTTTAAAGTTTGATATTGCACACGAACAGAAAAGAGGAAGCCACATAGATAATGAAAAAAGCCGTCCAGAACCTACCCAAGATTACTCTGAAACAGCTGGCGGTATTTGTCAGTATTTATCAAACGGGAAGCACCAGTCGTGCGAGTGAACAGCTGCATTTATCACAATCAGCGGTTAGTAGTGCACTTACGGAGCTTGAGTCGCGCCTGCAAATGCTACTGTTTGAAAGGATTGGGCGCAGGCTGAACCATCACCCTAATGCGCATCCTGTCTACGTGCAGGCGCAAGCAATCTTGGGGCAGTCATTAGCGCTTGAGCATTATCATAAGAATCAAGCAGGGCAGATACATATTGGTGCCAGTACGACCATTGGCAATTATGTGTTGCCACCGCTGCTGGCTAAGTTGTATGACAAGCTCCCTGACGGCATTATTGGGGTAAATGTTGATATGTATATCGCCAATACCCAAGAGGTGGTAATGGAGGTTGAGCAACTGAATATTGATATTGCGCTAGTGGAGGGCATGCCGCGCCCGATAGATATGAAAGTCATTGAACAGCGAGCGTGGCGGACGGATACCTTGATGGTATTTGCGAAGTGTGATAGTAAATGGTTGGTGGGTTTGGCTGATTATAACGAAGAGGAGAATTGCTATCGGTTAACCACAGCGCAGTTGGCAACCCTACCGTTGTTAGTACGTGAGGCCGGTTCGGGTACAAGGCAAATTATTGATGAACAATTACTACAGCATATGCCTGATGCCGAGGTTATTATGGCTATTCAACAGTCAGAGGCCATCAAAAATATGGTCAGCGCCGACATTGGGCTAGGTTGTCTATCGCAACATGTTATTCAGGCAGAACTGGCAACAAGGAGCTTGGTACAGGTAAAAGTAGCGGGAATTGATTTGTCGCGTACCTGGTGGCTGGTGTGGCATAAAGCGCGCCATCAAAGCCCAATTTGGCAAACCTTTATTGATATTATTCAAGAAAGTTAAGTTTAAAAGTCGCATTAAAAAATAACCTGCATTAGTCGCATCAAAAAAGCGCTCTGTAATGAAAATATACAGAGCGCTTTTTATCAGTTTTAAATAAGTAAAAAAACTAACTGTTTTTTGACACGGGTTTATCGAGTCTAACGACGAGACTGTCACAGGGTACGTTGGGTAAGATATTATCCGCAGTAGCACCGCTCAGCCAAGCTGCAATACCGTGGCGCTCATGACGTCCAATCACTAGTAAGTCAACATTGTTTTTTTCACAATAATTGACGATACCTTCACTATTAGAGATAGCGGTAGTCACCTCAGAATTTACCACATTTAATTCATTACGTTCCAAAAACTGTGCCAGCTTTGCACGTGCTTCTTGGCAGCGTTCATCATCAATCTCATCATACAAGCTGGACGCAGGCACCAACTCATAGCCAAAGCCGACCATCGTATCTTTGACAATATGTAATACCGATAATTTAGACTCAGGGCGGTTCGAGACGATATGTTTGGCTTTTTGAGCGACTATATCGGCGTCGGATAATAAGTCCGTCACTAATAAAACATGTTGGTAAATCATGAGCGTAATCCTCGTAGCAGATAGTCTAACTATAACACTTCTTATCTTTAACCACTACCTTGACTTCTCAACATAAAAGCCCCATCTATTCTCGTTAGGTAAATTCCTTTTAGATGCTCTTTTTCAGAAATCGAACTTGCTATTAAATATGAAGATTACCCACGATTACAAAGACTGGCGATAAAGACCAAGACTACTCAAAATGCTTTTATATAAAAGCAATTCATATAAAAACTTAAGTGAATTTGATATAAAAACGCTTTGAGTCCCATTTTAATATTTAACTGTTGTTTACCCCGATACTAAGGGTGAATTATAAGGATAATTATGACTGACACGCTATTTACCGCTGATTTAACCCTGCATCCTGCCTTTGAGCTCATTGAACATCGCCATATTGAAGCCTTATCCATGGATGTGCTCATCAGTCAGCATGTGCAAACGGGCGCAATGCATTATCACTTGGCACACGCCAGTGATGAAAATGCCTTTTTGGTGGGCTTTCGCACCCAACCAATGGATTCAAAGGGTGAGGCGCATATCTTAGAGCATGTTGCCTTATGTGGCTCTAAGAAGTTTCCGGTACGGGATCCGTTCTTTTCGATGATTAAGCGTTCGCTTAATACCTTTATGAATGCGATGACTGCTGCCGATTGGACAGCATATCCGTATGCCACCCAAAATAAAAATGACTACTTTAATTTATTGGCCGTTTATCTTGACGCATCATTCTTTCCGAATATTCATCCGCTCGATTTTGCCCAAGAAGGCATTCGGGTTGAGTTAGATACTGACGATAAGCCGCAGTTTAAAGGCATCGTGTTTAATGAGATGAAAGGCGCGATGAGCGGTGAGATTGATCAGCTATATCATGCGGTTGCCCATCATTTATTTCCGACCACTACTTATCATTATAATTCAGGTGGCGATCCTGCCGACATTCCAGATTTGACCCATACGGAACTGGTTGAATTCCATCAAAGCCATTACCATCCATCGAACAGTGTGATTATGAGCTTTGGTAATATTCCAGTCGCTGAAATCCAAGCAAAAATCCATGACGATGCACTGATACAGTTTGAAACGGGCAAAAAACACGTCTCGCGTCCTGAGGTGCGCCTTGCCGCGCCTATTAGTGCAACGGATACTTATACTGCTGATGAAGAAGGTCCGGATCAAACTCATCACGTCGTTGCTTGGTTATTGCCAACGATTACCGATCCAAAACAACGCTTGGCACTGCGTCTACTTGAAGGCGTATTAATTGAACATGCTGGCTCGCCATTACGCGCGTATTTAGACAGCCATCCGCTAGGCAAAGCGCCAAGCCCATTATTGGGACTCGATGACAGCCACTATGAGATGGTGTTTTATACCGGTCTGCGCGGCTCAAATCCTGAACATGCTGAAGCCGTTGAACAAGGTATTATGGATTTATTGGCTCAAGTTGCAAGCCAACCAATAAATGAAGAAACGATCGAAACGATTTTGCATCAAATCGAAGTGGATCAACGTCATATTGGTGGCGATAGTATGCCTTACGGTCTTAACTTAATGTTAGAAGGTTTTAGTACCGCGATTCATGATGGCAATCCAATTGATATTTGGGAAGTTGATGAACATTTATTATGGCTCCGTGAACAGGTAAAAGATGAGCAATGGTTGCCTAATTTAATTAAGCATCATCTGCTCGAGAATCAGCACCGTGTACGGTTAACACTCACCCCCGATAGCGAAAAATCAGCCCGCATTGCCGCCGCTGAACAGACGCGCCTTGATACGATTGCAATGGATCTCACCGTCCATGATAAAGGTATTTTAAAACAACAAGCACTAGATTTGGCAGCGCGCCAAGCTGCCCCTGATGATTTAAGCTTATTACCAAAAGTTGGCTTAGAAGATGTGCCGACTGATATCAGCTTTAAGCAAGGTACGCAAAAACAAGTACAGTTAAGTGGCAAAGAAAGTACTTTGTTTGAATATGAAGCGGGCACTAATGGCTTATATTATTATCAAGTTATTGTCCCGTTAACGGATGCAATTGGTGATACAAGCTCAAGTGATCTACCAGCCAATGAGGTGATTAATCATCCGCTATTGCCAATTTATTTAAGCTTATTATCAGAATTGGGTACGGATTCAATGGATGCCTACCAGCTGCAAGCCAAGCAGGCTGCGCATTCATCAGGGGTGACCGCACGGGTTAGCCAACGCACGAATATTGATGATAGCCAATCGATAAGCAGCTATTTTGTGATGGCAACGCGCGCGCTCAATCGTAAGCCTGAAGCCATTGATTTGGTCAAAGAAGTGATGGAGCACAGCGTCTTTACGGAACACGCCCGTATCAAAGAAATCTTGCAGCAGCGTCAGTCGGGATGGCAGTCCAATCTTGCAGGCTCAGGTCATGCTTATGCGATGCAAACCGCCAGTCGCGGTATGAGCCGCCAGTCGCAGTTAGAATATGTGCGTAGTGGTTTGCCAGCGCTGAATGCCCTCAAAGACTTCTTAACGCACGCCTCAGCGGATGATGCCCTCTGGGATCAATTGGCAACCAGTTTGATGGCTTTACATCAACGCATTATCAGCTTACCTAAGCATACCCTTATTATTTGTGAGGCTGAGCAAACGGAACGCTTGAGTGACTTGATTGTGAACAGCTGGAAAGACAGTCGTGCAGAAGAGTTAGCAGAAAAAGATATTAATACTGAGAGTAATGTCCCAAGCGAGTTTGCTAACTTAACTCTAAATCCTGCCTTAGACGGTGAACAGAATACGGCTAAAGTTATTGAAGGTAGTGTGCCGGTTAACGTTGAAGACGACTTTAAAGATTTGGCATGGTTGGTTGCGACCAACGTTTATCATAATGCCAGTGCTTACACCGTACCCGCTGCTGACCATCCTGACACGGCAGCATTGATGGTGTTAGCGCCTTATTTACGTAATGGCTACTTGCATAGTGCGATTCGTGAGCGTGGCGGAGCGTATGGTGGTGGAGCAGGCTACGATGCCAATGCCTGCGCCTTTAAATTCTTCAGTTACCGCGATCCGCATTGTGCCGAGACTTATGCCCATTTTGATGCCAGCATTGAATGGCTATTAAATGAACCACAAACGGCTGAGCAGCTAGAGGAAGCTATCTTGGGTATCATCTCAGGGATGGACAAACCAGGCTCTCCAGCAGGCGAGGCAGTCAAAGCGTGCTTTGCCGATCTGCATCATCGTGGCATAGATTGGCAACGTAAAATGCGCGCGGAAATTTTAGAAGTGACGGTTCCTGATTTGCAGCGCGTAGCCAAGCAGTACTTGCAAGGTCAGAAGCATGTACGGGCAGTACTCGCGCCGTATGATAAAGAAGAGAACGTTAAAAACTTAGGCTTTACAGTGTGTAAAGTGAAAAGCTAAGTTTAAGCTTTATTGAAACAACTTAAATAATTAGCATTGTTTTCCATATACAAAAAACCACCGCTTTGACTCAAAGTGGTGGTTTTTATTGCTTATAGATAAATTGCGAACAGTTACGTTTTACACCGCTACTTTCGAATTAAATAATTTGCAAGGGCACTATAGGCAGGAAGTGAGGTCGGGTCAATTTTAGGATTGGATGACTCAGGATGCGAGGCAAAGCGCACGATAACCATATCGGCTGCTGGATCGACATAAATAGTCTGACCATGAACCCCGCGCGCTGCATAGACTGGCGTTGGATTATTAAACAACCACCAGAAGCTTTTATAATCGCCATTTTTTAGCTCGTCATATCCTGATTTGGCAAATATATCTTTAATACCGCCCGCTTGAATATGATCGACGACGGCAGATGGGAATAAACGTTTGCCGTTAATTTGTCCTTTATTCAGCATCAAGTCACCAATACGCGCCATGTCGTGCAGACCAGCACTCACACCGCCACCAGCGAAAGGCGTACCTTTACTATCAACTGTCATATACGCGCTTTGTTCAGCGCCCATTTTTTGCCAGATGCGCTCTGAGAGTAATTCATCAACCGATTTACCAGTGGTACGCGCGATAACCCAGCCGATAGCATCACTATTAATAGTGCGATAGTTAAATTCTGCACCATGGGTGCCTTTCTTTTTTACCGTTTGTAGATATTCGAAATAACCCTCTGGACCGTCGTAATCATCAGGCTTTGGCAACGGGTTAGACGCTTTGGCATACTTCCAGATATCGGAATCAGGGTCATCATACTCTTCGCTATAATCTAGCGCAGTCGTCATATCCATTACTTGCCGTACCGTTGCATCACCGAAGCCACTGTCTTTTAGCTCAGGAATAATGGAGCCGACCAGTGCGCTATCATCCAGCTTGCCTTCAGTAACTAACGTTTCAGCAAGTAGGCCCGTTAAGGACTTGGTCATTGACATCGCTGCATGATTGCCCAACTCATTCAGGCAACCGTTTTGACGCTCATACACGACTTTACCATGATGCATGACCATAATCCCATCGGTGTAATTAGCATCTAATGACTGCTGCCACGTCATTGATTTTTTGCTGCCTGTTGGGATAAAGGTTAAAGCATCGATATTTTTATCAAGGGCATAGTCAAGGCTTGACGGTGCACCGATACCGCGACTGACCTCAGTAGTGGGCAGTAATTCTCGCATATGGCATACCGACCAGCGCAGTTTTGGGAAGCTAAAAAAGTCAGACGACGGTTGAGATATCAGCTTGTCATCAGATGGTGGAAAGCCCTGCATCCAGCCCATCACTTGCGGATCGGATTCTTTAGCTGTTGAAGGGGTGTCGTCAGCGTGAGCACTCATACCTGATAGTCCAATAGCTAAGGTTAGCGGCAGTAAAATAAATGAGCGTTGTAGTAAGGTCAGCATATTATCCTTGAAAACTGGATGAGTGGATTAAATGATATCGTTCAATGAGCTTTTTAAATTATTGACAATAAAAAGCCGCTTATGAGAATTTAGAATAATTCTTATAAACGGCGGTTACCATCTGTTTTTGTAAGGTGCTTGCCCTAAACAGTTTGTATTTAGTAACGCTTAATACTTTGATCTTTACTGATATAGTCCTGATGAACCGGGAAGTCAGCATGATTATCGAACTGTTTACGGTCAGCGAAAAAATTGGTCAAGGTACGGCGTACCGCCTCAAACGCAATCTTATCCCACGGAATGTCTTCTTCAGTAAATAAGGCACAATCTAGGCTTTCAGAGCCAATACCATATGCGCCGTCTTTGAGGTCATTGAGGTAAATCATATAAATTTGACCAATATCTGGTAGGTCGTAAATACAGTATAAATGTGGATTGGTCACGACCGCATCCGCTTCCTCAAAGCTCTCACGTGCTGCACCTTCAGCGATGGTTTCGCCATTTTCCATAAAGCCTGCAGGCACCGTCCATAAACCATATTGTGGCTCAATTGCCCGTCTACATAGCAGCACTCTACCTTTATGTACCACCAATGAGCCGCAAATTACTTTTGGATTTTCATAATGAATATAATGACAATTTGGGCATACCAAACGCGGTATATTATCAGTGGGGGGAATTTTTTTTTCCGCTTCATGACCGCATTCTAAACAATAGCGCATATTAACTGCCTTTTATTAATGAGAGGAGGTATAAAATATTTTTAGACATTTTTGAATATTATTTTTATTATGTTATGACCATATTCGATGAAAGTAATTTTAGTTATCAGCCGTTATAAGATAGCACAAATTTTCCCAGCGCTTAGTAGTGATAATGAGTGGTGACAATCGGAAGGTGTTATTTGTAAGTGAGAAAGCAGCTATCATTACTATTGAAAAATGTCGGCACGAGCATCATTAAAATAGTTAATGCTTCATTGCTAAATTTTAATTAGCACTATCTAGAATAGTGCCTGCCTCTACCGATATTGTATAAATTAAAACGATGACAATCAAGCCACTGGCGCCGACGAGCGTCGGGATAATTAAAAAACTCCGTGGCGCGCCACCGAGTATGACATGAGCAAGCAACTTGTTATCAAATGAGCCTAGAATCATCGCCACATTTTGCCAATTAATAATAAGTGCCAGTCCTACTGTTGTTAATGTACCGCCAATTCAAGCAACTAAAATGATTAATAACGGCAGTCTTTCGGGGTAAGTATCGATTTTTCCTTGCATGTTGTTTGATGAAATAATCTTATTCTCTATCGATTTCTAACTATTAATTCCTAACTATACTATTAGTTTTAAATATTGTTTCTTAAATCTTATAATAGTGACAGTGCTAAAGGTTCGATTCATGCTAACTGTCTTTTTATATTGATAGTATTCTTTACTAATAGCTGATCGTAACAACGTTGAATACTTACTAAAATACAGAGTTAATAGAAATATAGAATTGAGTAAAAACAGTTCTGGCCATAATATAGGACGAACATTGTAATGATTATACCGCAGTATTCGGCACGTTTTGATGATTTAGCAGTTGCTCTGCCGGCTTATATTCGTCAGCCAGTTCTCAGGCAGCTGGCAGAACGCATGCAGGGTGAGTTATTAGGCACGGCAATTCCATCGCCACTGCGATTTGATGTGACCGATGCGAACAATATGATTGCTCATAGTACGCGTATTTTAGATAAACTATATCAGACCCCAATCGCAGACGCCTCGGTATTGGTAGCGATTACTCATGAAGCGCGCCCCAAATTATTATTGACGCGCCGTGCCATACACATGACCAGTCATGCCGGTGAAGTATCTTGTGCGGGCGGTAAATATGAACATGGCGACGGCAATAATGTGGTTACAGCTTTACGTGAAGCCTGTGAGGAAATCGCGCTACCACCAAATAAGGTTCAGCTACTGGGCCAGTTGCCCATTCAAACCTCAAAAAGCGGCATGAGCGTGCGCCCAATTGTGGCGCTAATTGCGCCAGATTTAGTATTAGTACCTGAGCTTGGGGAGATATCCCGTATCTTTTGGGCGGACTTTGAGTTACTCATCGACCAACCTACCGTAGAGTATTCGGTGGAGTATGCTATGCAGAGCCATTTACCACAGCAGACCGCTACTTTACTGACTCCCAGTTGGCAAATTGACGGCGAAACCGTTTGGGGGTTAACTGGAAAAGTCATTGCCAGCTTACTTGAAACTGGCTTTGATCGGCAGCTAGAATGGTACTATCATATAAAAAACGCGCGGGGATAAAACTTGGCGCGTTAATAATGAATATAAGCAAACCGCTTGTATAGCTTTTATTATAAAGATTTCTAGCTTTTTTTATCTCCTACAATATTCCATTTGTTACTTATGGCAGTCGTTATTCATCACTTTATAATAATCGATACTTATTACGAGCGTGACTGATAACAGCGACTACTTATAATAATCATCGTTTTTCTTTAGCCACCAGTTCATATTATCTTGACGCTTGGCGCGAAATTGCTCTAACTTATCAGCGACAGTGCTATTGTGCTGGCGTGCCGTATCGAGGGCAAATAAAATTGGTACGGAAGATAATACCCCAAAGCGGATTTTTGACTTAGGCAACTCTAACCCATCACCGATATCATCGCCGACTAAGGTGCGGGTGACACTGGCATTGACCATCTCAACAAAGCGTCCACGGCGATTGTCCTCACCCATCAGCTGGCGTGGCAAGTCGTGTAACGCTTTTGCCAATGGTTGTCCCATCTTAAAATCGAGCTGCTGAATGGATAAATAAGTATACAGCCACTCCCAACAAGCCGTCTCATCTTTGGGTAAGCGCTGCAAATCTACGCCCATCCAATAGCTGGCTAGATTCCATAAATGCAAGATACCTTCGGCTTCCTCGCGACTGATACGCGCGCCTAACAGTCGCAGCCCGCGCATAATCAATAATGAAAACTGCAAGTGAGTGGCGACCATGTCTGTCTGATTAATGGGTACACCCCAATAGTCGGTATTCCAGCTGCCATCGGCATTATGATGCTGTGCGGTATCGTCTATCACGCCATTCGCCGCATTCAGTTTGCCTTTCAGTAAGTTTTGGCGAACAAGAGTATGAATTTGGCGTACTTTAATAGATTGCTTCCAGCCTTCAGAACCAATCTCTAGCACTTGGGCACTGCTGTTATTAACACTTGTTAAAGGCGCATGCTCAGATACCGCCAAAATATAAGCGTAAGTACGCATCAAACGCGGTAGAGCATCGTGCATCAATGCACCGGTTTGGATCAGCGGTAAAGATAGGGCAGGAATACTATAGCCAGCCATTAGTGCGACATTACGTAATAACCAAATCAGCATTAACGGATAACGGCGATAGGCAATAGCACCAATTTGCGCAAGCTTAGGATCGAACCAATCTGGATGGCTGCTAAATTGTGACGTTAATGCCATAAATTCAGCATTATTGCTAAGCTCAGGATTTATATCATCATCAAGAATAGCTTGTTGCAACGGCTTAGCAAAGCGCACGCCATCCAGTGCCAGTCTATCGGCTAGCGGATCACCAATGTCATAGCCTGCGACCATCTCTTTTAATAAAATAGGAGAAATGGTAAAGTCTTTTGGTAGCAAGTAACGTTTAATACGCTTTAAAACTTGTAAATCACTGTGGTCAGAGATGTCAGTCGTGCGTCCGTGACGCTGATAACTTGCAGTATCATTATTAATGTCCATAGCCATTATGCAACCTCTACTCAATCTACTATGAATAAGTTTAGTGACGGGTTAAATCTACTGACTGGCCACTAACATTGTCTTTTAGCGCGACTTTCAACATGAGATAACCGGCAATACCTGACACGATAGAACCCATAATGATACCCAGACGCTCATCAAACAGTGGGGTTGCGCCACCAAATGCTAAGCCACCGATAAATAAGCTCATGGTGAAGCCGACACCACATAATAAGGCAGCACCGTAGATTTGTTTAAAATTCATACCCTTTGGCATCGTTGAGATACCAAGCTTAAAGATAATCCAGCACATAATCATCACGCCCAATTGCTTACCGATAAATAGACCGGCAGCAATGCCAAGGGGTACGGAATGGAACAGCTCAGTAATGCCTGCACCTTTGAGCGAAATACCAGCATTGGCAAAAGCAAATAGAGGCAGAATACCATAGGAGACAGTATTTTGTAGGTCGTGTTCCAATTCTTCTAATGGCGAATGCTCAGGGTCAGTGCGGTCGAACAGGGGAATAAACAACGCCAATACAACCCCTGCTAACGTCGCATGAATGCCAGATTTCAGCACGAAAATCCACATGATGACACCGATAAGCAAATACGGCGTAATGCTCGTTACGTTTCGGCGGTTAAGTAGATATAAAAACGGTAAACATAAGCCAGCGAGGGCAAGTGAGCCTAAAGATAAGTCACTAGTATAAAATAAAGCAATAATTAAAATGGCGCCAATATCATCAAAAATGGCAATCGATACCAAGAATACTTTTAAGGAATTTGGGACACGGTTGCCGAGTAAGCTTAAAATACCCAGCGCGAAGGCAATATCGGTTGCGGTGGGAATCGCCCACCCTTTTAAAAACTCAGGTTCGTGATAGTTAAAAGCCACATAGACGATGGCAGGGAAAATCATCCCACCCAATGCTGCCCCAGCGGGTAAAACAATCTGCTTGAGATTAGACAGCTCACCGATGAGTACTTCGCGTTTGAGCTCAAGTCCTACCAAGAAAAAGAAAACAGCCATGAGACCATCGTTAATCCAATGATGCGCGTCTTTAGCAATGGCAAAACTACCAACTTGAATGGCAACGGGTGCATGAATAAAGGATTCATACCACGTATTGAGAGAAGTGTTGGCAATAATCATCGCAGCAATAGCAGCCAGTGCTAGTACAATGCCGCCCGATGCGTCGAGATCAAAAAACGCTTTAATTCTTCTTATTGCCATGTCGTCCTCATTGGTTAAATAGATACCGTAAACTCAGGTAATCCTTGGCTGGCGTCTTACCGCGTCACCGAAGATTTGCCTTAGTCTCTCATAGTTTTATCATTATAAACAACAAAATGCGTTAAACAATCCATAGTTGCGCCATTACTGTCAGTTATGAGTCATTATTATAGGTGAGCAGTTGTCATATGCTTGACTACTCACTGTGATGACATAGTGCCATATGTTGATAATATCAGACGCAGTAACGCTTACACTTCTCACAAATATAGAAAAATTTATGACGTTTCAGCTTTTTTTACGCTTTTAACCTTATAATAAGTCGCTTTTATCTTACTCTGACTATAACTTTCTAGTCCCACCAATAAATTTATCACATCAGCCGTATTCTTAACCCTAACGTTTAGAGTTAGTCTCTCTTCGTATTACAAATTTTTGCTAAGGTCAGTTTTATGGACGTCTCGCTCACTCTAGAAGTTATTCTCATGCTTACAGCAGTAGCAGCGCTCGCCGGATTTATTGACGCGATTGCGGGCGGCGGTGGTCTGCTAACCATTCCTGCGATGCTGCTTGCTAATATTCCGCCTATATTGACCTTGGGAACGAATAAACTGCAAGCCGCATCGGGAGCGTTGGCGGCGTCTATCACTATGATTAGAAATCGTGTGGTTCAGCCGAGACAAATCAAGACGGCTATAATTGCCGCGTTTCTTGGATCAATTATTGGGTCGATTGCGGTACAGTTATCGCCACCTGACATATTAGAAAAGCTGATTCCATTTCTGATTGCGGCGATTGGTATTTATACTTTATTTGCGCCAAAACTGGGGGCGGTAGAGACTAAGCCGCGTATCAGTGAAGGTAAGTGGCAAAAAGTAGCTGCGCCAATAATAGGTTTTTATGATGGCTATATGGGACCGGGAACGGGGATGTTTTTTGCACTGGGCAATGTGGCATTGCGTGGTCGGCGCATTGTTGAAGCTACCGGTGCGGCAAAGGTGTTAAATTTATCTACCAATATTGGCTCGTTGATATTCTTTATATTGGGCGGCAACGTGTTGTGGAAAGTAGGATTAGCGATGATGGTTGGCCAAACCATTGGCGCGTATTTTGGCTCACATATGGTAATGAAAGGCGGTAGCAAACTGATTCGTCCGATGATTGTCTTAGTATGCCTTGCGATGGTGACCAAATATGTCTTGGGCTAATCGGATAAATGTCTTATCTTTTAAATAAAAATGCACTAAATAAAATAAACCGTTATCAGCAATAATAAAAACCCCAGTCATATCAGCTGGAGTTTTTTATTTAGCAAATGAATCATGAATACTGAATCAACCATTGATAAACAATTATGAACGGCGTTTGATATCGTCGTATTCACTACCCATAATCCCATCGCTAAACACCTCGGAGAGTTCACGCTCGCTGTCTGCATCGATATGACCGTCGAACATCTCTTTTGCACCCGCATCAGGATCATTGTATATTGCTAAGTCCATCTCACCCTCTGATTTTGCAACGATGACCGTGACCGCGGCATCGCCACCGACGTTCACTGCCGTGCGCAACATATCGAGAATACGGTCAACGCCTAAAATCAGACCAATACCTTCAACAGGTAGCCCGACTTGGGCAAATACCATTGATAGCATAATCAGACCTACACCCGGAACACCTGCGGTACCGATAGAGGCTAGCACTGACATCAAGATGACGGTTAGATATCCTGTGATTCCTAATTGAACGCCATACAGATTGGCGATAAAGATAGTCGCCGTTCCTTGCATGATTGCCGTGCCATCCATATTGATGGTCGCGCCAAATGGAATGGTAAAGGAAGCCACTGAGTTATTAACGCCCATACGCTTGGTGACCGTGCGTAAAGTAATAGGAATCGTCGC
Organism: Psychrobacter frigidicola; assembly: GCF_007997305.1. Taxonomy (GTDB): domain Bacteria; phylum Pseudomonadota; class Gammaproteobacteria; order Pseudomonadales; family Moraxellaceae; genus Psychrobacter; species Psychrobacter frigidicola. The sequence continues at coordinate 78,470 of NZ_VORZ01000003.1, forward strand.
ATTTGAGCTTGAGGTACTAAAGGCAAAGATTTGTACTTCGCGCATTTTTGCCAAAAAAGTTCTAATCGATAAACCTGAAGTCAGTTTGAGTATCACCATCATTGTCACAAAAAAGTGGAAGAAAAGTGCACCGACTAATACCGCGACATAACCCAATAACGACCAAATAAGATCAAAGCCAAGCTCAGCCATTGCTTTTGTAAGCAGTGCAAACACACCGTACGGCGCGAGATTCATAATGATAGTCACCATTTTTAGAATGACTTCATTAATCAGCTCTAAGCTTTGTACCAAACCTTTTGCAGGTTTACCCACCATTAAAATACTGATACCGATTAACATCGCAAAAAAGATAATCGACAGCATATCGCCATTTGCCATCGCGCTGATGGGGTTGGAGGGGATAATGTTAGAGAAAACATCAAGGAGTGGTGGCGCTGACTCGGCTTCGAATACCGCTTTGGTTTCGATTTGCATGCCTTTACCAATACCAAATAGTGAACCAAGCCCAATAGCGGTGGTAATCGCCAGCGCTGTGGTTACCATATAGATAAAAAATGTCTTGCCACCAATACGTCCTAATAGACGAATATCACCAATACCGCACACCCCACAAATTAGCGAAATAAGTACTAAGGGCACGACCAGCATTTTCAGAGAGTTGACAAATAACTTACCTACGATGGCAAAAAAACCATTGGTCACATAGGTATTAACAAAGCTGCCTTCACCATTTAACCTCAAATAGTTGATGAGTAAACCCAGTAAGATGCCAAGTATCATGGCAACGATAATCTTGCCAGTCAATCCCATATTTTTCCACATAACCCTATCCTTTGTGTCCGTAATACGTGGCAGTCGATACCAGCATGACACCAATGCGATGATCATGATTACCGTTACTGCACTCGTTATTACGTCTATAAATGTATTGTCAGTCGTCCGCTTACAGACTTTCGGGAGACAATATAAAATAATAGTTAGGGGTACTGCAAGATTTTTTTATGAGTCGGCAAATTTTGTGCTCTAATTGTACAGTCTAAATAAGACAAAATAATCGTTAAAAAAAATATTGAGGAAAATGAGCCATAAAAAAGCAAGGCTGCCTACTATAGGCAGCCTTGCTTTTTATCTTTAACTTGTCATATGTATATTAATGGAATACTAACAGGTGAGGGTTTGATAAAAGGGTAAGCTCAATATAGAGCCTTATGCTTTATCATCGTTTTCGCGGTGCAGACCGTCTTTCCATTTGGTATTGTCACTGCTGTGATTGTCACTCATACGGTGGCTTAGCGTTGCCTCAGCATCACGGCTACGATGACTGAGCGCTTCTGCTTTAGGATGCGCTTTATTAAAGTTAGTTTGCCCCTTAATCTCTTGAGCAGTGTTTTGCTCATTTATCGTTTTAACATCACCGTCAGACTCGTAACCATGGTCTGGATTGGTATCTCCAGTTTGCGAATCGTTAGTTTCCTTGGTGCTATCCATTGCTGAGTCATTATTTACCTGCGTACCGTTTTTTAATTGTGCCGCGTTTTTTATTTGCGCATAGTCAGTAAGCTTGTCTACCGCATTTTCTAAACTGTGCGGATTGGTACGCACGTGTACTTGCTCTAGATGGGCATCAAAGGTGTCGGTTAAGAGGGAGTCAAAACGTAGCGCGTTATAGTTGATGAGTGTTTCTGCTTCTTCTTCGCTAATATCACCATTTTGACTGGCATACACCACATAATCTTCAAAGGTTAAGCCTTCAAAGCTGCCCTTATGTTCGGCTTTTTTAAACTTTTGCCATAACGGTTCAATCTCAAGCAAGGTCTGATAGGCGTGTTCCATACGACCGGTAACATCATCTGGCTCGGTATTGTAATATACCATCGTTTTTAAATAATCACGGAACGGGTTGGCTTCGAAATCATCCATAAAAATGTCGCCAAGTTGCCTTTTTAGCTCGTCACTGGCAGGCGTAAAGATGCGTCCGCTTGGAAAGGTGACAAAGCTGACCACGCCCGCTGCCAACTGATTGGGGAAGTTGGCAAAGAAGGAGACAAAGGCTTCTTGAATGGTGTATAGGCTGTCCTGTAACGCCACTTCAGCATGCAAGCGTTCAGCTTCTGATTGGCTGCCATTTTGATAAAACTGCAATATGGCACTAGCAATAAATAAATGACCATGAATGTCTGCTAAGCGACCAGAAAGCATCTCTTTACGCTTCAAATCGCCCGCAAGTAAGCCCAATGCCATATCTGCGGTAAGCGCAAAGCTAGCACTTAAGCGGTTAATATGTTTGTAATAAGGACGGGTAAAGCTATCGGCAAAAAGGGGTGCATCATTACTGCCACCCATGTAACCAGCAACAAAAGCCTTAGCACCGCGATTAAAGGTATAGCCTAAATGCTTGAAGAATAATTTATCAAAGGGCTTAAGGGCAGCTTTTTTATCGTCACTTTGTAAAAGCTGTAGCTCATCGAATAGATAAGGATGGCAGCGCATCGCTCCTTGACCAAATATCATCAGTGAGCGCGTCAAAATATTTGCGCCCTCAACGGTTATAGAGACTGGAATGGCTTGATAAGGAATGGCTAAAAAGTTACGCGGGCCCATTTGAATGGCACGGCCACCGACCACATCCATACCGTCATTGACGACGCCACGCATGGTTTCGGTGGCGTAATATTTCGCCATAGCCGTCATAACCGAGGGTGTGCCCCCTTCGTTAAGCCCGCAAGTGACGAGATGACGAAAGGCCTCTAACATATAGGTTTGGCTCGCAATACGGCTGGTAGCATCTTGCACGCCTTCGAACTTGCCGACTGAGATTTTGAACTGTTCACGTACTTTGGCAAATGCGCCAACTGATAAATAAGTCATGCCACCCGCTGAGGTCGACAAAGCAGGTAGTGAGATGCCGCGACCAACGCCCAGACATTCCATCAGCATCCGCCAACCACGTCCCGCATTTTCGACGCCGCCAATAATATAATCGAGTGGAATAAAGACATCGGTGCCATCAACCGTACCATTCATAAATGGCGAGCCGCTCGGATAGTGACGCGGACCGATAATAACGCCTTCATGGTTGGCAGGCACTAGAGCACAAGTAATACCATAATCGGTCTTATTAATATCCCCTAATAACGCTTCAGGGTCATACATTTTAAAGGCGAGTCCGACTACTGTAGCAATTGGCGCCAGCGTGATCCAGCGCTTAGAGAAGTTCATCCGTAGACCTAGCGTATGCTCGCCGTCATGCATACCATAACAAACTACCCCTGTATCAGGAATCGCACCCGCATCGGAGCCTGCTTCAGGGCCCGTGAGACCAAAGCACGGAATCTCATCGCCTTTAGCTAAGCCCGGTAGCCAGCGCCGTTTTTGTGCTTCCGTACCATAATGCATCAGTAATTCACCAGGCCCCAGAGAATTGGGCACCATGCAGCTAACGGCTGCCGTCGGTGAGCGTGAGGCAATTTTACTCATTACGCGGCTTTGGGCGTAAGAGGTAAATGCCAAGCCACCATATTTTTTAGGGATAATCAGACCTAAAAAGCCATTGTCTTTAATAAATTGCCACGCTTCGGGCGACAACTCTTTATCTTCATGTTGAATTTTCCATTCATCAAGCATCGCGCACAGCACTTCAACTTCATTATCAATAAAACTTTGTTCTTCAGTTGATAATTGCGGATAAGGGTAATTGGCAAACGTTCTCCAGTTTGGCTTCCCCATAAACAGCTCTTTTTCCCACCAGCTGGTACCCGCATCAAGCGCCTCACGTTCAGTATCGCTCATACTCGGCATTGCACCGCCCAAAGCTTTATACACCGGTTTTGTAATCAGTATTTTTCGGATTGGTGGAATGAGTAATACTAAGCATAATAGTGCGATTGGCGCGCCCAAAATCAGGGACCACGGACTGATAAAAGCGGTCACCAATACCGTGATAATGGCAACGATACTGCCCGTGATGCGCGACAATGACTGTAAAAAGATGGCCAAAACGACGGCTAACTGTATGAGTACTGCCAAAATAAATAAGCCAATCGCCATGACTGTCTCCTTAGCAAAGAGTGAATGAACAATATGAAGGTTTTCAAATAATACAATTTGATTAATAAAGATGAGTTAATAATAAGGTTTAAAGCCCAGTTAATAGTAAGTTTTTATTAACAATAGCAGTCAACTACTCATAAGTGTCAATGATAACGCTTAATAAAACATAAAGAACGCTATTCGCTCAAAAAACAGTAAGAAAAAGTAAATATATTTTAACCCATGCTATAGATGACGGACACAAATTTAGGCATCAATATGAAATGCCTCTTGCCTCTTGCCTCTTGCCTCTTGCCTCTTGCCTCTTGGTTCTTGCCAATTATCAATAAAGAAACAGCAGTGCTGTGTCAATTATCTATAGCAGTAGTCACAGCACAGGTTCAGATGAAAAATGATTATTAATTAACTTAGCCTTCCAATAGGAATAGCTAACTGAAAAGCTACTTGCTAGCTGAAAGGTGCCAAGCCGTTTTCAGCATAAGATAGCGTATCATTGCGCCCGACAATAATATGATCAATGAGAGATAAGTCTATTAAGTCACAAGCTTTTTTTAGCTCATAAGTTAAAAGGTTATCTGCTGTTGAAGGCTTGGCATCGGTATGAGGGTGATTATGCGCGACAATTAATTGGCTGGCAGCGTGGGTCAACGCATGACGGAGTACGTGCTTGATACAGACCGAGCAGGATGAGATACCGCCCGTAAATAGGATCTCATAGTTGAGTAAGTTGAGCGCATTGTCCAAGCACAGTACTGCAAAAACCTCGCGGTGCTCTCCACGCAATTGGGTGCTGATATAGTCTTTGACCACTTGTGAGCGCCCAAGCGCTTGCCCGGTTTTCAGCTGACTGTCTAGATAGCGGGTACCCATCTCAAGCGAAGCAAGGATTTGCGCATATTTGGCAGGGCCGATACCATGGCAGGCAAGCACCTCTTCTTTTGGTGCGGATAGTAGTTCGGCAAGACTGCCAAAATGGGTAATCAGATACCGCGCAAGCTCAATAGCGGATTGCGCTTGGGTGCCTGTGCGTAAAAATATGGCTAATATTTCGGCATCAGATAAGTGTGCTGCCCCAAACTTTAATAGCTTTTCACGTGGTCGGTCGTCTTCGTGCCAATCTTTGATAGCCATTAATATTCCTTGAGAATGAGGTGCTTACGGAACGAGTAGAGATAAGCATGGAAAATATTACCCAATTTAACGCATAATTGTTACTATAAGCGCAATCATATCCTTCAACCTCATTCTGTTAAAAATGCCACGCTTATGACAAACGTTCTGCTTGCTATTACTGGCGGTATCGCCGCTTATAAATCTGCTGTATTTGCTCGTCTTTTAATGAAAGCGGGATATGAGGTGCGCGTCATTATGACGGTGGGCGCGCAAGCTTTTATTACCCCGCTGACTTTACAAGCCTTAACAGGTAATGAGGTACATACCTCCTTACTTGATGAACATGCTGAAGCAGGTATGGGTCATATCGAGCTAGCAAAATGGGCTGATCTCGTTATCATTGCGCCTGCTTCAGCCAACACCTTAGCAAGGCTCGCGATGGGTATGGCTGATGACTTATTGACCACCGTATGTTTAGCAACCACGGCACCCGTCATCATTGCGCCTGCCATGAATCAGCAAATGTGGGCGCATCCGGCGGTCACTCTTAATGTCATGACGCTACGCGATATGAATTATCATATCATTATGCCAGAAAGTGGTGAGCAAGCGTGTGGCGATGTGGGCGCGGGGCGGTTACCTGAGCCTGAGCAGTTATTGGCTGAGATACGCATGTTTAGCGCCCAACAAATTATTCCGCAACGTCTGTTAGGTAAAACGGTGGTTATTACCGCGGGACCTACGGTCGAAGCTATTGATCCGGTACGCTATTTATCCAATCACTCTTCAGGAAAGATGGGCTTTGCTTTAGCGCGCGCTTGCGTTGAAGCAGGCGCTGAGGTAATTTTAATCGCTGGCGGTAAAGTCGCATTGCCAACACCGCTTGGCGTTACGCGTATCGATGTGTTGTCAGCGCAAGAAATGCTCATTGTTGCCCAGCAATGTGTTGCCGGAACGCACAACGTACTTCAGTTTAAAGAAGAAGCGCACGATCATAATCACCATCATGAGCACGACCATGGCGACTGCGGTTGTAATGACGACAACCATGATGACCACGCTAAAGTCTCTACGGAAGATGGTAGCCTAGTCGCAGATATATTCATCTCGACCGCCGCCGTTGCTGATTACCGTACTGAAGAGGCCGCGCCGCAAAAGATTAAAAAAACCCAAGATATAATGACGCTTAATCTGATCAAAAATCCTGATATATTAGCAACTATTTCTCATGCGCATCCAGAATTATTTGTGGTGGGCTTCGCCGCCGAAACTCAAGACGTGGAACACTATGCCCGTGGTAAACTGGTCGCTAAAGACTTAGACATGATTGCCTGTAATGATGTCTCACGCGCGGATATTGGTTTTGCAAGTGACAACAATGCGATGCAAGTATTTTTCGCTGAGTATTATCAGCAAGATATGGTCACTCTTGATAAAGCCAGTAAAGATGATATTGCCAAGCAACTGACCGCTATTATTGGTGAAACTCTGTTGCAGCGTCAACATGGTTAATAGCATTAGTCATTCTAACAGTAAAAAATAGTATGTATGAAGCATCCAATATTAAGCTGCAAATAACATAATGGACAGTGATCCTATTCAGACGCTGATGCTTATAGCAATCTTCGCACTGGCATCAATACTGCATGGCATTAGCGGTATTGGTTTAACCTTAATAGCGACCACTGCTTTAGCAAGCCTATATCCATTACCTCATGCTATTGTGCTAGTCATTTTTCCGTCTTTATTACTCAATGCGATGACGTGGCTCATCGGCGGCGGACGTAGTATCTGGCAAAACTTCATCCATTATGGCAGGCGCTATTGGTTATTGGCCCTAACCAGTTTGCTTGGTAGCCTGTTAGGTGCCCAGTTATTACTATGGGTCAACAGCGCTTATATTTTGCTGATACTTGCGGCTGTGATTGGCTTTTATGTCTTAAGTACGCTACTTGGCAAACAAATTCGGCTGCCAAATACCAAGCCAGTACTAATCATCGTTGGCTTAAGCGCAGGTATTATTGGCGGTGCGACCAATGCCATGTCAACAATCTTGATGATGTATTTGCTTTCAGCGAGTGAAGATAAAAACACCATCGCTAAAGTCGGTAATATGTGTTATTTTTTAGGAAAAGTAGCACAAATTATCGTTCTGCGGGAGCCTATTTTGGCACTTAGTAGTAACGAATGGCAGTTGATTGCTTTACTCAGTATACTTTCTCTTGGCGCATTATTCATCGGCATTCGACTGCGTCGCCACGTACCGCAAGCGCGTTTTCGTCAACTTATTCTATTGATTTTAACGGTACTTGGGGTACGTATTGGTTGGCAAGGAATGTCGGCATTGTTGACGTTATAAATTGTGCAACACTAAATATAAAGCATTAGTTATAGAGAGCTAATGATAAAGAGTTAGTTGCTGTTAGAACTTGCTTCATCAAAAAAAATCTGTTGGGCCAAGCGAAAGGTATTACAGTGCGCCTCAACCACATCTTCAATATCTTCTGAATAGCCGCCGCCCATTACGATGGCGACCGGTATGTTTGCCGCTTTTGCATGCCGTAAGACATATTCATCGCGCGCTTTGCAGCCTTCCTGCGACAATGCTAGTTTGCCTAATTTATCCGTGGCAAGCACGTCTACCGCAGACTGATAAAAAATTATATCCGGCGCAAATTCTGTGATTAAACGCGGCAAAGTATCCGCCAAAATCTGTAAGTATTCAGTGTCTTCCATATCCGTTGCCAGCTCAATATCAAGGTCAGAGATTTGCTTACGAAATGGATAGTTTTTGGCGCCATGCATACTAAACACAAAGACGCGCGGCTCATCCGCCATAATACTGGCGTTGCCGTTGCCTTGGTGTACATCTAAATCGACGACCAAAATTTTCTTTGCCTGTCCACGTGCGAGTAATAAATTACTAGCGATACAAACATCATTGAAAACACAAAACCCTTCGCCATGATCGGCAAAGGCATGGTGTGTCCCACCCGCGACATTCATGGCCACGCCATATTGTTGCGCATACAAGGCACACTCATAAGTGGCATGCGCGATATATCGTCCGCGATCGACCAAGGTGGGTGTCATCTCAAAACCAATCGGGCGCGCCTCTTTAGCGGTCAAGGTTTGGGTCTTGAGTTTATGCCAATATTCAGTTGTATGTGTGGTTAAAATCTCCTCTTCACTTAGTTTTTTTGGCGCAAAAAAGTTAGCTTGAGTAATAATCCCTTCTGCCAATAGCCGCTCAGGAATCATAGTGTATTTTTGCATCGGAAAACGATGTTTTTCAGGGACTGAATAACGAAAAATCTCAGAATAGGCAATTTTTAGCATAAGAATAACTGTCTTAAAAATGATGTTTGTTAAAAATATAGATAATGAGTAAAAGTTAAAATTTACTTATATTTGGATATGATGCTTACTGAACGAATTGTGTTGGTAAAAAGAACGTCCGTGCATCCGCCTGCTGACGTAACTCGCCGAGTAAAACCGACAACTCTTCAGCAGGATCTTGAGTGTTGACTAAATCACTAAACATCTCATAGGCGACGGTGGTCATCGCAATCACACTTTGTAATAAATGCTCAATAATATAATCATCAATACCTACTACTTCGACATCAATGGCATTCTTATAACGTATCTCACCATCATTAACATCCATCTCTAGATTACCGATGAGCATGTCATAGTTGATTTGAGTAATAAGCAGCATCGCCGCGCTTTGATGGCTTTCAGGTATCAAAAAAGGCAAAATGCCATAGACTGCCAGTAAACTATTATTTTCTTGCACTCTAAATAGGTAGCCACAGTCTATTTGCTTATTGTTCATGCGCAGAGACAAATGGTGTGACTGCTGGCTATCAGAAGACTTTGGACGATAATACGTATAGTGCCATTCTTTTTCATATAGGTATTGTTTGAGATAATCGACAATGGGCATCTCATTACTGACATTAGAGTCTGAACTTTTAGAGTCACTGCTTCCAACATCATTGTCATTGCTTTTAAAATCGTGTTTCTGAGTATTGCTAGAAACAGGCAAATTACTGTCGTCAGGGTTTGTACTTTTGTTGTTCTCATTAATATCAGTATTGAGTTCGCTCTTTAAGTCATTACTACTACTATCTGCTTGCGGCGAGCTATGAGGCACTTCTGTTTCATCAACAACAGACTGCGGTGCTGCAGTAGTCAATAGTCGTTTGATTCTTTGCCATAAGCTACGTTTATTGGTATGACTCATAACTATTGCTTTTATTAATAGATGAAGAAAATTAGATAAATGTCGCTAACTAGGTACTGCTAAATAAACGAATAGTGGCTGGTTAAGAAATACCAAACCCTAAGCTGTTTTTAATATCGGCCTGCGCATAAAATGCTTGTAGCATCTCACGAATATGGTCAGTGAACCATTCACTATCAATGGCATCATGAGCAAGTGGCAATAGAGATGTGCTCAAACCTTCCATAGCTTTGGTGTCAACATTTAAACCCAATGCTAAGGTAGCAATGGAGTCAGACTGATGGGTGTTATACCAAGTCTCGACCGCTGCTGCGACTAAGCTATGCAAATAGGGTGAGATACGCAGACGATTAAAGCTTTGCTGTACACTGGCTTCGATATGGTCAATGCTATTGTTCTCAGGCTTATCACTTAAATATTTTTGCAGCTGACTGACCGGCTGGTCTTTGATACGTGCCCAACCAGTAATAAGCAAGCGCGTGACTTCTTCATTTGATAAATGCTCTTGTGCATTGGTTTCGGCGCGGCGAGTCAAATCTTTAATATTGCGATGCAAATATGCTTGCAACTTTTCATCAAGATTGCGGTTAGTGGCTTTTTCAAATGAGCTGCGTCCGAGCTTCATTAATTTACCCACGCCGCCCGCTTTATCAAGTGTGGTTTCCATAAAGTCATTGATCGCGTGATATAGCGTCTGAGTCAACAGGTCGGCAAAGGTATCATTACCAATGAGGCTATGAATCAGGATATTACGCTGCTGCTCATGACTGCCGATATACGTCGTGAGCGTGTCAATCTGGGTGTCATCGACCAGCTCGGATAAGGGTACGTTATCGTTGACTGGATGATAAATAGTTGTGTGTAAGATATCGCGGATGTCAGCGCGCATGACCTCACTCATCGGCTGGCTTAATAACCAGTCATTAAGTAAATGCTGCAAGTCTGCGCAGCTCACATAGTTACGCATCGGCTGCGCGCCAAGCCAGTGCCATGCGCCCATAGCTAGTGGTTCAGCTTGTGTGCGTAACCACTGTTGCATAAAGGCAACTTGTGCCTCAATTAAGCTGTCTATTGTTAAAGTAGCCGTTTTAGTACCAACAGTATCTGACTGATTATCTAGATTTTGAATATCTTTTGAGGTCTGCATATGTTTCGGAGTCTGCTTCTGTTTTAAGGCCAACTGATGTTTTTAGAACTGTCTATGTTATCAAGATTTGCCTATGTTTTAAAATAATACCAATCGACAATTTGTTATACTGTAGCGTGGTCATGAGCATAGCGTATTATGCCATGAACGCAATAGTTGTTTTTGGTGAATATTTAACGTTTGTATAACAGATATCTTGCCTAAAAATAGACAGATAAGCCAGATAATAAGAGGTTTTAATGACCGAACTGCATGCGCCCTTGCTTGCCCTTGATAAGCTAACCGTTCAGCGCGGTGAGATTCCGCTATGCGAAGGGGTAAAGCTTGAATTATCAGCGGGTCATATTTGCCATTTGATTGGTGCTAACGGTACCGGTAAAACCACCTTGTTGATGCAGCTTGCAGGATTGTTGCCAGTAATAACCGGCTCAATTTATTATCAAGGGTTACAGACGTTACCGATTCAGCCGCTGTATGTGTCGCATCAGTTGGGTATTCACCCCAGTTTAACGGTGGCACAAAATTTGACGTTTTTGCTGAATTTATACGGTATCACGCCAAATGTTATTGATATTGATGAGGCACTGGCTTGGGTCGGCTTGCAAGGGTTTGAGACTATCAGCTCAAGTCATTTATCCGCTGGGCAAACCCGCCGAATTACGCTTGCACGGCTTTATTTATTGACGCCGCCGGTGACCCCGCTATGGCTACTTGATGAGCCGTTTACAGCGCTTGATGTGGACATGGTAGCGCGGATGGAGACACGATTGCGTGAGTTTACAGATGCAGGCGGCGCAATTATAATGACCAGCCATCAGCCAGTCGGCGTTGCCAATCAAGTGCTCGATTTGTCAGATTATATGGTATAAGGGGCGAGTAATGACGGACAGCCAAATGCAAGCAGCCGATGACATCAATGACAGTATGAATAGTATCAACGTCAAGCGTATGAATAATGCTGCCTCGCGTGGTATCAGCTTTGGACAATTATGGCGACGCGAATGGCAAGTCAAGCAACAAGGGGCGGTTCAATGGCTATACCCTTTAGTATTGTTCTTAGTTATTATTACGTTATTTCCATTAGCGGTGGGTAGTGAGCCTCAGTTATTACAGCGTTTGGGTGTCGCCGCAGTCTGGATTGCCGCTTTATTATCCTTGGTAATGGGTGTTGAGGGCTTATTCAAACCCGCACTTGATAATGGTACTTTGGCACAACTGGTCGTCGCAAAGGCTTCGCTGCCGCTGTGGGTGCTGATTCGTTTGGTAATCCACTGGATATTTAGTAGTGGTATTGTGGCAGTGCTAAGCTTACTTGCTGTGCCTTTATTTCAGCTAAGTTGGTTTGAGACCGGTATTTTGATGGTCTCTATTATTGCGGGTAGCCCCATGCTACTGATGCTATCTGCTGTTGCAAGCAGCCTGACACTGTCACTAAAAAATGGGGCAGTATTGGTGCCACTGATTGCGCTACCAATGCAGCTGCCCGTATTGATTTTTGCGACCGGCGCAGTTGATTTATTTGCTACAGGTTTGAACGGGTTACCCATTTTAGCTTTATTATTGGCCGGTAGTATTATCTCCGTATTAGTGATGCCGTGGGTTATTGCGCAAACTTTAAAAATGGCATGGCTCAATTAAAACGCTAATTTACAACATTGTATTTATTTTTATTTATCCATCAAGTCGTCAAGTTTAAACTCTTCGCATTAACATCGTGGAGAAAACTGGCAATTTTGCTATAATGATGACTTATAGATTCTGTCCAGTGTTTAACGCCGGCAGGTTTGCAGATAATGAGGTCAACGATGACCCATATCAGCCATAATTAACATGCTGTGTAATAGGTTTATCCCCATGCCCAACCCAAATAACGTCTCATCTCCTAGCCTATGGCAGCGCATTTGGCAAGGCTTCTTGACCACTGTCGGTACCAAACAGTTCTTTCGACTCTTTGCGCCGTGGGTCAAGTGGTTAGCTATCTTAGCCGGGCTTTGCCTTCTGATTGGTAGCGTTTGGGGCTTAGCATTTGCGCCGCCCGATTATCTACAAGGCAACAGCTACCGCATTATTTTTATCCATGTACCAGCGGCGAGCCTTGCCATCTCGATATATTTTGCGCTTGCCGTATTGGGAGTGATTTATTTAGTGTGGAAGATTAAGACTGCCAATTTAGTGGCCCAAGCCCTTGCTCCAATGGGGTTTTTATTGTGCGTGATTAGTCTACTGACGGGTTCTATTTGGGCAAAACCAACATGGGGTACGTATTGGGTTTGGGATGCGCGTTTAACGTCCATGCTAATTTTGGCATTTTTATATGCTGGCGTCATGGCGTTATTTGCCGCCTTCGAGCATACGGCCAATCGCGGTAAAGCCGCTGCTATTTTATGTATTGTTGGGGCGGTGAACTTGCCTATTATTAAGTATTCCGTCCAGTGGTGGAATACTCTACATCAAGGCTCAACCTTTACGTTGACCGAAGCCCCAAAAATGTCTGCTGATATGTGGATGCCGTTATTACTAATGATTATCGGCAGTTATTTACTGGTGGCAACCTTAGCCATTTATCGTACCAACACGCTCATTTTATACCGCGACCAAGGTAAAGCTTGGGTAAAAGAATATGTCCGTGGTCAAAACAAATAACGGTTTATAGCAACTAATATCAATTTGGAGTACACCATGCAGCCTTATTTTTATAGCGTATCTGAGTTTATCGCCATGGGTACTCATGGCGTTTTTGTGTGGTCGTGCTGGGCGATTACGGTTGGTATGATGCTGATTTTCATCTGGTATAGCCGCAAACAAAGACAAGCTTTGATAAAGCAGCTAACCATCCAACAAGCTCGGCAAGCTCAACGCAGCAGCGCCGCCAATAAATCCTCCGCTGTATAAAATTAGATTAGTATCATAGTCTTAGCTCATCAATATACAATCTGCAGTCATTAAATATATTTACTAATCAATACGCTCAAATCACAAAGGGCTTATTGATTTGTGCAAAAAATGTTACTATATAGGTATCTTAAGGACAACCTGTCTCATGCAGTATAAAAAGGGCATCCTTAGTCTCTTTTTCTGTTTTGTACAGTAGTTAGTCATCAATGAGGTAGTGGTATGAATGCAGTTCGACGCAAAAAGCTTATGTGGGTCATGTTTACCCTGGCGGGTGCGGCAGTAGCAGTAGTGTTGGTTATCTACGCTATTGGGCAGCAGACCGACTACTATTTTGACCCCACTGCCATCTCGCAAGGTGAAGCGCCACAAGACAAGCGTATTCGCGCAGGTGGTATGGTGGTTGCGGGTAGTGTCCAGCGCGCACCAGACAATCCATTAAATGTTGAGTTTGCGATTACGGATTTTAAATCCACAGTACCTGTTACCTATCAAGGGATTTTGCCGGACTTGTTTGCTGAAAACTCAGGTATTGTCGCCACAGGTAAAATGCAGGGTAATACCTTTGTTGCGGGTGAAGTATTAGCCAAGCATGATGAAAATTACATGCCACCAGAAGTTGCCAAGTCATTAAAAGAAAACAATCGACAGGGCCTCACTCCAGCTTCTGAACAATACAATCCAGCGGAACCTATTCGTGAGACGCAAACGCTGCAGCAGTAATTATCAATACGTTAAAGCAGTAATGGTTAGGTCATAAATTTTTAGCTATTAATGATTAGCAGCTAGTTTCAAGCAGGAAAAAGCCACCGATATGCTCAGTGGCTTTTTTTTTGTTCAAAATCTGCTAGGTGACTTTTAATGATTTAATAATTGTATTATTTGATAAAAGGTCAGAACACTATTTTAATCATCCCACTTAGGCGTATAGTCAGGATGCTCAATTTTGCGTCCATCAGTACGGGCGAGGCTACCAATTTTTTCCAATTCCTCAGCACTTAACTGAATATTAATAGCATCTAAATTCCCTTGTAAGTGTTTGGGATTTGAAGTCTTTGGGATAGCAACGCGATTTTTATCTGACAAAATCCAAGCCAATGAGACTTGTGCTGGGGTGATATTATGTTTCTCAGCAATTTCTTTAATAAGCTCATTTTCAAACACATCACCGCGTGCTAATGGTGAATAAGCTTCCAGTAAAATATGGTGATTGTTTAAAAAGGTTTGTAAAGTATTTTGCTTAATAAACGGATGAAACTCAACCTGATTCACGGCAATGGGTACATCCGCATATTTTTCAGCTTCGGTTATATGCGCAATATTAAAGTTAGAAACCCCAATATGGCGTGTTAGCCCTTGTTTTTGCAACTCGCATAACGCAGGAATTGTTTCCGATAGCGGTACACGGTCATCAGGCCAATGCAATAATAATAAATCGACGTAATCAGTATCTAGATTCTCTAAAGAGCGTTTGGCTGCTGCTATTAACTTTTCTGGTTGAAACTTTAAGTCATCAGGAAAAATTTTCGTGGTTAAAAAGAATTTATCACGAGCAATACCTGATTGTTTAATACCTTGTCCGACTTCCTTCTCGTTCTCATAGGCTTGAGCAGTATCGATGTGCTCATAGCCCATTTGTAAGCCTTGGCTGACGACATCGATACAATCTTGCCCTGTAGATTGCCATGTACCTAGACCGAGTACCGGAATATTGGCTTGTCCAGCCGTACGAATGTTATAGGTTTTAGTGTTCATATTATTACCCTTATGGTTCACTTATCATATGAAATCATATTTTTATCATAGTTAATTTCTATGCAACCTGACTACTATAAAAAAAAGTGGCAATAAGTGAAAGGGCAGGTGACGCTTTCCTACAAAGGGCACACAGGCTGTAACGTCAATTTTGATCGCTCTTAACTCTTTATAACCAAAAAAAACGCCCATTACTCGTTAGCAATGGACGTTATAATAACTTATGTTTTTGCTAGTGATAGCCTGTAATTTGCTAGCATTTATCGTTTTTTTAAATGTTTGTTGTATCAACTATTTAGCAGGCGTATCTACTACCGTACCTTGAGCAGAGGCAGTACCAGCTGTTGTTGTTGTAACAGCAGCTTGGTCACCCGTCCAAATTTTTGGATATTTATAACCAGGGAAAGTATCATGCGCATACTTTTTGAAAGTGTCTGAGTTATAAGCTTCGGTGACGTCTTTGACCCATTTTTTATTAAGATCAGCAGATTTAATCGCTGACCAGTTAACATAAGCAAAGCTTGGTTCTTGGAATAGCGCTTCGATTAACTTGATGCCAGCATCGGTCGCATAGTTGCCATTAATAATAGCAAAGTCCACCTCATCACGCGCGCGCGGTAACTGGGCAGCTTCTAATTCAACGATTTTAATGTCGTATTTACTATTGTCGGCAATGTCAGATTTTGAAGCGGTTAGGGGGTCGATATTATCTTTTAGCGTAATCCAGCCAAGCTCATTCATCATGACCAAGGCGCGGGCAAAGTTACTAGGGTCGTTAGGAGCTGATACACTCATACCTTTGTAGACTTCTTCAATCTTAGTCTTTTTGCCAGAATAAACGCCAAGTGGGGCAGTAGGTACTTGGAAGATTTCTACCAAATCAAGGTTATTTTCTTTTTTGAAGGTATCAAGATACGGCTTATGCTGAAAGATATTAATATCTAAATCACCATCAGCCAACGCGATATTAGGGCGTACATAGTCGGTAAAGGTCACTAACTCAACTTCATATCCTTGGGCCTCAAGCGAGCCTTTGACTTGGTTGCGTACCATATCCGCAAAATCACCTTCGGTCGTACCGATGACAATTTTAGTATGCTCAGGGTCGATATCATTGGCTGCTGTGGTTTCAGCTGTACCCGTCGCTGTACCTTCAGTTACAGGCTCTTTGGTGGCTTCGGGTGCTGATGAGTTGTTACAGCCGACTAAGACTAAGCTTGATACGCCAACCGCAGCAAATGCAGTAGCCAATTGACGGCTGATATCTGTTAATTTCATGAAATGTCCTCAATAATAAAAGTTTTAGGAGTAAATAAGAGTAGCTATTAAAAAAGCAGCATTATGACCCATATTATAAGTCGTAATGCTGCTAGATAAAATGTCATTAGAATGATAACAGAGTTGAATGGTCTCAGTTATAAAATCAAAGGTGCTTTAAAGCTATTTAGCGTTTATCTAGACGAGTGGCGATCCAGTTACCCAACGCCTGAATAGAGACAACCATTATTGATAGCATAATAACGATAAATACCATGACTTCTGTTTGATAACGATAATAACCATAACGAATGGCCAAATCACCAAGACCGCCGCCACCAATCATACCTGCGGCCGCTGAGAATGACAGTAAGCTGATACATAAAATAGTGACCGATAATACTAGCCCTGAACGCGCCTCATTAAGCAGTACTTTAATAATAGTCAACGGACGCGCGCCCATCGATTCAGTTGCCTCAATAATACCGCGCGGTACTTCACGTAGATTTTGTTCGACCAATCGCGCAAAATAAAAGGAACCGGCAATCGCAAGCACTAAAGAGGCCGCGATAGGGCCAATGCCTGTACCAACGATGGCTTTAGTAAAGGGACTCATCGCAATCATCAAAATCACGAATGGGAAAGCGCGCATAAAGTTAGTAATACCGCCGAGCAAACCATACAAGGTTTTATTTTGCAAAAACTGCCGATCGCTGGATAAGAATAAGAATATCCCAAACAGACCACCGATGACAATCGCTACCGTGGTGGAAATACCCAGCATTAAAAAGGTATCCACAAAGGCTTGCCAAATCTCTTTGCGCAGTATAAGCAGTTTATCTATCGAGGCGGATAATTCAGCACCAGTTAACATCTCTCTTTCTCCTGCCTCATTAGTCTTCGTGTACTAAACCTTGGCCAATCGGGGTCTTGGCTTGAATCAGTCCATCGCGAATATCTGCGACTTCTAACAACTGCCCTTGATGCAACAAAGCTGCGCGGTGACAAAGACGGCGAATTACGCTCATCTCATGAGTCACAATCACAATAGTCACGCCAAGTTGTTCATTAATATCGCGCAGACAGGTCAGCAGACTACGAGTAGTAGCCGGATCGAGGGCACTGGTTGGCTCATCAGCCAGTAAAACTTTAGGGCTTGGGGCTATGGCACGAGCAATACCGACACGCTGCTTTTGACCGCCTGACAGCTGCGCAGGATAATGGCCAGCGCGGTCAATCAAATCAACAATTTCAAGACAGTCCATCACCCGCTTGTGAACGTCACGGCTAGGATAGCCTGAAACGGTCAGATTAAAAGCCACATTCTCAAATACCGTACGATTCGACATTAGGTTAAATTGCTGAAAAATCATGCCCATATTATGACGTGCGATACGCAATTCACTAGCCGATAGTTGGGTCAAATCAACCCCATCGATAATCACTTGGCCGCTATCAGGACGCTCAAGTAAATTTATCAATCGTAGCAAGGTGGATTTTCCTGCGCCCGAATAGCCCATTAAGCCAAAGATTTCACCTTGCTTGACAGATAACGAGGTTGGCTCAACTGCGGTAAACCAATGCGGCTTACCGTCTTTACCTTTTACCGACCTATCACTTAAAAAGCGTTTGGTCACATCATTTAGAACGATCATGTCACTCATAGAATGCTCGACATTTAATAAATATTTTAACGGTTATAAAAGTGCGGCAAACCCAGCGCATTTGTTCACAGCGATCGGCCGGCAACACTATAATAAGGGGCGGTAATATAGCATATTATGCAGCATTTTGGATATGCACATGAATGACTAAGGAAAGTCATTCATGTGCATGAGAGATATGATTTTGCTTAGAAGGTAGTGAGAGGGTTTAAAAAAGGCCTAAAATAGTATGGCGTGAAGAATAAATTAGACATGAAAGGATGGTGTAAGAAAAGAATAGCATTGAGGAAAGCGATTCTCTGTCAAGCGTATTTGGAACTTAGCCCCGTCTTTTATGGTCACGATAATTATAATGCGGGTCATGTTTTACCGGTAACACTATTAAAAAGCGCGTGTGCCCGTTGATGGTATCGGTCGTAATATGACCTTGATGGGCGGTCACAATTTGTGTTACTAAGGATAAGCCAAGCCCTGACCCTTTTTTCTTTTGTTGCAAACGGACAAAAGGGCTGAAAATCTCTTCACGCTTGTCTTCTGGAATACCGCAGCCTTCATCAATCACAGCTAGAACTGCATAGTTTGGTAGCGGACGTGTAGGTTCAGGTTTGGCTCTTTTTAGATGCTTTTTAAATAAGCTTTCTTTGCGCTGCGCAGCGGGTGTCTCATTATTATTAATACTGGGATCACTGTTATTTTTCATATTGGTCTTAGTTTGAGTATGGATAGATTTATTTTTATGGCTCACAGCTGTCTGTTTTGCTTGCCTTTGTCCTGCGACAGGTTCTTCAATATTAGGTACTGCCCGCCAGCTGACCTTTTTAATTTTATCGATTAAGTCAGTCGTGAATTTATTATAATTAGAAAATAAAGCGTTGGTATTAATAAAAGATGTTGCCGTTGAGAAAGTTTTATCGAGCGCACCATCCAATGAGTTCTGTGGGGCATGTGATAGCTCTTGATTTGTATCCATTGCTGATAGATCTATCGTCATCGGACTATCAGTAGCCTCATTAGGATTAATTTCATCACTATCATTAGCAAGTAAATCGTCAGTAGTTAAATTATCAACAATAAACGTCTCACCATTTTTATAAAGGGGCGGAGCGGGTAATAGTAATGCTGTTGATAACTCTGTAGTGTCTGATTTGGATTTATTAACGCTTTGAGCGTCATTGTTAGACGTTAAATTATCAGACAATATAGAGATTCGCTGACCTTGTTCATTAATCTCGTAGTGCTCACCTTCAATGAGCGACTCGTCATAATGGTTATAATCTGCGCTATTATAATCCGTCAAACTGCTACCGACTACCGACTGTAATAAATAGTCCGGTATCGTATCCGCTTCGGCCTTATTTTGTACGCCATAAAGCAATAGAGTAACTGGAGGCTCACCGTGTAAGACGGCATTGTTTAATAAATTACGAATTAAATGAGTCAACATCAGCGGCTGACCCTCAATCACGATATGTTCACCGATTAAGGTCGCTTCAGGGTAATGTTGACGCTCTTGATTGACCAAATCGTATAGATCCATGCGCTCAATTTGCTGTAGCACGTGTCCGGCATCTAAACGACTGACGAGTAAAATGCTTTCAACCAAATCATTTAACCCTGATAAATCACGGTTTATGGCTTGGGCACGTTTATCAAATTTAGCCTTAGTATCTGTTGTCATGCTACTTGCCAGCATATCCATCATTTCAATCTGCAAACGAATGCGGGTAATAGGCGTTCGCAGTTCATGAGAAGCGTGAGCTAGCAGTAAATTATTGGCTTCAATAAGATGTTCTATTTTTTGAGCGGCTTGGTTAAATCCGCGCGCCAATAACGCAATTTCGTCATTGCCGCGAGCGTTGACCCGGACTGTAAAGTCACCGTCACCCAGCTGAGTCATTTGTCGGCTCATCTGATTGATACGCCATGTCATGGAGCGTGCAATCCACCACAGCACGCCTGCCATAATAAGCAGTAACAGTAGCGTACCCGTAAATAAATTTAATGCGGCAGACAGTACCGGTTTTTTAGGCGCCAAGCGTGATTCATATAGCAGCGTATAGCCAGTGCTACTATAAACCTGTGCTTGTTGGGTAGGCGTGGTATCAGCAAAAGAAGGGAAGACCCGAGATAATAAAGAGGGCATAGCAGGCAACTCAGGCGGCATATCACTATTGTCTGTCTGCATAACCAGATGGCCATCATGGTCATATAAGCCCATCTTTGCCTGTAAAGACTCATCAAAAATATCAAAACTTTTTTTGACCACCGCTAACATGAAGCGTGACTGTAGACGGTTATTTTTACTGACAGAAACATTAAGTTCTTGCAAAAAGGGATCTATTTGTCCCAAAATTTGCGTTGCCACAACCTCCGAGCGAATGCCCGCATCTTTGTCATGCACAAGCTGCGTTAACAGCACCATTGCGACTGCAAATAAGATTAATGCCAGCATGACGCTGGCAAATAATCTAGCAAAGACAGAGTGAAAGCCGAGATGCTGCATTATAAGGACTCTATTATCATAGGCTACTATTAGATTATATTGTTAGCAATAATACTAAATTATATTTTTTTGCAGGATTAGCACCTATTAAACTTGATCAGTTGCAAATTGATAACCCACACCGCGCACGGTAATAATACGTTTGGGCTGACGCGGATTGTCTTCAATTAATGCCCGTAAACGTGAAATATGGACATCAATGGCGCGGTCAATATTGTCTGAGCTGTCATCATTTGGCATCGCTTGCCACAGCTGCTCACGATTGAGAACCTTACCAGAATGGGTAGCGAAGTAATGCAACAGTTGAAACTGATGGGTGGTCAGGCGCACAGACTGCTCATCAATAGTTACCTCGTGGCTGTCAGGAAATACACTCAGGCGTCCAAAGGTTAAACTATCTGACTGGCTATCAGCTTGATTCGGCTGCTCATGGCGACGAATGACTGAGCGTATACGGGCTAATAATTCACGCGGCTCAAAAGGTTTAGAGATATAATCGTCAGCACCCATCTCAAGGCCTAAAACGCGGTCGGTGGTATCGCCCTTAGCAGTCAGCATGATAATGGGAACTTTATTGGTGATATTGTTTTTATTGCCCCGAATCTTTTGGCAGACTTGCATACCGTCCATATCTGGCAGCATCAAATCAAGAATGACCAAATCAATATCACGTTCCTTGGTATCCAAAATCTCTAGCCCTTCTTGACCAAGACCAGCATGATGTACATCATAATAATTCATGGTCAGATAGTCGGTAATCAACTCGGCTAAATCAGGATCATCTTCAATCAATAAAATCTGCTTACTCATGGGGTGTCCTTTATCTAATATTAAATTTTAGTTAAATATTTTAGTTATCGTTATTGATCATTTAAAGGTTATCGATAGTATTGTTAATTATGATTTTTTAAGATGCTTAGAACTTTAAATTATTGATAATTTGATACTGCTTCTATTTTGCCTAATGTTAGTGGTCGCAAACAAGACACCCTTTGTTAATATTTCTACACAATGTAACGCTTGCTGTTGTCACTACGAAATCACTACTTTTTTACCAGCAGACTCAGGGGGCAGATTAACCAAGCAAATCAAGCTGTCATTACTAACGCCAGCTATCAGATATTGTCCGGTACTCGGGTCATATTCGATAACCTCAACTGGCTGGCGGGTAAGACGCTGGTCTTGTTTGATAATCCAGACGTTGGCGGTAAGTGGCGACAAGGGACGATAAGGAGGTTTTTGAATTTCGGTCAAATCAACATCATGAATGCCGTGTTTGGGTACAATAGTACCAACTTCTATTTGCCCATAATCAACGCGACCAGTAACAATGACATTAGGTTTGAGGGTGCCGCGACTGGCCTCGTTTTTCACGACGTGGACGTAGACCAACAGTTGCTCGATTTGTCTATTAATGGTCAGCTTACTGACTTGTCCGGTGAATTTATCGGTCATACCAGGGGCTGTAAAATTAACATTTTGTCCTACGGATAACTGGGATTCAGCTTGAATAGGCAATGTAGCAACAAAGCGCAAATCAGTATCATCACTTAAATGCAAGAGACGCTCGCGTGCACCAACGTGTTGTCCACTCTCAACATAGACATTATCTACTCGCCCTGAGAAGCTTGCGCGTATGGTTATTGGTTGAGTGGTATTTTTAGAATTGACCACTTCTTGGAGGGTCGATTCTTGGTCATTACTATTGTCTGTTTGTGTGTCAGCTGATGGTTTGGAAGAGACTAAAGCGGCGCTATCTGTTTCTGTTGTAGGGTTACTACTAGCCGTATCTGCGACAATGCTATCATCAAGCTTTTGACGCTGAACAATTAATAATGGGGTGTCTTTTTCTACCCATTGACCTTTCGTGACCAGTACCTTTTGGATTTGTAAATCCTGTGCGGCGGTCATTTGCGCTTGCTGGATAGGCTCAATCTTACCTTGCAAACCAAGGCTTGGTTGATAGCGCGATGGCTTGACATCTAAAATGTATTCTGGCGTCATAGTGACACTATCAGCGTCAATAATAATAGGTGTCTTTTTTGCGCCATTAACTTCGTTATTGGCTGATGAAGCTGGCGGTTGGCAAGCTGTCACTAGCCCTGACATAAGCACCGTGCTAATTGAACAAAAAAGTACCCAAGCACGCAACAAATTGTTTGATACCAACCAACGTAAAATACGGCTCTTGTCATTTGCCAAAGACGTTATCCTTATCATTCCCAATTACTCTCGTAAACCGACATTTTATTATATAGGTAAAGTACGCGCGGTGCGATAATAATGCGTTTGGTGTCAACTTATCGAATAGAAAAGCACTAAATATATGTGCAGTAAATACAGAACTATTAAATAATTGCATGACAATAATTCAGTGTCATATAGCGATTTTTGACAAACAATAAGTTTAATAAAATTAAATATGTGGATAACTGTTGCAGAGTGTGTTAAAACGGGCACACTAGATAACTCTGATACATAAGTGTTACAAAAGAATGGTTATTGACGGATGGCAAAAAGATAAAACCAGTAAATATCAGATGTTAACTTGAAAGTATATGAGACATAACTTAAGAGTGGTTAATTAAAATATTTTTAATGAATCAGTTAATAATATGATATTTAAAGGTTAAAAGCTGCATCCATTAAGTGTTTTTTATTATTAATCGTTTGTCATTGTTGTCAACTGGTTTGAATTAACTATTGGTAATCTATAGTTCGGTTATAGAGTGTTCTTGCGCTGTGATTATTAATTAAACGTAAAGATTTGGAAGATATTGCTCCTATTGACATCCATCAAATTTTCGATTTGAAGTCTAGAATAAAGTCTAAAAAAAGCGACGGATAAGTGATGCGAGGTATCAGTTAAGTGCGTATAGTGACTGATAGGTGATGGCTTGGCCGATAAAAGTAAATTATATTAAGAATAAACAGTCGTTCATAGGATAATGAGAATGGAAAATAGTTTTGATGGATTAAAGGTTATGGTTATTGATGACTCAAAGACCATTCGCCGTACGGCTGAGACCTTATTGCAAAAAGCAGGCTGTGAGGTGGTAACCGCCATTGATGGTTTTGATGCATTATCAAAGATCGTTGATAACAATCCAGACATTATTTTTGTTGATATTATGATGCCGCGTTTAGATGGATACCAGACTTGTGCCTTGATTAAAAATAACCCTGATTATGCGAGTAAACCAGTGATTATGCTGTCCTCAAAAGATGGTTTGTTTGATAAGGCACGCGGGCGCATTGTAGGATCTGATGAGTACCTAACTAAGCCATTTAGTAAAGATGAGCTGTTTGATGCAATCAAAAAATATTGTTCATAGTTGCCAGTTAGGTTGTGTGCAGGGGTACGACAAGAAGGTTTGCTTTTTGTCGACAGCTTGCTTGAATGTCAATTTTTACTGTTAAAACACGTAACCTAAAATGCCATTTTAGGTGTTAACAATCCTATATTCTGATAGATATAACGAAAACCGAGGAAATATCCATGACAACTGTGTTAGTCATTGACGACTCGCCATCTGAGATGGCGAAATTTCGTGACATGCTTGCAAAGAATAACTTTCAAGTGTTGGAAGCGGCCAATGGTGAAGAAGGCTGCGCGATGGCTATTGAGCATCTGCCAGATGTGATATTGATGGACGTGGTTATGCCTGAGATGAATGGCTTTCAAGCCACACGCAAGATTACTCGTGGTAAAACGACTTCTCATATACCGGTGGTGATTATCAGCACTAAAAATCAGGAGACGGATCGGGTTTGGGGTAAGCGTCAAGGCGCGAAAGAGTACTTGACTAAGCCTGTGGATGAGGCTGAGCTGATGCGCATTATTCGTAGCGTTACGGAGTAACTGGTGGCTTCAAGAGGATTCATAGAGCTATTACGCTTAGCCGATTTAGCTAAAGCGCGCAAAGTCGGTAGGCAAGGTGGTCAAGAGGCAGATTGGCGTGGGGTGGTGTTCGAGGTTGGGGGTCAACGTTTGGTAGCCCCGCTAGGTGAGGTATCTGAAGTACTTATGATGCCTGAATATACCAGCATGCCCATGGTGCAGCCTTGGTTAATTGGCATTGCTAATGTGCGTGGACGTTTGCTACCACTGACCGATTTAGCAAAGTTTCTGCATATTCCTAGTCGAGCTCGGCAGATGAGCCAGCGTAAAATTATTGTCATTGACCATCAGTCAATATTTGTTGGATTGCTGGTTGACCAAGTGCTGGGTATCGAGCAGTTCACGCGCAGAGAGTACCGCGCTGAAGCGATTAATATTGATTCTCCCTTTGCGCCTTATAATCATGGTAAGTTTTTGAAAAACGAACAGGACTGGTTTATTTTCATGCCCAGTTTGTTGGCACAAGATCCACGCTATATTGACGCTGCCATATAAAGATTACAATAAAACTTTGTCTCGTTCTGAGTGCAAAGTAGCGATAAGCAACCATCAATAGCTAACAATGAATTAATAATGACTGGCATGCCATGATGATATGTCGGCAATCATATTGACTTTAATACCACTTTTTTTAGCGATAGCTAATGAATAACGTTGATTAAAGTCAGTCACGATAAGCCTTAGACGACTGTTTGGAAGGAATAAGCACGATGAGTGATGTTATAAAAAGTCTTGTCACTGGCACTCAAAGAAAAACGCCAGCCATCAAGGATGCCAGTAATAAAGGAAAAATATTGTTAGGGCTATTTACCTTAGTGAGTGTCATCAGTTTGGTTTGGCTGATTAATTCGTTATTGTCGGTAAGTTCCTATTTAAACAATATCAACCAGTTAGAAGTCAGCTCTAATAATATCGTAAGACATGTCAACGATGCGACATTCTCGCGTGATACGGCGCTGAGTGCTAGCGCTTATGATGCCCTACAAACAGACGTCCAGAAGTATGAAGCTGCCTTAGCGTTAGCCCAGAAAAATGCCACTGACAATCAAGCCGTTTTTGCAACACTTGCAGAACAATGGCAAGCTAATAAAGAAAAAATTGATTATGTTCTAACGCATCGTAATGAAGTCAATGCGCTACAACAATCAAGAGACAGTGTCGCAAATGCCAACAAACAACTGCAAAGCGATTATGGTCAAGCGATAGAGCAAGCCGTTAGCGCTAAACTGCCAACCGCTGCCATCAGTACAATGCAGACCCAAACCTTACGCGCTGAGCGTCTGTCTACTGAAATGGACAAATTAACGCGTGGTCTTGATGGTACGCCTGCGGGCTTTAAACAAGAAGCAGATGCGTTTGCTCAAACACTAAGTACGCAGCAGCAAAACTATGGTGCGACAGTGCCTGCCCTACAGAATATCGCTGAGACTTATAACCAAGCTATCGCTCCTATGGTAGAACAACTGGTGTCATTGAATAATCCTGCTATTGAGTCGCGCGAAAATGCGCGCGCGTTAGGTGAGCTTGCTACTGAGACTCAAGCGCAGTTGGCTGATATTAATCGCGATATCTTGAAGCGTAGTAGTGTGACTTTACCTGCATTTCTATTCTTATTAGGCTTGTTAGGTCTATTGTATGCGCTCTCGCAGCTGCTACAGCATCGCGGTGGTTCTGAGCGCTTAATGATTGAAAAAGAAACCCTACGTCGCCGTCAGGAGTCAGAAACTGATTCAGAGCGCGCGCGCCAAATCCAAGAAGAAAATGAGCGTAATCAGATTGCTATTTTGCGCCTACTTGATGAGCTTGGTGACTTAGCAGAAGGGGATTTAACGGTCAATGCCACGGTATCCGAAGACTTTACTGGGGCGATTGCAGACTCAGTGAACTTTGCTATTGACCAATTACGCCAGCTGGTATTGGTCATTAACAGCACAGCAGATCGCGTCTCGCAGTCCTCTGAAAAAACGCAGATGAATGCGGTTGAGCTTGCTGAGGCCTCTGAACATCAAGCCCAAGAAATCGCTGGGGTGTCCGCAGCGATCAACGAGATGGCTGTATCAATTGATCAGGTATCAACCAACGCTACTGAATCGGCGACGGTTGCTCAACGCTCGGTTGCCATCGCCTATAACGGTGCTGATGTGGTACAGCGCTCAATCGAAGGCATGAACGTGATTCGTAACCAGATTCAAGACACCTCAAAACGTATCAAACGTTTGGGTGAGTCGTCACAAGAGATTGGTGATATCGTCAGCTTAATTAATGACATTGCGGATCAAACCAACGTCTTGGCACTGAACGCCGCTATTCAGGCATCAATGGCAGGAGAAGCAGGGCGTGGTTTTGCAGTGGTTGCCGATGAAGTTCAACGTTTGGCCGAGCGTTCAGCCAATGCGACCAAACAGATTGAAACGTTGGTAAAGACCATTCAGGCTGATACTAACGAAGCGGTTATGTCGATGGAATCAACCACCTCTGAGGTGGTACGCGGTGCTCGCTTAGCAAAAGATGCAGGTGAAGCGTTGGAAGAAGTGCAAAGTGTTTCAAACACGCTGGCTGATTTGATTCAAAACATCTCTAACGCCGCCCAACAACAGGCAGAATCTGCCGGTCATATCTCTAATACCATGAATATTATTCAAGACATTACCTCACAAACGTCATCTGGTACGCTGGCGACCGCGCGTTCGGTTGGTGAGCTGAGCGAGATGGCAGTGGCGTTACAAGAGTCAGTTACGGGCTTTAAGTTGTCTAATGATGATGAGCACTTGCATGACAACTTTAACGGTTTTCAAATTGTGTAATGCTTAGCAATGATTTTAGGCATCTATTTTTGGGTGTCTATTTCTTAGTCCGTTAATAATGACCATAGTAGGCTATGTGAATAATTCTATTCAAACACACCCTGTGCTATGCCCTAGTAGTACAAATGATAAGGTTCACCAACCATTAAAAACGCTTAAACCCTCAGCATGGCTTAGTGTCTCTAATGCCCCGCAGTGGCGGCATTTTGTTGAACAAGAGATTGGCTTTGTACTGCCCGATGAACAGCTGCAATGGTTGTTGAACGCCGTTGATAATACCGCTAGAGTTAAGGGACTGTCACTAGACGAGCTGTGGACAGCCGTGCAGATAAACAGCGTGATACGTCAAAGATTAATCGATACGGTACTGATTTCTGAAAGTCGTTTTTTTCGGCATTTGCCATCGATAGAGTTCGTGGCTGAACTGGCAGAGTTGACAAATCAGCAGCCCACGCCGCTATCAACACACGTTGATAAAGACACAGCCACACCATTTACACCCTTTAATATTTGGAGCGTGGGCTGCTCAACAGGGCAAGAGGTGTGGTCATTAGTAATGAGCTTAGCGGCAAAGCAACTGAATGATTTTACGGTTTTGGGGACAGATGTCAGTGCGCAAGGATTGGCGCAGGCCCGCGCCGGACAATACGGATTTCGGCAATGCCGCCCTATCCCGCAATCTTGTCAGCAGTTTATAAAACCGATAACGGGAACTGATAACTTAATAAACTCTTCTTTGCACACAGTTAGTGAATCAACTTGGCAAGTAGATTTGGCGTTGCGGCAATACGTAAATTTTGCATGGCATAATATTTTTACTCAAGAGATGCCGACTTTAGATTTGCAACAGGTCATTATCTGCCAAAATGTGCTGATATACTTTCGTCAGTTTGACCAGCGTGATATTTTAGCCAGATTGGCAGCACAATGTGCAGTAGGGGGTCATATTATCTTAGCGCCAGGGGAGGCGTTTTGGTGGCGCCCGCATAATATGCGCCGTATTAACCATTCGAAGGTGAACGTTTGGCAAAAGATAAGTGCATAAACTTAGTAACCCGTTCTAATAAGTAAGTAAAACGTTTTGATAAGAATAAGCTGTCTCCAAATGAAGTAAAAATATGAGAACCAGCAAAACGAAACAATAGTAGAAAAACACCCTAGTATACTGAATATAGTTACATGTTAGACGCTGACAACCACTAATCACGATAGCAATTTGACATGACCGCGTGGATTAACGATAAACGAGTTAGGATAATCCTATGAAGAACCAGCCCAATGAAATGGTGACGCTTGAGTGGTTGTTGCCACTATTCAATGAGCAATTATCGCAGTTGTCTGATGGCTGGCAAGTAGACGCTGATTCTATCGACGCCCCTGTTGATTTTGAAGTAATGAGCCAGCAGTATCATCAACTTAACGGCGCTTTAGTCATAGCTAACTTACCGCGTTTGGCCGATTTAGCTGCCAAACTAAGCTTATTAGCAGAAGTCGGCTATCGCGATGTGCTGAGCAGTGACCACTATCAAAAAGCTCAATTTGCCCATCAGCTGTTACAATTTGAGCTGACACAATATGTGCAGACCGGCAGTTACCGCGGCTCTTTAGTCATCAAAACCATTGACGTTCTCGCGCAAATCATTACAAAAATTACAATAACACCTGAGCAAATGAGCGCTTTAGACAGCCAAGATTCGCGTGTCTCTCACTCATCCAATGTCACGGTTCATCACTCTATTATATCCAACCAAGAAGTGTCAGTAGCCGTTCCTACGGTATCGTCAGTCATGACGCTACAAGCGCCACAATATCAGCAATTACTGACCGTTTGGCGGCAACAAGTACAGAAACTACTGATTGAAAATAATAATAAGCCGTCAATATTGTCACAACTTGAAAAAGTCAGTCATTATTTATGGCACAGTACCCGTCATATATTGCAACAGAAACTGTGGTATGTGACCGAGCTGTGGCTGAATAACTTGGCACAAAATGCGCATCCATTGCCTATATATTATGTTTCTTTATTAGCGAGATTAGAGCAAGTTATCGATGTTTATCGCTCGCAAGCTGAGCAAGATACGAGCTTACAAGCTCAACAAGATACGAGCTTACAAGCTCAACAAGATAGCAGTCAACCTGCTTCGATCTCAGAATTAGCAGACTTTAAATTTCTATCTTATACCATTTTAGCACCGCATTTACTTGAAGATCTGGTCGCAGATATTTACATTCAGTTGAGCGGACTGACGCATATCAGTGCGCAAGCGCAGGCATTGTTAAGCCATTTACCGCAGTCTACTGATGTGACATTGCTTTTTTTACCGCGTATTTTAAGCGAGATTGAGGCGGTCATTTTTGCCTTAGATAAGCCCGCCACTTTATTAGAACCGCTACAACAGATAAAAAGCCAGCTAAGTAGGCGTGGTTGGACGCTGTATGAGGCACAAGTCAGCCAAATTTTATCTGACTTAACCGATAGTGCGGACTCAGAGGTCGTTTTTGATCAAATGCAGTGGCAGATTGAGCGCCAACTGCAAGAATTATATAGTGCAATATATGATACTGAGCAGTCTATCCGTAACAAAATCGGTGAAGCGTCCTCTTTTGCGTCGAACAATACCGTTCCTACTTCTAAGCAAAATTCATCGCAAACAATAACCATCAAGCCGGCTAATGATGATTTACGTCAGCTGCGTATTGCTGTCGAAGATGTCAAACATCAGTTCAATGACTATGTGCAGCGTCAACAACCGTATTTGTTACCTCCCGCTGAAGCATTCGCTGAGATTGGCGGTGCTTTTGAGGATATGGGACTGTCCGATGTGCGGCACGTTACCGACAAGATTGGATCACTATTCGTTCAGCTTGAGACTAATGATATTAAAGGGCTAAGCTGGAATTTGACCCAAGCATTGGCGGATGGACTGTCCTCAATTGAGTTGTTATTAGATCATTTGGCGCAGCAGGTCTTTGACCAGCCGCTATTGGCGCAAGCCGATGTGCACATTAATAATGCAGAACAATTATTAATAGCGCTTATAAGTAACCCTTTTGATGACCGTAGCACTGACAAACCTGATATGGAGGTATCTTCTGATAGTGTGGTACGTTACGATGATGATGGTGAAATTGCTCCTGATATTGTAATCGACTCTACGGTCTTAACTACTAATGCTGTCGGCTCTGCTGTTATAGACACCGCGCTTGATAATAAAGATTCGTATAGCGACGATTTGCATAGTGACAAAGGTATATTAGATAACGTATCTATCGAAAGCTCGCTGCTCAAAGCAGCGCGAGCTCAAATACAGCCTGATAACTTTGAGGTCGATGAGGAAATACGCGACATCTTTATCGAAGAGGCCACCGAAGTTATTGGCGATATAGAAGATTTTTTGTCAATATGGGCACAAGATTCGCAAGACTTAACACCTTTAATGGAAGTACGTCGCGGCTTTCATACGCTTAAGCGTTCAGGGCGCATGGTTGGGGCCTTTAGCATCAGTGAGATGGCAGGGGCGATCGAGAATTTGTTAAATCGTATGCTAGATAAGACTTTATCCATTACGGATGAGGGGGTTGATCTTGTATTAAAAACGACCCAACACCTATCAGTTTTAATAGCAGATTTTACTGCCCAGCGGCTGCCCAGCAGTGATCCTGCCTTCACAGTTTTACAAAGCAACAATCTATTATTAGATCAACCGCTTAATTACGACATGAGCGCACCTGCATTGATGGTTATCGATGAAGCGCAACCTTCTGTAGAGGGTAGCGACAATAACCTTGATCACAATGTCCATGCTAATGTTAACGCTAATAGCACTTTTGAACATGACGCTCTTGCAGAAAACACTGCTAAGAATGATAGTGTGGAAAATATAACAAGTCAGGAAGACGGTAGTGGTACTCACGAACATAATATTGCCTCAATACAACCTGTAGATATACTCTTGTCAGAACTACAAGTACCCGCAGTACTTGCCCCCTTTATAGCAGCAGCTAATCCGTTGCCTGCTGATGCGCAAGATGCCGATCCTGATATCAAAGAGATATTTATTGAAGAAGCAAAAGAGGTATTAGCAGAAATTATCCCGCTATACTCACAGTGGAGGCAATCACCAGACACCTTAACTGTCCTACCAGATATCCGTCGTGGCTTTCACACGCTCAAAGGGTCAGGTCGTATGGTTGGCGCTTATTATACCGGCGAGCTGGCATGGGCAATCGAGGAAATGTTCAATCGTATTTTGGACCATTCTATCAAGGCAACAGCAGATATAATTCAGCTGCTTGGCGATGTATTCGCCGCCTATCCAGACTTGATAGATACGTTTGCAGATGATGAGGGTGACGCTACCCACAACAAAAACTATCCTACCATTGTAGTGTTGTGGGTTGCCTGTGCACAGGCCTATAGCAAGCAGCTTGGTGCTGAGTTTGACTATCCCAGTATACGTGCACAGTGGTTAGAACATGCGTCGTCCGAGCATATAAATAACCCTTCTGAGATGGCGGTAATAACAGTAGATGAGACTGCTACTGATAGCCATATAGATAGCACGCTACAAATCTTTCAAGCTGTCAATGAAGTGATGGCAGATGCCCCTACGGTGATAGCTATCCAAAGCCGTGAGGAGCAAGAGTTTTGCAAAATCTTTATTGATGAAGCGTATACATTATTACAAAACATCAATAATTTCGTGAGCGCCCATAAAGATGTCTCTCAAGTTGAAGTGAGCGATGAGATTGTCCGTGCATTTCATACCTTGCGTGCAGCCTCAGGGTACAGCGCCCTTAGCGTTATAAGTGATATTAGTGCCACGATAGAACAAAGCTTAGAGCAACTTCAGCAACAGGATATCCTGATGAGTTCTCAGCATCTGCAGGCACTCACGCAGTCGGCGGCGCTAATAGAGGACTATTTGGTGACTTATGAACAAAGCGTCCAGCAGCAAAGTCTAGCGGTAGATAATAAAAAAATAGAAGAGACGGATACAAAAAGTCAGCGAGATTTAGTATTACTACAAGCGATGCTAGGTGAGTTAGCGGGATCGGCCGTTACCGTTAATACTAAATTTAGTGTGGCGCAGCTCCTTGATGCCAATATTGATGGACTATTGGATGCAGATTGCAGATTACGAGCGACTTTAAGTCATTCTAATCTGGAGCAAACCCAAGCTTATTTACAAGAACAACGCGCACAGATTGCACGACTCTTAACACACACGTCAGTCTCTCCCAAATTTACCTTAATACTCAATATTCTAGATGATGCTTATCGCTATCTTGCTAAGTATCCTACTAGTGCTCATGATGAGCTTATACAAACGCGTTTGCTTGCTGGTCACGCGCAGCTAGTCGGCTTGTTTGATGCTTTAGCTGGCAGTATGTCCTTAAAAATCGATGCCCAAGTGATTGCTGACTTACAGGCACTGTCCACTCGTGATGCTGATACGAATAGTGATAATGTTGAAGTACACGATTCCATATCGACGAGTTCTGTCGAGACAATACAAGCTGACGAGCTACAACTTGAAGCCATTAATACCGATATTGAGCTGCTAGAGATTTTCTTAGAAGAGGCGCAAGAGTTGGACAGCGTTATAGCGCAAACATTCAGTAAGTGGCGCGCCGATATTAATAATACAGCGATATTGAAGATATTGCAGCGGCATCTGCACACCATTAAAGGTGGCGCGCGCATGGCGGGCATTCGCAGTATCGGCAATTTAACCCATGAAGCAGAAAACATTTATGAGGCTTTTGTTGAAGGGCGACTGCAGCCAACTCCCCAGTGGCTGACAGTCATGCAAATGGTGCAAGATACGTTGTCTTTGCAGATAGATTATGTCGTGCGCTATCAAGAGTCATTTTTTGCTCATGAGCTCATTGCTCAGCTACAGGAGTTTGAACAAGTTGATGCGCTGCCAGCGGTCATTACGCTAATATTACCCGCGCTACAAAACCATATGGTCGCTAATGGTGAGGAGACGGCAGCAGACGGTAATAACGCGATAGAGGCTGCTTCTGAGATTGTCAGTCTTGATAATCTCATAGCTCAATCATGGGCTGGTAGCTTACCTGATCCCGATATTTTAGAGGTGTTTTTAGAAGAGGCAGACGAGCTGATTGCTAATAGTAATAAGTATTTGCAGTTATTTTTGAGTAACATCAGTGATATTGTTGCTCTGCAAGCATTACAGCGTGATTTGCATACCCTCAAAGGTGGCGCACGCATGGTTGTTGCCAATGGCATCGCAGATTTGGCGCATGAAATGGAAACCGTCTACGAGGAGTTGGCTGTTCGCCGCCGGCCTGCGACTAAAATGATTGCGCAACTATTGACAGCTTGCCACGATTGGTTAGCAGACGCGGTGTTTGTTCTAAAACAACAACTTAACCCGCCGATTCCATCCGCACTAGTGAGTGCTTTACAGCAGTTTATTAAAAACCCAGACAGTTTAAAAAGCGTGCCTATTGAGTCATTACAAACGCAGCTTAATGCCATTTTTGCCGCGAAAACCAAACGCGAATCGGTGCGTGGGGTTGACAGTATTGCAGTGATGCCGCCAATGGCTGGTAGCTTTGCTGAGAAAGAACAAAATAGCAGCAACAATGAAATGATGCGTATTTCAGGTGGCTTAATTGAGCGCATGATTAACCTGTCAGGCGAGTCGGCTATTAACCGTGCACGTATTGATATGGGTATGAGCAGCCTGACTATGAGCATTGAGGAGATGGGCACGACAGTACAGCGTCTAGCAGACCAGCTGCGACGGATGGAGAACGAGCTTGAGCAGCAAATTTTATCGCAAATTGATGAAGAGTTGATTGCTAATGAAGACTTCGATCCGTTGGAGATGGATCAATACTCCTCATTAAATCAGCTGTCTAAATCTTTAACGGAATCGGCTTCTGACTTAATTGATATCAATAGTACCTTGTTAGAAAAAACCCGCGATAGCGAAAACTTATTGTTACAGCTGGCACGCACGCAGACTGAATTACAAGATGGGCTGATGAATTCGCGGATGGTGCCTTTTGCGCGTTTGGCCCCGCGTCTGGAGCGTATTGTACGGCAGACTGCCAATGAGCTTAATAAATCTGTAGAGCTTACGATTGTGAATGCCGATGATGAGATGGACAGAACCATTCTCGAGCGCATTACCTCACCGCTTGAGCACATGCTGCGAAATGCGGTAGATCACGGTATTGAAAGCCCGCAAATTCGTATGAATGCTGGCAAGAATCGCAGTGGTAATATTACCTTAGAGATTTTACGTGAGGGTAGTGAAGTGGTCATTAATTTGACTGATGATGGCCGTGGGATTGATGTCGACGCCGTCCGTCGTAAAGCTATCTCTCAGGGGTTGATTGATGCTAATGACAATAGTTTGTCTGAGCTTGATGTCATGCAATATATCTTTAGTGCCGGTCTGACCACCACCAAGCAAGTCACGCAAATCTCAGGCCGCGGAGTTGGGATGGATGTGGTCATCAGTGAAGTGCGGCAGTTAGGCGGTGTGGTATCAGTGACGTCTGAGGCCGGACAAGGATCGCGCTTTACGATGCGTGTGCCACTTACCGTTGCGGTATCCGATGCCTTAGTGGTGCGCGCCGCCGATCGCTACTATGCCATACCGTTGGTACAAATTGAGCGGGTAGTGCGTATTAACCCCGAAAAACTCTACGACTATTATCAGTCGGGTGAGGCCACGATGCGTATCGAAGAAGTAGATTATCGTGTTCGTTATTTGAATGATGTTTTAACGGGCAATAAGCTGAATGAACTCATGGTCAGCACTAACACTAGCTTACCGGTCATTATTGTTAAAAACCGCGCAGGACAAAGTCTAGCGTTACAGGTCGATCAAATTGCCGGCTCACGTATTGAAGTGGTAGTCAAACCGCTTGGCAAACAGCTGTCGCATCTAGCAGGTATTTCAGCGGCAACTATTATGGGCGATGGCTCAGTCATGCTGATTTTAGATTTGATTGCTTTATTGCGTAACGCACCTCTAGTGAAACAAATCCCTCAAATGGCGGGGCCTAAAGCTCGCGTTAATGCGCTGCAACTGGGTCAACACTCAACCGTATTGGTCGTTGATGACTCAGTAACCGTTCGCAAAGTGACCTCGCGTTTCTTAGAGCGGCAAGGTATCACTGCGGTAGTGGCAAAAGATGGCACAGATGCGCTTGAAATTTTACAAGAGCTCACACCTGACTTGATCCTATTGGATATTGAGATGCCGCGCATGGATGGGTTTGAAGTTGCGACCCAAGTCCGATTTGATAAGCGTTTACAGCAGATACCTATTATCATGATTACCTCAAGGACAGGCGAGAAGCATCGTGAGCGTGCGTTTGAGATTGGGGTGAATGATTATATGGGTAAACCTTTCCAAGAGAAGGAGTTGCTACGTAAAATTCAAGACTTACTTGGCACGAAAGTAAGCAGTACTCATGACGGATAATACCCGCCTCGCTCTATTACAAGATAAAGACAGTCGCGACATTACGGTGCTGGTCGTAGCAGAAAGCCAGCATCAGCGTTTGGCATTCAGTGAGACGGTGCGCAGTTGCGGCTTTACCTTAGTGGACAGTGTGTCACGTGCTCAGCTACAGCATCAGCGCCAGCAACCTCAGGTGGATATCTGGCTGGTCGATAGTGATTATGATGATCATGTTGCGACGGCCATTGCAGCCTCATATTCTAGTGCTGTATTAGTAGGTTTTAGCCAAGCGCCCTATCTTAATGAAGCACAGCATTATGGTAAATGGCAGCGCAAGCTCAAGCGCAAATTAGCCCATATTCTATCGATGCCGGCGTTAATGGCGTCACCCACTTATCATCGTCGCGCTGAACCTTGGCGCTTAGTAGTACTGTTGGGCGCTTCTATGGGCGGGCCTAGTGCGGTAAAAGCATTTTTGGATAACTTATCGCCTACGCTACCGATTTGTATTCTATTGGCGCATCATTTCAATCAAAGCATGTTAGAGACTTTACCGCGCATCCTCAACCGTCATAATGAATGGGGCTGTCAAGTCATCAGTACCACTCAAAGCTTACAATCAGGACACTGCTTGATTGTGCCCATTGACCGGCAGATTGTTTGTGACTCCGAAGGGCGGGTCATCCTATTAGAAAACGCGTGGACTGGGGATTATAAGCCAGCAATTGGACAATTACTCAAAAACGCTAGTGACGTCTACGGCAGTGAGCTTGTGAGTATCATATTTTCTGGGATGGGCTGTGATGGTTCACAATACTTAGGGACCATCCAAGATAATCACAGCCAGTTATGGGCACAAGATCCAAGTATAAGTACGTGTCCGAGTCAACCGCAAGCCATCATTGACTCAGGTTATTGCAATTTTATTGGCAGTCCCGAAGCCTTAGCCCAAAAGCTTACCGACTATGTTAATAAGATGAGCACTGATTTCTCTGAACCTTAATGTTTTATACTTCAATGTCTTAGACTTTAATATTTTTTGTTTTACTCTATGATGAGCGACCTATGAACCAAATTCGTAAACATACGTTTGAAGCAGTAAGCCTGCTCACCGCTGAAAATGGGATGCTTGATGTGACCCTCATTCCAGCCGTGAATCAGCCTGATTGGATTATCCCCAGCGGCCTGATTCTCAGCGTTGACAGTTATGATGAGCGTATTTGGACTTATTTATGGCAGCAACAAGAAGTTGCCGTATTTCATCTACTACCGCGTAATCAAACTCCTGATAAGCTTATTGTGTTAGAGGGCAATACTGCGGTGCATCGGCTGGCGTTACAGACTACAGGCGAGCTACGCCATTTAAAGGTTCGAATCTCTGATGTGAAAGATGCAGAATTACCCGAGCGTTATGTCAGTGTGGCTAGGAGCAATAGCGAGGACAATATGGTTAAAGATGACGGCTTTGACTTGTATCAACAAAACACCAGCGATGAGGTAGGTGCTGAAAATATTAAACAAAACATGGCTGAAGAGCACTTTAGAGAAAATGTCATCATCTCCTATTTATTTCAAACGATTACTATTGACGATATCCCTTATTTAGTGCCTGATTTAGATAAAATTGCCCATCAATTGGTAGATTTGGACAGTTAACGCAAAGTGTATTATTAGCAGTAATGAACAACGATAAAAAAGTAGCAGTAACAATTTGTTTATAAGTATTTTGTTAATACGTATTGTATCGAGATACAATACGGCGTTTAAATAGGCATCGCTAAGAAGGGGATTTATGAATAAAGGTAATGTCAGCGTGCAAAAATGGCCAGCTAGCAGCCGAGTGTTCCACTGGATTAGCGCATTATTATTACTAGTGACGTGGCTACTCATGCTAATGTATAGTTATGATGAGAGTAAGGTATATCTCGGTTTGCATAAAGCCTTTGGTATCAGTGTGTTGTTTTGGATGATTGCGCGAGTGATTAATCGGGTGTTTGTTAAAGCACCACCCTCAGTACCGATGCCTAAATGGCAGACCATAATAGCCCATCTAACCCACTTTGCTTTGTATGCTCTGCTGATTGCAATGCCAATCGCTGGACTGTTGATGTCGGTTTATGGCGGTCGTCCGGTAGATATGTTTGGCCTATTCCAAATACCAGTATTTGTGACCCCAGATCGCGGTATGGCACGTTTTTACAATGATGTTCATACTGAAATTATTTGGCCAATGATTATCGCCTTTACCGTGGCCCATATTGGTGCGGCGTTATACCATCAATTTATCAAAAAAGACAATTTAATGAAACGTATGTAAAAGTTGTTTATTAATATTAATTTTTTGAAAAAAACCGCTGATAAAAATACTGTTTTTGGCAAGATTTTGAATAATAAAAAAGCCCTACGTATCTTACGTAGGGCTTTTTTATTAAGAAGCTTATTTATAAACTTATTTTTTATGCTCAGGTAAGCTAATGTTCATCTCAAGCACATCAAGGGTATCTTCATGACGGTGGTTGATATTAACATCATCAATCTGGACACCATTGACGTATTTGTTAACCACTTCAAGTATTTCTCGTTTCATTTTTTCGATACGATCAGCCGTTAAACGATTGTTTAACCGGTTTTCAGTCGCTACAATAACTTTTAAACGTTCGGTTGCCATATTAGCACTACCAGCGCTACCAGCATCATCTGCACCGAATAAGTTGCTCCAAAACCCTTTTTTCTTGCTCATTATTAACCCCCAAACCAGCGCTGTAATAGACTCTTTTTCTTCACATCAATATGACGTAGTGGTCGCTCTTCCCCTAAGAAGCGGGCGACGATGTCGTCATAGCATTGACCAGCGACTGAGTCAGTATAATGAATAACTGGCTCACCATGGTTAGAAGCTTCAAGCACAGAATGACTCTCAGGAATAACGCCTAATAATGGTACTTTTAAGATATCGTTAGAGATGGTTTCAATACTCATCATCTCATTGGCTGCTGCACGTTCCGCATTGTAGCGAGTGATAATCAAATGCTCACGAATCGAGCCTTTGTCTTCTTCAACTTTTTTGGTGCGGCTTTGTAGAATACCAATGATACGATCAGAGTCACGTACTGATGAGATCTCAGGGTTAGTAACGATAATGGCCTCATCCGCATGATACATGGCAAGCTGCGCACCGCGCTCAATACCGGCTGGCGAATCACAGATGATATAGTCAAACTGCTTAGACAGCTCCTCCATAACCTCAGCAACGCCTTCGTCAGTTAACGCATCTTTATCACGTGTTTGGCTGGCAGGTAGGATGAATAGGTTCTCCAGCTGTTTGTCTTTAACCAAAGCTTGTGATAAGCGGGCATTACCGTTAATAACGTCAACGAAGTCGTAAACAATACGATTTTCACAGCCCATAATCAAATCTAGATTACGGAGGCCCACATCAAAATCGATAACCACTGTTTTATAGCCACGCAATGCCAAACCGGCGGCAAAAGAAGCACTGGTCGTGGTTTTGCCCACACCGCCTTTACCTGAAGTGATTACAACAATCTTTGCCACAATGGCACGCTCCTATTAATCAATGGGATGTCTGTTCAATAAAACAGCACGTTTGCTTATGAGATAACTACACTCTACGAGTGCAAGCCTAGCATATATATTCAAAAATTTATAGCAAGTCTGCATGAAACGATAAAAACTGATTAAAACAACCATTACATTATCGCGCTACTTATATTACTTCTTAGTTTCGCTGTTTTCATAAAAAAATGACCACATTGCTTTATGCTTGATCAATGACTCTAAATACTAAACCTTGACCTTCGACATAGGTTACTTGTACAGGCTTGTCAATCACCTCTTTCGGTAAGTTATCGCGTAAGCAATAAGTGCCAGCGACTGATACTAATGAAGGGTTAAAAATTTGGCAGAAGATACGCGCGTCTTTGTCGCCTGTTGCGCCTGCCACCAAACGACCTTGCGCACGCCCGTAGACATGCAGGTTATTATCGGTGATGGCTTCCGCACCACTATTGACGCTATTAGTTAATATTAAATCACCACCAACATGATTGATACTTTGACCAGAGCGCAGCATCTGATCATAAATCATACTCGTAATATGCTCAGCACTAATCAAAGTTTCTGCAGGCAGGGCGGTTGCGTCAATAGAGTCGTTGGCATTCAACGGCTCGACAGTATCATCAAGCGGTACTTCAGGGGCCGCACTAACCTCTGTTTGGGTGATCTGGGTGGCCGGTTTTTTACTGGGTAAAATGCGCTCAATACGCTTGCCATCCGCTGGGAATATTGCCAATCGTTGCGCCCGCGCTTGTTCCTCAAGTTCTCCTTTGAGCACACCGATCGGTTGCAGCCCCCAAGACCATAGCAAGTCTACTAATGCGGATAAATCTTGCATAATATCACTGTCAATAATGACTGGAATATTGCTGGTTTTATTACTGAGCATGCCTGCAAGTTGGGCATCAATGGCGGCGAGGTCGTCCGTATTGATTTGCAAGCGTGAAAAGGTCAGCATTTTGCCATAAAAGGTCATGGCAGAGGCAGTAGTTGGGGTCAATATATGGGTGTCTGTATCCAAAATCGTCATAATGTGAATCCTTAAAAGTCAGCTCTTAAAAGATAGCTATATCGCTGCAATCACGGCGTAATAAGTCACAGTCGTTATTATTAGTTGTGGGACTGTTGGTCGAGAAACTAGTCAGTTAAACAGTTTTTAGGCAAATATATTAGTGATGATCAATGTGCATACTGCCGCTTATATCTATTGATGAGCAGTGTACTATATCCATCCACGCTGT
Source organism: Psychrobacter frigidicola (assembly GCF_007997305.1). GTDB lineage: Bacteria > Pseudomonadota > Gammaproteobacteria > Pseudomonadales > Moraxellaceae > Psychrobacter > Psychrobacter frigidicola. The sequence goes on from NZ_VORZ01000003.1 coordinate 119,084, forward strand.
ACTACTCAGTGTAATCCTACTACCTAACATTCCACCAACTATAATACTACTAACTATAAAGGGTACTGAATGTTGGCATGAAATTTAGGTACTATGAATTTCAGTTATTGCTGCCATTAAAACTTCAGTAGGTCTTGATTCTTCCATTGTTGGACTTTTATTTGTGCCTCAAATTCTGACAGACTGTCGGAGATAATAGTCGCTATCAGAGTTTCAAGCGCACTGTTATTGGTCTCGATATGAGAGATACCATGGGCAATAGCAATCATTAAGCTATCAATACGCTCAGAATCTAGCAAACGCTTATTAATTGAATGCACCACATTTTCACCAACATTGTGACCGATATGCAGCAATTGTGATTCAATCAAGCTGCCGGCAATCGGTATCATGCGCAAATAACGGCGCAGCTCAGGTGTATTCGCTAGCCCCTCTTGGATGGCGTTACCCACTTCACTGGCCAATAAATTCCCCGCCTCTGATTGTCCGTTGAACTTATGCAATTGCGGTGCGAGCTCTTGACGTAATAGCGATAGTAAGGTGGCCTCAATTTCATCGCGGTTGCGCGCGATAGTCGACTCAATTAAAGACTGTTGCGTTTTAGGGTCAGTAAGTTGCTGCCGATAGTTATGAATGGTGGTCAAAATAACGCGGTCTGACAGCTCTTCTAACAGCAAGTTAATATAAAACTTGATGCGATTCAGCCACGGCTGCGGTAATACTTGGTAGCCAAGTTGATACAAGCGCCGCCCAATGACCACTGCCCGAAATAAGCGTAAGGCGCGGAGTTGCGGAAAACAGCCTAATACTTCATACCAATGGATAAAGGGAAAGAAAAACCAGCGATAATAAATTTGCTGCTTAATGGCTACTGCCCAGCGTATTAATAGCTCAACAATTAATAGGATGGTAAAAAATCCACCCGCAGTACGTAATGGATCATGGATGACGGCTTGATACCAATTAAGCCCATCACTAATGGTCAACCAGCCTGCCACATTAGTACTAAAATTACTCATCAAAATGGCATCGATACTGATTAATAATAAATCAATACTAATCGCAATCATCATGACTATGTCATAGGTTAGCTTAAAGCGACTAGGTTGTGGACGATTGGTTTTTTGGTGGGAGTGAGGTGATGATTTCGTGGGCGGTGCATTGGATTGATTCGGTAATGGCTTGCGGTCTACAGGTGGCTTGGCAGCAGAAGAGGCGGACACAGTCATACCTTATGTTGAGTAGTGATATTGAGTAATAATATTAGATATTGAGTGAAATAAACCCAAGGCTTAAATAAAGAATAAGATTTGAAGGTCAGCATCACCATTATTATAAATGAAAAATAGTGAAGTGCGATGCTAGCGTTATCTTACGTGAACATCGCATTTGTGAGGCGTACCATTTATCGAAAAAGCCAATCGGAAAAATCATTTAATAAGTCGGCAATCTAATAAACTATTAAGCATCAAACTCAGCAAGTAGGGACTCAATAAGTTTATCCTTTTGCTGCCACGCCTGATCCAACCACTCAAACGTCTGCGCTTTGATGTCTTCACTTTCTTCATATTCGCCATTTTGAATAGCCGTAAATAGCGCTTTAGGCATCTCAATATAACGCACATCAACGCCTAAACGTTTGATATTACCTTTCCATAAATCGCTATAAGTGGGCACGCCGTCTGGATAGACAATCGTCATGTCCAAAATACCGTCAATCTCTGCCCCTAACGCATTAATAGCCAGCGCTAAGCCGCCTGCGCGTGGTTTAAGTAAATGGGGATAGGGAGATTTTTGCTTATCATGTTTGGCTTGGGTAAAGCGCGTGCCCTCTAAATAGTTTAGTAGGGTAAATGGCTTATCTTTCAGCAAGGCACAAGCACGTTTGGCCTCTTCAATATCCTTGCCTTTTAGCGCCGGATTTTTGGCGACGGCTTCTTTAGAATGGCGGCGCATCATAGGAAAATCTAAAAAATAAAAGGCTTGACCAATTACAGGAATATAAATCAGCTCAAACTTAGTAAAAAATCGGGTTAGTGGCAAGCGCTTTTCACTAATATATTGCACAATACTGGTATCAACCCACGATTGATGATTGCTAATGAGCAAGTATTTACCATCGGGATGTACATTATCCGGTAAGTTAATCCGCCAGTCTTTTTGTGGCAAAATATTATCAATCAACGCATTGTTGCTACTAATCCAACGATTGGTGACTTTAATCACGGTATCGTCTGCGACTTTTGAGCCAGTGACAGTTTTGGCTGCGCCCATCAGCCATATAGGGATACTAGCGACCACACTATTAGTCGCGATGACACCGGTCGCAGTAGCTAACGAGACAGCTTTACCCAATTTGGGCGCACGCTGATGCAGTTTTTGAATGGAAGAGGCCAGTCGCATATTAAATCCTTGTATATTAGTCCAAGTTATATCAATCCAAGCCGACAATTTTCAGCGGTATTTCAATGAGTGTTGAGCAAGATTTTTTTAAGCTGAAAATTCCTTTTATTCTTTTACTTTAAGACTTCTTTTGTATTAAAGTTACGGCTAAAAATTTACTCAGCTAATTTTAACAGAAATAAGGGAGAGTGTACGACTGTAACGTGACTGCCAATAGCAATATCTGAACACGTTTATATGCCTCGAAATATTACAGACTTGGTGCTTAGTAGAGAAGGTAAGTTTTTCGAAGGTATAAGGTGTAAGGTATCACGTACATATTATACATAGATGTGACAAAATATTACACAGAGATAGGTTGTGCTTGCGATAATAATGAAGAGCACAAACAATACCTAATAAGATATTTAAAAAGCACAATTTTCAATGTTAATTTAAGAGGAATATATTATGCGTAATCAATTAATGGTTTTAGCAGTGGCATCAGGTCTAGCACTTACTGGTTGTGCAACTGATCCAAATACCGGACAACAACGTTTGAATAAAACAGGTATCGGTGCATTAGCCGGTGCAGCTGGCGGGGCGGCCATCTCTAAAGCAACTGGCGGTAGCAAAACTGGTCGTGACGCTGCTATTGGTGCAGCATTAGGTACTGGCGTTGGTCTATATATGGAACGTCAAGCCAGACAGTTAGAGCAACAAATGGCTGGTAGTGGTGTAATCGTTACGCCAAATGCTAATGGTAATATTGACTTGGTTATGCCAGGTAACATTACCTTCTCGTTTGATAGCGCTAACTTAAGCTCAAACTTTAAGCCAACGCTTGATAAGCTTGCCTCTACGATGAATCAGTATAACCAAAACACAATTACTATCGCAGGTCATACGGACAGTAAAGGAACGGCGTCTTACAACCAGACTTTATCACGTGACCGTGCGTATTCAGTAGCCAATTACTTGACCCAACGTGGCGTAGCCTCTAACCGTATAAATGTTGTCGCTTATGGTCAATCACGTCCAATTGCCACCAATGATACTGAATATGGTCGTCAGCAAAATCGTCGTGTTGAGTTAACGGTTAATGCACCGAACAGCGTGCGTTAATTAGCGAATGAGCTTGTAGCTTAAAATTAGTATAAAAGTTTAGTTATAAAAAAGGTCGACGCTAAGTCGGCCTTTTTTTATTTGAAACTGTATTAGATCATTTAGTCCTTTTATAACTGATATTTTCATTAGAGTTTGAAGGTGTAAATTATCTTGTTATCATTAATTTAAGTTTGATAATCGTTATCAATAACATTATAATTTGCAACATTCCAAATACTGCTTCAATATTAAGCAATTTGTCGTCTTTTTACTTCAATAAATCCCATCGAGGACGTGTATGACTATCCCTACAGTGACGAACCGTAAGTTTTTACCAACTACAGTAGCGGCTGCATTGGCCGCGATGTTGATGGTAACGGGTTGCAGTAAGCAGGCCGATGATACCGCCACTGCTACCGATACGCAGACAGAAACAGCTGAAGTAAGTAATAAGCCCAAAACGTCAGCCGCTGAACAAGCACATATCGACCGCTTACTTCTCAGTTATTCAGATATGGCGCACGCGGCTTATAAAGATTCATTAGATACGGCCAAATTGCTACAAACGGCAGTGAATACTTATGTAGATATGCCAAACCAAGCCAATCTTGATGCCGCAAAAGCTGCTTATAAAGCAGCCCGTCAACCGTATGCTCAAACGGAGATTTTCCGTTTTGATGAAGGTTTTGTGACTACTAATGAGCAGCGTGCTATTGGTAGCATTGATGGCTGGGAAGCGCAGGTAAACGCATGGCCACTTGATGAGGCATTAATAGATTATGTCAGTGACAGCTATGAGGGCGAATATAATAGTAAAGACAATATCATCAATAGCGATAGTATTTCGGTCGGTAGTATAAAACAAGATACCAGTACCATCACGCCTGAGCTACTGGCTGAGATGAATGAGATTGGCGGTAGTGAAGCTAATGTCACCACCGGCTATCACGCCATCGAGTTTTTATTATGGGGTCAGGATACCAACGGTGTCGGTGAAGGTGCAGGCAATCGCCCGTTCAGTGATTATGTGGTGACAGATGGGCAATGTACCAGTGGTGAGACCGTCAATACTGATGCCAGTATTTGTACCCGCCGTGGTCAGTACCTAAAAGCGGTCACCCAACTATTGGTTGATGACTTAACCGCCATGGAAGCTGAATGGCAGCCGGACAGTGAAAACACACTTCGTAGTGATATGATGGCGCGTAAAGACAATAATGGTCTGCGCCAAATTTTATACCAAATGGGCAGCTTAGCGCTTGGCGAACTAGCCTCTGAGCGTATGCAGGTGGCATTCGTGACCGGTTCTACTGAAGACGAGCATGAGTGCTTTAGTGATTTGACTCATCTAAGCTATGCCAACAATGCTCGCGGCATCCAAAACGTCTTTAATGGCAGCTATAAAACAGTCGACGGTAAGTCAGTTGGCGGTTATGGTATCAAAAACTACTTAATAGATACTGACCATAAAGATGCGGCCGATAAACTCGCGGCTGACTTTAAAAAGGTAGAAGATGCTTTTAATGTTATCGTGGCTAAAGGCGAAAAAGAAGGTATCAAAGTGGATCAAATGATTGCCACCGTTGGTCAAGCAAGCAAGCATGGCATTTCTGCTGAAGAGCAAAATAAGCGCCGCGGCTGGATTGAAAGCGGTATCAATAGCTTGCAAGAGCTAACAGGTGGTATTGAAAATGCTGCCAGTGCAGTGGGTATTGATAATTTAGATGCTGATGCCGGTTCACAGTTTTAGGCTGATTTTGGCTACATATTTTTTAAATACAGTATGTTAGCGGCTATCTGAGACTTTTGTTTTTATTATCCATTGGCGCAAGCTTATCAGTAACTAATACTTGATGAGTTACCATTAGATAATGAGAACCATTTTCATAGTAATAAAATTTAGGTATAATATACACGTTGTCAATTTTGATTGGCAGCGTGTTTTTTTATGCCGTATTAAAATAGCCAGATAGACCAGTGCAAAGCTTGGATATGTCGACTAAACATGAATAACTTTGTAGCACGCGATTTTAATAGTTCTACATCAGAGCTAAGGTAATTTTATGAACGCTATGAACAACAAAAAATCGATGCTATCTGCGTCTCTTGGCACCCCTTCAATGCCACATTTGCATATTGCACCGTTCAAGCTTGCACTTAGTCTTCTGTGTGTGTTGTCAGTTAGTGCTTGTCAGCCGACCGATAGCGTGTCCGATGATGAAAGCAAAGCTGATAGTCGGTCGCAAGCAGTATCTGCCGAGCGTACGCAAATGATAGAGGCGCTAGCGGGCGTGTCTATGCAGCAGCTGGTTACTTTTGATCCGCAAGAAATTAAGCAAGGCGGCGATACCGGTATTACCATTACCAGTAGCGAGAGTTATTCTAAACCGTCATCGAATTTGCCCGCCTCTCGTAAAGGCAGTTTTTTTATTGGCAATGCTTTTTTTAAGCAGCCGTGGGTGGTCGCATCTGCCAGTACCGATAGCCGTGATGGGCTTGGGGCACTGTTTAATGTGGCAGCGTGCCAATCGTGTCACGTCAAAGATGGTCGCGGTCATGCGCCTATGACTAGTGATTCTGATGCTGATAGTTTATTAATCCGTCTCGCGATGCCAGCGACGACTGACGAGCAACGTCAGCATCTACAAGACTCTTTAATTGAAAAAGTAGCCCATCCAATTTATGGTGGTCAGTTGCAAGACCGTGGTATCCAAGGTGTCCCTGCTGAAGCACGTATCGCGGTACAGTGGGCGGACAAGGTTGTCACCTTTGCTGATGGTCATATTGAGACGTTACGTGCGCCAACCTTTAACCTAACCAAACCTGGCTATGGCCCGTTCGATGATGAGTTAATGGTGTCACCGCGTATTGCATTGTCAATGATTGGGCTGGGCTTACTCGAGCAAATTCCTGATGCCGATATCAAAAAACAAGCCGTTAGTAATAATAAAAATGCGGATAAGAATGGCGGGCTTGTCCGTGGTAAATTTAACTTGGCGATGGACCCGCAAACGGGAAAAGTTGGGCTAGGTCGCTTTGGCTGGAAAGCGGGTCAAACCAAGCTTGTCACTCAAAATCAAAGTGCCTTTAACGAAGATATGGGGCTGACCTCAAATATTCGTCCTCATGAATCTTGTACTCCTGCGCAAACCGCTTGTCTAAAAGCCACAACCGGCGCTGATGAGCAAGGTAATGGTAAGCCGCCTGTTGAAGTCAGCGATGAGGTGGCTAAGTTTGTAGAGTTTTACACTCGTAATCTGTCCGTACCGCATAGACGTGATGCGGATAGTGTAGAAGTATTGGCGGGCAAAAAACGCTTTTATGATATGGGTTGCCAAAGTTGCCATACGCCAAGGTATCAGCTACCAACAACCGATGATGATCATCTTGAGCAGCATGGGCAAGTGATTTATCCATATACTGATTTACTGCTGCATGATATGGGTGATGACTTAGCGGATCGTACTATCGCTGGCAAGTTACCATCAAAAGCGGCGCAAGTTGAGTTTTTGGCCAACTCTTATGAGTGGCGTACGCCCGCGTTATGGGGGATTGGTCTGGCACAAACCGTTGATCCACAAGCGACATTTTTACATGATGGACGCGCTCGCACCCTAATGGAAGCGGTACTGTGGCATGGTGGCGAAGCAGGTAGGCAGAAGCAACAAGTATTGCAGCTTGATAAGCAAGGCCGCGCTGAGCTCAATGCCTTTTTAAAATCATTGTAATTGTAAGATAAAAGTTATTAATGCTAGCGACTGCAACTATCAATTGATATAAATATAAAGACCATACCGAGAGAATTATGAAGATAAATCATGCCTTAGCGATGGCATTATCCGCACTTAGTGCCGGACTGCTCATCAGTTGTGTGAAACCTGCGGATGATAATAAAGTCGCAGATAGTGACAGCCAAGCCGTTACTCAAGAGTCTGCTGCGTCAAATACCAGTAGTGATAGCGCTGCTAGCAGTGATAATACGGAACAAAATAGTGTTATTACCCCAGTCGATATTAGTGCCGAGACTGAAAAAACTTATCTAACCCATGTCGCCAATGACATCGTCATTCCTGCTTATGCAGACGTGGCTAAACAAAGTGATGTGCTGCATGATTTAGCGCAAAAGCATTGTCAGAAAGCCCCTGTCAGCGGTGCTGAACTAGACGCTCTACGCGCCCAGTGGTTGATACTCGCCCAAGCGTGGGCCGGTGCTGAGATGATTAATTTTGGCCCTGCCACTGAAAGTATGAGCAATTTATATATCAACTATTATCCTGATGAGCGCGGTTTGGTACATAGCGGCGTCGCTGACCTTATCGCTGCCAATCCTAATTTGACGCCGACCCAATTGGCGAATGAGAGTGCTATTGTGCAAGGTGTTCCAGGCTTAGAAGAAGCCCTATATGCCAATGAAAGCTTGGATGCAGGCCAGTGCGCTTATGTGTTAAGCGCTAGCAGTGCATTGAGCACCCGCCTAAAAGCTATTGAGAAAAATTGGCAGGATAATGCCACTACTTTGTTAGCTATTGATAAAACGGCAGATAGCGACCAAGGCTTAAACCAGTGGTTTAATTCTTTGTTATCATTGGTTGAGACCATGAAGTCTACCGCTATTGATCAACCGCTAGGACTGACTGGCAAAACCAAAGGTCATCTGCCAGCAGCCACCGCCGGTCAAAGCCGAGCGATGATCAATGCTAAGTTAGCAACCCTTAATACAGCGCTTACTGATCCCGTTTTGACGGCTATTTTGAGCAGCAATAACGAAAGTACGGTTGGTAATAACTTATCAACGGCATTGGCTGAGACCACCACTTTGCTTGCGCAAATGCCAGAAGATTTGGCCACGGCGGATAAAGCCAGCCAACAAGCATTGTATGATCACTTAACGAGTGTAACCCGCTTGATTAAGCGTCAGCTGATTCCGACTTTAGGTATTCGCGTGGGCTTCAATAGCACCGATGGCGATTAGATCGCGTTTATTAGGTGAGAGTTATTTAAGTGACAGTTCTTTAAGTGATAGTTATTAAAAGATAAATAGGCAGACAGCAGTTCTAGCAACGAGAGGTTTTAATACCATGAATAAGCGAGCTATAAATGAGCTGCTGTCTACCTCAGCGTTAACGGCGCTTGCCACCACAGTGGGCACAGCCGCATTGGTTGGTCTGCACCATTACTATCGTAAGCAGCGGCAACCAGACGCACGCCTGCAAGACTATTTAATGGGTATTAATATTCAGTTAACGTCGCTTGCATCCGCGCCGTTTATATCACACCAGTCAATATCTGCTACGCAGTTTGAGCGTCTACAATATGCTTATCAGCAAGCAACATCTGCATGGCAGCAGGCTTATCATGACGGTGCTAGAAATGCTGAATATAATGAGGGTCATATAGCTGATTTTTCTGCCTTACATACCACCACTATGCTGGCACGTCCGGTCTGCTGGGTGAGCGGGGTGGCGTCGATGCCGCACGTTGCTTCTTTGATTAATGGTGAAGAAAGCGCTAATGGCTTTGGTGTCGTTGGTATTGATGCCGATCGTCAAATCGTTTGGCAGACCACGATGCCTGAGCGCGTCCATGATATCGTGGTGCAACCGCTTAATAATGGTTTAAATAGTAGTCAAAGTGGCGAAGTTAATAAAGCTAATAAACACAGCCGCCGTGATGTCGTGGTGATGGGTCGGCGTCCAAGCGCTGATTTTTGGGTGTTAGATACCGCCACAGGACAGGTTCAGTTCGCTATCAAAGCGGCTACTGATCGGCATTTTTATGGTCATGCTTGTTATAGTTTAGATGGCAAACGGTTGTATGTGACTGAAAATGATACCGTCAGCTTGGCGGGTAAAATTGGTATTTATGAGGTTAATAACCGCTATCAAAAGGTAGCAGAATTTGACTCCCAAGGTATCGGTCCACATGAGCTCATTATGCATCCAGATGGTGAAACCCTCATCATCGCTAATGGTGGTATCAAAACGGAACAAGCCTCCCGCGAGGAGTTAAACTTAGACAGTATGCGTCCATCACTAGCGTATCTAAACCGTCATGATGGCACATTATTAGAACAAGTTACCCCTGAACACAATCAAATGAGCATTCGTCATCTGGCGATGCATGATGATGGTACAGTGATGATTGGCATTCAATTCCAAGGCGAGAAGCATATTAATGTGCCTTTGGTGTTGACCCATCAGCGCGGTGATAATGAGTTTAAACCCTTAATTATGCCCAACAATCAATGGCAGCGTTTCCATCAGTATATTGCCAGTGTTGCGGTAGATAGTCAGCATAATCTGTTATGCGTCACTACACCGATTGGGGGCTGCGCGGCACTGTATGATTTGAATACCCGTGAGCTGATTGGGCAGGTGCAATTGCCTGATTGTGCAGGGGCATCAGTGCTGGCCAGTAACAGTAGCAGTATCGCGCACGCAGGTTTTATCGTCAGTGACGGTCAAGGTCAATTGACCACTTTATGGCCAGGCTTATTAGAGACAGGCCTATTAGCGCTAGACAATGACAAGCAAGCTGAGCCTATTGTTAAAAACAGTTATCTGCATAGCCTGTCTTTTGACAATCATTTACAAGCGCTTTAATGATAAATAGTATGGACATAGATGATAATGCCACAAGGTTTTGCCCCGTCTTTATTAGAGTCTATAATCCAGCGGTTAGCAGCGGCAGGTATTGAGCTGCAAGTCACTAAAAAGCGTGTGAAGAATATTAACTTTCGCCTTAAACCTTATACCTTAATGGTCTCAGTGCCACTGTCTATTAGTACCAAAGAAATGGCACAAGTACTTGATAAGCGAGTCGCTTGGGCAATAGACAGTCATCCGCAAGTATTGGCTCAGTATGAGCGCAGACAGCAACACGGACAACTATCAACGCTTAATCCATCTTCAGTATTAGCGCCGGTTATGTTATGGGGCGAGCGACAATCTTTGACTTTAAATAATGATGAAACACTGATTTATTACCGCCAGCAGTTGTCTAAAGTCACGCCTGCTTTGTTTGATAAATGGCAACCTATCGTTGGGGCTGATGCCAATGAAGTGCGCATCAAAAAGATGCACAGTCGTTGGGGCAGCTGCAATACTCGCGCACGCCGAATTTGGCTGTCCGTCTATCTTCCGGCTTACCCGATTGAATGCACAGAATATGTGATTGTTCATGAGCTATGTCATCTGCATCATGCCAATCACAGTCGCGCATTTTGGCAAACGGTGGCAACTGCTATGCCAGAGTATCAGCAGTGGCACGATAGGCTGGTAGGTAAAACGGGACAATTGGATTAGAGTAAACCAATAACCGTTGCCAAGGGTCTCTCTAAGACTAATATGATAGAAATTATGCTATAACTGTGCGGTCGAAACAGTTTGTATTGTAAAGTTTATATCTATTATAGAGCCTCTATCATAAAAGGATATCATATGAGTAATGAGCAGCAAGCTGATTTTTGGCAGCAATGTTATGAGCAAGAAATCACTGGTTGGGATATGGGTACAGTATCGCCCGTACTAAAGGCTTATATTGACCAATTGCCTGAGTCTGCTAAACAGCAAGCAATTCTGGTGGCAGGCGCTGGTAATGCTTACGAAGTAGGTTATCTATATGAGCAAGGCTTTAGCAATGTAACTTTAGTTGATATTGCCCCAGCACCTATTCAAGCTTTTGCTAAACGCTATCCAAGCTTTCCAGCTGAGCATCTTATTTGCGCTGATTTTTTCACTTTATCAGCTGAGCAATATCAATTTGATTTAATACTAGAGCAGACCTTTTTTTGTGCAATAAATCCTGCGCGCCGTGATGATTACGTCAAACAAATGGCAAATTTGCTTAAGCCTACAGGAAAGTTAGTCGGGCTATTATTTGATACAGAGTTTCAGCGTGAAGGGCCACCATTTGGGGGTAGTGCAGACGAGTACCGTCAGCGTTTTGCACCGTATTTTGATATTGAAACCATGGAAGCTTGTAATAACTCAAATCCAGCACGTCAGGGTAGTGAGCTATTTATTAAGATGCAAAAACAAGGTTAGTATTAAATAGTTGAGATTAAATAATCAGGCTTCAATAAAAAAATAGTATTGAGCTGGTTGACCATCTTCAATAGCTAGTCATTGACCTTAGTAGCTTGTTCTAAAGCTTGTTTAAAGAGGTCACCCAATAAATTAACATCATCAACACGGGCATAATTCAAGCGGGTCACAAAAGCAATATGTCGATGCGGTCCTGCTTCTGCTAACGGAATCGCTACTGCGTTTTGGTTCTGCAAGTGCAGCTGATTGAGCGCCATCTCAGGTACTAAAGTTGTGCCCATATTGGCCAATGCCATTTGGATTAAAGTGTTTAAGCTGGCATCAGAAAAGCTCGATTTCATCTGCTCACGGTCAAAATGACAGACTGATAGCGTCTGGTCTGTTAGACAGTGCCCTTCACCCAGCAACATCAGATTAGCAGTCGCTAGCTCATCAGAGTTAATAGTTTTTAGCGTGGCATGGACATCGTCTTGCGGGAATACCGCAAAGAAGTCTTCCGCCCAAAACTCAAAGCTATGTAGACCATCTACTGCATAAGGTAGCGCAATAATAGCCGTATCAATATGACCGTAACGTACCTGTTCGAGCAGACGCTCGGTTTGTTGCTCAACGATGGTCATACGAAATTCTGGATAATGCTGTCTGAGTGCTGGCAGTACTTTAGGGAGCAGATAGGGCGCGATAGTGGGAATAATACCGACCGTCATTGGGTAGGCAAGCGGCGTTTGATGGCTCTGAGCACGGGTTGTCAAATCATTAATTTCGGAAAATACGCGCTGGGCACGAGTTAGAATATCTTGTCCAATCGGGGTGATAAGTACTTGCTTGTTATTACGCTCAAAAATTTGGGTATCCAGCTGTTTCTCAAGTTCCGCAATACCTAAACTGAGCGCTGATTGGGAGATATTACAGTCTTCGGCAGCACGTTTAAAATGACGATGTTTAGCAACGGCTAAGGCAAATTCGAGTTGACGTAAAGTAATCATAATAGCTCTCTTATTATAAGGTTTTGGCAGAATTTGATAGTTTTTATTTGTTGATTTTTAATAATTTTTATTGACACTTTATCGGTACTTTATTAAATTTTTAGTCACATATTACCGCGCTGCGTATCAATAGTTAAGATGACTTACCTCTGGTAATATATTCACTTATGGCTGATAGATTAGTTTAACAAGATTAATAAAACAAAACATCAAATTAGAATCTTTTAATTGGATTAACCATAGAATTCACGTATAGTTTGCAATGTAGTCTGATTCAGCGTGAGCCGCTTAGATAAAATAACCCGTAAGCTGATCAGATAAATCGTCCAATCCACTCATAATAAAGGAGCCACTCATGGCGTCTATTATCAATCAAGAAATCCCAGAATTCTCAGCACAAGCTTTCGTTAACGGCGAATTCAAAACCATCACCTCTGATGACGTCAAAGGCAGCTGGGCAATCTTTCTATTTTATCCAGCCGACTTTACCTTTGTTTGCCCAACTGAGTTGGAAGACATGGCTGCTCATTATGAAGAGCTTAAAGGCCTAGGCGTAGAAGTCTATTCAGTGTCTACTGACACGCATTTCACTCATAAAGCATGGCACGATTCTTCAGACGCTATTGGTAAAGTACAGTATCCAATGATTGGTGATCCTACTGGTAAAATCACTCGTGGCTTTAATGTCATGATTGAAGAAGCGGGTCTTGCAGAGCGCGGTACTTTCTTAATCGATCCTGATGGTTTGGTTCAAGTTGCTGAGATTCATGCTGGTGGTATTGGCCGTAGTGCAAAAGATATGGTTCGTAAAACAAAAGCGGCACAATATGTACGTGATAACGATGGCGAAGTTTGCCCAGCAGCATGGGAAGCCGGTCAAGCCACTCTAAAACCAAGTCTTGATCTTGTTGGTAAAATTTAGGTTGGCAAAATCTAAGCAGCTGCTTGTTATATAAAGTCAGTAATTAGATGCGTTAAGGTTAAAAAAGACCCCATCAGCGATAGTTGATGGGGTCTTTTTATATGCAGGTTTATAAGTTTTTATAGTTTTTATTTATATTGTGGCTGTGTATTATGCACTGTTTTTGACTTTATTTTTATCAATGGTTTTATAGATTTCATCTTTGAGGTGCAGTTTTCGCCGCTTCATTTTTTCAATTTCTTCATCACGACTGGCGTGTGTCACCAAATCTTTCTCAAGCTGATTAATTTGCTGATCGAGCTGAGTATGCTCATCAAAAATAGTCGCAAAGTGGCTGTCTTTCTGTTTGAGTTCAGCAATAATCTCTCTGTTATCTTGCCATGTGTCAGTCTTTCTCATGTTGTCATCCTTGTTATTTAGCGCAAGCTTAAAGTAAGTAATTAAGCACTAGCGCGTGGGAGTTAAGACGGTTTATGATTACGAGACCTGTTTGTTGTAAGGCTTAGTATCGGAAAAAGTATAACTAAAAAATATTACTAATCGTACCTCACGAACTTATTTTTTACTAGAAAAATAGGCTGTCAAACCTATAGCTCTCTCTCGATTGTAGCGAAATATTTATACTGATACCATGTCTATTATTTGCTATTAGGTTTAAAATACTAATAAATTATTGAAATATGATTTGTTTTATAAAACGTTGAATTTGAATTTCTGAGCTTGCCCAAAGTACCATAACCTCCGATAATAGGGCTATCAAAGGTTATGAGCTGAACCTGATCAACACTCTAAGTTTACCAGCTTCATTATCTTAATCACTTTTACACTTGCAGCCTGAGTTCAAATATAGCGCTGACGTTACATATTCAATAAAAATGAGGAACACTTATGATAGACCAAGGCTTATTAGATGCAGTAAAGAGCTACAGTGAAAACATGACTCGCCCAATTAGCTTTATATTAGGGGTAGGTGAGCATAGCAAGCGTGCAGAATTGATAGATTTTTTGACTAGCATTGCCGGCACGACTGATAAGATTAATTTTGACGTTGATACAAATGATGCCAGCTTACCAAGCCCAATTAGCTTTGCTGTGCGTAGCCATGTTGATGGGAAGTTGACGGATACGGGCATCGTGTTCAGCGGTATTCCTGGTGGTCACGAGTTTACCTCGCTCATCTTGGCGATTTTGCAAGCTGGCGGTCATACTTTAAAACTTGATGAAGGCATCCAAAAACTGGTCAAGCGTTTTAATAAACCCTTAAAGTTCCAAACTTACGTGTCATTATCTTGCCACAGTTGCCCAGAAGTGGTGCAAGCGCTCAATCAATTTGCATTATTAAATGATGATATCAGCAATGAGATGATTGACGGTGCATTATTCCAAGAACAAGTAGATGCCAACAATATCCAAGGCGTACCTGCGGTATTCTTGAATGGCAAACCGTTTGCCAATGGTCTAATAGACACCGCTAAACTGATTGGAAAATTGCAGGAGCAGTTTCCTGACTTATTGAGCGAAGGCAGTGCAGACGACGCTGAGCAGTTAGAGCAGCAAGATGTGACTATTATCGGTGCAGGTCCTGCTGGCATTGCAGCGGCTATTTACACCGCTCGTAAAGGCTTGAAAGTAACGATGGTTGCTGATCGAATCGGTGGTCAAGTAAAAGATACGCAAGATATCGAAAACTTGATTTCTGTGCCTTTAACGACAGGTACTGAGCTATCAACCAACTTTGAAAAACATTTGCACGAATATAATATCACTTTAAAACAGCATGTTAGTGTTAAAGAGATTGGCGAAACTGAAGAAGAGAACTATAGCATCCATCTGAATACTGGTGAGATATTTGAAACTCGTAGCATTATTTTAGCGACAGGTGCTCAATGGCGTAAACTGGGTGTTCCAGGTGAAGAAGAAAATATTGGTAAAGGCGTCGCTTACTGCGCCCATTGCGACGGTCCTTTCTTTAAAGGTAAAGACGTCTCTGTCGTCGGCGGTGGTAACTCAGGTATCGAAGCTGCAATTGATTTGGCTGGTATCGTAAAAAACGTCACTGTATTCGAGTTTGCTGATGAGCTAAAAGCAGATCAAGTATTGATCAATAAAGCCAAAGAAAAAGCCAACATCAATATTATTACGAGTGCTGCGACCAAAGAAATCAAAGCGACTGATAATAAAGTAAGCTCTATCGTCTATGAAGACCGTCATTCAGGTGAGACCAAAGAAATTGATTTATCCGCTGTATTTGTACAAATTGGTTTGATACCGAACACTGGATTCGTCAAAGGTTTTATTGATATGAACCGTTTCGGTGAGATTGAAATTGATGAGCGCTGCCGTACGGATCGCAAAGGCATCTTTGCTTGTGGTGACGTGACCACTGTTCCCTTTAAGCAGATTAATATTGCGATGGGTGAGGGCAGCAAAGCAGCATTGTCAGCGTTTGAATACTTAGTGATGCAGTAAAGATTAAGCCGAGTTTCTGTCAGCTTAAACAAAAAAGCCCAAATAAAAATCCCGATGCGAAGGCGTCGGGATTTTTTTGTTTACTGGTTAGCTTAAACTTTAAGCTAAAATGATATTATTAGTCATCAAGCAAATCCATGCGCTTCGCAGCTTCATAAATACCTGTTGAGCGATTACCAGTACGGCAGAATATCAATACGGGTTGCTGAGCTTGATTAAAGAAGTCTGCAAATTCTTCTACGTGATTTTGGTTTAACTCATTACCCGCAAAAGACACTTCTTTATAAGCAAGACCTGCTTTTTTAGCAGCAGCAGCAATTTCAGCACTGGTCGGTTGTCCGGCTTCTTCACCATCAGGACGGTTATTGATGATGGTTTTAAAACCGTTTTCGGCAAGCATTGGGATTTGATCAGGGGTGATTTGACCGGTAATGCTAATTTCATGGCTCATAGGAGCTCCTTTTTTATTATCAATATAAAGAGTTAGGTACTAAGATATAGCGACTTAAATCTAGCGGTTTAGATATACGAGCTAAGCCTAGGCCGATTGGGTCTATTTTTAAAGGTAAGGTATGTAAGTATTAGAGTAAGCCTTGCATTAGGGCACTTTGGTATAATAATTTGGCCCGTGCGCCGGTGCCGCAAAACATTAATATTGGCTTAGGTACTGCATGATAAAATTCTGCAAACTGTTCAACAGTCGTCATGCTCAGGCGCTCATCGTCGAATGGAAGATGATGATAAGCTAAGTTTACCTGCTTGGTTGCTACTGCCAAATCGTCGCTGCTAGGCTGCGTTTCTGCTTCAGAATCTGGGCGAATATTGATTACAGAGCGGTAGCCAAGCTTAGCTATCTTGCTACATTGGATAGGATAAATTTGCTTATAAATCGTTAGATTGTCGGTCATAGATAATGTCTGATGCTTTCGTTAGAGAAATTAAGAGGGATAAGTTGTACTGGCATAGTCAAAAGTATGACTTATTATGACTACCCTGTAGCACAACAACAACCTATCATAACGGTATTTTATGGCAGACAGCAAGTATCAATTTAGAATATAAGACCTGCATTAATTAAACTCTAATTAACACTCTATTAAATGCCCTTTAAAGCATCCACCGCATCTATGGTACTTAGATAAACCTGCCCTGTTAACTCATTCATCAATGGTGTCTCTCCGATAATATCCATGACAGGGCCTTTAATAAAGCTAAAGTGTAAGTGCTTGTTTTTGATAGCCAGCTCTTTATTTAGGGTGCTTAGCATCTCTTGTGCAGTCAAATCAATATGATTGACAGCTGCCATGATGAGAATGATTTCGTGCGCTTCGGGATACTGCTGCGTGGCTTGTAAGACGCGGCGATGGACCGCTTCACTATTGCCAAAAAATAAGCTTTCATCAATACGTATTATCAATAGATTGTGATAAGTGATTACGTCATGGCGATTGATATTACGAAAGTGTCCGCTATCTGCAAGTTGTCCAACGATGGCAACATGCGGCTGGCTAGACTGCCAGATAAGGCTAGCAAAGGATACCATGAGGCCAATGATTAAGCCGGTATTTAGCCCAAATACTAATACGCCGATAAAAGCGGCTATAAAGCTAGCAGCATCCAAGCGATCGCGCTGCCATGCTGACTTTAAGGTCGTAACATCAATCAGTCCAATGATAGCCGCCATGATAGTTGCACCCAAAATAGCATAAGGTAGGGGTGCAAGCGCATTGCCAAATGCTATCAAGGCAATCACCATCACTAGTACGGTCACAAGGCTGGCAAGTGGCGTCTTTGCGCCAGAATCGACATTGATGGCGGTACGTGAAAAGCCACCAGCGATAGGAAAGCTTTGAAATAAGCCACCTGCAAGGTTAGCAAGACCTAGTCCTGTTAGCTCACGGTTGGCATCGAAGGTTTCACCACGCAGGCGTGCGTAAGCGCTAGCGACTGAGCTGCTTGAAACAAAAGCAATAAGCGCCATTAGACCCGCGGTAGGTAGCAAGTTTAGCGCTTCACGAAAGTCTGGTAAATAGGGTAGCGTAAATGTTGGCAATCCTTGCGGAATACTGCCGATAGTCGCGACCCCCTTCGTCGTCCAATGCAAGCTCATACTCAGGATGATAGCAATGCCAAGGAGTATGAGTGGAAATAGTCTTTCTGCCCATTTAGCATAAGTGGGTGATAGCCAAGACTGCCATACCCATTGCTTGCCGTAGCGGTTCATCACCATCAGCGTAAAGGCGCTTACACCGATAAGTAAGGTAAGTGGATGTAATTGACGAGCATACATCAGCATGCTGGATAAATAACCGACTAAGCCATTACCAGCGATAGGTATACCAGTCAGATACTTAAGCTGACTGATAAAGATGAGCACCGCCGCACCGCTGACGAAGCCCGCCGACACGCCGCGACTGATAAATTGCATAATCCAGCCCAGCTTTAGCTGTCCTGCAAGCCACAATAGTGCACCGACCATTAACGCAAGCAGACCCGCCATTAGCACATACTGCTCAGCACCTTGATCCGCATAAGGGTGCAAGGCGCTGGCAGTCATAATAGCAGTAACGGCAGCGGGTCCAACCGCTTGAACATTACTCGAGCCAATCCATGCATACACAATAACCGGAACAATTGCTGCATACAGCCCATAAACGGGCGGCAGACCTGCTAGCACCGCGTAGCCCAAGCTTTGTGGGATGACCAACACACCTACCACTAACCCCGCGACCACATCGGTTGGCAGTATAGAAAATTGGTATTGTCGCAGCCAACGAGGAATCAGACGAGCAGCAATCGTAGCCATATTAATTTATCATTATATTAAATAAATACCACACTATCTTACCATCATATTAAAAAATACGACCAATCCAGCATTAAGTAGTTTTTCCACAAAAGCGTTGATATAACAGCTGTAGTACGGCTAAGGCATCGTCACTGGCGATACTATAATAAATCTGTTTGCCCTCACGGCGGGTGGTCACCAGCTCATCTTTACGTAAGATACCCAGCTGCTGCGATAGACTTGGTTGTCCGACACCCACTAAGCTCTCAAGCTCGCCAACGCAGTACTCGCCTTGCGTCAGCTGACACAGTAATAACAAGCGATCAGGATGTGATAACGATTTTAATAGCTGGCTGGCTTGCATCGATGCTTGTTGCATTTGCGCAGCAAGATCGCTTGGAATAAGCTCACTAGGGGCAAAGCCAGTTGGAGCAACATCAGTAACGTCTAATTCTTGGGTCAAAGTTCTCAGGAGAATCTCCTTATCTGAAACAGAGCCAGGGGTTACGGTGGTTTTAGGCTTATTAATTACGGTCATTTTAACATCCAATGTCATGATAAACGGTGACTATATGCCACCTGCTTGCTCATAAAAATATTTAAAATTATAAAGTGGTTTAATATACAGAAGGTAATGAATTATTAATGATATTGCTGATTATATCAAGTTATCTTCATTTACATTATATAAATTGATAAAGTGTTTGGTTGCTGCTATATTAATATCAGTAACAAGTATTAATCTATTCTAAAAATAAAGTTAACAGTGAGGTAGCCATGCAAGTTCATTCCTTCTTACATAGCGACACAGAGACTTATACCCATGTACTAGCGGACGTTCAGCAGCAGTTATGCGCAGTAATCGATCCAGTGCTAGACTTTGACCCTAAATCAGGAAGAACTAGCACGGCTGATATTGATGAAGTGATTGCGTTTGTACGCGGTCAAAACTGGCAGCTGGTTTATATTATTGAGACTCATGCCCACGCTGACCATCTCTCAGGTGCTATTCACCTACAAGAGACGTTGGGCGGGGAGCTGGTGATGGGACGCCACATAACCCAAGTACAAAAAATATTTAAGCAAATTTTTAACTTTGATACCAGCTTTCGTACCGATGCCAGCCAGTTTGATATTCTAACCGATGAAGGCGATAGCTTAGCGCTGGGTGCAATTACTATTACAGCGATGCATGTACCGGGACATACACCCGCTGATATGGCTTATATTGCCACAGACGATGAAAAAACCGTCGTTTTTGTTGGGGATACGATGTTTGCACCCGATGTCGGCACAGCGCGTTGTGACTTTCCTGGCGGCGATGCTAAGACATTATACCAATCAATCAAAAGACTATTGGCACTTAATGACGATACGGTTATGTATTTATGTCATGACTATCCGAGCCAAGGTCGCAAGCATTGTCCTACTACCACCGTTGCCGCGCAGAAATTAGGCAATATTCATGTTAAAAATGGCATTAATGAAGCCGAGTTTGTAGAGATGCGTGAGCGCCGTGATGCCACTCTAGACATGCCACGGCTGATTATACCCTCAGTACAAGTCAATATTGATGCCGGCAATTTACCGGAACCAGAAGCCAATGGCACAAGATATCTAAAAGTACCAATTAATGTGCTGGGTCAGTAGCTGCCTAACGAAGAAGTGTTAATAAAATAAGTATTAAGTTTTAATAAGAAAATAAGTAGCTATTTATAAGCTAGTCATTTCTAAGAGAATAAGTAACAGTCTGCAATAAAGCGTAAGCAGCTACGATATTAAGTAAGTACAGAACGAACATGATTCGTTGTTATGCTAGTCTAAGCGTTAACGTCATGACTGGCTCAAATCTATGACCTTTGTTTATAACAATTTTTTTATATCTTTTAAGGAGTCAGTCATGAAAATTAATATTGGCAGTACCGAGCGCATGATTCGTATTATTGCAGGTATTGTTATTATCGGTATTGGCGTTTACTATCAAAGCTGGTGGGGTGTGATTGGTTTGGTACCATTATTAACGGGACTATTTCGTTTTTGCCCACTGTACGCGATGTTGGGTATGAATACCGGTAAAAGCTAGCATGCAATGAATAACTGTTAAAGGTATTACCAAAATAGAGACGAGTAGAATAGGAGTTATAATATGAGTGAACAGGACTTGCATATCGTTTGCACCGACTGTCAAGCGACCAACCGTGTGCCTACCGCCAAGTTGGATAGTGCACCCAATTGTGGTAAATGTGGCGAGCCGTTATTGACGGCAAACCCGCATGAGTTAACGGCGCAGACTATAAATAAAGTCATTCAAAAAAATGATATCTTAACGATCGTAGATTTTTGGGCGAGTTGGTGCCAGCCTTGTTTGATGATGGCACCGCAATTTAAGGCAGCGGCCAGTCAGCTACCAAAAGTGGTATTCGCTAAGGTACAGACGGATAAGTATGAGCAAGCGTCTGCGCCTTATAATATCCGTAGCTTACCGACGATGGTGGCATTTAGGAATGGCAAGGAAGTTGCTCGTCAGTCAGGGGCATTGCCTACGGTTCAAATTGTGCAATGGGTACAGAGCTTGCAGTCGTAAGGTTTATTCCATTATAAGTTTATTGTTTTAAGCGTAAAAAAGCCAATACACTATTTTAAGTATTGGCTTTTTTTTGAGTCGTTTTTATAGGTATATATTGTGGCAATAAAAATTTCGTTAGAGCGTTTACGCAATCTTATTCACCGTAAATTTTTACGCCATTGGCAAAGCTGCAACGCTGAATACGCGCTGATTGGATAATGGCGTCACGCTCCCCGTAAAGACGTGATAACTTAGCATCACGTGCTTTGTTATCGTTACTTTTACCTACGCCAAAGCTAATATTAGGGGAGATGCCCCAGCGTCCAGCGGACACCCCAACCCCTACGCCTGAGGCAGATAGGGATGATTGTTGCTTACGAGTGCCGTCAACATAGCGATTGACACGCATATATTCTTGGCTAAGTGCTTGGCAATCGTAGCCTTGATAAGCGCTTGGTGCGACATATTGCGGTGCGATATTGCCAGTTGAAGCGCAGCCTGTTAGACCAAAAATGCCGGCTGTTGCGAGCAATGTCGCTGCAGTAAGAGTTTTCATAGTGGCTCCATAGGGCTAAAGTATTGTTTTAATATAGCAAAATAAATCTAGGATAAGTTTAAAACGTACTTAAAACCAATTTAAAATAAGTTTTCAGGTTTCACATACGCCAATATGACAATACCGACATAAGCAACGGCAGCGATAAGAATACCAACTTTGCTCTGGGTAGGAGTAGCGCGAGGATTGAAGGCCTTGATACTCGCACTAATAGCGGCCACAAATAAGACCATCTTAGCAATAACCCATTGTACCGGTGCATTAACCTGTAATAGCTGAAACAGCATCCATGCGCCTGAGAGTAACACCAAGGCATAGACAATATGGTTGGATATTTTAATCACGCGCGGTGTCTGCTTATTAGCGCTTAAAACCAAATAGCTTTGGTACAAAAACAGACCAATGACCACGACTGCCATCAGCATATGTAGATGTTTCATTAAACGTTATTCCTTTTACCGTTATAGCTTATAAGATTAAAGAGAAGATTAATAATAAAAATGATAACTAGCTTGCATTTTGTCCGGCACAGTTTGGACTGTCAGGGCTTTGACCTTGCCACTCGTCTGGCGTATAAGCATGAATGGCAAGTGCATGGACATTACCGCCTTGTGACGTTAGTAAATCTGCTACCAAATCATAAATCAATTGATGGCGTGCGACCAAACGCTTGCCAATAAAGGCATCGCTTACAATGGTCAGCTTAAAGTGACTTTCTTTACCTTCAAAATAACCAGCATGGTTCATGGACTCATTAATCAATTCGATATGCTGAGGCTGTAAGGTTTGTACTACCTCTTTAATGGCAGTAGCGGTAGGAGCAGATCTAGGGGAAGTATTATTAGGGGCAGAAGAGGTGCTCATAGCGTTCCTTTATCGAGTGATGGCAAGCAATGTATGAATGAGTTATCAAGCCATTATAGCAGACGCTGATATGAGCGTAGTGGGCTTATCATTTAAGCACAAAAAAGCAGAGCGCAATATATCGTTTGCGCTCTGCTTTGTTTTAGCACTTATGATATATCAAAAATGCTTAACGGCGTGCTTTTTGATATAGCGGTGTCACCTTAGGCATCAAAGATTGCAGTTGAGCAATGCGGTTGCTGCTCGTTGGGTGAGTACTTAAAAATTGTGGTGGCTCGCCTTGGCTGGCACGTTGCATTTTTTGCCATAAGCTAATGGCTGCTTGTGGATTGTAGCCGGCACGTGCCATTAACTCTAGACCAATTTGATCCGCTTCGCTTTCTTGGGTACGACTGTGAGGACGGCTCAGACCAAAGTCACCCGCTAAATTAGCTAATTGTGCCTGATTTTGAGAAAGGCCAAAGACGCTAGCAGCAACACCGATACCGGTTTGGGTTGCGTATTCACGTGATAGACGTTCGCGTGAGTGCTCACGCAACGCGTGCGCCATCTCGTGACCCATAATTGCTGCAATCTCATCGTCCGTTAAGGTCAAGCGATCAATAATACCGGTATAAAACATAATTTTCCCACCCGGCATTACAAACGCATTCAGCTCATTAGACTTAATAGTATGCACTTCCCAGTTCCATTTTGCTGCATCAGGACGATAGACGCCCACTTGACCCACCAAACGATCGGCAATACCTTTTAAGCGATTGAGTTGTGCTTTATTGGTATCTAATACCCCTTTCTTGCGCGCTTCTTGGATGCTTTTATTATAACTTTGTGCTGAGAGCTCTAGAACTTGCTCACTTGAGACTAATAGTAACTGCTGACGGTCAACGCCAACCGCGCCAGTACTCGTCGTGGTACTACAACCAGTTAGAGTGAGGGCTGATAATGATGCCGCCATCACTGTGGTAGTCAATAATTTCTTCATAATAAACATCCTCGCTGTAAAATATAAAGTTGAACAAAAAGTAGGGAAAACCTAGGTTTACTATTAGATAATACCAATAGAGATATTACTGAATATAAACTCATAAATAGAGCTTAATGGACTATTGAATCATTAAACAAAGATAAATGCTTAAATTTAGGATGCTAACATCAAGAATGTTAGACTCTAGAGAGCTCATTTGATAATAAGGTTTTATCTAAAGGCAGGGATTAAATTGGAGTCAGTATAATAATGATACGCAAATAATACCAGTGCAGTAAAAGTAACAATATAACGCGTCATTGTAAGTAAACTTGTTACGTGTCGATGATGTGTAACTAAAAGTAAATATAGTTGATGAGTATAAACGGTGCTGAACTAAGGTGACATGCCCTTTAATAAAAAAATATTGTAATAATTGACATCATGAAAATAGCTATAAAATCAATAATATGCAAGTAACATATCGATAATTCTTATAGTTCCTTCTTCCAATCCTAACAGTAAAGTTAAAAAATAGATTGACAGCGTCACAATATTTGATAGAATAGCCAGCCTATCGAGACAACGTTGTTATTAGTTCTCTACGATAGATTAAGCGGGAATAGCTCAGTGGTAGAGCATAACCTTGCCAAGGTTGGGGTCGAGAGTTCGAATCTCTTTTCCCGCTCCAAATATGGCTTGAAAAAGCACTAAAGCTTCACTTCATTGTGAGGCTTTTTTTATGTCTGAACGTTTTTGGCTCTATGCTAATAAATAATAAGTAATAACTAAACAACTTAAAGTCTACTTAAGTTAGTAGTCGCAGCTAAGCACAATTAACTTAGCGTCAGTTGTTGCAAATAATAATTACAAAAAAGTCATGAAGGTAGCACAGTATACTGCGATGAGACGCCCATACTAGTGAGGCTTTCAAATATTAAGCACATACATATATAAGTTTGCAGACAAAAATGGTATTTATAAATATTGTATTGGTTGAGGTGATATAGCGTCCAATGTCACAAGCTATAGTGATTGACTATAATTATAAAACCAACATTGATAACTATCATATTTGGTCTGCAGATTTAATAATAAATAACTATAAGAGGTACTAAGATGCAAGAATTTAAACATAAAGAATTTAACGAGTTATTCGATTTATCTGGCAAAACAGCCATCGTTACTGGCGGTGCTAATGGTATCGGTAAAGCAACGGCGCTACGTTTAGCACAAGCTGGCGCTAATATTGCGATTGCTGATTTAAAACTGGATGATGCCAAAGCAGCTATCAAAGATATCGAAGCATTAGGCGTTAAAGGTCTCGCAGTAGAATGTAATATTCTAAAAGACGATGACTTAGTCGCCATGGTTGATAAAGTGATGTCAGAATTTGGCAGTATTAATATTTTGATTAATAACGCTGGTGGCGGTGGCGGTGGTCGTGAAAACCCCTCTAAGATATCTGTTGATGATATCCGTCGCGATTTTGAATTAAACGTCTTTAGTGGCTGGCGTCTCAGCCAATTATGTGTACCACACATGAAAGAGTCAGGCTACGGCTCTATCGTGTTTACCACATCAATGTCGAGTGTCAATAAAGATCCAAACATGAGCGGTTATGCAGGCTCAAAAGCAGCAGTCAATCATATGGTCGCGAATTTAGCCCATGACTTTGGTCCTGAAGTGCGTATTAATGCGGTTGGTCCAGGTGCCACTCGTACTGACGCGCTAAAAACAGTGTTAACCCCAGAGATTGAAAAGAGTATGCTTGCTCATACGCCTATCCATCGTTTGGGTGAAGCGGATGATATCGCTGGTGCTATGCTGTATTTTGCATCTCCGATTTCTCAGTGGGTAAGTGGTCAGACTATCTTTGTGAATGGTGGCGGCGTACAAACGCTTGACCAGTAAATATTAGATAAATATATAATTGCTTAATTTTAAGTAAATAGTCTTTTCTTAAATGATGTTTTAGCAAATAAAAAGCGCCACCCCGCTCCTGTTATAACAAGAGCAGGGTGGCGCTTTTTTACTGCCTAACTTTTAGTTTATTCTTAAGTTATCGGTCTCTAAATTGCTTACTCTTTACGTCCTGTAGCTTTCATCAAGCTATTAGCAACCCACGCTGGACCAATTAACAAAAACTGTAGATCTTCAAAAAATGACGGTTTTTTACCTTCAATTTTATGTCCAACGAACTGCCCAATCCAAGCGACAATAAAAACAGCTGCCCAAACTTTGAAGCCCACTGGTAGAAATGCCATTACCGACAGGCAAATCAAGATAAATATTCCCATTGCCATAAATAGCGGTGTAGAGAGTTGCATATAAAATAGCAGTACTAAGGCACTCAGCACTAAAGTGAACCAGACTGATAGTGACATGCCCATACCTAAAATACTAATAAAAATAGTAGGCACACATAACCAATGAATTTTTTTATTAATCAGGTTTTGGTGACTGACAGCGTATTCGGACAACCATTGTTCCAATGATCGTTTTGACATCCGATGTTGACGAGTACGAGACATACTAACCTCCTTGTTAGTGAATGAATCATTAAAAATTAACAATTAGGAAGCAATTATTTAAAAGCTCTATTAACCTTTGTAGCACTATTCAGGCCAGTTCGCCACTGTATGTTTTATTCTTATCTTTATACCTGTGCCGCTTTTAAAGCATTCTGCTCGCTACGGTGCCACTCATACAATCCAACAAATGAATTGACTTGGTACACCATAGTTTGAATGGCAAAGATATAATTTCCTGACATTAAGTTGACCGTTAACCATACGAAGTTTGAAATAATCCATAGCCACCAGTTAAAGGAATAGCGCAAAATCATCGCTGCTTGTGCCGTAATCGATAATATAAAAGCGATGACGTTAATCCAAAAGAAAGAGATAAAGCCCAAAAATAGGCTGCTGTCATCTTCTACTACTGCAAAACCATAGCTGGCAAGCAAGTTATTGACAGTCGGAAACAGTGCCAGACCAATAACCATAAAGGTACCCGTAATCAGCCAAACCCATTTATTGGCCGATTTGGGTATCATGTCGCCATCAGCATCCGTATTCTTTGACCAATAAAACAGCCCGTAGACGTGGGTAAAAAAGTTAAATAGCGGCGCGAGCATTAAGCCCACTGAACCTGCCGTCGCCTGTACCACGACTTCGCCTGAAGTCGCTGCCATACCGAAACCATTACCCAGTATATTTTTGCGGAAGGACAGCGATACCACACAGATTAGGCCGATAAAGGACACGCCTAAATAAAACATGTCTAAAGTGGTGTGCTCAGTGGTTAACCAAAATCCTGCAGATAAGGCGGCTACTCCGCAAAGGAACCACGTGACAATCCATTGCATCGACCATTTTCCGGCGATGTTATCGAGTAGCTGAATGCGCATAACTCTATTGTCCTCAAAATTGTACTTAAAAAATTGCTATCAGATCTACCTATATTAAGATGCTGACAGCAAAGTTATTATTATAAATTTAGTGTGACTCAGTTTTTTTAGATGTTTTTTAAGTATATATCTTTAAAGTCAGAAAGGATGAGTATTTTATTTTTTACCATAAATATATTGGTCAATAAAGCTAACCGCTTGTTGATAACGCGCATCGTAATCTGGCTTATCAATCAGATACGGTTCAATATTATGACGAGTAAAAATAGCCAATAACCGCTGCTCAAAACGTCCACGTGCATCCGGATTACCCAAGGAGCGCATGCCATCAGCAACCCATGGCGTATTGTTATCGAGCATAATAGTATGGTCCAAACGGAACTCATCAACACAGGCGGTAACGAATGGATGCGTACGACCCTCATATTCCTCACAAAATGCTTGTGTGGTTACAAAGTCAGTATCAATGATAGTTACTGGCGCGGTAGCATTAGCGGCTGCCTCGCGTATCGCTTGAGCATGATTGAGGGCAATGGGGCCATAGTCGCTGTATTGCAGCCCAATCTCACTACCGCCCAAATCTGTGCCTACATACAGCCGCCCCATCTCTAATACAAAGCTGGCACCATAATAGTTGGCAAGCTTATGCACTAACGTGGTTTTACCTGAGCTTTCACCGCCGACAATAGCCACGGTCTTAGTATAGTCACCACGCGCTTGCGGATGAATCGCTGACCAATAGCCAATAGGGTCACAAGCGATAGCATAAGAATCGAACTCTAGTTGCAATGGGGTAGTGATGACCGTCATTGCTAATTGCTCACGCGTACCGTCTTGCGCCAATGGGTGGTTTTCAGCAATGAATAATACGGCGTCAGTTGGCAAACTCAAATCATCAATAACGCGCTGCAGCTTAGCATTACTGGCAGGAATATCTATTGACACATCATCGAAGTTTTCATGTAAAGGTAGCGCGATTTCATCAGTGGTATGAATTTGGATAAATGGCAGCTCAGCACAAGCCATCTGTAGCCAACGCGCTTTATCTTGCAAAGTAATATTAAAGTTAGGATGTGGTGCAGGATGTGTGGTGATAATAATGTGTAGGATTTTTGCCTGACCAGCAGCAGCCAAAATACTGCGCATCTCTCCCAAATGCAGTGGTTCAAAATGACCGATTATAATACCTGTATTGACCATGATAGACCTTATATTATGAGTTATAAATTTTATCGTATGTGAATGGACGGCCGACTTAGCCTATAAATAAACTATGAGCATGGTATAAAGGTTTGCGAGCTGATACAGGTAGGTTATTGTAAAAAGTGACAAGATTATAATAAGTAGATGTAAAAAGGGCGGGTTGCTAGCAATCATATAGCAGCGTCACCGTAATAATAGAGCAATAAGCCTACTTCTGAAACATTTTGAAATAATTATTTAAAATCAGGGGGTTATAGACTATTAATGAGAGCTAAAAGCAAGTTTGGTTAGCATAAAGTCACAAAGTACACCTACTTTGCCAACAGTCAATCAATATATGCTTGCTATACTTATTCTTAAGTTAAACAGACTAATTAAAAGAGGTATGAGTCTTGGCTAAATTAGCAAAGTTACATCGCTCAAATAATAATAAGATGATTGCTGGTGTCATGGGTGGTATCGCAGAATATGTAGGCTGGTCTCCAATGTGGGTGCGGTTGCTATTCGTTATCGTATCTTCCCTAAGCGCAGCAGTGCCGGGTATTTTAATTTATATTGTTCTATGGATTATTATGCCAAAAGCTACTGGTCAATCTTATCAATAACTAAGCACTAGCTACTAAAACTAAGCACTAGCTACTAAAAAATTTAAGTAAAATGAAGAAATATTAGCTCATAAAAAACAAAAGCCTGACTAACAGGATACCGGTAATACACTTTTCCTCCTACCCAGATGTTCATTCATCTGGGTATTTTTTTTGTACGTGATAAAAAGAGCAGACGATATAAATTTAATTACTGTAAATATGGATAAAATAGCCGTTTTTTAGTAAGGTAAGCAGGTTAATAGACAGGTAGCCGCATAGGCTGCACAAACTTGTCGCTTGAACGCGGCTTAAGTTTGGTCTAACCCTTTTCATTCCACAGTGACTTTCCTATGACATCGCAACCGCTGACTTTCCAAGACTTAATTTTAACCCTACAAAATTACTGGGCAGATAGGGGCTGCGTAATACTGCAACCTTACGATATGGAAGTAGGTGCCGGTACTTTTCATACCGCTACTTTCTTGCGCTCGTTAGGGCCTGAGCGCTGGAACGCCGCTTATGTGCAGCCGTCCCGCCGTCCAACTGATGGGCGCTATGGTGATAACCCCAATCGTCTGCAACACTATTATCAGTTCCAAGTGGTGCTCAAGCCCAATCCGCCCAATATGCAAGAGCTATATTTAGGCTCGCTAAAAGCCATTGGTATTGATCCGCTAGTGCATGACGTACGTTTTGTTGAAGACAACTGGGAATCACCAACGTTAGGCGCGTGGGGTCTGGGTTGGGAGATTTGGCTCAACGGCATGGAAGTCACCCAGTTTACTTACTTCCAGCAAGTCGGCGGTATTGAGTGCTTCCCAGTTACTGGTGAGATTACTTATGGTCTTGAGCGCTTGGCAATGTATGTGCAAGGCGTTGATAGCGTTTATGATTTGGTATGGGCGGACGGTGAATTTGGCCGCGTCACTTATGGCGATGTCTTTCATCAAAACGAAGTAGAGCAGTCCACTTATAACTTTGAGCATGCCGATGTGCCAAAAATGGGCGAGCTCTTTGACTTCTATGAGCAGCAAGCGGATAAGTTGGTGGAAGCAGGTTTGCCGTTACCGGCCTATGAGATGGTGCTAAAAGCCTCACATGCTTTTAATTTACTAGATGCTCGTGGCGCTATTTCAGTCACTGAGCGTCAGCGCTTTATTCTACGTGTACGTACGTTATCGCGGAAGGTTGCTTTGGGTTATGTTGAAGCCCGAGCGAAATTAGGTTTCCCATTGGCTGATGAGGCGCATCGCCAAGCTGCTTTGGATAAGTATTTGCCTAAAGAGGCGCATGCTGAAGTTAGTGAAGATAAGCAAGCTGCTAAAAATAAATCTACCCAAAAAAATAATAAATAGGAGCATCCCATGACTACCATTTTGTTTGAACTGGGGTGTGAAGAACTACCGCCAAAAAGTCTGAAGAATCTACGTGATGCGCTACAAGCTAGCGTTAGAGCTCAGCTAAACGAGGCTGATATTAGCTTTGACAGCATGAAAGCCTTTGCGGCACCACGCCGTTTGGCCTTACAGATTCAAGGTATTTCTGATAAGCAACCAGACCGTAGCGAGCAAAAGCGTGGCCCTGCTATCAAAGCGGCCTTTGATACCGATGGTAATCCGACACGTGCGGCAATGGGCTTTGCTAAAGGTTTGGGTATTGAGGCCAGTGAGTTGATTACCATCAATACCGATAAAGGTGACTATGTGGGCTTCGAGCAAGTCCTGCATGGCAAAGCGACTGCTGAACTATTACCGCAAATATTCCAAACCGCACTTGATAACTTGCCCATTGCCAAGCGTATGCGTTCAGGTACTAGCCGCGATGAGTTTGTGCGTCCGGTACAGTGGGCGGTACTGATGCAAGATGACAGTGTGATTAATAGCACTATTCAAGGCCATCAGACTGGACAGCAGACACGCGGCCATCGCTTCCACAGTCCTGATTATCATACGATTAACCATGCCAATGACTATGAGTCATTGCTAGATAGCTTAAAAGTAATTGCTGATTTTGATAAGCGTCAAAACCTGATTAGTCATCAAGTTAAAGCACTGGCAGACGAGATTAATGCCAAGGCGATTGTACCGCAGGATTTATTGGATGAAGTGACCGCTTTGGTCGATTTCCCCATTGCTTTGCGTGCCAGCTTTGAGGCGCGCTTTTTACAAGTACCGCAAGAAGCGCTTATTTCAACCATGCAGGCCGATCAAAAGTATTTTTGTCTGACTGATAAAGAAGGCACTTTGCAGCCTTATTTTATCTTTATCACTAATATCGAATCAAAAGATGCCAGTCAAATCATCGAAGGCAATGAAAAAGTGGTGCGTCCACGTTTGGCTGATGCTGAGTTCTTTTTCTTGCAAGACCAAAAGCAGCCGTTATTTGCATTGACCGAAAGTCTAAAAACGCGCGTATTCCAAGATCAGCTAGGCACTATTTGGGAGAAGTCTGAGCGCATTGCCAAGCTTGCCGCCTTTATTGCGGCTTTATTGCAGCAGCAAGGCAAGCAAATTGATATTGATGACACAGTACGCGCTGCTATATTGTCAAAAGCTGATTTGGCCAGCTCGCTAGTGGGTGAATATCCTGATTTGCAAGGCATTGCGGGTACGTATTATGCGCGCCTTAATGGTGAGCCTGAGGCCGTGGCTGCCAGCTTAGAAGAGCAGTATTTACCGAAGTTTAGCGGCGATGCGCTCCCGCAAACGCCTATCGGAATCTGCTTAGCTTTGGCCGATCGCTTGGATACGCTAGTCGGTATCTTTGGGATTGGCCAAGCGCCGACAGGTTCAAAAGACCCGTTTAGTTTGCGCCGTTCAGCTATTGGAATTTTGCGTATTTTGATTGAAAAGCAGTTGCCAATTAATCTAGTGGCTTTAGTGGAACAAGCCATTAAGAACTACGCTGATACCGATGGCAGTAAAATAGCGAAGATGGGCGATACTTTTACCCAAGTGATGGCCTTCCTAAACTCTCGCTATCGGGCGATGTATACTGAGCAAGGTGTCAGCGTTGATACTATTCAGGCCGTGCAAGCGATTAATCCGCATATGCCACTTGATTTTGATCAGCGTATTCGTGCAGTGCAAGCCTTTAGTGAGTTACCAGAAGCGGAACCACTCGCCGATTCTAATAAGCGTGTAGCTAACATTTTAGCTAAGTCGGAAGTAGCAGTTGCTGATAAAGTTGATGAGGCTCTACTATCTGAGCCTGCTGAACAAGCTTTGTATAGTGCGGTACATCAAGCACAAACGGCTGTGCAACCACTATTAGCGCAAGCTAATTACACGCAAGTATTGCAAACTTTGGCCAGCTTAGATCAGCCGTTAACCCAGTTCTTCGATGGGGTGATGGTTAATAGTGACGATGCCGCCCTTAAAAATAACCGCTTAGCGTTATTGAAACAAGTACGGGCATTGTTTCTGACTGTCGCAGATATCAGTGAGCTACAGTTATGAGTTGGTAATCATAGAATTGTCGTTATAGGGTATTCATTCTTATTTTATCTGCATAAAAAACTGGCTACATGAAAGCCAGTTTTTTTATGCAAATGCGCTTATTAAATAATAACAGCTGTTAAGCTTGCTAGTAATTAAACTGCGCAATGATTGTGCTATAGGCGCAATTTACAGTAAACTTTATCCTATATTCTCAGCTTATTAACTCTAGTTTATTAAACATAGCTCGTTAATATAAGTTCATTAACCTAAGTTTATTAATTTTAGTTTATTAATTTTAGTTCATTAACCACTATTCCAAGGAGCACTGCCGTGTTTGCCATTATTATAATTATCATTATAGTTTGGATTTCAATGTGGATTTTTTATAAGGTCATGTATCCGCGCCCGCCAAAGAGCATGATGCCGCAAGAAGGCGATATCACTGAGCCGCGCAATTGTAACTTTTGTGGGCATAGCTTAGCTGAGTATCGCGGTGTCCTTGAGACTCCTCCTGTTAATCTTGATACTAGCAATATAGTCGATGATATTGACGCTACTACCAAAGCTAGCGTCATAAAAGCCAATAACGAGCTTTTCTTTTGCAATTATGAACACCAAGCCGACTTCCATGCTGGTAAAACTTATTCCTCGCGAAACTAAGTCTTTATTCAGTAGCTAAACAACTTATAAAATAGACTGAGCATCGAGCATGATTTTACTCAATAGCGCTACTGACTTTTCGGTCTCATACCGCTGGTCTTCATCGATTTTACTCTGCGAATGAATTTTTTCGTATAAGTTTAAGCAGCACAGTACTAAGAGGTTTTCTTGCGGTAAGTTTGGTGCGTCTTTTTTAATATCTAAGACGAAATTGTTAATGTAATACACCGCTGAGCGCAACTCTTCCTCCTCATTAACAGGGCAGTATATTTGATACGTAACCCCAGCAATAACGATATCAACTTTCTTCATTTGCGGCTTTTCGGCTTCAGTTGTTTCGGGGCTAACATCTGATATTTTTGGTTCGGCGACTAAGTCAGGAGTTGCCGTTTGTATTTGTCCAGTTTGGACATTGGTATTGTGTTCAGATGTTTTATTATCTTCAGTCTGAGCGTTCTTTGTGTCAGTGCGGTCATTGGTCATAAGAAATCCTACAAAGTATTAGAATATGTATAAAATAATAGGCCTATGAAATACAGTGAATGTAATCGTTAGTATTTAAAAGCTATTTTTCATTAATAGAGTTTTTTAAGTAACAGATGTTAGGCAAAAAATATTAGCCGTTCACTTGATCAATACGCGTTAGACGATTTAAAACGACTTGAGTACGTTCGGATGCCAGCCGATTTTTTTCTTGTAACTCACTGTTTTGCTTTTTGAGCTCGTTATTCTGCTGCTGTAGCGACTTACTTTGCTGCTGCAAATCGTTCAATTGTTTTTGCAGTTTGTCTTGATCTTCACCTATCATATGATGGGCTTCTGCAAGGCTTTGATAACGCTTGTCAAGCTCACTAAATTGCTTTTTGACGGTATCGCGTTCGGCATAGCTACTATCGAGCTTGGATTTGAGCGCTGCTAACTCTTTGGGGTCAGTATTCGGTTGCTGTTTGTGACTATTGAGTTCAGCACTGACCAGCTGATATTTTTTTTTGATGTCGAGTATCGTTTTTTCTAGGTTTTCGAGTTGATCATACATAGTCAGTGTTTACCCTTAAGTAAGTGCGTGAATGAATTTTGGCAGATACGTTTAATAATGCCATAGGTGACCGCATTATATCTATATCAACAAAGTAATTGCAGTTATTGCGCTTTGTTTTTCACTTTTATGAGTCGCCGCCCTAATAATATTGTAAGGCTGCGACTCATGCTAATGAATAAGCGCCTATTAATACAATATACGCTAATTAACTATTAGGATGAGCTTTATGAATGACAATATTTCTGGCTGGAACACTTGGTGTAAAGCGTTTGATGAATGGACTGATGTGTCTGTCAGTGAGATACACGGGTTTATGACTGGCCTGATGACAGCTTGCGAGGCACCTGATGAGCAAGGTTGGGCTACAGTACTTAATGAGCTGAGCTTTTCGCCACTACCGGATGAGGCGCTAACTTTGCTTACTGAAGAGGCTGAAGACACGGTCTTTCAGCTCAAAGATAAAGACGACGCCTATTCTTATACCCCGTTAGTTCCGGATGATGAACATGACTTATACGAGCGAGTAATGGCATTGAAGCAGTGGTCTAATGGTTTTATGACTGGCTTTGGTATTACTGATTGTCGTTTGACGGCTGAAGAAAACGAGATGCTCACAGATTTGGCAAAAATCGGTGGTATTCGTTTAGAAGACGATGAAGAATACGAGGGCGGCGAAGAGTCTTATCTTTATATTTACGAGTTTGCACGTATGGTGCCGGTTAGTTTTGCTACGCGTCAGCGTAAAACGGTGAAAGACTTGGCATTGATTGCAGGACTCTCGATGGATGCTAAAACTACTAAAGAGCTGCAAGCAGAAGGTAAATTACCAAAACCTATACCGCCAGTGGTTAATGTGATGAACCAAAACAATCCTTCTTAATTAGTGTCACTTTTTTTAAAAAACAACTGATCATAAATATAATCTTAAAAGCTTGGCTATATTTAGTAAGTTTCATTAGTAATACGGCGACTGGTTTATTTATGAATATCACTAATTAATTTATATGCTAGTGATTGGCTTATCCACTAATAGCATAGCGAGTCGCCGTATTAATGTCTACAGTAGTGAGTGCTATACATAAATGTTATAAATGAAAAAACACCGTTGATAATATAACTAGCCTCAAAGCTATAAAAATAAAATAATAGGGAAAATAAATTATGATAAATAACAATGATAAACAATATTTGCGCCGCTGTATTGAGCTGGCAACTGAAGCTTTAGAGGCAGGTGACGAGCCTTTTGGTAGCGTACTGGTTGATAGTAAAGGTACTGTGCTGAACGAAGACCGTAACCGCGCCAATACGGTTGATGCCACTTATCATCCTGAGATTGCAGTCGCGCGCTGGGCAGCAAAAAACATGACTGCTGAAGAGCGCGCCAAAGCCGTGGTTTATACTTCAGGAGAGCATTGCGCGATGTGTTCAGCGGCTCATGCTTGGGCAGGCTTAGGACGCATTGTTTATATCAGCTCATCCAAGCAATTGGGTGAGTGGATGGCTGAGATGGGCGTAGAATCTACCTCACCGATTAAGGCGCTAGCCATTCAAGAAGTGGCTCCTAATGTACCCGTTGAAGGCCCCATTACTGGCTTTGATGAGGAAGTAAAAGAGTTGCAACGCCGTGCCCAGCAACAAGCCTAAAGATTATAGCTAATGTCGTTACAGTGACTTTTAATATCGTTTTTATACGATAAGGATATCCAATGCCTCCATATAATAGCAAGCATAGTTATAATAACTATATGCTTAACGATAGCAGCCATAACGATAATGAGCCTAGTATTGTTACTTCTTATCCTGAGCAAAGTATTGATTGGCTAACGCGGTTGATTGCTTTTGATACGGTCAGTCGTCATTCCAACTTAGCGCTGATTAAAGATGTGAAGACTTATTGTGAGCAGCTGGGCTTGCTGGTAGATTTGACCTTTAATGAGGCGCAAGACAAAGCCAATTTATTTGTCACTGTACCAGCGGGCAAAGCGGGCGGTATAGTTAATAATGGTTTAGTGCTGTCAGGTCATACCGATGTGGTGCCTGTTGATGGGCAAGATTGGACGTCTGAGCCGTTTACCGCCACTATTCGGGGCTCGCGTCTGTATGGGCGCGGAGCTTGCGATATGAAAGGCTTTATTGCCTGCGCATTAACGCTATTACCTCGTGCCGCTGAGTTGTCTAAAAGTGGCCAATTAAAGCGTCCATTACATTTAGCATTATCGTTTGATGAAGAAGTCGGCTGCTTAGGAGCACCATTAATCTTGGCAGATTTAAAGGCGCGAGGTATCACCCCTGATTATTGTATCGTTGGTGAGCCTACTAATATGACCATGGTTGTCGCGCATAAAGGCATTGCGGTTTATCGCTGCCGCGTCCATGGCAAATCTGCGCATTCGTCACTGACCACGCAAGGCGTCAATGCCATCAGCTATGCCAGCCGGATGGTAGATTTTGTTGATGATTTGGCTCAAGAATTAAGTGTCCGTCACGATGGTGATGCGCTGTTTGATGTGCCTTATTCAACGCTATCCATAGGAACCATTCAAGGCGGTACGGCGACTAATATCGTTCCTAATCTGTGTGAGTTTACTTTTGATTATCGTAATCTTCCGCATATGACTCAAGAGGATATTCTCGCGCCTATTCAAGCAAAAGTAGCTGAGCTTAGCGCCCAGATGCAAGCGCGTGCGCCAGAGACTGGTATTGAGTTACTGCAAGAAGTTGGTGTGCCAGCAATGACCGATAGTGATAGCGCCGAGCTCCAACAACTGATAGCCGCGCTCACCAGTGATAATAAACGCCATAAAGTTGCCTACGCTACTGAAGGCGGGCAGTTTACCAATGCTGGTATCCCTACCATAATTTGCGGTCCCGGTAGTATTGAGCAAGCGCACAAAGCCGATGAGTATGTGGAGCTGAATGAGCTTGAACGTTGCGATAGTTTTTTACAGCGTCTGCTAGACAGTTGCTGTTAGGCGGCTGTTGTTAAAGCGCTGCTATTGTAGAGTACCGATTAATGCTGTGAGCTTGGCAATCGTAAAATATTTTTAATCTTAATTAGTATAAAATACACCGTCTTTATGGCGGTGTTCTTTATTTAAAGAAAAGAGTTTTAGAATCGCAATATTTTAACTTAAACATTTTTAAACGATAATTTAGGGGTTGGTTGATGTCTTGGCATCTGTTTGCGGTATTTTTTGCAAGTACGTTTTTTATATCGGCCACCCCAGGCCCCAACATGCTGCTGGCATTTCAGTATGGTCTTAATTATGGCGTAAAGCGCACGCTATGGACGCTGGCAGGTCTCAGCGTCGGGTTATTTATTTTGCTGCTATCAACATTGCTGGGACTAGACGTTATTAGTCGCCAGTCCCCGTGGTTGTTAACTTTAATTAAGGCAGTTGGCGGCTTATATTTACTTTATTTAGGGGTCAGCTCATGGCGTAATGCGGGTGATAGCGGCAGCTTGATGACCGATGCCCAAGCGATGAGCGCAGAAATTGACTCCAGCTATCCGGATATGAAAGCTATTAATAACACACCAGCACCGCGCTCGTTATCTAGTGCCGCAGTTAAGGCCGTCCCTAATGATTTTATCCTATTTCGTACAGGTGTTTGGGTCGCTTTATCAAATCCAAAAGCGATTTTATTTTTTGCCGCTTTCTTCCCAAAATTTATTAATTTTAATCTACCGTTATGGCCGCAATATATCGCTTTAACTTTAGGACTGTATTTAAGTGAAACCATTTGGCAGCTCATTTATACTCTTGGTGGCAAAAAACTATCGGGCTGGCTAGATGTTGGTGAGCGCTTAGCTTGGCTTAATCGTGGTTGTGGGGTTATTTTTATACTTATTGCAGCAGCGTTACTAATTGAAGTTTCTAGTAGTGTTATGAGTTTATAAGAATAGTTTAAAAATAATTAATTTAATATTAAAAAATAAATTACGATAGAGTGTTAATAAGAAATATTTATCTAAAAATAATATTGATTAAATAAAAAATATTGACATTGTGTTTTAAACCGTTATTATAATCACATATTATCAATTAACGTTAAATGGTTTTAGTCATTTAGCATATCCTATTAAATCTGCTATCGTCAATCATTGGTGATGAGCCACAACCTATGGAGAAATTATTATGTCACACCCAAATACTAAGACGTTGTTAAAGATTGAGACCGTGAATACGATGACAGCAGTAATGACCTCGAACAGGTTGGGCTAAGCACTTATAGCAGCTATGAGTCAATACTTCAGTACTAACCTCTATACCTATCCGCTTTACTATACCCTATTAAGTCAACTGCACTACATTATATCTCCGGTAGTACTAGAAACTACTGCGTGGATATTATTTATCTATCGCATCATGCTCATAATCTCTCAACTCCTTATAACGTCCAAAAAATAGTGATACATTATTATTGATTTCTTTGAATAGATTTTAATAATGATAACGGTATTCTATTGCCTTTTTTTATTAATATTAATTTTTAATCTTATTAAATTAGTATAGATAAATATTGTCTAAAATTGGTAATTATAAATTAAATATATAGTCATAAAATATATATAAAGAATTAAAATTGGAAAAATAATTAATGAGTATTCAATTAACTTTAAATGAAAATGGCAAACATGGTGTGCCAATTAAGATTTATACCACTGATATAGACCAAGGGGCGTTGCAACAACTGCGCAATTTGGCGCAGTTGGAGTTTGTGCACTCTCATATTGCCGTGATGCCTGACGTACATGTTGGCATTGGCGCGACAGTAGGCAGCGTGATTCCTACTAAATCAGCCATTATTCCAGCGGCAGTCGGGGTCGATATTGGTTGCGGTATGAATGCAGTTCGCCTGTCATTAACGGCTAGCGATTTGCCCGATAGCTTACGGACTATAAGGCAAGTAGTCGAGCAGCAAGTTCCCGTTGGTTTTAATATGCATAAGCAAATTAAAGTTAAAATGTCGACCCTGGACCCGCTGGCCAAACGTTTACAGCCCATCACTGATAAGCATCCAGGTCTATTAAAGATGCTGAAAGGTTTTGAGCGTACTTGGGCGAAGCAATTAGGCACGCTGGGCGGTGGTAATCACTTTATCGAGCTATGTTTAGATGAGAATAATGATGTCTGGGTGATGCTGCATTCAGGCAGTCGCGGCATTGGCAATTGTATTGGCCGCTACTTTATTAGTTTGGCTAAAAAGGAGCGTCAATCGCGCTTTGGCCATGTGCCTGACCGTGATTTGGCTTATTTTGCTGAAGGCTCGGCTAGCTTTGCTGACTATATTGAGGCGGTCGAATGGGCGCAAGACTATGCGCTAGAGAACCGCCGCGAGATGATGCGTTTGGTTATCCAAGCGTTACAGTCGCCACAAGCAGGGTTGCCCACTTTTCAGCTGACCAAAGAAGCGATTAATTGTCATCATAACTATGTGAATGAAGAAGTGCATTTTGGTGAACAGGTTTATGTCACCCGCAAAGGCGCGATTAGTGCTTATGTCGATGAGCTAGGGATTATCCCCGGTTCTATGGGTGCAAAGTCCTTTATTGTGCGCGGCCTTGGAGACAGCCAATCGTTTTGCTCGTGCTCCCATGGGGCAGGGCGACGCATGAGCCGCAGTAAAGCGGGGCGCACCTTTACCGTTGATGAGCTAAAAGCGCAGACTGAGGGCGTTGAATGTCGCAAAGACAAAAGTGTTCTTGATGAGATTCCGGGTGCGTATAAAGACATTGATGAAGTAATGGCCAATCAAGCTGACTTAGTAGAAGTGGTGCATACGCTGAAGCAAGTCATGTGTGTTAAAGGCTAATAGCAAACCTGCAAATCACCTTAGCGCTGTCAGACTGGTTTAATGTACTAGCGGTACAATTTGTACTCGTCTTTCTCGCTAAGGTGATTTTTGCAAGCAGTAACATTATAAATTAGATAAAATATTAGAAGTATAGGTAAAATCATGAGCTTAAAAGAAACCCTTAAGCAAGCCAAACAGATTGAACGCCAGTTAGAGCAGCAATCACTAGGCGCAGTCAAACCGCGCAATTATTTGGCACTGAATCCATTACTGAGAAAAGGTGGTATTCATGAAAAAGAAGATATCGATATTGTGCGTAAACAACGTCGCCGTGAGACTAAGCAAAATTTGCGGCAGACAGATTGGTTGTCAGAGTAACGGTAAACATTAGATATTAAGTATTAAATATTCACCCATAAAAAAGCCGTTCACTGCTATAGATAGTGAACGGCTTTTCTTATTTACTCAAAATCATTTCTGGAAATGTCAAGCAAGCACTTCGATTAGCTCACCTTTTACCATATGCGGGCTGACAAAATCAGTGATACGGACATTGACGATTTTGCCCAGTAGCTCGTCCATTTTATCTTCATCATAAGGGAACATCACCGTGCGGGTATTGTCCGCCGTACCAATTAAACAATCTAGATGGCGATTGGCAATTTGCTCAACCAACACACGGGCGGTAGTGCCAACCATGTCATGCGACTTTTGTAGTGTTGAGTCGATAATCACCTGTTGGAATTCTGCCAAGCGTGCTTTTTTGGTGGCAAAGCTCACATCATCGGGCAGTTCTGAGGCCGGCGTACCCGGACGTTTAGAATAGATAAAGCTATAAGAATGATCAAAGTTTAAGTCTTTTGCCAAGTTTAATGTGTCTTGAAAATCAGCATCGGTCTCACCGGGGAAGCCAATAATAAAGTCGCTAGATAAATGAATGTCTGGGCGTACTGCTTTTAGCTTTTCGATTTGAGTGGTATAGACATCAATGGTATGGTTACGTTTCATCGCCGCCAATATCGCATTGGAGCCACTTTGTACCGGCAGATGTAGATGCGAGACCAGCTCTGGCAATTGCGCATAAGCATCGATAATATCATCGGTAAATTCTAGCGGATGGCTGGTAGTGTAGCGAATACGCTCAACACCATCGACGTGCGAGACGTAATGTAATAGCTCAGCAAAGCGGCAAATACTGCCGTCATCTTTTTCGCCGCGATAGCCGTTGACGTTTTGACCCAATAGATTAATCTCACGTACCCCTTGCGCTGCTAAACTGTCAATCTCGGCTAATACATCATCAAGTGGACGCGATAACTCTTCGCCGCGGGTATAAGGCACCACGCAGAATGAGCAATATTTTGAGCAGCCTTCCATAATCGAGACAAAAGCTTTAAACCCATCGACTTTTGGCTCTGGCAAGAAATCGAACTTTTCGATACTAGGGAAAGAGATATCAATGGTACCAATACGATTCTTGGGTGCGATATCACGTTGCTGATTTGATTGGTCGTACAGCTCTGGCAAACGGTGCAAGGTCTGAGGACCGAAGACCATGTCGACATAAGGGGCGCGCTTTTGAATATTATCGCCTTCTTGCGAGGCCACACAGCCACCGACACCTATTACTAAGTCGGGACGTTTCTCTTTTAGTTTGCGCCAGCGACCCAGCTCTGAAAATACTTTTTCTTGTGCTTTTTCGCGAATAGAGCAAGTATTCATGAGCAGTACATCAGCTTCGTCGATATTATGCGTCACTTGCATACCGTGCGAATCACCGAGCACATCGAGCATTTTGTCAGAGTCGTAGACATTCATCTGACAACCTTGAGTGGCGATAAATACTTTTTTTATTGTGGATGTTGATGCCTCTGTTGGTGCTTGGGCAGACGGTGGTGCTACGAGTACATTGACAGCAGACGTGTTGGTAGCCGTCTCAATACGGGGGTCAAATACGGTAACACTCATAAGCAAAATCCATGATTTTAAAATAAGGCAATAAATTATAATGGCGCAAGCGCATTAATGGTGGTGTATTTTATCATAATCAATAGCTAATGTGAAAAGTAACGATACAGGGTTGGCTGTAATTGTGAAAGATATCTATAATATTATCAATTACTTATCTTGCTTATTTAAGACGCTTCATCTATTACGAACCATTTATAGCTATCATAAGAGGATAATAGGATTAAATTTTAGTCAGATTGTTTGTTATATCACTATTGTGTTACACCGCACTGTCATCTTTATTGATAAATGGTAAGGGCAGTAGTTGATAGCTAACCGAATATAGTATGATGAACATCACATAGTGCGTAAGAATATATTAATATTAAAAGACTGTTAAAAAGCACGAATATTCAATAAACATTGAGATAATAAAGAGAGTAAGTATGACAAAGCAGCCTGCTGCCGCCCGCAACCCTCATTCTAGTAGCGCCATTCACGAGAACCTCACCGGTACACTTAAATATATAAGCCAGCCACCAAAGCATTGTAATGGTATGAACATGGCCCGCGGCAAAGGACACTCACTACGAGTCGGTGCCTTTAGTGTAGTGGCAGCAATGAGTGCCCTTGGGGTATCGCAGGTGGCCTGTGCGCAACCTGCTCCTTATGGTGGTTATCAGCAGGATAGTAGCATTAACTCCTTTAACGCTGCAGCGCAAGCCGCGAGTCGTGGTGATGTCAATGCCTTATATGGCTATGAGCAGCAAATGAGTGGCGGCTTATTTGCCATGTATCCGACTTATTGGCGGATGAATCTAGATTTAAATACGCAAAGCGCAGCAGCCGTATCGCAGTTTGTCCGTCAATATCCAAAGTCAGTGATGACTGAAAAGCTAGTGGCTGATTTTGCGGAAACTAAAGCGGCATCGGGCGACTATGCATCGGTGCGTCAGGTTGCAAACTTAGTTACCAATCCCGATCGTAGTGAAAGCTGTGCCATTGCGCTTGGGTTCAATCATGGTGGCGATACCATGCGTGCGCTGGCACAAAAGACAGACGTTTGGCTCAATACCACGAAGCAACCTGCATTGTGCGACCAACTCGCAACTGAGATGAATAATAATCCGCTGATTAGTAATCAGGATCGGACAGCGCGTCTTAAGCGTATGCTACGTAAAGGTAATACCGGCGATATTATGGCACTGTCATCACGCCTTGGCACGCCCATTGCTTATTCGGCACTTAGTGAGATTCAGCTTAATCCAAACGCCTTTATCAGTCGTTTTGGCAACCAACCCGCAAGCCAAGCCAATCAATATCTATATTTGTACGCTATCGGTCGTATTGCTGATAAGTCCTACCGTGAGGCGGGGCAGCAAGTAGAGTATGATATTAAACAAGACAATCAGCGCGCCAGACCATTATTGAATGAGGACACGCGCCGTTATGCTTATCGCATTCTTGGGATCAAGAGGATGGGTTTTAACACGGATGATGGCTTTGATATCGAAGCTGTTAACTGGTTCCGTAACAGCCTAGATAATGATTTTAATCAAGAAGAAGCCGAAGAGTATGCCAAAGCTGCGATTCGATTTAGTCGTTGGGATGATGTGGTTGAAGCCATCTCTAGAATGGATGACGAGATTC
The DNA here is from genome assembly GCF_007997305.1 of Psychrobacter frigidicola. Taxonomy (GTDB): domain Bacteria; phylum Pseudomonadota; class Gammaproteobacteria; order Pseudomonadales; family Moraxellaceae; genus Psychrobacter; species Psychrobacter frigidicola. The sequence goes on from NZ_VORZ01000003.1 coordinate 162,473, forward strand.
AAAGGTCGAAGCAGTGGCAATATTGGTTAGCGCGTGCTTATGAGCAATCAAACGATAGTAGTAAGCGTAATACTGCCAAAAAAATGTATCAGTATCTGGCTAACAGTAACGAATACTATGGGTTAATGGCAAAAGATAAAATCGGTCAAAGGTTTGATGCCAGTCGTTTGGGCACCAATTTACCAAATGTCAGTAACGCTGATCGCGCTCGCGTCATGCAAAACCCGCATTTTTCTCGTGCCTTCGCGCTATATAATGCCGACGCCAACCGCAATGATGCCAACCGTGAGTGGAACTGGGCGGTGAAGCAGGCACGTGATAATCGTGATGATAATTTAATCATTGCCGCCGCTCGTCAAGCACATGATATGGGTTGGCTTGATCGCGCAGTTTATGCTGCTGACAATACTGATAAAGCGACTGTTTTGTCGTTATCACACCCAATGCCACATCAAAGTGAGGTTGTACGTTATAGTCAAACCGCCGGTATTGATCCTGCGTGGGCGTATGGCATTATGCGTCAAGAAAGCCGATTTGTGACCTCAGCCCGCTCTAATGTGGGTGCTAGCGGTTTGATGCAGATTATGCCCGATACTGCAAAATATATCGCCCGTAATTTAGGCGAGTCATATAGCGCAACGCGCGCCAATAGCGGCGATACCAATATCCGTTATGGCACATGGTATATGAGTGACATCTTAGCCAAGCTAAACTATCAGCCCGTACTCGCAACTGCTGGTTATAACGCAGGCCCTAATAAAGCCAAGCGCTGGCAGCCTACTTATGGCTCACTGGCCGCTGATCAATATGTTGAATCGATTGCCTACGGTGAAACTCGCAATTATGTTAAGCATGTGATGGAAAATGCGACTATTTATAGCAGCTTACTCGGTCGCCCTCAATCTATCAGTCAGCGTATGGGTACGATTCCGGCAGCGTTTTAACAGTCTTCACTAATAGATGTTTTTATCAAACCATCATCCTTAGTGATGATGCTATAGAATACTAAGCAAGAAGAACAAAAAATAAGTCATTAGCCGTAACCTACTCATGGCTTATTTTTTTATACCTCATTCAACGGCGTTTACTAATCATTATTTAAGACAATTGAAATCACTTTAACATCCTTAACATCGTCATAAACACAGCAATACTTATGCTAAGTTTACGATTTTGCTATAGATTAAAAAAACAGTATTGTTACCATAACCTAAGGTGGTATCCAGCACTTATCCTAAGTTCTGAGCAACTTGCTATTCCACTCTATTTATAAGCTATTTAGTCTGTTTATTTTATTCTACTTTTAAACACTATATTCTTAACCTATTCTCACTTTTAATAACTGCTAGATACCTTGTTACTTATGATAAAAAAATATCTCAGCTCGTCCTTACCTGCGCGTTCTAAACGTGAGCTAGCTGTGCAGCCGCATGCGCCAGAATTCCTGCTATCAGAGAGTCTGAGTGTCAAAAGCCATAGTAATAATCGACGTTTAGCTTGTAACCTTGCCGGTGTATTATTAGCTCAAGGGGTTATGATATTACCCACGCAAGCAGCAAGTATAGCGCGAGTGGGTCAGCAGGTGCTGATGATCGAGATGACGCCAGCATTATGTAACTTACAGCCTTCGCGTGCGCGTATGCGTCAATGTTTAGAGGGCTATTCGCTAACCGTATCAGGCTTGGATTTAGGGTATGGCGCGCGTTGCGGGCGTGGTAGTGAGCCACGACTGACACCCCTGCAACTTAAAGTCGTTAACCGTATTATGCCGGACACGACCGTCCGCTCCCAAGTATGGCAACGTTATGGGGCATGTAGTCCACTTAGTGCCAGCAGTTATTTCCGTCAGATTGTCAATCATGCCGGTCAATTAAAGCTGCCTAATGAGTTGAATACTGGTAATAGCTACACCGTTTCTAAGTCACGTTTTATTGGTCAAATGACCCGATTGAATAGTGGCATGACCCCAGCAAGTATTGACTTGATATGCCAAGCTGGCAGTCGTCGGCAGTCTATTTTGACCGACGTGCACGTTTGTTATGAGGGCGGTCAATTTAGTAACTGTAATAATGTGGTCAATAATTGTGGCAAAAACTTTATTATTTCAGGTGGTAAATGACTTACTTGAGACAGACTGTATCGGTATAAAATGTAACAATATCGGATAGAGCCAGCGCTGTATTGACTGGATTGAGTCTAGACGGTTTACCAAACGAAGTGCTACACTAACTATCGGTTCATGACTGCTATTCTTCATCTAGCAAGTCGATATCTACAATGATAATCATGAATTATCTAATAATCAATTAGGGAATATTCTATGAAACAGCCTGTACGTGTTGCCGTGACTGGTGCCGCTGGTAATATCAGCTATGCAATGTTATTTCGTATTGCATCTGGTGAGATGCTAGGTAAAGATCAGCCAGTTATTTTGAATTTACTTGAAATTACCCCAGCACTTGACGCCCTAAAGGGTGTGGTTATGGAATTACAAGACTGTGCATTTCCTTTGTTAACAGATATCGTCCAAACTGATGATGCTACAGTTGCCTTTAAAGACGTTGATTATGCCTTATTAGTAGGTTCACGACCGCGTGGCCCAGGTATGGAGCGTAAAGACTTGCTAGAGGCCAACGCGGCGATTTTCTCAGCGCAAGGTAAAGCATTGAATGACGTTGCAAGCCGTGATGTTAAAGTATTAGTTGTCGGTAACCCTGCTAATACCAACGCGGTTATTGCTCAGCGTAATGCACCAGATCTAGATCCACGTAACTTTACAGCAATGACTCGTTTAGATCACAACCGCGGTATCGCGCAGTTGGCAGAAAAAACAGAAAGTACTGTCAATGATGTGAAAAAAATGATCATCTGGGGCAACCATTCGTCCACTCAGTATCCTGATTTGACGGCTTGTACGGTTAATGGCAAGCCAGCTCTAGATTTAGTCGATCGTGATTGGTACGAAAACACGTATATTCCAGAAGTACAAAAACGTGGTGCGGCTATCATTAAAGCACGTGGCGCCTCTTCTGCAGCCTCTGCTGCGAATGCCGCTATTGCACATGTACGTACGTGGGTCATGGGTACTGAAGATAACGATTGGGTTTCTATGGGTGTTTACTCTAATGGCGAATACGGCATCTCTAAAGGTTTAATTTACTCATTCCCATGTACTTGTAAAGATGGCGATTGGGCAATTGTTGATGGCGTTGATGTGTCATCGGACTTCTCAAAAGAGAAGATGGCAGCGACTGAGCAAGAGCTTAATGAAGAGCGTGATGCGGTATCACATCTACTGCCATAACTAGATAAGTTGCTCAACGTCTAGTATAAAAAAGCTCTCTTTAATTGGAGAGCTTTTTTTATCTTAAATTTTATCTTTTTGCTGTTAACATAACTGGTAACGTTGCATAACAGCTTTTAAGAATTGACTTGCTACAATGAAGGTGTACTTAAAATGTCAGATATAAAACATCAAATAGATAGCTGACACGACAACCAAACTCTCAAGGAGAACAATAATGTTAGGCGAACCTGAATATAATATGAACGAATTATTTGCGCAGTTAGGCTTAGATAGTTCAGACGAAGCTATTGACGAATTTGTTGAGAAAAACCAACTGACCAAAGAAGAAAAATTAATAGAGTCTGATATCTGGAATGACAATCAGCGCATGTTCTTACAAGAAGAATGGGAAAAAGATGCTGCTTGGGTCGAAGTGATTGACGACTTAAACGTGCGTTTGCATCCACAGGCTTAGTTGTCGATTTAATATTTAAAAACAATAAAGCTACTAAACAAAAAACCCACAGCATTTGTGCTTGTGGGTTCTTTGTTTAGTAAATCAACGATCCATATCAGACCTAATATTTTATATCAGACTGTTGTAAGCGCCAATCAAGCAAGTCCTGTACATCTTTATGGATGCCAGTTTTTAACGCCTCTAAGCTGTCATAGTGACGCTCACCATGTAAGAAATGCAAAAAGCGCACTTGTAAAGTCTGACCATATAAATCAGCTTTGAAGCAAGGGAAGTGTACCTCTAAGCGCCAGTCATGACCTTTATCCACTGAGGGTCTGGTACCAATATTAGCCGTACCGAATAAGCTGTGCGGCCGCAGACCTGCAACGCCAATCGCGTCTTCGGTTGCAAGCTCTATGAGACCATTAGGTATAACTTGTCCTTGCTCATCCAAAAGCACAACATCGACAGCAAAAATTCCGTGCAGAGCAGGTTTTAGACGTGCTAAATCAATATTAGCCGTTGGAAAGTCCATCGTACGACCAATTTTATCACCACCAACTACTAGGCCAGTATTGGCATAATGGCGCCCGAGCAATTGATTTGCCGCATTAATATCCCCTGCTAATAGCAAGTTACGAATACGTGTTGAGCTAATACGCTCATCATTTGCGCTGTGGTCAGTGACGGTATGCAGATTGGTGACATGCAAGCCATAATCACGCAAAAATTGACTGTCACCGGTACGATCGTGACCAAAGCGAAAATCATCACCCAGTACTAATGCTTGGACGTTTAAGCGCTGCGCCAGCAGGTCAGCGAAGGCTTGGGCTGACAATGTACGAAAGTCGCTATCAAAGCTTGCTACGATTAAAGTCTCAACACCATACTCTGCAAGCAACGCTTTTTTTTCTGCAAAATTAGTCAGGCGCGCAGGAGCCGTCGCTGGCGCAAAAAATTCGCGCGGCTGGGGTTCAAATATCATGACTGCCGAACTTATTTTATGCACATTGGCTAGCTGCCGGACTTGTTCGAGCATCGCTTGATGACCTAAATGCACCCCGTCAAAGTTGCCAATCGTGAGCACGCAAGGGGTCAGCTCAATTGCACTTGGAGTGCCACTGGCATCGTTAGATGACGCGTTAGCTAATACGTTCGACGGCGCAATCAGGTGCTCGAGAAAATAGGTTTTCATAGATTTGTATACGACACGACCAAATGAGAAACGAAAAAACACGTCAATAGTGAAGGTTGAGGTGTATAAAGCCAGTCATTATAAAGTAAAATAGCACTGCTAACATCATTAAAGACTCGTTATTAGGACGCAACATTAACGACTAACCATTAATAATGAATCACTACCCATACAACTCTAATCATGAGAGCAGCTATGTCTAATGTCAATTGTGCTTCTGCTATTAATACAGTGCTTGATGAGGTTAAAGTTGAGTATACGAAGCTTACTGACCAGTTTATGGTTCAGTGTGCAGGTAGTAATGATTTGTCAGAAATTTTAAGCATTTATAATCAAAGTGTTGCTGGTAAGCAAGCGACTGCTAATTTAGAAGCAGTGACTATTGATGAGCGTGCCGCTTGGTTTGCTGAGCATCTAGATAGCTTAACGCGGCCCATTTATGTGGTCAAAGCGCTTAAAAATAAGGATTCTACTGCTGATAAAAACCATGCGACATCAGTAATCGTCGCATGGGGCAGTTTTAGCGATTTATATGCGCGTACGGCTTATCATATTAGTAGTGAAATTAGTATTTATCTGCATCATGACTATCGTGGCCAAGGGCTGGGTAGCTTATTATCACGCTGGATGCTAACGCAAGCCCCAAGCCTAGGTATTCGTAATGTTGTCGCGCTAATTTTTGCGCACAATAAGCCCAGTTTAGGTTTATTTACGAAGCTTGGTTTTGAGCAGTGGGGATATATGCCGCAAGTTTGTGACATGCAAGGTTTCACGGCAGATGTGATCATGTTGGGTAAAGCTGTTGCAGCTACCAGTTAAAAAAGAGCGAAGCTGGTTTTTAGCCTTATCTGTTTACCCTAAAATCTTCCATTTACCCGCTATCTTTTGGAGCTCATACGTTAAAGGTGCCGGCTGGTCTTGGCCTTTGAGCATTAGCTCGCCAGTAACTGTAGCGCGAGTTTTATCACTATTGTATTTAGTATTGGTAATAGTGACTGCCTCAACGGTTTGCTGGAAAGCAAATTGAGTATTTTTTAACTCTTCAGCGAAGTCTTCCATATCTACTTGGTAATAGGTCGCTGCTTTTTCGATGTCGCCATAATATAAAGTATCCAAAGCCAACTTGACGGTATCTTCTGCGCTGCCCGCTTGCGTCGGGTTGGTGAGCAAACTTGGCTGCTTAGTCGCTGCTGCGATAGGGCTGATAGTCTTACTTACGGTCTCGCCATCGGTCGCTACTTTAGTATCATCCTCGTTGTTCTTAGCAATGACCAAATCAGTAGCAGTGTCTGACTCTAAATTTTGAGTCTCATCAACCTTGCTGCTGTCTTCAGTCGTAACTTTGGTTGCAGGAGTGTCGTCATTAGTACTGTTATTGGCTTCGTTATTATCGCTATTACTGCAACCACTTAACAGTAAACCTGCGCTCAATACGCCAGTAGCGATTACCATCGGTAGTTTTTGCAAACTCAACTGTCTAGCTTTCATAGTAAACCTCAAAATTTTTATAGTCATCGATGTTCAATTATGGCTATTTTTAATGCCATTCATAGTCCGTCATTCATTCAGGCTTGTGTCTGTTTAGTAATGATTAACTAATTTAATATAATACGCTTAACCATGCTTAAGCTGATGTGGACGGAAGCCACTGGCTAATAATACCGCACCATATACGGCTGCGCCAACGCCACACATAATCAATAGTGCAATCAAGCGTTGCCACTGTGCCTCGTTGGTAGGAAAATAGGGCAGCATGACATAAAGGACAGCAACCATAGCACTGGTAGCAATACCAAACTGGGCAAACAGCTTTTTCCAGTGGCTACCAAAGCGGAAAATATCGCGTTTGTGTAAAAAATAATACAATAAGCCGGCATTGACAAAGGAGGCGCCGGTAGTGGCAAGCGCCAAACCACCATGCAAGGGAATATCAAAAAAGTAAAAGATACCAATAAAGATTACGCTAAACACCATATTGGCAAAGACGGAGATAATCCCGATTTTTACCGGGGTTCTGATATCTTGACGGGCAAAAAAAGCAGGGGCAAATACTTTAATCAGCATAAAACCTAAGATACCGCCTGCCATACTGCGTAGCGCCAGCGAGCTCATTTGCGCGTCCCTTAAAGTAAACTCACCGCGTAAGAATAATGCTTGCATCAGTACGTCAGAGAGCATAAATAATGCGGCAGCGGCGGGCAGTCCGACCACCACAATCAGTCTGGTTGCCCAATCAATCGTTTTTCTAAAGGTGATATCGTCTTGTTGGGCTTGGCTTTTTGATAGGCTTGGTAAAATAACCGTACCAATGGCCACACCAATTAATCCTAGTGGCAGCTCACTCATCCGCTCAGCAGCATATAACCAAGAGACCGAGCCGCCAATCATGAGTGAGGCAAATATAGTATTCAGCAACAAGTTAATCTGCGTAACCGACACCCCAAAGATAGCCGGCAACATCAGTTTTAAAATACGTCTAACGCCTTCATGCTGAAAGTCGATTCTGGGTAGAACCAGTAGTTTTTGTTTGGACAACTGCGGTAGTTGAATTAATAATTGTAATAATCCAGCGATAGCGACTGCATAGCCGAGCGCCATAATAGGCGTCTCGAACATCGGTGCAAAAACTAGTGCTGCGCCAATCATACATAGGTTTAATAATACTGGCGCAAAGGCAGGCGCGGCGAATCGTCCGTAACTTTGCAGGATGCCACTGGCAAAGGCGGTCATGGAAATAAACAATAAATAAGGAAAAGTGAGTCGTAATAATTCTGCGGTAATGGCAAATTTATCGGGCTGATTAGCAAAGCCCGGGGCAAATAAAGTCACCACCCACGGCGCCATGAGAATAACGACTACCGTTAGCATCGATAGAATGAGTAGTAATGCGCCTGAAGTACGACTGACTAAAATTTGTACTTCTTGCAAACTATATTTTTCTTTGTACTCTGATAAAACGGGTACAAACGCTTGACTAAATGCCCCCTCAGCAAACAATCTGCGCAAAAAGTTGGGGATTTTAAAGGCGACCAAAAAGGCATCCATCAATCCACCTGCGCCAAACACCCCTAACAATACGATGTCACGCACCAGCCCCAAAATACGGGACAACATGGTCATGCTACTGACCACCATCGTTGAACGAAATAACCGACTTTTTGCCATGAGAACCTATTTTGCTAATTTGTCTATTAATGTACTGGGTCAAAAAAACTGTCGGATTATAGCATTTTCACAGCACATATAAATGGATTGGATGTGGAAATGATGAGCGTACTGATTTTAAATAGTCTTATAAATTTCATTCAATAAAATAAAAAGTTCGGAGCGTTTGTCAATCATAGACTTTCTATAGTTAGCTGCGTCAATGCTATTGAAGGGTATATCTATATTCTTAACTCGGTTATAAAAATCTATAATCGATTCACCATAATCTCTCACTTTAAGTGATGCATTGCTATATCCAAAAAGAAGTAATAAGGATTCTGCTTTAGTGAGTTCCTTAAAACTATCAAAAAATTCGTTTTGAGCTATAGATAACTCGCTAGGCTTTTCCATAGAGGAGTCAATCGCTAATCTTCGTCTCCAGTCAGAAGAAAGTGACCAATATTTCAAAGCGGTTTGATTAAAGCTTTCAGCTTTCTCTGCGACTTCTTTTAGCATTCCAAACTCACGTTCTACTTTCACTTTTTGAAGCTCATTACGGTGTTGTGTTGAAGATAATAAAAAAGCAATAACGCCCGCTATCAACGCACCCAAACCTATCTTTACTGCTGAATCGACTACATCAATCCAAGTCATGGCTTTCCTAATTTATACAAATTGAATGATTAATCTTGTTTTCGAATTTTAGCAATATCTGCTCGCAATCTTGCCCATTCAAAATAATCTCCCGGATCAGTCTTGCGATTTGGTGCAATATCGCTATGACCGGTTAAATGCCGGCGAGTTTTAGGATAAGCCTGATAGATTGCAGTAATCACTTGCGCCAACGTTTCATACTGGCTAGCGGTAAAAGGGGTAAAATCTGAGCCTTCAAGCTCGATGCCAATGCTATAATCATTACATTCAGTGCGACCAAGGTAGCTGGACCTGCCAGCATGCCATGCTCGCTCGTTGAAATTTACAAACTGAGTAATCGCGCCATCCCGTTCAATAAACAGGTGGGCGGACACTTCTGCGCCCTCAATCGTTTGAAAATAGGGATGCGCCTGCCAATCTAACTGATTGGTAAATAAAGCTTTAACGTAATGCAGTCCATCCGCGCCGCACGCACCAAATTCATTGGGTGGTAGGCTGATATTATGAATGACGATAGCGTCAATATTTATCCATGCGGGACGCACATTGCTATTCGGCGAGCATAACCACGTGGCGGCCGATAAGCATCCATCGCTAATAATCATCGATGGAGCCGGACATGATAACGGTGATAATGAGTTTAACGCTGCAATAGACATAATATTCTCTGTCATAATAGTGAGTATAAGTTTGGACAGAATACTGGTGATGATGAAATTTTATAACAAAACATAGTATTAAACATGAGTTATAAATCTTTATGAGTGAGCAGACAGTCAGTATTTAAGTATAAGCCCCACGTTAATAGCGATGAGCCATATCCAGCGCTGCCATAACATTAATGCCGCCCAATAGGGTATGTGTCAAAAAATAAGAGAACTTACCTTATGTCTAAAAACCTCAAGCCGATAGCCGTAAATGGCACGTTCCATATCATAAGCCCACGCGCTCGTTTACCGCTTGCTATCGCAGGATTGCTATTAAGCGCGCAGGCTCAAGCATTTTTACCGACGCCATTATCACTTATGACCACTGGCGAGTTAGCGGATACGGCCACTCCAGCGTTGACTAATAATCTGACTGTTAAGCGTAGCATATCTAGTGTTAATACTGACAATACTGAGAGCAATCAGAACACCCGAGACACCCAAACTGTCGTAAACGCACAAAATATCAAAAATACTCGAAATGTCCAAAACGCTCAAGGCAATGCAAACACTGCAAACACTCAAAGCGCTCAAGCAACTAACGCTGAACAGTTATTAAGCACGTGGCGTGAACACGTTAAAACAGATAACTTGTCTCAGCATACGACATGGCGACGCTTATTGTATTTTATTGATGATGAAAAAAGCATTTTTAGCAAAGGTAAAACCAAAAGTCTGGTTGCTGACTCATCATTTTTTTTAAGTGCGACGGGTCAGCAAGACTCAGGTGCCGAGCTGGATGCGATGCTAGTGGCACTGTCTGAACAATTAACGCGCGCTGGTAATGGTAATAAAGCTATTAGTAATAAAGGCAGTGCTCAAGCAAATAATAATTCTGCATTATGCCGTTTTCCTGCCCGAGTACAGTGGCTCACGGACACGTTGAATATTGACGATGCGCGCTTACAACTGGCCTGTCCAGAGCTTGATGACTGGATGGCAACGCTAGCACCCGAGCAGCTGTCAGTGATGTTTGCTCAAGAGTATTTGGACAATCCAATATCTGCCTTTGGCCATACTTTATTACGGATTGATTCGCAAGCCAGTGCCGCAGATTTTAACCAGATTCATCATGCCTATGCGCTGAATGATACCGTCGATGGCGATACTGCCGATAGTTTTGTTGTTTTTGCGATTAAAGCCATGAGCGGTGGCTATAATAATAGTATTGAGATTGACCCTTATCCAAAAAAGCTAGCAGATTATCTAAAAGACGATGAGCGTGATACCTGGACCTATCAGTTAGATTTGACCCCAACCGAGGTTCGCCAAATTATGGCGCACGTCTGGGAGACTAAAGATCTAGAGATACCCTATTACTTTGCAACCGATAACTGTGCCTCTGAGATTTTACGTCTTATCGATGTGGTGCGTCCTGAAAAGCATCTGCTAAGTCAACTGCCTTATGTAGTAATTCCATCCGATGTGGTAAATTTACTTGATAAAGAAAAAATGCTGGTAAGTACACGCTATACGCCATCTGATAGCACCGTACGCCAAGCACAGCTGAACACAGCCCGTCAGGCTGCTAAATTAGGGTATCAAGGTTTAGATAAAGAGACTGAAAACAAGATTAAATCAGCCGCTAGCAATCCCGCATCGAGTATGTCAGAGGATAAGCAAGTATTACAAGCGCCGATGATTGCCGTTTCTAATAATAATCCACTCGACCGTCATCCGCTGCAGCGTGGACAAATGGGCATCGGTCATCGCGGCGACAACAGCTATATCGATGTTGGTCTACGTGCTGGTTTTCATGACATCCTTGATCGTCCGGCAGGCTTTAAGCAGTTTTTTAATTTAGAAGGTGTTGATGCGACGCTACGTTTTTATGATACTGATGATGACAAAGACAATAAGCAGCCATCAAGCGTAGTATTGCAGAACTTTACGCTAATTCGTGGGCGCTCCTTTAATCCAGTGAATACCGCACAAAAAGGTCAAACTTGGGGCGCAAATATTGAGGCCACCCGTATCAATGACGGCTCTCAGCAAGAAGGCACAGACCATCTAGTGGGCAGTACTACCCTTGAATACGGCAAGTCATGGGCATTTGGCACGCCGCGCACTGGGCCATCGGGCTTAGTGACCGGTGAGATGCCGCCGCAGCTATGCTATACCTTAGCAACAGGCACTGTACAAGCAGGGCGCGGGATTAATAAAGGTTATCGGGTTGGCGCTGGTGTGAATGCCGGTTGTCTGTACCAGATTAACAATCAGTTACGCGCGCAAGCTGAATTGCAACTGCCATATTGGTATCATGGCAGCAGCGATGAGCCTGATGTTCGTGGGCACTATTGGCAACCAATCACTACCTTGGGTCTGCAATACGATATCGATAAAAAACAGGCGTTACGACTCAATGCCAGTTATGACTGGCAAGATCGCGTTGATGCCAATGAGGATATAAAACTGGCTTATATGCGCTACTTTTAAGCAGAGTTCTTAAGCAGCAATTTATTAAGGTAATTATAAATAAGGGTGTTTTATGATGAACCAACAATTTTTTATTATCGGTCAAGGTGATATCGGCTTGCCAGTGACCAATATGCTGGCTCAAGATGATTTATCTGTTACTGGGCTGGCGCGTAGTGAGCGTGCCCATTATGACTTAGATGACAAAGCCAAGTTTATGCAAGCCGATGCGCTTAAACTCAGTGCTGATCAATTGCAGGATTTTACTCGCATTGCGATTATTGTGACGCCTGATGAGTATTCAACCAGCGGTTATAACGACAGCTATTTAGGTATTTGTCAGCATATCGCTGAGCTGGCAGCTAAGCTGACGAACCTCGAGCGGATAATCTTTATCTCATCGACGGGTATTTATGGCCAAGATAATGGTGAATGGATTGATACGGATACTGCGCCTGTGACACCTAAGCGTGATGCCTCCAAAGTAATATTACAAGCAGAGCAAGCGCTACAACAAGGCTTTGGTGATAAGGCTATCATCATTCGCCCCAGTGGTATTTATGGCCGTGAGCGTTTGATGCGCCTGCGCAAAGCACAAGAGTCACATAAAGCGCCTATTGCTGCCAAAGAGTGGACCAACCGTATTATGGACACTGACTTGGTAACGATTATTACCAAAGTGTTGACCACAGATATGCCCAAGCCTATTTATATTGCGACTGATTATTTGCCGGTAACCTCGTTAGAGCTGACCACTTGGCTCAGCAGACAAGTAGGGGAGACGCTGCCAGAAGTTGATACTAATAAAACCTCTGTTGCGGGCAAGCGCTTGCATAGTAATATCCCATTGGCTTGGCTCAATTATCCTGATTGGCAAGCAGGTTATCAGGATATTTTGCAGCATTAAGACTTATAATATCAAGAGGTATACCATCAAGCTTAGCACTAATATTATGTCAGTTAAGCATAAGTGTTATTAATAATAAGCTTCTTACCGTTTTGGAAACCGCATGACTCAGCCATCTACTTTTGATGATAGTTCACCTAATATGCAGTCAAAATTAGGGCAGGGTAAGAGTGCAGAAGACAGTGCTGAGCGGGCATCTAAGCTGGGTGATAGTGCTCAACCTGCAATTATCCACCCTAACTTCGACCCTATGCAGACGCCACTTGATCCCGCACGACCGCTGACTGATATTCCAGAACCAGCACGGCGTATGAATGGGCAGTTACGGCGTTTATATGGCAAATCCACTCGCTTCTATCAGTCTAAAGAGCAGTCGCTATCGAAGTGGCAGTTGATGGCCTCTGAACCTTTTTCAGAATATTTAGCACTCCTAACTGCGGCCAAGCTTATAGCATTGCCTGACAGCTTTTATCGCTATTCTCATAGCCCAAGCTCGCAGCCGTTATTGTCCTCGCTTGAGAGTATGAGGTTATTAGATTTGTTGGATATTCAACGGATTATGACTCAGTATCCACAACTAACCCGCTATGGGTTTAGTGCTACTGCTAGGGTAGCCAAAAGTTCAGATAGCACCTCAAATGGTGATGATAAAGAATCTATCACCCTACGCGCCATCACCAAAAGCTATAACCCAGATGAATTGCTAAACAGTCTGTACGCCGATGATTGGCAAGTGGTATTACAACCAGAGCAGTTCGAAACGGGCACAGGAAGTTTAGTAACCGATATTATGGCCTGTAGTGTGGCGGTGCATGTGCTCAAACAAAATGCGACTCGCAAAAGTATCAACCAAAGCTATAGCGCCGACCAAATCTGTCACTATGTCCGCAGCTATTTACTCAGCCAAGTTTGTCGCTTGCCTGCGCATCGTTATCAGTATCGACAGATTCACTTATTTACTGGACATATTATTGTCGCTGCTGCCTATCTAGGGTGGGATATGCAAGTGAGTGCCGATGGCTCTTGCTATTTTAATATCTCATCGCGCTGCGGTCTGCTGACACGTTATGCCAATATGCAAGATTATCTTATCAATGGTTGGTCAAGCTGAACAGTATTGCGTACAATGATGCAAAAAATTTACCCATAGGAATGCCTCATGAACACCCCATCATTTACCCCTCATGATTTTATTCAATTAGCCTTAGATAATAAAGTCCTTAAGTTTGGTGAGTTTGTGCTTAAATCTGGACGTATCAGTCCCTATTTTTTTAATGCGGGCTTGTTAGCAACAGGTGAGATGCTGTCGTTATTGGCACATGGTTATGCGGATGCATTAGCTGAGCAAATGCAGAATGATGCTAATAGTGACAACAATAAAGAGCTGGTCATTTTTGGCGCCGCTTATAAAGGTATTCCGTTTGTTGCTGCCACTGCACAGGCATTATGGCTACATCATGGTATCAATGCGGAGTGGGGCTATAACCGTAAAGAAGTAAAGACCCACGGCGAAGGCGGTAATTTGGTCGGTGCTGATGTCAGCGGCAAGGCGGTTTGGATACTCGACGATGTCATTACCGCAGGCACAGCCATGCGCGAAGTCATTGAAATTTTAGAAGCTGCAGGTGCTAGCGTCGCCGGTATTATTGTCGCCCTTGATCGTAAAGAAAAAGGACAAGCAGAACAATCAGCCATTCAAGAGCTGGTCGCTAACTTACAAGTACCAGTACACGCACTTGTCAATATGGATGACTTAATCGTTTATTTAGCTGATGATCATAGCGAACACAAAGACGCTACCCAACTTGCAAAAATGCAGCATTACCGCACTCAGTACGGCGTATAATTTGCCATATTCTTTAGCCCTACTATCAATAACAACAAGTAAGTGAGCCTATCATGAGCCAAGCTGCCCCCTCCAACGTATTAAATAGTCGTTCTTTGAACATACTGGTTATCATGGATCCTATTGAGCAGGTTAACTATAAAAAAGACACCAGTCTGGCGATGATGTGGTCGGCTCAAGATCGAGGGCATACGCTAGGGTATTGTCAGATTCATGATTTGTGGTTAGATCGCGGTCAGTTAATGATAGATTCGCAGCCAGTAACGGTAAAGCGTGACCCGCAAGACTTTTATACTTTAGGTGAAAAAGCCACTTGTCCGGTCAGCGATTATGATGTGATTTTGATGCGTAAAGATCCGCCGTTTGATATGCGTTTTATTTATGCTACTTATTTATTAGACCACGCCAAAGCGACAGGCGTGCTCGTCGTTAATGACCCAAGCGCGATTCGTGACTGTAATGAAAAGCTATTTGCTACATGGTTTAGTGACTATATGAGCCCAACGATTGTGACCAGTAAACAGGCACATATTCGTAAATTTATCACTGAGCAGCAAGACGTTATTGTCAAGCCGCTTGATGGCATGGGCGGTACGGGAATTTTTCGTCTCACGGCTGATAGCCCTAACATCGGTGTCACGCTTGAGATATTAACTGAGCTTGAAACCTTACCGATTATGGCGCAGCGTTATTTACCAGAGATTAAAGAAGGCGATAAGCGCGTATTGATTGTTGATGGGGTAGTGGTCGATTTTTCGTTAGCGCGTATTCCGACCAAAGGTGAAACCCGTGGTAATTTAGCGGCTGGCGGGAGCGGTGTTGCGATGCCGTTGACTGATATCGAACGTCAAGTGGCAGAAGTAGTGGCACCTATCGTGAAAGAAAAGGGCTTAATGTTTGTCGGACTCGACTTAATTGGCGGTCGTATTACTGAAATTAACGTGACTAGTCCGACTTGTGTACGCGAGATTGACGATCAGTGCGGTACTGATATCGCTACAGACTTTATACGCGCAATAGAATCACGTTTTTAAAAGTTAGTATTTAAAATAAGCTTAAAGATCAGATAAAATACGTAATAAAGTGTTGATTAACGCAAAGTTTTTTAATATATAAAACTGTTATTCAATCACCTATTTAGCCTATAAAACGCTATATATACAGAGATGATTTCATCTATACTATGCGGGCTTTACGATATGGCATTTTATTAGGCATTGCGTCTATTAATCCACGATTTATAAGTGCTTACTACTCATTAAAAAGATAAGAAAGGCTGAGGGCAATGAAGACACCGTACGTATTAATGATGGCTGCAGGTACTGGCGGGCACGTGTTTCCAGCGCTTGCTGTTAGTGAAGAGCTAACTCAGCGCGGCGCGGTGATTCATTGGCTTGGTACGGCAAATGGAATGGAAAATCGTTTGGTTGAGCCAACCGGTTATACCTTTCATACCATCGGCATGCAAGGCTTGCGCGGGAAAGGCGTAGGCCGTTTGCTTAAGATGCCCGTTACTTTGTTATCAGCAACTATGGCAGTCATCAAAATTATTCGTAGTAATAAAATCGATATAGTAGTGGGCTTTGGTGGTTATGTAACAGCGCCAGGTGGTATCGCTGCCCGTATGACAGGTACGCCGCTGATTATCCATGAACAAAATGCGATAGCGGGTATGAGCAATCGCTATTTGGCCAAAATTGCCACCAAAGTTCTGCAAGCCTTTGAAAATACTTTTGCCAATAGCCAGCTAAATACTGAGTCTAATAACAAGCTTGAAACGGTTGGCAATCCAGTACGTAATGCCATCAGAGGCGTTGCCGCACCTTCTGACCGTTATGATATTAATGATGACTCTCCACTACGCTTATTAGTCGTAGGCGGCTCATTAGGTGCGCAAGTGCTTAATAATACCGTTCCCAAAGCGTTAGCACTTATAGACAGTCCGTTTGAAGTGCGTCATCAATGCGGCCGTGATAATGAAACGGCAACTCAAGCTGCCTATGATGTTGAGGATTTGAGCGCACACCAAGTCACTGTGCAACCTTTTATTACGGATATGGCAGCTGCTTATAAGTGGGCAGATATTATTGTTTGCCGGGCGGGCGCGCTGACGGTTACTGAAATTCAAAACGTTGGGGTTGCCGCGATTCTTGTGCCCCTGCCTAGTGCCGTTGACGATCACCAAACTGCTAATGCGCGTACCTTAACGGGATATGATGCCGCGATTTTACTACCGCAACCTGAACTAACCCCTAAACGATTAAGTGATGAGCTGGCTGTACTTGATCGACGTGCCTGTTTAGAGATGGCCAAAAAGGGTCATGCGCTTGCCAATCGTAGCGCTAGTCAGCAAGTGGCTGATATTATTTGGCAAGCACTTTAGTACTTTTTTTATTTTAATATTGGTTCTAACAGTATTACGATCACTGAGTGATACATCGTTTAATGTTACTGGCCTATTTTAATAACCATCATCACCGTATTTTATGATTCCTTACTAAAGAGAAACCCTTATGTCCACAGCCGCTCCTGTCAGTGTCACATCTGCTGCGCTTAATAATAAATCTTTACCTACACGTCTGATTGAAATACCAGAGATGCGCCGTATCCAGCATTTGCATTTCGTGGGCATTGGGGGTTCGGGTATGTGCGGCATCGCGGAAGTGATGAGTAACCAAGGGTATCAAGTGAGTGGCTCAGATATCTCTGAAAGTCCGGTAACTAAGCGCTTACAAGATATTGGCATCGAGATATTTATCGGTCATGATTCGAAGAATATCGAACATGCCGATGTGGTGGTGGTGTCAACTGCTATTGATCGTAGTAACCCTGAGATTACAGCGGCGCTCAAAGCGCGTCTGCCAGTCGTGCGCCGTGCTGATATGCTCGGTGAGTTGATGCGCTATCGTCATGGTATTGCCGTTGCTGGCGCGCACGGTAAAACGACGACGACCAGCTTGCTGACCACTATGCTTGCGGAAGGGCAACTTGATCCGACGTATGTGATTGGAGGCAAACTGAATGCCTCAGGCAAAAATGCCGCACTGGGTAGCAGTCGTTTTTTAGTGGCTGAAGCTGATGAGTCCGATGCCTCATTTTTAACCTTGCATCCGATGGCCGCGATTGTGACCAATATCGACCAAGATCATATGGAAACTTATGATAATAGCTTTGAGAAACTAAAAGCCGCTTATATTCAATTTTTACAAAATATGCCGTTTTATGGCTTGGCAGTAGTCTGCGGTGATGATCCCGAACTTTATGCGATGATTGATGATATCGGGCGTCCGGTATTGACCTTTGGGCTTGAACCTTTTAACGATGTACAAGCCATTGACGTGGTGGTTGAAGGTACTAAAACCCATTTTACGGTTCTACGCCGTGACCGCGAACCATTACATTTGACCTTAAATATTCCTGGTATCCACAACGTATACAATGCACTAGCTGCAGTTACCATGGCAACCGATGAGGGCGTCGACGATGAAGCGATTAAGCGTGCGCTACATAAGTTTGAAGGCGTTGGTCGCCGTTTTGAGCAGCATGAACCTGTTGTTATCGGTGAAGGCGATGTGTTGTTAATTGATGATTATGGCCATCATCCAAGAGAAGTTGATGCCACAATTAAAGCCGCACGCCAGAGCTTCCCTGATCGCCGTTTGGTCATGCTGTTCCAGCCACACCGTTATAGCCGTACTCGTGACTGCTTTGATGATTTTGTTGAAGTATTATCGTCAGTTGATGAGCTGTTATTATTGGATGTCTACTCAGCAGGAGAAAGTCCGATAGCTGGAGCAGATACCAAGGCTTTGGCACGCAGTATACGTTTGCGCGGTGCAGTTGAACCGACGATTATTGATAAAAATAATATAGCTCCAGTCATGCAACGCTTACTACAAGCGAACGATATGCTTTTAACCCAAGGTGCTGGAAATATTGGTCAAATTGCTATTGACTTGGCCGCTAACAATCTATATCTCAGATAACTCTTAATAAATAGGTTTCAAGAAAATTTTAGGAATTTTACTTATGTCGAGTAATAAGAATCAAGAAAATATAAATAACTCTGAATATGTTGCTGCTACTCCAGACGAGAAAACTATTGTTAATCCGGAGCTGGCTTTAGCAGCTGCTGCGCAAACTGATTATGATAATAATCAAAAAGTTAACGAGAAGATTGTAAGCGTACTTCCTGTCAAGGTGCATGATGCCAGTGTATTTGGTAAAGTTGCTGTGGTTTATGGTGGTAATAGCAATGAGCGTATTATTTCGTTAGATAGCGGGGCAGCAGTATTGCAAGCGCTTCAAAATCAAGGTGTTGATGCCACCCATTTTGACCCTAAGCATCAAGACGTGACTGAGCTGCGTGATTTCGATCGGGTATTTAATGTTCTACATGGCCGTGGCGGTGAAGATGGCGTGCTTCAAGGCATGCTGCAGTGGTTAGATATCCCGCAGACTGGCTCAGGGGTATTGGCATCAGCACTGGGTATGGACAAAGTGCGTACCAAGCAACTGTGGCAAGGTTGTGGCTTATCAACAGCACCGTTCTCACTGCTTACTGCGGCTACTGACTGGCAGCAAGTGGTCAATACACTCGGACTCCCGTTAATTATTAAACCGGTGCATGAAGGGTCTAGTATTGGCATGACCAAAGTAAATCATTTAGATGAGCTACCAGCAGCTTACGCTACCGCCGTACAATGTGGTGACGTCGTAATGGCAGAGCGCTGGATTACCGGCCGTGAATTTACCATTGTCATTATTGATGAGGAAGCTTACCCAGTCATCCGTTTAGAGCCTGCTGATATCACTAATTTTTACGATTTTGAAGCCAAGTATAATCGCACTGACACCGGCTACTACATTCCCTGTGGTCTGAGTGATAGCGAAGAGAAGCATCTGCAGGCATTAAGCCTTGCAGCATTCCGTGCCGTTGGTGCTAAAGGCTGGGGGCGTGTTGATGCGATGCAAGATAATGATGGTAACTTCTGGCTACTTGAAATCAATACTGTACCTGGAATGACCAGTCACAGCCTAGTACCCATGGCAGCAAAAGCGCGCGGTATGGACTTTGATGCGTTATGTTGGCATATTTTAGCGCAAACTTTATAGTGAAAAGCTCATCCCAGTAAGTCGAGTATTTCAAATCGAGATAGCAGTAGTAACACCATTGATGTGTCCCTAGTTATGCTAAACCATAGCTTAGTGTAACTTCGTGTAAATTTAACAGTTACAGCTTGGGTTAAGCTATTGTTTATGATGAAAATACGTTAATATTGTAAGTGTAAATATAAACCCATAATATTAAGTTATTTTGCGTGTTGAATTCCTTGCATCATATAAATAATTATTATTAGATAGTAATAGTCAATTATGACTAACGGGTCAAAGTTAAACGCGAGTTGAGAGTAGCGAAAATATATTGGCACTATAATATTTATTACTTTTCTCCTTCTATTGAATAAGACTGATTAAACATATCAAATATAAGTTACATTAAAAATAAGGGCGAATGTGATTATGGCTCAAGCTGTCAACGATATAACTGACTTAATGAGTGATAAGATTAATCGCCCAAAACATAGCAAACCAATGCTACCTTCGGCCAAATATCTCTTCATGGCACTGGTGGTAGGGTTGTTATTATTGATATTAATTATGGGTGGTAAGGCCTTACGTGATGCGCCACCAGCTGCTATTGAAGTCAGTCATCAAGGGCTAACGATAACGCAATATCAAGCGTTGCAGCAGACCATGAACCAACAGTCGGTAAGTGGTTTTTTTACCACTGACTTACAAACCCTGCGAGACATTGGTATTAATTTGTCTTGGGTAGATCAAATCAGTGTTACCCGAGATTGGCAGCGTGGTATTGTTATTACGGTATTACCAAAAAAGGCAGTCGCTAACTTCGGTACAGAGCGTCTTGTTGATGCCAAAGGTGAAGTGTTTGTTCCGGCTGACAATGAAGAGCTGACGCAAGCGCAGTATGCCACTTTACAAGGTGAGCTCACTCAAGCTCCGGTTATTATGCAGCAAATGCAACAAATTAATGAGTGGTATGCGCCACTCGATATGCAGGTTGAAGATATTATTCTGTCCCCACGTATGACTTGGTTGGTACGTTTTGATAATGGTGTACGTGTTATTGTCGATAATGAGAATACCGCGCAAAAGTTGCTCAGTTTGAGTAAGATCTTAGACAATCAATTACGCATGCGCCGTAATGATATACAATCGGTAGACCTGCGCTATAAGAACGGCTTTAGCATTACATGGCATACAAAAGAAACATAAGCTGAAAAAGATAGGGCGACTGAGTCATCCACATTGCAGCTTAGATATACGGTATTACTGCTTATTGAGTGCAGAGCTCTGTTCGACCTTATGTTTTTTAAATATAAAACCCTTATTTGAATTTAGTATTCACTTTGATGATTTAATGGAGACGTCATGTAGTCTCCTGTTTAGCGATAATTTGTTTGGTACCATGAAAAATACTGAGAATCTAGTTGTTGTCCATTTAAGTGCCACTGCTGTGTATGCGGTGATCGGTAGTGTCGTGTCTGCAAAAGATATTCGCATTATGGGCGTTGGACAAGTTAAGAATAGCGACTTTTATCAAGGCCAAATTAAACACCGAGAACGCTTACAAAGCGCAATCAAACAAGCGATTCAAGAAGCTGAAGATACTGCCAACTGCCGCGTTCATAGTGTGTGGTTAACTTTATCGACTCCTGAGCTATTGAGTAAAAACAGTACCGGTCACGTAGTAGTCGAAGAAGACGTGGTGCGTACTAGAGATATGGTACAAGCGTTGTCTAACGCTAAATCACAAGATTTGCCGTCTGATTACTATTTGATGCATTGCTGTCAGCAAGGTATTTATATTGATGATCACGATAATTTAGTGGATGATGTGATTGAGATGATTGCAGAAGATATCACCGTGATGTATCACATGATGATGATGCCGGTTTCCAGTCGTCAAAACCTTCAGAAGTTATTACAAAGCTGTGATGTTGGTGTCGATCATGTGGTGTTCGATGCGGTTACTAGCGCTGAGTATAGTCTTATAAGCGAGGAACGTCAGCAGGGTGTTTGTTTGATAGATATTGGTGCCAGTACCACCAGTATTTGTGTTTATAAAGAAAACAAGTTGGTTTTTACCCATTGCGTGGCAAGCGGCAGCCATGAAGTGACCATGGATATATCAGCAGATTTTGGTGTATCCATGATAGAAGCTGAAAAGCTTAAAAAATTGCATGGCACATCCGATGTCAGTAGCATTGATCCCAGTGCGTTTTTTATATTTAGACCACAAGGATCAGGTGATGAGATTAATGTGAGTGTTTACAAGCTCGCCCAAATTATTGAAGCCCGTTATGTCAGTATTTTTACTGAGGTAGTCAAACAACTGCATCAAGCGGGTCTAATAGGATATATTGATCGCGGTATGGTACTGACGGGTGGGGGTAGTGCTATTAAGGGGATGGTACCATTTGCAAAGAAATTACTAAAAATGCCCGTAGTAATGACTAATACTCATCCTTATATTAGCGCCTATAATCATTTTGGTAATGAAGATACCTATAAGCAGCTGAATACTCACATACATGACCGAGCCTATCATACTGCTTTTGGTACTTTGTTATACAGTCAGAGCGAACAGTTTCGTCATAGCGAACAAAGTGAGATCGAAGCCATAGAAAAAATTAAGGTTAAAGGCGCTTTTCAAGGTGTTGGTCAGCGCTTTAGTAGTTTATTTAAAAAAATACTTTAGCATTTTTTTGAGATAAAATCAGAAACTTACTAAATTAAAATCTGAGAAATTTTATATAAGCTTTATTGTTATTACCCTATTTTATTTGTATGCATTTATATATAGTAAGTCGATAGCATGCGAGTGCGTTATCATCTATCGATTCTCATGCTATCTGCAACTGGAGCAATTTTTTTATGTCAAAATACACCATGCCGGATGATAATAAACCTCAAAATAATGGTCAAGCCCGCTTTATCGTATTTGGAGTTGGCGGCGGCGGCGGTAATGCGGTTGAGCACATGGTACAACAAGGGATTAAAGGTGTAACGTTTGTCTGTGCCAATACGGACAAGCAAGCCCTTGACCGTCTGACCGCTCCTCATAAGTTACAACTAGGCGCAAAAAGTAATCGTGGCCTTGGTGCTGGAGCCAATCCAGAAGTGGGTCGTGAAGCTGCTGAAAGTGAAGAAGAAGCGATTCGTGCCTTACTTGAGCACTCAGATATGGTATTTATTACCGCTGGGATGGGCGGTGGTACTGGTACCGGTGCTGCGCCTGTCGTGGCTCGCATTGCAAAAGAGATGGAAGTTCTGACCGTCGCCGTTGTCACCACCCCTTTTAAGTTTGAAGGTGGTAAGCGTATCAAAGCTGCTAAGGCTGGCATTGAACAATTAACTAACTTTGTTGATTCTATTATTACCATCCCAAATGATAAGCTAATGAGTGTCTATGGTAATCTGTCAATGCAAGATGCCTTTAAGAAAGCGGATGATGTACTTATGCATGCCGTACAAGGTATTGCTGAAACTATCGCTCGTTCAGGGTTGGTAAATATTGACTTTAATGACATTCGTACCGCAATGACGGCTAAAGGTCATGCCATGATGGGTATTGGCCGTGCTAGTGGTGATGACCGTGCACGCGAAGCGACGGAAAAAGCGATCAAATCACCATTACTGGACGATTTGCGTTTAGAGAATGCCAAAGGCCTATTGGTTAACGTAATTTCTTCACAGAGTCTCTCGTTAGATGAGTTTAGTAAAATCAGCGAAATCGTTGAAGGTATTACTGACACCGATGATGCTAATATTTTCTATGGCTCAGTAGTTGATGAAGATATGGGTGATGAATTGCATGTGACCGTTATTGCGACTGGTTTGACTTTAGATGAATATGCAGGCCAAGATGCCAAAATACAACAGCCTGTACCCTCTGTGAACAGCACCCAGCCTGTTGATCCTAACTTGCATACCAGTGCTTTAAACAGTCAGAAACAGTCAAAAACCCAGATGTATCAAGACAACACTAGCCACTCTCAAGCGCCACAAGAACAACCACAGACTAAAACAAATAGTATTCAAGATTATCTTAAACGTCAACAGAACAAGTAACGTTAATGATACTTTTTCTGTACCTAGTGTAGTTAACTTGCAGTCATCTTAGGTAGTTCAATAAACGCAAAAAAGCCAGCATCTCAGTGCTGGCTTTTTTGCGTTTATTCGCTGTAAATAATATTAGACAGTGTGTTTTTGCTTGTTATTAAGTTAGATTTTTTTATTTTCTATTCAATTTAACCCGTAAAAAGTGTTTAAGCACGGTCTGTAATAAGTGTAATCAAACGAAGAAATGAGTAAATTAGTGTTTTTTGACTATAGCGAATAAGGGCTAGCTAATGGTACACTATGGCAATTGTAACAAGATATGTGAGAAAGCAGTCATGAACCAACGAACTATAAACAGAGCCATAGCGATTACAGGTATTGGCTTACATAGTGGGCAGCCCGTTGACTTAGAGTTTCACCCACAGCCTGTTAATACTGGCGTTGTCTTTGAGCGCTCAGATATCGCTGATTGTGCACCAATTCCTGCCAGTGCTTTTTTGGTACAGGATACTATGATGTCATCCAATTTAGTATTTGGTGGAACGCGTGTGGGTACGGTTGAGCACTTACTAAGTGCGATTGCTGGTCTTGGCGTTGATAACTTATTGATTCGTGTGTCCGCAAGCGAGATTCCTATTATGGATGGTAGCGCTGCGCCATTTGTAGGCGTGTTACTACAAGCTGGATTTTGTGAACAAGACAGTCCAAAGAAGTTTTTGAAAATAGTGCGCCCGGTGCGCGTCAAGGTTGATGATAAATGGGCAGAGTTACGTCCGTACGATGGTTTTGAGCTAAATTTTGAGATTGACTTTGATCATCCTGCTTTTGATAAAGACTTTCAGCATGCACAGCTTCGCTTTTCTACTCAAAACTTCATTGAAGAATTGAGTTCTGCCCGTACTTTTGGTTTTTTACGTGATATCGAAACATTAAGGAAAAATAATCTAGCTTTGGGTGGCAGTATGGACAATGCTATTGTTATCGATGAAGCGAAAATTCTTAATGCGGAAGGTTTGCGGTTTGCTGATGAATTTGTTCGTCATAAAATTTTGGATGCGTTAGGCGATTTATACCTCATCGGTTATCCGATATTAGGACGTTTTAATGCCTACAAATCTGGTCATGCATTGAACAACTTATTAGTCCGTGAGATTTTATCAGATAAGAATAACTATAAATTTGTAACTTTTGATGACAATGTAACTTGTCCAATTGAATATTTACCTTTAACCTCCCTAACTGTTGAGGGATGAATACACGAACATACACGATGTATCGCAACATTTACGTAAGATTACATAAAGACGAGAGTGGATGGATGTCATAATATCATTATCAATATTTGTATTATTATAGCCGTCTGCTTAACCGTAGTTACCACCAACGCTTCGCGCTATAAAAAAACGTCTGATTCTCAAATCCATAATCTAGATTTGAGAATCAAACGTTTTTTTTATTCGTGAAAGTATTAAAAAACTGTCTTGTTGGTCAGCTTACTGCTATTTTCTTTACACAATCTTACATTGTAAGGTAAGTATTTTTAGTCTTTTAGCAGGCGTAAAAGTGCTTCTTTGAGGTTTTTATCAGTGGTGACATGCTTTGCAGCCTGTGATATAGTCCGTTTTGTTCTTTGGCTAAGAGGCTGATTTTCATTGGCTTTGTGAGTACTTAACAAGGTTGGTAGTTGCCTAGTTAAAGGATTAGAAGCAGAGTTTTTGACTACCACGACACGTATCTGCTTGAGTTGTTGAAATGTAATAGACTGCTCCGTTAATACTTTAAGATAAGCGTTTTGTAAGTAGCGAATGTGATTTGCTGCCGTCATCGAGCTTACACTGAGGGTCAGTTGTTCAGTAGAGAGACCCACAACCCAACAGGTATCAAGTATCTCATCCGGTAGACACTCTACCAGAAGCTTTTTTATCTCATTGGTAGCTTGTGTATAAAGTTGCATATTATCAGCAAGGCTTCGAGGTAGTGCGCTACCTGCAAAAGCCTGATGATCAATAAGCTGAGCGAGCCGATTAGGCTGTTTTTTTGACATTGTAATTACTCATCTAATAGGTGATGTTAAAGCAAATAGATTTAAAACGCACACTGTTAACCTTAGAATTTTATCATGTTTGTCTGATAACTATATTCTCTAAATTAATTGCTGCTTTGTCATGGATGACGAGCAATCTTGCATTAACAATAGGTAGTAAATTTATGAAAAAGGCTTTATTAATATTGTCAGTATTGGGTATGGGTGTGGCACAAACGAGTGGTGCCGCTGTAAATACCATCTCAAATAGTACACTGACTTATACCAGAGCAAATATCTCTAATTCCTACGGTTCTTCGCAAAATAGGTACAGCACTAACAATGGTGGGGTGCACGTCTCTAACAATAGTGAAATCACCCGCGCTATTAATGTTCTTAAACAAAAAGGTACTGAGCTCGATTCTTTGTCTCGTCGTTTATACTCTGAAAAACAACAGCAGTTTAGATCAGTTTTAGATCATAATTCAGCTCCAGCTGTCGCAGCTGCTCGTGCCTCAAGAGTAGCATTGTCTAGAAGCTCTGGTCGTTGTGCGCGTTATGTACGCCAAGCGCTACAATCTGCCGGTTACGAATTCACGCCTAATCCTTCAGCTTACCAGTATGCGACTCGCGGTACACTTGCTAATGCAGGCTTTAGCAAAATCAGCAATAATATGCCTATACAAGTCGGTGATGTGGTTGTCTATGATCGCAGCTCAAAACATCCGCATGGTCATATCCAAATCTTTGATGGTGCAGCCTGGGTGTCTGACTTCCGTCAAAACAGCATTAGTCCATATGGTGGTAGCTACAGCTATACCACGTGGCGCGATTCACAATACATAGACGACGCATCGAACCGTGGCATTTATCTTGCTATGGCTGATAAATAGTGTCTGATAGGCATAGTATTTAATAAAGTAGGGTATTTTTAATAAGCTCCCCGCTGTCTCCTAGCTCAGCAATGGTCTTAACGACGTTGCTGAGCTTTTTTATGCCAGTTTTGTGGTTTCAAGTTTTGATATTTATAGATGAAGGTTACTGATTACTATTTTTAAAAATGCTGCGAGATGACATCTATTCCGAGAGTGCTGCTTTATAATCAAAGAGAGGCCAGTAAGAATGGTTATGGAAGTCGGGCGGAGAGGCATGGGCGGAGGCAAAATATAAAACAGTATCACTGAGTCGCAAAATGACACAGGGATGTAGCTTTTCGATACAGGCACTATTAGAAAAGCTATCATTAGAGATGTAAGAAGGCAGTTGGTTTAAGGGAACACCAAAACTGCGCTGGTAAAAATGGCGTGGTTTAAATGAACAAGCTGTCAAATTGTTAATGACCGTTGTCAATTTATTATTTGGTAGAAGCTTTGACACCCGAATGTTTTGTGGTTTTGTTGGTTCGGTAGACCAATTGATATGAGCTTGTGACTTTTTATCTGTTTTTAGTTTTCCATCTTTATGTAATAAAGGGGTTGGCGGAAGAGTGGGCGGGGTACGATAATTTTCAAAGTAATAAAGGGCGTAACGACCATTTGGACTGGCATTAATTTCGATATAGCTTTTCGCTTCGTTAGTTTTCTTTACCTCATCAAGAACTAAATTGCTGCCTGCTATAAAACACTCAAGACAGGTCTGCTCCCATAAATAGTCAGTAAAGCTGACCTGTGCCTGCTCCCAAGCTGGCCAGCTCAATTGCGTAGCTAAATCCGCATTAGGTAATTGGATACTATAGGTGAGCCATAGCTGCGGATCTGGCTGCTGAATAATCGAAGCACTAACCTTGACGTGAATATGTTGTAGTTGTTCGGGCGTTACGCCCAGCTGCTGCGCGTCGACAGCTAGAGTATCAGTCGCTAAACGTAGATTGAAAATTTGACTCATGGGGCGGCTTTGTAATTAGTAGTGGTTTATAACTCATAATGTTAGAAAACTGTCAAAATATTTCAATATTCAAAACTTGGATAATATAAAAGCCGCGAGCACTCATGCGACGCGGCTTATATACTTTGCAATGGCAATGGTAATTACACATTGCATTGCTCAAACTAATACATGCAAGCTACTGGGCGTGACGTGCTAAATTCGACAGCTTTGGATTGGCATTAGGGTTTTGGCGCAGCAATAATACCATACGGCCAATCGTATGAATTACATAAGCATTGGCTGTGGTGGCAAGCTCGGTGCTGACCACATCACGGTCATGCTTGCTACCGGCTGGTAATTTTACCTTGATCAATTCGTGATCTGATAGAGCACGGTTAATTTCTTCAGTAATGGCAGGCGTAATCCCATTATTGCCAAGCATGACAATAGGTTTGAGCTCATGACCAATACCTTTTAGGCGTTTAATCGTAGCGTTATCAAGTTCCATAAAATTCCTAAGCGTTGGTAAATATAAAAGTCAGGGTTAATAATTGTATCATCATAAATAATGTTAACATCATGATAATAGTGATTAAGATGAGCATTATTTAAAAATAGACTACAATATCATTTAAAAATCTAATAATCATTATAAATAATCTACGTCTATCTCGCATGAAATCATCGGGATTTCGCACGATTTTACGTGATGGAAATGTTAAACTGACTGTCTTGCAGCATTATAAACACTACTGACTTATAAAGCTGCTAAATCCTTTGTGTTGAAGTCAATTTAGGTTACCGTCTTGTAGTTTCCATCTTTAACCGCATATATCAATCAAACCCTATTTTATAGATTATTTAATGTTTAGCTTAATTATTAAATAGTTAAGCATAGATATATTGCACATTGAGATATCAGTTAATAGTAGGAGCAGTTACTTTGGCCACGCGTATTAAAAATAAAAATCTGTCAAAAAGTAGTAGTGCCTGGATGAAAGAGCATCTTGACGACTATTACGTAAAGCAAGCCCAAAAAGAGGGCTATCGTGCACGTGCCGCTTTTAAGTTGCTTGAGATTAATGATAGAACAAAGCTGATTAGTAAAGGCATGACGGTGGTTGATTTAGGCAGTACGCCTGGCAGTTGGTCACAAGTAGCAGGTAAATTGGTCGGTGAGACTGGAACTTTAATTGCTTCTGATATTTTACCGATGGATAATTTGGAAAATGTCACTTTTATTCAAGGTGATTTTCGCGAAGCTGAAATTTTTGATAAAATTATGGCTGAAGTCGGAGAGCAACAAGTAGATGTAGTATTGTCTGATATGGCGCCTAATACTTCAGGTAATAGTGGTGTGGATCAGCCAAGAATGATGGACTTGTGTGAGCTTGCAATAGACTTTGCTTTAGAGAATTTACCAGAAGGTGGTGCTCTGATTATGAAAGTATTTGAAGGCGCAGGGGCACAAGACTTGCGTAAGCAGATGCAATCAAAGTTCAGTAAAATTCGTAGTATTAAACCTGCTGCTTCACGCCCTCGTTCAAAAGAGATATTTTGGATAGCGATTAAATAGAAGATAGTTCCTATAAATCGTCGGTATTTTCTATACATTATGTAGATAATAACCTTCAGTATAATTTACAGAAGATGGACGTGTGAATAATTGAAAACTGCTACAATTGTTAACTGAATAAATTCAGATTCTGCTTGAATTTTTCAAGTGAAAACCAAATATAATGGTATATTAACTTTGTTTTAGGCACTTTTTTTAAGAAATTGTTTTGAGCAAAGCCGTTTAAAAGTAAGACACTTATTGTCGCAATTTTTTATCTTTAGATAATTGAATAAGATAAAACTTTAGCAGACAAGGATGATTACTTTGAAAACGTCACGTGTTTAGTAAACACACCAATAAGTAAGGGATGGGAAAACTTGTGAGCGACATGGTAAAAAATACCTTATTGTGGCTGGTGGTAATCGGCGTTTTGGTACTGGTGTTTAGCGGCTTTGATCAATCGTCTGAGCCGGACAGCCTTAACTACTCTGAATTTGTGACCGCAGTGTCCGAAAATCAAGTAGCCAGTGTTGAAATTGACGGCGAGCAAATCACCGGCGAGAAGAAAAATGGCTCATCATTTGAGACTATTAGACCCGCAGTAGCTGATGAGCAGCTACTGCCGCTACTGCGTGAGAACAAAGTCGATATCCAGGGGACTGCGCCAAAACGTCAAAGCGTAATGATGCAGCTGCTAATTGCAAGCTTCCCAATCTTACTGATCATTGGTTTGTTTTTGTTCTTTATGCGCAGGATGCAAGGTGGCGTTGGTGGTAAAGGCGGCAGTCCGATGAGCTTTGGTAAGTCAAAAGCAAAAATGCTTACTGAGGATCAAATCAACGTCAGCTTTGAGGATGTCGCTGGTTGTGAAGAGGCGAAAGAAGAAGTGGTAGAAGTGGTCGAGTTCTTACGTGAGCCAGATAGGTTTACTAAGCTTGGCGCGACTATTCCACGTGGTATCTTGATGGTAGGGCCACCAGGTACTGGTAAGACTTTATTAGCAAGAGCCATTGCTGGCGAAGCTAAAGTGCCGTTCTTCTCAATCTCAGGTTCTGATTTTGTTGAGATGTTCGTGGGTGTCGGTGCCTCACGGGTACGTGATATGTTCGAACAAGCTAAGAAAAGTGCACCTTGTATTATCTTCATCGATGAAATTGATGCGGTCGGTCGCCATCGTGGCTCTGGTACGGGCGGTGGCAATGATGAGCGTGAGCAAACCTTGAACCAACTACTGGTCGAAATGGATGGTTTTGAAGGTAATGAAGGCGTTATTGTCATTGCTGCGACCAACCGTGCTGACGTTCTGGATAAAGCACTACTACGTCCCGGTCGTTTTGACCGTCAGGTACAAGTGGGTTTGCCAGATATCAAAGGCCGCGAACAAATTTTAAAAGTGCATTTGCGTAAATTGCCGAATACCACTGGTGTTGATGCCAACTCACTGGCGCGTGGTACGCCTGGCTTTAGTGGTGCACAGTTGGCCAACCTTGTTAACGAAGCGGCTTTATTTGCAGCTCGTCGTAACAAACGTAGTGTCGATATGAATGACTTTGAAGACGCAAAAGACAAGCTATATATGGGTCCTGAGCGTAAATCAATGGTGATTCGTGAAGAAGAGCGCCGTGCAACTGCTTATCATGAATCAGGTCATGCGTTAGTCGCTGAGCTGTTACCCGGTACAGATCCAGTTCATAAAGTCACTATTATGCCACGTGGATTTGCCCTTGGTGTAACGTGGCAGCTGCCTGAGCATGATCAGACTAGTCTTTATAAGTCTAAAATGCTGAGTGATATTGCTATTTTGTTTGGTGGTCGAATAGCTGAAGAAGTGTTTATCAATCAGATGTCAACAGGAGCATCTAACGACTTTGAACGGGCTACCAAAATGGCACGGGCTATGGTCACTAAATACGGTATGTCAGATGCGCTCGGCATCATGGTGTATGAAGATGATGAGAATTCACAAGGCTACTTTGGTGGTACTCGTGCTATTTCAGAAGCAACGCAGCAAAAGGTTGATGAAGAAGTACGTAGAATGCTAGAGGAGCAGTATGATATCGCGCGCGAGTTGATTGAAGGTAATCAAGATAAAATGCATGCGATGGTCGATGCCTTGATGAAATGGGAAACAATTGACCGAGATCAGTTGCAAGATATACTAGCGGGTGAAGCGCCTCGTCCACCGAGAGTTTACCAACATACTGAAGTAAACTTATCGAAAGATAATATGAAAGCTACAGGTTCGACACCGCCTCCTTTACCAGCGATGTAACGTCAAAAAAATATCATAATTGATAAAAAAGCCCTTTTCAATAAAAGGGCTTTTTTATGGTCACTGTTTCAACCTAGTATAAGTTTAGGCTGGCATAAGGTTTGCTGGTATGATGGGCTTAAGCATGTATTTATAAAAATTTATTCACCATGGATTTGCTATGTCATTGTTCCATCCGTTACCTGCCTATAGCGTTACCAGTCGAGGTAAAGTGTTAGATTTATCACAGCCCCATATTATGGGTATTTTAAATGTGACGCCAGATTCGTTTTCTGATGGGGGACAGTTTAATGCGATTGATACAGCTATAGCGCATTGTCAGAAAATGGTAAACGCAGGCGCTACTATTATTGATATTGGTGGTGAGTCTACCCGTCCGAATGCTGATACTGTCGCTACTAGCGAAGAGGTTCAGCGTGTTGTACCAATAGTGAAAGCGATCCGAGAGCAGTATGGTGATGCAATTTGGTTATCGATTGATACTAGCAATCCTATAGTTATACAGGCTGCATTTGCAGCAGGCGCTGATATTTGGAATGATGTACGGGCACTTAAACGTGATGGTGCGGCAGCAATGGCTACCAAGCTTGATATACCAGTGATGCTGATGCACATGCGTGGTGAGCCAACCTCCATGAATAGTTTGGCGCAGTATGACGACATTATCAGTGAAGTAAGCGCAGAATTAAAAGCTCGTATTGATGAGGTAATAAGAGTTGGTGTTAAACGTGAAAAAATTATTATTGATCCTGGATTTGGCTTTGCTAAAAATTATGAGCATCATTGTGCCTTATTAACCCAGCTCAAGAGCTTGCAAGTGCTTGGCTTACCAATGATGTTTGGTATCTCGCGCAAACGCTTTTTATCAGAAGTGCTCACAAGAAGTGGTGTCCCAGAAGTTACAGAAACTCGAGCATCAGAACGAGACGCTGCTGGTACTGCTGCTGGAATTTTTGCCTTACAGCAAGGCGCTAGTATTATTCGTACCCATAATGTGGCAATGATGCAGCAAGCAGGAGCGTTGTGGAGCCAGCTGTCTGATTATAATAAGCAAAATACTAATAACTAATACTGTTGTGTAGCACGGCCACTCTATATTCTAGTTTAAATATAATATTAAATAATGAGACTAACTTTATGACATCAAATAACTTAGATATACAAAGTCAGCCAGAGCCTACTAATGAGCAGCGGCGTATTATTTATCAAGCGCGGCGTGGGCTGAAAGAATTAGATTTTTATATCGATCCTTATGTGAAAGAGCTATATTTAACTGCAACGGCTGCTGAGCAAGAAACCTTTGCACAAATGCTTACTCATGAAGATCCAGACTTGTTAGATTACTTTACCAATCAGAGCCAACCTGAAGATGATGCAATTTGGACATTGGTCAATAAAATTAAAACCTGGCGTCATGCAAAAGATCTTTAGTGGTCATCAGAATTGTCGATATAACTGATCAATTAGGCGAACTCAGCTCTTTAGAACAAGTATTATGGTGATCAAAAGATGACCCAGTTAAAGTCTTTACGCATTGACACGCCAATAAAGCTATCAAGCTATCTTCGTACGTTGCTATATATTATCTTGTCCAGCGGCCTTATATTGTTGGCATGGCTCGCAAAGCTGTCTTTAGGACACTATGTATTGATACTGGTTATCACTGCGTCAGTAGTGAGCTACTTAGCATTGTCTCGTCCAATAGTGCTACATTTAAGTCAACCACCTCTTGATCAGCGTATTGACCAAAACTGGCAAGTACTAATGCGTACAAATCGCGGCGATGCACTCTGGCAAGCCGATTTGTTTAAGGTACATCGTTATCCTCTATTTATTCATTTCGAGTTTACAATTATTGAGCCTTACCAGCGTGCTTTAACAGTGACTGTGTTTCGCGACCAAGTTACGGATGAACAATGGCGTGAGCTCAACATTTTAGCCAGCGTTAGCCCGATAACAGCCACTTGAGCAAGCGACAGTTGCTCATTTATTGTGAATACATATTGGTTAATTATACAGTACCGTTAACATTTTATTATTAGCACTTCTTTAACTGATAGGCTAACGAACTTCTACACCCTATAACAAAACACCTATCTAGCGAACGGAAGAGATTTGCTATATTAGCTAAGAATTTGTTTGATATTGATTTATAAGAACTTTAACGAGAAACGATTTATTAATAATAAAAGGACGATATTATGAGCTTATTAGGGAATTTAGTATCACAAGTTGCGCGCAGTGCTATTGATCCAGAAGATCACCAGCGTAATCCTATTAACCAGAAGATTACCCCGCGTCGTACGGGTGGCCTTGGTGATATTTTGGGCGGCGTACTCACTGGCAGTCGCAATCAACCCCGCGATTATAATCCACAGCAGTATGAGCGCCAGCAGGACAACCACTTCGGTTTAGATGATCTTTTGGGTGGTTTGCTCGGTGGTAATAATCAAAGTAACACTCGTGCAAGTTCTGGTGGAATGGGTGATATTTTAGGTAGCGTGTTGGGAAGTCAACGTAGTAGAGGTGGCTTTAGTGGTAAAGGAATGTTGGTTGCCGCATTGATGCCGATGGTGTTAAGTTGGATTCAGCGTAACGGTGGCCTTAGTGGTGCTTTATCAAAAATAACTGGCATGGGCTATGAGAATCAAGCACGCTCTTGGATGAGTAATCATGAGTTAAATGATAATCTTGACCCTCATGATATCAATCGCTTATTTGATGAGGAAGAAATTCAGCAAGTAGCGACGCATACTGGCGCTAATGACATGGAAGTTCGTCAGGGACTGTCTGAGCTGTTACCTGAAGTCATGAATCAGTTAACTCCTCACGGTAACTTAGACAACGAAACAGAAGCCAATCAGGAAATTGAGCAGATTATTAGCCAATTATCTAGCCGTCTGCGGGCGTTAAAGTAAAAATATTGCTTTTAATATAAGCATCATAGTTTTGTAAGTTAGAACTATCAGTAAAAAAGAGCATGCCTAACGGTGTGCTTTTTTGTGCCTTAAATCCTAATCTAATATGAGCATCGTTGATAGCCTAATTTTATTTTAACCCTTAAGTAGACAGGTGAAAAAAATTGAATGTTAAAATAAATTAGTAATAACTATTATATGTGTGACTATATAATTAATTTAATTTTACTTCATGGTAGGATGTATTTTATAAATTAAGCATTTTACAAGGAGGTATTACTGATGCCATTTAAGCCTATTCCTGCCGCTATTGCCATTTTAGTTGGTTTGATAATTTGGTTTATCATTCCAGTACCTACTGGCGTTACGCCCGAGGCGTGGCATATGCTGGCGCTATTTATTGCGACCATCGTTGCTATTATTGGTAAAGTGCTGCCCATTGGCGCGATTGCTATTATTGCAGTCACGTTAGTAGCGGTCACAGGTGTGACCAACGAAAGTCCACAAGCTGCAATAAGTGATGCCTTATCAAGCTATTCAAGTCCCCTAATTTGGCTCATTGGTATCGCTGTGATGATTTCACGGGGCTTGATAAAGACGGGCTTAGGTCGGCGTATTGCTTATTACTTTATCTCTATCTTCGGTAAAAAAACTATTGGTGTTGCTTACTCATTGACTGCTGCAGAGCTGATGATTGCACCGATTACGCCTTCTAATACTGCCCGAGGTGGCGGGATTATTCACCCTATTATGAAATCTATTGCCCAAAGCTTTCATTCTACGCCAGAAGAGGGCACCCAAAAGAAGATTGGCCGTTATTTAGCCATGGTTAACTATCACGCCAACCCAATTACATCAGGTATGTTTATTACGGCTACTGCACCGAACCCTTTAGTAGTCGATTTGGTTAATAAGGCTACTGGCAGCGAGATTCAATTGTCTTGGACGACTTGGGCAGTCGCGATGTTTATTCCTGGGATGCTATGCTTGATATTGATGCCGCTGGTGATTTATCTTATCTATCCTCCTGAAGTTAAAGTTACTCCTGATGCTAAGAATTTTGCTAAAGATAACTTGGCGGAAATGGGACATGTGAGTCGCCATGAAAAAATAATGCTTGGCGTATTTGCTTTGATGTTGCTTCTATGGGCAAATATTCCTGAGCTTATCTTTGGTGAGAGTTTTGGCGTTGATGCGACGACGACTGCATTTATTGGTCTGACGACGCTAATACTAACAGGTGTGCTAACGTGGGAGGATGTGCTCAAGGAGAAATCTGCTTGGGATACAATTATTTGGTTTGGTGCGCTGATTATGATGGCGTCTTATCTGAATAAACTGGGCTTAGTTGGTTGGTTCTCAAGTAATATTGAACATATGATTGGCATGACAGGTGTTGGATGGATGGGCGCAGTTGCCATTCTAACCTTGGTCTATCTTTATATTCACTATTTTTTTGCTAGCACGACTGCGCATATTACTGCCTTATTTGCCGCCTTTTACGCAGTGGGATTGAGCTTAGGCGCACCGCCGATGTTATATGCGCTGATACTCGCGGCAGCCGGTAACATTATGATGACACTAACCCATTATGCGACTGGTACTGCGCCCGTTATCTTTAACTCAGGGTACGTAACGTTAGGAGAGTGGTGGAGTATTGGGGCGATAATGAGTGTGGTCAATCTAGTGGTGTGGATTGGTGCTGGTTTAATTTGGTGGAAGCTACTCGGCTACTATTGATGTGTTGTAAGGTTTGAGCTAAAAGCGCTCATCTAAGTTATCTAAAGTATAGTTGAGCGCTTGAAAGCAAATATCCATGTTAAAGCCGCGATATTGCAAAAACCGCAGTTGCTTTGCTTTGTCTTTTTGTTCAGTGGGGATATTATCGCCATATTTTTTGATGCGTGCGGTGACCGCAAGCTTAAGCCAATCAACCCCTTCAACTAGACTGTCTTTGCTATCGTCAACGAACTCTCTAAATTCATCAGACTCTGCATTAGCCATGTCAATCAACTCGTCAATATTATCAGGCATGGCTACTTTCTTACGATAAAACTCTTGCTTAATATGACCGTGTCCACGACCTTTACGGATGCTTTCCCGAATGAGCATCAAAGTCGTACGATAATCACTTTGATAGCCTTTTTCTTCGAACTCCTCCAGTAGCGCATCAATCTTTTCCGGACCTTGTTCTTTATCAAGCAATTTCTGCTTCAATTCAGCCTTGCCATATTCACGCCGTGATAAGTAATAAAAAGCCAACCAACGCAGACGGCTTTCGGCTTTGATAGCGTCCGTTTCCGCTTGCCGCTGTTCGGGAGTACGCAGGTAAGCTTTGAGCGCTGATGGTAGATTATCGGCTTCCTCATTTGCCATATCATATTCTGAATGAGCCTCTATATTTATCGCGTTATCAGTAACGTCTGAATCATTATCCTCGCCATGAATTTCGCGTTTTACCTCCGCAAGCATCTCTTGAATACTTTGCGGTGCAGGCACTTTATAGATAGGTGCATCATTGGATTCAGCGATAAAATTTGCAGCAGGATGAAAGCGTTTTTGTCTTTTTTTTGTTTTGGTTTTAGGGGTTTTAGATGAGGAATGAGTACTAGTAGTAGAGTCAAAAGTAGTGAAATCATTAATATTATCGGCGTCAGAAGAGCTGTACCGTTTAGAATTTGGGTATTCTACCCTTGAGTCAGTAGAGAGTTTATCTGAGTTATTATCTGCTATAAAAGTCTTTTGCCTTTCATAGCTTTTTTCTTTAGGTGCAGACGAGCTAGCCGAGTCAGAATCTGACTCGGCTAGTATTTCGGCTAACGTTTTAATCTTCATAATTATCAATCAATAATTAGTAAGTGACTATTTGGCTATTGTACCGGTTCTGCTTCTAATTCTTCTTTAAGTTCAGCAGTATCTGGTACTTTACTATCATCGGTTACACCAAGTTTTTCGGCACGGATTTTAGCTTCAATTTCCTCTGCAATCGCAGGATTCTCTTTTAAGAATATGACCGAGTTGGCTTTACCTTGACCAATTTTTTCATCGCCATAGCTATACCAAGATCCTGCTTTACCAACAGCACCAATCTCAACACCTAAATCAATGACTTCGGCTAAGTGGTTGGTACCTTCACCATACGTGATTTCAAATTCAGCCTGACGAAACGGCGGTGCCATTTTATTTTTAATGACTTTGACACGGGTTTGGTTACCAATAATTTCATCACCATTTTTCACTGCGCCAATACGGCGAATATCCATACGTACTGAAGCATAGAATTTCAGCGCATTACCACCAGTTGTGGTCTCTGGGCTACCAAACATGACACCGATTTTCATACGGATTTGGTTAATAAACACCACCATACAATTCGAGCGTTTGGCATTACCGGTAATTTTACGCAAAGCTTGGCTCATCAAACGGGCTTGCAGACCCATATGTGAGTCGCCCATCTCCCCTTCAATTTCAGCACGCGGCGTCAAAGCGGCAACTGAGTCAATGACAATCATATCGACTGCGCCTGAGCGTACCAACATATCAGTGATCTCAAGGGCTTGCTCACCGTTATCAGGTTGTGAGATTAATAAATCATTGGTATTTACCCCAAGCTTACGCGCATAGACTGGATCTAACGCATGCTCAGCATCAATAAAAGCACAAGTGCCACCTTGTTTTTGACACTGTGCGATGGCTTGTAGTGTCATAGTCGTTTTACCAGAGCTTTCAGGACCGTAAATCTCAACGATACGACCTTTAGGTAGACCACCAATCCCAAGTGCAATGTCTAAGCCTAATGAGCCGGTTGAGACCACATCGACGTCAAGCGCTGCTGAACTATCACCTAAATGCATAATCGTGTTTTTGCCGAACTGCTTTTCAATTTGACCTAAGGCCGCTTTGAGTGCTTTGGCTTTGTTGTCGTCCATAATGGAATACCTTGTCGTTAATGAATAATGTGAGAAAGTGAATCGAAAGAGATGTTTTTATTGAGTAGTGCTATTATTTAATTTGGCGGTATTTTAAATCGCGGTATAAAACCAGTAATTAGAGAGTTATAAAGTGAGTCATTGAGAGAATGTTTTAATAAACAATATCGAGACGTCACTTTACTATACAGTAGCAAGGAACAATAATAAAAGTGAAAAAAAGTTTAGATTTATAAGGTGTTTTTTTACTCTCCAAACGTTGACTCTCTACTTCATCCTTTGCTTTGTTAGGGTCATTATACCAAAGACTAAGGTTTATAGCATGGGAGATGGCACGTCATGCGACAGTGAATGTCGCCTATAATTATTATAAAAGTATAAAACATTACTATGATTTGCTAGAAAAAATCGCTTTTACTACAGTAAGCTTGAATTGTCTTTGATTGAGAAAGTTATAGATTTTCTACTGTCTACAAGGTTGTTAAAACAACAATCTGTGAAACATTAAGTTTAATAGAATCTATTTTCAAATAAATAGGAAATAAATACACTTTATTTTTTAGCTCTTAAGCTATTGATTTATTTGAATAAATTAATTGTATGAAAAGTAACCAATTTTACTTAACCCTTTAACCTATCAAGGAAAATAGCTGTCAAGCGACTGGTTATCCACAGGGTTATCCACAGCTTATGTGGAGAACTCATGTATCCCTTATGTTACCAATGGTTGGGACAATACTGAAAGTGGATAACCTCTTATCAAGTGCCTATTTTATTGGTGTTGATGCAAGGAGAAACCTAATAGACAAAAGGTTTGACATAGGTTTCACACCGCATATCATTGTCCACCGTTCTAATAGGATAGTCCTTGATGTACATAACGGACTCTCATAATGAACTATACAGATAAAGGTGCGTGCCTATAAGAGATGGTGCTTATAAAAAAGCAGCTATCAAATTAGCCGCTAAATATAAAAGAGATAACTAATTAAAATACAAACCCTAGTCTTTGGTATAAATCAGATCCCATACGCCATGACCGCGCTCTAAGCCTCGACGCTCAAATTTAGTCATCGGACGAAAGTCAGGTCGGGGAGTAAAGTTGCCATTGCCGGCTTGATTGCTGAGCCCGGCAATGTTATCTAACACGTCGACCATCCAAAATGCATAATGCTCCCAATCGGTTGCGGTATGAAACCAACCGCCACGCTTTAAGCTACGAGTAAGAATAGCCATACGTTCCGGACTCACAAAGCGGCGTTTATAGTGGCGCTTTTTTTGCCAAGGGTCAGGGAAATAAAGTTGGATGCGATCGATATGATTTTCTGGCAATTGCTTGAGCAATTGAATGGCATCACCGTTGATAATTTTAACGTTGGTCAAGTTTTGTGTGCCTGCCATATAAGCACATTTACCGATGCCTGGCTCATGCACCTCAATACCGACAAAATTCCGTGTAGGTTCAGCCGCAGCCATCTCAATAAACGAGTCACCCAAACCAAAACCGATTTCAAGGGTAAGCGGTGCTTCGCTGCCGTTCGAGGTATCCGTAAATAATATCCGCAAATCATGAATGTCATTAAGATTGCCATCACCGCAGCTATTGTTAACCAGATATTCAGCAAACTCTGGATCGGTCAGTGCTTGCTCGGCATTTTTATTCATATGTGTGCGGCGTTTCATAAAGGTATTAACGATGCGTATATGTTTGCTAGGATCAGCTTCCGTACTCATTTTATCGGTTTCAATATCGCTAGTATTGAGCGGGCTAAGACTTTGTTTGATAGTATTAGTATTATCGTCTTTGGATGACACGTCGAGTTTGGTATCGATATCTGTTTGAGTGTCTTGACTGGTAAGGTTATTCATAGAGTGACTGTTCATAAAGTGACTAGGGCTTAATAAAGTTAGGGATATGAGCCTATTATAGGCGAAATAATTTATCGTGTGAACGTCTATCATACTTTCGTTTATTTGCAACATTCCGGGTTGGTTTGATAGTCATCATATACATATGTCTTGGCATTATCATATAATATAATGAGAGTTATAGGGGTTATACCTTTTTTTATTAGCCAACCGAGGCTACTGATATGTTATTTATCGAGACGGACTCGCCGCCACCGTTTTATCAAGAAAAACTAACGGCTGCAAAGCGCAAGCAGCTGGATCAATGGTTTGTTGGACATCGTACGCAAAGCTATTATTTGAAGCGTTTTGAGCAATTCGATCAGCAAGGCTATTTATCACCGAAATGGCATTGGGCAGCATTTTTTATTACCTTTCCGTGGCTGCTATATCGTAAGCGTTATATGGATGCGATTGTTTATAGCGTTGCTGGTTGGTCATTTATTCAGCTCAATGTCGCTCTCGTACTAGTGTTTGTTGAGTTCGCGGCGATGTCACATATTCCAGATGCTTATCAGATGGCAACGCGAGTCGGTATTGCGGCGATTATTTGGCTGTTCTGGTCGTTTATGGTGGCACGCTGGACAGATGCCTATTATTACCGTATGGCTCGGCGTGAAATTGCGGATGCTATAGAGGACAACCCGCGTGATGACGCGGCACAAAAATCTCATCTACAGCGTGAAGGTGGGGTTAGTTCATATGGATTAGGATTAGGTTTTGGATTTTTTGCTTTTGCGCTCATGGTCATTAACGTTCAGTTTTTACCCATTGTCGCTAAGCCAAAAGAGAATGAAGTCTTATTTAATACTTATGACATCGCCAAAACCACGCAAAACAAAGTAGCGCTAGTCTATCAGCAGACAGGAAAGTGTCCTGTTGATTTACCACTAAATATTAATGAGCAGCAGGTGCGTATCCAAATTGCTACCCAAGCAGCTGGCGCGCCTAAAACAGACTGTGCGGTCTTGGCGACTATCCAAAACGTTAAATTTCCAATCCGCTACCTGAATGATCAAACCTTAATGTTTTATCATAATGTTGATGATAATAGCTGGCGTTGTACAAGCTCGCTTAATGAAAAACAAGTGCCGACATATTGCGTTGAGGATTAAGAGGCGTTGTGTATCAAATAAGGCTAAATACTCATAGTTAGAAAATAAGTATTTAACCTTATAAGAACTTAACCTTATAAGAGTTTTAAAGTTATTTAAGTAAGATTACGTCTTGAAATCAGTAGCGCTATCTTCTGAAGAATTATCGACTGGCTTTGTCTTATTTTTTAATACATCATAAAAATCAGCTAAGTCTAGCTTACGCGATTTATCGATATCTTCATCAAATAAACTTTCAAGCTCTGCCATTGCGGACTGTGCCGATTCAATCATCCGCGCCTCATCATCATAAATAGCTTGCTGACGTTCAAGCAAATCATCATCATAATCACGAAACGTTTTGATGGTTTCGCGGGCTTTTTCAGGTGAAATACCCAATAGTTGTAGTGATTCACGTGACATATCTAAGGACGATAAATAA
Organism: Psychrobacter frigidicola; assembly: GCF_007997305.1. GTDB lineage: Bacteria > Pseudomonadota > Gammaproteobacteria > Pseudomonadales > Moraxellaceae > Psychrobacter > Psychrobacter frigidicola. The sequence continues at coordinate 204,247 of NZ_VORZ01000003.1, forward strand.
GTCTCCCGCCAAATATGACGCACACCGACTTCACGTAGGCGGTAGTAATGTTGCCGATCGCGCGCGCGCGCCAGTATGATAAGGTCAGGATAATTACGGTGTAAATACTGCGCTGTGGTAACAGAGCGTTCTAAATCATCAACTGCGATGATAAAGAGTCGAGCTTTCTTAATACCCGCAGCGCGAAGAATTTCAGGGTTTTTTGGGTCGCCATAATAGACTTGATTACCGAATTTACGGACGAAATCCACCCGATTTGCCGAGCGTTCAATAGCGGTAAATTCGATATTATGCATACGTAGCACGCGCCCAATAATTTGTCCAACCCGTCCAAAGCCTGCAATAATTACCGGATGTTCGTGGTCAGGAATAGTGTCGTATTCACGGCTGGGTTTGCGCTTAGCAAAATAAGGTTCACCCAGTTTTTCTAATAATAGAAAAGCCAGCGGTGTCAGTGCCATAGAAATAGTAACGATAAGATTGAGCATATTTGCCAGCTCAGGTTGCAAGACATTTTGTGTGCTGGCCACACTAAACAACACAAATGCAAACTCACCACCTTGAGCCAGCGTCACCCCAAGCCGGATACTGGTCGGCCAGCGGTTGCCTGAGACCTTTGCAATAGCAGTAGCGACGGCAAACTTGGCCAGCATTAATCCAATCGCACAACTGATAATAAACAGCGGCTGTGACATGACCAGTTTGACATCAGTCAACATACCTACGGACATAAAGAATAAACCAAGCAGCAGGCCTTTAAACGGTTCAATACTGGCCTCTAACTCATGACGGTATTCGGAGTCAGCCAGTAGTACACCAGTTAAAAATGCGCCCAGCGCCATCGACAGGCCAATCTGCTCCATCAAGATAGAGACGCCCATAACGATAAATAGCGCCACAGCAGTCAGCAATTCAGTGGCACCACTTGACGCCACAAATTTAAAAAATGGTCTGACGATATAACGGCTAGAGAAAATTAAACCAGCAAAGACGGCAAAGACTTTCCCAAAATAAATCAAGTCGTAGCTTTGTTCGCGCACCCCTGACAAAAATGGAATGACTGCTAATAGCGGAATAACAGCGATATCTTGAAAAAGTAAAATAGTGAAAGCTTCGCGCCCATGGGTGCTTGAAAGTTGCTGTTTTTCAGTCAGAATTTGTAGGACGAAGGCAGTAGAGGACAGGGCTAGGCCAAAACCAACAATAAAAGCCGTGTCTAAATGCAAGGAGAAGAATTGATATAAAATGCCCATCAGCAAAGTGCCAGTAAGGCCTACTTGCAAACCGCCAAGTACAAAAATAGAACGCCGCAATGCCCATAAACGCGAGGGCTGAAGCTCAAGTCCAATGATGAACAGTAGCATGACCACGCCAAACTCAGAAAAATGTAGCAAGCTCTCAGCATCACCTGCAACATCCAGCGCGCTTGGCCCTAATATCAGTCCAGTTACTAGATAACCTAAAACAGTGGCCAGTCCGAAACGTTTGCCAAGCGGTACAAACAGCAGCGCTGCCCCCAAAAAAATCGTCGCTTGTAACATTAAGTTTGGTGAGCCGACGGCGGCAGCGAGCATATAAATTCCTTAGCAAACACTTTAAAATAAGTACTATCAAAATAAACAATATTAAAACAAAAAAGGTTGAGCAAGTATGATGATTAATAATTAAAACAGCACTTAAACCACTTTATTTCTTATGATAAATTTTCCATACATCGTTATTTGCAAGCGGGTTGCTATAGGCATCATTACGACGCTTGCGCGGGGTTTGCCGGCTATCAACAATTTTAAAATCAGGCAAAGCATGGACAATCAGTCCGGTACGATAAAAACGGATACGTTCAGGCTCTAACATCTCACCTTTATGGTCACGGCAAAACACATAAGCACGCAGATCAATAAACTCACGGTGCGCCACCAATCGTGCCTCATCATCGCTATCAAATACTGCCGCCATGCGCTCAATTTCTTGCGGCGTGTAGTCACCACATTTATCCGTTAATGCACCAACTGAACCGAAGCTTTTGGACTCTTTGGCACGGGTTTTGGTCAGATGCAGACGCTGCACATGATAGATAAATTGTGGTATCTCTAAGCTGGCGGGTAAGGGCAGGTTATCAGGCGGCAGGTAAGCAGCTGGGTAAAACGCCATAGCGCGTTCAATTAAATTTTGCCAACGTTGCTGATAGGCTTGGACTTCGGATAAATTACCTTCATAGATAGGCATATCACGGATTTGACGCAAAATATCAGGTGGAAATTGCTCATCTCGGAAGCCAGCAATATCCTTTTGCAGCGTTGATAGCAAAATTTTAGCGTGTTTTTTACCCTCTTTTGTGAGTGGGTCGTCAATATAACTGGGTGCTACAAAGGCAGCTGAGCGTCTAGACATGGCAGATCTTCATCGTGTAAATAGAGAGTTTCATCAAATAAATGGAGATAAGTTAAACCAGTATATATAAGTTATAGAGTGAGCAATAGATAATCTGCACTCTCATTATTTTTAATATCCTAACACAAGGCTATGAATTAGCAGGGATTAGTTTATTGATAGTTCTTGAACCCATCGTCTACATATTATGCATGTCTCATTTTGATATGCGCCTTTATGTTCTACAGCAGGGGTTAAATGAGTAACTTCTATAAAAATGTAATGAAAAGGTTATATTAAGAGCTTGACAGCATTGATAGTCAGCAGTGGTTAAGGAGATTTGCGTGTATAAAAATAAAGATAAAAAAATAAGAACGAATTATAAAGGGCATTAGCTCATTGTATTTGTACTGAGTAAAGTGATATTAAATTTATTAAGCACTGGACTATTGCTCTTATTTGGATATTGGCTATTTTTTACCTCCAATATGGGTTCTGCTTATTTACCCAACGTTAGAGATGGGCGTTTGATATGAGTATTCGATTTACTTTAATAGCTATCGCTATCGCTACGCTGGTCTGGCTGCTAACGCCTATTTAGTTTTTATGGTCGAGCACACGTTATATTCACTCTAGCTATCAGACACATAAACGCAGTCCTCTAGCGGATACATCGAATAGTGCCTCTTAAGTTTTCCCTCGTCACTTTAATTTACCTTAATGCGAATGACCAATATGACCACCGCTATCCTTAACGGGGCGCGCTGATATATCACAGACTAACGCATCACTATGCGCTTTGGTTTGCGGATGTTCAGCACTTTCAACTTGAATAGTGGCATGACTGATGCCTAAATCTTGCAAGCGCTGCTCAAGCTCTGAAATTAATATACTCGATTCATAGATGTTCATATCACCGTCAACGACCACATGACACGAGAGCGCATGCAGTCCACTGGTAATACTCCAAACATGTAGGTCATGCACTTTTTGTACTTGGGTGTGGTCAATCAAACCCTGCTCGATAATCTCTAAAGACAAGCCTTTGGGCGTGCCTTCCATCAAGATATGTACCGAGTCGCGCACCACGCGATAACCACTAAATAATATTAATATGGCAACGATGACCGAGGCTGCAGCATCCGCCCATAGCCAACCAAAAGCTATCATTAATAACGCGGCAATAATGGCGGCAACCGAACCCATCAAGTCACTGAGTACATGCAAATAAGCGCTTTGCATATTGAGGTTAGCTGGTTTTTCATTCTTGGACGCTTTAGAAGTGTCAGCAGCAGTAGCAGAAGTCGCGCCATGATCGTGCACATGACCATCACCATCATTGCTACTACGATGCATGAGCCACGCCACTAAAATATTGACCAACATGCCGATAGTGGCAACAATGAGCATGCCTTGAGTCGCAATATCGGGCGGCGAGTTAAAGCGTTTAATAGCTTCATAAAAAATCATCAGCGCGATAATAACTAACGTCGCGCCATTGACCCCAGCGACTAGAATCTCAAAGCGTTTATAGCCAAAGGTTTTTTCACGGGAGGCTGCTTTTTCACCGATTTTAAAGGCCATCAGTGTGGCACCAAGTGCTACCGCATCGCTGAGCATATGACCAGCATCTGATAATAGTGCCAAGCTGCCCGTCAGCCAGCCGCCAATGGCCTCGATAAACATATAACCGGTAATGATGATAAAACTAAACAACAAGGTGCGCTGATAACCTTTGGTGTTTTGCGTGGCACTGCCTTTGTTATCGTCAATCATAGCAACGTGGTCGTGGTTATTATTTATATCGTCGTGTTGATGGCCATCGTTATGTTCGTGTTCGTGGTTGCTAGAGGAGAGGTAACTGTCTGAGTGTTTGTCATTGCTAGGTTCATGATGTGGATGTTTGGGGCTCATAATGACACTCAGAATAATGAAAATTGGGTTTATCTAGGAAGAAAGTTGTTATAAAAATATAGTAAATTTAGCATATCTGAGTGTTATAAGCTTTAGTGAAGCCGTAAAAATAAATATAGACAGATAAGTTTTAGTGACTCAAATTTAATGACTAGGTTTTAGCGATTGGTGCAAACAACTGATGCTACCAACCGACAGGGTCAATATCTAGGGTTAGCTTTAAATATTTAGCGCTTGGTAATGCAAGCACCGGCTGCCACCATTGATTCAAAATATGATGTAGTTGGTTGCGGTCTTTGGCCAATAGTAGCAGCTGAGAATGGTAGCGACTGTTCTTCTTACTCATAGGTGCATCGATAGGGCCAAGCACCGCAAGATTATGCGCTGCTGGCAAGCTTACAATCGCATCTTTTAAGGCTTGGGTGGTCGCGAGTAAGGTTTTACCTTCACAGCGTATCAAGGCGGCGTGGCTATAAGGCGGTAGCCCCATCATTTTACGCTCTTGTAATAATTCGCGCGCAAAGGGTAGGTAGCCATCTTTGACCAGTTTAAGGAGCAAGGCGTTGTCCGGTTGCAAGGTTTGAATCAAAACTCTGCCTTGTTTATTACCACGTCCGGCGCGCCCTGCCACTTGAATCATCAGCTGTGCCGTGTGTTCTGGAGAGCGAAAATCTGCTGATAAAAAGCCGCGATCGGCATTCGGCAAACAAACCAAGGTGACATTGGGAAAATGATGACCTTTGGCCACCATTTGGGTGCCGACTAATATTGCGGGCTTGCCCTGGTTAATCTGTTCGTAAATTTTCTCCCAGCTGTCTTTTCGGCGGGTGGTATCACGATCAATCTGAATGATAGGATATAAGTCTTTACTGGTTTGCGGATTGGCAAAAATAGCATGTAGGTTCTCGCTTAGCCGTGTGGTGCCCATACCTTTGGCATCTAAGTTTTGGCTGCGGCAATCTGGACAGGCAGCAGGAATATAGGCTTGCCAATCGCAATGATGACATTTTAAATAGGAGTTATGATTAGCCTGATTGCTATAATGGACAGTTAAATGGGCATCACAGCGTGGACAATCCGCCTGCCAACCGCAAGCTTCGCAGAGCAAAACGGGTGCATAGCCACGCCGATTGAGGAATATTAATACTTGATCACCCGCCTCTAAAGTCTGGCGAATTGCACCAATCAGAATGTCGGTCAGACCAGTATCGTAGCGTGCGCCATCATCTTGCGCTTGCTGATGGGTGCTTTGCTGGCGCGCATCGATGAGCTGCATGGTGGCAAGCTTGGCACTGCCGGCACGGGTTCGCAATTGGCACTCGACCAGTTTACCATCATCGACCAGCTTTAGATGTTCGAGAGTAGGCGTTGCCGTACCGAGTACCACCGGAATATTGTATTGCAAGCCTCGGTATAGCGCCACATCAGCAGCATGATAGCGCAAAGTATCTTGCTGTTTATAAGAGGCATCATGCGCCTCATCAACCACAATTAGCCCCAGATTAGCAAACGGATTGAGCACTGCTGAGCGCGTACCGATGATGATTTGTGCATGACCGGTACGGCAGTCTTGCCAGCCTTGTAGTCGGTGGGTATTGCTCATACCAGAATGCAGCAATACAATTTGCGCGGCAAAGCGACTGGCAAAGCGTGCGCGGGTCTGCGGGGTCAGTCCAATCTCAGGTACTAAAATGAGTACCTGTTTACCCGCTTCTAATACTGCTTGCATCGTTTGTAGATATACTTCGGTTTTACCACTACCTGTAATGCCATTTAATAAAAATCCGCTGTATTTACCAGCATTATGTGCGGTGAGAATAGCGTCGACTGCAAGCTGCTGCTCTGCATTTAAATCAAGCGGCATTTTGGCAAGGCTGACTGGCTTCGGGGCAGATTTGGGTTCGATATAGCGCTCAATCAGTCCCTTTTCTTCTAGCGTCTTTAGGAATGGCCGCTGCATACCTTCTAGTAGTAATACATCTTCACTCGCGCCGCGCGCGCCATGCAGTTTAAGCATATCGAACTGCTGTTTTTGCTTGTTAGCATTAGTATGAAAGTCGTTATCACTGACATTTGGCAAAATGCGCCAATGAGTGATAAGCAAATCCAGCGGTCGCCCTTGCCGAATAAACGTAGGTAACATCACTGCCAGTACATCACCCAGTGGGTAATGATAATAACGCGCCATCCACGACGCTAGTGCCAACATATTTTCATTGAGAATAGGCGCATCATCCAAGCAATGATTGATAGGTTTTAGCTTATTACTGGGCACACTGCTGGTTGCTTGCGCAATATGGGCGACGGTGATACCGATTAAGGTTTGCCTGCCAAAGGATACTTCCACGCGGCTGCCGATAGCAGGTAAAGCATTGTCTTCCATCGGTACGCTATAATCAAACACCCGATAAAGGGGGACAGGTAGAGCCACTTGTACCAACATAAAGCGTGCGCCTCGCAACCTTTCATGGATAAATTAACGATTAATAATGATAAGTTAAATTAAAAAATTAAGCCCAAACAGTTCTCGTTTAAGAACAGATATTTGGGCTTAATGTTGATTTATTCAATAGTTTTGGGGGTAACGGTTATTTTGCAGTAACCCTATTCTATATATAAAATTGACTCGATTTCGACCGAACCACCTTTTGGCAAAGCTGCTACCTGTACCACAGCGCGGGCAGGATATGGCTTGCTTAAGTTGGCAACGAATAGCTCATTTAAGGCCGCAAAGTCATTTAAATCAGTTAGTGACACATTAAATTTGACCACGTCATCAAGGGTGGCGCCTGCTGCTTCACAAATGGCTTTGATATTCTCAAATACTTGCTTTGATTGGGTTGCAAAGTCTGGAGCTATCTCCATCGTTTCAGGGTCAAAACCCAGCTGTCCTGAGATATAGACCGTATTGCCTACTTTAACGGCTTGTGAATAGCTGCCAACAGCGGCAGGGGCTTTATCGGTTTGAATCGTTTGACGGCTCATTATATGTCCTTGTTGTGTTCGCAGTGGATTAATATACTAAATTTTTAGTAAGTAAAGTTAGCATCTTTTTAGTCAATATTTCAAACTATTCATTATTTTTATTAAAGTTCTTTGGTAACCAGGCTATAGCTGATATAGCCGCATAATATTAGGATACCCGAGTAAGGAGCGCAACTCGCGGATACCCTGGGCTAAATGAATACGGCTACGTACGATAATATGGACAATAGTGTCACTACTACGTACATCGACGGTTTCGACACCGATGTTCAATTGACGTAAGTGATAAATCACTTCGCTGATTTGCTCATCGCTCAGCGCAATGGATAGTTTTAAATAAGCAGGAAAGCGGATTTTTTCGTCGTATTCGCCATTTTCTGTACGCCTAAGTGCTTTATCATCGCGCCAGCGCAACTGAATGACCTGATACGGGTTGTCTTTACGAATATCATCGAGTGAGAAACATTTGTGTCGATGAACAACCAGTCCATGTCGTGATAAGTGCCCAACAATAGGGTCGCCATAAATCGGGTGGCAGCAGTTGGCAAAGTCCAGCTCAACGCCTGCAGCGTTAGCAACCAACTGCTGCGGCTGGGTAGGTTCATGGCTGTGTTCTTCGGCATGTAATCTGGTTACCTCGTCACTAAATAAACGCGAAACCACCAATTGTGGCAATAAAGTACCGGAGCTAATTTGCTCAAACAAAGCATTTTTTTCACTTAATCCGCGCCATTCAATGAGATTATCCCAGTCACTAGTGCTCAGATCTTCAAGACTTTTTTGATAGGTTTTTAAGGCACGATCTAACGCTTGCTGACCATGGCGCTGCTTGTCTGGTGCAGATAAATCTTTAAACCAACGTAGGATTTCCTCACGTGCCTTATTAGTCACCACGAAGCCGAGCCATTCTGCTTTAGGTTCAGAATTATTACCAACTTCAATCTCGACCAACTCGCCATTTTTGACGACGGTACCCAGTTTGGCCTTCTTGCCATCAACGTTTGCGCCTACAGCAACATTACCTACCATTGGGCCAACCGCATAGGCAAAGTCTAGCGCTGTCGCTCCTTGCGGTAACTCATAAGCGCGACCTTGCGGACTGTAGCAGAGGATTTTACTGGAATGTAGATAATCCATTAACTCATTAATCGTAGAGATGGTACCCATAAAATCAGGGCTATTACTATCTAAAGAGTCTTCATCAATTAACTCTTTCATATTGCGTAATGACGCTTGAATGACCGATTGGCTCACATCAGAGGCATGCTCGGCGCCAATCACCCCAAGCCTTGCCGCTTGTTGCATTTGCGTTGTCAAAATCGTCACTTTAACAAAATCATTATCTCGCTCATAAATAAGCGTTAATGATTGATTGCCGCCCGGTAATGGTCTGCGAATATTATCACTAATATGACTGTCATCAATCTGATATTTTTTAATTAAATAGTAAGCCAGCTTGTCACAAGCCTCGATATTATCAAGTACAATCTCAAAAGCATAATGGCGTAGTAACGCATTAACTTCACCACGATTTCGGAAAAACTGCCGATAGATAACCACGCGATTATCCAGAACTTTTACATGTCCGCTGCCAAGTCCCAAATTATTCAAAACAATCGTCAAATAACGATGAATGGCTTCTCTTTGAAAATTACGCCCAAGGCCGTGTTGTAGCAGTTTATCAGACAATTTATTATACATATCAGAATCAAGGTTACGGTAACACAGCACCTCAATATAGTCGGCAATGTCATTAAGCCCCATTAGGCGTGCAAATGGGACGTAAAAATCTAGCGTTTCTTGAGCCGTAGAACGCTGCTTCTCAGGGCGTACAGCATCGAGGGTAGACATATTATGCAGGCGGTCGGCAAGCTTAATGATTAAAACTCGGGGATCATCAAGGGTTGCGGTCAGAATTTTATGAAAGGTCGCTGCTTTATTTTGCTGTTTATTGTGACTGGAGGATTTTAGTTTGGTCACCCCATCCACTAAACGCGCGACCACTTCGCCATAACGCTGTGCGAGTTGGTCATCGCTGACCTCAGTATCCTCTACCGTATCATGCAAAATAGCGGCAATAATCGTATCACGATCTAAACGAAAGCCCGCTAATATTTCAGCGACCGCAATCGGATGCGTAATATACGGCTCCCCAGATTTACGTTTATCTTTGATATGGGCAATATCACCGAACTCACAAGCATCAATAATATCAAGACGCTCAGCGGCGTTCAGATAGCCGACTGAGCGTAGTAAATTATATTGAGCTTCATCAACCATATGATGACTGAGTTTGGGCAAGGTTTGGCTCATGGAGTGACTGTCCTGTTGTTTTTGCTGGGCGACTTAGCTGAACGGTAAGGTTATGGCGATAAGGGTATTGAGAAACAAAACGGTTAAAGCAATTTTGTAAAAGAGCGAAGATATGGCAGAGTTGCTGATTGTTATAATTACTAAACCACCCTCTAATTAATCGTAAATTGCACTAAATGTCAACTACTAAGCACAAAGTCCTTATGAAAACTAAAAAATACTTCAAATGACTATGAATTTCTTAATAGAAAAATTAAAGTTGCAATCCGTATAAACGGCAAAAACCACAGCATAATACTGTGGTTTTCAATTAAGTTTTCTGTCTGCTTTTTTGCCTAAATTACAGTTGTGTAAGCTAAGAACTGTTAAGCCTTTGCTATCCTATCGATGCTTAGAAACCATGATCACCTGATAACGCTAAATCTAATGAGCTGGTCGCAAAATGATGCTCCGGCTGATTTAGGATATCACGGGTAATTTTGCCAGCAGCAATCTCACGTAATGCCAGTACGGTAGGTTTGTCATTATCGACATCAACCATTGGCTCTGCAATACCTTTAGCCAACTGACGGGCGCGCTTACTGGCAACCAATACCAGCTCAAAGCGATTATCCACATTATCTAAACAATCTTCAATCGTCACGCGTGCCATAGTTAGCTACCTCGGTTATTTTTATCAGTGCCGGATAAGGTCCGTCTACTGATAATAGTATAAAAATATAGGGAATAACCGTCTATTATAGCATTTTTTGCTTAGGCGCGTAGTTGCTTTTTTACTTAATACATTAGCGGTTAATATCACTCAGAGTTAATCAGTTGTTAGGTTACTGAGTAAGGTAGTAATCGTGCTCTGATAACGGCGCTGCTGCCGTACTAAAGTCTGTCTGTCAGCTACAATAATAGCTTTTAGCTCCGTGAGTGCGACTTCAAAATTATCATTAAACACCACGTAATCTGCATGCACATATTGTGACATCTCATGGACTGAACCGGACAGTCGCTGTTCAATAACAGCGGTGCTATCGGTGGCGCGTGTTGATAGACGCTGGCGCAAGGTGGCAATGCTGGGCGGTAAAATAAAAATCATCGTGGCGTCAGTAAATATCTTTTTGACTTGCAGCGCACCTTGCCAATCTATCTCTAAGATGACATCGACACCTGATTCCAATTGAGTGCGCACGCTTTGTTCAGCGGTACCATAATAATTACCAAACACCTCAGCATGCTCCAAAAATTGACACTCATTAATAGCGCTGATGAAGGCTTCTACCTCAGTGAAATGGTAATCGTGGCCTTCGATTTCACCAGGGCGCGGTTTGCGGGTAGTATGCGAGATACTTACGGTCAAGTCATTGGTGGTAGCCAGTAACTGCTTGACCAGTGAGGTCTTGCCAGTACCAGAGGCGGCAGTGATAATAAACAATGAACCTGTCATAAAAGTGTCCTAATAGGATAAGAAAGCTAAAAATGGTAAAGTGTAAATGACAAAAAGTATAAATAAGTAAAAATGGTTTTAATAATAGCGGTTTTAAAATATCAATTTTACGCCCAAAATCTCGATAAGACTGGGGCGGTGGTATTTTAAAAGGTTATAAAATCAAATTATGATAAAGTAGGGTATTCCTTTATCCTAGCTTTCTAAATTGAAAGTTTTTTAAATGTAAAGTTTTCTGAATCTAAATTATCCAATGATAGGTCGTTTTATGCAAATTTATCTTGCCAATCCACGTGGGTTTTGTGCGGGTGTGGACCGCGCGATTGCGATTGTTAATCAAGCGTTGACCCGTTTCGAGCCACCCATTTATGTGCGTCATGAAGTGGTACACAACAAGTTTGTAGTATCCGACTTGGCCAATCGTGGGGCAGTATTCGTCGAAGAGCTGAATGAAGTACCTGATGGCTCGATCGTTATTTTCTCAGCGCATGGGGTCTCAAAAGCGGTCGAAGATGAAGCCAAACGCCGCGATCTCACCGTATTTGATGCCACTTGTCCGCTCGTTACTAAAGTACATATGGAAGTCGCAAAATTTGCTAAAGAAGGCATGGATGCCGTGCTTATTGGGCATGCTGGTCATCCTGAAGTGGAAGGTACGATGGGGCGTTTTAGTCATCGTTACGGTGGCAATATCCATTTAGTGGAAAATGAGAGTGACGCTGCCGCTTTAACGGTACAAGATCCTGAACGCTTGGCTTTTGTCACCCAAACCACGTTATCAATGGATGACACGGCTCGCGTTATCGATGCGCTACGTGATAAATTCCCCAGTATTCAAGGGCCGCGTAAAGACGATATTTGTTACGCGACCCAAAACCGTCAAGATGCGGTCAAAGACTTGGCCGGACGTTGTGAGGTGGTGTTGGTTGTAGGCTCACCAAACTCATCAAACTCTAACCGCTTGCGTGAGCTGGCAGAGCGCATGGATTGTCAGGCTTATTTGATTGATAACGCGAGTGAGATGGATAAAAGCTGGTTCGATGGCGTACAAAATGTCGGAGTAACCGCTGGCGCGTCAGCACCTGAAATCTTGATTCAGGAAGTATTACAGCAATTGCAAGATTGGGGTGGTCAGATACCGAATGAGCTGGCTGGTATCGAAGAAAACGTCTTTTTTAGTTTGCCAAAAGAGTTGCGTATTCCTGTGGCACAAGTCAGCAATTAGCAACAATCAGCAACAATTTGATATATTGTGATTACTTCATCTTCAAGAATTAAGCGGCATTAATAAAGGCTTGTTTTAAAAATATAGTAAAGAATTTAAGGATTAGCATGACTGCTTATTACCATTTTATTCATCGGGAACAGCAAGCCGATGGCAGCAGTGTTGCGCACTATCAGCCTACCGAGCACACTCAAGGAACGTGGAATCAGCTTGACCAACATATGGCCTCGGCAACTGGCTTGCTAACTCGTGAGCTGAATGTTTTTAGTGCGCAAGCTGATATGCGTATTGCCCGTATTAGCCTTGATATTTTAGGCCGGATACCTTTAGCGGAATCTACTATTACTACTCGCTTTATCCGCTCAGGCAAAACCATTGAGCTGATAGAATCTGTATTAAGCAATGGTGGACGTGATTGTATTATTGCGCGTGCTTGGCGCTTGATGACACAAGATACTAGTATCATTGCAGGGCTTGAAGACCAAAGTGCCGCCTACCAGCCTGAACAATTGCCAGAGTGGATGCAGATGCATGAATGGCCGGGTGGTTATATCAAAACCTTGCGCTTAGTTTCAGAGCCAAACCGTCGACCCGGCAAAGGCAGGGTGTGGATAACTAATGATACTGAGATGGTTGCAGGCGAGCCAACCGATGATTTAGTGCACTTAATGGGTATGGTAGATACTGCAAATGGCGTGGTGCCGCGCTTAGGTTTAGGGTTGTCCGATGCTGAGTGGATGTTTCCTAATACTGACTTACAGATCCATATGTACCGTTCGCCACAAGGACGTTGGTTGGGCATTGATGCGGTACAACAATTTGGTGCTGACGGCATCGGTGTGACCAGTAGTGTACTGCATGATATTCATGGACCATTTGGGCGAAGCGAACAGATTCTAACTATTCGTCCAATGCCGGGTTAGTTCTATCGTTATCAATTATAATTGCTGCACATACAAACTAAGAACGATAATAAAGATCACTTAAAGTAGTAGGGGCGCTTGAATTTTTTTTCAGCGCCCCTATCTGTATAAACAGTCTAGCGGAATTTAAGGTTGAACTGGATATTTATCCTTATCAGCAACCTCAGCTTAAAATTAACTATTTTATAATAAATTTTGCAAAATAAATTAAAGGAGTTTTTCATGAGTGAACAAACCCAAGGTAATAGTAAAAGTGTTGATGAACAAAACGTTGACACTAAAAGTGCTGATAATCAAAGCAATGATAATCAAAAACCTGCACTCAAAAAACATACGTTTGAAGCAGAAGTTGCGCAATTATTGCATTTAGTGACCCATTCGCTATATTCTAATTCTGATATCTTTGTCCGTGAGTTGGTCTCAAATGCCTCTGACGCTTGTGACAAATTGCGTTTTGAAGCGACCAATGATGACAGTCTTTATGAGGATGATGGCGAATTACGCATTCGTATTGCGGTTGACGAAGACGCTAAAACCATCACCTTTATCGATAACGGTATTGGCATGAATGAGGCTGACGCGATTGAGAACTTAGGCACGATTGCCAAGTCAGGTACCAAAGCTTTCTTAGACAAATTGTCTGAATCACAAAAACAAGATGGTCAGTTAATCGGTCAGTTCGGTGTTGGTTTTTATTCAGGTTTTATCGTCTCCGATACCATTAGCGTTGAAACGCGCAAAGCGGGCGATACTGCTGATAAAGGCGTGCGCTGGGTCTCTGATGGCACTGGCGTCTTTACCGTTGAGCCTATTACTAAAGCTGAGCGCGGCACGTCCATTACTTTACATCTTAAAGAGCAATACTCTGAAGGCGAAGACAGCTATTTAGACCGCGGTAAAATCAAGCAGTTAGTGAATAAGTACTCTGACCATATCAGCTTACCGATTCAGATGCGTAAAGAGATTTGGCAAGAAGATATTGCTGATGGCGAAGACGACTCAGATGAAAATGCCGCTCCGACTGGTGGTGAGATGGTATTGACTGACGAGTGGGAAACCATTAATAAAGCCAGTGCGTTATGGACACGTTCAGCATCTGAGATTGAAGATGACGAATATGTCGATTTTTATAAAAACATCACTTATGATATGGACGCCCCACTTACGTGGACGCATAACCGTGTTGAAGGCCGCGTACAGTATACCCAGCTGCTTTATATTCCTAAAAAAGCACCAGTAGACTTATATACGCGTGAGCAGCAGCATGGTTTGAAGCTGTACGTTAAGCGGGTCTTTATTATGGATGACGCTGAGCAGTTGCTACCGATGTACCTGCGGTTTGTTAAAGGAGTCATTGATTCAGCTGATTTACCATTGAACGTCAGCCGCGAGATTTTACAAGAGTCGCGTGACGTAAAGTCGATTCGTGATGGTAACGCTCGTCGTATTTTAACGTTGCTGGCAAGCCTTGCTAATAGTGAAGACAGCGATAAGCAAGCCAAATTCGCTGAGTTTTACGCAGAATTTGGTGATGTTATCAAAGAAGGTGTTGGCGAGGACATGGGCAATCAAGAACGTATTGCCAAGTTATTGCGTTACGCGACCAGCACCCAAGATGGCGAAACCACCAGCTTTGAAGATTACAAAGCGCGCATGAAAGATGGTCAAAAAGCCATCTACTATTTGACCACTGATAATATTGCTGCTGCCAAAAATAGCCCACAATTAGAGCTGTTTAAGAAAAAAGGTATCGAAGTTATCCTGATGACCAGCCGTGTTGATGAGTGGGCGATGAACTTCTTGACCGCATTCGATGAGACGCCACTACAAAATATCGCTAAAGGTGCCGTTGATTTAGGCGACTTGCAAGACGAAGCTGAAAAGGCCGAAGCTGAAAAGGCCGAAGAAACGCTCAAGCCTGTCGTTGATAAATTAAAAGTAGCATTGGGCGAGCGCGCTAAAGACGTAAAAGTGTCTACGCGTTTAGTAGATAGTCCAGCTTGTTTAGTGGTTGGCGAAGGTGAGTTATCACCGCAAATGATTCAGATGCTCAAACAAATGGGGCAAGAAGTACCAGAGAGCAAACCCACGCTTGAGGTTAACCCTGACCATCCCTTAATTAAAAAGTTAGAGACCAGTGAGCATTTCGATGACTTGGCACAAGTGATTTTTGATCAGGCATTATTAGCTGACGGTGGCCAGTTAGAAGATCCAGCAGCTTATCTTAAACGTGTTAATGAGCTGTTGATGCGCTAGTCAGTAGAGATAAGTCAGACTGTTTTGTAGAAATGGTTATACGTAAAAAGAGGTCTTATAGTAAGACCTCTTTTTTTATGGGTTTTTTATATTTCGCTTTACAAATTAGCCTTATCGTCTTAACTCACAATCCGTTACAATCGCGATAGATTGGCAGGATAAACTGGTCAACTGTGTAATCTTTATCTGATTATATCTTCATTTCTCTTGGCTGGATAGAGGTCTACGTCTTTGTCACTCTCGTCGCTCAAAACCATCTCTCTTCAGCGCTTTTCGCTTAATTTCGCTGCTAATATTATTGCATCTTTGTGGATGCTAGTCGGGTCAACGCGCGCGTTTTCTTGGGTTAAGCCCACTTTCATACAGTTTACTGTTTTCGCGTCGTTGGCGCTCGGTAGTAACGTTTTATTTTCATGGCTAGCTGCTGAAAATGGTAGTGTCTTTAATGAGCAAGGATTGGTCAGCTATCTGATTTGGCCAACTATTATTTTATTGGGCGGCATTATTTTAGCCCGACGCGCTGGCAATCAAAGCCTAGTTTTTGTACCTGTAGTTCTATGGTTAGTAGCCGATACGTTGTCAGCGCTGCTGCAAAGTTTCGTGCAGTTTTTGGGCAGTCATGGCTGGCTACCGGACTGGAGTTATTCGTTCTTACCAATCCTGTTTTTGCTACTGTTTTTATGGCAAACTTTGGCACTGCTATGGATTTTTGCCCGACGCCAGCGTACTCCTTGGTGGGAACGTATCCTTGTATTGGTAGGCGCAGTGGCGCTACTGACCATTTGGCAAAATAACGTCGCTGACCAGCCTATATTTAAACAAATACCTGTTCAGCCTATATTAGAAGAGGCGGCACTTTATGAGCAGCCGCGTTTATTACAGCAAGCGCTAGATAGTATTAACCCGAGCATAGCGGGCAAAAGTGACTGGTATTTTATGGGAGTAGCAGGCTACGCTGAACAAAACGTTTTTCGCTCGGAGATTAATAAAGTTCGCGAATTGTTCGATGTCCGTTTTGGCACCAAGGGCAACTCGCTAACACTGATTAACAATACCTATAGCTGGCTTGATGAGCCAGTAGCGACTAAGACCAGTATTTTGCAAGGGCTCAAGCGTATCGGCCAGCAGATGAATGCTGATGAGGATGTGTTGCTGCTGACATTATCATCGCATGGTGACCAAGATATTTTACAGTTAGAGAATCCACCGCTTGAGATGGATAACTTAGATCCGGCATGGCTACGTGAAGCACTTGATGCTTCAGGTATCCGCTGGCGGGTAATTATTGTATCCGCTTGTTATTCCGGCTCATTCATTGATGAATTGGAATCGCCAACCACTGTCGTGATTACAGCGTCAGCTGCGAATAAGATGTCGTTTGGCTGTACCAACACTGCTGAGATGACGTATTTCGGTCAAGCCTTCTTTGCTGAGAGCTTGCGTGAAAACACCAGCTTTGCAGCAGCGTTTAAAGATGCCAGTTTGCGAGTTAGTGAGCGCGAAGGATTTATGGGCTTTGAGCCCTCAGAACCACAAATGGTGATTGGTAGTCTTATGGAGACGGCATTACCGGCCTTTGAGCAAGTGCTGTTCGATAAGGCACGGCCAGTAGTGGCAAATATTAACCCCAACAATGTTAATAGTTCTAATAATGTGAATCAGGCGACGATTAATATTGTGCCTGATAGCATATCTGAATCAGTGCCTAATACAGCACAAGCCAGTGAGCGCTAGTTAATTTAGTTAATTAAAATGGTTTTAACAAAGACACCCACAAAGGCTACGTTGTAGCTGCTAGGAATTTGTATACTAGTCACTGGCTAGCAGCTATTCACAGAAAACAATAAAAATAAGCGCTACTGTCATAGGTTCTAGCGCTTATTTTTATTGTTTTCTGTGAATAGCTTTTACTTTGTTTTTTTTACCATCAGGTTATTAAATAAGACCAACAAATACTGATTCTATATAGCCAATACCAATTTTTAAAATACACAAAAGATAAGATAAAGAGGATGTCTAATATGAGTGATTATTATAGCTTCAATTTACCAGCCAGCTCGAAGTTAACGTCTGTCAGTGTTAATCGTTGCTTTGATGGCGAGCAGCATTACTATAGTCACCAATCAACGGCGACTAAAACGCCGATGACTTTTAGTATTTATCTACCTGATGAGGCAATGGCAGGAAATCGCTGCCCTGCGGTATTGTATTTATCAGGTCTCACTTGTAATGCAGATAACGTTACTCATAAAGCACATTTCCAACAAAGATGTAGCGAGCTTGGCATGATATTTATTGCGCCAGATAGCTCGCCTCGCAGTTCATCCAGTAGCGATGCTGATGGCGCTACTGACGTACCCAATGACGAACGCTATTTTGTTGGTCAAGGTGCCAGCTATTATGTCGACGCTACCCGCGAGCCGTGGGCTGACAATTTTAATATGCAAAGTTATATTGTCGATGAGTTATACGACTTGCTACGTGCTGAATTCGCTATTAGTAGTATTGGGGTCATGGGTCATTCTATGGGTGGACACGGCGCGTTGTTACTAGGCTTTAAGTTCCCTAGTAAGTTTGTTAGCATCTCAGCCTTATCACCAGTATGTGCCGCTAGTGAGTCAGCATGGGGACAAGCTGCTTTTACTGAATATTTTGGTGAAGATAAAGCTGTCTGGAAAGAGTTCGATGCATCTCATACCGTGGCAACAGTTGGCCAGCAGTATTCTAGTATCTTAGTGGATCAAGGCGCAGCCGATGAGTTCTTAGCAGACGGACAGCTACAAACGCCTAAGCTTCAGCAAGCTTGCGAAAAAGCAAAACAGCCCTTAACGCTACGTTATCAAGCAGGTCATGACCACAGTTATTACTTTATTCAAACGTTTATCAATGATCATCTCGAGCATCACTGGCGTATGGCGCAGCTAAGCTAAATGGGGATTGGTCCATACCAATACGATGTTATTACATATAGAAAATAAGCAGTAGACAACAAAACATATAAACACGCAAAAGGTAAGTTTTATGGCAAGTTTTCAAGCATTATCAAAGCATGATGGTTCAGATATAAAGCAGCAAAACTCCCAGTCATCACTTGCTCTTATGCAGGCTGATATAGAGCAGGCAATGGCAGGTAAGCAGCAAGCAAAACGTCAAGGCCATACTGTTGATTTAGATACTCTTAAGTCAAGTAAGCTGCTGTCAAAAGTAACGGATGTGGCAGATAATAAACGACTTGATACCGTGCAAACGTCACGAGTGATAGAGATGGCATGGGAAGATAGAACGCCGTTTGCAGCGATAGAATACAGCTATGGTCTTACTGAAGCAGATGTCATCATATTGATGCGCCAGGAGCTAAAGGCGTCTTCTTTTCGATTGTGGCGTCAGCGAGTAACGGGTCGTATGACCAAGCACCAAGCAAAACGTCCGTTTTTAGTAGGCCGTGCTTATTGTGCCACCCAATATAAACCGCGCTAGTGCTTTTTTCTATTCCCATTAATATTTTAAGCAAACATTAACTAGGTAGCTTCCTATGATTTGTCCGTCTCAGCCTTATCTAATCGCCCCTTCTATCTTATCTGCTGACTTTGCTCGGTTGGGTGAGGAAGTGGATAATGTTCTAAAAGCGGGGGCCGATGTGATTCATTTTGATGTGATGGACAATCATTATGTGCCGAACCTCACTTTTGGTAGTATGATTTGTAAGGCTCTGCGTGATTATGGCGTTGATGCACCGGTTGATGTCCATCTAATGGTGTCGCCTGTTGACGGTATGATTGAGCAGTTTTTGGAAGCAGGGGCCAGCATCATTACTTTTCATCCAGAAGCCAGCGGCCACGTTGATCGCTCATTACAACTGATTAAAGATGGCGGCGCAAAGTGTGGTTTGGTGCTCAATCCTGCAACTTCCTTACATCATTTAGATTATGTGATGGACAAAGTGGATCAAATACTGTTGATGAGTGTCAATCCAGGTTTTGGTGGTCAGTCATTTATTGAAAGCACCTTAGATAAAGTACGCGATGTGCGTAAATTGATTGACGCCAGTGGGCGTGATATTCGCTTAGAAGTGGATGGTGGTATCAAAGCCAATAATATTCGTGCTATCGCTGAAGCCGGTGCTGATATGTTCGTTGCAGGCTCTGCCATCTTTAACGAGCCAGACTACCGTGCAGCTATTGATGCCATGCGCCAAGAACTGTCACTAGTAAATAGCGTCATCAGTAAGTAATTATTGAGAAAGTCTATTTCATATATACTATATTAAACCGTTGGTTTGTGAAGATATGGCCTCATTAAAGTAGAGATGCACAGTAAGATTATTAGTTCGCAACCTAATTGCAGGTATAACAGAGGTGAGTTATGGATACGCAAAACACGTTTAGTCCGACAGCGCCCAATCAAGTACAGAAGAATATTCAACCGCACGAAAAGCGTAGCTTAGTACCCAAAGGCATTACTATTGGTTTGGCAATATTTGCTTTAATATTAAGCCTTGCCGGTTACGCCTTTCGCATTCTCGCTGGTGAAGAGGTGGGCGTCGTGCTGCGTCATGCAGCTGTATTAGTGCCTGCCTTTGTGATTGGTATTCCGTTACTGTTTTGGCTGGGTTCGCGGGTCTTTAATAAGCTTAACGGCATGCATATCGAGGGTTGGAATGCCATCAGTCTTGGTTATCTCACAGCCTGTATCTCGATGCTGTGGCTGATGGGTGGCTACAGCTAATTAGAATGGGTTTTTTGAATATCTTTACCGGCTCGTTACTTTCTTAAGCTTGAATATGTGTTTTTTAATAAAGTCATGCGTGATGCTGACTGGAATTTTACATGCAAATCATACCGACCAGAATTGCTAATATTATTTATCCCAAAGACTTGCCGCATGGTCTATTTACCAGCTTAATTATCGGCTGTCTTTTATTAGGCTTGGCATCTTTACGTCACGGTACTGACTTACAAGGGTGGCTAAACGTTATTGAGAATTGGCTGTTAATGCTGCTTATCTTACCTACTGCGACCGCTGCTGTAGCATTGCCATTCAAGTATCGTGATCCAACTTTAGAGCTTAAACTGGTATATTATTTAGGCATGTTTGTTGCTTTCTTATTTACTGTAGCAAAACTACGTTATTGGCGTTAGCTTGTAGCCTTATCTCATACTTCTGAGAGTGACTCATTTATAAGACTTGTGTGACAGCCCTTGAATTCTAAGGTTAAAGCGTCCATTGTAATAGTATTATATATTTACCCCTTCTGCCATGAGATGATAAGTCTTGTAGGATTACTAGACGGGATAATGAGGAAAACGCCAAATGCCATACGATATTGATAACGAGATAGAAGTAGACAATGACAGTACGGACCAGTTCGCTGGATTCGCTAAAGAGACCACGCTTGAGCTGGTTGAAGCCGATGATGGTAAGCTATTATTACGTGATGCTGAGAACGATGATGAACCGCTGATGACCATTGATTTTTCTGATAAGCTCAAAGATCTACTCGGTAGTGATACCCAGTCGATTGGTCAGCATATGATTCATGCCGCTATTCAAGTCATCATGAAAAAGCAGATGAGCAAGTGGCACGCGCATGTTTATGATAAAGAGCCAACCCACTATAGTTAAAGTAAGTAAAGAGTGAGGCTAAGAAATTACCGTCATATATAACTATAAGAAATAATAGACAATAAGAAAAGGGCTTATCAATCGATAGGCCCTTTTCTTATTGTCAAGAAATAGCTATTTTTTAATAGCGATTATTTGATTTTTGCTTCTTTAAAGATTACGTGTTGGCGAATTTTCGGATCAAACTTTTTGATCTCCATTTTGCCAGGCATCGTACGCTTGTTTTTGGTAGTGGTATAGTAATACCCAGTACCAGCGGTTGATACCAACTTAATTTTATCTCTCATGATAGCTTTCCTTTAAATGATGGCATGCAAGCGCGTGGCTTAAACTTTTTGACCTTGTGCGCGCAAATCTGCTAACACTTTATCAATACCTAGTTTGTCAATGATGCGCATACCTTTAGTAGAGATACGTAGGCGCACAAAACGGTTTTCAGACTCTACCCAAAAACGATGACGTTGAAGGTTTGGTAGAAAGCGACGACGGGTTTTGTTGTTTGCGTGCGAAACATTATTACCCACCATAGGGCGCTTTCCAGTCACTTGGCAAACTCTAGACATGGCGAACTCCTAATCTATGAGGTATGAGGGTTTCTCATACCAGTCTGGGCAAGTTGCGCGCATTTGCGGCATGGACACAGCAAGCGGCACCGTTGCACCAAACAAAACTATATGAAGGTTGAGCTGATATTTCTGTCATCTAAAGGCTAATAACAGAGCCACCAATTCAGAAAATTTTAAAGCCGACATTTATACCACAAATTTTACCAATATTCAAATTTTTTGTAGCAAAAGTCGTCATAAAAGCTGCCCATTATACCCTGAATCCACCTTGCTATGTAGCTCATTACTCAAGGTAAAGCGATAATTTTCAGTTGTAAGTTACAACAAAAGTCAGTAAAGTTGCTGTTAGAAATTCTATACAAACTGTTACTGCATCTATTACTGTCATAAACTTACTTATCGCTCCTGTTATTTCTCAAATAGGGTAGCGATTCTTTGCTCTTTTACCCATATAAATTCTCGTTGCTGCGGAGTCCGAAAACATGTCATATAGCCCACACCCTTTTACTTTCAAGCTATTTCAGTTAACAGCGCTGACGTTAGCTTTAACGTTAGCCGGCTGCGGCGGTGATTCGGTAGATGTCATTACCCCAGCACCTGGTGGTAATGGGGGACAACCGGGTACGGGAGGTGGCAATAATAATGGAAACGGAAATAACCCAGGCATGCCAATAAGTGCGGTTAATATAACCCCTATAGCTTTAACCGATACCAACGGGAATTTGACTCGTATCATTACATCAGCAGGGGTCAGCGCAAAAGTAACCGTTACCGATAATAAGAGAGAACCAATTGGTAATGCTTTAGTGACTTTTGAAGGTGACGGGGTAAAGTTTGGAACCAGTAATGGTGCTGTATTGACCAACGAGAAAGGGGAGGCAGTCATATCTGTTAAACCTTTGGACAATACAAATACAGGTAGCTATCAGTTAAGAGCCACTACCAGTTATAACAACTTGACCGCTACCACGGACAGTTACAACTTTTCTTTACAGTCCATCCAAGTGGTATTGGCTGATGTGGTTTTATCTTCTAGTAGTTTAGAATCTGGCGGCAATACAAACATCACGTTAAAAACTAAAGACTCTACTAACAATATTTTCCAAAACGATGTCACGGTAAATTTTGATACAAGCTGTGGGACTTTTGATAACAAAAGTATGGTCTCAAGCAATCAAGGTGATATCACGACAACCTATAAAGCCATAGATAACAATGGGAATTTATGTGAGGGCAACCAAACCATCACTGCGACTCCTGCAAACAATCCTGCAAACAAACGCACCTTAACGGTCAATATTGCTAGTGTAGAAGCTAACTCGATAATATATAGCACTATGGATAAGGTCCAACTGGGTAGCAGTACGAGTGGCTCATCCATCTCGAGCAAGATAGAGTTCATAGTCTATGCAAACGGTAGGCCTGCCGCCAATCAAGCGGTTGAGATCAGTAAGACGTATGCACCTGCTGATTTTAGCTTTGTAAAGTTAAACAATAGACCTACCGAGACCGTCATCAGCAACTCGCAAGGTAGAGTAGTGGTTAATTTATATCCTGGCGCATTACCTGGACCGGTAGAGATAAAAGCAGCTTTAAGATCAAATCCTAATATATTTGCGTTATCGAAAGATGTCTCTGTTGCAACAGGACGGGCAGTACAGAACGGTTTTAGTGTTTCTGTGACCAAAAACGTGCTGGCTATTGGCACAGATGGTGATACGTCAACTTTTACTGCAGCGTTAGTTGATAGAGTCGGCAACCCTGTACCTGATGGTACGGTAGTCAGTTTTATTAGCGAAGGGGGTAGAGTCACGCCAAACTGTTCAACTAAAGCAGGCGCTTGTAGCGTTGAATTCAGTACACAAAATCCACGCCCAGTAGATAGTCGCGTTACTGTTATTGCTTATGTAGAGGGAGAGAAACAATATATCGATGTGAATGCAGACAACAAGTATACCGCTGGTATCGACATATTAACCAGCAATATTGGTGACTTCTTCCGCGATGATAATGAAAACAATCGATATGATCAAAATTTAGGTGAGTTTGTCTATAGAAGAGGTGCCTCAGGTGCTACGTGTGCTCCTTCATCATTCAATCAGCCTAATATCCCAGGTACTTGTGACAATGGTCTAGCGGCTACGTTACGGTTTCAGTTCGTGTTAGGTCTAGCTTCAGATACTCCTGTATTTACAGGTTTACCTACTACTCTTATTGCTAATTCAGCCAATAACTTAAATATGCCTAAAATGATTAACTTTAAGATGTTTGGCAATTCAGAACAAACCGTTTCCATGCCATCGGGTACCACCATTAGTATTGCTACCGAAGGAGCAGGAGAGTGTAAAGCTGAGTTTACCAATGGGAATCTGACTGTTCCTAAAGTTGTTAATTTAGGTAATAACACAGTCAGTACTAGCAATGTTAGTTATGGGTTCAGTTATACAGGCTGTCAAAAAAACGACAAAATCAAAATAACTGTTAATTCGCCAGCTCCAGATGCTACGACAACAACTAAAACCCTGTTTGTACAGTAGGAATAGAGTTTTTTAGAAAAACCCTCAATGTTATGTTGAGGGTTTTTGTGTTATTAACTTAAATGCTTATGAGTAATTCTCACTTTTAGCAGTAACGCCGCAGACAATACAGTAAAAAGACCCCGTCAAAACGGAGTCTTTTTATTTTTAATTCTATATTTTAATACTCAATTGGTGTGCGTTAAGTACTGCTACTTACACAGCACTTATTATAGCAACCACACCGATGCTAGCAATGGCTACGCCGCTTATTCTCAAAGCTATGGTTTGCCATTTAGTTGCCACTACGTAACCAGCAGTATGTAAGGCTATTGTGGCTAGCGTAAAGCCTATAACATAGCTAACCGCGCCTTTTCCAGCTGGTAACTCAATACCGTGCGCATTGCCGTGTAGCGTCCCGAACAGTGCACAGCATACCGTCAGTACCCATAGAGAGCTGGTACGTCCAAGTGCTAACAAACCACCTAACACCACTAGTGAGAGCAGAATCCCACTCTCTACTGCCGGAATAGCTAAGCCGTTCATACCAAATAGAGCGCCAATTAGCATAAAGCCAACGAATGCTAATGGCAGTTGCCATGCAGGTTTGTTACGTCCCATTACCGCGAGCATACCAACGGCAACCATAGCCAACAGATGGTCCCAGCCTAATAAAGGATGCAACATGCCTGAAAGCATGCCAGAGGTGTCATGACCAGGGTGCGCAAATGCGACTGATGGCAATAGGCCGAAGGAGGCGAGTAGTAGAGCGTGGCGTATTTTATGTGTGTTCATAAGGTTCCTAACTGTAGATAATAGGGCAACGATGGGTATGTGTTGATAAAAGGGCAGCTTATTGAGCACTGGTTGCTACTGAAAAATCAGCTGGTAAGGGCGCAAGCATACCTTCATGCTGAATAAATTTAATAATCTCGAGTACACCATCACCGCGTTCTAAGTTTGCAAATACAAAGGGACGTTCGCCACGCATGAGCTTGGCATCGCGTGCCATCACCTCAAGTGAGGCATTAACCATTGGCGCTAAGTCTGTTTTATTAATAATTAATAAGTCAGACTTGGTAATACCGGGACCGCCTTTACGAGGAATTTTATCACCGGCACACACATCAATCACATACAGGGTGAGGTCAGATAGCTCAGGGCTAAAGGTAGCGGATAAATTATCACCGCCACTTTCTACCAACACTAATTCTAAATTCGGATGACGCTCTTGTAGGGTATCAATAGCAGCCAAATTCATTGAAGCATCTTCGCGAATCGCGGTATGCGGGCAGCCACCGGTTTCAACGCCCATAATACGATCTTCGGTCAACGCCTGATGACGCAATAAAAACTCAGCATCTTCTTTGGTATAAATGTCATTGGTCACTACTACCAGATCATAATGACCACGTAACGCTAAACACAACTGACGCAATAAGGCTGTTTTACCGGATCCAACAGGACCGCCAACACCGACTCGTAAACATTGAGTGGTCATAATTAGCTCCAAAATAAATGAGTGTTAAGGGGTTTGGTTATAAAACAATGCGTTTGACAACCAAGAAATCGTTTTATAAATGAACTAGCTGCGAAACAAACGCGAATATTGCGTTTCATGAATGCAGCTGGCGTGTACTTGCCCTGGTAAACTCCAGCCAAGTTGCTCATCTTCGAGCTGTTGCGCCACGAAAAAATGTGCCAATAGCGCAGGTTTGAGGGCAATGAGTAACCGCTGGGCGGAGGTTTGTCCTAACGGAATGGTTTTGCTGGCTACCGTGAGTTGGTTTTCAAGCCAGCTCCATAAATAACCCAACGCTGCCCATGAAGGGTTCAGTCCCCAATGCTCAGCAGCAAGACTATAGACTGCCATAAAGGCAGGTTCAATAGGCAATGATGAGACATCTAATGCTTGACCTTTAAGCAACCGTACCAATGCCAGCGCTTGTTGTTCATCTTCAAATAGTAGCTCGTAGCTTTCACGGTTGGCGCGTAAAAAGTCACTCCAATATTGCAATTGCTGTTTATCGTTTTGAGCTCTAGCGCTACATAGTCGCAGCAACACTGGAATGTCCAAATGTGCCATACCCTGTAACATACCCTCGAGCCAGCTTTGCAAATCCGCTTCAGTATTTACCCAACCAAGCTCGATTGCCGACTCCAAGCCGCTAGAGTAGGCAAAAGCACCGATTGGTAGAGCAGGACTCGAGAGATGTAACAATGCTAATAATTGATTGGCATCATCGTCTATCGCTGTGTCCACAGTCGCACTCATATCAGTGTTCATGGTGATGATTGTGGCTGTGCTCAGGACTGTGAGCATGACCATGATACGCGCCTGCTTCAGGATGGAAGGGCGCATCCTCAGTGGTTAAGCGTAGACCCAAATGCTCCGCCAAATGTTCAAGCACATGATCCGGCTGAAAACGCAACCAGCGACTGCCTAATTGAAGAGTCACGTGGCGATTACCCAAGTGATAGCAGGCGCGCGCAAAGCTTGCCCAATCATCGGCATGCGCAGTGACTACGTTTTCAGGCTTAGCCACCACAGCAAAAACTCGCCCATCTTCTGCTTGCAGTCTGTCGCCATCTGCCAGCACTTGACCACGCTCTAAAAACACGCCCAATTCAATTCCGTTCTCGCTCACCGCTTTAAAGCGACCTTTCTGGCGCACTTCAAACGGCAAGGTCACGCTATCGTCGACTGCTTGCGTCGTTTGTCCTAAGTAGTGAATAATTTTTAACATAAGTTTTCCCCATTAGGCGTCTTAAAATAACATATATAATTGTGCCATTGGCAGCACTTCAGCAGGCTCGCAAGTCAATAATTCTCCATCACAGCGCACTTCATAGGTCTGAGCATCGACTTCAAGTTCAGGGGTTGCGCCATTATGAATCATGTCTTGCTTTTGAATTGAGCGGGTATTAAAACAGGCGTTTAGCTCACGGGTTAATGCCAGTTTGGTTTTAATATCGCGATCTAGAGCAGCTTGGCTGACGAAAGTAATACTCGTGGCAGCTGCACCACGACCTTGAGCGCCAAACATAGGACGATAATGTACTGGCTGCGGGGTAGGAATAGAGCCATTGATATCGCCCATGGGTGCATAAGCAATCATGCCACCTTTTAAAATCAGTGCAGGCTTGATGCCAAAAAATGCTGGATCCCACAAGACCAAATCGGCAAGTTTGCCAATCTCAATAGAGCCGACCACATGTGAGATGCCATGGGCAATAGCAGGATTAATAGTGTACTTAGCAATATAACGCTTGGCACGGAAATTATCACAGCCTAACGCTTCATCTTCGGGTAATAAGCCACGCTGTTGACGCATTTTATGAGCCGTTTGCCATGTGCGGCAGACCACTTCGCCCACGCGTCCCATCGCTTGGCTGTCGGATGAAATCATCGAGATGACACCCAAATCTTGCAAAATATCTTCAGCGGCAATGGTTTCTTTACGAATACGCGAGTCCGCAAACGCCACGTCTTCTGGAATATTGGGGTCTAAATGATGGCAGACCATCAACATATCCAAATGCTCATCAACGGTATTCACCGTATAAGGGCGCGTAGGATTGGTTGAAGACGGCAATACGTTGGATAAACTACAGGCTTTTAGAATATCGGGAGCATGACCGCCACCTGCGCCTTCGGTATGATAGGTATGAATGGTGCGCCCTTTAAATGCCGCTAACGTGTCATCGACAAAACCAGATTCATTTAACGTGTCGGTATGAATGGCAATTTGCACATCATACTCTTCCGCAACCAATAAGCAGCAATCAATCGCTGCAGGGGTTGAGCCCCAATCTTCATGGAGTTTTAAACCGATAGCCCCCGCGTTTAATTGTTCACGCAATGGGGCAGGTACGCTGGCACTGCCTTTACCCATAAAGCCAAAGTTCATCGGCAGCTCGTCGGTCGCTTGCAGCATACGTGAAATATGCCAGGCGCCAGGCGTACAAGTGGTCGCCTTACTGCCTGTTGCCGGACCTGTACCGCCACCAATCATGGTCGTTACACCTGAACATAACGCTTCTTCAATTTGCTGCGGGCAAATATAGTGAATATGCGTATCGACACCGCCTGCCGTCAAGATTTTGCCTTCACCGGCAATCACTTCACTACACGCACCCAAATTGATGGTTACGCCATCTTGAATATCCGGATTGCCCGCTTTACCAATGGCAACGATACGTCCCTCTTTAATGCCCACATCGGCTTTGACAATGCCCCAATGGTCTAAAATCACCACATTGGTAATCACCGTATCGACAGTATCCGCATCGCCAAGTTGGCTTTGACCCATGCCATCACGGATGACCTTACCGCCACCAAAGCTGACTTCATCGCCATAACAGGCATGGTCGTGCTCAATTTGAATCCATAAATCGGTGTCCGCCAAGCGAATTCTATCGCCCGTGGTCGGACCGAACATCTCAGCGTACGCGCTGCGACTGATTCTAGTCATTTTGATCTCCTAATTCGCCCATAACCTCACCGCGAAACCCATAAACGCGGCGCAATCCACCTAATGCCACTAAGTTAACCTCGCGCGATTGACCGGGCTCAAAGCGAATGGCGGTACCGGCTGCGATATTAAGGCGAAAGCCACGTGCCAGCGTACGGTCTAACAATAATGCTGGATTAACTTCAGCAAAGTGATAATGTGAGCCGACTTGAATGGGTCTATCACCGGCATTAGCGACTATAATAGTGCGTTTTTCACGTCCGACATTCAGCTCAATATCGTCTGCACCCAGTTGTAATTCTCCTGGCTTCATTGGTATTCCTTTTACTGAATCGGATCATGCAAAGTTACCAGTTTAGTGCCATCAGGGAATGTGGCTTCCACTTGTACTTCATGAATGAGCTCAGGTACACCATCCATTACCTGCTCGCGTGTGAGCCAATTGCGCCCGCTGCCCATCAATTCTGCCACCGTACGACCATCACGTGCGCCTTCCAAAATAGCCGCTGACAAATACGCCACCGACTCTGGATAATTTAACTTTAAACCACGTGCCAGACGGCGCTCTGCAACCAGGCCAGCGGTAAACAATAACAGTTTGTCTTTTTCTCTTGGCGTTAATTCCATAATGCATATCCTTGCTAGAAAGCCATTTTTTAGTCCACCAAATATAGGCAAATAAAAAATAGCGGTGTTAAAGGGCGTTAATTTTCAAAGCAATAGTCTAAAAACAGTATTTCTAAAACAATGTTTCTAAAACGGAATTTTAAAATGAATGGTTGTCAATGAGATGAATAACGTGTTTTTAATAAAATATGCCGCTGATAACCAAGCTAATAAGGGTTCAACGAATACTCATTAAGTCAGCCAAATACGTGGCGTACAAGCAGGGCGTCCTAGTAGCATCGGTCGAATCAGCGCCCATGCGCGCCACATACCCGCGCGGCACTCATTCATATCTTCACCCAAATAACGCACTAGCAGCACACCTAAGCGTTGGGTAACGGTAAAGGCGGGGCTAGTAAGTTCGGCACGTAACGTTTTTAACAACGTAGAGTCGAATTCTGTTCCACAAGCCACTAGCGTCCCAAAAACACTGTTATTATTTAACCCCGCTCGGCTGTGATGCATAGTGCTATTAGCTGTCAGCTGTAAGCGTTCGTTGAATAACAAACGTCCATCGCGCCACAAGCGGATACTTTGACTTAATGAACCTTCACTAAAACTCACGCCCGATGCCGGTCGACCTAAGCAAACCAAATCCCAGCCAATAAAACGCGCGCCATTCTCTAGCTCAATACGAGTATCTAAGACGGCATTAGCATCATTATATACGATGGTTTCTTGCGGTAGCCATTCACATTCGGCATTCTCCGCAAGCGTCAGATGTACGGACTGTCCCTGCGGCACACCATCGCTGTCGCGCCCGTATACCTTACCGGCAGACGGTGTGGTCAGCAGCGTTTGACTATTGGCAGCACCGTGAGCATTGATATTTAGTTGATCGCCAGACACCAAACCACCCGGCGGGTGTAAGACATAAAGATGACAAACACCGCCTTCCGGATAAAAAGGACGTTGAATACGTAAAGGGCCGGTAAAAGCCAATTGTTTTAGGTAAGTTTTATCGCCGGTTGGTACCAGCTGAAGGTCAAGCGTAGCGAGCCATTGTCGATCAGCTCCATAACCACGGGCGGCAGGGCTCGACACTGTATTCATGGTCATGACCATGTGGTGATTTCCGAAAAAAAGGACGTTGGAGTAAAAAAGGACGATAGATAGAATAATTGGGTTATGGCTACTAAAAAGTCAAAAGGAACGCTAGAAACCAGCTATGGCGACAAAAAGAGACAAGGCAAACTAAAGTGTTATAAAGGTGATGTTACAACACGGTTGCGCAAAAATAACATTGTCATTATTATATGATGTCTCAAAGAGGTGCATCGTATATAAGTGAGCCATAGACTAAAAAGCTGGATATGAGCCTCAGTAAATAAACCGTAGAATCGTTCAGTACAAAGGCATAAGGTAAACCAGTAATCAGCTTTTAGCATCGTAGCACTACATCATTGCGGGCTAATTTTACGCCTATCATTTCTGATTTAACAGAAAAAATTAAAAAAACACAACGACAAATGTAAAACTATAATACCAATTCCAAAACAAATTTACTGCCCACAAAACCAATCGCTAGCAAAATAAAGGCATAAATGGTGATATTGGCAGCACGTTTACCGCGCCAGCCAGCGCGCCAATTGCCAAGTAACAACGCCCCAAATAGTAACCATGATAAGACGCTAAAGACTGTTTTATGGACGATATGCTGCGCAAACAGGTCTTGGACATAAACAAATCCTAAGCCTAGCGCAATACTGAGTAGCACAAAGCCGACTAAAATCATATCGAACAATAAGCCTTCCATACTTTGCAGCGAGGGTAGTTTATTCACCCAAAAGCGGTGTATGGTATGATGTTTGAGCTCACGGATTTGCAGCCGTAAAAATAGCGCCTGTACCGTTGCCATCAGTAGCACACAGTAGGCGGCAAACGATAGTATAATATGAGCTTCAAGACCTAAACCAACATCCGTAAGTGGCTGGTAGGGTGCACGACCAATATAACCAACAGTCATACCGATAAAGGCAGTTGGCGCTGCTAAAATGCCCAAGCTAACAATAGGGCGGTAGAGACAGAATAATACGTAAAAGAATAAGAAAAATACGCTAATTAGACTGAGCACATTAAATAGATTAAAATTTAACCCATATAAGGTAAAAATATAAGGGTATAAGAGTACAACATGTGCCAGCATACCCACGAGTAATAAGCCAAGACTGGCATTTTTATGGATAGGCTTATCTGTTGTCAGTGCCCAACCGATATGGAAACTAACGACGATATAAGCCATACTAGCTATCACAAACGCAAGTAACACGGGCATGCCTCATTGAGTAACAGGAGTGCCCCATGGTCACTGTTGCAACTTAGGGCCGCTCAAGTTAATGCTAAAATGTTATGATTAGAATAATGGTTCAATTTATCATAAAATAGAAGTCAATTGAGACTCATCGCTATTATTCTTTGGGTTGAGCTTTTATTAATATTTTAATGTGCGCCTTTACTGAAAAATAGTTACCTAGCAAATACGACACATATAGAGTTAAATAGAAAATTTGTGACTGGCGTCCATATTTGAAAAGCTTGTTGATTAAACCCTATTTTCGTTGACCTCGAGACAATCATTACATTGATTACTAACTGATAAATTATTAATTGAAAAACTATTACCTGATTACTAATTGAGAACTATTTATGTTTGATACCTTAACCGAACGCCTCACATCGAGTCTACGCAATATCGTCGGTACTGGCCAGTTGACCGAAGACAATATTAAAGACACCTTGCGCGAAGTACGCATGGCGCTATTAGAAGCTGATGTGGCACTACCTGTAACCCGCGATTTTGTAAAACGTGTGAAAGAGCAGGCTATGGGTGCAGAAGTGCTCAAAGAATTAGCGCCAGGGCAAGCCTTTGTTAAAATTGTCCATGATGAGTTAACCGAGATGATGGGCAGTGCCAATCAGCAGCTCGAGATGACGGGTAAGCCGCCGATTATTTATTTGCTGGCAGGTTTGCAAGGCGCAGGTAAAACCACTACCGCGGGTAAATTGGCTAAATACTTACAAGAGCGCCATAAAAAGAAAGTCATGCTAGTTTCCGCTGACGTTTATCGTCCAGCAGCGATTGCCCAGCTTGAACAAGTTGCTGGGCAGGTTAATGCCAAGTTTGTCAATTCAAGCACGGATGAAAATCCGATTGATATTGCGCTGCGGGCAATTGAAGAAGCCAAAATTCAATATCAAGATATCTTGATTGTTGATACTGCGGGTCGCCTAGCTATTGATGACGCTATGATGGATGAGATTAAGGCGCTAACTGCCGCCATCAATCCTTCTGAGACCCTATTTGTTGTTGATGCGATGACCGGTCAAGATGCGGCGAATACTGCCAAAGCCTTTAACGATGCGTTGCCATTGACTGGTGTTATTTTAACTAAGACTGATGGTGATGCTCGCGGCGGTGCGGCGTTATCTGTCCGTGCTATCACCGGTAAGCCGATTAAATTCTTAGGTCGCGGTGAGCAATTAGACGCACTAGAGCTATTCCATCCTGAACGTATCGCTCAGCGTATTTTAGGTATGGGTGATGTCCTAAGTCTGGTTGAGGAAGTTGAGCAAAAGATTGACCGTGATAAAGCCGAAAAAATGGCGAAAAAGATGCAAAAGGGCGGCGAATTCGACCTTGAGGACCTATTAACTCAGTTCCAGCAAATGAAGAACATGGGCGGTATGTCAGGCTTCTTAGATAAGATGCCAGGTATGGGTGGCTCTGATATGCAAAAAGCGGTCGAAGATGCCAAGCCCGAAGAAAAAGTGCGTGAAATGGAGGCTTTGATTAATTCTATGACCCCGTTTGAGCGTCAAAACCCTGACAAGATTAACCCCAGCCGTAAGCGCCGTATTGCAGCAGGCTCCGGTAAAGACATTCAGGATATCAACCGTCTGCTCAAACAACATAAGCAAATGGCAAAAATGATGAAAATGATTTCAAAGCCTGAAGGCATTGGTAAAATGATGAAGGCTATGCAAGGTTTAACTGGTGGCGGTGCAGCAAGTGGCGGCGGTGGACCGTTATTTGGTGGCGGTCAGTCGCAAGGAAAAAGTGGCATGAAGGATGTCAATCAAGCGCAACTGGCAAAGCAGATGGGTCTTGATCCTAACAACATTCCAAGTACGGAAGAGATGCAAAAGCAGATGCAAGACATGCAAAACCAA
The DNA here is from genome assembly GCF_007997305.1 of Psychrobacter frigidicola. Lineage (GTDB taxonomy): Bacteria > Pseudomonadota > Gammaproteobacteria > Pseudomonadales > Moraxellaceae > Psychrobacter > Psychrobacter frigidicola. The sequence continues at coordinate 237,683 of NZ_VORZ01000003.1, forward strand.
GCGCCAAAAGGCTTTAAAAAACGCTTTTAGGTTAGGTTGACTGTATTACTGGTAAAATAAAAGCCCCAAAGCTGATAGTAGTTTTGGGGTTTTTTATGGCGATATTTTTGTGATTTGATTGCCCGTTCTTTAGTGCCTGGCATGTACCGCTTGAATTGACGGCTTTGCAGTCAGTAACTTTAATGAATAAAATTGCGAAAATGTAGAAAGTAATAAAATTTGCTGACCCTAAATGCTATGATAGGCGCTATTTTGCAACATCAGTCGCTTAACCGAGGTCATAATGTTTTTAGCAATGGATACCGTGTTTGACCAGTGTTCGATCGCGATACTTGATGGCAGTGGTAAAACCGTCACCTGTCTTACTGAAACCGGTAAACGCATGCAGACGCAGCAAATATTGCCAATGATTGATGCTGCCTTAGCTGAAAGCCAGCTGAGCCTTGCTGATATGCAAGCATTGATCTTCAATCGTGGCCCTGGCGCATTTAGTGGTATCCGCATCAATACGGCCGTGGTACAAGCGTTATCGGTGGCGCATGATTTACCCTGCGTTGGCGTGTCAAGCCTACAAGCGATAGCACAATGCGCTTATCAACAATATGGCTTAGCGCAGGTGTATAGCGCTCTTGATGCGCGCATGCAGCAAGTCTATTTTGGTCATTATGAATTAAAAAACGATAGCGGATTTAGTAGTGCGATTATGCAGCCTGTTGATATGGAAAACGGCGATGATACTGAGCGCTTGCTCGATTATGAGCGCCAAACGTCCCTTAATATTCCTATTGTTGGTAATGGCGCTGGGCTATTAAGCCTGCATGAGGGACAAATAGGTTATGATGCGGTTTGGCCTGATGCGGTAATTATTGGACTATTGGGTATCGCGCAATTTATGACAACTGGCGGTACCGATGCGGCGCATGCGCTGCCAAAATATCTGCGTAATCAAGCATGGAAAACCCTCAAAGAGCAAGGCAAGGCCTAAGGTCTGTCTACTGCCATTTAAATTTTATTCAGAATGAGCAGACACTTTATTCGAAATTATTAAGCGTCTGGCCTCAATCGTATCACAACAACATCAAACGCTCAGCAAGCCTGTTTTTAGGCCTTTTGTCAGGAAGAAATTGTGGACATCATTTTATTAATACAAGCCGTCATCATGGGTATCGTTGAGGGTATTACCGAGTTTTTACCCATCTCCAGTACTGGTTATCTCATCTTATCAGCGGATTTAATGGGTTTTTGGACCAAAGAAAAAGTTGATTTGTTCGTTGTTGTAATCCAGCTGGGTGCCATTCTAGCGGTCATTTATGATTATTGGGGACGACTGTGGCATGCGCTTACGGGGTTAATAACTGGCAAAGCAGAAGGACTTAATAATCCAAGACAGCTAGGGTTAAGTCTTATTATCGCTACTATTCCAGTAATGATACTTGGTTTTATCTTCGCCGATGATATTAAAACGCATTTATTTAATCCAGTTACTGTAGCAATTATGCTCATTATTGGTGGTCTGCTGATATTTTATGTCGAAAGTCGCCCCAAAACTATTATTGCGGTCGAGGCCGAAGATGTCAGCTTTAAAACGGCATTGATGATTGGACTGTTTCAGTGCTTGGCATTGATACCAGGTACGTCCCGCTCTGGTGCAACTATTATTGGGGCGCTGTGGCTTGGGGTGTCGCGTAAAGCATCGGCGGAGTTTTCTTTCTTCTTAGGTATTCCGGTTATTATCGGTGCTGCGTTACTTGATTTACTCAAGCATAGCGATGTACTAACCAATAGCGAAGATTGGTTAGTACTCGGTGTGGGTACACTGGTGTCCTTTATTGTTGGGCTATTGCTTATTCGCTGGCTCGTGGCATGGGTTAGCCTACGTGACTTTAAGATTTTTGCATGGTTACGTATTATCACAGGCGTTGTAGTATTAATCGCAGCTTGGGTGTTTGGCTATCAGTTTGCAGGCTAGTCGCAGTTTGTTTTCATGCTAAAGTTATTTTTTTCTATAAGCTTCGTTGTGTTGGTTTTTAGCTTAACATTTGAGGAGTAATAGTCATGACTGCTCAACTTATGGCTGGTTCGTTCAACCAGTGTAAATTACTCTATGTTAATAAGGCGCAGTTACCAGAAGTTGAGCGCCTGCAAACATTAGCGCGTGAGCATGATCTGTCATTATCTTTATCTATTGAATTGATTAGCGGTAAGCTGAACCAAAAAAGCCGTGAGCAATTATGTTCGGACACTACCCAAATTATTTTATTATTAGATGGTAAAAATAAGCTGTCATGGCTCAGTAATGGTCTCAGTGTCGCGCCTGAATGGGATAAGTTACAACGGCGCGTGGTCAGCGCAGGTCGTAAGACGGAGCTATTGTTACAAGCGGCAAAAGTTACAGCGGATAGTGTGGTAATTGATGGTACTGCTGGCTTTGGTCATGACAGTTTAATATTGGGAAGTACTGGTGCACAAGTTACCATGCTAGAGCAGCAGCCGTTAATGGCCTTATTACTGCTTGCAGAACAGCAACGTATGAGTACTCGGCCCAATTGGCAAAAACTGATGGCGCGCTTGCATATTATAAATACCGATGCGCTTAGTTATTTTGAAAGTATGCAAAATATGACAGAAACTGCTGATTTATCTGATAAGAAAGTAATTGATGTTATCTATTTAGACCCTATGTTTCCCGATAACAGCTATCAAGATAGCAAAACTGGCAAAGGGGCTAAAGTCGGCAAACATATGCAAGCGCTGCATTATTTAGCCAATCCACCGACCTTAATTGAGGAGCAGCAGCTTCTCCACAATGCGCAAGCGCTGGTAAGTAATAAGATCAACGAGAATAAACAGCAGGGGCGGGTTATCGTCAAGCGTCCGCAATATGCACCACTATTCGCCAACCAAAAACCAGATGATAGCTGGCAGAATGGTGCGGTACGTTTTGATGGCTATTTTTCATAACAGCTATTTGGTATAGGCGTGCTGAGTAAAATTTGGCATAACTTTTGGCATAAATAAAGTCCAAGAACAGAGGAGTGGGTGATGCTAACAATTATAGTTTGGGCGGTGGGTGCAGGCTTACTACTAATCAATATTATGCTGCGCACACGGATTCTTCGGTTAGAGGCGCGCTTAAAAGAGTTAACTAATCCCCAACAGCACTTAGCCTACTTACGTAAGCTGCCCGTAAAGAATGATAAAATAGCGGCTATCAAGGCCCTGCGTAAAAAGTATCCTGAATTATCATTGGTCGAAGCCAATAAACTATGGCAGCAAAGATAGAAGCTATAAAGATAAAAATTATAAAGATAAAGAGCATAAACCTATGATATCGAAGCGCCCCTCAATGACCTTTAAAGACAAACTTCACGCTTATATGCAGCTGACTCGCTTTGATAAGCCGGTTGGGATTGAGCTCTTGTTATGGCCAACTTTATGGGGGGTATTACTGGCGGCGATGGGTCAAGCCCAGCAGCAAGGTGCGACCGCTGGTTTACCCAGTCTAAAAATATTTGTAATTTTTGCGCTTGGGGCTATTTTAATGCGGGCGGCAGGTTGTGCGATTAATGATTTTGCTGACCGTAAAGTAGATGGTCATGTCACCCGTACCAAAGGCCGTCCATTAGCCGATGGTCGCTTATCGGGTAAAGAGGCTATTGGTGCATTTTTAATATTAGTATTATTAAGTGCCAGTTTATTATTATTGTTACCGATTCAGGTGTTTTATTGGGCGCTTGGGGCGGTATTTTTAGCCTTTATTTATCCCTTTATGAAGCGTTATACCCATCTGCCGCAACTGTTTTTAGCGGCTGCTTTTGGTTGGGCAATACCGATGGCTTATGTGGCTATCGCGGGTGCGCCTGATATTTGGTGCTGGCTGCTATTTTTAGCTTATATGTGTTGGACAGTGGCTTATGATACCCAATATGCAATGGCAGATCGTGAGGATGATTTAAAGATTGGGGTCAAGTCTACAGCGATATTATTTGGTCGCTACGATATAGTGATTGTCTCTATTTTACAAACCCTATTCTTATTATTAATGGGCGTGGTGTTATGGCATTATTTTGCGCCAACCAGTTTGGGTATCTCACTGATATTTGGTTTGGCCTTAGTCGCTATGATGTTTACCAAACAAAATAATGCTTGTGCCAGTCGTCAGGCATCTGCTTGTTTTCAAGCCTTTTTAGCCAATATTTGGGTGGGGCGCTATGTCTTTGCCTTAGTCGCTGCCGCTTGCATTTGGACCAGCCTAAATGGGTAAGTTGCCGAAGTTAAAAAAGACTAAGCCTGCGACCCTCTCTGCTGTTGACTATCAACTTAACCTTACCCAGCACGGTTTGACCCGCGCGCAAGTGATCGCCACTGAGCGCAAGTTAGCCAAATTTGCTAATGCTATGGACTCAATAGTGCGTATTCCTTTTACCAAACAAGGGGTAGGTGCGGATGCAGCGTTATCAACGATACCCCTAGCGGGTGACTTGGCAGGATTGGTCTTGACTAGCTACGCTTTTATATTAGGTCGGCGCTTGGGTGTGCCGATACAGAAGATGACCCCTGCGGTTAGACTGGCGCTCATTGATATGGTAGTAGGGATTGTTCCAGGAATTGGTACCTTGCTGGATATATTCATTCGACCCAGCCGTAAGACGCTGAGCATTGTCCATAAACATATACAGGATGAATATGGCATCACAGAAACCACCCATATGGACCGCCCATTTTTACATCAACAACTAGAAGACAAACAGCAACACAGCCGTTTTTGGCGCCATCCCATCGCTGCTTGGGTTTATCTACATATTCCTGATGTATTGGGCATTATTGTAATTGGTCTGCTAATTTGGGGCTTGTGGACAGCCATTGGCTGGTTAAGTAATATTTTTGGCAATATGACCGGCTTTGGTTAAAGGCCGCTACTCAGTTTTTGTCTGCATCGTTTGTTGATGGCTTCCATTTTAATACCCTTAGCTTTTTAGATGCTCTTTTAAGTACTAGGTAGTCAATCTTATGCAACGTTTAAAAATCGTTTTTAGCGGGCCGATAGGCGCAGGTAAGACCCAAGCTATAGCCAGTTTATCTGATATTCCAGTCGTGTCGACTGAAGCACAAAATACCGATTTGGCTGCGCATACCAAAGCGCTTACTACAGTCGGGATGGATTATGGTGAGCTGACTTTAGAGGGTGGAACAGGTATTGGTCTGTATGGTACACCAGGGCAAGAGCGCTTCAATTTTATCTGGCCAATATTATCGCAAGGGGCGCTAGGAGTGATTATTCTCATAGATCATTCTGCTGCTGACCCGGTACAAGATATGGCGCGTTATTTGGCAAATTTTGATAAAATATATCAAGGACACATTATTATTGGTGTCAGTCAAATTGATAAAAAACCAGAACGTCCTTTTGAGATTTATCGTGATTGGCTGCGTGAAAACTCGCGTAATTTACCGATTTTCCCAGTAGATATGCGTAAAAGAGACGATGTGTTATTGCTGGTTGAAACTATCATTACTAAACTTGAGCAAGAATAAATATTAATAATTGTATATTTAAATACAAAGTAAAAAAGCCGTTGTAACCTCAAACCTATATAAGCAATCCCTTTAAAGAATAATCGACAAACCTACCAAATAAAAGCTAAGCAGATCAATCAAAACCTAAAAATAACGGACAATATACAATGAACGATAAGCTGTTTCAGATGGAATCAAATCGCCTAAAACCTTCTGAGCAATATTTAGTAGCCGCAAAAGAGGTGCTGCACGAATTAGTACACGCGACCAGCGGTATTGATGGCGTACTGCTGGCTTCAACTGACGGTTTTGAAGTCAGCTCTATCTTTCAAAAGGATTATGACGGCGGTAAGTTATCTGCTGTCGGTAGCTCTATTTTAGCCTTAGTACAAGCATTGACTAGTGAGGCGCAGCTGACCGGTTGTCGCTCAGTGATTTTGGATGCCCAAGACGGCAAAATCATGATTAGTGCCGTACCTAACCAACACCAGCCAATGATAGTCATTATAGTGACCAAGCAGCAAGTATTGCTTGGACAAATCATGCATGGCATGAATAAAGCGATTAACCATTTAACCGAGCTTGACCAGCAGTACAATAATAAATAGCATTATAGATTAAGCGCCTACTGATTTTTAAACGTAGTCTCGATCAATTTTTAAATGCAGCGATAGCCAGTAGCCGTGCGGCTTTATGATCGACCCTGGGTACTGGATAATCGATAAGATTAAACAAACTGCCAGTAGTTAGTGCAGCTCGTAGTTTATCCTCTGCATGCAAGATATTAGCGGGCAGTTCTTGCAACTCAGGTAGCCAAGTTTTAATAAATTCAGCATCAGGGTCGTGACTTTTGGCTTGGCTAAAAGGATTCATAATACGGAAGTAGGGCGCTGCATCGGTACCCGTTGAGGCGCTCCACTGCCAGCCGCCATTGTTAGAGGCAAAGTCCCCATCTATTAGCTGCTGCATAAAATAACGCTCACCCCAGCGCCAATCAATCAGCAAATCTTTAGTCAAGAACATCGCCGTGACCATCCGCAGACGATTATGCATAAAGCCCGTTGCATTAAGACAGCGCATCGCGGCATCTACTAGCGGCACACCAGTTTGTCCGACACACCAAGCGTCAAAATCGTCCTGATTATATGACCAGTTGATACTCTTATCCATATCATCTTTATAAGCCTGATGGCGAATCAGTGCTGGCTTATCCGCCAATACATGCCGATAAAAATCTCGCCATGCCAGCTCACTTATCCAGCGATTAATGTCTTTATTATCACTATTATCTTGCAAGGCTTTAGTGGCTTGGATATAACAATGGCGCGCGCTGATAGTACCAATAGTAAGGTAAGCGGACAGCTGGCTGGTAGCATGTAAGCTAGGTACGTCGCGGCTCACATTATAATTATTAATGCCATCAGCGATAAATTGGTCTAAGCGATGACAGGCCGCAACCTCACCAGCAGGGTAGGCCGCGCGAGCATGAGACAGCTGCGTAGTACTTTCATTACTGCCTACTATTCCAGCGTCTTGTAAGCACAGTTGGTAATCTTTGACTACTTTTTCGCCCAATGTCTTTATAGTTTCAGCACTACTTGCACTGGCCGTTATTTGAGTCAGCTCTAGTAAGCCATTACTATCTTGAGTGTTTTGGTTTGAGTTTTTGTTGTCCTTAACCGCTTGTGCTTGATAAGACTCAATGAGACCAATATCCAAAGTGTGCCGCCATTTTTTATAAAATGGGGTAAATACTTGGTACATGCTGTCATCATTGGTCGTGATACTTTGGGGCGGTAAAATACATTGGTCATGGAAACGTAGAAATTCAATATTATGCTGTGCTAGCCGTTTAATTAACTGCTCATCACGCACAATCTCATGGCCTTCATATTCGTGATTTGCCATTACTTGAGTTATATTTTGCGCTGCATAAGTCTCGATGATTAAATCATTACAATCTTTAAAATTTTCACAGACATAAACGGTCAAAGGAATATTCAATTGTTTCGTTAAGCTTTGCGCCAACTTTGGCAAGGTACGGGCAATGTGGTCAACTTGCGCTAATGACGTATCATGCGACTGCCATTGCTCAGGAGTGAAGAAGAATAGTGCTGATGCCTTTGCATTATCTGATTGAGCGCGCTCGCAAAGTGCGGTCAAGGCTGTATTGTCATGCAGACGCAAATCACGGCGGAACCACATTAAATAATGTGGTTGGTTAGGATTAGTGTCAGTGGTCGCATTTTCCTCTCTATTCCTATCGCTATTCTTGTCACTGTCTCTAACGTTATCAGGGCTTGTATTGTCAGTTATTGGGGCAGGCGTGGTCATTCACGTATCCTTTTTTGAATCATAAACAAAACTATGAATAAAAGTATGCTAGGATAAGTTTTTGGATGCAATTTATTTGGCATTCAATTAACAAATCCTAACCATTTCTTATGATTAATTATTCATTTTGATTCATAATCAAGGCTTGCCGATTGTTAAGGTCATATTAAGGTTATACGATGCACGTTAAGTTCTGTGGTTTTACTCAGCTTGCCGATATCCATACTGCTGTTGCTTTAGGTGCCGATGCGGTAGGCTTAGTGTTTTATCCACCAAGTCCGCGTGCCGTAACCCCAGTACAGGCGCAAGCTTTGAGTGCGGCGTTACCTGCTTTTGTGAGCGTAGTCGCTTTGGTGGTTAATATGCCACAAGAAGAATTAGTTGAGCTGGCAGATACAGTAACCTTTGATATCATACAATTCCACGGTGACGAAAACCCTGAACAGTGTCAGCGATTGGCGGCGGCTGTTAATAAACGCTGGATAAAAGCTTTGCGTATTGATACCGAGCAAGACACGCTTGCTAGTGTAAGCGCTCAAATCAGAGAATTTGCAGCAGTTGGCGCGAGCAGTATTTTACTTGATGCTTATCATCAGCAGAAATATGGTGGTACTGGTGCGCGCTTTGATTGGAGTCTTATTCCAAAGGGTAGCGCACTACCGATTATTTTAGCCGGTGGCTTGGATGCGCAAAATGTTGCCGCTACTCGTGACTTGCCTATTTATGGGGTTGATGTCAGCGGTGGTATCGAAATCGATAAAGGTAAAAAAGACCCCGCTGAAATGCGCGCCTTTATGAAAGCCGTTAAGCGTGACCGATGGTAAAACGATACGGGCGTTGACGTCAGCTAAGCCTGTTCGTAGTAGCGTGCTCTTCTGCTAACTATTTATCCTTACCTGTTTGTCATTCCGAACTCCTTTATTAAATCGATATTCTTTTATACCTTGTTTTACACTTGTCTCAAAATCATTTATAAACACCACTTATTGTAGGAATTATCATGAGTCATGTCGACAGTAATACTGCAACTGATGCTTCATCTGCTACTGCTCAATCTGTGAATACTTTTACCAATCCAAAAGACGTACAGGACTTTAACCAGTATCCTGATGCCCGCGGCCATTTTGGTGTGCACGGTGGCCGTTTTGTCTCCGAAACTTTGATGGCCGCGCTAGAAGAGCTAGAGGCGTTATATACCAAAGTTAAAGCGGATCCGGCATTTTGGGAAGAGTATCACACTGATTTGGTCAATTATGTTGGACGTCCAACGCCGCTTTATCATGCCAAGCGTTTGAGTGATGAGATTGGCGGGGCGCAGATTTATTTTAAGCGTGAAGACTTAAACCATACCGGTGCTCATAAGGTAAATAATACTATCGGTCAGGCGTTATTGGCCAAAATGTGCGGCAAAAAACGCATTATTGCTGAAACGGGTGCTGGGCAACATGGCGTTGCGACGGCCACTATTGCGGCGCGGTTGGGACTTGAGTGTATTATTTATATGGGTGCCGATGATGTCGAGCGCCAAAAGATGAACGTCTATCGTATGCGTCTGTTAGGTGCGACTGTTGTGCCGGTGACTTCTGGTTCACGCACACTCAAAGACGCGATGAATGAGGCGATGCGCGATTGGGTGACTAATGTAGACAGCACTTATTATATTATTGGTACGGTAGCAGGCCCGCATCCTTATCCGCTGTTGGTACGCGATTTTCAGGCAATTATTGGTAAAGAAACCCGTATTCAGCATTTAGAAAGAACTGGTAAATTACCCGATGCCTTGGTTGCTTGTGTTGGCGGTGGCTCCAACGCGATTGGTCTATTCTTTGACTTCCTAAATGACACGAGCGTGAAAATGTATGGTGTCGAAGCGACTGGTGATGGTATCGAAACCGGTCGTCATTCAGCGCCACTTGCTGCCGGACGTATTGGTGTGCTACATGGCAACCGTACGTACCTCATGGCAGATGATGACGGTCAGATTCAAGAAACGCACTCAATTTCAGCAGGTCTTGATTATCCCGGTGTTGGCCCTGAACACAGCTTCTTAAAAGATATGAAGCGGGTTGAATATGTTGGCTGTACGGATAAAGAGGCGTTAGAGGGCTTCCATGAGTCAACGCGTAAAGAAGGTATCATTCCTGCGCTTGAAACGGCTCATGCGGTTGCGTATGCGCTCAAGCTTGCGAAGACTATGACTCCTGACCAAACCATCGTTGTAAATATGTCTGGTCGCGGCGACAAAGATTTGCATTCTGTTATGAAAGCGGAAGGTCTTGAGTTTTAGAGTTATATAGATTTTTAACGATCTTAAATAGGGTAATTGCATAACTAGTAATTGCTCTTTTAATTACTACCAGTCCTCATATGAACTATTAACAGCTGTTTAAAGTAGGCTGCTTTTGCGAAATATTTAAAAATAATAAGAGACCACTATGACCCGTATTGAAACCACTTTTGCAACTTTAAAATCACAAAATAAAAAAGCCCTCATTCCTTACGTGATGGCAGGCGACCCTAACCCTAGTAACTTTGTTGGCTTGCTACATGACTTAGTCAAGCACGGCGCAGATATGATTGAGGTTGGTTTGCCATTCTCAGACCCAATGGCTGATGGCCCAACGGTAGCATTAGCTGGAGAACGTGCTTTAGCAGCGGGTACTAGTACGCGTGACGCGCTAAAAATGGTTGAAGAATTCCGCACTACAGACACCCAAACGCCAATTATTCTAATGGGTTATTTGAATCCTGTTGAAATTATAGGCTATGACAAGTTCGTCGCACTGTGTGAGCAGTCCGGAGTTGATGGCCTATTGATGGTTGATTTGCCACCAGCGGAAGCGGGAAGTTTTACCCAGCATTTAACCGATCATGCAATGAATGAGATTTTCTTATTATCGCCAACCACGTTAGCGGAACGCCGTCAGCAAGTATTGACCCATTGTGGGGGTTATATTTATTACGTATCGCTTAAAGGCGTGACTGGCTCAGCGACACTAGATACTGATGATGTAGCGACACACGTAAAAGCGATTAAAGCGGAAACTGATTTGCCAGTATGCGTGGGCTTTGGTATTCGTGATGGGGCATCGGCGAAAGCGATTGGCATGCATGCAGACGGTATCATTGTCGGTAGCGCTTTGGTAGAGCATTTTGCTGATATAGATGCGAATGATGATGAGGCTATTGGTATTGCTCAGCAAAAAATCATGGCAAAAATGGATGAGTTACGTGAGGCTTTAGATAGCCTAAGCGCGTAGCATTATCACATTTATAATCATAGTGGCTTTATGCTAAGAATGGCAGATTCACCAATAACTACAAAGATGTTGAATGACTTTGCTAATTTTAGTTTACGTGTGTAAACTAATATGACATAAATATAGTGATAAACTACGCGCAAGCGTGCCTCATAACTGCTCATGTTATGACTAATTTTGATTTTCAAACTAACTCTAAGCGACAAGCGAATGAGCGAGCTTGCCAATAAGCCTTTGATAATGGCGAATAATATGACTGATACCATAAAAAAACCTGATACTCAAAACGATAGCGCGATTAACTCTGCTGAAAGTAACACACCGGCGAGTACGTCATGGTTTACCCGCTCGGTACCGGGCGTCAAGCAGCAGTTAACGGCACCATTGACAGCGGTCGAGACTGAACCATCAACTGAGTGCACCAGCTGTCATTCGATGATTACAAATACGGCGCTGATTTTTAACTGCTATGTCTGTCCGCATTGCGATCATCATTTGCCGATGTCTGCCCGCGAGCGTCTGCAATGGTTCTTAGATCAAGTCGATGGCGAACTTGGACAAGAGTTTGTTGCCAAAGATCCGCTAGGATTCGTGGATAGTAAGCCGTATCCGCAGCGTATGACTGAAGCACAAACCAAAACGGGCGAGACCGAAGCACTGATTGTTCTATATGGCAAATTGCGTAATTTGGATGTGGTTGCTTGTGCCTTTGACTTCCGCTTTATGGGTGGTTCGATGGGTTCGGTGGTTGGTGACCGTTTTGTACAAGCCGCTGAAAAGGCATTGGCAGAGCGTAAACCATTAGTCTGCTTTGCAGCATCGGGTGGCGCACGCATGCAAGAAGGCTTACTCTCATTAATGCAGATGGCGCGTACCGCTGCTGCCATTGAGCGTTTGCGAATAGCTGGCGTGCCTTACATTGTTGTATTAACCAACCCCGTTTATGGTGGTGTGACGGCATCCCTAGCTATGTTGGGTGATATTCATTTAGCAGAACCAAAAGCGATGATTGGCTTTGCCGGTAAGCGCGTTATTGAACAAACGGTGCGTGAAACCCTAGAAGAACCCTTCCAGCGTGCTGAGTTTTTATTAGAGCATGGTGTGGTTGATGAGGTCGTCCATCGTCATCAATTGATTGATACCATTTATCGTTTATTAGCAAAATTATGCAGCCAACCGAACGTTGATGCTTAGCTTTTTATTTTTTTAGGTTAATTTTTAAACTCAATTGTTTAAAAAAATAATGAGCAAGCATTCTAATAGCATTTACCGTCAAGCGATGGTAAATGCTATTTTGGTTTTCGCCTTTGGTTTTTAACGCGCTTGTTATACACTGGTCTCAGCACTCATTTAAGTGTTGATTTATTTTCAATAGACCGTCTTTTGACTCTACCTTTTAACACTGTCACGTTCTTTACTATAGGTTTTATTCATGTCTGCATCTTTATCTTCTAACACGGTTACGACCGATATTCCTAATAGCCAGTCTAGCCTTACAGAATGGTTGGATTATATGCAGCAGATTCATGTGTCAGCCATAGACATGGGGCTGTCACGGGTGTTACCTGTGGCTGAGTATTTAGGAGTGGTACAATCGGCTAAAGACGATGCTTATGTATTTACCGTTGCCGGCACGAATGGTAAAGGGTCGACGACAGCAGTGATTAGCGCCATGTGTCAAGCCGCAGGTTATAAAACGGCACTGTATCAGTCACCGCATCTCAGCTGTTTTAATGAGCGCGTGCGTATTAATGGCGAGATGGTCAGTGATCAAACTTTAATTCAGGCTTTTAGTAAAGTTGAAGCGGCACGTTTACAGTGTGAACTAACGTTGTCATTCTTCGAGATGACCACACTAGCGGCACTATTAATATTTGCCGAAGCGGATTGCGATGTTTGGGTGCTAGAAGTAGGGCTAGGCGGACGCTTAGATGTGGTGAATATTATTGACCCTGATATGGCAGTAATTACTAATATCAGTATCGATCATGTTGATTGGCTAGGGGATAATGTCGAGCAAATCGGTGCTGAAAAGGCGGGCATTTTACGTGACGATATTACTTTAATTTATGGTGCAGCTGACATGCCATATAGTGTGCAGCAACTTATTAAGACTCATCATGCCACTTGTTATCAAGTTGATCAGGATTTTAGTTATCGCGTACAAGACGCACAGACATGGCAATATAGCAATGCAGCTGTTACCTTGCAATTACCGCGACCAGCATTGTCATTAATGAATACAGCTAACGCCTTATCCGCAGTGCTGGCAAGTCCGCTTAAAGTTGATATAGCTGCTATTGAGCAAGCCTTAAAGACAGTGAAGCTGGCTGGACGCTTTGATTATCGTGATCTTGAAAACCGTCATTGGTTGTTTGATGTCGCCCATAACGAGCAAGGCGTAAATTTTCTATTGGCCCAGCTATTGCCGCTTTGGCAGCAGCATCTTGAAAGCCAACAGCATAACAAAACGGGTAGCATTAAAATGCTGTTTTCAATGTTAGGGGATAAAGACATTGGGATGGTGGTACAACGTTTAACGCAAGCTGACTTACCGATGACCGATTGGTTTATTGCAGAGATTGACTATCCACGTGCAGCGAATGTTGAGCAACTTCAAAGCGCGTTAGCGGTGCATGTTGCGCCCACTAACATTCATGTTTTTACGAGTTTACAACAAGCAACTCATGCTGTTATTGCTAGCAGTCAGCCGCAAGATTTAATTGTTGTTTGTGGTTCTTTTCATACGATTGGTGAGGCGCTTGCGGCACTTGAAGTTTAATGATATCTAACAGCAATTAGATATTGTCTAAGCATTATATTAAGAGTGCTTTGATAGCAGACAGCTTGAAAAATATGTTTTATAATCAATATGTTTACGTGAAAATAGTGATGTTCTTATATTAACACTATGAAATTTTAGACGCGCCGATTACTCAACCTTACGACAACTAAGAGACGGGAACGAATGAGCTTTTCGAGACAGGCCTTATTGGGCATTGGGATGGTTGTAGGCGGCATTGTCATGCTATCTGCTATGGTGCAACAGCTTGGAGTGAGTGATGACAACCCCTCCCTCACACCGGCTATTGTAGACAAGTCAAGCGCAGAGACCGCCTCGTCCTCGTCTTTGACGACAGATGTAGATACTGAAAAACGCCTTCTGGCATTAAAACAAAAAGAGCGAGCCGCACGCGTCGCTGAGCAAGAAAGACGCGCAGAGTTATTTTCAGAAGAGCAAGCCAGTGCAGAGACCCAAGCCTTGGCCAAAGCCCGTAACGAAAATCAGCAATACAGTGTCAATGATGACCCAACAGAAGAAACAGGGCAAAGCGACGTTACCTATCCTAAACTACAGCCGCGCGCCGGTAGTACGGTCAGCACTCCTGTAAGCTCTACTAATAAAGCTAATGATGACTCTCAAAAAGCTGAGCAGAAAAAAGATAAAAAACAGGTTGAAGAAAAAGCGGCTAGTAAGGAGGTCAAAAAGTCTCCACCGAAAGCGCCTATTGACTATACCATTGAGAGCGGTGATGGCTTGTTAAAATTGGCGCACCAATACAACGTCTCTGTGGCAGTGCTAGCACAAGCTAATAATATTGAGCCATCAGCAACGTTGCAGATAGGGCAGGTATTGACCGTTCCTTCACGTAAACAAATTGAACGCCTAGAACGTGAAGCGACTGCAGCTGAGAAGAAACGCGACGAAAAACGTAAGAAAGAAGAGGCCTTGGCTAAAAAATCTGTTGAAGCAAAAAATGAGGCTCAGAACAAGCTTGGCGCAGCGCGTAAAGAAGTTAAAGAGACGGATGCTAAAGGTAGTTTTGGGGTACAAGTTGCGTTAGCAACCAACCAAGCTTCAGCTGATGAAGTTGTTAAGAAGTTTAAAGCCGCCGGTTATCAAGTAAAGACTAGCCAAACCACTCGTGGCGTACGCGTCGTTGTAGGGCCTGAGCGCGGCAAAATTGCTGCCTTGGCATTAAAAGACAAAGTCAATAGTGATCCTGATGTGAATACTACCAGCGCTTGGGTTTTATATTGGTGATAATTAGTGGTATTAAATTATTAACTAGATAACAGCTTTATTTAATATAAAGATATATTTAATACGAAGCTAAGCATCCTCCAAAACACGACTTTTATGGTCGTGTTTTGTGCTTTATAAAATGTATATTATGATTTATTTTAATCAAAACAATATACTCTTTTCAACGAAATTATTCTGTAAGTGATGTCGTTCTAACAAACTAGCAGCGTTACGATTAAGAGTCTGGCCTATATAATATTTTGATTATCTGACTTTGATAAAGGGAAAGCTATGTCATTTGGCGTTATATTTTTAGTGTTGGCCGCTGGGTTTTTGGGCTTGATAGTAGTGTCAAAGTTGCGTTCATCGCACCCATCAAAGCATCAGGAACCAACTAAAGATACGGATTCTGAACCAAAACCAGTAGGTGGTGACGAATTGGCTATTTGGCCATTTGCGCCTATGCCAATTATGACGGATACCGAAGTTATATTTTTTCATAAGCTCAAAAACGCGCTGCCGGAATATCATATTTTTGTGCAAGTCCAGTTATCACGTATCATTGCTAGTAATAGTGAAGAGGCGTCTGAGC
Source organism: Psychrobacter frigidicola (assembly GCF_007997305.1). Classification (GTDB taxonomy): domain Bacteria; phylum Pseudomonadota; class Gammaproteobacteria; order Pseudomonadales; family Moraxellaceae; genus Psychrobacter; species Psychrobacter frigidicola. The sequence continues at coordinate 253,413 of NZ_VORZ01000003.1, forward strand.
GCAGCTTTTGGTTCAATCGTATTTGCCGTCAAAGTGTCGATTATGTGATTATAGATATTGACGCGCAGACTACCCTAGTCGCTATCGAGCTGGATGATTGGACGCATAATAGCAAAGCAAGTCAAAAGGCAGATGATAAAAAGGACAAAGCGCTTGCCAGTGCCGGTATTCCAATTGTGCGCTTTCATGCTGAGCGTATGCCGAGTGCTGACATGCTCCGTTATGAGTTGATACAAGTCATCGAGACTTATTAAGCTTCTCTAAACCTAAAGCTTCTATGTCAACTAAAACAGGTTACCTACAGCAGCTGACTATGTTAATTAGACAAGCTGTCATGCCCGTCATCCTTATTGGTTTGTAAAATAACTAAAGGTTCATAATATGCTTGTGATGATCGCTTTTGATTAGCATTGACCTCTATAAAATATAACCCTTGTGGCAAAGCTTGATGATTGGACAACATCTCGCTGCTAGTACTTTCTTTATTGTTTTCTCCGCTTTCACTTCTACTATTTTCTACATATTTACTATTATAGAAATCGCGCTGAGTAAACCATTCAATATAATGCGCTCGGCGGATGCCAGTAATGCCGTCAAGTGGCTCTATAATACTTTCAATACTACTGACTTGATTCTGTTTTTGAATAATTTCAGAGTTAGGTTGGTCATCCCTATTATTTTGAATTTTAAGGACAGCCAGCCAGCGATGCATAGGAAGGCTTGGGGCTAACCAGTTGGGATAAATAAACTTAGTGACAGTTGTGGGGAGGAAAAACCGGCCTTTAATCACCGCATAACGCTTATCAATTTTAACTTGTCCATGATTCTCAGTGTCTACCCAAACGGTACAAAACTGCTTGGTTTGCATATGGGACATTTTACGTTCTAGATTATCATTAGAGTTGATACCGACCCAATTCTCAGGTGCAAACGGCGCTGAGCCCATAAAGAACTTGATGGCTAGTTCCCAATGTTCCGTTAGCTTTTCCTGATGATTATATAAGATTAAATCTAGCTCACCAGTGGTTTGCTTACCGCGGAATAACTGTACATTACTAGCGATTATTTCATAAGAATGCAGTCCATGCGTATAGCCGTCGGTTAACCAAAATGACAATAAGCCTTCAAAATGAAAACCCAAACGATTGGAGCTTGGTCGTGCCAGTAAGTAGCGGGTTAAGTCTTGATAGGCAGTGGTAGTATCAAGTTCAACTAATCGTACACGGTAAGCTTCATATTGGCCTTGCCAAAAGCTTGCACTATGTACGGCAATTATGGCGTTATTCTCATGAGGCGCAAAGTCTATCCATTCAGCTAAAACATTGGGACAAGCGAGGGCATAAGCTAAATCGCGTACATAAGGACGCTTATACTCTTCCCATGGTGCATCTTTTTTAATAGTTAGGTTTTCAACAGCAGCGTTTATAAGAGTAGAAGAGAGATGAGAGGTAGGCTCGGTCATAGGGTGAACCTTAATGGATTATGAAGAATTTACCCTAACTGTTCACTTAGTAAAAGTCTAGCTAGAGTAAGTATCAGTTAGGGCAGCGCTCAACTTTTTTAAGTTTAAAACATGACTTTAATGATATAAATATTTAAATAGATGTCAGGTGTGTTTAGCAATAAGGGCATTAGGATAGTGAGTAGGATGTTTAGTACGCCTAATTGCCATTTAGCTGGCTTGCTAAAGAAGATTTTTGCAGGTGTGGCTAGTCTGTTTTTTGATAAGTCGTTGGGTTTATTTGGCTTATCCATCTGTATAGCTCCATGATATATCGCAAAGATGTTTTGCGGCTCGTGGTGCTATGTTATGGGATGGGGTTATTTACGGCATTGCAAATGCAATTTGGGTATTAGAAAGTATTAATTCTTTTTAGCATCATTTAGCAAACGATTAGCTTGTGAGAATATGCCGTTTATATTCCTAGTTTTTAAGCCTTTAATGTTCATTTCATCAATGTATTCTGCAAGCCCTGCTTGTGTAGGTTGGTTGGTGCTTTTATTAGTGTCAGTTTTAAAGTTATAAGCATTAATATCAGGGTCAAGTAATAAGTCTTTTAAAACTGCTATTAAGCAATAGGCACTATCTTTGAGGCTTAACGCTCTATCATTAGCAGGCATGTCTTCCTTTTTCTTTAGCATATCAAGCTCAGTATTGGCTTGTGATAACTGATTAGTAAGACTGTTTATTTGTTTTTCATAATATTTTTTATGGTTTTCGCCGAATAGTTCATCAATATCAATTCTAGGATAGCGTAAATCATGAAAGCCTATTAGCTTGTCATCATGCAGTTCTATTCGCTTAAACAAAGCACCTTTCTTGAACATGTTATGAAAATCTGCTAAATGCCGCAAAACTATTCTTTCAGCCATATAATTAGGAATATGAAGCCAGTCTCTAAAAATCTGACCTTTAACATTCTTTTTGTCAGATGCTTGTAAATAGCTATCCTGTTGCTCAATTAAAGATGCCAAACTATCTGCAAAAATATATAGGTTGCCATTTTCTTTTTCATGATGGACGGGCTGAGCTGCATTATTACGATAACCCGATGCTTCTGATGTGTAAATACCGGCATAGTTGAAAGTAGGTCTTAATCTACCTTCTCTTATAAAATCTAGCAGAATACTTTTAACCTTAATGAAGGCGCTATCACTGTCTAAGTCATATTTGTTATCTGAGTTACTAATAAGCTCAGCAAATTCATAAAACGTTAGAACGGGCTTATTTAATTTTTGCATCGCTACACCTTTAGTTTCAAAGCAGTGACAGCTTGAGGACATCAATAGCTGTAGTTCGGTAATTTTACCCCAAAAAAAAGCCAACCATTGCGAACAATGATTGGCCTTATTTTACTACTATATTTGGTCGGAACGGCAGGAAGTAAAGCTTCCGCTATAAGTATTGTTATTAAAGACATTGGTTTTTTATAGAAAAAAATATACCGCAAAATATACCGCATTTTGCAAAAGTCACCTGCAATTTAGTGCTTATTTATATCAATATTATAGTTCTAATATTAGCTGTCTATGTTTTTAACTTATAAATCAATTCTAGTTTAGATGCAAAACCAGATCGGTAGTATTTTACTTTTAGCTTTGCTAATTTTCATCTATTTTGCTTCCATAGAATATAGTCACCCATTGATACTAATCTTCTACTAGCATAAAATGATCTTTATAACCGATGTAACCAACATCTTTCACCGTAGTTCGCCTTCCTCCAGTTTACAATCTACATTATAATCCTAAGCATTTTACCAGCATCCCCATATTCTAGTTTTTCTATATTGGTTTTCCTTTATTAGACTCACACAATAAGACTCTCCTATGACCACTCACAATTATTCTCATACAGCGGCTTTCATCTGGTCAGTCGCTGACCTTTTGCGCGGCGATTTTAAGCAATCACAGTACGGGCGCATTATCCTGCCATTTACCTTGCTGCGCCGCTTAGAGTGCGTATTGAGTGATCACAAAGAAGCTGTCGTTGAGAAGTATGCCACTATCAAAGACCAAACCATACCAGAAGAAATGCAAGAGAAGCAGCTGACCCGTATCAGTAAGCGCGCATTTTATAACACGTCGCCTATGAATTTGAGCAAGCTTGGGCAAAGTGACATCAAGGACAATCTAAGCAGCTACATTCAGGCGTTCTCTAAAGACGCGCGGGAGATATTCGAGCACTTTAAGTTTGAAGAGTTTGTTGGGCAGTTGAACGATGCCAACTTACTATATAAAGTCGTGCAGCTGTTTGCCAATATTGACCTTAGCCCTGAGAAGATATCCAATCATGACATGGGCTTTGTATTTGAAGAGCTAATCCGCCGCTTTGCCGAAAGCTCAAATGAGACGGCAGGGGAGCATTTTACCCCGCGTGATATCGTACGTTTGACCACTGCTTTAGTATTTATGGAAGATGATGCGGCGCTGACCGAAGACGGTATCATTCGCACCATCTATGACCCCACAGCGGGTACAGGCGGCTTTCTGTCGTCTGGTATGGAGTATGTGCTCGAACTCAACCCCGATGCCGTCATGCGTATCTTTGGGCAAGAGCTGAACCCTGAGTCTTATGCCATCTGTAAAGCCGATATGCTGATTAAAGGACAGGACGTTAGCCGCATTAAATTAGGCAATACCTTATCCAATGACCAGCTGGCAAATGAGCAGTTCGACTACATGCTATCCAATCCGCCATTTGGTGTGGACTGGAAAAAGATATCGACTGAAATCAGCGATGAGCATACGGAAAAAGGCTTTGATGGGCGCTTTGGTGCCGGCTTGCCGCGCGTGTCTGATGGTTCGTTACTATTCCTGATGCACTTGTTAAGCAAGATGCAGAACACGACTGCTGACAACCAAGGCAGCCGTATCGGTATCATCTTAAACGGTTCCCCGCTGTTCACGGGCGGCGCGGGTAGTGGTGAAAGTGAAATCCGCCGTTATATCTTAGAAGTGGACTTATTAGAAGCCATCATCGCACTGCCGAACGATATGTTTTATAACACCGGTATAGCTACCTATATTTGGATATTAAGCAATAAAAAGGCAGATGAGCGCCGCGGGCAAGTTCAGCTCATTGATGGTAGTAATCTATACAGCAAGATGCGTAAATCGCTTGGCTCAAAGCGTAACGAGATGAGCGAAGACGATATCAAAACCATTACCCGTAGCTTTGGTGACTTTGAAGTGGTTGATGCGCGCGTACTTGATAAGCCGGAAGAGGTGAAATCAAACCGTGGTCGCCAATCGGCAAACCCAAAAGCGGAACCGGCTAAAACCTTTGCCAGTAAAATATTTAAAACCCATGAATTTGGCTATCGCCGCTTGACCATTGAGCGTCCATTGCGCTTATCGGCACAGCTGACAGATAGCGCCATTGAAAACCTACGCTATGCACCAAAACCTTTTGATATGGTCATGCCAGCGTTATATGAGAAGTTCGCTAGTGATTGGACGACTGACAGCAATAACAATAGTTATGGCGACTTATCAGCGGTGACGGTTGATGCGCGCGCTATGATAAAGGCAGAATTTAGCGAGCTTAAAGAAAGCCAAGTGAAAGATGTGCTCGATGCCAAGATATGGCAAACGCAACTTAAGCTGATGAATAAAGCCAGAGCCTTACAGTCGGCTATCGGTGTTAGCCAATCAGATGATTTTAACGAGTTTGATAAAGTGTTTAAGCAAGCGTTAAAAGACACTGGCATTAACTTAGATACCAAAGAGAAAAAACAGATGATAGATGCCATCACATGGAAGAACCCCAATGCTGAGCCAGTCATCAAAAAGGCGGTCAAGATTACCAATCCGCTTTATGGCGCGTTTAGCTATACTGATCCTAATAATAAAACCAAAATCGTTGAGTTCCAGACAGACAGCGATCTACGTGATTATGAAAACGTACCGCTTGACCCAAGCATGACCACCACCGCGCTGATTGAAAGTTACTTCGCTCGTGAGGTGCAGCCGCATGTGCCGGATGCGTGGATTAATGCTGAAAAGCAGGATGCTATTGATGCAGAGATTGGCGTGGTCGGCTATGAGATACCCTTTAACCGTCACTTCTACGTGTATGAGCCACCGCGCGCGCTTGCCGATATCGATGCGGACTTGGATGCGGTCAGTACGGAAATCATGCAGTTATTGGGTGAGGTGCATTCGTAATGACTGAATTGGTAACGAAGTATCAGGAGTATGCAGAATATAAGGATTCTGGGGTTGAGTGGTTGGGAGAAATACCTAACCACTGGGAAATTACTGCATTAAAGAGATATTGTAATGTAAAAGGCGGATATGCTTTTGCAAGTGATGCATTTACAGATGTAGGTAAGCCTATTATAAGAATTGGAGATATTAAAGAAGATGGGTCTATTAGTCTTGAGAGTTGTAAGTTTATTTCTACTGAGTTAGCAAAAAGTAGTCATGCTTATTTAGTTGAAAAAGGGCAGCTGCTTATGGCTATGACAGGTGCAACAATTGGAAAAGCAGGTGTGTATATAAGTGATAGTCCTGCCTATCTAAATCAGCGTGTTGGTAAGTTTGTAATTGATAACGATGAATTAAACTATGGCTTTTTATGGTACACGTTAAAGACAAATGGTTATCAAGAATATATAAAATTAACTGCTTTTGGTGGGGCTCAACCAAACATTAGTGATACTGGAATGGTTGATTATATATCCTGTTTCCCGTCATTAATCGAACAAACCCAAATCGCCAATTTTCTCGACCACGAAACCACCCAAATCGATACCCTAATCGAAAAACAGCAAACCTTAATCAAGCTATTAAAAGAAAAACGCCAAGCAGTCATTAGTCATGCCGTCACTAAAGGCTTAAACTTTGACGCGCCAATGAAAGATTCTGGGGTGGAGTGGTTGGGGGAAGTGCCTGAGTATTGGGAAGTTAAAAAGAATAAGCATTTACTTGAATTCGTTACTAGTGGCTCGCGAGGTTGGGCTGGTTATTATTCAGATGAAGGTAAATTATTTTTTAGGATTACTAATCTAACTAGAGACACTATCGAACCCAAACTAGAGTCAATCCAAAACGTTCTACCTCCACTTGGTGCAGAAGGTGAACGTTCTAAAATTCAATTAGATGACCTACTCATTTCAATTACTGCTGACCTAGGTTCTGTTTGCGTAGCTAACAATTCAATATCTGGTGGTTTTGTAAGTCAGCATGTTTCGTTGTGCCGACCTAATTCATCTGTCAAATCTGCAAGATGGCTTGCTTACTTTATCCTTTCTGACTCAGCTAAAGAACAGTTTGTTGGGTCTGGTTACGGTGGGACAAAAATACAACTCAGCTTAGAGGATATTCGAGAGTTGAATATTGCTTACCCGCCTAAAAAAGAACAGGAAGATATTGCGTCATATATTGAGGTAAAACTTAAAAAATTTGAATTGCTAATGAGCCAAGCCGAACAAGCAATCCAACTTATGCAAGAACGCCGCACTGCCTTAATATCTGCTGCTGTCACGGGCAAGATTGATGTGAGGGGTTGGGTTGTGCCTGAGTAGGGTTTGTTTCACATATCTATCAATTTTAATGACATTAAGCTGTGTAGAATTCACCTTATACTTTTATGATATTGCCAGATCAATTTCAACGAATGGAAAAAACATGGTCAACAAAAAACCTATAAAAGAGTGGACAAGCTTTAGTCAACAGCTAGAGCTTCTAAAAAAGCGTGGGCTAATTGTTGAAAATGAACAAAAAGCTTTGGGCTATTTAAAAACTATTGGGTATTATCGTTTGAGCGGCTATTTATATTCTTTTAGGCAGTTTGATCCTAATAATACAAGCAATAAGTTGGATAACTTTATAGAGGGCAGCCATTTTGAAGATGTTAAAAACCTATATATGTTTGATAAAAAACTTAGGCAACTGGCTTTAGATGGCTTAGAGCGGATTGAAGTGGCTTTGCGGGTCAATATCAGTTATTCATTAGGTCGATACAGTCCTATAGCTTATTTAGATAGCCAATATTTTGATGAAAATTTTAATCATTCAGAATGGCTTACACGTCATATAGATGCAATAAAGAATGAGCAAAGAAAAAAGAATACCTTTGTTAATCACCACACGCGACATTATGCTGCCTTACCAGTTTGGGTAAGTTGCGAGACTTGGGATTTTGGCACCATGTCAACGCTATTCAAAGGTATGAAAGAAAGCGATAAAGATAAAATTGCAAAAATTTATCATCTTCAAAGTGGAAGTCATTTACAGTCACATCTACATGCCTTTAACTTTATACGTAATGTATCAGCGCATCATAGCCGATTATGGAATAAAGCCATGGTATTCAAAGCGAGTCTAAAAGGGCTAAGTGATGACGAATGGCAAGCTTTATCAGTCAAAAAAGTATTTGTTTATTTTTGTTTGATGAAGAGAATGCTGGATGTGATTTGCCCTAATTCAAAATGGGGCGAACGTTTTCTTGCACTTCTAGATGAGTTTCCGAAAGTGGGAAATAATTCCGTTTATTTGGAACAAATGGGTGTCAATGTAGACCCCGACTCTTGGCAGTTATGGCAGGGTGACTAAACAAAATAGCCAGACAAAAAAAGCCCCTAGTCTTATGATCCAATCACATGGATTGGGAAAACTAGGGGAGTTATTGCGTACTATTATACGCAGCTTACCTTATTATGTCAATTAACATAAATACCTGTAATTTATGTTTTTGTAGGATGTACTTCATGCGCCATGAATCTACTCATTAGTCTAAACAATAATAAAAATGGATTTAATATGCCTAACACCACTTACGAATCTGTATTCCAAGCCGATATAATCGACCAAATGCAAACGCACGGCTGGCAGTTAGGTCAAGCATCAGGCTATCAGCGCGCGACAGCGCTGTATGAGCAAGACGCGCTGAAACCACCCAGCCGGATGAGTGGGATAAGTTTTGCCGCGTGTTTCCTATCGATAGTGAGCGCCATTTTATTGAAGCATTGGTTAAGCAGCTCAATAAAGCGGATATAAACGCTACCGATAGAGCCTCGCGCACTTATGGCACCCTTGGCGTGTTGCGTCATGGTTTACGGATTCGTAACGCGCTTTCTACGCCTAGCATCTCAATCAAAAAGTTATCTTCTCTCAGGTTCTTTATGGAAGTACGTTAATTATATCTTAATGCTCAAAGTTTATTTCGTCTGGCGATTTAAATTTAAATCCTAGCTTCTTAAAGAAGTCTTTACCTCTCCAATTTTCATCTACGCTAATCAAATTAGGTAGCTTCTCAGATTGAGTTATTATTTTGATAACAGTCTTTAAAGCTTCTTGTTTTTTTAGTTGATCAAAGGCAACAGTTAGATAAACAAGCCCCATAAAAACCCAAAAAATGAAATCCTCTACTTCGATAATATTGATTGAAAGTAAGTCAAAAGCATTAATTACAAAAATTATTACTGTAATAAGTATAATTAACATGCCAACTAGAAAGTATGTAAACCCTAAAGTATTTGCAAAACTTCGCTTAAAAATTAACCAAGGCCTATAATTCACGATAATACTATTGTTCTTAAATTCTAGATAATGTGCAGCTTTTTTTATATCTTCACAATCGATGTTAACATCAGATTGACGCTCTATTTTTAGTGCAATATCTCTATATTTTTTACTAAGGTTTAAGCCATATAATTTCTTAAAGACTGCTCTATCTCTTGCGTCCATAAGGCTTACTTTCATTTCACTGCTCAAACCATCTTCATAGTCCTTTGTGTTGATTATTTGTTTAAACTTTGACATCTCAAAATCAATGTACGTATCCTTAAGGAATTTAAGAAAAGGTACAAAAGTAACAATTATAATAATAGCTATTGCTATGGGCTTTATACCATCAGGTAGGTTTGTTATATCCATAAAGCAATCTCTTCGAATTAGGTTTGAATAGTCGCATAATCAATCCAACTTATGCAAGAACGCCGCACTACTTTAATTTCTGCTGCCGTCACGGGTAAGATTGATGTGAGGGGATGACAAGCCCTTGATAAAACTTAGAAGAGTAAATTCTAAGTATCATCAGAAATTATCCTACACTTTTAAAAACTTGAGTTAATAGTCAGCTGAGATTTAGACCATTAAAAGGGAACACTATGCCAGTTTTATAAAAGATTATTATCGTTCTCATGCTATGGTGTTGCTCATCAGCGATGGCGGCTCAGAATCTTAATAATTTGATTGCGTTAAATAAGCTTGGCGATCCTCAAGCGAGTCTCAGCTATCACCCGTCAGATTAGGTAGAGTTGACGCTATAATGGCTCAGAGTCATACAGATGCTAAAAGTGGCGATTCAGAAGTGCAAGTTATGCTAGGTATGGCTTATTCAGTAGGCTATGGACTCCCTCAAGATATAGAAGCCGCAGAATATTGGCTTAAAAAGGCTTTGGCTCAAGGTAATCAAGACTCGCTGATATACTTAAATAGTCTCTATACGCTTGAAGGTAAGTTAATTGAAATACTCAACAATTAAAAGGATTTAGTTTATGAAAGCATTTACCGTAGCAGCATTACTTGCCTCAATGGCAGTCACCACTATCGCCCAAGCCCAAATTTATAAATGGGAGGCTGACAACTGTAGTTATAAAGGCGACTTTAATACTAAAAAATACAGCGCCGCGCAAATTAAAAACTCTCATTTTGTATTAGAAGGTTTAACGAGAACAAATCTAGATAGCTTCTTTCCACCTATGAGTATTGATGCTCTAGACAAGTTATCTATGAAAGACCTAGATATTTTGACTGAAGAATATAAAAAAGTTAAGAGTAATGCAGAGCGACTTAATGTCGTACCTGAAGCGCGAGGGTATAAGCAAGAGTTACTGAAAAGTATTGACGGTGAATATGAACAAAACCAATTAACTATTCTAGCTTATCTGAATCCTCGTGAAGCTCTCAAGCAAAGCCCGCAAATGTGTAAACAGTATATTGAGCCCTTATTGCAGAACGAAACGGTGGTGCAGAACAGATGGAAGAAATTTGTTGAGGAACAAATTCAGGAGCAAGGGCAACATGGTGCTGAGCAATTAGCTTCGTATCGCAATATTGCAATGACCCGCTATCAGGAAGAAAAAGCCAGTAACCCTGCTAAGTACGCCAGAATTAATTTGATTACCTTTGGTTTTAGCAACTGCGTGAATGAACAGGTCTATCATGCTGATTCTGAAAAAGTCTTTAGCAATCAGCAAAAACTAAATAAAACGTTATTTGGTAAGAGCTTTAAACAGACGTGTTATGAGTAATAAGGCTTAATTTAAGCTAAAAAATCGAGATAGCCATGAAAAATAACGTATTAAGATATCGCAAAATAAGAGGCATTAACCGCCGCAAGCGCACTATTGAACAATGGGGCGAAGCTAATAAAGTTCTTGATGTTGATCGGTTAAACCGAGAAAAGCGAGATTACGTTAAGTTTTTGGTAGATCCATGGTCACGCTTGTCTTTGATTAATAGTATCTATCCTGAGCCAACGGGCGACTGTGAATATTTATTGATCAAAAATGTGCAAAATATCTATCAGTCATGGAGAGACTCGCTAGAAGAGTTGCAAACTCCTTATTATTTGCAAATCTGGCTACGTGAAAACTACGTCAGCCGCTCACAAATCGTATGTGCTATCGATGAGATAAAAGACTTCTACGATGATGCGTTTGAAGCGATGGACACACAACCTGAGAATTGCATCCGTAGCTCAAGCCACTACAATGACCAGACAGCTGCAGTGTTAGATCTTTACAATTGGACACTCTATCGTTATACAGAGGCGTATGACTTAACTGATCCTTGGGATGCTGAATATGTTGAGGGTTTAGACAGCCAGCAATTATTAAGAACACAAATCATCGAGCAAATAGAGTATCAAATCGTTGAGATTGATAAAGTATGGTTACTCGCATAAGTCTATCTCATAATTAAAACTAATAATAAGAACGCCACCATGATCCAGTCCAGCACTGCTAACGCCCATAACGTCAGTTACGAAACTGTCTTCCAAGCCGATATCATCAACCAGATGCAAGCGCACGGTTGGCAGTTAGGTCATGCCAGCGGTTATCAGCGCGAAACCGCGCTGTATGAGCAAGACGCGCTCAACTTTGTGCAGAAAACCCAGCCGGATGAGTGGGATAAGTTCTGCCGCGTATTTCCCATCGATAGTGAGCGCCATTTTATTGACGCCTTGGTTAAGCAGCTGAATAAAGCTGATATCAATGCTACCGATAGAGCCTCGCGCACCTATGGCACCTTGGGCGTATTGCGGCACGGACTAAAGATTCGTAATGCGCGCTTTAGCTTGTGCCAGTTTAAGCCGGAGCATGGCTTAAACCCTGATATTATCGCCCGTTATCAGGCTAATATCTGCCGTATCGTTCCTGAAGTAGTATATAGCCCGCACATCAAAGCGAGTGATGACAGCGACGGCAAAACCGCCAAGCGTAACCGCATTGATCTCGTATTGCTCATTAACGGCTTGCCCGTGGTGACCATGGAGCTTAAGTCTGAGTTTAAGCAATCTGTGGACAATGCTATTACCCAGTATAAGCAGACCCGCCAGCCAAAAGACCCAGATACTAAAAAGCCTGAACCGTTATTAACCTTTAAGCGTGGCGCATTGGTGCATTTTGCTGTCAGTCAGTACGAAGTCTATATGACCACACGGCTGGCAGGTGACAGCACTTACTTCTTACCATTTAATAAAGGCACAGCGGACGGCGGCGCGGGTAATGATGTGCCGTCAGATAGCAGTCGTTATGCTACTGATTACCTCTGGAATGAGGTACTGACCACTGAGAACCTACTCGCTATCCTTGGGCATTTTGTGCATTTGCAAATTGAGGATGTTGAAGACTGGGAAGGGCGCAAGTCCAAAAAAGAAACCTTAATATTTCCGCGTTATCATCAGTGGGACGTGGTGAGTAAGTTGGTCAATGATGCCGTTATTGAGGGCGCAGGGCAAAAGTATCTGATTCAGCATAGCGCCGGTTCGGGTAAATCGAACTCTATCGCATGGACGGCGCATCAACTATCGACGTTATATAATAGTGACGGCGATAAGCAGTTTCATTCGGTGATTGTTATTACCGACCGTACTGTACTCGATGACCAGCTGCAAGACACCATTTATCAGTTTGAACATGCTGATGGCGTGGTCGGGCGGATTAATAATAAAGACGGCGGCGGTTCCAAGTCTGAGAAGCTTGCTGCGGCACTGGTCAACGCGCAACCGATTATTATTGTCACCATTCAAACCTTTCCCTTTGTGCTAAAAGCTATTGAAGACTCTAGCGTTCTAAAATCACGCCGTTATGCCATTATCGCCGATGAAGCGCACTCATCACAGACTGGCTCAACCGCGCGCCAGCTCAAAGAAGTATTAGTGTCTGGTGATGTAGAAGAGGGTAATGAAGATAAGGTGCTATCTAGTGAGGATATGCTGGATGCCACTATTGCCGCGCGCCGTAGCAGCCCCAATTTGAGCTATTACGCCTTTACCGCCACACCAAAAGCCAAAACCATTGAACTGTTTGGACGCGTTCCCAATCCTGAGTTGCCAGCATCAAAAGATAACTTGCCAGCTGCGTACCATGTATATTCCATGCGTCAAGCGATTGAAGAGGGCTTTATTTTAGACGTACTTAAAAACTATACCAATTATAAAGTGGTCTATCAGCTGAGCCAAAAGCTGGCTGCCCAAGATAAAGAAGTCGATACCCGCCGCGCAAAAATTAAGCTAAATAACTGGGTACGCCTGCATGACCATAATATCGCGCAAAAAGTTAAGGTCATCATTGAGCACTTTAATAAACACGTTAAAGGCTTACTCGGCGGACAAGCTAAAGCCATGGTCGTGACCGGCTCCCGTAAAGAAGCAGTACGTTATAAGATGGCGTTTGATAGGTATATTACTGATCATGGCTATAAAGGCATCAATGCCATGGTGGCGTTTTCAGGAGAGGTTAATTTTACCGCTAACGACCCTGATAGCAGCGCACTATTGGATCAAAAGTTCACTGAGCATAATATGAACCCTAATCTAAAAGGGCGTGATATGCGTAAGGCATTTGATAGCGACGATTATCAAGTAATGCTAGTCGCTAATAAATTCCAGACCGGCTTTGATCAGCCCAAACTATGCGCCATGTATGTCGATAAAAAGCTTGGCGGCGTGGACTGTGTGCAGACGCTCTCCCGCTTAAACCGTACCTATGCGGGTAAGTCAGTCAGCGGTACCTTTGTGCTCGACTTCTTTAATGAGCCAGAAGACATATTAGCAGCGTTCCAGCCTTATTATAAAAATGCCACCTTAGATGATGTATCTGACCCTGACAGCGTGTTTGATCTACATGAGAAGCTATGCGCCACTGGTATCTTTCAATGGTCGGAGGTTGAGCAGTTTGCGATTGCTTTCTATGCTAAAAATAAATCCAATGCCGCCATTAGTAATATCTGCAAGCCCGCCGTTGAGCGTTGGCAAAAGCAGTATAAAGAAGCACGCGAGCAAGCGTTGAACGCTAAGGTGCTGCTTGAGCATAGCAAGGCGACAGGGGACGCGGTATTGATTGCTAATGCTGAGACCGATTATAGAGGCTATAAAGTCGAACAAGACGCGCTAGGGCTGTTTAAAAAGGATTTGAGCACCTATACGCGTTCTTATGAGTTTATGTCGCAGATTGTCGATTATGACGATAAGGACTTAGAAAAGCTGAGCCTTTTTGCCCGTCACTTGCAACCTATGCTCCGTGAGAAGCTAGACGATGAAGACGAAGTGGATTTAAGCAATATCATTATGAGTCATTACCGCTTATCTAAACTCCGTCAACAAGACCTAAAGCTGCAAGAAGAGAATATCGAGCCGCTACAAACTGGCGGCGGTGGTGCAGGGAAGGCAAGAGATAAGGAAGAAGACTTACTATCTAAAATCGTGGCGCGTCTGAATGAGATGTTCGATACCGAAAAGCTGACCGATAGTGACATGCTGAACTACTCGCAGACTATTTGGGATAAGGTCAATGAGAACCCAATCGTCATGCAGCAGATAGCCAATAATCCCGCTGAAAAAGTCATGCTCGGTGATTACCCTGATGCCACACTAGACGCTATCTTTGACAGTCAAGACGCTTATCAAGAGATCACACGCCAGCTATTATCAGACTCTAATCGCTTGGCGCAATTTACGCGATTCTTGTTGGATAACAAGATGGATGCTTAGGAATGGGGGAATCGTGTTAGAAAAATATATGGTGATAATCTAATCGTTCAATGTATGCAAAATTAAGAGTCTTTGCGCGCATTTGGCTGATAAAAGTATTTATATAAGATGCTTTTTAAGTCCTTGTTTGGCAAGATTAAAAAACCATCTGTTTTTTAATCTTGGTTCCATATAAATATTTAATTTACTTCCTAACGTAACGCCTTGCTGCCTTGGAGAAGAGTTTTTATTAGGAAAACTCCTTTAGGAGAGTTTTTTTGGTTCCAATTTTTCCAGTTTTAGTCTTTTTTGGTTCCACTTTCTCATAGCAGATAATGCCAGTGGTAAACTACTTTACCTGCTAACCAGCCACAAAAAAATATAAGGATTTATAGCTATAAAACTATCTATATGATGGACTTTTTTAGCCGTAATTTAGAATGATAAACAAAATCTCCAGTTTAGTTTTCACTGATTCCATTTTGCTCAAAAGTGATTCCCTACAGTTATCTGATATTTTCTATAATCTATATAGTGCCGGATTTACAGAGGAATCACTTTGGAATCACTTTTTAAGATGGAATTTTTTTGATTCCCATTTTGCTGATTTAGCCTTTAGTGATTCCCATCTAGTGCCCGTGTTTCAAAAGGAATAATACCGTTAAAAAGTGAATTTATATGCTAGCCAGCCATAAAAAAACGTTTAAGTTTTATTAACTATTTCATTTTAATTGTGATGAGCAGTTACATATTTTAATGAATACGAATAGTTATGTATTTTATTAATCCTCATAACCTGAGGTACAGATACTATCTTCTTTTTCTAGCTTTCTTATTGCTATTCGGTCGCCTGCTAACGCGCGTTTAGCCATCTTTCCGCATTCAGAATTAGGTTCATCAGCATAGAAAGAAGCTAAATTTCCAGATTGAGCAGACGATAATTCTGTCTCGAAATTAAACTTATTCCACGCATACTCATAATTTCTTCCAGCACGTGAACGACTATCAAGACCA
Organism: Psychrobacter frigidicola; assembly: GCF_007997305.1. GTDB lineage: Bacteria > Pseudomonadota > Gammaproteobacteria > Pseudomonadales > Moraxellaceae > Psychrobacter > Psychrobacter frigidicola. The sequence continues at coordinate 269,134 of NZ_VORZ01000003.1, forward strand.
AGCGCTTCTTTAATACCTTCCACTTCCGAGCGTCTTATATAACCGCGGTCTATCAAGCCTTCGATATCATCATCGCCATAACCGCATAATTCCGACACTACACCTTCATGATAGCGTGAGAAGTAACCATCTCTAAGTCTCGCTTCTATAGCTAAGGCTTCCATATTCTCATGATAGTTGTCATTGCCATATTTAACGTCTTTGCAGTTAAGAGCTGCGTTTGAGAATGTCACAACCATGGATAAACTAATGCCAACCCCTATTTTTCTGAATACTGATTTTGATGTCATTCTATAACTCGCTATATGATGTAAATAAATGGATTGTAGCACTGCTTACTTGCCAGCAATGAAAAAAGGCAGACGATTAACGCCTACCTTGTAGAATTATAATGAAGGTTCACCCATTGGGTGAAAGTCACACCTGCCAATATAGTTTTATACCTACGAAAACCTGCTTAAAATGCTTAAAATGGCTGTAGTATATGATGGGCAAGGCATTAACTTAAGGTGAGCGTTTGCTTAACGTTGCCTAAATTGCTTAAGTCCGTCTTAGATTGGCTTGTTTTAAGCTGAGTTTAAGCAGTTTAAGTAAGCTTAAGATTTGGCAGTCTTAATATAAATCCCCTAGCTGTAAAGGCTGGGGGCTATTTAAGCAGTTTGAGCAAGTTTTCTTAAATATCATTAATATTAATTGTATAGCTTTGGATTAATAAATATCACTTTGCTACGCCCCTCTATTTCCTGCCTGATATGTTTAGCGGTTTCTAATTTATCTAACTCATTTTGTAATAACTTAGTGTTTTTACGCATTGGGTTAGGGGCATTGTTAGCTATATAAGTCCTGCTTAATTTATGGGGCTGCTTGCCTTTGGCTTTATCCACTAGCCAGCCGCTTAACTTCTCACTGTCGTTCTGTTCACCTGTAGGGGTTGCATCGAGATAGCGCAAGCGTTCGGCTGTAGAATATTCAACCAACATAAAAGCCCGTGTAATATCGTCTATGGTGACTGTCTTACGTCCCTCAAAAAATGCCATTAATGACGCTATACGGCTAGCGTTCTCTGCCATACGTGACGCATACGCTTTTAGATACTCCAATGTCTGCCCGTTGGCTTGGCGGTTCTCTATCGCTTGCATGTGCTTATAAAATACTTGTTCTGCTTGCTGGTCTGCCCATTGCATCTTAATGCGCTGGGATGTGCCTGTGATGTCATTGGGCTTGCTTGCTGGTAATGGATCAAGTAAGGCAAGACAGCGTAACCAGTATTCTATTAAGTCAGGATTATCATAGGGGCTGTCGTTCCTACGCTGTGGATTATCCCATATTCGTTTGCCTCGTAAATCAGGCGGGCAAGCAATCAAGGCACGGGCTAAAAAGCCTTGACCATTCATCAAGGGATCAGTGAGTGCTTGTTCTAATACTACCCGTTGACCTTGTAGCAGTAGCGTCATGCGTACGCCATGTGCATCGGTTTGCGGTGTGGCATAAGCAGACTTTTGCGAACGTAACCGCGATACTTCGCCATCACTCCATAACTTCGTAAGTGCTGATAAGGCGCTGCCAGCGGTGTCACCTGTCATGGTGTGACCATTAAAGAATTGACCTGCTTCGTCTGTCGTCCATGATGCGTTATTCATTTCACCACTGATAAACCTATCTAATATCGGCTCAATGGTGGCATCATCAAACAAGGTTTTAGGGTTCTTAGGTTTAGGGTTTTCATCTATAAAAGAGGCTTGCTCTTTACCCTTCAGGCTTGCCTTGTCACTTTCCCACGTTGCCACATTATCTAAGTAGTTGGCGTATTGCTGACGCTCATACTCTTTAATCTTAAAGTGAGTTAAGCCCATCGCTTGCGTTTTACCTGATCCGCTTTCGCCTTCTGTGATTAACATTAGACTGGTTGGCATGTGACCGTGCCCCATCGGTGCATCAATGAAACGTTGTCCCATGTGTGCCAGTGCGCCTAACACGCATTGACCTGCCATTGCATCAGGTACTTGTGAGTAGTGCGCCACTGCCTGAACAACATTCTTTAGCAGTCCTTTGAACGCATCTATAGGGTATAGTGTAGGCTGGCTTGGGTCATTGGCTAATGGTTCGGGTTCGCCCCATGCCAATATTGATAAGTCGATAAACTGAGACTCTTCAATAATATTGCTTATCGGCTCACCATCATTTAAACGGTTAATTATGGTATCAACGGTAAAATAACAGACAGCATTCACACCTGATAGCCGCTTTTCAATTACGCTTCTATGTTCAGCGGTGTCTGTAATTTTAATTGTTTTAATTTCTGAGAAATGTTTAAGCGTCTTATAAAAAAGACTAGGATTAAGACAAGCCAGCACACTAACATTAGGATCATCTATCGTTAAAGATGCATACAGTGTTACTGCATCACTTAAAGTAGTTACTAGCCACCAATCGCTATTCTGATTCATAGAACCGATAGCGTAGGCACTGGCTTGTGTGGTATCTGATATAAAAGATACGTTATCACTGTTAGTTATATAAGCAGCTACATTAACCGGCTCAGCTTTGTTATTAACCATCACTAAGCCAAAACCGCCCTTAGTATTTCCTGCCTTTTCACCTTTGTTATTACCGCCTCTCATGCTAAGATTGTCATGCAAAAATCGTGTATTATCAATGTGATTAGTCGATAAGCCTAAATCATGCAAGCTGTCTAGCTGGCTTAAACTAGCATCTTGTGCACGTTGTTCTAAAGTAGCATTGTCAAAGTCTGCTATATATTCAATGAAGCCGCCCGTGTCATCAGCATGGGCTTTTTCATTGGTATTTTTTTGTGTTGTAGGGATCATTGAGTCCCCCTTACCAAAAAACAGCTAAAGCTTTTCTGATTTAAATTAAGTATAGACAAGACATCATCAAATAATATGTGAATGACTTTATGAGTTGGTTTAAGGTTATTAATTTGTGAGGTCGTGCGGATTGAGTTAGGCATGATAATAGCCTCCTTGCGCTGTTTTTTGAGTAGGTATCACGCTATAAATAAATATAGGGTGAGAGGAATCACTCTCGGTCACGCAAGCAACCGCCCCGCTTATTCGCCTTACGGCTATTTTATTAAGCGATGTCTTCCCCTCATAGTCTGTTGGCAAGCATTGAGGGGCTGCCATAAATATGAGGGATTGCACCCTTGTTGTGCTTAGATGCACTTTTTGGGCTGTGCTTGAATATTTAGAATGGATTTGAGAGTCCACACTGTTATCAGGCACAAAAAAAGCCAAAGAGTAACGGCTTGGCTTGCCGCTTGCGTGTTTTTTAAAGAGATTTATATAGTAACGACTGTTACCTTCACTTGCAATCGGTTTAGGGCGTGGCTGTTGACACACAAATAATGATAATGATAAACCTATGATACTTAAAAAGAACATAATAGTAATAAAGTTTATTGGTAAGCCATACCTGTATGAGTGAGACTCGCTTAGATATGGTTCTAAAATATTTTTTAATCTGCTCATAGCGTCACCTCATCAGATAGGTCATTAGCTTGCTTATCTATCCAATATCGCTTAAAGCGCTTGCCATTTTGTTTAACAGTTTCATCTTGGATAATCACACCAGTGGCGCGTAATTCACTGATGCGCTGTAAAAAGCAAGTTATACCGTACTGTGTGAAAGCTTCCATAGTTGATATGGTTTTACCTCCCAGCATATGATTATGAATAATTTGCTTATAGTTCTGCTTTGGTTGCGTTGTATTCATGATTACACCTCGCTACTAGTAGAGGTAGTTTGATTGTTCAGCCATGCCAATACCTCAGCGTTGCGCCAAGCAGTCATAGTAGAGGAAAGTTTGATAGGTGCTGGGAAGCGTCCATCACGTGACCATGCCCATAAGGTAGTAATGCCAAACGGTAAAAAGGGCAAAAGCTGGCTTGCTCGGCTCATGCCTTGCGGTGCTAAATAAGGAGTATTTAAGTTATTGGCTGTTTGCTCAATATCTTTAGATTTTTTTTCAGAAACTGCGCTAGATAAGTTTTGTACGCTCATATTTATAGCTCCTTGATGAACCACTACACTATGTAGTAGTTCATGACGCTATGTTATGAGGTGAGGTAGATATAGGGAATAGTTATGCGTCGCAAGCAATAGTGTTTGCGACGCATACCCTATTTTTATGAATTGGTGAAAATACCTTTCCTTGCCTTACTTAAATGATCTCTGATAGTTTCAAGCTCTAATTGTTCATCGTTATGATGTTCGCATATCCATTGTGCCACTGCTTTAATAGTCTGCTTCTTATTTGACGATCCTTGTCGGATTTCATCTAAGCTTAAGTAGTGACGTCTTAGCTGCTCTACATGTCCTTTCCATCTAGCATCATTAGATTTTCTATTTCTACGTGATAGTTCGTTTTTTAAAGCCGTCATAAAGTGTATGTTTGTAAAAACTGTATGTAAGTGAGTCTCTTTGGCCGTTTCATGAAATAAATAAGATACTTGATAGTGACCATTAGCAAAAGCAGCTAAAGATAACACCCTATTCATTATAATATGGGCAGCAAGTATTCCCCATGCCCAAATCTTCTTTTCATATTTAGATACTAGATCTTCCAATATGTTATGTGTCTCTTCTAAGAAGAAATTCTTAGAGAGTAATTCTAGAGAATCAAAGGTACTTTCATACGTTGAGAAATTAATCTTATTATCATTGTCTTTAACATACTTATGTATGAGGTTTTCAATACTATCTAGAAGTTCTTCATATTCGGGGTTAATTACGTCCTCGTAATCATTTGGATTGTTTCTATCTGCAAAAGCTGCACATGCTATGACATTATTTAGAGGCTTACTGATCATAACTTTAAAGGTTGCATGTAAATTTCTATTAACGTCTTCCATAGTGATTTTTTTACTATCATCATTCATATTCACACCCCTACACCCTCAAAGCAAAGTAGGTGCAAGGCATTGACAACATAAGGGTGTGAATAGTTGCCTTTCGGGTAATTAGTCCTAGCCTTGCATGGTTGGTGCTAAGCTTTAGCTCAGCTTCTGTGCTTGCTGTTTGAAGTTACCGTGAATGACGTTATCAATCTTGCCAGCATAGGCATCATCAATATAATTTGCCCATTGGCGCATCATGTCCGTTCTATAGGGTAGGTGTTGCGCCCCGTTATATGCTTTGCTTATCTTGTTTTCTTTCTCATGTGCCAGTTGCAGCTCTATAGCTTCGTGCATAAATTCCTGTTCATGTAATGTGGTACTGGCAAGCCCTCGAAAGCCGTGCCCTGTCATTCTGCCCTTGTAACCCATGCGCCATAGGGCAGTAATAAAAGCGTTCTCACTGTAGGGCTTACGGGTAGAGATATTAAAGAAAACATACTGATCCGAAAACCCTAGCGCCTTGATCCGCTCTAAGATTGCCATTACTTGAGGGGCAAGCGGTACTAAATGCGGTCTATCCATTTTCATCTTATTGGCTGGTATACGCCATACTTTGGCTTTGTAATCTATCTCACTCCATTCCATAAAGCGTAGTTCTTGCGTTCTCACAAACGTATAGCACATAAACCAAAAGCCTAACTTTACTAATAGATCACCACCGTAAGCATCAATGTCTTTTAGTAGCTTTGGTAATTGCTGGCTAGTGATACGGCTATGGTGCTTCACCTTATGCGGTTGTAAGGCTTCGGTTAGGTCATTGGCTGGGTTATGGGTTATCAATCCCTCACGTATGGCTTGCTTGAATATCTGCCCCGTTTGCCGTATCGCACGCCTAGCCATATCAGTAGCGCCTCGTGCCTCTACTGTTTTACCAATAGCCAAAATATTAGGCGCGGTTATGTCCTCTATGTTCAAGTAACCAATGGCAGGCTTAATATCGCGCTGGTACTGTGAATAGTCACGGCTATAGGTAGTGGGGGCAATGTGTGCTTTGCGATCGTCATGCCAGCGTTGCGCTAGGGCATCAAATGTCTTTGTACCGTCAATGTCTGCCTGTTGGCGCTTCTTATCATGCTTTGGGTTGATACCTTGCGCTATCAAACCTTTTATCTGTTGGTTGCGCTGGCGTGCATCGGCTAGGCTCATGGCTGGATATTTGCCAATAGTCAGGCTTTGGCGCTTGGTTTCATACTGATAGTCACTTACCCATACCTTGCTGCCCGTGCTACGAACCCATAGACGCAAATTATTACCATCACTGTATTTATCAGGTCGGCTGGGGGTGCAAGTATCAGTAGGTTTTAAGCGTTTGATTTGGCTATCAGTTAATGACATGACGGTATATTTCCATTACGGTATAAAATATACCGCAAAATATACCGCATTTTGACATGGATTACCACGTATTAAGGTGGTCTATAGCGTAGTGCGTATTACTTGAAACGCTCATAGAAAAAGGGCAGACGGTCAATGACGGTCTGCCCTAATATCGTGTTTGGTCGGAACGGCAGGATTTGAACCTGCGACCCCTACACCCCCAGTGTAGTGCGCTACCAGACTGCGCTACGCCCCGAATGACTGACTATTTTACGCAAAATCGCACATATTGCAAGGGTTAATTATTTCAGCGCTTGCTATGAGACTTTACCTATTACAGTCAGCGTAATATATTGCCAATAACAACTAGCCCAATAACTCTTTTAGAACTTGGTTCACCTGTTGTGGATTAGCACTACCGCGACTGGCTTTCATCACTTGACCGACGAGACCGTTAAAGGCTTTTTCCTTACCACCGCGATATTCTTCAACCATAGCGGCATTGTTAGTAATGACTTCTTCAACGATAGCTTTGATAGCGCCAGTATCCGTTTCTTGCTTGAGGCCTTTCGCTTCAATGATTTGATCAGCGGCATCATCTGTATCGCCACCCGCGCGCTCATAAAGCGCACTAAAAACAGTTTTAGCCATTTTACCAGATAGGGTGTCATCAAAAATTCGTTTCAGCATACCTGCTAATTGCTTGGCACTAATTGGGGAGTCGATGATGTCTTTATCATCTTTATTCAGTGCACCCAGTAAATCGCCCATCACCCAGTTAGCGGCACTTTTAGCATGTTGCTGACCGACTTCATCAACTACCGCTTCGAAATAATCCGCTAAATGACGGCTTCCGGTTAAGATGCGAGCATCATATTCTGTTAGCTCAAGCTCGCTCTCTAAACGTGCACGGCGTGCTACTGGTAACTCAGGCATTGCCGCTCTAATAGTATCGACGGTATGTTGCTCAATACGTACGGGCAGCAGGTCAGGGTCGGGAAAGTAGCGATAGTCGTTGGCGTCTTCTTTGGTACGCATCACGCGGGTTTCGTCTTTTTCGAGATCATACAGCATGGTTGCTTGAATGACTTTACCGCCTTCTTCAATAATATCGATTTGACGTTCAATTTCGCGGTTGATAGCGCGTTCGATACTGCGGAACGAGTTCAAGTTTTTAAGCTCAGTACGGGTGCCTAAATCTGCTCCAGGCTTGCGGATGGACACGTTACAGTCGCAGCGGAATGACCCTTCGGCCATAATAGCGTCTGAGATACCTAACCACGTCACCAGCTGATGAATGGCTTTAATATAAGCAAGTGCTTCATGTGCTGAGCGCATATCAGGCTCAGATACAATCTCAATCAGTGGCGTACCAGCGCGGTTAAGGTCAACACCGGTCATACCTTCGACGGCATCGTGTACTGATTTACCCGCATCTTCTTCTAAGTGTGCACGCGTAATACCCATACGTTTAGGATATTCATTTTTTTCACCTTCATTGACCACCACATCGATATGACCAGAACCAACAATCGGATTGGCCATTTGGGTAATTTGATAACCTTTTGGCAGATCAGGATAAAAATAGTTTTTACGGTCGAAAGTATTGAATAATCCCAGCTCAGCATCAACGCCAATCCCAAATTTTAGCGCGCGCTCAACGACACCACTGTTAAGAACAGGCAATACACCCGGTAGGCCTAAATCGACGATGCTGGCCTGAGTATTGGCTTCATGACCAAAATCAGTAGGCGCACTTGAAAATATTTTACTGTCAGTGTTGAGCTGACAGTGAATTTCAATACCAATGACCACTTCATAGCCATCGACCATTAGATCAGTACGAACGGTATCAGTTACTGTTGTTGAGTTCATTATACTGTCTCCTTAGCGATAGCAGAATGCTGCAGGTGATGATCGGTATGCTGCTGGAATAGATGCGCGGTGGTGAGCAATTCGCTTTCTTGCCAATGTTGTCCGATCAGCTGTAAACCAACAGGCAGTCCTTCAGACGTCAAACCCACTGGTTGGCTGAGCGCTGGTAGACCGGCAAGGTTGACCCCAATGGTATAAACATCACCCAAATACATGGTAGCAGAGTCTAAGTTTTCGCTAAGCTTATAAGCAGGTGTTGGTGCCGTAGGGCTAGCAATCACATCACAATTCTTAAAGGCATCATCAAAGTCTTTAACAATAATGCGGCGAATCTTCTGAGCTTTGGTGTAATAAGCATCAAAGTAACCGGCAGATAGGGCATAAGTGCCCATCAAGATGCGGCGTTGTACTTCAGGGCCAAAACCTTCTGAGCGTGAGCGGGTATATAAGTCAATTAAGTCTTTCGGGTTCTCACAACGATAGCCAAAACGTACACCATCAAAGCGCGAAAGGTTTGATGAGGCTTCAGCAGGCGCCAGCATATAATAAGTGGCAAGGGTAATCTCAGGATCAGTGATAGTCACTTCTACAACCGTAGCGCCAAGATCTTCATACTGCTGTAATGCGGCACGTACCAATTGATCGACTTCAGCATCGAGTCCCTCACCGAAGTATTCTTTGGCGACCCCAATGCGTAGACCAGCAAGTGGTTTGTCACTGTTGCCAGCTTTTGCTTCAGCTTCGTTAATATCTTGGATGTAATCTGGCATATCATGTTTGATAGAAGTGGCATCACGGGGGTCATGACCAATCATAGGTTGCAGTAGATAGGCACAATCTTTAGCACTACGACCCATGCTACCGGCTTGGTCAAGGCTTGAGGCATAAGCAATCATGCCAAAACGCGAGACTCGGCCATAAGTAGGCTTAATACCAGTCAAGCCACAAAATGATGCAGGCTGACGAATAGAGCCGCCAGTATCACTAGCAGTTGCCAGCGGAATAAAACCTGCGGCCACTGCCGATGCGCTACCGCCCGATGAGCCACCAGGGACGTGCTCAAGATTCCATGGGTTGTGCACCGCACCATAATACGAGCTGCTAGTGTCTGAGCCCATAGCGAACTCATCCATATTGAGCTTACCAAGGCTAATCATGCCGGCTTTGTCAATGTTGGTGACGATAGTAGCATTGTATGGTGACACAAAGTTATGCAGCATTTTGGAGCCACAAGTGGTCAACACGCCTTGGGTACAAAAGATATCTTTATGCGCCATCGGCACACCTAGTAGCGGACGCATATCGCCTTGTGCTCGCATCTCATCTGCCGCCTGTGCTTGTGCGCGTGCAGTCTCAGAGGTATGAGTAATAAAGCTATTAATTTTGCTATCTAAAGCGTCAATACGCTTGATAAAGTGTTCAGTCAAATCTAGACTACTGAATTGTTTGGTTTGCAAACCTGTAATCAGTTGCTGGGTACTTAAATGATGAAGTTCAGACATAAGGGGTCGTCCGTCAAAATATTAATTGCGTAAAATAAGGAAAAGCCGACAGGGACTTTTCACGCTATAGGGTATCAAACAAGCTATTAAAATCGAGCTGTTGAAATCTAGGGATTGAAGTTGGGCTTAATAAAAAGTGCCTAGTGAAATCAGCCTATTAAAAGCTATTCAATGACTTGCGGCACTAGATATAAGCCTTGTTCAACGGCTGGCGCGACCGATTGATTGCGCGCGCGGTCGATATCGTGCTTGGCAACGTCAGCGCGTAAGTCTTGGCAGACCTCATGAATATTGGCTAATGGGGTCAAATCGGTGGTATCGACACCCGCTAGGGTATGCATTAAGCGTAAAACTTTGCTGATGTCATTGGCATAACTATGGGCCGTATCTTCATCGACGCCTAAGCGCGCTAGGCTAGCAACTTCAAGGATTTCGTGACGGCTGACGCTACTGTCAGTCGCGGGTGTTGGTTGTGATATATTTGACATGGTTTCTCCAGTCCAAGACAGTGTTTATTAGAATTTTTAATTTAAGGCTCAGAGGCCCTTTAAAACAATCTGTGACTTATTATAAAGCATCTTACCCAAGTTTACAGACCATGACGCTCGATTGCGGCACAAACACAAACAAGTAGAACAATGACGGTTTGTTTATGTACTTACTATCAACTACTTACCTATTAAACGTTTAAATACGTTACAGTAGCGGCGCAGAACTGAGCAAAGTTAACGTATGGATGTAGAGTGTTATGGCCTGTCAATAGGAATAACCAGCGGTGCTAGTTGGAATTTTGCTAAAAACAAGACTTTCTGAATAAAGTCTTGTTGCTTACTCTTGCAAATACCTATATTTTTCTGAGCCAAATCGGTATAATTTAGCTCATTTTCACTATTAATTTTTAGATTCGACTGGGCATACAGGTATATTATAGCGACGATGAGTATCCAACGCTGCCCCAATCGACGCTGACGAGCAATAGCTTAAATCTCTCATTCATTTTATTTGCAATACCTTGGATATATTAGTCATGAACCTGTTTGGATTTTTATCAAATAATATCGCAATCGACCTTGGTACTGCGAATACTTTAATTTTTATCCCTAATAAAGGGGTGGTGCTCGACGAACCTACTGTCGTGGCCTTACGCACTACCAATCATGCGTCACGCTCTACAGTTACTGCCGTCGGTGCTGATGCTAAGCAAATGCTTGGTCGTACTCCTGCCGATATCACCGCTATCCGGCCGCTAAAAGATGGCGTAATTTCTGACTTTGATGTGACGCAACAGATGCTCAAGCATTTCATTAGCAAAGTTAAGGCCAAACGTTTTATGGCACAGCCAAAAGTAGTGGTTTGTGTGCCTTATAAATCAACGATGATTGAGCGCAAAGCCATTCGTGCTGCGGTAATGTCGGCCGGAGCCAGCAGAGTATTATTAATAGAGGAGCCAATGGCAGCCGCTATAGGGGCAGGGTTACCCGTTCATGAAGCCAGTGGTTCAATGATTGTGGACATTGGCGGTGGCACTACTGAGATTGCCGTTATTGCGTTATCAGGCTGTGTTTATGCCGAGTCTATTCGTATCGGCGGCGATATTTTTGATGATGCTATCATTACCTATGTACGCCGTACTTATGGCTGCGTCATTGGCGAAACTACCGCTGAACGGATTAAGCAAGAAGTAGGCTCTGCCCTCGATAATCAAGATCGTCCGTTAGAAGTAGAAGTTCGAGGTCGTAGCATGGCAGAAGGTATGCCCACGACCTTTACCGTCAACTCAACAGACATCCAAAAAGCATTGCGCGAGCCGTTAAATGGTATTATTAATTCTATAAAATCAGCGCTAGAGCAGACACCGCCTGAATTATCATCTGATATCGCCGAGCGCGGTATAGTACTGACGGGCGGTGGCGCTTTGCTACGTGATTTAGATAAGTTCATCTCCAAAGAGACTGGTTTACCTGTCAGTGTGGCTGAAGATCCGCTGACTTGTGTGAGCCGCGGTGCGGGTAAGGCACTGGAGTTTATTAATAATAGAAATCTTAATATGATTTTTGTATAGACACTATTTTAAATAGTAAGTGTTTTTTAGGGTAGAGGCTAAGGCAGGTGAAAAACACTGCCTTTTGTAGCTTTGATAACTGGCAATAGTTATCTTTGATGACGAATAAATAACGACTACCAATCACGCTATAATAGTCAACGTCCGACATTCTAAACCCCAGCTTTGGGTACCGCTCACATTAGACGCCTTATGACTCCAAGTATGTTTGCCCGCCAGCCTTTGTCACTTCGAACGACTATTATTGTGTTAATAATGGCGCTGATACTAATGTGGATGGATAGCAAAAATCCAGAATGGTTTACTCCTTTACGTAATACCAGTCAAGCAGCGATGCAGCCTATTTATGAATTCTCGTTGTTACCCAGTTACGTTGAGCACTGGGCAAGTGGGCGTTTGCAGTCAAAAGAGGCGCTACGCCGCGAAAATGTGCAGCTTAAATCGCAACTGATTCACGCGCAGGCCAAGCTACAGCAACAAGATCATGTCTTGGCACAAAATGCGCGCCTGCAAGGTATACTCTCGACCACGACGTCCGAACAGTTCGACTTAAACTTAGCCCAAGTTATCGGTACAGATACCAACCCAGTTAAACAAATCGTAGTGCTAAATAAAGGGGTGAAAGATGGTGTTGAAGTCGGGCAGACAGTCATTGATGAAGCCGGTATTTTGGGTCAAATTATTACTGTTTATCCTAACACCAGTCGCTTGATGTTAATTACTGATGAGCAACAATCAGTATCAGTGAAGGTTAAACGTACGGGTCAGCGAGCGATTGTTACTGGTAAAGGGTTACCAACCTCGCTAAACCTTAACTATGTGTTCAAAAGCTCGGATATGCGGGTAGGTGATGAGCTTATCTCCTCCGGTCTTGGTGGCCGAATTCCAGCAGGCTACCATGTCGGGCGAGTGGCCCGTATCAAAGACACCCAAGCGGACAACTTTAGAGATATTGACGTAACGCCCGCTGCTAACTTCATTGATAATGCCTACGTATTAATTTTACAAGATAAAATGGTAGACGCTGACCCTGAACAATGATTATTTATAGCTGTTAGGTAAGATACTATTATTATAGAGCCGACCATTAGGTCTTATTAGGATAGGCTTTATCAGGACAGTGTTTTCTATTCAGTATTAATAAATAACCATTATCGTAGTCGCCGCACAATCATCGTTAAGGCAAGCATTTATGGTGCATCCCCATTCTGAGTATTCCACTGGCATGTTACTGAGCGTCATTATTCTAAGCTTTGTCGTCGCCTCATCGCTCAATGTTTACCCTCTTAGCACTAACGTTGCCAGCTTACGACCATTGTTGATGATCATGGTGCTAATTTTTTGGGTATTGTTCCAGCCGCGCTATGTTGGTGTTTTTACAGCGTTTACTATTGGTCTGATTGCAGATCTTATGATAGATACCCGCATGGGTCAGCAAGCCTTTGCTGCTGTGATGGCGACAGTTGCGATTAAAATGATGGGTCTGCATACTAAGCCGTTAAATGCTATTACGTCATGGTTCGTTGCGACGTTAGGATTATTGGTTTTTCAGCTCAGTCTATGGCTATTACAGCTGATCACTCAAAATATATTTTCCGCACAATCAGGCTTACCCTTACTAATAAGCATCGTCAGCTGGCCACTAGTATTATTGGTTTTACATAGATTCACCCTATCAGACACCCGTTAGCATAAGAGTATAGTAATGGATATTATATTAGCTTCTGGTTCGCCGCGTCGCCATGAACTACTTGCTGCTGCACAATTAGAATTTAGTATCATGAGCGTTGATATCGACGAAACGCCGCACGATGATGAAAGCCCAAAAGATTACATTCAACGTATGGTGACTACTAAAGCTACCGCTGCTGTCGCTAAATTAAATGCTGATCATCAAAACAATCAGTCTCAGCTATCCACATTTTCTCTAGCATTGAACATCCCTTTTATAATTTTGACCGCCGACACTATCGGTGTGCTGCCAGACGGTAAGACAGTTTTAGTCAAGCCCACAGATTGCAATCATGCTTATAGTATGTGGCAGCGAATGTCTGATAAGACGCATCAAGTGTGGACTGCAGTGCAAGCCACGCAAGTAATACTAACTGCAATAGACAAAACTAATTCTAACGACAGCATAAGCAGTGTAGATACTATTGAATTACAGGTAATTTGGCAGCAGCAAATTATTGAACGTACCGACGTCAGCTTTGTACCTTTAACACCGGATATGATGGCGAATTACTGGAACAGTGGTGAGCCTGCTGATAAAGCGGGTGGTTATGGTATCCAAGGTTTAGCAGCGGCATGGGTGACACGAATTAATGGCAGTTATACCAATGTTGTTGGCCTTCCATTAGCGCAAACGCTTGCCTTAATTAACGATGCCAGTAACGGCTACAACAATAATAAGATTAAGCTAATAAGCTAAGACACATAATGACACGGCAGGATAGTGGGCATAGTTATAGCGTGTTTGCTACACTAACCTACAATTAAGTTATTCACGCTATTAGTAACTATTCATTAGAACAATGATAATAAGAGAAGAGGCACTATGTCTGAAGAGCTGCTGATTAATGTCAGTCCGATGGAATCCCGTGTGGCAGTCTTAGATAATGGTGTACTAGGCGAGATTTATATTGAGCGCCACCATAAACTGGGCTTAGTGGGTAATATATATTTGGGCACGGTGGTACGCGTTCTGCCTGGGATGCAAGCAGCCTTTGTTGATATTGGCCAGTCACGAACCGCGTTCTTGCATGTGAATGATATGCAGCGTGAATCGCGTCCATTGGTTAGTAAAAGTAATAAAGTGGTAGATATTACCGATGACAAGCCTATTGCCGTACCTGAAGTTGACTTGGCCATATCACCCCCAGTCGTCAGCGCTCAAAGTGCCAATGTCGTAGTTACTGCCAGTAAAAGCCTCATTCAACATCGACTGCATGAAAGCCAGCGTATCTTAGTGCAAGTTACTAAGGATCAACTGGGTAGTAAAGGCGCACGTCTGACGACCAATATCTCTCTACCATCCCGCTATTTAGTCTATTTGCCATCCAGCGATCACATTGGTATTTCTCAACGCATTGACGGTGACGAGGAGCGCACACGGCTTAAGACTGAACTGAATAGTTTGATGCAAACCGTCAACCTGCAAGGTGGTCTCATTGCCCGTACCGCTGCTGAGCGTATGCCAGTAGATAAGCTTGAAGAAGATATCTACTACCTGGTACAACTTTGGCGTACCATTTGTGCTAGACGACAAGAGATCAATCATCATAAAAGCTCAGAGCTCATCTATCAAGAGCTGTCTCTACCGCTGCGTTCCATTCGTGACTTGGTTCATGGGGATACCGAAAAGGTCATCGTTGATAACGAGCAAATTTACGCACAAGTCCGAGAGTTTGCCAAAGAGTTCGTGCCTTTTATTTATGATAGCATCGTTCACTATACCGCTGAACCTGCGTTATTTGATGTACACCGGGTCGAAGAGGACTTACGTGACGCACTCAAACGTCGGGTTGATCTAAAATCTGGTGGTTACCTGATTATTGATCAAACTGAGGCCATGACTACAATCGATGTCAATACCGGTTCGTTCGTTGGCGGTCGTTCGTTAGAAGATACGGTATATAAGACCAATTTAGAAGCTACCCATGCTATCGCACGGCAACTGCGCTTGCGGAACTTGGGCGGTATTATCATTCTAGATTTTATTGATATGCTAGAGCAACCGCACAAAGATGATGTACTTGAAAGCCTACAATCGCAATTAACAAAAGATTATGCTAAATCTAACATCACCCAAGTCAGTGAACTTGGCTTAGTTGAGATGACACGTAAGCGCACACGCGAATCGTTAGGCCAGCAGCTGTGTGAGCCATGTTCGACTTGTCAGGGACGCGGCTTTGTCAAAACTGCTGAAACCGTCTGTTTCGAGATATTCCGTGAGATTATGCGCTGTGCTCGTACCTATAACTCACCGAAAAAGTTTACTGTGGTCGCTCATGCCGCTGTCATTGATTTGTTATTGACCTCAGAAGCAGACACGGTAGCCGATTTGGAATATCTATTGGGACGAGTTGTTACTTTTGAAGTTGAAAGCCTTTATACCCAAGAGCAATATGATATTGTCTTAGATTGATTATTGCTAAAAATTATAGATATAAATGAGAACCTAATATAAAGAAATTAGTAAAATAATGACATCTATATACTTAAAAAACCTATGATGAACAGTGTAAAATAACGTAGAGTCCTTGAATACAACCCATATTGCACTTGCAATCATCAAAATGTTCTGTATAATCTACACTACTGAATTATAAGCGCACGGCCGAACAGCCAGCGCTATGACAGCTAGGGCATCGTTTCTAGCACTATTTCATTATGCTTTTGCTGACATCCATATAATTAGGAGAGTTGGCGGGGCTTTAAATTATTTTGCTTTTGGCACGCTGCTGGTTCTACTAAGAACAGATTCTGATAAAGAATAGGAAGCCGCTTGAAGTAAGTCTTTAACCAAACAGCTTTTAGTCATCCACTTGCAACGCAAGAATGATTGAAGCACATATTAGGAGCTTGCTGGCATGGCTAACCAGAGAATCCGTATCCGACTCAAATCTTTTGATCATAGATTAATCGACCAGTCGGCTCAAGAGATTGTTGATACTGCAAAGCGCACTGGTGCGCAAGTTTGTGGTCCTGTACCGTTGCCGACTCGCATTGAGCGCTTCAACGTTTTAACCTCACCACACGTCAACAAAGATGCTCGTGATCAGTACGAAATCCGTACCCACAAGCGTATGGTTGATATTGTTCAGCCTACTGACAAAACTGTGGACGCGTTAATGAAGTTAGATTTAGCGGCGGGCGTTGACGTTCAAATTGCTTTGGGTTAATGCACATTAAATATCCAAACCATTAATAGAAGATATAAAGAGGTTTAAAATGGCGATTGGTTTAGTCGGTAAAAAATGCGGCATGACCCGTGTCTTCACTGAAGCAGGCGCATCTATCCCTGTAACAGTCGTTGAGATTAGTGCGAACCGCATTACTCAAGTAAAAAATACTGATGTAGATGGCTATCAAGCCATCCAAGTCACCACAGGTACCCGTCGTGACAGCCGCGTAACAGCCGCACAAAAAGGTCACTTCGCAAAAGCTGGTGTTGCAGCTGGTCGTGGTGTTTGGGAATTTCGTGCCAATGAAAGCGATCTTGAAGGCCGCGAAATTGGTGGTGAGATCCTAGCTGACCTATTTGTAGAAGGTCAGATGGTTGATGTCACAGGAAATAGTAAAGGTAAAGGCTTTCAGGGCGGCGTAAAGCGTCACAACTTTAGCATGCAAGATGCCACTCATGGTAACTCAGTGTCTCACCGTGCCATTGGTTCTACTGGTCAAAACCAGTCGCCAGGTAAAGTGTTTAAAGGCAAAAAGATGCCAGGTCAGATGGGTAATAAGCGTGTCACCGTTCAAGGCCTAGAAGTGGTCTCGGTTGACGTCGAAAATGGATTACTTGTCATCAAGGGTGCTATCCCAGGTGCCACCGGTGGCGATGTCATCGTACGTCCGTCAGTCAAAGCCTAAGCAAGGGGATTAACGTGGATTTAAAAACAGTTACAGGGGCAGCGGTTGAGCTTTCTGATACGGCTTTCGGTCGTGAATTCAACGAAGCATTAGTGCATCAAGTTGTTACCGCATATCTTGCTGGTGCTCGCCAAGGTACTCGTGCTCAAAAGACTCGTGCTGAAGTTTCTGGCGGTGGCATCAAGCCATGGCGCCAAAAAGGTACTGGTCGCGCTCGTGCAGGTTCTATTCGTAGCCCAATCTGGCGTGGAGGCGGACGTGCGTTCGCTGCTAAACCACAAGATTGGTCGCAGAAAGTTAACCGCAAAATGTATCGCGGTGCTATGCAGTGCATTCTAGCCGAGTTAATACGTCAAGATCGTCTGATTCTAGTTGAAGACATTACTATGTCGGCACCTAAGACCAAAGACTTAATCGCTAAATTAAGTGAATTGAATGCACCACGTGCATTAATCATCACTAAAGAAGTCGATGAAAACTTGTACTTAGCCGCCCGCAATATTCCACACGTCAATGTACTAGGTACAAGTGAAGTGGATCCAGTGAGCTTGATTGCTTTTGATAAAGTAATCATGTCAGTTGAAGCTGCGAAACAATTTGAGGAAGCACTAGCATGAACAACGCAAGACTTTATCAGGTCTTAAGAGGACCTGTCTTCTCAGAAAAATCTCAGATGCTCGGTGACTCACTTGGCGTGCAAGTATTCAAAATTGATACTAACGCTACTAAGCTTGAAGTTAAAAAAGCAGTTGAGTTAATGTTTGAAGGTGTTGAAGTTTTAAAAGTAAACACTTTGAATGTTAAAGGTAAGACAAAGCGTTTTGGTAAAAACATCGGCCGTCGTAATGATTATAAAAAAGCCTATGTCACCTTAAAAGCTGGTCACGATGTACAAATGGCTGATGCTGGTGAGGATGTAGCGAATACTACTACCTCTACTAGTGAAACAGCGAACAACGAATAAGGATTACACTCATGCCTATCGTAAAAGCGAAGCCAACATCACCAGGCCGCCGTTTTGTTGAAAAAGTGGTGCATCCACACCTTTATAAAGGTCGTCCGTTTGCAGCACTTCTAGAATCAAAAAGCAAGTCAGGTGGTCGTAATAATAATGGCCGCATTACTACTCGTCATATTGGCGGTGGTCATAAGCAACATTACCGCATCATTGACTTCAAGCGTACCAAAGACAATATTCCAGCCACGGTAGAGCGTATTGAATACGATCCTAACCGCACAGCTCATATTGCTCTTCTTAAGTATGCTGATGGCGAGCGTCGTTACATTATCGCTGCTAAAAAACAAGCTGTTGGTGATACAGTATTATCAGGTGAAGCGTCTCCAATTCGCCCAGGTAACTGTTTACCACTTAAAAACATCCCGTTAGGTACTGTGATTCACAATATCGAGCTCAAAATCGGTAAAGGTGCACAGATTGCTCGTTCAGCGGGTGCAAGTGTTCAGCTACTGGGTCGTGACGGTATTTACGCGATTCTTCGTCTGCGTTCAGGTGAAACTCGCCGTGTACATGTTAATTGCCGTGCGGTTATTGGTGAAGTCTCTAATACTGAAAACAATTTGAAATCACTTGGTAAAGCGGGTGCTTCACGTTGGCGCGGTATTCGTCCATCTGTTCGTGGTGTCGCGATGAACCCTGTTGATCACCCACATGGTGGTGGTGAAGGTCGTAATAAAGGTCGCCATCCAACCAGCCCTTGGGGTCAGAAGTCTAAAGGACTTAAAACGCGTCATAATAAGCGTACTGACAGTATGATCATCCGTCGCGCCAAGAAGAAATAAAGGAAGAATCTCATGCCTCGTTCATTGAAAAAAGGTCCATTCATAGACGCGCACTTGTTTGCTAAAGTTGAGAATGCATTAGAAACCAACTCACGCAAACCCATTAAAACTTGGTCGCGCCGCTCGATGATTTTGCCACAAATGGTTGGCCTAACTTTATCTGTTCACAACGGCCGTACTCATGTACCGGTTATTGTAAGCGAACAGATGGTTGGTCATAAACTAGGTGAATTTGCTCCGACTCGTACGTATCGTGGTCATGGCATTGACAGAAAAGCTAAGAAATAAGGTGCTCACCATGGAAGTAACTGCAAAATTACGCGGTGCCGCCATATCGGCACAAAAAGTTAGACTCGTTGCTGATGAAGTTCGTGGCAAATCTATCGAGCGTGCTTTGGATATCCTAACGTATAGCAATAAAAAAGGCGCTGTATTCGTTAAGAAATGTCTTAACTCAGCCATCGCCAATGCTGAAAACAACAACGGTTTAGATATCGATACTCTTAAAGTATCAACTATCTACGTTGATGAAGGCATTACGCTAAAACGTATCCTACCACGTGCTAAAGGTCGCGCTGACCGTATCAGTAAGCGTACCTGTCACATCACTATAAAGGTAGGAGAATAAGTTATGGGTCAAAAAGTACATCCAATCGGAATTCGTCTTGGTGTTGTCAAGAAGCATAATGCAAATTGGTATGCTAGCCCTAAACAATACTCAGAATACCTCATCAACGATATACAAGTACGCGATTATCTACGTAAAAAGCTAGATAACGCTATGATTAGTAATATCATGATTGAGCGTCCTACTGGTGCCGCTAAGATTACCATCGCCACTGCGCGTCCTGGTATCGTTATCGGTAAAAAAGGCGAAGATATTGAGAGACTTCAAAAAGAATTGACCAAGATGATGGGCGTACCCGCTCAGGTCAACATTGAAGAAATCACCTCACCTGACCTTGATGCTCGTCTGGTAGCAGATGGCATTGGTAGCCAGCTTGAGCGCCGTGTTATGTTTCGCCGTGCAATGAAGCGCGCCGTACAAAATAGCATGCGTTCTGGTGCTAAAGGTATTAAAGTTGAGTTGTCTGGCCGTCTTGGCGGTGCTGAGATTGCTCGTACTGAATGGTACCGTGAAGGTCGTGTGCCACTACATACGCTACGTGCCGATATTGACTATGCGTCAGTACGTGCGGAAACCACTTACGGCACCATTGGTGTTAAAGTTTGGATTTTCCGTGGCGAAATTCTTGACGGTATGAACAGTGTATACAATCCCGTCAAAGAAGAGCAGACTCGTGCGCCAAAACGCCGTGGTCGTGGTGGAAACCGTCGAAACACAGACAGAGGTTAAACTATGTTACAGCCAAAACGTACCAAGTTTCGTAAAATGCACAAAGGTCGTAACACTGGGCTCGCTCATCGTGGAAGCACCGTTGCATTTGGACAATTTGGTCTAAAATCTTTGACTCGCGGTCGTATGACTGCCCGTCAAATTGAAGCGGCACGTCGTACCATTACTCGTAAAATTAAGCGTGGTGGTAAAATTTGGATTCGTGTTTTCCCAGACAAACCTATTTCCAATAAACCATTAGAAGTACGTATGGGTAAAGGTAAAGGTCCTGTAGAATACTGGGTATGCGAAGTCAAACCTGGTAAAATGCTATATGAACTTGAAGGGGTTTCAGAAGAGCTGGCTCGCGAAGCTTTAACGCTTGCTGCAGCAAAACTGCCCTTTAAAACTACCATTGTTAAGCGGACGATAATGTAATGAAGATCAGTGAATTACGTGATAAATCATTAGAAGAACTGACCCAGTTACTTGATGAAAAGCAACTTGATGCTTTCCGTATTCGTATGGCTAAAGCAACTGGTCAGTTGGGGAATACCCATGAAGTCAGAGTTAATCGTCGTACGATTGCTCAGGTTCAGACTTTGATTAACGAGAAACAACGAGGCGACTCATGAGCGAAAACGATCAAGCAACTACCAACGCTAGCGTATTGACAGGAAGAGTTGTCAGCGACAAGATGGACAAATCCATCACGGTTTTGATTGAGCGTCTTGTTCGTCATCCTTTATATGGCAAACAGCTTCGTCGTTCGACTAAAATTAAAGCCCATGATGAGAATAATGTCTGCCAACAAGGTGACCTTGTCCGCATCAAAGAAACGCGTCCAATCTCAAAAACTAAGTCTTGGACTTTAGTTGATGTGGTTGAAAAAGTAGAAAAAATCTAAGTAAATTGCATTAAAAGTCAGAAGCTGTTAAAATGTCCGCCTTTTTAAGGATGCTGATTGCGCCGAGCGTATATCACTCACATTAAGAGTAAGCTGCGGTTATTTACATTAAATGCCGTCTACTCATACTGTGCTAGCGGCAGCAACTGGCTTTTATTGCTCATACGTGCGGAGTAACGCTATGATTCAGGTTGAGTCAATGCTGGAAGTTGCAGATAATAGCGGTGCAAGACGAGTTCAGTGCATTAAAGTACTGGGTGGTTCTCATCGTCGTTATGCATCAGTCGGCGATATCATTAAAGTAACGGTTAAAGAAGCCATTCCTCGTGGTCGTGTCAAAAAAGGCGACGTGATGAATGCAGTAGTTGTACGTACCAAAAAAGGCGTTCGTCGTCCTGATGGTTCTGTGCTACGTTTTGATGACAATGCTGCGGTATTGTTGAACCAGAACAAAGCACCGATTGCAACTCGTATTTTTGGACCGGTAACTCGTGAACTACGTGGTGATCAGTTTATGAAAATTGTATCCCTAGCACCAGAAGTATTGTGAGGTAATCCATGTCAAAATTACGTAAAGGCGATACAGTCGTTGTGATTGCTGGTAAAGACAAAAGCAAGCAAGGTACTGTACAAGCTGTAAAAAACGATCGTATTAAAGTTGAAGGTGTTAATATTGTTACTAAACATCAGAAGCCAAATCAGGCAACTGGCGTTGAAGGCGGCATTATTAAGAAAGAAGCTTTTCTACATATCTCAAATGTCGCAATTCTAAATGCGCAAACCCAAAAAGCAGACCGTATTACTTACCAAACCAATGATGATGGCGTTAAACAACGCGTTTATCGTTCAAATGGTGAAGTCGTGGCGACTGCGTAAGACACTAAGGGTGTAATTGTAATGGCAAGATTAAAAGCTTTATATAACAATGAACTAAAGCAGCAAATCAAAGAAGAGCTTGGTTTAGCTAATGTGATGCAAGTGCCTAAAATCACTAAAATCACACTTAATATGGGTGTAGGCGGGGCATCTCAAGACAAGAAATTGCTTGAAGGCGCTGTAGCTGACATGACTGCGATTGCTGGTCAAAAACCTGTAGTCACCAAAGCGCGTAAATCAATCGCTGGCTTTAAGATTCGTGAAGAATGGCCAATTGGTTGTAAAGTAACGCTACGCGGTGAGCAAATGTACGAATTTTTAGATCGTCTCATTGCCGTTGCAATTCCTCGTGTTCGTGACTTCCGTGGTTTTTCACCTAAAGCTTTCGACGGACGTGGCAACTACTCATTGGGTATTAAAGAACAAATCGTATTCCCAGAAGTAGACTTTGACAAGATTGATCGTATCCGTGGTATGGATGTGACTATCACTACGTCAGCTGCTACTGATGATGAAGGTCGTGCGCTGCTTAAAGCATTCGGCTTCCCATTTAAATAAGGTAAAGACGTTATGGCAAAGAAGAGCATGATTAACCGCGAATTAAAGCGCGAAAAAATGGTTGCTAAATATGCTGATAAGCGTATCAAGCTAAAAGAGACCATCGGTGATATGAATGCAAGTGACGAAGAGCGTATGGACGCGATGTTAGAGCTACAAGCTTTACCACGTAACTCATCGCCAGTACGTCTGCGCAATCGTTGTGCTATCACAGGTCGTCCTCATGGCTACTTCCGTAAGTTTGGCTTATCACGCAATATGCTGCGTGAGCGAGTCATGCAAGGCGATGTGCCTGGTGTTCGTAAAGCAAGCTGGTAAGGAGTAACTACATGAGTATGCAAGATACCGTTGGGGATATGCTAACCCGTATTCGTAACGCACAAATGGCTAATAAAGTTTCAGTGGCTATGCCAAGCTCAAAACTACGTAAATCTATTGCTGATTTATTAGTTAATGAAGGCTATGTAGCTAGTGCTGTTGTTAAAGCAGAAGACAACAACAAAGCGACCCTATCTATCGAATTAAAATACTTCGAAGGTAAACCTGTCATCGAAACAATCCAACGTTTCAGCCGTCCTGGCTTGCGCCAGCATCGCGGTAAAGATGCTATCCCTACTGTTAAGCAGGGTATGGGTGTTGCTATCGTATCAACTAGTAAAGGTATCATGAGTGATCGTGCTGCTCGCGCTGCTGATATCGGTGGTGAAGTCGTCGCGTTTGTAGCATAAGCTACACACTGGCAAAGTCTATTTGTATCTCGTTAGACTCACGCCATCCTAATAATTCTTTATTTCAAGGATGGCGTACAACATACCTCAACAATTATTTAAAATTGATGAGTGTCTAATACGATCAATTATGCTAAACTAACACGCTTTTTAGCCTGTTAGTTTTTTCGCTATTATTTATCGCTAACAGAAGTTGTTAATTTTTTAAGGAATACTCCTATGTCTCGTGTGGCTAAAGCCCCAGTGACGCTGCCAAACGGCGTAAGCGTTACTTTGAACGATCGGCAGGTCGAAGTGAAAGGCAAGAACGGCAATTTGTCTTTACGCCTGCATGAATTGGTCGAGCTGAAACAGGAAGATGATGCTATTCTTCTCTCACCTGCAGTCGACTCAAAAGAAGCCATGATGCACACTGGCACTATCCGCGCTCTACTTAACAATTATGTTATAGGCGTGACTGAAGGCTTTGAAAGACGTCTTCAATTGATTGGTGTTGGTTATCGCGCTCAAGCTACTGGTAATAAAGTAACTTTAAACGTTGGTTACTCACATCCAGTAGAATATACGCTACCTGAAGGTGTGTCAGCTGAAACCCCAACACAAACTGAAATCGTTTTAAAATCAAACGATAAGCAGCAACTTGGTCAAGCAGCGGCTAAAATCCGTGGTTTCCGCCCACCGGAGCCTTACAAAGGTAAAGGTATTCGCTATAGCGACGAACATGTGATTCGTAAAGAAGCTAAGAAAAAATAAGGTGAGTTGAAATGTTTGATAAAAAAGCAGCTCGTCTGCGTCGATCTAAGAAAACCCGCGCGCATATCCGTTTCTTGGGCGTTCATCGTCTAACGGTTAATCGCACGCCAAAGCATATTTATGCCCAGATTATCTCTCCGAACGGTGGTGAAGTGATTGCTCAGGCATCTACCTTAGACGGCAGCTTGCGTTCAGGCGCGACTGGTAACGCTGATGCAGCGACGTCTGTAGGCCAAATGATCGCAGAACGTGCAAAAGCAGCTGGTATTACTAAAGTTGCATTTGACCGTAGTGGTTTCAAATATCATGGTCGAGTAAAAGCTTTAGCTGAAGCGGCTCGCGAAAACGGATTGGAGTTTTAATCATGGCTAGAAATGATAAAAATGATAAAAACGAACAGACTGACGGTTTAGTAGAACGCTTAGTTACCGTTGATCGCGTTGCAAAAGTGGTTAAAGGTGGTCGTATCTTCTCTTTCACTGCTTTAACAGTAGTAGGTGATGGCAATGGCCGTGTTGGTTTTGGTCGTGGTAAAGCACGTGAAGTGCCAGCTGCTATTCAAAAAGCGCTAGAAGCTGCCAAACGTAATATGATTACGATTGAGCTTAACGACACAACTTTGTTCCACCCTATTAGCGCTCGTCATGGTGCAAGTAAAGTCTATATGCAGCCTGCATCTGAAGGTACTGGCGTAATCGCTGGTGGCGCAATGCGTGCGGTATTAGAAGTTGCTGGTGTCAAAGACGTTTTGACTAAATGTCATGGTTCTACCAACATGGCTAACGTTGTACGTGCAACATTCAATGGTTTACGTGATATGTCAACTCCAGAAAAGATGGCAGCCAAACGTGGTAAATCTGTAGACGAAATTTTGGGCTAACTTAGACTAGGTGAGTTACGATGAAGACAATGAGAGTCACTCAATTAAAATCAGGTGCCCATCGCCTCAAGAGCCACAAAGCTAGCTTGAAAGGATTGGGTTTACGCCGTATCGGTCATACTGTTGAAATAGAAGATACACCTTCAACTCGTGGCATGGTACATCGCGTCAACTACATGGTAAAAGTGGAGGAAGCGTAATGGGTCTTAGATTAAATGAATTATCACCAGGTGTTGGCGCAAAGAAAACTGCCCAACGTCGTGGTCGTGGTATCGGTTCAGGTCTTGGTAAAACAGGTGGTCGTGGTGTAAAAGGCCAAAAATCACGTTCAGGTTCTAGCGTTCGCGCAGGATTTGAGGGTGGTCAAACACCATTGTATCGCCGTCTGCCAAAATTTGGCTTTACCAGTAGAATGGCAATGACGACTGCAGAAGTTCGTCTGTCTGAACTGAATAAAGTGGAAGGTGATGTGGTAAGTGTTGCAAGTCTAAAAACTGCTAACATTATTCGTCACGATATGAAGCGTGCTCGTATTATTTTGTCAGGCGACGTCACTAAAGCTTACACCTTTCAAGGTGTAAAAGTGACTAAAGGCGCCAAGCAAGCAATCGAAGCTGCTGGTGGTAGCATCGAGGAGTAGGAACGTGTCAAAACAATCAATGTCATCGTCTGGTATCCCGCTCAATCCTTTTGCTTTTATACGTAAGTATGATGAGCTATGGACTCGTTTACTATTTCTAATCGGCGCATTGATTGTCTATCGTTTAGGGTCACATATTCCGGTACCTGGGATTAATCCAGTCAATTTGGCAGACTTGTTCTCGCGCAATGAAAATACTATCTTAAGCATGTTCAACATGTTCTCAGGTGGTGCGCTTGAACGTATGTCTATCATGGCGCTTGGCATCATGCCGTATATTTCAGCGTCAATTATTGTACAGATGATGTCAGCGGTATTACCATCGCTTGAAGCTCTCAAAAAAGAGGGCGAAGCAGGACGGCGCAAGCTTAACAAGTATACTCGTCAAGGGACGCTTGCTTTAGCACTTGTGCAGTCATTAGGTATGTCTGCTGGTTTGATAAGTCAGAATTTAACTCTGTCTTCTGGTCTTACTTTTTATATTCCAGCGGTTACTTCTCTAGTAGCAGGCGCTATGTTTTTAATGTGGCTTGGTGAGCAGATTACAGAGCGCGGTGTAGGTAACGGTATCTCAATGCTAATTTTTGCGAGCATTGTTGCCGGTACACCAGGTATGATTTCGCAGTCTATCGAACAAGTAAATCAAGGGCAAATGAACTTGATTGTTCTGTTTATTTTTGTGGTACTAGGTGTCGCAGTAACTGCAGGCATTGTGTATATTGAACGAGCGCAGCGTCGCGTTCCTGTTAACTATGCTCAAAAGCAACAGCAAGGTCGAAAAATATATGCTCAGCAGCAGTCACACTTGCCTTTGAAAATTAATATGGCGGGCGTTATTCCTGCTATTTTTGCCAGTTCGTTGTTGCTGTTTCCTGCTAGTTTAGGGCAATGGGTCGGGCAGTCCACAGATCCCACCTTTACTCAAAAGATATTACAAAATATGGCATTAGTGTTGTCTCCAGGACAACCTCTATATTTAGTTCTATTCGGCGCAATGATAATTTTCTTCTGTTATTTTTATACGGCGTTAGTCTTTAGTCCTCGTGAAGTTGCTGAAAACCTTAAACGTAGTGGTGCTTACATCCCAGGTATTCGTCCTGGACAACAGACCCAGCGTTACCTCGATCATGTATTAAATCGTCTAACTTTTATTGGCGCAATATACATGACTGTTATTTGTCTAATGCCGATGGTTATCCAGTCATCATTTGGTGTGCCGTTCAACCTCGGCGGTACGTCACTCTTAATTATGGTGGTTGTAGTAATGGATTTCATCTCACAAATTCAAGCGCATTTGATGACCCACCAATATCATGATCAGACGTTAATTCAGTCGCCTACTCGATCTTAGATGAGTAGTGCAATACTTTAAGGAGCATGTGATGAAAGTCCAAGCATCAGTTAAGAAAATTTGTGGTAGTTGTAAAGTTGTACGCCGTAGAGGCGTTGTACATATTATTTGTACAGCTGAACCTCGTCACAAACAGCGTCAAGGTTAATCAGTAAGTAGCATAAGGCAGTAAGCCTAAACTATAGATTGAATTAACACTTGAAAAATAACGGCGGATGCGTTATTATCCGCCACTTGCCGTAGTTCATACTAATGTTTTCTATGTCTTGAATCCGCCGATTTATTTACTAAATAATTGGTGTGATGATAATAATAAAAGCAAATGTATCAACAGCAACAAATCTGAGAAATAATGCAATATTATTTAAGAAATAATGCTTATTTCTCGTTAATGGAGAGAAATCAATGGCTCGTATTGCCGGCGTAAATATTCCGGATAATAAGCATGCTGTTATTTCACTAACTTACATCTTTGGTGTAGGTCGTACCACTGCTCAGAAAATCTTAGAAGCAGTTGGCATTGCCCATACTACTAAAGTAAGTCAGTTAGATGATACACAGTTAGATGCTATCCGCGCACAAGTTGCAAATTACATGACTGAAGGTGACCTTCGTCGTGAAGTGTCAATGAATATCAAGCGCTTGGTTGACCTTGGTTGTTACCGTGGCATTCGCCATCGTCGTAACTTACCAGTTAGAGGTCAGAACACCAAGAACAACGCTCGTACTCGTAAGGGTCCGACACGCCCTCTCAAAAGATAATTAACTTAGGAAGCTAAAAGATGGCAAAAGACACTCGCAGTCGCAAAAAGGTGACTCGTCGTTCAGTATCGGAGGGCATAGCCCATATCCATGCGTCTTTTAATAACACCATTGTTACGATTACCGATCGTCAAGGTAATGCATTGGCTTGGGCCACTTCAGGTGGACAAGGCTTCCGTGGTTCACGTAAATCTACGCCATTTGCAGCTCAGGTTGCAGCTGAAGTTGCTGGTAAAGCAGCTCAAGAATATGGTGTTAAGAATATCGATGTTTTGGTCAAAGGACCAGGACCGGGTCGTGAGTCTGCGGTAAGAGCACTAGGTGCATTGGGTTATAAAGTTAACAGTATTTCTGATGTAACCCCAATTCCACACAATGGTTGCCGTGCGCCGAAAAAGCGCCGCGTCTAATATTAGAGACGAAGCTTTTATAATAAAAGCTTATAGGAGACATAACAATGGCCCGTTATATTGGACCAAAACTCAAATTATCACGTCGTGAAGGTACGGACTTAGGTCTTAAGTCTGGCGTTAAACCATACGACGTAAAAACGAAAAAAGCTGGCCGTCCGCCAGGTCAACATGGTGTTAGTCGCAACAAGAGCTCTGAATATTCTTTACAGCTGCGCGAAAAGCAGAAAGTTAAGCGTATTTACGGCGTACTTGAGCGTCAGTTCGCTAATTACTATAAAGAAGCGGCTCGTAAGCGTGGCGCTACTGGTGAAAACTTACTAGCTATGTTAGAGAGTCGACTCGACAACGTCGTATACCGTATGGGCTTTGGCTCAACGCGTGCCGAAGCGCGTCAGTTAGTTAGCCATCGTACTGTCATGGTAAAAAAAGCTGGTCGTGATGAGTTCATTCGTGTGAATATTCCATCAATTCAGCTTCAAGATGGTGATGTCATCGCTATCCAAGAGAAGTCTCGCGAACAATTGCGTATTAAAAACGCTATTGAATTGGCTACCCAACGTGGTATTCCAGAATGGCTTGATGTTGATCACAGCAAACTACAAGGCACGTTTAAAAAAGCGCCTGATCGTATTGATCTACCTGCTGAAATTAACGAAAGTTTGATCGTTGAGCTATACTCTAAGTAAATGATGTTAGGTATCATATTGATAGAGATTATTTTTATTAATAACTCTATTAATATAAGTGACATCAATTAAACCAGTTAAATAAATCGAGGTGACATCATGATGCTAAATGCAACTGAGTTTCTAACCCCGAACGCCATTAATGTGGATACGGTTAATGAGACGATTGCGAAAGTCACGCTCGAACCGTTAGAACGCGGCTTTGGACATACCCTTGGGAATGCCCTACGCCGTATTTTATTATCTTCATTACCTGGTGCTGCAGTCATTGAAGCTGAGATTGATGGTGTTGATCATGAATACTCAACACTTGAAGGCTTACAAGAAGACGTACTTGACCTCCTTTTAAATTTAAAAGGTTTGGCAATAACCCTTCATGACCAGAATGAAGTATTTTTGACCTTGGATAAACAAGGTCCAGGCACTATTACTGCCGCAGACATCGTGCTTCCACATAATGTAGACATCATCAATCCAGAATTGGTATTGGGTACATTAAGTGAGCGTGGTCATCTTAAGATGCGTTTGCGCGTAGTTATGGGTCGTGGATATGAGCCAGCAAATCAGCGCCGTGAAGATGGTGATACCAAGGCTATTGGACGCTTAAAGCTTGATGCAAGCTTTAGTCCAGTGCTACGAGTCGCTTATCAGGTTGAGAACGCACGTGTAGAACAACGTACTGACCTTGATCGTCTTATCATCGAGCTTGAAACTAATGGCACTATTGATCCAGAGGAAGCAATTCGTAAAGCAGCCACTATCTTACAACAACAGATTTCGATCTTTGTTGACCTAGAAGCTGAAGAAGCGCCTGAGCCTGTGAAAGAAAAAGAAGAGGTTGATCCGGTGTTATTACGCCCTGTGGACGACCTTGAACTAACGGTTCGCTCAGCCAACTGCTTGAAAGCTGAAAACATTTACTATATCGGTGATTTGGTCCAGCGTTCAGAGACTGAACTACTTAAAACCCCAAATCTTGGTAAGAAATCATTAACGGAAATCAAAGACGTACTAGCATCTAAAGATTTAGAGCTGGGCATGCGCCTTGATAATTGGCCACCCGCTGATTTACGTGTTGATGATCGCTTTTCTTATCGTAGCCGTTAAACTTTAAGGATATTTGACCATGCGCCATCGTAAGAGTGGAGTCAAGCTGGGTCGTACCGGCAGTCATCGCAAAGCAATGTTCCAGAACATGACCAACTCATTGTTTGAGCATGAACTGATTAAAACCACGTTACCAAAAGCTAAAGAATTACGTCGTGTCGCTGAGCCATTAATTACTATGGCTAAAGATGATAACGTTGCTAATCGTCGTTTAGCATTCAGCCGTATGCGTAGCAAAGCTATGGTAGGTAAACTATTTGGCACGTTAGGTCCTCGTTACCAAACGCGTCCAGGTGGCTATTTACGTATCGTGAAATGCGGTAACCGTGATGGCGATAACGCACCAATGGCTTATGTAGAACTAGTTGATCGTGACTAATTTTATACGCTAATTGTATACTGTCTTAAAAAAGCTCCAATTTATTGGAGCTTTTTTTGTGTCTGTCGTTTTTAAAGTTTACGTTCTGGCCTACAACAGTAATGAGCTAACGTCAGCTGCACCTTGTCTAATAATAATTGGCTGACCGCTAGTCATATCGACAATGGTGGTCAGCTTAGTCGTCTTAATACCGGCATTGATTAATCCGTCTATTTGATTGCTCAATAACTCTTCAATATCAAAAGGATCATCAAGTATCGTGTCATGAGTCGGGAGTATTAGGGAACTGGTTAAAATCGGCTCATCCATCGCTGCTAATAGCGCTTGAGCGATAGGATTACTCGGTACTCTAATACCAATGGTCTTTTTCTTAGCATGAGCCAGTTTTTTAGGAACATCTTTAGTAGCGTTTAAAATGAAGGTGATTGGTGCCGGCGTATGTGCCCTTAGCTGTTTAAACTGTACATTATCTACCGCGGCATAAGTAGCAATTTCACTCAAATCACGACAAAGCAGGGTAAATTGGTGCTTATCATCAAGCTCTCGGATTTGCTTGAGCTTATCTAAAGCATCCTTGGCGCCTAAACGGCAACCAAAAGCATAGCTAGTATCGGTAGGGTAAATAATTAGCTTGTCGTTGCGTAGCATTTCAGCTGCTTGTTCAATGAGGCGTGGTTGTGGGTCTTCTGGATGAATATAAAATGTTTGCATGATAAATCCTTATTCTTTACATTTCGATTGTTCTATTAGTCTTGTATTTTCGCTACTGTGTTTTTAATTTATCAAATTGGATATTGATGATACTGTTGAGGGTAGTACTGAATATATCAGTGAGTTTTTAACGTGCTATTATTTACACTGTTAGTATAGCGATAAAGAAGAGTGAGGATATAGTAGCAAGGCGTTACTATTGGTAGGAGAGCGTTAATAGTACGAAGTTTTAATGAAAGGGAAGCATTGAATAGGTGAAAAGAGATCAAGTAGATAGTGATTTACTAATGAGCTTAACTTTTAATCGTTAGTAGGAGAAAGTTGTTAACAGCGAAGAATCACCAATAAATTGTTATCCGCAAATAATAAGTAGTGCTCTTAATAAGGTTTGCGCGTCGCTAGGTAAGGTTTGTGGTTTAGTTATATAATGTGCTGCCTGTTGATAGACGTCGTTAGCAAAGGTACTGTGACTGGTATCAAAATCTGCAAATAAGTTATCTTGTGAGACATGAAAGGGGCGCTTAGACGCAATACTAAATAAACACTCTAAGGCTTGCGGTTTGATTTCTACACGCTCAAAAGCTTGCTGCTGAGCACTGCTACGACCATCAGGAGCGTACCAGTAACCAAAGTCACTTAACTGCCTTCGTGCTTTACCTGCAACGCACCAATGACTTATTTCGTGTAAGGCACTGGCAAAAAAGCCATGGGCAAACTCTATCCGTGCCAGCTCGCCATTGTTAGCAGGAAAATATTCTGGTTCATGCTTTCCGCGAACCAATTGCACATGATGCTTGCTAAATAAAGTATTAAATAAATCTATGAGCCAGTCAGTAGCTGCTTGCTCACTGTCTCCAAATGAAATGTCACTATTTATTTCACTTTCTGTATCGTTTTTCACACTATTTCTATTTTTAGCGCCGCCAAGGTTAGCCAGTCGCTGCCATTGCCGTTCTTTTTGAAGTAGGTATGCTGAAGATTCATCTATTTGAATCTCCACAGTTATATTTGAGGCTTCTGTTATTTTGTCATTTAATTCACTAAGACGTTGCAATAATAATTTCTCACTATTGTCCTTAAACGAAGTAGTGATATCAGGTAGGAGGGTGTTTGACATCATCATTACAAAAGTAACCGAATTAAAAATGAGTTTGCTAACATAGGGTTTTGCATCTTTTAAGCATAAATAATAAAATCGCATCATATAGTGCCAGCTAGCAAAAATATTAACACACTAGCGCTAGCGTCATACTAAGGTTTCCGTTAGTATGACAGCCAATATTATACACCGTTTTTGACTAATGAGGTCGCGTATGTCAAGCACTCCAGCCAGTAAACTATCCGCCGTTCAAGAGGAGAGCACTCAGGCTTTTAACTCAGCAACTATGCCTGAGCATATTTCTTTAGATAAGTGGGCTGATAATGGTTTTGAGTGGGCAGGAGAAGTGGCACCAACGTCATTTGAGCGTCTGGCCACCCAATTGACCACAGAGCACGAACAATCAACATTACGCATTCAGGCAAATTTATATCATCGTAATAATGTATTACATCTTGCCTTTGAACTGGTAGGTGACGTATGGCTCATTTGTCAGCGTTGTCTACAACCTATCGCAATAGATCTAACCGATGATTACGATATCGCCTTGCTAGATGACGATAGTCAAATACGTATGGTAGATGAGAGCCAAGATTACTTGATACTAGATGAAATAACGAGTAATCAAACTCCTGAGCGTCTGTTACCCTTCAAGAAATTAATTGAAGATGAGATATTACTTAAGGCGCCTATGGCACCTAAGCATGATGACTGTGACATGGCAGTTGATCAAGTAGGTGAGATTCCTGAAGAGGAAAACGAGAATCCTTTTGCTGCTCTTGCTGCCTTAAAAGGCAAACTACCTGAATAATGAATGTCACTACGGTACTTATTTGCCAACAACTCGGTTATTAGTAGGCTCTTTTATCAGCTTTTTGAATAAGAATAAAAGCCAGGGCTTTATTAATCTTTTAAACATGCGTATAATGTCCGGTTTATTGCATTCTGACAACATATTATTTACTATTGAAATAATTAAGCGAAATATCCATAGATTTTAGACTTAATCAGCATTTTAGTAGGTAAGTGATACATTATTTTTAATAATGCGTAAAGCTTAGGTCGCTGTGATTATATGACCTATGTCAGTATCGATTAAAGCCGAATTTTCAAGCTTATCCCTTTAAGTATAGGAGCTATATCATGGCCGTTCAAAAAAGTCGCAAAAGCCGTTCACGTCGTGACATGCGCCGTTCACATCACCATATGACTGTGGCTGAGCTTAGCATAGATGCCACTACTGGCGAAAAACATCAGCGTCATCATATGACTAAAGATGGTTTTTACCGTGGTCGTCAATTATTTAAAGTTAGTCAAGACGCATAATTTATTTACTATTTGATAATTAATGCAATTATCATTGGATAACAAGCGTTGAGTTAACGAAAGCCAAGTTATTTTGCTATCATATATTATATAGCCGAATGACTTGGCTTTTTATTATTTTCTTTTTTGCAAGTTTTCCATCAATTACAGTAGATGGTCACTAACTATGATAATAGATCGTAGCAGTGTATAGTTTAGTAATAATCAGCTACTATTGATTGCTTCTCAAAAGAATATCCTAAGTTATTTCTAACTATACAATAATATTCTAAAATAATACCCGATTGATTCTACGGACATCTCCAATTTACTTAAGGAATATTGGCTATGGCATCTGCACCCGATATAACGATAAAACAGCCACCTCGTATTGCAGTTATCTTTCCTGGACAAGGCTCGCAAGCTGTTGGTATGACCACTGAACTGGCAGAGATTTATCCTGAGATTCACGCCACTTTTGCTGAAGCAAGCGCTGCACTTGGTGAAGATTTGTGGGCTATTTGCCAAGATGAAGAGCGTTTAAACCAAACGCAGTATACACAACCAGCGTTATTAACGACTAGCATTGCCATTTGGCGTATTCTGCAAACGAAGTTAGACAAAGCCCCACTTTATTTATCGGGTCACTCTTTAGGAGAGTACAGTGCCCTTTGTGCTGCTGGCGTTATCACTTTCTCTGATGCAATACGCTTGGTTCACAAACGTGGTCAGTTGATGCAAGAGGCAGTGATTGGTATTGATACGGCTATGGCGGCAGTATTAGGGTTGGAGGATCACCGAGTTGAGACCTTATGCGAACAAGCGACTGAGCACGTTGATGGCGCAGTCGTTAATGCAGCAAACTTCAATAGCCCAGGCCAAGTTGTAGTGTCAGGCAATGTGGCTGGTGTTACTGCAGTCATTGATAAAGTGCAAAATACTGGCAAAAAAGCCATTCCTTTGAAGGTCAGTGTCCCGTCACACTGTGCCTTGATGCAGCCGGCGAGCAGCGCGCTTGCTGAAGCGCTTGCAGCTATTAAATTTGATCAGGCTCATATTCCTGTCATTCAAAACCGTCATGCTCGCGTTGAAACCAGTGCATTAGGTATTAAGAAAGCATTAACTGAACAGTTGAGTGAGCCTGTCTTATGGTCACAGACCATGGAGGAGCTGGCTGATAAGCAGATTAATCTTTTAATTGAATGCGGTAGCGGCAATGTGCTAACTAATTTAGCCAAACGCCAAGCCCATCCTATAGTGAGTTATCCTGTTGACAAGCCTACCCGACTAGACAAACTAATAGAGGTGTTATCATGAGTAGAACGATTATTTTAGTGACTGGCGCAAGCCGAGGTATTGGTAAAGCAGTGGCCAAGCGTTTTGCAAAAGAAGGCCATTTTGTCATTGGCACTGCAACTACTGAGAAAGGTGCAGCACTCATCAATAGTTATCTTCATGATTCAGGGGGTATTGGGAGAGTTTTAGATGTGCGTAACAATGCGCAGATTGATAAACTGTTCGAAGAGATTGAAAGCGTGTACGGTGCGGTACAAGTACTCGTCAATAATGCAGGTATAACCCAAGACGGTTTACTGATGCGCATGAAAGATGAAGATTGGGAAAATGTTATCGATACTAATTTGTCATCAATATATCGCATGAGTAAACGAGCAGTACGCGGAATGATGAAAGCCCGACGCGGTCGTATTATCAATATAAGCTCTGTAGTTGCACAAATGGGTAACGCTGGACAGTCAAACTATGCCGCTACCAAAGCTGGCGTCGAAGGTTTTAGTCGTACGCTCGCTCGTGAAATTGGTTCTCGCCAAGTGACTATTAACTGTGTCGCCCCAGGACTTATTGAAACCGATATGACCGATGAGTTGGATGAGCGTCTACTCAATTCTATGCTGGATGCGGTGCCTATTGGTCGTCTTGGGCAACCAGAAGATATCGCTGCCGCAGTGTCATTTTTAGCAAGTGATGAGGCAAGCTATATTACTGGTGCCGTCATACCAGTTAACGGTGGCATGTATATGTAAGATTAATATTAATCAGAAGAAAGTACTATTGAAATGAATACGGGCGTTACACTTGTATAATGAAATACTGTGTGAACGAGTGTAAACTCTAATAAACAGTGTTATAATATCGGATACTTTTACGTCAAAGACTTGTATTATAAATAAGTTTTATGAAACATTGAGCGCAAGCTACAGTTTATTATGATAAGTTGGTGCTGCAAAGATGACATGACGTAGTATGATGAACATAACGCTATAAGTTAAAAAACATAACCGTTTGGTAGTTTTTAAAAATTAATGGATAAAAAAGGAGCAGTTTATATGAGTAATGATACTGAGCAAAGAGTAAAATCTGCAGTAGCAGAACAATTAGGTATGAATATTGAAGACATCAATAATGAGGCTTCTTTTATGGAAGACTTAGGTGCTGATTCACTAGATCTAGTTGAGCTAGTTATGTCATTTGAAAGTGACTTTGGCATCACGATTCCTGATGAAGATTCAGCTGAATTGACTACGGTTCAAAAAGCAGTTGATTATGTCCAAGCTCAATTGTAATCAGTAGTTGCTACAGTAGATAGTATTAGGCCGCTTGTCTCATAGTCAGGCGGTTTTTTATTGTGTTATTTTTTACATGTACCAGTTTTGTATATCCAACTTATCTGCATATCTCCTGTTATTAAGACTATAAATACTTAGTTATTTTAAATTCAAGAATTTGAGATTGAGACTTCATTAACATAAACCACATGAAATCAACACTACTCAACATACGCTTACTATGCAAATTTTATGCTCTTGTTATAATTGTTTGCAGCGGTAAACGATACCTTCTACCTTCTACCTACTGCCAAGATGATTAACAGTTTAAGAAAAATGGCGTTATAAATAATAATATCTAAAGGAGCATTTATATGGGCGTTTTTAGTTTTGCAAAAGATATCGGCGATAAAATCTTTAATCGTGACGATGATAAACATCAAGCTAAAGTTGAAACCAAAGCGGACGTAAATACACCAGTAAAAAGCACTGAACCATCTGCCCAATCAGTTGCTAATATTTTATTAACACGTATTCAACAACAGCATTTAAATATTAGCAATTTGAAAGTTAAATATAACGGTTCAACTGATACTGCCGAAATTAGTGGTTCAGCTAAGACTCAGGCTGATCGTGAGAAAGCGATTATTGCTATTGGTAACGTACAACACGTCGCAAAAGTTATTGATAACATCAGTATTGAAGAAGATGCGCCAGAATCAACGATGTATACTGTGAAATCTGGTGACAGTTTGTCTAAGATTGCACAAACTGTATATGGTTCAACCAGTGACTATATGAAGATATTTGAGGCGAACAAGCCAATGCTATCTGATCCTAATAAAATTTATCCTGGCCAAGTACTACGTATTCCAAAGCCATAGTTTCAGCATTTAGTTATATTTAATTGAAAGCTAGGTCTACATAATCATCATAATAAAAAACGTCCTTTAATAATTAAAGGGCGTTTTTTATTATAGGCCTGATGTTTATATCATATTGACAGTTATTTATTAATACTACTCAACTTACTTTGTTGCTCATCTATTGCCCACTGAATGTGCTCATCGAGCATATCACTATGAACGCCTAATCTTGTGTGTAGCTGGGCAATAATATCAGTACTAACATCGGCGTTACCAAGTCCGATAGTGATGTTACGTAAAAAGCTAACATAGCCGGTACGCCTGAGAGGACTCCCTTGAGTGTTTTGCAAAAACTTTGCTTCTGTCCACTGCCATAACTTCAGTAAGCTGCTGTCATCAAAATTGTGCCTTGGTGCAAAATCATCTACCGAAGTTAGCTTAGCGTAGCGATTCCACGGGCAAATTAGCTGACAGTCATCACACCCAAATACGCGGTTGCCGATAGCACGGCGATACTTATGATCTATAGTACCTTTATGTTCAATCGTTAAATAAGAGATGCAAGCCGCTGCGTTGAGCTCATGAGGCGCGACAATTGCTTGTGTTGGACAGATATCGATACAAGCGTTACAACTGCCACAATGTGCCTCGACAGGTTTATCGTCAGGAAGCTCTAAGCTAATAAACAGCTCGCCCAATACAAAGAACGATCCAGCTTGTTTATTAAGCAGTAAGGTATGCTTTCCTGTCCAGCCAAGCCCAGCGGCATCCGCTATCGGGCGCTCAAAGATAGGGGCAGAATCACTAAATGGCCGAAAAACGAAATCTGTTTTATTGCCGATATCTAAATGTTGCCACTCAGGTAAGGCGGCTTCAATTTGAAGGGCTAATTGCTTGAGACGGCTACGCATGGTTTTATGATAATCACGACCACGTGCGTAACGCGCGATAATGCCATTATTAGGACGACTATTATCTGCTACCGTTCGCGGCTGCGGTGCTTCGGTCAGGTAATCCATGCGTACACTAATGATGGTTCTTGCACCTGCTACTAGCTGCTCTGGATGTGCCCGCAGGTGATGATTGTTGTGCATGAACTGTAATTGTCCCTCGTACCCTTTGTCCAGCCATTTTTGCAGTTGCTTCATCTGCTGTGTAAATAAAGGATGGTGTACGGATAAGAAGCCGCAATCAGCAAATCCTAATGCTTGCGCTTGAGTTTTAATCCAGTATTTAACATCCTCTGGCGTTGTAAACATGGCTGTATTGACCACGGCAATATTATTGGTTGCAGGAAGATTTATCGAGGAATTTCTTGCTGTAGGTTTTATAGTCATAAGTAATCATAAATAATAGCGCGTAAGAGACTA
Source organism: Psychrobacter frigidicola (assembly GCF_007997305.1). Classification (GTDB taxonomy): domain Bacteria; phylum Pseudomonadota; class Gammaproteobacteria; order Pseudomonadales; family Moraxellaceae; genus Psychrobacter; species Psychrobacter frigidicola. The sequence goes on from NZ_VORZ01000003.1 coordinate 307,492, forward strand.
TGATAAGCTAGATAACCCAGCACGCAAGTATAAAGAATAAATTAATAGTGATGTGGCAGCAAATCGACAGCGACTTGGTTTTGATAGGTATTATTGATATCAATACATAGTAATAAGAAAAATTTTGCTACGCTTATAATAATAAAGCCAGCATATAGCAAAAATAATAGAGGTTCATTATGCAAACGCTAAGACAAAATTACTCTCCTTTGACACAAGCAAGCATGCCAATCGCTTTATACAGCAGTCAGCAAGTTTATGCTATGGAGCAAGCTTGGTTCGCGTATGGGTATGATAGCTTTGCATTGATGCAGCAAGCTGCGTGGCAAATGACACAGCACATTATTCAGCTTGATAATCAAAAATATCACGCTAGATCAAACGCTTTAGTAGACTTTTCAACTGGTTCTTCAGTGAACCATAATAAAATTTATGGTCACCATTGTAGACAGCCACTAGCAAGTATTTGGGTCGGTCACGGTAATAATGGTGGTGACGGCTGGTTGATAGCGCACTACCTACAGCAAGCGGGCTGGCAGGTAAAAGTCATGACTGTTGGCCTTGATATAGATTCTGATACAGCAAATGATGGATCATCTCATACGTTATCTGATGCAATTAAAGCTCAGCACTTAGCAGTGGCGGCTGGCTGTTCCTATCAGTGTTTTGAACACAGTGGCTCTATTCATAGTGGGCAATACTCTGATATATCACGAGCGTCATTACCCGTGGCAGGTGTTTATGTTGATGCGATATTTGGCATTGGTCTTGATCGTGCCCCTACAGGGATTTATAAACAGGCTATTGATACCTTTAATAAGTGTGCCAAAGCTAATGCCGCATTAGTTGTTGCTGTTGATGTTCCAAGTGGATTGGTGGCCTCTACTGGTCAAGTTTTCGACTGTCTAGCGATTCAAGCAGATGTAACTTTATGTCTAATTGCGCGCAAGTTTGGTCTGCATACCAAAGATGGTATGGATTATACTGGAGATGTGCTTGATATTCCGTTGATACCTCATACCGTAACAGAGTCGGCTGCGACCCTATTAAAGAGTGCGCATGGTTTGTTTGCACGTCAGAAAAATAGCTATAAAGGTAGCTATGGACATGTATTGATCATTGGTGGCAACCGAGTCGATGGTTCACAAGGAATGGGTGGAGCAGCGATACTATCTGCTTCCAGCGCTATGGCAACAGGGGCGGGTAAAATTACAGTAGCTTGTCATCAGGCTTTTCACGGAGCATTATTGACGTCGTTACCGGATGCGATGACGATAGATTTACATGATCAAGATAGCGTAAAAAATCTGATTAAAGAGGCCAGCGTCATTGCTATTGGTATGGGATTGGGACGCGATGACACTGCAAAATCGCTATTTGTCTGCTATGTTCAAGTGGCTATGACACATGGTAAATTTATAGTGATAGATGCCGATGGTCTCTATCATTTGGCCTCATTGCAAGCAGATAAGCATGAGTTAGTTACTCAACTGCAAGAATACAGCCGAGAGCATCAAGTTTGCTTAACACCGCATAGTGGTGAAGCTGCTAAATTGCTTGAGCAAGACATAAAGACAGTAGAGAGTGATAGATTGGCTGCTATAAAACAGTGTACAACGACTTATGGTGGTGATTGGGTGCTTAAAGGCGCAGGGTCCTTAGTACTAGAGCAAATATTAAAACAAAAGCAGGTATACGTCTGCGGCGTTGGTAATGCTGGCATGGCAACGGCTGGCATGGGGGATGTACTATCAGGAGTTATCGCCGGATTATTAGCCCAACAGGATTTAGAAGAAGAACAGCGCAGTTTACACCAAGCAGTACTTATTCACGGTCAGGCAGGGGATGTCTTAGTCAATAAGGAGTCAGTTGCTGCCAACAGAAACCATCAGCTACTTATTGGACAGCGTGGCTTACAAGCACAAGATATGCCTGCAGCCATTCGCCATGTCATGCAATTAATTACACTAGAATAGCTTTTAAATTAGCTACAGTATTGGCTAATGGCTTGTTGGACGCGCTCACGTTTTACCTCAATTTCACGGCTATCCAGATACTGACGTTTACCACTGGTATCCATCTCATAGATACGTCCGCCAACATTGAGGTTGGTTAAGTTATTACGTAGAGACTGACAGCGTTGCGCATTCGCGTTGGCTTCTTGATCTTTGATACGAGCTTCTAATTGCGCAACGCGTTGCTCTTCAGGATTTTGCGCATTATTATTTTGGTTAGCATCTGTTTTACCGGCTAATTGTCCGGCATCAGCTTGACGACCATCGCTACGAAATTCGATGACCTCCACATTTTTACTGTTTTGCGGTGGATGCTGGCTGTATTTGACCTCACCATGCGTGCCGATAGATTTATAAACCTGAATAGCGTAGCTAACATTCGTTGTTAGCGTTAGTATGCAGGTCGCACTGAGCATGATCAGCAGCTTAGTGATGGTATTTGTTATAATTGAATGAGCGATGATGGCAATCCTCTTAACCATAAAAGTGAGTGTTGATACTGCAGTGTGAATATTTTATAAACTCGACATGTAACTTAATAATATTACAGAACAGATGTCGGTACGGCTGGTGTTATTTTAACAAAAAATAATTATGAATGTATATTATTTAATAACCATTAGTTAGGGATAGGCTTTATAACTTTTTCTTGACAAGAGCGCCTAAACCACCGACTATATTGATAGTTGATTGGTCAGTGAGCGGCTTTTATGATATTGCCGTATCACTCGAAGGTAAAACCTATCTTGCTTCTTATCAGTAGCTGAGTTTGGTTTACTTTCTTTGTAACAATAGCGCAGTAAGGATAGCGATCACAACGATAACTGTCATTTTCTGTGTTGGTTGTTTCCGGACTTATCGGTCTACAACGACTAAGATAAACTTATTATTTTGATACATCAAATTGCTACGTTAAGTACAGTACAGTTGCTGAATACAATAGACATGCGCCTCTAATACTAGTTCGCTATGAACAGTTGTATAATTGATAGCGCTCCTCTTTATTTGATGACTGAACGTAATTGCATTTTTGGTACTTATATTAATAATAAGCCTCTTTTATAAGCGAACCTGCATTTAGTCATTGTCTATCGATAACCTCCTATCACAAAACCAGTCCCAAAAAATTCTGTGTTCAAATCTCATGCTGTCTTATAAAACAGCGGAATTTTGACATAGTGGGCATACATTCTTTATATGGATAAAGGTGACGATAGTGAAGCAAGATATGCAAGACACGCAGAATACGCAAAGTCCGAACATGACTGGACTGAACCAATCGGCTAATGCTGCCGAGCACTTTAGTGAAAAACAACAACTGCTGGCTGAACACAGTACGCAGCCGGTGATGATGACAGGCGCTGAGATGTTAGTGCAAGCGCTTACCGATGAAGGCGTCAAATATATATTTGGCTATCCAGGTGGCGCAGTTTTACATATTTATGATGCCCTATTCCAACAAGAAAATATCGAGCATATTTTAGTACGCCACGAGCAAGCTGCTGGTCATATGGCAGATGCTTACTCGCGTGTGACGGGTAATACCGGTGTGGTCCTGGCAACGTCTGGTCCTGGCGCTACTAATACAGTTACTGCTATCGCTACTGCCTTTATGGATTCAGTACCGATGGTGGTCATCGCAGGACAGGTACCAAGCAGTCTCATTGGCGAAGATGCTTTCCAAGAGACTGACATGATTGGAGTGTCACGTCCCATTGTTAAACACAGTTTTCAAATACGTCATGCCAGCGAAATTCCGATGATTGTTAAAAAAGCTTTTTATATCGCTCAGTCTGGACGTCCGGGTCCTGTTGTCATCGATATCCCTAAAGATATGACTGCGCCCAATGAGAAGTTTGCCTATGAATATCCAGAAGAGGTATTCGTACGTTCTTATCAGCCTTCAATGAAAGGGCATAGCGGTCAAATCAAAAAAGCAGTCGAGACGTTACTAGCAGCGAAGCGCCCAGTGGTTTATGCCGGTGGTGGCGTTATTTGGAGTAAAGCTGATAAGGAGCTCACCGAGCTTGCACACCGCTTGAACTTGCCTGTTACTAATACGTTAATGGGGCTTGGTACATTCCCTGGTTCTGACCGTCAGTTTTTGGGTATGCTGGGCATGCATGGTACCTATGAGGCCAATATGAGCATGCATCATGCGGACGTTATTTTGGCAGTTGGCGCCCGTTTTGATGACCGTGTGACCAATAATGTCAAAAAGTTCTGTCCTAATGCGACTATTATCCATATTGATATTGATCCTACCTCTATCTCAAAAACTATATTTGCTCACATTCCTATCGTTGGCGATGTAAAGTCGGTATTAACCGATATGTTAGAAATTATCGGTGAGGATAAAGAATTAAATCAGCCGGCGCTATTAGATTGGTGGTCACAGATTAATGAATGGCGTAAGCGTCATGGTCTGCGTTATGACACGAGCACTGAGCATGGTATTAAGCCGCAAGCCGCAGTACAAGCCTTAGATCGAGTGACTAACAGTAATGCCATTATCACTAGTGACGTCGGTCAACATCAGATGTTTGCCGCTTTATACTATACCTATAATGAGCCTGGTCAGTGGCTTAACTCAGGCGGTCTTGGTACTATGGGCGTCGGCTTGCCGTACGCGATGGCAGCCAAGCTTGCCTATCCAGAGCGTGATGTGGTTTGTATCACCGGCGAGGGCTCTATTCAGATGAATATCCAAGAGCTATCAACGTGTTTACAATACAATCTACCAGTCAAAATTTTAAACTTAAACAATGCGCAGCTTGGTATGGTTAAGCAGTGGCAGGATATGCTATACGAGGGTCGTCACGCACATTCGTATATGAATTCGTTACCAGACTTTGTGAAACTTGCTGAGAGCTATGGTCATGTCGGTATCAAAATTACTGATCCTGAAACCATGGAAGCACAGATTGCTGAAGCAATGGCTATGAAAGATAAATTGGTATTCATTGATGTTTATGTCGACCGTAATGAGCATGTATATCCGATGCAGATCGCTGGACAGACGATGCGTGACATGTGGTTATCAAAAGGGGAGCGCACTTAATGCAACAACAACATCTGATTTCGGTATTAATGGAAAACGAAGCGGGCTCGTTGTCGCGATTGGTCGGTTTATTCTCCCAGCGTGGTTATAACATTGAAACGCTAAATGTGGCGCCTACAGACGATCCTTCTATGTCACGCCTGACGCTAACTACTATTACCTCACCTGAAAAGATTGAACAAATAACCAAGCAATTGCATAAGCTTATTGAAGTGGTTAAAGTTTTAAATTTATCAGATACGGTACACGTTGATCGCGAGCTGATGCTAATTAAAGTTCGTGCGACTGGCAATGCGCGTGAAGAGATTAAACGTAGCGCTGATATTTTCCGAGCACAAATCGTTGATGTTAATACGAATCTATACACCATTCAAATTGTCGGTGATACCGCTAAGCTCGATGGCTTCATTGATGTTATCGGCCGCGAGCGTATTCTAGAAGTAGTACGTTCAGGTATGATTGGGATAGCTCGCGGTGAAAAAACGCTAAGTGTCTAATCATTATTGCGTTATCATGTCTCACACTTAACATTTACGTTATTTAAAACTTAACATGACGCTTATAACACGAACCATACTTATATAATGGTAGCGTTATAAGTGTTAACTACCCATGGCTCTCCATGATTGAGGAAAAGGACTCTACTTATGAACGTTTTTTATGATAAAGACTGTGATCTATCCATTATTCAAGGCAAAAAAGTTGCTATTATTGGCTACGGCTCACAAGGCCATGCGCATGCTTTAAACCTACAAGAATCTGGTGTCGATGTTACCGTTGGCCTACGCGCTAGCTCAGGATCATGGAAAAAAGCTGAAAACTCTGGCTTGAAAGTTGCTGAAGTTGCTGATGCGGTAAAAGCGGCTGACGTCGTCATGATTTTAACGCCTGATGAGTTCCAAAAAGAGCTATATCAAAACGAGATTGAACCCAATATTAAAGAAGGTGCAACGCTTGCCTTTGCTCATGGTTTTGCAGTTCATTACAACCAAGTTGAGCCTCGTGCTGATCTTGACGTCATCATGGTTGCGCCAAAAGCACCGGGTCATACCGTACGCTCTGAATTTGAAAAAGGTCGCGGTATTCCTGACCTTATTGCTATCTACCAAGATGCCTCAGGTCAAGCTAAACAGTTAGCACTATCTTATGCTGCTGGCGTTGGTGGTGGTCGTTCAGGTATCATCGAAACGACCTTTAAAGACGAGACTGAAACTGACCTATTTGGTGAGCAAGCAGTACTATGTGGCGGTGCAGTTGAGCTTGTTAAAATGGGTTTTGAGACCCTAACTGAAGCCGGCTATGCACCAGAGATGGCTTACTTTGAGTGTTTACATGAGCTAAAGCTTATTGTTGACTTAATGTATGAAGGTGGCATTGCTGATATGAACTACTCAATCAGTAACAACGCTGAGTATGGCGAATATGTGACAGGTCCTGAAGTTATTAATGAGCAATCACGTGAAGCCATGCGCAATGCACTTAAACGCATTCAATCTGGTGAATACGCTAAAATGTTCATCAGTGAAGGTGCCACTAATTATCCATCAATGACTGCTCGTCGCCGTAACAATGCTGAGCATGAAATTGAAGTCACTGGTGCTAAATTGCGCGCTATGATGCCTTGGATTGGTAGTAACAAAATCATCGACAAAGATAAAAACTAAGTAGTTATTTATATTAAGTAGTCACTAATAAATAGCCAAGCTACTTATATTCAAAACTAATTACTGCCCATGTTATCGTACAGATAGCATGGGTTTTTTAGTGGTGATTTTAAGGGTAGGGCTGTTATTGCTTTGCTATTTACCTTGAAAAGTAGTGAGAGTCCCCTTATATAGAACTTCGGTACAACGCTCAACGAGCTGACTGTTCCCTAATTTCTTTTTATTCTTACATAATAGGTTGTGTGTTGTGCAAATATCTTTTCCAGACTGGCTGACGCCGCAATTCGCATATATTGTTCTTAGCGCCATAGTTGCCGTACTGATTTGGATAGAAGGCGAGATGCTCAAGCGTAATGCAGGCAAATTACCCAAGTCATCATTTTTTCGGTTTAGCTCTTTAGTAGATACGGCATGGTTTTTTGTCTCTACCGTTATGTTATATATGATTGATTTTGAGCCGTTAGCTATTGCTGTACCTGCAGCTTATGGTCTTTACACTGTATATGGTTGGATTTACGGCACACGACTACTCAAGCGCGGCGGAATTCCCGACTCAGCTGAAGACTTAATAGTGCCACCCAAATATATTGCTTATAGTCAGTCATTTGCGCTGATATTTTTTGCATTATGCTTATTAGTTTTGGCTTCTCCTTGGTTACCAATATCGCTATAACTACACCTAACCAATTTAAAGTCCATTTATACTACTAAATGTCTGTTAGCAAAAGTTCAGCAATAAACACTTACACTAACTTATGAAATAGCTATTTTTGTTTTTTGTAATGAGTTTTCCAGATATATCGTTATAAAATAAAGTAAAAACAGTCTTTAAAAGTTTATTTATATCTATTTTTTGTAGGGTGAGATTTTTACAAAAACATATAATTTAATATGGCGCTATCAACAAAAAATGCTATACTGCACATGTACTCATAGGATTTGAGGCTAAAAAATCTGGTGTTATAACGACATATGATGACTTTAGTTTGAGCACTGGCTCGTAGATCAGGTGGGTATATATCAATTAACCGGTGATGACATACGTCTCGCCAACAGTTAAAGAGTTAGGAAAATTTATGTCAGATAAAGTTGAAGGCACTGTAAAGTGGTTTAATGAAGCTAAAGGTTTTGGTTTTATCGCTCAAGACAACGGCGGTCAAGATGTATTCGCTCACTATAGCGCTATTCAAGGCAACGGCTTCAAAACTCTAGCCGAAGGCCAAAAAGTATCTTTCATCTTAGGTGATGGCAAAAAAGGCCCACAAGCTGAGCAAATCGAAGCTATCTAGTGTCAATTATTAGTAAGTATAGTTGATTTATCAGTTGTCCTTACTATATTGAAATTAACAATACGCATTGATTGTTTTGTTTGATAAAACAACAAAAATACTGTCTAGACTGTATCCAAAAAGCAACCTCTTATCAGGTTGCTTTTTTTTGTGACTTAAAATAAGTTTTTGATTTATAACTACACCAGATAAATTAATTGATAACGCACTTAATCAAACCAATAAAATAAGACAGTGTAATCAAGACTGTATACTAAGGAAAAAGGATGAATTGGCAAGCGTGGTTTTCAATAGAATGGCAACAAGTACTAGGCATTTCTTTATCCGTTACAGGATTCTATTTTTGTTTGATACTATTTACTCGTATTGTAGGATTACGCAGTTTCTCAAAGCTGTCAAGTTATGACTTTGCAATGACGATTGCGATTGGTAGCATTTTGGCCTCGACGATATTATCAGACTCGCCTTCCTTGCTTCAAGGGCTGCTCGCTGTCAGTTTACTATTTATATTGCAAATGATGGTATCCATGGTTAGACGAAAATTTAAGCCTATAAAATCACTAATTGATAATCAGCCTATCATTTTGATGGCTCATGGTGAGTATTTTTGGGATAATTTAAAAGAAGCCAATCTTAGTACCAGTGACGTACAAGAAGTACTACGCAAAAATGGTATAAAGTCTAAGTGTGAAGTGTTTGCCGTTATTATGGAAACGACTGCTGATATGAGTGTGATTAAGAATAATGAAGTAACACCCGATTGGTCATTATTTAATGATGTGCGTGATAGTGAACGGTTAATGAATCCAGCTAAAAAGATTGAAAATTCGCACAATCAAGCCAGTCAATAACAAAAAATTAAGTATTTATAGGGTCACCAATGTTATAAAAGTAGAAAGTGCTAGATGTATTAATGAGGTTAAACCGTACTAGATGGCCTCAAGGTGCTGGCTTTTTAAAAATGGTGACAAATTTATGACGCATTATTCACGGCGTTGTCTTGACCTTATAACTAGGCTCACGCAAGATAGTTGAGTTGAATAAATGATGGTGGACTTAGGTTCAAGTTGAATAGCTATATCGAACAAGTATTATATTGATGAACTCTATTTCAATAGATTGCTACCAATATCTGCTCATTTTTGCTAATCAGTGTTTACCATCTCAGAATTACTCATCAAGTAAAAATCTTGAATGATAACGATGTGATCATTTTAAATGATAGTTTTTTAACTCATAACAAGCATAAAAGAGGAACGTATGAAAGCATTAGTCGCAGTCAAGCGTGTGATAGATTATAACGTCAAAGTTCGTGTCAAAGCAGATAGCTCTGGTGTGGATTTATCCAATACTAAAATGTCTATCAACCCCTTTGATGAAATTGCTGTCGAAGAAGCAGTACGTCTAAAAGAAGCTGGTGTTATTGACGAAATTATCGTCGCATCGATTGGTCCAAAAGAATCGCAAGAGCAAATTCGTGCAGCGTTGGCTTTGGGTGCTGACCGTGGGATTGTGGTTGTATCTGACAATAAGCCATATCCTTTGCAAGTCGCCAAAATTCTAAAAAGCATCGCTGAGCAAGAAAGCGCTGATATTATCTTATTAGGCAAACAAGCCATCGACGATGATAACAACCAAACCGGTCAGATGCTGGCAGCACTTATGGGTATCGGTCAAGGTACATTTGCCTCAGAAGTTAAAGTCGAAGGTGATAAAGTTAATGTCACGCGTGAAGTCGATGGGGGTTTCCAAACGGTGGCACTCTCGCTACCTGCAGTTATTACAACCGACTTACGCTTGAATGAGCCACGCTATGCCAAACTACCTAATATTATGAAAGCGAAGAAAAAACAGCTTGATGAAAAAACACCTGCTGATTTTGGTGTTGATATGACGTCTAAGCAAGAAATCATTAAAGTAGTACCACCGGCTGAGCGCAAAGCGGGCATCAAAGTAGGTTCGATTGATGAGTTGGTCGATAAGCTTAGAAATGAAGCAAAAGTCATCTAGTCCTTTGTTATGGCGTAACTACGAAGGCCTATCTTCTTCAGCGCCATATCTTGAAAGCTGTGTGACAAAAGTTTATGTAATAACATGATGATGACATGAATAAATAAATAAAGGACAAAAACAATGGCAATTTTGGTATATGCGGAACATGATAATGTCAGCCTAAAAAAGGCAACCTTGAATACAATCGCTGCTGCTAAGCAGATGGGAGATGAGGTTCATGTCTTGGTCGCCGGTAGCGGCAATCAGGGAGTGGCTGACGCAGCTGCTCAGGCAGAAGGTGTAAGTAAAGTATTGCTTGCTGATAATGCCGCTTATGAGCATCAAATGGCAGAAAATATCGCGCTATTGGTTGCTGATATCTCAGGTGACTATAGCCATATTGTCGCGCCTGCAACCACTACTGGCAAAAATTTTATGCCACGTGTCGCCGCGCTACTTGATGTGAGCATGATGTCAGATATTACAGCAGTTATTGACGCGCAGACGTTTGAGCGTCCTATCTATGCCGGTAATGCTACTGCCACGGTAAAAACGACAGAAGATAAAATTGTAGTGACTGTACGTACGACAGGTTTTGATCCGGTAGCAGATACAGGAGGTTCAGCCACTGTTGAAACTATTGATAATGTGCAAGAATCGGGCAAGGCAAGCTTTGTTAACGAAGAGATGGCAAAATCTGACCGTCCTGAATTAACGTCTGCCAGTATCGTGGTGTCAGGTGGTCGTGCTTTAGGCAGTGGTGAAAACTTCACCAAATATATGGAGCCGTTAGCGGATAAGCTGGGCGCTGCTATCGGCGCCTCACGCGCTGCCGTTGATGCAGGCTATGTCCCTAATGACATGCAGGTCGGACAAACAGGTAAAATCGTTGCGCCAGACCTATATATTGCCATTGGTATTTCAGGTGCCATTCAGCATTTAGCAGGCATGAAAGACTCTAAAGTTATCGTTGCGATTAATAATGATCCAGATTCTCCAATTGCAAGCGTCGCTGATTACTATTTAGAAGCTGATTTATTTGCAGCCTTGCCTGAGTTGACTAGCAAAATCTAAGTATTATTGAATAATCATGCAGATAAAAAATCCCACTATTAATAGCGGGATTTTTTTATGCTTAAAGGTTTCATGTTCAAAAAATAAGATGTTGCAAGATATTAAAGGTAGGACGCTTTAAGAGTAATGGCGCTGACGTAGAGTCTCATAAAGACATAATGACCCTGCAATGGCTACATTTAGGCTTTCCTGACCATTAGGTTGCGGTAGGGCGATAGGAGTAGCACATTGCATTAACTCTGCGCAAACTCCTTGACCTTCATGTCCCATAATCCAAGCAACCGGCGCTTGTAAATCATGTTCATAAATTAAAGTGTCCGTATGCGAGCTGGTGGCCAATAACGGGATTTGAACACAATTAAGTACATCTGCTACGCTAAGGTTTTCATAAATAGACAGTGCAAACTGCGCCCCCATGCCAGCGCGTAACGTCTTGGGTGACCATGCTTGAGCGGTAGCGCTGGTACAGAGTACAGTATCAATACCAACCGCTGCGGCAGTTCTTAGTAAGGTTCCGACGTTGCCACTGTCTTGTACGTCATTTAAAATTAAGCAGTCACTAGTAATCATCGATAATCTCGGCATTGGGATATTAACAATTGCCATAATATCAATGCCAGCCCCTAAGCTGCGAATACTTTGATAGAGCGCATCAGACAACACTAAGATAGAGATATATGTCGGCAGACGCGTTAAAATCTGCTGCACTTCGGCATGGTGTTGCGCTGACTCTGCCAGCAATATTTGCGCAAAAGGATAATCGCTACGTAGAGCCGCATCAATTAAATGTACGCCCTCAAGTACCGTTTGACCCTGTTTTTTGCGCTGGCGAGCTTGAGTAAGCAAAGCTTTTGCAAGTTTTACCGTTTGGTTTTTGTCTGAGGTGACGACAGTAGTGAGTTCATTGGTATTCGATGTCATAGTAGGCCGTTTAAAAGTAAATATTAAGTAAAGACAGCTTACAAAAATGCTTTATAAAGAATTAATCTTATTTAGCAGCATGTTGCACGTGTAAGTCTTTAACATAGTTGACTTCGTTTCTGCTACCTAGTACGACAGGGACGCGCTGATGAATATCGGTTGGTTCAATATCAAGAATACGATTGACAGCATCCGTGGCACTGCCGCCAGCACGTTCAATCAATAAGCTCATTGGGTTGGCTTCATACATCAGGCGCAGTTTACCGGGCTTATTGATATCTTTAGTATCAAAGGGATAAGTGAACAATCCACCACGGCAAAGGATACGGTGGACGTCGCCTACCATAGCAGCGACCCAGCGTGTATTAAAGTTGCGACCACGAACGCCATCTTTACCCGCGATTAGCTCGTCAATATACTGCTGCATAGGGGCGCGCCAGTAACGATAATTGGAGCCATTAATAGCATATTCGCTGGTATCAGCATCAACTTGAACGTTATCTTCTATCAATACATAGTCGCCGCTATCTGGATCTAGGCTAAACATCAGTACATTGTCATCTACTGTCAACGCTAGCATAGTGGAAGTGCCATATAACAAATAACCAGCAGCTAACTGTTGATTGCCAGCCTGTAGAAAATCAGCATTTTCACTCTCGTTACCTTGACGCTGATAAGGTAGAATAGAGAAGATAGTACCTACTGCCATATTGATATCGATGTTTGACGAGCCATCAAGTGGATCAAATAGTACCAATAAGCTGCCATCAGCATTGGCAGGGGTAGCATTATCCAGCTCTTCTGAGGCGACACCGGCACAATGTTTGTTTTCTGCTAAGGCATCAAGCAATAAATCATTAGCCAGTACATCGAGCTTTTTTTGGTCTTCGCCTTGTACGTTTTGATTACCCGCTTCTCCAAGAATATCAGCCAAGGCACCTTTTCTAAGTAACTGTGAGATGGTCTTTCCAACTTCAGTAATCGTGGTAATTACATCACTAACTGCGGGATTGGCGGCATGGTTGTTTAGGTAATGTGCTAAGGTCGTCATAAAGTTTCCTAATTAATTGAATTAAAATCTAAAGAGCGCTGAATATCAAAAGCAATACTCAATAGGTCAGTTTAAAGGCGCGAAAAAATATAAAATAAAAGGTATGAAGCGGCAAAATCAGCCAATATTCAAATAGCCGGTCTGGTATCTTTGAGCTAACCATAAAATCAGTTACACTAGCGCTATTAGTATTCGTAGCAAGCAAAAAAGCAGCCAGCTGCATTTATAATGCTTTCTTTATGACACTTGTTTTATAGCGCTGCAATCATTGCGGTAAAGTGTAGCAAATAAGCGGCAAAATGTCCTTGTCTCTATACTCATGGCTAAAAATGAATCAGTAATTATAAGCAATGCAATATAAACTAAATCAATATAAACCGACAATAAAGACTCGCCATTATGTCAAATTCTATAGATAGCAGTACAAAAAATACGGTTTCGCCATCTGCCACCGCTAAGTTCGATCCCGATAGCATTCATCAAAGATTAAATACTTCATTAAGTCGGCCACAGCTGAATGCTGACGGTAGTATCCGCCATTTTTTAGGTGTAGAAGGTCTAAACAAGGTGCAATTGCAGGCTATTATTGCCAAAGCCGAAACATTTTTTGATGAAAACGGTCAGCTGATTAACAGTCCTGAGCTTGACGGTTGTACGGTGATGAATCTATTTTTTGAGCCATCAACCCGTACGCGCACCACCTTTGAAGTAGCCGAGAAGCGACTGGGTGCTAACGTCCTTAATATTGATATTGAGCGCTCTAGCACTAAAAAGGGTGAGAGCTTACGCGATACGTTGTGGAATTTGCAGGCAATGACGGCTGATATCTTCGTGGTGCGGCATTCAGCATCAGGCGCTGCGCATTTTATGGCCACTGAAGTCACCCCTGATATTGCTATTATTAATGGCGGTGATGGCTGGCACGCGCATCCGACGCAAGGGATGCTGGATATGCTGACTATCCACCGTGAAGCGCCGCGCCCATTTGAAGAGCTATCGGTCGCTATTATTGGTGACATTAAGCATTCACGGGTGGCGCGCTCAGATATTAGCGCTTTGCAAACGCTAGGGGTAAAAGACATTCGGGTATGCGCCCCTCGTACTTTATTGCCCAAAGGTATTGAGCGCTTTGGCGTAACCGTCTATGAAGATATGAACCGCTGCGTGACAGATTGTGATGTCATAATAGGGTTGAGAATACAAAATGAACGTATTGGCTCACCTTTACTGGCCTCATCAAGTGAGTATTATAAGCATTATGGTATCACCCCTGAGCGAGTAGCGTTGGCCAAGCCTGATGCGCTCGTGATGCATCCAGGACCCATGAACCGTGGTGTTGAGATTGCCTCCAGCGTGGCTGATGGTGCGCAGTCGGTTATTTTAAAGCAGGTAAACAACGGTATTGCTATTCGTATGGCTGTCTTGTCGCTTGCGATGCAAGGGCAACGCGCTCATCAAGCAGATATACACTCGAATAGCTGACACTAAACATAGGGACTAAAATGAGGCGCTTAATGCCCCTTTTAGCGCTTTGTAGCTGATTTCTTTGAGAACTTAAGCGACTTATTTTAATTGTTAATACGGTAATAAAGCTCATGACCAACACACTCTCTACCAATACACAAATTACCAACTTACTGCCCAAAGCATTCAGAAAGCCATTACCCACTGCAGCGATAGATAAGCTTACCAATCTAGATGCTGGCCATGAAATGTGGCTACTACCGCCGCTGGTCGATTTATGCGCGCGCTTGCGTGAACCGGGGCAGCAGCAGCACGGAACGTTGGCCTCAGAAGGAAGGGCGGCACGCGCCAATGGCTTTTTGCATGTGGTCATTCCACCCGATACCAATCCTATTTTAGAAAATGGCTCCCTACTGAAGGGGTTGCGTGAGCGTGCATTGGAGGATGGCGGAATCTATTTGCATATCCTTGGCGCATTGACCGCAGGGTTAGAAGGCGCACGTCCCTCTAATATTGCTGGACTTAAAAAAGGCGGTTGTATTGCGGTTTCTAATGCGCGTCAGCCGTTTACTAATGATATGGTGCTACTGCGAACGTTGGAATATGCAGCGACCTTTGGAATGAAAGTATTCTTTTACCCTGACGAGCCGAGTCTATCAAAAGATGGGGTAGCGCACGAAGGTTATATCGCCTCTTATCATGGCCTGCAAGGTATTCCATGGATTGCCGAAACGGTTGCATTGTCTACTCAACTATTGATGGTAGAGGAGACCGGCATTGCCGCTCATTTTAGCCAATTATCCTGTAAGTCTTCAGTAGAACTCATGCGCTGGGCAAAAAACAAAAAACTGCCAGTAACTTGTGATGTGGCGATGCATCAGCTGTATTTAACCGATGATAATTTGGAAGGTTTTAATGCGATGGCCTATGTACTGCCGCCACTGCGCAGTAACACTGATCAAAAGGCACTACGTCGCGGGCTAACAGATGGCACTATTGATGCGATTTGTAGTCATCACGAGCCTTTAAATGCCACGGCTAAAAAGGCACCGTTTGAAGAAAGTACACCGGGTATTTCAAACTTCGATACCTTTATGGCGCTGGCCTGTCAATTGGTACGCGATGAGGTATTAACCTTAGAGCAACTGGTTGATAAAATTTGTCTTAATCCTGCAAAAATTGCTGGTATTACGACCCAATATGAAAATATTGGTGGCGCAGTATTGGTTGATCCTAACCTTAAATGGCAAGTAACGGCAGAGACGATGCTATCAAATGGTAAAAATACACCTTTCTTTAATCAGAATTTGCAAGGCCGCGTCGTGGAGACTTTCTTTGGCTAATCTACCCAAGCAGGATGGTCGCCAGCAACCATCGCCAGCGGGTCAACAACAAAAGCTAGCAGATGATAAGCGTAACGCCCCACATCAAGTAAGTGAGTCTAGCGAATCCATTAAAGCGGTCGCAATTTACGAGGTCGTCAAAGGGGTGGGTGCGCTGATAGGTGCGGTAGCATTATGGCAGTGGCATGCAGATATGGAGCGTTGGCTATCAACGGCAACTCATTCTTGGCAGCAATATTTTGGTCAGCTGCTGGCCCCGCAAGTTGATAGCGCGATACAAATTGCCCAACAAGCCAGTAAAAACTGGACAGTGTTTTTATTAATAATATTTGCTTATGCGAGTTTGCGCTTTCTTGAAGCTTACGGGCTATGGCAAGATAAAACGTGGGCATACTGGTTTGGTGTGGTGGGTTATGGAATATTTATTCCTATTGAACTCTATTATCTGATTGTGAGCCCATTTGACTGGTTTAAACTGGGTATTTTATTGCTAAATATTATCATTGTGATTGTGGTGTATCGCAATATGAAACGCAAAGGTTTGTTATAACCATCGGTTTTTTATAACATAAAGTCTGCCTAAAGATAATTTCTCTGGGCGGACTTTTGCTATTTAAGGCAATTGACTGGTCTTTATTCACATAGTAATGACGGTTTAAACATCTAACAATTTTCCTCACTAGGACAAATAGTTTTGGCAACCTTACCAATACTCAAGCCTTGAACTAAAATAGAAAATACCACTACCGCGTAAGTCAGTGCCAATAAAATATCACGCTCCGTACCTGAAGGCAGCTGTAAAACCAATGCCACTGAAATACCACCACGCAGTCCACCCCACGTTAATATTTTCCACGCGCCTGTTGGTAAATCGAGTTGTTTACTAAACGTTTTAGTAGTCATGCCGACTACGATAAGGCGCGCAAGTAGAGCAATGATAATGGTCAATCCAGCAGCGATGAACAAATTGCCTGAGTAGGCAATCATCACCACCTCTAACCCGATTAACACAAATAAAATCGCGTTTAATATCTCATCAATTAATTCCCAAAATAAGTCAATGTAGTGGCGGGTTTTATCACTCATTGCCAGCGCGCGCCCACGGTTACCGACCATTAAGCCCATCATTACCATTGCCAGTGGCCCTGATAAATGCCAGTGACTGGCCAGCGCATATCCACCAATCACGCCTGCTAGGGTTAATAGCACCTCTTCTTGGTAGCTATCAATACTTTTAAGTAGGTAAAATAAAATGGCACCCAGCACTAAGCCAAAGACAATACCGCCTCCGGCCTCGACTGCTAAGGTATGGACTACATAATTGACGGTGGGAATATCACCACTAGATAAAATACCGAGCAGTATCACAAAGATAACCACGCCAATCCCATCGTTAAATAGGGACTCGCCAGCGATGACGGTTTCAACACTTTTCGGCGCGCCTGCTGACGCTAAGATACCCATTACTGCAATGGGATCAGTAGGGGATATCAAGGCACCAAATAATAAGCACCAAATATAAGGCAGACCAAAACCGAGTAACGGCAGCACAACATAAATAGCGCTGGCAATGAGCACTGCGGATATAACCGTGCCTAGACACGCGAGTATGCCAATGGGCAGCTTATAACGCTTTAAGTCACCAATATTGACGTGCAATGCGCCTGCAAAAAGTAGCATCGAGAGCATACCATCGAGTAAGACCTCAGTGAAATCTAGCTGGTCTAACAAACTAACCTCATAATCAATCAGTTGATCAAACCCTAAAAAACCTAAAAATATAGCGCCAATAGATAACAGTATTGATATGACCATCACGCCAATCGTTGTTGGCAGACCAATAAAGCGATGATTAATATAGGTCAATAAGGCAGTAATAGATAAGAAGATGGCGCTGATGTCAAATACGGTTAGGCTGGTTGCAGATGCCATGAAAGAGGTCTCAGGTTACGATAGAAATTGCTCAAAGCCTAACGAGTATAAAAATTATATGCAGTGCGGATTTTGTTATTTTACAGTCGCTTGTTTGAGTTTGTTAATGCGTTGCGAACTTACTTTGAGGGTGTCTGTAACGCTTTATGAATATGGTCTGAAAACTCGCTGACATATTCAAAGTGTTGTTGGTTAGTATTATTGATGAACTGTCGCGCTTGTTTACCCATTGCCATTAGATCAACTACCAGCTCACTATAGCTAAGGTTTTCTTCTCCTGCGCGTTCAATTAAAGTCAACTCATGTAGTAGCGTTTGCCGTTGAGCGCTGTTGACACAGGCATAGTTCAAATCAGTCATCGCCTGACACAGTGCTTTTAACACCATTAAATCAGCAGTAGCATAACGACGTATCTCTCCAAGTGAGAGATCAATAAACTCGGATATTTTAGGATTGTTGGTCATAACGGATAATATTGCCATTCGCGGTTGATTGGCGAGGATGTCAGGCAAGTCATTATTATGTGGTGGGATAGAAAAATGATAAGGACTGGGTGGCTGCCTACGCATCATGATACTTAGACAGGCAGTCAATGACTGAACGCAGTTAATGGCTGTTTTTGGGTCATTAATTCCGGGTGATAAGGCGCGTACCGCAATTTCGGTCATTTGCCCTAAGCTATAATTAATGTCATCAGAATGGACTGGCCGACGTTCGAGATGAATAGAGGTGGCAAAGCGCTGCCAAAACAGACCATCAGGTGTACGTGACATAACAGCCAAGTTAGAGGTTTTAGTTTTTTGGAAATGGCTTTCATCGCTGGCTGGACGCTGGTAAAAATGCCCCATGACGTTTTTGTCAGTGACAAAGTTACCAATAGTAGTGTGCAGCTGTATTACACCACCATAGTCTTGCGCCAATGTAATGAGCGATTCAATATAAATTTGCTGGAGATAGCCCGCGCTCGGAGCATAAATGGGTGTTGCAGGCCAGGTAAGAAATGATTCGACATCTTGGTGCATCACATCGCGTTGGTGTTGGATATCACAAGTGTCTTTATACCGATAATGAATATTTTTAAGCGCATCATGACAGGCATCCTGAATAACATGTGACGCTTGGATAGCATGCACCATATGTTGCACAAAATAGACCAGTAATAACGCACAAACAATCGCCATGAAAATAGCAAAAGTTACCGCCAGTTGCGGCACACCAAATTCAACATCGTATTTATGAATGGATTTTAATACCAGTAAGCTGTAACTAAAGGTACCAATAAAGGCGCCAAGTACAAACTGGTTCGGAGTATCGGTCAAGAAGTTGCGTAGCAGCCTTGGGCCAAACTGCGATGAGGCCATAGAGAGTACAGCAATAGTGATGGAAAATGTCGTTCCTGCAACGCCCAATACCGCTCCTGCAATAGCGGTCATGATAGCGCGCGCTGCCTGATCATCACCAGTAAAAGCAAAACTGAGCTTTCTGACCGTTTCGCGATCAAAATGCTCATCTATAGTCACTAATATTGGCGCTAACAGTATACCAACTAGCACACAAGCTGTAGGGATAAACCAATAGGAACCAATCAGTTCTTCCCAAAGGTTCTTTATGCGTTCAGGTAAGTTGGTTAATGTTTGTGATGAGCATAGATGTACAAAATGTCTGAACGCCTTTAGACTGGCTGCCATAACATTTTTAGGCTGATTGCTTTTAGGCTGCCGGTTTTTAGCCTTATTGTTCATCGCTATAAGCTCCAATGTATATATTAAAAACTCTTGTTGTTTATGCGATGCGTTGTCAGACTCTATACAGATATTACTACTGTTATTTATTAGCAAGACAGCTTAAAAGCTACCTGTTTACTGTCGGATTGTCCGCCTCAGTTATAATGTTGCCCCTATTATCCCCTCTATTAGAACCACTTGATGGCTGGCTACGCGCGCCACTGTCATCCGGAATCAAGGTTTCAAGATTATTATTGTCGTAATCAACGTTACTGTCTTTATCATAAGCGGCGGCCTCAAAGCGTGGAGTGGTTTTATCCTCTGAGATATTATGCTTATGGTGGTTTTGCTTATCGTTACCGTTATCGTCAGCCGGCGTTTTTTCGCGAGGTTGACTGTTTGCAAATATTTCAGCTAACGATAAATTGAGCTGTTTTCTGGCACAGGCTTCGGTATTCTCAAATCGGTTTACCAACATGCCTAGCCACGGTTTTTGGTCTTGGTTTTTCATCTCATCAAGCTCATCCTTAATAGGCAACGGATAAGGCAGGGTGCGATAAAAATCCCACAACGTCATATTACTTAAATCTTTTTTGAGCACATACTCTTCTTTGACCGTCATCGTAATCAGTTTGCTGTCTTGCAGGTAATTAATATAGGTATACCATTTTGGTAGCTCTTTTCGGCCTAATACATTACGCAGCTCTTGCTCGCTCACCGAATCGCCTTTTAGATGACTTTTATAAACTAAGTTCAACATATCTAGCAAGCTAAGTAGCGGATGACGTGGATAAATTTCTTTAGTTTCAAAAATTGTTAAGGTATAGCTAATCTCAACCCCTAATAAAACTAAATTCCATGATAAGAAAATCCATAATAAGAAGATCGGCAGGGCCGCAAACGCACCATAAATGGCTTCATAGCTGGTGAAGTTGCTCATCACTATACCAAAAACGTGCTTGAGCAGCTCAAATACGATAGCCACAAAAACACCAGCGATAGCCGCATTCTTTACTGGCACACGTGCTTTCGGAATAAACCAATACATGCCAATGAAGCCAGCTGTCGTCACCCCAATCGATACAATCTGGACCCAAAATGCCCAGTCAATACCATAACCACCAATTTGTCGATTTAAAAAGCTGAGACTCTGTACGGTACTTGAGGCGATAAATGCTGTTCCCAGTACCAGTGGTCCCAAAGTCACTATTGTCCAATAGCGCAGCATACTTTTGATACCACCTGAGCGATTTTCCACACGCCAAATTTGATTAAATGCGCGCTCAATGGTGGTTAAAGTCATGATGGTGGTGACAAACAAAATCACCACACCGATAGCGGTCAGGTTGGTTGATTTCTCAGCGAAGCTATTAATGTATTTACTGACTTGTAAGCTTGATTGCGGTATCAAGTTGCTATAAATAACTTCATAAATCTGCGCTCTGACTGAAGCTAATGCCGGTACAGAGGATAGAATCATCAACATTACGGTCAGGATAGGTACAATTGACAACATCGTAGTGTAAGTGAGAGAGGCCGCTTTTTGTTGGCAGTTGTCTTCGAAAAAGTGCCGTGTCAAAAATCGCAAAAATTGGAACCAGCTTTGCTGTAAAAAAGGGAGTTTTTTTAATATTTTTTCCATGTCGACCATTTAAGCAGTGTAAAAGTGAGAATAGTGTAACAAAAATATGCCTGGCGCATCTGCCCATTCTTTGTGTCGAAATGCATAGTATTTTAATGGTCTATGTTTGCATGTCAGTTGATGAGTCGGGCATAATGTAGCCATCAGTGTTAGCTTTTAATAGTGACCCTCTTACCAAGGCAATTTTAAAAGGAAGCGTTGCTCATGAGTCAAGCCGCCCCATACGTACTGGTGCTTTACTATTCTAGTTATGGTACAACCAAAACACTTGCTTATGCCATCGCTCAAGGTATTGAAGAGGCTGGCATGACAGCGCGTATTCGTACTGTGCCGACGGTTGCACCTGAAACTACCGCGAGCAAGCCCGCCATCCCCGATGAGGGCGACCTTTATTGTACGATGGATGATTTGAAAGACTGTATGGGCTTGGCGCTAGGCAGTCCGACTCACTTTGGCAATATGGCCGCTCCCATGAAATACTTTTGGGACAATACTGTGACCATTTGGCTGGCAGGTAATCTGCAAAATAAGCCGGCATCAGTATTTACTGCAACCGGCTCTATGCATGGCGGGCAAGAAACGACGTTGTTGACCATGATGTTGCCACTGATTCATCATGGCATGATGATAGTTGGTATTCCCTACGGCGAGCCTGCGCTTAACCGTACCAGTCGCGGCGGTACGCCTTATGGTGTGAGTCATGTCAGTGGTGCCGCCCATGATCAGCCAGTATCTGATGACGAGCGTGAATTAGCCATAGCCCAAGGTCGTCGCCTTGCTATTAGCGCCACAGCCTTAGCGCAAGCGGATTGGTCGCGCTAAGTTAAGCCTGATCATTTAAGCATAACGCTATAAACTAGGAAGTAAATATACCTGATGCCCGACTCTCCTAAGAATCAAGTCAACAACCAAACGCCAAAGCCAAGCAATAATGAGGCAGTTGCTAACGTGACATCACCTAGCGAGGCAATAACGGGTCGTATTGCTACGCCCAAAGCATCTGGTAAACCCAGCAAGCCTGTGAAACCGAGTAAACCTATTGCCCCAATGCAGCAGCGCTTAATGGTAACGTGGTTAGCTTGGCTGGTCTATCGCTTGCTAGGACTGCCTATTTTAATCAGTATTTTTAATCCGATGAATCCTGATATTGTCGGTGGTATTGCATGGCAAGCGTTATGGCTGGTGCCGGCCTTAGTATTAACCCCGTCGATACTACGCGGACGCTCACCTTATGCGCTATTGATAGACAGTATGGTGACCTTAGTTTATTTAGGGGCTAGTGGGGTAGTGCTATTCACCCGTGTCTATGGCAGTAGCTGGGCTGAAATCTTGGTTTATCTGCTTGATTTTGTATTATTGCTGTTGGTTAATACTTGGCTGTTTTTACTGTTAAAACGCTTACCTTCGATGAATAATGTGGTTAAACAGCCGCGTGCTCGCTAGACATTTAGATGCCTATTAACTATATAATCATTTAACTGTTAGTTAGGTGCTTATTGAATAAATACCTGCTACTACTGATTAATGATATGGTTTAATCAACCAAATTCTAGCCAATAAAAAGCTGCGTCCTATTTTAGGATGCAGCTTTTTTATTTATCAAGATTTTACATTATAAAATTCATATTAAGCTAAATTAAATAAGTTACCAATTAATTAACTTTGGTCAATTCTAAGTCCATTTTTTTACCATCGTTGATTTGGCTAACTTTCACTGGTAGATAATCAAGGCTTGGTGCCAACCAGAAGCTGGTAGAGCGGCTATTGTCATCATGAATACGGTCGACGCGTACGGTATCAAAAGTGCCGGCTGGAACTGTAATTTTAGGAGTGCCTGATTTTTTAAACGGTGTTTTTTCGATTTTATCTTTTTTCGCCATATAATAATTACCAGAGAATTTACCATTCAGTAAGTCTTGGCGAATTTGCACCTCAAGGCTCAAATCATCAAAGGCTTGTTGCGCCATATTCAGGTTAATGGTTTTGCCTTTATAGGTGCTTGCTACTTGTTTTTTACCACCATTAAAATTTAGATTATGAGTACGCCCGACACCGAATATTTTATAAGTCGTGCTGGCTTGAGTGGGCGATACATTGTCGCCTACTAGGACAAAATTGCTACTTTGCGAGGCAGTGGCGACCCCAGCCACGCGGGCATTCACATTATATTTCCAGATATTGCCTGATTTACTCAAGTTACGGGTTGCCGTTCCTTTGTATTTATCTTCGACCGTAAAGCTATAGTCCGCACTTGAAGGTTTTACTGTTTTTGCGCTGGCAATAGTAGGGGCGGTCATACTTAAAGCTCCAATAGCAGCAATGCTAGCACCCATAGTTAAGGAAGATAAAAGCTTGCTGCGAGATTTTTTATGTATAGAGTTATTTTTTACTGGTGATAAGTTCATAGATATCCCTTAATTTATTTACGTATGTAGTGCCATTTATAGTAGGTAGGCTTCTCTTATGATTGCTTTAATAACTATGATATGAGCTCAACAACTATAATGGTTATATGTTGTTACATTTTCAAGGGCAGTAAGCTTTGTTGGCGTTTGGCTCTTGTAGTCGATGTTACAACAATTGGCCAAGACAGCAAATTAAGTAACGCCTTGTGACTAAAGTTACTAATAGCAATCAATACAGGCAGAAATTACAGAGCGAAGAACTGGTTTCGATTAATCTTCTTGTAAATTTTTTGACTTTACACTTGAAGCGCTCTCATCTTGCCCCCATTTTTTGGTACAAGCTCAATGCTTATAACCCTTATAATATAACCAAGATTATTATTTGATTGTTTTGGTATTAGCGTTTGAGACAGTTAACTTAAATAATTTTTCATTTAAACAATCAACTTTTGGAGTCATATCGATGAATATTCGTCCTTTACATGATCGTATTGTTGTTCGCCGTATAGAAGAAGAAACAAAAACAGCTGGTGGCATCTTATTACCGGGTTCAGCACAAGAAAAGCCGTCACAAGGTGAAGTGCTAGCAACCGGTAACGGTCAGATTCGTGACAATGGCGAGACTCGTGCGTTAGACGTTAAAACTGGCGACAAAGTTTTATTCGGTCAATATGCTGGTCAGACGGTTAAAGTTGACGGCGAAGAATTATTAATCATGAAAGAGTCTGATGTATTGGGTGTGTTAGAAGGCTAATGGTTGTTATCTACTGCGAAATACGCTAGTAGAAAATGATTAAGGGTTTAAAACTAAAGTGCAGCCCTTATAACAACAGACAACCTATTTAATCGCATTCTCAATAATCTCATTAGATTATTTAACCAAATTATTGGAGCAAATTATCATGGCAAAAGACGTAAAATTTGGCAGCGATGCCCGTAAACAAATGATGGATGGTGTAAATATCCTAGCAAACGCCGTAAAAGTAACGTTAGGTCCTAAAGGTCGTAACGTGGTTATCGATAAATCTTTTGGCGCGCCTACCATCACTAAAGATGGTGTTTCTGTTGCTAAAGAAATCGAACTTGAAAACAAATTTGAAAATATGGGTGCACAATTGGTCCGTGAAGTGGCTAGCCGTACTAATGATGTGGCTGGTGATGGTACGACTACTGCAACTGTATTGGCACAATCAATCTTGCAAGAAGGCATGAAATCAGTTGCTGCTGGCATGAACCCAATGGATCTAAAACGCGGTATCGATAAAGCAGTACGTGCTGCCGTTGAGCAAATCCATTTGCTATCTACTCCTGCTGATGACGAAAAAGCCATTGCGCAAGTAGGTTCTATCTCTGCTAACTCAGACACCAAAATCGGCGAGTTGATTTCGCAAGCGATGCAGAAAGTTGGCAAGCAAGGCGTTATTACTGTTGAAGAAGGTTCAAGCTTCGAAGACAGCTTAGAAGTTGTCGAAGGTATGCAGTTCGACCGTGGTTATATCAGCCCGTACTTTGCCAATAAACAAGATAGCTTAACTGCTGAATTTGAAAACCCGTACATCTTGCTTGTTGATAAAAAAATCAGCAATATTCGTGAGATCGTGCCATTACTTGAGCAAGTCATGCAGCAAAGCAAACCTTTGCTTATCATTGCTGAAGACGTTGAAAACGAAGCATTGGCAACGTTAGTAGTAAATAACATGCGTGGCGGCTTAAAAACTTGTGCGGTAAAAGCACCAGGTTTTGGCGATCGTCGTAAAGCGATGCTGCAAGATATCGCAACGCTAACTGGCGGTACGGTTATCTCAGAAGAAATTGGTCTGAGCTTAGAGACCGCTACGCTTGAGCAATTGGGTACCGCTAAAAAAGTCACAGTTGGTAAAGAAAACACCGTAATTGTTGATGGCGCTGGTGATAAAGCAGCTATCGATGAGCGTGTAGACTCTATCCGTCGTCAAGTTGAAGAATCAACGTCTGACTACGATAAAGAAAAGCTACAAGAGCGTATGGCTAAACTAGCTGGTGGCGTTGCCGTTATCAAAGTTGGCGCCGCAACCGAAACTGAAATGAAAGAGAAGAAAGACCGCGTTGACGATGCGCTACATGCCACTCGTGCTGCGGTTGAAGAAGGGGTTGTTCCTGGCGGTGGTGTTGCATTGGTTCGTGCTATGAATGCATTGTCTGAGCTAAAAGGCGACAACGATGACCAAGACGCAGGTATCAACATATTACGCCGCGCGATGGAATCTCCATTACGTCAAATCGTAACCAACTCAGGTGAAGAAGCTTCAGTGGTGGTTAACGAAGTAAAAAATGGTACCGGTAACTACGGTTATAACGCAGCGACTGGCGTCTATGGCGATATGCTTGAGATGGGTATTCTTGACCCAGCGAAAGTTGCACGTTCAGCCCTAGAGAACGCTGCTTCTATCGCAGGTTTGATGCTGACTACCGAAGCTATGATTACCGACCTACCAGAGAACGATGATGGTATGGCTGGCATGGGCGGTGCTGGTGGAATGGGCGGTATGGGTGGAATGGGCGGCATGATGTAAGCTGCGCTAAAACTTATATTCCTATTGGCTAAAAACCATCAATGATTGTTATTGATGGCTACAGCTAAAAAAAGCCCCAACTCATTGAGTTAGGGCTTTTTTTATATTAATTTAACTGATTTTTAGCTTCTATTACTACTTAAAATTATTACTGGTCCGCTTCTGCACGCCTAAAAGTCCAAGTTTGCTCATCGGAGGCCTCCGCACAATAATAATAACCCGCCAAATTAAATTGTTTAAGTTGTTCAGCATTGGTCAGTTTGTTATCAGCAGCATATTTCACCATTAGGCCACGCGCTTTTTTCGCATAAAAGCTAATGATTTTATAAGTACCATTCTTTTCATCTTCAAAGCGTGGTGTGATGATTTCTGCCTCTAGTTTTTTTTTCCTAACGGCCTTAAAGTATTCATTCGAGGCCAAATTAACCAATACAGTTTGCTCATCTTCTGATTGAGCATCTTTGATGCGCTCATTCAATAGCTCAGTAATATGCTCACCCCAAAACTCGTATAAGTTGTCGCCTTGCTCATTTTTAAGCTTAGTTCCCATCTCTAAACGGTATGGCTGTATTAAGTCTAATGGTTTTAGAACACCGTATAAGCCGGATAAAATTCCTAAGTGCTCATTCAAGTACAGCATGGTTTCCTTATCCATACCATAACTGTCTAAGCCGTTATAGACATCGCCATCGAATAGATAAGCAGCAGGCTTAGCGTTATCATCATTAAACGGTAGCTGCCACACTTGATTGCGCTCAGCATTTAAAGTAGCAAGCTCATATGAGATACTCATAAGTTCCTGTAAATCTATCGGATCTTTGCTTTTAAGGATTTTGATAAGTTTTGCTGATTGGTCAATAAGTGTCGGCTGGCTGTAGTGATTACCAATATTTAACGGAACGGCATCTTTCTCGTTCAATGATTTGGCAGGCGAGAGTACAAAATACATAGTTATTCCTTATTATTAGTACAGTATATTTATTTGCTATTATGAAACCTTATGCAGCGTACCTTAGACTAAACGCTGGCGTCTAGGGTGTTACCTGCTGAAAGTTAACAATGATGGTAAAATATCTACAAGAGTATGTCTTTTTAGGGCTATGCGGATATTTGAAAGTCACTGAGGTGGCTTTTTTTGTATTCAATGCGTTTACATTTAGCGCTCAGGACTATTATCCACTAGCTACTACCTACTACTGACCATTATTAATAATGAACAAGAGAGCTGCCTATGAATATGTTACTGCGCTTTTTTATGATGAGTAGTTTGCTAAAGCAGCAACTTAACAAGCAGTCGGTAGGTGTGTCGCTTAGTAATGAAGTATTAACAGCATCTACCGTGCGCCACTATCGCGTATTACCACATGATATGGGTTTTCGCAATCACTTGCCCAATTATCGTTACTTATCATTTATTGAGCTTAATATTACCCAGTGGCTGCTGGCGTGCTGCCATCAAAAGGGGTTGAAAGGAGTGCAATGGATTATTGCTATGCAAGAGGTGATTTATCTTAAAGAAATTAAATTCTTAGATAAAATGACTGTGACTAGTATGGTTGTCGGTTGGGATAATAAGTATGTTTATTTTGAACATCGGTTTTTTGTGAAGAACCAACTCATGGCAGTTGGTATGACTAAGTTTGTATTAATGAATAATCAAGGAAAGTGTAAGCCAAGTGTCCTTGATATGGTCGGGGAGCAGCTTACTGATGTCATTACTTCTTGGAATACACATCAAACAGCGGTAAAGTCTGCACCGACTTCATAATGGGTTAACTTGGCTATAATCCTTTAGCGAAGTTTGCTAGGATAGCGTATCTATTTTTGTGTTTTAACTTAAAGGAACAACTATGACTCCGCAACCCTTAAAATGGACAGACAGCTTGGACATCGCTATTGAGCTTTACGAGAAATTTCCTGAAACTGATCCACAGTATGTGCGCTTTACTGATTTGCACCGCTGGGTAACCGAGCTTGAAGGCTTTGATGATGATCCACAAAAATCAAATGAAGGCATATTGGAGTCTATTCAAATGAACTGGATCGATGAGGCAGATTAATTTGATTCTGCTTTAAGAAAAACTTAAACACCCATTCTAGTAATTATAAATTTAACATCATAAATCTAAATAACACAGGCGGTATTATGACCTCAAACATTCAACAGCTACCCGAAGCGCTCGTTTGCAAAGGTATCAGCATTCGTACTACTAATAATGCCGAAATCAGCCATGACACCGCTAAGTTAGGCAGATTGTGGCAAAAGTTCCATCAAAGCCATGTTAGTCATTTGAGTGAGGGTGCTGATATTTATGGTATTTATCGTAACTATGAAAGCCAGGACTTGGTAGGCGCGTTTGATGTAGTCGCTAGTTGGGAAGTTAAGAGTGAGCAAGCAGCAGCTGAAAGTGTCGATGTTCTCAGTCCTGAGAATATTCTTAGCGCTGCAAATGATAGTGATGTTGTAGCGGTGACCATTCCTGCTGGCAAATATTTAGTATTCTCTGAAGAAGGCCATATGCCAAATACGGTAATGAATGCATGGGAGAAAGCTTGGGAGTATTTCCATGATCGAGAGTGCGAGCACACTAGAACCTATAGTGTCGATTTTGAGCGCTATGTTGAAGGCAATTTAGAATATGGTCAGGTTGAGCTGTATATCGGGATTGAGTAGGGTATTTTAGAACTTGATACTCATTATTGCGAACTAAACAAAATGTCTTTACAGTTTTTTTTAATTAACCTAAATTTAAGTTGAGTCAAAAAAATAACTTTAGTAGCATTAAATCTTAGTTATCATTCTGGAGTAATAATGAATCAATTAGAACCAAATTCTAAAGATAGATTGGTTAGTGTTGCTAAAGCAGTAGCAGGTACACTTCCGTATATAGGAACTCTAGTTTCAGAACTGCTTGATAATGTTGTGCCAAATTTAAGGTTTGAACGTATAGTAGTATTTCTTCAAGCACTTGATCTAAGAGTGTCTCAAATTGATGAGAAGCTTGAGTATTTTAAAATAAATCTAGCTAGTGAAGAAGGAATAGATTTACTAGAAGAAGGTATGTTGCAAGCCTCTCGATCGATAAGTCGTGAACGCAAAGAAAGACTTGCATCCATACTCGAAAAATCCTTAACTAAAGAAAATTTAAAGTACGAAGAATCAAGAAAAATTCTAAATATATTTAGAGAGCTAACCGACCCTGAAGTTATTTGGTTAATATGCTATTCTCTTGAACCAAGCTTTGGTAAAGGTCCACATTCTGATTGGGTTGAACAACATCCAGATGTCCTGAATCCTATATCTAGAACTATTACTGGATTAAATGAACAATCAGAAAATGAAAATTCAGAAAAAGCTGCTCTACAAGATAGTTATAAAGAGACGTTAATACGCTTAGGCTTGATTCAAAGTAATGAACGTACAACTAATATGACAACGTTGGGTCAAATGGTTATTAAATATATTAAAGATTAAAATTAATTCACGTAATATCTAGAAAAATGAAGCGCCATTTACTTATTAAGTGGTGCTTTCTTACATCAAAAAAAACTGATTCAATTATCAACCCAATAATAAATTCTCCAATACCCTCTCATAAATCTTCGCCAATCTTCCTAAATCATCTACCTCAACTTTTTCATCGACCTGATGAATGGTGGCATTACGTACACCTAGCTCAACCACTTGCGCGCCGGTAGGGGCAATAAAACGACCATCGGATGTACCGCCAGACGTTGATAATGTGGTATTAGTTCCAGTCACTGACTTAATCGCTTGCTGGCACGCCGAGACCAGTTTGCCTTCAGAAGTTAAAAATGGTTCGCCTGATAGCTTCCAGCTTATGTCATATTCAGCTTTGCTATCAGCGAAGTGCTTATCAAATATCGCATGCGTTTTCTCTTTGAGTTCATCAGCTGTGGTTTCAGTTGAAAAGCGAAAGTTAAAGACAGCTTCTAAGGTTTCAGGAATGACGTTGGTTGCGCCAGTTCCGCCATCAATATTGGAGATTTGCAGGGATGTTGCAGGGAAGTAGTCATTACCATTATCCCAAGTCGCAGCAGACAGTTCAGCCAAAGCTGGCAGGGCAGCATGAATAGGGTTGCTTGCCAGATGCGGATAGGCGACGTGTCCTTGTTTACCGGTTACGGTTAAAACTGCACCTAAGGAACCGCGACGACCATTTTTGATAATGTCGCCGAGAGTGTCGGTACTTGAGGGTTCACCAACGAGGCAGTAAGTAATTTTCTCCTCTCGTGCTTCTAATGTCTCAATCACTTTTACTGTGCCATTAATGGAAGGCCCTTCTTCATCAGAGGTAATTAAAAAGGCAATTGAGCCGTTATGCTCTGGATGATTTGCCACAAAACGTTCTGCTGCCACGGTAAATGCGGCAATACCCGTTTTCATATCAGCAGCACCGCGTCCCCACAGGTAGCCATCAGCAATCGTTGGCGAAAATGGCGGATACGTCCAATTTCTCTCATCACCTGTTGGTACAACATCGGTATGACCAGCAAAGCAAATCATGGGTTCAGCAATTCCGCGCCGAGCCCATAAATTTTTGACCTCAGCGTGTTCACCGCTTTTGGCTTTATCACCAAAATACATAAACTCGCAGTCAAAGCCTGCCCGTGTCAATCGCTCTGACAGTACATCTTGGCAACCGGTATCATCAGGCGTTACCGAAGCACGTTCCATCAAGGCGATGCTTAAGGCTAAAGTCGCTTGCTGATAAGTATCTGTTGCAGATTTTTTTATGGTTTCGATGTTGTTGTTAGCAATTTTCGCTATTGAGTCGTTATTTGACATGGATAACCTTTTAACAGTTAGCATTATTAATGACAGTTAATGGTCACGCTAATGATTTATTATTTGAATTTTTTCAATACTAACTATCTTCAATAAAAGGCACTAAGCCGTCACGGCGCATCCAAGTCGCAATAGAGTAGCGTTGCCGATGGGCGATTTGCACCTGATGTTGGAGGTTGCTATCAAATATTATTAAGCGATTGGCAACCGGCATGACGTTATGAGGCTTGCCATGATTATCAACCACTTCTAACGCGCCGCCGTCACTGGTTGCCCATTCATCGTTGAGATAAAACACTGCTGAGATAACGCGCTCATTGCGCCCAGCAGGATTGTCACTATGCCAGTGGTAGCCAAAACCGATTGGATAGCAAGCATAATGCGCTTCACTATGACGAATGCCTGCGAATAAGCTACGGTTGAGGGTTAATGCGAGTTCATTAATGCTTTGCAGATAATAATATCCTGCAAATAAGTCTGGGGTAATCCAGCGGATTTTATCACCGCGGATATCACTAACCCGAATACCGGTAGTGAGCTGTGCATCACGATAGTCAATAAAGCCACTTTCAGCTTGTAGCGCTAATAAAGCCTTGCACTTAAACACGTCGTCAATAATTATCCAGCCATTATTAACAAGCTGATCAAGCTGAATATCAGTAAGTCTATCTTCCCAATTAACGTCAAAATCAGACAGTTGTAGAGCATGTTGGGTAAGCGGTATATCAGTAACATCATTAATATTAGGAGTAAGGAGTGGCGGATTATCATGACCTATCGGATTATCGATGGTCAACTCAGTTGAGCTTAAACCTGTTACGTCAAGATTGCTGATTATCTCTGTCATTTCGTCGCCGCCCTTATTCATCAACTCGCAATCGACCATCAATCAACGCCTATTTACCAAAACCTTCGTTATCTTTCGCTATTCCTATGCTACCATAGATGCAATTTTTCTTATTTAAACTTTTGAACTTATGAATTATAAACACGCTTATCACGCCGGTAACTTTGCTGATGTGGTTAAACACATTTTATTGGTACAACTGCTTAACCAATTAGGCCAAAAAAACAAACCTTTTTATGTGCTTGACGCTTATGGTGGCCGCGGATTGTATTCGCTGGCCAGTGAAGAGGCGCGCAAGACGGGTGAAGCCAAAGGCGGTATCCAAGCCTTAATGAAAGCAGATATTGAAAAGGCGCCAGCCGCTGTTAAAGAATATGTAGAAGGCATCAAGCAGGCTCGCTTCACTTATGATAATAAAGTTTATCCTGGTTCGCCGTGGTGGATTGCTCATCATGTTGAAAAAAATCCTGATGGCGGTGTTCGCGGTGAAGCGTTTGAAGCTAAAGCCAGTGAGTATGATGCGCTCAACTACCAGTTGCATAAACTACCAATCGGTATTCATCATCGTAGCTCGTTCGAAGGGATAGCCGCAGTTATTCCGCCAAAAGAGAAACGTGGTCTGATTTTCCTTGATCCCCCCTATGAGCAAGAACATAAAGACTTTACGCGTCTAATTAATTTGTTAGTTGCTTCTTATAATAAATGGCCGCAAGGCACTTATGCGTTATGGTTCCCTATTAAGAACATTGAAGCGGTAGAACTATTTTATAAAAAATTAAAACGTACTGAGATGAGACGTCAACTTGTCTGTGAGCTGAATATCTATCCTAATGATATTGCGGTCGGTCTAAATGGTACTGGTATGCTTATTATTAATCCACCGTGGCAGTTTGATAACCATGCTCGTGAGATATTACGTTTCTTACAACCTGTATTTAAAGTTGCTGATGCGCCAAACCTAACCCCAGATAGTGCGACCAATGTGCGCTGGCTAGTTGGCGAATAAGGACACGGTTATGACTACTGAGCAATTACCCAAAAATCAACCGAATAGCAATAATCCAAACGATGTTTTATTACGTGATGGATTGTCACAGGATAGCGCGGCTACTCAGCCACCCTTCGTTGACGAGCATGAGTTTAATATTCATCTAGCGAATAATGATAACTATGATGGTCTAACTTTTGAGGTGATTGAAGCAGAAGTTGCTGAAGGTAAGCGCGTGGTGAGTCGTGGTGTTTATTTAGCCCCTAATCTAATTACTACCTTGTCGCTATTATCTGGTTTTTATTCAATTTTGGCCAGTACTGATGGTAAGTTTTATCAAGCGTCTTTAGCGATTTTTCTATCCGCTATCCTTGATGGCGCAGATGGTCGAGTTGCGCGAATGCTTAATGCGCAAAGTCCATTTGGTGAGCAATATGACTCTTTAGCAGATATGTTAGCATTTGGTATCGCTCCAGCTATTTTGATTTATAGTTTCGCCTTAGAGCCATTAGGTCGCATCGGTCTAGGTTGTGCGTTTGTCTTTACCGCTTGCGGAGCTTTTCGCTTGGCGCGGTTCAACGTGCAGGTCGGCACTGTCGATAAAAAGTACTTTGTCGGTCTAGCGAGTCCGCTTGCTGCAATCTTAGTAACAGCTGCTGTCATGGTGGCGATGGATCATAACGAATGGGTAGGGCAATACGATAGTCTAGTGATGACTTTATTTGCCGCTTGGGTCGTTATTTGTGGTCTGCTTATGGTCAGTAATGTAAAATATTATAGCTTTAAAGAGTTCGATAAAAAGAAAGTTCCGTTCGTGGTGCTTATCGTTGGCGTACTAGTCATGAGCATAGTGCTGTATGACATACCGGTTGGCATCTTAGCGATTGGGATTATCTACGCCTTATCAGGTATTGTAACTACCTTAAAAGCTAAATCTAAAAGTTAACCTTTATCACTGTTCCATTGTAGGTGTTACCTCAGTAAAAACGAAAAAACCGCTTATTTTTAATAGGCGGTTTTTTTGCGTGTTAGAGCTCATTGAGCAGCGATTTTTTATAGACATTGCCGCAGAGTTTTGGGCGACACTTATACTAGTAAGATGGTATTGTATAATATATCTATTAGTATTTTACTATTAGACAATGTTTTTTAAAGCTTTGGATAAACGTATTCGTTAATCCAAGTGAATCCATTTGACAATAAAAGCCGAGGTTATTATGTTGCAATTAAATAGTTCTAACCCGTTATCGTCTATCTTAAAGTTATCAACTCATTTACTGTCAACTAAATTACTGAAAGGGTTGATAGTTAGCACTTTACTTTCATTGTCATTCATTTCAATATCTGCGCATGCAGCCACTAGTAATTTAACAAGTGTAATATCTCGGGCTGAAGCTGCAAATCCAACTAACTTTAAGCGTTTAAATGTTAATGGTCGCGCAGCAACTTATGCATCAGCGCCGTGTTCTGTGAAAAAAGGGTTGATTATTTGTGGGCTTGAAAAGCTCAAACTAATCAATAGTAGTATTAATGAAGTGAATGCGGACTATGATTTGGCGCAAACTTTTTTCTTTCCATCAAAAGCTCAGCCACGGACAGCCGTTGTTGTCATCACTCGTTCTGGCCTAATGGATGATAGTGTCAGTGCTGAACGTTATCGTATTAGCTTTAAGTTAGAAGGTAAACCATCTGATTTAAACTGGCATTGGGTTCAGTACGGTGTCCAATATCAATGTGCCCGCGGTAGCAAAGCAGGTAAATGGACTAAGAATATTTGCCCTTAATGTAGTCCTATATTGATAGGTATATTTAGAATCATTGAAGAATTATAAAATTAAATCATCTAACCCCCTTGACCGTCTCTGAAATATGCGTATAATGCTTCCCTGTTGGAAGGGAAGGCGTTTTTGGAAGTGGTTTACTACTGAAAGAAGTTAACCAAATAAATTACTTTTAATTAGAATGATTTATTCCTTGACACCATCTTAAAAGCGTCTATAATACGCCCCTCAGCAAGGGAGAGCAGCGACATAAGTAACACACTTATAACCTGACTCACTTACTGAAACGAATTAGAACAAAGGGTTGACAGACTTACATTTTATGTTATA
>NZ_VORZ01000004.1 GCF_007997305.1 Psychrobacter frigidicola
TATAACATAAAATGTAAGTCTGTCAACCCTTTGTTCTAATTCGTTTCAGTAAGTGAGTCAGGTTATAAGTGTGTTACTTATGTCGCTGCTCTCCCTTGCTGAGGGGCGTATTATAGACGCTTTTAAGTTGGTGTCAAGGAATAAATCGTTCTAATTAAAAGTAATTTATTTGGCTAACTTCTTTCAGTGGTAAACCACTTCCAAAAACGCCTTCCCTTCCAACTGGGACGCATTATACGCACATTTGATGGAGGGTCAAGGGGGTTAGAGAGATTTAATTATTCGATGTGACTGGTTATGTTAATACTACGATATTAATCAGTAGGTTAGAACCATCACCTACTCATCATTAACTAATTTCAGTCTATTGATCGATAATGTTCTTTTTTACATATCTACTTCCTACTTTATATTCTATTTATAGCTTACCTACCTTCGCAAAAAACTCTTTATAAGCAGCGACCTTTTTATCTAACGCTAATGGGTAGGCACGTGAGGTAGAGGGCAACCTATATAAAGTCAAATCGTGAACTTTCTCTGCCTTGTAACTTGGTTGAACATCATGCGACTGGTAAGGATAGTCGATACTTTGATTGGTCTTAGGGTACTTGGATTTAGCTGGTGGTGTGTTGAGTAAGTTAAGTAGTACCTCTGTGGCCTTGCCTCCTGTAGTAAATAATGCCTCGACTTTTGGAACCTGCGGCAAGATGCTATCTAAGTCAACGGTTGTGACAACCGTTAGGTTTTTATCAGAAGCATTGCCAGTCTCGCGAATCGCTTGTACTACTGTAGGGCAAGAGGCTATACCACGCTCAAACATGAAGTCGCGGATACGCTCAGGATCAAAGCGTTTCTCATCCCCTACTCTAAAATAATCCGCATCATCAAAAAACACGCGCCCATAAATACGCCACATATCATTCTGAAAGTTAGGATAGTGAAATCTCATTGCCCACTTATCAGCGGTAGGTGGAAAACTACCCATCATCATGACGGTCGCATCTGGTGGTAAAACGGGGCCGAATGGATGCGTTTCTATATTTGCTGATTCATTTGCTGATTCCGTATTTAAGGTTTGCGACCATACAAAGTCGTTAGCAGGTTTTGATTGATCAGTGTGAGTATTTGATAGTGGTTTGGTCATGATATTCTTCATTAGAAAAGGTGTTTTTTTGGTATCATAGCAAACATAGAAACTGCCTAAAGCGTGATGACTTTAATATAGCTATATTGTATTGCGGTGAGACTTGCTATGAACCGCTATTTATAATTACTAATTGGATTGATTTATCTCTTATTACTATAAAAGCTCAGCCTATAGAGTCAAGGCGCGATTTGTTAGTGATAGTGACAATTAAAAAGTTAAATTTACTAATGAAACAACCCATTTGAAAATATCACGCTGCGGTGCATTTGTTTAATAACTAGCTATCTAGATACCTATATGTTCTATCGTATGAGATTAAGTATCACCCAAGAAAAACACCAAAACTCAGCACACTAAAACTAAGAGAGTACTTATGAGCGACCTAAAAATTACCGTAATCGATCATCCGTTAGTCCGTCATAAACTCAGTTTGATGCGTGAAAAGGACTGTAGCACCTATAAGTTCCGTACCTTAACCAAAGAGCTTGCCCGCTTGATGGCTTATGAGGCAAGCCGCGACTTTGAGATTGAAACCTTTCCCATGGAAGGCTGGTGTGGTGAGATTACTGGTGAGCAAATTATCGGGAAGACGGCGACGATTGTACCTATTTTACGTGCTGGTATTGGCATGCTAGATGGTGTGCTCGATTTGATTCCAACGGCTAAAATATCCGTGGTTGGCTTACAGCGTGATGAGGAAACCTTGGAGCCCGTACCATTCTTTGAGAAATTTGTCAGTCATATGGATAAACGTCCTGCAATCATCATTGATCCGATGCTCGCAACTGGTGGATCTATGATTGCTACTATTGAGATGCTAAAGAAACATGGCTGTAAAAATATTAAAGCATTAGTACTCGTCGCAGCGCCTGAAGGGGTTCGCTTGGTTAATGAGGCACATCCTGACGTAACCCTTTATACAGCAGCGTTAGACAGCCATTTGGATGACCATGGTTATATCATTCCTGGTCTTGGCGACGCAGGTGATAAAATCTTTGGTACCAAACAAGGTTAACGTTAATAATTGCCATAAATTAATATCAGATAATAAGGATAAATAATGAATATTTTAATTACAGGTGCAAGCGCAGGCTTCGGTGAAGCGCTATCCAAGCTTTTAGTGGCCAAAGGTCATCGGGTTATTGGTTGTGCCAGACGTTTAGATAAACTCAATATCCTAGCCGAAAGTCTAGGTGAGCTGTTCTTACCAGTCGCTATGGATGTAAGTAACATCGCTTCTCTTCCCCAGATAATTGCTGATCTGCCAGATGATTTTAAGCAAATCGATGTCCTTGTTAATAATGCCGGACTGGCACTGGGGACAGAACCTGCTCAAAATGCCAATCTTGATGATTGGATACAGATGGTCGATACCAATATCAAAGGTCTAATGGGACTAACGCACGCTGTCCTGCCAGCAATGGTTGCACGTGATAGTGGTTATATCATTAACGTTGGTTCTATCGCCGGTAGTTGGCCGTATTATGGTGGTAATGTGTACGGTGCAACGAAGGCATTTGTGAAGCAGTTCAGCTTAAACTTGCGCGCAGATTTAGTCGGTACTCAAGTACGGGTAACCAATCTTGAGCCGGGTAATGTGGCTGGGACTGAGTTCTCAAACGTACGCTATCACGGGGACGATGACAAGGCAGCCAAAGTTTATGACGGCTTTAAGAATATGACCGGTGACGATGTTGGCGATATCTTACTATGGCTAATTGAATCCCCTGCTCATATTAACGTTAATCGTTTGGAAGTTATGCCGGTCGCGCAGACGTATAACGGATTGACAATTGCAAAGCAGGATAGCTAAATAGTTAGAATGCGACAGCAACCTTTAACGTAATTCACAACAACGAAGCAATATAGAACGGTCTATATTGCTTCTGCCCACGCTCTGTTCAGCTACTAACCGCAAGTCATTAAAATCCAAAATCAATACCTCATTACGAGTGCGATCGCTGGTACGTTTATTATGGCGTATCGCAAACCCCGACACCTGCTTACCCTTCACGTTTATCAGATTAATAATAAGTTCCTGATTTTTATGGTGGGAGATTTATTAGCAGGCTGATTTAATTTTTGCATGGCCATGACGGCAATAGCTGGATTAATCGTAATGATAAAGAGTTTGTCACGGCGTGCACTTTTAGGCATCGTACCTACTACGAATAGTGTTTTTCCTAATGGTAGATACTGGGTAAAAACGCATGAGCTCACGGCGGAATTCTGCGGATAAGGACTGCTATCAAGTTCCGGTAGCGTTAGATTACTCATCACGCATCGTCCTTTTTTATTTTTAATACAACAGTCTTACATTGATAATATAAGTATAGATTATGGCGAACACCGACCTTACAGTGACCTTAAAATGAAAGTGATTGTTAAACCCAAATAAATACTTTGGTGAGGCTAGAATGGTACAGCACTATGATTAACAAGGTTTTAAATCAATATCAACTACGCACCATGACTGTCGCTGGCACTGATGGGACACGGCTTCCTGTTTCGGTCATTGGTAGCGGTCAGCCAGTACTATTACTGCACGCTTTTGGTATGGATGCGCGGCAGTTTTTGCCCTTTATTTTACCGTTAGCTCAGAAATATACTTTTTATTTACCGCATTTTCGTGGGTTTGGTTTGGCGACTGATTTAACGTTGCCAAGCTTTGATTTTATAAAGCAATACGCGTCAGATACTCAGCAAGTATTGCAATATATCACTGCTCAAGCAGGCATAAAGGAGATACCTGTCGCTGGAATATCTATGGGAGCGCTGGTGATGTGGGCTTACTTTCAGCATTTTGGCACTAGTCATGTTAGTCGCTATTTAAATATCGACCAAGCACCTATCATTCATAATCAGAGAGACTGGCAAGGTGGATTATTTGGTACACGGCAAACAGAATTATTTGATTATTTTAAGAAGTTAATCACCAACAGCGCACCTTACCTGCATATTAACGACTTTCGCCATCTGCCTTATAGATTGAAAGTTGACTTACTACAGATGGAGCAAACATTTTCTTTGCTCTCTATTGGGCGTAAGCACTCGCAATTATTGGTAAAAATACTGAGCCAGCGTGCTCCGCATCAAATCGCGCTACAAGAACATTCAACTTGGCAGCATAAATTACGCTGTTTAGAAGCTTATATCCAGCTGCCTTATGACTATCGTAACACTTTGGAAACCGTGAACATTCCGACGACTCTACTTATTGGCGGTCGCTCGCAGCTTTATAATCCAGATTGGCAGCTGCGTTTGACTGATATACTACCAAATGCCACTACGCAAATATTACCAAAATCAGGGCATGCTGTGCCGATGGATGCGCCAGTTAAGTTTTTTAGGGTGTTGAAAAATTTTTTAGAAGAGGCGAGTTAAAAGATGGGCGCTAATGACAAATCAAAAGGAGCCGCCAATCCATTGATGAAAAAACAACATGAAGGGTACAGGTATGCCTGTATCACTAGTCGGTTTCTCCATGTACTGCCCCGCTCATTGTCTTATCTTAATCTGCTAAATACTGTATCAGCTCAAATCGTGGTATTTGCTTGCCGTCACGCGTAATGACTTCAGCGAACATCGCCAATGGTCGCACCCAAACACCATATTCACCGTAAAGACAACGATAAACCACTAGTGCCTCTTCGGTTTCAGAATGATGCGCGGTGTGCAAGACTTGATACAGATTGCCTTTGTAATGGCGGTAAATACCTTGGGGAATGGTATTTTTAGTTGGTTGAATCATAAAATTACTTATATTTAACAAAGTTGGAAGTAGTGTAGCAAAATATCGTATATACCAGAACCTGATGCTTTTATTTTCTTTACTAGCTAACAACTGACTAAAACTACCAAGCGTCATTATTATCTATAAATTTGTAGTTTGCTATTACCCCTTCATTTTGAGAAGAGCATTGCAACCATGCCTGTACAACACGTCCTAGTAATTGCCTGCACCTGTCTCTATACTAAAATAGAAAACTGATATTACTTAGTAATAGACATCATTACTTCATCTCTTAATATAATAATTTTAAAAGGATAAAAATATGCCTTACGTTACCGTTGCCACTCAAGCCGATCAACCCGTCGAGCTGTATTACGAGGTCCAAGGTACTGGCAAACCTGTCGTCCTAATTCATGGCTGGCCGCTCAGTGGCCGTGCATGGGAGAAGCAGGTATCTGCACTTATTGAGGCGGGTTATCAAGTTATCACTTATGATAGACGCGGCTTCGGCCAATCCTCTAAACCATGGGAAGGTTATGACTATAATACTTTGGCGCAAGACTTAAAAGCCCTGATAGATGAGCTAGATTTACGAGATGCAGCCATTGTTGGATTCTCGATGGGTGGCGGTGAAGTGGCCCGTTATCTTGGTCTGTATGGCTCAGATCGGATTAGCAAAGCGGTGTTAGCTTCTGCTGTACCACCTTACTTATTTAAGGCCGATGACAATCCTGATGGCGGTATGCAAGAGCAAGATGTTCAGCAATTCTTAGAGGGAATAAGCGGTGATCGTATTGCCTTTTTAAATGACTTTACGAAGAACTTTTTTACCCCAAAAGACGGTAAGTTGTTAGTCAGCAAACCACTGCGTTTATACAATCGCGATATTGCCGCGTATGCCTCCCCTAAAGCTACCTATGAGTGTGTAAAGTCATTCGCTTATACCGATTTCCGTGAAGATTTGAAGAAATTCGATGTGCCTACCTTAGTTATTCATGGCAATGCCGATGCAATCGTGCCGCTTGAGGTCAGTGGTGAGCGCTCGCACGATATGATTGCAGACAGTCAGCTACACATTGTTGAAGGTGGCCCGCACGGTATCAATGTTACTCATGCAGAAGAATTCAACCGAGTATTAATTGCCTTTTTAAATGCTTAATTGCCTCTCTTTAATAAATAAAAAGCGACCTTGATGGGTCGCTTTTTTTATAGGGGATTTAGTATTGAAAAGATAATGACTAGAAAGTAGTATTTTTTAAGTTTATACCTAACTAGAAATAACTATTCTAGCCTATTTTATTCATATCCACATCGTAACCAGAGCTTTTCATTTCTCTAGCAATACTGTATCTCCAAGCACCACTTGTATCCATAGACTCGTAAACAACACCCGAGATGTCATTAGGTCTTTCAACGTCACCTTTAACAAGAGCAACAACATTCTTTCTGCCAATCTTACCTATTAAAAAGCCATGTTCAAAAACAACATTCTGTCTAGCTCTTGGATTAAGAGTTTGTGGCAGAGCTTTAACTCCTCCAACGTCACATTCAGTATAAAGAACGATTCCGAAACTAACATCTGAATATCTTATAATTTTCTCTATAATTGTATCTCCAGAGCTGGTTTTCTCATGAAGAATAATAGCTTCAAGACCTAGTTTTTCAATGAACCTTGCTACTTCATTCTTAGCACCATCATCATGACCGTGAACAATAAAAACTTTTGAGCATTTACTTTGGTTATCAAGAACGGATATTACTTGTTCACCTGTTGAATTTTTAGAAATATTCATATCATAAATTAAAGTCATAATTAAATTCTCAAGCTTTTCTTTACCTTTTTTCCAGCTTGCTGCTTTCCTAGTTTCATTTCCACGGCAATTAAAGCCATTTAAAAAGTGTCTAATTGAAAATAACTCATTTATATATTTTGGTTTGGAATCGAAAAATTTTTCAACTAGAACACTAATTTTGGAAAGAAGTTTCTCAGAATTTTTATTATCACTATATTGTAAACCTTTAACTTCTTTGTTTATCTCTTCTAGCATTAAAATCTTATCCATGTCTTATCCCACCGTCACCTTAGCATAAGCTTTTTTGCCAGCTTGGATAACAACCGTTTGCCCAGCCGTTAAGCTAAAGCCGCCATCGACTACTTCACCATCTACTTTTACCGCGCCACGTTTTAACATATCTTTAGCAGATGAGCTATTTTTAGCAAGTCCAGCTTGGTTAAGTATTTGCGCAATAAATAATGCATCTTGACCTTCTAAATCTAACGTCACTTCTGGTAAATCTACTGGTAATTCGCCATCTGCTAAGACGTTACCGGCTGATTTGTGTGCATTAGCGGCAGCATCGGCATCGTGAAAACGCTCAATTAATTCTTCGGCGAGAATACGTTTGATTTCTTGTGGGTTACGACCGTTTTCCATCTCTGCTATTAAAGCTTCAACTTCATCCATTGGTTTAAAGCTCAAAAACTCATAGTAACGGCGGATTAAGGTATCTGGCATTGATAGAATTTTTTGGTACATGGTGCCTGGGGCATCATAAATAGCCACGTAATTGCCCAAGGATTTGGACATTTTGTTAACGCCGTCCAAACCTTCCAAAATTGGTACGGTGATACAAACTTGTGGCTCTTGACCATAACGCCCTTGTAAGGTACGACCCATAAGCAAGTTAAAAGTTTGATCCGTGCCACCAAGCTCAACGTCGGCTTTTAGGGCAATAGAGTCATAACCTTGAACTAAGGGATAGAGAAATTCATGGATAGAAATGGGTGTTTGTGCCGCGTAGCGTTTAGAGAAGTCATCACGCTCAAGCATCCTTGATACCGTTTGTTGGCTGGCAAGTTGAATCATATCAGCGGCTGACATATCATTAAACCATTCGGAGTTAAAGACTACGCGAGTTTTTTCTTTGTCCAAAATTTTAAATACTTGTTCAGCATAAGTTTTGGCATTGGCTTGGATTTGCTCATCCGTTAATGGCGGACGAGTGGTGTTTTTGCCAGAAGGATCACCAATCTTAGCGGTATAGTCACCGATTAAAAAATAAATTTCATGACCCAAGTCTTGAAAGTGCTTGAGCTTATTAATCAATACGGTATGACCCAAATGCAAATCAGGAGCGGTGGGATCGAAGCCAGCTTTGATACGTAGCGGACGGTTTTGCTTCAACTTATCGACTAAATCTTCTTGCGATAATATTTCTTGAGTACCGCGCTGGATAAGTTCAAGTTGTTCTTCTAGGCTGTATGAGTGGTCAGTCATAGTTGTCTCTTTATTGTCTTTATTGAACGGTTAACGCCTTTGCAAGGTTTAGAACCTTAAAGGTGTGTAAAAATGTTAGAATTTGGCAGATATACTAGCGTTTTTTGAGGTAAATTGCCATGACCAACCCCGCACCTACTCCTAATAATACCCAGCAAACGGTATTGTCAGATAATAATCCACCATTAAACAACAGCGATGGACCAGATAGTAATGATTTGAATTATGCTACGCTTACCGATGCGCTTGAACAAACTGTATTTGAAAATTTCGATGACGGTTTATATATCGGCCTAATGTCAGGTACCAGCTTAGACGGTATGGATGCAGTGTTATGTCAATTTAATTCTGATGATAGTACTGATAACCATAACAA
Organism: Psychrobacter frigidicola; assembly: GCF_007997305.1. GTDB lineage: Bacteria > Pseudomonadota > Gammaproteobacteria > Pseudomonadales > Moraxellaceae > Psychrobacter > Psychrobacter frigidicola. The sequence goes on from NZ_VORZ01000004.1 coordinate 8,535, forward strand.
TGAAAATAAAGATGCGCCTATGCAGCTATTGGCGACTTATAGCCAAGATTTTCCACTGCGTTTACGTGAAGTATTATTGGCATTGTGTCAGCCCAATGGTGTGAACGATTTGACCTCGCAAACTGACGAACCAAATAGCGAGCTGGATTGGTTCGGTTGGGCAAGTCGTGAATATGGGGAATTCGCCAGTGAAGCGGTGAATATTTTATTGCAGCAAGCCAATATTGATGCGGAAGCGGTCTTAGCGATTGGCTGTCACGGACAAACGGTACGTCATCGTCCACAAATGGGCTTTAGCTTACAATTGGTGGATGCCAATATTATTGCTGAGCGTACCGGTATCAGTGTGGTCAGTGACTTTCGCCGCCGCGATATGGCGGTCAGTGGACAAGGTGCACCTTTAGTACCCGCTTTTCACCACGCTCTATTTGCCGCGACTAATACTACTCGTGTGCTGCTCAATTTAGGCGGTATTGCTAATATAACCGTCTTGCCAGCGACCGCTAGCAATGAGATAAATAATCAGCAAACAGACACTCAGCAAACGCATAGTCAAGTCGTTGGTTACGATACTGGCCCTGCAAATTTATTATTAGATGCATGGGCAGCGCTGCATACTGGCAAAAACTATGATGCTGGCGGTACTTGGGCAGAATCGGGACAAGTGATTGAAACTTTGCTGAACCAATTGTTAACCCATCCGTTCTTTACTAAAACGCATCCTAAAAGTACCGGGCGCGAAGATTTTAATTTAACGTGGCTACAGGACGAGTTACAAAAATTTGATCAAGCTGCTGCCAACACGCGCTATTCATCAGCCGATGTGCAAGCGACGTTGACTGAGCTGACCGCGATGACAGCCGGTAACCAAATTAGCCAGTTTATAAAAAACAAAGAAGTACAAAGTGCAGTTTATATCTGCGGTGGCGGTGCGCTTAATGATTATTTAATGACTAGGCTGCAAGCGCATCTACCGCATTGCATTGTAGACACTACTGCCCAATTGGGACTCGACCCGGCATGGGTAGAAGCCGTTGCCTTTGCGTGGTTGGCACGGCAAACGCTAATGGGTGAAACCGGTAACTTGCCTGCGGTGACTGGTGCTAATAAAGGCGTGGTATTAGGACAGGTTTGTTTTGCTTAATCCCTTTTCAGCTACTTTTTAACGTTATCTAGCCTTCTCAGATAATAATGATGACTATTAAGTTTACAGCCGTACACTTATGTGCTTTATAATAGTTGCTAAAATACTGATATAACGCTATAAATAACGCAGTGTAACGGCGTAATAGCTGTATGAAATCAGAAAGCCCATTCCTTTAGGACCGCAAAGAACAGGATATATTGCATGAGCCAACATAACAGTTCACCGACATTGCACGCCAACAATGCTAACGCAGAATCGCCTCATAAACCGCGTCATAAGCCGCCGCATTTCGAGCGCTCTGACGATATGCGGGTGGTCGTCACAGGTATGGGTGCAGTTACCCCGTTAGGACTGGACGTTGAAAGCACATGGACACGGTTATTAAATGGTGAAAGCGGTATCGCAACGATTACACACTTTGATGCAGGTGACTATCGCGCTCAAATTGCAGGCGAAGTCAAAGATTTCGATGCCAAGCTATATATGAGTGCAAAAGATGCGCGCCGCTATGATAAGTTCATGCAATATGCCGTAGCGGCAACGTCGATGGCATTAAAAGACGCCGGCTTCATTGCGACCGTTAGCGCCGATGATGTCCCCGTACAGAATGTCGATCAGGAACGATTTGGTGTCATTTTAGGATCAGGCATTGGCGGTATTCAAACCATTGAAGACAGCTGCGCAATGCTCAATGACAAAGGCCCTAGAAAAGTCTCGCCATTTATTATCCCTGGCTCTATTGCTAATATGGCAGCGGGTCTGGTCGCTATTAAGCATACGCTTAAAGGGCCTAACCTTGCCACTGCAACTGCTTGTACTACAGCCACCCATGCTATCGGTTTAGCCGCACGTTTAATCGTCTATGGCGATGCCGATGTGATGGTCGCTGGTGGTAGCGAAAAAGGCTCAAGTCCGCTGGGCATGGCAGGATTTGGTGCCATGCACGCCCTATCAACCCGCAATGACGAGCCTACCCGCGCCTCACGCCCCTTCGATAAAGACCGTGATGGTTTTGTACTGGGTGATGGCGCAGGCGTCATGGTACTTGAAAGCCTTGCCCATGCTAAAGCTCGCGGCGCGACGATACTCGCTGAAGTGGTCGGTTTCGGAATGAGTGATGACGCCAGCCATATTACCTCGCCGCCAGAAGATGGTAGCGGTGCAGCACGTGCTATGCAAAACGCACTTAATGATGCCGGTATAGATGCCTCCGCTGTTGGTTACGTTAACGCCCACGGTACCAGTACCCCAGCCGGTGACGTCGCTGAATCGCTGGCCATCGAAACCGTATTTTCTAGCGTGAAAGACAGCATCTTAGTAAGCTCAACCAAGTCAATGACTGGGCATTTATTGGGCGCAGCTGGTGGTATCGAAGCCATCTTTACCGTACTGGCTTTACAAAACCAACAAGTACCGCCAACCATTAACCTTGAGAATATCGAAGACAATTGTAACCTTGACTATGTCGCCAACCACTCTCGTAAAGTTGACAATCTGAACTACGCAGCCTCCAACAGCTTCGGCTTTGGCGGCACCAACGGCTCATTAATTTTTGCCCGCTGGTCGTAAGCTTCGGCAATACTATCAATATAACAATGATTTTAGGTTGACTACGTTAGTCCCCTTGCAGCCCCTTATCGTATTTGCGTATGATAAGGGGTAATTTTTGGAACATTTATGGAAGAGACCATGTCAAGCTACTCGTTTTCTCATCAATTTTATCAGCATTGGACACTAGCGCCAGAGCCAATACGTGCAGCGATTGTGCAAGAATTGACTGATATCAATACCTTACTACAGCGCGACACTCAGTTTGAAGCCTTCGTTTTTAGCGAACCTGATCTTGATGCCTATCTTGAAGAATTATATAACACTCATAAAAACGAGCAAGCTGCCGCCAATGAGTTTGCTGATAAGCAAGCACAACAAGCTGTTGAACTGCAACCTGTAAAAGAAGAGGAAAAGGAAGAAACGCCAGAAAAAAACACTGTTGAAAAAGTCGAAAAACACATCGAGAACGAACAACAAACTAAAGTAGAAAACACCACTAGCATTACTGATAAAACATCTAACAATGAGACAACTCATAAAACCCAAAACAGTGGCAGCAGCAATAAAGCGCAAGTTTTATCTGCTCTACAAATAAACAGTATTCCTGATATCATCAAACAAGGTACAACAGCCGAGACTTTACCAAATGCTCCAAAATTGAGTAAAGATAATGAAGATTTAATCCATGAGCTTGGAATGCATATCGATGACTATTTAAGTGAGCAAATGGCGCAATTGTCTGAAGATTTAAAATCGTGGTTACGCAATGAAATAACTCGTCAGCTCAGTGATAAAGAACAAACGGCAACTAGTACTAATAAAGAACAGCAGTAATTGGAATAAACAGCAACTAGCTTTAATGGCCTGTTGTCAAATACTGTATAGCAGGCATTATAAAAATCATCGAATAAAAAAGCACCCAGTAAATAGTTTACTGGGTGCTTTTTTATTCTTAATAGCATTATTAATGATGATATTGTTTTTAATAATACTAAACTTATTAACGGCTTATATTATATCGCTTTGGTACGCTCAGTGAGCCATTCAAGTGCTACGCCACTAACGCGCTTATTTAGCTCAGCGTAGACTTGGCTATGATAATTATTTAGCCAGTCTATCTCTATTGCCGTCAATAGCGACTTATCTACCAAACGGGTATCGATTGGGCAATAAGTAACCGTCTCAAAATGTAGGAAGTTACCAAATTCAGTCTCAGTAGGCTGCTGTACCGGCATATTAACCATCAAGTTTTCAATACGAATGCCCCACTTACCTTCACGGTATAAACCTGGCTCATTACTTGAAATCATACCTGCTTTCATCGCCCGCTCTTTTGGCGTGCTGGCACTGTAGGCGATTACTTGTGGGCCTTCATGTACGTTTAAGAAGTAACCGACACCATGACCAGTACCGTGACCATAATCCATCTGCGCTTGCCAAAGTGGCGCACGGCAAATGGCATCAATCAAAGGTGAGGCAATACCATCAGGAAAGTTAGCGCGTGCAAGGGCCACATGGGCTTTAAGTACGGTTGAGAAATCACGTTTATGCTCACTGCTCACTTGTCCAATACCAACCACGCGAGTAATATCAGTCGTACCGTTTTGATATTGTGCGCCTGAATCAATCAGTAATAAACCCCCTTCGCCCTCACTAACATCGAGATAGCTAAACTTCTCAGCCGTCGCCCGATAATGTGGCAATGCGCCGTTGTCGTTAAAACCTGCAATCGTTGGAAAGCTTGGAGAGACATAATTTGGCTGCTGACTGCGCACTTCTATCAGCATGCTATCAACATCAAGCTCGCTTAAACGTTCACCATTAGCCAGACGCTGCTCAAAGGTAGCAAAGAATTCACATAACGCTGCGCCATCTTGACGCATCGCTTCACGTACATGATCTATATCAGCATCTGATTTGACTGACTTAAGTAATGAGCTGGGCGCCATTTGCTCCATAAAGCCCACATTATCAACCATTTTCGATAACGTACCTACAGCAATTTTGCTTGGATCTAATAGTAATAAATTCTCAGGCGTCAATGCGCCTAAAGCATCCTGTACCGCTTCATAATCAGCAAGGGTAAAACCGCTGTCTGTTAAGCTTTGTTCAATCTCAGCACTGACTTTATTGTTATCAATAAATAAGGTGGCTGTATCTTCTATATCAATGAGCAGATGCGCCAAAAATACTGGATTATAATCAACATCAGCGCCGCGCAAATTCGTTAACCAAGCGATATCATCTAAGCTCGATAATAAATGATGAGTAGCACCTGCATCTCTCATACCGCTACGCACTGCAGCAAGCTTTGAGGCTGCTGATTGCGCGACAAACTGTGCGTCATGAACGTACAATTTTGCCGTCGGTAGTGTTGGACGGTCTGTCCAAATATCGGTGAGTACATCACGGTCAGTAATTAAAGTAATGTCATTGGCATCAAAAGCGGTTAGTAATTTATCTTGCTCCGCAATAGACAATACATTGCCGTCAACGGCAACACTATCGCCCTCAGAGAGATGCTCAGCTAGCCAATCGATATGATTAGGCTGACCAGGAGCCAGTTTCTCTAAGCTAATACCCGTACCCTCTAGCTGATCAGCGGCATGTACCCAATAGCGGCTATCGGTCCATAATCCTGCAAAATCAGCAGTGACCACTAAAGTACCGACAGAACCAGTGAAGCCTGACAACCACAAGCGTGCCTGCCAATATTCTGGCAAATATTCTGAGAGATGCGGGTCGGCTGATGGGACAATAATCGCCGTTAAATCTTGCTCAACAAGAGCGGCACGCAAATTATCGATACGATCATGAATGGATTGCTTATTCATCGGAGTATTCCTTATTAATTTTTTAGAAGTATTCTATTATTACTCGTCTACATAGTAGGCAGTCATTAAGTAGCCATTTTTTAAGTCAGTTGCACTCATGTAGATTATTTAGTACCACCAGCATTATTTGAATCTAAGCAAATAAATTCATTTATTAAAATTAAAATGATGAGAATAAATGCGACATGATATATAAAGATAGCAAGATGAGTGCAAGAGATATTCTGTTACGGAAGCACGTTATTAGATGTTTGGGCAGACAGTCAGGTTTCAATAGCCTTATCAGAATATCCAAGCAAATTAAATAAAAAAACGTGCTACCGGTTATGGTAACACGTCTGGTGTTGCCCAACTTAGGCGGCTCTCATTCACAATGATGCGTCCGCAAAAAGGCCTTTATAAAAAAAGAGTAATAAATCTGATTAACTAGCTAAGCTGATCAGCGCGCTCACTCTTTTTCAGCATATTATTAACAGGCTTTGCCAATAACAATAATAAGATAGCGGTAACCACCAAAAAGGCGGTCATGGTCATAAATAAACCAGGTAACCCTTCAATTTTGTCAGCAGACACGTAACCGCCAAAGAAGGCAGCAACCAAGTTACCCAAGGCGACCGAGGCAAAGAAAAGCCCCATCATCTGGCCTTGCATACCTTTTGGCGCAAGCTTAGTCATTGCCGACAAACCAACAGGACTGAGCGCTAACTCACCCATAGTCAATAATAGTAAACTACCCACTAACCATAAAGGTGACGCCAAGCCACCCGCATTCGTCAAGATACTTTTAGACGCAAATATCATCAAAGCAAAACCGGCGGCAGCCAACAACATCCCAAGCGCAAACTTAGTCATACTACTCGGCTCAAGACCTCGATTGCCAAGCTTAACCCATATAATACTAGCGATAGGGGCTAACATTAAAATAAACAACGGGTTTAGTGACTGAAACCAAATACTGGGTACCTCATAGCCTAAGACATTAAGATCGGTATAGTTATCGGCGAACAAGTTAAAAGAAGTGGGTTGCTGCTCAAAGCTTGACCAGAATAGCGTCGATCCAATAATCAATATAAAGCAAATCAACAAACGTAGTTTATCTGTTTTATCCAGCCGTGGTGATAGAAACATAACCACAAAGTACAGTATGACTACAGCTGCGATAATATAAGTCATATATTGTGCGACCATTTCAGGATTAAATGGCATGATACCTGTAGACACTAAGACAGTGAGTGCGATCAGTAAAGCAATAAAGCCTATAACCCAGCGACCTACGTTTTTGAAGCGTCCCGTCGTTTGTTCCCATTCAGGATTAATATTTTTGGCACGAGCATAACGATTTAAAGTTTTCTTAGCTGAGAAACGATAAATTAGCAGTGAAACCAGCATGCCAAGACCACCAACACCAAAGCCCACATGCCACATGCCTTTCTCTTTAAACACCCCAACAATAAGCGCGGCTAATAGCGCGCCGATATTAATTCCCATATAAAATAAGGTAAAACCACCATCGCGGCGTGCATCACCCTTGGGGTACAACGCACCAACCATTACTGAAATACAGGTTTTGAATAAGCCTGAACCCAAAACGATACACATCAGACCGACGAAAAACAGCGTCATACCAAATACAGCGGATAGCGCAATACACAAATGACCAAGAGCAATAATAATACTGCCCCACCACAGCGCTCGCTCCTGACCCAGCCAGTTATCAGCTAACCAACCGCCTGGTACGGCAGCTAAATACAACGAGCCTGCGAAAATGCCATAGATAGCAGAGGCCGTTACCTCATCAAAACCAAAGCCACCGCTCCCAACGGTCGCCACCATAAATAATACCAGTAGCGGACGAATACTGTAATATGAAAAACGCTCCCACATCTCTGTAAAAAATAACGGTCGCAACGGTTGGGGATGTCCCATAAATCCATCTTCTAGCGCTGCTAATTCGGCGGCACTAAATTCCGATTGTGACTCTGTGCTCATAAATTTATTCCTTTAAATACCACTATAATGATGACCAAGCCTGTAATTATTCTGTTAGGCGGTCATATATACGTCGTATTGTTCCACTAGAGCGTTTACAAGTAAAGAAAAAAATGCTCACTAATTGGACAGTTTTCCACAAAAAAACTCGCTACCAGTAACTGGTGAACGAGTTTTTTATAGAAGTAACTTAGGTATTGAACCTACTGCTATTATCCTACTAGAGTGGCATTAGGACATATTATTGCGCAGGTACTTCGGCATCACCTACTAAATCAGCATCATCAGCAACCGCGGCTTGATCGACCGCACCAGAGGCTGTCGCTGTACCCGATTCAGAAGGAACTATCGCATCACCCGTACTTGGCGCAGGCGTGACGGTCGCATCAGCAGGAGTTGCTTCAGAAGGAGTAGCAGTAGCATCCGCTTCTGGCGCGGTTGCTTCTGCGGTTGTATCAGCAGCTGGAGCAGCAATCGCTGCTGCTTCATCAGCTGCTACAGACTCTTCAGTTGGTTCAGCGGTAATGTGCTCACCCGCAGGGCGCAAGAAACCTGAAATGCCAATAAGTAAGACAATACCTAAGAATAAGGCAACGCCGCCCAAGGCAAACATAAACTCTTTCTTAGGGTTATTTTCGACAATATGTTCTGACATACCTGATTCACCTTGCGCAAAAAATATTTAATATATTAGCGTATTATATCGCAATTTGTACCTATTTGTTAAAACCCTTAACTATTTAAAGAAATTATTATTAATATTCTTACTGAAAGTTCTTACTAATACAAGCTTTATGAGCACATTTGCTTATTTGCCTAAGCCTGCGCGTGTACTCGAACGCTTACCAAGAAAGCTTAATAACAATAGTAACGTGATAATAATCAAAATAGGATAATTGCCCGCCAGCATAAATGGTGTGTTGCCGACCCGCGCCTGAATATCGCCACGTAGTACGGTACGCTCAAACTGCGGGGCGCGCTTAATAATACGACCTTTGTGATCAATGATAGCCGTAACACCGGTGTTAGTCGCGCGCATAAACCAGCGGCCATTTTCCAGCGCGCGCATCTGTACCATCTGTAGATGTTGTAATGGCCCTGCTGACGTACCGAACCACGCATCATTAGAGATGGTCAATAAAAAGTCCGTATTAATCGCATTTTTACGGGTGGTATCAGGATACGCCACTTCATAGCAAACCGCTGCGCCCAAATTATGACCGCGTACCCGCAGGGGTGACTGCTGGTCACTACCGCGACTATAACTTAAAATATCTTGGCTGCCTGCTAAATTTGGCAAGATATCAAGCACGCCCTCGAAAGGAATATATTCGCCAAACGGGACTAAACGTTGCTTTTTATATAAGCCATCAGCCTCAGCACCCAGTGCAACTACACTGTTATAAAATGGTGGATATTTATCAGTACTAGGATTGAACGCCGCTTTATCTCTATACGGAATGCCGGTCACCCAAGTGGTATTAGTTGCCTTAGCCATTTTGACCATTTCATTGATAAAGCCAACGGCCTCATCCTGAAACATCGGAATAGAGGATTCTGGCCACAATACAATGTCACGTCCCCATTCTGTGCTGGTTAGCTTTGCATAGATATTGAGAGTTTCAACTTGGTATTCAGTGAGCCATTTTAAATCTTGGGGAATGTTACCTTGGATTAAAGAGACGGATAAATCAGGCGTGCCTTTTGGCGTCGTCCATTGTGGATTAATCAGCCATAATGAGGTGCTAATGACTAAAAGTGCCGCAATGACAAGCATATAACCGCCACGGCGACGTAACAGCTCCACCATACTTGCCGCCAATAACACCGCCACAAAAGAGACCGCAAATACCCCAGCAACGGGCGCAAGAGATGATAGCCAATATTGCTCAGTAAAGGCGTAACCAACAAATAACCACGGAAATCCGGTAAACAACCATGTCTTTAGCCACTCTTGTAATATCCAAAGCGCTGCAAATGCCAACGGTTGCTTGCCAACTACCCGATTAAATAGCAGCGCTAAAAAACCATGAAACAGCCCCATACCGAGACCCATCAGTGCAATCATAATCAGTGCCAGCCATGCTGGCGTATCCCCATAATCATGGATAGAAGTATATAACCAAAAGGCACCCACACACCACAGCCCAGTACCGTAGGCCTCACCAATAATAAAGGCGCGCTTACCGCTCATATCTGGCAATAGCAGCGCATATAAAAGTGCTGGTGACGCTACTGCTAGCGGCCAAAAGCCATAAGGGGCCAGCGCCAATATAAATGATGCTCCAGCCAGCAAAGCGATGAGCAAGGTTAGCCACAGCGGCATACTTTTACGCTTATTAGCATTCAGACGTTTTTGTAAATCCACAGTCGACAGGCGCATATTAATTATCCAAAATGACACAGCTTAAATTCTATAGGGCAAACTGCAATACTCACCTTTAATACTACGTTTTATAGTGCTATTTGATAGTACGTTTAATAGTGTTAAAGGCTCAGCCAAAATTAAACCCGCCTATGATAACAGCCTGTACGGATAAATGGAGAAATTTGCATGCCTTATTACGTAAGCTTTTAGCCAATTTATAAGCCCTTACACAGCAAAAAACACGACCGGAATCGTGTTTTTAATTTTTGCTGATTATTAGTCGTTATATGATGCTTAACAGTTGTAAATTAATGACTGCCTATTAATATTTGTTTATCGGGATCGGTCTTAGTGACTTCTAAATCATGAATAGAGCGGCCTTCCACATCAGTTATGGTAATTTTCCAATCGTCTATCTGTACACTTTCACCTTCCAAGTCGCCTACGTAACCTAGAGTTTGCATGACTAGGCCACCCATAGTATCGACATCAGTATCATCAAAACTGCTGCCCAGCTCATCATTACAGTCTTCAATCACAGTTGAGGCTTGTATCCGCCAGGTATTAGGCTTTTCTGGATGGACAACAATATTATTAATATCACTGTCTTCATCGAAGTCATCATGCTCATCGACGATATCGCCGACGATTTCTTCTAGCAAGTCCTCCATCGTGACCACACCGCCAAAGTTACCAAACTCATCAACTACCACGGCCATATGAACTTGCGTGCGCTGCAATGAGCGTAGCAAAGTGTCCGAGCGCGCCGTCTCACTAATATATAACGGCTGACGCACCAAGTCCTTTAAGCGTTTACTATCAATTTTTTCGTCTTCGTCGCGCACCATATGTACCAAGAGCGGTATTAAGTCTTTGGCGAGTAAAATACCAATAACCGCATCATCATCTTGGCTATCGAATACCGGATAACGTGAATGAGTGGTTTCAAGGATAATATCCATGACTTCGGCAAGGCTAGTGCTCTCATGTAGACCAATCACCTGCGGTCGCGGGGTCATGATTTCACGCACTTGGGTGGCGGGTAGATCCAGCACCCCTTCTAACATATCAACCGTATCAGGTTCTAGAAATTGGCGCGATTGCTGGACTAAGCTAATCAATTCGTCACGAGTTTCGGGGGCGGTCGATAGCCAGCGTTTTAAGCCGCGCATCGACCAACTACTCGGGCTGGGAGTGTCGTCAGACATGGTAGTGTGGGTTAACCTCTTTAGTTAATGGCAATTAGAGTAAGACATAAAATGGTATATGGAGATTAAAATAATAAATAAAATTCATTTATTCAGTAGTAAATATAAATAAACCATTTTAAATTAGTTTCACTTTATCGCAAGCCTAACCTACATTCAACGATAAATTTATCCAAATTGTATTGTCAGTGTGTTATAAATTTTGCTATGGTCAAAACCTCAATTCGATTAATCTACGCTTATGTCACGTCGCTCGTTTTTTGCACGGCTATTATCGCCACGCACCAATAATTCTAATTTAGCAAAACCTAGTAACAGTGGTGCTTGCCAGCCTCGTACACGCTGGTATTTTGTTGTGCAGTTTTTTATTATAGTGGCGCTTGTGTTATCTGCTGTTTGGTTACTGATGGCTATTTGGTATCAGTTTGGCACACATGCTCCGATTGCATGGGTTGCAACGGTAGTTATTGTTGGCCTACTAACCGCGCTGCTGGTCTTGCGTTATTTACCCCAGCGTCTGCGTAACACGCCATTCATTAAGAAACTGTTTAATAATAAAAGTTTTGAAGACGATGCTAATGGCAGCACAACTCTTAATAAAGGCGCAATTTATAATAAAAGCACGGCTACCAAATGGCTGGCAGGATTATATGTCGGTGTTTGGCTGCTTGGTGCGGGCTGGTTTATGTCGATTACCCCGCAGCAACAGCGCGATTGGCAGCCGGATGTCAGTCAAATCATGTCTTATACCCGTGATGCTAACAATCCTGATCTGATTACCTTATCGAACGTACGTAACTTTGATTGGTATAGTGGCGATGAAGAGGCAACGGAGCGCTGGGAGACACGCACGATTGATATGTCTAAGCTGTCAGGCGTAGATGTGATTAACTCTTACTGGATGGGGCCACTGATTGCCCATACCTTGGTCAGCTTCCGCTTTGAGGACGACAGGCCGCTATCATTATCGCTAGAGATTCGTAAGGAAAAAGGCGAGTCTTTTTCAGCGCTCGGAGGGTTTTTCAAGCGCTTTGAGCTCAGTCTTATTGCTGCTGAAGAGCGCGATATTATTTATACGCGTACCAACGCGCGCGGCGAGCAGGTATATCTGTTCCCCGTCAGCCATCTGCAACAGCACGAGGTAAAATCGTTATTTGAGTCTTATTTAACTATCGCCGATGACTTGAATACTGAGCCTGCGTGGTATAACACTTTGACCAGCAACTGTACTAATATCATCTTTTATATGGCACGTGTTATCAGCGGTGAACGCTTGCCGTGGGATTATCGAATTTGGGTTTCTGGTTGGCTGCCAAACTATCTATATGATATCGGCATGCTCGATGCCAGTCCCGAAAAAAGTACCCAGCCTGAGCAAAGTGCGCAGCCGTGGTCAATGGACAAGTGGTACGAGCGCACTCATATCAACCCCAAGGTAAGAGGCTTTAATAATCGCGATAGCAGTGATGGTCATAGCAGTACGTTCTCGGACCAAATACGTCAAGGCATCCCTATTCCGCCGCTGGCTGACTCCTTAGATGAGGCTGAGTCAAAAGCCCAATCTGCTAGGGCAGTTGATGACTAATTAATTTAATGGCTAATCTGAGGCGCTATAAATGTTTTCAGCACTAAAAGCATTAAAGTGTTGTTAACCGATTCTCCCAAAACTCTACTTTAACGGGGTGACCGACCAATTCAGTCAACTCATTTTCTATACGTTGGCGCTCGTTTTCATTATGCGTTTTAGTGTAGATACTGACATTGATGGTATTGGTCATTGGGCTAAAGCCAATGGTTTGAGTGTCTGGATAACGCTTTAATATCTCAGGCCAAGCCTTTTCTTGCAATGCAAAAATCTGCTCTTGAGTTTTATCACTACTGGCTTGAATATAAATAGGAAACGAATAATTTCTAAATTCCTTTTGCTTAAAGTGATACACATATTTTGGCGGGACGGCTTTAACAGTGTTCAGTGTCGTCACCTTAATAGAATATTCATCGGTGTCATTATTATCATAATAAATTGCCGCCACCGCCCTGCCTAAGTACTCTGCAATAGCTTCAATCAGTGGCGAGCTAATCCCTTGCAATAACAATCGACGCTGCGCCTCTTCAATAGAGACATTAAAGTCTTGTGCATAAAACCAAGGAGCGCCATTCCTTTCTTCTTTAGACAAAATATTAAAATAATAATCAGCCAATGGCTCATCTTGATACTTTTTATCGGCTGCCGCCTCTATCTTTTGCCAATCAACAATATGCGCTACTGGTTTAACAGCGGTCACAAGAGTGGGAGATTTTGTAGGTATTAATTGGGTTTGCGTTAAGGTTTGCGTGCCTTTATTTTTAGTCAAAGGAGAAGTATTCGAGCAACTGCTGAGTACCAAAGCAACGCCTAATAATAAACTGCCTTTTAGATAGCTGTTTTTAAATAACTACGCTTGAAAAGGTTTATATTAAAATAGCTATGCCTCATATCCTCATCCTTGAATAATTAATGTGCTCACTAAAATATTCGTTAAGGCATTACCCAATTCACCACCCGCGTCTCCATCTCTTCATCATCCATACCAACCTCAGTCACGCAGCGCCCCGCTACGCCAATGTTAGCAGCGCGCATTTGCTGCTGAGTTGCGACCGCGTCTTCAGTCAATAACAGATGCCATGCCGGTAGCGACTGCCCTTTATACAAGCGCTTATAGGCGCAATGAGCTGGCAGCCACATCATCGTTGGTAACTTATCGACTGTCAGTTGAATACAGTCCGGCACATAATCTTGGCGAGTATCATAATGCTGACAGTAGCCAGTCTTACAATTCATCAGCTGGCAAGCCACATCAGTATATTCAACCAGATTTTCATCAACATCACCGTTTTCGTCCTCATCGACATATTTAATTAAACAACAGCTACCGCAGCCATCACACAACGCTTCCCACTCATTATGATTGAGCTCATTTAGCGTAAAGCGCGACCAAAATTGCGGACGTAAGGTAGCATCGCTAGTATTAATATCAGTAGCGTCGATAATATTAGTAACATCAATGCCATCATCGACTTCTGTCTTTAACTTTGCATTTTGTTCTAAGGGTGGTATCAAATTTAGTCTCATAAATTCACAGTATCATTTTTATAAACAGCGTTACAGTATTATAGCTGTTTTTGCTGGATTTGGGCGTTAAGGTAGAACGGGTAAGTCAGATGCAAATCATTAAAATATATAAATGGCTTCATTAAACTACGCGATACCCTAACCCAACGCCTAAATTTAACAATAAAAACGCACACTATAAAAAAGGACAATAACATGTCAATTAAGACTTTCGAGCTTATCAGTACTACGGAAAATGGCGTACAGCTTATTAGCTATGTCGCACTACCAGAAAATGCTGCAGATGATAAACCAGTCGCTGGCGTCCTAGTCGCCCCTGAATGGTGGGGCTTAGTTGAGCATTCAAAAACGATGACTGAGCGTCTGGCAAAAGCAGGCTATGCCGCCGTCGCTATGGATGTTTATGGTGAAGGCAAAATGACTTCTGACGCTGCGATGGCGACGATGTGGCATGACCAAGTATTGGCAGACCAAGAGATGCTCATGGCTCGCTGCCGTTTAATTCTCAATGATTTTAGCGATCAGCTTGCCGTTGACGGCGATAACTTAGCCGCCATTGGTTTTTGCTTCGGTGGTAAAGTGGTTCTAGACATGGCGCGAGAAGGTATGCCAGTTAAAGCGGTCGCTACCTTCCACGGTGACCTCTCTCCCAAACAACCAGCCGATAAAAACTTTAAAGCAAAAGTATTAATCGCCCATGGCCGAGATGATGCAATCGTTACTATGGACGACATTGAAACCTTCAAAAAAGAGATGGATGCCGCTGATGTTGACTATACCGTCGATGTTTATGACAATGCCAAACATGGCTTTACCAATCCAAAAGCGGACGAGCGCGATAACCCTAATCTTGGCTATGACGAAACGGCTGACAAACAAAGCTGGGACAACATGCTTGAATTCATGAAAGCTAATTTAGGTTAATATTTTCTGGAATTAAATAGCTGCTAAATCAGCAAAACAGCAAAACAGCAATTAGGAAAAATAGAGTATGGTCATCATGCTCTGTTTTTTTATGCATTATAAATAAATATAACAATAGGCTTTATCGGTACGATATAAACACTCTATCTTTATAGTTTAGCAAATCTAATATTACGAAAGTGATATTGGGCAACATATTAAAAACATGTTAGTAATCTCTTTGCCTTGATAACAATTCACAATTAACAAACTTGTACTTATCGCTAAATAACGTCATTATCTCCTCATTATAGGATTAATTGAGTGGCGTGGATGCTGTATTTTTTAATAGAATCATTGGGCTGGTTAGTGATTGTCTTGTTGCTGGTCATTATGATGGTGCTATATATTCGGCTACATCAGCAGCTGGCTAAACTACGTCAAAATATGACCCAGCTGCAAAATGAGCTGCAACAGCATAAAGCTCGCATGCAGTCATCTGAACCCTTGCAATCCATAACAGGCTCTCTACCTACTGCTACAAGCTTGTCGTCTTCCGAATTACCTTCATATAAATCTTCGGCAACAATTTTACCAAGCTCAGTGCCACCACCAATCCCAAACGCTTCTGTACTAGATTCTCCTGTAGAAAATCAGCCAGTAATAGAACGAGCAGATGACATACTTGTACCGCAAACAGAAGACAAAACATCAGCAGCACCAATAGAGCCTGACGAGCGCTCACTTCCTATCGTCACTTCCCTTTTCCATTCCATTAAAAACTGGTTTTTGGGTGGTAATTTGGTCGTGCGCGTTGGGGTATTGGTTTTATTGGTCGGCGTGGTGTTGTTATTACGCTTGCTCAGTGAGTATATCGAAATTCCGATTGGTATTAAGTTGTCAGCCATTGGGGTAATGGGATTAGCAATTGCCGGATTGGGATTCAAGCTTGCACCTAAGCGCTTTGCCTATGGCATTACGTTGCAAGGCGCGGGACTGGCAACGGCATATTTAACCACATTTTTTGCTTATAGCGTTTATCAGGTAATGAGCAGTTTGCCAAGTTTTATGGCATTGGGAATAATATCAGCTGTCACAGTGGCATTAGCGGTGCGGCAAAACGCGTTTCCGTTAGCATTGGTGGCATTATCCGGTGGCTTTTTTGCGCCCATTTTGACCAGTCAAGATACGGGCAGCTTAACGATATTATTCAGTTATTACCTATTATTAAACGTGACCATTGCCGTTATCGCTCATTATCGCCCGTGGAAAGTACTCAATTTATTCGGTGTGGGCGTGACGTTTGGGCTGGCATATTATTGGGGATTGACTGAGAATTTAGCGGCAATAATTGATAATCAACGTTGGGCGTTAGTATTGCTCGTGGCGCTGCATGTTGTACTGTATTTATTTGTGGTGATTCGCTATGCTCAGCAAATCATTGCCTATAACGATGACAATGACACGGCTGCCATTAATGTCGATAATACCAACCAAACTACTGATATTAAAAATCAGCATGCCAGCTATGTGTTTCCCATTGATATCGGGCTGCTATTTTCTGTGCCGCTGTTGGCGTTTGGATTATTTTCAGCGTTACTACACGATATCAATCACGCTTTAACCTTTACTAGCGCAATTTTAGCAGCAGTATATTTGGGGCTTGGCTGGACGTTTATTCAGCGCAGTCAACGTTATGCCCTGATTACCGAAGGCATGCTAGCATTAGGTTTTGGCTTTTTAGCCTTGGTAATTCCGTTGGCATTGAATGCAGAATGGATTGCCTTTGGCTGGTCGGTACAAGGATTGGCACTGGTCTGGTTTGGGCGACGCTCACTGCGGGCATGGTCGGTGTTATTAGGTTTAATATTGCAGCTGGTAAGCATTGGTATGTTGTCCGATACCTTTGTGATTGCTCTTGATTATTATCCGACGCTCGCATTGACGATTTCTGCCATCAGTGCGCTTGCCAGTATATTTATTTTACGTGCCAGCAATGCGCCTATTAATGATACTGATAATCAGCTTAATTCCAATCACACCTTGTCAGACTATGCCAAAGCGTTAGGAATCAGTGAAACGGCAGCGCAGCAATGGCTTGCCAGCATCAATAGTCAAAGCTTAGCGTTTAAAATCGTTTGGCAACGTCCGGCTTTAATACGCTTGTTGACGTTTGCGGCGATGGTCTGGCTGCTTTATGTGTTTATCATGGATTTTGATAAATGGTTTTATACGTGGCAATTGGCGACGACGGCGCTGATTGCAATGGCAACATTAACCAGTCTTATCCTTTACCATGTGGTTAATCAATACCGCCCGTGGTCAGAGATTAGACAATTTAGCCACGGTTTGCTGCTGTTATTTTATGCCATGCTGATATTACAATTGCCACAAAAGTATGAATTTAACTATCAGTGGACGACTTTTCATTGGTCGATATTTATTACGTTATTCATCGGCTGGCTAGTGGTTGGGCAATTGTGGCTAAAAACGTGGCATAAAGATGCAAATCTAAAAGGCTACAATAGCGCCAGCTGGCTTAGTACGGGTATTATTGTATTGGCAGAATTGGTTCATTATAAATTGCCTGATTCAAAAGGCGTGGTCACTATTCTTGTACCCGTAGCGCTGATGCTGTCTGGGCTGTGGTTAACATATCGTCAGCAAAGCCATAATCAGACAAACAACTCATCTTCAACGCTCTCTCTTTACTGGTTTGACTGGCAAGATGCACTGTTAAATAGCGCCAAAATATTTGTGCCATTAACCTTGGGCTGGGTGATTTTTACCAACTTTACTTACGATGGCGTGATTTGGGAACTGCCTTATTTTCCATTATTTAACTTGTATGATGTGACGTTATGGCTAGTAGTTTTGTACGGATTGGGCGTGTATTTACTGCGTCAACGTGATACGCAATCGCAAAATCTATTCACCGCCATTCGCAAAAGCGATACGCTACTGATTGTATTAGCATTAATTGGTTTTTGGATAGTCTCTAGTATGCTGGTCAGAACGCTGCATGCCTTTATTGATACACCGTTATGGATTGGTCATTTATACGGTAGAACTGGTTATAGTAATACGGGCAACGCATGGGATAGCGAGCAAGTACAAACAGGATTGACTATTTTATGGACGCTGCTGGCATTGGTCGCCACCATTATTGCCAGTCGCTATTGGCAGCGCGTGCTGTGGTTTATGGGCATTGGCTTATTGGGTATTGTGGTATTAAAACTGGTGTTGGTTGATTTATCACAAACAGAGGCAATTTGGCGAGTAATTTCCTTCCTTGGTGCGGGCAGTTTGATTTTACTGATTGGTTATTTGGCGCCGTTGCCGCCAGCACGTGATAAGACTGCAAAACAGGCAGAATAATCATTTCTCATGGAGACAAATTGAAATGGTAGCGTGAGCACTTTTTAGCACTTTTTAGCACTTTTTAGCATGTTTTAGCGTGAGTACTTTTTATCATCAGTACATGGCTTCTGTAGTAAACTGAACGTCATTGCTTAAAACGACGCATTGTCACTTTTTAGCACCACATTTTATGAATAAAAGGTTGTAACAGCAAATGGATACGAGAGCGAATATTCAGTGGTTCCCCGGACACATGAACAAAGCGCGCAATGAAGTCAAAGAAATCATGCCGCAAATGGACGTGATTATCGAAGTGCTCGATGCACGCATTCCATATAGCAGCGAAAATCCGATGGTCGCCACCCTGCGCGGTGACAAGCCGGTGATTAAAATCTTAAATAAGGCTGACCTTGCTGATCCTGAGATGACGCAAGCATGGATGGATTATTTTGAGCAGGAAGATGGCGTTAAAGCACTGGCTTTTGATGATAATAAAGCAGCCGACGTACACCGTATTATTGAGCTTTGCAAAAAGCTGATGCCGAATAAAGCCGAATCCGGCAGACAGATTAAAGCCATGATTTTGGGCATTCCAAACGTGGGTAAATCTACTCTGATTAATACCTTAGCCGGTCGCGCCGTTGCCAGAACGGGTAACGAGCCTGCCGTCACCAAGTCGCAGCAGCTGATTAAACTTGACGGTGGCATCATGCTGTATGACACGCCCGGTATGCTATGGCCAAAAGTTGAAAACGCCAATTCAGGTTATCGCTTGGCGGCGACTGGCGGTATTCGTGATACGGCATTTGATTTTGATGATGTCGCTGGTTATACCGCAGAATATTTGTTGCAGGCATATCCTGAACTGTTAAAAGAGCGTTATAAAATTGAAGAATTGCCCAAGACAGACGGGGATTTTTTTGAAATCGCAGGGCGCAATCGAGGATTATTGAAGAAAGGCGGTGTCGTTGATATTTACCGCATGTCAGAAATCCTCGTTAATGAGTTGCGCAGTGGTACGATTGGACGTATTAGTCTGGAAACCCCTACTATGCGTGAAGCGGAAGAAGCGGTCGTTGCAGAACAACGTATTGCGCTTGAGGAAAAGAAACTGGCTAAGGAAGAAGAGAAACGATTGCGTCGCCTAAAAACGCGGAAGAATCGGAAGTAGGTTTTCTATCTTCTTACATTATCTGGGCTAGACGGACAGCTTAAAGTAATTCTACTATTATAGGTCACTATGAATCCGTTGATTCCATCTGCTAAAACCATTCAAATTTATTTACCAAAAGGCAATCCTCGTGGGTTACGTTTGGCGGAGATGACCACGCGTACGGTACGCTTAATTGAGATTCCGCGTATTCATATTGATGACTTTTTTGCGATGCCAGAAGCCAACCAAGTGGGCTTATATTTTTTGGTTGGAGAGACTGATAGTATTGGCAAGCCGCTGCTATATATTGGACAAACGGGCGACTTAAAACGCCGCCTCACTCAGCATAATGAAAAGGATTTTTGGACACGGGCATTTGTGATGTTATCTACCAACAATTCAATGACTCAAACGCATGCGCTCTATATGGAGCATAAAGCTATTGCCACGGCTATTGAAGTTGGACGTTATGAGATAAAAAATGGCAATACTGGCAATCGCCCGCATACGCCTGATCCATTAAAAGCTGACTGCGAAGAGTTATTTTATACGCTTGACGTTTTATTGTCGACGTTAGGACAGCCTATTTTTGAAAGCTTAAATGTTAATGAGCATAAAATTTACAGTGCTGAATTTGAGTCTATTATTAATACTGCTAATCAAGTAATAACGAAGATAGAAATACCTACTATCGAGCTTGCACCGCCATTATTTTATTACAAGGTTAAAGATGGCGATGCTCAAGGCTACTATGACGATGATGGTTTTGTGATATTAGCAGGGTCATTGATACGAAAAGCACAAGTAACATCAGCGCCACCATTTGTGATTAGATTAAAAGATGACTTACTGAGCAGTGGTAAACTAATAGCAGTAAATGACAAAAGCTATAAGCTAACTGAAAATCAAATATTTAAAACGCCTAGTGGCGCTAGCGCATTGGTTGCAGGTCGTTCTACAAATGGCTGGATTGAATGGAAAAATGAAGCTAGTCAAACTTTAGATAGTATCTATCGCTAACGCCTTTAATCCTACCGCGCGACCCTCATATAATCCGCATACTTTTAATTGGTTCAATTATTGCTTATGACAGCCATCGCTACGTTCGCCCATACCGACACTAACTTTGACCATTTCGCCCCTCGCTTGCTCACTTGGTTTACCGATAACGGTCGCCACGATTTACCTTGGCAACAGCACCAAACCGACACACCCAATCCTTATATTGTTTGGCTGTCTGAAGTCATGCTACAGCAAACGCAAGTCACAACTGTACTGCCCTACTTTGCACGTTTTATGGTGAGCTTTGCGACCGTGCAAGATTTAGCCGCAGCAGAATGGGATGCAGTAGCTGAGCATTGGGCAGGATTGGGTTATTATGCGCGTGCGCGAAATTTGCATAAAGGCGCCAAGCAATTGGTTGCCGTGATTGACGACACTGGCGATTTCCCGCAGACGTTGATAGGTTGGGAGGCAATTGCAGGCGTTGGACCTTCTACCGCAGGCGCAATTATGGCGATGGGTTTACACCGTTATGGCGTCATTTGTGATGGCAATGTCAAACGAGTACTGACACGCTGGGCAGCCATTGAGAGGGATATCACCAAATCTGCAACCACCAAAGAGCTGTGGGCATTAGCGGAGCGTTTAACCCCAACAGAGGATTCCGGATTATTCGCTCAAGCCATGATGGATATGGGCGCAACCTTATGTACAAGACGCAAACCTGCTTGCCTGTTATGTCCGCTACAAGACGATTGCCTAGCGCATGCGCAAAATCGCGAAGAAGATTATCCAGTAAAAGCTAAAAAACAGCCCAAACCAAGCAAGTTTAGTAATGCGCTGCTGATTCAAAATACGGATGGCGAGATATTATGGCTACAACGCCCTGACAATGGTATTTGGGGCGGATTGTGGAGCTTACCACTAGCGTTTATCGAAAAAATTAGTGGCAACGTCAAGGGTAAAACTGCTGCTAAACAGACAGAGGTTTTTGATAAAAAGCCTTTAGAAGTGGCAAGCAATGAAAAAGTCTACGAAGCAGAATTTACCACCGCTGAGCAAATCATTAATGACTGGCTGAATAAGAATAAATTGGTCGCAACAGCCATCAACAAAACCTTATTAGACGATGCACCGATTAAACATTCATTGACCCATTTTCATTGGTATTTAACACCGCAATTATTAATTTTGAATTCTGAACAATTTCAAGAATTAACCACAGCATTGCAAGCCGCTGAGATTAATATCAACTGGCTAAACG
The DNA here is from genome assembly GCF_007997305.1 of Psychrobacter frigidicola. Taxonomy (GTDB): domain Bacteria; phylum Pseudomonadota; class Gammaproteobacteria; order Pseudomonadales; family Moraxellaceae; genus Psychrobacter; species Psychrobacter frigidicola. The sequence goes on from NZ_VORZ01000004.1 coordinate 30,426, forward strand.
CTGATGATGCGCAGGCAACGCTTGGTTTACCACGCGCGATGATTAAGATTTTAGAATAAGCCTTGATGAATAACTGCTTAAAACAACTTGGTAAAACGACATAAAAAAGCGACTCAACATATATTCTGAGTCGCTTTTTCTATATCTATATCTACAAAATGATAAAAATTAAGATTTGGGCACGCGCAAACGCATTAATCCTTCTTGTTGTACCGTCGCCACAAGCTTACCCTCTTGCCAAAACTGACCATGATTGAGCCCCATCGCATTCGATGTGGTATCGCTCCACATGTCATAAAGCAGCCACTCATTCATATCAAAATGACGATGAAAATGCATCGAATGGTCGATACTCGCCGCTTGCAACCCACTGGTCATAAAGCTGATGCCATGCGACATCAGTCCCGTTCCTACCAAATAAAAGTCAGATGAAAAGGCTAATAATGCTTGCTGAATGGCTTGCGGCTGAAGACCCAGTTTATGAATACGGAGCCAGTTGGCCTGCTTCGGTTTCATTGGCTCTGGATGAATGGGGTCGCGTGGTTTAACCGGTTTTATCTCGACATGACGACGACGCATAAAGCGTGCTTTGAGCGCATCGGGCACTTTACCGACATACTCTTCTTTTAAGTCTTGCTCAGATATTAAATCCTCAGGCGGCGGATAAACCGGCATATCTTCTTGATACTCCAAGCCTTCCTCCATCGGTGAGAACGAGGCCATCATAATAAAGATAACTTGCTCAACAGGCGGTTGTCCACGCACTTGCTTGTATTGAATGGCCGTCACTTCACGCGCTGATAAGCTGCGACCATCACGCAAGCGGCGCACCTGATAAATAACCGGCTGATCGATATCACCGCTTCGTAAAAAATACCCATGCAACGAATGACAAGGTTTGTCCTTATCAAGGGTATGCGCCGCGGCCATTATGGCTTGCGCCAGTACTTGCCCACCAAAAATACGCGCGCCGACATAGTCATGGCTTTTACCCTCAAATACATCAGGGCTGACTTCGATGAGGGCTACGGTGGCCAGTAGCTCATCAATCAGTTGCGAATAATCAGACATGACGATAGGTTTCCTTATTTTTATCAGTGAGCGTTGCTGCCTAAGCGTATCAAAACACTGTCATTGGCATGGCTGGAACGGATAATTTAATTGGGAATTATAAATAATAAAACGCACAGGCAGTAATACATCAATCACTTTTTGATTCAATATTATATTAGGGTTGCGACTGTATAAACAGGCAAACATCTTACCCAAAACTTGCGTCTTTGGCCAGTTACTAGCAGTCAATTTCCGCATATTAAACTGACTATTCAGGCCATATTATCATCGGAGGTAACTATCACGGCACAGCAAAAGAGGCACTATTACAGCGCCTCTTTTTTATTAATATAACCGTCATACTTACATCTTTACGGCTTCACAGCGACCAATACGCGAATAGAATCTGGTACTAATGATAGGTTTGCTAAAGCTTGTTCGCCTTGCGCTTGCAATTGCTCTAGACGCTCAATCTCGCTATCGCGGACGTTAGAATTAATGGTTTGCAGATGCTTAAGACGTTTGATTTCCCGTGACCACTGCTGACTAAAGCGCGCACTGGCCTGCTCACCGATATCGGCCAATTGCTTTTTGGCAATCTCTTCCGCTTCATAGTAGCGGCTCTCAATAACATCGCCACGCACTTTAATAACTTGGCGCGCACGATTCTTATCCAAGCGCTCAATATGCGGCATAATCATCTCGCTACTTATACGCGCGGATAAATCACTGCCCTGCTCACTGATAAACACTCGAATGCTTTGGGTCGGCAAAGTTGAAGGTAAGTTCAATACTTTGGGCGCAATGGCTTCGACGCGGAAATTCACTTCCAGCAGCACAGTCCCTTGCGGCATAGCGGCACTTTTTAGCATACCAACGGTGGTATTACCAAAGGTGCTGGTAGTAGCAAGCTCATAAATGGCGCGCATCAGTGGATGCTCATGAGTGATATATTCGATATCCTCGCGTTGCAGCGCCAAATCACGCTCATAAGTCAAAGTCATACCATCTTCGTCGCCGAGTGGTAAACCATCGATATAGTCACTGATTTCAGTGCTATCGAGCGGCGCAATCACCCATGAACCATCGCGCTGGACACTATACTCAATATTGGCAGAGGCTAAAAAACGCTCAATAAATTGTGGCAATACATTATGACTGTCAAAGTCATGCATCGCTTCAGCAATACGGCCGGCTACTCGCGGACGACAAGAGTTGTACTCTAACAAACGGTCACGACCCGCTTGCAATTCGGCTTCAAAACTCAAGCGCGTATGCAAGGCAGCGGCAATGATTTCTTGCAAAATGGCACGGTTATCAGTCGTATCAGCACCTTCTAATAATGGCTTTAACTCTGCAATATATTGTTCTTGCACCGTTTGCGCTGTCGGTGAAATCTGACTGAACATATTCAGCGCACTGTTATACCAATTATATAAACGCTCTTGCGCCGTGCCTTGAACATAAGGCACATGTAAAGTGATTTGCTGCGTTTGGCCAATACGGTCAAGGCGACCAATGCGCTGCTCGAGCGTATCTGGGTTGGCCGGTAAATCCCATAAAATCAGCTGGCTAGCGAATTGGAAATTACGCCCTTCTGAACCGATTTCCGAACATAGCAATATTTGCGCGCCTTCGCTATCCGCAAAGAATGCCGCCGCTTGGTCCCGTTCAAGTAGGGTCATTTGCTCAGTAAAGATAGCCGTTTTGATACCTGCATGCAGACGCAATACAGCCTCTAAGCTCTCAATTGTCGCGCCACTACGTGCAATCAACAATACTTTTTGATGCTTAAGCTCGCCTTTTAAAATCTCAATTAGCCAAGGTACGCGCGGGTCATCTTCTAACCAGCCGCCATCGGGCTGATTTTCTTCGCCCCATAACTGCTCGCGTAATTTGCCTATAGTCTGATAACTATTCTGCCAGACATCTGGTAACGGCAACGGATGCGGCTGACAGCTACGACCATAAAAACCTTTGACACTTTCGCGAGTATTACGGAACAACACGCGACCGGTACCATGACGGTCAAGCAATTCATTCAATGCATAAGTACGGAGCTTATCGTCTTCATTAATAGTAGCCAGTTCATCATCGCTGACCCCTAACAGACTGGTCAAGGCCGAGATTTGCGCTGCACTTAACGGTTTATCATCAATTAAAATACCTGCAACCGCAGCAGTTTCAGCAAAGGCTTCTTGGCCGCTGATAAACTCGTCCAAATCATCAAAGCGATTGGCATCAAGTAGCCGCAAACGCGCAAAATGACTCTGAGTACCGAGCTGCTCAGGGGTTGCAGTTAGCAACATAACACCAGGGGTTTCTTCAGCGAAATCAGCAATTAAATCATATTTATCATTGCCGCCGCGCTCTTCATCCCAATGCAGATGATGTGCTTCATCAACCACTAATAAATCAAAACCGGCTTCCATCGCTTGGTCATATAAATCCGGATGGTCGAGCAATAAGTCCATGCCAGCAATCATACATTGTTCAGTTAGGAATACGTTTTGCTCAGGATCATGCTCTTTAATAGCTGCGGTACGTACCAAATCAAACAAGGCAAAATTGAGGTTAAAGCGGCGACGCAGTTCAATCATCCACTGATATTGCAAACTATCAGGCACTAGGATTAGAACGCGTTCAGCTTTACCCGTTAATAGTTGCTGATGGATAATCAGACCGGCTTCGATGGTTTTACCCAGTCCCACTTCGTCAGCAAGCAGTACCCGCGGGGCAATACGTTTGCCAACTTCATGAGCGATATACAGCTGATGCTCGATAATATCAACACGGGCGCCCATCAAACCTTTTAGCGGATGACTGGACAGCGCGGATTGCATACGCAGCAAATCTTGGCGCAACTCGTACCAATCGCCACGCTCAATACGCCCAGCCAGCAAGCGCTCAAGCGGTTTTGCTAAGGTAATATTAGCAGCAAGGCGGGTTTCCATTATCCCCTTATCACTGTCCTCGACACTGTACTTCAGGACTCCCATCACCTCATCGACAGCGGTGACCTTGTAGCTGTTGCCTTGTTGGTCGCTAATGCTATCGCCAACTTTGAACACCACGCGCGATAATGGCGCAGAGCTTTTGGCATAAACACGGGTTTCTTCACTTTGCGGAAATAAAATATGCACACAGCGGTCGTCTACATCGACGACCACTCCCAAGCCCAATTCGGACTCAGTATCAGATAAATAACGTTGGCCAACGGCGAATTCGGTACTGTGCAATGAGGCGGCAGAGATAGTCATAGGGCGATGTCTTTTTGTACTCAGATGATAAGAAAATAGGCGGTAGCAACTACTACTCTGTACATAAGTAAGCAGAGACGCAGTGTTACCTGATTTAAACGGGCTTCACTGATGTAGCGATGATGCACTTGTTAAAACAATAAAGCTATTAAGCGTATCTATTATATAACGTTAGCAGCTAGATGCGTATGTTAAGTCAATTTTTCAAGAGCATATCAACTGAGAATATAAATAGTAAAGTGAATCTTGTGCTGATGTTTTTGTTTTGAGCGCGTCATGCTACATTAGGCAAGCATCTATTGAGTTGAATGAAAATATTCTATAAAAAATTATAAATAAGGATTTAACATGCAAGCCGTATTTTTAGATAAAGGCACATTTTCTGAAGGCATTGACTTACCGGCCCCAACAGGCATCGACGACTATATTACTTATGAAGATACTGCGCAAGATAATGCACTCATTATTGAGCGTTGCCAAAATGCTGAAATTATCATCGCCAATAAAGTCAAAATCAACGCTGAAATTATTGCTCAGCTGCCCAAACTTAAACTGATTCAACTGACGGCTACCGGCATGGATAATGTTGATCAAGTGGCTTGTGCCGAACACGACATTACCTTATATAACGTTGCTGGTTACGCAGTAAAAAGCGTACCTGAACATACTTTTATGTTGATGCTCAATGCGATGCGCGCCGGTATTTATTACCATCAAAAAGTCGTTGATGGCTCATGGCAAGACAATGGTAATTTTTGTTTACTCGATATTCCACTAATAGACTTAGAAGATAAAACGCTGGGTATTGTTGGAGTTGGTACGATTGGTAAGCGCGTCACCGAGATTGCGCGTGCCTTTGGTATGCAAGTGTTATGGGCAGAACATCAAGGCCGCACGCCGCGTAGCGATGATTATACTGCCTTTGATGAAGTGCTCGCCTGCGCCGATGTCATTAGCTTACATTGTCCATTAAATGAGCATACCCAGCATTTGATTGATAAAGACACCATCGCCAAAATGGCCAAAAAACCCATTCTCGTTAACGTCGCACGCGGCGGTATTGTTGATAGCCAAGCATTAACTGATGCGATTCATAGTGGACGAGTCAGCGGCTATGGAAGCGACGTCTTTGAGCAAGAACCTATCATTACTGATGACCCTTTATTAACGCTAAAAGACCATCCGCGCGTTATCTTTAGCCCGCATAATGCTTGGGGAAGCAGAAGTGCCCAAGAGACTTTATGGCAGATATTAAGCAAGCAAGTAGCGGACTTTATTCATAAAAGCTAAGTTGATAAAATATAAACCAATCAACAAAGCCTAACGCGTGAAGCGTAGCCAATCATCATTCACTTTACGGTACTTGAGCATAATACGATCGCGCAGATAGTTATTGGTCACTTGCCAAGGATAGCGGTCGCCTTGTTTTGGCAGCTCATCTTGCGCGCGGCGCACATAACCTGCCGATAGCGCGCCAAGTACCGTATCTGGCTGCATACGTACTTCTTCTTGGGATGTTGTGGCTTGGGCAACCGCTACTTTATAATTTTTCTTATTCATATAACTAAGTAGCCGCAGGACATACTCACAAGCCAAATCAATCTTTAACGTCCAAGACGCATTGGTATAACCAAACATTATCGCCATATTGGGCACACCCTCGAGCAGCACTGCCTTATAAGTCATACGTGTACCAATATCAACGGGCTGCCCATCGACATATAGTGCTGCGCCGCCTAGCATCTGTAATTTAAGCCCCGTTGCTGTCACAATAATATCAGCATCTAAATGCTTACCAGAAGTTAATGTTATACCTGACTCTGTAAAGTGGCTAATCTGATCGGTGACCACCTCTGCCCGTTCACCCGTTATAGCGGTAAATAAGTCACTATCTGGCACTGCACATAAGCGCTCATCCCATGGATTGTAGCTGGGCATAAAGTGCGCCACATCAACATTGCTACCTTTTAGCTCTTTTTTCACTCCATGTTTTAATAAAGCTTTCATCACTTTTGGGGCATGAGTGGCCGCCTGATAGACCCCTTGCTGAAACATCACATTACGCATACGTAGCAAAGTATAAGCCTGCCCTTTTGACAAAGGTGAAAACTTACCGGATAACCAATCAAGCGCATAGTCATCACCGGATACACTGGCTACATAAGTGGGTGAGCGTTGTAACATAGTGACATGGCGCGCACATTGAGCACTATTTTCATCGACCAGTGCTGGCACCAAAGTCATCGCAGTCGCACCACTACCAATAACCACCACTTTTTTATCAACATAATCTACATCCTGCCAATGCTGCGGATGCACGATTTCGCCTTGAAAAAGCTCTTCTTTGTTAAAATGTGGGCGGTGTCCAGTAGCGTAATCGTAATAACCCGTCGCCCCAACCACAAAGTTTGTCGTTAAGGTAAACACCTCACCACTGGCATGATTTTTGACCATCGCCGTCCACTGCTTATTAACGCTGGACCATGACAACTGCTGCACTTCATGCTGATAACGAATATGCTCAGTAACCTTAAACTCGCGCGCGGTTGCTGCAATATAGCTCTTAATATCTGCGCCTTTTGCCAGCATCTTATGATCGAGCCATGGGCGAAAGCTATAACCAAACGTCAAAGCGTCAGAGTCGGATCGTATGCCCGGATAAGTAAACAAATCCCATGTGCCGCCTAGATCAGCGCGCTTTTCTAATATTAAAAAACGCTCAGTAACCTTATTATCTCGAGGTTTATTACCTTTTTTTACACTTTTGACTTTACTACTTTGCTGCAAATGGCAAGCCATCCCAATACCAGCGATACCCGCACCAACGATAAGCACGTCACAATCAGCAGCTGTGCTTGGTTGTGACTTTGAACGTTGCATTCGACTGTTAATAGCATTTTTAGTAGCGGTAATGCCAATCATAGTCTTATCCTTTGTTAATGCGTTATCATTCTAAACAATATGAGCCAATTAAATATAAATAAATTAGAAAGGCACTGGGCTTTCCCAATCTATCCAAGCACCAAGAACTGGATGTTTAAGGCGTAGCTGTTGCGCATGCAAATTCAGTCGTGGAGCGATGTCTAACGCTGTATCTTCAGCATAAATTGGGTCGCCAATAATGACATGACCACAGTGCACCATATGTACTCGCAACTGATGGCTACGTCCAGTCACAGGCATAAGCGCCACTCGGGTTACTGGCTGTCCCTCGCAGGTTTCATGCGCGAGTATTTTATAGTGCGTTAGCGCATTTTTAGGCCAATCTAAATCAACGATATGACGCGGTTTGGTTGCGGGCTCATAGCGAACGGGTACCGATATTTTACCTTTGTTCCCAACGATATCCCAGCTGCCAAACACCCGCGCTTGATAAGTTTTTTGCGGCAAGCGCTCAATGAATTGTTTGCTGATATTGGTTTGAGCAGTGGCATTTTTCGCAAAAATCAATAGTCCTGAGGTGTCCATATCCAAACGATGAATCAGCTTAACTTTTGAATTAGCACGCTCAAGCCGCGACAACAAGCTGACCTTAAGCGTTTTACCATCAACACTAAGCAGCCCCGCAGGCTTATCCACGACCCAAATATCCTCATCTTCATACACCGTAACCTGTTGCGCAAACGTTTGGAAAAATTCAGACGGATAGGCGTTTTCTTGCTCGTTAAGAGCTATTGTCTCTTCATGAGTAAAGGGCATAAAAATAACTACTTATTTTAGTTGGTTTGGAAGTCATAGGGATAACAACACCTAACTTTAAGGCTAAATATGAATTCAAATTAGTAACTATGGCACTAAGTGACAGATAAAACATAACCTGTTTCGTTGTGTTTCGATTTATTGTACTAATAGTAATTGTTAATCCATTTAACCAGCTTCTAGCTATTAAGACTTAGCAAACATGTTAATATAATGGCACATTTTAATTGTTTGTTAACTATTCTCTAGCCGTTTCTCTAGTCATTGAGTGATGAGCGGCTAAAGCAATTAGCCTTTAATTATTACTATATTACATGCGCGCCAGTTAATGGTGACAGACATGACACAACAAGAGAGAAAGATATGTCAGACCTTATTGTTAATACCACCGATGCCAATTTTGACCAAGATGTTCTACAATCAGACGTACCTGTATTGGTAGATTTTTGGGCAGCATGGTGTGGCCCTTGTAAAGCTATCGCCCCTATTTTAGAAGAATTAGCAACTGAATACCAAGGTAAAGTAAAAATCGTTAAAGTTGACGTGGATAGCAACCCACAAGCAGCAAGTCGTTTTGGCATTCGCAACATACCTACCTTATTTGTATTTAAGGGTGGCGAAAAAGTAGACTCGGTAATGGGTTTACAACCAAAAGCAGAACTTGCCAAAGTACTGGATAAGCACTTATAAACTGTTTCAACTTAGTGTGACCCAAACGGCATGCTAAACAGAATTAAGGCAACAAGTAAAAACTGGCCATTATCTGTACAAGATAATGGCCAGTTTTATGATTTTGTGAAAGAAAACTAGCTTATGCTATTTTTTTGGCAAAAATAATTGACAAGTCTAATGTGAAAACCGTATAGTCTGCTGACAAGAAGAAAAAATAGTTTTCATAAGCGTCTTGTCGCTATTCTCCCCGTGTTTATCAATACAAAACACAGCTATCTTTACTTGACACTATTACCAAACAAAATTACTAATACTGAGTTTTCATCACAGACTCTTAAGTAGCCTTCTATATTTTCACTTTTGTCATTCTGCTAGAATTTTATGCAGCTGATTATAACTTGACACACAACCAACTAACGCTACCTAGAACTCAACTCTGTGCGTACACCCCATCCTATCGTGATTTTAAACAAAATCGCAGGCTGTGCTGCTAATGCCAGTTCTCACTTGATTAATTGCTAATGACTTACCTATGAATCTAACTGAATTAAAGAAAAAATCAATCGCTGAGTTATTGGCTATCGCCAAGGAAATGGGTCTTGATAATATGGCGCGTAGCCGTAAGCAAGACATTATTTTTGCGATTCTAAAAACCCATGCTCGTAATGGCGAAGCTATCTATGGTGATGGTGTGTTAGAAGTGCTACCAGACGGTTTTGGCTTTTTGCGCTCATCTGAGGGTTCTTATCTAGCAGGTCCTGATGATATTTATGTCAGCCCGAGCCAAATTCGCCGTTTTAGTCTTAAGACGGGTGACAGCATCGCGGGCACCATTCGTCCGCCAAAAGATTCTGAACGTTATTTTGCCCTATTAAAAGTCGGTGAAATCAACTTTGATACCCCAGATCGCTCACGCCATAAGCTCATTTTTGAAAACTTAACCCCCTTATTTCCAACTGAGCATCTAAAACTTGAGCTTGGTAACGGCACTAGTGAGGACTTGACCGGTCGAATTATTGACCTGATTGCCCCTATCGGTAAAGGTCAGCGCTCTATTATTGTTGCGCCGCCAAAAGCCGGTAAAACCATGCTGCTACAGACCATTGCCCAATCAATTACCCGTAACAATCCTGAATGTTATCTGATCGTACTACTGATCGATGAGCGTCCAGAAGAAGTGACCGAAATGGTACGGACGGTACGCGGTGAAGTGGTTGCCTCGACCTTTGATGAGCCGCCACAGCGCCATGTGCAAGTCGCCGAAATGGTCATCGAAAAAGCCAAACGTCTGGTGGAACATAAGCAAGATGTGGTTATCTTACTAGATTCTATTACCCGCCTTGCGCGTGCTTATAACACCGTTATTCCGTCATCAGGCAAAGTACTGACTGGTGGGCTTGATGCTAACGCCCTTGAGCGCCCAAAACGCTTCTTTGGTGCGGCTCGTAACGTTGAGGAAGGCGGCAGCTTGACCATTATTGCTAGTGCCCTTATCGATACCGGTAGTAAAATGGACAGTGTAATCTTTGAAGAATTCAAAGGTACCGGTAACCAAGAAATCACCCTTGAGCGCGATTTAGCCGAAAAACGTGTTTTCCCAGCGATTAATATCAAAAAATCAGGTACTCGCCGCGAAGAGCGTCTGCTCGATGAGGATAAGCTGCGTAAGGTTTGGATTTTGCGTAAATTACTACAACCTATGGATGGTGTACAAGCGACTGAGTTTTTACTTGATCGCCTAAAAGAAGCCAAAACCAACGATGAGTTTTTTGAGCAAATGAAGCGTAAATCACAAAACTAATCTATGTTTAAAGCTTACCCTGTACGAAGATCGCCGCGTAGCGGTCTTTTTTTATCTGTAAATATGTTTATGACAAGCATAAAAACAGTTAGCTTAGTCTCGTACTAAATACAAGAATACAAAGTGAACGCACTACCAATGATACAGAGTGGTAACATCACTTACAGCATATTTGCAAAGATTAGCGTTTCTACTACGACCAAAAGCTTAGCAATAGGCTAATATTAGGTATAGTATAAATATACCTTGTTGAAAGACTATTAACACGATAAATGGTTTATACGCGGTGTATTTTAATTTTGACAACTTAATTTGATAACTTAATAGGTGATAATATGAAATTTGCTAAAACTATCGTAATGACTGCAATTACAGCTTCAGCACTTGTAATGGGTGGCTGTAATTCTACTGGTGGCTACAATGGTTACAACAATGGTTTGAGCAATACCGCTAAAGGTGCGGCCGCTGGCGCAGCTGCTGGTGCTCTTATCAAAAGTGGCAGCGACAGCAAAGGTATTGCTCGTGGCGCATTAGGCGGTGCTGCTCTTGGTGGTGCAGGTGCTTATATCCTTAATAATAACAGATAATACCTAGACTATTATTATGAGTCAAACTTAGGTTAGTTTGTTTACGACACCTAAGCTTGAAACCAAAAAAGCCTACCATTTAGATGGTAGGCTTTTTTTATTATGAATTTTATTTAGTTCTTAGATTTCATTTCTGAGATTTTATTATTATAGTTTTAAACCTACTGGGCCTTGTTACTTATTTACGATACTACAGCGCGCCACTAAAAGTATCACAGGCTTGTACATTGCCACTCTCTAATCCCCGAGTGAACCATTGAATACGTTGTTGACTGGTGCCATGAGTAAAGCTATCTGGCGTTACGGCACGACCACTAGCCTCTGCAAGACGATCATCGCCAATTTGACCCGCAGCATTAATGGCCTCATCTACATCGCCCGCTTCTATAAAACCGCCATCGACTAAGGTTTCATTGCGGTTGGCCCAAACGCCAGCAAAGCAGTCTGCTTGTAACTCTTGTAATACCGACAGTTGATTAGCCTGCGCCCGTGTGACTTGACGACTGGCCTCTGCAACTTGCTGACTAATGCCTAATAAGGTTTGTACATGATGACCAACCTCATGTGAGATGACGTAAGCTTGCGCAAAATCGCCTGCTTTCCCTCGGTTTTCAGCGTCGCCTGAACCTTGTTGATCACCAGTAATACCAAAATTTTGGCTCATCTCAGCAAAAAAAGAGGTATCTAAGTAAACGGTCTGATCCCCTGGGCAATAAAAAGGACCGGTTGCTGACGTCGCACCGCCACAAGCAGAATTGACTTGCCCACTGAAAAGAATCAATGAAGGTTCTTGATATGTCTGTCCGCCTTCATTAAATACTTGATGCCAAACTTTTTCAGTATCTTTTAATACTACTTTTACAAACCGTGTATCACGATCGTCATCACCTGCAGGTTCGGTAGAGCTACTCGTACCACCACCTGCAACCACTTGTCCTGTCTGTAAGGCAGTCATTGGATTTACCCCAAATACTAGCCATAGAATACCAGCAATAATAATCCCGCCAATACCGCCGCCCATCAGCTTACCGCCACCACTACTTGTGCGTACGTTAGAGCTGCCTTCCCTACCTTGCCATTTCATAGTACTTTCCCTTAACTCTATTCAATACAGAATTATTATTAAAAGCGGTTGGTTGTATTAACCCTTTATGAATCATGAGCTATATTGCTGCCCGTGCCTTTCGTGTATACGCGCGTGGCGCTATAGTCACGCTATAGTCACGCTATACATGTTATGATAGCTATTATCGTCGATAATGCCTATTATATTGTCGTTTATTATATTAAAATTCACAGCAAAGAATATGTCTAGAATATTATTTACTACTTTATTGTTACTTAACTGTACAGCCTCTTTTCTTTTGAAAAGAAAGCGTATAGAATGCGTGGAAGCTGAGTAGCTGTAACTAGGATTAGTTGACTTCCGAAATATCTCGGAGGCTCGACCCTTTGCTGTGGCTACTGCTCATTTCATTTTCCGGAGATTATCTATATGAAACTTAAATTACTTGCTCTTGCTGGTATCATGGCCGCTTCTATGGGCTTAACTGCTTGTGATAGCAACAAAGAAAACGCACAAGAAGATGTTGTTGATGCACAAGAAGATGTTGTTGATGCACAAGATGATGTTGTTGATGCTCAAGCAGATGTTGTTGAAGCTCAAAACGAAGCTGCTCTAGCTGATGACACACAAACTACTACTGTTACTACTACTGACGTGAACGCTGAAGTTCCTATGGACGGTGCTGCTGTTGATGGTACTGACATGGATATGGCTACTAATACTGACGCTGCTAATGCTGCTGACGACGTTGTTGTTGTTGAAGAACCAGCTCAGTAATTTTATTATTTATATAATAAATAATTACTGCAGTGAAAAAAGAGAGCCTATGCTCTCTTTTTTTGTGCCTGCTATTCTTGCACAAGCTATACTGTCGCCTCTCCTGATTGACTACTAAGCTCAATCATCAAACCACGGGCTGATTCAGCACTTAGCAAGTACGGATTAAATTCGACAGTAGTAGAGTATTTAATATGAATTGCCGCCGCCGCTTCACTTGGAGAGGTATAACTCATTAGCCATTTAGGCCACTCTCTATACTTCAATTCACGCGCTTCAAGTAGCTGTACATCATGATGCCGCTTATCAGCCATTAACGCATATAGCAAACGGTTAATCTGTGCTCTTGGCCCTTCGATAGTTTGTAAAAAATAATTGTTATGAAAAATCAGCATGCCGGTAATCCCGTTAGCGGCATTGTTATCTTGTGCTTCTTGCAGAATTTCACCGAGCTCTTTTGCATCCACGTCTGAGGTTGCGCGGCTCACGTATGTCATGTTCACTAGAATGTGGGCATCTGAAGTTGTTTTTGGCATATCCTGTCCCTTCTATAAATTGCATTGAGCTTGAATGGCAAATTGAAAGATAAAACTATTTCATCTCAGAAGCACGCCTTTCTGCTTGCTCTTGAAGCTCTGATAGGGTGTCAATAAACATCATGACTTGAGAGGTGCTCATTAGATAAGGATTAAAGTCAGTACCTGCTGAGAACCTAAGCACATATTTTTTATCCTGCTCGCTGGGCGTTAAATATTTCATAGACCACTTATTCCAACGACGCTGCTCAATTTCACGACATTCAATAACTTGTAACGAGAAATGCCGAGTGTCCTCAACCAGTTTCCCTAACAACTCATTAATGACAGGTCTTGCGCCCTCGATACTCTGGAGAAAGAAGTCGTCATTCAATACTAACACGCCAGTAACACCATTACGCTCGTTGTTGCGTTGCGCCTGCTGCAGGATACGCGCCACTTCGAGCTTGGCATTATCAGGGTTATAATGGCTAATATAAGTTAAACGCAAAATAATATGCCCGCCCGGTCGCACTTTTGCATCATTCTTTTCTGAAAACTTAGATAATTCCAGTTCCATTGGTAACTCCGATTGTTTAGCCAGATTTCGAGAGAAATCTATAGTTAAATGAATAATTGCGATAGAAAGGGCAAAGTTGATATTTAATTGTTTCAGAGAGCTCATCACTATCGCATAGCGCATAGTAGATGACCTTTTATAGAACTCTAAATTTTTTGCGGTATGACTAATAAATACAAGCTATTATCGCCCTGCTTCAGTTTGAACAATAACCTCAAGGGTCCTGCGCTTATATATTTTTTGAGATGAGTCGCCAAATTCAATATTAGCGCTTCATGTTTGGGACATTTACTTATGCCAGATGTTATTGACGTTTAGAGATGACGTTTCTTGAATATCGATTTCTAAGCGTACTTTATTGAAGGTATTGAAGCAATACCACAAACGTTACTGCGCCTCTCATCTCAATAAATTTTTTACTTTGCGACTCAAAGTCATGCAAGTAAGTCTTGTTAGCATTAGTCAATGCTAGATAATGGTTTAACCTATCACATCAATCCACCATTATTTTGGTTTGTGAATTATTTTTAATACAGTATTTTATTCTTAAAAATTGACTATTGTTTACTTTTTTAATAAAGCATAGCCTAATAGGCTAGCATTATCATACAGATATGCTACTTAAATGAGATTTAATACTCTTAGGCATTAGATAGTTTAGTATTAATCTTCTAAGCATTTTTTAGCAAATACTTAGAAGATCGGAAAATAAATATGAGCTGGCTGATTGACATCACTCATTATTAAACATCAAATAAGCGCTCATCAACTTTTTGGCGAAACTTCTGTCCTGTCTTAAACGTGACGACGCGGCGCGCAGAAACGTCCACAGGCTCACCTGTTTTTGGGTTACGACCCGGACGGCTGTTTTTATTTTTAAGCTCAAAGTTACCAAAGCCTGAGAGTTTTACCTCTTTACCATCGATTAAGCTTTCTGATAATTCATCAAAAAAATTCTCAACCAAACAGCGCCCTTCTTGACGGGTGAGGTTAAGCTGATGCATTAAATGCTCAATCATGTCAGATTTGGTTAAGGTACTCACAGTACGACTCCTTTGCTATGTCGATATATCTAGATAACGTCAGATAGAGGTATGACGGATAACCTTGGCTATTATAAAGGGTTTTTACAGTTTTTTTAATAAATTGTGAAATAAAGTCCTTTATTAATAACCAGTTAGCTCTCTGCATGAAAAAACAGCACTATTGACCTTACTAGGCTATAAAGCCTTGAGTTAAAATAGTGCTGTTCGTTTATTGTAAATTATTACTGCTATCAAGCATTAACTGTCGCGAAGTTGCGCGCCATGTTGCGTGGTTAAAGCGTTGACAACTTTATCAGTAATGACTTTAACCGCCTCATCAGATAGCGTTTGGCTCTTATCTTGCCAAGTAATGGCAAAAGCCAATGAGCGCTGATTTTTCGGTACGTTTTCACCTTGATAAACATCAAACAACCATAAACCTGTCAATAACGCTCCAGCTGCTGCGCGTATCGTCGCTTGCAAAGTCTGTACGCTGATATCACTGTCCACTAAAATGGCAATATCGCGGCGTACTTGTGGGAATTTACTTGGCGTTACGATAGCGTTCTGCTCACGGGCTAGCGTTAACAGAGGTGCTAACTCCAGTTGTGCAACCCAAGTGACAGGCAAATCAAGCTGCTTAGCAGTATTGGGATGTAATTGACCGAGCCAGCCGATATAATGCTCGTCGATATATAACTTGGCGCTTTGACCCGGGTGTAAGAAATCTAAATCACTACGCTCATAGCGAATGCGCGCGCTATCTAACTGTGCAGGAACTAATTGCTCAACGTCATGCTTGAGATCATAAAAATCCAGTGCCCGATTCTGATAGGCTTGCTCATCCCAGACATTACCAACCGCCACCAAAGCCATACTTGGGGTTTGTACTAAATCACTGATGCTACGACCAACAAAGCTAAGTCCGGTTTCAAAAAAACGTACCCGTGATTGTTGACGATTAAGATTGTATTGCACGCAAGGCAACAGGCTTGATAATAAGGTACGGCGCATTACTGCCAAGTCACTAGAGATCGGATTGGCAAGCGCCAATACTTCACCCAATGCTTCATCATCAATCAAAGCTTCTAACTTAGCATCACTAAAGCTAAAGCTAATCGCTTCCATATAACCGGCATCAACTAAGGCCAGTTTCATCTCATAAGTCAAATCAGCAGTATCATCATAATCCATGCTGACTTGCAAATGCGGCAAGGTACTTGGAATATTATCGTAACCATAAATGCGCGCAATCTCTTCAATCAAATCCTCTTTGATACTTAAATCAAAGCGATACGATGGCGGGGTGCAAATGAGCGCATCGGCCGTTTGTTCTACAATGAGTCCTAATTGGGTTAAAATACGCACCATCAAATCCGGTGAAATTTCAATACCGATGACATCGCGAACTTTAGCTATCGGTAAGGTAATAGGAGTACGCGCTGGCAGTTGCTCATTATGTTCAGACTTAGCTATTGATCCTGCTTGTCCGCCAGTAATACTGGTAATTAAGTCACGCGCACGTGCCAAAGCTTGTGCTGGCAATTCAAAATCGACTCCGCGCTCAAAGCGTTGTGAGGCATCGGTATGTAGACCAAAACGGCGAGCTCGCCCAGCAATAGCTAATGGGCTAAAAAAAGCACTTTCTAACAAAATATTAGTCGTCTTATCAGTGACACTACTACGCTGACCTCCCATAATACCGGCCAATGCCAGTACACCTTTGTCATCGGCAATAACCAACTCATCACCCGTTAGGCTAATGGTCTGCTCATTGAGTAAAGTAATGGTTTCTTTTGGCTGCGCTAAACGCACATTGATATCACCGACAATGCTATCGGCATCAAAAGCGTGTAGCGGTTGCCCAAACTCCATCAGCACGTAATTTGTCAAATCGACCAAGAAGTTATGTGAGCGTAACCCTGACTGAACCAGTGCATCTTGCATCCATTTAGGGGTGTCAATACTGCGGTCAATATCATTAATAGACTGTAATAAATAGCGCGGACAGGCGTCCGGCGCATTTACAGTTACGCTAGGCGTAGAATGAGTATCGTCAGACGCTTGCGACTCAGTCTGCGAAATATTAATAGTATCAGGAGTCTGTACAGGCAAATCATTCATAACTGAAATCTCGCGCGCGATACCACGTACGCTAAAACAATCACCACGGTTAGGAGTAATGGCAATATCGAATATCTGGTTGTCTAAACCTAAGTATTCACGAATATCAGTGCCAATTGGGGCATCCTCTGGCAGCTCAAGCAAGCCATCTATATCGTCAGTCAAATCAATCTCAGAGGCGCCGCATAGCATGCCATTTGAAGCAATGCCGCGTAGCTCGCTCGCTTTAATATGAAAGCCCGCTTTATCATTACTGCTGTCATTGGTGGGCAATACGGCACCAACGGTAGCAACTGGCGCTTTCATACCAACGCGGACGTTAGGCGCACCGCATACAATTTGAATAGGCACATCGTTACCAATATTGACCTGAGTGACGCGCAATTTGTCAGCATCTGGATGGGGCTCAACGCTGATAACCTCACCTACTACCACACCATTAAAGGCACGGGCGACCGCATATTGGTCATCAATTTCAAGCCCAGCCATCGTTAGCTGTTCGGCCAATTGCTCACTGGTATTGGCAGGGTTTACCCATTGACGTAGCCACTGTTCGCTAATTTTCATAAATATCTCTGATCAAAATAAATGTAATAAAAGAGTCATGGCAGCCGCGTTATTTGCTTACTGGTTATGTTATTAATAAGCAAAAATTTAGAACGCTTAACCTGCTAACTTAACCAGTCAACTTAACCAAATTGCTTTAAAAAGCGCACGTCATTTTGGAAAAATAAACGCAAATCATCAATACCATAATACAGCATGGCAAAACGCTCAATACCCATGCCAAAAGCAAAGCCCGTGTATTTGTCAGCATCAATACCGCAATTGGTCAGCACTTGTGGATGCACCATACCGCAGCCCATAACTTCTAACCATTTACCATTATCAGCTAAAATATCAACTTCAGCTGATGGCTCAGTGAACGGGAAAAATGACGGACGGAAACGGACGGTTAGCTCTTTGCCAAAGAAGGCTTGTAAGAATTCACTGATGAGACCTTTTAGTTCAGAAAAAGTACTCGACTCGGTGACCATCAACCCTTCTAGCTGATGAAACATTGGCGAATGAGTTTGGTCTGAGTCATTACGATAGACGCGACCTGGACAAATGATACGGATAGGCGGCGCACTCTTCTCCATGGTACGAATTTGTACGGGACTAGTATGAGTACGTAAAAGATAATGCGCGTCAAAATAAAAAGTATCGTGCATGGCACGCGCTGGGTGATGCGAGGGAATATTGAGCGCTTCAAAATTATAATAATCGCTCTCTACTTCAGGACCGGTCGCCACATTGAATCCTGCTTGCACAAAGAACTGCTGCATACGCTGAGTAATCATAGTGACGGGATGCAAATGACCTTTTTGCCCACCACGCGCGGGTAAGCTGATATCGATACGCTCTGCTTCTAGTTTAGCATTTAAAGCTGCAACTTCTAACTGTTGCTGCTGCGAAGTCAACGCTTCTTGAATACGGCTACGCACTTGATGTAACCACCCGCCATAAGTCTTTTTGTCATTGCTATCGAGCTTACCCATTTGCTTCGACCAGCTCGTTAATAAGCTTTTTTTACCCGTAAGCTGGACACGCAACTCTTGTAGTGCAGGCACATCAGTAGCTTTTGTAATAAGGGTTTCAGCAGCGCTTGCAAACTCATTTAGTTGCGCTTCATTAAGCTCGTTCAACTCAGAAGGTAGAGTCGGTAGCGCCGACGAATCGTTAGTAGCAGCAGAAGTAGTCATAGGATGCATCATTCCTGATTTAGACAATCTAGTAAGTGTAAATGTTTGACCAAATATTACAAATTATTTACTTAAGCAATAATCACTATCAACCTGCGGAAACGTGGTTAATAACTTGAATATTTACACGTTAATGAACATTACTAAATAATATCAATGCACTATTTAATAATGCTCATATAAAAAAAGCCACCGACCAGCGGTAGCTTTTATTAATATCGTATTATTAATTAATATTAAACCTGTCATTTTAAACACGGACTGCCTTTAATCAAAATTATTAAGAGCAGCACGCAGTTAAACGGAGTTAATATTTATGCCAATGCTGCTTTTGCTTTTTCAACCAATACGCTGAAAGTTGCTGCATCATGCATAGCGATGTCAGCAAGTACGCGACGGTCAACAGTGATGTTGGCGTGTTTCATGCCATTAATAAAGCGGCTATAGCTTAAACCGTTTAAGCGTGCACCAGCATTAATACGCGCAATCCAAAGACGACGGAAGCTACGTTTTTTGTTGCGACGGTCACGATATGCATATTGTCCAGCTTTAGTTACCGCTTGTACTGCTACGCGGTAAACACGTGAACGGGCACCGTAGTAACCTTTTGCACGTTTTAAGATTTTTTTGTGACGGCGATTCGCCTGTACACCACGTTTTACACGGGCCATAATTTACTCCAAGATATTTTAATTAACACTGAGTGATTAATATTCAGTAGTCACTATTCAGTAATCGATATTCGGTGACAGCGATGCGGTATAAATACCCGCAGAGCTGGCATATTGCAAAGTCATCTAAATGACGATAGTCGATTAGATGTATGGGCACATACGACGAACTGCTGCTTCGTCAGACTTGTCCACCATCTTCATACCACGCAACTGACGAATACGCTTAGCTGATTTCTTGGTCAAAATATGACTTTTAAATGCTTGCTTACGCTTGAAGCCATTCGCTGTTCTTTTAAAACGTTTGGCGGCGCCGCTTTTGGTTTTCATCTTCACTTTCATGAGTGATTGCCTCTTTATCTTCAGTAGAACCTGGTCGTCAAATAGCTAACTTACTATTTGCCTCGAGGTGGGAGGCGCTATTTTAGCAGAAGTGTAGCTATTTTGCCAAGCTAAGTTTTAGTACCTAATTCAACCACTCTTAACTGGATAACATTTTTTAATGATTTAACCTTTAGCACTCTAGCATTTACTCTATTAAAGTTTAATCAGTTTTTATACCTTCTTTTATTTTAGCTATGTTTTAATATTAATAATTTCTTAATATTGATATTAGTGATGATTGTGATATATAGTAAAAATAGACATATGTTTGATAAATAATATAAAATAAGACTAAATAAACTGACCGCTCATTCCTAAATAGATTGAATGTATGCTTAAGCTATGCTTAAGTAGTTGCTGAGTGGGCGTCGTCTTTTAAGGCCTCTTGATTCCGCCCCATTTATAAAGATAGGGGTTGGCATGGTATATAGTTATAACTGATTGTAACACGGCCAGCTTATACAATTTTTACCAGAGATAATCATTATATATCGGTCATTATGTATCAATAAATTAGGAGATAACGTTGTCAGATCAAGAATTAATCTTCGATGACGAGGTGTTTGTTTTTGAGACGGTCATGCGCGTGCGCAGTACCGAAATCGATGGGGGTCAGTATCTGACTCTCGAATCGCTGACAACGCTATTGGCGGAAGCGCGGGCTCGTTTTTTGTATTCCAAAGGTATTCAAGAAATCAATGCAGATCATCAGGGCATAATGGTCAATAACTTACATCTTAAAGTAATGAGCCGAGTCCGTGCGCGTGAAGAGCTGTTATTCGAGGTTGGCGTGGAACAACTGTCTGAAAACGGTGGAGAAATGGCTATTAAAGTGACTCGTATGCATGATGGCTCATTAGTAGCATTGGCTCGGCAACATTTCGTCAGTTATGACTACCGATTAGATAAAATTACGACTCTAACCAGTATGATTCAAGAAGTGTTGAGTCCACCACCATTTGACATCCTAATGACCTAAGATAGATGCACTCTCCCATTAGTTTTAATACCGATAGCTTTACTGCAATGACGCTACTATTAATCACAACTCTATATATAAGATGACACACAGACTATGACCGTACCTGCTTGGCTTACCACTATGACCTTTAATGCTGATGGCCTAATTCCTGCGATTGCTCAAGACGAGCAGTCAGGACGTATTTTGATGATGGCATGGATGAATGCCGAAGCGTTACAACTGACCGCGCAAACACAGACCGCTGTTTATTTTTCACGCTCACGCAATAAGCTGTGGCATAAAGGGGAAACGTCTGGTCATACTCAACAAGTACATGATATTCGCTTAGACTGCGATGCTGATGTGATTGTGTTGAGTGTCACTCAAGTTGGTGGTATCGCTTGTCACACAGGGCGCGAATCCTGCTTTTATCAACGCCTAGATTTATCAGGAGCTGAACCTACTTGGCAGACCGTTGATAGGATAATCAAAGATCCTGCTGATATTTATCATACTGATAACCATAATGCTTTAAATAATGATAGCCCAATCGAAGCGCTTGTAGATAAAGCAGCCACTATAGACAAAGCAAATAACAATACTCAGCCAAACAGCGCACCTATCTTACAGCAGCTTGATAGCGTTTTAGCGGAACGCAAACAAGCGAATGCTGACAGCTCTTATGTGGCAAGCCTATACGCAAAAGGTTTGAACAAAATACTTGAAAAAGTAGGTGAAGAAGCGACTGAAAGCATCATTGCTGCCAAAGACTTTGCCAATTGTGATGAGAACACAGATCAAGCAGGATTTGATGCTGCACGTCATGAGCTGATTTATGAAGTAGCAGATGTTTGGTTTCATACTTTAGTGGGTCTAGCGTGGTTCGATATTGAGTCAGACGCCGTTTTAAATGAGCTGGGACGACGCTTTGGACTGTCTGGTATCGATGAAAAAGCGGCGCGGTAACCTTAAGCTGGTAAGTAACTAAATTTGATTACGGCTGTTTTCACCTTTTATCATCAGTGCGCGTTATAATATAGCTAAGTTCGACGTACTAAAATACATATCGGTCTTACCAAGACCTGAGGATAACGTTATGGGTAGCTTTTCCATTACGCATTGGCTAATTTTGTTGGTGGTGGTGGTGGTCGTTTTTGGCACCTCCAAGCTTAAAAATGCTGGCAAAGATTTGGGCGGCGCGGTAAAAGGCTTTAAAGAAGCCGTTAAAGATGAAAACTTAGAACACAAAAACAAACATCGTGTACTTGATCATGAAAGCAGTACTCGTGCTTCAGATACTCAATCAAGCACACGAGTAGGAACTCAGGTTGATGATATAGAAATCAGTCCTGCGCCAGTTGATGACCAACATAAGGTGTAAAGCATGTTGCTTTTTGCCAGCAAATCTTAATGTTTAGAGACTTAGTATCTATTAACTTACTATTTAGGAGTTAGGCATTTAGAATGCCGATTCTTAAGATGGTTCGTTTTCTAATGCCTATTTGCTACCTTAATTACTATATTTGAGCGTTATGTTTGATATCGGGTTTTCCGAATTACTCCTATTTGGCGTCATTGCCTTAATTGTATTGGGCCCTGAGAAACTGCCGAAGGCTGCCCGTACGGCTGGCCAATGGTATGCCAAAATTCGCCGTACGGTATCTACCTTACAGTCTGAGATAGAAGCTGAGTTTGATTTGGCCGAAACGCGTCAACAAATGCAAGATGAGATTGCCAAAATCCGTCAAACTGAAACGGATATGAAGCGTGAACTGGCAGAGATGCGCGGTAGCATGAAGGAATTTGAATCTTCACAAAACCAAAGTTTAAACGCAGCACCAGAAACAGAGCTTCAATACAAACAAGACCTAGAACCTATGGTTCATCCAAGACCAGACAGTCTTGGGCCTAAAAAGTCGATGCCGAAAGAGTTCAACTACGCTTATGGACAAGAGCAAACTCATCAGCCATTCCAGAGCGCAGAAGACACTTCAAAACTTTCAAATATCGATGATAATAACAACATAGCAGATGGTAAGTCTGCCAATGTCGCCGTGCAGCCCATCATTACCAAGCCATGGGAAAACATGTGGTTTCGTCTTGGCCCGTATGATAAAGCGCGCCGCTTACCTGCTCCGCCGTTACTACCAAACTATAAAGCCGATAGCTTATTAAATTCAGCTTTAAATCAAACAAGCCTCAATGCTGCGCCAGCGTCTACACCTATAATTAGTCCCCCTTCTCTGGTTAAACAAGAGGCGGATAAATGAAATTATTTAAACGCCAAAAAAGTCGCCAAGAAAAAATAGCGGATTCAGAAGACCAAGCACAAACAGACAATTCTACTAATAGTAAAACTGACGATGTACTAAGTAACCTTGCAGACATGCCGATTACTGAGCATTTGATAGAGCTGCGCGCGCACTTAATCAAAATATGTGTGGCAGTTTTAATTATATTTTTAGTGTTGGTAGGATTTTCGCGTGAGCTCTATAATTTTTTATCGGATCCGCTAGTGGCACAGCTGCCTGCCAACTCGACTATGATTGCTACCGACATCACCTCCAACTTTATGGCACCGATTCGCTTAACAATATTTGTCGCCGCATTCTTTGCTATGCCTTATATCTTGTATCAAATCTGGTCATTTGTCGCTCCGGGCTTGTATAAAAAAGAGAAGAAAATTGCTATTCCGGTCTTATTATCTTCGATACTTTTATTCTATACGGGCGTCGCTTTTGCCTACTTTATTGTATTAAAAGGGGTGTTAAAGTTCTTTATCACTTTTGCCCCGCAAAACGTCCTACCAATGACTGATATTGACAGCTACCTAAGCTTTGCTCTAAAACTATTTATGGTGTTTGGCCTGACTTTTGAGATTCCTGTAGTCACGTTACTATTGATATTAGTCGGTATCGTCTCCATTCAGAGTCTTAAGGACAAGCGCCGCTATATTATAGTGGGCTGTTTTGGTCTTTCTGCCGTAGTGACCCCGCCCGATGGCGTGTCAATGTTGATGCTGGCAATTCCGATGTGGTTGTTGTTTGAGCTGGGTTTATTTTTAGCACAAATATTAATTAAAGAGGAACGTAGTACAGACGTCATCTCAGAAAATGAGATATCAGAGAGCAACTAAAATTGGATTAAGCGTTGTTTTTTATTTGAGCGTTTTTACTCAATAGTTTTCCATTGATTAACTTCTTTCTTTTATTTATTACTATCCTATTACTCACCAGCCAGCCATTGACTATTCAGTGGCTTTTTTTACCCCCGTCATTTTCGCACTTCAGGTAACGTTTTATGTCTGCATCTATGCCCGCTTATATGAGCCATCCCACCGATGAGCAACTCAATGCCCTCAACATGGCGATGGATCGTAAGTCTTTTAAAGTGGTAGCCTATGCTGGCGCGGGTAAAACCACGACCTTAAAACTTATTGGTGAGCGTTTGCCTGGACGCGGGTTATATCTAGCCTTTAATAAAGCGATTGCCAATGATGCACGGCAAAAATTCCCGTCGCATGTAGACTGCCGCACCTTTCATTCGCTAGCTTATCGGCATGTCGGACGTGATATCACTGCCAAGCTATCATTGCCACGCTTTTCGCCCAAACGCCTAGGCGACGACTTAGGCTTGCAGCCCGTACAAGTGCGCAGGCAAATGGATGGGGTCAATAAGTACATTACGTTAACCCCTGCAAGGCTGGCGCGCTTCGTCAGTGATGCAGTCAGTAACTTTTGTAGTACGCATGCCAGCTACCCGGCGCCGCGCCATATTGAATTTCCAAAATGGCTCGATGGTTCCGATGCCGAGCAACTGCGTGAAATGCTCTACCCTGCCGTTGAGCAGCGTTGGTTACAATCGATTGATTCACGCCATCCGGCAGGTATCGGTCATGATATTTATCTAAAACTATGGGCATTATCCAAACCTAGTATTCCAGCGGACTTTATCTTATTTGATGAAGCCCAAGATGCAGACCCGTTAATGATGGGAATCTTAACCCAGCAATCAAAACAAGTCATTTATGTGGGGGATGCCCATCAGCAGATTTATGAATGGCGCGGTGCGGTTAATGCGATGAAAAAGCTACCACTACCGCAGACTTTATTGACCCAATCGTTTCGCTTTGGTGACCCGATTGCAGAAGTTGCCAATACCTTACTAAAAGCCTTACAAGAGGACGTGCCATTAATTGGTAATCCTAATAAACAATCTTCAACCGAAAAAGGGTTGGTACATAGTAAAAAAGATGCCATCTTATGCCGAACCAATGCGGCGGCGATGTCGCAGTTATTAACAGGCTTAAAGTTAGGCCATCGGGTAGCGTTACAGGCTGATACAGATCGTATGCTGAAATTCTGTCAAGCCGCAGAAAACTTAAAAAATGGTAAGTCTGCGTATGGGGTACCGGAGCTGGCCTATTTTTATAACTGGTCTGATGTACAAGAGTATTCTGAAACTTCGGAAGGTAGCGACCTGAAAACCTTGGTTAAACTGGTCGATGATCATGGTACCAGTGTATTAAGCCAAGCGGTAAATAGCTTGACCCGTATTGAAAATGCTGATTACGTCATCTCCACCGCTCATAAAGCAAAAGGGCTTGAATGGGGGCGCGTGCAACTCGATGATGATTTTTATTACGATGTCACGACCAACGGTATTAAAATTAATCCTGAAGAGTTACGCTTGCTGTATGTTGCCTGTACTCGCGCGCAATCCAACTTAGATATTGATAATATTAAAGACTTAATATTGGGATTGCAGTCTGGGAAAAAAGTGATTTATGGCAGCTAAGACTTTAGCTACGCTCGTTCTTCACAGCACAGCTTTTACCTACTAACTATATCCATAAAAATTTCCGTAATTTTTAATTATGACCAACTACCAATGAATAATAGATATTAATGACTGATAACTACCAACCAATTTTTGCAGTACAGCAATTATTCACTAACCCCGTCCGCCTTCTAGCGCCAATGGAAGGTTTAAGCGACCCTTTGATGCGCCAAATTCTCACTCAGATAGCGCACGACTTAGGCCGTCCTTATGATTGGTCGGTTAGTGAGTTTATTCGGGTGACGCAGCACTTATTGCCAGCGCATGTATTTTATAAATATGTGCCAGAATTGCATAATGATGCTAAGACTGCCTCGGGCACGCCCATTCATATACAACTATTAGGTAGTGATGCGCAGCTGATGGCAGAAAATGCTGCTTATGCTTGCGAGCTGGGCGCGCCCGCGATTGATATTAACTTTGGTTGTCCTGCAAAGTCAGTTAATAACCACCGCGGCGGTTCCGTATTATTAGATGAGCCAGAAGTATTGTATGAAATTATTAGTGCGGTACGCCAAGCGGTTCCTGCTGAGACTCCAGTCTCGGCCAAGATTCGCTTGGGCTATACCAATACTTCTAAGATAAATGAGATTCGCCAAGCTATCGCTGATAGCGGCGCAGATTGGTTGACTATTCATGCCCGTACCAAAACCCAAGGCTATAAGCCGCCCGCTTATTGGGATAAGATTCAGAGCTTTAATACGCTAGATATTCCGATAATTGCTAATGGTGAAATTTGGACAGCTGAACAAGCGCAAGCTTGTATGCAGCAGGCAGGAACGCCGCATCTTATGCTTGGGCGCGGTGCAGTGACTCGTCCCGATTTGATTGCGCAGGTTGATAGTAATATTGCAAACAACATGGCGAATAATATAGCGAACGAGGCTCTAGCCTTATCGTGGCAAGCAATGATAACGCATCAAATTAAATTTTTGGAAGGGCAAGCCAAAAATGACATCGTCTTAATTGGTCGTTATAAACAATGGCTAGCGATGCTTACGAAAGGCTATGTTGAGGCGCAAATATTATGGAACGCTATTAAACGTGAAAAAAATAAAGCAGCCATTATTAATGCGCTACAGACCAGCACATATTCATAATAAATAGCTGCCTTTATTATATTTTATTCAACGACAAATTTTAAAATAAAACGCTTAAGCACTAATTCGAATCGCTAGATAAAATAGCATCAAGCTACAAATCATCGATAACACCCAAAGTATCGAGCGGAACATGGCTAAGTTAGTGATATAAGCGACGCAATATCCCATGCGGATAATCACATATAACCATGCAATTTTATTAATAATGGCTTGCGGCACAAAAAACAACATGGCAACCAATACTGCCACTAAGAATATCGGTAAGGTTTCATAGCTGTTCTGCTGTGCAGCATTTGCTCGTGCTGCCGCGCCAGTGGTATGCTGCAAAAAATCACGCGGATGCGCATTATCTTTTAAGTTAAAGCCGCCAAATACTTTTGCGGACATCGCCATGACCAAGGGCAACAGACTTGCTACTACCATCGCCCAGATTGCTGCCGCTGCCGTATCGGGAATAAGCCCAAATAGTGCATTCATCAGTATTTTTGCCCCTACCCTGCGATAATTTCAAAATCATGAGTGACGTTCACGCCGCCTTGTACCAGCATACGGCTGGCTGAACAGTATTTCTCTGCGGATAGGTGAATCGCCCTTTCAACATGTTTGTCTGCAATATCTTTACCAGTCACCACGAAATGCATGTGAATATCAGTATAAACAGCGGGGACTGTCTCAGCACGTTGAGCGGTAAGCTCGCAGCGTACATCTTGCACCTCTTGACGCGTCTTTTGTAATATTCCAACCACATCATAACTGGCACAACCGCCAAGACCTAATAAAATCAGCTCCATTGGGCTTGCACCTTTTTCTTTGTCCGCATCAATTTGGACATTATGCCCTGAGGGTGACACACCCATAAAAGCTTTGTCTTGTTGCCAAGTGACGCTTGCTTTAGATTCTGCCATAGTTTTACCCTTATTTTAATTCGTTATTGATAGCTTTTAGGAACACTAACTCACATTACTATTTACGTTACTGAGCTAGTGTAGCACAAGCTAAAACACGGTTTTATAGGGCAACTGTCATTGAATGGCACACTAAACTAAATTTTTTATTTACTTAGCAATATTATTTTTTATCGCCTAAAAACCACTAAAAATAAGTCCATCAGTAGCTTGTAATATCACCGCTATAAACCTTTGATTTTACAGTTATAAATTCGTGAAACATTTTATAGCAAAATACTGTTACACATTTTGCCGGTTTCTTGGTTTAATAACGGTAATGAATCTTATTTTGATAATGTATTGATATCAGTCACTCAATATCCGCCACAATCTGTCACGGAATAATAATTATGACTTACATATCAGCACTTTATTAAAATAAGCGCTTTTAAATGATTTGAAAGGTTTAGTCATGATAGATGCAGACGGTTTTCGCGCAAACGTCGGTATCATCTTGGCAAATACACAAGGGCAAGTTCTGTGGGCAAAACGTATTGGTCACAACGCTTGGCAGTTCCCTCAAGGTGGTATTGACCGAGGGGAGACGCCGATGGATGCGATGTATCGTGAGCTCTGGGAAGAGGTCGGGTTATATCCGCGCCATGTCGATTTATTGGCGGTCACGCAAGATTGGTTGCGCTATCGTTTGCCAAAACGCTACGTGCGTCATGGACAATATCCACTGTGTATTGGGCAAAAACAAAAATGGTTTTTGCTACGCTTAGATGAGCTGAATACTCAACATATCCGCTTTGATGAGGGTAAGCCTGAGTTTGATCATTGGCAATGGGTCAGCTACTGGTACCCACTTGGGCAAGTGATTCACTTTAAACGTGGTGTATACCGCCGCGCCTTGCAAGAGCTGGTGCGTGAGCTGCCACTCAAGCAAGAGCTGATTATTCCTGAGCAAAACAATCATTTGCTTATAGAATAATTCAGTAACATTAAGTTTAAATCAATGCCTGCTCTAGAGCCTGTTACTTTTCAGACTCTAGAGTAGACATTTTTATTGGTGCTAGCTAGCCTAGCTAGCGTTATTTAACTCACGACTGATAAGTTCAGCCCTCATTTTTGCATGGCTACCGCTACCCTTTTCATTACGCAACGTTAAAATACTTTGCGTACGCGTACCATAAGTCGGCATGCTGGTTTTGAGATTGAGATTAAGAGTAGCCAAAGCCATAGGCTCAATATAAACAGACGATAGCGCTTGCTCGATATTGTTAGCGACGCCAGTCTGCGGCAACTTATCCGGCGGCGCTTTAGTATTATCTGACAGTACGTCAAAGGCTGCCGGTTGCCAATAATCAAAGTGACTATTTTCACCAATCAGTGGTAACACTTCTTGCCGTAGTCTAGCCCGCAGGCGCTCAGTCTTAAACCAACTTTCATCCGGCTGACCATTAGAAAATACATGCAGCCCAGCATATAAAGGTGTGGGTGCATAACCGCGATTATTAACGATAACCGCTTGCTTAGCATCGCCAATAATAAGATTAAAGCCCGCATAATCTTGCAAGTTAATCTCTCGTGCAAAAGCCATTGGACTTATATCACTGGTCAGAAAGTCAGTCACTAACTCGCCACGAGAGCGCTCACTGACAGTTGCCTGCACGCCATCTCGAAAGTTAAGCACTGCTGCCCAGCGCCCATTTTGCTCATCGTATTTTAGGTTTGAAGCTTGAGTTTTTGGCTGTGCTTCTAGTTGTATTCGTTGCTGCTGTTGATGAATGCCTAGCCAAGTACCCCCACTTTGACTATCACGCCCAGCATAGATGGGCTTATCCAACCACTGGTGTAGGGGCTCAGTCGGACGCTGCAAAAACTCATCGCGGTTAGACAGTAATACCAATGGCAACTCATCAAATAATTGCCAAGTAATGGCGACGATACACATAGCAATCCTTTTTATTAGTTGCTTATTATATTAGTGGTTCAGTTTTATCATAAGCATTGTTTTATCAATTGGTATTTAATTGCTTATTAACAGGATAGCTTATCTGATAAGTAGAGTTGAATACTTGTGACTGTTTACTTGGCAAAATAACTTCCCATGCCACTATCCCTTTATTATCGTTCCAATCTTGTTCACTAATCGGTGGAGTATGAGTGGTAATGACTTTAATACTCTCATCAGTGCTAACAGGCTCAGCACTTAATACCTGCAAGCGCATACTGCGATTATGCTGATTGGTAAACTGATAAGCTTGATTAATGGTTCGTGTTTGCAGACGATTAAATACCCCTTTATCGCCTTGTTTGTCTTCATCGGCTAGTTGTTTGACGATTATATTGGGGTCGATACCAAAACCAATACCTTGCTCTTTTAGGGTCTGATAGCTATAGCGCGACTGCCCGACATAGTTATCGTCGCGGTAAAGTTGCAGCGAACCATCAACCCAAGCTGGGGTCAAAAACGGCGCTGAGGCATACCAATAAGCAGCGGCTTCTTGATGGGGTGTACTACGAACCCATAGCTTACTCTTGCCCGATTGCTCATCAATAACCGTGCGCACCCGTCTGCCATCACTTGGAATACTGACCCGCTGCGGCAAGCGATATTCTATAAGACCATTTTTATTTTGGCTACTGACTGTAAAGTTAGGTAGCGGTGCCATATTTGAATCCATTGCCGCGCTGCCAGCATAGCTTTTCTCTTCTGATACTACGACAACCGGGGTAGCATTCCTCTCCATCATAGGTTGCGTATACCTAACCAATTTATCTTGACTCTCTTCATATAGCGATAATCGCGGTACGGTTGGCAATTGGCTGGTGGTATTTTGATTGGGATTAATTGTACTTAATGTTAAGGGTACATTTATCCAATTTTCTCCCGTTTGCTGGGCAATTATGGCGGAGGCAACAATATTTAGTTGCTCACTTTCTGTATTTAAACGCGCTTGATACGTCGGCTCCCAGCCAGCACCGCGTACTTGATAATGTAGTTTCACGGAGCTTGGTGCACGGCTAGCTGTCCGCACACTGACTTGGGTAACGCTATTACGAGTTGAGGTGGTACTACCAGCCAGCAGTTGAGTTAGCGCATCTTGAGCAAAGGTTTGCTGCTGTTGAATCGCTAATATTTTTTTATTAATAGTTTTGGCTTCAGATTCCATATCTCGAGTGGTACTAGCCACAGAGCCGTTCATACTGACTTGGGTAACTTTGGTCAAATTCTGCAAATAAGCTTTGGCTAATTTTGCCGCTTCTAATTCTGCAGTAATATCCGCTAAGGTTTGCTGTTGGGTCTGTACTTTTGCATCTCCTTGATACTGACATTGCGCCGCTTGCTCCCCGCTCAACGTTTCGATACTGATTTCACCGACATTAACATTACCTAGCGCCTGCACGCTTAAGCTATCATTATCAATAAAGGGTGACAAGCAAGAGAAAATAAGGGTCTGCTCACCCGTACCGCTAATAGGTAAAGCACGAGTGACACTCGCTAAGCCTTGATAGATAGTCACTTGCTCAATAGTACTCGTCGCTGCTTGCGCCGTAGTTATCAGCACTAAAGGTAAACTTATAGCGGTAATGCTAACTATCGCTAATGGCGTTGCCGTCTTTTTTAACCAGCGCCCCTTAAATTCACTCGCGCTCTGCTGGTCAGTTAAGACAGATAGTTTTAATAAGCTCTTTTGCATAACAACGCCCCAAAGTTCAGTATATTTTTCTATCTTAGCGGTTTTCTTATAATACAGCTATACACTCTAAACAGTATTATGACTTAGTCGCTATCACGATTTTGTATGCCTATCGAGCGAATTTTGCTATGATGAGCAGCATATTATTGCCAACTTTATGATGCCTTTATGATGATTCACCCTCAGTATGACCCCGTCGCGCTATCCTTAGGCCCAGTAGAAGTTCACTGGTATGGCCTTATGTATTTATTAGCTTTTGCCGCCGCTTATGGCTTGGCATGGTATCGCAGCACCAAGCGGGACAATTGGTCGACCGATATGGTCTCAGACTTAGTGTTTTTTGGTGCGCTTGGGGTCATCTTAGGTGGCCGTGTCGGTTATGTATTGTTTTATCAATTCGGTGAGCTATTACAGAATCCTGCTTATTTATTTAAAGTTTGGGAAGGCGGTATGTCGTTCCATGGCGGCTTTATCGGTGTCATGCTTGGCATGTTGTACTTTGCGCGTAAATATAAAAAAAGTCCTTTCCAAGTCCTCGACTTCATTGTGCCTTGTGTGCCCACTGGTCTTTTATTTGGACGTTTAGGTAACTATATCAATGGCGAGTTATGGGGACGGGTCTCTGATGGCGGTTATAACTGGCTGACCTATTTCCCGCAAGCGGCCGCTTTTGATGTACAACAACTACAAGCCAATCCAGCCTTGCAAGACTTAGCACTTGAAGTTAACGGTCAGTATTTATTGCCGCGTCATCCCTCACAATTATATGAAGCGTTTGCCGAAGGTCTCCTATTATTCCTCTTTTTATGGTGGTATTCATCCAAGCCGCGCCCACGCATGGCAGCGACTGCAGTCTTTTTATTGGGCTATGGTTTTAGCCGCTTTATCATTGAATTTTTCCGTCAGCCGGACATCGATCAGGGTTATATCTTGTTTGGTTGGATGACTAAAGGGCAAATATTGACCGCACCAATGATAATTATTGGCTTCATTCTGCTCATTTATGCTTATAAACGTGGTATTTATGATTGGGGTAAGCAAGGCGCTTATTAAGTTACTTTATATAAACCACCTATTTATTAAAGCTGAGAGTTATGATTACTGATAGAAATGAGCACGCTTATCTAGATTTACTGCGCCATGTTTTAACAAATGGTACCGAAAAAGGTGATCGTACTGGTACTGGTACGCTTAGCCATTTTGGTGCGCAGTTGCGTTTTAATTTAGCCGATGGTTTTCCGCTACTCACTACCAAAAAAGTTCATTTTAAATCGATTGTTTATGAGCTGTTATGGTTTTTGAGCGGTAACACCCACGTTGATTATTTGCAGCAAAATAATGTACGCATCTGGAACGAGTGGGCAACGGCCGCGCAGACCGCACGCTTTAATCGCTCTGAAGGTGATTTGGGCCCTATTTATGGGCATCAGTGGCGCAATTATGGCGCTAGCCAAGGTGCTGACGGTAGTTATAATAATGATGGTATCGACCAAATTACTAACGTTATTAAACAAATAAAAACCAATCCTAATTCACGGCGTTTGATTGTTTCTGGCTGGAACCCTAGTGAAGCTGAGCAAGTGGCTTTGCCACCTTGTCATACCATGTTTCAGTTCTTTGTGGCGGACAATAAGCTCTCTTGCCAGCTCTATCAACGCTCAGCTGACCTATTCTTAGGCGTGCCTTTTAATATTGCTAGTTACGCTCTGTTGACCCAAATGGTAGCGCAAGTGTGCGGATTAGAGGTTGGTGAATTTATTTGGACGGGCGGTGATTGTCATATTTATCAGAACCATCGTGAACAAGCAAAATTGCAATTAACACGCAATCCATTTGCATTGCCGACTTTGACCCTAAATCCGGATGTAAATGATATGTTTGCTTTTAAATACGATGATATTAAAGTTGAAGGTTATGAATCGCATCCTGCTATTAAAGCGCAGGTTTCAGTATAAGCATCGGTCTTAACTAAAGCCAGTTATGCATATTAATAACAATTACAGGAACATCCCATGAGTTATGCCAACATTCAAGTTGCCCAAATCGCCGCTATTAGTCGCAATCGCTGTATTGGTAAAGGCAATGATTTGCCGTGGTATATCTCAGCCGATTTGCAGCATTTTAAGCAAATGACTACTGCAGAAACTGACGGTGCTGTAAAAGGCATTGTCATCATGGGTCGTAAGACTTTTGAGTCGATGGGTAGTAAGCCGCTACCGAAGCGCATGAGCTTTATTATCACCACCCAACTGGACTACGCTGAGCAAAAAGGTCTGGTAGGCAATGAGAAAGCTGTCATGGTACATAGTTTAGATAAGGCATTAGCGCAAGCCGCAAGCTTAGCAAAAAATCTAGAACTTGAGACAATTTGGGTGATTGGTGGTGAGCGCGTATTTAGTGACGCGTTACCGTATACCGACCGCATTGAGCTGACCCATGTCGATACGAAAATTGATTGTGGCGATGCTTTTTATCCTGAGTTGCCAAGCGATTTTAATGTAGCGCAGGAATCTGAGCAAATGCACGATGAGAAGAGTGGTTTAGACTTTAAGTTTGTGACTTATATGCAAAAAGAAGCATAAAGTAACTTAATTAAAAAGTTATTTTTATAACCTATTAACAAAGAGGAGAAACTAATTATGGAGAATTAAAAAAGCTCAGCAACGTTAATTACTGAGCTTAAAAACTTTTATGTAATACAACTATAGAGTTAGACTCTATTATTAGCTGACTAATAAAGTTTATTTACCTTGGACGGGTTCATGTACTTTATAGCAAACGCTAATAAATGTCTATGCTCCATAGTTGTGAAATTTTTATAACAATTATGGAGGTCTTAATGGCTATTCGATGCTGTTACCCTAAAGCTGTGCACGTCCGCTTCTATGTGCGATATAGATTTAATCGTTGGGAATATGTTCGCCAACACTGTCGCAGCTATCCAAACCAACAATTAAGTTTTATTTTTTAACTATCAAAAGTGATTAACTTTAGAATGACAATAGTCTTAAGGCTGTTGTCATTTTTTATAAGCAGAAAATACTACTCATGTAATACTTTATAAACAGTCTTCGCTAGCACTGGCCCAATACCTTGCACGCCGCCCAATTCTTGCTGCGATGCACCAAGCAACTGTTGCATACCGCCAAAATGATTGAGCAAATCACGGCGGCGCTTTTCACCAAGGCCCGGAATAACCTCTAACACTGATGAGGAACGGCGCTTATCACGTTTTTTACGGTGGGCAGTAATCGCAAAACGGTGCGCTTCATCACGAATATGCATCAGCAAATGCAGTGCCTTGCTATCCATAGGTAAATCAAGCGGTTCGTGATCTAAGAAGTGCAATACTTCTAAGCCCGCCTTACGTCCTTCGCCTTTGGCAACCCCAATCATTAAGGTGTCACCAAGGATACCCAATTCAACCAGTACCTCTTTTGCCATACTAAGCTGACCTTTGCCGCCATCAATCAAGAGCAAATCTGGTAATGGCTGTTTTTTATAACGGCGAGTCAGTACTTGCTTCATCGCCGCATAGTCATCTCCGCCTACAACATCATGAATCGCATACTGACGATAATCACGCCGACGCGAGCCGCCTTGGTCAAAGACCACGCAGCTACCAATCGTCGCCTCACCCATCGTGTGTGAGATATCAAAACACTCGATACGATCAATTACTCGGTCCGTCACTGACGACAGCACATCTTTTAGCGCCCCAAACCGGGCATGTAACTCTAAATAATCCCCTAACTTAGTTTTCAGTGCGTTTTTAGCATTCAATGTCGCTAAATCTAACCATTCAGCACGATGTTCGCGCACGCTGGTTTTTATGACCACTTTATTACCGAAATGAGTGGCTAACGCTTCAGCAACTGCGCTTTGATCCGGTAATTCATGGCTTAGAATAATCTCAGGAGGCAAGTCATCGGTCACCTGAAAATAAAATGACATGATAAAGGCGGAAAGATTATCGGCAAGCGGCTCACTACTATCGACATCGGGGAAATAGTTTTTACCGCCCAGTACACGTCCACCACGTACGGTCAGCACATTGACCGCAGTCATGCCAGCTTGACTGGCAATAGTGATGACATCAGCTTCGCCCTCTACCGTATAAACTGCTTGCCGCGCTTGTACTTCCCGTAGCATCGACAGCTGGTCACGATAAAATACTGCTTTTTCAAAATCCAACTCTTCTGCAGCGGCTTCCATTTTTTCAATTAAGGCACTATGAATATCGCTAGAGTCACCTTTCAAGAAGCGAATGGTATTGTTCACATCTTCGGCATAATCTTCAGCCGTGACTAAGCCCACACAAGGCGCACGGCAGCGTTTGATTTGATATTCTAAACACGGGCGCTTACGCTGCCGAAAAAAGGTATTAGTACACTGGCGCATCTGAAACATTTTTTGCATCAGCACTAGCGTCTCTTTGGCAGCATGTGCAGATGGAAATGGTCCAAAAAATCGGCCTTTTTGATGATTGCCTTTACCGCGACCATAAGCCAGCCGTGGATAAGGTTTATCAGCCGAGATAAACACATACAAGTACGATTTATCATCACGCAGCATGACGTTATAAGGCGGGCGGTGTTCTTTAATTAGGTTTTGTTCAAGCAGTAAGGCCTCGGTCTCACTACGAGTAATAATAGTTTCGATATTATGAATACGGGCTACTAATGCGCGCGTTTTTGGGTGGTCAATAGTCTTGGCAAAATAACTGTTAACGCGACTCTTTAACGACTTGGCCTTACCTACATAAAGAATATCGCCATTTTTACCCAGCATTTTATAAACCCCTGGCAAATTTGGCAGGCGCTTAATTAAATGCTTCAGACGGGCTTGCTTATCATCGGCAGTATTAGGCGTAGGGACATTAACCATAAACAGAACACTCTCAAAGATACTAATATCTTACTAATTATGGGGGATACTAGCTGTTTTGCAAGCGTAATCCACTGTCATTATCGACAATCCACCACCAATTTTTA
The DNA here is from genome assembly GCF_007997305.1 of Psychrobacter frigidicola. Classification (GTDB taxonomy): domain Bacteria; phylum Pseudomonadota; class Gammaproteobacteria; order Pseudomonadales; family Moraxellaceae; genus Psychrobacter; species Psychrobacter frigidicola. The sequence continues at coordinate 66,876 of NZ_VORZ01000004.1, forward strand.
ACCATAAAAAAAGCCAGCGAGAAGCTGACTTTTTATAACTTTAATTAAATTTAAAATCATTGCACCTAGTTAGTCAGTTAAATGATGCAAGTTTGATAACGAAAGTTTAATGACGGAAGTTTGGTAGCAGTGCTGGGATACCCGGCAACATACCGACCACAGCCATAACCCCTGTTAATACTACGAACATGGTTGCAGGAATAATCCAACGGCTCATTTTTGATAGGTTAGCACTACGCTCTTTAGAGCCAATCAAGCCTAAGTTATCGAGTAACAAAGTGATTGACCAACCAAAGGCTGGGTTAACTAATGCTGAGGCGAAAACCACAATTGCAGCAGACTGGGTAGTTTTACCTTCACGTGTCATTTCCATACCTGCTTCTAATAGCGGAATGAAAACACCTACAATCAAGGCAACACACATTACGGGTTCCCAAATCGCTAAGTCCATTGGATAGCCCCAAAGACCTGCAATGATACAGAACAAGGCGGTTAATAACGCACCAGCTGGAATTGGACGCTTAGCAATCGCCGCTGGGACAATATATGTACCCCATGATGAGGCAAAGTTTGCCCCGCCTAATACTGAACCTGCAACCTGACGTACAGACGCACTAATCATCGTATCATCAATGTCCATCAACACTTTTTCAGTACGTTTAGGATAGCTTATTTTTTGGAATACTTGATGACCTAAAAAGTCTGGTGACCACATAGCCACTGCCAATACGGCAAAAGGCAATACGACAATGAAGCTCTCAACCGTAGGCAAACCTAGCATCCAACCCGTATTCTCACCCCACCAATAGGCTGGGCTCATATGCGGCAAGCCTGGTGCGGTATGGAACTCGAATGGTGCGCCTAATGCAAAGGCCACACCGCCACCTAATAAGCAACTTAGTGGGACGGCAAGCCAACGCTTATTATAATTCTCTAACACGGCATAAAGAATAATGGTCAGCAAAATCACAATAAAGGCAATATGGGCCATACCAATACCTTCGGCCCATGTAAACAGGTTTTTGACTTGCGATGTCGTACCAATAAAACCTAAGTACAGCAACAGGCCACCACACACACCTTTACTGGTCAAGTTCGCCAGTAAACTGCCTCCTTTACTAATCGCTAATAGGAGACCGAAGGCACCGATGAGTAAACCAAAAGCCATTGGATGACCACCAGCGGCAACCACAATAGGGATCAGCGGAATCAGCGGCCCATGGGTACCGGCAAGGTTAGCAGTCGGTAGGAAAAGACCTGAAAATACGATGATGAAGAATGAGACAATTAATAATTCATAACGGACGTTTTCTAGTACAAAGGCTTCGCCTAATCCTAACGGTCCTGCAAAAGTGGCGGCAATAGCACCTACCATGACGACTTTACCAATCGTCGCGGCCATCGCTGGAATAGTATCTTCATATTCAAAACGATAATCACGAAACGGCAAGTTCGCACGCCAGCGCTTTGGCTGCATGATTTGCAATTCACGATTTAAATAGGCGTCACGACTCTCAAAACTTGAGCTTGGCTGATGCAACTCTTCATAGCTGCCTTGCAACTCATTATCGTAATCGGCTGGATCTGTCTGGAGGTTAGATCCTGGGGTAGGAATTTTGGCGTTACTCATCACATCTCCCTATGTTAACTGAGATTTATATTCTGCTATGAATGATGGCTCATTTCTCAAAATCGTACAAAAAACGAGGCAAAGAATATAAATTGGTGGGTAGTGTATGCTATCAACGCTCGAATTGCGAGGTTTTGAGTTTAAAAAGATACTGAACGTCTCACTTTCTAACTCCTAGCTCAAGACCTACTGGATGCCTTTTAACCCAATCTATAAACTTTTGTATATCACTAAGCATTTGCACTCGTTCAATAGTATGGTAATAATATTAGTTACGCTTTAAGACTAGTGACCTCTCTCGTTTTTAATTATGATAGACATCTTTTGCTCAGCCAAGACTTGTCATGTCCTCGCTATATAGTACGTCGTCGGACAGCGCCACCCTTTGGCATGATCATTAAAAGACAAAAGGATAAAATATGAGCTTGTTACCTAAGAATTTAGAGAACTTCAGACGCAAAACTAAAAAAAATATCATGCCACTACTTACTCCTCACCTACTTAAGCTGCGTATTAATACTTACGCCCCTTATGTCGGTGCTGGCATAAAAGTTGAACACGTTGATCTTGATCAAGGGCTATGCGTGGTGAGTATGGGTCTCAATGCCCTTAATAAAAATATCGTGGGCACGCAATTCGGTGGTAGCTTATACTCCATGGTAGATCCGTTTTATATGCTGATGCTGATGCACCAATTAGGCAGCACTTATGTAGTATGGGATAAAAGCTCACACATTGAGTTTATTGCGCCTGGTAACAGCAAAGTAACTGCAAGGATGAAAATTCCTAGCACGGAGATTGCAACTATCCAAGAACTGGCAAAAGAGGGTGAGGCAGTATTTCGTGAATACACGACGGATATCGTTGATGAGCAACAAAAAACAGTCGCTACAGTAACTAAAAAAATCTATATTCGTTTGCGTAAGCATAGTAAATCTAAAGAACAGAGCAGCCGTATCGATAAGTTAGACACTCAAAAACTAACGACTTAAAATTAAAGCACCCCATACAAAAACCCCAATCTGGCAATAGCGCAGATTGGGGTTTTGTCTTTTTTGGTACGCCTACTTATTTATATGATAAACCTATGAATAAGGGCTTGTATCTACTGTTGCTTAATTGCCTTGCCGCACAATAGACGGCTCGGTAACTAAGCAAGTTTAAGCGCAGTGCTTAACCTTAAATACCTGGTGCAGTATCAACTGCTTTAGGTACGCCAGCATCAGTTTTTTTCTGAGCGGCTTTGGGGGCACGAGCAACCAACTTTTCGCGGATACGTGCTGATTTACCAGAACGCTCACGTAAGTAGTATAGTTTCGCACGACGAACTGCGCCGCGGCGTTTCACTTCAATGCTCTCGATAATTGGTGAATGCAATTGGAATGCACGTTCAACGCCAACACCACTTGAGATTTTACGCACGGTGAACGCTGAGTTCAAACCGCGGTTACGCTTAGCAATAACGACGCCTTCAAAAGCCTGTAGACGCTCACGCTCACCTTCACGTACTTTTACTTGAACGACGACCGTGTCGCCTGGGGCAAAGCTTGGGCGCTCAAGTAATTGAGCGTTTTCAATGACCTGAACCAATGGATGCTTGTTGCTCATGAGAGTTATCTCCTCACATTAGATAATAGAGGCTTAACGCATATTACCTGTTTGTAATAAGTAATCATGCCTGTTATTAATATCTTGAATTAAGCTTTATTAATAATAAACACAACATAAATGGGGTTTGGCAAACGGCCATTATGGTATGACCTGTTTAGTGTTGCTCAAAATTTTAATCATTAACTGTTTATTAGACTGTCTATCAAGGCATATAAACTATCAGAGCCTATAAGCTATAAAGGCTGTTTTTTAGCGTCTTTCGCCAAAGCTTTGAGCCATTTAGACTGCTGCGCCGTTGGGGTGAATGCTTGCCATAAATCAGGACGCCGCGTTTGCGTGCGAACGACTTGTTGGCTAAAGCGCCACTGAGCGATGTTAGCATGGTGACCTGACAGCAGTACCTCAGGCACAGCCAATCCAGCAAAATCATGCGGCTTAGTATAGTGTGGACAATCAAGCAAGCCATCGACGAACGAGTCTTGCTCAGCGGACTTGTCATCACCCATGATATCGGGAAGACGACGGATCACACTATCCATGAGCACCATCGCTGGTAGCTCACCACCGGTCAGCACATAATCACCAAGCGACACTTCAATATCGATATATTGCAACAGTAAGCGCTCATCAATGCCCTCATAACGACCACACAATATGATCATGCCGTCGTATTCAGCCATCTTAACCACGCTACTCTCACTCAGCGTTTGCCCTTGCGGTGACATATAGATCACCGGACAATGTGCTGCATCCATGCGGCAACCATGTTGGCTTGCGCGCAGGCGCGCATCCTCGATAGCTTTTGACAATGGCTCTGCCATCATCACCATCCCAGGACCGCCGCCATACGGACGTTCATCAATACGGCGATAGTTATCAGTGGTGTAATCACGTGGATTGATGCACTCAATCGTGACTTGCTCCTGAGTCACTGCCCGCCCCGTGATACCAAACTCACGAATCGTTGCAAACATCTCAGGGAAAATACTAATCACGGCGAAATACATCTGAATTCCACATTAATACGTCTTAATAATAATCTGTTAGTGCTAGCTTATGATTAATTAATATTCACTCGGCTAGTAGTCACTCGGCCATGCCGCAATAACCGTTTTATTGGCCACATCGACCTCTATCACGGTTTGCTTATGCCACGGTATCAAACGCTCCTCGGCGTCCAAGCTGTTTGAGTTTGCAGCGACGCGCATAAGATCGTGAGCGCCCGTCTCAAACATCTCAGTGATATCGCCAAGATACTCGTTTTGCTCATTCATCACCCGCATACCTACTAAATCCGACCAATAATATTCGTCTTCAGCAGTTTCAGATAAGATGTTTTGGGCAACCCAAATAGTAACTCCGTTCATAGTCTCGGCAACGTTACGGTCAGGAACTTGCTCAAACTGAGCAACAAGTCCTGTGCCTTGCTCGCGCCAAGCTTTAACGGTTAACGGCCTTATACCGGTAGCTGTTTTCATCCACCACGGCTGAATATCAAATATGGCCGCATGTTCATCGGTATCGCTGAATACCCACAGCCAACCCTTAATGCCGTAAGGCTTTTTAAGCTGGCCAATTTTCATAAGGGCACTAGCGTCTGGAACAGGTGACATAACGGCTAACCTAACGTGATATAAATGATGATGGATAAAACAGCGATAAACAGTTAAGCGCGTACACTGGTCAGACCAGCTACGCTATGTGTTCTAAAGCTAAGTATCTAACGTAACAATCACGTTATCGATACTGAGTAACTAGACTTAACAACTGGCAATTAAGCCGTCGCTTCAGTGCTAGCTGCTGCTTTATTATAAGCTTTTGCTAATGAAGCCACGCGATCTGAAGGTTGTGCACCTTTAGCGATCCATGCATTGTACGCTTCCATATTTAGGCGTACTGCTTCTTCTGACTCTTTAGCAAGCGGGTTAAAAAAGCCGATATTTTCGATGTAGCGACCGTCACGCGCGCGGCGTTGATCAGCAACAACTACTTGATAAAACGGGCGTTTCTTGGCACCGCCCCGTGCTAAACGAATAACAACCATGTGAATTCTCTCTTTCGCAGGTATACCAAAAAGGGCATAATTATATCACAGTCTTATTTTATTAAAAACATAAACTGTGTTTATTTAATTAAATTATAACAATAGCTTAAAAGAATTTTGCTACTAGATAAGGGCAGTAATTATGAACAGATATTAGATTTAATAGTTGTGGGCAAGGGTCGTCAGCATTGTATTTAGAATCAGGCTTATAACTATAAAGCAATAGTCTCACCATAGCGCATTAGTAGGGATTCAATTATACTTTATAACAACTTTGCAAAAGCAGCCTGCCCTTATGTCTACCTCGAACTTACCTCCACGCCGTAAAGGCGGGATAGGAAATTCCTATTCTAGTAGCTGGCTGACCACGCTGATGGTCGCTTTTATTGTGATTATTAGTGTTGGCTTAACCATTTGGTTCTTTTGGCGCAGCCTCTATCTACCAGAGCTTAAAAGCCATGCCCGCTACTTAACGAGCGAGCTACGCCTCGTAGGTAGCGTCAAAAAAGACTGGCAAAATAATCCAGAAGTGCAGCAATGGGTTTATGAGCATTCACATGTAGTGGTGGTCGATAATTCAAGTGATTTTCCACAAGTTGAGGATAAAGCTTTTGTAGGGTTGTTCACCGATGTATTACAACGTGAGATTGGTGCGCAATTGGGGCGTCCGGTCGAGGTTTATTTCAAGTTTAAGCCTACGCCGCAGCTGTGGGTGCAAGACAGCCGTGATGACAGCTTTTGGATTCGCGAATCCGTGGTTTATTATTCGCAATACAGTCCGACTTTATTAATATTGTTTTTAGTTGGGTTACCGATATTAACCTTACTGACCATTATTTTGCTCGCGCAGCAACTTAACCGTCCTTTGCGCCACCTGCAACGTGCAGCCACTAATTATATTCGTCTCGGTCATGCCACTACTTTACCCACACGCAATGGCCCTACTGAGATTCGCCAAGTAAATATGGCCTTTAATCGCTTATTCACTACTCTTAATCAAGCACAAAAAGAACGTACCATTATGCTCGCTGGTATCTCTCATGATTTGCGCACCCCATTGACCCGTATGCGTCTCACGGCTGAAATGCTACCCGATGACTTTTTTCGTGAAGGGCTTATTTATGATGTTGAAGATATGGATGCCATTTTAGAGCAGTTCATTTCTTTTATGAAAGATGGGTCTGATGAGCCGGTTCGTTTAACTAACCTAGATATTATATTTAATGAGGTTATGGTGCAATTTGCACCAATGAAGTTCGTCTATCAGTCAGAATGTCATAAAGCGGTACCAGTACGCCCACTATCGATTAAGCGCTTGATTATTAATTTAGTCAATAATGCCAACCGTTATGGAAAACCACCAATTTATCTGTCAGCAACGATCGCACCAACATTTATGGAAACAACTGTCTTAAAAGAAAATGAGGTTGCAAGCGAAAGTGCAGTCGACAAAGAGGCACAAGAACAGCTGATTATATGTGTGCGCGATTGCGGTAGCGGGGTAGCAGAAGATCAGTTAGAGCGCATTATGCAGCCCTTTGAGCGTGGTGAAACCGCACGTACCACGCAAGGTAGTGGTCTTGGGCTTGCTATTGTCAGCCGTATTGCAAACTTACATCATGGCACTGTCGAAGCCATTAATCATCCGCATGGTGGCTTGCAGGTTTGTGTGCGCATTCCACTAATCTCTAAAGTAGATGGCGATGAAACCCAAAATTCTGAAGCACAGACGTTGATACCGCCTAAAAATGTAATGAAAGGCGAGTAAAATGAAAGGCAATTGACAAAGATTAGAGGTACAAACCAGGTTGGATAATGCGAAGTTATTGATATGTATTACGTTAGTTTTTGCTACCAATTAGTGGTGGGATATGTTCAGCACTATTGGTAAAAGTTAGGGGACGAATGAGCTCATCTTGAGCCGTTTGTAGACTCTGAGTAGCGGACGGCTGCTGTACGAACAAGTAATAGCCAAGCGCGATGGCATTCAGTATCACTAACCCGCCAAACATATAAGGCATGGTCTAACCTCCTAATCCTTGAAGCTATGTAAACGCAAGATGCGTTTTAAACTTTTAGATACTTTGTTGATGAAGTCTAACTGATTATGAATCAAAAGTACGGTCACTTTGTTCTTGGGTAATTTGATCAGCAGCGATAGTTTGGGTCAATGGCTTAACCGGCCAAGTCATTGTAAAGCGGGCACCATTGAGCTCAGGGCTTTCATCTACTTTCATACTGCCGTTAAACCAAAAGGCAATCCGCGACACAATAGACAGTCCGAGCCCGTAACCCCCTGAGGCACGCGTCCGGCTATCATCTAGACGTGAAAAGGGAATGAATACCTTTTCACGGTCAGACTCTGCAATACCATGGCCATCATCTTCAACGCACACAAAAGCATTGCCTTTTTTGACCCCAGCGCTAATGATAATAGTCGTCTCAGCATAGCGTAGAGCATTACCAGCAAGATTTTGAATAACGCGGTGCAAATAGCGCCGATCAGCTACAGCAGTGACTTTTGAGCTTGGCGGATTGCCTACGATTTTAATATCTTTACCTAAGGCATTGGTTTCGCGCACAATTTGCTCAATCAACTCTTTAAAGTTTACCGGTTCTAAGTCTAATTTGGGCGACCCTTCTTCAAGTTTTGCATACGTTAAAATCTCATCAATCAAGCTATTCAGTGCTTCGATGTCTTCATCGATAAAATCACGCTGCGTAAACCGCGAGTCCTCATCCTCCGTATCAGCCAGCATATCTACTGCAAAGCGAATACGGGCGACTGGGGTACGCAGCTCGTGAGATACGGCACGTGTCAGCTCACGCTGTGACTCAATCAGGCGCTTAATATGGGATGTCATCGCATTGAAAGTTGCTGACAGTCGCGCTATTTCATCTTGACCAATAACTTGCACTTGGCTGTCAAGATTGCCCTTACTGACCTCGTTAACCCCGATTTGGATCAATTGTAATTTACGCTCAAGCGGGAAAATCAGTGCATAAACCCCTAAGCTGATTAAAAACATACTGATAAGAACCATACTAATAATCAAATTTAATGGGAACCAGTTAAACAATGACACTGGCCCCATTAAAATCGCCATATCACTAATTTCTGATGGCACAATAATACGAATGGTTGAGTTGCTTTGGCTGGTGCTGGTATCTTGGAACAAGATAACCACTTCATCACGGCGCAGGCGTGACAGCTGATCACTGTCTAGATTAAGCTCATTGACCCCTTTAAGCGCTAATGGAAAAGGGAACTTATCTTCTAATTCAGTAAGACGCGCCCGCTTAGCCGATAGCGTCGAATAATAGGACATGTCATCTAACAAGAACACTGCCATTGCCCGCACGTGCTGCTCAGTGACCTGTGACATTCTAACCGTCAAGACACTGTCGCTTTCCGCGAGGCGATGATAGACATCAGCATAATTTTTCTGGCTGGCGTAGCGTACCACAGTCGCCCCATTATCAAAGCGGCGCAGCTCACTTGAGCTAAAATCTACCTCTTTAATCGGTATTATACGAAAGGTCGAGCCAAATAAACTACTGGCATCTGACAACCAGTATTCGCGCTGTGCTGCGCTATCTTGGCGGGCAATGCCTTCTCCTACCAAGTAAAAAGCACCCGTCGCCATATTCTCACGATAGGACTGCGCCCGCTCTTTATTAATAGTATCCATTAACAGCTGTGCAAACAACGCCACACACAAACAGACAATTAACAGTCCAGCATAAATCCGAACAAAAATACTGTGTTTTAAAGAAGAAACTAATGACATACGTGCCGTGACCGAATCTGTTGAGTGATGACTTATTAACTAAATAGGGGCTGCTGATTGAACTTAAATTTGGCGCTTTAATTCTATTTTACAATTAAACCACATAACACTAACTATAAGGCCAAAAACTTAAAATTTACCCATAAAAAAACCAGTATCACACTGGTTTCTTTATTATAAAGGATATATAAGCATGCATATTGACTGAGTCAATATAATTTGCTTAGTTACCCTCTTTTACGAACAGATAGCCTTTACTACGTACGGTTTTGATACGTTTTGGATTTTCTGGATCATCACCAATTTTTGGACGGATACGCGAGATACGCACGTCAATCGAACGGTCTTGACCGTCATATTCAATACCGCGTAGACGTTCAAAGATATCTTCGCGTGACAAAATGCGACCCGCATTAGAAGCAAGCAGCCACAATAAGTCATATTCAGCGCTGGTAAAATCAACCAACTCTTCGCCTAGCATGACTGAACGACCGCCATTATCAATAATCAAATCGCCAAATTCTAAGCGTTGTGGCACATCTTCTGAGGGTGCATTTTCGGAGCGACGTAGTAATGCCCGAATACGAGCTAACAAAACGCGCGGTTGAGCAGGCTTAGCGACATAATCGTCAGCACCCATCTCTAAACCTAACACCTGATCCATATCTTCTGTACGGGCAGTTAGCATCAAAATAGGGTTTTGATAATGTGGACGCACTTCACGGCATACAGTCAAGCCATCGCTACCAGGAAGCATAACATCAAGCACGACTAAATCTGGCTGCTCATTGACGATACGACGAATAGCGCGATTGCCGTCAGTTTCAATTGCTACCTCTAAACCATTTTTGACCAAATAGTCTTGGGTCAACATAGCCAGACGCTCATCATCCTCAACAATTAGGATTCGTGGGGTGTTGTCGTCTTCGTTCATTGTCATCGTGATATCCTTTAATGTATAAAATTGAGACAGGAAAAGTTAATAGCATATTAAAGTGGAACAATTCAGGTTCGCATAGGTGGTACAAATGTGGTGGCACAGTATACTATCAAACTTACAACCCCCTATACTATAGCCTATTGTTGTTAACAAAACCTATAAACAATACAGACTAAAGCTTTAGTTATCGTCCAATACTTATCACTATTATACTAATAGACAGTCGTTGTTCACTGCGAATAGCCGGTCCGTTTCTTATCGCTTTGTAGAGTTTAAGTCTTTTTTATAAAAAATGGTAAATGCTAATATAACTAAATAGTAATACTCACGCTACTATCTTTTTAAATTCTATTTAGAAACGTATGAAATATTCCTAAAAACTAAAGCAATAGTTAGTAATTTTAAGATGTGTTGATGGACTATTTATAAACAATAAAAAACAGCCCACAATGGGCTGTTTTTTATTGTTTAAATTAAAGTCTACCATTTAATACAAAATGCCAATTAATGTACCTAAGCACGATTTTTGTATTTACGAATGGTTTGTAGCTGCGCAACAGACTCTGCTAATGAGGCTAAAGCTGCATTAGTTTGCAGTGTATCAGACTGGTTGACTAGCATCTGCTCTGCTTTTCTACGGGCTTCAACTATTTTGCTTTCGTCAAGGTTATGCGCACGCATGCCCGTATCAGCGAGTACGGTAACCATCTTCGGTTGTACTTCTAGCACCCCACCTGAGACGTAGATGACTTCTTCTTCGCCATTTGGCGTTCGCACCCGCATAGGACCTGGTTTTAGCAAGGTAATAAGTGGCGTGTGGCCTGGCAACACCCCAATTTCGCCTTCGCTACCAGTTGCGATCAACATGCTGATTTCCCCTGAATATAACTCTTCACGGGCACTTACGACACGACATTGTAACGTTGCCATACCTTATTCCTTTTGTCAGTGCTGGTATGCATCGCAGCTATTGCACAACTATCGAATCTGCTCAACAACTGCTATGCTTAGCAGCAAATAGTCCAGTTATAGGATGTTTGCCGCTAAGCTCATGGTTAAATAACTTACGCTGAAGCAGATTTCATTTTTTCTGCTTTAGCGACTACTTCATCGATACCGCCGGCCATGTAGAATGCTTGCTCTGGTAAATCATCGTATTCACCAGCGATGATTGCCTTAAAACTCGCAATCGTGTCGCGTAAAGTGACATATTTACCAGGTGCGCCAGTGAAGACTTCAGCGACGTGGAAAGGCTGTGACAAGAAGCGCTGAATCTTACGTGCACGGTATACAACCAATTTGTCTTCTTCTGACAGCTCATCCATACCTAGAATAGCAATAATGTCTTTAAGCTCTTTATAGCGCTGCAATACTTCCTGCACGCCCCGAGCAACATTATAATGCTCTTCGCCAATCACTTGTGGATCAAGCTGACGTGAAGTTGAATCTAGTGGATCGACCGCAGGATAAATACCTTGTGAGGCGATATCACGGCTTAGTACGACCGTTGCATCTAAGTGAGCAAAGGTAGTTGCAGGTGATGGATCCGTCAAGTCATCCGCGGGTACATATACGGCTTGTACTGAAGTGATTGAACCTGATTGCGTTGACGTAATACGCTCTTGTAGCATACCCATCTCTTCAGCTAAGGTTGGCTGATAACCAACGGCTGATGGCATACGACCTAGCAGTGCGGATACTTCCGTACCGGCTAGCGTATAGCGATAGATGTTATCAACAAACAATAGGACATCACGACCTTTGCCCGTTTCAGGATCTTTGGTATCACGGAAATACTCAGCCATCGTCAAGCCAGATAGCGCAACACGTAGACGGTTACCTGGCGGCTCATTCATCTGGCCATATACCATCGCTACTTTAGATTTGCTAAAGTCTTCGGTATTCACAACACCCGCTTCTTGCATTTCGTGATAGAAGTCATTCCCTTCACGCGTACGCTCACCAACACCAGCAAATACTGATAGACCTTCGTGCTTAAGGGCGATGTTGTTAATCAATTCCATCATGTTGACGGTTTTACCAACCCCAGCCCCACCGAACAAACCAACTTTACCGCCTTTAGCAAACGGGCAAAGTAAGTCGATGACTTTAATACCTGTTTCTAGCAGCTCAGTACTGTTTGATTGTTCGGCATAGCTTGGCGCTTCACGGTGGATTGACCATCTAGTGTCCGCCTCTACAGGACCTTCTTCATCGATCGGACGACCAAGAACATCCATAATACGACCTAGCGTACCCACGCCTACTGGCACAGAAATTGGGCCACCAGTGTTAGTAACCGGTAAGTTACGCTTTAAGCCTTCAGTTGAACCCATAGCAATCGTACGTACGATGCCATCACCTAACTGTTGCTGTACTTCTAGGGTAGTTTCGGTACCGTCTACTTGCAAGGCATCATAAATCTGAGGAACTTCGTTGCGGTTGAACTCAACGTCAAGAACCGCGCCAATAATCTGTACAATACGACCGCTACTCATTGCGTTCTCCATGATCTTCTATATATAGGGGGTGTCAATTATGAAACAGCAGCAGCACCGCCAACGATTTCCGAGATCTCTCGAGTAATCGCCGCTTGACGCAGCTTGTTATAAACCAACTGTAAATCGTTAATTAGGTCACCAGCATTATCTGTTGCCGCTTTCATAGCGACCATACGTGACGACTGCTCAGAAGCAATGTTTTCCATTACCGCTTGATAAACAATCGACTCAATATAGCGCCCAAGCAGACCATCAATCAAAGTCTCGATATCAGGCTCATAGATATAATCCCAGCTAAGTTCAGTCTCAACGCCACTATCATCACCACCAAGGGTACCCTCTGGTAGCGGTACTAGCTGGTTGATGGTCGGTTTTTGGGTCATGGCGTTAACGAACTGATTATAGACCACATAGATACGGTCTATTTTACCGTTATTATAGTCATCAAGCATGGCTTGAACCGGAGCGTTTAGCTGCTCAAAGGTCGGCTTATCGCCATAATCAGTGACCGCTGAGGTCACTTTGCCGCCAAAGCTTTTAAAAAAGCTAACGCCTTTAGCGCCAATCACTGCAAATTCAGCTTGTACAGACTGGTCTTGATATTGTTTAATATTTTTGCTTAAGGCTTTGAATAAGTTAATATTCAAACCACCCGCAAGGCCACGGTCGGAGGTAATGACAATATAGCCTACCTTATTAACCGGACGCGATGCCATGTACGGGTGTTTGTAATCTGATGAGGCATGCACCAAATGCGATATAACCCGGCGCATACTATCCGCATACGGGCGACCCACAACCATGCGCTCTTGAGCACGGCGCATCTTACTCGCAGCCACCATTTGCATGGCACGGGTAATTTTCTGTGTGCTTTGAATACTGGTGACTTTGGCACGTATTTCTTTTAAGTTTGCCATAATGATTCCAATATAGAGGGTTAACAGCATTGGCGCATGCAACAATATTTAATAGCTCGTAGCACCACGCGATCATATGCCATTGGTAGTAGCTAAAGTGGCGCAAATATCCTATAAGACAACGCGCCACTTCATAAATTCTAGAACTAAAGCCACCGCCAAACCGGCTTAACCCGTTAAATTAATAACTGTGGTTTTGTTTAAATGTCTCAACCGCTGACTTTAAACGACCTGCAATATCATCATTATAATTTGCAGTATCATCAATCTCTTTCATCAAATCAGCTTGCTCGTCATGTAAATAACGCAAGTAATTCTCTTCAAAAGAACCGATTTTTTCAACCGGAACATCTGACAAGAAGCCTTCGTTTGACGCATAGATAACTGCGGCTTGCTCAGAGATAGACATTGGCTGATATTGTTTTTGCTTCATCAGTTCAGTCACGCGCTCACCGTGGTCAAGCTGTTCGCGAGTCACATCATCAAGATCTGATGCAAACTGGGCAAAGGCTGCAAGCTCTCGGTACTGAGCTAGTGCGGTACGAATACCACCAGAAAGCTTTTTGATAATTTTAGTTTGCGCCGCGCCGCCAACACGAGATACCGAAATACCAGCGTTCACAGCCGGACGGATACCTGAGTTAAATAGGCTTGATTCTAAGAAAATCTGACCATCAGTGATGGAAATCACGTTGGTCGGTACGAATGCAGAGACGTCACCGGCTTGGGTTTCAATAATTGGTAGCGCGGTTAACGAACCGGTTTTACCAACCACTTCACCATTGGTGAATTTTTCTACATACGCGGCGTTAACACGTGATGCACGCTCAAGTAAACGTGAGTGTAAATAGAATACGTCACCAGGATAGGCTTCACGACCTGGCGGACGACGTAGCAATAGTGAAATCTGACGATAAGCAACCGCTTGTTTTGATAAATCATCAAAAACGATCAGCGCATCTTCGCCGCGGTCACGGAAGTATTCGCCCATCGTACAACCTGAGTACGGTGCAATATACTGTAGTGCTGCTGGCTCTGATGCTGAAGCCACCACAACAGTGGTATATTCTAATGCACCCGTTTGCTCAAGTTTACGAACCACGTTAGCAATAGTAGAGCGTTTTTGACCGATTGCCACATACACACACTTAATACCAGATGACTTTTGCGCAATAATCGCATCAATCGCCATCGCGGTCTTGCCCGTCTGACGGTCACCAATAATAAGCTCACGCTGACCACGACCGATTGGAATCATGGTATCAACGGCTTTATAACCAGTCATTACCGGCTGATCAACAGATTGACGGTCGATTACGCCTGGGGCGATTTTTTCGACTTTGTCAGTCATTTTAGCATTGATAGGACCTTTGCCATCAATAGGATTACCTAAAGCATCAACAACACGGCCTAGCAGCTCAGGACCTACGGGTACTTCAAGAATACGACCAGTACAATAGGCTTTTTGACCTTCTTGTAGTTTTAGGAAGTCGCCTAGTACTACTGCGCCAACAGAATCACGCTCTAAGTTCAGCGCCATTCCATATATTTCGCCTTCAAACTCAATCATTTCGCCGTACATGGCATCTTCAAGACCATGAATTTGCACGATACCGTCAGATACTTTGACAATCGTGCCTTCATTCTTTGCAGTTGCACCCGCATCAAGGTCTTGAATACGCTGCTTAATCAGGTTACTGATTTCCGCTGGATTCAATTGTTGCATTGACTGGTTTCCTTTAATTTATGATAACCCGCCCACTGGCTTAAATGCTCTACTTATCATTCAAACTATTGTCACGCAGACCTAAGTTGACCAGTCAGCGCTAATAAGGAGATAAATGGCATTAGGCCGTTAGCTGTGTTTTTAACTGTTGTAACTTGCCGCGCATAGAATCGTCAATAATCTTATCACCGACTTTAATCGTAGCGCCTGCCAAAAGACTCGCATCAACCGACTCATGAATCACCACACTGGCATTAAGCGAGGCAGCAAGACGCGTCTGCAACATCTCACGCTGGGCGTCAGTCAATGGGTAAGCAGAAGTCACATAAGCGTCGAGCTGCTTCAAACTAGTCGCTTTGTGACGACGATAATGCTCATAAACTTCAGGAAGCAGTGCCAGACGCTCTTGCTCTGATAACTGAACAACGAAGTTACTAAGCGCTGTTGATGCTTTGGGGTAGCTGACAGTGCCTTGCGCTTTATGACCTTGAGTTGCGCCCAAGAGTTGCTTAAAAGCTGAGTCACTGGCATCTGCTACTTGTGTATTATAAAGATCGACCAGCGCGGCTGACTTATGCTCAGCAGAAACGGCTGGATTGTCTAGCAATGAATGGAACGAGTGGTCATTGACAATCGTACTGGCAATAAACAAGAAGTCTTCCCACTCATTTACTACCCCGTTCTCATTGGCATAGTCAAACGCGGCTTTAGCGTACGGTCGTGCTAAGGTTGATAAGTCAGCCATTATATCCTCACAATTACAGCTTCGCCGCCAGCTGATTTAACATGCTGGCATGTTTTTGCATATCGACTTGCTCTTGCAAAATCTTCTCAGCGCCAAGTACCGCAAGCTCTGCGACTTGGGCACGTAATGATTCACGTGCTTGATTGATCTCTTGATCGATTGCTGCTTGTGCTTGTTGACGGATGCGTTCGCCTTCCACTTGGGCTTGCGATTTGGCATCTTCAACGAGCTGATTAGCGCTTTTATTCGCCTGCTCAATTAAGGCAGCCGCTTTGGTCTTAGCGAGGTCAAGCTCTTGCTGTACATCTTGCTCAGCGGTCGCCAAATCTGCTTTTGCTTTTTCCGCCGCATTTAAGCCTTCAGCGATTTTACGCTGACGGTCATTAATAGCGCCGATAAGTGGCGGCCACACAAACTTCATGCAGAACATCACAAAGATTGCAAAAGCAATGGCTTGACCGATGAGGGTAGAATTGATATTCACGTGATCACCTCTTTGTTAATGAAAAATCAGTTTCATTGACCATGTTTGCTAGCCAAAATTTGACTAAGTTTATTGGTAATAACTTGGTTAGAAAAACTTTGACTACCAAACATTTACAACTGAGCTTTCTGATTAACCTGCTAGAGGGTTTGCGAACAGCAATAGCATAGCAATACCAACACCGATCATTGGGATAGCATCAAGTAGACCTGCCACGATGAACATACGGGTTTGCAACTGTGAGCCAAGCTCTGGCTGACGTGCAACGCCTTCTAAGAATTTGCCGCCTAAGATTGCAAAGCCAATACCTGTACCTAGTGCACCTAAACCGATAAGTAGTGCGACTGCGATAACTGTGTAACCACCTAATACTGGATCCATGGATGTATCCTCATTTACCTATTGAATGTCTGATTAATGTTCAGTTGATGATGCCAGTGACATATAAACTATCGTCAGCATCATAAATACGAACGCTTGGAGGGTAATAATTAAAATGTGGAAAATAGCCCACGGTACTGACAACGCCCACTGAATCCAAAACGGCATTAGAGCAATCAGTATGAAAATCAACTCGCCAGCATACATGTTACCAAATAGACGCAGACCTAATGAGATAGGTTTGGCTATTAGCGTAACAAACTCTAAAATAAAGTTGATGGGTATTAAAATAATTTGTAAAATAGGGTTTGTGGCACTAAACGGATGCAGTGTTAACTCACCAACAAAACCGCCCAAGCCTTTTTCTTTAATACTAAAAAAGATAATCAGCGCAAAGACAGAGAATGACATGCCAAGGGTAATATTCGGGTCGGTGGTTGGCACAATTTTAAAGAACACATGATGTGGATCATGTCCCATCATCGCCCCGATTTGTCCAGCGAGCATAGGGATAAAGTCGACAGGGAGTAAGTCCATCAAGTTCATTAAAAATATCCACACAAAGATGGTCAACGCAAGGGGCGCAACCAGCTTTGAGGTACCACTATAAGAGTCGCGAACGTTGTTATCAACGAACTCAACGATCATCTCAACTGCGGTTTGTAGTTTACCCGGTACGCCTGACGTGACTTTTCTAGCGACCATCCAAAAGATGGCGCAGAAAACAATGCCCAAACCGATTGACCACAACATAGAATCAAGGTGGATGGCTTTAAAGCCCATTGCACTCGCTTCTTCAGCAGTATACGCAACTTTCCAACCTTCGCCCGGCAGGTAGCCGTACGTCCAGTTCGTTAAGTGGTGAGAGATATATTCTGTTGTTGTTTGCTCGCCTGCCATAATATAAGCTTCTTATTAATCAACGATGTAATCAACTACTAAAAAAACGGTTGTCATCTGATGAGTAGGTTAGTAATCCATTGCCCGCTGTATATGCAAATAAATCATTCCTAAATTATCATACCACCAGTAACATCCAACCCATAGCGCTTATGCAAGTACCTGATTTTAATAGCTTTTTATAAAATACACCCATCAAAAAAGGGCTTGTGAGTAATCCTTACCAGCCCTTGGTATCTGCACATAAATGTATTATGTGAGTATTTGCTTATATCCTATTAGCAAAGTGTTCTGCTTAATGTTTTATGATTAAGCAAAATATTTAACTGTACATCTTAATGCAGCGTTGTATTCGTGTAAAGACAATTATGTATTTTTTATCCACTGTATAAGTAAGGTGGCAACTGCTAGCGTTTGGTAACGGACGTTTGCGTAGATAAATAAATTGTAAGATATTGTTTATGCAGCATCATTATTATCGAAACAATGCTTTAAAGCAACTAATAATGATAGATATTATATCAATTTTGACGTTAATTAGTAAAAAACAGTATTATTTCGTTTTATCATCATCTGTATTTCTGATATCAATTGGTTTCCAATGATAAATTTTTCGCAAAAATTACGTTTAGCTGTTGTTACCATCAATATTTTAACTATCGATAACGGGGACTCTTAGCTAACATTTACTGTGTACTAATATATTTGATAATACTCAGTCAACTGTAGAAAAATTGAACAGCTGAATGAAATTATTGACGCTCTTTATGAACTATACGGCTAATAACTGGCATTTGAATAGTTTTATGATAAATACTAGTGTTGTATCGAACAACCGTATAGAAAACAAGTTAGGCCTAATGAAACAAATATGTTTGAGTCGTTGTACTTTTACAGACGTTAACGTATATGCCATAACATCCAACTATTACTAATCTGCATCACTATAAAACCGATAAACAGTGCAGGCGCAACAAGAGGTTTTACAGTAATAAAGATGAGTGCGAAACCTAACACGGTCAGTAGCCATTTTGCCATTTGGCCTCGGTATAACTGGCTAACAATGTGTAGACGGGCACGATATCCAGTATGTCGAAAGATAAAACCTGCAAATACAGCTTGGGTGACGAAACTCAGCAGCGCACCAATGGCGGCACTTTTTGCTACAGTAAGCTGACTATGTAGCCATACGATATCTAGCAGTATCGCAATGACAATCAGGACAAACAGTACCCATGCTTGGCGCTTGATTGCGATGCCAATTTTATCTTTTTGAGTACGTGCAGCAGGTCTGGTCATCGGCTATCCTATAGCATTAGAATAATAACTACTGACTGCCCCTATCAGATATGAGCCGCTCATATTGTATTCGGGGCGAAATTATCAGCGGCTGGCTGGTTATTATACTGAACAGTATAGGTTGCATTTCTAACCAAAAAAATGTCGCTCATTATAGGAAGTACACCCTTTTTAATCAAGCAAAATGTGGCGTTAGCTAACCGTTAGACTTAAGGGTTTCCACCCTTTTATTGGTTGGTAACGTACCTTATATGCTAGTAATAATCATGAATCATAATAACTATTTATCAGTAAAATATTTTATATTCTCTAGCATAATTTACGAGATACAGCGATGTATCTGCTGCGCCATATTTGACCACCCGCTTACAAAATCTTTGCTCGCGCTCATGTCCTCAGCTTGCACAGTAATCTTTACTGGTTGTAATTTTGCAAGTAGGCCTTTAGCAGAATTACTTTGAGTAATTAAACACATCTGTTTGGCGGGACGTTGCTCATTTAGCCAGCGTAATTGGCTGGCTTTGGGCGCTAGATGGTGGTCGGTGCTAAGACTACCGATAAGCTGTATCTGCGCGGCATGTTCCATATATTGATAGGCATCGTGATATGCCCAATAGGGATAAGGTTTTTGTCTTTTTTGTCCAGCTTGCTGTTGAACCGTTGCCACCGCACTGTCCATGCGCCGTGCAAATTTTTGCGCATTAGCCTGATACAGTTTTTTGTGCTGCGGATTGGCATGACTATGAATCACAGCAAGAGCACGTGTGATGGCTTTAGCATTTTCAGGATCAAGCCAAATATGCGGATCTAGCGTTCCAGAAAGAGGTACCGCCTTTACGTCACGAAGTGCATGGCGCTTAAAGGCATTGAAGCCAAATAATGAAATAGCATTGGGCGCAGTATTCAAGCTTGCTGCTAAATTATTCTCTAACGGTTCGCCGAACCATACCACAAACTTGCTGTCTTGAATGGCTTTGATGTCGCCTGGGCTGATACTACCATGATGCCCCACTTCACCGGGTTGCAATAATTGCTTGGCAGACGGCGCACCTTCAGTCACGGCCTGACTTAATAAAAATAGAGGATAGTTACTAACGCTCACCGTTGCTGCTTGCGCATTCATTGTTAATAAACTTGACGTTAGCGTTATCAGTGCAACGGTTAATAGACGCTGTGGCTTTATAACCAACATCAGAAGCTTACTAAAAAAAGTAGGCTTACTACAGCTTGTAAGATAGGAGTCGTTGTTAATAAAATTTGGGTAACTATTTTGGTGGTTATTCGGATAGCTGTTTAAGTAATTATAATGACGGTGAATGGTCATATGTTATCAATCCTGTCAAATAAAGGCAGTAATAGGGTGTTAGGACTTGCACGGGTAATTTTTGAAAAAGTGCAGTGTATTAACCTATTATAATCTTCATTATGTTATACTATAACGATAATATGCGCTAGATTATTTTGGAGAGCTTGCGTCATGTCGACCTTTTCAGCAGTCTGTAATCAGATAAACGCTAATCATGTGCACGATGTACAGAATTTTACTGCCGACAACGTGGCTGAACGGTTAGCCGAAGCAAAAGAGCAATGCCAAGAGCGTGGCGTGCGTTTTACCCCGTTACGTCAAACAATATATGAATTGATATTACGAGCCAATAAACCGGTTGGCGCTTATGATTTGATTACTCAATTACAGCAAGCGCGCTTATCAGAAACAGAAAATAGCCAGACGATAGAACACGGTGAAACAAAAAAAGAGGCGCAAAAAAATGTAGCACCGCCGACAGTTTATCGTAGCTTAGAATTTTTATTAAGTGAGGGCTTAATTCATCAGCTGACCTCACTCAACGCTTATATCCCTTGCTGTCACCCGCGCGCTCAGCATACCGCTGCATTTTTAATTTGCGAGCAGTGCCAGCGCGTTCAAGAGTGCAGTAGTGTGCCGGTGCAAGAAATCATGAGCTTTGCAGAGCAAGATGTCGGTTTCACCGTCGCACGCAGTGTCATTGAGTTAAGTGGACGCTGCCAAGCTTGCCATTAAATGCCTAACAACAGATTCATACGGTTTTTTATTACTATATCACCTTCACTTTTTAAACTATTCACTGTGACCTCATGAGCCCATCTGCATCACTTACGCCTCAGCAGTCTAAATCTACTCTTGATAACGGGCATATTCATAACACAAGCAACGATAGTAATAGCAAACTGTTGAGCTTGAATGATGTCAATTACGATATCGGGAGGCAGCGTTTGGTCGCACATATTAATATCGATATTGCGGTCAATGAAACCGTTAGTCTCATAGGGCCTAATGGCGCGGGCAAGTCAACGCTGGTGAAGCTCATACTAGGTTTAATCACGCCTACTGATGGTAAAATTACTGCCCATCAACCGTTGCAACTGGGCTATGTACCACAACGCTTTACCGTGCCACCGATTTTACCTCTACGGGTACAAGACTTGTTAGCACAAGCTCATAAACACCGTTTAACGCCTGAACAGCGTCAGTTTATTTTTGATAATTTGTCGTTGACGCATCTATTAACGCGGCAAATGCGATATTTATCGGGTGGTGAAACACAGCGCGTACTATTGGCACGGGCGCTACTAGATAAGCCAAATCTATTGATTTTAGATGAACCTATGCAAGGTTTGGACCCTGATACTGAGGTTTGGCTATATCAGTTTATCGATGAGTTACCTGATTTTTTGCGCTGTGCGATGTTAGTCGTCTCTCATGATTTACACTGGGTAATGAAAGGCAGCCGTCGAGTGATCTGTCTCAATAAGCATATCTGCTGTGAGGGTCAACCTAGTGAGCTTGCTATGACTCATGAGTTTCAAAAGCTATTTGGACATCATTACGAGCAACCCTACGTGCATCAGCCGCATGATTGTGAGCACCACGCACCAAGTGAATTACTATAAGCTTGCCGACTAGTAGTCTGCTTTTCATCATTTGACTTCATTTTTTATAAAAACCTTCTAACGGATCTCGGTTATGACTGCTTGGTTAGCCATCATTGCACCTGCTTGGATTGCAGGCAGTATTTTAGGTCTACTTTCAGCGCCTCTTGGTTGCTTAGTATTATGGCGACGGATGGCCTTTTTTGCCGATGCCTTAGCGCATGGTACCCTACTGGGCGTGGCACTTGCCGTATGGTGGCAGCTTCCTATGGGTATTGGGATTGCTTTGGTCAGCGTCATGGTGGTCGTAGGCTTGGTGTTGATCGATGATGAGCGTTTACCAGTCGATGCAGTGCTGGCAGTAGTCGCTGTATCGCTACTGTGCTTAGGCTTATTAACTTTAACTCAGTTAACTGATCAGCAAGCCAATGTCTTAGGCTTTTTATTCGGTAACTTACTGGAGCTTGATTGGGCTGACTTACCGATACTTGCTGCCAGTGTGTTAGTGGGGTTAGGGTTTTTAACCTATATTTGGCCAGCACAAGTGAAGCTGGCTACCCACGAGGCTCTAGCTCGCATTCAAGGCATCAACCCTATGCGACAGCGGCTGTTCTTTATGGGTGTGCTGGCAGGATTTTGCGCCATTGCTCTACAAGCAGTGGGTAGCTTGCTCATCAGCGGCTTATTAGTATTACCGGCATTAACAGCGCGACTTTACTCAGCGGCACCCAATCAGATGGTTATAATTGCACTGATAGTAGCGCAATTGGGTGTGACGTTAGGCGTCTGGGGCAGTATTTGGCTAGATATCCAAACCGGGCTGGCAATTGTGTTGGTGCTGGCAATTTTATTTTTTGTCGCCTTAATAGTATCGAAGCTACTAGCAAAATCGTGGTCAGCAGCCAACTAATGATGATAATAAGATTTTAATAAGTTATAAACCTTCATAATCTGTCTCTTATCTTATTACTTACTTTTTTATACCGCTATATTTAATAAACTCTACTAGAGTCTTTTTTTAAAATATTACAAACTGCCTATATTTAATGGTATACAGCTTAGTTGTGTACTATATTTAATGAGTCATACTATAAAATAGTTGTATAAATTATTAGAACAAAACGCAAATGTCGCTTTATTACAACACTGACTGTTTTGGTCTAAACCTTTTTAGCCTGATAAGGTACTGACCCTATGCAAAGTTACCCTGCCCGTAACGTTAGTACGCCAGATACGCAAGTAAACGTGTTGCAGATATCCGACTTGCACTTATCGGCGCTACCAGACTTTAGTAATAATGAATTAGGACTCGATCTGAGTGCTAAGCATACTTGCCTGCAAGGTTTTGAGGCGTGCTTACAGCAAGCACTCAGCGAGAACATCCGCTGTGATTTGATTCTGATTACAGGTGACTTAGTGCATGAAATACAGCCTGCGACTTACGATTATATTTTTAAAGTGTTGAGCGCCACGCAAATTCCTTTCGCTTGTATCGCAGGCAACCATGACGTGACCGATGAGCTCGGACAAGAGCTGCCTTTTTTTCAGCGTGAATTGGTCGCCCAGTCTGCAGATTGCCGGCTGCTAAGTCGCCATGTAATCGACACTGAGCATTGGCAGCTACTATTACTGGACTCTGCTGTGCCCGGGCAAGTGGGCGGCGAGGTTACGAATACTGATATCGAGTGGTTATGTACGCAGCTAAGCACTTGCAATAAGCCCGCGCTCGTTGCCTTACACCATCACGTGATCCCAATGAACTCTGACTGGATAGATAAGCATATCGCTGTCAATGCCGATACCTTTTGGCAGCGTATGCAAGCATTTGCTCATCTGCGCGTCATCATCAGTGGTCACACGCACCAAGAACAAGTCAGACATTACTATGGTGTGACCGTTTATACCACTCCATCAACCTGTTATCAATTCCAGCCTAATGAAGACGACTTTGCCTACGATGAGTGCGCGCGCCCTGGCTATCGCTGGTTGCAATTAGCCAACAATGGACAGGTTGCAAGCTGGGTCAAAAGGTTGGATACTTGACCGCCAGTATGTTTAACCACTCTCTTGGTGGTGATATATTAACCCTATAATAATTACAACCTCATAAGTAAAATAGGCATTGCAATCAATAAGTACAATGAGATAAAGCAGACAACTATCCAGCTCTTGATACTAAATAATCTGATAATGGCTAGGACAGCCAAACCGTTCTATCAGTTGTGTTACTTGCGTTACCAAGTGGTAAAACGTTCTGTAAAAAGACAGTAATAAGGTCTAGTGAATTTTATAGAGTTTTGCCTTTTAAAACGTCGTTTTATTGAATTAATTTGAAAAAGTAGGAGTCCCATATGAGCACCCTAACCACGAATCCGAGTGATACGAAGTTCACTCCTTATGTGCCTGCCAAAGACGAAGAATATATGTCTGATGCGCAGTTAGAGCATTTTAAGGCAATTTTATTAGACTGGAAGCATCAGTTAATTGGTGAAGCGGACCGCACTAAGACTTATATCCAAGACGAGTCCAGTGCTATGCCTGACATTAATGACCGCGCAACCCAAGAAGAAGAGTTTGCGTTAACCTTGCGAACCCGCGACCGGGAACGTAAGCTTATTCGCAAAATAGACAAGTCCATGGGCGAGATCGAAAATGAGGACTACGGTTTTTGTGAAACTTGCGGCGTGGAAATTGGCTTACGTCGTCTAGAAGCGCGTCCAACTGCGACCCAGTGTATCGATTGTAAGACCTTGTCTGAGATTAAAGAGCGCCAAAACCAAGGTCATACCTAGAAAATGAACATAAGTTCAATCCCACCTTTCCTATGAATACAATGAATGAATTCATAATAATAAGCGACCCTAGTGGTCGCTTATTGCGTTGTATACCATGGCTTTATAGTGACTAGCAATTCATTAAATCATTTTATTAAAAAATTAAATATCTACTAATAAATTAAGCCGTCAGTAACAAAACAAATTCATTTAATAAATATCTTTTTATAGACACTTTCTTTATCCTATCTATATTCCTCTATTTTCGATATCTGACTATTTTGACTCTGACTCATAATCCTACTGACACCCCATCGATCACAAAACATCCTATTGGTCGTTTTGCGCCCTCTCCTACTGGTGAGCTACATTTAGGCTCATTGACTACCGCGCTTGCCAGCTATTGCCATATCAAATCTTTAGGCGGCACTTGGCTGTTACGTATGGAAGATACGGATAGTGAAAGATGCGATCAGCAATTCATTGAGCAGATATTAATAGACTTAGAAGTGCTTGGTCTGCACTGGGATGGAGACGTTATTTATCAGTCTGAGCGTATTGATATTTATAATGACTATTTATTCACGACCTTGCTACCGCTAACTTATGCCTGTCAATGCTCGCGTAAAAGTCTGGCACAATACTGGGAACATCAAAGTTTGGAGCAACAGGACGAGACTGATAGACTTGCCAATCGTCAACGCTATCCACGCTGCTGTATAGGGGCAGGCCTTAGTCGGCAACAACACAAACTGCGGATACAACTACCAGACTATACGATTGGATTTATTGATGGTATTCAGGGCATACAATGGCAGAATCCACAGCACACCTTAGGTGATATGGTTACGCGACGGCAAGATGGAATGATTAATTATATTTTGGCCGCCAGTATCGACGATGGGTTGCAACACGTTAGCCATGTCATGCGTGGTTTAGATATTTTACCAATGACCACTGCCCAAATAAGTATTATGGAAGCTGCCAAGTTACCC
The DNA here is from genome assembly GCF_007997305.1 of Psychrobacter frigidicola. GTDB lineage: Bacteria > Pseudomonadota > Gammaproteobacteria > Pseudomonadales > Moraxellaceae > Psychrobacter > Psychrobacter frigidicola. The sequence continues at coordinate 92,524 of NZ_VORZ01000004.1, forward strand.
AATATTGAGCAGTGGTATCATTTGCCGCTGATCTGCAATACTGAAGGACAAAAGCTCTCCAAACAGAACCTTGCCCAGCCAATTGATACTCGTGACCCCAGTCAACTGATTGCAACTGCCTTGCAGTTATTACAGCAACTATCCGTAGATATGGATACCCCTGCACGCATGCTTAACCAAGCCATTCTTCAGTGGGACAATGCGCCTTTACAAGGCAAACAATATTTAGATATACCCAATACTTAAACACAAAGATAAAAGTTAATTAATAAAAAGCGCCGCTGATAACGACGCTTTTTTTATACTCATATTTATAAAGCAGCTAAATTAATCAACCTAGAGTTCAAGCTTTTGCTTAATAATAACGACATTGGCTTTTACCAATTTCAGGACTTTCTTTATAAATTTTGAGCAGGATAGCGACCATTATCAAGCTAATCAACATTGAGGAGCCACCATAACTAAAGAATGGCATCGTCAGACCTTTAGTAGGCATCGCCCCCATATTCATCGCCGCATTAATCACTGTCTGCGCAATAAAAATAATCCCGATACCGAATGCAGTATAGCTCATACGCATCTGCCGACGTTTTAAGGCGTTGTAGCTGATGCGCATCGCACTACCGATAATAAGCGTCTCCAGCAACAGAACCATTGCCACACCAACAAAGCCCAACTCCTCACCCGTAATCGCTAATAAAAAATCCGTATGCGCCTCAGGCAGATGCGACAGCTTTTGAACACTTTCACCATAACCCACACCCGTGAATTCCCCACGGCCAAAAGCAATCAGGCTGCGTGCCAGCTGATAATCCGTATCTTGAATATCATCGAAAGGATCTATAAACGATAGCGCTCGCGTCAAGCGATACTGTACGAATACAATTGCCATAACTGCTAACGCACCGACCACTGCTCCTAACGCTATGAATTGCTTATACGGCGCACCAGCAATATAAAATATTGCAAATACCGTACCTACAATGACCACCAAGGAACCAAAATCTGGCTGTAATAATAACAGTATGGTTAGCAGGCCAATTACTAAGGATATACGTAAAAAGCCATCCCAGCCATTACGCACCTCAAATGAGCGCCGTACCACAAAGTCAGCTACAAAAATAATAACGGCAAGCTTGGCTAGCTCAGCGACCTGAAAATTCAGAAAGCCTAAATCTAACCAGCGTTTTGAGCCGTTAATTGGTGTGCCAAATAGCGTTGCTACTAACAATAGCCCAGTTATCCCTAATAGGACAAACTGGGTTGTGGTTTGGTAAAGGATTCTGAGCGGTACTAAAAAATAGGCTATCGCCGCCACCACAAACCCAATACCCATATACAACAGCTGACGGTAAAAAAAGTCCAGCTCCGTCATCCCACGACTGAGCGCAAATGGAATAGAGGCGGAGGCCACCATCAATAAACTGAGCACCAGCATACAGCCGACACTAGCTAATAAAGTAGCACGTGCTGAGGGTAAAGAGAGCATACCGCCTGAGCCAGTCGTTGACTGAGACGGTTGGGAGATACGAGACAAAAAAGAGAGCGCCATAAGTTTTAGATACACTAACAAACAAAAAATACGGCGTCTATTCAACGCCACCGTTTACTTCTACTTCATATACTTTATAAAAAAGAAAAAACATGCGATTTTCTAAGCTGCTACTTAGTAAACCTCTTACCTTCTGCGATTGACAGTGGCAGTAAGGACTAAGTAAAACAATGATTTAACTTGTTAAACATCATATTTAAGACCTAGTACTATCTAACTATATTAAACGTTCAGTACTTTTCACTATTATTGTTTACACTGTTGTGATTTTCACTATTAACCGATACTAACCTTTAGCTAACTGGAACGGTCTTTGATTGAACAACTAACTGTGCTACTAATTGACCAAAATAATCACCACGCGCCTCGTAGCCACTGAACTGATCAAAGCTGGCACACGCCGGTGATAGCAATACCGCTTGGACTTGCGATAAACTACTGGCCGTCACTTGCTGAATAGTCGCAAAAGCGCCCTTTAGCGTCTCACATTGATGCAAAGTAACTTCATCGCTTAGCTTTACAGCACGCAAATGCTGCTCAATCTGTAAGCTATCTTCACCGATACATAGGACTTGGCAGACATATTGATTGATGAAAGGGGTTAACTCACCAAATTGCTGGCCTTTACCTTGACCACCCAAAATTAATAACAGCTTGCCATCTTTGGGCGCATAGACTGCCCCTAAACCTTCAATAGCCGCCATGGTTGAGCCAATATTAGTCCCTTTTGAATCATTAAAATAATCAATATTAGCGACTGTGGTCACATATTGGCAACGATGATCAAGGCCGTTAAAGTGTTGTAGCGTGGTTAACATACTATCAAGTGGTAAACCGGCCAGCTCACCAAGAGCAAGAGCTGCTTGGGCATTCAGTAGATTATGACGACCTTTAATCAATAGCTTGTCCGCTGATAATAAACGCTTGTGACCGCGCGCCAGATAAATCTGCCCATCAGCATCAGTAATGAGACCGTACTGGTCTTTATCAGGCGCATGAATGCTGATGCTCAAGCGTGGTAAATTGTCAGCGACTAAGGGACGGGTCATTGGATCTTCACGGTTAATAACTACTGATTTTGCCCCTTGAAAAATACGATGCTTGGCCTGATGATACCCTAACATATCGCCGTGTCGATCTAAGTGATCTGGTGACATATTGAGCACTGTGGCGACTTGTGCACCCAAATCAGTCACGGTTTCTAATTGAAAACTTGATAGCTCAAGTACGGCTAACTCCATATCAGGATTTGCCAGTAAATTTAAGGCAGGAATACCAATATTGCCGCCAATACCAACATTAATTCCAGCATCAGCGGCCATTTGCCCAAGCAAGGTGGTCACCGTACTTTTGGCATTAGAGCCTGTGATGGCCACTATCGGTACGGTGCATGCTTCACAAAATAACTGGATATCGCTAACTACAGGGATACTTGCTTGCCGGGCGGCTGCTACTGCAGGGGTATCAAGAGAGATACCAGGGCTAATAATAATGCGTGCCGCTTGTTGCAATAAGTCACCATCAATTGCACCAAACTGACGAATCTCAACGGCTGCTGGTAAATTATCTGCTAACGCCGGCGCGCTCTGATTGTCCGTCACTGCCACGCGGTAGCCGTGCTCGATCAAATATTGTGCTACGGATAGCCCCGATTGTCCTAAGCCGACCACCACTTGTAGGCCACTATTTTTAGGGATTGATAATTCTGTTGCAGCACAGCTCATGGTAATCTTCCTATTATATATTTTGCCATAGAAACTATATCGAGGTGGGGCAAGACTATTGGGTACAATGCGGAGTATCATAACGGTATCGTTCAGGTTTCGGTACTGCTTTTTTATCTCTTTATGGTATTATGCGCATGTTTTTAAAGTAAGTTGTTAAAGCCTTAACGGGCATTTTGATTTGGCGTTTTAGTTTAGCATGTTGTGACCCTTATCACCCTACTGTCACGCTATCTTTAGCAACTATTCTTCGCACCATTCTACTTATACGTTATCTTAATTTTTCTATCCCATTTTATTATCAATAGTTTCACTGACCACATCGCATATTATTAGCATCTCAATAGCTATTCTTATTATTGTCTTTATAGTGACTGTCAGTTAAAGACTATTCTTTAGTAATCAATATTTAATAACATTATAAAGCCCAGGACCACTTAACAGCATTAATCTGTTAAGCGACGCAGTAGATTTCCCACTGTCTTGTATTATCAACAGACAGTATTGGCAGTGGGTCATGATTACTTTTTTGCCTCTAACTTTATACAGTGTACTTATGACATCTTTTGTTGACAGCTTACGTGACGAGTGGTTCTCTAACGTTCGTGGTGATATTTTATCCGGTACCGTGGTCGCACTGGCATTGATTCCAGAAGCTATTGCCTTCTCTATTATCGCAGGTGTGGATCCAAAAGTAGGCTTATATGCCTCGTTTTGCATTGCGGTCGTAATTAGTTTTGTCGGTGGACGTCCGGGCATGATTTCGGCGGCGACAGGCGCGATGGCATTGGTCATGGTGACTTTGGTTGCTGATTATGGGCTGCAGTATTTGCTGGCGGCTACCCTATTATGCGGTGTCATTCAGATTCTGATGGGGATTTTAAAGCTGGGTAACTTGATGCGTTTTGTTTCCCGCTCCGTTGTGATTGGCTTTGTGAATGCACTGGCTATTTTGATATTCGCAGCGCAGTTACCTGAGCTGAACCCGATGACTGAACGCGTTGGCATGACCGTCTATATGATGACCGCAGCGGGCCTGGCCATTATTTATCTATTCCCATTGATTCCAAAAATTGGGCATATCCTGCCCTCTCCGCTGGTTTGCATCGTTGGGCTTACGGCGGTTGCGCTATATATGAACTTAGATATTCGTAATGTGGGTAGCATGGGTGATTTGCCTGATTCGCTACCGATGTTCTTATTACCTGACATTCCGCTTAACCTAAATACGTTACTTATTATTGCGCCTTACTCTATTACGCTGGCAATTGTGGGTCTGCTAGAGTCAATGATGACTGCAACTATTGTAGATGAGCTAACAGATACACCAAGTAATAAAAACCGCGAATGCCGTGGTCAAGGTATTGCTAACATCGTAGCAGGTTTCTTTGGTGGGATGGCAGGTTGCGCGATGATTGGTCAATCGATGATTAACATAAAATCCGGTGGCCGCACGCGTTTATCAGCACTCATTGCTGGTGTGGTGCTACTGATTATGGTGGTATTTTTAAGCGAATGGGTCAGCCAAATTCCAATGGCGGCCTTAGTCGCAGTCATGATTATGGTGTCTATAGGCACCTTTAACTGGCAGTCCATTCGCGAATTTAAAACCCATCCGATGTCCTTTAATATCGTGATGTTATCAACAGTTTTAACCACTGTATTCACTCATAATTTAGCGTATGGCGTAGGCGTGGGCGTACTATTATCGGCCTTGTTCTTCGCGAATAAAATCGGCCAATTCTTAACAGTCTTTAGTGAGTACGATGACAGCAGTAATACCCGCCATTATTATGTACAAGGTCAGGTATTCTTTGCCTCTACCACGCAGTTTTTACAAAGCTTTGATACCAGAGAAGCACTGGATAGCGTGCATATTGATGTGAGCCAAGCTCATTTTTGGGACATCAGCGCGGTTGATACGCTCGACAAGCTGGTCATGCGCTTGCAACGAGAAGGCATTGATGTCAAGGTAGTTGGACTCAACAATGCCAGTCGTACGCTCATCGATCGCTTCTCTATCCATGATCGCCGCGATATTGGTCTGCTTGATTAAATCGTTGCATCTGGCCATTTATTTCGACTGTATTTTCATTATTAAGATGATGTGGTTGTATTATGAGTAATTTAAAACCAGATAGTGTGATTGCCTGTTTAGACTGCCCTGATCATGTGCAAGCCGTATTGGATGCCAGCATGTGGGCATCAGTGCGCTTGCAAGCGCCTATTGGTCTGTTATATTCAGTACCAAGCCTACAGCAAAAGGCTGCCGTTAATTATTCAGGCTGTCTCAATATTGATGATGAAAACACCTTGCTTGAGCAATTTACCAGTCACGAGCACTTAAGTAATTCTGAACTAAAAGCACAAGGCAAATTATTGCTTCATCAAGCAGCTGCCTACTGTGAGCAACATCGGCACAAGCGTCAGGTTTACACTTTGCATCGACATGAACCTCTCATTGAAAGTCTGGATTATGTCGATGCAAAATCACAATTAGTAGTCATCGGTCACCACCTTACCTGTAAAGCTACTTTAAGTGGGCTGGTACGTTTAAGCCAATGTCCAATTTTGGTGACTCACACTACATTTTTGCCGCCAACAACGGCTTTATTCGCCTTTGATAACCGCGCCACTGCTCATAAAATGCTTAACTGGTTGTGTAAAACGCCACTGGTTCGAGCACTGACTATTCATATTGTCATGGTCGGTAAAGACACTTCTCATAATTGCGATGCCCTACGTGAAGCATATGCCAAACTCAAACAAGCAGGTATTAACTGTAAAAGATGCTTAATAGAGAGTCGTGACGTGACAGCGGCTTTGATCCACTATCAAAATGAGCATCATATTGGACTGCTCATGACCGGTGCATTTGGACAATCACGCCTGCGCGAGCTGCTCCAAGGTAGTGATACTAAAAAGCTCCTCAGTAGTACCAAAACGCCTTACCTTCTTTTCCCTAAAGATTAAGTACCCTTGCACTTTCTTACTACTTTCTTTAGACCGCTTTAATAAGAACGTACTGTCAGCACTGAATACTAGCACTCGAGTTGGATTTATTTTCTGATTAAGCAGAGTCTTTTTTATTAAAACAGTCCTGTCATTTTCGTCCTTTTATTAATAAACGCTATTATTTCAAACTTATCTTAACCTTGTTTTTTAGCAAATTATCACAGGATAGCTGCCCCAAGTCATTCATAATTTGGTTATAATAAAATTCTAATAATCCTAACGTCTTAGGCAGCTCCGTTGTACTTACCCCAGACTTATACTGTGATAATAGAAATGATTTCACCGTTATCTTCTCACTTTGCTAAGCACATAGACCTTGCATAGTTTTGTGAGTGAATAAGTTTAAGTGTAGCTCCTTGCCAAGCTTCTTGATTACCTCAGCCCTAACTGTTGAATACTTTACTGTAAGTAGCGCAAAGATACGATAGACCAAAACGTACGCCCCAGCCTGCTACCCAACTTATTTATATAAGGAAATTTGTTATGAAGCTCATCACTGCGATTTTAAAACCCTTTAAACTCGATGACGTGCGCGAAGCCCTGTCTGATATTGGCGTAAAAGGGGTCACTGTTACCGAAGTCAAAGGGTTTGGCCGCCAAAAAGGACATACCGAGCTATATCGCGGTGCCGAATACGTCGTAGATTTTTTGCCTAAAGTAAAAATAGAAGTAGCCGTCGTTGATGACATGGTTGAGCCTGCTATAGAAGCCATCACTCGAATCGCTAGCACGGGTAAAATTGGTGATGGCAAAATTTTTGTGACCAATCTTGAACAAGTTATTCGTATTCGTACGGGTGAGACAGGACCTGACGCTATCTAATTAGAAAAACAACTTATTTAGTGCGATCATTACGCACCGTCTAAAAATAAAAACCCCGCATCACCTATAGGAAATGCGGGGTTTTATTATATAAAATAATTAGGTAGCCTAATTTGTTTTTTGCTATCAGTAATTAAGCTAAATTACTTCTTTTTCCACGTTTGGCTACGTGAGAATGGCCCTAAATACCCTTTGAGATCCATCGTATTACCATTTACATTGGCAGTCATACGATAGGTTTTATTCTTTGCAGGGTCAGTAATCGTACCGCCACTGTATTTACCATTGCCATCGGCTTTTAGACCAGCGATAACGGTCATACCAACGTACTGTTTACCTTTTGCGGTATTAGCTTCAACAAGCTTACCAGTCAAAATACCATTTGATTCAGTAATTTTTACCACACCTTTAGGCTGACCATCTTCAAAGGTCTGCCAGCTGGTGTTAGCCAGTGGGTCAGCGGCGAATGCCATGGTTGCTAGGCTGATGCCAGCGACTGCTAAAGCGGTTTTAGTAAATAGTTTCATAGATCGACTCCTTTCGTACGATGATGACTCAAAATGTGAGAGTGTTCATGCTTATTGACTGCTCTAATTGCTGAGTAACATTGACCATTTTCTAATAGTGTTGTTACTTACCATCGATACCTACAATCAGAGTAACGTAAAAGCAGTTTAACTCATTATAAGCAAATTCCGAATGTTGCCTAGTAATTTCTTTATAGATTAGTATTACTATAAAATCAAAACTATATCAAATAGTTACAAGAAGGGATTGTCTATACTTTCATCTGGTAAGTCACTCTTACCTTTTGACTCAGGCACATTTTTACTATAATCAGGATTTTTATCAAAAGCTTGTAGTATTTTACTGGTGAGCTCGTGCAATTGCTGTGCTTGCTCATGTCCTAACATATTGAGTTGTAGGTCAATATCACCGTAAATAATGATTTTATCGGTTTGGTTTTCGATGACCAGCTCGCCAATTTGCATACTTTGATGATTATTTGCAAAAGGTTCAATCATTTATTTTTCCTATTTATCAGCAGCATTGCGCATTTTATAATTATGAGAACAGTATTTACAATATACCAGTCAAAATTGGTGTTTAAGCTTGTAGTTGGGCCATTACCCAATCAATAATGGCGACAACAAAAAGCATCCAACTGGGATTTTTATCTGTAACATCGGGCATGTCCATCTTGTCACCTGCCTTGAGTGGTAGCGTCAATGCTTGCGCCTTTATCTGTTGGTCAAGCACAGGTAACACATCAATACCTATTCGCGCTGTCAATTCATCAACACTGATAATCTCTATACGTTCTGACTCGTCATTAGGTACGTAATAAACACCTGCGCTATTAATAGCAGGAATATAGACGGCTTTAAAAAAGTGGCTCGGGACTAATACGCGACCTTTGAGGCGCTGGACTTTTTTATCTGTAAACGCTACTCCGGTAACAGTGTAAGCTTCGCCATATTGCTGGGTCAAAGTACGAGTGGCAGATTCAATATTGCGCCAAATATAGCGATTGTTTCGTGGCGACTGCGGAGCTATATTAGCAAGGCTAAAGCTATCGTACTGCTGACTGCGATTTGCCATATCTCCATTTGGGGCTAAATGACCACGATCAAAACCAGACCCTGAGTAATCTGATAATTTGGCGCGCGCTGACATGGGTAGCCGACTCTCTTCATGAAAGCTATCTTCGCGGTCAATTTGTTTGGCTTGTTGCAAACGCTTCCGCGTCAAATACTCTGCTGACCACAGCGGCGTTCGCGACACGTCAGAATACATGACTGCAAAGCCATCAAAACATAGCGCCTGCGTATTTTTACTTAATTTAGCATTGGTGAATTCAGGATAAACACCACCATAAAAAGACTGACTGCACCGAGATAAATCCTCAGCGTAGGCAGGTAATATTCCGATGAGAGATGCTACTATCATACTCATCAGCGTCAGTACTGTACTCGTAGTACACGTCCGCAACTTACTAGGATAGATAGATCTACTCTCTTTATTTCTCTGCTCATTTATACGTATCATCTAACCGTCAACTCTCTATACCTTATAATATACTATCCTAGCAGGCACCCATCAATAAGGAAAGATATGCTTGCGTTGGAAATTTTCCTTGATTGGAGAACGCAAACCGTGACATTCTAAACTGTATCCGCTATACTGAGCCGTCTAAAATAACAGACAGTAGCTAAACATAGTCTGCAAATGTTACAGTACGGTGAAGTGGGTGAGTGGCTGAAACCGCACGCCTGGAAAGTGTGTATGCGTTAATAGCGTATCGAGGGTTCGAATCCCTCCTTCACCGCCAATCTTAGTTATCCTCTGTTTTCCTATCTTGTCCTACCCCATCCTAAACACTCCTTAAAACCTTTAGCAGTGTGGCTCTCAGTCTATATCTACTAACTACTGTTGTCCGAAACATTCCTTTTAAAACCCAGGTAAGCCATCCATTGTGTTGGTATACATGTTGGTATAGAATTAATAACTAGCCTTTTATACCAACAATTTTATATTTCTATATTCAAATATACCAACAGATACTTCAAAAAACCCCGTCGGTAAAGGCTTACTTTAATTTCTATAAGGAATAGTAGCTATGCTTACTGATGTCAAAATTCGTAGTCTTAAACCCAGTGAAAAATGTACAAGCTCTCGCCCTGACAAACATAGCGATCGGGAAGGGCTTCAGCTGTGGGTGCAACTTTCTGGTACAAAGACATGGATTAGTGCATATCGCTTTAACAGAAAGCAGCAGAATCTGACATTGGGAAGCTACCCAGATGTACGGCTATCAGAGGCTAGACAAGCTAATAAAGATATAAAGGCTCTGCTTGCTGAAGGTGTCGATCCTAAAACGCAAAAACGCCGTAAAAATATTCAAGACCAACAAGCGCAGATGTTTAATGACTACGCTTCAGTATGGCTTGTCGAGAGACAGACAACTGTTAAGCCTCGCACTTACCAACAAGACAGTAATCGAATGGCTAAAGATGTGCTGCCGATGTTTAAGAACATTGCGCTTAATAACGTATCTTTCGATGACTGCAAACTTATGGCTGAGCAGATTGAAGCTCGAAAAGACAGTAACGGCAAACCTCCTAGGGAAGTGACTCGTAGAACTATCGCATTGGTTGAGAAAATACTTAAGCGTGCCAAAATGGAGCGGCTGCTTGTATCAAATCCTATCGAAGGGCTAAAGGACTTATATCCAAAAGCAAAAACACAGCACATGAAGCATGTTGAGCTATCTGAGTTGCCTCAACTGCTTCGCGACATAGAAAAGTACCACGGGCATGATCAAACTAGATTAGGTATGAAATTCCTTGCCTACTCATTCTGTCGAACCATTGAGCTGAGAATGATGAAATGGGAACATATCGACTTTGTGAATAACGTATGGCGTGTTGATGTAGATAATTTAAAGGTGGTTAGAGGGCACATCGTACCGTTATCAACACAGTTGATTAGTGTGCTCGAAGAGCTCAAGTCAGTTACCGGCCAGTTTGAGTACGTATTCTTTAATATGGGTACAAACCAGCCTTACAGCGAAGAGTTCATCAACAATGCTTTAGATATCATTGGTTATGCAGGGAAACAGACAGGGCATGGATTCCGTCATATCGCTTCAACTAACCTAAACGAACTTGGCTACATGGGTGATGCTATTGAGAAGCAGATGGCTCACGACAAAAGAAATAATATAAGAGCGGTATACAACCACGCTCAGCATTTAGAAGAGCGTCGCAAGATCATGCAAGTATGGGCTAATTTCTTAGACCTACTTAGAGATAAAGGTGAGGTAGTAGATTTTCAAACAGCGAGGCAGCAGATTGAAAGCTCTTTGAAAGGCCAACAGTCTGACACATTGCAAGATGCTGATAAGCAAGAACTCATCAACGCTTTGATAAGTAAAGGTATCACTACAGATGAGCTGCAAATTTTAATCAAAAAAAATTAGAATATTTCATTACCATCTACATCGAGAAACTCAAGGTTATATGCTGAGTTAATTAAAATATCAAGTAGTGCCGTTTGAGATAAACCTTTAACCTCAGCCATCTTTTCAAGCCTCCCCTTAGTTTCTTTAGTCAAAGGTAAATGATAAGGCTTTTTTGTTTTACCTTCATCACGTTGTTTTTGCTGAGTCCATGCCTTTTTCATTCTCGATATAAACAGAATCTTACCATCACTCTGCTCGTAATTTTTGCTAGTAGCAATATCAACAGGATGATCTATAAGATCTAACGAAGCTAATACCCTAGATCTTATTTCGCTATGATTTGAATTATCGATATCGGCTTCTACATAGCACCCTTTATCCTTAAGATAGTTTTGTGCCCATTCTATTTGTTTAACACACTCACCTTTTAACCATTTCGAATAGTTTTCTTCCCCACTTACTGTATCCCATATAATTTTATTAAGAGTTAATATATCTGCTTTATTATCTAAGCTTGCAAATGAATCACCAAACTTCAAGAAATCCAAAAAGCTATATATGTTATTCATAGCACTACTATCGTAATTATCTATACTACTTTTATGATGTCTATTTTCCTGCAATACATTTATAGAGAATATTTGGGCTCTTAAATTACCACTAAGCCATTGAAAATATTTCTCTGGCGTTAAGGACGATCCCATACATATCATACTTTCATCAATTATTTTTTTAAAATCCTTGTACTCATATAGCTCTAACAAAAGATTTTTCTTTAGATTTATGAATTCTATTCCTGAGAAATTTTCATTAATAGTATCAGCTAAATAATCACGTAACCAGATCGCTTCCCTATCAGTTAACGACATAACTTTCTTTTCAACATACTTTTTCTGATCATAATTATTAAACATATATGCCATAATTTCTTACCCCTTTAAAATTTCTTGTGCCACTCGTGGTATATAAGTATTAATCACGTTTTATATCAAGCTATATTACATGATATTTACTAGTAATTTAAGAGGTATTTTGATATCTAGATATTGAAATAACTGATTATTTTTCCATATTCTATGAAGGCCCTAGCTATTTCTACTATCCACTAATTCTGCACTCAACTCCATTTTTCATTACACTACTAGTTTTTGGTAGTTATCCACAAGCGATTGTAAAAAATGTAGGCGTTTCCGCATTGTTGCTTTGATATCCTTAGTGGGTTATTTATATTATTAATTACCTAAGCTAAGCGACTAGACTTTAATGCACGGCATTAAAAAATACTGACTGACCTGAATCTATGAACCACAAACTCATCGGAGCAGGAACATGTCATACTCACATCTCAATCAACCGCAAATCGTTTCTAACGTTGATAAACTCGTTAGGGCTATACTAGCCAATCAAATAAGTTTTACAGAAGTTAGAAAACAACTGAACGATTTATATTACCCATTCATGGATAACCTTGATGATGATTTATTTTACTCTGAATCTATTCATGCATTTATTGGTAGTACTCAATCTATTGTAGGTGACTCATACCCATGTGACGTTATTTGGGATCATGATAAAACTCAGCGATTTATAAAAACGCTGAGTTTTTATAAAAATGATATTAAGAATGAAAATATAGCTTGGCGCTATAATGAGGGTCAGAATACAAAAAGTTTAGAGAGTCATATTAGAAGTCTTACTACTCACTACTCAAAACTGTTGTTTGTCTCTGTCGATTTAAAGTACGCAACAGAAACCAGTCATTTGGTGACGATAGATGATTTCGATAGCCATATGAATAAAATGAGAGATTTTATTAGTAACCAAAAAACGTGCTTTGAGCATTTGCAAGGTCATGCTTGGGCACTGGAACAAGGCGGTAAAAATGGCGGTCTACATTGTCACCTATTGCTAATCTATAATGGTTCAGAACGGCAGAAAGATTATTACTTGGGTAAAGAGGTAGGAGAGAAATGGCAAGGCATTACGGGTGGGCTTGGGACTTACTATAATTGGAATACGGTAGCAAATAAGAGAAAGTATGAAAAGGAGGGGCTATTGGGTATTGGTATGATTCATCGTGATGACCCACTTGCCGTTAAGAACGCTATACGAACAGCCTCGTATTTAACAAAGATTGATAAGTGTGAGCAACAGCTGAAAGTATGGTTGCCTAACATGCGTACCTTTGGACGCGGTCAGTTTGATGTACCTTGGCGTAGAGGGATACGTCGATAGCGCCCATCCATAGCAAAACAATCTCAGATGTATATTACAGTCATGAGATAGCACCTCTGTTATCACAACCATGCTATATCCCCCTCATTCAGGTCTGCTTCGGCAGGCCTTTTTTATGCCTAAAATAAATAGGAGCCCTTATGAAACCAATTTGTCCTTGCTGCCACTCCTCCGCTGTTTATGAGGTGAGTGATAACACCGATATAAGTTTATTTGATGAGCTGTTATCTCCTGCGGTGTTAGTCGGTCTCGGTGTCAGTATATGTAAGACCCTTAAAGTTCATCCCGCTATTGGTGCGGTTGTCGGCATCGTTTTAGCTACCGTTATTGAGCTGACGCAACCCAATAAAGCGTTACCGATGCGGGTCAACAAACAATATCGCTGTAGCAGCTGCGATCACGTTTTTACGGATTTCAATTAACTCATTCACTATTTAACGTACTCATTAAACATCACTAACACTTAAAAGGAAAATCATCATGGCACATCTAGTCGAATCAATGGCATTTGTTGGCGACACCCCTTGGCATGGCTTAGGTAATGAGCTGTCTCCCAAACAACCAATTGAGGTTTGGGCAAAACAAGCTGGGCTTGATTGGCGTATCGAATCATCAGATGTTAGCTACATGGCAAACAATGACAAAGGGCATAACCTGATTCTGCCCTTTGCTGAGCAAAAGGTTTTATACCGTAGTGATAATTTCGAGCCGCTATCTGTAGTTAGTCAACGCTATCAAGAAGTACAACCTCGTGAGATTCTAGAATTCTATCGTGATCTTACTGAGCAGTCTGACTTTGAGCTTGAGACCGCTGGTGTACTTAAAGGCGGCAGAAAGTTATGGGCACTCGCTAGGACAGGCCAGTCAGCGACGCTTAAGGGGAATGATGTCAGTAATGGCTACTTGTTACTTGCAACCGCTTGTGACGGCACGTTGGCAACTACCGCGCAATTCACTTCCATTCGTGTGGTATGCAATAACACCCTTGCGATTAGCCTCGCTAACGGTAGTGGCGGTGTAGTGAAAGTACCGCACTCAACCTCCTTTGATGCTGACAAAGTAAAGCAGCAATTGGGCGTATCTGTTAAACAGTGGGACGAGCACAGCTATGAGATGAAGCAGTTGTCTGAGCGCCGTGTTACCCAAGCGGAAGCGGGCAATTATCTCAGTCGGGTATTTAACGATGAAGATAATAACCTCATCTTGTTCAACAGCGCAAAGAGAGAGAAAGAAGCCGTACCCAATGCCAAAGCGATGAATAAGGTGATGTCTATGTTTAACGGTCAAGGTCGCGGGGCCGATCTTGATGCGGCACGTGATACGGCTTATGGGCTGTTATGCAGTATCACGGAGTACGTGGATCATGAACGTCGGGCCATGAGTACCGATAACCGCCTGAACTCAGCATGGTTCGGGGCTGGCGCTAAGCTCAAGCAAAAGGGTTTGGAAGAATCTTTACTCATGCTGGCTTAACTCACTACCTCTAAAGTATGACAACACAACCAGCCACGCTTTCGAGCGTGGTTTTTTTATGCCGTTTATTTAACGAATCAAACCAACCAATCTATCCAAGGAATTTATCATGAACATTATCCCATTAAACAATACGACTCAGCCAAACCGTAGTAAACGCTCAACGGTGAATACGAAATCGGCTAAACCCATTGTTAAACCAAAAGTTAATGACAATACGGTTAAAATTACTAAATCCACCAATCGCACCCCATCCACCACCGCTAAGCGTTTGGTGAATACCAAGCACCTAAGCCATGAGAAATGGCTTGAGGTTCGTAAGCAAGGCATTGGCGCTAGTGATTCTGCGGCGGCTTGTGGTATCCATCCGTACCTATCGATGCTTGAGCTGTGGATGATTAAGACTGGACGCATGACCTCGAACATCGATGAGACTATTGATGGTTACTCACCACTGTACTGGGGCAACACCTTAGAGCCGATGGTGGCGAAATACTATCAGGAGCATACAGGCAATAAAGTGCGTCGGGTGAATGCCATCTTGCAGCATCCTGATCCTGACAATTACTTTATGCTGGCCAATTTAGATTACGCGATTGTTGGTAGTGATGATGTGCAGATACTTGAATGCAAAACTGCAGGAGAGCATGGGGCTAAGCTTTGGAAACATGGCGTGCCATTATATGTGACGTGCCAAGTGCAACACCAACTGGCCGTTACAGGCAAACAAGCCGCGCACATCTGCGTATTGCTTTGCGGACACGAAGCCAAGATATTTAAGGTTGAGCGTGATGAGCAACTTATTAACAGCATTCTGTGGCATGAGCGTCTGTTCTGGCAGTATGTGCAAACGGACACGCCGCCGACCCCTGACCACTCAGAGTCAGCAGCGCGAGCGTTAAAGCAGCTTTATCCGAAACCAGAGCCTGCGAGTAAAATTGATTTAAGCGCAGACGAAGGCGCTAATACCTTATTCACTAAGTTGCTTACTCACCGCGAATCGATGGATGAGTTGCAAGTACAGCACGACCAGATCAAGCATCAGCTGCAAAGTCTCATTAAGGACCATGAGGTTGCCATATTTGATAATGGCGCGATTTCATGGAAGCGCTCTAAGGATAGTATGGGGCTTGATAGTAAGGCTTTGCTTAAAGAACATCCTGAGCTTTTAACAAAGTTTAGTAAAACCCGTCAAGGCAGCCGTCGCTTTGTGATTCTAAGCGACAGCTAGGCTAGTGATCAATTACTTAGCCCACTCAACCAGCAATGAATTAACCCAGTAAATAAACTAAGCGCATAACCGCCCACCCTTAACAGGTGGGCTTTTTTATGGCTTTAATAAACTCACTTAAGGAATATTCCCATGATTAAAGGTCTCACCATCACCCCGCCCGTACTCGGTCGCATCAGCATTGGCCGAGTCATTCAAAAGGACGGTAAGCGTCTGCCTGCTAAAGACGATCAATTTACAATTACCAGCCAAGTGCAGAATAAAGACGGCTGGGTCAATCATCCACTCGATGAGAAATTGCGTGAAAACAATAACGGTAAGCTTAGACAAATCCCTGTGCGCCTGTTGTTCAATGATCCTGAGCTCAATCTACGCGCTGAGTACACGCTATTTGATCGGCAAACTGGACGTCCATTGTGTGTGGGCGATGGGGAACACTGTCAGCGTCGCACCAACAAAGGCGTTGAGCAATTGTCATGTCCGTCACCAGATCGCTGTCCACTAGCGCAAGGGGGTGCTTGTAAGCCGTATGGCAGACTGTATGTTAATTTGAGTGAAGACGATGAGCTGGGGACGTTTATCTTTCGTACCACCGGTTTTAATAGTATTCGTACCCTTGCAGCAAGGCTGAGCTACTTTGCTGC
Organism: Psychrobacter frigidicola; assembly: GCF_007997305.1. Taxonomy (GTDB): domain Bacteria; phylum Pseudomonadota; class Gammaproteobacteria; order Pseudomonadales; family Moraxellaceae; genus Psychrobacter; species Psychrobacter frigidicola. The sequence goes on from NZ_VORZ01000004.1 coordinate 109,184, forward strand.
GGTATCGGGCAATAAGCTGTCGTGTCTACCGTTGCAACTCACCCTAAGGGGTAAGAGCACCACGCAAAGCTATCGGACACCGATTTACTTTGTGGACTTAACTTTACGAGAGGGCGTGACTCTTAAACAAGCGGTACAAGATGCGCAGGTCATCGATGCGGAGCTTGGTGAACACGGCTTTGATCAAGCAGCGTTAGAGGTGGCAGCCAAGCAAGGCTACGTGAACTCCTGCTTTGAGATTGATGCCGATGTCCTAGCGGAAGTAGCTGAGGAATTTTATCCGGTCGAGATAAGCCAAGCTAGCAGTAGCCAACAGGGTGGTTCGCAGAATGGCAAGCACAATCATAATGTGACCAGTATTGAGGAAGGTCTACGGAAAAGTGTGACAGCGGTAAATTAAGGCGGCTAAGAACTATAAAGCGGTATAAGAAGGGGCTGATACATTCAGCTCCTTTTTTTTATGCGCTCACTAAAGGGAAGCGTTCGGACGGCATAGGACGCAGTAAAAAAATATGGGACTCCCTAACTGTATGAGAGGAAACGCTCTCATACACTCACAAGGAGCTAGTCATGGAAAATACTAATAATCAAAACGAGTCTACTAATCTAAGTACTTTACATATACCAAGAATGTTGCCATTAAAAGAAGTCATCTACTTTACAGGTCTTAGTAGAACAACTATTTACGACATGTTAGATAAGAAGTCTAATCGTTACGATACAGCTTTCCCTCGTCAGGTCAAGCTATCACGAGGTCGAGTGGCATGGGTAGAGAGCGAAATTGTACAATGGTTAAATACTAAGATAGCTGATAGGTGTCACTAGTTAGATAGGATGGATAAGCCACTCAAGGTGGCTTATTTTTTTAGAGTGAGTTTATATTGCTCATCAAACTTGCTTGATGCTAAGAGTAATAGTTACCATCATATCGTGGAATTATTGTTTATTTGTTATAGTTTTAAGTGAACATAACTTCATTATATAAAAACATTTATAACTTAGGCTACTTAGGAGGAAATACAAATCAATTTAATTTGCTAGTGACTAATTAATATTAACTTCATAACTAAAGTTCTCTGCTAAACCGTAAGACTCTCTGTATTCGATTGGATCTCCTTTAAGGTTTTTTGCAATACGACATACTTTGATTAAATTTTCATTCTCACTATTATTCAAGTAAGTATCAACATAATTATTCTAATTAAGTTATTACCTATGTTGAAACAGTATGCGATTGATATAGTTATTGATTACTTTGGTCGATTCGACCCCATAGTAGGTGTCGATAATCCAGACTATCAGCAATTTTTGGATATGCTTGATCCTAACCAACACTGGGTAAAAGTTTCAGGATATTATCGTTTGGATAAGAAGATGGGCATTCAGAATGCCGTTGATGCGTTTAAATTACTCATAGAACGTGATATGAAAAATAATCTTATTTGGGGAAGTGACTGGCCACATACACAGTATGAGAGTCAGATAGATTTTGATAAAGTGCTCAGTAACTTTAAGAAAATCGTTGATGATAAAGAACTAGTGACTCAAATACTAACCGAAAATAATGCTAATCTCTTCAGATTCTAGATTGATCCTCTTATTACGTAAAGATAAAAATCTAATGATAGTCCTAACATTTGCAAACTTAGTAATGAATAGAAAGACTACGTAGTACTAGGTTTGGATTGGCCACTGAAAAACAAAAATCGATACCAAAAGGTACCGATTTTTGTACTTATACATTGGTAATGTTTACATACCAATCTGAGTCACTATGAAATAGATAATAGTACCTACGTAGTTTCCAATCACATAACCCACAGTACCGATGACCAAGATAGGACCGACTAAGTTCGTCCAACCTTTACTAATGGCCAAGGCTGCCGCAGTGGTCGGGCCCCCAATATTGGCGTTACAGGCCAATACCACCTCTTCAACACTGAACTTGAACAATTTGCCCACCCCCATGGTAATGGCTAAATTGACCATAGCAATGATGAATACAAACACAAACAGCAAGGGTGCTTGGGTCACAATCAAACTGATTGATGCCGGAATACCGATGACCACAAAGAATAAATAAATACAGTAAGTACCTAGCTCTTGGCTACCATTAAGCTTTTCAAAAGAGTTTTTAAAGATAGAAACTATGACAAACGTGATGGTCGTCAACAACAAATATTTATCAGTGATCAAGCTAATGATTAGACCGACGATAATATTATCACTAGTACCCAAGAGCGCTTGCAGAAATGCTGACAGCTTAAATGAAATTAGTACAATTAACATTGAGGCGGCCAAGCAGATCGCAATATCTTTTAAAGAAATAAGGTTTGGTTTCCAAAACGCTTCAGATAATGTACGACTGTTTAGCATCTCCGGATTCTTTTCAATGGCGTCCGTATGTGGCGATCCCCATATTCGGCGTATGAGAGGTATACCAGCCAAGCCAATCAATATCAAGAAGTAAAAAGCCATCATCATATTGTCAGCCACAATAGTGGCTGCATTGATGCTTTCACTGGGTGCTAATTTAGCTGACATGGCCGCATAGTTCACCCCTCCACCACTATACGAGGCTGAAATCATGCCACTGATTTTATCCAGTTCTGGAATATAGTGACGTAGGGCCATAAACGCAATGACAGCACCGATCATGGTAGCCATAGATGACATCAAAAACAACAATAGCAGTTTCCAACTTTCTTTAACAAGAGACTGTATGTTAGTTTTGAATAATAATAGAGGTATGGCTAAAGGTACAATATAACCCCAGACGATGTCATATGTAGGGGCATCTATTGGGATGATCTTTAGGTTAGATGCGGCAATGGCAATCAATAATGCAATCACAGCGCCTGGTATCTTACTGGCCCATTTGTAGCGCTGCTCGATGAAAATAGCAGAAGTCGCTGCAACCATGACAAACGTCCACAATGCCAGATGATCATCTGCTTGAATCAATGTTTCCATCATGTTCCTCCTTGAACGTGATATAGATATCTCTCAAAATTGGGACAGCTCAGTAATTAATGAGAGTTAATATCCCAATGGGCTGCGCCATAAATGGCATTATCTTGCTGGTTATAATAGGCCCAAAGCGGATTACCATAATCAAAATGCCACCATTCCGTTGGTAGATTGCTAAAGCCCACCTGAGTCATTACCGAATACAATAAACGTCTGTTGTTACAAGCAGGATGCTCAGGCTGATTTTCATAGAAATGGGTGTATGAACGTTCTGTTGGTTCATCAAAATCAGAACCCATATCCAACCATTTGTCTGTTGCACGCTCAAATAGGGTGATGTCGACAGAACCCCCTGTTAAGTGCGGGCTGATAAAATCTGGGCTAACTGGAGCAACAAATTGTAGTAGGAGCTGTTGTTGTTCTGAACTGGTGAGATGTGGATATTTAATTTTTATGATGTTGCCCACTTCATCCTGAACGGCTTGTTGAACCGCACGTGAGCGCCACGCATCAAGTACCACAATGCCTAAATGATCAGGTAGCAAGTTAGCGGCTTGTTGTAATTTTTGGATAACAGAACGCCTTGCTACACAAATATTAATAGCATGCGGTATATCTTGATCAAAATAGAATGGAAGCTGCTTTAAGTTCTCAGTATATGGAACGGTTTGTAATGGCTCGTTCGACTCTATAATAGAAATATTTTCTATGTGTTTCCAGCTATGCGGTGCCTGTGTAGGTATGGGAGATAAAAGCATTTCATTCCTTAAAATGGTCTTTTGCTTATTAGTATTATTGACAAAACACAGTCAATATTTACGCTATAGTTTTTAAAACAAAATAGGAATTGTTAAATAAATAATCAAATTAATTTGTCAGCTATAGCAAAACGTATAGTAAATTTACTAGATTGTTTAACTTGCTGTCGTTAAATTGCCTAATAAAGAGCAACTATCTACTAATGTTAGTAATCACTAGTTTAGCACTGAAAAATATATTGGCAATCTAGTAAACTATTTTTTAATTTGTAGTTACGGTGAATTTTCTCTAGCTTAACACTTTCTTTTTAGGTACTTTATGGATATGCATAGTTTTTTATTCAGCTTGGTCCAAAGATATTTTTTCAATATCGGACCTACCCCTTTTATAGAAAATAGAATAAGGCTTCATGCCAGTTGATTACTGGAATCATGAATATTGAAGAAGAGCATGTGTGACTTACTTGACTTATATTTTAATAAAACAACTGGGATCAAAGCATTATGAACAGTCGTACGGAAGATGTGACTCTCAATATGAATGGCACTGATCACAAAGTATCGGCTAGGCCAGAAGCTTCCCTTCTCTTATTCAAAACTCTATCTCGGACTATTCTCACTCATTCAAATACATTTCAGCCATACCATCCAGTTTAACTTTTACCTCTCTCCAGTTTGGCATTACCTGCGTCAGTAGCCGCCAAAATTGCTCACTGTGGTTGTGCTCAGCGATATGACATAGCTCATGTAGAATGACGTAATCAATGCATTCTTTTGGTGCTTTAACCAGATGAGGGTTGAGTATGAGACTGCCTTTAGTCGAGCAGCTGCCCCATTGTTTTTTCATTACTAAAACTCTAAATGATGGATGTATTTTTATCCAAGAAGCCTTTGGTAGCAATGCTTCAAGCGCCACCTTAAAGACAATTTCAGCTCTATTTCGATACCATTGATCAATCAATAATTTAACTTCAGCTGCTCGTATGTCAGACCTCTGATTAATAACTTCCTGCCCTAAGGTCACATTCAATTTACCGCGATTGAGCTTCACGCTAGGCAATATACTAGGGTCAGTAAGCACTTTTAAGACATAGCGACGACCCAGATAAAACTGGGTCTCACCGCTGACATAACGCTTGGACAATACATGATCCTTTTGCTTGGCAAAGTCTTGCAGGCTTTGCCATATCCATCGAGCACGTTTCATCATGGCATCATGGATTATCAAATCCGTTGCATCGATAGGAGCAGTAGCAACCACACGCTGATCAGGATGTACCTTAATCACAACTTTACGAGGCTTAGTATTACTAGCTTGGGCTTTACTGCTTACAGATTTACGGATCACTTCGTAGTGGATCACATCCGTACCGTAAGAGAAGACGCCACGCTCTTCTTTTGAAGTGTGAGACTTGCCGTTTATAGATACCTTATTCATTACTCACTAGCCTCTTGATAAACCAAGACGGGTAATTTTCAGCACTTCTTCTATAAGCTTTTGGGCATTATTTAAACCCAAATCAGCAAACAACATCGGCAGCAACTTCATACTGATATCATTTTCTATTTCTGCTGGATTGATGGAATACTCAGCTACCGCATTATTCACGGCCTCATCAATAGCGAAGGCATACTTTACAAGCTGCTCATCATTTAACGAATCACCTAGTGCTTTATCAGCTAAGTAGTCCTGATCGAATAAGTGCTTAAACAAACCAAAATAAGCTTGAGCATGTTTATTTAATTTACCAGACTCGTCAATAAACTCATTTGGCACATCTGCGACGTTACGATCTTTTACCTCTTGCTCAAGACCGAAAAACATCATGTATTGTTTTACTGGTGCATCGAACATCGCTTTGGCATCTTCAATGGCTTGCTTAAGTAGTTTAGAAAAATACTCTTGCGCATAAGGATCATCAGCCAAGTCTTGCTCAATCATTCTAGTGACACGACCGGTGATCTTATCGGTTTGGTTACGTGCTTCATCGTCACTCATCGCTTCAGGCTTAATATTTTTCCCTAAGTTGTCGACTAGGTAAACGCCTTTTGCTTCTTTCACCTCAAGCCCAGCAATGTGCTTGTCGAGTAAACTACGAATATCCGCTTCGTACTCATCGTAATTGATGGTTTCATCAGCGTCTTCACGGACTTGCTTGCGTAGATTAACAAAGGCTTTTAGATCTTGCTTATAACGATCACGCTTACTATCAAATGACTTGTCTTCAAAGAAAGATGCCGATTGCAAAGCAATTTTCATAGCGTTAGAAAATTCGGTTAAAGCCGCATAGAAGTCATCACGTTCTTTAAGCTTAGTATCTACTACTCTGCCATCGATATCCTGCATCTTAGGCGCTAGCACTTGTCTTAACGCTTGACCGTCTTGTTTGTTTTTTACTGATGAGAAGATAGCCCACAGCTCATTATGTAGCCTTGGTAGCTGCCTATACTCAGTGTCCATGCTGTTATACATACCTTTGAGGTCTTCAATATCAAAGCCACCTTGCGTACGCTCGGCAAGATCCTGGTACTTCTCAATGGTGATATCCAGCTCTTTTAAGATGCCACGATAATCAATCAAATAACCAAAGCGTTTCTTCTCATGTAAGCGGTTCACCCGTGCAATTGCCTGAATGAGATTGTGCTGCTTTAAGGGCTTATCAATATATAGGACAGTATTTTTAGGCTCATCAAAGCCCGTCAATAACTTATCAACGACGATCATGATGTCAGGACCATCATCTTGACTAAAGGCTTCTATAATGGCTTTGGTATAAGCTTTTTCATCACCGCCATACTCAGGGGCAACATTAGCTTGCCACCAGTTTTGTACGATGTCTTTCGATTCAGCATCGACCGTATCATGCCCCTCACGGGTGTCAGGTGGTGACATAGCAACTACGGATGACACTTTGCCTATCTTATCTAAAGCCAGCTTGTAGCGGATGGCAGAAGCTTTAGAGTCACAAGCCAACTGACCTTTTAGATGTTGCTGTTTAAAATTTTGGAAGTGGTCAGAGATGTCATGAGCGATCAGCTCAATACGACCTTCGGTTTGGTAGATTTGACCTTTTCGTGAGAACTTACGTTTGAGGTCGGTCTTTTGATCGTCGGTGAGCTTTTGAGTAATACGGTCAAACCATGCATCGATGGCTTGGTCATTAGTATTTAGCTCAGGAATACGCTCTTCGTATAACAGTGGCGTAACGGTTTTATCTTTAACCGCTTGCTGCATGGTGTAGGAGTGAATGATGCTACCGAATTTGTTTTCGGTCTTATCGTCTTTAAGCAGTGGCGTACCCGTAAAAGCAATAAAGGCGGCATTTGGCAGAGCTTGTGCCATGCGGATATTATTCTCACCATTTTGACTTCGGTGACCTTCATCGACCATGACAATGATGTTTGGACTGTCGTTATAGCACTCATCATACTTAACGGCTGAGCCAAACTTATTGATAATAGAGAAAATAACGCGCTCATTACCGTGACCGATTTGCTGCGCCAGGCGACGACCAGAGGTTGCCATGGCATCCGTTTTATCTCTATCACTAAGTACGCCACCAGAGGCAAAGGTTTGGCTGAGCTGAGTCTCAAGATCAACACGGTCAGTGACAACAATGACTCTACATTGTGCCAGCGCTTCTAACCAAATAAGCGCTTTAGAGAAGAACACCATGGTGAAAGATTTACCACTACCTGTGGTATGCCAAATCACACCGCCCTCACGACTGCCCTTTTCATCAAAGGTACTGATACGTTTAATTAGGGCTTTGATACCAAAGACTTGCTGATAACGGGCAACAATTTTGCCAGCCTTTTTATCAAACAAGGTAAACATGCGCGTCATCTCAAGCAGACGCTCAGGCTTTAATAAGCTAACGATTAAGCGGTCTTGATCGGTGACCACTAAATCACCTGCATTAATTAGCGACAGGTATTCTTTTTTAGCAGAGTTAGGGCGATGATCAAATAAACCGCTAAGCTGCTCATCACTGAGCTTTTGGTTTTTTAGACGACTAAACTCAGGCTCTTGTATGTCTTCTTCGACCCATTTTGCCCAAAACTTCTCAGGCGTTTTGCAAGTCCCGTATAAGCCATCATGACCATTCACTGCCAGTAATAACTGGCTATAGGCAAATAAATGTGGAATTTGTTTTTGACCTTGATTACGGATGTGCTGGGAGACGGCTTGCGCATTGGTCGATTGCCACTCTCTACTAGAGTCAGGACGTTTGGCTTCGATAACCACTAACGGCAGACCATTCACAAAGCAGACGATATCAGGAATGACGTTGCCTGTACCTTCGGCATTCTGTACCACCATCTCTTCGGTAAAGTGAAAGCTATTATTATTGATATCATCCCAATCTATCAGACCGATGGTTTGGGAAGTTCTTTTGCCGTCGATAAACTCTGTCACCGTCACGCCATAGAGCATGGCGTTATACAGCTTTTCATTGGCGAGCTGTAGCCCTAAGTTCATGGCAGGGTTTAGCTCATGCATGATCTTATCAATGGCGCTGTCTGATAAATGATGTGGCTTACCTTCAAACATAAAGGTTTGCTTGGCTAAGAACGCACGCATGATAGGCAATAAAACCACTTGGTTGGTGGCTTTATTTGAAGTCACTTTTGAGCGCATGGCGTTACATTGGCTTGGCGGAATAAAATGATAGCCCAGCGTGGTGAGCAAGGTTAAAGCAGGGATTTTTGAGCTGAATTCTTCTTGAAAGTTGATGCTGGGTATGTTCATGGATTTTTACTCTTACAATATTTGTTATAATCCATTTCAACCTCAATTGATAAGGGTTTAAAACTAAGTGATAAAACAACTTCACTTTCACCAGTTCTTATCCAAACAATATCAGTATTTTTAACTCTCGCTTTAATCACAACTCGTTCTTGTTCATTGATATTACTAAAGTGAGTGAAGGCGAATGCTTTTGCTGTATCAAAGTCGAAAGTCCAAGACTGCCAATATTGTTCACTGTTAAACTCACTGATAAAACATCCTCTATATAAAACTAACTCTTCGGGTTGATTAGAGTAATCAGCTAGAGGATAAAGTATCTCTACTACTGGAAACCATGCATTACCACCACGGCTACCATGTGAAAAAATAATCTTTTTTAACTCTATTCCTGTATGTTTATTTAGACACTCAAAACATTCAGACATAGATTGTATAAATTGACATTTTTCTGAATCAGTATGTTGGTATACATGATAACTAGAATCGAATGTAGTTAAAGTTTTAGTATCTTTAAGCAGTTTTGACATTATTTCATTTGCTTCGACTTTAAAGCCATCATCAAAATTATTATATTTATCGAAGAAATAATCCATCTTAATCTGCATCTCGTTTTTTAAGCAATCTAGCACTGACGGCGGAAGCTCAACTTTACTCATTCGGCACTACCCCTAAACAAAGAAAAACCGCCAAGGTTGTGCGTTACCCAAAGGGTATTAAGCGTGGCAATTATATTTGATACAACTTAATTTATAGCAACATTATTGTAAATATTAAGTCCTTGACACTGGTATAAATCATAAGCTATTATTTTTGAATAAAGCTAGTAAGCTTTAAACAGCTGCTCTTTTGAAAATAGTCTGTATTACTGCTCTTGTATTAATCCCTACGAATCTAAATTTAATGATGGTGCTAGGCCTAGCAAGCATGCTCTTTAGAGTAATGGCCTTTATGTCAACGGTAGAATATACCGTTAAGTTATTCAAACCCATTGTAAACAAGGAGACTGATGTGATGAACATTAAAAAACTAAATGAGGGTGTGGTAACCTGGGAGTTTTCTCTTTAGTGCATGAGACTATTTTTGGAATTCAGAGTTTACCATATGGGGCTAACCCCCTGATTCCCTCCAAATTCAAAACCGCCTAAATTAGGCGGTTTTTCTATTTAAGCTACCGTTTAAATTAGTTTTTATCATCAAATGGGAAAGATATTTGCGCTTCCACATCTTTTTTATTGGCTTTATATTCCCTACCTTGAGTAGTGTCCATATAGCCTTTATCGTGTGTGTACCTTAATACTTTTTCCACAGCATAAGTTCTTGAACTCTCAGCACCTGTCATGTCCATTTTTATTTTAGTAGTTAAGACTGCTCTAATCGTTGAGCCATTTTTGAAGGTAATTGTTCCACTTTCAACATCCCTTTTAAAATCACTATCCTTCATACTGAAATCGATAATTTTATCTAGTTTTATATATAATCCTCGCCATTTATGTCGTCCTTTTACTAGATTTGGTGAGTAGATAATAATTTTAGCATCTTCGTCTATTTCTTCGAATTCGTTCAAATTAATTATGAAGTCAACAAAGTTCTCTCGCTTTACAACCTTTTCAGCTAACATGACGTTAAGCTTATTATCGTAAGTAGTGCATCCAACAGATTCTACTTTTTGATATGTGATGAGGTTTTCATAAAAGATCGATAGATTTTTTCTAATTTTAAGATTGTTAATTAAAACATCATAAATAATATCTTTTGAATCTTCAATTTTTTCTCTGACACTTTCTATTTGGGTCTTGTCATCAAATTTCCCATTTTCTTTTTCAGTATCTAACAATTCTCTCTTAAGCAACTCAATTTCAAGTTTCTTTTTTTGTATGTCAAGATTCTTATTTTCAATATCTAATGGATCTTGAGGAGGTAAAGGAGGTGGTGTGGTTTTCACACGGGCTATTATATCAATCAAGCAGGTAACTAGGGCAGCTCCTGCTCCAATTGTTGTCACAGCCCCGCCTGGCGAGCAGAAAAATTCTATCCACTCGACTAAGCTTCCTTCAGTAGGAGGTAAAACCTCTACAGTTAAAGATTTTTCTACACCTAACTCTTTACTAGCTTCAGAAATAATATTTAAAAGAGCACTATCACATTTGTTTTTAACATACGCATTCATGGAGTGACTTTTATCGTAAAAGTAAAAATGAGTCTCTAAAAATCCCACTGCTATTTTTTTATCTTCCATGATAAATATACACTCTCTAATAATTTAAAAAATCTTTGCGTGGAACGTACTCTGTGCCAGAATTACTCAACTAAAACCCGCTTCTTACCAGTCAACAACTGCTGCATCAGCGCCTTTTTCTCTTGCTTTAAATCAGCCAATTGCTGCTCAAGTAACTCAATTTCTCTATCAGCATTGCTTAATACGGTAGCGATTTTTTGTTGTTCTTGTAGTGATGGAAAAGGTATTTGAACCTTACGTAATGCTGTTAAGGAAATTTCTTGAAGTGCGGAACCACCAACCTTTCTCATTAGTTCATTTTTTACATAACTGGATCTTAATATCCATAGAAAGAAATCAGACTTTATCAATTCAGTCTTTGGCGCTAAACGAGCTAGGCCTCTAGTAATATTAGAACCAACAAGATCTTCATTTACTAATCGAACTAAACCAACTACTCCTCTAAGTGCCATCATAACTTCACCACTTTCGAGAATCGTTTTATTGTACGACTTATTAATCTCATCAGAGGTAGTAATCATATCGTTTTTTGACACAGTTTTTTGAGTCAAATCAACAACACGGACGCATGGAACTCCGTCTTTTACGTGTTCTCCTGTTTGAACGATTCCGTAAGATATTGTTTTACTACAAATATCTGCAAGTATTTTTTTATTCCACTCGCCCTCAAACTGCTTACCCGAATCATCAAGCAAACGCTTTTTACCCGTCAGCAACTGCTGCATTAGTGCTTTTTTCTGCTGGGTACTATTGTTAATTAAGCGCTCGGTAGTGCTAATCGCCTTATCCCATGTGGATAGGATTTTGGCGATTTTTTGTTGTTCAGGAATTGGTGGAACTAGTACAGGGATACTTTCACAATTCGTTTTATTTAAATAAAGTATAGTCGTTTTAGAAGCAACACTTTCCATGTATGGCGTTTGCGTTGCTAGCCAATAAGCTAAAAACTCGTTATTAATTTCAGAAGAACACACAAAGGCATGAAGTTGCTGGTTAAGCACAACCTCTTCTCTAGTAATTGCAATTAAACCTAGATCACCAACAGCAGCCATTACGACAGCGCCTTTAGGAACAATTTTACCGCCACATTCTTTTATAGTTTCTTTAGAGATATAGTTTTCTTGGGCACTAGAAGGAATAAACCTACCAGTGATTTCAGGCGTTGTTACCCAAGCAATGTCTCCTCCAAATTGTTTGGGCTTATTTCTGCCAGGTACTATTGATGAGCAAATTTTTCCTATAGGGTGCTTTTCCCAACCATTAGGCACCATAACCCAACTCCTTTAAAAACCCTGCCATCTCAACTTCTAGCGTATCCAATTCAGCTTTTAACTCAAGACGCTCAGTACGCACCGCAACCAGATCAATCTCCGCCTCTTCCTCAAACGTGTCGACATAGCGTGGAATGTTTAGGTTAAAGTCGTTTTCTGCTATTTCATCAAAGGTGGCTAGATAAGCATATTTATCAACATTGACGCGAGCTTTATAAGTCTCAATGATTTTATTGATATTATCAGGCGTTAATTGGTTTTGATTCTTACCGGATTTAAACTCATTACTCGCATCGATAAACAGTACTTTGTCATCGCCTCTATGCTTCTTAAACAGCAAAATAGCCGCTGGAATACCCGTACCAAAGAACAAGCTAGCTGGTAAGCCTATCACCGTATCAAGCAAGTTTTCTTCGATGAGTTGCTGACGGATTTTACCTTCGCTTGACGCACGGAACAGTACGCCATGCGGTACGACCACACCCATACGACCAGTGCTTGGCTTTAGGGTTTCAATCATATGGCTGATAAAGGCATAATCGCCTTTAGTCTTAGGCGGTACACCACGATGGAAACGACCATAGGGATCGCTACTGGCATCTTCATGTCCCCATTTATCCAGTGAAAACGGCGGGTTGGCAGTCACCACATCGAACTGTAATAAGTTACCGTCTTTATCTAATAGCAGCGGATTACGAATGGTATCGCCCCACTCAATACGGTGGTTGTCTTCACCGTGTAGGAACATATTCATTTTTGCCAATGCCCACGTCGAGCCAATGGCTTCTTGACCGAATAGCGCATACTTTTTAGAGCCAGAGTTTTTGCGTACCATCGCCCCGCATTTAATCAATAGCGACCCTGAACCGCAAGCAGGGTCACATATTTGATCGCCCTCAACAGGCGCGAGGATTGTGGCTAGTAAATCGGACACCTCTGGTGGCGTATAGAACTCACCAGCCGTCGCACCACTACCCGCAGCGAAGTGCTTGATTAAGAACTCATAGGCATTACCAATCACATCTAAGCTGCCAACACGCTCAGCACTTAGATTGAGAATGTCTTTGCCGAAGTCTTCTAATAGATGGCGTAGCAATTCGTTCTTTTGTTTTTCTTGCCCGAGCTTATCAGTATTAAAGCTAATATCTTGGAAGACGTTTTTAAGCTTAGTCCCGTTGGCTTCTTCTAGCGCATGTAAGGCTTGGTCAATACGTTGCCCGTTACCGGCTTGATGACGCTGCTCGTATAGATCCCAGAAGCTTGCGCCTTCAGGCAATACAAAGCGCTGCTTGGACATCATGGCATGGATCAGCTCAGGGTTGTCGCCATACTGCTCAACCAGCTTGTTGTACTCGTCTTTATAAACATCAGAGATATACTTTAAAAACAGCATGGTCAGAATAAAGTCTTTATAAGTATCGGCGCTGATGACACCACGAAACGTGTCACAGGCGTTCCATACGGCTTTATTAATATCGTCTTGATTGATTTGGCTGGTGGGCATTTATGGTTCCTAAATACTTTGGAAGTTATGAATTTTTATAGTGAAGTAATGATAGCAGGGTCTACAGTACGTGACAGATATTATTGACTCAATATGCGATTATAGTAGACATATAGTGAAACTAGGAAGTCAGACGAAAAAACCCCCAGTCACTAAACTGAGGGTTTTTTCGTCTGCTAAAACGCTGACAACCAAATGATTCATTTTCTCTTGAAATAAATTTCCATTAGTTAGCTTTGTTCTAAAAAAGAAGACAGAGAAGCAAGCAAAGCCTCCTGATTCATCCCCTCCCCTATAAACACAATATCTCCAGGTCTAGAGACGCTTTTGTCAGGCGGCAAAACCTCGGGTTGCTGCATGACCTTACGTACAGACTGCAACAATAGCGCGCCTTCATCCGTATGCAAAACACCCTTAACCCGCAGGATCGTATCACCTCGAGCGTGCAGCAAAGCCGATAGCCATATAGTAAACCCGACCCAATCTACTTCTTTAGGAATCGTTAACGAAACCACAGTCATTGATGCTCCCACATTAGTGAGAGTCGATTCGTAGATTTCGGTCGGCGCTGGTAGCGCAGGTACAGGGCTTTCGACACCGAATGCAGATAAGGAAATTGGTGCAGCTGGATTGATTTTGCTGAGGGTTGAAACGAGGTTCGATAAGGACTGCTCGGACACTTCCTCTGATTTTGCAATGACAATACGATCGGCTGATAAAACTTGCTGACGACACAATGCGTCAGTCTTTAGCGCCACATGAAAATGTAGGGCGTCAGCCATGATGATTGTTTCTTTGAGGACGAAATGATAGATCAGAATGGGATGCTCTTTAATAGCAACTATGATTTCTTCGGGATCAGCTAAGCCACTGGTTTCTATGATCAGAGTATCAGGTTGATCAATACTTAAACCGATCGACCCTCCACTCGTTCGGGACTCAGCTACTTCAAGTAGTGCTGATATCATCTCTTCTCTACCTTTAGGAGTACCGGCGGTTCCGGTCAAAACAGTGACACTCATCGCCTCCCCTAGAAGTAAGTCATCAACGGGCTGCTGGGCCGCTTCTTGAGTGAAAACTTGAGCGTTGCCAAACACTTTAGTAAAAAGCGCATGACGCAGCCATGTCGTCTTACCTGAACCCAGATAGCCGCTCAATAGAACGATATTAAGACGATTGTCCTGAAATATTTGCATTAAGGTCAAGCCATTGAGTGAGCTTTTAAGGGGTCGATTGGAAAACCTTGACGGCGTTCTACTTCAGCCCACAGCTCGGTTAGATTATTGACCATTACTCTGGCCCCGCCTGGACATATCAGCTGAATCTGCGGGATCACCCCATCGGCATAAACTGAGAATCCATAAGGTTTCAGCACTCGCTTTAAGATCGATATTCGTTGAAACATCGCCCTGAGACGGATGCCACCCTTTTGTGCACCTGCTTCTGTCCAATGCCCTGGGGCAGCCGGATTGCCACATGCATTACACATGACTCTTCTCCCTATAGAGGACCTTGGCAGTACTTTTAACAATGCCACCAAAATCCATAAACTTATCGATACAGAGCTCTTAAATAACTTCCGGACGCTTACCACCTTCAAATGGAAAACGTGTGCGGAAATCAGCAGCGATATCTTCGAATGGC
Source organism: Psychrobacter frigidicola (assembly GCF_007997305.1). Classification (GTDB taxonomy): domain Bacteria; phylum Pseudomonadota; class Gammaproteobacteria; order Pseudomonadales; family Moraxellaceae; genus Psychrobacter; species Psychrobacter frigidicola. The sequence continues at coordinate 124,320 of NZ_VORZ01000004.1, forward strand.
ATCCAAACGACACCTTCATGACCGTTGATATAGTCAATTAGACGCTCAAGCATCATGAGTACATGTGGACGTCCAGAGACATCGGGGTGAATGGTAAAGGGAAACACAGCATAATCCATATTTCGATATACCCAGTCGAATTGATCACGCCACATTTGCTCGATATCACGTGGATTGACAAATCCATGGCTGTTAGGGACATTTTTCATGAACAGCATTGGTGGTAAATCATCCACGCACCAATTGGCAGCAATCTCAACCAGATCAATCTCGTCGCCATGGGTCATAGGATGCATCCATTCTTCTGCGGTTTTTGAGTAGTCAATAACGTTCCAATCATCGCCAACTCGAGCGTAGAAGGGCTGAAAATCACGGTAGCCTTGGCTATGGTCGTACTTAAAATCATACTTAGCAAGAATTTCAGGGGTAGATTTAGACATCTCCCACCAAGGAGCAACATAACCACGTGGACTTTGACCAGTCAGCTTAGTAATCAGCTCAACGGATTTTTCCATCACGGCTTCTTCTTGAGCACGAGTCATAGCAATAGGGTTTTCGTGTAAATAGCCATGTGCACCTACTTCGTGACCATGATCCACAATCATTTTGGCAATATCAGGAAAGGTTTCGAGACTATGACCGGGGACGAAAAACGAGGTGCGTAGATCATACTTCTTAAAAAGCTTTAACAGGCGCGGAACGCCAACTTCAGATGCCCAAACCCCGCGCTGGATGTCTGATGGGCTTTCACCGCCGCCATATGATCCAATCCATCCTGCTACTGAATCCACGTCTGTACCGAAGCCGCATATAATAGTTTTTTTACTCATGTCTCTCTCCTTTGATACTTTTAGTTTAGTTTTATTCCTTTAGAGGTCTTAGATTTGTTTTACTCCTTTGTCAGATAGTTATGATAAGTCTTGAGAAATCAGGTTTTCGACGGCAAGTGCAGCCCCTAACAAACTACTTTCTTGACCGCCAGACATTGATAGTAAAATACTGGTAGGCATCTGATTTTGATCCACCCCATTTGGCAAAGCAACGCCGCACCAATCTAGAAAATTGCCGAAACCGGGGTTACGTAGTATTAATTTATTCATACGTTGGTATAACTCACCATCTTGCTCCAAGGGCTTGAGCTCAGGCGCAGTGATAGGTGTTGTCGGGTATAAAATGATTTGATTACCTAGACTTTGACGATTTTTTTCAATTAACTTTGCTCGCGTTCTTTGAATGACAATCAAGTCGCGAGCCGATAGATCTCCTGCGTCAAGGATGCGCTCAAGAACCCGTCGATCCATCTCGGCCGCCTTGGCAGAATGCACCAAATCCCAATGCAGATCGAGCGCTTCTGGGCCAACCAGATAACCGTGCTCAGCGGTAAGTGCTCTGATTTGGTCAAACTCAGTGCATACGCCACGCGTCACCGTTACCCCTGCTCTCTCTAAAGCGCGGACACTGGCTTCGAAATTCTCAATCACAGCATCTTGTGCGTCTTCAAAGACAACATTGGTAGGAATAAAGAATTTGAGTTGACTGATAGGTGTTGGTTTGGGCATTGCGACGGCTCGCCCGTTGAGAACTTCTGCCGCACCGATGCAGCTTTTTAGGTCAGCAGCAAGTGGACCAAAGGTATCCAATGTCGGTGAGAGTGGAAACGTACCACCTTTTGGAAACACTCCACTAGAACCCTTATAGCCGACTATGCCATTTAATCCAGCAGGAATACGTATCGAACCCCCAGTATCACTGCCGATAGCAAGTGGTACTAGTCCGCGGGCGACAGCGACACCGCAACCTGAGGACGAGCCACCAGGAATACGAGCAGGGCCTGTACCATGTGGGTTTTGAGGAGTACCAAAGTGTGGATTAAGACCAAGGCCTGAATAGGCAAATTCTGTCATATTAAGACAGCCTATCGATATAAGGCCAGCTCGAGTGGCATTTACAACCATATCGGCATCACGAGTAGCAGGCGCGTTAGATTTGAGTACCACGGATCCTGCGGTAGTGACCCGACCTTCTATATCAAAGAGGTCTTTCCATGCGATAGGGATACCATCCCATAGACTAAGTGTATTGCCTTCGCGGCGTCGTTGTCTGGAAGCATGAGCTTCTTTCAGCGCTCGTTCTTCTAGCAATTCTGTAAAAATAGCAGGATCAGAAGATCGGATGTTTGCAAATGTCTCTTCAACAAGCTCAACCGGACAAAGACTACCTTTCTCAAGGCGGTCTGCCATGTCACCCGCTGAAACAGATTCTTTTGTAACTTTGCCCACAGTCCGTTTGATCACAATGTATTCCTTTTTGTTAACTTATCAATTAAAGGTCGTATTACTCAAGATATTTTGATAAGAGCTACCATCAACCTTAACAGCTACAGCCGCTTTAATAAGAGTTTTTAAAAAGAATTTACACTCTAGTCATAAAAATTACATTATTAAGTAGTTTTTATGTAGTTAAATCATATATTTACTATCTTAACGAGGCTATAGCACAGTTTATAAAACTGCTCATATTTACGTTAAGTATAATGGTATTACGAAAAGGGAGATGCCTTTTTAGTTCATTTTATAATCTTTTCTTGAATTCACTTTTATAGCGTAGATAAGCTAATTTATGTCTATGAGTGCGTACATAAAATACTCGTAAATGAGAGTTCTGATGGTATAAATATAACGAGAAGACAAGCCATTAAAGTTTATATATGAGACGATATCAAAACCTTAAATACATAAAACAAAAAAGGCAAATAGTTTTAAGCTATCTGCCTTCTCGTTTAAATTATGAGTGCTATTTAGGGTAAGGATTAAACTTCCGTCAATTTTTCTCGCTTAGTCTCTTTAACGCCAGAAGCGCATACTTCAGCAATTTTATCAGAGGGTACATCACCAAAGTCTTTTACCATCCATCGCAACCACCCAACAATGATAAGAATCATAATAAAGAGAATTGGAATGCCGGTTATGATTGCACTGGTTTTAATAGTATCTAAACTTGCTCCGATAAAAATCATAGTCAGTGGCACTAGTGCTAACATCACACACCAAAATAGACGATGCAACGGATGAGGCTCTTCATCTCCTTGTAATTTTGGTGTGGCTGTAGAGGCCATGGTAAATGCTGCACCATCTAAAGTGGTAGCAAGGAATAGCACAGAGATTGCGCAGAATAAAATCATAAATGCGCTACTTAACGGCAGTGTTTGTAGCACTGCAATAATGGCATTGTTATCTTGACCCGCTCCTAACATTCCAACGACATCGACCAGTCCTTTCAAATGACGATCAATGGTTAGACTACCGATAATACCAAAGAACAAGAAACATCCGGCACTACCGCTAATTAGGGTGTTGATAACGACTGACCGAAGCGTTCGACCTTTTGAAACTTTGGCAATGAAAATACCTGTGAAAGGGGCATAAGTAATCCAATATAACCAATAAAATATTGTCCATGATTGAGGAAAACCAGATTTACCAATAGGGTCTGTAAACAAACTCATTTGCACAAAGTTCTGAATCATTAAACCCAGAGAGTTAGTAGTATTTGCGATGATAAAATTCGTCGGTCCCGCAACCAAAACCCCAATACAAAGAATTAGAGCCAGCTTTGTTGTAAAATCTGCTAAATTTGACATACCTTTTTGCAAGCCAATATAAGAGCTTAGCGAATATACGACAGAAATTATGAGTATCAGTACAATATTCATTGTAAATGAGGGCTCAATTCCTAACACGGTACTTAAGACGTTATTGACCAATGGTACAGAGACCCCTAAGGTAATACTCAAGGCACCAAAGCAGATAAATATAAAGATGACATCAATAAGACGTCCTATGACACCACTTTGCTTAATACCGGTGATAGAGCTGACGATTGCGCTTAAACTAAGACCGGCGTTTTTGCGAACATATAAGTGATAGCAGATAGGAATGGCGACTAGAGCATAGAGCGTCCAGGCACTAACACCCCAATGAAACATATTGTAGGGTAATGACATCTCAAAGGCTCGTTGCGAGTTTGCCTCAATACCAAGACCTGGGGTTTCTATATAGTAAGCCCATTCAATAAAGGCCCAATAGACAGTGGCTGAACCAAGTCCGCAGGCAATCATCATCGAAATCCATTTAAAATTAGAGTATTCTGGCTCCTCATTGCCAAAACGGATTCTGCCATATTTACTGGTTGCAACGAAGGTAAGTAGTAAAACGCCCATGAATGTAAATAACAGGACACCAGAGCCAAACCATTCTGTTATTTTTGAGAAAATAATACTGGCGATGACTTCTGATTGTTCTGGTTGAAGATATAAAGCACCAACAACGATGACCACCAGCGCAATACTGACAGAGATTAAGAGTTTATCTACTTGTCTACTCATGACGACACCCAATTCCTTTTTGGTTTTTTATGTATAAAGCTTTTGATTACTTTAGATTTTATATAATTCCACTATATTTTCATCAAGCTCTACGCCAAGCCCAATGGTATCCGGCACTCTTACATAACCCTCTTCTAATGGCAGTAAGTTCTTGACCAGTTTAGTAAACAACGGACTCGCACTTTGTGAGTATTCAATTAGGTCACCATACTTTGTTGCCGCTAGAAATTGCACAGTAGCCGCCAACAGAATCCCTGTGCTAAAACCATGTGGGATCATTTTTACGCCATTCATTTCAGCGATATTATTGATAATACGCATCTCGCTAATGCCACCACAGCGAGTTATATCTGGCTGGATAATATCTGGCTGAGCTTGTTTTATGAAATCCTCAAACTCATAGCGTGTCGTTAATGACTCGCCACCAGCGATTTTAGTCACCGCGAGTTTTGCCAGTTTCAGATATCCTTTCATATCGTCAGCCAGTACAGGTTCCTCAATCCAATTTAGATGGAATGGCTCTAACTTTTTGAACATATCCGCTGAATGGCTATAGGTATTCCATTTAGAAGCCAAATCAATTTGTAGCTCAAAATCGTCACCCAACTCTTCACGAACGGCCTTCACCAATTCATAATCAGTAATAGGATCATCACCCATGATGCCACCACCGAATTTCAGGCTAGTAAAACCTTTTTCTTTTAGTTTCCTAGCAATTGCTCTGTTGTCTTCCGGTATGTCTACAGGAATAAAAGTGCCATAGGCGCGAATCTTGTCGCGATATTTGCCGCCCAATAACGTATGAATAGGCACTTGGTGGTATTGAGAAGCAATGTCCCACAATGCAATATCAATGGCACTCATCGCATGTATGCCTGCGCCTCGTCTGCCCAAATAATTGGAACCCCAATACATTTTGTCCCAGAGCTTTTGAATCTCTAAAGGGTTTTCACCCAGTAGCAATACTTTTAGTCCAGAACAGTATAAGTTTGAGACGGGTGCTTCGATAACTGCTTTGGCTACTAACGGTGAGGTGTCACTTTCACCAATTCCAACCAACCCTTTATCGGTAATTACTCGAACAATAAAGGCATCTTCACCCCATTCACAGTCTTGATCGAGTGCGGGAACCCTAAGGCTAATAACTTCGATATCTACTATTTTCATCTTTAAACATCCTTTTAATAAAGCGTCTTGAGGTTTTTAGTGTTCATCTCTATCGATAATAAAGACAGTTTTACTCTGTCCAACCTTCTGTGCCCAGAGTGAGTTTATAACTACTTGACTGTTCAATTAATGGCCAGTCCATCTCAATACCTAAGCCATTCCCCGTGGGGGCATGAACATAGCCCTCTTTGTCCGTTCTAATGGTCGTCAACGCGCCGAATTCTAAGGGCTCTACGGGGACTGCTTGCTCAAAATACGTGCTGTTGCTATAGGCTAACATCAGATGTAAGTTGGCAGCTTGGGATAAGGTATAGCCCCAAGATTGCAGCTCAACGGTCATCGAGTTGGCTTCTGCAATACCCATAATCTTTTGAGTTTGAGTGATGCCACCAGCAAGTGTGGCATCGACACGAGCACTTGACCAACAGTTATGTTGAATACCTTGCTCAATTTGATTCAGATGAAGTAAGGTATTTCCGGCAGCTATAATCGGGATATCAACACGCGACTTGAGTTCTCTATAGCCTTCTAAGTCCGTGTCAGGTAAGGGCGCTTCAAACCAAAGGTAATCATGCTTTTCTAGTATTCGTGCCGCTTTCAAGGCTTCTTCTCTGGTATAAGTGCTTTCTACGTCAATCATAAATTTAAGACCTGAGTCTTTAAACGCCTCATGAATCGCTGCCACTAAAGCCATATCCTTATCAAATATGCACCATGTGTGGAATTTAATAACTTTATAACCTTGTTTTTTTAAGTCTTGAACGTGTTTAATATAAGCTTGAATAGTTGGTAGGAAAGGCGTGCTGGCATAAGATAGAATCTTACTTTTGGCACCACCAAGCATCTGGTATAACGGCATTTTCGCGTACTTAGCCACCAAATCCCATAAAGCAATATCAATCGGTGATAGCGCTTGCGGTTTCATTTGCACACAGCGACTTGCCATCAGAGAGTAAATCTCTTCTCTTTGTAGTGCAGATTTTCCGATGAGAAATGGCAGCAAATGACGGATAGACTCTGCCAGACTCTTATCAATGCCGCCTTCTGTCCAAGATATTGCGGCACCAAATCCTTCGTGTCCATCAGATGTCCGTATTTTGACAATGGTATTGGTGATTACCAAGTCAGAATAATGAGAGGAGGTTTTGTATTTGGCATCTGGTCCTGCGACGACAAACACTTCGATTTTATCAATTTCAAGTTTCATAAACATCCTTGTTTTCTTTACTATTTAGACAGTTTTATGATCGTATTTATCAAGTGAGCTTACTGTTAATCCAACAAATAAACGTCTGGAAGGTTTGTATCCACAATATGACTTTTTAATGCCTCGATTGCCTCGTCAACAGAGTTCCCATTCACTAAAACATTTACCAATTCTTCATGTTCATCAAGCCATTTTTCCATCGTTCCAGATCTACTGTTTTGATGTAAAAAATGCAGCCGGATTCTGTTGACAATACTTTCCCAAATACGAACGACATTCTCTAATCCGGAAGATTTAACTATCAATCCATGTAACTGAATATCTAGTTCAATGAACGTTGATAAATCCTCATAAAAGGTAGCTTTCTTCATATCATCTAAAATTATTTTGAACTGAGACTTCGTATCTTCTTCCCAGGCCTCAAAGCCTTTTTTTAGGGAAAAAGTTTCGATTTGCAGACGCATCGGAATTAAAATCTCTAATACTTCTTCTTGTGAAATTGTCGTCACTCTAGTGTCTTTGTATGCTTCAGAAATAAGTAAGCCTTCCTGTTCTAATAGCAAAACCGCTTCTCTTACAGATGTTCTGCTAACACCTAGACTCTGTGACACTTGAAGTTCGGTTATTTTCTCTCCCTGTTCTAACTTACCTTCAAATATCATTTTTTTAATTTCTTCTGCAATTTGATACTTTAGAGAACTTTTGGAAAATTTACCAGCCATAAACACTCACCCATTTACTATGTTTGTCCAATTGTCGACAATGTGTTTTATTAAGTTATACTAAGTGGTCTTATTTGTAAAGACTTCCCTGAGATTTAAGTAAATTATATTTATAGAATTGAGAAATACGCGACAACGTCTGGAAAGTTACTTCAGATAATCGTAGGGAGAAAATTATAAGTGTTAAATGGAAAAACAGCTGGTAGAGGATTGCAGAGTTAAATGTTTTAGCTGAGTCTATATAAGGTAGTATGATGTTGATGTTGAGCGACACTGCTCATAACAAGCCATTTCAAATTTAATCAAAGAAGATTTTAAAAAGCATTTTTCATATATGATGTATTTATGGAACAAGTTAGATGTAAGGTCTAATTTCGTTCAAATGGTAACTTACATAAATTTACCACCCAAAAACTCTCCATAGCAGCAGCTTACAGCAGTAGGCACTTGTTGGTATAAAAGTTGGTATAATACAACCAACTTAATAAATAACTATAATTAAATCAGTATGTTAACTATAGAGTTCGGCTTCCTCCTTCACCGCCAATCTTATTAGTCCTATTCCAACTCTTTTCTCGCTTAATATTTTATCCTGTTCTGAATCCTTTAAAACTCTTAACTCCTTTAAAACACGTCAAGTGTAAAACTTACGGTTTATATATACCTGTATTTATTTTCTTATATTGAACGAAATTTAAGATATTTTATAATAGAAATTCAAATTCTATGACTCGACTTATCATCGTTAATTAGACTATTAAAAAATAAATTAGAGTGAGGAGTAGGTTATTAAGATGTTTAGAAGTAAACATAGCTTTTAGGGTTACCCAAATAAAAATAAGCCACTTTAAGTGGCTTATTTTTTTGATAGATTTAGTTGAGTTTTAAGAGCTTGATCCTAATTAGGTCTCATTAAAAAAGAAATCACGTTTCTAATAAGAGCAAAACACTATGCGTTATTATGCAAATGCTCTTATATTATATTTAAAAATATTATAGAAATTCACGGTGCGTATTTTTATAGTGAGGTCAAGCCTGCGTACTCTGTACCTTTTGACAATACATAGCGCTTGTTGGTTTCGCCATCGGTTAAAAAGCCACCAAAGGTCTGCGATACAGCACTGAATAAAATAATACTGACCGCTGTTAATGCTTCTTCTGCTAGAACTTCAGTATGCAATAACTCTTTAGCTTTAGCCACACTGATCACGGCGCAGCTTTCGTTCTCACTCAAACGAGGATTCATTTCTTCATTATAATTTTTATAGCAAAAAGCAATGGATATATATTCTTCAGACCCAGCAAGCTCAGCAAGGTACGCTTGATCGATAGTTTTTACAGCTTCAACGCAGTTTACTGCCGGTTGCTTTTTAAGTGGCTTAAGTCTTTTGCTGTGTACGATATTAATGAAGGTTTCTTGTTGTGGTTGTTTTTTGGTGGTAGATCTCATTGTTTAGCATCCTTTATAAGTAAAGCTTAGGTAATTAAAGCTTATTGGGCGGGTCCTTGCCCCGTGAATACGGGAACTAACTACATTGTATCGTGCGCTAGTAGGTTAGCGCTATCAGTATTCCATAGCTTTACTAAGTAAACAAATGAATAAATGTTAATAAGCTGGAAAGGACTAGTAAGACGGTTTACGGTTTATCTAGTGGCACACCAAACTTGCTTGGCTATTACTAACTTTTAATAGATTTTTTATCGTTGCTGGCAGCTATTTGTTGGTAGTAAGCCCAGCGCTTAGTAGAGATTTATACTGACTGAGTATTTCACTTTATCATGCCTACTATCATAGGCATGTTCCTTATGTGTTCTCTTCTAGCAGTACGCATTCAAGGTCTCTCATTTTCATTCAATGATTTTGTTAAATACGGGTAACTTAAAGTAGCTTATCTTTCCTGTCATCAGTTTTTTGCGCAAACTTGATGCGCTAACTCAATAAAAGCCTCAGTAGCAGCGCTTTGATAAGCACCTTTGCGTTGTAGCAATACCGCAGTACGTTTTAATAAAGTCGGGGCCAGCGCAATAGCAACCAACTCATTGCTATTGTTCACAATATCGGATGGCAATAAGGTGCTCAATTGGGTATGGCGTACTATTTCAATGACTGCACTTAATGAATTGGCCTCCATAAGTACCTTTGGTTGAATATCGTACTTGCGGCAATAATGCCCAATTTGCTCACGGGTGACAAACTCATGGCTTAGCAATACCAATGACTGGGCATTTAGAGTCTGCAAATCAATAGCTTGCTGCTGTGCAAGAGGATGGTTGTTGTTCACTACCAATGCCAATGTTTCAATCAACAGGGTTTGGGTTTCTATCTCGGCAGATTGCACTTCTGCAAAGGCAATACCCACATCAAAATCATCATCGAGTAACTGCTTTTCCATTTGCTCTTGCGACATCTCTTGTACGCTTAGGGTGACGTTAGGATAACGAGTATGAAAAGCTTTTATCAGCGGCCCTATCAGGTAAGTGGTAAAAGTAGGTGTCATCGCAATACGCAGAGCACCGCGACTTAAATCCTTCACATCGTGCAACGCTCGCCTTCCCTCCTCTAAATCCTGCAAGGCTTTACGCGCATAGCGGGCATACACTTCACCCGCATCGGTTAGCTTGACGCTACGACCGGAACGATCAAACAAAGTCGTACCTAGGGTTTCCTCTAATTGCTTAATCTGTTGTGACAAAGCTGGCTGGGAGACGTACAGAGACGCTGCTGCTTGCGTGAAACTGCGATGCTTGGCAACGGCGAGAAAGTATTTTATGTGTCTAAGTATCATATTTTATCTATCGTTATAGTCGTTTATCTATAAGTATTTATTATCGATATCATAATACACCAGTCTTTTACCTTATTACCATAACGGCGTAGTATTCATTTTATCGAAACCACAGCGACACTCGTTATGAAAGATATTATTGAAGGCTTTTTAAAGTTCCATAGCGATGCATTTCCGGAACGCGCTGATTTATTCAAAAATTTAGCGACCAAACAAAATCCGCGCACCTTGTTTATTTCTTGTTCAGACAGCCGTTTAGTCCCTGAGCTGGTAACCCAGCACGAACCGGGTGGGTTATTTGTCATCAGGAATGCCGGTAATATTGTACCGTCTTATGGGCCTGAGCCAGGTGGGGTATCAGCCTCAGTAGAGTACGCCGTAACCGCATTACGAGTCACCGATGTGGTGATTTGTGGCCACTCAGACTGCGGGGCTATGACAGCCATTGCTAATTGTACCTGCATGGATCACATGCCAGCGGTTGGGAGCTGGCTAAAATACGCGGACTCAGCGCGGGTGGTGAACGAATCTATCCAGCATTTAAGCGATAGCGACCGTATTGGATCTATGGTACGAGAAAACGTCATCGCTCAGATTGAGAATATCAAAACCCATCCCTCGGTACGTCTGGCTATCAGAGAAGGCCGCTTGGCTTTGCATGGCTGGGTTTACGATATCGAGACCGGTGGCATTGATGCCTTAGACGGTGCTACTAATAATTTTGTTTCTCTTGCAGAACATACTGATAGTCGCGCCTACCCTATACAGCTTTCTGCAGCGGTTTAGACTTATTATTTAAGTTTACTATTTGATTTTAGGGTTTAGCCCAATAAGGTTTGAGCTTTATTAATGACAAACAACACTGATCACTATTATTTTAAAATTATCGCCCACTCACTTAATAACAACTGCCACTAACTATAAAAGGTATTACCATGATTCAGTCTCAAATTAGCAACGACGCCCGTCAAGCCTTAACCGATATTATCGTCGCTGCCAAAGCTGAAAAAAACTTGTCATTCGAGCAAATAGCCGCAGACACTGGGCTTAGCGATGTCTATGTCACCGCAGCTCTACTAGGTCAGCATCCACTACCTACTGATGCCGCCCAAAAAGTTGGCGAAACCTTAGGCCTCGATGATAGTGCTATCGCTTTGCTACAAGCTATTCCATTACGCGGTAGTGTTGGTAGTGAAATGCCTACAGACCCTACTATCTACAGATTCTATGAGATGATGCAGGTTTATGGCACCACTATGAAAGCACTCGTTCATGAACAATTTGGCGACGGTATTATCAGCGCTATCAATTTTAAAATGGACATCAAAAAAGTTGCAGATCCAGAAGGTGGTGACCGTGCGGTTATTACGCTTGATGGTAAATTCTTACCTTTTAAACCTTTCTAATAGACTAAAAAGTCCTATAGGTTTTTTAAAAACGCCATAAGGCTAATAAACGACACAATATATTATGGCAAAAGTCGGCGTTCTGCGTCGGCTTTTTTCTGCTATCAAGGATATCTTTTTATTAATGAGTACTGAACGCATTTCCTCCACGGCATCGCAATCGCCGCTGTCCATAGTTTGGCCTATGCTAGTAATTGCGGGATTAGCATTAACGCTACGCCCAACGATAACATCCACCGGCCCTCTGTTAGAAGAAATCCGTCTGAGTACCGGTATGGGCCTACAAGCGGCCTCGTTATTAGTAGTATTACCGATGTTATGTATGGGCGTATTTCCTTTATTGCTGCCTTGGGTTGGCAAACGGCTGAGCGAAAGCGCTTGGATAACGGGCGGATTGATTGCTATTGCTCTGGCAGGTGTTTGGCGTTTGGGATTAGGGTCAGGTTGGGCTTTGATTGCCAGCGCTCTGATAGGCGGTACGGGCATTGCTATCGTGCAAGCGATGGCACCCGGCGTGGTCAAACGTTGGTATCCCAAGCGCGTACCGCTAGCGATGGGTATTTATTCAGCTTCATTGATGGCTGGGGGCGGCATTGCGGCAACGTTAAGTCCACTGGTGGCGAAGCACTATAGCAGCTGGCAAGCGGGCCTTGGTATATGGTTAATAGTGCCAGTCGTTGCATTGCTAATGTGGTGGTTTAGGCCATCTGAGACAATGGAAACTAAGCATAATAGCGTGCCCGTCAATTTTTTTAAAAATCGACGTGCATGGTTATTGGCCAGCTACTTTGGCTTGGCTAATGCTGGTTATGCTTGTATGATAGCTTTTTTGCCAACTTATGCGCGTGGTTTGGGTTGGAGCGCGCAAAGTAGCGGCGAGCTAATCGGTATCATGACTATTTTTCAGGTAATCGGTGCGCTTGGGGCGCCTGCGCTGTCTTCTAGCCGCTTAGATCGTCGGCCTTGGTTATTTTTTGCCGTCGGTATTCAGATTGCAGGATTTGTCGGACTGATACTGTTGCCAGAATCAATGTTAATTGTTTGGGCGGCTATGATAGGCTGTGGCCTCGGGGCTTGTTTTTCACTAACGCTGACCGTGGCACTTGATCACTTATCCATACCCAAATTGGCTGGAGCGCTGACGGCATTTGTACAAGGCATTGGCTTTATTATTACTGCGATTGTTCCTTACCTTGCCGGGGTTTTGCGTGAAGGAACCGGTAGTTTTCAAGCGGTTTGGATGATGCTGCTAATCACATTGATATGCATGCTCATTGTTACTATAAAATTTAAACCTAGCAGTTATGCAAAAGCAATAAATGTGACTGACATTTAATTAAGCTGTTGATTTAGACTTGTTGCTTCGGTTCAAATATGATTAAAGATAAAACCATACTTATAATGAAACTACATTTGGGATTTAAAATGAAAAAATTATTCGTTTGTGCCGCTCTTGCAACATCGCTATTATCAGTTACGGCTTGTGCCAGCACCTCGCCAAATACTTTACCTAGCACCTTAAGAAGTACTCAAATTCAACCCAACGCAGCCAACTCTGGAGCTCATATGGCAACTATTCCTGTATTAACTGGTGAGATGGCACAAAACATGGTCAATGCCGCCGCCTTAGCCGCCAAAAAAGATCAATTAATGGTATCAGTCACCGTGGTTGATGCCTCTGGACAGACTTTAGCGGTATTAAGGGATCATCGAGCTGGCGTGCATACCATACGTGCCAGCTACAAAAAAGCTTATACTGCCAATTCGCAAAAAAGAGAAACAGCGGTCATTGCTAAAGGTATCGCAGACGGAACTATTCCCCCCGATATTAGATACTTAGATGAAAATATGCTAATGATGGACGGCGGTGTACCTATCTATATTGATGGCATTGTGGTTGGTGGTATTGGGGTTGGCGGCGCGCACGGCAGTGAAGATGTGCGCATTGCGAAAGCGGGCTTAAAAGCGTTAGATTAAAAGACAACGTTAAACATAAAAGTCATGATTAAGGAGTTTTAGGTAATATAATTATCCACCAAAACACCCGTCTACTATATCCTCAATCTTTGCTTTCACCTCTTTCCAGTAGGCACCACTTACGTCAATAAGTGCCAACCATATGTCAGTACAGAGTACGTTATAATCAGTAAAAATTGCTGACTGACCTCTAAAATAACAATAACAGGCTGCCCTTATGGCAATAAATCTAGTGAATATTTTCTTTGTCATCCACCTCATTTTGCTGATAGCAATCTCATTGCGCGTGCTAGCACGGTATGATTTTACCTCATCGGCGCGGCTGGCTTGGCTAGTGGTGCTATTTGTGCTGCCTTATATTGGGGTAGTGGCTTATTGGATGTTCGGCGAGATCCATTTAGGTCCGGACTTTTCGCGTAAGAATCGCGAAATTATTGATAAATTGCATACCCAGAATCCTGAAGTGCTCGGTAGTGAGGCCTCATTAAAAGCCGCGATTAAGCCGGAATATCAAGCGGCCTTTGCTTATGGTGCCAATGTGACTGGCTTTCATGCCACCTTAGGTAATCACGCAGAGCTAATGGCAGATGCTGCTGAGACTCGAGCGCGGATGATTGCTGACTTTGACGCAGCGACCGATCATATTCATGTGCTGTATTATATTTGGCTGATCGATGGTATGGGTATTGATACCGCCCAAGCGCTCATACGTGCTGCCAAACGTGGAGTTACTTGCCGAGCGATGGTTGATGGGTTAGGCTCGCGGAAGATGGTAGGGTCAAAGGTATGGCAGGAAATGAAGGACGCTGGCGTACAGGTCAGTGTGGCGCTACCCATTGGAAACTTTATTAAAGTACTATTATTTAGTCGCCTAGATTTGCGCAATCACCGTAAAATTACGGTCATCGACGGTAAGATTGGCTATAGTGGCAGTCGCAACTGCGCTGATCCTGAATTTCGTGTGAAACCAAAGTACGCCCCTTGGGTAGATATTATGCTGCGGGTCGAAGGTCCTATCGTCGCACAAAACCAAATGCTCTTTGCCGGCGATTGGTTAATGGAAAACCCTGATACCCCTATCGAAAGCTTTTATTATGATACCAAACCCAAGCCTGATGGTTTTGCTGCTCAAGTATTCTCTGACGGCCCAACCCAGCAACGAGGCGCCTCCCCGCAATTTTTAGGTGCACTTATCAGTCAAGCTCAGCGTACCCTCACCATCTCAACGCCCTACTTCGTACCAGATTATTCATTGGTAAGTATTTTATGTGCCACAGCTTATCGCGGCGTTGACGTTACGATGATTTTTCCCAAAAATAATGATTCATTCGTGGTGGCAGCGACCAGCCGAAGTTATTACTGGGAACTGCTAGAAGCAGGCGTTAAAATCTATGAGTATAAACCTGGCTTACTACATGCTAAGACCTTGACGGTTGATGGTGAAATCAGTCTGATTGGCTCAACCAACTTGGATTTGCGTAGCTTTGATTTGAACTATGAAAACAACGTCGTAATAAGCGACAAAGCGTTAACAGCTGATATCATAGAACGTCAATACCAGTATATTGCTGCTTCAGAAGAAGTTACCCGCGAGCAAGTGAAGGACTGGCCATTACCCTATAGAATTTGGAATAATATCGTAGCTACGATGGGACCTGTCCTTTAATTATAAGCGTACAGAAGCCATCTATTTATCAGTGATTTTCTGTAAAATATAAACCACAAACTTTGCCTCAGTGTTAAACGGTTCAGCTTTCGCACTCGCTAACAGCGCTTGTCGATTCTCCACGCGGGCGCGATAAGCGTAAGGGGTCATAGTCAATAAATCCGCTAACGGCTCTGTCGATAAGCTTAATGGCGCACTAACAAAATGGGTCTCTATCAGCTTAAAATAGGGCGCTAAAGTAGGTAAAAACTTATCGGAATCATGTTCACGCACACTATCAAATAATGCCTCGCGTAAGGTCATTAAATGCCCTACATCTGGCTTAGCAATCACTAAATAGCCCTTATCTTGTAAAACCTCTGCAAAGGCTTCGGGCAAAATAGGACTAAAAATACTGCTAATGCCCATTAAGCTATGCGGACGTAAGGGCAAATGTGCAGCGCTGGTCACTAGTGGATAAATTGCCGTCTTAGCTACAGTTACATCAGTTCTATCTTCTTTTTCTTGTTGATACCATAGAAGATGTGCAGCCTTGGCTATTTTAGCAACCTCTACTAGAGCCGGCTTACTGATATCAGCAGCTATCAAGGTCTCAATGCCACCTTGTTGTGCCATAGCCTGAGTGTAATAACCTTCACCGCAACCGATATCCAGCCAGCGTACCTTGGATTTATTATCTTTAGCCATAGCGGGTTGATGTGTGGATAGTAATACTGCCATTTTCTCACAGACCAAATCCCTTAAAGGCTGATAATATCCTACGGATAAAAACCGCTGGCGTGCTGCAATGGATTGTTGACTGTCGCCGGGCGCTTTGGATTTTTTTTGTTGTACAGGCAATAGATTCACATAACCTTGGCGCGCCACATCAAAAGGATGTGAGGTTTGTTTTGGGTGCAAGCTGCCATCACAGCGCCATGTATCGGCTGCAGGTTGCAATGGTGATTGACAAATCGGACAAATAAATAAGGACACAAGCA
The DNA here is from genome assembly GCF_007997305.1 of Psychrobacter frigidicola. Taxonomy (GTDB): domain Bacteria; phylum Pseudomonadota; class Gammaproteobacteria; order Pseudomonadales; family Moraxellaceae; genus Psychrobacter; species Psychrobacter frigidicola. The sequence goes on from NZ_VORZ01000004.1 coordinate 140,615, forward strand.
TCTCAGAGTCATACAAATATGGCTAGCATCTTAGCAAAATTTAGCCACTTCAAGCGACAAAAAAGCCGCTTCCCGTTGAATAGAAGTGGCTTTTTTTATTGATGAGCTGCTGTATATTTTAAACTTAGCGTAATTTTAGCGTCATCAAGCCTAGTACTACGAGCACAATGGCGATAATCCAAAACCTAGCGACCACTTGCGTCTCTTTCCAACCAATCTCTTCAAAGTGATGATGCAGCGGCGCCATACGAAAGACCCGTTTTTTGCGCAGCTTATAGGAGCCGACTTGGAGAATGACCGATACGGCTTCGGCGACAAACAGACCGCCCATGATGGCAAAAGCAATCTCTTGGCGCGTCATGACGGCAATCGTACCTAACATTGCACCCAGTGACAATGCACCAACGTCACCCATAAATACCTGCGCCGGATGGGCGTTAAACCATAAAAAACCGAGACCAGCACCAACCATCGCGCCGCAGACAATGATGACCTCAGAGTTATAAGCGATATAGGGTACATGCAAATAGTCAGCAAATCTTACGTCGCCGGACACATAAGCCATGGCCCCTAAACCAGCCGCCACCAATACGACAGGCAGGATTGCCAAGCCATCTAAACCGTCAGTTAAGTTGACCGCATTCGAGGCGCCATTAATCACAAAATAGGTAAAGATGATGAAACCAATACCAAACGGTACGGCAGAGAACGGTATCGTCCAATTCTTAAAAATGGGCAGTAATAAATCCTGCATTTCGCGAGTAGTCGCTATATCTGGCTGCAGCGTGGCAATGTAGTACAGGGAAGCCCCAACGAATAACGCCCCCATAGACAGCCAAAAGTATTTTTTGCGGGCGATTAAACCTTTGGGATTTTTGTACTTAATTTTCAGCCAATCATCCGTCCAGCCTACCAACCCAAAAATCACCATCACAATGAGCAAAATCCAAATATAGGGATTGTTTAGCCGCGCCCACAGTAAAGTCGATATCCCAATGGCGGTTAAAATTAATACCCCACCCATGGTTGGCGTACCGGTTTTGATTAGATGGGATTGCGGTCCATCATCACGGATAGCCTGACCATATTTGAGCGTGCGCAGATGTCGTATCACGCGCCCACCAAAAAACAAGCTAAAGACCAGCGCTGTAATAACGGACAGTAGCGCCCGCAGCGTTAATGAAGAAACCGAATAAAACGGTGAATAATACTGCCCTAACCATTCAAACAACCAAACTAACACCGCCTACTCCTTTACTAACGCATCAATAAGTGTTTCCATTTTCATGGAACGAGAGCCTTTGAACAACACGGTACAAGGCTGTGCTTGCTGCGCTTGCAGATAGGGCTGTAAATACTGTAACAAACTAACTTTATCATTAAAGGCTTGTGCGTTGATACCACCTACCGCTTGTGCGCCTGCCACACTGTGGTGAGCATATTCGCCCACACAAAGTAGCATATCAATACTCGTACCAGCAATAGTGCGACCTAGATTGTGGTGTTCGCTGACCGCAGCCTCGCCCAATTCGCCAATATCACCAAGTACCATTATTTGCGTGCCTGTTTGCGCGGCCAATACTTTTGTAGCGGCGCGTACGGAATGTGGATTGGCATTATAGGTATCATCAATCAGATGGTGCATACCTAGCGTTTGGCTATTCAAACGACCTTTCGCTGGACGCGCATTCTCTAACCCGACACCAATATCATCAATATCAATGTTAAGTGCATACGCACAAGCTGCCGCTGCTAACGCATTATTAATATTATGCTCACCTGCTAGCGGCAGACTAATCTCGCGCTTGTCTGTACCAATGTGCAGTGTAAACTCACTGCCTTCAGGCTTAATATTGATGTCGCTCGCTGTCACATCACTAGTGCCAAAACCAAGTACATGCGACGTATGGGTCGCAGCGATTTGGCGCAACTGCTTGGCATAGTCGTCGGTGTCAGGAACGATGGCATACTGCTCATCACTTAAGGTATGGAAAATTTCAGCTTTCGTCTGGCAAATACCCTCACGGCTACCAAACTCACCTAAATGTGCGGTACCAATATTCAAGATACAGGCCACATCAGGACGGACAAGCTCAGCGGTGTATGCAATCTCGCCGATATGGTTTGCACCCAACTCCAAAATGGCATAACGATGCTGGTCAGACAGCTCAAGCATCATCATGGGCACGCCAAAATCGTTATTTAAGTTGCCACGGGTAATGAGTGTCGGTGCTAAACGATTAAAAATACTGCCGAGCATCTCTTTGCACGTGGTCTTACCACTAGAGCCAGTGATGGCAATCACTGTCAAATCAGGATGCTGCTGACGACGATAAGCCGCCAGTTGACCCAATGCCAAACGGGTATCACTTACTACCAATTGGGGAGCGCTAGTCGAAATAGGACGCGATACGATAACAGCAATTGCGCCTTGGGTAACAGCAGTATCGATATAATCATGACCATCAAAGTTATCACCGTTAATCGCTAGAAAAATATCACCCGCTTCAATAGCGCGCGTGTCAGTAGCGATACGACAACTGGTGACCTCGATATATGAGTTTCCCTGTTCTATCACTTTTTGCCCGTCACCTAGCTGCCAGTGACCATTGAGTGCCGCTGTCGCCGCCAGCAAATTATCGGCTTGCCAAACATACAGTCCTTGCGACTGCATACTGTTATTATTATCTGCTGTCATAACGATTACCTTGTCGTATTTACCTTATTATGGTGACTACTTATTTTATGGCTGAGCAGAATAGATTTTTTATACGCGCCCTGCTTGTTGCAATGCTTGTTGCAAAACCACGCTGTCATCAAAATCATGACGGACACTATTAATCTCTTGATAGGTTTCATGACCTTTACCCGCAATAACCACAATATCATCGACGCTGGCGTGACTCACAGCATATTCAATCGCCTTTTGGCGGGCAGGCTCGATGTGCGCACGCTGATATTGCTCAGCACTCATGCCGACTTGCATATCTTTCAAAATAGCATTAGGGTCTTCAGTACGTGGATTGTCAGCGGTTAATATCACTTGATCCGCTCCCGACAATCCGGCCTGCGCCATCAATGGACGCTTGCCTGTATCTCGATCGCCACCACAACCGAACACCGCCCACAACTGTCCTTTGCAATGCGTTTTCAGACTTGCCAGCACTTGGCTTAACGCATCAGGGGTATGCGCATAATCGACGATAAAGCAGCCATCATTTGACGGGACACGCTGCATACGTCCGACAGCACCTTGTAGCTGTGGCATTAAACCAGTAATACGCTCAAGACTGATGCCTAGCGCTACTGCAGCGGCAATCGCAGCTAATAAGTTGGCGACATTAAAACGTCCCAGTAATGGGCTTATAATATTGACTTTATCAGGCTTCTTATCACTAAAGTCACTGCATAACAAAATCTCCACGCCTTGTAAACTTGGCATGATATCAGCTGCTATAAAAGTCGCTGTTGACGACGCGTTTAAACTATACGTCCATACTATCAAGCCGCTAGCCTGAGCCGTATCAAGCATTACTTGCGCATACTCATCATCACTATTAATAATGGCATGGGTTAAAGTAGGAAAATGGGCTTTATCAAATAGCTTGGCTTTAGCGGCTACGTACTCCGCCATATCAGCGTGATAGTCTAAATGGTCGCGACTGAGATTGGTATAGATGGCAATAGTTACTGGCATCCCTTGCAGGCGTTGCTGATCAAGGCCATGTGAGCTGGCCTCTAACGCCAATAAATCTGCTTTTTCCGTTCCTATTTTATATAAAAACTGCTGCACGGCCAATGCATCACCAGTGGTATGACTGGCTTGTATCAACGCACCAAGTTTACCGTTACCCGCCGTACCCATTACCGCGCTGCTCATGCCCGCCAATTGGGCCAATTGGGCGACCAGTTGACTGATCGTAGTTTTACCATTGGTGCCAGTCACCGCTACTACCGTTGGCAAGGTTATAGGCTGCTGATATTGTAAACACGCTTGTGCAAAGTCACCTAAAAAGTCGCGAATATGGGGGACATAGATGACAGGACACGCCAACGTGGCTAATTGCTGCCGCGCTAATAACTGATGGTTATCTTCGATTTGAAGGTTGACATGAGGTGGAGTATTAGCTGTGCTAAGCAACGCTACTGGGTCAATTTCCGATAAGATAAAAGCGGCTTGCTGCGCTGCTTGATACAGATAATCGCGGCTTTTTTGGCAGTTTTGACTTTGACTTTTTAAGAGTACAAATACATCTTTTGTAGTGACATGGCGACTGTCTAAACGTAACTGTTGAAACGGTAGGTTAGCGACTATAGTTGGATTCAATGATTCCTGTATTATTGCCAACAATTGCTGTCGCAACCCTTTATTGACATTATTAGTACCGTCGTTATTTGAGTTATCGTTATCAATAAGCTGCTGCAAGGTAACGTCACGTTGTAATGATTCGGGCATAGTCGTGGTCATGGGCAATTCAAATCCTAGACATATAAATAATTATAATAATAAGGCTCAATAAATTAACTAGCAGACAACAGCAGCAACCGTAACCGCACGGCTTATAGATGGTTAGAAGCCAAGCGATCTATATAGGCTATTTAGTCTGTAACGGCTTATCTAATGGCACATTATACAGACGCAACGCCTCTTTCATGACATTATGGAAGACAGGTGCAGCCGTCAAACCAGCATAATACTGCCCACGCGGATCTTCAACTAAAATCACGCCAACCAACCTTGGGTTAGATGCCGGTGCGATACCTGCAAAAATGTTGCGGTACTGATCCTCATAATATCCCCCCTCAGGACTAACACGGCGTGATGTTCCAGTTTTACCAGCTACTCGATAGCCATCGATGGCTGCTGCAACTGCCGTACCACCTGGAGCAGTGACCGACTCTAACATCTGCACAATCGACATCGCTTGCTCATGTTCCATAATGCGCTGACTTGATGGCGCTTTATCGCTTTTAATCAAAGTTAATGGATGCATGACCCCGCCTGCAGCCAGTGCTGAATAGGCCTGTGCGACTTGTGCTAAGGTCACTTGCAGACCATAACCATAACTGACAGTCGCACGTCGAGCGGTTTCTTTTTCTTTTGGGGTGACTACTGAACCACTGCCTTCACCAGGGAACTGTAGCGGCGTCTTGGCACCAAAACCAAATTTCTTTTGTATGTTCGTAATGGCATCAGGTGGCAAGGACAATGCAATTTTAGTAGAGGCTACGTTACTTGATTTTTGTAACAGCGTTGCCATGTTAATCGTGCCATAGTTTTCATGGTCACGAATAGTATAGCCTTTGACGCGGATAGAACCGGGGTTGGTATCAATGAGAGAATTGGCGGTATATTTTCCTGAATCTAACGCCGCAGCAACGGTAAAGGGTTTCATAACTGAACCCGGCTCAAAGACATCAAGTAGCGCACGATTGCGCTGGTTCTCACCAGTCATCTCATTGAGATTGTTAGAATTGAACGACGGCCACGTTGATAAGGCCAATACTTCGCCAGTTTGCACATCCACTATCAGCCCAGTCGACCATAGAGCTTCATGCAAGCGCCCTACTTTTTCCAGCTCTTTATACAGCAGATACTGCAATCGTGAGTCAATCGTGAGGGCGACATTCTGCCCAACCACTTCCGGCTCAATTTGCTTTATTTCTTTTAAGCTATTTTGTTTAGCGTCTTTTAATATGAGTACTTTACCGTCTTTACCCGCCAGCACTTTTTCGTATTGACGCTCAATACCGGCACGTCCTTCATAGCCCCCATCCGGATCATTGGCATTTTGTCCCATAAAACCCAACAACTGCGAGTTTGGCTGCGGCTGTGGATAATAACGCTGGAAGAAGTTTTTCTCACTTACGCCAGGGAAGTCAAGTGCGCTGACGCTTTGGGCAATCTCAGGCGTGACTTTATTCAGTAGCGGCAGATAATGTGAGCCAGCACCGGAGGGCAACGCGGCTTTAACGGCCTCGGCATCAGTGACGTCAACATTATCATCAATAGCCGTGGCTTTTTGCAACTCAGTAACAGGCATATTGGCTGCCGCCGCTAAACGCGTCAAATCCATGTCCTCTAAACGCTTTTGCATCCTTGCTTGGAGTTGGGGTTGCTCAGGGTTAGTAACCTTGATTCGCTTAATCTCATAGTATTCGCGCGCATAATCGTGCGGGCTAAAAGTTACAGACGAAAGCGGCGCACTGACGGCAAGCGGCAATTGATTGCGATCAGTAATCATGCCGCGGTAAGACTTTTGCGTGCGCACACTGGTGATGAGCTCATCCCCTTTATCTTGATAAAACTTCGCATTGGCTACTTGCAGGTAAAAAGCACGCCCTATTAGCAAACCTAATATAACTAGCGATATACCCCAAATGGTACGAAAGCGGTTTTTATCACTTTCGAAACCGCCGCGCGTCGAGGCTCCGGAGGCTTTATTAAATATTATCTTTTTGTTTTTACGATTTTTGTTACTGGTATATGCCCCTTGGGTTTCGTTCTTTTTTATACGAGAGCTTAGCTTGTTTGAGCGATTTTTTGCACTTTCTTTTGAAGCAGTTGTTTTTGACGACTTGTTACTTGACGTTTTATTTCCAGCGGCTGCTGTACTGGCGCGGCGTAAGGGCTTAATAACTTTGCCGCTAGCTGACTTTTTGGGGGTATTTTTGGCAGCGCCTTTTTTAGCAATATTAATAGAATTACTAGCTGTATTAGGTTTTTTGGTAGGTTTATTATTGTCACTCATTGTCCTACCTCTTTAGTAGCTAAGCTGGTCGATTCAGCTGTCGCAGCACCGGGCTGGATAATGAGCTTATCTTTAAAAGTTGGGGTATACATGCCAAGCTCAGCAACGGCACGGCTGGCAATCTGCGGGGTCGCGCTAAACGTCTGCTGTTCAATCAATAAGCGCTGGTGCTCAATTTGTAGCTTACGCTCTTGTTTTTTCATATCTTGCAATGCTTTATAATCCTGATGATATTGCTGAATGTTTTCGGCCGTTCTAATACCGCTCCACACAATGCCACCAGCTAGTAGCAACAGTACGACCACATAGATAGTCACTAGGCTAAAACGTTGCGCAAACATTTCGCCGATATCGGTAGGTTGTGGCGACTTAGAGTTGCGACGGGTTGCAGGTTTGCCAGATATTGCCATGACGCTCTCAAAAAAATAAACTCAAATATAAAAGACAGATTAGAATAACCCTTTATCAGCGTCACACTTCCATCAGCACCATCAATAAAAACACAATAAACAATAAAACCCGCTGTCAAATAGTTACAAAGTGAACAAGAAGCAAAAGCCAAATAAAAAGTGACCTATGAGCCTAGCAGATAATATTTACAGCTCTTTAACAGTAGCGTAGTCGTTAGCGTATTGACATCGAATAAGCTTGAAAATATCTACTTTCTATTTTGTTGCTTTTAGCCACTCACATCAACTTTGCATACTTTCTGAGCTTTGTTCTGACTGATAAACGACATCCGTACGCGTCGCTGTTCGTAACCACGCACTGCGTGAGCGTGGATTGCCCGCCACTTCTGATTTACTGGGCCCAATGCGTTTGGGCTTACTAAAATAACGTGGACGGTTTGGCGGCATCGGTAGCTTCTCATCTTCAGGATACTGGCCTTTACTATGGCGCTGCAAGAATTGCTTAATTCGCCGGTCTTCAAGCGAGTGAAAGCTGATCACCGCCAGTTGCCCGCCCGCTTTAATAATAGGAATACTTTGTTCTAAGAAGCTATCCACATCACCAAGCTCATTGTTAATAAAAATACGCATGGCCTGAAAACTTTGAGTCGCTGGATGTTTGCCTTTTTGCCACTTAGGATGCGCCACTTTAATCACTTCTGCCAGCTCTAGTGTCGACGTGTAACGGCTCATCTCTTTAATCGCGCGCGCGATACGGCGACTATGACGCTCTTCACCAAAGTCATAGAGCACATTCGCCAAAGTTTCATCATCGACCTTCTCTAGCCACTCAGCAACGGACTGACCACGAGTGGTATCCATACGCATATCCACCGCGCCATCACGCATAAAGCTAAAACCACGACTGCCATCATCAATCTGCGGTGACGACACGCCCAAGTCTGCCATCAAGCCATCAACTTGACTGATGCCCAGCGCTGCTAAGCTCTCCGTTAAACTGGCAAAGCTGTCGTGAATGACATGTACACGCTTATCCTCAGCTGCTAACTCACGAGCAACAGTAATGGCGGTCGGATCTTTATCAAAGACAATCAGTTGCGCGTCAGCAGCCAGCTGCGTCAATAATAATCGGCTATGACCCCCGCGCCCAAAGGTCGCATCGACATAGATACCACTAGCTTGCAGGCTATTTTCAGGTAAAGACTTCACCCCTAATACGGCGGCAACAGCCTCTTGCAATAATACCGCATCATGCGCAAAGCTTAACTGGTCGGGTGTTGCCGTATTCTGTGCGGGCAGATTATCGATAGTAGAAGGCGCTGCCACTGTAGCAGAGTCATCTGCAGCAGATAGAGAACGAACTTCAGAATTTGACTTAGACTCTGGCTTATAATTCGAGATTGACACAAATGACTCAATAAATGACGACCGGTAAGGCCAGTAATTAGATGAAAATAAACAAGTTATGACTTGTATAGCGGTATTATCGCAAGGATACATCTGTAGTCAAGCGCCAACTGGCCTTTTCGACAAAAATATTAGCCATCCCTGCTATAATAGCGCTATATTTTACGCCATCCTTCCTCTTTTTTAACGTCTATTTCTTAACTAACAATAATATTTTGAGACTATTATGACCCAAACCACAGTTTATCCTAACAGTAACCGCCCTGTACGTACGCGAATTGCCCCCTCGCCTACTGGCTTCCCGCATGTGGGCACCGCTTATATCGCCCTGTTTAATTTAGCTTTTGCTAAAGCACATGGCGGCGAATTTATTTTACGTATTGAAGACACCGATCAAGTGCGCTCAACTGAGCAATCTGAAAAAATGATTTTAGATGCACTACGTTGGGTAGGACTTGATTGGGCAGAGGGTCCTGACGTTGGTGGCCCGCACGCGCCTTATCGTCAAAGTGAACGTGCTGATATTTACAAAAAGCATGCGCAGCAGCTTCTTGATAGTGATCATGCGTTTCGCTGTTTTTGTACCAGTGAAGAGTTGGACACTATGCGCGCCGCACAAATGGCCAATGGTGAGACGCCACGCTATGACGGTCGCTATGCTAATTTAACTCGCGCAGAGTCGGATAAAATGGTCGCCGATGGCATGCCGTATGTCATTCGTATGCGCGTACCGACAGAAGGCGTCTGCCGCGTTGAGGATATGTTGCGCGGCACCGTTGAAATTCCATGGGCGCAAGTCGATATGCAAGTATTGCTAAAAACAGACGGTTTGCCCACTTATCATCTGGCCAACGTCGTCGATGATCATTTGATGGAAATCAGCCACGTCTTGCGCGGTGAAGAATGGTTGAACTCTGCCCCTAAGCATCAGTTGCTCTATGAGTATTTTGGTTGGGAGATGCCAGTATTGTGCCACATGCCATTACTGCGTAACCCTGATAAATCGAAACTGTCTAAACGCAAAAACCCTACTTCTATCACTTATTATCGTGATGCCGGCGTATTACCCGAAGCGCTGCTGAACTATCTAGGGCGTATGGGCTACTCGATGCCTGACGAAGCTGAAAAATTCACTTTAGAAGAAATGATTGCCAGCTTTGATATCCATCGCGTCTCGCTTGGTGGCCCTATTTTTGATATTGAAAAACTCAATTGGCTGAATGCTGAATGGTTGCGCGCGCTAACCCCCGAAGAGCTGAAAAATAAAATCCTTGCTTGGGCCAATGACAGTGACAAATTAACCGCCATGGCCGCCGCTATCCAACCTCGTATTGAGTTGCTATCTGATGCGGTAAATTGGGGCGCTTTCTACTTCCAAAACCTGCCAAAGATTACCAGCGATGACTTTAATCATAAAACTCTAATGCCTGAACAAATTATGGAAATCCTCCAGCTTACTATTTGGCAGCTTGAAGTCTTGCCGACATGGTCTGAGGAAAACATATACGCCACCATAAAAGGCTTGGCTGCTGCGCTTGATATTAAAATGCGCGACTTTATAGCCCCCTTCTTCATCGCGATTGCTGGCAGCTCTTCATCCACGCCAGTGATGAACTCTATGGCAATCATTGGCGCAGATATGACGCTCATACGCCTGCGCAATGGTGTTGAAGTGCTTGGCGGTTTAGGTAAGAAAAAGCTGAAGAAACTTGAGAAGCAAGCGGCTGAATTACCAGATTTTTTGGCGGAATAGTTGTTTAAAAAGCGCTAATAATAGATGAAACGTGGGTTAGAAGTAATATAGCCCACAAAACTTTATTATAAAAACCGAAAAATGATATAGGAATTATAAAATGGAAGAGCCATATTATAGAGTTGACAAATACATTGATAAATATACAGGTAAAAACTACGGTATTGTTCCAGTGACAACCTGTGGTACGACTCTCAACGATAATTTTAAAAAATCTAATCATTGGGATCTTATCGAAAGAGAAGATAGTATCGACAAAAGAAACGATAATCAGTGTGATATCCATAGAGGATCCAATTTTATCTACCAAAATACTGAAACAGGGAAAACCGTTAGAGTATTTATGGATCGTTCTAGAAATGGCAAAACCGTGAAGTGGGCATTCTGTTATTCTTTTGAAGAACAAGTCGAATTTTAGTGTTCTTGGCAGCTGTAATACAATAGCAAAAATCTCGATATTTGAATGAAAAGAAAATTTATATAGTATCCAACCCGCTGTACTCAAATAAAAAAGGTAACTCATGCCATATCCAGCAGCGATAGACCCCAATAAAGTAGGAGAATACCCTGCAATAGTTTATACAGGAGGCGGTTATTTTTTTGATGAAGTGCTTGAGTACCGCGTTTGGTGTCTTCCTGATAATACCGTAGAATATTCATATGATATCGATGCTTGTCATTCCTTTGTTACCTACCAAGAAGCGTTAGCATTCGCTGAGAATACTGAAAACTCAGCACAGCCACTTGCATTAGTCAGACAATTTGAATGGGTCGATCAGCCCTCAAGAGGTATTTACATTCATAATAAAGGTGAGAGACTTACGGAATGGAGACCTGAGTGGTTGGATAGAGGAACAAGAAAACCTAATGATATTGCTCAATTTCTGCAAAAAAATGCGGTTTCTAAGTAATTCACTTTTGGATAGAGTATAAAAATAATATTAACCCCTATCTTCATCTAATGCCTTAATGAGAAATATAAGTTTCATTACAGTAATTTATTTCACTAACATCATAGTTTTTAACCTAATTAGTGTTTTTAATGCCTTATTAATGGACTCTCTCCTAAATTTTTGGCCTATTTATGCAGTAATACGCAATTAACAGTTGACAACACCTGCGCTCTTACCTAAAATACGCACACTCTTAGCGAGGGGCTATAGCTCAGTTGGTAGAGCACTTGCATGGCATGCAAGGGGTCAACGGTTCGACTCCGTTTAGCTCCACCATACTATTTATTGTAAGTCTCAGTATTATCCATGAGCTTTGTGATAGATAACTTGCTAATAGATCGACATCAGCTCTAGGCATCGCTTTTTTAAAGCACTCTGATGTTGTTCGTTGTAATATTATGAACCTATAATATCTATAACACACTATGCGTCCCCATCGTCTAGTGGCCTAGGACACTGCCCTTTCACGGCGGTAACGGGGGTTCGAACCCCCCTGGGGACGCCACTATACGGCGTCACTTGTTAGCCCTATTGCGAAGTTGCATAAGATTAGACTAATAAGCGCACCATTAAAAAGCCCAATCATAATTTATTGTGATTGGGCTTTTTTTATGACTGTTTTTTGCCTTTCTATTACTAAGTTATTTTCATTATAAAAGTTAGCCAGTAAGAATTTATCTTATTAACACTTTAAAATACTTACGTAATCTTACACTAAAGCATTTTATTGACATAGTGTAACGCCTTTATACACAAAGTTAGTGTTTTTCTACTTAAAGGTGTTACCAATTCCTTTCATTATTGATTATGCTATTACTATGCTTATTGGACTTGTAAGTGATTTTGTAGAGATTGTTTATTAATACTGAACTAGTATGCTCATCAAATGATAACAACGACTTACTAAAAAAACATACTAAAAGGAATAATTATGTCACCTATTTATGCTCCTCAACGACGCCCATCATGGCGCGGAGTGATTGCAGGCCTTATTATGGGTCTAATGGTTGTTATGGCCATGATTGCAATTGCTTTAATACTAAGCTCCTTTCTGCCTTTTGATTTAAAAGGTACTAGTATCGCTGCTGGCATCTATGCTGCGATTACGGCATTAGTCAGTGCTTATGTAGCAGGTTTCTTTGCGATCAAATATTCTGCACCTGAAGCGCTATTCGGTGATGGTACCGACATTGATCCAAAAGATGCTACCTTAACAGGTATGCTTACTGCCGCTTTAATCGTACTATTAACTACATTTTTCACGTTAAGTAGTGCGACGGGTATTTTAACATCTGCAGGTAGTGCAGTAGGTTCTACGGTTAGTACAGTCGCTAAAACAGCGGCTACAACAGCCACTGTTGGTGCAACTGCCGCTGGTGCAGCATCACAAACTGATGGCGTGCAACAAAAAGCACAAGAAGTATATCAGCGTATATCAGGTGACATTAGCGAAGAAGATCTACAAGCGATGGTTGCTAAAAATACGGATAATTTAAACCAACAACAAATCGCGGCAACCAGTAGTGTAATCAAAGGCATGTTCGATAAGACTAAAACTCAAGTATCTAACATGGACTTCACTAACTTAGACACATGGCGCAACATTGATGAGTATGCAAAACAACGCATGGCATCTATTGAGCAAGAATTAAAAGGCCCTGTACTTATCACTCGTTTGCAACAAGAAGGCCTAACTGAGCCACAAGCAATAGAAGTGCGTACCGAAGTTCAGCAGTCATTTAATGAATATAAAATGAAAACTGAGCAGTATATTGCAGAAGCAAAACGTACTGCAGAAGAGAAGTTACAACAAGCTGAAGACGTTGCTCGTAAAGCGGCATTATATACTGGTCTATTTTGGTTGATCAGCGCTATCTTAACGTTCATCGCTAGTACAGTTGGTGCTAAAAGTGCAGCAGCAAATTACCGTCTAGCTAAGCCAATCGTAACTTGGGGTGATAACGTCAAATAAGTTTAGTGAGTAGTTAACTAAGAAACATACTTATCTAAATCGTTAATTATTTAACAAGTTATTAATATAAAAAAGCCCAGTAATAATGACTGGGCTTTTTTATGTCTGTCTTTCATTAACACAAGCTAGTTACCTAATTAGGCAAACCATTACTATCTTGGAGCACCTTAGCACCTTAGCACCTTAGCACCTTAGCACCTTAGCACCTTAGCACCTTAGCAAAAGGATGAACGCTTTTAAGTTTTGGATAGGAAAGTTTTTATAGACTACCTTTATTAATCAGCTGGCTTTTTAAAAGATAAATTTAAAGATAAATAGGTTCCTATCAGTATCACGATTGAGCCAATGATTGCACCTATATCCAATGCTTCCCCAAGGAGCACATAACCAAAAACTATTGCAAAAATTGGAATGACTAAGGTAATACTCGTTGCCCGCATGGCACCAATGCTTTTGATAAGCTGATTCATGAAAATTAGGGCGATTGCCGTCGAAAAGACGCCAATACAAATGACAGATAACCACGCCTTTAGACTAATACTTTTACCATACGGAAATTCATATACAACAATGGGTAGCATGACCAAGCTGGCAATGATTAGCGAGCCTGCCGTGATAGCAATTGGTGAGAGATCTTGTAAATAGTTTTTGGTGATATTCGCGCCTGTCGCATAACCAACACACGCCAATAATGCATAACCCATTGGCAGTAGGCCTGAACCTTGACCATGGCCTGAGAACAGGTGCTCACTCATCAAAACAACGACCCCGACAATACCGATAACCAATCCAAGTATTTGCTTTTTTGAGAGTTTATCATTAAAAAACGTACTGGCGATAAAGCCACTCATCATAGGCACGGAAGCATTTAGCACAGCTAATACACCTGCGTTCACTGACTGCGCTGAAAAAGAAAACAGCACGAATGGAATGGCAGCAGAGAATAAACCGACAATTGCAAGAACTTTATAATTCTCACGAATACCTTCCCTATTTTTCGGGTTTAACAATACAAAAACTAGCATGGTTAGCCCTGCAAATACCAAACGCAAGCTGGCAAATGACAACGCGCCAAACTCAGGAACTCCCACTCGGTAAAATATAAAGGATAGCGACCACATAAAAGAGAGCGTGAAAAAGATAATAAGGTCGCGTTTGGACATTGGTTGCTCGATTCAGGTATTAACGGTTGAGACAGCATTTGATACGTCGTTAAATAGATTGTAATGATAACTTTTAAACGGCTTGATAGGTGGTTTTTCTATGTGTAAGCGGTCAGTCATGAGACTAATTATTGAAGTTTGGTAGCTATAAGATATAAGTATTGGCTATGGTTATTAGGCACCAATTAGACTTAAGAGGTTCATCACACTATACTCGTCATCAAAACTCGTAATCAAAAACAAGCTTAAAAAGTAAGAATAGATAGGTAACGCTATGATTTTTTTGAAAATATTTTCAGGTGTTCTCGGTGTCACTGTGTTAATCGCCTGTATTTACCTCATAAACGCCAGCGCCGTTGTTCCAGACTCTGTCGCCTGTGACGCAGCTGATAACAATGACATTGTTTTGTACGGTGCCGTCTGGTGTGGCTACTGCGAGCAGACCAGACAGTTGCTAGCCTCACACAATGTTGACTACTGTGAATACGATATTGAACGCTCTGCTGAAGGCTATAAACAATACGAGCGTCTAGGCGGTGGTGGTGTGCCTTTGGTGTTATTTAATGGTGAAGTTATTCATGGCTATAACAAACCTGAAATTGAGTGGCAGGTGCAAAACCAGTGATTTATGCTTTTAGAAGTAAGTGAATTTGAAAGTAGAATCGTGCAGGCTCGGAGCTTTTCAAGTTAGTTATTATAATAAACTAGATTCATTATGCTATTAGAAAGTTGATTAAATACATATTAGTTCTTAGGAGAAATAATGAGCATTATTCAAAACGCAATAGATTCAATCCAAATTGGGGTTGAGGATTTTGAAAGTGATGATGATAGGCGTAGTGTTTCTGCTGTGAGAAATATCGCGGCTGGAATTTTATTATTGTACAAAGAAAAGCTTTGCCAACTGTCTCCAAGTGATAACAAAGAGTTGCTAATAAAACAGAATATTAGGCCTATACAAAATGCAAAAGGCGAAATAACTTTTGAAGGTAAAGGTCATAAGACGGTTGATGTCCAGTCGATAAAAGAAAGATTTGCCAGCTTAAACGTCAAAGTAGAATGGAAACGTTTCGATGAGATTAATAAACTAAGAAACGATTTGGAACACTACTATACATCTGAATCTCCTGATGCTGTCCGAGAAATTGTAGCCAAGTCATTTTTACTGATTAGAGACTTTCTATCAGAGCACTTGCAAGAAGATCCTCAAGAAATCCTTGGCAACGATTGCTGGACAACTTTGCTTGATGTGAGCGATGTTTATTCAGCAGAAGAACAAGCTTGTAAAGCGAGTATTAACGCAGTCGATTGGAAATATCATTCAGTTGAAATAGCTCTTAAAAATCTTCGTTGCAATCAATGCCACTCTTCATTGATACAAGCTCCGCATAGTGATGATGTTTATCCAATGATTGACTTGCATTGTAAGTCATGTGGGGAAGACTTTAGCTTTTACGATGTGGTTGAACAATGTATCGATGACTCTTTGGCTGGAGAAGCCATTAGAAATTTAATGGATGGCGGTGAATCTCCGTTTGATTCATGTCAAGAATGCGGAAAAACTACATTCATTTACGAAGAAGAATGTTGTGTGGCATGTGAATATGAAATGGAATATATTGAATGTGAAACGTGCGGAGATCCTTTGAGCTTAGAAGATCAATGTAATGAAGGTAAATGTAGTTACTGCCAATATAGATGGGAGAAAGTCATGGCAGAATGAGGTAATAAATTACATTGTTGACCTGAGTTTTAATTACTTTCTATTTAAGTTTAAAGCATAATATTATACCAACGACAAGCAAAAGGCGCGATTAGCTCTACTCAAAAATAAATCGATAGTTCTTTAAAATCATAGATTTTCCCTTGCGTCAGGGCACGTGTCTCCCAGACACTTACTTTATCCCTCCTTAAAACAAAAAAACCCCAACATAAAGTTGGGGTTTTTTTGTTTTAAAATACTTTAAAAATTAAGCAGCGTCTTTATTATCGCTCGCTAGATGACGCAACACATAGTGTAATACCCCACCATGGCGCACGTATTCACGCTCTTTAGGCGTCTGTAACATCACATGCACATCAAAGGTCTCAGTCGAGCCATCAGCACGTGTGGCGGTAACGGTCGCCATCTCACTTTCACCATTATCGAGTCCGGTGATACTGAGCACTTCTGAGCCATCTAAGTTATGCGACTGGATACTTTCACCCTCTTTAAAGGTTAGTGGCAGCACGCCCATTCCTACGAGGTTGGAGCGATGGATACGTTCAAACGAGCCAGTAAGTACGGCCTTCACACCCAGCAAAATAGTGCCTTTAGCAGCCCAATCACGACTAGAGCCAGAACCATACTCATTACCACCAAGGACTACGAGTGGACGTTCCTCTTCTTTGTACTTCATTGCTGCATCATAAATGGGCATCTGCTCGCCATCTTGTAAGGTGGCCTTATCCCCTTTTAGATAATAGGTATAGCCGCCCTCCTTACCATCCATCATCAAGTTCTTGATGCGGATATTGGCAAACGTACCACGGGTCATCACCGCGTCATTACCACGACGTGAGCCATAGCTGTTGAAGTCGGCTTCCATGACGCCGCGTCCTTGCAAGTATAGCCCTGCAGGGGAGTCAGCCGCAATATTGCCAGCCGGCGAGATATGGTCAGTAGTAATAGAGTCACCAAACAAACCTAAAATGCGCGCGCCTTCAATATCAGGGATACCTTGCGGCTCCATGGTCATACCATCAAAGAACGGTGGGTTCTTAATATAGGTTGATTCCTCACTCCATGGATACAGCTGACTGTCCGGAGAGGAGATAGCGTTCCATTCTTTACTACCCTTGAACACTTCACCGTAGTTTTTATGGAACATCTCCGCATCAATATTATTAGCAATTAGCTCATTAATCTCTTCTGACGTTGGCCAAATATCTTTTAAGAAAACATCGTTGCCATCTTGGTCTTGACCCAGCGGATGGGTGGTCAAATCTATATCAACCGTACCTGCCAGCGCATAAGCGACTACGAGTGGTGGTGAGGCAAGGTAGTTGGCTTTCACGTGTGAGTGAATACGACCTTCAAAGTTACGGTTACCCGATAGGACGGCAGCAACTACCAAATCTTTATCTTCGATACCCTGCTCAATTTCTTCAAGCAGTGGGCCTGAGTTACCGATACAAGTGGTACAACCATAACCTACCAAATAGAAGCCAATTTTTTCTAGCTCATCCATCAGCTTGGTTTTTTCAAGATAATCGGTCACTACTTTTGACCCAGGTGCTAAGGATGTTTTTACCCAAGGTTTAGCGGTCAGTCCTTTTGCAGCGGCATTTCTAGCTACCAACCCTGCGCCAATCATTACCGCTGGATTTGAGGTATTGGTGCAAGAGGTAATTGCGGCAATAACGACTGAGCCGTCACGCAGTTTATGCTCATTATCATCAATATTAACAGTAGAGAAAACAGTGTTAGCCTCATGTCTGACATCACTAACATCAAACTGCATCTCTTTTGCCACATTAGGTTTAGCTGCTAAGGTTTTAGCTTGCTCTTGCTCACCGCCCTCAGCATCAAAGCGATCTTTACCTTTTATTTCTGCTTTGCGATCCTTCGTCATCGTCTGCAAGGTCTCACCAAAGCTATCATACATACCTGATAAAGAAATACGTTGATGCGGTAATTTGGGACCAGCAAGCGATGGCTCAACACTAGCTAAGTCAAGATGTAGTTTGCTCGAATAAGTCGCATCTGGCGTATATTCATCATGCCATAAGCCTTGCGCTCTAGCATAGGTTTCGACCAGTTCAATTTGTGCCTCATCACGACCTGATAGGCGCAGATAATCAATCGATATTTGGTCAATCGGGAAAATACCGCAGGTTGCGCCATATTCTGGCGACATATTAGCAATGGTAGCCCGATCGGCAAGCGGCATATTATTCAAGCCTTCGCCATAAAATTCGACAAACTTACCAACGACACCATGAGCACGTAGCATCTCAACCACACGTAATACCAAGTCAGTCGCCGTAACGCCTTCAGTGAGCTTACCTGTCATCTCAAAACCGACCACTTGCGGAATCAACATTGATGAGGGTTGCCCGAGCATCGCAGCTTCAGCTTCAATACCACCAACGCCCCACCCAAGCACGCCAATCCCATTAATCATGGTCGTATGGCTGTCCGTACCAAAAACAGTATCTGGATACGCGGTTAGCTCGCCCTCAACGTCAGCAGCCATTACTACCCGCGCTAAATACTCTAAGTTGACTTGGTGCACAATACCAGTAGCAGGTGGTACGACCACAAAGTTTTTAAAGGCGTGCTTGCCCCAATGTAGGAACTCATAGCGCTCATTATTACGCTGAAACTCAATTTTTTTGTTTAAATCAAGCGCATCTTCACGACCATAAACGTCGACTTGCACTGAGTGGTCAACGACCAATTCACTAGGGATAAACGGATTAATTTGCTCTGCCTTACCGCCAAGCTTAACGACGGCATCACGCATTGCCGCGAGGTCAACGACTGATGGTACACCGGTAAAATCCTGAAGGACCACACGCGCTGGCATAAACGCAATCTCTTGTGAGGGCGCCGCGCCGCAGTCCCAATTCGCGACCGCCTCAATATGCTGCTTACCCACTGATTGCCCGCCGTCTTCATTACGCAGCAGGTTTTCAAGCACGATTTTCATACAAAATGGGAGAGTTTCAATATTATTATAGGTTTTACACAGCTCAGGCAGGCTGTAATAAGCATGTTCCTTGCCGTCGACCGTTATAGTGTTTTTTACGTTAAAAATATCACTCATGGTAGCTTCCTTATCTACGTTATAGAATCTATGTATAGATGATTATGGATTTCTTATTATTACAGGTGGCTAAGTGGCTTAAAATATTCGTGACACATAACTTTCGTTTTCTACCTTTTTAGAGTTATAAACTTTACTCATACAATATAATCAATCGGATTATTATTAATAATCGTCGCAGATTACCAATATTAATAACTGAAAGCTTTAACAACGGGTAGCATTCTTAACAATTGGCTTCTATAACCATAACAAATAAGCATAGACTTAGTAACGCTAACTGCTTAATGAATCGTGGCAAAATGGTAAACGGAAGCTTTTGTTAATAAAATTGCTTGCTTAGGATTTACGGCGGCGACCACTGCGAAAGACACGACTGTCCTCATAAAAGTCAGGATTGGCATTGTCGGCCCAAAAGTGCGGGACACCTAATATAGGCAAGGGAGCCAATTGGCGCGGGGTAATCGCCTCTTGTGATAGCAGCGTATGCATCTGCTCAGCAAGCCTATTGTCTACATAGCTCATGCGTTCAGGTAGCGCTAACGCAAAAAAGTCTTGCGTAACCTGAATAACCACGCTATGCGCACACAAAGATTTTCGCGGTTGTATTAATTGCTCAAGTAGCGCGTGGCCAAAAATATAAACGGCTACTTGCGCATTCTCATTTGGTGCAAGCGGCTTATCCCATTCATCACGTGTGCTCACTAAGCTTTCTTGCCAATTAAAATCAATCAACGCCTCACCAATACTCGGCACCGCAGTGACCAATATCGCGCCGTTCTCATCGAACACAGTAATGGTATCGCGTACTCGCCCGCGACTCGCGCCAATGCCTTGCTCAGAAATTTCACACATATGATGATAATTCAGCAACGCCTTAGTCTTAGGAAAAGTCAGCCAAATACTGCCGTTAAATAAATCATGCAAGTTCTCCCGCGTCGGAATATGACCAGTGGTCGCAATAAAACTCTCGTAAGCTTCGCCTTCCGGTAGCGCGTCTTGTGACACAAACTTTAAAGGATGTGCGTGGTTATCTTGCATCGGTTTAGTCTGGGGCTGATTTTGATATTCAACCGTTTTTTGCGTCATTGCCGTATTTAATAGATCCGCGATAAAGGTATGACTGTGACTAGCACTATCTTTAAGAGTAACAGCGACGTCACCTAAGCTATTTGTCGACTGACTCAATGCAGCTACCCTTTGGCTCAAATAGTCCAACTGGCTAATATGATGTAACCATGGTGCTTGCCAGTTTATAGCAGCGAAGCTTGCATCTAATGCAGGCGTAATAGAAGGTGACGATGTAGAGTGCAAAGTATTAGCAGTCATGTTGAGAGTCTCTATGGGTCGTGTGGCTTTTATTATATGCAACACTATAAGTTTGGCGAGGTCGCTCATGGTATCATAGAGCGCTTTTTTTCAGCTAGCCGCGCGCGATAATGGCGCAATTTAGGGTAAAGCTTTATGGCAAATTTTAATACCCACTTAAATGGTGCATTTGCAGTTAGTGGTACGTTAAGCTTAGTGGTTTATAAAGCTGGATTGGTCAATGACCCAGGGTTTTTGATGTGCGTGGCACTCGGCACAGTAGGCGGTTTGCTGCCTGATTTAGACTCGGATCACTCCACCCCGATTAAACTGGGTTTTAACATTGCCGCGCTGGTTTTTGCTTTTGGCTTAGTGATGCATTGGCGTAATGAGCTGAGCTTGATAGCATTAATGGCACTCTGGCTGGCAGGTTATGGCTTTATGCGCTATGTGGTATTTCGCCTATTTACACGCATGACCGTGCATCGCGGCGTTATTCACTCAGTGCCCTACATGGCAATTTTGGGGCTGGGGCTCACCTGTATAAGCTATTACGGCTGGCATAATACGCTCACTGCCAGCTGGCTTTATGGGCTATTTTTATTTGGTGGTGCGATGGTACATCTAACATTGGACGAGATGTATAGTGTCAACTTATCAGGAATGACCCTCAAACGTTCGGCAGGGACTGCAATGAAATTTTATCAACATAAAGATAAAGGTTGGTATTTGTTATTATATACGCTGCTAGCCCTGCTGATATATGCTGCGCCACCTTTTACAGCGTTTTGGGAGCAGCTACGCGACCCTGCGCCGTGGGCACAATTAAAAGTTGGGGTACTACCTGCCTTTATAGAAGACATACTATATTGAAGAATAAGTCGCTAAGCTTCGTAAATAAAAAGAGAGCACGTTATGCCGATTTCTACAAAAACTTGCCCCTGCCAAATTTTGACATCACTAGATTTTTTAAACACCCCTGTTGCTTATAGTGATTGCTGTCAGCCTTATCATGATGGCCTTTATAACGAAGGTGATGATAGTCAAGATGGCGTTCAAGCTGAGAGTGCGGAAAGACTCATGCGCACGCGTTATAGTGCGTTTGTATTGGTCAAGGCAGATTATATCGTTAAAACAACCGTACCTGCCCAGCAAGCATTACTTGATAGCAATGCTATTGAATCGTGGGCAAAGGAGACGGATTGGGCAGGATTAGAAATCATCAGACACACGCCAAAATTAGCCAAAAGGCACGCGCAGGTTGAGTTTAAAGCCTATTTTAATACGGCTGATGGCACAGAACAAAAACAACAGGCGCATCGTGAGCTGTCTACCTTTGTAAAGGTAACGGATCAATCTATAGATAAAAACAATGAACGCTGGTATTTCCTTGACCCAACTGTCTCAATATCTGTGACCCAAAAGCAGCCATGTATTTGCGGCTCTGGAGAGAAGTTTAAGCACTGTTGTGGGGTTTATATCTCCTAAACACTCGCCCCAACTGCCCGCGCAACCGCAATCCCCTCCTCAACCGTCAAAAACTTACGCTGGCTTGGGCTGTCTTGATATAGAATCTCGCCATCTTGGAATATCAGACATTCGTTAACTGCTAATTGCTGCCATTTTTCATTTTCAGTCAACGGTACCGTAACTATTATCGTCACTTTATCTTTATCGGTAGTCACGTCACTAAAGTTAATAGCAATTTCATCATCGGCCAATTTTGCCTCACCAAATGGTGCTTGGCGCGTGAGATAAAATAGTAAGCTGCCTGCATAAGCCAATTGCCAATTGCCGTTCGATATCAAGCAGTTAAACAAACCATTGGCTGATAAATAGCGACATTGAGTGGTCAAAAAATTAAACAACGTCTGGTCATCAGGACGGGTTTTAAAGCTACTTTTCAGACGGTTAATCAAATAACAGAATGCTACTTCAGAATCTGTTGAGCCGACTGGTTGGCAATGGGCAGCGTTACCATTATCTTGCAGACGCTGACAGCGTTTAATAAACTCTTTATTCATCTGGCCGTTATGCGCAAATACCCACTGCTCGCCCCATACTTCGCGTACAAAGGGATGCGTATTGGCCAAGCAATTTTGACCTTGCGTGGCTTTACGAATATGCGCGATAACATTCATCGCCTTAATCGGATAGTTATTAACCAAGTCGGCAACGGGCGATTGATAGCTGGGACGATTATCATGAAAGAGGCGCAGACCAGTTGCGGCATTGTTCGCGTCATTGTTTGCGCCATCATTAACATTACACTCACTACGCTCAAAAAACGCAATGCCAAAACCATCTTCATGACTGTCGGTCATACCGCCGCGACGGCGAAATCCTGCAAAGCTAAAACCAATATCTGTCGGGGTATTACAGTTCATTCCTAAAAGTTGACACATTTATAAATTACCGCCGTTATCGTCATTCGTTTCGTGGTTGGTTTGGTCACTAGGCTTTATACTAAAGTCTGCATCGCTCATCTCATCTGACAATGCGGCACCATCGAGATTAATATTGTCTAATATACGCTTTGCTTGCGCTAAATCTTCTTCTTGTACCCATAATACTGCGCCTGAATTCATACCCGGTAGGCCACTCAAAGCCTGTAGCGACACCTTGATGTTATTATTGCGCAATAAGTTGGCATGGAGCTCACCTTGCATATTGGTATCATAGCGTGCCAGTTTGTGCCAGTCATCAATTTGGTTGGTCATGGTAAATTCCTTTTAAGTATTTAGTTGTCGGTACTCTTAACTGCAAACCTTTTAATCAGCGCTGAATCCTTCTGCCCAGTTGATTTTACCCAGTGGATAAGCATTAATATGGAAGCCGTTAGGATAGTCTTTGAAGCCAGATTTTGATTTTAATTGTTCAATAGTAGCTTGGGCTTGTTGCTCAGTTGCAAATACGCCGATTAATTTAAAATCTTCGACATCGTTATCTTTATTGTCATCTTTATAACGCGCATGCTCTAGTACATAGACGGTATCTTGCGCCTTTTCGACATGCGTCCAATGATAAGCGGCAAGACGTTTCATCAGGTCAGGGTTTTTGACCATAATATTGTCGCCAGTACGCCCTTCAGTACGGTTATAGTGAATAACGTTTAAGCGCAGTAGCCAAAATATTACGGCGGCTTTGGCTAGCATTATTGGTAATGCACGCTTCTCGTCTTCATTAAGCGTTCTTTTTGATTCATAACCTTGCAGGAAAGCGGCCATTTTATGGCGGTCAAAATTGACGGTTTCACCTTCTTCAGCGCCGCCCCACGTGGTACAAAAGTCATTAATAGTAATGGCAATATCCATCACATAATGGTCGACACTGACTTCGGTGAAATCCAATAAGCCAGTGAGCTTCTCATTGCCTTCTTCCAAATTCCATAAGGTATTATCAGCAAACATATCCAAATGACATAAGCCTTTTGGCAGCGTCTCTAATGGCAAATCAGTATAAGATTGCCAAATATCACCCATTAATTTGGCTTCATCGCTTGGCATAAATCGTATTTCACGGTCACGAACTTCTGCCCATGGATATAGTGCGACGCCGTATTTTTCCGCAGGTTGTAGCTCCTGCAAGCTTGCATGTAATACCGCTAATGATGCGCCCATCTTATGACACATCGCTTGGGTGGTCTGCTCAGGATGCGCCCCTGCTAAACACGGCACAACCGTAATTGCCTTATCATCGTAATGAATGACATAACGTTTATCATCCGCATCTGAATCAGTACCTGCATCAATGCGTGCCAGCGGCGCAGCAACCGGTAAAGTACCGTTTAGTTGATTTAAAATAACCGCCATTTTTTCGATGTCGCTTGGTGGGCGCTCTTCAAATAAAGTAAAGACATAAGAATAATCGCCATCATTATCGTCAGTCGTCTGAATAAACCAGTTGGAGTTTTTGATACCTTGGGTAATCGGAATGGCACGGGCAAAAGACACCCCAAAGCTTTGGCAAAAGGCGGCAAATTGTTCATCGGTTAACTGGGTATAAACAGACATAACATCTCACTTATGGCAATTAAAAAGAAGGTTAAATTTAAATAGTAATAAGGATAAGTTTAAGGGCTAATAACACTAAATTTATCTGATAATAACGGCAATCGCCGCGCGAATAGCAGTAGTTTAGATAAAAGCGCTTTAATCTTGCGAAAACATGCCTGATATGGCGGTGATTTTGCTAGACTAGCGCATTGAGTGAATTGATTATAAGGTGAAAACCCCTATGTTAGCAAAGCGTATCATTCCCTGCTTAGATGTCGATAACGGTCGGGTGGTTAAAGGTGTGCAATTTGTCGATATTAAAGATGCTGGCGATCCGGTCGAAGTGGCAAAACGCTACAACGAACAAGGTGCCGACGAAATTACATTTTTAGATATTACCGCGACTAGTGACGCGCGCGAAACCACTTATCATACCGTTGAGCGTATGGCAGAAACGGTATTTGTCCCGCTCACTGTTGGTGGCGGTGTGCGTAAAATTGCTGATATTCGCAACCTTCTTAATGCGGGCGCGGATAAAGTCGCGATTAATTCAGCAGCCGTTTTCACTCCTGAATTCGTTGGGGAAGCCGCGCAAAAATTTGGTAATCAATGTATCGTAGTGGCTATTGATGCCAAACGTGTTGAAGACATTAATATTGATGGCATTATCATCCCACGTTGGGAAATCTTTACCCACGGTGGGCGTAAACCAACAGGTATTGATGCGGTTGCTTGGGCAATCAAAATGGCTGAGCTTGGCGCTGGTGAATTATTGGTCACCTCAATGGATGGCGACGGTACTAAAAAAGGCTATGATTTAGCGCTAATGAAGCAAATTACCAGCCAAGTCAATGTGCCAGTGATTGCCTCAGGCGGCGTGGGAAATTTACAACATTTAGCCGACGGTGTGCTTAAAGGCGGCGCTGATGCCGTGCTTGCCGCCAGTATTTTTCACTTTGGTGAACATACTATTCTTGAGGCCAAGCAGTATATGGCAGCGCAAGGAATACAGATGCGTCTGTAAAATAAACATGCGCCTGTAAATACAAATAGAAAAAATGTTATCATAGCCCTAACTACTTATTATTATTTGGTTTTCGTTCATTTAAAACATAAATAACTTATGAAATAGACCAAAACAAACCTTTTAATTCAATTAATAACTCCATTTAGAACAAAGGATGCTTTCATGTCAAATTTACAACAGCAGCGCAGTGCCGTCACCCATATTGATGGTAATTTACATCAAAACGCTGACGCTCGTATCGGTATCGTTGTCGCGCGTTTTAACGGTTTTGTCGTTGAGTCATTGGTTGATGGTGCTATCGATGCCCTACTTCGTCATGGCGTCTTAGGTAGCAACATCACCGTTATTCGTGTGCCGGGTGCTTTTGAATTACCACTCGTTGCCCAGCGCGCAGCTGAGTCTGATCGTTTTGATGCGATCGTTGCGCTAGGTGCCATTATCCGTGGTAGCACGCCGCATTTTGATTTTGTAGCCAGCGAATCTGCTAAAGGCTTAAGCAATGTTGCTACCGATTATAATATCCCTGTTGCTAACGGCGTATTGACGACTGACAGCATTGAGCAAGCAATTGAGCGTGCAGGTACTAAAGCCGGTAATAAAGGCTCAGAAGCAGCGATGGTTGTGCTTGAGATGATTGCGGTGTTGTCACAGTTAGATATCGATGATAGCAGCGATATTGTTTAAATAAGATCGGCTTATAATCTAAAATACAGCTATTTAGTTTAAAAATTTAATGAGCACTGTGGTTAAAAATCATGGCGCTCAAGCTTTAAAATGAACTGACAGCATTTGTCAGTCGACTACTATTTAACAGCTCTTTATAACCACTATTTAATATTTAGGTATTTTTTTCTTATGACAGACCAACTCAAGCGCGCCATTAGCGCTGCGAAAACAGCACAATCCAATTCTGAGCAAGCTGAAGCTATCAGTGTAGCGAGCAGTAGTGCTGGTGAACAACACTTCGATATGAGTGAGTCTTCTTATAAGACCAGTCACACCGCTGTCCGTAAGGCGCGGCGCTTTGCAATGCAAGGTCTGTATGAATGGTTGATGACTGATCGCCGCTTCGACACCACAGGTAAGCTTGGCTGG
Organism: Psychrobacter frigidicola; assembly: GCF_007997305.1. GTDB lineage: Bacteria > Pseudomonadota > Gammaproteobacteria > Pseudomonadales > Moraxellaceae > Psychrobacter > Psychrobacter frigidicola. The sequence continues at coordinate 167,261 of NZ_VORZ01000004.1, forward strand.
AAAGACAATACGCCGCATGATATTGCTGCCCGTACGCGCGCAACCAATGCTATGCATACGGTACATATTGGCTACTATCATGAAATGATGCGTGATATTCCAGAGCAGATTGACACCCTAGATGCGCTTATTAATCAGCATCTAGACCGCGAAATTGATAAGCTAGATACCGTTGAGCACGCAATCTTGCTTATTGGTGCTTATGAGTTACAAAACCGCTTAGAGATTCCTTATAAAGTCGTGCTTGATGAAGCGATGAAGTTGAATAATCACTTTGGCGCCACTGATGCTCACAAACTAATTAATGCAGTACTCGATAGAATGGCGATTGAGCTACGCGAAGTCGAAGTACAAGCGGATATTAAAGGCAATCTACGCACCTCACAAAAAGCAGCGGTTAAGCAAGCTACTGCACCTGCTGCTCAGGCAGAGATGACTACTGATTCTGATAACGATAGCAAACCAACCGCTTCGACAAAACCACGTATCAGCGCCAGTAAGACTGCGGTAAAACGCAACCGTCCAAATAAAGCCAACGCGGGAACCAGTACGGCTAAAGCAGCAGCTGAAAATAGCATAAAGGCTCAAGCAGAAAGCGCTAAGCCAGTGCCTACTGACAAAGTAGAGGACGTTATTAACGCTTCTGTTGCCGCTATAAATTCTGATGATGTTGCCGTTAATAATGAAGCGGTTATTGACGAAGCTATTGATAACCTAAACGCTGATAACGAAAATACTGATAGCCTTGTTGATGAAAAAAATATTAATGAAAGCGCTGCTAACGAAAAAACAGCTGATGATAATGTAGTAGTTAGTGTTGAACCAAGTATAACTAATTCAGATTTATCCAGTGCTGAAGTTCCTAAAACTGAAGTAGCCAATACTAAAACCGAAGACTCTGAAGTGCATAGCGCCGCTATAGACGACTCTAATTCAAAAAGTAACGACTAGCCATGAACGAGTTTGAGCTGATTGAGCAAATACTCCTCAAGCTGCAAGCAGACACCTCTTTATCTACGGATATTGAGAAAGGTATCGGTGATGATGCGGCAGTCATGTCGCTGCCGACTGGAGCACGCTTGGTCAGTTGCATAGACACTTTAGTTCAAGGTCGGCACTTTAGCGCAGATTGGACCCAAGTTCAGAATCTAGCATTTGCAATTGGTTATAAGGCGGTTGCGGTTAATGTCTCAGACCTTGCCGCGATGGGCGCAACGCCACACAGTATTCTGCTGGCATTAGCCTTACCTGCGCGCCTTGCTAATAAAGAATGGCTGACCGAATTTGCTAAAGGCTTATTTCACGCCTGTCAGATGTTTAATGTGGCTTTAATTGGCGGTGATACGACTCGCAATGATACTTTAGTGCTTAGTATTAGCGCTCAAGGGTTGCTAGCTGCCGGTACGCCAGCGGTATACCGTTCAGGTGCACAAGTCGGTGATAAAATATATGTGTCAGGTACGCTTGGTGATGCTGCTTATGCGTTGCAGCATCCTGATAATGCTCAAGGCCAAGCGCTTGCGCACCGCTTACACATGCCAACGCCGCGTATTACGCTTGGGACAGCCTTAGCAAAAACAGGTGCAACGGCGATGATTGATATCTCTGATGGCCTTTATCAAGATCTAGGACATATCTGTCAGCAAAGTAAAGTCAGTATGCGTCTTAACCTTGAGCAGCTGCCTACTAGCAATCCTCTATCAGCAGTAGGTTTACCTGAACGGTTATTATGTCAACTGACTGGTGGTGATGATTACGAGTTAGCATTTACTTTACCGGCTAACATAGAACCACCTATCGGCAATACGCCAGTTCGCTGTATTGGCGAAGTTGTCGCGTTAATAGAATACGAGAATAGTAATACTGAGATAAAAAATACGGCTACCCAATCACGTATTGAACTGTTTTATCAAGGTCAAGCGGTGACCCAAAGCCAACCCTCACCTTTTACCACGTGGCCGACGCTAACTGGTTACCAACATTTTAAAGGTTAACCCATGACTGAGAATCTCTCTAAGCCTGATATTAGTAAAGCCAATGATTGTCCACCGCTACCCGCTAATGCCAGTGGCCTTGATCGTATCGTTTATTGGCTAGGTATCGGTTTGGGTAGTGGACTGCCACGAAGAGCACCAGGCACATGGGGAACAGTTGGCGGTCTAATAATTGCCATCCCTTTGCTGAGCTTAGGATTTCTGCCATTTTTGATTATTACCCTTCTATCCTGTGTTATTGGTGTTTGGATATGTGGTCGTACCTCTGAGATGATGCAAGTCCATGATGATCCGCACATTGTTTGGGATGAGTGGGCAGGAATCTGGATTACTCTCCTACCTTTTTCTTATATGAGCGGGGCACCAGCTCACTTTTGGCAAAATATCACACAACCCTTTGCTATTTTTGCGTTGGTTCTTGCATTTATCCTGTTTCGTTTTTTTGATATTCTGAAGCCGCCACCAATTGGCTGGGCAGACAAAAAAGTCGCTGGTGGTTTAGGGGTTATGCTTGATGATATTATCGCAGGTATTATGGCCGCTGCCGTTTGGATATTTATAATGTTTGTTCTTATTAATTATTTAACGTCAAATTAGAAGTAAGTTTTCCCTTCTTTTTTAAGACAAGTTATCTCTATTTTTAGGACTTATAAATAAATTACGAAGTCTGCACGACTTAATATTTTTATTTTAACGAACATTTGCGTTGTCATTTTGTATTATATCTTGTTACACTTATAGAATTATTTCTTAGGATTGCTATGACTTCTTCTCTTTCTGTGATTATTCTTGCGGCTGGTAAAGGCACGCGTATGCAATCGGCTAAGCCAAAAGTGCTACAGACGCTTGCGGGTAAATCTTTACTAGGTCATGTATTAGACACCTGCCATCACCTTACGGTAGATGAGACCATCGTGGTATATGGCTTTGGTGGCGAACAAGTACAGACAGCGATTGATAGTCAGTATGCCCATCTACCCATTACTTGGGTGGCGCAAACGGAACAACTGGGTACTGGTCATGCGGTAAAGGTTGCGCTAGACCAACTGCCAAAAGATGGTCAAAGTCTGATTCTGTATGGTGATGTGCCCCTTGTTAGTGCTCATACTTTAGCAAGTTTACAAACAGCCAATGATGCTGGTATGTCAATGCTAACGCTGACGGTAGCTAACCCCTTTGGGCTAGGTCGTATTAAACGTGACCAGATGGGCGATATCGTTGCTATCGTTGAGCAAAAAGATGCCAGTAGTGATGAGCAACAAATCAATGAAATTAATAGTGGTATTTATTGCGTCGATAATGTGTTGCTGCATAAATATTTGCCTAAGCTATCCAATGACAATGCTCAGCAAGAATATTATTTAACCGATATTGTTAAAATGGCGGTTGCTGATGGTATTACGATTACTGCCATTGAACCTGAGCATGCGTTTGAAATTGAAGGCGTCAATAATCGCCAGCAGCTTGCCAGCTTAGAGCGCTCATGGCAGAATAAACTAGTGGCCGATTTACAAGTCGCCGGTGTACAGTTCGCTGATCCTACGCGTGTTGATATTCGTGGTAGCTTAACGGCGGGTCAAGACGTATTTGTCGATGTCGGTGTGGTGTTTGAAGGTGACTGTACCTTAGGTGATAACGTTTATATCGAAGCGGGTTGTATTATAAAAAATTCGCAGATAGGTAATGCGTGTCATCTCAAGCCCTATTGTGTCGTTGATCAAACACAAATCGGTGCGGGCGTTGATATTGGCCCCTTTGCCCACCTGCGCCCTGATACAGTGCTTGCAGATAATAGCCGTATTGGTAACTTTGTAGAAATCAAGAAATCAACGATTGGTCATGGCAGTAAGGTGAATCACTTGAGCTATATTGGTGACGCCACTGTAGGCACAGGCGTCAATGTTGGTGCTGGAGTGATTACCTGTAATTATGATGGGGTGAATAAGTCACAGACTGTTATTGGAGACCATGTATTTGTAGGCTCTAATTCCAGTCTAGTCGCCCCGGTGACGATTGGCGATACTGCTACTGTCGCTGCTGGATCAGTGATTACTGAAGATGTAGATAATCACTCTTTAGCACTAGGTCGGGCGCGGCAAATACAAAAATCTAACTATCAGCGTCCAGCAAAGACGACAAAATAATCTACAGCTATTAGTAACTTTTAAGTGGCACCGAGCAGCGCGGCAATACTCATTGTCGGGCTGCTTAATATTTTTTATAGGCCGCTTGTCATTTCTCAATTATTTATTCAACAACTAGTTAAGCCATTAGATAGGTAAACACTTATCTAACGGTCCATTTTATAAAAGAAGACATCACTTTAAGGAAACACTATGTGCGGAATCGTAGGCGCAGTTGCTGAGCGTAATATTGCCAATATCTTACTTGAGGGTCTAAAACGCCTTGAATACCGCGGTTATGACTCCGCAGGCCTGACCGTCATTCGTGATGGCGAGCTACATCGTGAGCGCCAAGTAGGTAAAGTTCAAGCGCTGGTAGATGCTGTCGCCATTAATCCAGAATTTTTCGATGGTCATATTGGTATTGCCCACACCCGCTGGGCCACTCATGGCGAGCCAGCACAGCGCAATGCTCACCCCCATGTTTCAGGCAAAATTGCTGTGGTACATAACGGTATTGTAGAGAATTACGCTGAGCTTAAAGAAGAATTAATTGCCAAAGGGTATGAATTTACCTCGCAGACAGATACTGAAGTGGTCGCGCATTTAATCAATGACCTGTATAAAGATACTCCTGATTTACTAGAAGCCGTTCGTGCGGTTATTCCATTACTTCATGGTGCCTTTGCTTTAGGCATTGTCCATGTTGACAGCCCAGAAGAGCTCATCACGGTTCGTCTTGGCTCACCATTAGTGATTGGCGTAGGTATTGGCGAGAACTTTATTGCCTCAGATCAATTGGCACTGCTACCGGTGACCAATCGTTTTATGTATCTAGAAGAAGGCGATATTGCCAAGCTGACCCGTAATAGCATCACCATTTATGCTGATGGCGTGGAAGTTAGCCGCAAGATTCACGAAATCGATGCCAAACAGCATAACGCTGACAAAGGTGAATTTAAGCACTATATGCTTAAAGAAATCTATGAGCAGCCAGATGCGGTTGCACGTACTATTGAGATGGCCATTGATAACGGCGTAACTTCAAAACTACGTGAGGATTTCCTGCAACGTCATGAGACTCAGCTTGCAGGCATTCGTAACATCCAAGTGATTGCTTGTGGTACCAGTTATCATGCCGGTATGGTTGCTAAATATTGGTTTGAAAATCTGACACGTCTGCCCTGTTCGGTGGAAGTAGCCAGCGAATTCCGCTATCGCAATCCAGTCGTCGTTGATAACTCGCTCGTGATTTGCATTTCTCAATCAGGTGAAACGGCAGATACCTTATCAGCGTTACGTGACACCCAAAAGCAAACTCCAGTAGGACTGGTGAGTTTAGCCCTATGTAACGTACCGACGTCATCATTAGTACGCGAGACCGATATCTTCTTGCCTACTCTTGCTGGCCCTGAGATTGGTGTGGCTTCAACCAAAGCCTTTACCACCCAACTTGCTGCCTTAATGCTATTGGTACTAAAAATCGGCGTAACTCAATCTCGTATTGATAATGAACGTTTAACGACTTTACTTGGCGAGCTACAGAAGCTACCCGGTCAGCTCTTTGCCAGCTTACACCTTGACGCTGCTATTAAAACAATGAGCGAAAGCTTCGAGGACAAAAAAAGCTGTCTGTTCCTAGGTCGTGGTCTACAGTTCCCGATCGCCTTGGAAGGGGCATTGAAGCTTAAAGAAATCTCGTATATTCATGCTGAAGGGTATGCTGCAGGTGAGCTAAAACATGGTCCGTTGGCACTGGTTGATAAAGACATGCCGATCGTCGTCCTTGCGCCTAAAGACAGCATGTTTGATAAGCTCAAAGCCAATATGCAAGAAGTGCACGCCCGCCATGGTGAGCTGTTTATATTTGCCAGTGAGTCCAGTAAAATGGTTGCCGAAGACCGTATGCATGTGGTGTACGTACCTGACGTTTGCGAGACACTAGCACCGATTGTTTATAGCGTACCAGTTCAGCTGTTGTCGTATCATGTGGCCGTGATGCGCGGTACGGATGTCGATCAGCCACGTAACCTTGCAAAATCAGTAACGGTCGAATAGTTTATTGTTTACGTAGTTTTTATTTTTATTAGTAAGTAAAAAGCTAGCACAATAACTAATAAAGACTTATCTTATTGACCACAAAAAAACCCGCTACTGGTAAATACCATAGCGGGTTTTTTATACTCTCGGAAAATACTTATCATTAGCTATAAATTTTTATTAAGCCTGCTCTTTTGGCACGGTTGCCATCCTCATTCCGCCCCAAGTGACTAGAACCACACCAAGCGCAATCAGAGAGGCTCCCAAAATAAGCCCTTCTGGCGGAGCTTCACCTTGTAAAAACACAGCTACAGGAACACCAACAACTGCCCCGACGGCTCCTAATAGACTTAGTAAAACGGGACCGCCCGTTTTCTGCAATAAGAACAGCAGTAGAAATTGGCCTGCAAAAATAAAGGCCTGCACAGTAATTAAGCCAAAAGGCATCACCTCACCTAACGGCACACTGAGTGAAAAGTTCGGCAGTAGGCTAACCATGCCAAGTATAATCGCAGCGGCTATCAGCATGCCCGGTGCAAGCGCGCTAGGAGAGGCATTATCAGGCCAACGTAACGTACGATAAATATTACCAATAGCAAGTAATACAGGGCCACAAAGTGCTATCAGAATCCAAAGCACACTGGCATCTGGCGCGGCAAACTTACGTGCTGCCAACACGCCTGCTCCGGCAAGTGCAGCAGCTACCCCAAAAGCGCGGAGCATATTAAAGCGCTCAATGTGCAAGGCCAATGCGCCAAGATAGGTCAAAAGTGGGGGTAATGCGATGATGAGGGCAACAAAACCTGCACCAACCTGCGGAATAGCCGAGAAGAAAATCAAGTTAGAACCTGCGACACTGACAAGGGCAGCGATTGAGTAGTACTCAAGGCTGCGCGCACTTAGAGGCGGTTTTTCATGGCGTAGGAGTGCGACGATTAATAAAATTATCGCAGCTCCTGTGATTGACCAAAAAAGGAAAGCCAATGGCGTTAACCCTATCTCGCCAGCATATTTTGCTAGATTGGTAGAGACACCTAATAATAAGCCACCAGCTAACAGACACGTAAAAGGAATTAACCATGCCTTTTTGCTATCGGCTGTTTTCTGTTTACTATTAATGACGTCCTGCTTGTTCTTAGATATTTCCTGCTCCGTAATTTTATCCATTGGAGTGCCTTATTACCGTTTACACCTTACTGTTTCGCTGCTTCTATCTGAATATTTAGAGTTACTTTTTCAGTGATCCCTAATAATGTATATTTGCTCATACCCCATTTAGTACGGTCAATCGTAGTGGTAAAATCACCTCCACAAACCGATTTTTTGGCGATAAAACTAAAATAACAATTGAACTTAGTCGCCGTTAAAGTAATCGGGTTAGTGATACCGTGCATGGTTAGATTACCATCCACTTTTGCGACATCTGTGCCCGCCTTACCTTTAATATTGGCATCAGCAAAATGCCATTTAGTAGATTCAAAAGAGGCCAGCGGAAACTTGGCCATATCAAAAAAATCAGGCCCAGTAAGGGTTAAGTCGAAGGCTTTATTACCCGTATTTAAACTATTAATGGGAATAACCAACGAGACACTACCTGTCTTTGCGCGTGGGTCATACTGCAGCTGTCCGGTTAGGTTATAAAAGCCACCGGTATTGGTTGAGGTATTAAAATGGTCAATCTCGAAGCGGACATTAGAATTGTTAGGTTCGAAAAAATAAGTGGCCGCATAGCTGCTACCAATACAGCCCGCCAGCAATAATAAAGTTGCTAGCGGTTTTTGATAAGGCGTTACAGCTTGGGAAAATGAGAGACGAATCATAACTACATTCCTTTGTAGAGTTGTATATATCAGATATCAGGCTTTCTTCCTGGAACGTAATAAACAGTCGTGCGACTTCTATTATTATGCTAAATTTATATAGTGACGAGAAAACGAGTACTAAGCAATTGATAACTTATTTTTAAACCTTAATAACAATCAAGCCAAACCAGTAACAGCATTCAATAATTAATATTAATTGCTATTACTGTTGCTATCAACATTAGCATCAACTGAATGTTCTTTACCATGCGGAATCAGCCATTTGGCAAACCAATTAGAGACATCATCCATCAGGGTATAGACCACCGGAATCACGACCAAACTGAGTAAGGTAGAGGTTACCAAACCGCCCAATACGGCGGCGGCCATCGGGCGGCGGAAAGTAGGATCTGCCTCACCCCAACCAAACACTAGCGGCAACATGCCAGCACCCATTGCAATAGTGGTCATAATAATCGGACGCGCACGCTTACGGCAAGAATCAATAATAGCGTCAAAGCGTGCTAACCCGCGATTTTGGGCGATGATGGCATAATCCACTAGTAAAATAGAGTTCTTAGTCGCGATACCCATCAGCATTATAAAGCCAATCATCGACGGCATCGATAGACTACTATTGGTGATCACCAAACCGACAAAAGCACCGCCAATCGAGAGTGGCAACGCCATTAGAATAGTAAAAGGCTGCAATAGCTTACCAAATAATAAAATCAGCACCCCTAAAATGCAGACTATACCGACTGACATAGCAATGACGAAACCGCTAAACAATTCCGCCATGTTCTCAGCTTGTCCTTGCTCAATGATAGTGATTGATGCAGGCAGCTTTTGCATTGTTGGGGTGCTTTTAACGGCTTGCACCAATTCTCCAAGCTCACCATTTGCCGGTTGGACGGTAATACTGATTGCACGTTCGCGATCCAGCCGGCTAATCTGCGCAGGTCCCGTTCCAAAGTTTAGCGATGCCACCTCGCCCACACGTACCCCTTGTCCTGCTGGACGGGCGCTGGGCACATATAGACCTTCTAATTGATTGACACTTTGTTTGGCCACATCAGGCAGGCGCACCACAATAGGTACCTGCCGACTGTCAAGATTCAGCTTAGATAAACGCTGCTCATAGTCGCCAACGGTGGCAATTCGTAAAGTAGTGGCGATATCTTGGGTGGTGACGCCTTTATCAGCCATTGCCAATCTATCAGGGGTAACCGTCAATTCTTGCCGCGGTAGACTACGATCACTGGTAACCGCGCCCGCTGTAGGTAGCGCACGAATGTCAGCCATAATCTGTTGAACGGTCTGCTCTAGCACTTGCGGGCTGGTACTGGTCAAGGAGAAGTTATAACCCGTCTCGCCGCCACTTGATAGCCCTACCGTAAAGCGCGCGCTCGGTACTTCTGCTAATATGGTGCTAATGTTTTGTTCAATTGCTTGCTTAGAGCCACGATCCGCACGCGGTGTCAGTACAATATCCAGACTGGCAGTATTTTTAGAGCCACTGCCGCCAGAGTCTGAGCCCATAGACGCTTGTGCTTGTCCAACCGCAGTAAAGATATGAGTGACTTCGGGCAATTCCATAATGCGCGCACTTGCTAATGCCGCCACACGCTCGGTATCTTCTAATTCAACATCCGGCGTCAGCTCAATCGCCACTCGCGTCTGATCAATATCATTATCAGGAATAAAGGCAGTCGGCAGCAGTTTGACCAAGCCAAGCGAGGCCACAAACAGCACTAAAGTTGCCCCCATTGTCAACCAACGATGGCGCAGCGTCCACGTGACTATTTTTAAATACCACGTCATCATTGCGCCTTGTTTTTCAACATGTTGCTTTTCAGGGCGCAAGATATAGGCGGCCATCATCGGGGTAATCAAGCGCGCAACCATCAACGAGGCAAAGATAGCGAGAGCTGCCGTCCAGCCAAACTGACGAAAAAACTGCCCAACAATACCGCCCATAAACGCAGTCGGTAAAAATACCGCAATTAAGGTAAACGTAGTCGCAACAACAGCCAGCCCAATCTCATCCGCCGCTTCCATCGCTGCCTCATAAGGCGTCTTACCCATCCGCAGATGGCGCATGATATTTTCGACTTCGACAATTGCATCATCGACCAACACCCCGATGACCAATGACAATGCTAATAGTGAAATAATATTCAGGCTGAAATCAAATAGATACATCCCTAAAAAAGTGGGGATAATTGATAAAGGCAATGCTACCGCAGTGACAATAGTGGCGCGGATATTACGTAGGAATAGAAACACTACAATCACGGCTAAAATGCCACCTTCAATCAGCATTCGTAGAGATGCTTGATAATCCTCTGCTACTGGTGTCGCGCGATCATAGACTTTATCAACGGTGATATTGCTCATATCCGCATTCAATTGCGCCAGCGTTTCGTCAACGCGCGCCATGACTTCAACCTCACTAGCACCGCGCGAACGCGTGATGTTAAATGCCACCACCGTTTTTCCATCCAGTTTAGCGATAGAGCTGGGGTCGGCTGCGCCATCCGTCACTTGTGCCATCCGTCCCAGCGCTTGCGTGCCACCAGTTGGAACAGCAATTTGTAAATCATTTAGCTCACGTGCGCGTTCAACTGCTCCCAAAACGCGAATCGTTTGCGTTGTTTTACCAACTTTAGCCTCTCCGCCAGCGCTGTCTTGTTGAATACCCGTAATTTGTTGCGATAGCTGAGCGATAGAAAACTGTAGGCCACTCAGCACAATAGGATCAGCGGCAACGGTAATTTGACGCTCAAGCCCGCCGATACGGCTGACCGAACCAACCCCTTGGATATCAGATAGGCGCTTGGTAATCGTATCATCGACGAACCAAGATAAGTCTTCCACGCTCATATTATCAGCTGTCACTGAATACGTAACGACAGGAAACCCTGATGTTGAAACTTTAGTAATGATAGGATCATTGGCAGCAGCGGGCAAATCACCCCGTACTTCACCAACCGCTGAACGCACATCATCGACCGCTTCTTGAATGTCTTTATCCAATACAAATTCGGTAACAATGGTCGCGGCGCCCGTTTGTAACGTGCTGCGAATATGCTTGATACCGGTAATACTAGTCAGCTTATTCTCAATCTTTTTAGCAACATCATTCTCTAGTTGAGAAGGCGCAGCACCGGGTAATACGACGGTGACGACCACTGCTGGCAAGTCAATATCGGGAAACTGCTGGACTTTCATTTGCCGAAAGCCAAACAGACCGCCCATCGTTAGAAGTACGAATAATAGAATCGCAACCAGTGGGTTTCTAATCGAATAAGCTGAGACGTTTAAATTCATGGACGCGCCTTTGCAGCTGGGCTTTCAACAACACGTACCAAGTCGCCATCGTTTAAGAAGCTGCCGCCTTGCTTGACCAATCTACTGGTAGCGGGTATCGGCTCTGTGATTGTCACATTATCGCCAAGACGGTCGCCAAGGGTAACGCGCAGCTGCTGAATACGGCCAACCTCTTTACCACTTTCGGTTTTAATATCTGTCACCAACATCACATAATCGTAGCCATCATTACTAACTATGGCGCTATTTGGGACCGTTTGCATACTGGCACTGCCCAATTGGAATTCGCCTGTTTGATACATACCTGCGCGCGCGGCAGAATTAGCAACTAAGCTGGCATAAATAGTGATTTGACGATTGTTATCTGCCGTTGGCGCGATTCTACGTACCTCGCCCATTACCGACTGATCTTTTGGTAAGCTGACTTTAACCGGCGTGCCAACCTTCACCTCACCGATAAGTTTGGGGTCAATATTTGCCTGCCACTCTAAAATACCGCCTTTAATAATAGTAAATAATGGCTCACTACCAGCGACCATTCCGACCTCGGCCAGTTTTTCACTAATGACGCCGCTAACAGGTGAGACCACATTGGCATTACTAAGATTCAAGCGCTGAGTATTAAGACGCGCTTTTGATGCCTCTAAAGCGGCCTCAGACCGTAATTTCGTTGTGCGATAGCGATCCGCTTCTTGTTTACTAATGGCATCAATCTCCAATAGGGGTAACACGCGCGCCGCATCCGTTCTGGCATTAACCAGAGTCGCCTCCGCTTCTGCCACATCCGCTTGCGCCTGCAGGACTTGTTGCTGCATAGCATCCGTATCAAAGATTGCTAATACTTGACCCGCTTTAACCTGCTCACCCTCTTCAACTAAGATACGCTCGATTGCCACCCCATTCACCTTGGCACTGACATTAGCAATGTCTTTAGCACTAATCGTACCGTCCGCCGTTATCGTGTTACCGATATTATCTTGGCTAGGCTGTATCGTTTCCACTGACAATACAGACTGTTCAGTAATAGCATCAGGCGTACCAGTATCCTTGACTTGCACGCTATTAGTACCATTTGCGACTGGCGTCTCATTCACTACTGCCTCATTACCGCCCCAGTATTTACCCAATAACACACCAATAATCAGCACCGCTACCAGCGCGGGCAATAGCCACAAAGGATATTTTGGCGATGACTTAGTCGCCGTTGTAACGGGCTGGCGATAAGGCGGCAGCTCAGACTCAGGCGGCAGCTTCGCATTAGGTTCTTGCTTAGCATTAGGGTCTTGGAAGTCACTCATAAGGGGTCTCTATAGGTAAGCGCAATAATAAAAACTGAACGATTAAAGGGGTCAACAGCTAATAACAGGAGTAAACAATTAAGCTTTAAACAATGTCGAAAGGTTAGCATAAAGGAAGGAGTTTTCTAGTTACGGTTCATCATAGCTCTTAGTATTGTAGACTATTCAGTCTATGGCTTAATCACTTGCATCTGTCTGGTGCGTCTATTTTTTAGTATCCGCATAGGCTTCCTAAAACCTCAAACCAATATGCTTGGAATAATAAATTAAACCTAAATAACAAAATCAAGCATTGGTATAACGACTGGCTTCCGGCATCCAGCGATGAATAAGTTGGCTCACATCAGCCTTGCGGGTAGAATCTTGAATCAAGTGTTTTGCAAGCCGCTGAGCAATTGCAAATAATTGCTCATCTCGAATAAGGTCTGCTAAATAATAACCCACATTACCTGTTTGGCGTTTACCGAGCAGCTCACCAGGCCCGCGCAGCTCTAAATCTTTTTGGGCAATGACAAAGCCATCGGTACTCTCGCGCAAGACATTCAAACGCTCAGTGCCCGTTTCAGATAGTGGCTTTTGATAGAGCAGCACACAATAGCTTTTGGTTGAGCCGCGCCCCACGCGCCCACGCAATTGATGCAACTGTGACAGCCCTAAACGCTCAGCATTTTCGATAACCATCAGTGACGCATTGGGCACATCAACACCGACTTCTATCACTGTGGTGGCAATCAGTAAATCCAGCTGGCCTGCTTTAAAACTCTGCATGACTGATTGTTTATCAACCGCTTTCATTTTGCCATGTACTAAGCCGATTCGAATATCTAAGCGCTCATTCAAGTCTTCATAAGTGGCTTCAGCAGCTTGCGCATCAAGGACGCTAGACTCTTCTACTAAGGAACAAACCCAATAAGCTTGTCTGCCTGCTGCACAATTAATGGCTATCCGTTCGATGACCTCATCACGACGATTGCGGTCAATAGTGACCGTCGTAATCGGCGTGCGTCCCGGTGGTAGCTCATCAATAATAGAGGTATCCATATCGCCATAAACACTCATCGCGAGCGTACGTGGAATGGGCGTTGCAGTCATAATGAGCTGATGCGGCGTACTACCAGCGACGCCTTTGTTGGTCAGTGCCATACGCTGCTCAACCCCAAAACGATGTTGCTCATCGATAATAACCAACCCCAATTTAGCAAACTGCACTTTATCTTGAAATAAAGCATGCGTACCCACAACTACTTGCACCGTGTTTTCTGCGACCGCTTCTAACGCTTCTCGGCGCTGCTTAGCCGTTTGTTTACCCGCAAGCCAGCCCACACCAATTCCTAATGGCTCAAACCATTGCTTAAAATTTATCAAATGCTGTTCTGCTAAAATCTCAGTCGGAGCCATCACTGCCACTTGCCAGCCACTATCTAACGCATAACCGGCGGCTCCAGCGGCGACCAACGTTTTTCCTGAGCCTACATCCCCTTGTACCAGTCTCAGCATAGGCAAGGATGTGGCCATATCAGCAGTAATATCTTGCATGACTCTGGTTTGTGCGCCTGTTAAGCTAAACGGTAGGCTCTCAAATAGCTGATCAGTAAGCGGACTGTGAATGGCACATTTAGGCGCTTTATGCTGATGCAGTTGTTGACGACGATATAGTAAGCTGAGCTGATGCGCGGTTAATTCTTCTATAATTAGACGCTGGCAGGCGGCATGGGTACGGGCACTTAACTGAGTTAATAAATTATATTGCAACCCAGCATCGGTATAAGTAGGTGGCGTATGTAATAACACCAACGCCTCAAATATCGTTAAGTTATACACATTATTAGCGGTACCAGCATCTGTCGTACTACCCACTGCGGCATTATTTATATTATTAGAGTTTGAATAGTCGTAAACAGAAGGGCTGGCTTTATTAACCACATTCTCTGGCACACGACGCACTAAGGTTGAAAAGATGTCTTCAGATTCAGTTTCATTGAAATCGGAAGTTTCTAGGGAATTGTTTGATGGGCTAAAAGGCACTAATGGCAAGTCAGCAACCGTTGCAAAATCAGCAGCGGTAAACAACGTCATCGGTAAACCCTGACTACGAACCGTCTGCAATGCCATTTTAATTAACGTACGCAACTTGTTTTGATGTAGGCCTTTTACGGATGGGTAAATCGGTTGCAAGCCCGTATTAATAATAGCAGCGCTATCGGTAAGCACTTGATATTCAGGATGGTGTATCTGTTTGCCATAACGACTGACCTTTACCTCGCCGAACAACTGTAATTGCGTGCCTAGACTCATGGTTTGAAGCAAACCAGGATATATTTTAAAAAACCGCAAAGACAGAGTCGCGCTATCGTCATCAATGATGACCGTTAAACCACTACGTTTATTATCGACATGCACAACGCGCCCTGTAACCAGTGCCGCTTGCCCATGCGCCACATCCGCTATTGCTACCAGTCGGCTGCGGTCTTCGTAATCACGCGGCAAATGCAGCAGCAAATCAAAAATACGTACGATACCCAATTGCGCCAACTGCTCGGCAACCTTTGGCCCAACCCCTGCCAACGCTATCACTGGCATATCCAGTGACGATGGCGCGTGCCCAGCTGTAAGGTTAACAGGAGCAGGTAAAGTGGCGGATAAGCGGCTGGCAGATATCGGCATTAAAAAGTCCTAACCCTATAATTTTTGAGTACCTATTTTTAATTTTTTTACTTTTAAAATCTTTGATATAAACGTTTTGCAATACTATAAAACCATAACAATCAACAGGCTACAAAAATAGTACTTCGCAATCATTATAACTGACAAAGCGCTTGATTATGCTAAGCGATTTAGTAATGATGCGTCTAAATATTTAATTTTTAATAACTGGCTCACGCTTACTATATTTACGCTTTAATTAATATCTAAAAGGCTTCTTTATGTCCGCTCATACTCTTAGTCCCGTTATTAACCGTTCTGTTTACATGCCAACGCCTCTATCATTATTGCTTCGTACCAGTTTAGTTGGCGCACTAGGCTTGCTGATTAGTGCTTGTAATAGTCTCTCGCCAACAGCGACTAGCGTGCAAATAGCACCCAAGCCTTATACTCCTAGTGTCGCTTTAGTTTTAGGGGGTGGCGGTGCAAAAGGTTTTGCGCATGTTGGCGTTATTAAAGCGTTAGAGGAAAGTGGGATTACCCCAACGTTGGTAGTTGGAACAAGTGTGGGCAGCTTAGTCGGCAGCCTTTATGCCAGTGGTTATACGTCCACTCAGCTTGAACAATTGGCCCTGACCACGCCTGACAGCGCGCTGACGGACTTTACCTTATCGAATCAAGGTTTTATTGAAGGCATTAAACTTAAGAACTTTATCAATGCCAAGGTTGGCGGCCGTCCGATAGAAGCCTTTCCCATTACCTTTGCAGCAATCGCCGCTGAAAAGGACACGTTAATCAAAGCGGTCTTTACCGAAGGCGATGCTGGACTTGCGGTACAAGCGTCGTGTAGTGTGCCCAATATCTTTATTGCTCCGCGCATTCCAGTAACCGTTGGCAAAAAATACATTGATGGTGGCGTGGTCAGCCTAGTGCCAGTCGATAGCGCCCGCGACTTGGGCGCGGATATTGTTATTGCCGTTGATGTGACTGATATTAGTGCTGGTTCTAGCGCTACTGCGCTTACGATTAATAAACTGCCTGCAATCACCTCATTAGGTAGCTTTTGGGGCTTATTGGAATATAATTTAGCCGCTAATATCAACGGCAACGCCACTACTAATACGTCCTCTCGTCATGAGCGGCAGCGCGCTGACATTGTCATTACCCCCAATGTCAGTCATATCAGCTCATTAGACACCAGTCAGCGCCGCGCTTTAATTAGCGCTGGCGTGCAAGCAACCACCCCGCAAATTAATGCTATTAAACAGTTAATCACTGATAAATCTAAAAGTAAATACACCACGCTTTAAATCGTATTCGAATAATCCCTAGTATAAAGGCCGCATAAAAATTTCTGTATAAAACATCCCCTAAATCATAA
This sequence comes from Psychrobacter frigidicola, assembly GCF_007997305.1. Classification (GTDB taxonomy): domain Bacteria; phylum Pseudomonadota; class Gammaproteobacteria; order Pseudomonadales; family Moraxellaceae; genus Psychrobacter; species Psychrobacter frigidicola. The sequence continues at coordinate 183,875 of NZ_VORZ01000004.1, forward strand.
TAACGGTTATAAATGACAATCGCAAAAAAGCACCACAATCATAGACTGTAGTGCTTTTTTAATTTTTGAACTAAAGTTTTTAAAGCCAGATTTATTTCACGCGCGCGCGATACTTAACCATAACCGTATCATTAAGGCCCACTGCGTCTAGATTCCAACGTACTGCTTTATAATATTTCAAAGGAATCTCTTGAACTTGACCATCGATATTACCGCGCAGTGGCATACGAGCAAAGGCGCTGCCATCCGCACTACCAAATGGGAAGTCAGGCGCGATACCGCCAAGCATCTCAACTTGTTCAGGAATCGTCATCGTGACGGTCATTCTACGTACCCTATCAGGGTTAGTATTGGTAAACAGCCCTTGGTACTCTAAGACATTACCTGATTGCAAACGCGTATTGGCCGTAACCGGTACCAATAGCTCTCGACCATTGGGATCCACACTAACCAGCGAGGCGGTAATTTTACTACTTACCGCTTGCGCATTTGAGCGGCTCGTATTATTTGATGATTGGACAGCAGTTGACCCATCAAGCGCAGGCTCTGGCGTGGGTAAAATAGCAGACGCTTGAGTGACAGCCATCGCCCCAACCAACGTGCCGGCGACGACGTGAAACAAGCGATGACCGGTCCATGCGGCGAATGGGTTGGCAAGAAGATTGCTTTTTTTCATGATGAATATGGTTCCTAGTTAATATATTAGTAAGACAATGCAGATAGAAAGAAGGTTAAAAAAAGCTACAGTATTTAAAGTATATAGAAGACAAGAGGCTTTAGCATAACAAAAAGCTTTTATTGGAATACTAACCCCGTGTTGCGGTTATGTATAGCGATAAATAACTATAAAACCATATTGCGATAACTGAAATAAAAAGATAGCTCATACCGACGTTTTTTGCTATGGTAAATCTTTAGAATTCAACCGATACTTCCCATTTTCTCTCCTTTTTCACCTACTATTTACTGCTCCCACTATGACTACTAGCGCCATACCCCAGATTAATCCTGAATACGTCCATTGGTTCCGTAACTCTGCGCCTTATATCAATACTCATCGCGGCAAGACTTTCGTGGTTATGTTTGGTGGTGAGGCGGTTAAACATCCCAATTTTACCACCCTTATCCACGACTTTGCCTTATTGCATAGCTTAGGTATCAAGCTGGTATTGGTACACGGTGCGCGCCCGCAAATTGAGAAGAATCTAAAAGAGGCAGGCATTACCTCACCGTTACATCAAGACATTCGGGTCACTCCGCGCGAGGCGATGCCCTCTATTTTACAAGCAGTTGGCGCGATTCGCTTGCAGCTTGAAGCCCAGCTGTCTATGGGTTTGGCCAACTCGCCGATGTATGGCTCGCGTATTGATGCAGTTTCTGGGAATTTTGTTACCGCCCGCCCTTATGGTATCCGTGATGGCGTTGACTATCAGATGACAGGCGAAGTACGCTCGATAGATGTGGATGCTATTAAGAATAACTTATTGCACCATCATATCGTGATATTAGGTTCAATGGGCTACTCAGCGACTGGTGAAGTCTTTAACCTATTGGCGGAAGACGTGGCACTTAGTGCAGCAATTGCGCTCGGCGCCGATAAGCTCATTTTATTAGGTGAAGAAACGGGCATTAACGATAATGATCGTCTACTGCGCGAGATGATTCCAAATGAAGTCGACCGTTTTTTACGCGGACGTGATTTAAATAGCGAAATTAATTACTTCTTACATTGCGCCAGTGATGCCTGCCGTCAAGGCGTGCATCGCACCCATATTATCTCATATGCAAAAGATGGCGCGCTATTAGAGGAGCTATTCACTCGTGATGGTTCCGGCACCCTGATTAGCCACGACCCTTATGAAGAAATTCGCCGTGCCAATATCGACGATGTTGTCGGCCTCATTGAATTGCTCAGACCACTTGAAGAGCAAGGTATCTTAGTTGCCCGTTCACGTGAGCGCCTAGAGCAAGAGATTGATAACTATAGCGTCATTGAGCGTGATGGCATGGTATTAGGCTGCGCCGCTTTATCGCCACTAGATAGCACATCAGCAGAAGTCGCTTGTGTCGCTGTCCATCCTGACTACCGTAGCGGAAGCCGCGGTGCTGATTTATTGGCCTTTTTAGAACAACAAGCGCGCAGTCATGGTCTTAACAAACTGTTTGTATTGACCACTCGTACCGCGCATTGGTTTGTCGAGCAAGGCTTTGTCGAGGTCGATGCCAGCGCCTTACCTGAAGCACGCCAACAGCAATATCATAACGGGCGTAACTCGAAAGTCTTCCAAAAAATAATATAAGACTCATAATCAGCTTTATAAATAAGCGCTTTTAAAAATTAATCTTCTAGACATAAAAAAGCCCTCATATATGAGGGCTTTTTTAAATTTCTTAAAACCTAGTATTTATCAAAGCACCTTACTTGGCTTTCACTTTAAGCAATTCAACTGTAAAGATTAAGGTACTATTTGGGTCAATACCTTGATTACCCGCTTCACCATAGGCAAGATCTGATGGGATATAAAACTCGTATTTGCCACCCTCTTTCATCAACTGTAGACCTTCTGTCCAGCCTGGAATAACTTGGTTCAGCGGGAATTCAATTGGCTCACCACGCTCATAAGAGCTGTCAAATACCGTACCATCAAGCAGTTTACCTTCATAGTTGACTTCAACTACGTCGGTCGCTTTTGGTGTTTTACCAGTACCTGCTGTTATCATTTTGTACTGCAAACCAGAAGCCGTGGTTTGCACGCCTGCTTTCTTGCCATTTTCTGCTAAGAATGCTGCGCCTTTAGTTTGATTTTCGCCACCCTTCGCTTGCATGTCTTTAACCATTTTTTCCTCTTGCTCTTTTTGATACGCCATTAGCACTTCTTCCATTTGTTCTTGGGTCAATGCGGACTCTTTACCTTCATAACCGTCACGAAAGCCTTTTTCAAACGTATCTAAATTTAGGTCTTGAACCGCCTCTTTATTACCTTCAGCCATCATGAAGCCCAAACTATAACCGACTTTTTCAACTGCTGGACTTTGCTCAGTCACTGCCACACTTTTAGCAGCGCTTTCTTTATTACCATTGTTAGTGCTACACCCTGTCGTTAATAACATGGCACTAGCCAACGCACTGATGGTCAAAGTAGTGATTTTTTTCATAGAATACTCTCAAGTTGTTAATATAGCGGCGAGATGTCACCTGTGCACTATAATAGCAAATCTTAGTTTTAGGAGCCACGCTTGCGAAAAAATTATTGGGCTAATGTACAATCTCTGTTAATATTACTCGTAGAAATAACAACTTATCACACAATTATAGGAAGAAGTTAAGCTTTCTGTCTTTAATCCTATTAATATATCAGCTAAGCTGTCTTAGCTAAGATGATAAGTAGTCAAATGTAAGCTTTTTTATCATCGATTGTAGAATAATGGCAAAAAATTTTCTGTTCCGATCAATTCAATAGTTATTTCTGTTGTTAGGAATAGGGTTTCCCACCGTTGTACACATGAATACTCTTAATTAAAAAAATACCAATACTATTATTTACGACTATCTATAATTCAGGTTAATAAGGGTACAGCTTTGATAGGGTACTTAGTCTTAGACCTGACTTATAGTACTTAAAGGAGGACGGGATGAACCCATCGTTTACATCATTCAACGGTTATCTTGGTGGGCCTATAGGCTCTATCATTGGCGCTATTTTGATCTTTATCATAGGCTGGTTAGTCGCTCTTGGCATTGCAGCCCTTGTGCGCAATGTATTAGCTAAAGTTAACGTTAACCAGCGCATGAACTCATCTACTGGCAAAACCTACGACTTAGAAGGCATCATCTCTAAGATTGTTTTCTGGTTTATCTTCATCATTGCTATTTCAGGCGCACTTAGCCAATTGAACTTGAACTCTATTTCAGCACCATTTGCAAATATGGTTAACCAAGTATTGGCGTTTATCCCTAACCTTATTGGCGCTATCGCTGTTGGTATACTTGGTTGGGTTATCGCGACTGTTGCCCGTACTGCAATCAATACTGGACTATCAAAAACCAATATGGACGAGCGTTTAAGCGCCCAAGCTGGTATTAAACCGATGAGCAGCACGATTGCTGACATGGTTTATTGGTTCATTCTTTTGGTTGTATTAACCATGGTTCTAGGTCAATTAGAGCTTGATGGTTTATTTGCACCATTGACTAACATGGTTGATAAAATCTTCAGCTTTATCCCGAATATTCTGATTGCTGGTGTGGTTTTTGTGGTGGGTTATATCATCGCTAAAGTCGTACGCGGCATCGTAACAAATCTAGTTTCTACTTTTAATGTGCAAGAGCTGGCATCTAAAGCAGGCTTGAGCGAAAAGAACAGCTTGCCTAATATTGCAGGTTCTTTAGCATTCCTAGTAGTCATTATTCCAACGATTATTGCGGCTTTAAACGCACTAAAAATCGAAGTGATTGCCCGTCCTGCTACTAATATGCTCAATAAAATCATGGAAGCGTTGCCAAATATCTTTATGGCAGTAGCTATCTTGGTTGTGACTTATTATGTTGTACGTATGGTCGCTAACATCATTAAAGGCTTAATCGAAAATACTGAAATCAACCAATTGCCTGCTAAAGTTGGTCTACAAGAGACTATGGGTGACAAACAGATTTCTGACCTAGTTGGTTATGCAATTACTTTCTTTGCTATGTTGTTTGCATCGATTGCCGCTGCTGACTTACTTGGTTTTGAGCCAATCTCAGCCATCATCACAATGTTCATTGCCTTTGGTGCTAATATCATCCTTGGTGCGATCATTCTGTTTATTGGCTTTTGGCTTGCTAACATCATTGCTGGTGTCGTTGAGCGCTCAGAAAAAGGCTCACAGTTTTTAGCGAATATCGTACGCGTATTGATCATGGGCTTAGTACTAGCCATGGGTCTAAAAGCGATGGGTATTGCGGACTCTATCGTTAACCTAGCATTCGGTCTAACTTTAGGTGCAGTTGCCGTAGCATTTGCTCTATCATTTGGTCTTGGTGGCAAAGATGCTGCAGCTCGTCTCCTACGTAAAATGCAGGATAAAATGGATGAAGAGAGCACCGGCCTAAAAGTAAAAACCACACGTCATACTAAAACGACTACTGAGCAAGTAGCTGATGCGGTTCGTGCTGCAACGCCTAGCGCTGCAACAACGTCACCTACGGCTGCAAGCGTTTCTACTACTGATTTACGTACAGATACAGTTGATACCAGCAAATTAGGTACTGACCCTGTAGATATCACTCATGTAGACCAGTATGGTAACACTACAGATAACTCTTCAGACTTGTCATCTGGTAATGACTTTACCAATAATGACGATAATAAATAATTCTTTATAATTCTAATAATCTGAATAAAGAAAAAGACAGCCTAGGCTGTCTTTTTTTATGCAAGTAGCTCCACAATCTACGATTTAGGGTGACGAGCAGGTATGCTTATATTAAATATTATGCGCGGCCGTTTAGTTTTAATTACTTTTTTTACTTTTGCATTCGGCGCTTTATCCTGCTGCAAACAATGCTTATGCCATACTAACGCCCACTTAATAGCCAAAATTCGCGCAGGCTTAATGCTAGTTTAATTAGCAGTAGTGAGTAAATAAAGCATAATTTATAATAGGCAAAGTCTCTCTAGTGGCAGCACGTAATTATAATGTTCGGATCTATAAAGAATATAATTGTAAGAGGTATAGACGTGACTATCTACGTAGTTGAAGACAGGATAATTGGTGGTCGATAACCGTCCAGCCATCCTGTCAGGTGTTGAGTATGAAAGGCAAAAGGCAACGATTTAGTCAAAATATAAACCTTTTATTATTAAATAAGATTCATGAGGGTCGGTTTAATTATTGACAATAAAATTTCAGAGTAACTATAGAGTGCTTCTCAAATCAAGCCATATATCTCTATAAGAAGACAATAAAATCGAATGGCATTCATATCGCTTTCACAGTAATGACTTGCTATGATAACTAAAACCATATTTACGATCATATGATAACAAGGATGAAATATCATGAAACGCTTTAGAGAAAAAGTTATTATTGTCACGGGTGCAGGCTCAGGTATTGGCCGTGCTACTGCCCTTCGTTTTGCAAATGAAGGCGCGAATGTCGCATTAGTAGGACGTACTTTAGAGACGTTACAAGAGACAGCAGCTGAATTTCCGAAAGATCGCACATGGATTCATGTTGATAACTACTTGAAAGTTACCTGTGATATCAGCGTACAAAGCCAAGTACAAGAGATGGTCAAACGAGTCATAGAAAAGTTTGGTAAAATTGATGTGGTGGTTAATAATGCCGGTAAGGCCACTCAAGGCAAAATTACTGAACTGTCTGCTGAGGACTGGAAGTCAGCAATTGATGTGAATTTAAATGGTACTTTTTACGTTTGCCAAGCAGCCATGCCGCACTTAATTGCCAGTAAAGGTAATATCGTTAACGTGTCATCATTGTCAGGCGTTGGTGGGGATTGGAATATGGCCGCATACAATGCTGCAAAAGCTGGAGTGTCCAATTTAACTCGCACGCTGGCATTAGACCATGGTGCCGATGGGGTACGCATTAATGCCGTTAATCCTAGCGTCACTAAAACCAATATGACTAGCGCCATTCAAGAAAACGATGTGAAAACCGAAAAATTCTTAGCACGCTGCCCGCTTGGTCGCTTAGCCACACCTGAAGATATCGCCGCCGCTATTACTTTCTTGGCCAGCGATGATGCAGCGATGATTACTGGGGTCAATTTAGCCGTTGATGGTGGTGTTAGTGCTTCCAATGGACAACCACAATTTTAAGTATTTAACTAAAAATTCAGACAGAATAACGTTAGCAGATTAGCGTTTTAATATTTTATTCTATCTCATTAACATCCTGTAGCGGCTGTGATAAGCGTTCAGGATGTCGTGGTATAACGCCTTGATATTGGTTATAAATTTTGGGTAAGTCCGCTTCAATGTCACCCGTAGGAGTTACCAGCGATAAAAAACGGACTTCTTTAGTATTATAATCTAAGGCCACTGGCAAAATCGGTACATTAGCGCCTAGTGCTAAATAGTAAAAGCCGGTTTTCCAAGATTCAGTATATTTACGCGTACCTTCTGGCGATAATCCTAAAAATAATGGTTCACCTGTTTTAAATTTATCAATACTGGACTGTAGTACTGACCCTTTATTACTGCGGTCAATAGGAATAATCCCTATCCAATTGAGCAGCTGCGCGAGTACCGGTACTTTGAATAACGTATGCTTGCCCATGATACTGATTTTCAAGTCCAGTGCGAATAGACTTGGAATGGCATATACGCCATCTACGTTTGAAGTATGCGGTAGTGCCAATACGACGGCTTGAGAAATATTTGGAATCTCACCGACCGTCTGCCAACCAGCAGTCTTTAATAGCCACGACGCTACAATTGAGGCTACTTTACCGCCACGTTTGGGTATTAAGTCACCCAAGTCCTTTTTACGCAACTTGGGCAATACTTTAGAACGAAGAGTTTTAGAGGCCTTGGACTTAAAAACAGTAGATTCAGGACGACCAGCTTTAGACGTAATAGCAGACTTAGATGTCATGACGGCACCATAAAAAAAGGAAATATGAACATCATAGCATTATACTAGTGCTACTAAACTGACTTTTGCAGAGTTTTAGGCCACTATAACTTGACCGTTTATAGATAAAATAATCTATAGCGCAATATCAGCTAAATTTCCTTTGTCTTCTAACCATGACTTACGGTCAGCTGCACGTTTCTTTGCCAACAACATATCCATAACATTATTGGTTAACACCATATCATCCATATCTAACTGCACTAAACGGCGGGTATCACGATTCATTGTGGTCTCACGCAGCTGCTCAGCACTCATCTCTCCCAGCCCTTTAAAGCGGGTTATTTGCGCTTTTTTATTACCGGGAATATTGCCTAATATATGCTCAAGCTCAGGCTCATCTAGCGCATAATGCACCTCTTTGCCGACATCTACTCGGTATAACGGTGGCATCGCTACAAACAGATGACCGGCCTCAACCAACGCCGGAAAATGCTTGACGAATAAAGCGCAAATTAGAGTCGCAATATGTAGACCATCAGAATCGGCATCAGCCAAAATGCATACTTTATCGTAGCGCAATTCCGTCAAATCTGTAGAAGCAGGATCGACACCGATGGCAATCGCAATATCATGAATCTCTTGACTCGATAATACGGTATCCGACGACACTTCCCACGTATTTAAAATCTTACCACGTAAGGGCAAAATTGCTTGATAATGCCGATCACGGGCTTGCTTGGCACTGCCACCAGCCGAATCTCCTTCTACTAAGAAAAGCTCTGCCCCATCACGTAAATCACCACGACAGTCTGCCAGCTTACCCGGCAATGCTGGCCCCTGTGTGATTTTTTTGCGCGCTATTTTTTTAGCAGATTTTAGACGACGTCCGGCTTTATTAATAGCTAACTCTGCAATCTCAGCACCCAAATCAGCATGTTTATTCAGCCACAAGCTAAAAGCGTCTTTTGCTAACGTTTGCACCGCACCTGCGGCCTCACGGCTAGACAAACGCTCTTTGGTTTGACCTGAAAACTGTGGCTCTGAAAACTTCAACGACAAGATGTAATTGACCCCATCCCAAACATCTTCTGCAGTCAGCTTCACGCTACGCGGTAGTAAATTATGGATATCACAGAACTCACGTAGTGCTTCTAAAATACCCGTACGTAAGCCGTTTACGTGCGTACCACCTTGAGCAGTAGGAATGAGATTGACATAGCTTTCTTGTACTGGGTTACCACCTTCGGGCAACCAAGATAGCGCAAAAGTAATGCCGGCACGCTCGCCTTGTTTAGCTTGATGGTCATAATAAAAAGGCGCGTCGGGTAGAGTTTCAAGGCCATCTAACTGCTCAGTTAAGTATTCAACCACCCCATCAGTGAACTGCCAAACTATTTTCTCATTATTAATATCATCAACGAACTCTATGATAAGGCCGGCGGCCAGTACGGCCTTAGCCTTTAGATTGTGTTTCAGCTGCTTAATATTAAATTTAGGCGTATCAAAAAAGCTACCATCTGCCCAAAAGCGCACTTTGGTACCCCGTTTACGTTTATTAGAGCTGACGGATTCAATTAATGGCGTAACGGGTGCACCATTTTCAAGTACCATATCAAACTGCGTACCATCACGCCATACCGTGACTTCAACTCGTGTTGATAGTGCATTAACCACCGAGATACCAACTCCGTGCAAGCCCCCTGAAACTTGATAATTTGAAGTCGAAAATTTACCACCAGCATGCAGACGGGTCAAAATAATCTCAATCCCCGTTTGCTTAAATTCAGGATGAATATCAGTTGGCATACCTCGACCATCATCTTCTACTGATAGCGAACCATCTTCATATAACTGAACTTTAATAGTTTTAGCATAACCAGCCAACGCCTCATCAACTGCGTTATCGATCACTTCTTGCGCCAAATGATTGGGACGGGTGGTATCAGTATACATACCGGGGCGGCGGCGGACAGGCTCAAGCCCTTCTAAAACTTCTAACGATTGGGCATTATATTGACTCACAAAAGCATCCTTCAATTTCTATAAACGATTATTTCTATGTGTCCATTATAACGAAAAACGGTCTCGTTAGCGTTACTAGTCAGTGGCTTACGTCATATAATGTCGTCTTCTACAACTGTAGGTAACTTATTAATGAATCGATTAAATTTTAACCCCTACTAACTTCTGTAGGATATTTATTGTCATAGGCAGCTGTTCAGAAAAATCACTAAACCTATGATCACCACCCGCTTGTAAAGTCACTGCTGTGTCCTGCTGCTGATAAAAAACTTTGGAAAGACTAGGGTCGAGTAACTCATCACCCTCTTTAATTAAAACAGCTACTTTTGTCGGATAGTGCACAGACTGCAACTGATGCTCAGCAAACCATTGTAAATCTGCACAGGTAATTTTCCAGCCACCTGTTGTAGTATGGAGAACCTGATCACTCGATTTTATGTTGTCAGTCGTTGCCTCTAAAATAGTATTGTTAGAAAAACGTTGTAGCGTGATGTGAGGCTGGGTACTAGGATTGAGTAATAGTGCTGGGCAACCCGTATGATTACTTATTAAAGTCGCAAAATAACCGCCTAATGAGCTACCTATTAATACTGTTTCTGAGACATTACCCGACTCTGCTACTAAGTCAGTCAGTTGTGCAAATACTTGTACAGGTGACTTATTTAGGTCGGGTCGAAATACGCTAATCTCAGGATAATATTGCTGGCAATACTGTTCCAATAAAAGACCTTTGGTAGAATTGGAGTCACTATCTAACCCATGAATATAGATAAGGTTCATGTCTTTGCTCACTTGTTAGGTTTGTTTTTATTTTATTATAAGAATAAAGTTGATGCTAAAAAGCATAGCATGTGGCTGTCTAGACTAATAATAGCAATATGGCACACTAATAGTCTTAATTGGCACAACAGGCCTAATAATTTAGCTAATTTTGCATAAGTGAATTTTATATCAATGCAAAGTAATATAAATCCAGAGCTAGGATAATAGACGTGACATCGCCATGACTCAATAAATTGAATTGTTTAATATTGCAAATTCTTGCATTAGCGTTTGCACCAGTAATAAAAAAGGCTATTGCTTTGGTTGCTTTCGCAGTCGTAGAGAACGACAGCTGTGGTTAAGCATGAGCAATGAGCAGCGTCGTGACGTGCTTAGATTGATAGTAGGACGTAAACAGCGTATAGAGCAGATGCGACAGCATAAGGGTGAACAGTTGGGTTTTGATTTTGAGGAAGTGGTTGAGGTTGGGGAGTTGTTTTGAGTATCCTTAAAATAGGTTTGCATATTTTAAAAAATTCAACGTAGAAAACATAAGCTAAAGTAAAATTACAATTTCTAAATTTCAATGATTAGCTTTATTAATGGTTTTTTCTGGCATTGTAAATTGCTTTAGCCATAAGTTCGGTATTAGTTTGTTCGTGATTTCTAGTTCTATATTTTGTATCAGGTTGATAATCACCATTTTTGTACATTTTCAACTCAGCAGTCAGTAGCTTCTCATCAAAATGATTTAAATTAAGATTCAGCCACATCGAAAGCTGCTGAAAATTATGAGCAACTTTCTCGCCCTTATGTTCTTTCAAAAAAGATTCTAAATTTATAGGATATTTGCGCTCTTGTGCAGCCATGATTGCAGTTCGTGCAATTGTCAGTAGTTGCTGACCAGTAAATTGCATTGAATAATCTGCTGTGTGGTGACGTAAACCATATTCAATTCTCAATCCTTTGGAATGTGACCAATATCTATCTTCTAAAAGTGAAAGTCGCTTATAATACGTCTTTAAAATTTCAGCTTCAATTAGACCCTGAGTATCAACCTTTAACTCATCAAAGGTTTTAAGTTTTACATTAGTATTATTAGCCGCTTCAAAGGCACCACTTTGGAATCCTGCTACAGATATAATGAACCCACGGTCTGCACCAATGTCTTCTACAATAGCTCTTAACGTTAATACTTGAGCCTTAGTTACTTTACTTTTCCAATGTTTCGCTTCTATAATCCAAGTAATATTTTCGCCTAAAAATCTAGTTTTGACAAGCACATCTATATCATGACAAGTTCGCACACCTTGAACTTTGATATTAGTTTCTGCATCAGCTCCTAACGAATTGAAATGATTTTTTATATCTTCTTGGAATTCGAACCAATCTTTTTTTTTACTCATAGCTTCTCTTAAACTTTAGGACCTTGCTAAACTTAAAACAATGGATATCTATAACTAAAAAGCAATGATTAAACGTCCTTCTATTGTTTAAATAATTTTTTAGCTATTTACACCATAAAATATGGTTTGTTGCACAACCTACACTTCTACTACCAAAGTTCATTGTTTCTATCGCTCTAGCATCGTCACGATAGGCTACTTGAAGCCATTCGACTTCGTTGCTTGTATCGAATAATGAGTAATCTTGTCCAACTCTTATAAAGCCTAAATCAGCTCCAAGCGAAGCATTCAAACCGACTTTAACAGTAATTCTTTTATCTGGACTCCACGCTACTACATCATATTCATTAGGTAACCAAACAATCACTTCCTCTGTTTTGTCAGGTGTTGTAAAGCTTTCAAAATATAATTTTCTTAGTTTATTTGGGTTTTGTAAAATGCTATCAAAACTTGTGTCACATGATGCATTTTCTAACATAAATTCTGAAGGATGCTTATCCCTAATATCTTTAAGTCTTGCTTTTAAAATTGGGTTTTCATTGATAGTATTTAGCCATTCTCGGCGTACTGCAGCAGAAAAATTTCTAATTTGCCAAGTTTTAATTTTCTCTTCAAGAGAGAAATGATAATCCTTTTGTATTAGCTCATAACCAATACTAATAGCATAATCCTCTGCAGATGGAAAATTTCTATCTGGTTTAAAAGTATTTACCATTAAACGAACGACAGATGGTGATTTAGATATCTCCTCAGCCAAGTTCTTAGAAAGAGTATTTGTTTGAATTGCAGTTGTACTAAATGTCTTTTTCCATACTCTAGGACTATCTGATTTTGATATAAATCCTAACCACTTTGGCCAAAGAAAATCTGTAAAAATTTTATTTAGTATTTTGCTTAGCATATGTGGTGATACATCCTTGAATAAAAACATCTTTATAATAAATAGGTTTTGAGCATAGCAAAAACTAGTCCGTTTGACAAAAACATTATATATTATCTCAACTGTGGTACACCGTCTATATTTTCAAGCCACCTATTTATAGCTAGTTTTTGCCCCTCGGTTATTTTTCTTTTTGAAACAATAGTTCTTCGTACATTAACTAAGAAATCAGTTTTACCTGAATCTAGCTTTGCAATGCCTACATCAATCCAAAACAAATAATTATAAATTTTTTGAAGCACAGATAAAGTTAAATGTTCTGGAGCTTTATACGCAATATTATTGATATGTATAATATCTGACTCAGATAGCTTCTGAATTTTGCTCTTTTGATAGTATTCCCTTAATACGGAATATGAACAATTAAGTTCATTTACAAGTTTATTTTCTCTAAGCATAAGATATTCTATAGCTTTTCTTTCTTCAATAGCTTTTCTTTGACGGTTATTTATATCTGTTGAACCTCTGCCATCAATGCTGCTATCTTCACGATTACCTGTCGCCATAGTAAATTTCGTTAAGTCAGGTACACCGAATAATGAGTTATCTCCTACATTATTCTTAGCACACTTTGGTCCTGCATAAAATAACTCATTAGTTTCTACATTTTCTAATACGTATGCTTTAAGAGAAATCAGATACCTTGGACAAAAATCACATTTTCTAGTGGTCTCTGTCAGATCACGTCTAATTACCTTATACGTCATAATAAATCCATAGATATACAATGGTCAGTGTTTACATTTAAAATTAATCTTCTGGTTATTTTTATAATATCAATCACGTAAGTAAACCTCAAAACCTACTACCATGTAAATCCAAGATATATCATATATGTAGCGAACTTAGAAACTAAAGTTTTTCAGCTATGCGAATAGTTTTGTTAATGATGACTTAAAACATTTGAAGTCAGCATTATATTGATCGATTATTACATTAACCTTTTCTTGCTGCAGCGAAGTTCAAGGATTATGGCGTTCAGCTTTATAGTATATCAAAACGCCCATAATCTGCTCCAAAATAAATAGTAATGTTCTTTGGGTGTTTGTTGATAATATCACTTTAGCACTTCTTAGTGATCAAACAAAAGCCCAAGATGCTAATTGCATAGAACTTGTTAAGATAAATACATAAATCGAGGATAAAAAAAGCCCCCAACCGGAATTATTTAAGTTTAACCCAAAGAAAACCCCCTTGCACATAAGCGCAAGGGGGTTTATCTTTAGAATAGAGAGCTGACAATGACCTACTCTCACATGGGCGAACCACACTACCATCGGCGCTATGATGTTTCACTTCTGAGTTCGGTAAGGGATCAGGTGGGGCCATCATGCTATGGTCGTCAGCAAAGGGGGTTAGATATGAGTC
>NZ_VORZ01000005.1 GCF_007997305.1 Psychrobacter frigidicola
GCCACCTGAGGTGATAGCGGCTACGGTTGCAATAGCAGCGGTAAGGGTGGTTTTACCATGGTCAACGTGTCCGATGGTGCCGACGTTGACGTGTGGCTTTTTGCGTTCAAACTTGGCCTTTGCCATGGGGATATTCCTCTTTATTTGGGGTTAGTGCTTAAATAACAGTGATACAGTATTTAAAGCAATTTTAACCACATTAAGATAATTGTTAAAAGGTTGCACATGCAATGTGCAGATATTATAAGAAATTTGCGACCAATAACAAGTCTTTTAACAAGTTATTGGCTTAATAAAAGCTGACAATACAAAGCTAGGCTCTATATTGCCTTTATTAATTGGCTTTTAGTTACTCGTCGCCATCTTTAGAATTGAACTTAGCGATGATGTCAGCGGCAACTGATTTTGGAATCTCAGCGTACTTTTGAAACTCCATTGAATACGTTGCACGGCCTTGCGACATTGAACGCATTTGTGTGGCATAACCAAACATTTCTGCTAATGGTACTTCTGCACGAATCTGCTTAGTACCACCAGGCAAATCTTCCATACCTTGAACCAAACCACGACGACGGTTTAAGTCACCCATGATATCGCCCATGTAATCTTCAGGTGTTTCAACTTCAACTTTCATAACCGGCTCAAGAAGCGCAGGATTTGCCGCTAAGAAACCTTTTCTGAAAGCGATAGAACCTGCCATTTTAAATGATAACTCATCCGAGTCAACATCATGGTAAGAACCATCATACAGGGTCGCTTTTACGCCAACGATTGGGTAACCAGCAAGTACGCCATTTTTCATGCGCTCTTGGATACCTTTATCAACCGCGCCATGGAATTCTTTTGGTACTGTACCACCAACAACTTCTTCAGCGAATTCATATAAAACGTCGCCAGCTGGATCCATAGGCTCAAGACGTAGCCAAACGTGACCAAATTTACCACGACCACCCGTTTGACGTACAAACTTGCCTTCTTGTTCAACAGTCTCACGAATCGTTTCGCGATAAGCAACTTGCGGCGCACCGATGTTTGCTTCGACGTTGAATTCACGCTTCATACGGTCAACAAGAATCTCTAAATGGAGCTCACCCATACCACTGATGATGGTCTGACCAGATTCTTCGTCAGTATGAACGCGGAACGAAGGATCTTCTTTTGCCAAACGACCTAGAGCAATTGACATTCTTTCTTGGTCAGCTTTGGTCTTAGGCTCAACCGCTAGGCTGATAACTGGATCTGGGAATTCCATACGCTCAAGCGTGATAACATTTTGCTCGTCACATAAGGTATCACCTGTAGTCACATCTTTCATGCCAACCAATGCTGCGATATCACCCGTACGAATCTCTTGTAGCTCTTGCTGATCATCTGCCATCATCTGTACGATACGGCCAACACGCTCACGCTTCATTTTAACAGGGTTATAAACACTGCTGCCTTGCTTAAGCACGCCTGAATAGACGCGAACGAAGGTTAAGTTACCAACGAACTTGTCGTTCATGATTTTGAACGCTAGAGCAGCAAACGGTTCGTCATCTGAAGCTTCACGAGTACCTTCACTTTCTTCTTTATCATTCAAGATACCTGTAATAGCCGGCACATCAATTGGCGCAGGTAGATACTGAATAACCGCATCCAACATTTTTTGAACGCCTTTGTTTTTAAAGGCAGTACCACAAAGCAATGGGATGATTTCGTTATCAATCGTCAACTGACGAATAGCAGTATTGATTTGCTCTACTGACAATTCACCATTTTCTAGATACAGCTCCATCAGCTCTTCGGTCGCTTCAGCAGCACTTTCAACCAAATACTCGCGATATTCTTCCGCTTGTTCTTGTAATTCAGCTGGAATCTCACGTTCTTCGTATTCCATACCTTGAGAGGCTTCATCCCAATAGATGGCTTTCATGGTCACAAGATCAACAACACCTTCAAAGTAGTCTTCTTTACCAATTGGAATAACCAATGGTACTGCCTTGCCGCCTAGACGAGTTTTGATTTGTTCGACAACACGGAAGAAGTCAGCACCAACGCGATCCATTTTATTAATGAATGCAAGACGTGGCACTTTATATTTATTTGCCTGACGCCATACGGTCTCAGACTGTGGCTGTACGCCGCCTACTGCACAATACACCATGCAGGCGCCATCAAGCACACGCATAGAGCGTTCAACTTCAATCGTGAAGTCAACGTGACCTGGGGTGTCAATGATGTTGATACGGTGTTCATCAAACTGCTTGGCCATACCTGACCAAAAACAAGTTGTCGCCGCAGAAGCAATGGTAATACCACGCTCTTGTTCTTGCTCCATAAAGTCCATGGTAGCCGCACCATCATGCGTTTCACCAAGTTTGTGACTGACACCGGTGTAGAACAAAACACGTTCAGTAGTGGTCGTCTTACCAGCATCGATGTGCGCTGAAATACCAATATTGCGATAGCGCTTTAGGGGAGTTATACGAGCCATAGTGTTTTCCTAGGGGAATCATGTATGTATTAATGTGTTGTGTGTCTCTACCTTACATCCTTGGCAAAAGCATTCGGCCTTTACATTTTACTCATTAATAAACCTAATACGGTCAAAAAAGAGTAAAAACTAAGAATAGTGTGGCATCGGAGCTAAAATATAATCTTAATAGATATCCGCCAACGGCGCTGATGAATAATTCAAAACTACTATTCTTAAAGATAAGCAATCTGAAATATTTAACAGTGATATAGATGATAACGGCAATCAGTAGAGTAAATAAACAATAACGTGACTAACTGATTAATCAGTTAGTCACGATGAGCAGCTCTGTAGTCATTAACGCCTTTATGGCTATTAATGAAAAGCCACCGCGTTCTCTAAGCGATCTTAGAAGCGGTAATGAGAGAATGCTTTGTTGGCATCTGCCATGCGGTGAACTTCGTCACGCTTCTTCATAGCATTACCTTTGCCTTCTGAGGCATCAGACAATTCGCCAGCCAAACGTAGCGCCATTGATTTCTCAGAACGCTTTGCAGCAGCTTCAGCTAACCAACGCATAGCCAAGGCAGTACGACGGGAGGGGCGTACTTCCATTGGTACTTGGTAGGTTGCACCACCGACACGGCGAGCTTTTACTTCAACCATTGGGCGAACGTTTTCTAACACGTCTTCAAAGAACGCTACTGGATCTTCGATGTTACGCTTTTGTACCACCGTTTCAAGTGCACCGTAAACGATACGCTCAGCAGTAGATTTTTTACCATGGCTCATCACGTGGTTGATGAATTTTGCGATGGTTTGGCTACCAAACTTAGGATCCGGTAGGATCTCACGGGTAGCAATGACGCGACGTCTTGGCATAATAATAATCCTTTTCTTCAGGAGTGTCTGACATTCACAATCTCGCACCCGCCAATAATTTTGGGGCGTAGCAGCAAGTTGTCAGTCAGCCTTACTGCATGGTGGTACGTTATGGCGGTATGCTCATTAATGAGCTACTCAAATCCTTAACATAAAACTCATGCACAGTTAATGGGGCGTACGAATAAAATCTACGTTAATATTATGACTAATATTATGCTTTAGGTTTTTTCGCACCATATTTAGAACGACCTTGCTTACGGTCTTTTACGCCTGCACAGTCAAGTGCGCCACGAACGGTGTGATAACGTACACCTGGTAGATCTTTTACACGACCACCGCGGATAAGAACAACACTGTGCTCTTGTAAGTTATGACCTTCGCCGCCGATATAGCTTGATACTTCATAGCCTGAAGTCAAACGTACACGGCATACTTTACGCATGGCTGAGTTAGGTTTTTTAGGCGTAGTGGTATATACACGAGTACATACACCGCGACGTTGTGGGCACGCTTGCAATGCAGGAACTTTTGACTTTTCCTTGATTGTTTTGCGACCCTTGCGAATCAGTTGGTTAGTTGTTGCCATAAGGCATGCTTCTCCCGTTTGGTATAAAACAAAAAAATGGGTCTATCCACCAGTTACTTGACGTTATCCGTCAGTTTTTGGGGAACCCATTTTTAGGACAATGTATTATAAAGAGTTGTTGCTGCTATTTCAACTACTTATCAGACTTCCCACTTTACAAATATTCTTAGATGTGCTTTAAGCCTGATAAGGCTCTTATGAATAAATGGCGATATAAGTACGTTTTTCAAGAGACCCCTTTAAATTAATATTTATAAGGGCCTAAGTAATCATTATACCGCCTACTCACTACTCTGCTTCACTATTTACTAAAGCGGTCGCACTATTTTTAGCGTCAGCTTTCTGCTCAGAGCCTTTAGTCTTTTTAGCCTTCTCAGGTTCGACATCGTCTTCTGCTTTCTTGTTCTTTAGAGAAGACTTGTCTAACTTGCTCTCTTTTGACTTAGTATCATCTTCTTTGTCACTATCATTAATATCAAGTTTCTTAGTATCCAAAGCGGTAGTAGACTTTTCTGACTTCTTATCATTATCATCGTCTAATTTTTTATCTTCTTTGGAATCCGAAGAATTCTCTGCTTTACTTGTTATCTTCTCTTTGTCGTTATTGCTTTCATTTTTTTCAACTTTAACTTCACTGCTACTGTCATCAGTGATGGCAAGTTTTGGCTCAGGCGCAAAAGTTGCCTGGGCAACCCCAATTACTTCATCAATCAACTGGCTGTTGTAACGCATACCGACGACCACGGCGGTAACAGGTAATAACTTACGAATCCACGAAAAGTTAATTTGATCAAGATCAATACCCACTTGACCAGCAATATTATCGATCTGTTCAGCGTAAAAATTAACGTTTTGGTTTTTGAGGCCTAAGTTTTTAAGTTCACTATGCAGACCACGGCTTTGAGCATTATCTAGTAAGCCCTTACCTACTCCAATACCCGCTAGAAGTGCTTGTTTTTCTTGCATTTTGCTCAGGTCAGCATTAGCTAATAGCTCATATGCCATTTTAATACCTTGCTTACCTGTTAGCGGCTTATCATAGACTGCTGCTAACTGATAAACCGTACGTAATGATACCAATAGTAGCCATAAAGTATCAGCAAGCAGCCCTGGTAAACCGGCAAGACCTGTGATACCACCGAGGGTTGCTAGCGCACGGTTTTGATTGGCGATATCAGTTGCGAGCGCATAACGCTGCTCATTGTCTAAAGTAGCAATACCTGCAAAACGATGCTCACTTGGTAAATCTACTTGACTCCAATTGGCAGCCAGCTGGGCAACCTTTACAAAAGCGCTATCAAGCACCGACTGGAACATGCTGTTAGGGACGACTTTTTTGGCATATTTACCATAGGTTGCAAATCGGCTACCAAGCAACTGCTGAGTGGTCTTTAACGTTTGCTCACGAAATAAGTCCTGCTGGTAGTCATCATCACCTAGATTGACCGCTTTATATTGACGCGGTTTACTGGTTTTAGCATTGACGCTATCAAGCATTGAACCCACACGCTCAAGATTATTACGAGTCATGTGTCCAATAATACTAATACTTTTAGTGAGAGTGCTCTGCTTTGCCATAGTTATGTCCTTAACGTGAGGGTCATTGTTATTAAGAGTAGAATGTTAAAATTTCAGTGTTTTTTATCATTCAGGTCAGTAATAAGTGCTTTTTTATTTAACTTGCTAACAAATTTAGCCTATTATTCTAGCTACATTCTATTGTTAATGTCAGTGATAGCAATGTTATTAGTCCCGCAAATTTTGTATCTAAAAGTATAGCTTAGTTATCATATTAGATGTTGTCATTGCCAGTCTTTAATAAACCTTTCAGTAATCATAGTAGTTGTTAAACACAACTATTTGAAAAATGCTGTATTTAATCATATTAAATTTTTACTGTTATGCAAAGATTTTGCAGCCTTGATACGCTATCATACTGAGGCTTACATTGTGATTAAGAATATGCTCAAACATCTTTAGTAACATAGTGAATATGCTTAATAAAATATTATATTTAATCTAATATCTAGTAATACCCATAGCCATTATTAAACATCGATCATCAAACATCGATCATCAAACATCGATTATTAAACAGCCTATCATAAGGAATAGAGTATGCGCCGAGTTGTCATCACTGGAGCAGGGATTGTCTCTTGTATCGGACATGATTTAGCCACGGTTACCACTGCCCTCAAAAACGGCCAGTCAGGTATTGTCTTTAACGAATCTTATGCTGAACGCGGTTTTAAGTCGCAAGTCAGTGGCAGTATTGATAATGCCGCACTCGATACTTCTGCCATTGACCGTAAGCTTAAGCGCTTCTTTAGTGATGCCAGTCTCTATGCTTATTTAAGCGCCTTGGCAGCGATTGAGCAATCTGGACTGTCCCTTGAAACTATAAACCATAACCCGCGTGTCGGCGTCGTTGCTGGTTCGGGTGGCGCCTCAACTGAAGGCGTCGTCATTGCAGTAGATGCGATGCGCGAAAAAGGGTTGCGCGGTGTTGGAGCGATGGCGGTACCAAAAACCATGAGCAGCTCAGTATCAGCGGCGCTCGCAACGGGTCTTAAAATCCATGGCCCTTCCTACTCTATCTCTTCTGCTTGCGCCACATCAACCCATTGTATCGGTCATGCCGCTGAGCTCATTCAGCTGGGTAAAGCAGATGTGGTCTTAGCAGGTGGTAGTGAAGCTGAACACTGGACACAGTCGTGTATGTTCGATGCGATGGGGGCGATGAGTACCCAATATAACGATACGCCTAAACAATCCTCACGGGCTTATGATAAAGACCGTGATGGCTTTGTGATTGCCGGTGGCGGTGCGATGGTCGTGGTTGAAAGCTTAGAGCATGCTCAAGCTCGCGGTGCCAATATTTTAGCTGAAATTGTCGGTTATGGCGCTACTTCTGACGGTGCGGAGATGGTCGCCCCAAGTGGTGAAGGCGCGGTACGTTGTATGCAACAAGCATTAGATCAAGCAGGGTTAACCAGCGTTGATTATATCAATAGTCACGGTACTAGCACGCCACTAGGTGATATTACTGAGCTCAAAGCGATTGCTGAAGTGTTTGGTGGTAATTCTGGTACCGATGGCACTGCTAATTCCAAAGCATCTGTTCCGCCCATCAGTTCAACCAAATCAATGACCGGTCATAGCTTAGGGGCAGTTGGAGCGCAAGAGCTTATCTATTGCTTACTCATGTTACAGGACAGCTTTATTGCGCCAAGTATCAATATCGAGCAGTTAGACCCAGCGACCGAAGGCTTTGATATTGTCACTGAAAAGCGTGATGTTAAGCTCAAAACCTTGATGAGCAATAGCTTTGGTTTTGGTGGTACTAACGCTACTTTAATTATTAAAAAGTTCGATGCTTAATCTATGATTGCACTTGATAACTTTACCAAAACACCTACGATAAAAACGCCATCGGTTCTGAATCGATGGCGTTTTAATGATTTGCCTGTTGCTGAGTTACTTAAGCAATTACAGCAGCATTTATTGGCACAAGATAAAAATAGCAATTGGCAACTTACTTGGCTTAATAATGACGGTCGACCAGTCATTGGCTTGCTACCAAAAGTCAGCTGGTCAGTTTACTTTTGTTCCGATCAAACCGTGACTAACTCTACCCTACACCCTAATTATAAAATTGTGAAAACTCACCGTGACAACGGTTCGATAACCACAGCTTATATGAGCTATGCCGACTGGCAAGATGAATTAATCAGTTATAGCAGCCATTATGATAAAGGGTATGATTCTAATAACAGTACAATCACTTTAATAAACAAACAAAACAAGCAACCCAGCTATCATCACGGATTTATGGGCTTTATCGGCTATGATATGAGCGCGCATGAGCTCAGTCCAGCAGCCAAAATTAAACTGGCAACGCAACCTTGCGCGGTTCTAGGGCATTATGATATTTATCTAACCCCAACTGATAATGAAGCTGGCTGGACGTTAAACAGTAAAATATTAAATAGTGAGACTTTAAATAACGAGCTATTAGACATTGAAGATACACTTGACAATTCAAAACTATCAGCGCTTATAGACTATTTAAATATACTGGATAACGAGCTGTCGACTATAGACAGTGCCAATCAACCTAAAGGCGCATTAGCACCCTTCTTAACATTAACTGCCAACTGGCAAAAAAGTGACTATCAGCAAGCCTTTGTGCAAACCCAACGTTATCTACAACAAGGCGACTGTTATCAAATTAATCTCACTCAAGTATGGCAAGGTTGCCTAAATAAGTCTCTCAATAATGATAAAACAACGCCGATGCTCATTGACTATTTACCTACATTACATCGTAACACGCAAGCGCCGTTTGCTGGTTATATCAGTGTAAGCAAGCCAGAAAATTATGATTTAAAGACTGAGGTTTCAACAACTGACAACGTAGATACTATCAGCTTTGAGCTACTAAGCTGCTCCCCTGAGTTATTCTTTACCTTTATAAAAGATATTGAAACAGATATGAATCATATCCGTACCAAGCCAATCAAAGGCACTATGCCACGTGGTAGTACTAGCAAACAGGATTTACTATTAAAACAGCAACTAACTGCTAGCGCTAAAGACCGTGCTGAGAATGTCATGATTGTAGATTTATTGCGTAATGACTTAGGTAAATATGCCAAAACTGGCAGCGTAAAAGTACCGCTGCTGTTCGCTATTGAAAGCTTTAGTAACGTCCATCATATGGTCAGCACTATTACTGCTGAGTTAAAAGTGGACGCGCATCCATTAGCAGTATTATTTGGTAGTTTGCCGGCAGGCTCTATTACTGGTACACCCAAAAAGCGCGCGGTTGAGATTATATCTGAGTTAGAAGCTGATGCACGCGGTGCTTATTGCGGCACGATGGGCTATATGAATTTTGACGGTAGTGGCCAGTGGAATGTATTGATTCGTACGCTACAAGCAAATGAATCGTTAAGTGGAACTAGAAAAGTGAGTCTTTGGGCAGGTGGCGGTATTACTATCGCTTCAAATTGTGACGATGAATACCAAGAATGTCTCGATAAAGTTGGCAACTTGCTACAAGTGCTAAAGCAAGAAACTGGCACTCATTAATTAGAAAATTATCGACTAGACATTAATGAATTAGGCGGTTAATAGCAGGATGCTAATTAATAAGATATTAATTAGTAGAATGTTAGATAATAAAATACAAGGCATAAAGTACTGACGGTTGCTATAAAGTTTAAGTTAATGTCATAGCTTAATTCTCATCGAGCAATAGCATAACTTCACCTTCATGATAAACCTGCACACTTGTATTCTGTAGATGCTGCACGGTAATGCCATTGCCTTCCTGTAAATTGCCCGTAAAACTGCCATCATAAATCAAACCACGCCCGCAAGAAGGGCTTTTTGACTTTAGTAATGCGCGCGTAATTTGATACTTTTTAGCTATAACGCAAGCTTGCCTAGCACCTTCAACAAAGGCATCTGTCACTAGCTGTCCATCACAATCAACCACCTCGATACGTCCTTGTTGGTTGACTGTATCGGCAGGCGCACGTAGAGTTAGTAACCTTCCTAGCATCTCTGGATAAATAGAGACAACTGTAAACTTAGTACGCAGCTGCGTTAGTAATTCGCTATCTGCTAGCTGCGCATGATGAACATCATAGCGCACCTACTGATCTAGCAGGCAGGCACTGACTAACACAATCTCTTTTATAGTAGCAGGCATTTCTACCTATAGTACTTTTAACGCATCAATCAACCGTTGATGCTGCGCTGCGGTACCAATAGTAATACGCAAATATTCTTCAATACGCGGCTGATTAAAGTGTCGCACAATAATACCTTGCTCACGTAACGCGCTAGCAACCGCACTAGCATCACCCTTTTTAGGCCGTGCAAATATAAAGTTGGCATGCGATGGCAATACTTGATAGCCAAGCGCTGTTAAATCAGTCGTCAATGACTCACGTAGATCAATAACTTGCTGGCAGGTTTGCTCAAAATAAGTCTTGTCCAATACACTGGCAGTCGCCCCTGCTTGGGCTAATTTGTCTAGCGGATAGCTATTAAAGCTATTTTTCATTCGCGTTAAAGCTTCGATTAATGAGGTATTACCAAAGGCCATGCCTACACGCAAACCAGCAAGCGAACGTGACTTTGAACAGGTTTGGGTCACGAGCAAATTATCAAACTCATTGATAAGACTAATGGCTGAAACCGCTTTATCTAAGCTGTCCTTGGCCGCATAGGCGAAATCAATATAAGCTTCATCAATCACCACTACGGCATCAGGATGCGCACTTACCAGCTTATGGATATCAGTAAGTGACAATAACAATCCGGTAGGCGCGTTAGGATTAGCAATAATGATGCCGCTGCAAGGTTGATTATAGTCATTAACGTCGACGCTAAAATTATCTGCAAGGGCAATTTGTATCAAATCCACGCCAAAAGTCTGCGCATAAACGGGATAAAAGCTATAGCTAATATCTGGTGCTAACAACGGGTGCTCTTTCATAAAAAAGCTAGCAAAAACCAGCGCTAATACTTCATCTGAGCCGTTACCAACAAAGACTTGCTGGCTATCAAGACCATGTAATTGTGCTAACGCCGCCCGTAAATCATCAGACTCAGGCGCAGGATACAGACGCAACTCATCCGCTTGCTTGGCTAACACCGCAGTGATGGCCTCGCCTACTTTTGCTGAGGGTGGAAATGGATTTTCATTGGTGTTTAATTTACATAAGTTGTCGTGCTGAGGCTGCTCACCAGGGACATAAGGAGATAAGTTCTTTGCTTTATTTGACCAGAGTCTAGTGTCTGTTTTTGCTCTCTCTATCGTTAAATCACTCATAAACTATCCTACTATTAAGCGTATATATAACTATAAAAAATTATAAAATAAATTCAGAAATATGCTGCTAGTCAACCTTACGACTGATAGCGATAACGCGCTGAACGCGCATGGGCTTCCAAATCTTCACGCTGCGCCAGAATATCAGCAGTCTCAGCTAACGGCTTACTACCGGACTCAGAGCAGTAAATAATGGACGATTTTTTTTGAAAGTCATAAACGCCAAGCGGTGAAGAAAATCTTGCGGTTCCTGATGTTGGTAATACATGGTTGGGCCCTGCACAGTAGTCACCGATGGCCTCTGGCGTATGGCGTCCCATAAAGATAGCGCCAGCATGACGAATATTATCAAGTAGCGCATCGGGATCATCAACCGACAGTTCTAAATGCTCAGGCGCGACCCGGTTAATCACGTCCATACCCTCAGCACGGTCTTTAACCAGAATGAGCGCACCCCGATTTTTTAGAGAATCACGGGCGATATCAGCTTTTGGTAAATCC
Organism: Psychrobacter frigidicola; assembly: GCF_007997305.1. Lineage (GTDB taxonomy): Bacteria > Pseudomonadota > Gammaproteobacteria > Pseudomonadales > Moraxellaceae > Psychrobacter > Psychrobacter frigidicola. The sequence continues at coordinate 11,278 of NZ_VORZ01000005.1, forward strand.
GCTAATGCTTTTTCAATCTCTGCGGCGACTTCTGCAAGCTGTTCAGCACTAGTGGTCACAAAGATTGCCTGCGCGATACGGTCATGCTCAGCTTGTGATAACAAGTCCATCGCCAACCAATCGGCGCGATCATCGGCTTGCCCTTCCGCATAGACCAATACTTCTGAGGGGCCCGCAATCATATCGATGCCCACTTGGCCAAATACGGCGCGTTTAGCCGCGGCAACATATTTATTACCGGGGCCAGTAATCTTATCTACGGACGGAATAGTCTCAGTACCATAAGCCAATGCGGCCACTGCTTGGGCACCACCAATAGTAAACACCCGATCAACTTTGGCTAGATGTGCGGCGGCCAGAACTAACGGATTAAGAATGCCATTTGGGGCGGGTACCACCATGATAATTTCTTTGACGCCCGCCACTTTTGCTGGAATAGCATTCATCAATACTGATGAGGGATAAGACGCTAAACCGCCCGGCACATAAATTCCAACCCGATCAAGGGGCGTGACTTTTTGACCCAAACGGTTGCCCAGCTCATCTTTATATTCCCAAGTTTCTTGTACTTGGCGTTCATGAAAGGTTTGCACCCGCGTTGCCGCTGTCGTGAGCGCTTCTTTTACCTTAGTATCAAGGTTAGTAAATGCCTTTGCCAAAGATTCTTGCGATAATTCTAGCTCATGCATTGACATTGCTGGATGCTGATCAAATTTCTGGGTCAACGCCAATACTACGCTGTCGCCGTCTTGACGTACTTGCGCAATAATACTATCGACCGTTTTTAACAAATCGGCATCATTCACGGTCTCAAAAGCAAGCAAAGTGGTTAACTGCTGCTCAAAATCGACATCTTGGGTACTTAACTGGCGCATAACCTATTCCTATGTTGAAGCTAAAAATACGAATCCAAAAGTAAAGGGGCTATATGTCTGTATGCTTGGCGGCAACTAGGATAATTAACCTACTCACCACTGTTATTCTAAGCGGCATTTTTTTGCAGGCAAGCAGACACAATAAAACCAGTTTAGCATGCTATATCTATCTGGTAGCGCTAAACTGGTTTTATAATGCTGATGGCAATTCTTGGTATTATTAACAGCTATTTGCTAATAATGCTAAAGGTCGCTTATGTTTAGAAAGTCGTACTAAACAACGCTGTTAAGAAGCCGCTGCAATACTATCTTTAAAGCTATTAAGAATCGGCTCTAGTAATGAAAATTTGCGCTTGTAACTGACTTGATTGACAATCAACCGTGAAGACACATCACAAATATGGTCACGCGGCTCTAAGCCATTCGCAATTAAAGTATTGCCGGTATCAACCACATCGACAATTAAGTCCCCTAAGCCAACCAGCGGAGCTAGCTCCATCGAACCATACAGTTTGATAACGTCAACTTGCTGACCTTGACTGGCAAAATAAGCCCGCGCAACATTGACATATTTAGTCGCAATACGTAACCGACGATTCGGTAGCGGCGCGCCTTTGACACCGGCAGTCATCAGCTTACACTGGGCAATTTGCAAGTCTAATAATTCATAAACATGATTGGCACCATGTTCAAGTAGCACATCTTTACCCGCTACCCCAAAGTCCGCAGCGCCGTGTTCAACATAGGTAGGTACATCGCTAGCACGTAAAATCAATACCCTTACATTAGGGTTGGTAGTCGGAAAAATTAATTTGCGTGAAGCAGCAGGTTCTTCTAATAAATCGACGCCAGCGGCCTGTAATAATGGCATCGTCTCTTCTAAGATACGCCCTTTAGATAACGCTAACGTTAAGCCGTTAAACTCATTATCCACTTCATTTAATAAGTCATTATTCTGTAAGCTTTCGGTTTGCTCAGTCATAAGGCCATGGTGTCCGTGTGCAGTTGGTATCTCTTATCGTTAGTTAGTCTTTTTTATTGATAAGAATTATTTATTCCATTAGTGCTCATAGTAATAACATTAATAAAAGGGCAATCACTTACTGTTATTACCCTTTATCCTTATTAACTATGCATCATTAGAGTTAATGCGTTCGATATTCACGCCTAGAGTGCGTAATTTATTTTCAACGTCTTCATAACCACGGTCAATGTGATAGATGCGGTCAATCAAGCTTTCGCCTTCAGCCGCAGCAGCAGCCATAACCAATGACATTGAAGCTCGTAAATCAGTTGCCATCACCGGCGCTGCTGTAAAGTATTCCACACCTTTGACCACAGCAGTATGACCATCTACTTGGATAGAGGCACCTAAACGATTGAGCTCAGGGACATGCATAAAACGGTTTTCAAAGATATTTTCGATGAAAGTACTGGTGCCATCCGCAAGGCAAGAGATAGCCATTACTTGCGCTTGCATATCCGTTGGGAACCCTGGATGCGGTTGGGTACGAATATCAACTGGTAGCGGGCGTCCAGTCATTTGCGCGCGAATCCAATCATCACCAGTAGTAATAACAGCACCCATCGCTTCAAACTTCTCGAGCACCGGAATCAATAACAAGGCCGAGGTATTCTTAGCCATCACATCGCCACGAGTCATCAATGCCCCTGCCAAATAAGAGCCGGTTTCGATGCGGTCGGGCACGACTGAATACTCACAGCCATGTAGACGCTCAACACCCTCAATAGTCATCGTTGCCGTACCAATACCACTGATTTTAGCGCCCATTGCTACTAGCATATTTGCCAAATCAACTACTTCTGGCTCGAGCGCACAGTTGCCTAAAACAGTCGTGCCTTTAGCAAGTGCTGCCGCCATAATAACGTTTTCAGTACCGCCAACGGTGACCATATCAAAAGAGAAATTGCAGCCAATCAGTTTACCGCCTTTAGGAGCTTGCGCTTTTACATAGCCGTTTTCTACGATAATGTCAGCACCCATCGCCTCAAAGGCTTTAAGATGTTGATCAACCGGACGTGAACCTATGGCACAGCCGCCTGGAAGCGACACTTCTGCTTCACCAAAACGTGCCAGCAATGGACCAAGTACTAGAATTGAGGCACGCATCGTCTTGACTAAATCGTATGGCGCATAAAAATTATCAATATTTTTGGTATCGCAAGTAACTGTATCGTCTTGCTTTTGAATACTAATACCCATACCACCAATCAGCTTAATCAACGTCGTTACGTCTTGTAATGAAGGTACATTATGTAATGTCGTTGGAGTCTCGGCCAAAATCATGGCTGCAAGTAAAGGCAAAGCGGCATTTTTGGCGCCTGAGATAGTAACTTCCCCTGCAATACGACTGCTGCCGGTGATTAAAAATTGATCCATATAGGTGACTGCCTAGCTGTGTGAATATGAGGGAATATAAAAACAAAGGTAATATGGCAAGACAATACTCTCACCATGTATGAAACTAAAGGCTTATTATTGAAATAAAAACATTATCCTTTTGACTGAACGTCCCACTCAGCAGGTGTTAGTGCTTGAATATTCAGCGCATGAATATCACCGCTAGCAATTTTATCATTAACCAAGGCATAGATAGCCTGCTGGCGCTGAACTGAACGCTTACCTTCAAAGCTGATATCGACAACCCGCACATCAAACTTATTGCCTTGATTGGCGGCCTGGATAAAAGCGTCTGGGAAGTGTTGCTGTAAAAATGATATTAAATCGTCAGCGTTCATGCTCATAGGGATACCTTTTTATCTTTATAATTTTATCGTTAAAATAGCGTTTGGGTGCAATAAGGCGTCATTATAACAAGAGTTTGATTGTCTTACAGTACTGTCTGCTAATATACGCTTGCAGTTTAAGCTTTTAAAGAAGCCCACAGAATTTATTCAGTGTTTAGCGATGCTTTCGAAGCGCTAATTAAGCTCTTTATCCAGATAGCGTAACACTTGCGCGCGCACGTCATTAACCCAGCGCAGTGGTGAGGCCATCGCACCAATACTGGTAGCATGACTGGCACCCTTAATCTCACTATTTTCTACTGTGGCGCCAAACTCTTTTAACGCCTGCGTCATTTTGATGGTATTTTGATCATAAACCACTTTATCATTCTCAGCAGTTAACAATAAATAAGGGGGCTGCTTACCTTTAATTTGGCGATCGGGCATGACTTCATCGGGGGTTGCATCAGCTGCAAAGGCAACAGAGCCACCATATTTGCGGAAATCGTAGCTGTAAGGGCCAGCGATGCCGACTACGGCACTAATGTCACTGGGCTTCATCCCATAAGTTGCTAAAAAATCTTCGTTTGATACCGCTGCTATCATGTTAAAAGCACCAGCGGAATGACCAACAACGGCAAGACGCTGCGGATTAGCATGAAAGCGCGCGGCATTATCATAGCTCCACGCAATCGCTTGCGCCGTGTCTTTAACATAGTCCGGATAAACGTGTTCAGGCGCTTTGCGATAATTAATCACGGCGGTAATATAGCCTGCTTGGGCAAAGCTTTGCCCGACAAAAGCATAATCTTCTTTGCTACCACTTTCCCATGACCCACCATGGACAAATACGACCATCGGATAGCTGTTACTGATACTCTGCTGGCTTTGCATAGCTTGCGCTAAGGGCTTTGGATAATACATATCCAAATCTTGTAGAGGTGCATCGCCATATAAGATATCTTTACTGACCCCAACGCCGCCACTTGAACTCAAGCTATTCACTACATTTAATGCTGAAAACGCCTGAGCTTGTTGGGCAGCCAGAGCAATACTACCCACTGCCACCGCTGCGGTCACGCCTACACTTACTAGCTTAAGGCTACGTGGCTTAGGAGTTTTTGACTTAGGCCATTGTGATTCATATAAGTTTGGCTTAGTAACAGTTGTCTGATTAGCGGACTTATCCGTAAGATTCGGTTCTTGTTCTGCTCTATTTGCACCTTTCATGACCCATATCCTTATTGAGTATCAATCAACATTTAGCACGATGCTGATTCATTTATCATTCTATTTATCTTGTTTCTTGCCTTTATTATCTTACTGGCTTTTCTAGAGTTTGACGTGTTTTTACTGTTATCACTGGTTAGAGTTCTTGTGAGTAACGGCTATATCAGAATAAATAGAATAAAAAAAGATGGTGTCTGTATTTATTAAACTGAGCGTTATCGATTCGATGTTTTAATTGCTATACAACTCAATATAAGGACTGGATGTTTCTTGAGTTGCAAGATTAGTATTATCTGCTAGTAAAACGGGTTCGGCGCTATGTGCTGCATCAGTAGTCGCGGCATTCCTAATCATTGGTTTAACAGTGGCAACAGAAGCTCCTGTTGCGTTGCGCTCAAACATAATATCATCCTCAGTGACGGGCGCTCCTTGATCATTTATTAAGGTGGTTAGCAAGACCAGCTCAGTGATACCGACAGTACTATTTGCAATTTCAATCAGTAAGCTTTGCTGAGTCGGGGTCATGCGCCCCATCACGTAGACCACACCATCGTTGGTCACGGTTTTAATTTGCGAGGGTTTTATCCCATTATTAGCGGTCACCCTTGCCAGCAGCTTTGAGGTAATATAGCCATCATGGACGGTTGAGCTATACCCTTTTGCCACGCTGATATCCATCTCGTTGTAGACGCGGCGTACATCAGGCATTGAACGCACAACTTCCTCAATTTGCTTTTTAAGGGCTTCTGATGGTACTTCACCCGTCAGTAATACTTCACTATAAAAGCTGTTGATACTAATACGGCTGTCTTGTTTCAGGTTTTCTTGTAGACCATAAATATTGACTTTCACCGTATGCTCAATACTTCGATCAAGCAGGCGCTGTGGAATGGTGCGTTCGGTCACAGGTACGCCATAAGTCCCTTCGGTACTATTGGTTAGATAATTAGTGGTACAGCCGGTACTCACGATGCTGACCATCACAATGGCGCCCATCATAGCGCGGCGCGGTAAATTGAAAATAGCAGTGAGCGAATGCATCCTTGTCATTATTTACCCCATAAGACATTATTAAATGTGTAACTTTGATTATTGCGGTTACTTTACGCAAATTTTATCATTGGCGGTTAGGTATTTGGTAACGGTATATTGTTAGAATCGTTCAGCTGCCCTTTAAATCACTATTTTTAATTGATGGTTTTTGATTGCTACTATTTTTAATCACTACCATGCCGAAGCAATGAATGCGCCCATTAGCCATTCAGGTTGGTAATTGGTTTTTAGATGCTTTCCTGGCTCAATATCATAAGCAACCACATCAAATCGACAGTCCATATCAGCATATTCAGGAGTCTGCTGTAAAAAATATTTGGCCGTTTTGATAACTTTATGTTGTTTGGCTGGCGTAACACTAAGGGCCGCATCGCCAAAGCCTGAACGTCGTCGCTGACGTACTTCAATAAAAACGAGGGTTGACCATGCTTACCTAACCTCGAGCATGACCAAATCAAGCTCACCCACTTTAGGCTGCTGCCAGTTTTGGGCGATAAGTATCAGCCCTTGTTGCTGTAAAAACACCAGTGCGTGCTGCTCAAAATAGCTGCCTTGGCGCTGCTTTGGAGACGTGAGTATTAGAGGTTTGCGTAAGTTGGGTTTATTAGCCATGACACTGAATTCGTCTGCAGAACATTTCATAATTATCATAGCACAACATGCTAAACTAACCACTTTTAAGCGTTCAGTACTTCAGTAATACTCTAGCTAAACATTAGTCACCAGCACTTTTATCGCTGTCTTCAATCACTGCTCACGCTTAACATTCACAACGCCTAAGAGGTTTTCATGTCTACCCCCACTACAATGCCGGCTTGTCTATATATCGTTGCCACGCCGATTGGCAATATGCAGGATATGACCCCACGCGCGATTGATACTTTAAAGCAGGTTGCTATCATCGCTTGTGAAGACACGCGCACCTCCGGTAAATTGTTATCGTACTTTGGCATAAATACTAAAAGTAATAGCAAGAACGATGATGAAAGTGATATTAAAAGCGACATTAAAACTCATAAAGTCGACACCGATAAGTCTGATGAATCAGCAGACAGCAATACTGAAAGTAAAAAAGGCCATAACAAGCTATGGGCATATCATGAGCACAATAGTGCGATACAAACGCCCAAGATTATTGAGATGATTCAGCAAGGGTACTCGGTGGCGTTAATTAGTGATGCCGGCACGCCGCTGGTCAGTGACCCGGGTTATCAATTGGTACAAGCCGCCCATGCCGCTGGCGTCACCGTCTCGCCTATTGCCGGCGTGTCCGCTGCCGTGGCGGCGCTGTCAGTGGCAGGCTTACCATCTGACCGCTTTAGCTTTATTGGCTTCTTAAACGCCAAAACCCATGGCCGCCAAAAGCAATTGACCGCATTAAAAACACGTACTGAAACGCTGATATTTTATGAAGCACCGCATCGTATTATCGCCAGTTTAGAGGATATGGCCGCTGTATTTGGTGCCAATCGTGGCGTGACTTTTTGCCGTGAGCTCACCAAGACCTTTGAAACTGTGCACAAATCAACGCTTGCCGAATTAATTGAATTTGTTTCAGCCGATGACAATCAGCAGCGCGGCGAGATGGTCGTGGTCATCGCAGGTGATAACGCCCTGCAAGATGAAGATGACCTCAGTATTCACGATGAATTATTGCAGCGTTTATTGCTTGATTTGTCAGTCAAAAAAGCCGCTGCTTTAGCGTCTGATATCACTGGCGTCAAAAAGAATGCCCTCTATCAGCGCTTACTTGAATTGCAAACGGCAGAATAAAATCTCTCATTTAAGTATTTTTAATAAAATATCAGGAGTAGTAAATGTACGATGTAATGGCGATAGGCAATGCGTTGGTTGACCATGAGTATCTGCTCAGTGAAGCAGCGCTAGAAGAAACTGAGCTGACCAAAGGCAATATGACGCTGGCAGGACTTGAAGAGCAGCAGCAGCTGTTGGCGTATTTTCAACTGGCAGAGATTGAACCATCAAAGCAAGCCGGCGGTGGCTCAGCTGCCAATACTATGTTTGCCTTTGCAAGCTTGGGCGGTAAGCCGTTTTATGCGTGCCGGGTGGGCGATGACAAGCAAGGAAAGTTTTATCTGCAAGACTTAAATCAAGCCGGTGTTGCTACCTCAGAGCAGTCGATACATAAAGGCGGCGTGACCGGCTCATGCGTCGTTGCGGTGACCGAAGACGGCGAGCGCACCATGCAGACCTATCTTGGCACTTCAAGCGATATCAGCGCTGAGAATGTCAATTTTGATGCGCTCGTAACTGCGGATTGGTTATATTTAGAAGGCTATTTGGCAATGTCTGAAAGCATTCAGCCCGCCATGACCCAGCTGCGCCAACAAGCCGGCGTGCACAATGCCAAAATCGCCGTTAGCTTTGCCGACCCAGCTGTAGTCAAGTTTGCCAAAGACGGTTTGCTTAATATGCTTGGCAATAAAGTTGAGATAATATTTTGTAATAGTGAAGAGGCCTGTTTGTTCACTAATAAAAAACAAGTGAAAGCGGCCGCACGCGCGCTACTTGAGCATTGCCAAATAGCCGTAGTCACTGATGGTGCCAAAGGTGCGGTTATCGCGCAAAAGCCTGAGCATGATGCAGAAGGCGACAGCGACGATATCATCATTCATGAAATCGCCACCCCTGCCGTTGCAGACGTTATCGACACCAATGGCGCCGGTGACAACTACGCCGGTGCATTTTTATATGCCTTATCACAGCACTATAGCTTGCCAGAATGTGGTCGACTTGCCAGCGAAGTCTCCGCGCAAATTATTCAACAGTTTGGCCCGCGCTTAGAGTCACAAGGTTATCAAGATATTGCTCAACGCGTATTGTCTGCTTAACTCTTTAAATCGCTTTATGTTTAAATAACTAAACTGAGTCATTTTAGATTGCTGAGAGAATAAAAAAAGCCCGTATCAAATCGATATGGGCTTTTTTTATTCTTAATTTTAATGATGAATTTCAGATAGTTTACTGAACACTATTATAGCAATACCTCTAACTTAAGCAGACGCTAAGGCTTGTTCTAAATCAGCTTTGATATCGTCAATATGTTCAATACCAATTGACAAGCGTACCATGTCTGCACTAACCCCAGCTTGCGCCAATTCTTCTTCATTCAACTGACGATGGGTGGTGGTTGCTGGATGACACGCTAAAGATTTTGCATCACCAATATTAACCAAACGCGTAAACAGCTGCAAAGCATCAATAAAGCGTGCCCCTGCCTCCAAACCACCTTTTACGCCAAAGGTCAAAATCGCAGAAGGTGTGCCTTTCATATAACGCTGAGCAAGCTCATAGTCAGGATGGTCTGGCAAACCGGCATATTTTACCCAAGCGACTTTTTCATGGTCACGCAGATACTCAGCAACGATTTGCGCGTTTTGCACATGACGCTCCATACGCAAGCTTAAGGTCTCCATCCCTTGCATAATACTAAAGGCATTCAGCGGACTTAACGCCGCGCCCATATTACGCAGTGGAGCCACCCGAGCACGGGCAATAAAAGCCGCAGCGCCAACATCTTTAACGAAATTTACGCCATGATAACTGGCATCAGGGGTATTCAATAACAGGAAACGCTCAGGATAGTCCCCCCAAGGGAAGGTGCCACTATCGACAATCGCCCCGCCAATTGAAGTACCCGTACCACTCATATATTTGGTCAATGAATGCACCACGATATCCGCGCCAAACTCAAATGGACGGCAAAGTGCCGGCGTCGCTACCGTGTTATCAATGACAACAGGCACGCCATATTCATGGGCAATGTCACTTAATGCTTGAATATCAACAATATTACCCAGCGGATTACCGATACTTTCGGCAAAAATCATCTTGGTTTTGTCATCGATTAAATCACGAATTGACTCAGGTTTGGTATGGTCAAAAAAGCGCACTTCGATGCCTTGACGCGGCAGCGCATGGGCAAATAAATTATAAGTGCCGCCATATAGCGTAGAGACGGTTACGATATTGTCGCCCATCTCACAAATAGTCTGCACGGTATAAGTAATCGCAGCCATACCAGACGCTACGGCTAGGCCGCCAACACCGCCTTCAAGTGCGGCCACCCGTTCCTCTAACACCGCATTGGTCGGATTCATAATACGGGTATAAATATTACCCGCGACTTTTAAATCAAATAAATCTGCCCCATGCTGGGTATCATCAAACGCATAGGAGCTGGTATGATAAATCGGTACCGCTACTGCTTTGGTGGTGGGCTCGACACTGTAGCCGGCATGAATAGCTATTGTTTCCAGACGTTGGCTATGCTTAGTATCTTGTTTATTATTGCTCATAACAAACTCCTTAAAGTGATCAAAAACGATAATAAAAACTTATTGATAAAATCAGCACAATAAAAAAGCTAGGTCAATAGTAACCTAGCTTCGTTATGAAGAGAATAGCAAAATATTAATCGCTTAATGAATTTTATTCATAAGGAGCCTTTACTTGTCGCTTATTTATAATACGCATTCTCAGTACTAGTATGATCCGTCTCATCAATCACTTGGGTCAGCTCAGGTATTTGCTGCTTGAGCTGCACCTCCACTCCTTGGCGTAACGTCATATCAACGGCTGAACACCCTTGGCAACCACCACCGAATTTTAGTACTGCGGTTAGACCAATGCCCTCTTCTTCGATCAGCTCTATTAAATCAACCATACCGCCATGCGCGGCCAGACCGGGGTTAATCTCGGATTGCAATACATAATTAATGCGTTCTTCAACACTAGCATCAGCGCCTACTTTTGGTACTTTAGAGTTCGGCGCACGGAACGTTAACTGACCACCAAAACGGTCTTTATTATAATCAATCACCGCATCTTCTAAATAGGGTACGGATGCAGCATCAATAAAGGCAGAGAAATCGTCATAGCTGAACTGCAAATCAGCGCTGTCTTCTTCGCCTGGTTGGTTATATGCCATACAACATTCAGCACGCGGTGTACCAGGATGCTCAACGAAAATACGCACACCAATACCATCAGTATCTTGCTTCGACAGCAAATCAGCCAAGTATCCTTGCGCCGCTTCAGTAATAGTAATATTGCTTTTGGTCTCAAGCTGCTCAAGATCCAACGCCGACTCATATTCTGTTGATTCATGGTCCGCAGGGGCGGTATCTGTTAGGTTGTTTTCACTCATAATCGTTCCTCATTCGTTTGTAGGCTTTAAGACACCAATGCACTGTCTGTCTATTGATTCAGTTTATTAATTAGTCTGTTTATATATCGATTTATCGACAGCAGCAGTAGCATCAACCTTAGAAAATATGGGAGTTACTAGTCGTCACGGCTTATCATTCTATTGGTCTGGCCGTGCTGACTATCAAGTTATAACACCTATTATACCGTACTCAGAGGTTAATTCCGACTGCGCTACTGTGATTTAAACGTGTTCATTGCAAATGGTCATTATTGGTTTTTTAAATGGGGGTATTTAATAAGATAGTTTTAATAGGTAAACCTTATCTTAAGGCTGTAATGTCGTTTATCAAGAGTGATGATTTGCTGCGACTCTTAACATTTAACTTTCTAAATAAATACTTTTACAAAACAGTACTTCAGTAAAACACTAAGAAGCTACTCAGAAAACCCTTATTTAATACTTCGCTTAAAGCCTTGTTTTAAAAAATTTAAGTTTAAAAAGGCTTGATTTAATATGTATTTTTATATATTATAATTAGGTATATTAAATATTTGTTATTTTTAATGATTGATTACTACTGATCAGTTGTCCCTGTCCTGTAAGGAGCTTCTTATGAGCAAGTCATTTAACGATATCACTAAACACGTCGCTGGCAATATGGCTAAATTACGTAAGAGTATTCCTGAGACATCTAAGGCCTTTAGCGAACTTGCAACTTCTGCCTACGCTGAAGGCGTATTAGATAAAAAAACCAAAGAGCTAATCGCTTTAGCCTTGGGCGTCGGTTCACGTTGTGATGCTTGTATTGGTTTTCATATCAAATCATTGGTACAGCTTGGTGCTACCGAGCAAGAAGTGGCTGAGACGCTGGGAGTTTGTGTGGCGATGGGTGGCGGGCCGTCAATGATGTATGCCGCTGAAGCAATCGCCGCCTTTAAAGAATTTAGTAAAGAAGCTTAACCTTGTAGCGAACAAGGTATGAAAGAGTCAATAATTTTAGAGACTCAATAAAAAACTGCCTATAGTTGCTAATAACTATGGGCAGTTTTTTTGGTTATCATTATGGCAAAACTAATATTTGATATAGATGATGACCTTAGGTGTGTTAGGTCTGGTTATATCTATCATCTCACCGCAAATATAAAGTATATTGACTACCATTAAACCAGTGGTAATATGAATAAACAAAAGAAAGAAGAATTAACCTCCATTACTAAACAATACGGTTCCCTCTTCAATAAGGTCTTCTATGGATCGGTTATCAGGCATACCGTTTGCCTCAAAGGTTTCAAGTAAGCTCAAAAGGTTACGTTCTAAATCAGCTACAGCTATTTGCTTGATTAGCGAAACAAGCCTGATGTCGGGTCGTCAATCAGCTTCTTCTCTGAAAGCCGCATCTCAGCCTACGCTGCCTAAAAAAAAGGGCTCTTTGGCTAAGCCTGCGCTCTTAATTGACGATGCCACCAATTTATATCAAGTCGATTGTTTATTGTTTCGAAGTGAACAGCTGCGTGCTGAGGATATCCCGTTGCTAGAGTCTAATGACATTGACGCTATTCTCAATCTGCGCATTTTTGGTCAAAGAGCTAACCATAAACTATTGAATCACATTACCGACAATATGAATGTAAGTTTGCATAATTATCCGCTCAAGACATGGTATGTGACCCCGCAAGAAGTGGCAAAAGCGCTCGTACAAATAAGAGCATTAAAAATGCAGAATAAGCGCGTGTTAGTGCATTGTTATCACGGTTCCAACCGAACAGGCATCATTGTCGCCATGTATCGCATTATTGAGCAAGACTGGTCAATTGAACAAGCCAAGCTGGAAATGGTGACCGGTGATTTTGGCTATCATCCAATGTGGGTCAATCTACGAGCCATGTTAAATCCTGCTACCGTTGCTGAGGTTCGGGCACAAATGTAGACTACCGCTGCTTTATTAAGCGCTACTACCCGTACCAATATTTTTACCTAATATGACTTAATTTTTTGAGACTATAAATGGTTACTATAGTCACTTATATTGAAAAGTGACGTTGAAGACTTATGTATCAAAATGCATTTTTTCTCTTGTCGGCATGTAAAGGGCTGTGGCAGTATTAGCGTCATCAAACAATTTTGAATAATTGACATACATTTTGCAGAGAGTTGGCGTTTATGAGTGAATTATTAGAACAAGAGCAAGTGGCAAATCCATTAGAAATTACGGTTGGTTTAGACAATCAAGCCAATAAACATTATCACTATCTAGTATTTATTGGACGTTTTCAGCCGTTTCATAACGGACACAAAGCGGTAATCGAAGAGGCTTTAAAGCGTTCCAATGAAGTGATTATCCTTATTGGTTCAGCCAATCTGCCGCGTAGCTTACGCAATCCCTTTTCGGTTGCTGAACGTACAGCGATGATTAAAGGTGCCTACTCAAAAGAGGAGGCAGCGCGTATCCACTGCGTAGCGCTCGATGATGTACTCTATAACGACACCCGTTGGCTACAGTATGTACAAGCTGGAGTAAGATCAGTTACTGGTGATTTGCGATCTGATATTGGTTTGATTGGCCATTCTAAAGACAGCTCCTCCTATTACTTGTCACTATTCCCTCACTGGGCGTCAATCTCCGTTCCTAGCTACCATAACTTGTCCGCCACCCCTATTCGTGACAGTTATCTGATGGGCGCAACCCCTACTTCTGAGCGTACCCCTAAATCAACTCGCAAAATTTTAGACAACTTTAAAAAGACAACTGAGTACCAGCAGCTACATGAAGAAGCAGGTTTTATAGATAAATATAAAAAACAATGGGAAGCAGCGCCTTATCCACCAACCTTTATGACCGCCGATGCTCTAGTAGTACAGTCAGGGCATATCCTATTAGTTGAGCGTCGTAGTATGCCAGGACGTGGATTATGGGCACTACCAGGTGGCTTTGTTGATGCAAAGGAAACTTTATTTGACGCTTGTATCCGTGAGTTACGTGAAGAGACTCGTCTAAAAGTGCCTGAGCCCGTACTGCGCGGTTCGCGTCACAGTCAGCATACCTTTGATGACCCCTATCGCTCTGCGCGTGGTCGCACGATTACTCAAGCTTTTTATTTTCAACTAAAGAACGATGCGAAAGGGTTGCCCAAAGTAAAAGGCGGTGATGATGCTGCGCAGGCTTTTTGGCTACCGCTTGCCGAGCTTGATTCTAAAATGATGTTTGAAGATCATTATGCAATTATTATGAAGATGGTTGGGTTGTAGCGTGTTCTTCAACTCAATTTTTAATCGATAATTTTTCTTTGAGAACTATTGATACAATTTTATAAATTTTTCCGCCAGAGCTGATAGACGGTTAAGGCTAATAGCCGTAGTGATTGCGGCATCTCAAAGCAGAGGAGTTCTGTGATGTTTACCAACAATCTTAATAATTTAATTCTCAATAGCGACAGCTATAAAACCTCACATTGGGTGCAATATCCAGCGGGCAGCGAGTATATGTCCAGTTATGTCGAGGCAAGAAGTGGCGACTATGATGTGGTGTTCTTCGGCTTGCAGGCCTTTATTAAAGAATACCTAAGCATGCCGGTCACTATGCAAGACATCGATGAGGCCGAAACGGTCATTCAGGCACATGGCTTGACCTTTAACCGTGCCGGTTGGGAGCTATTGGTCAAGAGACACGGCGGTTATTTACCACTACGTATTGAAGCGGTTCCCGAAGGCAGTATCGTGCCAGTATCAAATGTAGTCTGTCAGATCGTCAATACTGATCCTGATTTTTATTGGCTACCCAGCTATATTGAAACTTCTCTATTACGAGCAATTTGGTATCCGTCAACGGTCGCTAGCGTCTCGCGCTATTGTAAAAGCGTTATCCGCCAAGCACTAGAAAAATCTGCTGATAATAGTGATTCTCTTATTTTCCGCTTACATGACTTTGGCTCACGCGGCGCCTCCAGTCATGAGTCAGTTGCGCTCGGCAGCCTAGCGCATTTGGTTAACTTTGCTGGCACTGATTCTATGACCGCTTTGGTTGCAGCCAGTCGTTGGTATCAGATGGCTAATAACATGCCAGCCTTCTCAATTCCTGCGGCTGAACACAGTACCATGACCGCATGGGGACGTGAAGGTGAAACCGCGGCCTACGCCAATATGATTGAGCAGTTCGGCGGTGCAGGTAAAACCTTTTCAGTGGTCTCTGACAGCTATGACTTGTGGAATGCCATTGATAATATTTGGGGTGATACCTTAAAAGACGATATCAAAAACATGGGCGGCACTTTAGTGATCCGGCCCGATAGTGGCGAGCCGATCAAAGTGGTTCGTGAAGCCTTAGAGCGCTTAGCAGTGAAGTTTGGTACTACCATTAATAGCAAAGGCTATAAAATATTGCCTGATTATGTACGCATTATTCAAGGCGATGGTATCAGTCCACAAAGCTTAGGCAGAATTGTTAACGCCGTCATGGCAGCGGGCTTTAGCGCTGATAATATCACTTTTGGCATGGGCGGCGGCCTGCTGCAACAAGTCAACCGCGATACTATGAGCTGGGCGATGAAAGCCAGTGCGATTTCAATCGATGGCAACTGGACTGATATCTATAAAGATCCTATCACCAGTCATGCTAAACGCTCTAAAAAAGGCCGGTTAGCGTTGATAAAAGATAACAACGGTCAATTAAGAACTGTCAAAGCTGACGAGTTGGGTACTGTTAGTAATAACTTACTACGTGACGTCTATGTTGATGGCAAACTAATAGTTGAAGACAGTCTCACAACCATTCGGGAGCGCGCTGGATGGTAGCCGCTAAAATTGCAAATGTCGCAAAAGACGTTCTACTCGCTCCGGTTTATCTGTATCAAGGGCGTAAGGTCAAGCGTGATACAGTGCGCTTACCCGAGCCAGACGGTGACAGGTATGGTCATATTAAACTAAATCCAGAAAAAAACGTCGCTATTAACGTCGATAAAATGACAGCTGCAAATCAAAAAACATTAAGTCTAATGATTGTCGGCGATTCAGCAGCAGCAGGGGTTGGTAGTCAGACCCAGCAAGAGGCGCTAGCAGGTAAGCTTATTCCAGCGTTGCAACAGCAAGCACTTATTGATGAGCAGTTCAATACAAAGTTCGATGAGATCAGCTGGTCATTACAGGCCACGACTGGCCATACTAGCTTTGATATCTTGCGCCGATTGTATATATTGCCAGCTCCTAGCGCATCCGTTGATGTCATGGTGTTAAGCGTTGGTGTCAACGATACGACAGCTAATGTTTCGCCAGCCAAGTGGCAACAGCAAATCGAAGAGATTATCACTATTGCTCAGCGCAAATTTGGCGTAGGCACGTTGATTTTTTCAAGATTGCCACAAATGGCGCAGATGCCTGCACTACCTGCACCGCTAAATGGTTTTATCGGGGCAAAAGCGGATAAGCTAGATAAAATATTACAGCAAGTTTGTGCTGAGCATATCGGTGTCACCTATATGGCTACAGACTTTGCGCGGATGATAGACGATCATGCTAATGGCACCCCTATTGATATCTCAGTAATGTTTGCCAGCGACGGTTTCCATCCTAGCAGTTTGATGTATGGCTATTGGGCCCAGCAATTAGCAGAGCTTATAGCTAAATTAGTTGATAACTGATCTGCCGACTCGTCCATAGAATAACGAGCAAAATTTATACTTACTACAAAAAAACCGCTGAATATTCAGCGGTTTTTTTATATTGGTACTATTGCAGGGCGTAAGTAAAATAACTGTAGCCCATACAGATTTCTTATTCAGCAGAATCGGTATCAGCAGCTTTCTTATTACGGCCACCAAACGCACCAAAGCGTTTGTTGAAGCTTGCAACACGACCTTCAGTAGACGATTTACGTTGTTCACCAGTATAGAACGGATGCGACGCACTTGAAATATCAAGTGGGTAGTATGGATATTCTGTACCTTCGTATTCACGAGTACCTTTGGTTTTGACCGTTGAACGAGTCAAAAAATACACGTCAGCGTTAGTGTCATGGAACAACACGTCATGGTAATCAGGATGGATATCTTTACGCATAATAAACTCTCTATGTCCGATGTATCGTCAGTCCAATCGATAATATATCTTTAAGACTGGCATACGTAACTGAGGCACTAAGGACATCTACCAGTCTGGCAATCGCGTCACTGGCTTATTCCAGCACCCAACACCACACCTCTGCTCTCTTAGCCTTTCCCCAGCGGGAAAATCAAACGACGATTTTAACGGTTTTTAGCCGTTGATGCAAGCAATGCAACCTTTAAATGCGAGTATCAACTGTCAAAAAATGCATCAAAAAACTCTTCGACTAAAAGCCCTATCTATTCTACTAATAAATAATTTAAGGGAAAATAACTATCAGCCCTTGATCAATCCGTTTTATTACTACTACTACTGACTTATAGCTACTAATACGTTATAAACGATAACTACAAGTTATCAGCATTGTATTAACACTTACTTAAACTAGAATAAAACCCTATAAAGGAAATTATATGACGTCAATATATTTACCAACTCGTATCACAAAAGCTCTTTTTATTACCTCAATACTAGGATTAACCACTGCTGCAAATGCTGCCATGCCTACTCAATGGCAGCTCGATAATTCACATACCCGCGTCGGGTTTTCAGTGGAGCATTTAGGGTTTTCAACCACTATGGGTCATTTTGATAAGGCTGATGGGTCGCTTAGCTATAATATGAAAACGCCCAATAAAACGCAGATGAACTTCGTCATTGATACAGATAGCATCAACACCGCATGGGCGGCGCGCGATGCGCATTTAAAGAAAGATGACTTCTTTAATGTGGCAAAATATCCAACGATGACCTTCAAATCTACTAAAGTGGATTTTTACAACCCCCAACAAGCTAAGGTCACGGGTGATTTTACATTGCTTGGTAAAACCAAACCATTGACCCTAGATGTGACGCTCAAGAAAATCGGTAATAGTCCGATGACCAAAGAGCCGGTTATAGGCTTTCGCGCCACTGGTAATATCGACCGCGTCGCTTATGGCATGACCACCTTTGCTCAAGGAATTACCACTAATGTGCCTATCCAAATTGATGGTGAACTGATAGAGAAAAAAGCTAAATAAAGCTAATTGGTGAAAAGATCATCCATTAAAAAGCAGCCTGTGTAAAGGCTGCTTTTTTTGATTTTGATTTTGGCTTTGAGTTAATAGTTATAAGTCAATATTTATATAAATAACTTTTAATAACTTCGTTGAACAATCTACTTATTTAAAACGGGAACAACGTGCCAAACATCAAGTTTATTGTCGCCATGCTTATCGCCGACATTCTTGTCGTTAGCGTAGAAGTATAAAGGCTTACCGTTTACTGCCCATTGGTATTTACCATCTTCACGTTTAAAAGAGGCAAACTGCCCACTAGCTTGAGCGTTATTAGGTGCCAAAAATGCTGGCCAAGCAACCAAACATGCTGAACCACATTCTGACTTATTCATCGAGTCTTTATCAAAGGTATACAAAGTCATATGGTTTTTTGAATCAACCAGCACGCTGTTTTTACTGGTCACTGGCGCTGCATTGCTAGTGGTACTGTGCACATCATGCATGCCTGAAGTGTCGTTACCAACCACGTTTTTTAGCGTTGAGCATCCTGTCAAAGCCAAAACGCCTGTTAGTGCTGATAACATAATAGTATTTTTCACGGTAACTTCCTTATAATCGAAAATAATATAGGTTTGGTTCAAAGTCATAGCTAGAGTTTCTTATTTAAATATATACTTACTTAAACCAGGAATCTGAACTAGAAACAATTAACACACCTCAATGATTGAGCTTTAAATTTCTGAATTGAAACAGTTCTAACTTTTAATATAGCATAGGATTTAAAACAGTCTATTATGCTGTTAGAAAAACTTACAAAACCTAATATAAGTTACAAATTGTATAACCAGAAATAATTATCCAAGTTTAATCTTCATAGTCTTAAACCCTGCCTCTCGCAAAAAATATGGCGATGATATTCCTCTGTTTAATAATGCTTTTAACCCTTAATTCTATTCATTATCTTTTATGACGCTTCGTTGACAAAACTAATGCATTCTCTTACGTATTTACTGGGATAATCAAGACGAATTTTTGTAAACTAGCTTTAACATCGGCTCGTAAAGATAAGTATAGCTACACAATGATTTACTAGTAAAGGTGACGCTAGCAATATTTATAGTCTATTGAACTCTACAACAACCGCATGCATATCAATCTAAATATATAGACACCCTTACAGCATTAAATGATGACTAATAAATATTTGATGCAGCACTAAAATGCAAAGAGTATTAAACCGCGAAATTTATAGAAGCTTTGAGCATGTGATTATGCCAAAAATATCAAGGATATACCCACTACCATGACCCAATCTCCTACGAACATCCAATCCCAAACCGTTACACGTGATACGGCAAATCATGTTAAAGCAAATGATAGCCAAGTAAAACGCGTCGGTATTCTTGGCGGCGGTACGGCAGGGGCGACGATTGCTATTCGTCTTGCTGCCTTGGGACTCGAGACCTATGTGTTTGAAAAACAAAACTCGCTAATCGATGGCCCGCCGATGTGCCATTTGCATGCTGGTGGGAATTTGTACCGCGAAATTCCTGATGAAGATTGTGTGGCATTACTAAAGCAATGTATCGATATTCTGCGCCTATATCCTTATACCATCGATGTACGCCCGACTGTGTTTGCGGTGCCGACACGTGATGCCGGTCTGCCTGAAGATCTCTTACCGCGCCTTGATATTCTGACCGATGCTTATCGTAATCTTATTGAGCAAGATGTGAATAATAAAGTCTTGGGCGAGCCTGAGGACTACTATCAACTATACAGTCATGAGCAGCTAATTGAGTTGTCTGAGCGTGAGCAAGTTAAAGTACCGAGCTCCTCAGATGAATGGATGATACCGGTTGCTAAGCATTTGGACTTAAACAAAGTTAAATTCCCCTTGATTATGGTGCAAGAGTACGGCTGGAACATTTTCCGCTTGGCTGCTTCCGCCAAATTGGCATTAGAAGAATATGACCACGCTCATGTTTTTACTGACACTAAAGTCAAACAAGTTGTCGCGGTCGATTGCGATGATTGCGCGAACATTAATCACCATGTGAGTCAATGG
Source organism: Psychrobacter frigidicola (assembly GCF_007997305.1). GTDB lineage: Bacteria > Pseudomonadota > Gammaproteobacteria > Pseudomonadales > Moraxellaceae > Psychrobacter > Psychrobacter frigidicola. Next base: position 31,519 of record NZ_VORZ01000005.1, read on the forward strand.
CGCATCGATTATCAGCAGCAACACAGAGCGTCCCGAGGTAATGAGACGCACAATAATGAAGCTAAAATTGAGTCTATCGAAGTTGATTATTTAGTGAATGCGTGCGGCTTCCGTACCGGTATTATTGACGATATGGTAGGGGTCGAAGTTAAGCGGATGGTGGAATTCAAGTCCTCTTATATCACTCATTGGGGCGAAACTGGCGGACAGATTCCAGAGATTATCATTTATGGTGAGCGCGGTACGCCTGAAGGTATGGCACAGCTCACGCCTTATCCTGGTGGCTATTTTCAGATTCATGGAATGAGTAAGTCCATTACTTTGTTTGATGATGGCTTGGTCGCATCCAATGAAGCCAGTGCCCAGCCTAAGCTCCCTGCACAATATGTTCATTATATTGACGATGGCTGGGATAAAGCACCGCTACAAGCACGCAGTCAACAGTCTATTGATTATATGGCAGAGTTCGTACCGACATTTAAAAGCGCACGGACAGTTGGCAACGCTTTATATGGTGGTCAGCAAATCCCGGGTAGCGATGATACGCTACGGGTAGCAGACGTGAGCTTATATCCTAATTTGCATTATGCGCGCGCTGAAAATGTTAAGGCCTCTTCAGCCTTACTTGCAGCAGACGAAATCGTGAACCAACTTATTGAACTTGAGTTGTTAGAGAATAATTTGCCTGCTAATCAGGATCGCCACGACCATGAATGGGCTTATCTAATTCGTCACGACAGTTTAACTATTGACGAGGTAGCGCAAGTGCTGGCTCGTGAGCGCGGGTTTCCACTCGCTATGGCTGGTGTTAATCACAGTATTCGTGAAGAGGCTTTAAATAATTTAACCCCAGATGAAGTATAAACAGCGAAGTACAAGCAATTACGCATAACTACCAAAGTTAAAATCCAAGTGTAAAAAAACCGGAATCAAAGGCTAATCTATAGCCCTTTGTTCCGGTTTTTATTTAATTCAGAAATAGTAATGTTACGAGTATACTAATTAAATCAATGGATGTTACTTGCCTGCCATTTTTTCAGTATCGACAGCATCGTCGATTTTAACGATCACATGTAATAAATCAATGGCTTCAGCAATCGTATTACAAACCACCAGACGCTCAAGGTCTTGCTGCTTCATAAACCCTTGGTCAGCTGTATATTTCAGATGGTCAATTAACCGGTCATAAAAACCATTAATATTCAGAATAATCATCGGCTTTTCATGCTGATATAGCTGTCGCCATGTGGCGATTTCCATAATTTCTTCTAGCGTGCCAAGGCCACCGGGCAAGGTAATAAAGGCATCCGCATACTCTGCCATGACTGTTTTACGGGTGTGCATGGTATCGGTCAAATGCAGCCGTGTCAGTTGTTCATGGGCAATTTCATGTTTTAGCATAAAGGTCGGAATAACGCCAACCGTCTGCGCGCCGCCTTTAACGACCGCATCTGCTACTGCGCCCATCAGACCAATACTCGCACCGCCATAGACTAAACCCATGCCATTTTTGGCTAATGCATTGCCCAGATCACGCGCAGCTTGCTCATAGACTTCACCGACGCCCGATCGCGAGCCACAATAAACAGCGACTAAAGGCATATCAAGGGTTGATTTATCCACTGCTTTTTCAATATGAGTGATATCTTTACTGGTAATAACTTCATAATTTTCGTTATTAATTTTCATTTGCATATAGCATCCTTAATTTATAATGATTTTGATGTGACTGTTATTTTAAATTATTATGGTATTCAATATTATTGCTAATTTTTTGGATAGTTATTTTTTATAGAGTTACTATAAATATCCTATAATTATATCCCGCACTTATCTTACCATAAGCCACGTCACCGCATAGTAACAGTGGCCTGTCTCTACGTAATAAAGATATTTTTATTAGTGTTTTTTAATAAATTAACCCTGATAAACTGCTCTAACCAAAGCCTACTAAAGTGACTATGATGCTTCCATCCCAACCCATAGAAAAACGTATGTTTAGCACATCAGTTAAAGTGCTGATAATGATGGCCTGCTTATTTGCAATTCCGTTGTTTATAACACCTTTTTTTAACAAGTCACCGTCTATAGTGATGGCGATGTGGCAGCGAGTTGGATTATTACAGCAAGAATTACCGCAGGAAAATAGCTTACCAAGTCCCCTAGCTGGGCAGCATCTGACTGACACATGGGGCGGCGCCCGTAGCGAAGGACGGTCGCATGAAGGTATTGATATTTTTGCGCCTCGGGGTACGCCTATTGCTGCTACGACCCAAGGCGTTGTCAGTAAAGTCGGCGATGATAGACTTGGCGGGCGTGTGGTGTTTATTATTGGTCCTGGCGGCGCGGCACATTATTATGCTCACTTAGAAGACTATGCAGATATAAGTCCCAATGATTGGGTCAATGCTGGCGATATTGTTGGTTATGTGGGCGACAGTGGCAATGCTAAAGGCACACCGCCCCATGTCCATTATGGCGTTTATATCAACGGTAACGCGGTGAATCCTTATCCTTTACTAGTTAAAAATAAGTAATGAGAAAGTGTAGAATAGACTTAAAGTCTTAGCACTTTAGAGAGCATCTAATACCCTATCTGTTGTGTCATTTGACACCGTATTTATAGGCGCAGCTCGAACATGCTCAGGTGGAAATAAAGCACTAAATGTCGACCCCTTACCTTCTATTGACTCAATGTGCAAGTTGACATCATGCTGATACAAGACGTGTTTCACAATCGCAAGCCCAAGTCCTGTACCCCCTGTAGCCCGACTCCGACCACTATCGACACGATAAAAACGCTCAGTTAAACGGTCTATATGATTCTGTGCAATCCCAATACCATCGTCTGTTACGGCAAACTGGCAACCATCAGACATTTTGCTCCAACTAATGACTATATGACCGCCTTTTGGCGTATATTTAATTGCATTAATAACGAGATTTGATAACGCACTATTTAAGTACATCTCTGAGCCATATAAGCCATCATTGGTATTTATTTCTAAGCTGATAGTATGCTCATATTCTTGATTATAAACCTTTGCATCATCATAGATGTGCTTGAGCAGCTTAGTCATATCGATATCACACAACTCATGAGTCTCTTCGATTTCGATACGCGAGAGCAACAATAGGTCATTCACAATGCGATTCATGCGCGCGGTCTGCTGGGTCATGAGTTGCATACCGCGCTGCCATTGCACCGGCATATCAGGCTGATCTGAAAAGTTTTCAAGGTAGCCCATCAGTACCGTCAGGGGTGTGCGTAATTCATGCGAGACATTGGCTACAAAGTCGCGACGCATCTGCTCTAAATGCTGCAAGCGCGTGACATCATAGATAATCAGAAGCTTTTCGCTGCCAAAATGGGTGAGTTCACATTTGAGATAGCGCTTCGAATCTCGCCATGACACAATATGCACACCATCATTGGGGGTGGTTATGGTCTGATGGTAGCGTCGAAATTCAGGCGCGGTAATAAAATCAAAAATACTCGCGCCTTGATCGGTCAATTGTAGCGCTAACAAATCCTCCGCTGCCTGATTCCACCACTCCAGCCCATCATTATCATTTAGCAAAATCACCGCATCTTGTAACGCCTTTAGCGAGCTTCTGATTTTTTTGACCAATCCCATCACCTTTTGTTGAGTCAGCTGATCTTGTTGGCGATTTTGATAGAGCTTATTTGCCACAATGCTAAGGCCACCTAATCTATCCGGTGGCAACGTATTGATAGGTTTATTTATCCATCCGCTAAAGCGCTGCAAGGTATACATGCGCCACAGACTATATAATAACAGCGTTCCGACAAGGCTTTCTAGCAGGTGTGCAGTCGCTAAACCTAGAGCTATTCCAGCAGTTAACCACAGTAGCAGCCAGCGTATATCTGCCCATAGCAGCGCATAACGCGGTACTGGCTGGCGGTTATTACTCTCAGGCGTCATCATATTAATATACCGTATTTATCCTAGGCAGTAGCTAGGTAGCAGCGTCTTTACGACCCTGTAATTTCTGCTATCAATAAATTTTTTGCATAATTATCATGCCTTAATTATTCTGGTTGCATGATATTAGAAAATCGATAACCGGTACCACGAACCGTTTGGATCAACGTGTCACAGTCATAAGGTTGCAACAGCTTACGTAAACGCCGAATGTGCACATCAATGGTGCGATCTTCGATATAAACGTTACTGCCCCAGACCTGATCTAACAACTGCGCGCGGGTGTAAGCACGCTCAGGATGAGTCATAAAAAAGGCCATTAGACGGTACTCTGTGGGGCCAAGCTCAACAGTTTTGCTATCAGCAGTCAGACGCTGGCTTTTAGAATCTAAGCTCAGCCTACCTATTTCAATAGGTTTGTCAGCACTGAGGGCGCTACTACGACGCAGCACTGCTTTGATCCTCGACACTAGCTCGCGCGTTGAAAAAGGCTTGGTAATATAATCATCAGCACCCGCATCAAGCCCGTAAACTTTATTATTTTCCTCACTTTTTGCCGTGAGCATAATGACTGGAATCTCAGAGAGCAACTCGTCTTTTTTGAGCATCCGGCAAAAATCAATGCCACTTTTATCCCCTGGTAGCATCCAATCTAATAAAATCAATGCGGGTCGATGATCAACCACTTGTTGATGTGCCTCCGGTATATCCGCCGCTTGCAAGCACTCAAAACCTGCCATCTCTAGCGTCATGACAATCATCTCACTGATCGCAGGCTCATCTTCAACGATTAAAATCAGCTCACTATGCATATGACAGCCTTGTTATTAAGGTAGAAAAAGTCGTTAGAGTACAAAAAACTATTAGGGTATAAAAAATAGCGATAAGTGCTCGCCACCATCCTCTTATTAAACGACTTCTATATGACGGCTTGATGACAATTTAAGGTTAATTTCCTTCTAACAAAAAATTCAGCGGTCCATCATTGATACTCTCGACTTGCATATCTGCACCAAATTCACCGCTTTCTATATTAGGATGCTGAGCGTTAGCATACGCTATCATCTTTGCAAACAAGGCTTGCGCAGAATCAGGATGCATTGCCCCACCAAAGTCAGGACGACGACCATTATTGGTATTTGCCATTAAGGTAAATTGCGATACCAATAACAATCCACCACAGACTTGTTGAACATTTTGGTCAAGCTTTCCAGCTTTAGCAGGGTCAGTATTATTTTCAAAAATGCGATAGGTGAGAATTTTATCAATCATGCGCTGCGCAGTTTGCAAATTGTCCTCATGCCCAAGTCCAATATATGCCAATATACCGTGCTCAATGGCGCCAACGCAGTGGCTATCAACCGTCACACTAGCACTGCTCACCCGTTGAATAAGTGCTTTCACTGATTGTCTCCTTTGTAAATTACGTTTATAGATTATGGTCATACAGACAATGGCTGACCATGATAAAATATAACCATTCCTGACTCACTTTAGTCACATTCTCTAATGCTAATAATTATTTTGGTAGCCTTGATATGAATTTATTTACCACTATCCAGCAGTTTGTACCGCAGCAACAACTGAGTAAAGTAGCAGGACGCTTGGCAGCCAGTCGCCATCCACTGGTCAAGCGCGCTTTTATTCGCACTTTTGCCAAAGCTTATAATGTCAAACTGGATGAATATGAGCGGCAGAGCTTGAACGCTTATGAGAGCTTTAATGACTTTTTTACGCGTGAGCTAAAAGAGGATGCGCGTACTATTGATAATACTGCGCAAGGTGTTGTCAGTCCTGCCGATGGGGTAATCTCACAACTTGGTCAACTGCATAATAATAAGTTACTGCAAGCCAAAGGTCTCTATTATGACATCGGGCAGCTGCTCGCCAATAACGAAGATGGCAGCTATTTTGCCGATGGTAGCTTTGCCACCGTTTATCTGGCACCCAGCAATTATCATCGCGTCCATATGCCCTTTGTTGGAACGCTGATAACCACTCGCTATGTGCCCGGCACGTTATTTTCGGTGAATAACACCACTGCTGAAAACATTCCAGACTTATTTGCACGCAATGAACGTTTGGTCTGTCTGTTCGATACCGAATATGGAAAAGCAGCGGTCGTCATGGTTGGGGCAATGATTGTCGCTGGTATCGAGACGGCAGCGACTGGTAAAATAGCCCGTACTGATGAGATTCAAGAGCAAACGCACGATATGAGCTTTGCACAAGGGGATGAGCTTGGGCGTTTTTATTTGGGCTCAACAGCGATTGTCATACTACCAAAAGCAGCAAAAACAGACTGGCAAAATAGCATGACTGCCAATACTACTGTACAAATGGGTCAATTATTAGGCGTAGCAAACGCAGAATAAAACGCTCATTATGAATAAAAACAACACTAAAAATGCAGCCGCTAGTATTAAGTTACTAGCGGCTGTATTTATGATACCAGCATTTACGATATCGGCATTTACAACATCAACCGTTTTACTTCTATTTAATCAAATTACTAATGGTTTTAAAAGCAGGGTCTGCGCTACTACGGCATAGCTCGAACAAAATAGTTTCAACCGTAGTAATCACGCCACCTGCACGACGTATACGGCGCAGGGCAAGCTTTTTATCATAAGGAAAACGTGAGCCAACGGCATCAGCAATGATGACGGGCTGCATACCGTTGTCTAATAAATCAAGCGCAGTTTGTAGCACACAAACATGAGTCTCAACACCGAAAAGCAAAACAATACCACGATTCTGCTGTGCTAGATAATGCCATGAGGTATCGGTATCGCATGCGCTAAAGGTTACCTTCTCAAAACCTTTGGCGTTGCTGCCTTGTAATAATTCTTTAATCTCAGGTAAAGTATCACCCAAGCCTTTTTTATACTGCTCATTGAGCATAATAGGCACATCAAGCGCTTGCAGACCTTTAACCAAAGTCACAATTTTTTTGACGATATTTTCATGGTCATTAATATGTGGAGTCAGACGTTCTTGGACGTCAATAATCATCGCTTGGGTGTTTTCTCGGGCAATACGGTAGGTTTTATCAGAAATCATGGTCGACATAGCACACTCCTTGTACGGCTGCCAAATTGGCAATCCAAAACTGTCTTTTAGTAATCATTATTTTTTAGCAAGAGCCATCTTTTATCATTAATATTATAATAGATAGCACCGCCTTATTTAGTCATATTTTGTTCAGTGCGTCAATGAGGATAATTTCTGGTAACAACTTACAAACAGTCTTTGTTCTACCTTTTTAGTCGGACAGTGAAAAAGCCCTCAATCGTCACGACTGAGAGCTTCTTTAATGAATAAAGTTTATGACAATATCATTGAGCAATTAAAACTTATACGCGCTCAATAATCGTGGCGATACCTTGACCGAGACCAATACACATGGTGGCAAGACCAATTTCAGTATCCATTTGCTCCATAGCGTTAAGCAAGGTTACTGTGATACGTGCACCAGAACAACCTAGTGGATGACCGAGCGCAATCGCACCGCCATTAATATTAATAATATCTTGCTTATCACTTAGCCTTAAGGTTTTGATAACCGCTAAACTCTGTGCGGCAAAGGCTTCATTTAGCTCAATCGTTTGGATGTCATCAAGACTCATGCCTGCACGTTTCAATGCTTTTTGGGTGGCAGGAACGGGACCGTAACCCATGATGGCGGCGTCACAACCGGCAATAGCCATACTACGAATACGGGCGCGCGGTTTGAGACCCAACTCTTTGGCTTTTTGCGCGCTCATAATGAGCATTGCTGACGCACCATCTGATAATGCTGAAGATGTCGCTGCCGTTACTGTACCGTTTACGGGGTCAAAGGCTGGACGTAATTTTTGCATTTGCTCCATCGTCGCATCGGGGCGAATCACTTCATCAACGGTGCACAGTTGCAAGCGACCCGCTTCGTCATGACCTTCGATACCGATAATTTCATTGTCAAAACGACCTTCTAACGTCGCTGCCCATGCACGGCGATGCGACTCAAGACCAAACGCATCTTGCTCTTCGCGGCTGATGTTATTCATACGACCGAGCATTTCAGCGGTCAAGCCCATCATATTTGAGGCTTTGGCATAATGCTTAGAAGCTTCGGGATTGAGGTCGACGCCATGCATCATACCGACGTGACCCATATGCTCAACACCTCCAATAATAAAGGTATCGCCTTGATTGGTCATGATTTGCGCAGCAGCGGTATGTAGCGCCTGCATTGATGAACCGCACAGCCGGTTAACTGTTTGGCCACCAGCTGTTTTTGGAATATCAGCCAGCAAGCCAATATTACGACCGATATTCAAGCCTTGTTCTAGAGTTTGGTTAACACAGCCCCAAATGATATCTTCGACATCTTTTGGGTCAAAATCGTTACGTGCAACCAAAGCACGAACCAATTCAGCAGATAAGCTGTCGGCACGCACATGGCGGAACATACCGTTCTTAGATTTTCCCATTGCTGAGCGTACGCCATCGACGATGACCACATCTTTTGGACTTAAAGTTGTCATATTACATTCCTTTCAATTTTTTTATTGTCAGTGTCAGTACAACAATGCTCGCCTATCTAATTTAGAAGATTATTGATAATAAATAAATCATCAATCGTCTTATCGAGCATCTGTACTGCACTTCATCTTATTAATGACAGCCAATTACGCAGTTGGGTAAAAGGTCTCGCCAGCAGCAGCCATATCGCGAATCTTTTGCGGGGCTTCATAAGCTTTGCCAAGGTACGCGTATTTTTCGCATAGCGCCAAATAGTTATCTAACCCCATTTGGTCAATATAACGGCAAGGTCCGCCACGGAATGGTGGGAAACCAACGCCCATAATCATTGCCATGTCAGCCTCGCTCGGGGTATCAACGATATTGTCTTCTAAGCAACGTACGGTCTCATTACAGAAGGCCAGCATGGTGCGGTCGATAATAGCTTGGTCATCAAAGGTTTGTTTGTCGCTATCAGTGGTGTCTTTTAGCAACTCATAAGTGGCATCGTCAGCAACTTTGTTTGGCTTACCACGTTTGTCCATCTCATACTTATAGAAACCAACACCATTTTTCTGACCTAAGCGTTTGTTGTCATATAGATGTTCAATCGCACCTTTATAATCTGGTTTCATGCGATCAGGATAGCCTTCTGCCATCACTTCTGCACCATGCACGCCGGTATCTAAACCAACTACGTCGATTAGATACGCAGGACCCATTGGCCAGCCAAATTTTTCCATGACTTTATCGACATGAACGAAATCCGCGCCTTGTTTAAGTAGCAAATCAAACGCGCCAAAGTATGGGAATAGCACACGGTTGACTAAGAAACCAGGACAATCATTAACGACAACTGGCACTTTACCCATTTTAGTAGCTAAAGCAACGGTGGTAGAAATAGCTTCTTCAGAGGATTTTTCGCCACGAATGACTTCAACCAATGGCATGCGACTGACAGGGTTAAAAAAATGCATGCCAACGAAGTTCTCTGGACGTGCCAGCGCTTCGGCTAAATAAGTAATGGAAATAGTTGACGTGTTTGATGCCAAGATACAATCGTCTTTGACCAAACCTTCGACTTCTTTAAGTACCGCACGCTTCACGTTTGGATTTTCAACCACCGCTTCGATAACGATATCCGTCTCAGCAAAGTCGCCATAGTTTAGGGTTGGACGAATACGACTTAAAGTTTTGCCCATATCGGTGGCGCTGATTTTGCCGCGGTCGACCATTTTACCTAATAGTTTGCTGGCTTCACCCATACCCAAATCTAATTGCTCAGACTTGATATCTTTCATAATGATTGGCAAGCCTTTGCTGGCTGCCTGATACGCGATACCGCCGCCCATGATACCAGCGCCGAGTACTGCCGCCTCATCAATATCATGTGCTTGCTTGCTGTGTTGCTTAGCTAGTTTTTTAACCAATTGGTCATTTAAGAACAGACCAACCAAGCTTTCTGCTTGTGGCGTTTTAGCCGCTTTAGCAAAGCCCGCTGCTTCAACTTCAATGGCTTTATCACGGGGTAAATTAACGTGTTTTTCAATCGCTGCGATAGCCAATGCTGGTGCAGGATATTGCTTAGGATTGGCTTTAGCAAAAATCATCGCTTTAGCGCTACTAAATGCCATGGTTTGTTCAAGTGGGTTTAACTTGACGGGGTCAAGTTTTTCTTGACGCTTGGCTTGCCAATCAAGTTCGCCCGAAATACACTTCTTCACTAAATCAATCGCCGCATCTTGCAAGTCATCAGCAGCAACGGTCGCATCAACCAAGCCTATCTTTAAAGCATCGAGTGCTTTTTTAGGCGTGCCGGTGGCAATCAATTCAAGCGCGTTATCAATACCGATAATACGTGTGGTACGCACCGTACCACCAAAGCCGGGGAAAATACCCAGTTGGGTTTCAGGTAGACCGATAATTGCTTTTTCGCTCATGACGCGATATTCGCACACCAAGGTCATCTCACAACCGCCGCCGAGCGCTGCGCCATTAATCGCCGCAACTTTCGGAAATGGTAAATCTTCAAAGCGATTGAAGACTTCGTTAATCTCCACAATCCAGTCTTTAATATCATCTTCTGGCTGTTTAAAAGAAGCGACAAATTCTGTGATATCTGCACCAGCAATAAACACGCTTTTGCTTGAGGTGACAATCAAGCCTTTGACGTCATTGGCTTGCTCTAACGCAGTAACCGCTTCGCCAAATTGCTTATTGGTTTCCGCATCAAACTTATTCACGCTCTCATTTTCGGCGTTGTATTGCATATTGGCGATGCCGTCTTCTAGCATGCTCACCGTGATGCGATTTCCTTGGTATACCATTTGGAACTCCTTGTTATTAATAAAAAGCTATGTTTTAAAGCTATATTTGAAAGTTAAAACTTATTTATATTTTTATATGCATTTAACTGCTTAGACCATTTGACGCCAATCAGTGTAAGAGATTATGCCCCCGACTGTCAGGGGCTAAAACCATACTCATAAGTCACTATTAATCTGACGGCAGGCATTTACCTTACTGCCATTGTGCGTTACGAGACAGTTATCGTTTTTAATAACACCCTTTCAATATCTCTTTGTTAAGCTTTTATAAAAATTGACACCCATTCATCAAAACACATTCAGATGACAAGTTAAATCACCAATACGTAACCAAAACAAATGGCGCGTTAAGTGTGTCTGTAAGCCTTATTCGCTATCATGTTACACTAGCGGTATTTTTATTATTCACCTGATAAATGGTTGGGTTATGACGGTTTCCTCTGCTCCACGCTTCACTTCTTTCACCAGTTTCGAGTCTTTTTCACACGCACTACGGGTACAATTGGCGCAAGATATTGATGTATTATTTGCTTATGCTGACTTGCCCAGTCCGCTCAATGACGCCTGTCGCTATGTGATGAACGCACAAGGCAAATTGGTGCGTCCACTGTTAGTGGCAAGTAGCTTTGTAAGTGTCAATACCAGCAATAAGCAAACACCCAACAATGTGATTAATAGTGCATTTTCTGATGCCGAAGCTATTAATAGTATTGTTAAAGACAATGGTTTAGATGCGTTTTTAGATGCAGATTCGCACTTTGATATGTGTCGACGCGCAGCATTGGCGGTTGAGCTACTGCATACTTATTCATTGGTACATGATGATTTGCCGTGTATGGACGATGACGAGCTGCGACGAGGACAGCCAACCGCGCATATTGTATTTGATGAAGCGACGGCGTTATTGGCAGGGGACGTGTTACAAACGCTAGCCTTTGAAGTATTGACGGCAGAACTACCGACGTTTGCATCGTTTGATGCGCCAATAGCCAGTCAGTTATTGGCAGTATTTGCCCCGCGCGCGCGCAGAATGGTGGCAGGACAAATGCTTGATATCAATGCCGAAGCCACAAGCAACATTACCCAAAATGAGCTGGAAGACATTCACCGTGATAAAACAGGTGCGTTGATTGAAGCAGCGATATTAATGGGTGGTATTTGCGGCGGAGCGACTGCCCCACAACGCATCGCATTACAAGATTGTGCGCAACATATCGGGTTAGCATTCCAAGTTCAAGATGATATTTTAGACGTCACTGCCAGTACCGATGACTTAGGCAAGCCTGCCGGTAGCGATGAAAAATTGGATAAATCGACTTACGTCAAACTTATGGGCGTTGATGCTGCTAAAGGCTATGCTCAATCTTTATTTAATAATGGACGCGCGGCTATCATTCGTGAGCTTATTAACAATAGCGATGACGTGGATAGCGACATAAACGACATAACTGATAATGCAAAAAGCAACGCATTACTTGAACTGATTGACTGGCTGTGGTCACGAAAAAAATAGCAGTGTAAAGGATAAACACAAGACCCAAAAAAAAGGACTAAATAAGGGGGCAATAATGACGCAAGCTCAAACACAGACCAATACTCCGCGCATTTATCTTGGCACTGGCGGTTATAGCGATACCGATTTATTAGGTACGCTTTATCCAACCGGCACTAAGAAAACCGACTTCTTACGTGAGTATGCCAAGCAATATGGCGCGGTGGAAATTAACAGCACTTTTTATGCGCCTATCGGACAAAAGGCTTTTGCTGGTATGGTCAATAAAGCTTACGTCCAAGCCGAAAGTGAATTGCAATTTGCGGTCAAGCTGCATCAAGATTTTACTCACGCGCGCAAAGGCAGTCCTGAACACGCACAGTCGTTTCTCACTGCCTTAACGCCATTAATAGAAGCCAACTGCCTAGCACCTTTATTATTACAGTTCCCACATGGCTTTGATCGTACTCGCGATAATCGGCTGTATTTAGCCAATCTCGTCAGTTGGTTTAAAGATTATCCTTTAACAGTAGAATTCCGTCATGCCAGCTGGCATAACTCACAAGTGGTCGATAGCTTTCGTGAGCAAGGTCTGATTTGGTGTAGCGTCGATTATCCCAAAGTAAGTGGTCTACCGCCATCACGGCTGATATTTACTCAGCGCACTGGCTATCTAAGGATGCATGGTAATAACCTAAACTGGTGGGATGCGATGAGTGCGGCTGACCGTCATGATTATCGCTATAGTGAAGCGGAGATGCAGAGCTGGGCACAAGCGATTGCCAATCAGCGTCAGCATTTTGATAGGTTATATATCTTCTTTCAAAACACCGTCAATGCGCATGCTTATTATAATATTGCTATGCTGCGAGAGGCGTTGGGTCAGTTTGGATTTGAGGTGTTGTAAATTTCAACCAAGCCTAATAATGTTTAAATAATTTTAAACTCTACCTACCTAAGGGAAAATACATGAACCCAGATATATTCATTGATGATTTTGAGCTAACTGAAAACACTGAAGAGTTACATGCGATTTTAGGGCGTTGTATTATTATAGCGACAAGGTTTGATAGCCTGTGCGACCATGGTTCAAAGTTTATAAAAATAAGAAAAGCTCATAAAGAATTATCTGATAATGAATTTGCAGCATTCACTACCTCTCTATTTGATAAGTTCCCAAATTTGAATAACAATATTAATTTTTTACCAGTTGGAAAAACCGCTAAAGATGTACTTCATGCAGCACGTGAAGCTCGGAATGAAGTCGCCCATAGTCTTTCAATTGGTATGATTGGTTGCTTAGACATAAGAATAGACGAAAGTGCTTTCAAGCTACAAGTTTCTTCATTAATCACGCAGATTGCCGCTGGAGATTATTTAATCTCAACTATAATTTCTCTCTTGAATAAAGAAGCTTTACCTAATTACACAGAAGATTATTATAAACAGAAAATCACTAAATGGGTTTTTGGAAAATAATTAATTAAACCAAAAAAAGAACGCCTCTCAGCGTCCTTTTTTATTAATCAAATACTTAGTGGTTAAAGATTACTCTTCAACACCAGCATCTTGACCTTGATATTTTGCGTTTGCGTAGTCCCAGTTCACTAGTTTGTCTAGGAACGTATCAACATACTCAGGACGACGATTGCGATAGTCGATATAGTACGCATGTTCCCACACGTCACAAGTCAATACCGCTACTTGACCATGCGCTAATGGCGTATCAGCGTTAGCAGTTTTAGCGATTGATAGTGTGCCGCCAACTTTATCAGCAACCAACCAAGCCCAACCTGAACCAAACTGAGTCATTGCTGCGTTTTTGAACTCTTCACGGAATTTATCATAGCTACCAAAGGCTTCTTCAATTTTGCCTTTTAGATCGCCAGTAGGTTCGCCGCCGCCATTAGTAGGCGTCATGCAGTTCCAATAGAACGTGTGGTTCCACACTTGCGCTGCTTGGTTGAACATACCTTGTTTGCTGTCGTCTTTAGCCGTCGCTACAATGATTTCTGACAAGGTTTTGTCTTCAAGACCAGAACCTGGTAGCAACTCATTCAATTTATTCACATACGCCGCATGATGCTTATCATGGTGAAATTCTAATGTTTCAGCACTGATATGTGGCTCAAGCGCGTCTTTTGCATAAGGTAGATCTGGTAAATTAATTTTTGACATAGTTATTTTATCCTTGCTGTTTTAGCCGTTAATTTTATATCTCAATCATGCATCTATATTAAACCATACCTACCTCAAACTTTACAGACAACGCAGACGTTACCGCGATATCCTCAAGCATCAGTTATCGAGCATTGTTTAAACGTATGATTATAAATTTTTGGACTAAGTTGGCTGAGTTTATTGTTAATTAGAATTATTGCTCAATGCGCTACTGCGAACCATTATGCACTCAGAATTTAGCATTATATTACTGTCAGCTTGTTCATACTGACTCATAAATATCGATGCTAAATTATTGTTAATTTTAAATACATAACTTGTCAGTTATAATTCACTGTAGCTTGGTGTCTATTATAGCAACAATAGCGCTTAATATCAGTTACCGAATGTTATGGCACGCAATTACTGTCTACTAGCCTTGTAATGACTCAGCGAATACTCAATCTATGTGATTGAGCAGCTTCTAACTTAACACTGTATAAAATTTAGCAGCGTATCACTTTAACACTAAGTATTAATTTAAAATCCTGTAATAATGGACGTAACTTATGAGCGACTTTCAATCTCAACCTTTATCAGATAATGTATCGCAAGCCGACTGGGTTCTTGCCAGCAATAATAAAGGCAAACTTGTAGAGTTTAAAAGACTGTTTACTGAGGCCAATTTAGACGTTACGATTGTCCCGCAAGGCCAGCTGAATATAGAAGACGCTATTGAAGACGGCCTAAGCTTCGTTGAAAACGCTGTTATTAAAGCCCGCCATGCCAGCCGTATTAGTGGCCTACCTGCTATCGCTGATGATTCAGGTCTTTGTGTGCCGGCTCTAGGCAATGCGCCCGGTATCTACTCAGCGCGCTATGCTGGCGAGCACGGTAATGATGATCTGAACAATGCAAAGCTCATTGCTGACTTACACCCTATCCGTGCCCAGCAGCCTGACGCCCCTATTGAAGGGTTATTCGTGTGTGTACTGGCCATGGTTCGTCATGCCGATGATCCACTACCGATTATCGCTCAAGGTTTGTGGCAAGGTGAAATCTTAGACAAAGCGCATGGTGATGGCGGCTTTGGTTATGATCCCCTATTCTGGTTACCAAAGTTGCAAGCAACCGCTGCCAGCTTGAGCGCCACTGATAAAAACCAAGTCAGTCATCGCGGCCAAGCCATTCGTCAGTTGTTGGCGCAGTTATAAGTACTAATTTAACTGACTAGTTCAATATATAGTTATCAATGTCATTAAAGGTAGCTGCCAAATAGCAGTTATTATGCCATTTATAGCCGTTATGCAGGTAAATTGGCATCATTGATTAACTATCGGACGTAAAACAGATAATTTTTACTTTAATTAGCAGATAGATTATACTGGCGTACTTTTAAAATTTTATTGAAAACCCCTATTCATTCCATGGCAATCAGCTGTAACGTACATATATTTTGAGGGCTTGATTGCCAGCTATTTTAATCCTAAAGGTGTAATCAACATGGCTACAGATTTACAAATCACAACCAACAAGCTGTCTAATAAAGAGACTCAGCTGACAGTTAAAGTACCCGTCGAAAAGATTCAAAACAAAGTCGAAGGCCGTATTCGTCAAGTCGCAAAAACGGCTAAAATTGATGGTTTCCGTAAAGGTAACGTCCCTATGTCACATATCCGCGCCCAATACGGTGCTGGTATTCAACAAGAAGTGATCAATGACGTAATCCGCGATACCGTATTTGAAGCCATTAAAGCGGAAGATATCCGTGCCGTTGGCATGCCTAATATCGATGATGTTAAACTTGAAGACGACTTCTTGGTGTATCAAGCAACGGTTGAAATCTTCCCAGAAGTTGATGTTCAAGGTATTAATGAGATCGAAGTTGAGCGTCATACTGCGACGGTTAACGAAGCAGACGTTGACACCATGATTGAAAACTTGCAAAAGCAACGTGAAGAATTTGTTGAGAAGAAAGGTAAAGCGGACAAAGACAATCAGGTTACCTTTGACTTTGAAGGCTCAATCGATGGCGAAAAATTCGATGGCGGTTCATCTGAGGACTTCAAACTGGTTATCGGTAGCAACCAGATGATTCCAGGCTTTGAAGATGGCATCAAAGGCATGAAAGCTGGCGAAGAAAAAACGATTGAAGTAACCTTCCCAGAAGATTACCAAGCTGAAGAATTGGCTGGTAAAGCGGCACAGTTTAAAATCAATGTGAAGTTAGTTGAAAAATCAAAACTACCTGAAATCAACGACGAGTTCCTTGAGTTATTCGGCGTAAAAGAAGGTGGCGTTGAGAAGCTAAAAGACGACGTTCGTAAGAATATGGAACGCGAAATCAAAAATGCTGCGCGTAGCCAAGTTAAACAAGCGACATTTGATGCCTTGTTAGAAAAGAACGAGTTTGACGTACCAAGCGCGATGCTAGAGCAAGAAATCGACCGTCAACGTAGCATGATGATGCAACGCTTTGCACAACAATTCGGCTCAAACGCGGACAGCTTCGATAAAGACATGCTACCCAATGAGCTGTTTGAAGAACAAGCGTTACGTGCTGCCCGTCTTGGCATCATCGTTGCTCGTGTTATCGATACCAAAGGTTTAGAAGTGGATCAAGATCGTGTTGAAGCCTTCATTAAAGAATCTTCAGAAAACTACGAAGATCCAGCTGAAGTTATCGAGTACTACACCAATGACAAGCAACAGCGTGCGAACATTGAGTCAGTCGTTCTAGAAGATCAAGTCGTTGACTATTTAATTGAGCAAGGTACAGTCACTGACAAAGAAGTCAGCTACCAAGACTTGTTAGCCGCTCAGCAACAACAGCAACAAGCGATGTAATTTAGCGCTTTAGTGCTCCTTAATAAAGCTGTCTACTAAAACGATAATTAAAGTGCCCTAACATACCTTGTTGGGGCATTTTTATTGATGGTTTATGTGCTTAGCCCTTGATTAATGAGCGCAGACGCCTTATCAATAGGGAAACATTTATTATTTGTCACATTAAAACCTTACTCTTACAACCTTAAAAAAGTTACTATTACTGCAATTATTCTTAGCAACCTCTCGTTAGTATTGTTGAAAATTATCGTCAATAATAATGAGCTGTGTTGAGTATTGAACCGCTAACTTATTTTCACAATTTTACTTTACGCTTTTATTTATAGGATATCTCTATGACAGATTATGATCGCATCACTACCAACCCGCATTTTGATATGCTGATGAGTGCTCACAATGCTCAGGGCGCACATGATACTCAAAGCTTGAATATTCAAAGCGCACCCCAAGGCGCATTAGTTCCAATGGTAGTTGAACAATCTTCGCGCGGTGAACGCTCGTTTGATATCTTTTCGCGCCTACTGCGTGAGCGGGTTATCTTTTTGACCGGACAAGTCGAAGATCATATGGCGAACCTTATTGTGGCGCAGCTCCTGTTCTTAGAAGCTGAAAACCCTGATAAAGACATTCATTTATATATCAATTCACCAGGCGGTTCTGTTAGTGCGGGTTTGGCCATTTTCGATACTATGAACTTCATTAAACCTGACGTGTCTACTATTTGTATGGGCGGTGCTTATAGCATGGGCTCTTTCCTGTTAGCCGCTGGACAACGAGGCAAACGTTATGCACTCGCTAACGCACGCGTCATGATTCACCAGCCTTCAGGTGGTGCCCAAGGTCAAGCGTCTGATATCGAGATTAATGCACGTGAAATCTTAAAAACCCGTGCCCGCTTAAATGAGATTTTGGCTGAACGTACTGGTCAACCGGTCGAGAAAATTGAGAAAGACGTTGAGCGTGACTATTGGTTAGATGCAAAAGAAGCGAAAGAATATGGTCTCATTGATGAAGTGTTAGAGCGTCGTCCTGCATCTTTATAAGTACGCTTATGAAGAACAGTTATAACAACCCTCTATAGCGCTCACAATGTCACTCAGTATTTGGGTGACATCTCGTCTATTTATAAGCTTTAAAATTTTTTAGGAGTGCCTTTGTATGGCAGAAGACAACACCCCGCAGTGCTCGTTTTGCGGCAAAGCCAAGAGCGAAGTTAAACAGCTCATCGCAGCTGACGATGCCAATATTTGTAATGAATGCATTGAGCTATGTACGGATCTGATTGCTGATAGTGCTACCAGTGATGATGACTCTGATAGCGAGCTTGATACCTCTTGGGTCAATAAAAAGCTACCGACGCCAAAAGAGTTGCGTGCCAAGCTTGATGAGTATGTCATCGGACAAGATGCTGCTAAGAAAGCTTTAGCTGTTGCAGTTTATAACCATTATAAACGCCTAAAAGTCAGCCAAACATTTGCTAATGACCGCAAAAAAGCTAAGATTGGTGCGGATGATGCGATGGTTGAGCTGTCAAAAAGCAATATCTTGCTGATAGGCCCGACAGGTTCTGGCAAAACTTTGTTAGCCCAAACGTTAGCGCGCTTGCTTGATGTGCCGTTTGCGATGGCTGATGCCACTACCTTAACCGAAGCCGGTTATGTGGGTGAAGACGTTGAAAACATTGTACAAAAGCTACTGCAAGCATCTGATTATGATGTCAGCAAAGCCGAGCAAGGTATCATTTATATTGATGAGATTGATAAAATCAGTAAAAAAGGTGATAACCCCTCTATTACCCGTGATGTATCAGGCGAAGGCGTTCAGCAAGCATTACTGAAGCTTATCGAAGGTACAGTTGCGGCTATTCCACCGCACGGTGGACGTAAGCATCCACAGCAAGAGCTGATTCAAGTTGATACCAGTAATATCCTTATCATCGTTGGTGGTGCCTTTGCTGGTCTGGATAAAGTGATTCAGCAACGTACTGAAAAAACAGGTATTGGCTTTAACGCTGATGTCAGCTCAAAAGATGACAGCCGTCGCAGCTCAGAATTGCTACAGTCGGTTGAGCCTGAGGATTTAATTAAGTTTGGTCTGATTCCTGAGCTTATCGGTCGCCTACCTGTCCTAGCTGCCCTACAAGAGCTAGATGAAGAAGCGTTAGTCCAGATATTAACTGAACCTAAAAATGCGCTTGTGAAGCAGTATAAATATCTGTTCGATATGGAAGGCGCAGAGATTACCTTCACTAAAGAAGCGTTGGATGCGATTGCTAAAAAAGCGATGGCACGCAAAACGGGTGCGCGTGGTTTGCGTTCTATCGTTGAGAACGTTTTATTAGAGACGATGTATGAGCTGCCATCAATGGAAAATGCTAAATTAATCACCGTTGATGAACAAGTAATTAATGAAGGAAAAACACCTGAAATAACTTTCTCTAAAGAAGGCTCAGAGCAGATAGCTGTGGACTTTTAAGGCGTCTTATTGGTTTTAGTAGAAAAATAGCGTCTAGTGTAAATCATGCTAGACGCTATTTTTATGTCTACTGACTTATTGTTTGCAAAACCACGGTTGTAAAGTACATGTTTGGAGCGGTAGTTATAAAATGACAACAGCGTCTATAAATGACGGTCAAGACTGATATTAAATTATGCTAAGGTGTAAAGAATCGTTTACAACCAATGATACAAAGGACTGTTTATCATGATGACTGCTATGACTGATGCGCTGCGTCAGCATCTTCCTTTTTCTAAGAACAAAACCTCTCTGAACAATTCTTATCCAGATACTACTCAAGATGAAGATATTGCCTCTTACTACGTTAGCCATGTGGCTGCAGTTACCGGTGCAGGCTCTGGTATGGGACGCGAACTTGCCTGCCATTTAGCCAAACTTGGCTGTCACTTGGCACTATCTGATATCAATACTGAGGAGCTTGAAAAAACGCAAGAGTTACTTGTAGGCTACAATGTCAAAGTGACTACTACAGTGCTAGATGTTGCTAATAAAGACGCTGTCTATGCGTGGGCGGATAATGTTATGACGGACCACGGTAAGGTGAACTTTATCTTTAATAATGCTGGCGTTGCGTTTTATTCCACGGTCGAAGGGAGCAGTATTAGCGAGCTGGAATGGGTCATGGATATTAATTTTTGGGGTGTAGTCTACGGTACCAAAGCGTTTTTACCACTGATCAAAAACAGCGTGAAACAAAGTAAAAATAATGATGTCACAGACAATGGTCATGTGATTAATATCTCAAGCCTGTTTGGACTGATTGCGCAACCATCACAATCTATTTATAACGCCAGTAAATTTGCGGTACGCGGATTCACTGAAAGTCTGCGTCAAGAATTGGATATTCAACGTTGCGGAGTCTCTGCAACTTGCATTCATCCAGGCGGTATTAAGACCAATATCGCTAATAGTGCACGCGGCAATGATAGCTTAAGCGAGCTTGGTATGCGCTCAGGTAGCAGTGCTATTAAAAGTTTTAATAAGTTTTTACGTTTTGATGCTAAAGAGGCAGCATGGATTATTTTACAAGCTGCCGCAACCGATCAACGGCGCTGTTTGATTAGCAATGACGCTAAGATAATGGATGCGGTACAACGTGTTTTCCCCAATCACTATAGTAATATTTTGTACCGCGCCACTAAACTAACACGCACACTAAAACCCAAACACCATAACAAAACCAGCCCGACTGAAACTACATCTACATCCTAAAAATCTCGCATGATGCTAGAAATAAAAAGGGTTTAAACATTATTTATGTTTAAACCCTTTTTATTTCTATTAAGAAAAGTAGTGTATTACTCTACTTACGCGCCAAATTTGTTACATGAATGACGACTTAAACTAAGTTTGCCACCGCTTTAAGATGAGGTATTTGGTATACTCATGTTACTGATACCTTACTAATTGCTAACGCGATTTAAATTTGCTCTTATTTAAATGGACAAGCAGCAAGTTTCTACTAAATACTGGCCATTGTTTATTTAAACTAAGCATTTTATTATTGAATATTTATCAAATTATTGTATTTATCTATTTACCTGTCTAATTATATGACAGCTATTAAAAGGGCACTATTCAAATCAGGGTATTTCCACCGCCATTTTTTATCTGTTTTTATTTGCACAGTACAGGTAGTATGCGCTTTAACATAGCACATAAATACAACTTCACATATTATTTTTTATAATAAGGATATGCCAATGACAAACTTTCCAGCACCCAAACCTTCTGTCCTTATGGCAGCTATTTTTGCAATCAGTGCAGTCGCTGTTACTGGCTGTAGCAGCGACAAAGACACCAAAGCGATTGACCGTGTGGAAGAAGCCGCATCGCTTGCGAGAGTTCAAGCACTTGAAGCGCGCGCAACAGAGCTCAAAGGCAATATGCCAGTGGCTACAGAGGGTAGTGCGAGTGCGGACGGAGCCGCGTCAGCAAGCGCCAAACCTAGCATTAAGATGCCTGACGAATCAACTATTCCAGATGATGAGTACGGGGCTGCGGTACGTCGCGGCTTACAAATTGCTAATCATACCTATAAAGAGTTGCCAAATAATGTGGGTAACCAACTCAACTGTACCAGCTGTCATTTGGGTAATGGTTCAGAAGCATATGCAGCACCTTGGAACAATATAACCAGTATTTATCCGGTTTATCGATCGCGTGCTGGCCGTATAAATGTGATACAAGAGCGGATCAATGGTTGTTTTGAGCGCTCAATGAATGGTAAAGCGCTTGATCTCGGTTCAGATGATATGAACGCGATGGTGTCTTATATGAGCTGGCTGTCAAAAGATTTGCCCTTTGGCGTCTCACCAGAAGGTCGCGGGTTTGTCAAAGTTGATAAGAGTTTAAAGCCAAATACTGATAACGGTAAAAAGCTATTTGCTGAGAAATGTACCGTTTGTCATGGTGCTGAAGGTGAAGGCCAATATAATGATGATGGTAGCTATGTGTATCCAGCAGTTGCCGGCGACAAGTCATTCAACGATGGCGCTGGCATGGCGCGTACGTACACAGCTGCCTCATTTATTAAAGGTAAAATGCCCTTTGGTCAAGGAAATTCGCTAAGTGATCAAGAAGCGGTTGATATTGCCGGCTACTTTACTCACTTACCACGTCCTGTAAAAGCCAATAAAGATAAAGATTGGCCCAACGGCGACGCGCCGAAAGACGTTCGTCGCTAGTCTTAATATCTTAATTTCTATTATTAAAAAAGCCTAGCTATTTTAAACAGCTGGGCTTTTTTTTGGTAATTAATGACTGTGATTTTAAGCACTAACTTAAGGCAGCTTCATATCGCCCTCAACCAGCCAGCCCGCACGGCGCATCGCAAATGCTACTAACCAAGCAATAATAGCGGGTAATATGAACATTAATAAAATAATCGCGGTCCACAGCTGGGAGCTGCTCATAATTCCTTGCGACGCTTCAATAACGCCAAATACGCCAACCAATCCTGCCGTACCCATACCTGCTCCCGTTGCCGTACATGCCAACCCGAAACCTACGGTTGCAATAGGACCGACAATCGCACTGGCTACCACGGCTGGTAATAAAATCAGTGGCTTTTTGAGTACATTTGGAATTTGTAACATGCTGGTCCCCAGTCCTTGGGAGATCACGCCACTAACCCCATTGTCTTTATAACTGGCTACGGCAAAGCCAATCATATGTGCCGCGCAGCCAACGACAGCGGCTCCGCCCGCCACGCCACCAAGACCAATTGCAATACAAATTGCCGCACTGGATGTCGGCATCGTTAGTAAAATGCCGACCACAACTGCAATTACAATACCCATTAATAATGGCTGAAGCGTAGTTGCTGCTTGAATCCCTTGCCCGATAGCATTGACAGCAGCAACCACGGACGGATTCAGCAGCGCACAAACCGCTAAAGCTACCGCGCAGACCACTAAGGGCACTAGCAAAATATCGAGTTTAGTCTTGCCAGCGACCCATGTGCCCGCACGATAAGCAAACACTGAGGTCAAATAAGCGCCGATCGGATTACCCGGTAAGGCGACAAACGTTGCAGGTCCTGCTTCTTGTGGGATAAATAATGTCCCTGCCATTAGCGCCTCAGAATGGGCACCGAGCATCCCTGCTACCAAGCAGCTCAGCGTCACCAATGTCGGCGCTTTTAGATAATAAGCAATGCCAACTCCGATACCTGCCCCCATCAATACCGAAGCCAGTTTACCAACCGCTACCAAGGCTGGTAGATTTACCCAGCCGCCGATTTGCGAGATGATAAGTCCTGCAATTAAGGTAACAAATAGCCCCAGCGCCATGCCAGTAAAGGCATCAATAAAATATTTTTGAAAAAACGCTTTGATAGCGCTTGGCGGTGTCAAGGTTGGATTAGATACAGTCATGATGATGCTCTTGTTTAGGTTTTGAACAACAGGCAGTATACAAAGTAGCGTGATGAGGAGATAAACAACGCACATAAAAAAAGCGTCTTTATGTGACGCTTTTTTTATCAAATAATGCAGTACCAGTCAAAAGCTTTAACGGCGCTGCTCAACGATAATAGAATCAATACCATTATTTTGCAGACGTTGCTGCGCGGTAGTGACGGACTGGCGGTTATTCATTGGTCGTGAGATGACTTGATAAATAGGCGCGCCATTGGGAGTGGCATTCTTGACTACTTTAGCATCAACACCCGCCATCAAAACTTGGGCGCGCCGGCGGTCAGCTTCGTCCGCATTGCCAAAGCTGTTAATTTGTAAAATATAAGTCGTTGCAGGCTGAGCCTTTTGTACGCTTACTGATCCTGCACTATTAGTTCTACCTTGAGAGCCACTGTTATTGCTGCTAGTAGTCGGTGCTCCGTCGTAGGTAGCGTCTTCTTCAACAATGACAATATTATCATCACTATTGCTATTAGTCGTATTATTGCCACGGCTTGGCTCAATCACTGTGTTTTCAGAAATACCAAAGTTGCCACTGTCTTCATTGCGATTGCCTTCAGACTGGCGAATCACCACATCTGGCTCAAAGTCGCTGACATTACCTACCGGATTGTCTTCTGCCACCCCGAGATCTTCATCAGGAATCGTCGGCATTTCTTGACTGGGTAAAATATCATAAAACTCATAATCACTATTATCAGTGTCGGTATTAACGCGGGGCTGGACTTGCTTATTAGGATCCGATACCGTTTTGTCGGCAGGGCTAAAATCAAACAAGGGCGATAGGTACAAAAACACCCCTATCATTAATGTCAGTACTGCACCGACGAACATCCATAGTAAGCCTGATACGCTACTGGTCTTGCGCTTTTCAGTGGCACCTTTGGGTTTTTTGGCTAACATGGAACATATTCTCCCTACCGAATCTATCAATAATAATGCGCTGTTTTTATAACCGAGACTATAGTAACCAGCGTTTGTCGTTTGTATATGCCACTAAATATGACCGTAGCGCTGCTATAGTCATAGTCGGGTACTTAAGAATGTACCCTACATGCTAGATGGCGCTGATAATCCCAATAAACCCAGACCATTAGCCAACACCTGCCGTACCGCTTTTGATAAGCGTAGCCGCGCTTGCATCATATCTAACTCATCTTGGCTTGGGGTTTCGCCTGACGTTAGACTGACTGGCAAAATACGGTTGGTGTCATACCAGCCATGAAATAGTGCGGCCAACTCTTTTAGGTAATTAGTCAACACGTGCGGCTCATAGCCAGTCGCTGCCCGTAGTAAAGTAGCAGGATATGCAGCAAGTAGTTTAATAACTTCCTCTTCAGCAGGTGCAATCAGCAAGTGTTGCTGTTGCGCACCGATAGCATCATCGACACGGAGACCACTAGCGGCTAGTTTTTCTAGTACGCGGCAAACGCGCGCATGAGCATACTGAATATAATAAACTAGATTGTCTTTGCTTTGCGATTTGGCAAGCTCTAAGTCAAAGTCAACATGCACTTCAGGCTTACGCGCTACATAATAAAAACGTGCGGCATCATTGCCTACTTCCTGACGCAATTCGCGCAAGGTAACAAATTTACCTGAGCGTGAAGACATCTGTACCTTTTCATCGCCACGCCATAACGCTACAAATTGTACCAATACCACATCAAGGCGATCGGCATCAATGCCCAGCGCTAATAATGCTGCTCTGACGCGTGGCACATAACCGTGATGGTCTGCACCCCAAACATTAACCACTTTATCAAAACCACGGTCGAACTTATTCTTATGATAGGCAATGTCTGAGGCAAAATAAGTACTTTGACCATTGGCACGACGCACGACGCGGTCTTTTTCATCGCCAAAGTCAGTCGATTTAAACCAAATATTCCCGTCTTTTTCGTACAAGAAGCCTTTATCATCCAATATTTGTAATACTGGCTCAATCTCAGCATCAATAGACTTTTCGCTGAACCAACATTCATAACGTACCCCAAAATCATTGAGGTCATCTTTGATATCTGCCAAAATGCTGGTCAGCGCTGCATTCAAAAACAGCTCATAACCATCACCAAGCAAGGTTTTACTATTAGCGATTAAGCCATCAATATGTGCTTCTTTATCACCCGATAGCAGTACCTTTTCGCCATCGGCATTAATTTCAAACTGTGCATCCGCTGCAACAGCATTGGCAATTTGTGCAAATGGATGTACATAGCTATTACTATGCTGAGTTTTCACCGTTTCTGCAATGTCGCGTACATAGTCGCCCTGATAGCCATTAACAGGGAATACAACCATTTCGCCATTGGCCTCTAAATAACGCAAATAGGTGCTGGTCGCTAAAATATCCATCTGCCGACCGGCATCATTCACGTAGTACTCACGGGTAACGTCGTAACCAACCGCTTCTAATAAGTTGGACACACTCATACCAAATGCGGCACCGCGCCCGTGCCCGACGTGTAAACTAGATGTTGGATTGGCTGATACAAACTCAACTTGGACTTTTTGTCCGTCAAATTGCTTGCTTAAACCAAAGCTTTCTTGCTGGTTAAAAATATCATCTAATACGGCAAATTTTGCTTCGGCATTCAAAAATACGTTAATAAAACCAGGGCCAGCGATATCAACTTGGCGGATATCTTTATTTTCAGGTAGCGCATTAACGATTTTTTCTGCCAACGCGCGCGGATTGGTTTTTGCCGCTTTAGCTGCTGTCATCGCAATATTACTCGCAAAATCGCCATGACTGGCATCTTTAGTACGGGTAATCTGGCTATTGTTTTGCCAGTCGGCGGGTAACGCCCCTTCATTTTTTAAAACGTCAATAGCATCGTCAAATAGCGAAGCTAACGTATCAATTTGGGCTTGTGACATAAGATTATAAACTCAGATAAATAACACGAAAAGATAAGTAACCTGTAAATATAACAACCTTTACACTGCATTGCACTATTTGCGCTGAAAATAGACTTAAAACTCTTATCTTAATGATAGTTGCTAGCTCTACAACTAGTATTTACTAAAAAACAGCTAGAGAGTTTCTTGGATGACTTATAGCAGCGCCGACATTATAACTAACAGTAGAGACGATTGTAGCATTCCTGTTGCCTCATGATTAGCAAGCATTTATACCAACCTTTTTACGCGCTATAATCACCGTTTGTTTTTAGGAAATAACATCATGTTTGCAATTGCTGAAAGTACTGTCACCAGCTGGGGACTGTATATTTTATTACCGGTATTTATTGCCTTCTTGTTTTTTATTATTTGGGACCTCTCCAAACAATCGGGGGCGGGGCGCGCGGGTACCTTTTGGATGTTTTTAGCCCTAGGTGCTGGTTTTATAGGATTTATACTCAAGATTCTAATAGAGATCGCCTTTAAAAAATGGTTTATTTAAAAATATCTATTTTTGTTATCGACCAAATTTCAAACTGCACTCTACAACCAACCTCTCAAACTAAAAACTTTAAACAGTGTAGGTTGTTTTACTTTTTAGCAATCAGTGTCGCTCGCTTGGGCGCTGGATGACCTTCAAGTGTTTTTGTGGTATCAGTTGGGTCTAAAAAATCTTGTAATGAGTGATAGGTCATCCAGTCCGTCTTGCGCTGTTCATTTGTCGACGTTACCTCCACATCGACGCAGCGTACATCAGAAAAACCGGCCTTCTCTAACCAGCCAATTAAGGCGTCAACCGACGGTAAAAAATAAACGTTATTCATCTGCGCATAACGGTCATGCGGTACTAATACCGTGTTGGCATCGCCGTCGACGACTAACGTCTCAAGTACCAATTCACCGCCTTTAACCAGCTGACCTTTGAGCTGCTGCAAATGCTCAAAGGGTGACTGCCGATGATAAAGTACCCCCATACTAAATACTGTATCAAACAACTGACTGTGCTCAGGTAAAGCCTCAAGCGGTACCGGAATATAATGGGTGCGGTAGTCGTCTGCTGCCCCTATAAAGTGCCGGATTGCCATAAACTGATGGTAAAACAAGCAGGAAGGATCAACGATAATCACAGTGTCTGCGCCCGCCCCTGCCATCCGCCAACCATGATAGCCAGAACCACCGCCCACATCGAGTACCCGTCGGCCTTTTAGAGTGCCCAAATGCGGTATCACTCGTTGCCATTTCCAATCACTGCGCCATTCGGTATCAATGATGATCGGCTCATGCGTATCGCTACCAATCTGAAAAGGGCCTTTACGCCATGGCATTAATTGTTTTAATAGTGCATAGGTTTGCTTGCGCTCAGAATCGCTTAGAACCGCATTAATGGTCAACCTATCACTATTTAACTCCACTGTATCAGCAGTAATATCAGGTAGCCTCGCTACCGCTGCCTGATAAGCTGGCGCATGAGCATAATTGGCTTTATCTTTGATACTGTTCAGCCATTCAGGTAACTGTGATAACCAGTCGTAGGCGCTTGGCTGCGTTTGTGCTAGCGCTAATAAGGTCAAATATAATTGACGTTCGGCGTGGATAATAGTGTCATTAATCATGAGAAAACAGATAGCCTAATGGTTAGGATAAAAACGGTAAAATAAAAATAGCCTTGGTTGAAAAGAGCTATCATAAAAACTGCTATTTAAAAGCGACAATAGAGACAAAGTTCAAAAACTGAAACCAAGTCAAATGACGCTCAAAACCAACCTCGCCCAAACGCGCATGATGTTCGTCCAAGGTATCAGTAATCAATACGTTTTCAAGCGCATTACGTTTGCCACTGATTTCCATTTCGGTATAACCATTAGCACGCTTGAAGTCGTAGTAGCGTTCAACCAGCCAAGCATCAGACTGCTCATCAAAAGCATGGGTCTTTTCGGTTAATACTAAAATACCACCTACGCTTAACGCTCCATAAATCTTCTCTAATACCGCAACTCTATCAGCGGCTGGTAAAAACTGTAACGTTAAATTTAAAATCACCATATCACAAGGTTCAAGTTCAAACTCTCTGATGTCAGCTGTGATAATTTCAATATCATGCTCAGGATAGTTATCACTTAACAAAGTACGGGCTTCTGTGGTCATTGCTGGAGAGATATCGACTGCTTTAATTTGTAAATCATGAGCGGCAAACTCACCTGCCAGCGCCATACTGGCTGCCCCAAGCGAGCAACCCAAGTCATAAATACGGCTAACACGGTGGCTCTGGCCATTACGCTCGTTTTGTTGACGATACTTACAATGCCGCCGCGCAAATATAGGAAGCATGGCTAATACTTGACCGTAGCCCGGCACGCTGCGGCGAATCATATCCGGAAAGCAAGCAACCACTTGCTCATCAAAGGAGAAGCGCGCGGCCTTATCAAGGGGCGTCGTAAATAACGTATCGTGCTTAATAGCTTTATTTTGGCTAGTGTCGTGATTAACAGTGTGATGTTCAATATCAGGGTCTGGCAAAGAAGTAGGTTTATCCATGAAATAACTCATTTATATACTTAGCAAAAGCACATTATAACATTACTGTTTGTTACTTATAATCACCTACCTGACTGCTAAGCTAAACGCATCATACTAAATAAAAATTTCTATAACTATAGGATAACATTATGCAAAACATCATATTAGGCGGTGGCTGTTTTTGGTGCACCGAATCTGTATTTTTATCGTTAAAAGGTGTCCAATCTGTTGTTTCAGGCTATATGGGCGGCGAAGCTACTACTGCCAATTATCAAGCGGTCTGCGGTGGAAATACTGGTCATGTTGAAGTTATCAATATTACGTTTGATGAATCATTTCTGCCTCTAGAAGTGCTATTAGATGTTTTTTTTGGCACGCATGATCCCACTACTAAAGACCGTCAAGGCAATGATGTGGGTAGCCAGTATCGCAGTGTTGTATATTATACGGATGAAAATCAAAAGCCTACCGTTGATCGCACGATTAACAAACTGCGAGATATGGGACTTAATATCGTCACTGAAGTCCATCCTGCCGTTGACTTTTATAAAGCTGAAGATGCCCATCAGGACTTCTTTAACAATAACCCTGGTCAAGCCTACTGCAACTTTGCTATTCCACCCAAGCTTGCCAAGTTACGTAAAGAATTTAGTCAATATATGACCAACTAGAACATCATCTTCTAGCTGGGCGGATAACTCACTTACAATAGAGAAATTTCATGAAAATTTTAGTGAGCATAGTGAGTTTAATCGCCTTGTTGCTAGTTTTGTTAGCGGGTCCTCTTCATAAATTCGGGTTTATTGATTTAGGGTCTGCATTCACAGGGTTTAAATTTGGCGTATATGCTGGTGTTGCAGCGCTGGTATTACTATTACTGCAAGTTGTGTTGATGCGTAAAACGGTGACCATTGGCAGTACAATAATGGTCATTGTATTCTCCGCCATTGCTATTGCACTACCCCTGAGTATGCTGAGTAAGGGAAAAAGTGTCCCGCCTATCCATGATATTTCAACCGATTTAGTGAACCCACCCAAGTTTGTGGCTATCGCACCGCTGCGAGCTGGTGCGCCAAATCCGGTAGAGTACGATGGCAGTGAGACCGCAGAGCAACAAGGTCAAGCGTACCCTGAACTTAAAACGCTTAGCTATCCGCAGCCAAAAGCTGAGTTAATAACCGCTATTGAACAAGCCGCTAAAAACTTAGACTGGGAACTGGTGAATACGAATGCTAATGAAGGTCTGATTGAGGCAACCGATACTACAGCATGGTTTGGTTTTAAAGATGACGTTGTGATACGTATTAACGATAAAGGCGACGCGCGCTTAGTCGATATTCGCAGTAAATCACGGGTTGGGGCTAGCGATTTAGGTAAAAATGCAGAGCGCATTGGTACTTTTATTAAAGAGCTGAACATAGTACTCGCAAAGTAGCTTCCATCTGAAAGTTGAATTGTCTGATATCTGAGAGCTCAATTGTCTCAAAATTTAATATTAACCAAAAGCCAAGTATCGCTATGCTTGGCTTTTTAGTAGCTATTATAATGTTAGTATCAACTAAATTTTTTATGATTTTTGACATAGAGCTAATTATTCATCGAGCCCTATCGCATAAGCCATTAATAGTTATAAAACTCGTCAATAATAAAAATTATTATAGATAAAGGTAATGATATGAACCCTGAATTTTGGCAAGAACGCTGGCAAGAGAAACGGATTGGTTTTAACCAGTCAGATGTGAATCCGCTATTAATAAAATATTTTACAGCTTTAGGTTTACCAGTCGGTAGCCGTGTCTTTGTGCCATTATGTGGTAAGTCAATCGATATGGTATGGCTAGCAGCTCAAGGGTATGACGTAGTTGGTATTGAATTGGTTGCATCGGCGGTGCAGGAATTCTTCGCCGAGCAAGGTATCAAACCTACGATAACTGAACCTACTGCTAACCCAGCTATCAAATGCTATCAAAGCTCGCTGTCTGGTCAAACGCTAGCATTATGGGTTGCTGATATTTTTGCGCTAACATCTGAGAATGTCGGTCACGTTGATGCAGTCTATGACAGAGCCGCCTTGATTGCTATGCCGGAAGATATGCGCCCAAAATATAGTGAACAAGTGCGAAATCTTAGCAGCGGGGTCGGTAGTGACAGTCATGATGCACCGCAACTATTATTGACGCTCAATTATGACCAGAGCAAACGCAATGGCCCGCCGTTTTCGATAAGTAGCGAGCAAGTCCAACAGTATTACAGTAATTATTATCAAGTTAATGAGCTTGAAGGTGAGTCATCAACTTTAAATGCCGCGCCAGAGATGGCAGTGACGGAGCATGTTTGGTTGTTGAGAGCAAACGGCTATTCTGCTTAAGATAGTTCTGATATCTTCCAAATACTGCTCGCAAGTTTCGCTAATTGTTTCTGACGGCTTTCAATACTGTCTTGACTCCATTCATTGTAGTGTTGATTCAAACGTTGAGGCATATGCAAACTACTTGTGTTATATATTTTCACCTTTTCCTGGTAAGATTGGTTTCCTACTACGCGATTTTTATTGGCTTCAAGTAAAATCATATTGCCTAACCGATATGTCAGTCCATCAATCTTGCTATCATCAATACTGCCCCATGACTCATCTGGATTTTCAGGTAGGATGTGCTCAATATTAAATTTATCATTATCTTCATCTATAGCTACCTGACTAGCTTTACTTTCAAACTCACATAAAATGTAACGAACAATCTTTTTATTACGATTGTCAGTAGTTTTTAACTGTTTAACACTGAAAGCGCTTTTAAAAACCTCATCATTAGGATAAATTTCATCTAATGCTTTAATAATTGATTGAGCTGAACCTAGTTGATTGCTATCGATTTTAATAGCTATGTTATTATAAAATCGTTCTTGCTCATTAGGTGGGTTATTACAAATCACGTTATAACGAAAAGATAGTATGCTTATTGCCCGTACAATTGATAAAAATCCTGCTCTATCACTCTCAAAAAACTTTTCATAGCTAGCAAGTAATACAGAAAAAGGCTGTTTGACTCGATACATACTCAACTGTTTTAAATACTTAGATTCTTCTACCCAACGTGCATCTTGAGTATCTTTGAGAGCAGTATAGGCATCAGCTGATAACTCAATCTGTTTGACCAACTCAAATGCTTCGCTTTTATTTCTAATATGCTTACGAATAGTCTTAAATAAATCTGTTTTGCGTATTAGCTTGTGGCTACTATTCCAATAAACTCGTAAGAATTCAGGAAAACTTTCACTCCCCAGTAATCTAATAATGCTTTCCCATCGTTCTTCTAAATGCTTTATTTGGCTATCATGTGGATCATCAACACTTGCTAGTGAAAAAAGATAGTTCTTTAATAAATCTGTAGAGGACAGTCGCACACCTCTTGCATTTAAAGTCTCAAAGACTTTGAACGCATTAAGTTCATCATTAACTGTAATAACAGTGAAAAACAACTTATCTACTAGTTCATCTAAAAACTGGGCGAAGTTTTGCCCACTATCGTTTTCCATACCAAACTTCTGCTTCAGTTTAATTTGAAACCAATTAAACGCTTTACGAATTCTGTGTTCAGAGGCATGTAAGCCACGCTGAGGTAGTTTATCTAATGTGATTAAATGGTTACGATAATATTTATCATTATGTCTGTTTAGCTGTAACATTGGTTTTTCAATAAGAGTAACGGGATCAGTATAGCCAATATAATTACTTTTTAATTGTTGTAATCGCTGTTCATTGCGCAAAGCATCAATATCATTGTTAACTAAATCTTTTAAAAGGCTTAATCCTGCTAAAATCATAATACTAAGCGTTGTTAGTCGTTGTTGACCGTCAATAATATCAAATTGCTTATTATTTGTAGTTTGTAATACAAGATAGCCCATATAGTGAGCAGATTCAGCATCTTCGCTGAACAAAGCTTCTATATCCTGCCACAGCTCATCCCATTCTACCTCCGACCATGAATAATCACGTTGAAAAGGTGGAACATGGTAACGCAACCCATTACCCAATAGTTGACGAAACGTACTATTTGTTGTATTGAAATTCATGGTCAAAATATAATCTCCTAGGCAAAATAAAGCCATAATAAAGTATTTTCAATACTATAAGACGTTACTGGTTTTATAGTATTGAAAATTATATTACTATTATTTTTACTTGATATGAACAGTATAGCAATGCTTATCTAAGTATTACGACCATCTAATGAAAGCAAATCGTTTTTCATATTATCAATCTGGCTGAAAAAACATAGTACGGTAGACTGGTAAAACAATATATTTTTCACATTAACCATAACCTTTTTTGAAAATCATAATCTCTAAACTCTCTTCCATCTTAAATCCACGTCAGCCTATAATAATTAAATACATCGATACCTTTTCTTTGTCGTTGATATTGGTTACTCTGAACCACACTTCTTACACTGATTTTTTGATCAACTAGTATCCTTTGAGGACTTCACAGATATGAGCCATCTTAATACCTATACCAGTTTAGCGGCCGCTATCGGACTTAGCTTAGCGACCATGAGCACCCAAGCTGCGGCACCTCCTGCCCCCAATCTATCAAATGCTGAATTTCAGCAATGCTTAAACACCCTTAAAAACAGCAGCCAATTCCGTGACATCTCGAACTCAACATTTGAGCGTTATCGTCCAAGTGAACCTGACCCAAGCGTTATTCAGTCACTCAACTATCAGCCTGAGTTTCAAAAAGATATTTGGGATTATTTATCAGTGTTGGTAGACAAAGAACGGGTAGACGATGGCATCCGCGCCAAGCGTCAGTGGTCAGATACGCTGAACCAGATTGAATCGCGGTATGGTGTCAAGTCTGATCATGTCTTAGGAGTATGGGGCGTTGAGTCTAACTTTGGGCAGACGCTGGGCAAAAAGCCCTTGTTTGAATCCTTAGCGACGCTATCGTGCTTTGATCGTCGCCAAAGCTACTTTCGCGGTGAATACGCTAATGCTTTGAAGATTGTACAAAACGGTGATATCGCCCCGAACGATATGACAGGCTCATGGGCCGGTGCCTTTGGGCAGACGCAGTTTATGCCCAGTACTTTTTTAGAGTTGGCCGTAGACTTTGACGGTGATGGTCGCCGTGACTTGGTTAATAGCGTGCCTGATGCCTTGGCCTCGACTGCAAATTTCTTATCCAAGCGTGGCTATCGTAATGGTGAAGCGTGGGGCTATGAAGTCAAACTGCCCAGCGGATATTGGGCGGCGTCCAATCGTAAAGATAAAAAGTCTATGAGTCATTGGCGCAGTCAAGGTTTAACATTGGCTAATGGCGGTACATTACCTTATGACTTGAGTAGTGCAGGCTTGTTAATGCCAGCAGGTAAAGACGGCCCTGCATTCTTAGTGGGTAAAAACTTCGATACTTTTTATTCTTATAATGCATCAGAGAGCTATGCACTCGCAATTGCGCATTTATCTGATTTGATTGCCAAGTCGGACAGCAGTAAGACTGACTTTATTACCGCATGGCCAACCAGCGACCCTGGTATCAGTCGCCAACAAGCTAAAGATATTCAGCAAGCGCTGTTAAATGCTGGCTACGATATTGGCGGCGTTGACGGCATTATTGGTGATAATACCCGTACTGCTATCCAGCAGTATCAGAACAGCCGTGGTATCTTCCCAGCTGATGGCCGTGCCGGACAGAACTTCCATCGCCTAATCGTTGGTAACTCTGAGCCTAGTAGCGCTACACCTCCTAACCAATACGGCAACCAGTATAATCAACCTACCAACAGCCGTCCTTTAATCCCCGCACCTGCAGATAGTATGGGACAGCTGATACAGCAACAAACGATTACTCCAAGGCCGCCTTCTTCTCCACAGCTGTCAGCGCAACCATCGAATTCAGCTAATATTCGTTATCGCCGTATGACTGATGCTGACGGTACTACGCGCTTGGTGCGTATAGATAATGGGGCGCAGTAAACGCGCACTATTTAAAAAATATTTTTATGACAATCGCTAAATACTTAATCTTACAGATTAATAAAAAACCACGCTAGCAGGCGTGGTTTTTTTTACTTGAATTTATTATGTCACCAAAATACTAGATGAACCATTTAAACGATTGGTGGTGGGTTAAGCTTCCCATTGTCACCGTCCCAGTTTTCACGAGCTTTATCATCGAGGTCTTCAGGTGTTTTGGGCTCCCACTTACCATTTTCTTTCCAAGTGGCGTTACCCCAATCGTCTTTTTCTTTGTCATCCCAATCGTTATAAGATTTGCTAGGATCAATACCGCGACGCTTCATATCAGCAACTTGCTCTTCTAACGTATGAAACTGTTCAGTATCATGCATCTTTTCTTCTAATTCCGTAATATTCTTTGTGAGCTCATCACGTTTTGAGTCATTCATTATATTCTCCTAAAATATTAAAATAGGTTGGTTGTTTTGTTTTAGTTAAGTCTGAAATAAAAGCGTTATCACTTAAACATTTCAACTTATTATAAGTATAGTTTTTTATAAATATAGTTAGCTATGTCGCTTATTATCATCAGTCTACCGCTATTTAACAACCGTTGACACGTATGCTTTATATTACAAAACGTAGCAGCTACGGGAAGCAGCTTTAAGAGTATAAGCGCAAAAAGGATTATGCGGTATTATAAAGCGCTCACAGTTTTAGACTGGCTGTCTTCATATATTTTCTTAGCATAAAAGGTCAGCTTCCAAAGCTCTTGTGATGTGCGGGAGCTAGAATTGGTCAGTTGTATCCAGTTGGCGGCAATTAATAAGCGCTGTAATTTTGACAAGTCGTTTTGGATTATTTGACAGCGCGAGACAGCGTGAACCTTCGGCATGAGCGCCTTAATACCATACTCAGCTCTAGTAGTGACGAGGCGATTGATGGCGCTTTGAAGACCGTAACTTGAAAAAGCTGAGGGGATTTTAACTAAGGTGCTTAATATCTCTTGCCATGTGCAGCTTAGGCTCATCGTTACATCAGTTAAATTGCCGCCCTCATAAGCTTGAGCGCCATATTGAAACTCAAACGTATCCGTCAAGTTTAGTGACTGATTTAAGCTGTCAAAGGCTTCGCTCACAGCAGGCTGACTGTCTACCTGTTTAATGCTTGGAATAGTAGACGACGAAGAAGTATGGGGAGGTGTGGGTAATGTAGCATTGGCTCGCGATGGAGAAGCATTTACAGTATTTTCTCGCACCCAGCTCAGTGCAGGATAGCGTTCAATCATATCCTCATAAGCGTGAATGAGCAGACGATCAATATCAGTCGTGCTGGTATACTCATAAATACCAATATTTTGCCGCTTAACCAGCCGTATAAACTCTTTGAGCTGCGGACTGACCTCAGTATTTTCTTGCTGAGTCTTAATTAGTATTAGCATAGGCTTGAGTTTGGCTTTAGCACTAAAATAGCTCAGGTGCATCTGACTAACACCGGTATTGTGCGTTGCCCCGTAGCTGTCTCCGATCACCACTACGGTATAGTCACTTTCTTCAATACATTGACGGCCATAGAGCGCGGCGCGCGGCAGTGCACTCGAGACATCATAGGTCAAAAACGCACGCGTCTGAAAAAATATTGCCACGCGATCTAATACAAGCGGCTGTTCGTTGGCCGCGCATATGACATGGATATGATAGCGTCGATTGGACAAAATGACCTCAGCTGCGATAATAACATCTAATAAATATCAATATTTTAAAATTATACGAGCCATAGCCTAGCACAATCTTAGCGTCACAAGCATGAATTATATCGAATTTTTACCCATAACCTTATTAAAACTAAGGATATTTATTATCTACTATTTTTGGCAGGTGCTAATTAAGTAATCAATAACTATTGTTTAGCTATACAACATAGTTTATCTGGGTTTGTGAACCAAGTAAACGGCGAACCAAGCCACTGAGCTTATAATCATATTTACTAGCGTAAAAAGTTAATGGATAGCGTGTATATTCAGAACAAATACCTGTCTGTTCTATCTGCATCAAGGTACTTTTTTTGGCAAGTAAATGGCGTTCGGCAAGTAGATACTGCACACGCGTAGCGATAGCAGAGCCTGAATCGATTATTTGCATCGACAGCTGTCGCGCATTAATTTCATAAGTTAAAAAATCTTTAAAAAATGGATAATGAGTGCAACCCAATACCAAATAATCAACATTTTCATCAGCAAAATGCTTTACTTGCTGACGTAAACGTTGGGCAGTGTCCGTAGTGGTTGGCATGCCAGCTTCTACCCACGGTACTAACATCGGGTCAAAATACTTAGTCACTATCGTGTTATTAGGGGCTGCAATGTTAGTAATGACTTGGTTAAGTAGCGTGCCATTTAAGGTAGCTTTAGTGGCCAATACTGCCACATGACCACTTTGGCTATCAAGTACAGCAGGTTTCAGCGCTGGTACTAAGCCTACAATAGGCATCTGAGGATAATGGCGACGAGCCGCGTCTAACGCATGGGCAGAGGCGCTATTACAGGCAATAACAATCAACTTGCAGCCTTGCTGATATAACCACTCTACCGCTATCAAAGTCAATGCTTCAATATCGTCGCTGTCTCGGTTGCCATAAGGTACATGCAGGGTATCGGCGTAATAAACATAACGCTCAGCCGGTAGCTGCTGTGCCAAATGCTTATAAACGGATAACCCACCAACCCCAGAGTCAAACAACCCAATTGGCGCAGTGCAGTCTTGATTCCTCAGGCCATCATACATGGTAGAAAAACTGGTAGAGGTTAGCGCTTCCGACTTCATATGTGACTCAACCTACCAAAAGGATATGAAAAAGCCTTATTTTAGCACCCTTTATTATTGATGCCGTCATAAGTTGAGGTCTATTAAGTATATAAAATCAGCTAGCTGGCATTGAAACTTTATAAGACTTGCCGCCACTTTGTAACGTTAGTATGGTGTTGCCGTTTTGCTCGGTTAAATCGCCGATTTCTGTCAGATGATAAAACGCATTGCGACCGATAAGTGCCATCAGGCCGTTACGAACCAGCATATAAGGGCGTACTTGTGGCTCAGACAATGACTGTTGTGCTTCTTGCGCAATAGATTGATAAGCGCGTAAGACAATTTGATGGTCTTCATCCAAGCGCACCACATCACCAGTGGTCGTCGTAAATTCAAGCCAGCTTATATTTTCTTCACTGATGATACCGACATCATTAATTAATAACGGCACATCCTCCACTACAATACGGAGCATTTGTACGGGCGTTTTTAAAAAGTATTCACTAGTACCGTTATTGTCTTCTTTCCATAAAATAGTGGCGAATAAGCTCACCAACGACTCACGAGTTATCTGCCTGCCTTCATGCCACCATTCACCGTTGGCTTTGATTACCAAATCCATATCAGCAATTTGTTCAGGATGCCAGTTTTCAAGGGGCGGTATGGACCGACCTTGACGCGTGCTAGCAGTGGATTTAAAGTACTGATCGAGCGCATCAACGCTATTTAGGCTATGTACCGAATCTTGTGCGCTATTTGCAACATTAGTTCCATCAGTCATGACACCATCTCCTAGTATTAACCAAAGTTTGCCGTATCCAGCATTACTATTCATTTTAGTTTCGGGTATGATAAAGCAAGACAAATAATAGTTGCGTATCATATCCATTTTACTTTAACACTGGTATTGAGAAATGCGTGTCGTGTTTGTAAGTCTTTTCTTTTATAATAAGTAATGGTTTTTTATTAAAATAGCCGGATAGGTGTTGTTTTAATTGTCCTTTTTACGTTATATACTGCTATGATTTCACTGCTAATTCCAAACCTCATTTTTTCAAAAACACTGTTTTCATAGTATTCCATAATAACGTTGTCAATTGTTGCCATTATGAAGAACGTTTTTATCGGGCAGCCACATGTCTCAACGTAATTGGCAGTGCAAGCTTCATTATTCAATTGCCCTGCTAACGATATTCGCAGATTAGCCACTAAGATCTTAGGAGTAGGTATGCAAGAGCAAGACAATCAAACGCCGGTCCTTGATGCTGATACCATCAATACTGCAATGCCAGTCATGGACGAGTCAACAGACTTAAATAAAGACAGTGCTACTGAAGACGTGGTCGTTGAAAAAGCAGTGGTTGAAGAAGCGCCACAGCTTGAAGAGACGCCACAACCTATTGCTACTGAACCAGAAATTGAGCGTGAGTCAATGGAATTCGATGTCCTTATCGTCGGTGGTGGCCCTGCAGGTTTATGTGCAGCCATTCGTTTGCGCCAACTCGCGATTGCAGCAGGTAATGATGAGTTTACGGTATGTCTGGTCGAAAAAGGCTCCGAGTTTGGGGCGCATACTTTGTCAGGGGCAGTTATTGAGACCCGTGCCTTAGACGAGCTGATTCCTGATTGGAAGAAGAAAGGCGCACCCATAAACGTGCCAGCGCGTGAAGACCGCGTATATATGCTGGGTTCTGCGACGAAGACTACCAAACTTATTGATTCTGTTATCCCTGAGAGCCTGCATAATAAAGGCAATTACATTGTCTCCCTTGCTAACGTCGTACGCTGGCTCGCTCAGCAAGCCGAAGAGTTAGAAGTGATGATGTTCCCAGGTTTCTCAGCGGCTGACATTTTATATAACGACAATGGCTCAGTCAGAGGCGTCTTGACCGGTGACATGGGTATCGCTGCAAGCGGTGACGCTAAGCCCAGCTTTGAGCCCGGTTATGAGCTATTGGCCAAATACACTATTTTTGCTGAAGGCAGCCGCGGTCATTTAGGCAAACGCTTAATCAGCCGCTTTAATCTTGATAAAGACTGTGACCCTCAGCATTATGGCATCGGCCTAAAAGAGCTATGGGAAATTACCCCTGAAAAACATGAAGAAGGTGTGGTCATGCATGGTTCGGGCTGGCCGCTCAGCGAGACCGGTTCTACTGGTGGGTGGTGGTTATACTTTGATGAGAACAACCAAGTCAGCTTTGGTCTGATTGTTGATCTGTCTTACTCCAACCCTTACATGTCGCCTTTTGACGAATTACAACGCTTGAAATTGCATCCACTGATTCGCAATATCTTAGAAGGTGGCAAGCGCCTCTCTTATGGCGCGCGCTCGCTTACCAAAGGCGGCTTAAACTCTTTACCAAAATTCACCTTCCCAGGTGGAGTGCTGGTAGGTGATGAAGCAGGGTTCTTAAACCCTGCCAAAATTAAAGGCACGCATACGTCGATGAAGTCGGGAATGCTCGCAGCCGAAGCTATTTATGAGGCGTTGCAAGCTGAGCGTCAGCATGATGAAGTTACTGAATATACGACTATGTATGAAGATTCTTGGTTGTATGAAGACAATCATGCGGCACGTAACTTCGCTCCAGCCATGCATCGCATGGGCACATGGATGGGCGGTGCCTTTAACTTTATTGAACAGAATATGCTCGGCGGTAAAATGCCACTGACTATTCATGATAGTTTATACGACTACAATCAGCTTGAGCGTGCCGACCATGCCTATTCTCCGGACTATCCTAAGCCTGATGGCAAGCTGGTTTTTGATAAGCTCTCGTCCGTATTTATCTCTAATACCAATCATGCAGAAGATCAGCCGACGCATTTGAAACTGACGGATCCTACCGTGCCAATTTCGATTAATCTGCCATTGTATGCAGAACCAGCACGTTTATACTGCCCAGCTGGTGTCTATGAAGTGGTCAAAGATGCAGAAGGGGCTAAGTTTGTTATCAATGCGCAAAACTGTGTGCATTGTAAAACTTGTGACATTAAAGACCCTTCACAGAACATTACTTGGGTTACGCCAGAAGGCGGCGGCGGTCCTAACTATCCTAATATGTAAGCATAAAATATAGTAGTATGAATTGCTCGTAGTAAAAAACCGCCCTTAGCTAAAATAGCTAAGGGCGGTTTTTTTAACCTTAAAAGTTAAGGCAGTCGTTCAGTAAGAAGAACTCTTTAATCTTCCCATGCATCACGGTTGGCCTCATTTTTAAGCTTTACAAAATCATCAGGATGAAATTTAATTTGGTCACCCGTTTTACCTTCTTTAAGCTGGCGCTCATAATCTCGTAGAATTCTAAGGGCCACTGGCGACAAGAGAACAATTGCTGTTAAGTTGGTCAGTGCCATCAGACCCATCGATAAGTCAGCAAAGTTCCAGATAGCAGGTAAACTGGCAACGGCACCAACAAATACCATGCCAAGTACCAAGAAACGGAACACCATAATCATAACTTTGGCATTCTTTTCACCAGAAATAAATTCTAGATTCGACTCACCATAACTGTAGTTGGCAATAATAGAGGTAAACGAGAAGAAGAAAATCGCAATGGCCACAAAGATAACGCCCATATCACCAACATATTGCGATAGCGCTAACTGAGTCAGCTGAATCCCTTCTTGCTCAACACTTGGATTGACCACACCGGAGAGAATAATAATAGAAGCTGTCGCCGTACAAATCACAAGCGTATCTATAAACACACCCAGCATTTGCATAAAACCTTGCACCGCTGGATGATCCGGATAGCTTTGTGCTGTTGCCGCCGCATTAGGGGCTGACCCCATACCCGCTTCGTTAGAGAACAAACCACGCTTAATACCGTTAATCATTGCCTGCGCAATACCATAACCAATAACCCCACCGGCAGCCTGTTCAAACCCGAATGCCGACTTTACAATTAAGGCAATCGCTGATGGAAATTGGCTAAAGTTAGTTACGATAATATATAACGCCAATAAAATATATAAAATTGCCATCACGGGTACGACTTTACCCGCAATACGGGCAACCGAGCGCAAACCGCCAAATACTACTGGCGCAACCAACACGACCAATAGGACACCAGTCATCCACGTCGGCACGCCAAACGCTTCATTGGTAGCTTGTGCAATCGTATTTGACTGTACACCATTGAATGCCAAACCAAAGGCAATCAGTAGACAAATCGAGAAAAATACCGCCATCCAGCGCTGACCTAAGCCTTTTTCAATATAATAGGCAGGGCCACCACGATACACATTATCAGTATGTGGCACTTTATACGCTTGTGCCAATGTAGACTCAATGAAACTGGTCGACATACCTACTATTGCTGTCATCCACATCCAAAATACAGCCCCAGGCCCCCCTAAGTAAATAGCAATGGCCACCCCTGCTAAGTTACCAGTACCGACGCGCGCCGCTAAAGAGGTCATTAGCGCTTCAAATGAGCTGATACCCCCATCTTTACGTCCCTGATTAGACGTCCGTAATAATTGCCACATATGTCCAAAATGGCGGAACTGCATAAAACGCGTCGCAATTGTAAAATAAACACCCGCGCCAATGAGCACGAACATCAATAGCCCATACCACGGATTACTGGCAATCAGCCAATCATTATTGCCCCAAATGATGCTTACACCGTAGTTCACTACACTGTTAAACCAACCTGCTAACCCCTCACCCATACTACCCTCTCACTTTTTATATTTTGTATTTCACACAGTCTAGATACTATTGTTAGTATCGTTAGATACCCTTGTTGTTAATATCAACACTCCACCAATAACAGTTGCTTAATTTTGAACATTGCAGTTGATATTTTTCCTTACAAACAATAAGAAGCATGTTGTTACACTTTACTGTTGTGCCTTATTTATAGACTCCATTCTGTCTATTGCTCATTTTACTCTTTAAATAAAGATTTATTAGAATCTATTATATTCAAAATACGATATATCGCAAAGCCATAGTATGACTAAGGTCTTTATACTATGATGTTAGTAGGTAGAGCGTTATGTTGCTAACTATAGAAGCATTTGCCATGTCTATTAACATAAAGACATTATAGTTTCTACTACCTGAATATTTAGTTACACAAAGTAAAGTAAAATTACTTATTGTTAAATGAATAAATTTTGTATATATTCCTAATAAGACGATAGCTATCATTTTATAGGTTATCAGTCTAAAAATGATATCGTTAGGAAGACGATAGAAGTAACAAGACAGTGGAATGTCATTCCCCACCGACCTTCCTTAACGTATACCAAACTACCCCCTACGATAATTTTGATTAAAGCTATAAATATGTAAAATTATAAAGTTACTGATTTAATTTTTAAGTAATAGCTCAGAACTTGTTCAATTTATTGGTAATGTTGGTTAGTGATACAAATTGGTTATTTTTATTTAGTAGTCTATAAAGCAAATTTTATGAGCGTAATACATAAATAATATTGCACTCTGATATAGACGCTAAGCCACAATCACTTATGAGATTCGAACCAATGATTTTATTTTTATGTCAGGCAAAAGGAGTTGTCCCATGGAGAACCACAACGATCCATCCGGTTATTGGCGAGCCAATGTCCGTCTTATTATAGGTAGCCTAATCGTTTGGGCCCTATGTTCATATGGTTTTGGCATTTTATTACGTCCATTATTGGCAGGTATTAAGATAGGCGGTACTGATTTAGGCTTTTGGTTCGCTCAGCAAGGATCCATTGGGGTCTTTATCATCTTAATCTTCTTCTATGCATGGCGCATGAATAAGTTAGATAAACAATATGGCGTAGACGAGGAATAGACCTATGAGTCAATTTACGATTA
This sequence comes from Psychrobacter frigidicola, assembly GCF_007997305.1. Classification (GTDB taxonomy): domain Bacteria; phylum Pseudomonadota; class Gammaproteobacteria; order Pseudomonadales; family Moraxellaceae; genus Psychrobacter; species Psychrobacter frigidicola. The sequence goes on from NZ_VORZ01000005.1 coordinate 75,251, forward strand.
ATATCATTTTTGTGAGTCTATCCTTCATTTTATACTTCGGTATTGCGTGGTGGGCGCGCGCAGGTTCGACTAGTGAGTTCTATGTCGCAGGCGGCGGCGTGCATCCTGTAGTGAACGGTATGGCGACAGCCGCTGACTGGATGAGTGCTGCGTCATTTATTTCAATGGCAGGTATCCTTGCCGCTGGTGGTTATGGTGCATCGGTATACTTAATGGGTTGGACGGGTGGTTACGTTCTACTGGCCATGCTCCTTGCACCTTACTTACGTAAGTTTGGTAAGTTCACGGTTCCTGACTTTATTGGTGACCGTTTTTATTCCAAAACTGCTGCCATGGTAGCCGTGGTGTGTTTGATTCTAGCGTCAACTACTTATGTTATCGGTCAGATGACAGGTGCCGGTGTTGCATTCTCACGCTTCTTAGAAGTTGATAACACGACTGGTTTAATTATTGCGGCTGTCGTTGTATTCTTCTACGCGGTACTTGGTGGTATGAAAGGGATTACATACACGCAGGTTGCGCAGTATGTGGTTCTAATGATTGCTTATACGATTCCTGCGGTATTTATTTCACTTGAATTGACGGGCAACCCGATCCCAGGTCTGGGCTTGTTCTCAAATGATGTTCAAACAGGTATACCGATTTTAACCAAGCTTGACCAAATCGTCACTGATCTAGGTTTTACCGCTTATACTGCTGATGTACCTAACAAGCTAAATATGGTGCTATTTACTTTATCACTTATGATTGGTACAGCAGGTTTACCCCACGTTATCATTCGCTTCTTCACGGTTCCTAAAGTTGCTGATGCACGTTGGACAGCTGGTTGGACATTGGTCTTCATCTCGCTACTGTACTTTACTGCTCCAGCAGTAGGTGCTATGGCGCGTCTAAACCTAGTTGACACTATCTATCCACAAGGTGTTGAAGAAGCTCCTCTTGCTTATGAGCAGCGTCCAGACTGGATGAAGACTTGGGAAGATACTGGCCTTATAAAGTATAACGACCTAAATAACGATGGTCTTATTCAGTTATATAGTGATAGTGGTCTTGGCGTAGCTGAGCTTGCATTAGCTACTGCACAAGCTGATGGCGGCGATGTCACCGCAGCAACAGCAGCAGTAGAAAAAGCACAAGCAGAACATGCCTTAGAACGTGACGGCGTCTTCGTTGATAGAGGCTGGGCAGGTAATGAGCTTGATGTCAACGTCGACATCATAGTATTGGCTAACCCGGAAATTGCTCAGTTACCACCATGGGTCATCGGTCTTATCGCCGCAGGTGGTTTGGCAGCAGCACTATCCACAGCAGCTGGCCTACTACTCGCTATCTCCTCAGCGATCAGTCATGACTTGATTAAACGTAACCTTAATCCAAACATTAGTGATGCAGGCGAGCTAAAAGTAGCGCGTATCACTATGGGTATTGCGATTGTGGTTGCCACATGGTTAGGTATTAATCCACCAGGATTTGCCGCACAGGTGGTTGCATTAGCCTTTGGTATTGCAGGTGCTTCACTGTTCCCTGCACTTATGATGGGTATCTTCTCTAAGCGTATTAACAACCTTGGCGCTATCGCTGGTATGTTAACGGGTCTGATTAGTATCTTAGTATATATCTTCGTATTCAAAGGCTGGTTCTTCATCAGTGGCACTGCAAACTTCCCTGATACTGAAGAGTACTGGTTGTTTGGTATTTCACCATTATCATTCGGAGCGGTTGGTGCATTACTTAACTTTATCGTAGCATTTGCTGTCTCTTATGCTACTGCGCCACCACCATTACATATCCAAGAGCTCGTTGAGAGCGTACGTTCTCCACGTGGTGCTGGCGGTGCAGTCGACCACTAAGCCACTAAATGTGACGTCTCCTCTGTTACTATATATCACTCACAGGCAGCAGCTGCTTGTGAGTGATTTTTTTATCCTATCGTTGTTATAAAATATTTTTTATGGCAAGTTAATGCTTTGTTAACTGTGTCTATCACGTTAAGGATACGTCTTATGCTTTATGAGTTTATCGCTACCATAGCCGCTGGATTTGGCTTAGCGGGAATAGCACTTATTATCACTCACCTTAGTAAATTGTCAGGTAGACGCGCGCCCAAGTGGCTTATTCCCTTGTTCGGAGCTGCTGGTATCTTTGGTTTTCAAATCCATCAAGAATATAACTGGTACGATCAGGAAGTCGCTCAGCTACCTAAAGGCGTCACCGTTATTAAAAAGGTTGAAGAAAGCACTTGGTTTCGACCATGGTCATATGTAAAGCCACAAACATTGCGCTTTATAGCCGCGGATAGCGGAAATGCTCGTCCTAATGCAGATAATAAAGACATTTATTTAGTTAATTTATATTTATTTGAAAGACGTAGAAGTGTGCAACAAGTGCCACAAGTTATTGACTGTGCTGCACCTGCACGTGCAGACTATGTGTTACAAGAAAAAGGCAGTCAGCTAACCATTGATGAGCACGTCAAGCAAACGACTAAGTGGCGACCGCTTGCCACAGATGATCCCTTATTCATCAGCGTATGTGCTAATAACGCTTAGATATGCCTGTATAAGCATGCTTTGAATTCGCTCCTATTAACAATCCGGCGCATAGACCACCAAAATGCGCCGCGAATGAGATACCCTGCTGCGGCATCAAGCCTTGTTTAATAGTAAGCCAATACCCTGCTCCCATGACAATACAGGCAAGTAAGTACCCCCAACGCCGCGCAAATATAGCCCCACCTATCATAAAACCCAGCATTGCAAAACAAAGCCCTGACGCCCCAATATGAATAGAAAGTGGTGAGCCTAGCAGCCATGTCATGACTCCTGAAGCAATGATCAGTTTAGCAATAGTGCGATAAGCATTATTCTCAAACAGTCCAAACAAAAATAATATCTGCAAGAGTACAAAGGTGTTGCTTATTAAATGAGCAAAATTACCGTGCATTGTCCATGAAGCGAAAACGCCAATAATACTGCCTAAATCGAGGGTACGTGGAACAATACCAAAAATATTCCATAACCCAAATAGTGCTATCTCATTGAGAAAAAACATTCCCCACATCGGCAGTAATACAAAAGCATATGAGCCAATAACCTGCTTTAAACGCACCATAATTAGCGATAACCACTGTTGCCAGTTCATACGTAGCCTTTCATTTCTATAGAGACACTGAATTTTTACACTAGTATTTTAATAATTTTTGAAACAAAAACTATTAATTTCATAAATAAAAGATATATCCTAATTATTAGCTGCAAACAGGCTTTGCTTCGCTGGACTAAAGGTCAGTGAGGAGGCAGTTTTAGCAGTCGATAACAGGCTATCAGCATGCAGTAATGAAGTGGAATGGTAAGGTACTAAAGCAGTAGGCACAAAGTTACGCGCGGCATCAATATGTTTAACAGAATCATCAAAAAAGATATGTGGTGCAAAGGTTTTAAGTACCGCCGTTTTTTCAAGTCCACCTAAAAAAAATGCCATATCAACGTCTACGCCCCACTCACGTAACGTCTTGATAGCTCGCAGATCAGCAGGTGCATTACGCGCTGTGACCAAAGCAATTTTTATTGGACAATGCTCAACACGTGCAGGCAGTCGCTCTTGTAATTTGGATAACTTTATTAATAGCTCTGCATAAGGACCTTTCTCGATAGGCAAATCACGCATTTGTGTTTCTCGCTCATGGAAAGCACGTAACCCTTTTTGTTTATACAGCAATTCTCCTGAATCATCAAACAGTACCGCATCCCCATCGAAAGCTATACGCAACTGTTCAGTATCGAGAGTATAAGTATTAACAGGAGTAGCATCAAGAATAGCGCAAGCACAAATATCAGCATCAGCAACTTGCTGAGCATCCCCACGATTTGTAGTTAGAAACAGGTCGATATTAAAATCGGCAATATAGGGTGCAACCAGACTACCTGAAATAAAAGCGGAGCGTGAGATATTAAGTCCATGTTCACGAATGGCATTGAGTACTTGAATGCCAGTATCCGGACTACTTTTCGAGACAATAACCACTTCAACTAATGGCGCCTCAGTATCAGAGTTCTCCGTAATGCAATCATTACAATATTTATTGAGATTCAATAAGGCTTTAATAAGAGGAAAACCTGCACCAATGGTTAATGGGTCATTTTCACGCTCAGCCATATAATCACGAAAATCTTTAACCGCATCTGCGGGACTATGTTCTATAAGTTGTAGAAGATGATTTTCTGATTCTGATAAATCAAATAATGCCGTTGCCGATATGGCAACAATTAAAGTGTTAGTAAAATCGACTGCCATGACTTTTTATTCTCTGTTAAGTATTATTTTTTGAAATTACCGACCATTAGTCTACCAACTAAACTATGATACGTAAGTAGACTTTTCAATATTATTTAAGTTTAACCCAAAGAAAACCCCCTTGCACATAAGCGCAAGGGGGTTTATCTTTAGAATAGAGAGCTGACGATGACCTACTCTCACATGGGCGAACCACACTACCATCGGCGCTATGATGTTTCACTTCTGAGTTCGGTAAGGGATCAGGTGGGGCCATCATGCTATGGTCGTCAGCAAAGGGGGTTAGATATGAGTC
>NZ_VORZ01000006.1 GCF_007997305.1 Psychrobacter frigidicola
ATGACCTACTCTCACATGGGCGAACCACACTACCATCGGCGCTATGATGTTTCACTTCTGAGTTCGGTAAGGGATCAGGTGGGGCCATCATGCTATGGTCGTCAGCAAAGGGGGTTAGATATGAGTCTGATGTTGTTGTTATTGACTTCAATATTACTTGTTGTCGACCAACATAAACCTAACTGAACCAAGGTTTAAGGTGATATCGAAATATATATATTCTAAAGCTTTCGCTTTACAAGATAGATTAATTAGAGCTGTTCATACAAACCACTTGGGTGTTGTATGGTCAAGCCAAACGAGCAATTAGTACAGGTTAGCTACACACATCACTGTGCTTCCACACCCTGCCTATCAACGTCGTAGTCTTCAACGGCTCTTTAGGGAAATCTAATCTTGAGGTGGGCTTCCCGCTTAGATGCTTTCAGCGGTTATCCCATCCGAACGTAGCTACCGGGCAATGCCACTGGCGTGACAACCCGAACACCAGAGGTTCGTCCACTCTGGTCCTCTCGTACTAGGAGCAGATCCTCTCAAATTTCCAACGCCCACGGTAGATAGGGACCGAACTGTCTCACGACGTTCTAAACCCAGCTCGCGTACCTCTTTAAATGGCGAACAGCCATACCCTTAGGACCTGCTTCAGCCCTAGGATGAGATGAGCCGACATCGAGGTGCCAAACACCGCCGTCGATATGAACTCTTGGGCGGTATCAGCCTGTTATCCCCAGAGTACCTTTTATCCGTTGAGCGATGGCCCTTCCATACAGAACCACCGGATCACTAAGACCTACTTTCGTACCTGCTCGACTTGTGGGTCTCGCAGTTAAGCGCGCTTTTGCCTTTATACTCTATGAACGATTTCCGACCGTTCTGAGCGCACCTTCGTACTCCTCCGTTACTCTTTAGGAGGAGACCGCCCCAGTCAAACTACCCACCATACATTGTCCTCGGTATTGTTATACCTGAGTTAGAACCCCGACATGACCAGGGTGGTATTTCAAGATTGGCTCCACAAACACTAGCGTGTCTGCTTCAAAGCCTCCCACCTATCCTGCACAAGTCAGGTCAAAGTTCAATGTAAAGCTGTAGTAAAGGTTCACGGGGTCTTTCCGTCTAGCCGCGGGTACACAGCATCTTCACTGCGATTTCGATTTCACTGAGTCTCTGCTGGAGACAGCGCTGCCATCATTATGCCATTCGTGCAGGTCAGAACTTACCTGACAAGGAATTTCGCTACCTTAGGACCGTTATAGTTACGGCCGCCGTTTACTGGGGCTTCGATCAAGAGCTTCGCTTACGCTAACCCCATCAATTAACCTTCCAGCACCGGGCAGGCATCACACCCTATACGTCCACTTTCGTGTTTGCAGAGTGCTGTGTTTTTAATAAACAGTTGCAGCAGCCTGGTATCTGCGACTGCCAATAGCTTACACCGCAAGGGCTTCACCATCGGCAGCGTACCTTCTCCCGAAGTTACGGTACCATTTTGCCTAGTTCCTTCAGCAGAGTTCTCTCAAGCGCCTTGGTATTCTCTACCTGATCACCTGTGTCGGTTTAGGGTACGATTCGTTTATAACTATTGCTTAGAAGCTTTTCCTGGAAGCATGGTATTTGCCACTTCGCTGTACAAGTACAGCTTGCTATCAGATCTCAGTATAATGACAGTCCGGATTTGCCTAAACTGTCTACCTACATCCTTCCACCTGGACAACCAACGCCAGGCTGGCATAACCTACTCCGTCCCTCCATCGCATTATAAACAAGTATTGGAATATTAACCAATTTCCCATCGACTACGCCTTTCGGCCTCGCCTTAGGGGTCGACTCACCCAGCCCCGATTAACGTTGGACTGGAACCCTTGATCTTCCGGCGTGCGAGCTTTTCACTCGCATTATCGTTACTCACGTCAGCATTCGCTCTTGTGATACCTCCAGCATGCCTTACGACACACCTTCACAGGCTTACACAACGCTCCCCTACCACTTGAAAACAAGTTTCAAATCCGCAGCTTCGGCTCCTAGTTTGAGCCCCGTTACATCTTCCGCGCAGGCCGACTCGACTAGTGAGCTATTACGCTTTCTTTAAAGGATGGCTGCTTCTAAGCCAACCTCCTAGCTGTCTATGCCTTCCCACCTCGTTTCCCACTTAACTAGGAATTTGGGGCCTTAGCTGGCGGTCTGGGTTGTTTCCCTCTCCACGACGGACGTTAGCACCCGCCGTGTGTCTCCCGGATATCACTCATCGGTATTCGGAGTTTGCATCGGTTTGGTAAGTCGGTATGACCCCCTAGCCGAAACAGTGCTCTACCCCCAATGGTGTTCGTCCGAGGCGCTACCTAAATAGCTTTCGGGGAGAACCAGCTATCACCGAGTTTGATTAGCCTTTCACCCCTATCCACAAGTCATCCCCTGGCTTTTCAACGACAGTGGGTTCGGTCCTCCGGTGCCTGTTACGGCACTTTCAACCTGCTCATGGATAGATCACTCGGTTTCGGGTCTATACCCTGCAACTAGACGCCCTATTAAGACTCGGTTTCCCTACGGCTCCCCTAAATGGTTAACCTTGCTACAGAATATAAGTCGCTGACCCATTATACAAAAGGTACGCAGTCACCCCAATAAATTGAGGCTCCTACTGCTTGTACGCACACGGTTTCAGGTTCTATTTCACTCCCCTCACAGGGGTTCTTTTCGCCTTTCCCTCACGGTACTGGTTCACTATCGGTCAGTCAGGAGTATTTAGCCTTGGAGGATGGTCCCCCCATCTTCAAACAGGATTTCTCGTGTCCCGCCCTACTTAATATGTTAACGCTAATGTTTCGAATACAGGACTATCACCTACTACGGTCAGCTTTCCCACGCTGTTCTTCTACATTAGCATTAATCGGCTTCTCCCCGTTCGCTCGCCGCTACTTGGGGAATCTCATTTGATGTCTTTTCCTAAGGGTACTGAGATGTTTCACTTCCCCTCGTTCGCTTCTTGTACAAGTACAAGATACCTAGCTTATGCTAGGTGGGTTTCCCCATTCAGAAATCTCCGGATCACAGGATATTGCCGCCTCCCCGAAGCTTATCGCAGGCTGTCACGTCTTTCATCGCCTCTGACTGCCAAGGCATCCACCATGTGCGCTTCATTACTTGACCATACAACCCCAAGTAGTCTTTCGACTATCTAGTGCTATATGAGTCTAATTATGATAACGATATCACCTATGTTTATACGCTTGATTCAGTTCTCTTTACTTTTTTAATAACTCACTACTGGGATAACAACTGATGTCGTTAAGTAGTGAGTTATTAAGGTTAGGAACAACGCGTGAACACGCGTTCCTAACCCAGACTCATATCTATGTTTTTAAATAGTTTCTATGCTCTCATCGAGTCACAGATTCTGTATAAAACAGAAACAAATAATCAAAGCTCTATAAGCTGAATCACTTGGTTCTATTTATACCTATTTTATTTATTAGCATACTAAACTATCTATCTATTTGACGTCTTCTTCCCTTACACACATCATACCACTTTCATAATATGGTGGAGCCAAACGGAGTCGAACCGTTGACCTCCTGCGTGCAAGGCAGGCGCTCTACCAACTGAGCTATGGCCCCGTATAATGGTGGGTCTAAGTGGACTTGAACCACTGACCCCCGCGTTATCAACACGGTGCTCTAACCAGCTGAGCTACAGACCCGAAGAAGCGATTTCGCTAGATAACTAGCTTAAACTAAAGAACAACTTGTTGTGAATTCTTGCTGACCGAATGCGTCTATAAGGAGGTGATCCAGCCGCAGGTTCCCCTACGGCTACCTTGTTACGACTTCACCCCAGTCATCAACCACACCGTGGTGAACGCCTTCCCGAAGGTTAGGCTATCCACTTCTGGTGCAATCAACTCCCATGGTGTGACGGGCGGTGTGTACAAGGCCCGGGAACGTATTCACCGCGGCATTCTGATCCGCGATTACTAGCGATTCCTACTTCATGGAGTCGAGTTGCAGACTCCAATCTGGACTACGATAGGCTTTTTGAGATTCGCATCACATCGCTGTGTAGCTGCCCTCTGTACCTACCATTGTAGCACGTGTGTAGCCCTGGTCGTAAGGGCCATGATGACTTGACGTCGTCCCCGCCTTCCTCCAGTTTGTCACTGGCAGTATCCTTAGAGTTCCCGGCTTAACCCGCTGGTAACTAAGGACAAGGGTTGCGCTCGTTGCGGGACTTAACCCAACATCTCACGACACGAGCTGACGACAGCCATGCAGCACCTGTATTCTAATTCCCGAAGGCACTCCCGCATCTCTGCAGGATTCTAGATATGTCAAGACCAGGTAAGGTTCTTCGCGTTGCATCGAATTAAACCACATGCTCCACCGCTTGTGCGGGCCCCCGTCAATTCATTTGAGTTTTAACCTTGCGGCCGTACTCCCCAGGCGGTCTACTTATTGCGTTAGCTGCGTCACTAAGTCCTCAAGGGACCCAACGACTAGTAGACATCGTTTACGGCGTGGACTACCAGGGTATCTAATCCTGTTTGCTACCCACGCTTTCGAGCCTCAGTGTCAGTATTATGCCAGAAGGCTGCCTTCGCCATCGGTATTCCTCCAGATCTCTACGCATTTCACCGCTACACCTGGAATTCTACCTTCCTCTCACATACTCTAGCTCAACAGTATCAGATGCAGTTCCCAGGTTAAGCCCGGGGATTTCACATCTGACTTATCGAGCCACCTACGCTCCCTTTACGCCCAGTAATTCCGATTAACGCTTGCACCCTCTGTATTACCGCGGCTGCTGGCACAGAGTTAGCCGGTGCTTATTCTGCAGCTAATGTCATCGTCCGTGGGTATTAACCACGGAGTCTTCTTCACTGCTTAAAGTGCTTTACAACCAAAAGGCCTTCTTCACACACGCGGCATGGCTGGATCAGGGTTGCCCCCATTGTCCAATATTCCCCACTGCTGCCTCCCGTAGGAGTCCGGGCCGTGTCTCAGTCCCGGTGTGGCTGATCATCCTCTCAGACCAGCTACAGATCGTCGCCATGGTAGGCCTTTACCCCACCATCTAGCTAATCCGACTTAGGCTCATCTAATAGCGAGAGCAACAAGTTGCCCCCTTTCTCCCGTAGGTCGTATGCGGTATTAATTCGAGTTTCCCCGAGCTATCCCCCACTACTAGGTAGATTCCTAAGTATTACTCACCCGTCCGCCGCTCGTCATCTTCTAGCAAGCTAGAAATGTTACCGCTCGACTTGCATGTGTTAAGCCTGCCGCCAGCGTTCAATCTGAGCCATGATCAAACTCTTCAGTTTAATCTTGCTATGTAACTCTTTAAAGAAGTTACTAAACTTGGCTCATCTAATCTGGCAATTACGCTCTTCGTATGTTTTCATTTAAATGAATTAACTTTGAGTTTTCTTGCTGTCTTAAATGATAATTTTTATAGTTAGTATTGTTCCGAAAAGGAACTCAACCAACTTTATTTTTATGCATTCTGAATCAGCAAAAATCCACACAAGTTGTTCTTTAGTTATGCTTTTAAATAATGTTCAGCTACTGTCGTCCAGTAGATGATGTTCTTACTATCCAATCAAAGCAATTTGCTTATCTCGTTTAGCGAGCTGACTAGTATAACATAAAATGTAAGTCTGTCAACCCTTTGTTCTAATTCGTTTCAGTAAGTGAGTCAGGTTATAAGTGTGTTACTTATGTCGCTGCTCTCCCTTGCTGAGGGGCGTATTATAGACGCTTTTAAG